>NZ_CP068012.1:0-3024208 GCF_016694895.1 Actinomyces sp. HMT 175
CAGAGTTTATTCTGAACGTTATCTGTGAGCCATCGCTCGGTGTGTCCCCAGGTGTGGACAAGGCTGTGGAGAACCAGCATGATGGGACGCCTGGTCAAGACCTTCCGGTTCGCCAGTTCCACACAACCCTGTCATCATCGACACAGGGCCCCGGCCGGCGTCGGTCGGGCTGCAGTCACCGGGTTCACCAACCATGCCGATCAGGAGTCCGTCGTGCCCGACGCCGCCAACACCAAATGGCTCTCAGCCCTTGAGGTGCTCTCCAGCTCCGGAGAGCTGGGGCAGGGCAAGATGTCCATGATCCGCATGACCCACCTCATCGACGTCGACGGCACGCTCGTCCTCGTCGTCGGATCGGCCTTCGCCAAGGACATCGTCGAGCAGGCACGTGCCCCCATCAGCGCCGCCATCACCCAGGTCTGGGGCCGCCCCATGCCCATGGAGGTCACGGTCGACACCTCTTCGGAGGCCTCGCGCGCACCGATGACTCCCATGGCTCCCGAACCCGTCAACCTGGCGACCGTCGCCCCCGCACCGGCATCCTCCCCATCCCCCTCGGTCCCGCCCCAGCCGTCAGGACCCTCCACCGTGCCGCCTGCGCCCACTCCACCGACGGTACCCGCCTACGGCGAGCAGCTCACCAAGCCCTCGCCCTACTCGGCGACCTCCCCCTCACCGATGCCTCACTCCCAGGCCTCCGCCGCCTCCGCACCGTCGACCATGTCGGGTTCCCTTCCCGGCAGGTCGGGACTTCCCGGCACCTACAGCCCCGGGGGCACCGGCCCCCAGAATCCCACCGGGCTGCTGACGCCCACCGCGGCCCACGACGTCTCCCAGCTCAATCCGAGATACACCTTCGATACCTACGTCACCGGCTCCTCCAATCGCTTCGCCCACGCCACCGCGCTGGCCGTGGCCGAGGCCCCGGCCCGTGCCTACAACCCCCTGTTCATCTACGGCGGCTCCGGCCTGGGCAAGACGCACCTCCTGCACGCCATCGGCCACTACGCCCAGACCCTCAACCCGGGGATTCGCGTCAAGTACGTCAACTCCGAGGTCTTCGTCTCCGACTTCATCGCCTGCGTGCGCGACGGCAACCAGGACGACGGCCGCATGGAGGGCTTCAAGCGCCGCTACCGCGAGGTCGACATTCTCCTGGTCGACGACATCCAGTTCCTCCAGGGCAAGGAATCGACCCTCGAGGAGTTCTTCCACACCTTCAACTCCCTGCACTCCTCGGGCAAGCAGGTGGTCCTCACCTCCGACCAACCCCCCAAGGCCCTCGGCGGGCTCGACGAGCGCCTGCGCTCCCGCTTCGAGTGGGGCCTGCTGGCCGACGTCCAGCCCCCGGACCTGGAGACCCGCATCGCGATCCTCTCCCGCAAGGGCACCGCCGAGGGCCTCGACCTGCCCTTCGACGTCCTGGAGTACATCGCCTCACGCATCACCACCAACATCCGCGAGCTCGAGGGCGCCCTCATCCGGGTCACGGCCTTCGCCTCCCTCAACAAGCAGCCCGTCGACCAGACCCTGGCCGAGATGGTCCTCAAGGACATCATCTCCGACCCCGAGGGCCAGGAGATCACGACCTCCCTCATCATGGCGCAGACCGCCGACTACTTCGGCATCACCATCGACGACCTGTGCTCGGCCAACCGCTCACGCACCATGGTCTCGGCCCGCCACATCGCCATGTACCTGTGCCGCGAGCTCACCGACCTCTCCCTGCCCAAGATCGGGCGGGAGTTCGGCGGGCGCGACCACACCACCGTCATGAGCGCGGACAAGAAGATCCGCACCCTCATGGCTGAGCGGCGCTCCACCTTCAACCAGGTCACCGAGCTGACCAGCCGCATCAAGCAGGCCGCCCAGTCACCCGCCTGAGCCGACGACGCACCTTCCCCCTCGGGACGTCGGCTCCGAGGCTTCCGCCCTGAGTCGACCTACTCCACGAGGACTGGGATCCACTGGCCAAGGGTTGTGCGTACTGCACGAAGGCCCCACCTACCCGCAGTACACCCCACCCTCCTCCAGTAGCAGCCCACCTTCGTGCAGTGCGTTCCGGCAAGACTCGGCACCACCCCTGGTGACCGGGCCGGCCCGCTGTGGACGGTGCTGAGGAGGACACGTGGAGGAGCGAGCGTGTCGCTGTGGAGGTAGCGCACCCCCGCTGTGGAATGACATGGATGTCATTCGCTCTCTCCACCGAGACGTTGCCTGACTCACCAGAACCACCCACGTGTCATTCCCCAGCGTCACTGGCGTCATGACGGCGAAAAATCCTGTTATCCCCAGCATCCACACGTGCTACTACCCCTACAGATCTAGATGACAAGAAATCGCGAAGCACGATCGGCCAACGGGACCGGACCAGGCCTCGGGCGCTTGTCATTCGGAAAGGCTCATGGGATGAGCATGGGTGATCGCTGGTGACAGGGTGGCTCCCACGGACTACCGTCTACACTCTCGACCCAGGACTGCGTTCCCAGCGACGCCGTTCCCATGACGACTGTCCGCCGGCGACCTGCCGGCACCACGTATTTCTCTCGGCTCAGTAGTGCCACGACGCCTACCGGCCGACCGACCACGATTGACGGAGGCACCTACCGTGAAGCTCAGGGTTGACCGAGACATCCTCGCTGAAGCCGTCACCTGGACTGCACGATCCGTGCCCGCCCGCCCGCCGGTACCCGTGCTCGCCGGAGTCAGGCTTGAGGCCAAGGGCTCCAGCCTCGTCCTGGCCTCCTTCGACTACGAGGTCTCCGCCCACTGCGAGGTGGCCGCCGACGTCGAGGAGGACGGCGTCGTCCTCGTCTCTGGACGCCTCCTGGCCGATATCGCCAAGGCACTGCCGAACAAGCCCGTCGACCTGGAGGTCGAGGGCAACAAGGTCGCCGTCTCCTGCGGGTCGGCCCGCTTCTCCCTGGCGGCCATGGCCGCCGACGACTACCCGGCGCTGCCGGTCATGCCCGCCGTCGCCGGCACGATCGACGCCCACGACCTGGCCCGCGCCGTCGGACAGGTCTCCATCGCCGCCTCCCGCGACGACACCCTGCCGCTGCTCACCAGCGTCCAGATCGAGGTCGAGGGCAGCTCGCTGGTCCTCATGGCCACCGACCGCTACCGCCTTGCCATGCGGGAGCTGACCTGGTCGCCGTCCAACACCGAGCTGTCCACCACGGCTCTGCTCAAGGCCCGCACTCTCTCCGACGTCGCCAAGTCCCTGACCTCTTCCGGAGACGTGACCGTGGCCCTCAGCAGCGATTCGGCCGCCTCCAGCCTCATCGGCTTCGAGGCCGGCGGCCGGCGCACCACCTCCCTGCTCACCGACGGCGACTACCCGCCGGTGCGCCGCCTCTTCCCGGAGTCCACCTCGATCCACGCCACCGTGGGCACCGACGAGCTCATGGCCGCCGTGCGCCGCGTCAGCCTCGTCGCCGACCGCTCCACCCCCATCCACATGTCCTTCACCCAGGGCAACCTGGAGCTCGACGCCGGACAGGGCGACGACGCCCAGGCCACCGAGCAGCTCGTCGCCCACCTCGAAGGCGACGACATCTCCACCGCCTTCAACCCCGGCTACCTCCTCGACGGCCTGGGCGCCCTCAACCAGCCCTACGTCCGCCTCGACTTCACCCACGCCTCGAAGCCCGCGGTGCTCACCGGTATGGACTCCATCGGGGGCACCGAGGACTCCTCCTTCCGCTACCTGCTCATGCCGATCCGCTTCGGGGCCTGAGACCCGACGGGGCATGTACGTCTCTGACCTCTCCCTGGACGACTTCCGCTCCTACCGCAGCCTGGTGCTGTCCCTGGAGCCGGGCCCCAGCGCCTTCGTCGGTTCCAACGGGCAGGGCAAGACCAACCTGGTCGAGGCCATCGTCTACCTGGCGACCCTCTCCTCCCACCGGATCGGCGCGGACACCGCCCTCGTCCGACGGGCGGCACCGGGGCAGGCCCAGCCGGCCGGCGCCGTCGTGCGCGCCCGGGCCGTCCACGGGGAAAGACCCAGCGTCCTGGAGATCGAGATCATCGCCGGCAAGGCGAACCGGGCCCGCCTCAACCGGGGCGGCTGCCGGCCCCGCGACCTGCTCGGGGTGCTGCGCGCGGTCGTCTTCGCCCCCGAGGATCTCTCCCTGGTGCGCGCCGAGCCCGGGGTCCGCCGGGGCTTCCTCGACGACCTGGTCGTCACGCTGCGCCCGGGCCTGGCCGGGGTGCGCGCCGAGCACGACAAGATCCTCGCCCAGCGCGCCAGCCTCCTGAAGTCTGCGCGCGCGGCCCGCTCCTCGACCTCCTCCATGCTCTCCACCCTGGAGGTCTGGGACGCCCAGCTCGCCGCGGCGGCCGCCCGGCTCATCGCCGCCCGGGTCGACGTCGTGCGGCGCCTGCGCCCCTGGGTGGCCTCCGCCTACGAGACCGTCTCCGGGACCTGTGGGCAGCGCTCCCGAGCCCAGATCGCCTACCGCTCGAGCCTGCTGACCCATGAGGGAGTCCCGGAGCCCGACCCCCACGACGAGACGGCCTGGCTCGCCGGCGAGGAGACGCTCCTCGATGAGACCGCCCTGGCCGCGCGCCTGGAGAGCGCCATGGGTGAGCTCCACGCCCGCGAGATCGACCGCGGCGCCAACCTCGTCGGGGCGCACCGCGACGACCTGAGTCTGTTCCTGACCGGTCTGCCCGCCCGCGGATTCGCCTCCCACGGCGAGCAGTGGTCCTTGGCCCTGGCACTGCGCCTGGCCTCCTACGACATGCTGCGCACTGACATCGACGCCTACGGCGGGGACGGCGAGCCGGTCCTCATCCTCGACGACGTCTTCGCCTCCCTCGACGAGCAGCGCCGTCGCGCCCTGGCCCAGATGGTCGCCGGCGCCCAGCAGGTCCTGCTGACCGCCGCCGTCGACGACGACGTCCCCGCCGAGCTCGCCGGCGCCCGGTATCGCGTGGCCGACGGTGAGGTCACCCGTGGCTGAGCCGTCCGCGTCCACCGGCGATGGCCCACTGCCCGACGTCCTGGCGCAGCGGGCCCTGACCCGCCAGCGCGCCCAGGCCTGGGAGAAGGGCGACAGCCGCGTGCCGGCCCGCCGGCTGCGCGAGCCGGCCGGCGGTTCCGGGGCCAAGGACGCACAGCCGGCGGCGCCCTGGGACCAGCGCCGCGAGCTGGCCCGGGCCCTGGGACAGAACCCCGACGACCCGGCTGACCGCGGCCCCGGACTGGCGCGGGGACGCGACCGGCCCGGCCCCACCCCCTTCGACCCCCGCACCGGGCAGCGCGAGCTGCGCCGCATGGTGGCCGACAACGGCTGGGCGGGAAAGCTCGCGGTGGCCGGCGTCGTCGCCCGGTGGCGAACCATCGTGGGTGACCAGGTCGCCGAGCACTGCACCATCGAGTCCTTCGACGCCGGGCGCATCACCCTGCGCGCCTCGTCCTCGAGCTGGGCCCAGCAGCTGCGGCTCCTCCAGCCCACCATCGAGGCCAGGATCGTCGAGGCCCTGCGCTCGGGTCCCGGCGGCCGCCAGGCCGGAGGGATCAGCACTGGCGACGCGGTGGAGCTGCGGATCCTGGGGCCGGCCGGCCCGACCTGGAAGCGCCGCGGAGTCGGCCTGCGCGGCACCCGTGGTCCGCGCGATACCTACGGATAGTGGGAGTGCGGGTATCATTGGCAACGCACCGGCCGCGGCCGTCGTCGTCGCAAAGACACGGAGCTGGAGCCAGGCGCCGGGCGATGCGGTGATCCACGCGAGACAGAGGTGACCACGGGCACGCCCCCAGCTGCTCACGGTGCCGCGGTTCACGGGCCCATCTACGCTAGAATGCGGTGAAACCGCCCAAGGTGCGCCCAGGACCGTCCTGATGTACCCACCTACGTGTGCGCACGATCCTCCTCAGGATCGTCGTGTGAAGGGGCCGGACGGAGACATCGGACCACTGAGGTCCCGATGCGCACAGATTGAGGAGCAACTGACACGTGTCTGACCAGGACGCCACTGTGAATCACGATTACGGAGCCTCGGACATCACCGTCCTCGAAGGGCTCGAAGCGGTCCGGAAGCGCCCCGGCATGTACATCGGTTCCACCGGTGAGCGGGGTCTGCACCACCTCGTCTACGAGGTCGTCGACAACTCCGTCGACGAGGCCCTGGCCGGCTACTGCGACCACATCGAGGTCACCATCCTGGCCGACGGCGGCGTGCGCGTCAGCGACAACGGTCGCGGCATCCCGGTCGACGAGCACCCCACCGAGCACAAGCCCACCGTCGAGGTTGTCATGACGATCCTGCACGCCGGCGGCAAGTTCGGGGGCGGTGGCTACGCCGTCTCCGGTGGCCTGCACGGTGTGGGCATCTCCGTGGTCAACGCCCTGTCCACCCGGGTGGACACCGAGGTCCGCCGGCAGGGTTTCGTGTGGCGCATGTCCTTCGCCGACGGCGGCCGCCCCATCACCGAGCTCGTCAAGGGCGAGGCCACCGAGTCCACCGGCACCACCCAGACCTTCTACCCGGACCCGACCATCTTCGAGACGGTCGACTTCGACTACGAGACGCTGCGCCGTCGCTTCCAGCAGATGGCCTTCCTCAACAAGGGCCTGCGCATCACCCTGACCGATGAGCGCCTCGGCGTCCAGGACGCCGGCGACGAGATCGCCGGGGACGACTCGGCCCCCGACGCCCCCGAGGTCGGCTTCCGCACCGACTCCTACTGCTATGAGCACGGCCTGCGCGACTACGTCGCCTTCCTCAACAAGTCCAAGAAGGCCGAGCTCATCCACCCCGAGATCATCGACTTCGAGGCCGAGCAGTCCCTGGGCGAGAACCACTCCATCAGCCTGGAGATCGCCATGCAGTGGACCAGCGCCTACTCCGAGTCGGTCCACACCTACGCCAACACGATCAACACCACCGAGGGCGGCACCCACGAGGAGGGCTTCCGCACGGCCCTGACCACCCTGGTCAACAAGTACGCCCGGGACAAGGGCCTGCTCAAGGAGCGCGACGACAACCTCACCGGTGACGACATCCGTGAGGGGCTGACCGCCGTCATCTCCGTCAAGCTCTCCGAGCCGCAGTTCGAGGGCCAGACCAAGACCAAGCTCGGCAACACCGAGGCGCGCACCTTCGTCCAGCAGACGGTCTACGCCCAGCTCGGCGACTGGCTGGACTCCCACCCCGGTGACGCCCGCGCCATCATCACCAAGGCCTCCCAGGCCGCCGCCGCGCGCCTGGCCGCCCGCAAGGCCCGCGAGGCCACCCGCCGTAAGGGCGTCCTGGAGTCGGCCTCCATGCCCGGTAAGCTGCGCGACTGCTCCTCGAAGAACGCCGCGGACTCCGAGATCTTCATCGTTGAGGGAGACTCCGCCGGTGGCTCCGCCGTCGGCGGCCGCGACCCCGAGCACCAGGCGATCATGCCGATCCGCGGCAAGATCCTCAACGTGGAGAAGGCGCGCCTGGACCGGGCCCTGTCCTCCGACACGATCCGCAGCCTCATCACCGCCTTCGGTACCGGAATCGGCGAGGACTTCGACATCGCCAAGCTGCGCTACGGCAAGATCGTCATCATGGCCGACGCCGACGTCGACGGCCAGCACATCGCCACCCTCCTGCTGACCCTCCTGTTCCGCTACATGCGCCCGCTCATCGAGCACGGCCACACCTACATCGCCATGCCGCCGCTCTACCGGCTCAAGTGGTCCAACGCCGAGCACGAGTTCGCCTACTCCGACGCCGAGCGCGACAAGCTCCTGGCCGCCGGACAGGAGAAGGGCCGCCGCCTCCCCAAGGACGGCGGGATCCAGCGCTACAAGGGTCTGGGCGAGATGAACGACCACGAGCTGTGGGAGACGACCATGGACCCCACCACCCGGATCCTCAAGCAGGTCACGCTCGATGAGGCGGCCGATGCCGACGAGACCTTCGCGATCCTCATGGGCGACGACGTCGAGCAGCGGCGCTCCTTCATCCAGCGCAACGCCTCCGACGTCCGCTTCCTGGACATCTGAGCGGCACCGAGCCACACGTGAAGCGCCGGCCCGTGGCCGGCGACCTCCTCTGAACACGAAGGAATCCTGTGAGCGACGAAGTTGAAGAGATCATCGGCGACGAGGGAGCAACGAACGCACCCGCCCCCGAGCGCATCCAGCCGGTCGACCTCCAGATGGAGATGCAGCGCTCCTACCTCGACTACGCGATGAGCGTCATCGTGGGCCGGGCCCTGCCCGACGTGCGCGACGGGCTCAAGCCGGTCCACCGCCGCGTCCTGTACGCCATGTACGACGGCGGCTACCGCCCCACCGCCTCCTTCTCCAAGTCCTCGCGCATCGTCGGCGACGTCATGGGGACCTACCACCCCCACGGCGACAGCGCCATCTACGATGCCCTGGCCCGCCTGGTCCAGTGGTGGTCGCTGCGCTACCCGCTGGTGGCCGGCCAGGGGAACTTCGGCACCCCCGGCAACCTGGGGCCCGCCGCCCCCCGGTACACCGAGTGCAAGATGGCGCCCCTGGCCATGGAGATGCTCCGGGACATCGACGAGGACAGCGTCGACTTCCAGGACAACTACGATGGACGCAACCAGGAGCCGGTCATCCTGCCGTCGAGGTTCCCCAACCTCCTGGTCAACGGCTCCGAGGGTATCGCCGTCGGCATGGCCACCCGCATCCCGCCGCACAACCTGCGCGAGGTCGCCCGCGGAGCCCAGTGGTATCTCGAGCACCCTGACGCCTCGCGTGAGGAGCTGCTCGACGCCCTCATCGAGCGGATCCCCGGACCTGACTTCCCCACCGGCGCCACGATCCTGGGCCGGCGGGGCATCGAGGACGCCTACCGTACCGGCCGCGGATCCATCACCCAGCGGGCCGTGGTCAACGTCGAGGAGATCCAGGGCCGCCAGTGCCTGGTGGTCACTGAGCTGCCCTACCAGGTCAACCCCGACAACCTGGCTGACAAGATCGCCCAGCTCGTGCGCGACGGCCAGGTCACCGGCATCGCCGACATCCGTGACGAGACCTCTGGGCGCACCGGTCAGCGACTGGTGATCGTCCTCAAGCGCGACGCCGTCGCCAAGGTGGTCCTCAACAACCTCTACAAGCGCACTCAGCTCCAGGACAACTTCCCGGCCAACATGCTCGCCCTGGTCGACGGGGTGCCGCGCACCCTGAGCCTGGACGGCTTCGTGCGCCACTGGGTCGCCCACCAGATCGACGTCATCGTGCGCCGCTCCCGCTTCCGCCTGCGCAAGGCCGAGGAGCGCCTCCACATCCTCGAGGGCCTGCTCAAGGCCATTGACGCCCTCGACGCCGTCATCGCCCTCATCCGGCGCTCGCCCACCACCGAGGAGGCCCGCACCGGCCTCATGGGCCTGCTGGACGTCGACGAGGCCCAGGCCGAGGCCATCCTCTCCCTCCAGCTGCGCCGTCTGGCCGCCCTGGAGCGGCTCAAGATCCAGGAGGAGTCCGAGGAGCTGCGCGCCCGGGTCAAGGATTTGCGCGAGATCATCGCTTCCCCGGAGCGCCAGCGGGGCATCGTCTCCGACGAGCTGGCCGAGATCGTCGAGAAGTACGGCGACGAGCGCCGCACCCGGATCGTGCCCTTCGACGGCGAGATGAGCATGGAGGACCTCATCCCCGAGGAGGACGTGGTCGTCACCATCACCCGCTCCGGCTATGCCAAGCGCACCCGCACCGACTCCTACCGCTCCCAGCACCGCGGCGGCAAGGGCATCCGCGGAGCCACGCTGCGCGAGGACGACGTCGTCGACCACTTCTTCGTCACCACGACGCACCGCTGGCTGCTGTTCTTCACCAACTACGGACGCGTCTACCGCGCCAAGGGCTACGAGCTGCCCGAGGGCGGGCGCGACTCCAAGGGTCAGCACGTGGCCAACCTCCTGGCCTTCCAGCCCGGCGAGGAGATCGCCCAGGTCATGGAGCTCCAGGACTACGACCAGGCCGACTACCTGGTCCTGGCCACTCGCCGCGGCCTGGTGAAGAAGACCCGCCTGAGCGAGTACAACTCCAACCGCTCCGGCGGCGTCATCGCCATCAACCTGCGCCAGGACGAGGAGGGCAACTACGACGAGCTCGTCTCCGCCCGCCTCCTGAGCAGCGGGCAGGACCTCCTGCTGGTCTCCCGCGCCGGCCAGTCGCTGCGCTTCCACGCCGATGACGACACCCTGCGCCCCACGGGCCGGGCCACCAGCGGCGTCACCGGCATGCGCTTCCGTGAGGACGACTACCTGCTGGCCATGGACGTCGTCGACCCCTCCTGGCAGGACGCGGACCTGTTCGTCGTCACCGAGGGCGGCTACGCCAAGCGCACCAACGTCGTCGACTACCCCGTCAAGGGCCGTGGCGGCCTGGGTGTCAAGGTCGCCAACCTCGTCGAGGCCCGAGGCAACCTCGTGGGCGCCTTGGTGACCGACTCCGGTGACGAGGTCCTGTGCATCATGGCCTCGGGCAAGGTGGTCCGCTCCGCCGTCGTCGAGGTCTCGCGGACCGGTCGGACCACGCAGGGCGTGACTTTCGCCAAGCCCGACGCCGGAGACCGCATCATCGCGGTGGCCCGCAACACTGAGCGGGACATGGAGGAGGCGGTCGATGCCGCCGATAGCGCCCCGAGTGCCGACTCTGCGGACTCCACCGACCAGGCCCAGGCTCTCCAGGCCCCGGAAGGTGACACTGGCGACTCTCCTGCGGACTCAGCGGCGGACACGGTAGCGTTGGAAGACAACGAGAGTGAGGTCGAAGCATGAGCCAGCCGGTTTCCATGTCCCCTGACGGTGGGCAGTCCGCAGGTGCCGCATCCATTGTGGGTGGCGCGGATGCCTCCGGCAGCGCGTCGGGCGGCAAGAGCAAGAAGAGCAAGAAGACCATCGCCGGGCCGCGCCGTGTGCGTCTGGCCCTGACCCGGGTCGACCCCTGGTCAGTGATGAAGGCGAGCTTCCTGCTCAGCTTCGCCGCGGGCATCATGCTCATCGTCGCCACGGCGGTCGTGTGGTTCATGCTCGACGCCATGCATGTGTTCTCCACCATCGAGGAGCTCGTCAAGACGGTCGCCGGTGAGCGCTCCAACACCTTCTCCGCGATCGTGGCCTACCTCGAGCTGCCGCGGGCCCTGGCTGTCTCCACGATTGTCGCCGTGGTGGATATCGTGCTGATGACCGCCCTGACCACGCTGGGCGCCTTTCTCTACAACATCACTGCCACCCTCGTCGGTGGGATCCATCTCACGCTTGCGGACGAGTGATCGGATTTGGTCTGCGATAGCCGGACAGGTTAATCTTCTCCGGTCGCAAGGGCCTATAGCTCAGTTGGTTAGAGCGCATCCCTGATAAGGATGAGGTCGCTGGTTCGAGTCCAGCTAGGCCCACCGTCCGCGGTGAGACGATGAGGAGGTTTCATGAGGAACCGTGCAGTCGTATCAGCCGCGGTCTTTTCGTTCCTGGCCGCTGCGGGTTATGCCGCGTGGCTCAGGTTCGAGGCGGCCCGTATGGAGCGGGCCGCGTGGGCCGAGGTCACCGACCCCGTTGACTAGCAGCTGACGGAACCGGTGAGCATCCTCCCCGAGGGGCCATGGCGCAATTGGTAGCGCACCTGCTTTGCAAGCAGGGGGTTACGGGTTCGAGTCCCGTTGGCTCCACCACTGATTTCTCATACTCCCCGCTCCCCGAGATGGGCCATGATGGTGGTCCACCTCGGGGATTCTCTCGTCGGTACAATGTGTGCCGGAGGTGACCGTGATGGATCCGGTGTCACTGGCGACCGGAGGGCTGTTCTTCTCATGGCTGGCGCATGACCTCGAGGAGCTGGCCACGATGCCCGGCTGGACGCACCCGCTTTTCGACAAGGTTCCCTTCCTGCCCGAGGACATCCGACGTCACGGCTGCTCGCGTGAGCACGTCTACCTGGGGATCGGTCTCATGGGTGTCGTCATGGCTGTTGCTTCCATTGACGGCTACCGCACCCGTGGACGCTCGCCCGTCTACCAGGCCGCGCTCTACGGCTACGGCATGCACACCTTCAGCCACCTGGGCTCGGCGGCCCTGGCCCGGCGCTACACCCCGGGGGTGGCGACGGCGCTGCCGGTCGTCCTGCCCTTCTGGATCTTCGCGAAGCGGACGCTGCGAGCTCATGGGGTCGAGGTGCGCCCCCACCGATGGGTGATCCCCGCCTTCCCGGTCATCGCCGGCACGGCCCTGGGCAGTGCCTACCTGATGACGACGGGGCGGTCGAGGGAACGTCGTCGAGATGGAAAGCAACCTTGACTGAATGACAAGGTTGCTTTATATTTGAGGCATGACTTCCTTGCCTGACGTCACAAGAACCGGGCGCAGCGTGGTGGTGCTTCTCCTGATGCGAACCGTCCTGCTCTTCGCTGGCACCGGTATCGTTCTGCCCTTCGTCGACTGGAGCTATAACCGGGCCCTTCTCTGGACCAACGTGACGGTAGTGATCGCTGACGTCATCACTCTGTTTGTCGTGTCTCAGATGCTGGCTCGGAAGAATCGTCGCCTGCGTGATCTCCTGGCTCCCAGCCGGCTGGGCACAGCCTGGGGACTGCTGGCATTCATCATGCTGTTCATCGGATTCTTCATCTCGACTTTCATTGGCAATCTGGTTGCGTATCAGGGGCCTCCTCCCGCCTCAGGAGGATGGCATGGTGTTCCCTTGTGGATGGGATGGTGGGCTTTGCTCGTCATGCCGGTGACGATCGCCCTGGCAGAAGAAGGCTTGTATCGCGGGTATGCAGCCGAGGTTCTCGAATCTTGTTGCCATAGGAACGCGGCACTCGTCGTTATCGCATTCTTCTTCGCGCTTCAGCACACGGCATTGACGCCATTGACTCCGCGGGCGCAGCTCGCCAGGTTCGTCACCACCTTCTTGGTGGGGATACTCATGGGGTGCATGCGTTGGCGGTGTCGTGGCGGTCTGTGGCCGCTGGTGGTCGCTCACTGGGGTCTCGATGTGCTTGGTCTTGGGCTTCCGGTTCTGTTAGCATCGCAGGTATCATGAGTAGTGACCGTAAAGCACACGTCGCCTACCTCGTTCGGTTCACCATAGGCATGGTGCTTTATTCTCTGGCTATTTTCGCCAACAGATTCTGGCTCCATTCCGTGGAGGGGACGCCATGGCGATTCATTGTTGTGCTGCTTCCCATGATCGGAGCCTGCGTGTGCGCGTGGGCAATGAAGAGGATGTTCCAAGAGATTGATGAGATGCAGCAGAAGAAAATGCTGGATGCTCTGGTCATCTCTTCGGCGGGCACGATTCTCACCTGTATTGCCTACGGCTTTATGGAGGAAGTTGGCCTGCCTCTTCTCAGCGCCTCATGGGTTGTGATGGTGTGGGGAGTGTTCTTCATCGTCGGAACATTGTGGACGGCCTGGCGGTACCGGTGAGGAACGCACTTAAGGTCCTGCGCGCCCAGCGCAGCTGGACTCAGGCCAGGCTCGCCGAGGAGCTGGGTGTCTCCCGCCAGACGGTCAATGCCCTGGAGGCCGGTCGCTACGACCCCTCCCTGCCCCTGGCCTTCGCCATCGCGCGCGTCTTCGGCCTGACCATCGAGGAGATCTTCTTCCCCGATGACAAGGCCTCCTAGGATGAGCACCGTGAGCCGCACCGTTGACATTCCGCCCCCGAGGCGAGGACGTCGCGAGCTCGTCGAGGACACCGGGGTGCGGCTCGGCCTGCACATCAAGTCGGCCGAGCAGGCCATGATGGCCGCCAAGACCGAGGCCCTGAGGCGCTTCGGCCTCACCGTGGCCCAGTACGCGGCCATGCTCTCCCTGTACTACGTGCCCGAGCAGTCCTCGGCCCAGCTGGCCAGGGCTGCCGCGGTCACTCCGCAGACGATGGCCACCGTCATCGCCAAACTGGAGCAGAAACGACTCGTCACCCGTCACCCCTCCTCCTCCCACGCCAAGGTCCTCATCGCCTCGCTCACGACCGAGGGTGAGGCCCTGCTACTGCGCGCCGACAAGGTTGCACGCCGCATCGAGCAGCGTATGGCCGAGTCCTTCACCGCCAAGGAGCGTCAGCAGCTCACCGAGATGCTCGGGCGGGTCACTGCCCTTCTGCGCGACGACCTCATTGCCGAGTAGCGGCCGAGACATCGACGATCACTGCTGTCTCGGGCCCACGATCACCACTGGCTCAGCGAATCGCAACGGGGCTGCTCCGTGTCATGTATCAGGTATCTGATACTGTGTTGGTGACTGATACAGGAAGGTGTTGCTCATGAAGGCCATGCAGATCGTCAGCTTCGATGGCCCGGCGTCCGGGTTGCGGTACCAGGAGGCCTCCACTCCTGAGCCCGGACCGGGTCAGATCGCCGTGGATGTGGACCATGCCGGCGTCGGCTACGTCGAGGCACTCTTCACCGAGGGCCTCGTGCCCATCGACCTGCCCTGGACTCCCGGGCTGGAGGTGAGTGGCCGAGTCCGTGCTCTTGGGGACGGTGTGGATGGCTACCGGGTCGGGGACGCCGTCGTCGCTCTGACCATCACCGGGGGTGGTGGCTACGGGCAGGTCGCCGTGGCTCCCGCCGAGCTCGTGACGCCTCTGCCCGCGGGCCTGGACCCGGTCCTGGCCGCCGCAGTTCCGGCCAACTCGACGACGGCGCTCGTCGCCCTGGAGGAGATCGCCCACCTGCGCCGCGGCGAGAGCGTGCTGGTCCACGCCGCCGCCGGTGGCCTCGGATCGCAGATGGGCCAGGTGGCCCGACTGCTCGGGGCGGGCCGCGTTGTCGGCGTCACCCGCAGCGAGGCCAAGCGCCAGGAGATCCTGGACCTGGGTTATGACGAGGCCTGGTTGACCGAGGATCTCGCGGAGGCCGACCCCGCCCAGTTCGACGTCGTCGCCGACCCGGTGGCCGGCCCGGCCCGGCTGCGCAGCCTCGACCTGCTGCGTACGGGAGGACGGCTCCTCGCGCTGGGGGACGCCTCCCAGGAGCAGGACCAGCAGGTGAGCACCACGTCGCTGTGGCTGCGGGGCATTGGCGTCATCGGCTTTAACCTCGGGGCCTTCAGCCAGGCGAACCCAAGACTCGTCGGAGGCCACCTGAGGCGCGCGGTGGAGCTCGTGGCCTCCGGAGAGCTCCGTGTTCACGTCACCGACCGCCTCCCGATTCAGGAGGCCGCTCAGGCCGTTGCCGCGGTGCGCGCGGGAACCACCACCGGCAAGATCGTCCTGACCCACTCGCAGGACTGACGACCCGTCCAGGTCCGCAAGATTCGTCAGTGAGCTCTGGGCGCCATACGGGCATCATGGAACGCATGAGAGAAACGATTGGCTCCTTCGACGTCGTTGGCCTGCCTCTTCGGACGTCGAACCGAGAGGCGGCCCGCACCATTCCTCCTCACTGGCGGGCCGCTGCCGACGCCGGGCTCCTCGCACCCGAGAAGCCCGGCGTCGGCCCCGGCATCTATGCGGTCTACACCGACTACGAGACTCCCGGTGACGATGTCGACGGTGTCTACACCCTCGTCATCGGTAGGCGCATCGAGGCCGGAGGTCCGGTTCCCTCTGGTCAGGTGACTGTGACGATCCCGAACTCCACTCGCGACATCGTCACGCTGGCCGATGCCCGGCCGGAGAGTGTCTATGACGCGTGGGCGGATGTCTGGGCCCGCAAGGACCTGACCCGAGACTATCGTGCCGACTACGAGTACTACGCTCCGGACGGATCGATTTATCTGTCCATCGGGGTCCTTTCGGACACATGAGGGCTGAGCAGTACCAACGCCAGCTCGACGTTGTCACCGACTACATCTACGCGCATCTCGACGACGACCTCAGCCTGGAGACTCTCGCTCAGGTCTCCGGGTTCTCCCGCTATCACTGGCACCGCATCTACCGGGCGGTGCGCGGGGAGACGGTCGCTCAGACCGTACGCCGTCTCCGTCTGGAGCGGGCTGCCGCCATGCTCACAGAGACCTCGTGGCCGGTGGAACGGATCGCCTGGAAAGCCGGGTTCACCGGCACCGAAGTGTTCAGTCGAGCCTTTCTCCGCGCATATAGGACGACTCCCAGCCGATTCCGCATCGGTGGACGCCCGGCATCGATCGACTCACCAGTGACGAGCTGTGGTTCAGGATCGACGTCGTCGGTGAGTCAGGACCCGGGGTGGGCGGTTCGTGTGGAGACTCGCCGCGGCTATCGACTTGCCGTATCCGAGCACCGTGGTTCCTATATGGATATCGGCCGGGCCTTCAGCCGAGTCAGAGACCGTGTGGGCTCAGGGAGTCTGATGGTTGCCATCTATGAGGACGATCCCGACGCCGTTCCCCCGGCTGATCTGCGCTCGGCGGCTGGAACCGTCGTCGACCCCGGTACGAAGATTCCCCACGGCCTTGCTGAGAGGATGGTGCCGGACGGACGGTACGCGATCATGCGTTACATCGGCCCGTACTCGTCGATGCATGCCGCCTACCGGTGGCTCTACGGTCAGTGGCTGCCGAGCTCGGGCGAGGAGCCGCGAGACCATCCGATCATCGAGGAGTACCTCACCGACCCGGCGACCACACCACCTGTCGACGCCGTCACCGACATCCTCCTGCCGCTCCTGTGAGGCATCCGGCCTGATGGTTCACGCAGATGGGCGGCAGACACCTCGGTGTCTGCCGCCCATCATGTGCGTCCTAACGGTTCGCTCAGGTCATGAGTCGGGTCAGGATTCCAGGGCCCGCCGGCGTCGGTAGGCCTGGATCATCATGACCGGGGCCGTGATCCCCAGCACCGCCCCACCGGCGATGAGGAAGGTGTCGGCCGCGCTCCCTCCGGTGAAGGGGATGGCGGGCACCGCCGACTTGCGGTTGGAGATCTTGCCCAGCGCCACGACCTGCCCCTGGGAGGAGATGGTGATGGTGCGGGGGGTAGCGTCCAGGATGTAGCCGGTCGGTGGCTTGGTCTCAATGAGCCCGTAGGAGCCGTAGCCCAGCTCCGCCAGCTTGAAGGCGCCGGGGTTCCCATCGGTGTCCAGGCTGCCCTGGGCGCAGGTGCCCACGCAGTCGGTGATGGTGCGGGCCTGGTCCGGCTGGGGCCGACCGTTGGAGTCGAGGGGAACCAGCGACCACTGGGCACCCTTGATGGGGTTGCCCCGCTCATCGGTCTTGGTCCAGGTGGCCGACCCCTTGATCCGGCTGTTGGTGACCTGACCCAGGTCGAGGGTGGGGGTGTCGTCGTCGGTGCCCGCGGCCGGCGCCGATCCGTCCAGGGTCTTGGTCAGGCTGGTGGAGGACAGGTGGTAGCCGGCCGGCGCCTGGGTCTCGGTGATGGAGTACTCGCCCCAGGTGAGCCCGGAGACCTTGAAGAACCCAGCTCGAGGGTCTTGGTCCACCGAGCCGTTGGGGCACGTGGCCTTCCCACCGGTGGTGACGCAGTCGGTCACCTCCTTCTGACCGCCGTTGAGCGCCGGGGAGGCCAGCGTGAACACGGTCCCCGCCAGCGGGTTGCCGGCGTCGTCGACCTTGCTCCAGACGACCTGACCGGGCTGAGCCGTGTTGACCATCGTGCACTGCATCCACTCACCGGTGGCCAGATCCAGGGTCTTGGAGGCGGAGTTGACCGTTGACGACGGAGTCCTGATATCCGAGTTCGGGTGTGGCACGCAGGAGACCGTGGCCTTGTACCCGGCCGCCTTGGGCGACGACGAGGATTCCGACAGCACCGTCTGGCCCTGGGGCAGGTAAGCGGAGTCGAAGCCGCCGGCGCCTGAGGCGGTCTTACCGCGCTTGGGAGTTGCCGTGAGCGTCCAGTCCTTGGCGGACAGGCCCAGAGAGCCGGCCGCGGTGTTGTCCACCTGCTTGGCCAGGGACAGGTTGGGCAGCTGGACCTGCACCTGGTGGTCCTCGACCTCACCGTTGACCGCGATGCCAGTGGGCTGAGGATCCTCGGCTTCCCGTCCGTTGGGCGGGGCGCCGGTGATGCGCAGACGCATGAAGGTGGCCGCACCGTTGCCATTGATGGTGCTCCGCTTGGCGTCCTGGGGGACGGTCCAGGTCACAGTGGCCTTACCGGCGCTGGAGCAGGAGGTCACCGCGGAGCGCTCACCGGCGGAGAACACGCCGTCCCGGTTCCAGTCCACCCAGCCGGCAATCTTGGTGTTGCTGCCCGAGCAGGTGATCTCCTGGCTCCACTTCTGGCCGATATCGGTCCAGATGACGCGGTCCCAGCCGGCGGGCAGGGCGTCCTCGTCATCAATATCCGTGGTGTTGTCCCTCGAGGCGTCAGCGGTGTGGGTGATGGTGTCATCGTGGTCCGTCAGGGCACCCAGACGCACGACGGCGGAGTTCGTGGTGGCCACGTTCCCCTGGTCCGTTGCCGCACTCAGGTTGTACCAGTCTCCGGCGTCGCCCTCATACGGTGCCTTACCGCGGGCGATGTTGCGCTCTCCGCTGTCAGACAGCTCCCCGCCGCTCCAGGCCGGCTGGAACGCACTGCCGGCGACGCCGTAGCTCTCAGGCGCGTCGCCGTAGTCCATGTAGGAGACGACACCGAAGGCGACGGCGCCTCGACCGCCTCCGTGGATCTCGACGTAGCCGGTGCGCATGTTGCTCAGCAGCATGACCGAGGAGGGGCCGTAGCCGTTGCGAACCTTGGCGCTGCACTCGGCGTCGTCCGGGCGCATCTTGATGCCGGGCCGGTTACCAACAGGGGTGGACACGGAGACCTTGCCCACGACGGAGTTCGTGATGCATCCCGGTGTCCGGACGCTCTCCAACAGGCGGTAGGTGACGTTCTGGGAGGCGACGTAGGGGATCGGGGAAACGGAGATGTACTCCTTCTGGCCGTTGGGGATGTGCCAGCTCGAGGCCTCAGCATCGGCGAAGACGATACCCTCCATCGGAACCTCCACCTTGTTGGGGAAGTGCTCCAGCTGGCTCTTCGCGGGCTGGGAGGCGGAGGTCACCAGGTAGGCGCTGCACTCGATCTGGAACTGCTGTGTGGAGGAGTCCCTCAGGTTGGCAATGCCCAGAGGCAGGTTCGATGAGGTCGCATAGGGCTTCTTGGCGACCCCGGCGGTGTAGTTGGTGCCGTCGTTGTACAGGTGAGACAGGCCGTCGCCCATCCAGTTACCCGGATAGTATCCGACACTTAAGCCCCGGTCCGTGGGTAGCCCCGTCTCGTTCTTTCCCACGGCCGTGGTACGCACATTGGACAGGGTGCATCGACTGGTTCGCCACTTATCTCCGGAGATCCGTGAGGGAGTCGACCAGACCACGCCGGTGCTTCCGTCGGGAAGGATTCTCGTGCCTTTTCCGGGCAAGGTATTGGTCATCTCGGTCCAGTCGATCCAGTCGATCACCTGGGTGTATTTTCCCAATCCTCCGGCAGGATTACCATAAATTGCCTCGGCCGGAGGGAGTGGAAGCGTCGCCGTGCCCAGTGCGCCGGCAATCAGGGCAAACGTCGAGATGGCGGCGCCGCTCCTCAGTCTCCGACGAGACTGGCGTGAGGGTTGACGTGACGACGTCAGTTCCCGCCGGTGCGAGCGGACAAAGAATCGGCGAAGCATGAAGCGCTACCTCAGTTTTAGGGGCATGGGCCTTGACACGGTAGCATTAGGAATTCCACAGAGAAACACAGTGAGTTTCCTGCAACTCAACAGCAATCAACGTCACGGTTTAGTCTCGCCAATGAATTGCGTCATCGGTCGGAAAGTGACGCATTAGTATTCTTCCGGCTCGATCGTGCGTGTGCGTTTGTCGTGTGAGAGGTGGTGTTCCGTCCTGTTCCTACCGACGTGATGCCGCAGGGAATCGTTGAGGTGCTGGGGCGAAGGGCTGCGCCGTCGGACGGGACTGCTTAGGATAGGTAGGGCTCAGTCACCGCCCGGTTGCAGAAGGATGAGGTCATGTCACAACCATGGGAGATCTACGACGCGCTTCTTGACGGACTGCCCGACGACGTCGTCGTGCGCACAGCGGGACAGGGGCCCCGCTGGAGCCGCGTCCTCAACTCCGCCGGCGGCGTCGGCACGGCCTGGACCATGGATGTGCGCAGCCGCCCGGCCCTCAACGACGGGCCGCTCGAGGGACGGCCACTGCGCGACGTCGGCGCCCTGGCGAAGTCCTGGAACCTGGCTGAGGCCAGCATCGGCCAGGCCGCCATCAACTCCTGGTACTCGCGCGAGCAGACGGCTGCGGACAACGGTTTCGAACCCACCGGGGAGGGACTGACCTGGCGCCAGGTCTTCGACCCCTACCGGGAGATGATCGTCGGCAAGAGGGTCGCGGTCATCGGGCACTTCCCCTTCGCCGAGGCCGCACTGGCCGGCGCCGGCGAGTACATCTGCCTCGAGCGCAACCTTCAGCCCGGCGACTGGCCGGACAGCGCCTGCGAGTACGTCCTGCCCGAGTGCGACCTCGTCTTCATCTCCTCATCGAGCTTCGTCAACAAGACCGCGCCGCGTCTCATCGAGCTCTCCCGCCAGGCGCACACCGTCCTGGTGGGGCCATCGACGCCACTCAACCCGGTGCTCCTCGACTACGGCGTGGACACCATCACCGGTTTCATCGCGGCGAGTTCACTGAGCGACCCCGCCTCTCTGGCCGAGATGGTCCCGGCCGGCGACATCGGCCCCGGATTCCGCGTCCACCGTCACCGGGCCTGATCGGCTGGCCCTCGCCACGGCGGCCGGCAGGCGTCGGTCGCTGCGGCAGTGCCATGGAAAGTGCCATGGAAACTGCCATGGGATGAGAACTGGAACAACGACGGCGCCGCGCTGGGTCATGTCCAGAGCGGCGCCGTCGTGAATTCTGAGGGGGCGGTCAGGCCTGAGCGTCCTCGGGGCTGATGCCGTAGCCGGCCTCATCCTCGGTGGAGTCGGCCCAGTACTCCTCGGCCCACGGGTCCTCAACGGGCTGGCTACGACGCCACACGACATAGGCGCCGGCAGCGGCCGCGCCGGCGACGGCGAGCCAACCCAGGGTCTTGAGCACGCGGTGCTTCTTCTGCTTCTTCACGGGAACCTCCAATGCGGCGGACTTTGCGGCAACAGCCACGCGCTGGGCGCGCTCTGTCAGGGTACCGTCCGTACCTGCAGCAGCCTGGGCAGCCACGGCGGCGCGCTGCGCACGAGGGATGTAGTCCTCGACAACCCGGTAGCGGGCCTCGTGGACCACCGGCTCCAGACGCTCCTGTGCGTCCTTGGCGGCGCGGGCCACGCCCCCGGCGGCCTTGCTGACGTGCGGAGCAGCCCACAGGGCAGCCTTCTCAGCCTGGCCGACGACGGATCCGGCAAGGGTTGCTGCCTCCTTGCGCAGATGAGTGGTGTCGAGCTTCTTGTCGCAGCATGTCTTCGTCAGGCAGGACATGGTTGCCTCCCAGGTTGGAAACGGATACAGACGGTCGTTGTGCAACGTGAACCAATGGTCGCACCCCGGCGCGGCCTGGCCCACACGATGTCCAGC
Organism: Actinomyces sp. HMT 175; assembly: GCF_016694895.1. Lineage (NCBI taxonomy): Bacteria > Bacillati > Actinomycetota > Actinomycetes > Actinomycetales > Actinomycetaceae > Actinomyces > Actinomyces sp. HMT 175. The sequence continues at coordinate 21,404 of NZ_CP068012.1, forward strand.
CGTTTTGCCTGGGGTGAACAGCACCGCACACCACTGAGGGGTTCATGCCGATGGGCCCGCGACCGTGCCACCATGTCACTCATGGAAGCGACTCTTCACACCAACCTCGGCGATATCCGCCTGGAGCTCTACCCCGAGCAGGCTCCTGAGACCGTCTCCAACTTCGTGGGGCTGGCCACCGGCCAGAAGGCGTGGACGGATCCACGCACCGGCGCGGAGTCCCACGCTCCGCTTTACGACAACGTCATCTTCCACCGCGTCATCCCCGGTTTCATGATCCAGGGCGGTGACCCGCTGGGTGACGGTACCGGAGGACCCGGCTACGTCTTCGACGATGAGATCGACGCCTCCCTGACCTTCGCCGCCCCCTACGTCCTGGCTATGGCCAACGCCGGCCGCCGCCTGGGCAAGGGCACCAACGGCTCGCAGTTCTTCATCACCACCGCCCCCACCGAGTGGCTCCAGGGCAAGCACACGATCTTCGGTGCCGTCACCGACGAGGCCTCCCGTGCCGTCGTCGACGCGATCTCGGCTGTGGAGACCGACCCGCGTGACCGCCCGGTGCAGGACGTCATCATCACCTCGGTGGACATCACCGAGTAGTTTCCACGAGGACAAGGGGTGGCCTCTCAGCAACGAGGGGTCGCCCACCGCACCGCTACCGAAGCACCGGAATCAGGTGTGATTCGCCTCTGTGACGCCGCTGGGACCCGCGTCCCGGCGGCGTCGTCGTATCCGGTTCACCCGTCCCAACCCGCTCAAGCCCCGATCATCCGCACAGGAGCATCCGATGACCTCGACGAACTCGTTTCCGCAGCAGGCACCGCCGGTGTGCCCGCGGCACCCGGGCACGGTGGCCTACGTGCGCTGCCAGCGCTGCGACCGCCCCACCTGTCCCGCCTGCCAGGTGCCCAGCTCGGTGGGGGTCCACTGTGTGGACTGTGCTCGTCAGTCTCAGGCCGGCCGACGTCAGGCGCGCACGCTGCTGGGCGGGAACGTCACCTCCGGGGCCCTGGTCACCAAGATCCTCGTCGGCCTGTGCGTCGTCGTCTACGCGCTTCAAGTCCTCATCCCCGAGGTGACGATGCAGTCGCTGGAGCTCCGCCTGGGCTTCGTGCCGGCACTGGCCGCCTCCGAGCCCTGGCGGTTCTTGACCACCGCCTTCCTGCATGCGAACTACATGCACCTCGGCTTCAACATGTGGGCTCTGTGGGTACTGGGCGGTGCTCTTGAACCAGTGCTCGGGCGGTGGCGCTTCACCTGCGTCTACCTGCTCAGCGCCCTGGGCGGCTCGACGATGATCTACTGGCTCTCCTGGCCGGACACGGAGTCCTGGCTCACGCTGACGGTGGGCGCCTCGGGAGCGGTCTTCGGCCTGTTCTCGGCCATGTTCATCGTGCAACGGCGCTTCGGGCGAGACACCTCGGGGATCGTGGCGCTGGTGGCGATCAATGCCGTCATCTCCTTCCTGGGGGCCAACATCTCCTGGCAGGGGCACCTCGGTGGGCTTGTCGTCGGAGGGATCGTCTCGGCGATCTACGCCTGGGCGCCGCGGGGGAAGCGGCAGGCGGTGGGGATTGCCGGAACCGTTGCGGTCGCGGTGGCCCTGGTAGGGCTCGATCTGCTTCGGGCCCTCCTCTCCTGAGACGCACCGGCCCTGTGTTGTCTCATGACTTCTGAGAGTTTCGGATGTCATGACATCTCAAGACACCGCTTGGGTGGGTCTGCCGGTTGGGAGAGCTGCTGCATCGGCCTGCCGGAGGGGGCTGCCCCGGTCACTGTGGTGGCTGCCGTCGTCGTCTGGAGTCACTGCACGAGGGGTGGGGTGCTACTGGAGGAGGGTCGGGTGCACTTTGGGTGGGTGGGGCCTTCGTGCAGTAGGCACAACCCTTGGTCAGTGGATCCCGACCCTCGTGGAGCAGGTCGACTCGGGCAGACTCGGGGCGGAGCCGGCGTCGAACCATGACCACCGGGACCCTGTGTAGACAGCGGGCAGGGAGCGGTGGGGGTGGACCTATGACGGAGGCGTCGGGCTGTGCCGTAGGAACCCCTGACTCACTCCTGCGCGGCCCGGTGTCCACAGCGCTGACATTACCGAGCCTGCCGGCGAATCACCCAGCGGAGATCGTTGGAATTCTGCGGTTTTTCCTCGGCGAGCAGTCCCGATTAGGGGTTAATGTCAGCGCTGTGGACACCGACGCCCCACCAGACCTCTTCCCTTCGTCCTGTCCTCGCTTCCAGGGCCACCGGCCTGCCCAAGGTTCCTGCCCGAGCGGGTGTCTCAGAAGTGAGGAGACGGCACATGAGACGCACCGGCCCTGAGAAGCACCGCGCAGCCCGGCGGCCATGAATGACAAGCCTGAAAGAACAGCGCTGTGGTTCATCCACATCTGTGGACACAGGTGTGGAAACACAAGCGTGTAGTTATCCACAGGCCTGTCCACATATGGGGAAAGTCGACGTGGGTTGTGGGGAGTCAGTTGTCCACGGATCCACAGATGGCCTGGGGAGGAAGAAGGAGCGGGCCAAGGCCATGTGTGCCGGGCTCCGGGGATCCAGCCCGGGCCCCTTCGTGGGGCGGCCCTCGGTGATGCGATCAACAAGCAGTCCTGTCGGCTCGCTCAACCCGCTGTGGCAATCCGCTGTGCCGGGCGCCTGGAAAGTAGGACCGCACCGCTGACGACAAGGCCCCCGAGCCGATGCTCGGGGGCCTGTGCGGATGCCTGATCGTGTGAGTGTCTGAAACCTGCTACTTCCAGCGAAGCAGACCGAGGAAGCCCGACATCATGATGAGGAAGCCGATGTAGAGGTTGCCGTTGTACAGCCAGTCTCCGGCGTGGTGCTCGGCGAAGTAGGGCAGCGGGTACCTGCCCTGGAAGAGGTAGGTGGCGACAACCCACAGCAGCCCGATGACCAGGAGCGTCACCATGGTGGGGGCGTACCAGCGCGGAGAGGCGGTGTCCTTGATCTTCTTGGGCGTGCGCGAGACCCGGTTCGCCGCGGCGCGCGACTCCTCCTCGAGAGCCTTGGCCGCCTTGGCCGGGTTGCCGGAGCGCTCAGGGTGCTTCTTCTTCGACGACGAGCTCTTCTTCGAGCCCTTGGTCGCCTTGTCCTTCGTCTCCGTCTTCTCAGAGGGGGCAGAGCCCTTCTTCGAGCCCGTGCCCTTCTCAGCGCTCTTCGCGCTGTTCTTCTCTGAGCTCTTCTTCGAGACCTTCTCCGAGCTCTTGTCGGCGTCGTCCGCTGTGGACTTCTTCTCCAAGGCCACCCTGGGTCTCCTCACTGTCTGGGGACGGTGGCATGAGACCACCGCAATACATCCGGGCCTAGCCTAGGACATGCTGCGAAGCTTCCTCGCGGCGCATCCTGTGATGAGTCCACCACTCCTGGCTGGTCATGTGGGGGGTGTACCCCCTTAGACTGGCCGCTAGCCTGATGATGTCCCAGTTCTGAGGAGGGGCGATGACTAGAGGAGGTCTTGTGCGACACCGTGCACCCGGCCAGAGTCGTGCTGTCCGAATCTTCAACGGCACCTTGACCGGAATCGGTGAGTTGCTCATCACCGCCGGTCTGGTCGTCGCCCTCTTCCTGTGCTGGCAGCTGTGGTGGACCGGCATTGACGCCAACGCCAGTGCGAAGGCGGTGGCCACACAGTTCCACGAGAAGCAGGTCGAGTCCCCCAAGCGGGCAGGGGAGAAGCACTACGATGCTCCTCCCGTCATGGAGCAGGTCGGCTACGGCGAGACCATCGGGATGCTTGTCGTCCCCAAGTGGTACGGCGTCACCAACAACAACATGCCCATCATGGAGGGCACCGGATCCGATGTCCTGGACCAGGCGGCGGCGGGCCACTACACCAACACCCAGCAGCTCGGAGAGCTCGGGAACTTCGCGATCGCCGGGCACCGCCGTACCTACGGCAACTCCTTCCGCCGCATTGACCTGCTCCAGGAGGGCGACGAGATCATCGTCTCCACCGCCAAGACCTGGTACGTGTTCAAGGTGACCGGCCACGAGCTCGTCAAGCCCGAGCAGGTCGAGGTCATCGCCCCGGTCCCCAACCAGCCGGACGCCCAGCCCACGGACCGGTACATCACACTGACCACCTGCCACGGATCGACCGCCGGTGAGTTCGGTAATGACCTACGCTGGATCGTCCACGCGAAGTTCGCCTACTGGATGGATCGCTCCGAGGGCCGTCCGGAGTCCGTGCTCAACGACCCGGGGGTCAACTGATGTACGGCTTCATCTGGCGGCACCTGCCGGGTCCTGCGTGGCTCAAGGCCATTGAGTCGCTCATCCTCATCGTCGGAGTCGTCTACGTGCTCATGCAGTACGTCTTCCCCTGGGCCAACGCCACCTGGCACCTGTCCGGCAACGCCGACGTCGGCTGACCGGCGGCCCAGTGTCCACAGTGCTGACATTGACGAGTCCGACGGCGGAGGCCTCCTCGAGGATCGTTGTAATACCGCGATTTCTTCTTGGCGCGCGGTGCCGGTGCGGGGTTGATGTCAGCACCATGGACACCGGCGCCCCGCCAAGCCTCTTCCATCGGAACGAAGAGGCAGTGTGAGGAACGGAGCGCGTGTGGGGAACAGGAATCCTGTTCCCCACACGCGCTCCGTCGTCAGCGACAGGGCCGGTGCGCGACCGGGCCCGCAGGAGGTTGGTGCAGGCCCGGCGCGACGTCCGCTCAGGCCAGCGAGGGCTGGAGGCCGAGTGTGCCCACGAGGTGCTCGCGGTAGGCCGGAGAGCTGACCTTGTCCAGCCAGGCACGGGCCTCGGCCAGGCGGCCCTCGATGCTCAGGCGCTCGACGACCTCCTCGTTGTTCTCCGCGGTGTAGAAGCGGGTGAGGTCCTCGATGGCCTGGTGAGCCAGGCGGGTGTCGCGGGCGACCTTGGCGTCCAGGCGCTCCGCGTACCACGACGAGCTCAGGATGTTCTCCCGCTCGAACAGGGCGCGGAACTCCGGGCTCGTCAGGTCCCAGCCCTCGCGGGAGGTGCCGTCGATCATGATCTCCAGCAGGGCCCGCAGCGGCGGCACGGCCCACTCGATGGAGCCGTCAGCCCGGTAGTGCTCGGCCACCACCTTGTGGGTGGTGACGATGATGTCCACTGAGTCGGCGAAGACCGCCTCATCCTGCAGCTCGGGACGCAGCATCTCCTCGGTGAAGACGACGTCGGGGTGCAGGAAGATCCGGCCGAAGAAGGTCGAGGTGAAGGCCTGGTTCATGCGGTAGCCCAGGCGCGAGGCCTGGACGGTGCGACCCTCGTACTCGAAGTCCTCGATGCGCTCGAGGTAGCCGCCCTCGACGAGGTGGCGGGCGTCGCGCTCCTCAGCACTCATGCGGGAGAAGATCTCCGGGATGAGCAGCGAGATGTCGTGGGCCACCTGTACCTTCGGGCCGATGTAGCCGGCCGAGGACAGCCAGCCGTCATAGCCGCTGAGGGCGTAGGACAGCAGGGCCGCGTTGAGGTCGTAGATGGCCGGCAGCGCGTTGAACGGAGCCTTGGTGAGGGCTCCCTCACTACCGGCGCCCGTCGTCGAGGGGGACTTGCCGGTCATGGAGGAGATGAACTCCATGAACAGCTCGGGCAGCTCCATGTAGTGCAGCGGGTTGTAGGCGCACAGGGGCGGAACCCCGTCCTCGGGCGGGTTGTTACGGCGCCCGGCGGCGACGACGTCGACGCTGTGGCGCAGCGCCTCGTCCAGGGGAACGTCCCGGAAGAGGTGGTTGGTCAGGTCCGCCAGCGCCACGTCCTTCGGGTTGGCGATGTCGGGACGCACCTGGAGGTAGCGGGGGTTCTTGGTGGGGGCGCCGTTGACCAGGCGCGGGTCGGCCGTGGAGACCCAGTAGGTCTGCTCGGCGGGGTCCTCGGCCTCGGGCAGGGCGGCGGCGCGGGCCACCAGATCCTGCATGGGCTGGGTGAAGCGGGACAGACCGGGGGCGTCGGCGGCCATCGCCCGGGCGTCGGCGGGCGTCAGCGGCTGGAAGTTGGAGATGAACAGGTCCGCCTGCGGATCGGACATGTCCGACTCGGTCTGCTTGTCATAGCCGCGCACGATCGCGTCATCGGGCCGCTGGAAGAGCAGGGACTCGCAGTTGGTGACGAACTTGCGCGACAGCTGCGAGTCCGGGGTGGAGACCAGGCCGCCGGGGGCCACGATCGAGGCGGTGATGTCGTCCTCGGTCTGGACCTTGGCCGCAGGCGAGAAGTCCGGGCGCAGGGACAGCAGGCGCCAGGCGCCGTCGTCCTCGAAGCCCACGCGCAGCATGTTGACCTTGATGACCTCACCGTCCAGGCGCAGGGAGTTGCCCTTGCGGCCGTTGATGATGCCCACGGAGAAGTGGCTGCGCCAGTCCTGGCCCCAGCTGGGCTGGTAGAAGCGCTTGACGGTGAAGACGAGCTCCTTGATGTGGGCCGGGATCGACTCCAGGAAGGCGTTGTACTCCTCGGTGTACATCGACGACGGCGTCAGCAGCTTGATGACGCTTCCCAGCGAGCGGCGCTCGGAGAGGATCGAGCGGTGGTTGTTGCTCTTGTTGGCCGGGTCCACGAAGCGGTCGGCGTAGTTGCCGTCGAGGATCGCCTGGACGGCGTCGAAGTCCTCGTCGACGTCGCCGACGTAGGCCTCACCGAAGACGAAGGCGTCCAGGAGGGACTTGGAGATCTCCGACTTGCCGCCGCCGGAGACGGTGGCCGGCTTGTGGGCCTGCGTGGACCAGGGGGCAGTGCCCACCAGGTGCCACTGGGTGGCGTCGCCCTCGCGGTGCTTGGCGTGGACCCGGTAGCCGTTGGGGGCTACGTAGGTGTTGCCCACGAGCAGCGGGATCGAGGCCTCCTGGCCGTCGGGGCCGGTCCAGGTGATCGTCTGGCTGCGCATCGAGTAGTGGGCGCCGGCGGGCACCAGCACCACGGTCGGGTCGTCCACGACGACGGCGGACCCGTCCTGGCGCGCCTCGAAGCGGCCGGGGTTGCGCTCGATGACGTGCTCGAGGGTCAGGCCCTCGGGGGTGTGGATGTCGGTGTACTCCTGGCCCAGGTTGTAGCGCGGGTAGGCGACGGCGCCGCCGGCGTGCTCCTCCTCCACGCAGCCGAAGAGGTTGGCCGAGTACCCGATCTGGGTCTTGACCTCCTTCTTGCAGTAGCCGAAGTAGTTGTCCGCGATGACGGTGACGATGACGCCGCGCTCGTCGCGGGCCACGCACTTGAAGGCCTTGCCGCCGTTGTAGAGCTCGGCCTCGTCCTTCCAGCACTGGCCGTCGCGGCGCTGACGCTCGGTGGCCTCCTCCCAGGAGGGCAGGCCCAGCTCCTTCTTGGTCAGGGTGGTCAGGTGCGGGGCGAGGATGACGCAGCCGGTGTGGCCGGTCCAGGACTCCGGGGCCAGGGAGGAGTCGTTCTCCGGCAGGTAGGGGTCGCCGCCGTTGCCGAAGATGCCCTCGACGAAGTCCAGGTTGGAGACCAGGCCACCGGGGGCGATGAAACGGATCTCCATGGAGCGCTCGGCGGAGAAGCCGGGGACCCCGGGCACGACGACGGGGCGCAGCAGCAGGGACACGAAGCAGCGGGCCGGGTCCTCCTGCCGGGAGGCCCACGGCAGGGTCAGCAGGTCCTCGGGGGCATCGACGGCGTGGGCCAGCAGACGGGCGAAGACATCGCGCGGGACGGCGATCTTGTCATCGGGAATCGGCAGGCCGCCCTCGGCGACGTGGAAGACGCCGGCAGTGGTGCGGCGGTCGTTGCGGGGGTTGTGCAGGACGCCGCCGAGCACTCGGTAGCTCTCGACGTAGTCGGAGGTGAAGCTGGTGGCGTCCTCAGGCAGGGACAGGGCCCGCGCCAGGCCCGGCTGGTCCAGGACGAAGGTGGAGCGGGGCAGCCTCGGGGTGACGGCCGCGCCCTCCAGGTAGGAGTCGAGGAAGGTCTGAATGCGCTGGTCGGCGGCACAGGGGCGGTGAGCCAGCCGGCGGGAGAGCTCGCGCTGGCGAGCCAGAATCGGGGACATGAGACGGTCCGCCTCACTCTGCTTGACCGGTGCCGGAACGGGAAGTCCCAGCAGCTCCAAACGCAGGGCGATGGCGGAAGTGGTGGCCGCGTCTGTAGTTGTCATGGCACGAGCCTAGACGGACCAAACGACACGCTCCTGTTACGTTCTGCCCAGAAGGACCGCTTCTCCAGTGTGTTCGACGTCGCATCCGCCGGTCGGTCGAGGCGAACGGCGACCGACCGGCGCGATGTCAAGCGCTCAGGTCAGGAGCATCTGGGACAGTGCCGTTCCCACGACGCAGGAGGTGAGCACTCCGATGAGCCCGGGCACCAGGAAGGAGTGGTTGATGACGTACTTGCCGATGTGGGTGGTGCCGGTGGGGTCGAAGCCGATCGCCGCCAGGTCCGAGGGGTAGGTGGGCAGGATGAAGTACCCGTAGGAGGCGCCGATGAATCCGACGACGACCACCGGGCTCACCCCGAGTGACAGGGCCATGGGGGCCACGATGAGCAGGCCGGCGGCCTGGGAGTTCACCAGCTTGCCGATGATGAACAGGACGATGGCGTACATCCACACGTGGTGGGACAGGACGCCCGAGAGGCTGTGCTCCAGGCTCTCCAGGTGGGCGTGGACGACCGTCTCGGTCATCCAGGCGACCCCGAAGATGGAGAACATGGCGGTGGCCCCCGCTTTGAACACCGCGGTGGAGGCGATCTTGCCGGCCTGCACCTTGCAGGTCAGCAGGATCAGTGCCCCGGCGGCGAGCATGACCATCTGGATGACCAGGTTCATGCTCAGGCGCTCCATGGCGCCGTTGTCGCCGGTGGGGAACTGGGGACGCAGTACCTCCAGGGCGCCCAGGACGACGACGGCGGCGATGGCGCCCAGGAAGATCCAGGTGGCGCGGTAGGCCTGAGGCGGGAACACCTTGCCGATGAGGGTCTCGGAGCTGGAGTGGACGGTGGCGCGGAACTCCGGGTTCTCCAGACGCTTCTGGTACTCCTCGTCCTCGTCCAGGTCCTTGCCCCGGCGCATCGACCACAGGGCGGCCAGAAGGACCCCGCACAGTGACGCCGGGATGGAGATCGCCAGGATCTGGAGGACTGACCAGTGCCGATCGGTGTTCTTGGCGATGATGGAGGCGATGGAGACCGTGGCCACCGAGACCGGTGAGGCGGTGATGCCCATCTGGGCGGCGACCGACGAAGCGGCCATGGGGCGTTCGGGGCGGATGTTCTTCTTGATGGCGATGTCGGCGATGATGGGCAGCATCGTGTAGACGACATGGCCGGTCCCGCACAGGACGGTGAGGAACCAGGTGACGCAGGGACCCAGGATGGTGATCTGCTCGGGATGCCGACGCAGGATCCGTTCGGCCACCTGCATCATGACGTCCAGGCCGCCGGACTGCTGGAGGGTGGCGGCGCACCCGATGACGGCCAGGATGGTGAGGATGACGTCGACTGGGGCCTCTCCCGGCTCCAGGCGGAAGCCGAAGACGAGGACCAGCAGGCCGATCCCGGCGATGAGACCGAGGGCGATCCCGCCCTTCTTCGCCCCGACGATGAGGCAGGTGAGGATGATGGCGACTTGAAGGATGATGCTGAGGGTCTGAAGGGCTGTGCTGGCGTCCATGGAGGATCTCCCCGGTTGGGCGGAACGGGTGAGGACGAGTGAGGGGCGGCGATCTTCGAGCAGGCGAGGAGCCGAGACGCGAAACTGACCTAGCGGGAGGATTGAGGTCAGTGTCTCACCAGCAGCCGAGGACCATTGTCCTGGTTGATACCGGCCGTTTTCGGTGTGCTTCGTTGCCGGCTGGGCGCGAACTCACATTCTGGCTCCCGGTGCTCCGTCGTCGCCCCTCAAAGCGCACGAGAGTGCTGTTCGGGGCGATTTAGGTGACAACGGGATAACGTGAGTCGGTCACGTCATGGCTGGTTCCCAGGTCTGCATCGCTACCATCACGGCCCGGTGTTCCTTCATACTGGACGCATGTCGGCGCCCGATGCGGCTTGTCCGCAGCGATCACTCCCGATCGCCGTCGGCGGTCCTGCTGGACGTTGACCGGCCTCCGAGTCGGCGCCAGCAGCCAACATCGGTCATGATGAGACCCTATGTCGCAACCGGAGCGTTATCCCCCGCGCCGTCGCGGCACCCAGTCACCTCCATGACATCAACCGAAACGAGGAGCGCGTGGCAGAAGGCACGAGTGGGAGCGGACCCAGCCGCCCCGTCGGCAACAAGCTGACCCAGGTGGCCGGCGCCGGTCGGCATACCCTGGGCAGGGTCTCGGGGGGCGGTAAGAAGCCCGGAAAGGGGCGCAAGCAGTCGAAGGCCGAGCGCTCCAAGGACGCCGCCTCGGGGCGCAAGCGCCGTTTCTTCAACTACCCCCGCGCCGGCAAGGGCAAGATTCACCGCTGGATTCCCAGCTGGCGTTTCGTCCTGGGCGTCTTCCTGCTGGGGGTGCTCAGCACTGTCGGCGCCTTCATGTGGGCCTACAACACCATCAAGGTGCCCAAGCCCAGCGAGTTCGCGCTGGCTCAGAGCAGTACGGTCTACTACGCCGACGGAACCACGGAGATGGGGAAGTTCGCGGAGATCAACCGGCAGTCGGTGGACGCCTCCACCCTGCCGGACTATGTGGGCAACGCGGTGGTGGCCTCCGAGGACCGCTCCTTCTACTCCAACAAGGGCGTCGACCCCAAGGGCATCGCGCGCGCCCTCATCAACAACTTGCGCGGAGGCGACACCCAGGGCGCCTCGACCCTGACGCAGCAGTACGTGAAGAACTACTACGTCGACACCACCAGTTCCTACTCCGGCAAGTTCAAGCAGGCCATCATGGCCATCAAGATCGACCGGGAGAAGCCCAAGAAGGAGATCCTGGGCGACTACCTCAACACGGTCTACTACGGCCGTGGAGCCTATGGCATCGAGGCCGCCTCGCAGGCCTTCTTCGGCCATCCCGCCAAGGACATGAGCCCCTCGGAGGCCGCGCTCCTGGCGGGGATCCTGCCGTCGCCCAGCGCCTGGGACCCGGCCGAGAACCCGGACAAGGCCAAGGAGCGGTGGGGACGAGTTCTGCAGTTCATGCTTGACGACGGCTACATCACCCAGGCCCAGTACAACGAGGCCAAGCAGACGGGTATGCCGCACCTCGAGGAGTCCCAGACCAAGCAGGTCTACGCCGGCACCAACGGCTACCTGTTGCAGATGGTGCGCTCCGAGCTTGAGAACAAGGCCAAGATCTCGCCGGAGCAGATCGACACCGGCGGCTTCAAGATCGTCACGACGATCAACCAGAAGGACCAGGAGGCCGCTGTCAACGCGGTCAGATCCCTGCCTCCTGGCGCTTCGCCGAACCTGCGTAAGGCGCTGGTGTCCATCGACCCCAAGACGGGCGGTCTGCTGGCGCTCTACGGGGGTGATGACTATCTGACCAGTCAGGTCAACACCTCGACCGATGCCATCGCCCAGGCCGGCTCCACCTTCAAGCCCTTCGCGCTGGTGGCCGCCCTGGAGAACGGGTGGTCCTTGAACAGTGGTTATCCGGCCACCTCGCCGATGACCATCGAGGGCCATCAGTTCCAGAACTTCAAGAACGTCTCCCTGAAGTGGGCCAGCCTCACCCAGGCCACGGAGCAGTCGCTCAACACCCCCTACCTCCAGCTCAATCAGGAGCTCATGAATGCCGAGGACCTGGAGGAGGGGATCACGGCCAAGGTGGCGAACCGTGCCGGCTACCCGGAGAACACCCAGGGTCTGAAGACCCCGGAGCAGCGGACTCTTGTCCAGAACGTGCTCGGCTCGGCCTCCCCGCACACGATCGACATCGCGACGGCGTACTCCACCTTCGCCTCGCAGGGCATCCGGCACGACACCCACATCGTGGCCTCCCTCAAGAACCCCGATGGCACGGACCGCTACACGGCGGACACCAAGGGGCATCGCGAGTTCGATGAGGACGTCATGGCGGATACGACCTATGCCCTCCAGCAGGTCGTCTCCGGACCGAACGGCAGTGCGGACAAGGTGGCCGCCCAGATGGATCGCCCGGTAGCCGCGAAGACCGGATCGTCGTCGGACAACAAGTCCGCCCAGTTCGTGGGCTTCACTCCTCAGGTGGTCACCGCGGTGACCCTCTACCAGACGGGAACGGACGGCTCGGAGGAGTCGATCGAGCCCTGGGGCGAGTACGACGAGATCACCGGCTCGACCTACCCGGCGGACATCTTCATCAACTACATGAATGTCGCGCACGAGGGCCTGGAGGTTGAGGACTTCCCGCCGCCGGCCGAGCTGCTGGCCACCCGTGGTGGAACGGTTCCGCAGACCGCCAAGCCCACCGGCGAGCCGGAGGAGGAGGCGACTACGACCCCCACCGCTCCGCCCGAGGCGACTGCGACCCACACCCCGCAGCCGACCACTGAGCCGACGCCGCAGGGCACCCCGCAGCCTGATGGGAAGCAGACCGAGCAACCGGACTCCCAGAAGAAGCCTGGTGAAGACCAGGGCGGTCAAGGTGGCGATCAAGGTGGCGGCAACAATGGTGGCGACCAGGGCGGCGGCAACGGCGGAAATAACGGCGGCGGCAACAATGGTGGCGACCAGGGCGGCGGCGGCAACCGCGGCAACCCCGGCGACCAAGGCGGCGGTAACAATGGTGGCAACGGCGGAAATAACGGCGGCGGTAATAACGGCGGGAACCAGGGCGGCGTCCTCTAGCGCCTCGCTATCCGCCGACTGACCCCGTCCGCCCGCGGATGCCTGACGGTGGGCCGATGACGTGTTGCATGGCACGTCGTCGGCCCACCGTCTCGGCTTTCAGGGCCACCCGGTTGTCCGGTAATGTGGCGAACTGGCTGCGCCGTCGGGCGGATGGACCTCTGTCCACCGGATGGTGCGCCGCACGCATCACCCTCCTGTCACGGAAGGACCGTGACCGCCACAGACCAGAGGAGGTGGGTACCAAGCATGCGTCACTACGAGATCATGATCATCCTCGACCCCGAGACGGACGAGCGCACCGCCAACGCGACGCTCGAGAAGCTGCTGCAGGTCGTTCCCAGCAACGGGGGCACCGTGGACAAGGTCGACATCTGGGGCAAGCGCCGGCTGGCCTACGACATCAAGAAGAAGTCCGAGGGCTTCTACGCCGTCGTGGACATGACCACCACGCCCGAGATCGCCCAGGAGCTCGACCGCCAGCTCGGCCTCAACGAGACCGTTCTGCGCACCAAGCTGCTGCGTCCCGAGGCCTGAGCCTCTACCGGGAACGGAGACAACGCCATGGCCGGAGACACCATCATCACCATCATCGGGAACCTCACCGCGGACCCCGAGATGCGCTTCACGCCCTCCGGGGCAGCGGTGGCCTCCTTCACGGTCGCCTCCACGCCGCGTACCTTCGACCGCCAGGCCGGCGAGTGGAAGGACGGGGAGACCCTGTTCATGCGCTGCTCGATCTGGCGCGACGCCGCGGAGAACGTGGCCGAGTCGCTGACCAAGGGCACGCGCGTCATCGTCCAGGGACGGCTGGTCCAGCGCTCCTACACCACCCGTGAGGGCGAGAACCGCACGGTGGTGGAGATGCAGGTCGATGAGATCGGCCCCTCCCTGCGCTACGCCAAGGCCCAGGTCACCCGCCAGCCGCGCGGCGGCGGCCAGGGTGGCGGCTTCGGCGGCGGTCAGGGCGGCCCTCAGGGCGGAGGCTTCGGCGGCAACCAGGGCGGTCAGGGCGGATACAACCAGGGCGGCCCCCAGCAGGGCGGCTACAACGGCGGTGGCGGCTTCGGCGGCCAGGGCCAGTCCGGGTACAACGCCCCCGCCGGCGGCGCCGCGGACGACCCGTGGGCCACGGGCGGCTCCACCTCCTTCGGTGACGAGCCCCCGTTCTAAAGCCGCGACGTCGTCGTCCCGTTCCCTCTCACACAACACTTTTCATCTCGTAGAGCGCTCAGGCGCTCAGACCAAGGAGTACCACCATGGCGAAGCCCCAACTTCGCAAGCCGAAGAAGAAGGTCAGCCCCGTCAAGGCCATCAAGGTCGGCACCATCGACTACAAGGACACCGCCACGCTGCGGAAGTTCATCTCCGACCGCGGCAAGATCCGCGCCCGTCGCGTCACCGGCGTCTCCGTCCAGGAGCAGCGCAAGATCGCCAAGGCCGTGAAGAACGCCCGCGAGATGGCTCTGCTGCCCTACTCGAGCTCGGCTCGCTGATCGGAGGCACGCGCAATGACCACCAAGCTCATCCTCACGCACGACGTCTCCCACCTCGGCTCCGCCGGCGAGGTCGTGGAGGTCAAGGACGGCTACGCCCGTAACTACCTCCTGCCCCGCAAGCTGGCCACCCCGTGGACCAAGGGCGCCCAGCGCCAGATCGACCAGATGGCCGAGGCGCGCCGCAAGCGCTCCATCGAGTCCCTCGAGCACGCCCAGACCGCTCGCGCCTGGCTGCAGGAGAACGTCGTGACCGTCTCCGCCACCGCCGGTGACAACGGCCGCCTCTTCGGCGCCATCACCACCGCGACCCTGGCCGACGCCGTTAAGGCCGCCGGCGGCCCCGCCGTCGACCGCCGCAAGATCCAGGTCGTGCCGCCGATCAAGTCGACCGGCCGTCACAGCGCCTCCGTGCGCCTGCACGCCGACGTCGTGGCCCCCCTCGAGGTCAACGTCGTCCCCGCGCGCTGAGCGCCGGGCATCCTTCCACCGTCGGGCCGGGTCCTCCCCGTGGGGGCTCCGGCCCGACGGCGTTGTCGTGGGTCGTGCTGGGTCGTACAGTGTCGTGCCGGCGGTCCGGTTCGTAGGGTAGGTTGCGCGTTCGTACCCTCTACCCCTCGAACGCACGACATAAGGTACGAACGCGCGGGGAAGAGGCGGGGCCGCGGTCATCTCCACAGGTCTGCCACGGGGCGTGCGCTGCGGGCGACGGTGGCGGGGAAGAGGGCCAGGATCCGGTCGCGCAGCACGTTGAGGTGCGTGAAGTCGGCCCAGATGAAGCGCTCGATGCGCCAGCCCATGCGAGTCAGGGCGTCCTGGCGCTGCTTCTCCTGCCAGAGGTCCTCGGGGGTCTTGTACTTGATCCGTCCGTCGAACTCCGCCAGCACCCGGTACTCCGGCCAGGCCTCATCGGGGAAGTAGAGGCGGCAGTGGTGGACATCTGTGATCGCCATCTGAATGCGCGGAGCAGGCAGACCCAGGGCGCGCACCAACCAGTGCAGCAGCGACTCGCCCGGTGACTCGGTGAAGGCCGAGGCCATGGCCACGACGGCACGTGCGCGCCGTGCCCCGGCACGTCGGCCCTGCGCCGCGATGGCTGCTTGGAGCTGATGCCGGGCAGCCTCGACCCGGCGGCTCGACTGGGAGTACTGATATCGCGACGGACGGGCGATAGTGCGAAGAGCCGACTCGACCACGCACACCGAGTCGTGGGCGGGAAGGTCGAAGGCGCAGTCGACTGTGGTACGCATCAAGGTACTTACAGGCAGACCCGATACAGTGGTGATGTCCTTCCGCGGCAGGTTCAGGCGTCGTCGGCGCAGGTACGTGAGGCGTCGTGCCCCAGGTGGGAGGGGTAGCTTCTGGTGAGGATGGTGCGGTCGCGATGGGACGACGACGCTGACGTCCGGCTCACGCTCCCGCAGCCACAGACCGTGAACGAGTGCGGCAGACTCGTGGCTCAGACAGCGCGCGGACTCGACCTGCAAACAGGCAGCGGCGCAGCGGGCCAGGCTGAGGCGCTCGTCAGCCTCCCAACGGGGGAGGTCCTGTGCGCCGATGTCCGCGTAGACACCACGAAGGACCCTCACTGGGTTGCGCATGGCGGTCGGTGGGCCGGCGGATGCGACAACGGGCGGCAGCTGAGGCGGTTCGGGATAGGGCTCCATACGGCAAGCGTGATGGGCAGGTGGATGAGGTGGCCACCGCAGCATCGGAGCCCTGTGGATGTGCAGGGAACGGTCAGTACTGTGGCCACGGAGTGACGGCGTCGTGCCGGCTGTTCGGTTCGTAGGGTAGGTCGCGCGTTCGTACCCTCTATCCCTCGAACGCACGACATAAGGTACGAACGCGCGGGGCGAGGGGCCGGAGGGGCCGGGCGGTGCGGGGCCGATCAGTGGCGCCAGGCGGTGCCGCGCGAGCGCAGATAGGTAGTGGTGCCGCGGGCGGCCATGAAGACCCAGGCGAAGGCGATCCACAGCAGCACCAGGCCCGACGTCGCCCCGCCAGCCCCTGGCAGCACGCCGCCTCCGATGAGCAGCGCGAGCGGCACATAGGGCACCAGCGTCACCAGGCCCGCCCGGGCCAGGTAGCGGCCGTCGCCGGCGCCCATGAGCACGCCGTCGAGCAGGAAGACGACCCCGGCGAGTGGCTGCGCGCTCGCCGCGACCAGGAGCGTCGGGGTGGCGGCCGCGATGACGCCCGGGTCGGAGGTGAAGGCGCGGGGTAGCCAGGCGGCGCCCGCCGCCATGAGTACGCCGATAAGGATCCCCGTCCCGGCGCCCCAGGCCAGCATCCGCTTCAGGAGCTCGTCAATGGACCAGCCGGCGGTCGCCGCAGCAGCCCCGGCCTCCTCCTCGGTGAGGGCGTCAGCCTCCGGTGCGGCCGAGTCCGCGTCCGCCCTCTGGGCCTGTCCCAGGGCGGTGCCGATGAGGGCCTGCGCCGCCACGGCCAGCGCATCCAGCGCGAAGGCCGCAAAGGTCCACAGGGCGTTGACGACCTGGTGGGCGGCCAGCGACACCTCCCCGAGCGCGGTTGCCGCCCACACGGTCACCAGGATCGCCGCCCGCAGGCTCAGTGAACGGATGAGCAGGGGCGTCCCACTGCCCAGGGAGGCCCGCAGGCCCTGGCGGTGGGGGAGCAGACCCACGCCGGCCGCCCGGGCCGCCCGGGCGATCGGACCGGCCAGCGCCAGCGCCATGGCCGTCTGCGCGATCGCGGTGCCGGCGCCCGAGCCCGCGATCCCCATTCCGACGCCGTAGAGCAGGATCGCGTTGACGACGACGTTGAAGACCGCCCCGGCCGTGGCCACGACGAAGGGCGTGCGAGTGTCCAGCAGGCCGCGCAGCACGCCGGTGGCGGCCAGGACAACGAACATCCCGGGCAGTCCCGGGCATGAGGCGCGCAGGTAGGCTACGGCCGCCTGAGCCACCGCGCCGTCGGCGCCCATCGCTGC
The DNA here is from genome assembly GCF_016694895.1 of Actinomyces sp. HMT 175. Taxonomy (NCBI): domain Bacteria; kingdom Bacillati; phylum Actinomycetota; class Actinomycetes; order Actinomycetales; family Actinomycetaceae; genus Actinomyces; species Actinomyces sp. HMT 175. Next base: position 38,562 of record NZ_CP068012.1, read on the forward strand.
GGTCAGCCAGGGGGCGGTCAGCCCCAGGAAGGCGCCCGCCACCAGCCCCAGCAGGAGCGCTAGCCACATGCCGTCGACGCCGGCCCGCAGGCCCTCGGTGCGCCGGCCGGCCCCGAACAGCCGCGCCGTCGTCGCCGTGGTGGCGTAGGCCAGGAAGACGAACAGGCCCACCGTCGTCGTCAGGATCGTCGAGGCTAGGGATAGGCCCGCCAGGCTCACCGCGCCGAGGTGGCCGACCATGGCCGAGTCCGCCAGGACGAAGAGTGGCTCAGCGATGAGAGCTCCCAGAGCGGGGACGGCCAGGGACAGGACCTGACGGTTGAGGCCGGAGGAGTCGGGGTGACTGGTGTTGGGCACGGCCCCATTGTGGACCAGGGGTCCGCGCCGGAGGATCAGCGCCTCGGCGGTCCCCGGGCGGTACCGCGCAGTGAGGAGCGCGTGGCCGCCACCGCGGAGCGCTCGAGGGTAGGGGCCGGGTGCCGGCTCCGAGCACGGAGGGAGACTGTCCGGGGAGGTCCTCACGGCCAGGTTGAGGATGAGGTTGAGGTGAGGTCGCGGCGGTGGAGCCTGGGCGTGACCGAGGCTACGGATCGCCGGGATTGTCCTGGGGGATCACACAACTATTCGAGCTCCAGGAAAGTACTAGAAGGCTGAATATTTGCTGAGGATATGCCTGATGAAGCCGATGTTCGGCCGAGATGGCGGGGGTTGGGGATAACTGGAACGGACCACCCTGTAGGGGAGTCACAAACGGTGCGGACCTCAAGTCGAAGATGATGTTTGTCCACAGGTTTACCCACTTGTCCACAGATCACATTGTGATGTCGTGGGAAGAACCTATAGGAAGCCTGAACTCTAGGATTCCTGGTATACCAAGGAAAAGTCGCCTTCCTATGGGGGAGTCGCCACCAGTGCGCACATCTGTGTCCACAGCCTGTCCACCTCTGTCCCCAGGCTCTGGGGGTCTTCCCACAGCGGCGGTGCGGATATCCCCAAGACGGGTGAACTTGAGAGTTTGCGGGGCCTGCCCGATGGCGTTATGGTCACGCGCGCGCTCCACGCGGGCGAGCGTCTTCCTGACGCGGCGGGCCGCCGTCGGGAGCAGTAGGACGAGCCGGGACCAACCGGCGTGACAGTGCGGGAGGTGGCCGATGGACAACGGCATGGGCGCTCAGGCCGGATCGGGCGGCGCCGACGACGGAAGCGTCCGCACCGACAGCTCCGCCTTCGACCGCCTCCCGCCCCAGGACCTCGAGGCCGAGATGGCCACGCTCGGCGGCATGCTCCTGAGCAAGGAGGCCATCACCGACGTTATCGACGTCCTGCGTGGCCCGGAGTTCTACCGGTCGGTCCACGAGTCGATCTTCGACGCGATCGTCGAGGTCTACAACCGCTCCGAGCCCGCCGACCCGCTCATCGTCGCCGATGAGCTCTCCAAGCGCGGCGAGCTCGAACGCATCGGCGGCGCCCCCTACCTGGCCACCCTCATGGCCACCGTCCCCACCGCCGCCAACGCCGGCTACTACGCCCGCATCGTCAAGGACAAGGCGCTCATGCGCGGCCTGGTCCAGGCCGGCACCCGCATCACCCAGCTCGGATACTCCACCGACGCCGGCGACATCGCCGAGCTCGTCACGCTGGCCGAGGCCGAGGTCTACTCGGTGGCTCATCACGAGGGGGAGAAGGAGGACTACGTCGCCGTCTCCGAGCTGCTGGGCGAGGCCAACCTGGAGATCGAGGCCGCCCAGAACCGCGACAACGGGGCGCTGACCGGGGTGCCGACCGGCTTCATCGAGCTCGACGAGCTCACCGGCGGGCTCCACCCCGGCCAGATGATTATCGTGGCTGCGCGCCCCGCCATGGGGAAGTCCACACTCGCCGTGGACTTCTGCCGCTCGGCGTCGATCCACCATGGGATCACCAGTTGCTACTTCTCCCTGGAGATGGGGCGCATGGAGCTCATGATGCGCATCCTGGCCGCCGAGTCCAGCGTGGACATGAACAAGCTGCGCGGCTCGCGCCAGATGGAGGACCGCGACTGGACCGACGTCGCCGTGGCCTACAACCCCGTCTCCAACGCGCCGCTGTTCATTGACGACTCACCCAACCTCACGATGCCGGAGATCCGCTCCAAGGCGCTGCGCATGAAGCAGCAGCACAACCTGGGGCTCATGGTCATCGACTACCTCCAGCTCATGAGCTCGGGCAAGCGCGTCGAGTCGCGTCAGCAGGAGGTCTCCGAGTTCTCCCGCTCCCTCAAGCTGCTGGCCAAGGAGCTGGAGATCCCGGTGATCGCCGTCGCCCAGCTCAACCGCGGTCCCGAGCAGCGCACCGGCAACAAGCCCCAGATGAGCGACCTGCGCGAGTCCGGGTCGCTGGAGCAGGACGCGGACATCATCGTGCTGCTGCACCGCCCGGAGTACTACAACAACGAGGATCGCCCTGGCGAGGCCGACATCATCGTGGCCAAGCACCGTAACGGGCAGACCCGCACCATCCCGGTGGCTTTCCAGGGGCACGTGTCGCGCTTCGCCAACATGGCGCGCGACGTCACCCCCGAGCCCGCCTACGAGTAGGCCGGCCCGGCAGGGGACGGGGCCGGGAGGCGGACCGTGCGCAGCCGCAGGACGCCCACGGCCCAGCTCGCCGCCGTCAGCAGGACTGCCATGGCGGCGCCATGCGTCAGCCCGCGGCGGAGGTAGTCGGCCGTGTCGGGCCCCAGGTTCTCCACGACGACGCTGGCCAGCTCCCGGGTCGACCACAGCGGCAGGACGCGGGTCCAGGCCTCGGAAGGATCCACCAGCACCTGCACCGCCATGACTGACAGCAGCAGAAGAGCCCCCTCGAGGTCCCGTGGAACCAGGGCGGCGGCCAGGGAGCCCAGGGGAGTGGCCACGGTGGCGGTCAGCAGCAGCATGACCGGCACCGCGCTCGGGTGGGTGAGCTCGTCGCCGATCGTGGCCAGGACGAGGCCGCTGTAGAGCAGGCCGAGGATCCAGCCGAGTCCGAGCACCGCGAGGTATCGGCCCAGCAGCAGCGTCGCGGGCGGCGCCCCACCCACCACGAGGCGGCGGTCGACTGAACGGGACGAGACCTGCGTGAACAGCGCCAGCGTCGCCGTCGCCCAGCCCAGGCCGATCGACAGGAGCCGGATGGCGGTCCAGTGCGTCTCCAGGCGCACCAGGTAGAAGGTCAGCGGCAGGAGGGTCGCCAGCGCGAGTGCGCCGCGCCGTCGGGCGAGCTCACGCAGGGTGACGAGTGCGACCAGGCCCGTGGTCGCGGCCATCGACCGGAACCGGGCGCCCTCGGCGCATCCCCACTCGGCCTGCAGCGTGGACTGGTCAGGCGAGGTGCTCATGCGGACTCCCTTCGTAGCGTCCGTCGGGGCATTCGGAGGAAAGTCCGGCTTGCGTCCTCCTGCGGGGCCGGCAGCTCGACGACGCGGTCGACCAGGTCGACGTCACGCAGCAGGTGGGTGACCAGCAGGACGCCCGCGCCCGAGGCGCGCCAGGCCGAGATGAGTGCCCACAGGTCTTCGTAGGCCAGGGCATCCAGGCCCTGGTAGGGCTCATCCAGGAGGAGCAGGTCGGGCGCGTTGAGCTGGGCGAGAGCGACGTTGAGCTTCTGCTGAGTCCCGCCCGAGAGTGTTCCGGCGATCTGGTCTCCGCGGGCCGTCCAGCCCAGGCGGGTCAGGAGCCGGTGCCCCGTCGAGACCGAGCGGTGCCGCCGCATACCGCGTGCCGCGCCGAAGAGCCTGAGGTGCTCGTCGACCGTGAGCAGTGGCGCCAAGGAGTCGAGCTGAGGCGCGTAGTCGAAGTTCAGCGCCCTCTCGATACTCCCGCCGCTCGCGCGCAGCAGGCCCGCGCAGAGCTGAAGCAGGGTCGACTTGCCGGCGCCGTTGGCTCCGACGACGGCGACGACCTCGCCCCGGTGGATGGTGAGGTTGATTCCGGACAGGACCGTGCGCCTGCCGCGGTGCGCGGAGACGTCCGTCAGGCGCAGGACCACGGGGGTAGCAGGCGAAGTCTTGGCCGATTCGGTGGAGAGGTCAGTGGTACCGAGGTCGGTAGTGATGTGGAGCGCTGAGCTGAGTGAGGCCGGGTCGGGTGCTGTTGTCTGGTAGTCCCGTAGTGCTGAGGCGACATCGCGGGCGTAGAGGACTGCCGGACCGTACAGGTCGCCGGGCGGTACTCCGGCCGCCTCGGCCTCGGCCCGAGTTGAGGCGGCTGTGCGCTCGACCTCGGAGGCCGGCAGACCGCGGGAGGCGAGCTCCATCTCGAAGCTTCGGTACCACTCGGCCGTCGTGTTCTGTGCTGGGTCCCTGGCTTCCTCGGGCCGGTTCATGAGGGGACCTCCGTGCGCACCCTGCGGCCCTCGATGAGAGCACCGACCGCTGTGGAGAAGGCCCGCCACTCGGCTCGTCGTGAGGCGAGCTCGGTGTGTCCGGCGTCTGTCAGCTCGTAGTACTTGCGGGCGGGCCCGGAGGTGGAGGGGCGCCAGGAGACTGCGACGAGGCCGCGCTTCTCCAGGCGCATGAGAGCCGGGTAGAGCGTGCCGCCGGGTACCTCGTCCAATCCGGCGGCGGCGAGCCGCTGGGCCAGGGACAGCCCGTAGTCGGCGTGCTCGGCCAGCAGCGACAGCAGACAGGGTTCCAGGAATCCGCGCAGGAGGCGCGCCGCTGATGAGTCCATGGTTTATAGACTACCTAGTTACTAGGTTATCTGTCTACTGGACTGGCGTGCCGGTTCCCAGGGGCCGATCTGTCACGGATGGCGACTTTTAGGTGCGTCGGTGCTGCTTCCGCTGGTGGGCCTGGGGCGTCTGCGCAGGTCAGGCCGGTGCGGATGGGTCGGCGGCCGCAGCCGTCCGCCTGAAAAGTCGCCAGGAGTGACAGATCTGGGCGTAGAAGACGCACATCCGCCGCCGACGGGTTGACAACCGTCGGCGGCGGATGGTGAATCGGGAAGATCGGTGAGAAACCGAGGGGCGCCTCAGTCCTGCCGGTACTCGCCCTGGTAGACGTAGAGGAAGGGCATATTGCCGCGCAGGCCGTGCCGGATGGAGGAGGAGACGACCTCCTTGGCGGTGACAGCGGCCTCAAGCGGGGAGGCGCCCTTGGCGAGCTCGGCGGTCACCGCAGCCGCCAGGGTGCAACCAGCGCCGTGGACGCGCTCGGTGCCCACGGCCTCAACCTCGAGGACCTCCAGGGTGGTGCCGTCGTAGAAGACGTCCAGGGCGGTGCCGGTGCCCAGCGACGGGCCGGCCTTGGTCAGGACATTGGGGACGCCCTGGTCGTGGATGCGCTTGGCGGCGTCCTTGAGCTGTTCAACGGTGGTGATCTCCTCCATGCCCGCCAGCGTGGCGGCCTCGAAGAGGTTCGGGGTGGTCATCGTGGCGCGCGGCAGGATCTTGGTGCGCAGGGCGTTGTCCACCTCGAGGGCGCCCCCGAACTCCTGGCCCTTGCAGATGAGGACCGGGTCGAGCACCACGGCGGGGAAGTTGTAGGTCTGCAGGGCCTGCTCGACGACGTCGATGGTGGGTGCGGTCCCCAGCATGCCGATCTTGACGGCGTCGACGCGCGAGTGGACGGCGGCGCAGGTCTCGATCTGGTCGGCGATGACGCCGGGGTCCACGGGGACGAAGCGGTGGTTCCACCCGTCCTTGGGGTCCATGGACACGATGCAGGTCAGGGCCGTGCATCCGTAGACGCCGAGGGTGTGGAAGGTCTTGAGGTCGGTCTGGGCGCCGGCGCCGCCCGAGGCCTCGGAGCCGGCGATGGTCAGGGCGATGGGAGGGGGTGCTGCTGTCATGGTCCTAGCCTGCGTCCTGATCGGGGCCGGTGGCCATCTGGGCGCACCGCGTGTTTGAGCAGCGGTGAGCGTGCAGCGGTTCCCGGCACCTTCGGTACCCGTCTGATACTGTCTGATGCCGTGGCGCCGTGGGTGTTGCACCAGCCATCAACGTCTGCCGGTGAACGTGCCAGAAACCTGACAGGTGCCTGCTATCTGACACCCAGTCTCTTATGGTGACAATCACTTCATCGAGTTTGCACGCGTGCAGGTTGGAGACAGTACTACCGTGTTCCGCAGCCCGAATGTGGGTTCGACAGATCGCATTACCTATGAAGGGGGACTCATCACATGACTGAGTACATCGCCGCCATCGTCTATCCGGAGAAGTCCAAGACCTACGAGGCCTTCAGCAAGATCAGTGCCGGTTCCGAGCGTCTGGGAGTTGTCAGCGCCGTCCTGGTCGAGTGCGACGCCGATGGTCGGCTGACGATCCCCGAGGGGGAGGACGGTCACGCCGGTCTGGGACTGGGGACCGGCTCGCTCATCGGTGTTCTTGTCGGGGCCCTGGGAGGTCCGATCGGGATGCTGCTGGGGCTGGGAGTCGGTGCGGCCACCGGCGCTGCGGTTGACGTCTCTCGGGCGGAGGTCGGGGATCTCGCCGTGAGCACTTTCGCCAACCTGATGACGCCGGGATCCAACGCCATCATCGCCCAGACCGATGAGGACGGCAGCACCGCTCCCCTGGACGCGGCCGTGGCCGAGCTCGGGGGCTCGATCGTGCGTCGTCCCCTCGATGAGGTCCTTGCTGAGCTCGAGGCGCAGAACGCTGCCGCCGAGGAGGCCGCTGAGGCGGCGCGTCGGGCGATGCGTGAGGAGAAGCGTCAGGAGCGCAAGGAGAACCGGGAGCGCCGTATCGAGGCGCTTCGCGAGAAGTTCAGCCGCCACTGAGAATGGGCGCGACGCCGGCACAAACCCGTGCCGGCGTCGTCGTCTGAAGCGACGAGCGACCGGGCTCGGTCGAACCGACGTGGTTTGACCGAGCCCGGCGCTCCTGTGGGGAGGCGCGTCCCCGCGGTCTCAGGCGTTGGCGATGGTCCAGCGGTGGCCGCGGTGTGCGTCCTTCTCGGCCTCGTCCACCAGGGCGACGGCGAAGTCGGCCACGGAGATCTCACTGCCCGCGGGCTGGTCGGTGCCCTCGGTGTAGGTGCCGGTGCGCGGCTTGTCGGTGAACTCCGGGGCGGGGGAGAGGAAGGTCCAGGTCAGGGTGCTGCCGGCCTCGCGGTAGAGGTCGAGGATCTCGGTGAAGGCCTGGGCCTCGGGCTTGTACTCCTCGGGGAATCCGGGGGTGTCCACCAGGCGGGTGCCGTCGGGGGTGAGCAGGGAGCCGGCGCCGCCGACGACGATGGTCCGGCCGGTGGGGGCCGCCGCGATAAGGGCGCGGTGAGCGTCGATGACGGGCTGGGCGGACTCCCCGCGGCCGGCGGAGACGGTGATGACGGTGGCGTCGGAGTTGTTGATGAGGTCGACGACGGCCTGGTGACGCGCACCCAGCTGCCGGGCGTGCCGCCACGGGTCGACTACGAGCTGACCGACCTGGGGCGCAGCCTCCAGGCCCCCATCGACGCGCTGCGCACCTGGATCCACACCCACTCCGCCCAGATCCTGGCCCACCGCGAGTCCTACGACGCCGTCGGGCCCTGATGCCCCGGCGCGATTGGGACGTGAGCGCGCTTGTTTCCGCGGCTGTTTCTGCCGCCGGGGACATTCTGCGCGGCCGGGTGCCTTCCCGGTCAGCCGGGGACGTGTCGCGCGTGCGGGGACGGGATTGCTGTCCCCGACGGCGTCGAATGCCCCCGCCCGGAAGGACACGCACCCGGCCGCGTGCAATGTCCCCGTCGGTGGTGGGCTCGCGGGCTCAGGCGGCCGGCGCCGTGGGGCAGAAGGTGGGGCGGAGCCTGTTGGTGGTTGTTGGTGGCCGTCGGGGGCCGACTGTATGGCCGACTGCGTGACCGTCTGAGGCGCGGCCTCGCCGAGGATGCCGTCGGCGACCGACTATGCGGCCGATCGCGCACCCGACCGTGCCGCCGCCTCGCCGATGGTCGCCCCGGCCGACGGGACGATGAGGAAATCAGTACCGCGCCGCCGCCGAATCGGGGACCATAGATCTATGAGCGCCGCCACTTCCCTCCCGCCATCCCTCAACGACATCGTCTTCCACGTCCTGGACCCGCTTGAGGCCGTGGAGCGGGACATCTTCCTCACGCGCGCGGAGGCCTGGTACCCCGACCTCCTTGACGGGCTCACCACCCTCTACGGCGACGCCGCCGAGGAGGAGGCACTCAACCTGCTGGCCCTGGCCGCCCGGGCCTACGCGAAGCGCGACTACGAGCTGCGCCGCCTGGACTTGGCCCGCACCCTCGACCCCGCCTGGGCCCAGCACCCCGGCCGCGTCGGATACGCCGCTTACACCGAGCGCTTCGCCGGCACCCTGCGCGGCGTGGAGGACCGCATCGACTACCTGCGCGAGCTGGGCGTCACCTACCTCCACCTCATGCCGCTGCTCACCCCGCGCCCCGGCGACTCCGACGGCGGCTACGCGGTCGCCGACTACCGCACCGTGCGCCCGGACCTGGGCACCATGGAGGACCTCGAGCACCTGGCCGGCGAGCTGCGCGCCGAGGGCATCTCCCTGGTGGTGGACCTCGTCCTCAACCACGTGGCCGCCGAGCACGAGTGGGCGGTGCGGGCCCGCGCCGGCGAGCAGCGCTACCGCGACTACTTCCTCATCTTCCCCGACCGCACTGAGCCCGACGCCTACGAGCGCACCCTGCCGGAGGTCTTCCCCGACTTCGCCCCCGGCAACTTCACCTGGGACGACGGCGTGGGCGGCTGGGTGTGGACCACCTTCAACTCCTTCCAGTGGGACCTCAACTGGCGCAACCCCCACGTCATGGCCGAGTTCGCCGGCATCGTCCTGAACCTGGCCAACCGCGGCGTCGAGGTGCTGCGCCTGGACGCCATCGCCTTCACCATCAAGCGCAAGGGCACCGACTGCCAGGGCCAGCCCGAGGTCCACGCCATCACCGAGGTCCTGCGCGCCCTGACTCGCATCGCCTGCCCCGCCGTCGACCTCAAGGCCGAGGCGATCGTCGCCCCCACTGAGCTCCTCCAGTACCTGGGCCAGGGCAAGTACACCGGCAAGGTCTCCGACCTGGCCTACCACAACTCCCTCATGGTCCAGATCTGGTCCATGCTCGCGGCGCGCGACACGACGCTGGCCGTCGAGGCCCTCCAGAACCTGCCGGTCGAGCCCTCCACCGCCACCTGGATCACCTACCTGCGCTGCCACGACGACATCGGCTGGGCCATTGACGACGACGACGCGGCCTCCGTCGGCCTGTCCGGTTACGACCACCGCTCCTTCCTGGCCGACTGGTACAGCGGCGAGTACCCCACCTCCGACGCCGCGGGCCTGGTCTTCCAGCACAACCCGGCCACCGGGGACCGGCGCATCGCCGGGACGGCCGCCTCACTCATCGGGATCGAGGCCGCCGCCCAGGCCTGGGAGGGCGTCACCGACGAGACCCCCGAGCACGAGGCCGAGGCGCTGTGGACCTGGCGCGAGGAGCGGATCCACGCCCTGCGTATGGCCCACGCCATCGTCTATGGCTGGGGCGGCATCCCCGTCCTGTGGAGCGGGGACGAGCTTGCCCAGCCCAACGACCCCAACTGGGACACTGAGCCGGGCCACGAGGCCGACTCGCGCTGGGCCGGGCGCCCCCGCCTCGACGAGGGCCGGCTTGCCAACCGCCGTGACCGCTCCACCGTCGAGGGGCGCGTCTTCACCGACCTGGCGCACATGGCGCAGGTGCGCGCCGGCCTGCCCCAGCTCGACGCCGTCGTGCGCACCCAGGTCCAGGACGTGGACGACCCCGGGGTGCTGGTGACCTACCGCGACCACCCGCGCGGCAGCTTCGTGGGCGTGTACAACGTGACGCCGCAGTGGCGCTCGGTGGCTGCCGACCAGCTCGCCCGGCTCGGGGTCATGGGGGCCACCGACGTCCTGACCGACACGGTCCCCTTCGGCTCCACCACGCTGGACGGGGCGGGGGAGGGGCGCGTGCCCGTGCCGCCCTACGCCGCCTGGTGGCTGGTGCGCCCCACGGACTGAGACGGACGAAGGTCCCGGCACGGAGTTGGGTCCCGGACGGCGGACGTGCATCATTAAGCACGTGACCCGCCGTAGCCTGCCCATCTCGACGCACGTCCCCCATTCCGCAGCCCGATCCGCGACGACGGCGGTCACTGAGCCATCCGACGTCGCCCGGGAGACCGCGCTCGTCTCCGCGGCACTGGACTCGGCCACACCCGCGGCGCTTCTGGCCGGGGCCATCGACGTCGAGCAGGCGCCCCGCCCGCTGAGCGTCTTCGACCTCATGCGCATCGGCATCGGCCCGTCCTCCTCCCACACCGTGGGCCCCATGCGGGCCGGCCGCGCCTTCAGCCGGGCCCTGGCCGATGCGGTCCGTTCGGGCGGCGCGGGGGCCTCCGACGGCGAGTGCGCCTCATCGGCCCCCGGCGCCGGCCTGCCGCAGCCCAGCCGCGTCACCGTCGAGCTCTACGGCTCGCTGGGTGCCACCGGCCGCGGGCACGCCACCGACCGTGCCACCGTCATGGGTCTGGCCGGCTACGAGCCCGAGACGGTCTCCGCCGTCGTGTGTGAGTCCCTCATGGAGGAGGTCGAGGCCGCCGGCGAGCTGGTGGTCGACGGCGTCGGTCCCATCCCCTTCATCCCGAGCGCCGACATCCACTTCCTGCCCGGTCGGGTCCTGCCCTACCACGTCAACGGCATGACCCTGACCGCCTACTGCGCCAGTGGCGCCGAAATCCTGCGCCGCACCTACTACTCCGTGGGCGGCGGCTTCGTCATGGAGGACGTCGGCGCGCCCGGGTCGCCGTCGATTCAGGCCTTGGCGACCGCCTCCGCCTCCCAGGCCCACGCCACCCCCGCGCCTTTCCCCTTCACCACGTCGGCCGCGATGCTGGCGATTTGCGAGCGTGAGGGCCTGAGCGTGTCCGACGTCGTCCTGGCCAACGAGCTCTCCGCCCGCAGCCGCGAGGAGGTCATCGCCTACCTGGACAGGCTGCGCGTCACGATGCGGGCCTGCATCGAGGCGGGCATGAACGCCGAGGGCATCCTGCCGGGCGGGCTCGGGGTGCGTCGGCGCGCCAAGGCCCTTCACGAGCGGCTGTGCGCCCAGTCGAGTGGCCCGGCTGCCGCCTTCACCATGGCCGACCCCCTGCGCGGCATGGACTGGGTGGATTTGTTCGCGCTCGCGGTCAACGAGGAGAATGCCGCCGGGCGTCGCGTGGTCACTGCCCCCACCAACGGTGCGGCCGGCATCGTCCCGGCGGTCCTGGCCTACTACGAGCGTTTCATCCCCGGGGCCGACGACGACGGCGCCCGCCGCTTCCTGCTGGCGGCGACGGCCGTGGGCGGGCTCATCAAGACCAATGCCTCGATCGCGGGGGCCGAGGTGGGCTGCCAGGGGGAGGTCGGATCGGCCTCCTCGATGGCGGCCGCCGGCCTGGCTGAGGCCTTGGGTGGGACGCCCGCCCAGGTGGAGAACGCCGCCGAGATCGCCATGGAGCACAACCTGGGGCTCACCTGTGACCCGGTGGGCGGGCTGGTCCAGATCCCCTGCATCGAGCGCAACGCGGTGGCCGCGGTCAAGGCCATCAACGCCGCCCGCATGGCCTTGTGGGGCGAGGGCCGGCACGCCGTCAGCCTCGACACCGTCATTGAGACGATGCGTCAGACCGGCGAGGACATGCTCGCCAAGTACAAGGAGACCTCCCGCGGCGGCCTGGCCGTCAACGTCGTGGAGTGCTGAATACAATGTATCTGTTCATCTGTTATGCATCCAACTCAGCACATGCGATCGACCGAGATTAATCTAATGCTGTTTCCGACGCCTCTGACGATTACTTAGGCGTCGATCAGCACCAGGTGTTGGCCTGGCATGGAAATGAGGGAGGGGGCGTGCTGAGGCTGCTCGTCTCGACTCCTGTGGTTGTTGTTCTTCTGCCGACTCTTCGATAAGCAGAGATGAGCGGATATTTCGAGCTTCATACTCCATTCCAGCGCCTTCAAGAATCTCGGCAGCTGTTTTAATGCCTTTTCTTGCGTTCTTGATATCTCTTTCTTCGAGCGATTCCTGTTTGCTATCAATGAAGTGTTCTCCACAGTATATTCTGTTCCCAACAATAGCTCTCCATAGCACTAGGTTAGTGAAGTTAAGGTAGACATATCTACTTGTTTCTCTGTTTGTCAGGTCGCAGTACAGGCTGGCTGTAATTGGGGCGTTAAGAATATCAAACAGCCACGTTAGTCCAGACTCGTTAAATCTGTGTGAGACACAGATTGATCCTTTGAGAAATGTCGAAGTGACTTCATAGGGTACTTTTAAATTGTCCTCAGATGCTATGTGGTAGTCACGCAGCGCTGACACAAAGGGGCGTAGAATATCGGACGATACTTTGCGACTGCTTCTACTGGCGTATAAAAGCATGTACAGGAGTGCTGCTGCCGCTTCTTCCTCGTGCACGTACTTCAGTAGTTCTGAATATGCCTCAGGACTCAAAAGACCGGCTGGCTTAAGTTGGGACTTTATGCAACCAATGGTTATATCAACTGCTGGATGGTTGGGGGTGTTTGAGTTGCCACTAGATTCCCCATGAGATGGTGAGTTTAAATAGCTGTCGAGGCCGGGAATCAGTGTTTGTAATTCATCGGCAGGGATATGTTCGTCAGGATGTCGGTTGATGATGAGTGAGTCAATCAATGATTCGACAAGATAGCGAAGTGCGTATCTTTGGGTCGGTTCGTGATGGATATTAGCAGCTGAGCGGACAGTCTCATCCAGGCAGGCCGTGGAATAACGAAGGCTCAGCGGCTTGTTAGGGGAGTGCCCATTATGAATAGTTTTGGCGATCTCTCTGTACGTAATAGCGGGCAAGGTGACGACCAAGGGAGAGTCATCTTGCCGTTGAACTTGAAGGAAGAATTCAGTAGGTCCTCCAACTATTCCATATGGATGGCTTTGAGGGAGTTCGTTAACGTTAGATAGAATGCCGCATTTGCGAAGAAGTGCGCCGCGTTGTGTATTGTGAGGCAGTGAGGTTGGGATGCTACTTCGCACTATTTGGTCCATTCTGAGTGAATCGATGCACATCTGTCTCAACAGAATTGCGCGATGCTCTACGCTAATTTCAGAGTTAATGAATCCGACAAATGTGTCATGCCGGCCCTTCATGATGTGCTCGAATGCCTCGAGCTTGTGTTCCAGTATCCTGGACCAAGTTAGAGATATCCACAACGAAGGATATTGCAGATACGACCATACCCATTTTTTCTTATTTCGAAGTAGTCTATGTTGAATAACCCAGGAAGTACGCAACTGTTGGCGCAGCCATTCCCTGGAAGATACTGTCACCCTGAAATATTCGTCCTGCTCGTCTCTGTTCGGTAGATTTAACCAGAATTTTATGCAGTGGTTGTGATATATGGTGGACAAACTGTCTTTGTCGTACTCTCTTGATGCAAGTATAGACCTAATTTCGCTGATGGTATCTATTTCGGCGTCCATTCTGATTTCATTCTTAACTTGGTTTGGCTGAAATAGATGTACCATTGATTGCCGAAGTAACGATAGGAAATTGAATAACAACACGATGCCAACAATGATTAAAGATGACGCCCATAGGGACAGCATTAATGTGTGAATGTCTACAGCAATCCAGTCTGGAGTTGAGATGCCTGTGGTATCGAATGCCCTAAGAATGAATGGAAATGCGAGCGATATCAACACAAGAAGATTGAAAATCGGAGTCCAAATTATATCGCTTGTTATGGAGCGATGAATGAGATAGCTGGACAGGAACTGTCCGAAGTATGTTCCGCCCTGCTTTCTGTCTCGTACCGCGTTTGCTGCGCTGCTAGTAATGAAAACAAGGACGGCGAGTAATACTGGAGCATTATCGCTTAAGATTATGGATGGTGAGTTTTGGCTTTTAAAAATAGATCTCCATGGTGTCCATTGCTGGTGTTTTGCAATGAAGTGTGTTAGAAATGAGGTTACAGCGAATACGGTAACTTGGCTTAACCTGCCCAGCCCTAAGGTGATTGTAGTTTCGTTCAGTTTCCCCAAGGCTATGCCTAAGCGACGTCGAATGCGGGGGAGTCTCCTGCGGTACAGGCGATATGTCATTGTGTAAATGATCGCTAGTCCCGCAATTTTTAAAGTCATGTTTGCGAGTTTATCAGAACTTTAACTATCTCGTCGTGGTTATCAGTTAGTTTTCTTGTAAACGTATTGTTGACAAGGTGGGGGGCCGCAGCGTTGCGCTGCGGCCCCCACCTCAGTGTCCTGACCGGGTCAGCTGCTCTGGGCGGTGCTGGACGTGCTGTTCGACTGGCTGTTCTGGTTGCCGGACTGCTGCCCGCCACCGGGCTGCTGGCCCTGGCCCCCGCCACCGGGCTGACCGCCCTGGCCTCCCTGACCACCGGCGCCACCACCCATGGGACCGCCCATCCCGGCCGACAGCGCCGAGGCCGTCCCCGTGGCCGAGCCGCCCGACGACGTCGCCACCGTGTACTGCTGGCCCTCGGTGAGCCCCAGCACCGTAATCGCCTCCGCCGTGAAGTCCACCTTGAGCGAGGCCACCTGCGACCCGGAAGCATCCGTGACGGTCAGCGTGTCACCCGTGCTGACCGACGGAGAGCCCATCACCCCCACGAGCTGGCTCTCGCCATTGGCGTCCACCGAGCCGTCCATCGCGCCGGCCTGCCCCGAGACCACCACGATCCCGCCCTTGACGTAGGCCGATCCGTTGGAGTCGATACCGTCGGAGGAGGCGTAGGAGACCTCCACCTCGCCGCCGCTGATCGTCAGCACTGAGCCGTCGTCGGACTCGGAGTCGGCATTCTCGTGCCCCTCGATGACGTGGTCGCCGTTGGAGGCGTTGATGCCGTCGTCGCCCGCCGCGATGGACAGCTCCCCGCCGGCCACGTTGATGAACGCCGCCTGCAGCCCCTCATCGGCCGCGTTGACGGTGACCTTCCCGGAATCTTGCGTGTAGCTCACCCCGGCGTTGATGCCCTTGGGCGAAGGCGTCGAGGAGTCCGCCGTCGACTCCTGCCCGGGCGGGGCCTGCTCCTCAACGGTGGCGTTGGCCTGGCCGCCGCCGGCCGTGATCGTCAGGGTCGTGTCCTTGACAGTGACGTCCGTGGTCGCCGAGATCGCGTCGTCGGTGGAGGTCAGCGTGATGCTTGCCTTACCCAGGGAGATGAAGCCCTTCGTCTCATCGTTGCCCTCACTGGACTTCAGGGCGTCGCCCCCGGCCTCGACCGTCAGCGTCCCGGACTCCACCACCAGGTAGTCCTTGCCGCGCAGGCCGTCGTCGGCGGCCTTGACCTTGATGGTGGCGTTCCCGGTGATGATGAGGCCGTTCTTGGAGAAGATGCCGTCCTTGTAGGAGCCGGTCACGTCCAGCTGGCCGGTCCCGGTGACGGTGAGCGTGTCGGAGGAGAACAGGGCGGCGGTGGCCTCCTGCCCCGAGGCGTAGCTCGCGCCGTCGGTCAGCGTGTTCTTGGAGTCCTTGGCCAGGACCACGATCGCCTTGCCGGCGTCCTGGATGTCGATGGCCGGCCCGTCCGAGCTCGTGATGCTCGCGCCCTTGAGGACCAGGCGCACGTCGGCCTTGGGGGCGTTGACGACGATCCGCCCGTTGCTGAGCTCGCCGCTGATGACGTAGGTGCCGCCGCCGCTGATGGTGACGGTGCCCCCGTCGACCTTCACGTTGCTCGACGCCGACCCGCTGGCCGAGGCCGACGAGCCCGACAGCGTGATCGTGGTGGCCGACGACGTGTCCGGGGTCCCGGCGTCGTCCGCGGAGCTCGAGGCGTCCTCCACCGAGGCGTTCGCGCCCAGGATGTCGGAGACGCTTGCGCCGGTCGACGCCGTGGCCACCGACGAGGAGATCGTCGTCCACGTCGTATCCGACTCACTCGAGCTCGAGGCGCTGGCATTGCCGGAGGCCGAGGAGGTCGAGCAGCCGGCCGCCAGGGCGATCGCGGCCAGGAACGCGACGGCTCCGGTCGCACGACGGCGGAGTCGGTGGAGGGGCGTGGTCGTCGTCTTGGTGGTCTTCATGGTGTCTGGCCTCTTCTTCTCGGGTTCTTCTCTGGGCGGGTGTCGGATCGTGGGTGGTCTAGGGGTGGCGCTCAGGCGGCGCTCGTGGTGGCGCGGGTGGCGCCGATGCTCTCCAGGCTGGAGTGGTCGGTGCCGAACAGGTCGGCGAGCTCGTGGGTCAGGGTCCGGTACCACCGGTTGGCGGGGAGCTCGGGGTGGAGCAGCGCCATCCCGGTGGCGTACTTCGAGATGCGGGCGGGGCGGTGGCCGGCGTCCCACAGGGCCCGGTCCGCAGGCGAGGGTGTGGCCGGGTTCTTCGTCTCGACGACGGCGAGGCCCGCCACAGCCACCGGCTCGCCACCGTCGATGGCCGCGGTCAGGTGGGCCGGGCGTAGGGCCTGCGGGGCCCCGGCGACTCCGGCGGTCCTCGTGCGGACCCCCGGTGTCAGGCGCCGCCAGGTCAGGGACGTGTCGATGGTGGCCCGGGCCTCGGAGCGCGGCAGGTGCAGGGTGGTGCGCTCATAGGTGGTGGCCAGCACCGGCCGCAGCGCGGCGGCAATATCCCGGGCCGCAGCCGGACCGGTGACCCCCGTGCTCGCCAGGCAGGCGGCCACGAAGGCGCGGCCCGAGCCGGTCAGGCGGGAGGCATCGTCGGGGTGGTATCCCATGCGCCGCTTGACGGTGGTGCCGCGCGCGCCGCGGGTCTTGACCTCCAGGAAGCACAGGCCGGAATCCAGGTAGGTGCGGGTGCGCACCTTGAAGCGCCGACGCCGCTTGCGGGCCGTGAGCATGAAGGCCTCCAGCCCCGGGGTGTCGAAGTAGGTCGAGGCGTAGGAGAAGCGGCGCCTCCCGTCGATCTCCAGGACCTGGGCCTCCGAGCTGAGGCCGCCCACGAGCTCCTGCGCACGCTCCAGCGGCACCAGGTACTTGCGGTCCACCCGGGTGAGCAGGCCCGCGGCGTCGTTGAGCTCGGCGAGACTGGTTGTGGCCAGGTGCTCTGCGTTCAGGGAGCCCGACGTCGGAGCCAGAGGCCCCGCGGAGGAGACTGCCCGGGAGGTGCTCACGGTCGCCGTTGAGATCGCCGTCGAGGTCGTCGTCGTGGTCATCATTGGGCTCCTTGTCTGTCCTGGTCTGTCCTGTCGGCTTCATCCGGGGCGGCGCTCAGCGCCAGGCCACGGCCGCGGGCGAGGCCGCCTGACTGCTGGAGCGGGTGACGTACTGGGTGGCCGGTGTCACGGTGAGGGGCTGGGCCTCGACGGGTTCGGGGCGGGAGCCGGCCTGCGCGGCGTTCAGGCGCGTGCCGCTCCAGGGCTGGGCGGCCTGTGCCTCGCTTGCGACGACGCCGCTCGGCTCGGTGGCCGGCTGCGCGGCGGGGGTGACGTCGTCGAAGGCCGTGGCCGTCTCGAGCTCAGCGGGGGTGTGACGCGGCACCCGGAAGCGGACGTCAACGGTGGTGGTGTCGTCGACCAGGTCGAGGCGCTGGACCTCCACCGAGCGGACCTGCCCGCCCAGGGTGCGCTCCAGGTGCGCGATGAGAGCGGTCTCGTTGGTGATGGCGTGGTCGAGGACGATCACCTGGTGACGGTTGCGGAGCATGAGCGCGGGGTGGTCACCGATCCACAGGGCGGCGACGACGGTGCCCATGAGGGCCGCCACCATCCCGATCGGTGCGGCCTGGATCCCGCCGAGCAGGCCCAGGGCCAGGGCCGCGAAGAAGTAGGCGACCTCGTGCTGGGCCAGCTCGGTGGAGCGCAGGCGGATGATGGACAGGACGCCGAAGAGCCCCAGGCCCAGGCCGGCCGCGACGCTCGCCGTCGACAGCAGCAGGGTGACTGCCAGGACGCCCACGTTGACGCCGATGTAGGCGGCCATGAGGTCCTTGCGTGCGTGGCGGGGGGCGTAGAGGGCCCCGACCAGGACGGCGAGGGCGATCAGGTCGGCGGCGATGTAGGTCAGGGTGGTCAGGCTCATCGGGAGGCTCCTGTCGGGTCAATCGGACCGGTGACGGGGCCTGACCGCGGGGTGGGCAGCAGGGGAGCGCCCTCAGCGCGCCGCGGCCTTGTGCGGCTCCGTCCGGTGAGAAACAGTCAACGGGCGCATTCCATGAGCGCGCTGTGAACAGGGCATGGGGGAGGCATGACTTGCCGCGCCGCGGCGTAAGGCGACCAACAGCGCCCCCGCAGGCGGGCGGTGCCCGGAACCTGTGGAGGCGCTGGTTGGGGGTGGGGTGGAAGCGTGAGGGCCGCTGCTCAGGCCGCGAGCTGGCGCGACTGGGCCTGACGCCAGTAGCGCCCTAGATCCCGCTTGATGGTGCGGTTCCACCGGTTGGTGGGCAGGTTCGCGTACAGCAGCGCCATACCGGTGGCGTACTTCGAGATGCGGGCCGGCCGGTGCCCCTGATGCCACAGGAGGCGATCCGTGGGGGAGGCCGTGGAGGGGTTCTTCGTCTCGACGACGTTGAGGTGATCGACCATGACGCCCTGCCCCAGGCGCTTCCCATCGGGGCCGAACAGGTCCCAAGTGAGCTGGGTGTCGAAGGTGGCCCGGGCCTCGTCGTGGGGCAGGTGCAGGGTGGTGCGGCTGTAGGTGGAGTCCATGACCGGGACGAGGGCATCGGCGATCGTGCGCGCCTCGTCCGAGGAGCAGGTGCCGGACTCCACGAGGCGCTCGATGACGAACAGGCGACCGTCAGGTGTGACGCGGTCGGCGTCGTCGGGATCGTACTTGAAGCGGTCCTTGACCGTGGCCTCGCGCGACCCGTTGGTCTTGACCTCCAGGAAGCACAGGCCGGAGTCCAGATAGGTGCGGGTGCGGATCTTGTAACGCCGACGGCGCTTGCGGGCCGCCAGGAAGTAGGCGTCCAGGCCGGGGGTGTCGAAGTAGGTCGAGGCGTAACGGAAGTGACGCAGGCCGTCGATCTGGAGGACCTGCGCTCGCGGGGCGAGGTGGCTGATGACGTGCTGGGTGTCGCCGGGGGGAACCAGGTACTTGCGGTCCATGCGGGTCAGGAGACTCGCCTCGGAGTTGAGCTCGGCGAGGGTGATCGTGTTGATGCCGTCGGTGTTCAGCACGGTGCAGTCCTTTCCGGGATCGGGAGTCGCGAGGTGGGGGAGCCGGTGCTGCTGGGTGGCAGCGGTGGAGGAGAGCGGCGGCAGTGGCGGGTGCGGTGACGCTGTGGGTGCGTAATGTCCTCGAGGCGACGATGCAGTCCCGATGCGGGGCACCGCCAGTGGGGGCGGGCCGGCGCGGTCAGTTGTAGCGGGGCTGGACCATGGACGGAGGGTTGTTCACCTGAGCGTGCTGCTGGGAGGCGGGGGCCTGTTGCTGGCGGTGACCGGTGATCCAGTCGTAGCGAGGTGGGGCAGTGGCTGCTCTCGCGGCGCTGTCGGCCACGGGGGTCTCGGGCCAGAGCTGCTGGCCGGCGGGCTGAACCTGAGCGGCGGCCTGAACGGGGGCCTGAGGCGGGGCCTCCCGGACCAGGTGGGGACCCTGGTGCGTCTCCTCCTGCTGCAGCTGGGCGGCCGGCGGCTGAGCCGGCCTCGCTGCGCGGGAGCGAGGCCGCAATCGGTAGTGGACCTCGACGATGGTGGTGTCGTTGACCAGGTCCAGGCTCTTGAGGTCGACGCTGCGCACATGGGCGCCGAGCAGGTCCTCGAGCTCGGTGATGAGCTCGTTCTCGTCGCTGATGGCCCGGTCGAGGGTGACGACCTGGTTGCGGTTGCGGCGCATGAGTGCGGGATGGTCCCCCACCCACAACGAGGCGAGGATGAGGGCCATGAGGATGGCGACGATGATGAGGTGGCTCTTGATGCCGCCGAGCAGGCCCAGGGCCAGGGCTGCGAAGAAGTAGGCCACCTCCCCCTGGGCCAGGGAGGAGGAGCGCAGGCGGATGATGGACAGAACACCGAAGAGTCCCAGGCCCAGACCGGCTCCGACGTTGTCGCTCGTCGACAGCAGCAGGGTGACCGCCAGGACGCCCACGTTGACGCCGATGTAGGCGGCCACCAGGTCTCGGCGCCCGTGGCGCGGAATGTACAGGGCCCCGACCAGGATGGCGAGAGCCACCAGGTCGGCGCCGATGTAGGCCAGTGTCAGTGGTAGGTCTTGCAACACCTGCTGCATGAGGATGTCCTTGGGGGAGATGGGTTGGGAACCGTATTATTACGCTAACATAACGATAGGTTGGTTTGTATAAATCGCGCTAGTGCGCGAGCCCCTTGTGTGGTGTGAGGCTGCATACTGCTCGGAGCAGCCTTCCCTGTTGTCACGGTTATCACCGGCCTGGTGTGTGCTGGCGGCGGGAAGTGTCGATCGAGGTGGTCGCTTTCGATGTCGTCGAATCCCGGTCACTTGCTGGATGTTCGCTGGGTGCGGCGACACGCCGAAGGGGCGCGTCCAAGAGGGCGAATTCTGCGTCTTCATCCCCAGGGTTGGGGGTAGAGAGCTACCGACGACCGGCCGCGCCTGTGGTTAAGGGGGGCGAATAGATGTCGTACCCGTGCAGGACCATCGTTGTGCGGATTGCGGGGATGGGCTCGAGGTCCTCCAACGAGGCGTCCACGGACTGTCTCCACCAGCCGTCCACAGTGAGGCGAAGGTTTTCCACAGAGGGGAGGGGTGGTGTGCACAGGGCCACGTTAGACACAGCATCTTGGGGTGATGGACCCGGATCACCCCAAGGGGTAGTGTCTTGCTCCGCGGGGCCGTTCTGGCCTCCCGTGAATGACAAGCGTGTGGTGCCGCCGGCGCAGTCCCTGTTCGGGGACGGGCCGCAGTCACCGCCACTCGACCCTGAGGAAGAGACGGACATGGCGATCACCATCTACAGCAAGCCCAACTGCGTCCAGTGCACGGCCACCTACCGCGCCATGGACAAGGCCGGCCTGTCCTACGAGACGGTGGACATCTCCTTGGACGCTCAGGCCCTCGAGCAGGTCAAGTCCCTGGGATACGCCCAGGCCCCCGTCGTCGTCGCCGGAGAGGACCACTGGTCCGGCTTCCGTCCGGACAAGATCAAGACCCTCGCCCTGGCCGTCGAGTCCGTCGCGGTCTGAGGCCGCGGGGGCGCGCCGTGAGTAGCGGGCCTCTGCTGGTCTACTTCTCCTCCACCTCGGAGAACACGCACCGATTCGTGGGCAAGCTCGGCTTCCCGACGGCGCGCATCCCCCTGAGGCGCACGGAGTCGCCGCTGACCGTGGATGAGGAGTACGTCCTGGTCGTGCCCACCTACGGTGGCGGCTCCGTCAAGGGGGCGGTGCCCAAGCAGGTCATCGCCTTCCTCAACAACCCGGACAACCGGGCCCTGTGCCGGGGCGTCATCGCCTCGGGCAACACCAACTTCGGCCAGGCCTACTGCCTGGCGGGTGACATCATCGCCAGCAAGTTGGGAGTGCCGTTCCTGTACCGCTACGAGCTGCTCGGCACCCCCACGGACGTCGCACGCGTCAAAGAAGGATTGGAAAACTTTTGGCAGACACGCTGACGGACACCGGCTCAGAGACCGTGTCCTCCCCGGAGCTGGACTACCACGCGCTCAACGCGAAGCTGAACCTCTACGACGCGCAGGGCAAGATCCAGTTCGATGCCGACCACGAGGCGGCCCGGCAGTACTTCCTCCAGCACGTCAACCAGAACACGGTCTTCTTCCACGACTTGGAGGAGAAGCTCGAGTACCTGGTCGAGGAGGGTTACTACGAGGGCCACATCCTGGACAAGTACTCCCCGGAGTTCGTCAAGTCCGCCTTCAAGGCCGCCTATGCCCACAAGTTCCGCTTCGAGACCTTCCTGGGCGCCTTCAAGTACTACACGTCCTACACGCTCAAGACCTTCGACGGGAAGCGCTACCTGGAGCGCTTCGAGGACCGTGTCACCATGGTGGCCCTCACGCTGGCCGACGGCGATGAGCAGCTGGCCCTCGACCTCGTCGACGAGATGATGTCCGGCCGCTTCCAGCCGGCCACCCCCACCTTCCTCAACGAGGGCAAGGCCCAGCGCGGGGAGCCCGTCTCCTGCTTCCTCGTGCGCATCGAGGACAACATGGAGTCGATCGCCCGTGGCATCAACTCCGCCCTCCAGCTGTCCAAGCGCGGCGGGGGAGTGGCCCTCCTGCTGAGCAACCTGCGGGAGATGGGCGCCCCCATCAAGCGCATCGAGAACCAGTCCAGCGGCGTCATCCCCGTCATGAAGCTGCTGGAGGACTCCTTCTCCTACGCCAACCAGCTCGGGGCCCGCCAGGGTGCAGGGGCCGTGTACCTGCACGCCCACCACCCCGACATCATGCGGTTCCTGGACACCAAGCGTGAGAACGCCGACGAGAAGATCCGCATCAAGACCCTCTCACTGGGCGTCGTCATCCCGGACATCACCTTCGAGCTGGCCCGCAACAACGAGGACATGTACCTCTTCAGCCCCTACGACGTCGAGCGCGTCTACGGCATGCCCTTCGCGGACATCAACGTCACTGAGAAGTACCGCGAGATGGTGGACGACGGGCGCATCAAGAAGAAGAAGATCAACGCCCGTACCTTCTTCCAGACTCTGGCCGAGATCCAGTTCGAGTCCGGCTACCCGTACGTCATGTTCGAGGACACGGTCAACAAGGCCAACCCCATCAAGGGCAAGGTCGTCATGTCCAACCTGTGCTCCGAGATCCTTCAGGTCTCCGAGCCCAGCGAGCTCAACGAGGACCTCACCTACGCCCACGTGGGCAAGGACATCTCCTGCAACCTGGGCAGCCTCAACATCGCCAAGACGATGGACTCCCCGGACTTCGCCCGCACGATCCGCACCGCTGTGCGCGGCCTGACCGCCGTCAGCGACCAGACCCACCTGCCCAGCGTGCCTTCCATCGACCGGGGCAACCATGAGTCGCACGCCATTGGCCTGGGGCAGATGAACCTCCATGGCTTCCTGGCGCGCGAGCGCATCCACTACGGCTCCGAGGAGGGCCTGGACTTCACCAACGTCTACTTCGCCAGTGTCCTGTTCGCCGCCCTGACGGCGTCGAACGAGATGGCCGTGGAGCGCGGGGAGAGTTTCGTGGGCTTCGAGGACTCGACCTACGCCAGCGGCGAGTTCTTCGAGAAGTACGTGACCCAGGACTTCGTGCCGGTCACCGAGCGCGTCAAGGAGATCTTCGCGGCCTCCAGCGTGCACGTTCCCACGCGTGAGGACTGGGCCGAGCTGGCGGAGAAGATCAAGAAGGGTGGCCTGTACAACCGCAACCTGCAGGCCGTGCCGCCCACCGGCTCGATCTCCTACATCAACAACTCCACCTCCTCGATCCACCCGATCGTGGCCAAGGTGGAGATCCGCAAGGAGGGCAAGATCGGCCGCGTCTACTACCCGGCGCCCTTCATGACGAATGACAACCTCGAGTACTACCGGGACGCCTATGAGATCGGCCCGGAGAAGATCATCGACACCTACGCCGTGGCCACCCAGCACGTGGACCAGGGGCTGAGCCTCACGCTGTTCTTCCCGGACACGGCCACCACCCGCGACGTCAACCGAGCCCAGATTTACGCCTGGCGCAAGGGCATCAAGACCCTCTACTACATCCGCCTGCGTCAGGCCGCCCTGACCGGAACCGAGGTCGAGGGCTGCGTCTCCTGCATGCTGTGAGCCGGCCGCCGTCGGCTGCCTGCCCATGACTGCCGTCGGGGCCGAGAGGACATGATTCCTCCCGGCCCCGACTCTCGTGCTGGATGGGCGAGTGTCTGTTGATGACCGCTCTTGCCATCATCTCCTGTGTGTTGTGTAGTGGCTGTACACATGAGTTGTTTAGCGAATAAACTGCTGTCGTGAAGGTGCGTGATCTCAGCCGACGGATCGAGGCGCTGGGTGGTGTCATGACTCGTCAACGTGGTTCGCATCGACGGTACGAGGTGGTGTCGGCCGAGGGGGTTCGGGCCTTCACTGTTGTTCCTCAACATGCTGGAGAGGTGCCGGTGGGAACGCTGGCTGCGATCGATCGCGACCTTGCGCCGGTCCTCGGGAAAGGGTGGACAAGACGATGACGACGTATGACGTGACGGTGAGTCGCGAGGCGGACAACTGGTTGGCGCAGTGCGTTCAGGAACCCACGGCGCATACCTGGGCCCCTACTCTCGCAGCGGTGCGCGCTGAGATTGTCGACGCCATCATCCTTGCAGCGGATCTGCCGGAGGGGGCTGTCATTGACGTCCGTCTTCTTCCGGATGATGGTCTGCCGGAGTACATCGTGCGGGCACTCAAGGTCGGTAACGACCGGATGGCTCTCCGCTCCGCCGAGGCGGCCTTGCGAAGCGCAACGGAGGAGTCGGTGCACGCCATGCTGGCTCAAGGGCACAGTGTGCGCGACGTCGCCGGCGCCGTGGCACTCACTCCGGGGCGGATCGCGCAGCTCTCCGCCTAACAGCAGTGGCTTACCTCGCAGCCGAGGACTCCTCGGTGCGACGGCGCAGCTCGCGCACGGTGGCATGCGGATCCTCGCCGGCCGGGAACCCGCGCAGGCGCCAGTACATGGCCAGCAGGGAACCGGTGATCGTGTGCCAGAAGGTCGCCACCGCGCAGGGTGCGGCCACTGCCGCGCTCAGGTACTGCAGGGCGAGCGTTGAACCGAGCCCGGCGTTCTGCAGGCCCACCTCGATACCGATCGTGCGGCGGTCGGCCCGCGAGACGCCGAAGGCTCGCGCCACGGCGTAGCCCAGGGCGTAGCCGGTTGCATTCTCCAAGGCGATTGCGGCGAACATCAGCGGCCCCGCGGTGGCGATGAGCGGCTGACTCTTGGAGGCCACGGCCGCCACCACCGCGGCGATCGCCACAACCGAGACCCACGGCATCGCCGGCTGGATCCGCGCCACCTGCCGGTGGAAGAAGACATTGCAGGCCAGGCCCGCACCCACCGGCAGCAGCACGATCTGCACGATCGACAGTGCCATCGACCCGGCTGGCACCTGCATGTAGGTCCCGGCCAGCCACAGGGTCAGCAGCGGGGTAACGATGGGGGCAAGCATCGTGGAGAAGGCGGTCATCGACACCGAAAGCGCCGTGTTGCCTTTGGCCAGGTAGGTGACCACGTTCGACGTCGTCCCTCCGGGCACGCAGCCGATGAGGATGATGCCCACCTTGAGCTCGGGGGACAGCGGCAGCAGGTTCGCCACGCTCCAACCCACCAGCGGCATGACCGCGTACTGGCTGAGCACACCCAGAATGACCGGCTTCGGGTGACGAGCGATCATCGTGAAGTCCGGGATGGACAGGGTCATCCCCATCCCCAGCATCGTGACGGCCAGCAACGGCGTCATGTAACCGGCCAACGGCACGAAAGTGGAGGGCGAGAAGAAGGCGGCGAGGAAGGCGCCGAACATGATGAGCGGGAAGACCGTCACCGCAATGCGGGCGCTGCGGTCCTGTCTCTTCTCGGCGGCTGCATCGGTGACTGCGTCAGTGTCTGTCGGGGGTGTCATGGGATGCCTCGGATCAACGGTGGAGCGTCAGCGGGGATACGCGCCGTGACGATAGTCCGAGGAGTGAAACGATGCCGTCTCAGTCCACCGTGCGGACGCACCTGAGCGTCGAGTACTGAGGGCTCGGAACGGGTCGCCGGCCGTGACCCGCGTCGGTGGCCCCGCGGGCTTGGTGAGGCCAGTGCAGGCCGGGGGGCTCTACTCGAGGTCGTCGTCAGCGCCGTCGTCGACGACGTTGGAGTCGTCTTCGTCCTCGGGGTCACGCCACACCTCGTCGCAGCGGTGGACGCTTGTGGCGATGAGGCGAGCATTGGGCAGATCCACAGTGCGCACCCAGTGACCGGCCGCCAGCGGGTTCTTACCGAAGTCCTCGTGCCGGTTGATGAGCCGCGGCACGAGCACCTCCTCGGGCACGTCAATGTGGATGAGCAGGTCGATCCGCTCACGTGCCGCACCCCAACCGCGCGTCTCCAGCGCGAGGTAGTTGCCCTCAGTGACGACGACGCCGGTGCCGCTGACGATGCTCCCGGCCGCCACGGACTCGTGCATGTCGCGCCGGTACACCGGGACGAGGACCCGAGGGGCGCCGTCGGCCCGCACTCGGTCCAGCGTCGTCAGGTAGCCATCGACGTCGAAGGTGTCCGGCGCGCCCTTGCGGTTGCGGCGCCCCAGCTCGTCCAGGACGGCGTTGGACAGGTGGAAGCCGTCCATGGCGACCAGCCCGGCGAAAATGCCCGCTGCTTTCAACCCGGTCTTCAGCTGCTCGGCCAGCGTTGATTTTCCCGAACCGGGAGCACCCGCGAGCCCGACGACGAGGCGCTCGGGCGCGTCGTCGGCCGCCAACCGCTGTACGAGCTGGTTGACGAGGTTGCTGACAAGGGCGGAGGTCTCGCCCACCCGAACCGTGGGACTCATGAATCTATTATCTCAGTCAACTACGTGCCTGAGGGGCCGGTGCAGTGTCTGTGTCCGTGGCGATGTCCGGAGCTGAGTGGATGCCGGATGGATGGTGGAATTGCGGCCGATACTGCTGATGATCGGTTGTTGGCTGCAACTCTGGGGTCGGCTGAGGGATGAGCCGACGTGGGCGCCGTCGAAAATCGATTTCTCCCACCTGAGCGGTTAGC
Organism: Actinomyces sp. HMT 175; assembly: GCF_016694895.1. Lineage (NCBI taxonomy): Bacteria > Bacillati > Actinomycetota > Actinomycetes > Actinomycetales > Actinomycetaceae > Actinomyces > Actinomyces sp. HMT 175. Next base: position 65,123 of record NZ_CP068012.1, read on the forward strand.
GATGAAGTCGTCATCATCGTCATCATTTCGAGGCAAAACGGCAGCCGATTCGTGACCGCCGCGTGAGATTTTCGCCATTGATACCAGTAAATATAGAACTTAAGTTCGGCTCCGCATCAATTGAGTGCCGGACTTCTCCCGAAAGGTTTGCCGTGTCAAAGATCCCTGCCCCCAGAGCGCTCAGAGCGCCTGCGCGTGTCACAGGTGCTCTCCTCCTGCTCGTGGTGATGGTCGCTGCGATGCTGACGGTCCTGCCCATGCAGGCCCGAGCCGCCATCAACCCGAAGATCACCATCTCCGACCTGTCACTGACCCCCTCCAACGCCACCGGCGAGGAGGACCCGACCAAGACCGCGGTTCAGAGCGGTGACTACCTCAAGCTGAAGTTCAGCTGGGATGCCAGCAAGGCCCAGGCCAAGGGCGGGGACTCCTTCGAGATCGCACTGCCCGAGCAGGTCCGCAGCAAGGACAAGATCACTGAGCCGATGATGCTCAACCACGATGGCGTCAACACGCAGGTGGGTGAGTGCTCGGTGGCCGAGCGTAAGATCACCTGCACCTTCAACAGTGAGCTCGACAAGATCGTCGCCCAGGGTTTCAAGGACCTGCGGGGTAACGGGACGTCACTGGTGGTGGCCAACGGGGCCTCGGATCTGCCCAACCTGTCGATCAAGGCCAACGGCGTGGACACTCCCGTGGCCGTTCCCGGCGGCAAGATCGGCGCGTACGTCGAAGGTCCCTACAAGCCGGAGAAGGTCACCAAGTGGGCCAGCGACCTGACCGCTGACTCCGACAAGATTGCCTGGCAGCTGATCTTCGGTCCTGACCAGATCAAGGCGGCTCTCGAGGAGAACGGTCAGTCGCTGACCGTGGATGGCAAGACCCGCTCGACCATCATGTTCACCGATGAGCTCGGCCCCGGACAGAAGTACGTCGCCAACAAGAGCAGGTGGAGGCTGGAGACCGGCACCTCCGAGGGTAAGGGTGCCAGCTCCGGGCAGCTCACGGACGCTTCCGGCGCCGACCAGAACACCGGCGCGGGCGACTTCGACCTCGACGTCACCTTCAACGGCGACGTCGCCTTCATCAAGGTGACCGGTCCCTTCGCGCCGCGCAGCAACTACATCGTCCGCTACGAGTCGACCCCCAACACCGACAACGGCAAGGTGCAGCCCGGTGTGCGGTACAAGAACGACGCCACCGCGCTGGGAACCAGTCTGCGGGGCTCCTACGCTGTGCACTACGCCTCATCCTTCTCCATTAACGTCGAGATGAAGCCCGGCTTCGGTGGATTCGAGATCACCAAGCTCCTCACCGGAACGCAGACCGGCAAGGTGCCGGCGGACACCACCTTCAAGGTCAGTGTCAACTACGACCTGCCCGGTGACGCGAAGGCAAGCGCCTACCCGGGCTGGAAGGCCCCGGGCACCCTCAACCAGGAGGGTACTGGTGGTGACCTCGAGATGACCCTCAACATCGGTGCGAAGACCGTGTTCAAGGAAATCTTCCCCACCGGAACGGTCCTCACGTTCAACGAGGACCCGACGAACGCCTCGGTCACTCCTGAAGGTGTCGTCTGGGGTAAGCCGGCCTTCATGGTGAACGGCCAGAGCACCAACACTGCGACCGTTGAGGAGCAGCAGCTCGAGACCGTGACGCTGAGCAACTCTGCTGACGCCGTGCCCGTGGATCACGGTGACTTCACGATCACGAAGGCCCTGGCCGGCGACGGCGACTTCAGCAACTCCACCTTCCTGTTCACCTACAGCTGCACTGACAACACCACGGGTTTCCTGATGGTGAAGGGCGGGAAGACCTCGGAGCACTCCGAGGAGGTCCAGGCGGGCTCGACCTGCACCGTCACCGAGATCACCGACTCCGCCTTCCGGGCGGGATACACGCTGACCGCCCCGGAGCCGCAGACCGTCGCCATCGTCAAGGATCAGACGGCCGAGGTGACGATGACCAACACCTACACGAAGGCCAAGGGCTCGTTCTCGGTGACCAACACAGTCAAGGGCGCCGAGGTCGGGGACAAGGAGTTCACCTTCACCTACACCTGCGACAACGGGCAGGAAGGCACCCTCAAGGCCAAGGCCAATGGCACGCCGGTCAACGGTCCGGAGCTGCCTGTGGGAACGGAGTGCACCATTGAACAGGACGTGAACACGGCTCAGGTCGATGGGTACTCCCTGAAGGCCCCCGCGTCTCAGAAGGTGCACATTGGCGAGAAGGTGCTGGACCTGAAGTTCGCCGGTATGTACACCTCTCTCGCCGTGCCGTCGCCGACGCCGAGCGCTGAGGCGACTGCGAAGCCTTCCGCCGAGCCGAGTGCTGCGCCGAGTGCCGCTCCGACTGAGAAGCCGGCCGCTGACGCCAGTGCGGACCCGAACGCCAAGCCCAGTGCTGAGGCGAGCGCCAAGCCGAGTGCTGAGGCGAGTGCGGACCCGGCTGACAAGCCCGCTGCTGACGCCAGTGCGGACCCGAACGCCAAGCCCAGTGCTGAGGCGAGCGCCAAGCCGAGTGCTGAGGCCAGTGCGGACCCGAACGCCAAGCCCAGTGCTGAGGCGAGCGCCAAGCCGAGTGCTGAGGCGAGTGCGGACCCGGCTGACAAGCCGGCCGCTGAGGCCAGCGCGGACCCGAACGCCAAGCCCAGTGCTGAGGCGAGCGCGGACCCGGCTGACAAGCCCGCTGCTGACGCCAGCGCGGACCCGAACGCCAAGCCCAGCGCCGACGCGAGCAGCTCTACCGCTGCGGGTGACTCGTCGTCGGCCGGTGCGCCTGCGCCGGGGACGCCCACCAACTCGGCGGCGCCGGCCCCGGCCGATGGGGCGCCCGGCGGTCCTGCGGGGGGCCCGCTGGCCAGCACCGGTGTCAGGATCGGCCTGCCTCTGGGCATCGCCGTGGTCGCCGTGATGGGAGGGGCTCTGCTGGTGAGCCGCCGCCGCGCCTGACGCCGGTCGCCAGCTCCCACCTCTCACAGGGATAGGTCCCCGGGCCCACCTGAGTTCTCCGCTCAGGTGGGCCCGGGGCTTCTTGCGCTCCAGCAGCGGCACAGGCCGGACAGGGGAATAATCCCCATCCCGTGCGCCGGGGGTGAGGTCCTACGGTGGCGCCATGGCTCATCGTCGACGCAGCATCATCCGGTTCCTGTTCATCGCGCTCTTCCTGGCGCGTTCGGGTGAGTCGGTCCGATTGTGACGGGGCTGGCGGGAGGAAAGGCCCTCCCGAGGCGCACGATTCTGGTCGGTGCCGGAGCGTTGGTGTTGCCGGCGATGTCGGGCTGCGGGTCGTTGGCTCCGGAGAATATCCAGGCTCGTCATCAAATCGAAAAGTCCTTGAAGAGCTTCCCTGCCGTCAAGTCAGTAGATGTGGAGCTGGATTCCAATTTCACCGCAGGTGACTCCTGGTCGGTCCTGATCCTCCTTAACAAAAATCCTGGGCGAGAAGAAACTCTCACCGTCCTTAAAGACGCTTATGATCGGGTTGTGCAGGTGGTGGGGGAGGACTTTGCTAGCGTGACGGCATCATGGGTGCAGAATGGCGCCTCTGTGTCGTGGCCGATCTCAGCGAATGAGCCGAATGGGGCGGAACTCGATTATCTGAGAGAGCTGGCGAAGCCCGGCCGCGGCGCCATGAGTGCTGGGCGTGGTCGTATCTCGGTAACTCGAGGAGTGGTGAAGGAATTTCCGGCTGACCTTATCGTGACGCCACGATCCGGAGTGAGTGTGAGTGACAGCTTTGAGCTTGATGGTATGTCTATTCGGGCGGTTTCCGATACCGTTGACCTCAGTCCCATTCCTCTCCGTAAGGTTGTAGAGGCTATCGACTCTAAATTTCGGGAGGGAGCTGTAGTTGAGCTCACAGACAACGATATCGTGAGTGGAAGCATATCGCTCGACGTTGCTGCTTTTGGAAAAGAGTCTGACGGGCTCGACGTCGCCGCGGCAGCGAAAGTCCTCAACGTTGTTTCAGGAAATCAGCTGCTTCAAGAGCTTGGCCTCACGACCGCATGGAACACGAGCGTTGCCAGCCGAGAAGGCGTGTTCTTCCATATGAAAGCGGGTGCCTTCGATGCCGGAGACCCACCTGAGGAGGGCGCGAAGATACTTGCCGCAGCACAGAAGTCGGCCTCCGCTTCGTCGTAACGGGAGCATGAATCTGATGGTTCCCTGTGACAGGAGACTGCGCCAGGTGTTGTCGACGCGACGGAGTGACGTCTGATGAGCGTGCGACGTCGTCAGGTCCTGGCCGTAACGGCCGTTTCCCTTGCTCTCGCAGTGGCTGGGTGCTCGCCTATGGCTATGGCGCGCAAGAGGCGGGAACGGAAGGTGCAGCAGTACCTCTCCGGGCTCGGTGCCGTGGCATCCGCGCGGGTGGAGGTGCACCCGGAGTTCTCTGAGCCGGATCGTTGGGTCGCGGACGTGCGGCTCAAGGATGATCCGTCCGCGGAGTCGGTTGCGACAGTTGTGCGGGACGCCTATGCCGAGGTACTGCGCCTGACCGGGGCCAGCGAGGCGAGGATGGTCGTCAGCTGGGCCCAGGCTAAGGCCTCCGTCTTCTGCTACCTGCCGATGAAGGATGCTGACAAGGCAGCCTCCGCCACGGTGGAGGCGGTGTCGCCCGGCATGGAGCGAGTCCAGATCGAGGAGGAGAGAATATCCTTCGAGTACCGGACTACTGAGACTCTCCCGGATCACTTCATCCTGCCGCCCACCTCCCCAGTGCTGCGCCTCGGCTCCCTGAGGGTCGAGCAGAGTATCCTGGTTGGACGGTCTCACTGCTTCATCTCCCATGCCAAGGGTAAGGACCTCACATCCGTGCCGATCAAACGTGCACTGGAATCCATTCCCTCCGATAAGCGGTACGGAGCGGTCCTGAGCCTGGAGGCGGAAGACAAGAACAGCCACCAGGCCCGTCTCATATTCAAGAAATGGGCGAATAACTGGCAGGATGAGGATGTTCAGCCAGATGCCGCGGTCCTCGCCACAGTCCTCGGCAACCAGGCGCTCCAGCGGGTGGAGCTGAGTACCTCGGTGGAAAGCAAAGTCCAGCCCAGGGTGGTTGGCTTTGACATGAAGTCCGGCGCTGTGGTCGGCCAGGGGGACCCGCCCGAGAAGGGGGCGCCCATCCTTGCCGCCGCCCAACAGGTGGTTGCCTCTGCGTCCTGATGGGGAGCGGACTCCAAAGCGTCTCTGCCTGACGTGCACATGCAAGCATGATGAAGGGAAGGGGAGTGAGGTTGATGAATATTCGACGTCGTGAGGTGCTGGCACTGGGTGCAGTGTCTCTTGCTTTCGGAGTGGGCGGGTGCTCACCTTTCGCCCTGGCTCTCAGTAAGAAGAAGAGGAAGGTGCGCAAGTATTTGTCCGGTCTTGATGGAGTCACGTCCGTTGAGGTTGATGTGGAGCCGGGGCTCGTGACTGAAGATCGCTGGGATGTGACCGTCAACCTCAAGGGTGATCCTGGGCAGGATTCAGTCCTCGCCATCATTCGCAATGCTCGAAACGAAGTAGTGAATCTGGCCGATTCCGACAAGGTGGAGCTTGACGTCAAATGGACCCAGGGTGCGACGTCGATGTCCTGTCGTCTACCGATGGATGACTCCGAGAGGGCCGTGCCGGCTGCCATGAAGGTGGTCTCCTCGGAGGTGGAGAGCGTGGAGATTTCCGGGAATGAAATCCTACTGCGCTACCAAGGCGTGAAAACCCTTCCGGACAACTTCATTCTTCCGCTAACATCTCCGATTGTCGGTGTTGGTTCACTCAAGACCGAGCAGAGTATTCGTGTGGGCCCATCCTATTGTTACGTCACTCATTCCAAAGGCGTTGACCTCACCTCCGTGCCGATCAAGAGCGTCCTCGATGCCATCCCGGCAGACAAACGAGCCAATGCGACGGTGGACCTGGATGCGCATGATGATATCAACCAGGTGACCCAGCTGAGAGTGCGGGGGCTCGGTGAGTACGGAAAGGGTGTGGAGGTTGGCGCCGCAGCGCCGGTTCTGGCGGCTGTCCTGGGGAATCGGACTCTTCAGCGGGTCGAGCTGGCCACCGCGCCGAACGACGACTACGACTCTGAGGTCGTCGCCTTCGACATGAACGGCGGTGCGGTGGCCGGCCAGGGTGACCCGCCTGAGAAGGGTGCGCCCATCCTTGCCGCGGCCCAGCAGCCGGACGCTTCGTCGTAACGTATCTGCGAGAGGGCTTGCATCCTTGGGGCGTGCCGACCGTTCTCCCCACCAGTGCCAATGACGACGGGCTGCACGCATCGAGACATCGATGCGTGCAGCCCGCTTTAAAGTGTTGTGCTCAGCGCTTGAAGTGCTCCTTGAGATCAGCGACTCGCTTGTCCCATGCTTCTTTGCGCTCTTCGCGGCGTTTGTCGCGAATGGTACGGCGTGCCTCGCGATCCGCTGCTTCTGCAGCTGCTTCGGCGGCCTCGAGTTCGGCCAGCACCTCGGAGACGGGGCGGCGGGCCACAGTTCCACCCAACTTCGTTGAGATGTTGTCAAGCACCTCGGGCGTCACCTCAGATACCTGGGCGAGGATGGCCGTTGTTCCGGGAGCGACGCGGGCGCTGAGGTCGCCGAGGACGGTCTCACGCTTGTCAGCATGGTCGATGTCGCTCAGGCTTCCGATAACGGAACCTGCACCCCATCCCAGGAGCATGCCGAGTGGGCCGCCGAGCAGACCGACAATCAGGCCGATGAGGCCCCCAGTTGCCGTGCCCTCGCCGATCGTCGCGTCCGATCCCTCCGCCAGGTGCAGGTGTCCGTCCTCCTCGCGTTCCGCGATGAGTGCTGAGACGACGTCGATCCTCCCTTCCGCGGAGGCTTGGCGGAGGTCACTGAGAACTTCGTACGCCTTGGAGGACTCGGTGAAGGTAATGACGACTACGCTCTGGTCGGTCAAAATGCTCTCCTTTTGTGGTGCAGTCTGATGTCGCCATCGTATCATACAAGTGGTTTGAATCTTGATGGCCCCGGCGCGGCGGGCACCACAGCCCTCTTCGGGCGGGCGTCACTGCCGCCCGGCGGTCTCATCGGTAGCATGAGGCCGGATCACCCAAACCTCGGGAGGAACTGATGCACGAGCCCATCAAGCTGGTCGACCGCGTCCAGGCCATCAACTGGAACCGCCTGACCGACGACAAGGACCTCGAGGTCTGGGACCGCCTCACTGGCAACTTCTGGCTGCCCGAGAAGGTGCCGCTGTCCAACGACGTGCAGTCCTGGGCCACTCTCAACGAGGCCGAGAAGAACATGACCACCCGCGTCTTCACCGGCCTGACCCTCCTGGACACGATCCAGGGCACGGTTGGCGCGGTCTCCCTCATCCCGGACGCCCGCACCCCTCACGAGGAGGCGGTGCTCACCAACATCGCCTTCATGGAGTCGGTCCACGCCCGCTCCTACTCCTCGATCTTCTCCACGCTTATCTCGACGGCGGAGATCGACGAGGCCTTCCGCTGGAGCGAGGAGAACGCGAACCTCCAGCGCAAGGCCCGCATCATCCTGGACTACTACCGCGGCGACGACCCCGAGAAGCGCAAGGTCGCCTCCACCATGCTGGAGTCCTTCCTCTTCTACTCCGGCTTCTACGCCCCCATGTACTGGTCCAGCCACGCCAAGCTGACCAACACCGCCGACCTCATCCGCCTCATCATTCGTGACGAGGCCGTCCACGGCTACTACATCGGCTACAAGTACCAGCTGGCCGTGCGCGAGTCCTCGCCCGAGCGCCAGGCCGAGCTCAAGGACTACACCTTCGAGCTGCTCATGGAGCTCTACGACAACGAGGAGCAGTACACCGAGGACCTCTATGACGAGCTCGGTTTGACCGAGGACGTCAAGAAGTTCCTGCGCTACAACGCCAACAAGGCCCTCATGAACCTGGGCTACGAGGCGCTGTTCCCGGCCGACGCCGTCGACGTCAACCCGGCGATCCTCGCCTCCCTGTCCCCCAACGCCGACGAGAACCACGACTTCTTCTCCGGCTCGGGCTCCTCCTACGTCATGGGCACGGCCGAGGCCACTCAGGACGAGGACTGGGACTTCTGAGCGGCAGGCGGGCCGAGACGGGGAGCGCTCCCCTGGGTGGGCTCCCCATGGAAGAGGACTCGCGCCGGGTGCACACTTTCGCCATCCCCAGCGCGCGAGAAAGGAATCCCCATGCGCTCCTCCGTCAAAGTTCTCTCCGTCGCCGCCGCCCTTGCCATGGCTGTCGGACTGTCCGCCTGCGATGAGCAGGACATCGCTCAGCCCTCCCCCGGTAGTGGCTCCGCGACCAGCTCCGCCGAGCCGGACTCAGGCGACTCGGATGCATCCCCCTCCGAGGACTCCAAGGACGACAAGGACGGTAAGGATGCCAAGGACACCAAGAGCAAGAGTGGCGAGACCACCAAGTCCGGCTCCGAGATTCAGGAGATCAAGCCGGTGACCTTCAAGGACGAGGAGATCGGTCTCACCCAGACCTGCGACAAGGTGATCGAGGACTACGCCGCACCGAAGTACAAGGAGAAAGCTAAGAAAGACACTGTCTACCTGCTTCACTGCAAGCTCGACTTCACTGGGGATGTTGGTTTCAGCCACAAGATCACAGACTCCACCTCGCTCCAGGACAAAACGGAATCCAAGCGCAAGGCGGATGAGTACGGGGCGCTGCTGGCCGACGACCTGAAGGATGACGGTCTTGAGGTGTTCGACTCCGAGGACTCCGGCTCCGGACAGGTTGAGGGCTGGATCTCCATGGCCGCCGTATCGGAGTCGACCAAGCTGAAGCCCTTCTCCGAGGGCACCACCAGCATCGTCTACAACCGTGGAGAGGCAGAGGGCATGCAGAGCGGCAAGAAGTACGCGGCCTACTCCGACACCCAGGACCTCGTGCTCAAGTGATCTCATAGCACTGTCTCCTCGGCGGCCCTGAGAATCCCGCCGATGCTGTTCCCCGGCTGCCGCGTCCTCCGTTCCACAGATCGGAAGGGCGCGGCAGTGCTTGAGGGGGTGGCTGATGGCGGTACGGCCGGCCTCCAACGTCAGAGGTATTCGGTAGCGTGCTGTCATGACGCCATCCGAGGTGACTCGCCCCCGTCCGACGGCGCCGCCCGTCTACCGGGACGGCCCATCCAAGATGTCGGAGGTCGATGCCCGCTCCTGGAGCATCGACGACGTCCTCGACGCCGTCTTCTTCGCCATCGCCGCCGTCGCCACGCTCTGGCTGGCCTGGCTGCTCATCGGCTCGGGCTGGCACCTCGATGCGGTGCTCGTGGTCAACTCCCTGCTGTTCTGGGCGGTCCTGGCCTACCTCGCCCTGCCGCGCCTCCACCAGGTCCTCACCTGGCTCTACGTCCCCGACTACTTCATCGGCCGCACCCGCACCCCTGACGGTCTCCTGGGCGACCCCGTCAACCTCGCCGTCAAGGGCGACGAGGAGGACATTCACGAGGCGATGATCGCGGCCGGCTGGGTGCGCGCCGACCCCATCACCCTGCGCACCTCGTGGCGCATCGTCGTCTCCTCGCTGTTGCGCCGCTCCTACCCGGCCGCCCCCGTCTCCAGCCTCATGCTCTTCGGACGCAAGCAGAGCTTCGCCTACCAGAAGGAGGTCGAGGGCAACCCCGCCCAGCGCCACCACATCCGCTTCTGGTACTGCCCGCCAGGCTGGTCGCTGCCCGGCGGTGGGCACGTGGACTGGCTGGCCGCCGCCACCTACGACCGCGCCGTCGGCCTGAGCGCACTCACCCTCCAGGTCACCCACAAGATCGACGCCGACATCGATATCGAGCGCAACTACGTCGTCGACGACGTCCGCTGGGCCAACGAGGCCGCCGAGCTGGAGATCTGGCCGGATGTCTTCACCTCCTACCACGACAAGAACGGGGGAGGGGACCGGGTGGTCACCGACGGCGCCCTCCACGTGCTCGACCTCAACGAGGTGGTTCCCGGTTCCGATGCCGGGCTCTCCCTGCAGCAGGCCCGCCTGGCCGACCTCCAGGCCCGACGCCGCCGCCCCAGCCAGCTCGTCATCGCCCTGGTGCTCATCGGGCTCATGGTGGCGGTCGAGATTCTGCGCGTGGCCCGCATTGACATCACCCAGGTGCTGGAGGCCGCCCCATTCCCGGAGGAGGACCCGGGTGCGGTCACCGCCGTCGTCGCCCTCATCGCCACGGTGTCCGGCGGCCTGACGCTCATCACCGCCGCCCTGGGGGTCGCGGCCTGGCGCGGGCACCCGCGTGGCCGCATCGCCCTCATGGCGACCCTGGTCCTGGGTGTCGCCACTGACATGGTTCAAGTCTCGAGCCTTGGGGTCCGGCAGGCCACGCTTGGTCTGGTCGTCACCAGTGCGCTCCAGGTCCTGGCCCTGCTGGCGCTCTCGGCCCGGCAGGTCCACCAGTGGGAGCACGCCCGCAAGGAGGAGCGGCTTGCCGGCCGCGCGAGCGCACGGGGCGACCGGGCGGCAGTTAGGCTGGGCTCATGAGCGAGTACCTGGCAGGACCGCAGGACAATGGTGCCGGCGGCGCAGGGTCGGAGAGTCGGTCCGGCCGGCACACCAGCCACGTCAGTCATGTCGATAACTCCCGGCCCGTCGACGGCGAGCGCGAGCACGTGCGCTTCGGCATCCCCTTCAACGGGGTCCTGCCCATCTGGCACGACGACGCCACCATCACCTGGCACCGGCCCGCCGACGGCACCGACCTGTCCACCGTCCTGGGTATGGGGCTGGTGGAGTCCGAGCCCGGCCCCGCCCAGGCCCCGGCCGGCTGGCAGGAGCGCGTTGAGACCGGCGTCCTGACCGACGCCGGCCGCCTCCTGCTGCTCAAGGCGGCCACGCCGTCGGGCCGCCGCGCCATCAACGACCCCGGTGAGGGAGCCCCCATCCCCCTGGAGGCGCCGCTGACCTATGCGGAGGCCATGGAGGGGGTCTTCGATATCGTCGGCTTCGGCATCCACATTGGCCGCGTCATGCTGCGCGCCGCCCGCGACGGCGGCATCATCCTGTTCACCCTGCGTGCGCCGCGCGACCCCGAGCCGCACCACATCCTGTCCGTGCCCGCGAAGGTCGACGACCACGGCGTCATGAGCTTCCACCTGGGGACCCTGCAGGAGATGGAGGGCGGCGCCTGGGACTCCGCCACCCACCGGGACGGCATGGCCCTGCTCGACCTCACCATCCCCTACTCCGACCTCGTGGCCGAGGCCGGCCCCAACGGCGAGGAGGGCCTCGACGCCGACAGCGTCCTGGAGATGGCGCAGCCGGTCGTCCAGTGCATCCTCAAACCCGGCTACCCCTTCGCGCTGGGGGCCTCCATCCTCCTGCCGCAAGCCGGCTGAGCCGAGGGCGGGTCCGCGGGCCGGGCTGGGCCGGAGTGGCGGCTGCGGTTTGCGCCGAGGACGTACTTTCCGATCGAGGACTGCGTTGTCCTCCAGGCTACTGCGTTCTCCCCGCAGTCATCTGGGGGAGAGCGCAGTCCTGGTGCCAAAAGTAAGTCCTCGATGGGGCGGTGGCTCCCGCAGCGTGGGTGGCTGGGCCGATGTTGCGCCGCGCTCAGGCGGCCGGCGGGGCGGTCGAGCCGCGCACGAGGAACTCGGTGGGGATGATGATGCTGTGGCTGCCGTCCAGGGTCCCGGAGCCGGCCTGCTCCAGCACCAGGTCCACCATCTCGCGGCCGTGCCTCCTGAAGTCCTGGCGCACGGTGGTCAACGGCGGGAAGCTGTACTCGCCCACGTCCAGGCCGTCGAAGCCGACCACTGAGACGTCGGTGGGAACCCGCCTGCCCTGCTCGTGCATGGCCCGGATGAGCCCCAGGGCCAGCTCGTCATTGGCGCAGAAGACGGCCGTCACCTCCGGGTCCGCGGCCAGGCGCAGGCCGGCCTCATAGCCCGCTGCTGCCTCCCAGCCGCCGGACACCGTCTCGGGGACGTCTCTGCCGGCCTCCCGCAGGGTCCTGGCCCAGGTGGCCTTGCGGATGAGGGCGGACTGGGAGTCCTCGGGCCCACACACGTGGTGGACGGTGCGGTGCCCCAATTCCAGAAGGTGTGTGACGGCCTCACGTACCCCGCCGACCTGGTCGGCGCTGGCCGAGGGGTAGTAGTCCACGAGTGTGGAGTCCGAGACGGCCACCGGCATTGAGGGCGGCAGGGCCAGCTGCTCACGCCCCGCCCGCCCGGCCTGCACGACGACGAGCCCGTCGATGGCCTGGTGGGAGAGCCGGTAGACGGCCTCGCGCAGTTCCTCGGAGGCGGGGTGCTCCACCTGGATGAGGTTGACGGCGTAGCCGATGGCGGTGGCGGCCTCCAGCACGCCCGCGGTGGTCAGGGCCTCCCCGGTGCGTTGGATCTGCTGGGTCAGCACGCCGATCGTCTTGAAGGAGCCCCGACGCAGGGCCTGGGCGGCGCGGTTGGGGGAGTAGCCGAGCTGGTTCATCGCGCGCAGGACCCGTTCGCGGGTGTCGGGACGGACGTGCTCCGAGCCCGCCGCCACGCGGGAGACCGTCTGAGCGGAGACTCCCGCCAGGCGGGCCACGTCGCTCATCGACGGCGCTCCCTGCGCCCCTCGGCTCTGCCCTGGCATGGCGAGAGGTTATCAGGAGTGTCAGGGACATCCACGTTCCGGCGGCTGGTGACGTTGCCATGGAAATCCGTCATGGGGGTGGTGAACCGAGAATTTATCGATAGATACACCTAGCGAAGCAGGCTACCATCTAGTATGTTAACGTCACCACGCAGGCGTCGCACTGCTGCGCGTCCTCTGTTCCCGTCAACCCCATGGGGAGCCGAACAATGATCGTTCCGAGACACTTCGAGGACCTCGACGTCCTCCATGAACACACGCTGCCGCCACGCTCCTACTACGTGCCCGCATCCCGCCCCATCGCCACCAGCCCCTGGAGGCGGGAGGACTCCGACCGCTTCCACCTGCTCAGCGGCCAGTGGGCCTTCCGCTACCTGCCCAGCATCCACGAGCTGACCGAGCCCTTCTGGGAGCAGGACGCCCCCGTCGGCACGTCCGACGGCGACGAGCCCGGCCAGGCGGACCCCGCCCACCTCCCGGAGGGCTTCACCATGATTCAGGTGCCCAGCACCTGGCAGCACCTGGGCTACGACCACCACCAGTACACCAACGTCCGCTACCCCATCCCCTTCGATCCGCCCTACGTCCCCCAGGACAACCCCTGCGGCGCCTACATCCGCGACTTCGACTACACCCCGGACCCCGCCGCCCCCAGCACCTACCTGACCTTCGAGGGCGTGGACTCCTGCTTCTACGTGTGGCTCAACGGCACCTACGTCGGCTACAGCCAGGTCTCCCACGCCTCCGCGGAGTTCGACGTCACCGAGCTCCTGCGCCCCGGCGCCAACCGCCTGGCCGTCCTGGTGCTCAAGTGGTGCGACGGCACCTACCTGGAGGACCAGGACAAGTTCCGCACCAGCGGCATCTTCCGCGACGTCTACCTCCTGAGCCGCCCGGCCGCCGTCCTGTTCGACTACGTCACCACCACCTCGCTGGGCCCGATCTCCGGCACCGGTCTCGACGCCGGCCCGGCCACCGCCCTGGTCAGGATCCAGGGCGCCTTCCGGGGCGGGCCCGTCCCCACCTCCGTCGAGCTCATCGACCACGACGGCGCCGTGGTGGCCGCCAGTGAGCTGGAGCCCTTCGCCGGCGACGACGGCTACACCCACCGCGCCCGGCTCACCGTGGAGGCCCCTCACCTGTGGAGCGCCGAGGACCCCTACCTCTACACCCTGGTCATCACCACGCCGGGTGAGGTCATCACCGACCGGGTGGGCATCCGCGAGGTTGAGGTGAGCGACGCCGTCGTGCACCTCAACGGCCGGCCCATCACCCTGCGCGGCGTCAACCGGCACGACTCCGACCCGACCACCGGGCCCGTCGTCGACCTGGAGCACATGCTGTGGGACCTGCGCCTGATGAAGGAGCACAACATCAACGCGGTGCGCAGCTCCCACTACCCCAACGACCCGCGCTTCTACCAGCTGTGCGACGAGCACGGCTTCTACGTCATGTCCGAGGCCGACAACGAGAGCCACGGCACCCAGAGCCGCTTCCTGGCCGACCCATCCTGGGACAACCAGGTCGAGCACTGGAACGAGCCCATCGCCGACAACCCTGAGTGGACCGAGGCCACCGTCGACCGCATGAGGCTGTGCGTCCACCGCGAGAAGAACCGCCCCAGCATCATCTCCTGGTCCGCCGGCAACGAGTGCTCCTACGGCTGCACCCTCGAGGCGGCGCTCTTCTGGGTCAAGGACTTCGACCCCACGCGGCTGACTCACTACGAGAGCTCCTACTACCGCGACTCCAAGCGCCGCTACGACTACTCCTGCATCGACCTGTACAGCCGCATGTACCCGGCCATCGAGGAGATCCGCGACTACCTGGACTCCGACCCCGACAAGCCCTTCATCCTCGTGGAGTACTGCCACGCCATGGGCAACAGCCCCGGCGACCTCGAGGACTACTGGGAGATCATCCGGGCCGACGAGCGCATGTGCGGCGGCTTCGTGTGGGAGTGGTGCGACCACGCGGTCACCGCCTGGACCAGCGATGACGGCCGGCCGATCCAGCTCTACGGCGGCGACCACGACGAGGCCGTCCACGACGGCAACTTCTGCGTCGACGGGCTCGTCTCGCCCGACCGCGTCCCCCACCCGGGACTCGCCGAGCTCAAGAACGTCCAGCGCCCCGCCCGCGTCATCGAGTACGACCAGGAGGAGGGCCTGCTCACCATCCACAACGACCTCGACCACACCGACCTGTCCCAGTACCTGCGCATCTCCTACGAGGTGCGCTGCGACGGCGTCGTCGTGGACCGCGAGGACCTCGACCTGGTCGAGCCCGTCCCGCCGCACACGAGCGTCATGCTGCGCTGCGAACCGAAGGTTCCACCCACCGGCCGCTGCCACCTGCTGGTCACCTACCGGCTCGCCCGACCCGACTCGCTGCTGGCCGCCGGCCACGTCCTGGGCTTCGACGAGATCGCCCTGCGTAACGCCGACAGGCGCCACCGGTGGGTCGCCGCGCTCGCCAACCGCCCCATCGGCGAGACCCGCCTGCCGGTCAGGCGGGAGGGCACCCGGATCGAGGTCGACAGTGACCGTCTCAGCTGCGCCATCGACACGCGCACCGGCCTGCCCGTGTCCCTGTCCTCGGAGGGCCGCGAGCTCCTTCAGCGCCCGGTGGAGCTCAACATCTGGCGGGCGCCCACCGACAACGACCGCCACGCGCGCCTGGAGTGGGAGCGCGCCCACTACCACCAGGCCGTGGCCCGCGCCTACGGCGTCGACGTCGATGAGGCGCCCGGTCGGGTCACCATCAGCGCCGACGTCGGCCTCGTGGCGCCCTCGGTCCAGCCCGCCCTGCGCGGACGGCTCGTCTGGACTCTCGCCGACGACGGCGTCCTGAGCCTGAGCCTGCGACTGCGCCGGACGTTGGGCTTCCCCAGCCTGCCGCGCCTGGGGCTGCGCCTCTTCCTGCCCGAGTCCATGAGCCAGGTCGACTACTACGGCCTGGGCCCGCAGGAGAGCTACGTCGACAAGCACCGCGCCAGCTACCACGGGGCCTTCAGCGCCGACGTCGTCGACCTCCACGAGGACTACATCAGGCCCCAGGAGAACGGCAGCCACGCCGACTGCAACAAGGTCCTCCTCTCCGGAGGTGGGCTGAGTCTGGCCGCTGTCGGGCCGACCCCCTTCTCCTTCAACGCCTCCCGCTACACGCAGGAGGAGCTGGCCGCGCGGCGACGCAACACCGAGCTGACGCCGTCGGGCAGCACGGTCCTATGCCTCGACGCCGCCATGGCCGGTATCGGATCCAACAGCTGCGGGCCCGCTCTGCGGCCCCGCTACCAGGTGGACAGCCAGGAGCTGGGGATGGAGCTCCATTTCCTGCTCAACCCCCTTATCTCCCACACCAGCACTCACAACGAGGTGACGCTATGAGCAGCGACTCTGCCGGCAAGAAGACCGGCGCCCCCGCAGCAGGAATCGGACTGGAGGCGGCCAGCGAGAGGAAGTACCTGAAGTGGTACAACAAGGTGGGCTACGGATCGGGCGACGTCGCCGGCAACGTCGTCTACGTCCTCCTGTCCGCCTTCGTCATGATCTACCTGACGGACACCGCCGGGCTGAATGCGGGCGTCGTCGGCACGCTCATGATGGTCTCCCGGCTCTTCGACGGCTTCTCCGACATCATCTTCGGGGCGCTGCTGGACCGCACCAACACGCGGATGGGCAAGGCCCGTCCGTGGATGCTGTGGGGGTTCGTGGGCTGTGCCGTCCTGCTCATCGCGATCTTCGCGATCCCCACGAGCCTGGGCGACACCGCCAAGTACGCCTGGTTCTTCATCGCCTACACGCTGCTCAACGCCGTCTTCTTCACGGCCAACAACATCGCCTACTCCTCGCTGACCGCGCTCATCACCCGCAACGGGGCCGAGCGCGTGCAGATGGGCTCCATCCGTTTCATGTTCGCCTTCGGGACGAACCTGCTCATCCAGAGTGCCACCGTGGGCGGCGTGGCCATGTTCGGCGGCGGCGCGAGCGGCTGGCGGACGATGGCGATCATCTACGCGCTGCTCGGCCTGGCGGTCAACACGCTCTCGGTGCTCTCGGTCAAGGAGCTGTCGCCTGAGGAGCTGGAGGGTGAGGACGAGCCCCAGGAGGACAAGCTCTCAGTGGGGGAGTCGGCCAAGATGCTCGTATCCAACAAGTACTACCTCATTATTCTCATCGTCTTCCTGCTCACCCAGATCTTCACGGCCATGCTCAACATGGGTATCTACTTCATGAAGTACGTCCTGGGGGATGAGGACCTGTTGAAGACTTTCTCCTGGGCCATCAACATCCCACTCATGATCGGGCTCCTCATCACGCCGGTGGTGGTGAGTCGCTTCGGGAGCATGTACCGGATCAACATCGTCGGCTATGTCATCGCGACCCTGGGGCGGCTCGGGGTGCTCGTGGCCGCTTACATGAACAGCCTCCCGCTCATGCTGATTCTCTCCGGGGTTGCGGCCCTGGGTATGAGCTCGCTACAGGGCACGCTCAACGCCCTCATCGCCGAGGCCTCGGAGAACACCTGGCTGCGCACCGGCAAGCGCATCGACGGGCTCATGTTCTCCTGCACGTCGCTTGGCGTGAAGGTGGGCGGCGGCCTCGGCACGGCCCTCTCCGGGTGGCTGCTGGCCGCCTCCGGGTACGACGGGGACCTCAAGGTCCAGCCGGAGTCCGCCATCCAGATGATCTACGTGATGTACGTGTGGTTGCCGCTCGTGGCCAATGCGCTCATCCTCTTCCTGCTCATGCGGCTCGACGTCGAGAAGGTCAACACCCGGCTCAAGGAGGAGGCCGATGCTCGGGCCGAGGTGGAGGTCGGCGCCGCGATGTCCGGCGGGGGCTCTGTGGCCACGGGGCGGACCGGTGATGCCGTCGGTGGTGGCGACGTCGTCGGGAACCCGGGTGCTGCTGCGGGCACCTCGGAGAGCGAGGACTCGACGAGCTGAGGCTGCACGAGCGGCCCGACTCGTGGGTGGGGGCGAGACTGAGGCGCGCGGACGGCGTGCCCTCGCCCCCACCCTCCTTCCCGGGGCGGTGCGCAGGCGGGTTCTTCTCCGCTGGCGCGCCGCCCCTCGTGTTGTCGTTGCCTGCGTCGCCACCGAGGACGTACTTTCCGATCGAGGACTGCGTTGTCCTCCAGGCTACTGGGATCTCCCCGCAGTCATCTGGGGGACAACGCAGTCCTGGTACCGAAAGTAAGTCCTCGATGGGGTGGTGGCTCCCGCGGCGCGGGTGGCTGGGCCGCGATGGACTCGCCCGCGGCCTGAATGTCCTGCCCCACCCCCACCGTCCCTTCCGGAGCCGTCCAGGAGCGCATGCTCGCCAGACCGAGGCGCGCCGCGGCGTCGTCGGCCGGAACTGCCCCGGGGCGACCCGGGCCGGTGTGACCGGCGAAACTGGGCTTCATCCCACACGAACGCGAGAAACAAGAGTCTTTGGTGGTGAGATTGTCTAAGGCTAGGCTTACCTTGACCGTCGTGACTTGAGATTGATTCGTGACTTGGAGGTCGAGTGTTTCTCGCCAACCTGCTCATCGCCCTGAGGGAGGGCCTGGAGGCGGCGCTCGTTGTCAGCATCATCGTCGCCTACCTCGTCAAGGCCGACCGCCGCGACGCCCTGCCCAAGCTGTGGCTGGGGGTCGGGCTGGCGGCGCTCATCCCGCTGGTCGCCGGCGCCATCATGACCCGCTGGTCGCCGGCGCCATCATGACCTGGGGTCCCAAGACCCTCACCTTCCAGGCCCAGGAGATCCTCGGCGGCACCCTGTCCTTCGTCGCCGTCGGCATGGTGACCTGGATGATCTTCTGGATGGGGAAGAACGCCCGTGAGCTCAAGGGCGAGCTGGAGGGGTCGCTGTCCAAGTCCCTGTCTGCAGGCAGCTCCGGCTGGGGCGTCGTCTGGATCGCCGTCGTCGCCGTCGGGCGTGAGGGAGTCGAGACGGCCCTGTTCGTGTGGGCCACCGTGCGCTCCAGCATCGAGAGCTCCACCATGCAGACGACGGCGGGCGTCATCACCGGCCTCGTCCTGGCCATCGTGCTGGGTGTCCTCATCTACCAGGGCGCGGTGCGCATCAACCTGCGCGTCTTCTTCGCCGTGACCGGCTACTTCCTCGTCGTCGTCGCCGCCGGCATCGTCGCCTACGGCGTCGGTGACCTGCAGGAGGCGAGTGTTCTTCCCGGCTTCACGAACCACGCCTGGGACCTGTCCCGCTACCTGCCCGACGGCGCCTCGCCCTTCCACTGGCTCTACGTGCTGCTCCAGGCCATGTTCCAGTTCAACCTCCAGCCCACTGTCCTGCAGGTCGTGGGCTGGTGGGTCTACATCGTCCCGACCCTGGTGCTCCTCACCCTCCAGATCGCGGGCCGATGGCCCTCGCCCGCGCGCGCAGTCGAGGCTGCCCCGGCCGCCGTGAGCGCTGACGAGTCCGACGCCGAGGAGCCCGACGCCGTCGTGACCTCCTGACCACCCCGACCTCCCTCCCCACCCCCTGTCCACGCCACTCCTCACAAAGGAAAGACCATGCCCACCATCAAGCGACGCAACGTCCTCACCCTGCTCCCCCTGACCGCCATGGGCCTGGGCCTGGCCGCCTGCGCCGACAACCCCAAGAACGCCAAGGGCGGCGCCTCCGGCTCCGGGGCGTCCCAGGAGATCACGGTGACCCTCACCGACGACGCCTGCAAGCTCTCCTCGACCTCCTTCCCCTCGGGCGTGGTCACCTTCACCATCACCAACTCCGGCTCGGCCCCCAACGAGCTGGAGATCCTCACCGAGGACAAGCTCCAGATCGTCTCCGAGCAGGAGAACATCGGCCCCGGCACCACCACGAAGCTCACCACGTCCCTCAAGGAGGGCACCTACTACGCCGCCTGCAAGCCCAACATGGTCGGCGAGCTCAAGGGCGTCACCGAGCTGAAGATCACCAAGGGCGCCGCCGTCGACATCAGTGCCGACGAGACCAAGGCGCGCGAGGCCGCCGTCACCAACTACACCGCCTACGTGCGCGACCAGACCGGCCAGCTCCTCACCGCCACCCAAGGCTTCGTCACCGCCTACACCTCCGGCGACACCGCCACCGCCAAGAGCCTCTACCCGCTGGCGCGTCAGTTCTACGAGCGCATCGAGCCCACCGCCGAGTCCTTCGGCCTCAAGGAGGCCGGCGACCTCGACGCCGCCCTGGACACCCGCGTCCAGGACCTCGCCTCCGGCGCCGGCAAGGCCGTCACGGACAAGGACGTCCTCGCCGGATGGACCGGATGGCACCGCATCGAGGCCGACCTGTGGGCCCAGGACTCCTCCAGTCCCTTCAAGTTCGCCGACGACGCTGCCCGCAAGAAGGTCGCCGACCAGCTCAACGCCGACACCAAGTCGCTCTACGACCTCGTCTACGGGAACATCACCGGCGCCGGCGGGAAGAAGTTCGAGCTCGAGCTCGAGGACGTCGCCAACGGCGCTTCCGGCCTCCTCGAGGAGGTCGCCAGCTCCAAGATCGTCGGCGAGGAGGAGACCTTCTCCCACACCGACCTCTACGACTTCCAGGCCAATGTCGAGGGCGCCAAGGTCGCCTACGGCAACGTCGAGGAGCTCGTGAAGAAGAAGGACGCCAAGCTCGCAGAGAAGATCACCACCCAGTTCGCGGCGGTTGAGAAGCTCGTCGCGGCCGAGGTCTCCGGAAAGGCCTCCAACGGCCAGCCCACCTACGTGGACTACTCCACCATCGCCGCGGTCCAGAAGGACGCCGGCGAGACCCCCGACAAGAACGCCTACACCGACAAGCAGCGCAAGTTCTCCGACGCCGTCAACGCCCTGAGTGAGTCGCTGTCCAAGGTCGCCGGAACCATCCTCTGAGGTGGCGGCACCCCGACAACCCGGACACCCCGGAAGGAGACAGCAGTGAGTGGCAAGCCGGCCCACGAGTCGGACACCTCCCCGGTCGCCGACGACGCGGCCCAGGACGAGACCCTGGATGAGCCCCAGGACGAGACCGCGCAGGCGCAGCAGGAGTCGCAGGCCCCGACATCGGAGGGCCCGGGTAACAGCGACTCGGCCCCCGACGCGGCGGGGCAGCCCGAGGAGGTGAGCGCATCCGACGCGGCTGACCAGCCGGAGAAGCCGGATGCGACGGGGAAGCCCGGACAGGCCGGGAAGCCTAGTGCCAAGGGCACTAGCCGCCGTGCCATGTTCACCGGTGCGGGCCTGGGTGCCGCGCTCGCGGGCCTGGCCGGTGTGGCCGGCGGCCGCGCCTGGGAGGCCTCCCGCCGCCCCGAGGAGGCCATCCTCACGACCTACCCCTTCCGGGGTGACCACCAGGCGGGGATCACCACCCCCGCCCAGGACAACATGTTCACCGCGGCCTTCGACGTCTCCGCCACCGACGTCGAGGACCTGAAAACCCTCCTGTCCGAATGGGCCGTGGCCGCCGAGCAGATGACCGCCGGAGAGCTCATCGGCGGCCAGCCCAGCTCCAACAAGCAGCTGCCGCCCAAGGACACCGGCGAGGCCTGGGGCTACAAGCCCAACGGCCTGACCATCACCTTCGGCGTGGGTAAGGGCCTGTTCGTCGACGCCGACGGCAAGGACCGCTTCGGCCTGGCCGCCAAGATGCCCGCCGTCCTCAAGGAGGGCATGCCCTCCTTCGCCGGCGACCAGCTCCACGCCGCCCAGTCCGACGGCGACCTGCTCGTCCAGGCCTGCTCCAACGACGCCCAGGTGTGCGTCCACGCCATCCGCAACCTCACCCGCATCGCCTTCGGGACCGCCACACTGCGGTGGAGCCAGGTCGGCTACGGGCGCACGTCGTCGACCTCCGTGGACCAGGAGACGCCGCGCAACCTCTTCGGCTTCAAGGACGGCACCAACAACATCAAGGCCGAGGACTCCTCCGACCAGCTCAACAAGCACCTATGGGTCCAGAAGGGCGATGACGCCGCAGCCGAGTGGATGACGGGCGGCACCTACTACGTGGCCCGGCGCATCCGCATGCTCGCCGAGATCTGGGACCGGCTGCGGCTCATCGAGCAGGAACAGACCATGGGGCGCGACAAGCGCTACGGGGCACCGCTGAGCATCGCCAACCCCACGAAGGCCTCCGAGGAGTTCACGGCCGTGGACTACAAGGCCAAGGACGACAAGGGCGAGACGCTCGTGCCGGCCGACGCGCACATCGCCGTCGTCTCACCGGAGCAGAACCAGGGGCGCCGGATGCTGCGCCGCGGCTACAACTACACCGACGGCTCCGACTCCCTGGGGCAGCTGCAGACCGGCCTGTTCTTCATCGCCTTCGTGCGTGACCCGCGCACGAACTTCTACCCGATCCTGGACCGCATGACCAAGAGCGACGCCCTCCAGGAGTACCTCAAGCACGAGGCCTCGGCGCTGTTCGCGATCCCCCCGGGCATCAAGGAGGGCGACACCATGGTGGCCGCCTCGCTCTTCAGCTGAGGACGGGGTAAGGCGGGCCGGGTGGGCCGCCGTGGTGGCTGCGGTTCTCGCCCGGAACGTACTTTCCGATCGAGGACTGTGCTTTCCTCCAGGCCACTGGGATCTCCCCGTCGCCATCTGGGGGAGAACGCAGTCCTCGTTGCAAAAGTACGTCCTCGATGGGGACGGCCGCTCCCGCCGTGTGGGTGGCAGTCAGCGGTCGGCGTCGGCCAGTGCCTTGAAACCGGCGATCGCGACCAGTGCCATGGCCAGGATGCCGGCCAGGATGAGAGCCAGCGTCCGGAAGGTGGGCGACGACGTCGCCAGGAGCGGGCCGACGCTCGTGCCGACGAACAGGATGAACCCGTTGAGCGCCATGCCACTGCCGCGGTTGGGTGCGGAGACCAGTCCATAGAGGCTAATCATTGCCGGCGCAGCCAGCGCTACCCCGGCGACGTACACGATGCTGCCGGCCACCAGGCCCACTAGGCTCTGCGCCAGCAGTGCCTCACCGAGCATGCCCAATGCCGACACCCCGAAGCCCAGCCGGGCTATCTGCGCCCAGGACCACCTGGCCGTGAGCCGGCCCGCCACGAGGCTGAGGAACATGGCCGGCAGGGCCATCAGGCGAACGAGAATGATCGTCGACGGCCGCATGCCCAGCGACTCCAGATGGCCGCCGATCCCCGTGTACATGGCGACGAACACCATGAGCAGCGTGACGTGCGCCAGGCTGAGCGCCAGAACCGCCGGCCTGACTGCGAGCCGGCCCAGCGATGCGAACTGCCCCCGAAGCGAGGAGCCCGAAGGGCTGGAGGCGGCGTCGTGCACGGCGGCGAGGACGACCGCCAGGGCCACGGCCAGCAGTCCGCCGCACAGAGGGAAGAACCACCGCCACCCCAGGTGCAGCGCGACCAGCGAGGCCAGCACCTGGCCAAAGATGCCTGCCACGAGGAACGACGTCGACATCGCCCCGATCGCCCCGGCTCGCCTCGGTGGTGCCAGCGCCTCGGACAGGTAGGCCAGGGCCACAGGTGCGAAACCGGAAGCGCTCAGGCCCTGGATCGCGCGCAGGGCCGCGAGGACTGGGAGCGACGGAGCCAGGGCGCAGCAGACGGTGGAGACGGTAAGGGTCCCCAGCGCGAGCGCCATGGTCCTCCTCCTGCCGTAGTGGTCGGAGACCGGCCCCCAGATGAGGAAGCCTGCGGCGTAAGTGAGGCTGAAGGCCGTCGACAGGGCGACAGTGGCATTGCCATGGAGGTCGGTCGAGATTGGGGCGAGCAGGGGAATGGCGGCGTACAGCTGGGTGAGGACGAGCAGCGCGGTGACCACGAGGGCGGCGGTTGCGCCGCTGCCGGCGGGGTAGACGGGAGAGGCCGACCGAGTCGTCGACTGGGTCGAGGACTCGGGGGAGTGGGGGACGTCGGGATGTTGATCGGGTCGGTGCACGGGAGACATGAGAGCCCCTTTCCAACGTAAGCGTTGGAAATGACCCTAGTAGACTGGAGGAGTAGTTGCAACGGTAGCGTTGGAGTTTGCCGCCGGCGCTCGCGGACACGGGAGACGGAGTGTCATGGCCTGGGACACCGAGGGGACCAAGCGCAAGATCAAGGACGCCGCCACCGCCGAGTTCACTCTCCGTGGGCCTGCTGGGACCACCGTCGAGCGGATCGCCAAGCGGGCCGGGGTCAACAAGGAGCGCGTCTACAACTACTTCGGCTCCAAGGACCGCTTGTTCTCCGCAGTCCTGCGCGACGAGCTGACCAGGGCTGCCGAGGCCGTACCGCCCGCCTTCGACGACGGTGAGGATGCGGGGGACTACGCCGGGCGCCTCTACGACTACCACCGGCAGCGCCCCGAGCTCATCCGGCTCCTGTGCTGGGAGGCCCTCACCTTCGACGACGAGGTACCCGAGGAGGAGCTGCGGCGCGAGCACTATCAGCGCAAGATCGCCGGGGTGCGCAGTGGCCAGGACTCCGGCGTCCTCACCCGGGACATCGACCCGGGGGCGCTCATGGTCATGCTCATGTCGCTGACCGGCTGGTGGTCCACCGTGCCTCAGGTGGCCCGGATGCTGTGCGGGCCCCTCGAGGATGAGGAGGCGCACGAACGTCAGCGCGCCGTCGTCGTCGACGCGGCCCGTCGGCTCGCCGCACCTCGCGACTGAGCGCGGGGAGGCCGGCTGGGCCAAGATAGAGCCATGCGCGACCTGAACGACCTGACCCGCCCCACCGTCCCCTCCGGCGCCATCCAGGAGCGCATGCTCGCCGAGACCGAGGAGCGCCGCGGCGTCGTCGGCCCGGCACCGGCCCTGCCCGACGACGCCGGAGCCCCCACCGCTCTGCGCGCTGCCCTGGGGCAGGCCGTTGCCGAGCTGGCCCCGCAGATCGTCGAGCTCTCCCACGACATCCACGACCACCCCGAGACCGGCTATGAGGAGCACCACGCTGTGGCCACGGTCGCCGAGCTCCTGCGCCGCCACGGCATTGAGCCCGAGGTCGGCGTCTACGGCATGGACACCGCCTTGCGCGCTGAGATCCCCGGAGGCGGCGGCGCGGACGCGGTGGCCGGAGGCTCCGGTGAGTCGGCCGGCACCATCGCCATCCTCGCCGAGTACGACGCCCTGCCCGGCATCGGCCACGGCTGCGGGCACAACGTCATGTGCGCCAACTCCGTGGGCGCCTTCCTCGCCCTGGCCGCCCTGGCCCGCACCCGCCCAGGCTCCCTGCCGGGCCGCGTCGTCCTGCAGACCACGCCCGCCGAGGAGAACTCAACCGCCAAGGAGATCCTGGCCGTGCGCGGCATGCTCGACGGCGTCGACGCCGCCATCCAGACCCACTCCTACGCCCACGACGTCACCCACCAGACCTGGCTGGGCGTGCGCCGCCTGCGCGTCATTTTCCACGGCGTGCCGGCCCACGCCGCCTCCCAGCCCTTCATGGGCCGCAACGCCCTGGACGCCGCCACCCTGGCCCTGACCGGCATCGGCCTGCTGCGCCAGCAGATGCTCCCCATGGACCGCCTCCACGCCATCATCACCGACGGCGGCCAGGTCCCCAACATCATCCCCGAGCGCACCGAGCTGTCCATCATGGTGCGCTCGAAGTACCTCGAGACCCTCAAGGAGATCGCCGAGCGGGTCGAGGAGGTCCTCCATGGCGCCGCCCTCATGACCGGTACGGGCATTGAGATCCTCACCTCCGAGTACTGCAACGAGGTCCCCGTCCGCGACAACGGCCCCCTGCTGACCTCCTGGGTGCGCTCCCAGCGCGAGCGCGGCCGCGACCCCCTGGCCGCCGGGGTCCTGCCCGAGACCATCGCCGCCGGCACCGACTTCGGCAACGTGTCCCAGCGCGTGCCCGGCATCCACCCGCTCATCAAGGTCACCGACCGGCCCGACGTCGCCCTCCACACCCCCGCCATGACCGAGGCCGCCGGCGCCCCCACCGGGGATGTGGCCGCGCTCGACGGCGCCTACGGGCTGGCCGCCGTCGCCCTGGACTGGCTGCACGACGCCGAGCTGCGCCGGGCCGTGCGCGCCGACTTCGAGGCCACTGGCGGGACGATCGACGTCGCCGACTTCTGGGAGGAGTGAGGCGGGCTCACTCCGCCCTGGCCCGCACCTGCCCCGGCCGCCCCGGCTGCGTCGGCTCTCAGGCCGCCGGGCGGCGGATGAGCAGCGCCCCGGGGTCGAGGCGCACCCGCATGCTCTGCGTGGGCGCCAGCAGGTCGCCGTCGACCTCCACCAGGGCCGGCGCCGAGAGCTGGACGGCCACCTCCCCGCCGCGGCGCAGCATCACCCGACCCAGTGAGCGGCCGGACTCGGAGTAGTGCGCCGCGTAGGGCGGCAGCACCTGGCGCGCCAGTGAGCTCCAGCCCGCCAGGCCCGCCACCGTGTCGATGGCGGCGACGTCGAGCAGGCCGTCATCGGTACGGGCCTGCGGCAGCAGGGTGATTCCGGCCGGGAGCCGGCCCCCGTTGGCCACCAGCAGGTTGCGGGCCCGCAGGCGCTCCACGCGCCGCGCGCCGGCCTCGTCTCGCAGGCTGAGCACCAGGTCCATGCGCGGAGAGCCCAGGTTCTCCATGGCCGCCAGCGCGTAGGCGCCCCAACCGACCCTCGCCTTGAGGGCCGGGCGCGTGGAGGCCACCAGTCCGGCGTCGAATCCGATCCCGGCCACCACCATGCAGGCGTGCTCGTCGCCGAGTGTGGGTCGGGTCCACTGATGCGGTCGGCGGGTCGCCCTCTGAATCGTGCGCACAGCCCGGGCCGCCTCGGCCGACAGCTGCCGGGAGTCGGCCGGGTCGGCCGGAGTGGGCGGGGAGTCCGGCGGGGCTGCTGCGGCTCGGCCTGTCAGGGGTGTGGAGGGTGCGGAGTCGGCCCGCCCGCGGGGGTCACCTGGCGGTGTCGGGTCGGGGAGGGCGCCGGGATCGGACCAGGGTTCGGTACGCACCCAGGCCAGGTCGGCGGGAAGGTCGACGCCGTGGGCCACCACTCGGGCCGCGGCCCGAGCGTCCCCGACCGGCACCTCGAGGTTGCGAGCCGCCAGGTTCGCCGTGCCCAGTGGGACGATGCCCATCTGGGCGCCGGTGCCGGCCAGGCCGGCCGCCACTGAGCGCACCGTTCCGTCACCGCCGGCGGCCACCACCAGGCTCGCCCCGGCCGCCAGGGCCAGGCGCGCCTGCATCATGCCGGGCTCGGAGACGCTCGTCTCCAGCCACACGGGCCCGGCGTATCCGGCCTCACGCAGCTCGCCCTCCAGCAGGGAGCGCACCGCGGCGGTGGCGCGCGGCTTGGAGGGGTTGACGACGACGCAGGCCAGTGGTCGCCCGGTGCGCGTCGTCGCCCGGGTGCCGCCGTCGGTGCCGCCCGTCATAGGGGCAGGCTAGTCGCCCGGGCGGCCCGGGTCACGGCTTGCGGGGCGCTGTCGAGCGGAAAGGAATCGAGTGTGCGCCGCCGGCAAGGGGAGCCCCCAAGGACAGCTCAGGCCGCAGCCTGGTCCGTGACGGGGGTGACAGGCAGGTTGGCCTGTTTGACCAGGCGCGAGATGAGCTCGGCCAGCTGGGCGAAGTCGGCGCCGCGGGAGGAGGAGACCCGGTGCACCAGGCCCATGCGGCGCATCGGCGACTCGTCGCCGAAACGGGCGATGCCGTACTCCGAGGAGGGGGTCAGCAGCTGGAGCGCCCCCTCGGGGATGATCGTCACGCCCGAGCCGTGGGCGACCATGCGGGTCACCGTCGACAGGGTGGTGGCCACCGCGACCGGGGGCTGGGAGCCGTAGCGTTGGCACAGGGCCAGGGTCTGGTCGCGCAGGCAGTTGCCCTCGTCGAGCAGGAGGAGGGGCTGGTCGTCGAGCTCGGTGGGGCTCACGTCCGTGCGGCCGGCCCAGGGGTGGCCGGCGGCGGTGAGGACGACGAGCGGCTCGTCGAACATCGGGATCGCGGTGGTGCGCTGGAGGTCGTCCTCCAGGGCGATGATGGCGGCGTCGAGGCGCCCCTGGGCGAGTTGGTCGAGGTTGTCCCCGGTGACCATCTCACGCAGGTCCAGGTCCATCTGGGGCAGGGCCTCGCGCAGGCCGTCGATGAGAACGGGGGCCAGGTAGGGCGCGATGGTGGGGATGATGCCCAGGCGCATCGTGCCGCTCAGGGCGGCGCCCTGGCTGGAGGCGGCCTCGCTGAAGGCCTCGGCGGCCAGGACGGCGTCCCGGGCGTAGGGCAGCAGGGCCTCGCCCAGGGAGGTGACCAGGACGCGGCGGGTGGTGCGCTCCACCAGCTCGCCGCCGACGCGCTTCTCCAGGGCGGTGATGGCCTGGGACAGGCTGGGCTGGCTGACGCCGAGCGCCGTGGCGGCCTCGCCGAAGTGCTGGTGGTCGCACAGCGCTACGAAGGCCCTCAGCTGGGAGAAGGACGGAGATGATGTGGTCGGCATGAGTTGTGGTCCTGTGGTTGGGGGCCCGCATTCATGGCGGTCGGCGAGCCTGATATGACGGAGTGACAGAAAATCGGGGACAGACGACTAGCCGGGAGGTGGTGGGGAGAGTGGTGCGTGGGTGGTGTGGGCGAGCCTCCGACGTGGCGGCTCGGAAACACCGTCGGGAACGATAGGGTGCACCGATTGAAATGGATTCTATTCACAGGTGGATTGCGTTGGTAAGAGGGAAGTGGGTCACGTTCGCCATCGGGCGGTAGTGCGGGTGGGGGCGAGCGTGTATGGGGCGCGACCTCACCGGACTCGCGCCGCGGCCATCCAATCTCCCGGATGATTCCAGGGTTTCCAGGCCCTCGGGTCGCCCTGACGGCGGGGTGGGCGCTGGGGCGTTGACGTCGATTCCGGTCCGCTGCGGCCTCGAGTGTTGGCTCAGCCACTTGCCCGTGACTTTGGTCGTCCCCGGCTCTCCCGGTCTGCGCCGTCCGCCGCGCTCGCGGCCCGGATCGGCTCAGGTGCTGATCGAATGCTGTCTGGGCCGCGGTCCTGACTACACTCGGGACCATGATCGACCTGCGTGCGCTTCGTGAGAACCCCGAGCCCTTCCGCGCCAGCCAGCGAGCCCGTGGTGCCGACGTCGATCTCGTCGACCGCGTCATCGCCGCCGACGAGACCCGCCGTCAGGCGCTGGCCGCCTTCGAGAACCTCCGCGCCGAGCAGAAGCAGGTCTCCCGGTCCGTGGGGAAGGCCTCCCCGGAGGAGCGCCCCGCGATCCTGGCCAACGCCAAGGAGCTGGCCGAGCAGGTCAAGGCCGCCGAGGCCGCCTCCTCGACCGCCGCCGCCGAGCTCGACGACCTGGCCCGCCAGTTCGCCAACCTCATCGAGGGGGCGCCCTCGGGCGGCGAGGAGGACTACGTCGTCCTGCGCCACGAGGGCGGCCGGCCCCGCGACTTCGCCGCCGAGGGCTTCGAGCCCGCCGACCACCTGGCGATCGGCGAGGGCCTGGACATCATCGACACCCGCCGCGGCGCCAAGGTCTCCGGGGCCCGCTTCTACTACCTCAAGGGCTGGGGCATGCGCCTGGAGCTGGCCCTCATGACGGCGGCCCTGGACGCCGCCGTCGCCCACGGCTTCACCCCGATGACCACCCCCACCCTCGTCACCCCGCAGGTCATGGGCGGCACCGGCTTCCTGGGCGCCCACAGCGACGAGATCTACTACCTGCCCGCCGACGACCTCTACCTCACCGGCACCTCCGAGGTGGCCCTGGCCGGCTACCACGCCGACGAGATCCTCGACCTGTCCGCCGGGCCCAAGCGCTACATGGGCTGGTCCACCTGCTACCGGCGCGAGGCCGGGGCCGCCGGCAAGGACACCCGCGGCATCATCCGCGTCCACCAGTTCAACAAGGCGGAGATGTTCTCCTACTGTCGCCCCGAGGACGCCGAGGCCGAGCACGCCCGGCTCCTGGCCATGGAGGAGGAGATGCTGGCCCTGGTCGAGCTGCCCTACCGGGTCATCGACACCGCCGCCGGGGACCTGGGCTCCTCCGCCGCCCGCAAGTTCGACTGCGAGGCCTGGCTGCCCACCCAGCAGCGCTGGATGGAGGTCACCTCCACCTCCAACTGCACCACCTACCAGGCCCGCCGCCTGGCCGTGCGCGAGCGCCGCGAAGGCGGCACGAGCCCCGTGGCCACCCTCAACGGGACCCTGGCCACCACCCGCTGGATGGTCGCCATCCTGGAGAACCACCAGCAGGCCGACGGCTCGGTGCGCGTGCCCACGGGACTGCGCCCCTACCTGGGCGGCCTGGAGGTCATCGAGCCCGTCGGCGCCACCGCCTGAGGACCGGCCCTGTGAACCCCACGCCCGCCTCCAGCCCCGGGGTCGCCCGCGAGACCGACGCCGTCGGTGAGCCCGCCGGCTCTGAGCCCACCGGCAACGGTCCGGCCGTCAACCCCGCCACCGGCATCGCCCCGGCCGGCCAGCCCCTGACCCAGCTGGGCGGATCCACGGAGTACCTCGAGCACCTCGAGGACGGCGCCGACCACACCGCGGCAGGCGGCGAGCGCGCCCTGCGCCGTCGGCCCCTGGACCACGAGGAGTACCACGCCCTCGTCCAGGACCGGATGCGGGACCTCGACGCCCTGGAGGCCGCCGGCGGCGCGCGGCTCGCACCCGGCCACGGGCTCGTCGTCGCCCTCGATGTCGACGGCACCATCCTGGACATGGACGGGCACGTCTCGGAGCGGGTCATGGCCTCCGTCGCCCGCCTGCGCGCCCACGAGGTCCCCGTGGTCATCTCCACCGGCCGCGGGATCGCCGCCACCATGCCGGTGGTGCGCCACCTGGGGCTGTCCACCGGCTGGATGGTGTGCGCCAACGGCGCCATGACCCTGCGGCTCGACCCGGACGCCCCCGGCGGCTACGAGGTGGTCGACTCGCGCACCTTCGACCCTCGCGCCGCCATCGAGACCCTCCACGCCGCCGTGCCCGACGGGATCCTCGCCGTGGAGGACCCCGGCGTCGGCTTCAAGGTCTCCCGGCTCTTCCCCGACGGCGAGCTCATCGAGGACCAGCGGGTCGTCACCTTCGACGAGCTCGTCTCCCGGCCGGTCACCCGCGTCGTCCTGCGGGCCCCGGGTATGCCCGTGGATCGCTTCTCCCAGATCGTGGCCGACTCCGGGCTGCACTCGGTGGAGTACGCCATCGGTTGGACGGCCTGGCTCGACGTCGCCCCCGAGGGCGTCACCAAGGCCTCCGCCCTCGAGGCGCTCATCGCCCGCCTGGGCACCGACTCCACCCATGTCCTGGCGGTCGGGGACGGCTCCAACGACGTCGAGATGATCGAGTGGGCCGGGGCCGGCGTCGTCATGGGCAGCGCACCGCAGTGGGTGCGCGACCGCGGCGATATCCTGACCGAGCCCGTGTGGCGGGACGGCTGCGCCGCCGTCCTGGACGCCCTCATCGAACGAGTAAGGCACCCTTGATGCGACAGTCCCCCCTCCCTGTCTCCCAGCACAACTCCATCCCCGAGGAGCACGCCGCTCGCGCCGCCGGCCCGGCCGGTGGGGCGAGCGCTCCCGGCCGGGGCCGCGTGCGCTGTCGGCTGCGCCGAGGCGGCCGCCTCCTGGCCGCCGCCAGCACCCTGACCCTGGCGGCCGCCGCCACCGCCGCCTGCTCCGCCGGCGGGACGGGCTCGGCGTCGGCCACCGGCTGCGCCGCCTACCAGGCCTATCAGGGCCACAAGGGCGCCACCGTCACCATCTCCAGCAGCCTGACCGGCACCGAGGCCGAGCGCTTCGAGGCCTCCGTGGCCGAGTTCGAGAGCTGCACCGGCATCAACGTCGAGCACACCGGCACCACCGAGCTGCGCTCCCAGCTGCTCAACGGCTCGGGAGCCAACCTGTCCACCAGCTCGGGGGCCTCGCCGTCGAGCCAGGACAACCCGGAGAACCTGCCGGACCTGGCCATCGTGCCCCAGCCCGCCATGGTGGCCGAGCTCGTCGAC
This sequence comes from Actinomyces sp. HMT 175, assembly GCF_016694895.1. Classification (NCBI taxonomy): domain Bacteria; kingdom Bacillati; phylum Actinomycetota; class Actinomycetes; order Actinomycetales; family Actinomycetaceae; genus Actinomyces; species Actinomyces sp. HMT 175. Next base: position 96,553 of record NZ_CP068012.1, read on the forward strand.
ACCGGCGTCGTCCACCCGCTGCCCAACCAGGTCAACAGCAACGTGGAGGCCGGCTGGGACCGGCACTGGATCCAGGTCGGCATCCACGCCTCCGTGCCCTACGGCGCCCCGCTCATGGTCTCGCTGAAGTCCCTCGTGTGGTACTCGCCGGACGCCTTCACCAAGGCCGGCTACGAGGTGCCCGACACCTGGGCCGAGCTGGAGGCCCTCACCAGCAAGATCCGCTCCGACCACCCCGACGGCTCCGTGACGCCCTGGTGCGTGGGCGCCGCCGACGGGGAGTCCACCGGCTGGGTCCTCACCGACTGGCTCGAGGACGCCCTGCTGGCCACCCAGGGGCCCGGCGTCTACGAGACCTGGGCCTCACACCGGGTTCCCGTCGACTCCTCGAACGCCGTCGAGGCCCTCGGCGCCGTCAACTCCCTGGTCCTGGACAACGGGCGCGTCGTCGGTGGGCGCGGCTCGGTCATCTCCCGCACCCCCGCGCAGGCCGGCGCCGACCTGGCCAAGGGCAGCTGCCTCATGCTGCACGCCTCCTCCTCCTTCGAGAGCCGCTTCCCCGAGGGCACCGTCATCACCGACGCCGACGGCGCCAACCCGGTGACGGTCCAGGCCCCCCGCCCGACCGCGAGCCCCACCGCCAGCAGCGACGGGACGGCCGGGGCAACCGGGGCGACGGCGTCTGCCAAGGACGCGGCCACCGCAGCGGGCACGACGAGTACAGCGGGTTCGTCTGGAACGAAGGTCTCGGCCTTCGTCACCCCGGCGGCGGACCGCGGCTCGGAATCGGTACTGGTGGGGACCGACTACCTCGTGGCCTTCACCCGTTCGGACGCGGTCAGCGCGGTCATGGAGTACCTGACCTCCCAGGAGTGGGCCCGCACGCGGATGGCGATGGGTGGGGTGGCGACCGCCAACCAGGGTGTTGACCCGGACCTGGCGCCCAGCGACGTCGGCCGGCGCGCCACCAGGCTGCTCCAGTCGCGCCAGACGACCGTGGAGATGGATGCCTCGGACTCGATGCCGGTGGGTGTGGGCAGCAGCGCCCTGTGGGTCGGGCTGAGCCGGTGGTCGACCGGGACGGTGACCCCCAAGGAGGCGCTCAAGCAGGCCGAGGCGGCCTGGCCCAAGCAGAAATAGCCCCCTGGGCGGGACCCGCAGGCCATGCGTAGGACGTCGGCTCCGAGGCTTCCGCCCTGAGCCGACCTACTCCACGAAGGTCGGGATCTACTGGTCGAGGGTTGTGCGTACTGCACGAAGGCCCCACCTACCCGCAGTACACCCCACCCTCCTCCAGTAGCACCCCACCCTCGTGCATGACGTGCCGGCGAGACCGGGCACCACTCGGGCAGCCGGGAGCATTGATCCGCGTCAGGCGGGTCGATAGCCTTGGAACCCCAGCGATTCAAGGAGGACTCATGGGACTGGGATGGTTCGGCGCCCCCGAGCACAAGCGTTGGCTGGCCTACGAGACGCACGCGCTGCTGCACTACGCGCGCGGCGCGAAGGTGCCCACTGGATTCGGGTGGCTCGGTCAGGACGGCGAGGTGGACCCCACCCATCCCGTCGAGCTGTGGATCACCGGCCGCATGACCTTCGCCTTCTCCCTGGGGGCGCTCATGGGGATCCCCGGCTGCCGCCGCTACGCCGACCACGGCGTGCGCGCCCTCAACGGACCCTTGCGCGACCCGGTCAACGGCGGCTGGTACTCGGCGATCGGCCCTGAGCCCGACGCCGAGGGGCGGGGCCTCCCGGTGAACCGCGACGCCCGCAAGGAGTGCTACCAGCACGCCTTCGTGCTCCTGGCCGCGGCCACCGCGACGGCCGCCGACCGGCCCGGCGGCCACGAGCTGCTGCGCGACGCCATCGAGGTCCAGGACCGCTACTGGTGGGATGAGGACCAGCAGATGCCGGTGGAGTCCTACGCCGCCGACTTCACCGACCCCGAGGACTACCGGGGCATCAACGCCGCCATGCACACAGTGGAGGCCTACCTGGCCACCGCCGACGTCACCGGCGAGGTGCGCTGGCTGGAGCGGGCCCTGAAGATCACCGACTTCGCCGTCAACGTCCAGGCCCGCGAGCACGGCTGGCGCCTGCCCGAGCACTACTCCACCTCCTGGGAACCGCGCCTGGACTACAACCGCGACGAGCCCGCCCACCCCTTCCGGCCCTACGGCGTTACGCCGGGCCACGGGCTGGAGTGGGCGCGCCTGACCGTGCAGCTGCGCGGGGCGCTCATTAACCGCTCCATGAGCGCGCCGGAGTGGATGCTGGAGGCCGCTGAGCACCTCTTCGACCAGGCCCGCACCGACGGCTGGCGCGTCGACGGCACCCCCGGCTTCGTCTACACCACGGACTTCGACGGCAAGCCCGTGGTGCACGAGCGCATGCACTGGGTGGTCTGCGAGGGCATCTCGGCGTCGGCCGCCATCCGCCAGGCCCTGCTCGACGACGGTCGCGGGGAGATCGACGTCGAGCACTACGAGCACTGCTACCGGGCCTGGATCGACTACGCCGAGGAGTTCCTCATCGAGGCACCCGGCGTGTGGACCCATGAGCTCGACCGCGACAACCGGCCCTCGACGCGCACCTGGGCCGGGCACCCGGACATCTACCACGCCCTGCAGGCCACCCTCATGGCGCGCCTGCCGGTATGGCCGGCGATCGGGCAGGCCCTGGCCGAGGGGCGGCTCGACGAGCCGAACTCCCTGCTGCCGGCGCGCGCCAGCAAGCCGCACCGGCGCGGGTTCTTCGGGCGAGCCTAGGGGCTGGGGCGGAAGCGGGCCGGGGCGGGGTCGGGCAGCGAGGTGGCCGGGCCGCGGGTCAGCGGTGCGGCCGGGCCGCAGGGCCGCGCGGTCGTAGGGTAGGTCGCGAGGTCGTGCCCTAAACCCTCGATCCCGAGACATAAGGCACGACCGCGACGTCGGCGACCGGTGGGCTCGGACTGGTGGGCTCGCGGTGACCGCGGGCCCACCGGGATGGTAGGGTCTGTGCCTGTCGCGCCCGGTGGGCGCGGCCTGGAGAGGTGACAGAGCGGCCGAATGTGGCGGTCTTGAAAACCGCTGTGCGCCTGGCGCACCGGGGGTTCGAATCCCTCCCTCTCCGCTCAAGTATCGCAATACCAACTTAAACTCACCGAGATGTTATGAGTCAGGTGAGTTTGGCTGCGTTCTCGTCGTTGATGCTCCCGGTGATCGCCTAGTGCAACCTGACGATTCTCCAGCCCGAGAGCCAGTACCGCATCGTTCCGACGCTGCGGTCAACATCTCAGTAATGACATCTATGTCAATACGGAGAGAGATTAGAAGCGGCCGCGGCCTTAGTGTGATGACTATGCCATGATAGCCAAGAGAGGCACCTTCCACGACACCGAATTGACGAACGAGGAGAAGATGTGACGGAAGATTCCCTAGCCATAACAGTCAGTGCTCGGCAGTGGATCGGGCTGTGCGCGTTGGCCGGAGGGTACTTCATTGCTCTTCTTGACCTGACAATTATTAACCTCGCAGTTCCCTCGCTGACACGGGACTTAAGTGCGTCCACAACCCAGGTGTTCTGGGTGGTCAACGGCTACGGTCTCGTTCTCGCACTGGCGATCATCCCGTCAGGTCGTTTAGGTGACCGATTCGGGCACCGACGCCTCTTCCTCTCGGGGACGATCATCTTGGCAACTGCCAGCCTCGCCTGCGGTGTTGCGACCTCTCCGTCCGTCTTGATCGCCAGCCGGTTCCTTCAGGGACTCGGTGCCGGCATGCTGGTACCGCAGACTCTCACGCTCATCGGTGTCACATTCCCTGAAAATACCCGTGGGCGCGCAGTCGGCATCTGGGGGTCAATTGCAGGAACTGCGTCCGTCATCGGCCCCCTTGCCGGTGGAGTATTGATTGATGGTCTTAGCTGGCGTTGGGTCTTCCTCATCAACCTTCCGATTGCGATTTTCGTCGTGGTTCTGGGTCTGCGAAGTCTTCCGATCGGAGTGGTCCGGTCCGTGAGAGTTGATTTCATGGGAACCTTTCTTGTGGGTATCGGCCTTGTGGCACTTCTCTATGGATGTCTGCAAGGTCCCCATGCGGGCTGGGGCCCGCTGACCATTGCTTGCCTGCCGTTCGCTGTGTTCTGCCTGTTTGCGTTCTTCCGGTATGAGAGCCGTGTGGATCCGGCGCACGCAGTTTTTCCACGGTCTCTCCGCGAGAATCCACGGTTCCTCGTTGCCGCTTTGTTCGGCCTTTTTACCGCCCTTGGCGTGTTCGCCTTGACGTTTCTCGTATCGAACTACATCCAGTCCGTGATGGGGCAAACGGCGTTCTGGGCGGGGGTTGCTCTTGCGCCAGCGTCGATTGCGTCCGTAGTCACAGCACCTATTGCGGGCCGCTGGGTTGATGAAGGGAAGGCCCGCCTCGTCCTACAGATCGGCTTCGGGGCCTCCGCGATGGGAACCGCCCTGAGCATACTGATTACCGCTACTGGGGTTTCTTGGATGTGGTTCCTAGGTGCGACGATCGTTTTCGGCATCGGAAATGGCTTCTTGATGGCGCCACTGACGACAGTAGGTATGGCCGCACTGAGGAGTGACGAGTTCGGTGCTGCGTCCTCCCTCCTCAATGTCCTTCGCCAAGCTGGTCCCGTGCTAGGGGGAGCCGTCGTCGGGCTCTTGATACAGGTGCTCGCTGCCGCGCCTACCGAGTTCGACCCTCTGGGGCTATCGAGGTCGACCGTTGCGTGGGTGCTGAGTGTTCCATTGCTGCTGTTTTTTGTCGGACTCTTTGTGTATTCGCTCGTTCCGAGGTCGCTGGTGTCGGCAATGGACTGAGGTGGTTTCACGTCAGAGTGCTGCCGAGGGTTTACTTGTACTCGGGATCGGTCACCCACGTGGCTCTCGGTGTCCTCTGGGCGCAATGCACGAGAGTTGGGTGCTGCTGGGAGGGGTGGGTGCACTCCACGAGGTACGGGGGTTCGTGCAGTATGCACAACTCCTGGCCAGTATCCCCCGAGGCTCGTGGAGTAGCCGGCCGGGACATGGTCGACTGCGCCTGTGGGGAGGTGACGGGCAGTGCGCCGAGGGCCTTGAATCAGACGAAGCTCGAGGTATCAGTGGCGCACACGCGCAGACGGTGCCCATCAGGGTCGGCTGCCACAAAGGTGTAGCCGAACTCGAGGACGGTCGGATCCAAAAGCATCGGAATGCCCAGCGCCTTCCACTGTGCGTGTAGACGATCGACGTCGGCACGCTCGGCGTTGCTGAGACTCAGTTCGGTCCCGCCTACGTGTGGCTCAGCAGCGGGTTCAATCTCATCGGCCGCCTGTAGTCCGAGAGTCATCTCGTCAGACAGCTTGAAGACGCTGAATCCTGGATAGGTCTTGATCGGTCCATGACCGAGAATTTCACGGTAGAAGGTGGTACTCGCCTCGACGTCGGAGACGTAGAGGATGACGCTGTTGGGAACGAAGGCCGTCATGGTGATGCTCCTGAGACTCTCATGGGTATACAAGGTGGGCGGACGGCATCGAGGTTAGAGACCATTGGTGACACCTTGTGTCATATACGTGCGAGGATGAGTCGGTGCGTGCCGACCGCTTACTGTCCATGATCTGGCTGCTGCGCACCCATGGTCGTCTGTCCGCCTCAGACCTGGCCCAGCAGCTGGAGGTCTCACGGCGCACTGTGCTGCGGGATGTTGAGGCGCTGTCGGCTGCGGGAGTGCCGGTATGGTGCGAGCGGGGACCTCATGGGGGAGTGAGAATCGACCCCGACTTTCGCATTGATGTGACGGGACTGAACCGTGAGGAGAGTCGGGCTCTCTTCGCCGGTCTCACCAGCTGGGGTGCTGCGCCACTGGGCCTTGGTGACGCCCTCGCCTCCGCGTCTCGCAAACTGCTCGCCGCCGTCCCCGACAGTCATCGCAGCCGGTCCATGGGCGTTGCCTCGCGCGTCGTGGTCGATCCTCAAGGATGGCTTCCCCTGCCCGAGAGCGAGCGAGCCGACGTTGTCTTCCATGCCGTTCAGGAAGCGGTCTTGACGCGCCATCGACTGCGTATGGTCTTCCGGGGCAAGTCGAGGACGACGACGCAGGAGGTCGTCGATCCGCATGGAATAGTTGCCGCCGGTCGCAGCTGGTACCTGTGCGCTTCACACGGCGCCGAGGTTCGCTTCACCAGGCTCTCTCGGATCGAAGAGGCCGATGTGCTCTCTGAGGAGTGTTCTGATGACTCCGGCTTCGACATGACTGCGGCATGGCAGAAGCAGCGTGAGGAGTTTCTCGATAGGTTCGAGGCGATCACAGCCACTGTCTGGGTGCGGGACGAGCGTTGGAGCGATGTGCAGGAGTGGACGTTGCGCGCAACGACGACCGATGCAGAGGGTGAACCTCCCGGAGATGACGGATGGACCTGTCTCCAGTTGGAGTTCATGGACCACTTGCATGCCATGACGATTCTGCTTCGGCTCGGTCCGGATGCATGCGTCATCGCCCCCAAGCGCCTGCGTCAGGACCTCCTCGACTACGTGGACCTCATGCGTGAGCGGTACCGTGCCGATGGGAACTGATGGCGTGCGGCTGAGGCAGCGTGCTCGCACGTGCCCGGACGGCGAGGAGTGCCAGCTAACTACGCGGCCCGCCGCATTCCCGTCGGAGGTCGCCGCCCCGGCCTCACAGGCGCTTGAGGGCCTCGCGTCGGCTGAGTGGGGACAGGCCCGGATGTGCCTGGACGAAGGCGCGTACCCAGTCGCCGTCCGTGCGCGCGTAGTCGCGCAGGGCCCAGCCGATGGCCTTGCGGATGAAGAACTCCGGGTCCTCCTGATTGACCTCGATGACATTGGTGAGCAGATCGAGGTCCGTGTCGGCCTTGTGTTGGAGCTGGCAGAGGATGGCGCTGCGCCGCACCCACATGTCCGGGTCGGTGGCCCACACGCGCATGCGGGCCACCGCAGCCGGATGCTCACGCACCACCAGCCCGACGGCGTGGGAGGTCTCATCGACCAGATCCCACCACTGCCCCGTGCGCAGAAAGTGCTCGTAGAGCGCCAGGGACTCCATGCGTCCGGCATGCGTTGCGGAGAGCTTGGCGCGGATGACGGCCAGCGCCGCATAGCGCTCCTCGCGGCGAGCCGCCCCGTCCCACAGGCGCCGCAGCGCCACCTCCCAGGTGGCGGCCTCAGTCCACACGTCGCTGTGGGTGGCGGCGATCCGCTGTGCGAGGCGCCGCGTGTCCGGGACTCCGACGCCGTACATCGCCATCTCGGACTTCAGGTACGCCCGCTGCTGCTTGGCGCGGGCAGGGTCGCCCGCCTCCGCCAGGGCCTGACGCAGATCGGTGATGAACTCCGCGACCCGCGCATCCGTCTGCCCGCTCTCCGCCATCCTCGCTCCTCCTCGCCTCACGACGTACTTTCACAGACATTCTTCAACATGATGGCCCCGGGTGGCGCCCCTCCGGGGCTTGACTCCGCAGACCCCGGGCCGTGAACAAGGGCCCCAGGACACCTACGCAGCCGGCGGCCGCGTTGCCTCGCCTTGAGGCGCCCGCACCGTGTCTTCGGCGGTTTGCTCACGCGGCATCCTCCCGGTAGGCTGCCCGTGCGTCCTGCGGCGGAGCCGTGGGAAGGCGATGGAGATGTCGCATAGTGGCCTAGTGCGCCTCCCTGCTAAGGAGGTTGGGGTGGAAGCCCCTCGGGAGTTCGAATCTCCCCATCTCCGCCGCAGCGAGAGCCCCGGCGCGCAGCAGCGCGCCGGGGCTTCGTCGTCGCCGGAGCACTCGTTGCGGCCGCCGCGCAACTCCCCAACGGATTGCCGGGCTCTCGAGCCAGCCCGGCGGTCAGGGCGTTCGCCTCTGGCCGATCGGGGTGCCTGTGTGTCTTCCGGCGCGGATCCGGGATAGCGTGATGCTGTACTCGACTGAGAGGGACCTCATGTCTGACCACGACGCAACCCAGCCGCCGACCTCCGGCTCGCCCCGCCCCGATCAGGGCGACGAGTTCAACGCCCGGACCGTCCTCATCAACCAGGACATGCTCGACGCCGCACGCGCCGAGCAGCAGGCTCCGGGGCAGGCGCCCGGTGCCGTCCCTGGTGCGGCTCCCGGCGCCCAGGCCGGATCGTGGCGCCCGGCGCAGCCCGACCTGCCCGCCGGGCCGCCCCCTGAGGAGCAGACGCGCGCCTTCTCCACAGGTGCCGCGCAGGCGGCCGCCCAGCCCGGTGCGGCGCCCGCCGACCCCTACATCCAGGCCAACCCCTACGCCCAGCAGGGCGGGCTCGGCCAGGCAGGCCAGCCGGGTCAGCCCGGCCGACCCGACCCGGCCGCCGCCGGCGGATTCGGGGGCGCCCAGCCCGGTGCGGCGCCGGCCGACCCCTACATCCAGGCCAACCTCTACGCCCAGCAGGGCGGGCTGGGCCAGACCGGCCAGCCGGCGCAGCCTGCCTGGGGTGGGTCCACCGCTGCCGACGGCGTCGCACCCGCGTCGTCGCCCTTCGCCCAGTCCGCCCCCGGCATCCCCTCGGCTCCGGGCACATCCTCGGCCCCCGCCGCCGGTGCGACTCCAGGCGTCGAGGCGAGTCGGGAGACCCCGCACTGGCCGGGGCAGCAGCCGCAGGCCCAGCCGTCGGGCCTGCAGGACCAGCAGCCCTTCGCCCAGCAGCCCGCCCCGCACTCGCACCCCTTCAGCGGTGGGCGTCAGGAGGGCGAGGTCGGCATGTCCTCGGTCTTCCCCACGGCGACCGCGCGCGCCGAGGCCGAGCAGGCCACAGAGGCGTTCGTCCCCGCTGCGACTCAGGCGGTCGCCCAGTCCGCGCCGTCGTCCTCCTCAGCCTTCCCGTCGCAGAGCTCGGCGCCCCAGTGGGGCTCGGCCCCCTCTTCCGACGCCGCGGCCGGGCAGGCCCCATCCTTCTCCGACATGGTCCCTCCCGCAGCGGGCTCGCCATTCGAGCGGCCGGCGGAAGGCGGAGCGCTGGCAGTGGCGCGCTCCGAGGAGGCCGAGACCGCGGACTCGGTGGGCAGCTGGATGCTGACGATACTGCTGGCCGGTATCCCATTGTTCGGGTTGGTCTACATCCTCATCCTCGCCTTCGGCAGCGGCCGCTCGGCCAGCAAGAAGAACTGGGCCAGGGCCACTCTCGTCTGGGGGATCATTGCCTCCATTCTGGTCCTCGTGCTCTACGCGGTGCTGGGTAGCGCGGTGCTGGCGGTGGTCTCCTCCAACGCAGGATGAGCGGTCCGCTACGCGTGATGTGAGCACCGCTGCCGCAGCATCGCACAGGGCCGGAGCCCCGTCGTCGGCGGGACTCCGGCCCTGTGCCCATCCTCACGGGGATAGGATTTGTCCCCTGGGTGGACGCTGAGTAATGTTCTTCCCGTCGGCAACGACATGCGCCTGTAGCTCAACGGATAGAGCATCTGACTACGGATCAGAAGGTTGGGGGTTCGAATCCCTTCGGGCGCACCAACACCCCGTCATCGGCTGAACAGTCGGAGCCGGGGTGTTTTCCATGTCTGGCACTCCCCGGCCCCGACACTGTGGATCAACTCAGCCGCTGCTGACGCAGCCTGTCAGCCGGCCCTCGATCCGACCGGGCGCGCCACTCCGGCCAGTGTCGCCACTCCTGCCGGCGTCCCCACTCCAGCCGGAGCCTGCTCTTCGGCCCGGGGCTCCGGGTTCGCCGCGCAGACCTCGCCGTCGGAGGGAAGCGCTTCCTTGACGAAGTAGTCATTCACCTTCGCGGTCGCGCAGGAATTGAAGCCGGTAGCGCCGTGGCCGTACATGTCGACGCTCAGCAGGTGACTGTTGCGGAGCCTCGACACCAGCGCCTTGGACCACGGGTAGGGGGTGGCCGGGTCGTGCAGGATGCCGACGACGAGCACCGGGTTCGTGGCGTCGACGTCGACGTCGACGGGCTCGGTCTTACCAGTGTGCCCCCAGCCGTGGCAGTAGGCGTCGTGCTGGGGCACCAGGCTGTGGAAGACCGGGTAGTCGCGGCGGTAGGAGGCCAGTGCCGCATCCCAGCTCGCCTGGTTCCCGGAGTCGGGGAAGTCGAGGCACCGGTTGGCCGCGAAGCCGTACACGGACTGAAGATGCTCGACGATCTGCGCCTCGGTCGCCGTCGGCCCTCCCTCACCCGGGAGGAACCCGGCATTCTTCATCAGAGCGGTGCCGTCGTGCGCGTTCATGGCCTGGGTCAGTCCCTCGTTGAGCAGCGGCCACTTGTCAGGTGAGGCGACGACGAGCTCCTTGATCGCATTGGTGGCCTCGGCCCGGTTCAGGGAGTCTGCGCCGTCGGAGACGGTCAGCGGATTGGCGTCCAGGCCGTCGAGGAAGGCGGCGAGCCGGGTGACGGCCTCATCGGTCGAGCCGTTCAGGGGGAATCCGGCCTGACCCTGCTGAGACTCGATGTAGGTGCGCAGCGTCTGCTCCTCGGCTGCCGCATCGCCCTCGAAGGACCCCTGCCGGGACAGGGTGGGGTCCATGGCGCTGTCCAGGACGACGCGCCCGACGTTGTCGGGGAAGAGCTCGGTGTACACGGCTCCCAGGTAGGTGCCGTAGGAGTACCCGAGGAAGTTGAGGTCCTGGTCTCCCACCAGGGCCCGCATGACATCCATGTCGCGAGCCACCGAACGGGTGTCCATATGGTCGAGGATCTCGGGAACCTCCGTGTACTTCTGGCAGCTGGCGGCATCGCGCGAGCCCTTCGCGACGATGTCGCCGGCACTGCCCGATGTCAGCTGGTTGGGTGCCTTGGCCCGCCCGGCCACAATCGCCTGAACGTCCTCGGGGGACCAGCAGGTGATGGGGGTGGACTGGCCGATGCCGCGCGGGTCGAAGCCGATGACGTCATAGTTCGCCAGGACCCCCGACAGGCCGCCGGTTTTGTAGAGCCCGGCGTGGATATTGATGAGGGAGATGCCGCTTCCCCCGGGGCCTCCGGGGTTGAGGAAGACCGAGCCCCGAGGGGAGGGGCTCGTCGAGGGCAGCTTCTTGAGGGCCACCGTGATGGTCTTCCCCTGCGGGTGGTCGTAGTCCAGGGGCACGGTCACGGTGGCGCACTGGAAGGCGGTGCCGGTGGCGCCGTCGGGGCAGTCGGTCCAGGTGAGTTTCTGACGGTAGAAGGACTCCAGCCCCTTGGGGACCTTCGCCCCGGTGGACCCGGTGGACCCGGTAGAACCACCGGAGCCCTTCGAGGAACCGTTGGAGCTGTTGCTGCCGGTGGCCTGAGACGGGCTGGTGCCGGCGGCATTCGTGCTGTTGTCCAGGACGACGCCGGTCGGCTGGGAGCCCTGCGCGGTCGGGCTCGCGACGGCTGCGACACTCGTGGCGAGCATGCTGCAGGCGGTGAGCGTACCGAGCAGGGTGAGGACGGTCAGGCGTGAGGCGGCGCGCGATGGCGGGGATGTTCGTAGGTGTCTCATGCCCACGATTCTCATGTCTTCGTCGAATATGAACCATACGGAAGACTGGTTGATTGATGTCGGGGTAGCCCGACCCTGCACCCTCCGCTCTCGGTGCTCCGGCTCAGCCTGTGCTCAGGTGTGGGCGGCCTCGAAGGCCTGGGCCAGGTCCGCGATGAGGTCGTCGACGTGCTCGATGCCGACGCTCAGGCGCATGAGCCGGTCGGTCAGCCCGTAGGAGGCGCGCACCTCGACGGGAACGTCCGCGTGCGTCTGCACCGACGGGCACGTCACCAGCGACTCCACGCCGCCCAGGGACTCGGCGAAGGTGAACACCCGCACCGAGGCCAGGAAGCGGGCCACGTCCACCGACTCGGCCAGATCGAAGCTCACCATGCCCGAGTGCCCCGGGTAGAGCACCCGCGTCACGTAGGGGCTCGAGCGCAGGAACTGTGCGATCGCGGTGGCGTTGGCCTCGTGGCGCTCCATGCGCAGCGCCAGGGTCTTCAGCCCGCGCAGCAGCAGGAAGCAGTCGAAGGGACCCAGTGTTGCCCCGGTCGTGTTGAGCCGGTAGTTCAGTCGCTCCGCCAGGGCGTCGTCGGCCACCACGGCCACGCCCGCCATGACGTCGTTGTGCCCGCCCAGGTACTTCGTGCCCGAGTGGACGACGACGTCGGCCCCCAGCTCCAGGGGCCGCTGCACCACCGGGGTGTAGAAGGTGTTGTCCACGACCAGCCTCGCCCCAGCGGCGTGGGCCAGCTCGGCCGCCTCGGGGATGGAGATCTCCTCCATCATCGGGTTCGTGGGGGTCTCGATGATGACCAGGTCGGCCGGGCCGGCCAGCGCCCCGCGCAGCCCCTCCAGGCCCAGGACGAAGTCGACGCGCGCCGCCCCCTCCTCGGCCAGGACCTCCAGGAAGCGGAAGGAGCCGCCGTACAGGTCCCGCAGCGCCACGATCCGGCTGCCGTGCGGCGCCAGCGTGCGGGTCACCAGCTCCAGGGCCGCCATCCCCGAGGACAGGGCGAAGGCCGCCGTCCCGCCCTCCAGGCGGGCCAGGGCGTCCTGGAGGACGTCTCGGGTGGGGCTGGCCGTGCGCGTGTAGTCGTAGCCCGTCGACTCGCCCAGGCCCGGGTGGCCGTAGGCGGTCGACAGGTGGATCGGCGTCGTGATCGCCCCTGTGGCCGGGTCGGTCCCGGTGCCCGAGCGCACCAGCAGCGTCTCCAGGCGGAGCTGCGGGTCCGGGGCCGACGACGTCGGGTGGTGGTGGACGGGGAAGGTGCGGGTGGCCGGCGGCTGGGAACACTCGGTCTGAGCAGTGGGCTGGGGTGCGGACGGACTGGTCATGAGCGGTTTCTCCTCATGGGCGGGGCAGCGGCGGGAAGACATGATGACTGACGGTCGACGGCGGCGCAGCCGGTGACCGGTGACTGGACGCCTGCGGGCCGGCATCCTTGGTGCGGCCCGGGCGAGCCGGCTCAGGCGGACAGGGCGGCGGGTCCCTGCCCGGCCTGGGCGGCGGCACGGGCGGTCACGGCGACGACGGCCGCCTCCAACCGGTCCAGGGCGGCGTCGAGGGTGGCGCGGGGGCAGGCGACGTTGATGCGGGTGAAGCCCTCACCGCCGGCCCCGAAGATCCGGCCGTCGTCGAGCCAGAGCCCGGCCTCGTTGAGCATGACCTCGTCGAGCTGCTCGGGCTCGAGCCCGGCGGCCTTCAGGAATCCCGAGCAGTCCAGCCACAGCAGGTAGGTGCCCTCGCAGGGGGCGGCCTCGATCCCCTCGATCCGCTCCAGGCGCGCCTCGACATGGGCCCGGGCGGCCGCGATGTGCTCGCGCAGGGCGTCCAGCCAGGCGTCCCCGCTCTCGTAGGCGGCCCGGCAGGCCGTCAGGCCCAGGGTATTGGGCTGGGAGTAGCCGGTGGTGGCCAGCTCGCGGCGGAAGGCCCTGCGCAGGTGGGTATCGGAGATGAGGATGTTGGCGACCTGCAGGCCGGCGAGGTTGAAGGACTTCGACGGCGAGGTGCAGGTGATCGTGTGGGCGGCGGCCGCCTCGCTCAGGGAGGCGAAGGGCGTCGTCGCGAAACCCGGCAGGGCCAGGTCCGCGTGAATCTCATCGGCCACGACGACGACGCCATGGCGGGCCGTGACCTCCTCCAGCGCGGCGAGCTCCTCGCGGCTCCAGACCCGGCCCACCGGGTTGTGCGGGTTGCACAGGAGCAGCAGGCGCGCACCGGTCGCCTCGATGGTCTCCTCCAGGGCGGCCAGGTCGCGGCGGTAGACGCCGTCGGCGTCACGCACGAGGGGGACGGCGGCCACGGTGCGCTCGTTGACCTCGACGACGTCGCGGAAGGGGTAGTAGACGGGCTCCTCGATGAGGACCGTCTCACCCGGTGCGGTCAGGGCCCGCACCGCCAGGGCCAGGGCCGGCACGACGCCCGGGGTCACGGTGTTCCACTCGGCCTCCACCTGCCAGCCGTAGCGTCGGGAGAACCAGCCGGTCAGGGCCGTCCGATAGGCCTCGTCGGGCTCGGAGTAGCCGAAGATGCCGTGGCGGGTGCGCCACAGCAGGGCACTGGTGACCGCCGGCGCGGTGGCGTGGTCCATGTCCGCCACCCACAGGGGCAGGACGTCCTCGGGGCGGCCGCGCTTGACGGCGGAGTCCCACTTGAGGCTGGCCGTGCCGCGGCGGTCGGGGACCGCGTCGAAGACGGCCGGATCGACGGCGGGGGCGGTGAAGAAGGTGGCCGCGGGGGAGGAGGCGGTCGGCGCGTGGGGGGCTGTGAGGTCAGGGCGGGCCGGACAGGCGGAGTCGGTGGAGTCGGCGGAGCTGGAGACGGGGGTGAGGCGGGTGTGCATGGCAAGTGGTCCTCTCGGGTGCCCTGGCGGCGGTGACGCGCGAGGGCGCAAGGCGCTGCTGCGGCGTCGGGCTCAGGGGTGGCCGGCGCGCGGGCCAGCCGAGGTGGCGGGTGGCTGGAGGGATGAACACGGGGGCGGCGGGCCTCCGCGGAGTGCGACGAGCCGGTCTCAGGCGGCTCGGACTCTCACCGTTACGTGTCAGACAGCGACGGCTGGCGCTGTCAGCGCATGCACATTCGACCCTCGCCAAGGGTGCGCACCATCATCGCGCGGGCCTGGGGCGAAAGAGTCGTCATGGCCGTGAGCATAGCGGGAGCGCCGCCGCCGGCGCCACCGTGCCGGTGCGTTGTCTCGACCACCGGCACGGTGGCAACCGGTCAGCCGGCGCGGCGCAGGCGCAGGGAGTTGGTGACCACGATGACGCTGGAGGCGGCCATGGCGGCCCCCGCGATCATGGGGTTGAGCAGCCCGGCGGCTGCCAGCGGGATCGCGGCCACGTTGTAGGCGAAGGCCCAGAACAGGTTCTGACGGATGATCCGCAGGGTCGCCCGCGACACCCGCACCGCCGCCACCGCCGCATCCAGGTCCGTGCGCACCAGGGTGATGTCGGCGGCCTCAATGGCCACGTCCGCCCCCGAGCCCATGGCGAAACCCAGCCCCTGCGTGCCGGCCTGAGCCAGGGCGGCGGCGTCGTTGACCCCGTCGCCCACCATGCCGACCACCGCGCCCTGGGCCTGCAGGTCGGCGACGACGTCGCGCTTGTCGGCGGGCAGCACCTCGGCGCGCACGTCGGCGGCGTCGATCCCCACCTGGGCCGCCACGTGCTCAGCGGCCCGGGTGTTGTCCCCGGTCAGCAGCACCGGCCGGATCCCCAGCTCGCGCAGTGCCGCCACCGCCTCCCGCGAGGAGGGCCGCACCGTGTCCCGCACCACGAGAACCGCCATGGCCTTCAGTGGCTGCGTATCGGGGGCCGTCGCGCCGGCGTCGGCGGAGGCGTCAGCGGTGCTGTCCGCGGCGGCCCCGTCGGGCGCCCCGGTCTCAACGCTCGCGGCCTCACCGGCCCCGCCCACGGCCAGGACGACGGCGGTCGCGCCGGAGTCCTGGGCCTTCTCCACGGCGGAGCGCACCGCCTCGGGAACCTCGGCACCCATCTCGCCGGCGAGCCAGCCCGGCCGGCCTACCGCGACCCGGCGCCCCTCCACGGTGGCGGAGACGCCTCGGCCCTCGTGGTTGGAGAAGTCGGCCGGCGTCGGCAGGTCGCTCAATCGCTCGCGGGCGGCCGCCGTGATGGCTGTGGCCACCGGGTGCTCCGAGGCGGACTCGACCGCCCCCGCCAGGCGCAGCGCCTCCTCCCCGAGCGGGGCCAGGCCCGCAGCGGTGTCTGCTCCGGTACCTGCGCCGGCGCCCACCTCCTGGCAGGCCTCGACGTCCAGGCTCATGCGGCCCTGGGTGACCGTGCCGGTCTTGTCCATGACCATCGTGTCCAGGGCCCGCGTCGACTCCAGCACCTCCGGGCCCTTGATGACCACGCCCAGCTGGGCGGCCCGGCCCGAACCGACCAGCAGCGCCGTCGGCGTGGCCAGCCCCAGCGCGCAGGGGCAGGCGATGACGAGCACGGCCACCGCCGCGGTGAAGGCCGCCTGCGGGCTGTGCCCGGTGAGCAGCCACCCCGCCAGGGTCGCGGCCGACAGCACCAGGACGATGGGCACGAACACCCCCGAGATCCGGTCCGCCAGGCGCTGGACGGGGGCCTTGCCCGCCTGCGCGGCCGTCACCATCCGGCCGATCCGCGCCAGTGTCGTCCCCTCGCCCACGGCCGTGGCCCGCACCAGCAGGACGCCGGAGGTGTTGACGGTCGCCCCGGTGACGGTCTGTCCGGCCTCGACCTCGGTGGGTACGGACTCCCCGGTGAGCAGCGAGGCGTC
This sequence comes from Actinomyces sp. HMT 175, assembly GCF_016694895.1. Classification (NCBI taxonomy): domain Bacteria; kingdom Bacillati; phylum Actinomycetota; class Actinomycetes; order Actinomycetales; family Actinomycetaceae; genus Actinomyces; species Actinomyces sp. HMT 175. Next base: position 112,706 of record NZ_CP068012.1, read on the forward strand.
CACGGCCGAGCGGCCCTCGACGACGACGCCGTCGGCGGCCACCTTCTCGCCGGGCCGCACGAGGAACAGGTCCCCGGCCGCCAGGTCCTCAATACTGATGCGCTCCTCGGTGCGGGTGGCCTCCGCGCGCGGCGAGCCGTCCTCGTCCAGGACGTCGACGGCGTCGCGGCTGCCCGACGGCGAGGTGAGGACGACTCGGGTCACCTCCTTGGCACCCAGTTCCAGCAGGGCGCGCAGGGCGTCGCCGGAACGGTACTTGGCGCGCGCCTCCGCGTAGCGGCCCGCCAGGAGGAACGTGGTCACCCAGGCGGCCGACTCGAAGTACATGTGGGCGGCATGCCCCTGGGAGCGGGGCAGCAGCTCCATGCTCATCCGCATGCCGATGTGCCCGGCCCCGCCGAGCACCAGCGCCCACAGGCTCCAGCCGGTCGCGGCGATCACCCCGAGGGACACGAGCGTGTCCATCGTGAAGGCCCCGTGGCGCAGCGCCCGGAAGGCCGCCTTGTGGAAGGGCCAGGCCCCCCAGACCGCCACCGGCAGCGCCATGAGTGCCACCGTCCACTGCCAGCCCGGCAGCTGGAGGGCCGGCACCATGGAGATCGCCATGATCGGCACCGACAGGATGAGGCAGTAGATGAGCCGCAGCCGCAGGTCGGCGGCCCGCTCCATATGCGAGGCGCCCAGGGACTTTGCCCCGCTCCCGGAGGCGGAGCGGGGGGAGGTGTCGGCGGGGCTGGCGGGGGCGCCGGGGCGCGTGGCCGGTGTCGCGGCCATGGACAGCGTCGCGCGGCCGCCTGTGCCCTTGGTGCCGCGTCCACCCCCGGCCGAACCGGGCGCAGACGGTCCCGACGCCTGAGCCGCCGGCGTCGTTGACTCAGGCTCCCCGGCCGGTGACGCCTCCGATTGCGCCGACTCATCTGGTGAGGCGGTGTCCAGCAGGGCGCCGGTATAGCCGGCGCGAGCGACCGTGGCCAGGAGGTCATCGACGCTCACCGCGCTCGGGGCGGTGATGCGGGCCGACTCGGTGGCGAGGTTGACCGAGGCGCTCACGCCGTCGAGCTTGTTCAGCTTCTTCTCCACCCGGGCCACGCAGCTGGCGCAGGTCATGCCCCCGATGGAGAGGTTGACGGTGCGCAGCTGCCCGTCGAGTTCCTGGCTGGTCGTACTCATGGGAGCCTCCTGTGTCCGTTGTCGTCCAGTGCCGTCCGGTGCTGTCTGCTGGCGTCCGCTGCCGCCCGTCGGCACCCGGGGCTCGGGCGTCGACGGGGACTCTCCCGGGCTCAGCGCTCGCGGTCGTCGCGCTCGACGGCGTCGAGGGTGTAGTCCCCGGCCTCGTCGATGGCCTCGGCCAGGGCGGCGTCGTCGAGGCGGATATCGGAGAGCACGGTGACGGTGGACTGCCCGCCCTTGTTGAGCAGGACGGAGACGTCCTTGACGCCGTCGAGCGCCTCGAGCTCCTCGGTGACGTGGGCGACGCAGTGGCCGCAGGTGAGTCCGGAGACCTTGAGTGTGGTGGTGCGGTCGATACCGTCGGCGGTGAACTCAGTCATCTCTCACTCCTTGGGAGGCGTGTGCGGAAAATGGGTGGATCGGAACGGGAACCAGATGGTCCGCCGTGGAGCGGACCCTGGCGCTCAGGACCGCACGAGCCGGGCGATGGCGTCGGAGGCCTCGCGGATCTTGGCGGTGCCCTCCTCGTCACCCGCCTGGGCGGCGTGCAGGACGCAGTGGCTCATGTGGTCCTCCAGCAGGCCGAGGCTGACGGCCTGAAGGGCCTTGGTGGCGGCGGAGATCTGGGTGAGGACGTCGATGCAGTAGACGTCCTCCTCAACCATGCGGGAGATGCCCCGAACCTGCCCCTCGATGCGGCGCAGGCGCTTGAGGTAGTCCTCCTTGGATCCGGTGTAGCCGGCCATCTCTCCTCCGTTGTCTCGGTCGGCACCGACCATACCCCTAGGGGGTAGGGGTGTCAAATACCCCTGAGGGGTATCTGGCTGGCGGTGACCGGCTGGATGGGTGCGGATCCGGCACATGGCGGAGGGTGACGTGGGATGCTCGTGCCATGACCGCCGTTGCCCATGCCGCTCCTGGCCCCGCCGAACCCGACGCGGTGTCCCGGACGCCAGATGACCCCGATCTCCAGCTCGCCCGGGACCCCAGGGCGGGTGCCGGGCGACTCATGGTGCTGGCCGGCAACCGTCCCGACCTGCGCGGCGTCATCGCGGACAATCCGGGCTGCTCACCGGAGCTGCGCGCCTGGGTGAGCCGTATGGGGGGTGCCTCCGCCGGCTCCGGACGCCGCGGTCCTGAGGTCGCGGTGGCTCGGACGGGCGGCTCTGGCGGTGCCGACGACGCCGATGATGCTGTGTCGCTGGCGCCCACGGGCTGGGAGCCCTCCGACATCGGCCTGGGAGATGAACCCTTCGGCTCCGTCCTGGGTGACCCGCTCATGGGCTCACCACTCTTCGACGACGACGGCTCGGGCCACCAACCCACCGACGCCGATCCCACCGAGCCCACCGGTGCGGCCGCTCGCAACGGCAAGGGCGGGCGGCGGGCGCCGTCGAGCCGGCGTACGGCCAGACCGCACACCGCCTCCGCCCATACCGCTCCGGCCCGCACCGCCTCGCGCACAGCCGCGGCCCGGGTCACGCAGGCCCCCGCCCCGCCTCCGCAGCGGCCGGCGGTGACGATGCCTGCGCCCCCGGCCCCGATGCCGCCCGGACGCTTCGCGCCCGCGGCGCCCTACCCGGTGCCGGGGTTCGCCGGGCCGGTCGGGATTGCCGGGCCTGTTGGAGCCGCCCCGGGCCGGGTGGAGGCCGACCCCTGGGCCGTGGGAGGAGCGCCCGCCGTCGGTCTGCCGTCCGCACCTCCGCCGCCCTCCGGTGCACCGGGGATCCCCGGCGCCTCCTTCGGGATGGGGCGCTACAACGCCCCGGCCTCCTCGCGCAGCGCCAGGAGGTCGGCCCCGTCGTCGCCGTCCAGCACGAGCCCGGCCAAGATCATCGGCTGGATCCTCTTCGCCCTGCTGTTCATCGTCATCCGGGCCCTCAACGGCTGAGGCGCAAGGGGGTCAAGGGGGTGGGGGTGCGGCCCCAGGGAGTGGTCGCGCCTCAGGGTGCGGCGGAGCCCGGGGTCGAGCCGCTCGGGGCGCTGGCGGCCGGGATGGTGATGGGGCTGTTGGAGGCGTAGCCGTGCTTGAAGGCCCACACCACGATCTCCAGGCGTGAGACCGTCCCCGTCTTGTGGAACAGGCCGGTGATGTGGGACTTGACCGTCGCCTCGGCGATCGCCAGCAGGGAGGCGATCTTGCGGTTCGAGGCCCCCTCGCACAGGAGGCGGAGCACGTCGCGCTCCCGCTGAGAGAGGTGGACGCTGCCGTCCGCACCGCGCACGGAGGCCAGGGCGTAGTCGATCAGGCGCGTCGTCGGCGTCGGGGCCACGACCTTCGCCCCGGAGTGGACCGTGCGCACCGCCGCGATGATCTCCTCAGCCGGTGCGCTCTTGAGCAGGAAGCCGCTGGCCCCGGCTCCCAGGCCCTGCAGGAGGTCCTCGTCGGTGTCCACCGTGGTCAGCAGAATGACCCGGGTCGACGGCGAGAGGCGGAGCACCTCCCGGGTCATCTCCACGCCGTCCATGTGCTCCATGTGGACATCGGTGATGAGGACGTCGACCTGATGGGACTGCACAAATCGCAGGACGGCGCGAGGTGAGCGCGTCGCGGTGAGGATCGTGAAGTCCTCGACGTCGGAGAAATAGGACTCCAGATGGGCCAGGGCCATCGCGTCGTCGTCGACCAGGGCCAGGCCGACACAATCGGGAGAAATCTGGGAAGACATGAGTCTCCTTGGGCAGATGTGTGCAGTCCGCGATCAGTGGGGGGCGCGGTCTGCTGGGAACAGTGAACAAACTACCTGAAAAAAGATGATCGCCGTGTAAACACCCTCAGACGCGCCCCGACGAAAGGTGGAGGGGGCCATCCAAACGGCGAGGAAAGCAATAGATCAAAGGGCGATGCGAGGCCCCGTCGGATTCCGGCAGGCTCATGTCCAACGGCACTTCCCCAAGTGTGCCTCCTCTGTCGTTCCCAGGAAGGAGGGTCCGTGTATCGCTCTGCGCTCATTGAGGGCGTCGCGCCATCACTGGCTCGTGCTGCGTTACTCGAGTCTCCCTTCGGCCTGGTTTCCCGTTCCACCGAGCTGCCCCAAGCGGCCGGAGAGCCGGTCTTCGCGATCTGGACCGGTCTTCTGGGTGATCCCTCTGAGGCGCTGAGGTCACAGCGCACCTGGAATCACCGTGCCGAGGCGGGCAACTTCGACGGGGCCGGCGGGGCCATCGACGCCGATCGCGCCAGACACATCGCGATTGTGGAGACGATGGAGCGCTACTCCAGCTGCTCATGGACGGAGGAGGAGCTGGTGTGGGACACCCCCGCCGGTCTCGGCGAGGCCGCGATCGGACCGGAGCGCTGGCCGGCGTGCTCGGCCACCGAGCTGGCGGACCCCGACTGCGGGCTCATCGCCTCAGACCCCCGCGTCCCCCTACGATGGGTGCGCGGCTGGTCCCTGACCCGCGGCCGTGAGGTCTTCGTCCCAGCGGTGCTGACGTACCTCAACTTCCCGGTGCGCACCCCCTCCGAGCAGTTCGTCAACCCCATCTCCACCGGCACCGCCGCGCACTCCGACCTGCGCGAGGCGGTCCTGGGCGGCCTGCTCGAGGTCATCGAGCGCGACTCCATCGCCCTGACCTGGCTCCAGCGCCTGCGCCTGCCCGCGGTCGCCGTCGACCCCTCCAGCCTGGGGGAGGAGGTCGCCGAGTACCACCGGGTCGGCACCTCCACCGAGCTGGAGACCCACCTGTTCGACGCCACCACCGACTACGGCGTCCCCACCCTCTACGCCGTCCAGACCTCCCAGGTCGACCCCGAGCTGGCCCAGGTAGTGGCCGCCACCTGCGACATCGACCCGCAGCGGGCGCTGGCCAAGATCTACCGCGAGCTCGCCTCCCTGCGCATCGCCCTGCGCAGCCACGCCCGCGGCCCGCGCGCCCAGGAGATCAAGGGCCAGGACCTCACCGTCGTCGGTGGCGCCCTGGCCGACGCCGAGCTGTCCATGCGCCACGTCTTCGACTTCCTCCTGGAGGGGGAGCGGCCCGTCCACGCCCTCGATGACATCGGCACCCTCACGGCGTCCAGGCCCGCAGCCGGCAGCGACAGCCCCGACGGCGCCAGCGGCAGTGCCGGCCCCGACCCGCTCGAGCAGGTCGTCGCCAACCTGGAGCGGGCCGGCGCCGAGGCCATCGTCGTCGACATCACCACCGACGAGGCCCGCCAGGTCGGCATGCACGTCATCAAGGCCCTCATCCCCGAGGCCATGCCCCTGTCCTTCAGCCACCACGCCCGCTACCTCGCCACGCCCCGCCTTTACCAGGCGCCCCGAGCGATGGGCCTGACCGTCCATGACGAGGCGGGGATCAACCCCGTCCGCCAGCCCTTCGCCTGAGCCCGATGCCCGCATCTCCGTCCGCCTCACTGACCGACACCCAGGAGCCCCGACCCGACATGAGCACGACGCTGCCCGCACCGGCCGCACAGCCGGCACAGTCGCCGGCACCGCAGGCCCCCACGGGGCCGGTGACGGCCTACCTGCCCCAGGGCGGGTTCGCGCGCGCCGTCGCCACGCGCCTGGCCGGGCCCGGCGACGTCGTCATCCCGGTCGACCAGGGGCTGGTCAGCGCCTACATCCCCTACGCCGACCGTGCGGTCCTCATCGCCGACCCCGACCAGACCGGCCTGCGCGAAGACCTCGACACCCTGTCCTTCACCCGGGGGATGCCCTCCCTGGGCCTGGAGCTCTTCCCCACCGAACTGCGCTGCGGGCCACTCGTGGTCCCCGGCCGCAGCGCCTGCTACCGCTGCTACGACCGGCGCCGCCGCCAGCACGGCTACCGCCCCCTGCCCCCCGAGGTCGTCTCCGAGCACGGCCCGCTGGAGCAGGCCTACGCCCACCACCACGTGCTCCTGGGCGCCGGCCTCATCTCCCTGGCCCTGCAGACCCTCGACACCCCCGACCCCCAGGACCCGGCTGCGCAGGGCACCGACGACGTCGCCCCGATCGGTGGCCAGGTGTGGACCATCGACCTCGTCTCCGGCATCACCACCTGCTCGCCGACCGTGGCCGTGGACCGCTGCGAGACCTGCTCGGGCCGCTACGAGGGCCGCCGTGACGGCCTGCCCGCGCTCGCGGCCCTCCTGCCCGAGCGGCGTGGGGAGGTGGCCTGAAATGGCCGGGGATGCCACAGGCTCCGTCATGCGCGCCGGCGACGTCGGCCGCGCCGCCCGCCGCGACCTGCAGTTCCGTATCCCCCGCAAGCCCGTGGTGCGCCTGGGCCTGCGCGCCCGGCCCGAGGAGACCGGCTGGATCATCGACGGGGCCCGCAAGAGCCAGGTCCTGGGTGGGGTCTTCGCCCGCGAGCACATGGGCGCCCTGCTCCAGGCCTGCGACGGCACCCGCACCCTCGACGAGATCGGCGAGGTCACCGGCGTCGGCCCCCAGGCCGCCTTCGAGGCCGTCTCCCTGCTGTGGACCGGCGGCATCGTCGAGGAGGGCGACACCGAGCCCGCCCCCGGAGACCCGCCGCCCGAGCTGGCCCGGCTGCTCTCCCGCCTGGGCGACTCCACCGGCGTCAACGACTCCTGGCAGGACGCCGCCCGCCGCCTGGCCGCCGCCCGGGTCGCCGTCGTGGGGGACGCCGAGCTGGCCGGAGAGATGGTCGCCGCCCTGGAGCCCACCCTGCCCGAGGTGAGGCTCGACAGCGCCCCCCGCCGCGGGGACACCCTCACCGTCCTCGTCGAGACCGCCGACTCCACGGCCCGCTCCCAGGAGGTGGCGCGCCGCTGCCGGCAGGAGGGCATCGCGCTGCTGCGGGTGCGCGCCGAGCAGGAGGCGGTGACGGTCGGCCCCTATGTCGACGAGTCCTTCTCACCCTGCCTGGCCTGCGCCTGCGCCGACGAGCCCGAGATCGGCCCTCGCCCCGAGGCAGCCCGCCACGACATCATCGTCGGCCTGGCCGCCCGGGCCGTAGCCGCCCTCATCGCCCGCGCCACCGTCACCCACCTTCCCGGGGACGCGCGGCGCACCGACCTGGCCACCTTCACCTACTCCGACCGCCCGGTCGTCTCCCGCCCCGGTTGCCCCATCTGCTCGGTGGCCGGGGCCGGCGAGGAGCCGGTGCCGGTGGCGCCCTCGGCCCCCGTGGGGGCCCGCTACGAGCAGTCCGTGGCCATCCCGCCGGCCGCCTTCGTCGACTCCAAGGGCCACCAGCAGCACTACAAGCCCTCCAACCTGCGCCTCCAGCGCGAGTTCCGCGACTGGCCGGTCTGCCCGCGCACGCCCCTGCCGCCGGCCGACCTCGAGCGCCTCGACCAGCCCTGGCCGATCGCGCACCCGCTCACCGACGACGGCGCCGAGCCCGACGTCCTCGCCCGCCCCACCCTGAGCGAGCTCGCCACGATCCTGGCCCTGTCGGTGGGCGTGCGCGAGCCGCTCGGCGCCGAACCCACCGGAGCGGAGCCGGTTGAGACCCCCCAGGCCCCGCTGAGCGCCAAGCTGCGCCGCTGGACGGCCGCCGGCGGCAACATCGGCTCGGTGACCGCCTACGTCCTCGTGCCTGAGCACGAGCAGAGCGGCCAGGAGGTCACGGGGGCGGCGGCCGGGCAGCGGCTCGCCCCCGGCACCTACGTCTACATCGAGCGCGACCACGCCCTGGCCCTCATCGGCCCCGCCCCCGAGGCGGCGGGCAACGTGACAGATGCAGGGACGGATGCAGCGGCGGGGGCCGGGTCGGATCTCCTGCCCGACGGCGTCGGCGCCCGGATCGTCCTGACCGGCAACGTGGACAAGGTGGCCCGCAAGTACTTCTCCTTCGCCCTGCGCATCGCGGTCCAGGACTGCGGCTGCTCCTTCGAGGTCATCCGCCTGGTCGCCGAGGCCCTGGGGGTGCCGCTGCGCGCCCGGGCCCGCTGGGACGAGCAGCGCATCGCCCGGGCGCTGGGCACCGACCCGGCCCGGGAACCGGCCTGCATCGTCGTCGACCTGGGAGGCCGCCGTGCGCACTGACTTCGAGACGCTGCGCGAGCTCATCTCCGGCTTCTCCGCCGGAACGGACACGCGCCCCGCCGAGCCGACCTCCGACGGCCTGGCCGCGCGACGCCCGCGCCCGCCGCTGGACTGCCGGGTGCCGGACGCGCTCGTCCCCGGCCCCCAGGACCCCTACCCTCACAGCCTGCACGAGACCTTCGAGCGCCGCTCGTCGTCGACCACCTACGGCACCGAGCCGCTCGAGGCCGAGGCCCTCCTGGGCATGGTCCGCGACGCCCTGGCCGACGACGCCCGCACCTGGGGGACGGACGCGGCGGCCTGCCCCCTGGAGCCCTTCGTGCTCCTGCTGGGCCCGGGCGGCGCCGAGCCCGGCATCTACCGGGTGCGGCTCGACGGCGTCGACCTCGTCCGCCCCCTGCCGCCGGCCGAGGAGATCGAGGGCATGGCGGTGCAGAAGGAGTTCGCCCGCGCCGGGGCCATCGTCTCGGTGGCCGCCAACCTCGATGAGGCCGACGCCTGGGGCGGGGCCGCCGGCTACCGCTTCACCATGAGCCGCAGCGCCGCCCTCATCTACTCGCTGCACCTGCGCGCCGCCGCTCGGGGACTGGTGGGGACGGTCTTCGCCGGCTTCGCCACCTCGGCGGTGCGCCACCTGCTGGACTCCGACGGCGTCAGCCGCCACCAGATGTTCGCCGTCACCATCGCCAGTCGGCAGACAGAACCGCCCTATCAGGCGGCCGGCTAGTCCCGGCCCGCCCGCCGCGAGCGCCGTCGGCCCACCTGCTGGTCCACCGCCGGCCAGACGGACCCAGAACTGCATACCGCGTCACAGAGTTCCACAGACCACCCCGTTCGCGGGGTTGGGGCCCGGTCCCGGCAGACCGGACCCCCGGGGCCCGAACGGGCCCCGCTCCTGCCCACCAGACATCTGAGAGAAGGAGGTGAACAGCATATGACGAACAGCTCGATTGATCTCACCCTCGCCGACAGTGACTTCGGCGTCGAGGAGCTGCCCGAGGGCAACGCCCTGGGTTGTGCCTTCAGCAGCGCCAGCGCGTCCTGTCCGGCCAGCGCCGCCTCGGCCTCGTGCCCGGCCAGCGCGGCCTCGGCCTCGTGCCCGGCCTGCGCTGCCAGCGCGTCGACGACGTCCTGCTGACGACCCCATGGTGGCGGGTAGGGGACCGCGGTTCCCTACCCGCCACTGGTGGTACCCCGGAGCCCCGTGAACCGACCTGAGGGAGCCAAGAGCCCACGATGAGCACGGTGATGAGTACGGCGAGGACAACGCCGACGATCCCTGGTAGCCGCCCGACGAGCCCGATCCCGCGCCTGCGCCGCGGGGTGAGCCTCATCGTCGGGATGGACAACCAGCCGATGCTGTTCGACTCCGACTCGGGCAAGTACCACCGGCTCGGCGCGGCCGCCGCCTTCATCGTGGGCCAGTTCGACGGGGTGCGCCCCCTGCCGACCATCATCGAGGAGCTGCCCCAGGACATCGACGAGGCGGGCGCCAAGCGCATCACGGGCCTGGTCGACAACCTGCGCGACAAGGGCCTCCTGGCGGGCGGCGACCCCGCTCCCGCCGACCCCGCCGCCCCCGCCGCTTCGGCGGCCCCGGCGCGCACCAGGCGCAGCCGTGGACGCCACACGGCCCAGCCCCGCCGGGCCCGCCACCTCAAGGTCGAGAGGCCCCGCCGCAGCGGGGGCTGGTGGCTGCCCCGCATCATCATTGCCCGCAAGTACCACCGGATCGTCGCTCCTGTTGTCACCCTGCTCCAGCGCCTGCCGGCCCCCGCGCTCAGCTGGGTCTTCCTGGCGCTGGCCGCCTGCGGGTATGCGGCCGGGGCCATGGCGCTCAGCTCCCTGGCCGGGGGCCCCCGCCCGAGGGTCCTGGTCTTCGTCACGGCGGTGGCGATCCAGCTGGTGAGCATCCTGCTGCACGAGTCCTGGCACGCCATCGTCGCCGGCTACCTGGGCACCCCCATCCGCGGACTGGGGGTGGCGCTCATGTTCTGGGCGATCCCCATCGCCTACGTCGACCGCACCGACTCCTACCGGGTGCGCTCCCGGCGCGGTCTGACCATGCTGGCCCTGGCCGGCATCTTCTCCGACGGCGTCGTCTGCGGCCTGGAGGCGGCCGTCGCCTGGGCCTCGACGGGAACGGTGCGCCAGGTGGCCCTGACCCTGTGCGCCTTCCAGCTCACCATGCTCGTCACCAACCTCAACCCCCTCACCCAGTCCGACGGCGTCGCCGCGGTCGAGGCCGCCACCGGCTCGGTCAACCTGCGCGGGCGCTCCATGTTCGTGCTGCGCTGCATCCTGACGCGCCAGCCGCTGCCGCCGGGTCTGGCCGTCATGCGGCCCGCGGTGCGCTGGGGCTACTTCATCTACGGGCTGGCGTGCTCTCTTCTCGGACTGGTGGCCTTCGTGATGAGCATTGTATGGATAGGCTACTGGCTGTACGCCCTCTTGAAAGGTTTCCTCCTATGACGCAGCCGGTTCTCTCTCGTGCCGGTGCCTCCCCCTCCCAACAGCCACAGCCGCAGCCCGTGTCCGCCGTGACCCCCGGGGAGCCCATCCCATCCGCTCCGACCTCCGCCGTACCAGCGCCGGTACCGGCACCGGAGCCGGAGCCCCCGGCCCTGGCCCAGCCCGCCGTGGCCCTGCCGACCCTCGTGCGCCTGGGCGGGCTGCCGGTGCGGGCCGTCCCCGAGACCAGCGCCGCCGTCATCGGCACCCTTGACTACCTGCGTCGGCTCGACGAGGTCCTTGACGGCGCCGCCGACCAGCTGCTCGACCCGCTCTACGAGATCGTCCCCACCCTGGACAAGGCCGAGCGCCGCCCGGTCCTGCGCGCCAAGCGCTGCGTCTTCCAGGGGCGCGCCACCGACCTGTCCGAGGAGGTCCTGGCGGCCCTGCCCGCCGAGCTGCGCGCGCTGTTGGAGCGCTGGGACGCCCTGGTGGCCCGCAAGGAGGAGACCCGAGCCCGCCTGGCCGTCCTGGTCGACGTCGACCTGGACCGCAGCCGCGAGCTGCTGGCGGCCGGCCTCGACGAGCCCGGCTACCAGGAGGCCCTGGCGATTGCCGCCCCGGCCCTGGTCTCCACCCTGGCCACCCGCGGCCGCCGGCTCGAGGACCCCCGCGTCCTGCGCACCCTCTACACCCTGGCCACCCGGGCCGCCCTCAAGACCAGCCCCTTCTCGGGACTGACCACCGTCAACGAGGCGGGCCAGCCCTCCACCGGGCGCAGCCACCGCATGGTGGCCACCCACCTGGCCTACCGCATCCTGAGCGCCACCGCCCAGGACCTGGCTCCCGACGGCGCCCTCTACCTCGAGCCCGCCCCCGTGCGCCGCTCCTACAGCGCGGCTCCCGGCCCGGACGCGGCCGGCGCCTACGGCCAGTACCCGTCCCGGGAGGTCGAGGCGGAGGCGCTGACCGTCGTCGGCGAGCACGAGTACGGCAACGGCATGGTCTTCCGCCAGGAGACCATCCAGCCCGCCCGCTGGCTCCAGGAGACCCACGACGCCCTCACCGGCGGCGGCATGCACGCCGTGCTCAGCGTGCGCGACGCCTGCGAGCGCGTGGGCGGCACCGACCCGCGCCTGCGCCTGGAGCGGCTGCTGGCCTCCGGCGCCATCGTGCCGCACGTGCCCTGGTACCGCGGGGAGAACCCCTTCCCGCTGCTGGCCGCCTCGCTCTCACCGGAGCAGCAGCGCCAGTGGGGCAAGGACCTGGCCTGGCTGGCCCGGCTCGACGACGCCGTCGGCGCCGCTGACGGGCCCGGCCGCGCCGAGCTCCTCAACCGCACGGTGCGCCTGGCCGAGCGCGTCTTCCCCGACGGCGAGCTCGGTGAGCGCCCTAGCGGCTTCCTCTACGAGGACCGAGAGTCGACCCGCAGCTGGGTCGACCCTCTCGAGGACGCCCCCTTCGAGCAGGACGTCAAGACCCTGGGCGAGCTCGCCGACCCCTGGGTGGCCCGCTCCCACATCTACGACCTCATGGTGGCCCGCTTCGTCTCCCTGTTCGGAAACGGCGGGGTGTGCAAGGACCCGCTGGCCTTCTTCATGACCATCGCCCACGCCCCCGACGGCGATCAGGAGATGCTGCGCGCCGCTGGGCTCGACTATGCCGCCGGTCCCGATGAGGAGCGCGCCGCGCTGTCCGGCGGGCTCTCCGGCTCGCCCAGGCACCTGGGCGCCTTCCTCCAGCCGGTGGCCCCCAGCGCCCGGACCTACGCCGCCGGCGGGGGCCTGACCGTCGTCAACGCCTTCACCAACGCCAACGGCTCCCTCCAGGCCCGCTTCCACCGGCTCCTGGGCTCCGGCTTCCGGGAGCGCCTGGCCACGCGGATCCGCAGCTCCTGGGGCACCGAGAGGGTCCTGGAGATCCAGGCCAGCACCGAGTGCAACACCGGTCAGGCCGTCTCCTGCGGGCTCCTGCCGCCGCTGGGGCTGCCCGGTGAGCCGGGGGCGCCGGACGCGGTCCCCCTCAGCTCCCTGCGACTCGTCCACGACCCGGCCACGAGCACCCTGTTCCTGACCGACGACGCCGGGCCCGTTGGGCTGGCCTACCTGGGCCTGACCCCCCAGTACCTCCTGGGCGGCTACCTGTCCTGGCTGGTGCTGCTGAGCGACCCCTGGTCCCGGCTGCCCCCGTTCGCGGACCACTGGACCAGCCGCCGTCGGGACCTCAGCGGGCCCCTGCCCGACGAGGTGATGCACTCCGAGCGGAACGTGGCCGGCCGCCTGGTGACCCGCCGCGAGTCCTGGACCTTCCCGGCCCACCAGATCGCCCCGCTCATGGACCGCGACCTGACCACGACCCTGCTGCACATGGACGACCTGCGCAAGCAGTGGGGCATACCCACGGAGGTGTTCGTCCACCAGCACATGCCCTCCCAGGGCGCCACCTTCGACCAGCACAAGCCCCGCTACGTGGATCTCACCTCACCGGTGTCGCTGCTGGCGCTGCGCGGCTGGATCGACCCCGGCGCCGCCCACATCAGCTTCGTCGAGGCCCTACCGGCCCGCGGCGAGGCCCTGGGGCTCACCCAGGACGGTGAGCCGACGGTGGCCGAGTACCTGGTGGGACTCCAGTGGCCCAAGAACCTGGGAGGCATGGCATGAGCACGCACGACGACGTCCAGTCCAGCCGGCGCGAGCAGCGCAACCAGCCCAGCCGGCTCATCCGCTCCCGCAGGCTGCGCTGGCTCGGGGGGCGCTCGCGGGTCGGTGAGCAGGCGGAGCGCACCGGGCCGGAGAGCCAGGTGGGCCAGATGGATCAGGTGGGCCAGCCCAGTCAGGGCGGTCAGGCCGGCCAGGCCGGAATGGTCGGCCTGGGGGGCGCGACGTCGCAGGCGGGTGGCTCGATCCCGGGGATCCAGCCCCTGGAGATGGCGGCCGCCGACTTCGGCAACCTGCGTGCCCAGCACAGCGCGATGCGTCAGCGGGGTGCGGCGATGGCCGGTCAGCGTGAGGGGGTCGGCTGGCTGTATGCGCGGATCTACTGCGCCGGCGGGGATGACACCGACGCCCTGCTGCCCGAGGTCGCCCAGTGGCTGACCCGGGCCCGCGGCCAGTGGGACATCCGTTCGGCGCACTTCCTGCGCTTCGTGGACCTGCGCGGGCACCACATCCGGCTGCGGCTCAAGGCCGTTGAGGGCGTTCTGGATGAGGCCTACGCGAGCATGCGCGAGCTGGGGGCCATGGCTCAGCGCACCGAGGCGCGCACGGTCGAGCGTCTCGTCTCCGATCCGATGACCGGGGGGATCGGCGCGAGCCGGCCCGGCATCACCTTCGGCGTCTACGGCCCCGAGTACGACAAGTACGGGGGTGTGGCCGGTGTCGAGGAGGCCGAGCGGCACTTCTACGTCTCGAGCCGATGGTGCCTGGACCATCAGGTGTGGCAGATTCCGCGGCCGGTGCCGCGGGCGGCCCTGGCGGCGCGGTTCCTGGCGCTGGCGGCCCGCAGTGCGCCGTTGCCCGAGGCCGAGCTGCTCTCCGCCCACCTGCGGATGTGGGGCTCGCGGCTCCCCGCGCACCTGCGTGACGGCAGTGCCCTGGGGCCGATCGTTCAGCAGTTGCTGGAGGTCATCGAGTTCCAGTTCGATGAGATCCCGTCCTGGAGTCAGGCGGCGGCTGCCGTGGGTGAGCTGGCCGACGACGCCGGGCGCGCCATCGGCGTCATGGGGGCGGGCACCGGCGGGCGCCGGGCCCTGGACCTGCTGCACATCGACGTCAACCGGCTCGGCCTCAACCCGGCCGAGGAGTGCATCGCCGGGCTGTGCGCCCGCCAGCTCCTGACCGGGGGCGCCGTGCCCCCGGCCCAGCCCTCAGCCGCCGTCGGGTAGCCGGGCGCCGCCTGGGCCCTGAACCCCGAAACGCGTCGAAGTGTCCATGAGAAGGCCCCTGATTGTCGATGAAGGGCGCCAGAGTGTGCATGAAGTGTCGATGAGGTGTTCATGAAGGGCCGTGGAGTGTCGATGAAGGCCTGGAAGTGTCCACGGTGCTGACATCAGCGCTGCGCTGACTTCCCAGCCTGGGAGGAAACCCCGGGATTTCAACGATCTGTGCCAGGCGCTTCGAGGGCTGGCGCGCTGATGTCAGCGCTGTGGACACGTGGCTGTGCGGGGAGTGGGTCCGCCAGGTTCTTGGCGGCGCATCCAGGTTCTCTCACCTCGGGGGTAACCCCACCGGTCCCTGCCTGGCCCCTTCAGGTGCTCGCGCAGGGGACTCAGAAGTCATGGTTCGACGATGATCTGAGCCGGGTCCACTTTAGAGCGGCCTACTGCACGAGGGTGGGGGTGTATTGGTCGGGGGTTGTGCGTACTGCACGAATCCCCGGACCCTGTGGAGTACACCCGACCCTCTGCCAGTGGATCCCGACCCTCGTGCAGTTCGGGTGGTGTCAGGTCTGATAGTCGGGCTGAGGCTCTGATCGAGCCTGCCTCTCGCCCCGGCGCACCCTGCACACCGGAGCCAGCTTGCTCATCGACACCCAGGCCAGGCGTCTCGAGGTTCTGCTCGCCGGTGAGCACCACGCTCCGGTCCAGGCCTCCGGGGGCGTCTACTAGCGCCTGATCCAGACCTACGGGGCTGACTGCCCGGGCTTGGGAAAGTACCTGATGCAACAGGCCGTCCCCGACAGGTTGGGGAGATCACGGCCCCGGCCTGCACCGGGCAACCCACTTATCGTGCCCACCACGGCCCACGAGCTTTGCGGGCATTTTTCAGTGAGGTACTGAATCCCCTTCGCGGGCACTCCAGATGAGTCTCGTCGGCCACTTCCTCCGGTCCCCGACTTCCTGATTTACCGGGGCGATCTTGGTTGTCTTTCGGGTCCCAGTTGGACGTGATCTGTGCTATTCTGATAAGTAGCGCCTCGTTGGTGCTTCCCTCTGATGCTGGACTAGAGTTGATGTCGAGCGACTCCCCCTCTCATGTCGGCGTCATGCTCGCAATTGTCGTCATCGTTGCTTGGATAATCGTTGGAAGTTGAGTTTCTGCGGTGATCCTTCGGCGCAGAGATGTCTAGCGCCCTTCTAGCCAGGAGTATTTTCTATGAGTGGATCCGCCGGTCCTGGAAATTCTGTTCGTGTGAGGACAATCGTTGGACTCGTCGTCGGTGTCGCCGCGACAGCTGCGGCCGGTATTCTCATCGCCGTCGATGGTGGACATATATTGGCCGCCCGGATGCTAGGTGCTGTCGGAATGGTTGCTGCGTTGCTTGGCGCCGTCGGCTCAATTCGATCTTCCGGGACGGCGCCTAAGGCAATGTTTGCGATAGCGTCAGTTCTGCTGTTTGTGGCATCGTCGACGGTCTACGGTTTGACCTGGAGTTGAATGAATCATTCTGGATTCAATACGTCTGCACGTTCTCAATTTATAGAGACAGAACATCCACTCACACATGAATTGCCTCTGGTTGGCTTTGTATATCGTGGGGAAGTCGAATCGCGCGGGGTTTGCAGGAGGCGGCGATGATCGGAGGGAGCGCTGCCTTACGGTTCGGGTGTACTCCACGAGCTGGGGATCATCTGTGCTGTCTCCTCACGTCTGAGACACTCGCTCGGGCGGGAACCCGGGGCAGGCTGGCGGTCCTAGAGGTGAGGGTGGGGCCGAAGGGAAGAGGCCTGGTGAGGTCTTGGTGTCCACGGTGCTGACATCAACACCGCGCTGACCTCCCAGCCTGAGAAGAAACCCCTGGATTCCAACGATCTGTGTCAGGCGCTTCGAGGGCTGGCGCGCTGATGTCAGCGCTGTGGACACTGGGTCAGTGTTGGACCTGCCCGCGGGTCCTCAGTCGTCCAGGTGGGAGACGAGCTCGGCGGCCAGGCCCGTGTAGGTGGCGGGCGTCAGGGCGAGCAGCCGCGCCTCGACGTCGTCGGGCATGCCGAGCCCGGAGATGAACTCGCGCATACCCTCGGGCGTGACCTTCTTGCCGCGGGTGAGCTCCTTGAGGCGCTCGTAGGGGTCGGCCATGCCCGTCGCCCCGGCGACGGCGGCCGCCCGCATCGCCTGCTGGACGGGCTCGCCGAGCACCTCCCAGGTCGCCTCCAGGTCCTCCTCCAGGCGGACGCGGTCGACGTCGAGCCCGGCCAGGCCCCGACGGATGTTGTCCACCGCCAGCAGCGAGTGCCCCAGGGCCACGCCCACGTTGCGTTGCGTGGTGGAGTCGGTGAGGTCACGCTGGAGGCGGGAGGTGACGAGCGTGGCGGCCAGCGTGTCCAGCAGCGAGCAGGAGATCTCCAGGTTGGCCTCGCCGTTCTCGAAGCGGATCGGGTTGACCTTGTGCGGCATGGTCGACGAGCCGGTGGAGCCCTGCGCGCTCAGGCGCTGGTGGAAGTAGCCCAGCGAGATGTAGGTCCACACATCCGTGGCCAGGTTGTGGGCGATCCGGTTGAAGCGGGCGACGTCGGAGTAGAGCTCGGCCTGCCAGTCGTGGGACTCGATCTGGGTGGTCAACGGGTTCCAGGTCAGGCCCAGGTGCTCGACGAAGCCGCGCCCCACGGCCTGCCAGTCGGCGCCGGGCACGGAGACGACGTGCGCGCCGAAGGTGCCGGTGGCGCCGTTGATCTTGCCCAGGTACTCGGTGGCCTCGACGCGGCGCACCTGGCGGCGCAGCCGGTGGGCCAGGACCGCCATCTCCTTGCCGAGCGTCGTGGGGGTGGCCGGCTGGCCGTGCGTGCGCGCCAGCATGGCGGCGTCGGCGTGCTCGTGGGCCATGGCGGCCAGGTCCTCGACCAGCCCGCGGGCGGCTGGCAGCCACACCTGCTCGACGGCACCCCGGATCGTCAGGGCGTAGGAGAGGTTGTTGATGTCTTCGCTGGTGCAGAAGATGTGGACGATCTCGCCGACCGTGGGCAGCACGGTGGGGCCGCCGTCGGCGCCGATGACGCCGGGGGCCTGGGCGGCCGCGACCAGGCGCCGCTTGAGGAGGTACTCGACGGCCTTGACGTCGTGGCGGGTCTCGGCCTCGATGGCGCCGAGCTCGGCGATCTCCTCAGCCCCGAAGTCCTCGATGACGCCGCGCAGGTAGCTCTTCTCCGTCTCGCTCAGGCGGGGGGCGCCGGGCAGGACACCGCCGTCGGTGAGGTGGATGAGCCACTCGACCTCGACCTGCAGGCGGGCCCGGTTGAGCGCGGCCTCGGAGAGGTGGTTGACCAGCGGGGCGGCGACGGCGCGGTAGCGGCCGTCCAGGGGGCCCAGGGCGATGGCGGGGGAGACTGCGGAGAGATCGACCATGCCGCTCATTGTGGCAGGTTGGCACCGATCTCTGCGAGTGGGGCCTCCTGGGTCGAGATGAGGGCGGGCTGGGCCTCGGGGCGGCGTCGGCGGTAGGCGGTCACGACGACGAACAGCAGGATGCCGGCCGACGGCAGATTGATGGCGGCGGCGGGCTCATGGCTGTAGAGGCCGTGGCCGAGCAGGGCGGCCGCCAGCCCCAGGCCGATGACGGCCAGCGCGAGGATCGAGGGGCCCGGGATCCGCTGGGACGGCTCGGCGCGCTGAACGTGCTGGGCCTGGAAGAGGATGAGACTGACCGTCAGCAGGCTCAGAGGCGTCAGGAGGGAGGTTTCCCAGCCGAACAGGCCGCCGCCGACCGTCAGGGCCAGGACGGTCGTGGCAAGCGTGAAGACGACTGGAGGGAGGAGTCGCATGGTAGATGACCTTCTAGGGCGGACATGGTGGGGAATGGTATGACCGGGCAAAATCCTGCCGGATCCTTGTGGCATTTTCAACAAGTGGTCCGTCGTCGTTGGCGGGGAGCACTCCCCGGTCGCCACCAGCCTATACGGCCCGCCGGCCCCGGACCCGTGAAGTAGGTTCCGACCAGGGAGAATGTGATGCCTCTGTGATGCCTTGGGTGCTGTGCGGGTCAGTGGATAATGCGGTTATGACGACGGACCGGGTCCAGCACGGAGCGGCAGTCAGAGTTCTGGTGGAGCAGGACCTGGCCAGTGAGCAGATGCTGGCTCTTATGCGCGAGGCCGCGGGACTGCCCGACGCCGAGCTGCGCAGGATCATTGCTGAGGAGCTAGTGCTCATGGAGGTCGTGGGTACGGGCCCGCGGGGCGTGCCCACGTCGGTAGCTGCCTACGTGTCTCGACCCGATGGCGTCGTGTTGGAGTACATTGCCGTGGCTCCGGGGCTACGTGGCGACGGAATCGGGCGGGCGCTCGTTGATGCCCTTGCCAGTGTGTCGGGGCAGGTTGTCGCCGAGACCGACGACGATGCCGTCGGCTTCTACCGGGCGCTCGACTTCGACATCGACCCTGCGCCGTCGGACCCGCGCTGGCCGGGGCGCCGCCGCTACCGATGCGTGCGGCGGTCCTGATTCCGAACGGCGCATGTCGAGGACTGCGTTTCGCGCCGAGGACGTGCTTCTCCTCCAAATGTCGTGTCTCCGCCCCCAGTCATCTGGGGGACAGCGCAGTCCTCGTCGCGAAAGTACGTTCTCGATCGACGTCGCCGAGAGGCCTGGCGACCGGGGCCGGGGGGGGTGACGGGCCCTATCGGGCCGAGGTCGTGTGTGAGGTGGCCTCGCGGGTTTGCCGGTCCCTCAGACTGCGCGCCAGGACGTAGCCCAGTAGGCCCAGCGCGGGCAGGGCGAGGAGCACGTCGACGTCGGACCGGTACAGGCCGCGCGCGAGAACGAGCCCGGAGAGGATGACTCCGACGGCCCCCAGCAGCCGAACGCCCGACGGCGGCAGGCTGCGCTCGCCCGGACCCGAGTTCTGGGCCTGCAGCAGGATGAGGCCGAGCAGAAGCATGCACAGCGATGAGGTCAGGCTGTTGAGCTGCCACCCGAGCAGCATGCTCCCGATCGAGGTGACCAGGACGGTCAGGGCAAGGACAAGAATGGCGGGCTTGATGAGTCGCATGGCGAGCACCTCGGCGAACGGGTTGCGGTCGCGAACATCCCCAGTCTAAGCCGGTGCCCTGGCCGGAGGCCGGCCGGTGGGGAGGGTGAGTCGACGCCGCTTGGCGACCGGCGGACGACCTTAGGGCTCGAGCCTCAGGGCAGGGCCCGGGCCTCAACCCTCGGGGGTGGTGCCCATGGCGCGGCCGCGGATCCAGTAGCCCTGGTGCTGGATGCTGCGCCGGCTCAGACCGGAGGCGATCAGGTGGCGCCGCACCGCCTTAGTAGCGCTGGTCTCCAAGGCGATGAAGACCCAGTCCAGAGCCAGGTCCCCGGTGTCCGCCCACAGGGTGCGGTCGACGGCGGCCAGCAGCTTCTCCTCGGAGACCTCGGGATTGACGCGGATGAGCCGATGGTCGCGCGCAGCCAGGGGCAGGAAGCCGGTCTCGGGCGCCAGCATGACGACGGTGGCCAGGCTGCTCGGCGGGGAGGCGGCGACGGCGTCGGCGAGTGCTGGCGCGGAGGCCTGGTCGCCCACCAGCAGCATCTTGTCGCCGGGGGAGGGAAAGCGGTAGCTGGTGCCGCCCATGACCTGGACGGACACGGTGGCTCCCGGCTTGACCCGCTTCGACCAGCGCGACGCCGGACCGCTGGGCTCATGGTGCAGGACCAGGATGATGGCGGTGGCCTGCTCGCGGTTGATGCGGGTGATGGTGTAGGCGCGCTGGTGCTGGCGGCCGCCCTGCGGGATCCACATGCGCACCCAGGCGGTGGGCGGCAACATGGCGGCACCGGTGCCCAGCAGGCTCGGACAGTGAACAGTCAGCTCCGTGTAGGGCGCCAGCTCGCGCACCCCGGTGACCGTGAGCTTGTGCTCAGGCGCCCGCAGCGCCTTGAGCACTGTGCCTTGGAATCCCCTCCCACCACGTGCCATCTGCGTGTCCGCCTCCCGGTCGTCTGATCTCGTGCTAAGGCGAACCATAACCGGAATGGTTGAAGGCTTGCTTAGGACCTGCTGCTGAGAACACAGGAGAAAATGCCGAAAGAATTCCGGCGATGGGCGGGTGCTGGACGGGGTAGTGCCCGGCGGGCCCGGGCGGCCGCGGTGGCCGGGACGGCCGGGAGCGGGGCGTCGTCGAGCTGCCTGCGCCGGCCAGGGCCTGCCCCGCCACCTCAGGCCATTGGGTCCCAGCTGGGCAGCATGATGGGCTCGGTCTCCAGGGCGGCGCGGACCTCCTCGGGCAGGCGGCTCGCGCGCACCACGACCTCGAAGACGTACTCGTCGAACCAGGAGTCGCTCATCGTGTGGAAGCCCTTGTCCCCGAACTTGTCGCCCCAGGAGTTCTCCACCCGCCAGCGCCGTGGGGCGCCGTCGACCAGGTCGACGCCGGTCAGGCACATGGCGTGGGTGAGCGCAGACTCGCGCGCCACCAGCCGCTCGGCCTTTGTCATCGACAGGTCCACCCCGTACAGGCCCTCGTAGTCATGCAGGGCGGCGTCCCAGATCCCGGCCTTCTTGTCCCGCTGCTTGGCGACGTCGCAGGCGAACCACACCGGCTCGCCGTCTTGGATCGCGGCGATCGCGGCGGCCTTGAGCACCTCGAGCTCGGCGGTGACGTGATCCTGGACCGGTTCGCCCACCATGACGTCGCTGCGGCCCATGCCGTAGCGCGTGTTGACCGCGATCTCGGGGCGCGGGTCGTGGGCCACGACCACGAACTCCTCCACCCCGGTGACATAGCGCTGCGCGAACTGTCGCGGCGTGAGCGTCCCGACCCGGTGGAATTCCTTGTTCTTATCGCGGTACTGCCATACGAACTCCTCGGGCGGGGTCCCCAGGTGGATGCACAGCATCCGGTGAACCTGCTCCAGGGCCGTGCGCCGCAGCGGCTCAGGGTCGGCGCCGTCGGCCACCGCGGCCCGCAGTCGCAGGGCCGTGCGCCGCAGCAGCGTGGCCAGGTGCTCGTTCATCGCCTCGGAGTTACCGGCCGAGACTGTGTCCGGCATGGCGTAGGCCGGGACGATCCCGTACTTGGCCACCAGGCGCGCGAACTCCGGCCACCAGCCGCCGTCGGGAATGGGGGAGTACAGGGAGTCGACGACCTCGCGGTCATCCAGGGGGCGGTCTGCCTCGGCGATGACGCGGGTGAGGAAGGCGTTGGCCTTCTCCAGCTTGTCGTAGAAGAAGGGGAAGGCCTGGCTCAGTTCCAGGGAGTCGAGCTCGAGCTCCTTGAGCATGGAGGCGCGCAGCACGTTGAGGCCGGCGAAGGCCCAGCAGCGCCCCGACTGCTTCTGGTCGGTGATCGAGGCGTCCGGGACGAGGTCGGACACGGAGGTGTCGATGGAGGTCACCGTGGTCCGGTCCAGGGAGACCTGCTCCACGTCCGTGGTGGCGACGGCGTTGCCGGCCAGGCGGGCGGCGGGGTCGGCGAGGAAGGCGGCATTGCGCTGGGCGACCCAGGAGGTGTCGATTGTCATGGGCAGAGGATAGATCGGGCGGAGCGCTCGCGTCGCCACCGGGCCGCCGGGCGCCGTCGCCGAACCGTCTGCCGGGTGACCCGGCGTCGGTAGGATCGCGGCATGACGCAGCCCTGCCAGCAGCATTCCGATCAGCAGTCCGACGCCGCTCACTCCGCCTCCCGCTGGGAGGAGCGCTACGCCTCGGTCGAGCAGCTCTGGTCGGGTCGCCCCAACGACTGGCTGCCGGAGCTCGCCACCGACTGGAGCCCCGGGACCGCCCTGGAGATCGGCTGCGGCGAGGGCGCCGACGTCCTGTGGCTGGCCGAGCGCGGCTGGCAGGTGGTCGGGCTGGACCTGTCCGCCACCGCCATCGGGCGCCTGACCGGGCAGGCCGAGCGGCTCGGGGTCGCCTCGCGCGTGACCGGCCGCGTGCACGACGCCGGAGACGGCCTGCCGGTCGGCCCCTTCGACCTGGTGACGAGCTTCTACGTCCACGGCGGCCACGAGCCGGGCTCTCTGGACCTCATGGCCCTCCTGTCCGACGCCGCCGCCCGCGTCGCCCCCGGCGGGCACCTGCTCACCGCGGTGCACGCCGTCAACCCGCCCTGGCACACCCACCACGCCCGCACCTACACGGCCGCCGAGCTCCTCGAGGGCCTGGCCGAGGCGACGGCCGGCTGGGAGGTCGTCGTCGGCGAGGAGCGGGACCGGCAGGCGACGGGGCCCGACGGCCAGGAGGGGCACCGGGCCGACGCCGTCGTGTGCCTGCGCAGGCCGCCGGCCTCGGTTTGATGGACGAGCCGTGGGAAGGGCCCTGAAGAAGTGCCGGAATATTCTGGGTATTCGCCGGAATGTGGTGCACACTACGTAGAAATGGCGGAATGGTGCCTATTTCTCAGCGTGTTCATAGGGGAATTCGGGGGGTCCGCTCAGGATCGGTGGGTTACATAGTTACTGCCGCCGGACGGAACCGGTCACGAGGGTTGGGGAGCCCGATGACTGGCAGGTCTCCGAGTCTGGAACGGGTCTTAGGGAGCCCGGACCGGACGTTCTGGTGAAGGAGGTCCTGCCTCCCCGGCCTTATGGGAAGCCGGGTAGCAGGAGGACCTCGCGAGGCTTGGGCCCGCGGTCCGGGAAACCGGACCGCGGGCCGAGTCCTTTCCTGAGCCCCTTACCGAGCGAGTGTGCGGCCGAGCTGGGTGGCTGAGGCCGGATATCAGTGGGGCCGGTGGGGGCCGGCCATCGATCAGCGCGATGAGCCCCTCTCTGCCTCCCGGCGTGTGGCCCACCAATTCTCGAGCATGAGTCTGCCCCAGGGGGTGGCGTCGTAGAAGAGCCATCTGTCATCGGGGCCGTCCATGGTCCAGAGCCTGTCCGCGCGGATGAGGTCGGTGCCCGTCGGGTCGCCGTCGTGGGGGTCGGGCTCATACGTGAACGGATTGCCCAGGAACAGGTCGATCATGTTGCTGGAAGCCAGCCAGGTCAGAATTGTGCGAGTCCGCTCGACGGCGGCCTCGGCGTCGAGGTGCTCCATGTCTCGCACGGTGTTGAAGGCCTCGATGCCGCTGGTCTCGCACTCTAGGCCCATGAAGAGGAGCTCCTCCGTTGTGGGATCCATGTGCGGGTCTCCTTCTCCGGGGGACGTCGCGGGTAAGTGCCGGTGTGGATCCTCCCATCTTGTCGCTGGTCGCGCGGCCGTGTGGTTCGCCGGGGGCCACAGGTGCCAGAGTGCAGGGCTGATCCACAGGGCTGCAAGCCGGCGCTGCGGCCGCCTTCAGGTCGCCCTACCGTCGAGTCATGTCTTTCTCACTGTCACGCTCCAGGGCGGACTACGACGCCGCTGTCACTCAGTTCCCCACCTCGGTCCCCGCCAGCTGGGTGGGGGCGGACTCCACCGCCTGCCAGACGGCGCTCACGAATGCCTCCGGGCTCCTGACCGCGCTGGCGACGCGCTATGACACGGCCGCCTCCAAGGTCGGTGTCGTTGAGTCTCGAAACTCATCGGTGGGAACGAGCTCATCATGAGCCCGGTTGCCATGGACGGAGACAGTCCGTACCCCGCCTGGAAGCAGAACCCCCACGCGACGGAGTCGCCGGCCTCCAAGGCGGCGCCCCCGAAGCCCAAGACTTCCCCGGCCCCGTACGCCGGGCCGGCTCCAGAGGATACCGGTCATAGCTGGACCATGTGGAGTGGGGGCCCTGCGGTGGTGGTGTCGGGCGGAACCGTCTCCGTGAACACGAGTGACCTTGACTCCCTGGCCAACAGCCTCACCTCGGCGGCCGGATCCCTGGATGATGCGCGATCACTCATTGCCAACGTGGTCACCGAAGTGAGTATGGCGCCGTCTCCGTCTCCACCTACAGCTCAATTCGGCCCTCTTACTTCGAACATTCTTGCCCCTCTAAGTGCAAAGTGGAAGGACATTAATGGTCAGTGCGTTCCTATGCCGAAGAATGAGGATCATTCTCCTATTGACAGCCTCATCCGAGATTGGGGTGATGTACGTGTCCATATCGGTTTCGATGTCGATCTGGAGAAGTCCGACGCTCTTCAGGCTCTGGATGCGTTGACCACCGGGCCGGGGTCGCTCGAGGCCGTCGCCGGTACGCTGCGCGGCATTGCCTCCGACGTCACCGCCTGCTCCCAGGCCCACACCCTGGCCGACGGGAAGGCCACTCCCGTCAATGGTCTGGTGGGACCCGTGGACGTGCGGGCCTTCGACTCCGGTCTCCTCAAGATGGCGCTGGGGTCCGTCGCAATCGCCTCTCAGTTCCCCACGATCGCAACTCTGCTGGCGTCCTCACCGGCGACGAGCTGGCTGCTCTATGAGCTGGTGAAGGACAACGAGGACGGGCAGGCCGCCGTCGAGGTCCTCCAGCTCCTGCTCAGTGACCCGACCACCGAGCAGTGGGTCAAGGAGGACCTCGTCAGGATCGTCCTGCTGACGCGCTGGCTGAAGAATGCCAAGACCGGGCGGGAGGCCGCCACGGTCCAGGCCTACCTCCAGCAGGTCTCCCAGCGTCTCGACCCCTGGGCGAAGCAGCGCCTGCCCGGGCAGGTCGCCGTCGGGACACAGACCGTCGACACCACGAGCCTCACGTCCATGCAACGCGTCGCCATGGTCCTGGGCGCGAACGCCGCCGCGATCGGGGCAGGGGTCTACGGCACCCAGAGCGGCGTCACGGTCACCCCCGTCGGCGGCACCGGATCGACCGTGCTGCCGCCCGCCGCCAAGGACCCCTTCGGGCTCGCCAGCGCCGTGAATCCCGGTATGACCGGCAAGGGCAAGGAGGCCAAGTCCCCGCAGAGCATCTCCGAGACCATCACCCACTGCCAGGAGGTGCAGTCCTCGAAGAACTCCCTGGGGCAGGGCTACGAGGAGGCCGGGGTCATCTCCATCCAGCGGGTCGAGCATGCCGACGGCCGAGTCTCCTGGGTCGTCTATGTCCCCGGCACCACGGACTGGACCTCCGGCGACGGCGAGCCGCAGGACCTGCTCACCAACCTCGAGGCCGTGGGTGGCACGCCCACGGCCATGGAGAGCGGCGTCGTCACCGCCATGCGCCAGGCCGGTATCCAACCGGGGGAGGAGGTCGCCCTCTACGGCCACTCCCAGGGCGGGATCACGGTCTCCAACATCGCCGCCGACCCCGCGATCCAGGGGCGTTACAACATCACCACGGTCCTCACCGCCGGCTCGCCCACCGCGGGAGCGGACATCCCCGACGACGTCCACGCCCTGCACCTGGAGAACACCGGTGACGCCGTCCCCGGGCTCGACGCCGCCCCCACACCCACCGGCCCCCACCGGCAGGTCGCGATGCTCGACACCCACCAGACGAGCACGAACGGCTACCCGCACGCCTCCTCCGCCTACGCCCAGGCCGCTGAGGGGCTGGAGGACAAGGCGCCCGAGCTGGCCGACTGGAACAAGTCCTTCTCGCGGGCTTCGGGCGCCGGCGAGCAGGGGACGACCACCACCGAGTACACCTTCGCGGTCCAGCGCAACACCGACCCCAACGGGATCTACAAGGGCGGCGCCACCTACCGGGGCAAGGTGCCCTCGGCGCAACCCTCCTACCCCCGGCCCACCCCGAGCCCGCAGTCGACGGGCGAGCACTAGGTGTGAGGTCATGACGGTGGTGACGTGTGCTGGGGCGCGGGTGGCGGCCTGCTCCGCGAGGCACTGGGCGACGCCGGGTGACGCTGGGCGACGCCGGCCGGCATCAGCTGAGCCGTCCGGTGCACCTCCGACGTCGTCGACCTCAGTCCTCGTGGCGCACGAGCATCGCGGCGATGATCGAGGAGATCACCGAGACGATGATTGAGCCGGCCACCGCCGAGCCGAAGGAGGCGACCTCCAGCCCCAGCGGCACCGAGCCGCCGGCGCCCAGTGCCGCGATGTGGTCGGTGAGCCAGCCCGTCAGCGAGAGCATCGCGCCGTTGACCACCAGGGCGAACAGCCCGAAGGTGATGATGTAGAGCGGGAAGGTCAGGAACTTCGCCACCGGTTTGATGAGCGAGTTCACCAGCGCCAGCACCAGGCCCAGAACCAGCAGGTTCAGCCACATGTGGGAGGTGCCCACACCCTCGGGCACACTCAGCCCGGACAGCAGGCGCGTAGCCAGCCACAGGCCGGCCGCGTTTCCGACGGTTCGTGCCACGATCTCCATGGGACCCATTGTGCCCGGGCAACCTGTGCCGGTGCCAAGATGGGGGCATGAATCCTGCAGCGACCCCAGTGCCCGGCGGCCCCAGTCCCGCGTCACCCGCCGGGGGCTCGGAGAGCGCCCCCTCGACGACTGTGCGCATCCGCCCCGACGTCGCCGCCCTGCCCGCCTACGTGCCCGGGGCCCGCCCCGACGCCGCCACGGCGGCGCAGATCGCCAAGCTCTCCTCCAACGAGCTGCCCTATCCGCCGCAGGACGCGGTCGTCGAGGCCATCACCCGCGCCGCCACCGGGGTCAACCGTTACCCCGAGATGACTGGGGAGAGCCTCACGCAGGCCCTCGCCCGCCGCTGGGGCGTGGAGGCCGAGCAGGTCGTCGTCGGCAATGGCTCGGTCGCCCTCATCCAGCACCTGCTCGACGCCGTCTGCGAGCCCGGCGACGAGGTCGTCATCCCCTGGCGCTCCTTCGAGGCCTACCCGATCTGCGTGGCGGTCGCCGGTGCCCGGGCCGTGCGCGTCCCGCTGACCCCCGATGCCCGCCACGACGTGCCCGCCATGCTGGCGGCCATCACTCCCCGCACCCGCGTGGTCATGGCCTGCACCCCCAACAACCCCACCGGGACGATCCTGACCGCCGAGGAGCTGGCCGAGCTCGTGGCCGGGGTGCCGCGCGACGTCGTCGTCCTCATCGACGAGGCCTACCTCGACTTCGTCACCGACCCGCGGGCCGGCGACGCCCTCACCCTCCTGGCCGGGGCCCCCAACCTTGTGGTCTCACGGACCTTCTCCAAGGCCCACGCCCTGGCCGGGATGCGCGTGGGCTACCTCGTGTGCGAGCCGGGCCTGGCCGCCGCCATCCGTTCGGTGACCACACCCTTCGGGGTCAACCTGCCCGCGCAGGCCGCCGCCACTGCGGCCCTGGGGGAGGGAGAGCTGGCCCGAACCGCCGAGCGCTCGGCCGCCGTCGCCGCCGAGCGGGACCGGGTCGTGGAGGCCCTACGTACCCAGGGCTGGCAGGTCCCCGAGGCTCAGGGCAACTTCTTCTGGCTTGGCGTGGGCGAGCAGACGACGACGCTGGCCGAGCACTTCCGCGGCGCCGGCATCCTCGTGCGGCCCTTCGCCGGTGAGGGCGTGCGGGTCTCGGTGGGGACGACGTCGGACAACGAGAGAGTCCTGGCCGCTGCGGCCGCCTGGCGCGCCGAGCACTGAGGCTCGCCGGAGCGGGTCCGCCGACAGGTTGGGGCGGGTGACGGCGTCGTCGCACGCCTGGTCACACTGAGATCGTCACCAGGAAGGCCACGCACATGAAGACCTCGACGATGCCCATCGTCCCCGGGCGCAGCGGGCGGTGGCGCGCACGCACCAGCTGCCACTGCCACAGCGGCATGACCAGCGACCGCACCGTCAGCACCACCCACAGGACGGCGTGCCCCCACGGCAGCATCCCCGACGACGCCAGCCACCACGTCACCACCGCCACCACCGCGTGCGCCGCCACCGTGCCGGCCAGCAGCGTGTAGTTGAAGCGCTCGCGGATCATCGACTTGATGTAGGGGACCGTCCCGCCGAAGTAGGCGGCCGTCAGCGCCGTGGCCAGCCACATCCAGGACCAGCCCGTCAGGGCGCCGCTGGGGGAGGCCCCCGGCAGTGGGGAACTCGGTGTCCCCAGGCCCAGGAAGCCGCCGTCGCCGCGCACCGCCAGGCTGTAGGTGACGGCCGCCATGAGGGAGGCGGCCGTCGTCGTCGACAGCCCCGAGAGCAGTGAGCGCTCGTGACCGCGCCACACCTGGTGCAACGCGATGGCGAACAGTGGCGCCAGAGGCACCGCCCACTGGATGAGGTAGGGCGCCACCAGCAGAGTGATGAGGGCCAGGGAGGCCGTCCAGCCGGTGTAGACCAGGAGCGGCAGCATGATGAGGGCGCGCTTGCGGGCCGAGCGGGTGCGCAGCCACTGCGACCAGGACCAGTAGGTGAGGTAGCCGCCCCACCAGGCGGGAAGGAACAGGAGGTTCACCCAGCTGAAGCCGCCCACCACCCAGCCGACGATCGGCGGCAGCACCAGCATCGACCAGGCCCCGTGCTGGTTGGGGACCCAGGCCTTGCGGCCGGGCTGGCGGCGGATCTGCTCCTGGGTGGGGGGCTTGGGGCGCGCGGTCTGCCGGGGCTTGCCTGTGGCCAGCATGATGTCGTCCTGCGGGCCGGGGCGGGACTGCTGAGAGGGGGCTCGGCGCAGCGCCGTGGTGCCGGAGGGCGCCGTGGTGGCTCCCGGCGGAGTCAGGGCCTGGTTGGTCGACGCGGCCTCCGGGCTCGTTGGGGAGCCCGCTGGCGCGGAGGATGCGGAAGGCGCGGGGGAGTCCGCCGATCCGGCGGCCGGCGTCGGGCGCGGGGGATCGGTGTGCGCGGAGGGGTGCTCGACGTGGTGCTTGGACGGCCTCGACGGGCGTGACTGGCTCACGCCCTCACCCTAATCGCTTGCCCCCAGAGCTGGCTGGGGACGTTCTCTTCCGGTCGGGGACGTTCTGCGCGTGCGGGGACGCTTTCTTCCGGCCGGGGGCATCCTGCGCGTTGGGGGACGGGATTGCTGTCCCCGACGGCGTCGAATGCCCCCGTCTGGGGCGGCGCGCACCCGGCCGCGCGGAATGTCCCCGTGGCTAGGTCGGTGCCCGGCTCGGCCGCGTCTTACCAGCGCACCCCGGTGGGGTGGATGCCGTGGCGGGCGAGCTCGCGCAGCATGGCGGGGGCGTCGGTTGGCCAGGCCTCCTCCCAGGTCCAGCGGGCGACGTCGTAACCGGCGCGGGTCAGGGCGAGCTCGCGGCGGCGCTCGTTGAGGACGGTGTCCTCGGCGTCCTTGCCGAAGCTGTTCTTGCGGTACTTGATGCGGCCGTCGAACTCGCCGACCACCTTGGTGCGGGGCCACAGGAAGTCGAGGCGGTAGGTGTGGTCGTCGATGTGGACCTCGTGCTGGAGGTCGGGGCGGGGCAGGGTGGCCTGCCACATGCGCACGCGGGAGAGGGACTCGCCGGGGGACTCGGAGCGGGCGTCGGACAGGTGGACGGCGGTGCGGGCGCTGCGGATGCCGCGGGCGCCGGTGGCCAGGTGGTCGACGGCGTCGTTCAGCTCGGCGCGGGTGCACAGGTGGGCGGCCAGGGCGGCGTCCATGGCGCAGACGCCCTGGGTGAGCCCGCCCCACCGGGCCAGGTCAACGACCGTGTCGGCGACGGACGAGGTGTGGGTGCCGGATGCGTTGAGCAGGTCGCTCAGGCCGGGGCGGCGGTGGCGTTGAAGCAGTGCTGTGCGCGCCCGGGCCTCGCTGAGGCGGAGGCACTGCACTCGGCCGGGGAGGCGGCCCACTAGGGGCAGCCCGAGCCATACGGCCGCTGATGGGCCGAGCAGGACGACGTCGCCGCGGGTCTTGACCATCGCGGCCCGGATGAGGGTCATGTGCCTCAGGTCCGGCCTGGCCTCCGCCCACTCCTGGGAGGGCACGTAGGTCCCCGGAGCGATGCGGGTGAGTCCCGGGCCCGCGAACAGACGGGATGCCCCGGTCATGACCGGGTCGGAGGTGAGGAGCAGCGGTAGCGATGGTGCTGGGCTGGGACTGTGTGCGAGGTCGGTGCGTTCGAGGATGGTGGCACTCATGTCTCCCATCGTGGGGCGAAGCGCGGGAGGAGGCGCCCGACGGCGTCAGCCCTGTGGAGGGGGCTTGCACCCGGCGACCTGTGGCATCCGGCGAGTCGCCATCTGCGGGGACTTTCCGCGCGTGTGGGGACACTGCGGTGGTGGGTGGGCCAGGTGGTGGTTGCGATGACGGCAGTGGTGGCCGGGGGCATCCTGCGCGCCCGGGGACGTCCGGCGCGCCCGGGGACGTTCCACTCCAGCCGGGGGCGTCTCACGCGTTCGGGGACATTTTCTTCCGGCCGGGGACGTCCTGCGCGCCCGGGGACAGGATTGCTGTCCCCGACGGCGTCGAATGGCCCCGTCTGGAACGAGACGCCCCCGGCCGCGTGGAATGTCCCCGTGGGGTAGTGCGGGGTAAGACGGCACCGCTCGGGTGAAGCTCCGAATGCTGCGGGATGCTCAGACCAGGGTGAGCCGCATCTGGTGCCAGGGCACGCCGCCGTGGTGGGAGGCGGACAGGCCCTCGTCGACGAAACCCAGGCGCGCGTAGAAGCCCACGAGGTCGTCGAGGCAGGTGAGCACCAGGCCCTGGCGGCCATGGACGCGCGTTGTCTCGATGACAGTGCGCAGCAGTCGGGTGGCCAGCCCCTGCCCTTGAGCCGCGGGAGCCGTGGCGACGCCGAGGATCATCTGCCAGGCCCCGTCGGGGTCGTGCATCGTGGGCGCCTCGTACATCTCGTCGCTCAGATCGCGCGCGTGGGTGCACGGTCCGTTGACCAGCGTCAGCAGCATGCCGCCCTCGTCCTCGATGAGCCAGAAGTGGTCGGCGTAGGTAGCCATCCGCTCGGCGATCGTTGTCGGGCTGGCGGCCTGCTCGGGTGGGAAGCAGATGGCCTCCAGGGCAGCGGCCATGGCCGCGTCCTGCGCCTGCTCCGCCCGGGCTGTCCGGGCCGTGCGGATGTGGAGGACGGGGGAGTCGGTGGTACCCATGACCATATTTTCACCAGTCGGTAGATCGACGTCGAGCATGCATTACCGTCTCCGCGCGTCCCGCCCCCGCGACCGGGGACGTCTTGCGCGTGTGGGGACACTTTCTTCCGGTCGGGGGCATCCTGCGCGCCCGGGGACGGGATTGCTGTCCCCGACGGCGTCGAATGCCCCCGGCCGTAACGACACGCACCCGTACGCGCAGAATGTCCCCGTGGGCAGGGCGGCGAGAGACAGGGTGGTGTGAGGCAGGGCAGGAGGCGGGCAGGTGCTGAGCCGGGCACTTCTCGCGTAGCCCGACAGAAATACTGTCGGGGCCTCGAGAAATGCCCGGCTCGGTGGGCAGGGAAGGTCAGCGCGCCGTCAGTCGCCCAGGGCCGCGGCGACCACCTTCTTGGCCTCCTCCTGCACCTGGGCCAGGTGGTCGGCCCCCTTGAAGGACTCGGCGTAGATCTTGTAGACGTCCTCCGTGCCCGAGGGGCGTGCGGCGAACCAGGCGTCCTCGGTGGTGACCTTGAGCCCGCCGATGGGGGCCCCGTTGCCGGGCGCGTCGACCAGCCGGGCGGTGATCTCCTCGCCGGCCAGCTCGGTGGCGGTCACGTCCTCGGCGGCCAGGGCGGCGAGCTTGGCCTTCTCCTCCTTGGAGGCGGCGGCGTCGATGCGTGCGTAGGCGCTGGCGCCGAAGCGCTCCACCTGCTCCTCGTGCAACTGGGAGGGGGACTTGCCGGTGACGGCGATGATCTCGCTGGCCAGGAGGGCCAGGATAATGCCGTCCTTGTCCGTGGTCCACACGGTGCCGTCCTTGCGCAGGAAGGACGCCCCCGCGCTCTCCTCGCCGCCGAAGCCGATCGAGCCGTCGAGCAGCCCGGGCACGAAGTGCTTGAAGCCCACCGGCACCTCGATGAGAGTGCGCCCGATCGCGGCCGCCACCCGGTCGATGAGGCTGGAGGAGACCAGGGTCTTCCCGACGGCGGCGTCGGCGGGCCAGCCGGGCCGGTGGGTGAAGAGGTACTCGATGGCCACGGCCAGGAAGTGGTTGGGATTCATCAGCCCGCCGTCGGGGGTGACGATGCCGTGGCGGTCGGAGTCGGCGTCGTTCCCGGTGGCGACGTCGTAGGGGGTCTTACCCTCGGCGTCGGGCGTCATCGTCGAGCGCAGCGAGGCCATAGCGTTGGGGGAGGAGCAGTCCATGCGGATCTTGCCATCCCAGTCCAGGGTCATGAAGTGCCAGGCCGGGTCCACCTCGGGGTTGACCACCGTGAGCTCCAGGCCGTAGCGCTCACCGATCGCGCCCCAGTAGTCCACCGAGGCGCCGCCCAGCGGGTCGGCCCCGATGCGCACGCCGGCCTTGCGGATCGCCTCGAGGTCGATGACGCTCTCCAGGTCGGTGACGTAGGTCTCCAGGTAGTCGTGCTTGATGATGTGGGGGCCGTCGAGGGCCTCAGCGACCGGGACCCGCGGGACGTCCTGCCACCCGGAGGCGAGCAGCTCGTTGGCGCGGTTGGCGATCCACGTCGTGGCCTCGGAGCCGGCCGGGCCGCCGGTGGGCGGGTTGTACTTGAAGCCGCCGTCGCGTGGCGGGTTGTGGGAGGGGGTCACCACGATGCCGTCGGCCAGGCCGGGGCCGCTCGTGCGCACCCCCGCCTCGGTCCCGGCGCCGTTGGCCAGGAGGATGGAGTGTGAGACGGCCGGGGTGGGCGTGTAGGCACCCCGGGCGTCGACGGCGGTGGTCACCCCGGCCCCGGTGAGCACCTCGACGGCGGTGCGCCAGGCGGGCTCGGACAGGGCGTGCGTGTCGCGGCCCAGGTAGAGGGTGCCGTCGGTGCCCTGGGAGCGGCGGTACTCCACGATGGCCGCGGTTGTGGCCACGATGTGGGCCTCGTTGAAGGCGGTGTCCAGAGAGGAGCCGCGGTGCCCGGAGGTACCGAAGACGACCTTCTGAGCCGGGACGGCGGGGTCGGGGACGAGGTCGTAGTAGGCGGAGACGACCTCGTCGACGTCGATGAGGTCTTCGGGCTGTGCTGGCTGTCCTGCGCGTGCGTGCATGGGCACAGTGTGTCACGTGCCACTGGCCGGATCAGCCCGTTTCGCTGTGCGAAACACTGGCCGTTCCGAGGCCGGGACGCGGTGATCGGCGGGGCTCTATGTCCGACGACGACGGCGTTGTGGGAGGGCTCGCCGCGAGGGCCGCCATGGAAGTGCCGTAGGTCCCGGGCGGCGGGGCGGGCGCGGCCAGTCGGGGCCATGCGGCTGCCCGTGCTGCCGACCGGCGGGCTGGAGGTGGTGGGTTGGAGGCGGGTGGCCAGCGGTGGGCGCGAGGCCCGATGGGTGAGACCCGGTGCCCCTACACCTACACCGGCAGCCACTCCAGGATGTCGATGTTCGCACGATCCGCCAGCCACAGCTCGGCCCGCCTGACCCGGTTGCCCATGATGAGCAGCGAGCCGCGCACCGTGTGCGGCACGTTCCTGAACAACGTGTAGGTGTCTCCGCCGGCGTCGACCCCGATACGGTCCTGGCCCAGCAGGTGCAGGCGCGTGACCGGGCGGGTCGGGTCGGCGGTCAGCGCCTGCCACGCCTCAGCCGGTATCCCCTGCGGCAGGAGGCCGGCCATGTCACTGGCGTACTCGCCGGGCTCCTGACCCACCGGAGCGATGACGACGTCGAGGTGATGGTCCCCGGAGAGCATGGGCAGCCGGTCCGTCTGATCGGTGTCCACGCACAGGCGGGTCCACCCCATGGCGCCCCGGGCATGCTCCTGCTCCGAGACGCCGATCCAGTGCAGTGAGCCGGTAGCCGATCCGTGGTCGGTGACGGCGCGCACGTCACGCTTGATGACCCGGTAGGAGGCGTTGCGCATGAGATTGGGGAGGCGGCGGCCGTGGACGTGGATGAGCTCGGCGACATCAAGGTCGGGCGCGCCGGTGGCGCCAGTGGTCTCGGCTGCGAATCCGCGGCTCTTGAGCTGCTTGCGCTCGCGGCCTCCCAGTCGAAGGCCGGTGCGCAGGAAGTCGGCGCCCATGAGGAGGCTCCTGGCGCTGCGCGTGTGAGGACGGGCGGCGAAGGCGGTGGCGAGGGTCCGGGCGAAGGCGGTGCCCGTGATCTGTGGCCCGGCGTCGACGTCGATCGGGGCTCCGTCATCCTTCGCCGGCCGGGACAGGCCGGGCAGGCCTGGAAGCCGGTCGACGCCGAGGCGCTGGGAGGTCTGGGCGGCCGCGCCGGCCGCGGCCCGGGACACCGTGTCCGCGGCCTTGGCGGCGCCGGAAGCGGCCTGTCCGGCGAGGCCACGGGCCCGGGCGGTCAGGTCGTCGCGCGAGGGGATGGAGGGCAGCTTCACGGCAGTCCTTCGATAGGAGCGAAGCGGGGTGCGCCGACCCCGATGCGGTCGACCACCCCGAGTCTAGGAAGCGGGCGATGCGAAAGGCATGGGTAGTCTGGCCCGGGCGTCGGCGCCACTGCGCTGCCACCCGGGCCGCCACTCCGCCCGCCGGGAACGCGGCCGAACCCCAGCGTCCAGCAGGAACGAGGAACCCATGACCGTCAGCCGTATCGCCACGACCAACGCCCCCGCCGCCGTCGGCCCCTACTCCCAGGGCGTCTCCACCGGTCAGGGGGCCGGCTCGCTCGTCTTCGTCTCCGGGCAGGTGCCGCTCGACCCGGCCACCGGCGCGCTCGTCGAGGGAGACATCCAGGCCCAGGCCGAGCAGGTCCTCAAGAACGTGGGCGCCATCCTGGCCGAGGCCGGGCTCGGATACGACGACGTCGTCAAGACCACGGTCCTGCTCGCCGACATCGCCGACTTCGCCGCCGTCAACGAGGTCTACGCCCGCTACTTCACCGGCGAGACCCTCCCGGCCCGAGCCGCCTTCGGGGTGGCCGCCCTGCCGCTGGGGGCCGGCGTCGAGATCGAGGCCATCGCCGCCCGGTCCTGAGCCGCCCGGTCCTGAGCCGGTCCGATCGAGAGCCGTCCCCGAAGCCACGCCGGCACTCGCGCAACCGGCGCTGGTCGTACGGGTGCGAACCGGGGCCGGCTGCATCCGATGGGGCGCCGCCCCCACCAGCACGGGGTGTCTGACCCTGCCGGTGGGGCGACCCGTTCACTAGGCTCTTTCCCGGTTCCACGTCCACGGGGTGTCCTCTCGTCGAGGGCGCCCCGTGTTGCTCTCCCCATGGCAGACGGCGTGACCGCGGGTAAGGATGAGGCACGGCCGGCGGCCGCAGAGTCACCAGCCGGCCAGGACCCACGTCGAGGTTTCATGAGAGGAAGACGATGCCGCCCACGCGCCTTCCCCTCGTCATCCGCCTCGGAGGGATCCGCTCGCTGCTGTCCTTCTGCATCATCATGACTGTGGGCCTGGCGGCCGTGCTCTCACCGGTGGCCGTAGCGGCGTGGGCGCCCTCGCTCGCCGCCCTCACGCTCCTGCCGGCCCTGCTGGGCGCCAGCGGGATCGCCTACTACCTGTGGCGCGGTCTGTCCGCACGGCGCATGTTCGAGCAGGCGCTGCGGCACTACGCGCAGGTCACCGACGACTACGAGGTCACCGAGCTCCATGCCCGTCTCATCCCTGAAGGCGAGACCCGC
Organism: Actinomyces sp. HMT 175; assembly: GCF_016694895.1. Lineage (NCBI taxonomy): Bacteria > Bacillati > Actinomycetota > Actinomycetes > Actinomycetales > Actinomycetaceae > Actinomyces > Actinomyces sp. HMT 175. Next base: position 148,486 of record NZ_CP068012.1, read on the forward strand.
GGCGCCCACGTCATGGCCCACTACCGCTGGTTCCGCGACGAGTACGAGAGCCTGACCCGCTCCTGGCAGGACCTCGGCAGCCCCCGGGGCGCCCAGTGGTTCGAACCGGGAGTGTTCCAGCGGGTCCGTGAGATCAAGCGACGCTCGGCCGCGCTGGAGTCGACCGACGACATCATCGCCAGCAATGCCGCATTCCTGAGCCTGTCCTCCAACTGGGAGAGGCTCTGGCGCCAGGAGCAGCAGCCGGTTCTTCATGAGCTCGACCTGCTCCTGAGCCAGTGCCAGTGGATCGACTCCTACGCGTTCACTCCCCGCGGCACGGTGGAGGTGCGCGAGCTGGTGCGGGCCCACCACCAGCGCCTCAGCGAGATGACCGCGGAGCTGTCGGCCGGCTTGCTGCAGCCCTCGGCGGCGCTTGACGAGCTTGCCTGGATGGCGGCCGATGCTCGCCGGGCGGGGCATGGCCTGTCGCTCAGTGCGGCCGGTGCGGAGCCTGCCCTCAGCAGCTCTCTCGGTTCTCTCGACGGCGAAGCCTCCGCCCGTCCGGGTACCCACGCCCTGCCGGACGTCGTCGGACCCGGAAGGAACGCCGGCTACTGGAACCCGGTCAGCTCTGGTGCCAATGGGAGAGCCGTCGTGCCTGTCGGCCACGCCGGTCCGCGACGGCTCCTGAATGCCGGTGCGGGATATCTCGGGGACGGGACCTTCCCGGGATGCTGACGTCGGCACACCTCACACGCCACGCTCACGTCAGAGGAAGGAAGTGCTGATGAGGCACATGAAACGGTCCGGCATCGTCGGGCTCGGTGGAATCTGGTCGGTGACGGCCTTCGTCGCCAATGTGGTGGTGAGCCTGGCCCTCATCGCCGTGCTGCCGATCATGGTCATCTGGCCCTTCGGGGGGAGCCATCACCCCAGCGTGGAGATCCATGACGAGGCCGGGGTGCTCCAGAGCGAGCCACTGGCCAAGGAGATCCGGGCGATGCGCTTCCGTCAGGACGTCCACGTCGCCGTGCTCACAGTCCCGGGTTGGGACGTCGACAATCTTAACGACTCGGTGCTGGAGTACGCCCGCTTGCACCAGGGCGACACCGACGTCCCGTGGATCTCGACGTCGAACCCCAACTACTGGAGCGACGGCCTGGTGATCCTGGCGGTCGCCCCGGAGGCGCGCAAGGTCGGCTGCTACTTCGGTGAGGATGTCGCGGTCCCCTTGGAGCAGCAGGCCGCCATCCAGAACGCCGCCAAGGAACAGTACCGCCGGGCCGACTGGTACGGGGGCACTCTCTCCATGGCGGCCAAGACCGCCGACGTCATCGGTCGGCCCGGCGGTGGCGACGTGGGCACGACCTACGTCCTGCCCGGAATCTCGGCACTCGTGGGCCTCATCTGGCTCTGGTGGTACCTGTGGCGCGGTTTCGCGGCGCGACGCCGGGCGCGCGAGGCGCTGCGCCACTACTCGCAGGTCACCCACGACTACGAGACCACCGAGCTCCTGGCCGGTACGATCCCCGAGGATGAGCCGCACGGTGCCCAGGTCATGGCCCGCTACCGGTGGTTCCGTGAGGAGTATGAGAAGGTCACCCGCTCCTGGCAGGACTTCGGCAACCCCTACCGCACCCAGTGGTTCGGCATGTCGGTGCTGAGACGGGCCACCGAGCTGGAGAAGCGTTCCGAGCTCCTGGACTCGCTCGACGACGTCATCGCCAACACCGCCACCTTCCTGAGCCTGTCGCCCGGCTGGGATCGCGTCTGGAGCAACGAGCAGGGGCCGGTCCTGGAGGACCTGCAGTCGTTGCGGAGACTGTGCCATCAGGTCGACAGCTCCGACGCCGCCGAGAACGGTTCGATCGCTGAGCGCGCCAAGCAGGAGCGGGACTGGGTCCGCTCCCGTAAGCAGCGCTTGGACGACATGACCGCCGGGCTGGAGGACGGTTCGCTCCAGCCCTCGGCTGCGCTGGACGAGCTCGACGAGATCGCCAGTGAGACGAAGACGAAGGCCTCCCGGCTCGCCCGCGAGGCCATTGACGCCGACACCTCCAGCTACGCCGACGAGCGCCGTCGTCGCTACGACGACTCGGTCTCGTCCACGGATGCCGCCTACGCCGGCTACTGGTACCTGGGCGGGGGACACGGCAGCTACAACCCGCACTCGACGATCCGCCTCAACCCCTCGTCTCCGGCCATCTCTGCCATCGGCTCATCCGGCTCGTCCAGCTCGGGCGTCGGTGCCGGCGGGTCCTTCAGTTCCTTCACCCCGGTCTCCGACCTGGTGGTGGGATACAGCTCGGCCTCCTCCTACACGCCGTCGAGCAGCTCCGGCTCCGGGTCCAGCTTCTCGGGAAGCAGCTTCTCCGGCGGCTACAGCGGTGGTGGCGGCTTCTCCGGTTCCGGCTCCTCCTCGAGCTTCTGAGCCGGTGCGGGCGGGCCCTGTCGATACTGCCTCTGCCCGCCTCCGGGGCCGCCCGGCCCCCGCTAGGATCGGCACTGAAAACGTTCGGTCAGTAGGGATTCAGGAGGGAAGTGGGGCTCGGATGGAGCAGCTGGGGCAGAACCCCGCCACACGCTCGGGCGGAACCCGTTCAGTGGTGGCCTTCACCGCCATCATGGTCCTGGGCCTGACCATGGTCCTCTCGCCGCTGATCGTATGGCTCTGGCCATCGAAGAAGGAGGCGGTGGCCACCTACCGGCCCACGATCGAGGTCCAGGACGAGGCCGGCGTGCTTGACAGCGCAGCACTGAGCGACAAGCTCAAGAACCTTGAGTTCCGCAAGCAGGTCCACCTGGCTGTCCTGACAGTGCCGGGTGAGGACGTCTCCAACCTCGACGACGCTGTGCTGGAGTATGCCCGTTCGCATGCGAGCGACACTGATGTTCCGTGGGTCTCGACGTCGAACCCCAAGTACTGGAGTGACGGCCTGGTGATCCTGGCGGTCGCCCCCGACTCGCGCAAGGTGGGCTGCTACTTCGGTGAGGACGTCAAGGTGATGAGCAGCCAGGAGGACGCCATCCAGGAAGCCGCTAAGTCCCAGTTCCGGGAGAAGGACTGGGACGGGGGTCTGGTCTCCATGGGGAAGAAGTCCACGAAGTACGTCGGTAAGCCTCGCAGCGACCTGAGAGCCTTCCTCCTGCAGGTGTCCTTCCCGGTCGCCGGGATCGGTGCCGCCGGTATCGGTGTCTACCTGTGGCGAGGACTCATGGCCCGCCGTCGGGCCGGTGAGGCGCTGCGCCACTACACGCAGGTCGCTCACGACTACAGGGCCACTGAACGGCACGCCCAGCGAATCCCCACTGAGGAGCCCCACGGGGCGCAGGTCATGGCCCGCTACCGCTGGTTCCGCGACGAGTACGAGAACCTGACCCGGTCATGGCAAGACTTCGGCAGCCCCCGAGGCACCCAGTGGTTCGGTCTCTCCATGCTCCGCAGGGCGACCGACTTGCGAAGACGATCGGCCGCGCTGGACACGCTTGACGACGTCGTCGCCAACACCGCAACCTTCCTCAACCAGGACCGTGGCTGGGAGCAGGCCTGGTACAACGAGCAGGGGCCGGCCCTGGAGGACCTCCAGGCGCTCCTCACCTTGTGCCACAAGATCGACTCCTCCGGCAGGCTGCCGGTCAACACGATGGGTACGCGGGAGAAGGTTCGCTGGTTTCATGAGCGCCTCTACCACATGACCATGGACCTCTCGGCGGGCAGGCTCCAGCCGTCTCAGGCCCTCGACGAGCTCGACCGGATCGCCGACGCCACCCATGGGGAGGCCGACGGCCTGGCCCGCTACGCCATCGACGTCGATACCTCGCGGTACGCCGATGAGCGCCGTCGCCGTTTCAACAGCTACCGCGGCTCCGGTCGGTACGCCGCCTACAGCGGCGCCTGGTCCCTGGGCGGCGGCTACGGCAGGTACGACCCCCATGCCACGATCCGCGTCAACTCGGCGTCGCCGGCGATCGCCGGCCTCACTGGCTTCGACAATGCGGCCTTCCGTTCCTTCGTCCCGGTCTCGTCCCTGGTGATGGGCTACAGCGCGGCGTCAACCTTCACCCCGGGCGGCGGATCCTCGGGAGGGGGTGGCTTCTCCGGGGGTGGCGGCGGATTCTCCGGGGCGGGCTCCTCCTCGAGCTTCTGAGCCGGGTTTTGCGCCGGTCCACTGGTCCGCAACGACGAACTGAATACATTTGGTCTAGAGCGGTCGATTGATGCTGCTAACCTCAACCTGCCGAGAGCGGAGGTGGTACGTCGTTCGAGGTTGGCTCGGTTATTAACAAGGAATGTCACATGAAGCAATCTGCGATCATCCGCCTTGGAGGTCTTCGAGCGGTCGCAATGTTCGTGATGAATATTGCCGGAGCGTTGATCGCGATCCTGCTTCTGCCGGCGGTGCTCCTCTACCCCTCCGCATCTGGGCATCGTCCCGATGTGGTCGTCCGCGATGAGGCCGGCATCTATCACGAGCAGACTCTTCGCCGCGGTCTGGAGGCGCAGCACTACGATCGTGAGGTTCGTATCGTTGTGCTCTCGGTCCCCGGGGCCGGTATCGGCAACATTGACGAGGAGACCGTCAAGTACGCTGGCGACAGTACGCAGGGCTCCCCCTGGTTCCAGGGAACCGGAGTCGATAGTCCGGTGAATGGAACGATCCTCTTCGTCGTGGCGCCCGAGTCGCGGTGGGTGCGTTGTTATGCGGCGAAGGACTTGCAGCTGTCTGCCGACAAGCGGGAGGCGATCGAGAACGCCGCGGGAAGCCACTACGCCCAGAACGACTGGGATGGCGGAGCCGTGGCGATGGGGCAGCAGCTGGCGACATACATCGGTTCAGACAGTGGGAACAGCGCGATGATGCGGGTGGCCGGAGCGGTCCTCGCCTTCATGGCGGGAAGCGGATGGCTCGCCTTCTACATATGGCGGGGCGTCACGGCCCGGCGCCTTGGCAGGGCTGCCCACAAGAAGATGATGCAGGTCGTCTACGACTATGATCTCACCGAGCTGCAGGCGGGAACCCTGCCGGAGGGGTCCCGCCAGAGTCGGGATGTTGGTTCCGACTACCGACGATTCCAGGACGAGTATGACACCGTCAGTCGAGCATGGAAGGACTTCGGGGAGCCGCGCGGTGCTCAATGGTTCGGTCGCGGTATTCGTGCTCAGGCCGCTCGTCTCGCTGAGAGGACGGCCAGTTTGATCGAGCTCGACGCCGCTGTGAATACCGGCGCCGCGACTCGGGTGGACACGATCCAGAATCCTGGGGGTGCTGCTCTGTGAAGAAGCCGCCAACAGTCTCTGAGCTCGGTGGGTTACGAGCGATCCTCGGGTATGTAGGTAATCTCCTTATTGGTGTAGCACTTGTGGTCGCGCCATTCATTATCAACGGCGGACAATCCCCCTTCTATCCTGCGAAACAATTTCACCCGACAGTGGAGATCCATGATGAGGCCGGAATTCTTCATCGGGACCAGGTCAAGTCGGAGCTTGAGAAGCTCACCTTCCGGCAGGCGACCCATGTGGTGGTCGTGAACCTCCCCAATTCTAAAGTTGAAAGCCTTCAGGAGGAAGTGCGGAACTACGCTCGCACCCACCCCACGGATGTCCCATGGATCTCGTGGGAGGACTCAGGGCGCTGGGCCGATAACGTGATGATCGTCGCTCAAGCGCCACATACTGACTATGATGATGTGCTGGCAGGACAGGGGAGGAACTTCTTTTACGGGCCGAATCTGGAGATTGACTCGGACGGCCAAAGTGCGGTGTGGTACTCGATTCAAAAGTATTTGACCCAGAGTGACCGTGACGAGGATGCGCTCGTGGTCACTGCCGTGAGAACTGCCTCCTCCTATATCGGCTGGCACCTGGGTTTTACCAGGATGTTCAGGGTCACCGCACTGTTCTTGATCTTCATGGCTGCTGCCAACCTCTGGTTTCGATACTATCTGACGAGAGGAAGAATAGCGCGCTCGGGCATTGAGGAGGCTCGGCAGGCCTACGAGCGGCTCGTTGGCCGGCGTGCCGATATGAGTGCGTTCATGTCGCTCATTCCTGTTGACGAGCCGTACGGGGTTCAGGTTCTTGCCAGGTATATGGTGCTTCAGAAGCACTATCGTCGACTTGAGCGATCATGGAGTGCGTTGGGGACTCCTGTAGGACTTCAGTGGTACGGACTGAGAGTGGGGAATAAAGCAGCCTATGTCAAAGCCTACTCAATGCAATTGGATGCCGTTCAGCAGGCGGTCATCAACTGTGCCCGACTGTTGTCTCTGACCGAGTTCTGGCGAGACGCGTGGCAGAACGAGTGCGATGCGGTGTTCGCAGATATGCAGGCAGTCAAGCGGTTCGGCGCATCAGGCGGGCGCGCGTATGACTCAAAGCTCACGAGTGCAATGCAGCAGGTGGCCTCCCTGCGTTCGATGGTCGACGGCCTTGAAGGCAGGCTGTCTCAAGGTCAGATAAGGCCTGCGGAGGGGCTCGATGTTCTGGGTCGCGTGGTTTCGGAACTGAGGCAGGTCGCGGAACGCTTTGTCGATGGGGTGTTTGCCGGAATGTCGAGGGGTGAGAGGAGGAGGTGTCGTCGCCGGTACAAGAAGTACATGAATTCGTGGAGCAGCAGCCCGCGCTCGAAGATCTCCATGATGCTGGGTGGTGCTCAAATCGGGCGTGACGGGCAAGATGCTCCTGACGTCGAGGGGCTGAAGTCCGCTGACCGGTGGGGAGGAGTGTCGCGAATGTCAAGCACTGTGCGTATGCTCACGAGGTCGCCCGCGGTTGATGAGGTCGCGGTAACGACTGAGGGCGTGGGTGCACTGTCCGTGAGTATCCCAGTGATGGATGTGTACAACGCCTACCGGTATGCCCTGCTATTTAGGGATCCCTGGTGGAAGCGTGAACCCAGCAAGAAGCGGAAGTGGGCAATACGATGGTCTTAGGGAGAACTGTTCCGGAGCGTCAGCGGCGCAACACCTCCGATGTCATCACGTTTGTTGCAAATATTGCGCTATGTGCGCTGATGATCTCTGCGCTTCCACTCGCGATTCTCGGTCCGTTCCGGCAAGGCCATGCCCCCACCGTCAATGTTCGCGACGAAGCCGGCATCTTCGACTCCCGGGCTCTTCAGCGTGATCTGCAGAGTCTGAGATTCCGGCAAGACATTCGTTTTGAAGTCGTATCGCTGACGGGGTGGGGTATCAACAACCTGGATGCGGCTACCGCGAACTACGCCGAGAACATCTTCGACTACCGGCAGGACTTTCGAGCCTCGGGCGGAGGTCGCTGGAAAGAAGGAGTGGTTGTCATTGCGGTGGCCCCTCACGCGCACCAGATGGCCTTCTACCCCGGCGCAGACGTGTCACTGGAGCGATCCGAGCAGGTCGCCATCCAGGACGCGGCGGCGTCACGTTTCGCCGCTCAGGACTGGAACGGCGGTGTCGTGGCGATGGGACGTCAAGCCGAGACCTACCTGGGTCCCTACGGTATGACGGTCTCGGGCATCGGCGTTGTCGGTGCAGGGGTGCTGTGCGCGGCAGGAGTGGTCAGGCTCGTCATCTACTGTCGGAGAGGGCTCAGTGCCCGTCGTCGAGCAAGAGCAGCCGCCCGCTCTTACGCACAGGTGACCTACGACTACGACTCAACCGCCCTACGCGTGGGAACGCTCGAGCCCGGTTCACCGGAGTCACATCAGCTCGCACAGCGCTACCAGCGCTTCGAGGCCGAGTATGACGACGTCGCACGCGCCTGGAACAGATTCGGTGAACCTCGAGGCATCGACTGGTTCAGCAAGAGCGTTCAACACGAGGCCCTGGAGCTCGAGCGGCGCTCCGCAGCCCTTGATGACGGCGACGATGTCATCGTGGACACCGTGTCCATGCTGACGATGTCCCCGACCTGGGAGCAGGTCTGGGGCAAGCTGCAGGAACCGGTTCTTGAGCGCCTGAGATCAGTCACCCGGATGGTGCGATCCGCAAGCCGCCGCCGGTCCGGGCTCCAGGTCGAGGCTGTCCAGAACTGGGTCGGCCACCAGAATCGGAGGCTGGGAGAGCTGACCAACAGCCTGGATCAAGGCGAGATTTCTCCGGCTGCCGCGCTGGCTGAGCTGGATCGGATCTCTCGCCTCGTGGCCGCCGTGGAAACGGCGGTGGCACGACGTCGTGATGCGGTCGCCAATGCCGCTGCCGCGACGTCGACGGCAACCGCGGTGCGGGTGTAGGCGGACCGTCACGCGGTGGGCATGTAGCCGACGATCTCGGTCCCGTGGATGCCGATCATCAGGTGCGAGTCGGTGAGATTGGCCTGAATATGCGCCAATCTCCCCGGAGGGGCGATGACCCGCGACGTGCGGGTGTCGATGACGAGGGATGTTTCATCGTTTGTCGCCTGGCTCCACTGGCGGTGGAATGCGAACGGGGCCGCCAGGATGTGTCGGTCGCTGGTGAGATGCCAGCCGAGCTGCAGCGTGCCTCGCCCCGGAGTCCGGTCGAGGCCCTTCTCGAGGGGCAGCGTCACGGGGGTGCCGTTGAAGGTGCAGGCGCTGGGGGAGGCGCACTCGACGGTGTACGTGGCCCAGGAGAGGTCCCCCGATTCGTAGGCCCGCTGGAACTGCTCCACGGTGGGGGTTCCCGATTCCGACAGGAGCAGCGCCGCATTGCTCCCGGAGAGGGGGAATGTCCCCCTCGGCTCTCCTTGAAGGGAGTAGGCCTCAGCGGTCTCGGAGTCCCGGGGGATGTGGATCCACCCGTCGTGCGCGGGGATGTATGTCGATTCCCTCCCCAGATCCTCGCCCGCCCAGTCGGTGCGGACGCTCCCGTCAGCGAGGTTCATGAGACCAGTCCGTGCCGCATAGTTGTTGTTAACCGAGACGGCCGACACCAGGATGCTTCCAGTGGCGTCATCTCCTGCGATTCGTGACGGCAGAGGGGTGGTTTGGGCGTCGTACCTGCGCTCCCAGCGCCGAGTGGGCCGCCCGCCGCTCCAGTCCCAGGCGCTGCACCGGTTGGTGCTGCTGTAGGTGTCGCAGGTGATGATGAGATGAGGGGAGATGACGTACGGCCAGTCGTCTGAGGACCACGGGGCGGCTTCTGTGCGCCCGGTGGCCGGATCGAGAATCTCGTGATTGAGAACCAAGTGCCCGCCCCACCATGGAGATCCCCATACGTGGATGTTCTTGTCCGGCAGCTCCCACAGTATCCTTGGGCCTGTCTTGTCAAGGAGGTAACCGCGTAGAGCGCCCTTCTCTCCGCGGGACTCCACAACGAGGTAGTTCCCGCATCGGTGGATCACGGGGGAGCTCAGAGTCGCGGATGGGTCGGTTCCGCTGTCGAAGCGCCAGGCCTCACTCCACTGGGTTCCCGGTGCGGGGCTCGTGCCGGTGGAGGTGTCGCATGACGTCGTCTCATTCGTCTCGGCCGAGGCCTGCCAGGTTGAGTACGCCGGCGCCTCCGGTTGAGTGAGTGAGGACGCCATGACTGGTCGCTGCTGAGCCCACGCTTGTGCGAGCGTGAGGAAGACGCTGATGACGACGAGCACGAGTGCAGTCTGGAGCAGCCGGCTGCTCCAGGCCATTCGAGCAACACGGATCCCCAGGTGCCGAAGGCCCACCGCACTGAATCGCATGGGACTAGCATTCCCCACTCCATGCGGCGGCGGGACTGTTCTCCCTGTGACGTCGGGGGAACCGGTGGGGAGAACTGCCGTGAGGCGCGTCATGGGCCGGTGACGGCTCGCCGTCGGCCTGGGTGGGGCGCCGCGTGGCCGGTAGGCTGACGGGCATGTCGAAGAAGAAGCGCCACGGGCGCCGTCCAGCCCCCGCGTCGGCCAAGCCCCGCAAGCAGAGCATCGAGTTCGTCGCCCGTCCCTTCGCCGGTCTGCCGGCCGAGGAGGACCTCGTGGCGATGGCTCAGATCATCCCGGCCGCCACGGCCACCGTGCGCCTGACCAAGGAGTACGGGGGCAAGCAGGTCCAGCTCGTCACGCTCCTTCCCGAGTTCGTCCAGGGGCTTAAGCGCTCCGACGGCGAGGTCCTCGTGGCCATGCAGACCTCCATGCATTCTGGGGACGCCTCCCGCGACGTCGCCGCCGCCGTCCTGGCCACCCTCGAGCTGCCGGAGGGCCAGGCCCTGCGTACCGACGGCCTGCCCGAGCCCGGCCCGCGCCTCCAGGACATCCTCGACACCACTGAGCCGCCGGTCGTCTCCGTGCGCGAGACCTTCGACTTCTGGATCGACCCGCAGGCGGCCGGCGAGAACGAGCAGGCACGCCAGGTCATCGAGGAGGCCATCGAGCGCGCCAAGGAGGAGATCGCCCCGACCCGGCCCGTTCCCGGCGTCGAGCACGCCTACTGGTGCCGACTGGGCGCCAAGGAGTTCGTGCGCTGGGCGCGTGGGGAGGATGAGGACGAGTTCTTCAACGCCTTCGCCCGCATCTACGCCGCGCGCGAGTCCGACCTGGAGGAGGGGGCGCGCTTTGTCGGCGCCTTCCGGGCCAACGGCCTGGCCATCCCGGTGTGGGAGCTCGTCGCCGGCACGGAGGCCGAGGAGCTCACCAAGCCGCTGCAGGCCATGGGCAAGCGCCTGGAGGCAGCACTGGCCGACACCAGCCCCCTGAGCCCCGAGGTCCGCCGCGCCAAGGCCGGCATCATCTCCCGCCAGGTCAATCTCTGACTCTTTTTCTTGTCGAGCCGGGCATTCGTCGCGTCGCCCTCCGGAATTTCTGCCGGGTACTGCGAAGAATGCCCGGATCGGTGCTGGCTGGGGCGGGCGACTCCTCCTGCTGGTCTGACCGGCCCCTCGCTGACGGGGGCATCTCGCGCGCCCGGGGACACTTTCTTCCGGCCGGGGGCATCTTGCGCGTTGGGGGACGGGAATCCGGTCCCCGACGGCGTCGAATGCCCCCGTCCGGAAGGACACGCACCCGGCCGCGCGGAATGCCCCCGTCAGTGTCGGTGGTGGGGTCAGGTGGTGGGCCTGTCGGTCGAGAGATCGCGGTAGGCCGGTGCTCGCTGGCGACGTGACGAGGACGTGGTGGTGGGCCTGCGTGCGCAGTGCGCAGCCCTACGTGAAGACGTACAGGTCGAATGGGTGGACGGTGAACCCGGGGCCGCAGCGCGCGGCTCAGGTCTCGGCGATGTGCAGGCGCCGGCGCGTCACGCGCGGCAGGCCGCGTCCGTAGAGGGTGCCCTCCTTGGCCTTGATGGCGGCCACGAGCACGAAGCTCAGCGAGATGAGCAGCGCCCAGCTGCCGAACTTGCCGGCATGCACCAGGTGCCAGCCGTCGGCCTGGTTGGGGTAGCGCCAGGCGCTCAGCGCCGTGGCCAGGTTCTCCGCCAGCCAGAGGAAGCCCCCGATGAGGATGAAGGCCACCGTCGTCGGCATCCAGTAGCGGTCACCGCCGACAGTGAAGTGGACGGCGCTTCCCCACAGGGCGATGAGGAAACCGGCCGCGATCACCCAGCGCAGGTCGACGATGACGTGATGGGTGAAGAAGTTGAGGTAGGCAGCCACGGCCAGCAGACTCACCGGCCACCACCGAAAACCGCCCACGTGCAGGTCGAGGCGCCTGAAGGCCTGACAGATGTAGGAGCCGACGGAGGCGTACATGAATCCGGAGAAGACCGGCACCCCGCCGACGCGTACCACTCCCGCGTCCGGATAGGCCCAGGAGCCGGTGTGGACCTTGAACACCTCCAGCGCCAGCCCGATGAGGTGGAAGGCGCAGATGACGCCGAGCTCGCGCCAGGTCTCCTGCTTGAGGGCCACGAAGGCGATCTGAACGACGACGACGTAGATCAGCAGGGCGTCGTAACGGGCGATCGGCGGATTCGTGTACTTCCAGATCAGGGCACTGGCCGCGAGTCCGACGAAGATGGCGATGGCGAAGGCGCAGCAGGCCAGCTCCAGGAGGGCGAACTGGACCAGGCGGCGGGGGAGCAGGCGCCACCGACTCAGGGGGAGGCGAGCGGTATCGGGCACGACCGAAGTATGCCAGCGCCGTGACGTTGCCCCGCTGATGGGGACATTCCCTCACGGCCGGGGACATCCTGCGCGTGTGGGGACACTTTCTTCCGGCCGGGGGCATCTCGCGCGTTCGGGGACGGGTTTGCTGTCCCCGACGGCGTCGAATGCCCCCGTCCGGAAGGACACGCACCCGGCCGCGTGGAATGCCCCCGTCGAGGGGCACGTGACTACTGAGAGGACAGCCCGTCCGGGTTCGGCCACCAGCCGGCCGACACCATCACCGGATCGAGCGCAGTGCTCGCTTGATGATCCGTTCGGTGGCGGGGGTGGGCGACTCCTCTTGCCAGCGCTCGCAGAGCTCCCTGGCCCAGGCGGGCTGGGTCTTGGCGGCGTCGTTGATCCAGTTCGCCACAGAGTCCTGCACATAGCGGGAGGAGTCGGCACGCAGCGGCTCGAGCAGCGGAAGGCCCCGCTCGGGCTCCTTCTTGAGCGCGGGAATGTGCCGCGCCCACACGCCCCGCGGACGCAGCGACTCGCTGGCGAAGCGCCGAATGCGCTCCGAGGGTTCCGAGGTCCATGGCCGCAGCGCGCGGATCGCCTCGTCGAGCTGGGACACCAGGTGCGGTCGCACCGCCATCCATGCCCACTCGCGCACTCCGAAGTGCGGGTCGTCCGCGGCCGGTCGCACCAGGGCCAACAGCGTGTCGACGTCGGCGTCCTTCTCCTGGGAGACCAGGGCGAAGACCGCCCAGCCCCGGACGGTGTCGGCCGGGTGGTCAGCGAGATCCAGGCAGGCGGAGTGACCCAGGTGCGTATACAGCGCTTCGCCCATGGTCTGCATACGGGCCAGGATGCCGAGCGAGTCGGCGTGCTTGGCCGCCTCCACCAGCCCCTCGGGCGCCTCCGGCACGACCTGCGTCAGAAGTGCGGAATGGGTGATGGCCAGGATCTCCGCCAGGGTTCGGGACTCGTCTCGTCCCGAGTTCAGCTCGGCTTGGCGCGCCGCGGTCACACCGGGGCTCATGCGTCACTTCACCACGAGCCGGGCCACGCGCTTGAGGTGCTTCTTGTGCTGGCGTCGGCCGGTCTTGCCGACCTTGCCGAAGTTGACCCAGCTCCGCCCGCCCATGCCCAGCTGCTTGAGGACGGCGCCCAGGAACACCGAGCCGACGTAGTTGCCGCAGAACCGGCGCAGGAACCAGGTCGGGGCGGTTGAGGTGGTGAGCACCAGCACCTGCTGGATGTGGGTGAGGTGCCCCTTCACCCCGGAGGCAGTCGGGTGGTAGGCCCAGTTCTGTTTCATGACCTTGTCGACGAAGCCCTTGACGATGGAGGGCACCTCGCTCCACCAGATCGGTGCGATGATGACGATGCGCGAGGCCCCTTCGATGAGCTTCTGGTAGTGGCTCACCAGCGGGTCCAGCGTGCCGCCCTCCGTGAACAGGGCCAGTTCTTCGGTGGGCATGCGCGGGTCGAAGCCGTCGGCGTAGAGGTCGACGACGTCGTAGGGGCGGCCCGCCTTGTCCAGGGCGGAGGTAGCAGTCTCGAGCACGGCATGGTTGAAGGAGCCGTCGTAGGGGTGGGCGTAGATGATGAGAGTGCGGTCGCCCGTGTTCTTGAGGGTCGTTTTAGCGGTCATCAGCTGTCTCCAATCGTGACGATGGTGCGCAAGGCTGCGCGGACGAAGGTGGTGTCGGCGGTGGTGCTGTCGGTCGCCATCCGCGGGCACCGGTGCCACCGACTCAGCGGAAGGCGCGCGGCATTGGGTACGACCAACGTACGCCGTGTCTCCGAGAGCTCGCTGGCATGTGGGGACATCCTGCGCGTGCGGGGACACTTTCTTCCGGCTGGGGACGTGTTGCGCGTTGGGGGACGGGTTTGCTGTCCCCGACGGCGTCGAATGCCCCCGCCCGGAAGGACACGCACCTGGCCGCGCGGAATGTCCCCCTCAGCATTGGCGGCGGTCCGGGAAGCGGCGGGCAGGCGTGGCGGGGTGGATGGGGAGGGGCCGTGTTGCGCACACCTGGCACGTGCTGTCAATGACGAGTGACCACCATGCGGTCGGTCCGGGCCGGAGGGTACGGACTGACGACGGCGCGGCACTCGCCTGTGAGCGCTCCCAATGGCGGCAGCGCAGCGATGCATGACGATCGTCAAGATACCTCTGACCTGCGCGAATATCGGTATGGGTGAACCGCGGCCGCAGATCCTTGACACCGCCGCCACAGCGTCCTTCAATCGTGTCACAACCATCACAGCACAACAACGGCACGACGAGCGCCCCGCGCCGGGGCGTCCCGGCCCGTCCAGGATGAGAGGAGCACTGATGACCGGTACTGTTTGCGGCTCCACGCCGCGGTTGACGGCTATGCGTGTCAGCCTGCTGGGCTCCTGCTCATCGGCCGGCCGCCATCGATGCCCCTCGACCGCTATCCGGTAGCCCCTGCTGATCGCCGGCCAGTCCCTCTCGGGCCTCCGCACCGGCAGGAGGGGGCAGGGAGTCCCGCTCCCTCGCCCGCTACCGAGGTCCCGGCCCGGGCTCATCGTTGAGTCACGTGCCCCGGGGCTGGACCAGCATCAGCACCAGTACCAGTACCAGTTCCCGCCCGCGCCCACCGCCCTCGAACAGAGCGGGGCGCCCACCAATTCATCCAATCTTCTTCGCCGTCAGATCTGCGACGCCTATGGACCTTTGTTCCGCTTCCTGGCGCCCTGGTGAGACGGCAATGTCGCCGCCGGGCCCGCCCGCCATGCGGCGAGTGAAGCGAAAGGCCTGCTTGTTATGACCGATCACTCCTCGAAGCACTCTCCAACCGGACCCGCTGCCTCTGCGGCCGACTCCCACCCGCAGGGCGCCCCCGCCGACACGGCGGACGTCGCACCCGCCCCCGCCACCAGCCCGGTGAGCACCGGGCCGCCCGAGCGGCCGCCGGTTCATCCGCAGCACCCGAGCTCAGGAACCTGGCGGGCCGTCCGCACGGCCGGCGTCCCCTTGAGCGTGCGTGAGGTCGAGGCAGCCGCCTCCGCGGCGCCCGCCGCCCACACCTCCGCCCAGTCCGCCACCCGCTCCTCGGTCCATTCGCCTTCCGAGACCGCGGCGGCCGGCGTCGTCCTGCGCGACCTTGCCGACGAGTACGCCTTGCTTCTGTGCGCACACGACCCCGAGGCGGCCGCCCGTACCGGTCTGCCCGGCGGAACCATCCTGCCCGACTACTCGCCCGCGGGGCTGGTCGAGCGTCTCAGTGCCGAGCGCTCCCTGCGCCACCGCGTGGCCGCCGTCGACCGCTCGACCGGCTCCGACGAGCTCCTGCGCCGCCACCTCCTGGAGCGTCTGGAGACCTCCATCCAGTTCATCTCCGCCGGGGAGGAGGGCGGAAACCTCGGCTTCCTCTCCTCTCCGTTCCAGCAGATCGCCCGCCAGCTGCACCGGCCCCCCGAGGCCCCCGACCGTGCCGGCTCCGAGGAGGCGGATCTCGCTGAGGCCGAGGCCAAGTGGGAGGACGCCTGGAACCTGCACCGCACCCGCCTGGAGGCGCTGCCCGCCGCACTGGAGGGGCTGGCCGCCTCCCTGGCCGCCTCCGCCGAGGCCGGTGCGATTGCCCCGCTCAGTCAGGTCGACGTCGTCGCCGGGCAGGCGCGCGACCTGGCCCGACGTCGGACCCTGGGGCTGCCCGAGGACCTGCCGGCCACCCTGCACGTCCAGCTCCAGGAGGCGGACATCGTCGCCCGCCGCGCCGCGCTGGACTTCGCCTCCCACCTGCGTACGACGCTCTCGCCGCGGGCGCCCCAGGCTGAGGGGGTCGGCCCGCAGCGCCACGCCCTGTGGATGCGCCGCGTCCTGGGCACCCGGGTGGACCCCGAGGAGACCTACGCCTGGGCCACCGAGGAGCTGGGGCGGGTCATCGCCGAGCAGGACGCCATCGCCGTCGACATCCTGGGGCCTGGCGCCGATGCCGGCAGCCTCAACCGGCACCTGCGCGCCGACCCGACCCGCGCCGTGCGCGCGCAGGACTACACGATCTGGGCGCAGGAAGTGGCCGACGAGGCCTGGGACGCCGTCGTCGGCCGGATCCTCGACCCGCCCGACGGCCTGGGGCGCCCCCGGGTGCGCCTCGGGGAGCCCGGCGACGGCGCCGTCCACTACGAGGAGCCGCGCGGAACCGGCGGGGAGCGCCGGCCCGGCGTCATCATGCGTTCCCTGGCCGACGGCGAGCAGCTGGTGTGGCCGTGGATGGAGCGGACCACCGTCCTGCACGAGTCGGTTCCGGGCCACCACGTCCACGTCGGCGCGCATGCCACCAGTACGCGCCTGACCGCCTGGCAGCGCTACCTGGGCTCCGTGCCCGGCTGCGACGAGGGCTGGGGCCTGTACGCCGAGTCCCTCGCCGACGAGCTCGGGCTCATGCCCACGCCCGAGGACCGCTTCGGCCGCCTGGCGGCACGCCGGTGGCGCCTGGCCCGGGTCCTCGTGGACCTGGGCGTCCACTCCCGGCTCCCCGTGCCCGACGACGTCGCCGCCCTCCCGGGGGCCTGCCACGAGTGGAACCGGGCGACCGTCACCGCCGTGCTACGCCACCACACCGTGATCTCCGAGGGGCGCCTGCGCTTCGAGGTCTCCCGGCACCTGGGGTGGCCGGCCCAGCCGCTGGCCTACGCGGTGGGGGAACGGGTCTGGCAGGCCGGTCGGCGCAGTGCCCAGGCGCAGGCCCGCACCGAGGGCGGCGAGCTGGATCTGCGCGCCTTCCACAACCGGGGCATCGACCTGGGCAGCGTGGGGCTCGATCTGCTCGCAAGCGCCTTGCACTGACCTGCATGAAGGATGCAGGGCTGGAGGACCAAGGCGTGCCGGGGCGGCAGGGGAGTCGCCCCGGCACACGGAAGGACGCGAAATGCGCCGGCGGAACCCGGCTCCGTTGACGGGCTCCTTGTCTCCACTGTGCCACGAGAACCGGGTGTGACATGCCGAAATACGTGACTCTAGCTCCCGAATGAGGAATCCTGATTCATTGCTGCAAGATTTCTCAGTTTCTCCGGGGACCGTGGTCCCATGCTGAAGGTTTGACACAAGATCACCCAGGAAAGTCTGAAAGTGGCGAGGGGTGCTCTCCTCGTGGTGCATCGGCGTGTCGCAGCGGTCGGCGCGACGTGCGCGGGGGTCGGTGGGTGTGCCTGTGCTGCGCGCGAATCCCGAGGATTCCACGCCGCATGGCATGAGATCGCAGAACTTGACGGGCCTCACAAAAAAGGCGTGCGATAACGAGGCGCTCAGGTATCGGCTGGAGGCCGGGAGTCTGGATACCCTGGGGGAGTGAGTTCCACCAAGCGGCCCGACCAGCGCGTTGCCGTGGTCATCCCTGCCAAGGATGAGGCTGAGCGCATCGCCACCACTGTCCGGGCCTGCCGCTCCATCCCGCGAGTGGACCTCGTCATCGTCGTCGACGACGGCTCGACCGACGGAACCCAGGACCACGCCCGCGCCGCCGGGGCCGTGACAGTCCGCCACTCCGTCTCACGCGGGAAGGCCTCCGCCATGGAGACCGGGGCCTCCGTCGTCGCCATGCGCGACTACTCCGACGGTCCCGCCCGGCTGCTGCTGTTCATCGATGCCGACCTGGGGGACTCGGCCGCCTCCTGCGCCGAGCTGGTGCCTCCGGTCGTCGACGGCGTGGCCGACATGTCCATCGCGGTTCCTCCCAAGCAGTCCGGGGCAGGCGGCCGCGGCCGGGTCGTGCGCGCCGCCAGGCGGGCCATCTCGCTGTCCACTGGGTGGCTGCCCGTGGCGCCGCTGTCCGGTCAGCGATGCCTGAGCCGTGAGGCCTATGAGAAGGCGGTGCCTCTGGCCGACGGCTGGGGGGTGGAGGTCGGCCTGACCATCGACGTCCTCGTGGCCGGGCTCGCCGTCATCGAGGTCCCCTGTGACATCACCCACCGCGTCACTGGTAACGACCGGGCCGGCACGATGCACCGCGCCTCCCAGTACAAGGACGTCCTGCGGGCCGTGACCCGGCGCAAGCTGCGCCGCCACCGCGTACCGCGCGCCTCCTTCGAGAGGGCGGCCGCCGAGCAGGACCACTTCTTCGCCTACCGTGCCGTGCCGCAGCCCCCCAAGGCCGACGACGACGTCGAGGTCGCGGAGAAGCCGCATCACGGTGAGGGCTCGCAGGCCGCCTCGGAGACGGCCGAGAGCTAGCGCGCCGACTCACTGCCGGCCAGCGTCAGCGCCAGCAGGGCGGGGGCGGCGGACGCCAGGATGAAGCCGGCCATCGTGACACCGGAGTCGTTGACCAGGACGGCCACGAGCGTCAGTACACCCAGGGACTTCAGCGCCGTCGTCACCCATCGCGCGGAGGGGGATATTCCACGCGTTGGGGAACCGGATTCCCGTCCCCCCACGCGTGGAATGTCCCCGTGGGCGGCGGGGGCGAGCCAGGCGTAGGGGCTCGTGCCGGAGCGCCAGGCCCGTACCTGCCGGCGCCCCCACCACAGGGCCGCGACCACGATGACCACGGCGCAGGCCAGGGCTGCCGCCATGACCGGCTTCGTGACGAAGGGGCCGACCAGCGCGTAGGCCTTGCGCCCCAGCACGCCGGCGGCCGAGCCGTCGGCCACCTGACGGGCGAAGCGCCCCAGGTGCGTGGGCCCACCGGGCCGGAGGAGGTCGACGACGGCGAAGCCGCCCACCACCAGGACCGTTGCGGCCCCGATGGCCAACCAGCGCCGCCAGCTCAGGTGCAGACCCGCCAGGCCCGCAGCGAGGAAGGCCAGCGTCGGCACCAGAGTCAGGGCGCCGCCCACGTCCGCGCCCAGCTGAGGGGCCCCATCGACGAGCAGCGCCGCCCCGCCCAGCAGGGCCGTCACCAGCAGCGCGCTCCGCCGGCCGCCGCCCAGAACCTCCCAGACGCCGGCGATGACGACGATGAGCGCGCCGGCCACCAGCGCGAAAGCCGTATTCGACACCCCGTAGAAACGGCCCGCCACCACCGCGTTCATGCCCAGCGGGTTGTTGAAGGCCAGGGGCGCGCCCGCGGCGGCGTCGACCAGCCAGGCCAGCGGGATCGCCGCCGCAACCAGCAGCGCCGTCAGGCTCGCTCCGTTGCGGGGTGGAGACGGCAAGGCGGGCTCGGGGCCGTCGGCCTCGCCCGGCGGCGGATCGGCCGTGGCCTCTCCTTGGGCGGAGGGGGCGCCAGCGGAACCGGTCGGCTCGGGGGTGGCTGCGGCACCAACCGCTGAGGGTGACGGACTCGGTGAGGTGGCGGAGCGGGGCCGCTTGCGCCGCCGTACCAGCGCCACGATCCCGGCGGCCAGTCCCACGATCCCGGCGGCCAGTCCCACGATCCCGGCGGCCAGTCCCACGATCCCGGCCGCGATCAGCGCGGCCGCGACCACGGCGACGAGTGAGGCCCACCCCGAGGGAGAACCGGCCCGGGCCCCCACGCGCCACCACGGGGCGGCATTGACCAGCAGCAACGCCGTCGGCAGGCCGCCGAGGTAGACGGCCACCCACGTGACCCGGCGGCGGAGAACCTCGCGCCGGCTCGCCTTCGGGGCGCGCAGCGCGACGGCCGCCCAGACCAGGAGCGCCACGGCCAGGCCCATGAGCAGGGCGCCGGCCCGCATGACCGTGGCCTGGGAGGCGCGGGCGTGCAGGGCATCGTCGGCGAGCCCCGAGATACGGGCTCCCCCGGTGGCGGTGCTTGTGTCGGTCGTTGCCACGCCCGCGCGACCGGTCTCGGGCAGCGTGAGCGCGTGGCCGTCGAAGGCCGGGTCGCGGCGGCCGGCCAGGGCGGAGACGAGAGTCGGGGTGAGGTCAGTCAGCTGGACCAGGCCCGCCTGGTGCGTGGAGTCGCCGACGACAAGACCCCCGGAGGTGCCGCGCGCGCTCCTCGTGCCCGCGGGCAGGACCGCCAGTTGGGGGCCGGGGGCCTCGGCGTCGGCCAGGGAGGCGACGAGGATGCGAGTGCCGGGACGCGACTGCTCCTGGACGGTGCGCAGGGCCTCGTCGAGGGCGGCGATCCGCTCGGCGTCGGTGGAGGCGGCGCTCGCGGTGTCGATGAAGGTGAGGTCCGCGTCGGCGGTCAGGGCATCGGCCACCGACGGCGCCCCGGGGGCTGGCCTGCCCGGTGAGCTCCCCGGTGCTCCTGTGGCCAGCTGTGTGCCGGGGCCGACGGTCTGGATCGAGACGTCCTGCCCGAGCGCCCCGACCAGGGGGGTGCTGTGGGGGATCGCGGCGGTGGGGCCGGCGCAGGAAGCGGACGCCTCGACGGCGCTCGCGCGCCTGCCCCGGCCCAGGGTGAGCCAGGCGTCGGCCGGGCAGGTGCGGTCAGCCGGAGTGCGCACGGACAGGTTCATCGGCTCGCCCCGCCCGGCGAAGGCCAACAGGCGGTCGGCCGCCGGGCCGACGCCGGAAGAATCGGAGTCCTGACCGGCGCCCTCGCGGGAGGCCTGTGCTTGCAGGTCCGCCCAGGTGAGATTGTTCGTCGCCAGGACGACCACCGGCGCCGGTCGCGAAGACGAGCGCGAAGACGAGGCGGCATCGGAGGCCGGCTGGGAGGCCTGCTGGGACGCCGGTGCTGCCTCGGATTCCGGCGCCGTCGGGGCCGCGGTGGCGAGGGCCGGACCCACCACCGCCAGGATCATGCCGATGACCACCAGCAGCACGAGGACGTACACGACCCCGCGCACCAGGCGCTGTTGACGTCGTCGAGGTCTCACCCGACCAGCCTACGGGGCCGGGCCGCTCACAGGTACTGGCGGGCCACGGCGACTGCCTCCCCGCCATAGCCCCCGCCGAAGAGGAAGGCGTGAATCATGAGGATGTGCCAGGAGTGCAGGCCCACCCGCTCGCGCCAGCCCTCCGCCAGCGGCGAGACCTCGTGGTAGGCCGCGTAGATGCGATCCAGGTAGCGCTGCCCGAACACGCCCAGGGCCGCCAGGTCGGTCTCGGCGTGCGCGCCCTGCGCCATCGGGTCAATGAGTACGCCGACCACCGTCGGCCCGCCGGCTGGCCCGCCCACGGGTGTCTGCCCGGGGTCAGGCTCCTGCGGCCCGAGCCCGGCCCGCGGCAGCGCCCACTGGGCGGCCTCATCTGCTGGGGTCCACAGGACATTGCCGCACCACAGGTCCCCGTGCGTGCGGGCCACCGCGACCCGCGCGCCGCGCTCGCGGGCGCTGGCGCGCACGAGGGCCGGCTGGTCGGTGTCGAAGTCGCCGTCGCGCAGACGCTCGCACAGCCGCTCGACGACTCGGGCCCCGCCGGCGCTGATCGAGCCGTTGTCCCGACTGGGCTGCAGGTAGGGCAGGATCCGGTCCTCGGCGTAGAACTCGCCCCAGCGGCGCGGCTCGCCCTCCTCGACGGCGTGCGGCCGCAGCCGGATGTCCGAGCGGCCCATCTGCGCCCGGCCGTCCCAGCCGGGAGGCGCCGCCCCGAAGGCCGGGGCGCCCGCGGCGTGGGTGACGGCCAGTGCCCGACCGAAGGCCTCCGCCCCGGCCGGCGTCACGCCGGTCGTCGTCAGGCGTGGCTCCTCCAGCCAGCCCGGGCCGCTGGTCACCGGCACCACGTGCGCCCCGCCGTCGGCCATCGCCTCGGCGAGCCAGGTCAGGCCCTGCGCCTCCAGGGCGGTGGAGACCGGGCCGTCGTCGTGCTTGCGGAAGACACTCATGGCCCCAGCCTGCCAGGCCAGCCGCCGCCGCGGGAGGGCGCGGGGTCCTACGACGGTGGCGGGGGAGTCTGTGGGAGGCCGGCTCTGGCCGGACCTGGGCTGTTCCCTCCGGACCAGGCCAAGCGGCGGGACCGGACCCGCCGGTGAGAGCCCCTGCGTTCCACGGAGCAAACCGCCACCGGCCCGACCGCCCGGACTGGCTACCCTGTGCCCATGACTGCTCCCGCTCCGCTCTGGTCCTTCCTCGGGCCGGCCGGCACCTTCACCGAGATGGCGCTGCGCCAGGTCGCCCCCGTCGACGTCGAGCTCGACCCCTGCCCGGACGTGCCCACCGCCCTGGACCACCTGCGCGAGCGCACAGTGGAGGCCGCCGTCGTGCCCATTGAGAACTCCGTCGAGGGCGGGGTCAACGCCACGCTGGACAACCTCGTGGCCTCCACGCCCCTGGTCATCGCCGCCGAGATGGCCGTGCCGATCACCTTCGTCCTGGCCGGCCGCCCCGGCACCCGCCTGGAGGACGTGCGCGCCATCTCCACCCACCCGCACGCCTGGGCCCAGTGCCGCGGCTGGGTCCACCAGAACCTCCCCGAGGCCGTGTACGTCGCCGGGACCTCCACCTCGGCGCCCGCCCGCGCGCTGGCCACCACCGAGGGGGACACTGGCTTCCAGGCAGTCCTGTGCAACCCGCTGGCCGCCAAGCAATACGGGTTGGAGGTCATCGCCGGGGGCGTGGCGGACAACCCCGACGCCGTCACCCGCTTCGTCAAGGTGACCCGGCCCGGCCGCGTGGGCGAGCCCACCGGCGCCGACAAGACCACCCTGCTCGTCCACCTCCCGCACGACCGCTCCGGCGCCCTGCTGGACATGCTCGAGCAATTCAGCGCCCGCGGCGTCAACCTCTCGCGCATCGAGTCCCGGCCCGTGGGCGACTCCCTGGGGCGCTACCGCTTCTCCATCGACGTCGAGGGGCACGTGCGCGAGGAGCGGGTCCAGGCCGCCCTCATCGGGCTGCACCGCACCTGCCCGGTGGTGCGGTTCCTGGGCTCCTACCCGCGGCTGGACGCCCGCCCGACGGCGGTCCTGGCCGGCACCAGCGACAAGGACTTCGTCGTGGCCCGCTCCTGGGTCGCCGACGTCCTCGAGGGCCGCGCGCTGTAACCGGGGTCCGAGCAGCCGCCCGGCCGCGCAGCCCGCCTGTACAACACCGGCACGCAGGCCTCGCCGTCGCGGTCGAGCCTTATGCCGCGCTGTCGAGGGTTGAAGGCGCGACTGCGCGACCTACCCTACGACCGCGCGCACGCTTCATCTTGTGCCTGCGGGGACATTCTGCGCGGCCGGGTGCGTGTCCTTCCGGGCGGGGGCATTCGACGCCGTCGGGGACAGGAATCCGGTCCCCGCACGCGCAGGGTGTCCCCGGCCGCGAGCAAAAGTCCCCGGACGCGTGGGATGGCCCCGTCGGCGAGCGCACGTCCTCGGTGCCGGGAGGCTGCATCAGTGGACAGGTCAGTGGACAGGCGAGCTCGGCGTGCGCAAGGCTCGGGATGTGAGCTCCTCCGACGCCAGCACCGAGACGACCGCCCCTGCCTCCGCCTCTTCCGCCACCTCCACTGCGCTCGCCGTGCTGCCCGGCCGCCGCGGCGTCGGCCCCTACCGGGTCGTCATGGTGTGCACCGGCAACATCTGCCGCTCCGCCATGGCCGAGATCGTCCTGCGCGACCGCCTCGCCGCCGCCGGCATCTCCGACTCCGGGCCGGGCGGCGTGACCGTCACCTCCGCCGGCGTCTCCGACGAGGAACGTGGCAACCCCATCGACTCCCGGGCCCGCCGCGTCCTGACCGAGGCCGGCTACGGCGTCGGCGCCGACGACGTCTCGCGCGCCACGGGCATCGCCATCGCCTCCCACACCGCCCACCGCGTCACTGACGCCGAGATCACCGAGGCCGACCTCCTGCTGGCCATGACCGACTCCCACTGGAACGTCCTCCAGCGCCGCGCCGCAAGCCTGGGGGCCGAGCCCGACCGCATCCGCATGTACCGCGAGCTCGACCCGGCCTCCACCCAGCAGGTCGAGGCGGTCGCCGCAGGCGGGTCCTCCCGCAGCGTCCTCAACGTGCCCGACCCCTGGTACGGCACCATGGCCGACTTCCTCGACACCCTCGAGGTCGTCGAACGGGTCAGCGACGAGCTCGCCGAGCAGCTCACCGCGCTCCGCGACTAGGGCGCCGCGACTGAGGCTCAGCGACTCAGCGCAGGCGCTCAGTGCAGGCGGTTGTCCAGCCAGCGCATGATGGCCTGAAGGTACTCGGCGCGCGCCAGTGGCCCGGACAGGGCCAGGTCGTGGACGCCCTCGGGGATCTGGCGGACGGTCACGTCGTCGCCCAGGTACTGGGAGCGGTCGATGATCTGCTCCACGTCGAGGACGACGTCGGAGCGCTGCGCCTCCTCCAGGCTCGCCTTGACGCCGCCACTGGCCGTTGAGCAGCACACGAGGATCGGCACCCGGATCCCCAGCCCGTGGTGGACCTCGCGCTGTAGACGCCGGATCCCCGCCAGGAACCCGGCCCGCACCGGGAAGGACGGCGCCGGCTTGAGCGCCAGGTCCCAGTCCCACTCGCCGCGCCAGCGCCGGTGCAGGGCCGCCACGTAGTTGTCCTCATCGCCGCTGCCCGGCTCGCCGATGACGCGCTCGGGGTCCCGCCGCGAGAGGAGGTCCACGAAGGCCGAGCCGTAGGAGCGCACCAGCGCCGAGCCGCGCAGGTCCAACCACGGGGAGTTGAGGACAAGCGCATCCACGGTCCCGGGGTGGTCGGCCGCCCAGATGACCGCCTGCAGCCCGCCGGTCGAGTGCCCGTTGAGGACGACGACGTCGTGCCCGTGCTCGGAGCGGATGATGCGCAGGGCCTCGGCGATCTCCTCGTCATGGACGCGCAGGTCGCGCACGTCGTGCGGGGAGGGGTGTCCGACACCGGCCCGCCCGCAGGCCCGCAGGTCCAGCGCGTAGAACTCGAAGCCGGCGTCGAGGTAGGCCTGGGCCAGGTGGGTCTGGAAGAAGTAGTCGCTGCGGCCGTGCAGGTAGAGGACCGCGCGCGAGTGCCGGGGCCGGCTGGCCCGGCCGGCCGCCTCACGCTGGAAGACGAGCACGGCGTGGTCGGCGCCGGGCGCCTTCGTGGGTGACTCGGTCACCGGGATACGGCGGGCCACCCACGGCTCTCCCAGGATGTCGGGGGCGGTCGGCTCCAAGGTCGCACTCATGAGCAGATCCAAACACGTTGCCCTGTGCGGCGCGAGTAGCGGCGCCGACACGTGACCTGGGAATAGTCAGGATGTTGCGGGAGCGCCGGTGGCGGGTGGACTGAGGTCCGGGCTGAGCGGTGGGTGATGGCCGGGTGGGGCGCGGGTGAGGAGCGAGCGCGGGCCGGCCAGTGGGGCCCGAACGGCCCGGGCTGAAAGCGGGCTGGCCAGCGGGCCCCGTGCAACCCGGGTCGGACCGCTCGCCCCGCCCGGCCCGGCTCGTCTCGCACTTCGGGAACGCCGTCGATGTGGGCGTGACCTCGGTCCCTTGAAGGTGGCCTCGCTTGCGTCGCCAAGGCGGCGCTGCGTAAGTTACTCGTGGCCATCCAGAGCAACCGAGAGACCTGGCTCGACGACATTGCAGCAACCCCCTTCATGGTGCGGGTGCTTCCGCCAGGAACGATGGAGGAATACGTGACAATCAGTGAACAGTCGACCGCCGAGTCCGGCCAGTCCGAAGACGGTGACGTGTCCGGCTCTCCAAGCGAGCCCATGATCTCCTTGCGCGACGTCCACAAGGTCTACCGCCTGCGCAGCGGCAAGGAGGTGCGCGCCCTGGACGGGCTCAGCCTCGACGTCGCCGCCGGCTCCATCCACGGCATCGTCGGCACCTCCGGGGCCGGCAAGTCCACGCTCGTGCGCTGCCTGACCTCCCTGGAGCGCCCCACCAGTGGCCACGTGAGCGTCGCCGGCCAGGATATGACCGCCCTGTCGTCCAGTCAGCTGCGTGAGGCCCGACGCCGCATCGGCATGGTCTTCCAGCACGCCAACCTCCTGGACCAGCGCACCACGGCGCAGAACATCGCCTACCCGCTGGCGCTCGCGGGTGTCCCCGGCGGGAGGCGCCACCCGGTCGTCAAGCGCATGCTCGACCTCGTGGGCCTGGCCGACCGCGGCGGCTCCTACCCCTCCCAGCTCTCCGGCGGCCAGAAGCAGCGCGTCGGCATCGCCCGGGCGCTGGCCGACGACCCGGCCGTTCTCCTGTGCGACGAGCCCACCTCCGCCCTGGACCCGGAGACCACCCGCTCCATCCTCGACCTCATCAAGAACGTCCGCGACACCCTGGGCCTGACCGTCATCATCATCACCCATGAGATGAGCGTGGTCCGTCAGGTCTGCGACTCCGTCAGCCTGCTCGAGGCCGGCAAGATCGTGGAGAGCGGCCGCCTGGAGGACATCGTGCTCGACGTCGACTCCCGGCTCTCACGCGAGATCGTGCCCTTCCCGAAGGTGCCCGAGGCCGCCGTCGCCCACGGGGAGAGCGTCATCGACGTCTCCATCACCGCCCACCCGGGCCAGCCGGCCGCCGTCGCCCTCATGTCCATGGTGGCCGAGCTCGGTGGGGACATCGCCGCCGGCGTCTTCGAGACGATCGGGCAGGCCCAGATCGGGCGCCTGGCCGTCACCGTCCCCGCGTCCGACACCGAACAGGCCGTGAGCACCCTGCGCCACGCCGGTATTGCTGCGGAGGTCCGCTCATGAACTCGATCCTCCTTCCGCTGAGCCAGGCCGCCGCCGCGTCGAGCAGCCGCACCTGGTTCGACAACCCGGCCATCCAGAACAAGCTCGGCTACGCCCTCGTTGAGACCCTGGCGATGACCTTCGTCTCCGGGGCCATCACAGTCATCCTCGGGCTTCTGCTGGGGCTCGCTCTTGTCTCCACCGGCAAGCGGGGCCAGTTCCGCAACCCGACCCTGTACTGGGTGCTCTCCCAGATCGTTAACATCGGGCGCTCCATGCCCTTCATCATCCTCATGGTGGCCCTCATCCCGCTCACCCGGTTGCTCGTGGGCACCTCTCTGGGGTGGCAGGCGGCCTGCGTGCCGCTGACCATCGGCGCGATCCCCTTCTACGCGCGCCTGGTGGAGACGGCCATCAACGACGTCGACCGGGGCAAGGTCGAGGCCGCCCTCATGATGGGGGCCTCCGGGCGGCAGATCACCTGGGGGGTCCTCGTACGCGAGGCCCTGCCGATCCTCATCCAGTCGGCCACCGTCACCATCATCACCCTCCTGGGCTACTCCGCCATGGCTGGCGCCGTGGGCGGCGGTGGCGTGGGTGACCTCGCCATCCAGTACGGCTACCAGCGCAACCAGGTGGACGTCATGGTCATCACCGTGGTTGTCATTGTCGGCATCGTCGGCATCATCCAGCTGGTCGGCGACATGCTCAGCCGGCTGGTGAACCACCGCTGAGGCGATCACCAGCCGGGTAGGCGCTCAGCCGCCTGGAACCGGGCGGCTGCGCCGTCGGCCCCAGCACTGTTCAAGACTTTCCTCTCTCCCGTCACTGGGGGCCGCCCGGCCCCGCGAAAGGAACCACCATGTCCTCCTTCATCTCCCGGCGCACCGTCATCGCCGGTGGCCTGGCCACCGCCGCCGCCCTCACCCTGGCCGCCTGCTCCAAGTCCGGTAAGGGCGAGGTCAAGGGCATCAAGGTCGACGGCGACACCGCCACGATCACCATTGGTGCCACCCCCAAGCCCCACGTCGAGATCCTCAAGTGGGTCCAGGACAACCTCACCAAGGGATCCGGCATCAAGCTGGACATCAAGGAGATCAACGACTACCAGACGCCCAACTCCTCGTTGGAGGACGGCTCGCTGGCCGCCAACTTCTACCAGACCCCCAACTTCCTGGCTCAGCAGAACAAGGAGAAGGGCTACGACTTCGTCTCCATCGCCGACGTCCACATCGAGCCCATGGGTATCTACACCTCCAAGGGCTACAAGGACGTCAAGGACATCAAGGAGGGCGGCACGATCGTCCTCAACAACGACCCGGCCAACACGGCGCGTGGGCTCAAGCTCCTGGCCCAGGCCGGGCTCATCGAGCTGGACAAGTCCGCCGAGCTGCCCAGCGACACCGACGTGACCTCCAACCCCAAGAAGCTGAAGTTCACCACGGTTGACGGCGCCCAGGTCTACAAGTCGATGCCGGACGCCGAGGCCGCGGTCATCAACGGCAACTACGCCATTGACGCCGGGCTGAACCCCAAGAAGGACGCGCTCGTCCTGGAGAAGGGCGGCAAGGATTCCGAGTACCCCAACCAGCTCGTCGTGCGTAAGGACGACAAGGACAACGAGCACCTCAAGAAGCTCGCCAAGCTCCTCAACGACGACAAGCTGCGTGAGTACATCAACAAGACCTGGCCCGACGGGGCGGTCGTCGCGGCGTTCTGACGTCGGAAGGCTGCGGCTGCGGGCCTGTTGAGGATCCGTGCGCGGGGCCGGTTGCGGTTGGTCGAAGGGCCGACTGCGACCGGCCCTTCGTGTTGGTGCGGGTGGGGTCGGGTGCACGGGGTGTGGGCGGATGTGCGGCTCGGGCGGGGACATCCTGCGTGGCCGGGGACGTTTCTGTGCGGGCGGGGACGTTCGACGCCGTCGGGGACGGGAATCCGGTCCCCGTACGCGTGGGCTGTCCCCGCCTGGAGCGGATGGCACCTGGCCGCGCAGAGTGTCCCCGTCGGTGCGGATGGCTCAGGCGGCGATGGCGGCGCCCAGGAGGATGAGGCGCAGTGCCCGCTCGGTGGCGTCGGTGACGAGCTCGTCGGCGCGGGAGACGGCTTCGGTCAGGTCCATGGGGACCGGGATGATGCCCATGACGGCGTCGATCCCGGCGGCGTGGACGGCGTCGGAGCCCTGGCCGATGGAGCCGGCCAGCGCGATGACCGGTTTGCCGGCCAGCTTGGCCCGCCGTCCCACCTCGGCGGGAATCTTGCCGCGCGGTGTCTGGAAGTCGACGGCGCCCTCGGCGGTGATGACCAGGTCGGCTCGGCCGATCTGGGTATCGAGGTCGACGCCGCACAAGTCGGCATCCATGAGGACGTCGAAGCGCGAGCACAGTCTGGCCCCCAGTCCCGCGGCGAGCCCGGCTCCCAGGCCGCCCGAGGCGCCGGTCCCAGGGCCGGTGAGCAGGTCGCGGTGGGCCGCCTGGGCGGGGAAGGCCTCGGTGAGGAGACCGGCCCAGTGGACCAGGCCCGCCTCGAGGGCCTCCACCTGCTCGGGGGTCGCCCCCTTCTGCGGCCCGAACACGCGGGCCACACCGCGCTCACCGGTGAGGAGGTTGTGCATGTTGCCGGCCACGAGGACCTCGACGTCGCGCAGTCGGGGGTCCATGCCGGAGGTCTCGATCCGCTGGATCCGGGTCAGGTTCGAGCCGATCGGGTCGACCTCATCGCCGCCTGCGTCCAGAAGCCGGGCGCCCAGGGCGACGAGCGCGCCGGCCCCGCCGTCGCAGGTCCCCGAGTCGCCGCAGCCGATGATGATGCGCCGGGCGCCGTTATCGAGTGCCACCGCGATGAGCTCTCCGACGCCGGTGGTCGTCGTGGCGCCGGGGTCGCGCATCCCGGCGGGCACCAGGCGCAGGCCGGCCGCCGCGGCCATCTCCACCAGCCAGGTCCCCTGGGCCGATCCGCCCAGCCGGGCCAGGTAGGAGTCGACCGGCTCGCCGACGGGGCCGGTGACGCGGGTGGTGACGAGGTCGCCGCCGGTGGCCCGGGCCATCGTGGCCGCCGAGCCCTCACCGCCGTCGACCAGGGGCAGCTCGACGACGACGGCGCCGGGCAGGAGACGGCGCACCCCGGCGGCCACCGCCTGGCACACCCCCTCGGGGGACAGGCTCTCCTTGAAACCGGAGGGGGCGATAAGAATGCGGGTGGGAACGGATGTGGGCATGACTTTCCTCCAGGGTTGCAATGTGTGCGGGGTTCTCAGGGGGTAGGGCGGGCCCGGGGCGCGGGTGTCGCCCGGCCTCACCAGCTCAGGCCCAGCAGCGGCCACAGCCAGGCGCTGCACGCCATGACCAGGACCACCATGAGGGGCCCGAGGAACAGCGACAGGCGCCGCAGGTCGTCGGGGGAGAAGGTCTCCATGCCCTCGATGTCGGAGAACATGGCCACGGGCTTGGCCGAGGACGGCAGCGTGTGGCAGAAGCCCGCGGCGGCGGTCGAGGCGAAGGCCGCCGCGGCCGGGCTGACACCCACCGCCGGGGCCAGGGCCACGACGATCGGGATGAGGACGGCCGAGCGGGCCGAACGCGACTGGATGACCAGGTGCGATGCCGTCGAGAGCACCACGACGACCAGCATGAAGGGCCAGGGGGAGTGAATCCTCACGGCGTTGAAGGCCGAGGTCGCCACCCACTTCGCGGCGCCGGTGGACACCAGCGCGTCCCCCATGGCGAGGGTGGCCGCCATGAAGACCAGCAGCGACCAGGGGGCCTTGGCCAGGGCCTTGCGCAGGGCCACCGAGCCGTAACCGGGCAGCGAGGTCACCAGGACCCCCATGAGGGCCACGATGGCCGGGTCGATCCCGTGCAGGGCCTCGGTGCACCACAGCACCACGACCGTGCCGACGAGCAGGGCGGCCCGGTTCTCGGCCTGGGTCAGGGGACCTGTGACCGGGGTCGGGGATGCCTCCGCGAGGTCGGCGATGTCGACGCGCACCCGACGGTGCATGTCCTCCTTGCGGGTGAACAGCCACACGATGAGCTCGGTGGACAGGTGGCTGGACAGGGCCGCCAGGGGCAGGCCCAGCAGCAGCCAGCCGGCGAAGGAGAACTCCTGCCCACCGGCCGAGGCCACGATGTGGGAGGTCACCAGGTGGGCTCCCGCCCCCAGGAAGGAGCCGACCGCGGACAGCAGGATGACAGTGGGGAAGATGATCGACAGGGCGTGGATGAGCCGCTTGCGGGAGGCCGCCAGGGCGTCGTCGTCGCCCGACCCGGTGCGCAGCGCGCCGGCCAGGGCCGTGTACACCGGCAGCAGAAGGGCGGCCCGACCCGAGGTGGAGGGGGCCGCGAAGACGGTGGCGACGATCGCGGCCGTCACCAGGTGGAGCAGGACGCGCGGGCGGTCGGTGCCGGTCACCAGCCAGGCCGCCAGGCGGCCCGTCAGACCCGAGGCGCTCACCCCGACGGCGATGACGAAGGCCGCCACCAGCAGCCAGATCGTGTCGTCGCCGAGGCTGGCGAACATCTCGTCCGGGCTCAGGGCGCCGGTGAGGACCAGGGCGGTGGCGGCCCCCAGGGAGATGTAGGTGTCGTCCACGCTCGTGAAGGCCCAGGCCCACACCGAGGCGATGAAGATGATGAGGGTGAGTGCGCCGGTGACGGTCAGGCTCCCCTCGGTGCCGCCGGCGCGCCAGGCGGCCACGCCCACGGCCGCGCACAGGCACACGGCGAGGGCGGCGGAGATGATGCGCCGCCACGGCAGGCGTCGGGCCGGAGCCGGCTCGCCGCTCCCGGCCAGGGAGAGCGGCAGGGTCTCGCGCACGGTGGGCACATCGGTTTCGAAGGAGGCAACGGCGTCAGTCGCGGTGGTCATGAGCCGGCCTCCTCTCCCGAGGCGCTGTGCGCGCCGTCATCGTGGGTGCCGTCGTCATCGTGGGTGCCGTCGTCGTGGGCGGCCGCCGGCTCACCGCCGCTCACCCGGGGCGCCGTGTCCGCCGAGGTGCGTGAGGAGCGGGTCGTGGCCGGAGAGACGACGACGGCAGGGTCGGGGGCCGAGGACAGGTTCCAGGAGCTGTCGGCCGGGATGCGCAGGCCGACGGTGGCGCCCTGACCCGAGGCGGAGACGGCGAAGACGGTGCCGTCGTGGGCGTCGGCGATGGCCCGCACGATGGCCAGGCCCAGTCCGCTGCCGCGCGGCTTGCCGTCGGCCTCGCCGTGCGTGAAGCGCTCGAAGAGCCAGTCGACGTCGTCATCGGACAGTCCGGGGCCCCGGTCCGTCATGGAGATCTCCAGTCCGCTGCGGCCGTAGCCGTCGGTGCCGGGGGCGACGGTGAGGGTGAGGGGACCGTCGCCGTGCTGCAGCCCGTTGCGGGCGAGGTGGCCGGTGGCCTGACGCAGGCGCTCGACGTCGAGTGTGGCCGTGCCGCGGGCCCTGAGGTCGAAGCTCCAGCGGCCCGGGGCCATGGCCTCGACGTCGTCGAGCAGGGTGCGGGCCAGCTCGGAGACCTCGACGTCCGGGGTGAGGTGGGCGAAGTCGCGCCGTTCGGCCTGGGTGAGGGACTGGAGGTCGTCGAGGACCCGCTGCAGCTCGGCGATCTGGGCGCGCTGCTGGAGGACGTTGCGGGTAGCCGGCTGGCTGGCCAGGCGCGCGTCCATGACGGCCAGGGGGCCGGAGATCTCCTGGTGGGCGCGCAGGACGAACTGGGTCTGGCCGTCGAAGGCCTCCTGGAGGCGGTCCAGCATGCCGTTGAACTCCTCGGTCAGACCGGCGATGTCGTCGCGCCCCTTGACGGGTAGGCGGCGGTTGAGGTCCTGGGTGGAGACCGAGGCGGCCGCGGTGCGCAGGTCGTGCAGGGGACGCAGGATCTGGCGGGCCACGAGCAGCCCGACGACGCCGGTGAGGACCAGGACGGCCGCGCTGATGCCGACCATGAGCCAGATCGTGGCGTTGAGCTGGTCCACGCGGGAGGCGGTGAAGCTCATGGTGATGACGGACAGGTGCTGGGAGGGATTGTCGGGCTCGAGCTCGACCCGGGCCCAGCGGACCTCCCCGCTTCCGTAGGAGGTGGCGCCCGACGGCGACTGCAGCATCTTGACGAACAAGGGATCCGTGCTGGTCAGGTCCAGGTTCGGGGCGGAGGCGCCGGAGGCCTGGGTGGCCTTGCCGGTGGCGTGGTTGTAGATGATGACGGCCTCGCGGTCGGTGAGCTGCTGGCCGTCCCGGTAGACCTCCATGAGACGGGTGGTGGAGGTGAAGGGTTTGGAGGTCCGCGGGTCGACGCCGGTGGAGGCGAAGTTCTGCAGCTCCTTGACCTCGTGGGCGACGTCGGCGTTGGCGGAGCGGGAGATGTCCGCCATGAGGGTGGAGCGTACGGAGACGATCATGCTGGTCAGCCCCAGGGCGACGACGAACAGCATCCAGGCGACGATGCGCAGCCGTGCGGGCACCGAGGGGCCGGAGACCGGGTCAGTGGCCAGTGGGGGAGGAGACGAGGGGACGGTGGTCATCGGCATCAGCTCCCTTGACCAGCAGAGGTCAGGTGGACCGGGCTGGGCTGCGCGGGCGGGCCGGGGACGACGGCCATGAACTCGGCGGCCAGCGCCAGCGCCACCGGGACGAGCATGAGCAGAGCCAGGGCGAGGATGCGGCGTGAGGTGTTCATGCGTCCACTGTCACGAGCGAGTCCTAGAGGGACCACAGGTGAGCGTGAGAGTTCTCTTATGTTGAATGGCTTAACGAAACGGTAATATTTATAGGTCTTAGTGGTGGGTGGGGTGGGGCGTGCGACACCGGGTGGGGACTTTCCGCGGCGCACCCCGCGGCGCACCCCGCGGGCGGGTGCACTCCGCGCGGCCGGGGACATGTCGTTGCGGGCGGGGACGTTCGACGCCGTCGGGGACGGGAATCCTGTCCCCGAACGCGTGGGCTGTCCCCGGCTAGAGCAGATTGCACCCATCCGCGGGGAATGTCCCCGCCAGCGTCGGAGGTATGGTCGCCTCAGGCTGCCGCGGAGGTTCGCGATCCGCGTCAGTCTTGCCCGATCCCAGCGGTGAACTGCTTGGGAGTTCGGCTTGAGGAAGCGACGAGCAGGTAGTGGTGGTCATTCACACAAAAAGATCTATTGACGTCAAAGCGGATCTTTATCTGGTACCGTAGGGGGGTGTCCAAGATTCTGGGATCCTCAGCAGAAATCGCTCCACTTCCTACTGTGGAAGGAGGATTCCAGACCGTTCTGGCCGACCCTCCGTGGCGGTTTACCAATCGAACCGGCAAGGTCGCTCCCGAGCACCGTCGTCTGGGCAGGTACGGGACGATGTCTCTCGAGGAGATCAAGGAGCTTCCGGTCGGTGACGTGACCGCAGTGAATGCCCACCTGTACCTGTGGGTTCCCAACGCCTTGCTTCCGGAGGGTCTGGAGGTGATGCAGGCGTGGGGGTTCCGCTACGTCTCAAATGTCATCTGGGCCAAGCGGCGCAAAGACGGTGGGCCGGACGGCCGCGGCGTCGGCTTCTACTTCCGCAATGTCACAGAGCCGATCCTGTTCGGTGTTAAAGGATCCATGAGAACGCTGGCGCCGGGGCGCTCAACGGTCAATATGATCGAGACACGCAAGCGTGAGCACAGCCGCAAGCCCGACGAGCAGTACGACCTCATCGAGTCCTGCTCGCCGGGTCCGTACCTGGAGATGTTCGCCCGTTATGCGCGACCGGGCTGGTCCGTGTGGGGCAATGAGTCGGATGAAGATATCACGCCGCAGGGGAAAGCTCAGCGGGGGTACGGCGGTGGTGATATCGAATCCCTGCCGCACCTGGAGCCAAATGAGCGGATGAGCGACTGGCTCTCGGATCGCGTCGCCCAAATCATGGCGGATGAGTATACAAAAGGGATGTCAGTTCAGCAGATTTCGACTCAATCGGGTTACTCCATCACTCGGGTGCGGAGGCTCTTGGCCAGGGCTGGCGTGGAGTTGCGAGGGCGGGGGCGTCCTAAGAAAGTGGCTCGGGCTGTCGTGTAGGCGAGTTTTCAAATGTGTTGCTGGAGATGGCGATGGCGAGCAGAGGGCAGCCTCCACCGTCACCGCGAGTCATGCGGGGAACAAGTTTCTCCAGATTCGTTGTCGTCGTGGTTGCCAACATCTTCTTCGCCTCACCCTCAGAAATGCCGTGCTGCAGCCGTAAACGAGTTGCAAAATTGTGAAGGTCTTCCTGGGTTCGAGTGACAATGACGCCGACATCGATGAAACCGGCATCGTAAAGTGCTCGGTAGGCGCTGATGTCTCGGTCGAGGTTGCCGTCCTTGGCGTTCCATTCAAGGTCCAAGGCGACGCGCCCCTTGAAGTTATCGACTTTGTAGCCCTTGTTGCTCACAGGCGTTGAAGTCACTGTCTTTCTGGTCTCGCCTGCGGATTTATAGGGCATGATGCAGAGCTCGAGTTTGATCTCGGTGTCCACTCGCGCTTCACGCCATCCTTGGCTTCTTAGTTCTTTGTTAAAACGCCGGGCAATACCGGATTCCTGACCTCCTGCCCGGAGGAGGTCGTCGCTGATGACCTCGAATTTATTTAGCACTGTCGTGAGCTCGTCGAACAATTCTGGGTTAGTGGCGCGCAGGATGGTAGTGGCGTTGCGAGTCTCGCGGAGAAAATAGCGGGAGCGTACATCTTCAGGGAAGACGTCATTAAATGATTCGGTGAGGTTCATGCGCCAGATCATATCAGCATGGCGTCAGACGTTGTTGAGGTATACCGCCAAGAGAGGGTGTGTGATGGTCGAGCGCAGGTTTCCGGAGGTTTCTGATGGGTGTGGTCGGTGCGAGCTTCCTCCGCAGCGCCGTATCAATGCCGCTGCGGCACCACCCTAGGAGCCTGGTTTGAAACCGATGACCTTGCCGTCAAACTTGTTGTAGCCGATGATGAGGTCGGGCTTGGCGATGATGAGCGTATCCTCATTCTCCAAGTCGATTCCGCTGAACTTAATCTCCTTCCCGGTCTTGACGTTGATAAGCGCAGTTATCGTATTGGCGTCCCCACGATTCATGACCATCAACTTGACGATGCGGCCATCCTCAGAGCTCTTAGCCAAAGACGGGCATCCGGAGAAGATGCTGTTCGTGTCCGCCTTGGGAACGTTGATGGAACTGCCTTGCTTGGGCTTAATCCGAGTGATGCAGCCGTCGCTGTTGGATTTTGCGGTCAGGCTGGCGTCACTGAAGTCCTGGTCCTTGAAGTAGGCGCGATGCTCCTCGGCCGTGGGGAGTTTCTTGTCTTCCTCGACAACATTCTCGTGTGCGGGTAGGGTCTCTCGGTAGCCGCCCTGTTTCTCCCCCTTGAAATCATAAACTGTTACTTTGTACTCCCTGTCGGCTGATGAACTCGAATCGGACTCAGAGTCACCCTCCAGATCCAAGGTCCCCCAGCCGTCCTGGAAGTACCAGGTGACAAGGTCCGAATCAATCTTCGATCCGCCTCCAAGGAATAAGGTCTCGCCGTTATCGATGTTGATGACGGCATTGAACAGCGCAAGGTAACGCTGCTTGTCCTTGACCAGGAAAGTCGCATTGAACATGTCCAGTGATTCGAAGCGACTTCCTGCTCCGGAAATTTTGCGCGACCACTTCTGTTTCTTGTTTGCCCCCCAAGCGGTGCACCTGTCGCTTTCTTTGCAGGAAATGGCGGTGTCGCCGGCAATTAATGTGGGATTGCTTTCTCCCCAGGGTGCCTTCGAGGTCTCCCCGGTTTTCAGGTCAATGAGGGTGGACTTGTGAACCAGCGTATTGTCCCCCCATTTCAGGAGAACGGAGGACGTGCCATACGATGAACTGAAGTCTCCGTCATCAACAGTGGTTTTCCACACTTCCTTCATATTGTCGCCCAGTGGGCTGTAAGCGGTCAGGGTGTCGGACCCCTTGTCGACGATCACCAGGTAATCACCGAATACGTAAGGATCCTCATGAGGGTCGACGTCGAAGCTCCAGGCCTTGTTCGCACCGTTCGCCCAGGCGCCCGACGGAGTCACGTACGTTGAACCCAAGTAGGCCTCGCTGCGCCCCAGGAAGTACCAGGCGGCCGCCCCTCCAGCGCCCAGAACGAGAATGATCGGCAGAACGACGGCGACCACTTTGAGCAGGCGGCGCTTTTTCGGGGCCTGCACCGGCGGCGCATACATTGGTGTCCCATAGGCCGGTGCGACCGGCTGCCCCGAACCGTATGCCTGCCCCGAGTCATAAGCCTGGCCGTGGCCCAGTACGTATTCCGACGGCACCCGGCTCGGCACCCCGGGCGGCATCGCGGTCTGCTGGTCCAAGGGCTGAGCCGCTGCCTGCATCGCAGGCACCGAGTACCCCTGGGCGGTTGGCTGCGGCGCGACGGGCTGGGCCGCCGCAGAGGCCGGCGCCGCCTGAGCGACCTGGGAGGGTGAACCCTGCGGACCCTGAGGCGCCGCGGCCCCGTACCCCCGAGGGGAGGCCTCCTGAAACGAGCCTCCCTGTGGTGCCGAACCGGGCGCCCCCGGCTGGTGACCGCCATACTCCTGAGGAACCTGCGCGTACCCGGAACCGGCGGGAATCGCCTGCGGGGGTGGAGCCCCCATCGTCCCTGCGGCTGTTCCCACCGCCATCGTCGGAGCCATCGGGCCGATCTCGCCCGGGACAGGAGGCTGCGCCGGTTGCGCCGACTGAGCGCCACGACCGGTCTGGCGCGCCAGCACCTCCCGCACGACGGCGTCGTCGGACTGCTCCAGTATCTCGTGGACCCGAGGCGAGATCGACGGGTTGGTCGCCAGGATCGAGTGCAGGTCGGGACGGGTTTCGGCGATCCGCTCGAGGTCCTGCGGCGAGGCGAACCTGCTGAGGGCCGTTGTCGCGTCGTAGTCGCCAGCAGAAGGTGAGTGCCCCGTCGTCATGTCTCCCGAGCCTAACGAAATCTATGGCTCGAGGTCACAGAATGGGCACGTCAGCCTCCGACCGAGCCGTTGAAATGACGCGGGCGGGAGGAGCAGTGAGTCAGTCGACGATGCCGTAGAGGCGGTCGCCGGCGTCGCCGAGACCGGGCACGATGTAGGCGTGCTCGTTGAGGCGCTCGTCGACCCCGGCGGTCACCACCGTGACGTTCGCGCGCTCGCCGACCGCATCCTCCAGCGTCTTGACCCCCTCGGGCGCGGCGATGAGGCACAGCGCGGTGACGTCGCGCGCCCCGCGCTCCAGCAGGTAGTCGATGGCGGCCACGAGGGTGTGACCGGTGGCGAGCATGGGGTCGACGACGAAGCACTGGCGGCCCGAGAGGTCGTCGGGCAGGCGGTTGGCGTAGGTCTCCACCTCCAGGGTGTCCTCGTCGCGCTTCATCCCCAGGAAGCCGACCTCCGCCGTGGGCAGCAGGCGGGTCATGCCCTCCAGCATCCCCAGGCCCGCGCGCAGGATCGGCACCACGATCGGCCGCGGGTCGGCCAGGCGGCGGCACTGGGCCAGCGCCACGGGGGTGCGGATCTCCACCTCCTCGGTGCGCACCTCGCGGGTGGCCTCGTAGGCGAGCAGGGTGACGAGCTCGTCCACCAGCTGGCGGAAGACCGCCGACGGTGTCCTCTCGTCACGCAGGACGGAGAGCTTGTGATCGATGAGGGGGTGATCGGCAACGTGGAGGCGCATGGGGACAGCCTAATGCCGCAGCCGGGTTCGCACCGTCGCAACGCGTGCTGGTCTCGTGCGCGCCCACGGCGGGGTCACGTCGCTCCGACGGGCTGGACGCGTCGCCGGCGTCGGAGTTGCCACCGGAGTCGCGCTGCGGTGACTGCATGTGTCCAAATCGGATACAAAGGACGCTTCGCGTTCTTCGGGCCTGCAACAGAACCGCGGAATCATGCGGTTTCGTTTCGCCCGTTTCACTCCGGCAGAGCCCTTTGTTTCCGATTTGGACATCGGGCCCGCCTTAGAGGACTGTCTGGCCACCGCGCGCCACCGCTTCCCGATGCACAACCCCGCCCCAACCGCTCCCAGACACCCAACGTCTCTCTCACGGGTGGCGGGTCCGTCCGCAGGCCCCATCCTGTGCTGTGCGGCCGGGGACATTCCGTGCGGCTGGGTGCGGTCTGCTCCGGGTGGGGGCATTCGACGCTGTTGGGGACAGGAATTCGGTTCCCGCACGCGTGAGATGCCCCCGTCTGGAAGGAAGAGTCCCCGGCCGCGCAGGATGTCCCCGTCGGTAGCCGGGCGCAGGCCCAGGTGTACGGCCGGGTTCGGGGGCGTGGCTGGTCTCAGGCTCGGGCGTGCAGCCAGGCCAGGACAGCTCGCACACGCCGGTTCTCCTCGCCGGGTTGCAGGTCCAGCCCCCGGAAGATGTTCGCCACATGCTTGGCCACAGCGCCGTCGGAGACCACCAGTCGTTCGGCGATCTGCGCGTTCGACAGCCCCTGAGCCATGAGTTCGAGCACCTCCTGCTCGCGCCGCGTCAGCCGGTCGAGGCCCGCTCCACCCGGCGCCGCACTCGCGATTCCACCCGAGGGAGTCGACGATGAGGCTGCTGCGGCCGGCACCGGCCCCCGTGCACCAGACGCTGTCGGTGCCGCGCTCGATCCTGCGCCCACCATCGCCCCCACATCCTCACCAGTCCCGCAACCGGTCACCACCTGTGTGGTCTCCTGCGTGGAACCGGTGGCCCGGGCCGCCTTTATGAGGTGGGAGACCACCTCCGGGTCGATGACCACCCCGCCGCCCACGACGATGTCGAGCGAGTGCAGGAAGTCGGCCACCCGCCCCACGCGCTCCTTGAGCAGGTAGCCCACAGCGCCCCCGCTGCTAGCACTGGGAGCTCCCGGCCCGGCCGGGGAGGTCGGCGACTCGGTCTCCTCGAGCAGATCCTGCACGTAGGGGCTGGCCACATAGGCGCTCAGCACCACCACCGGCAGCCCCGGGTAGGTCCGGCGCAGGTCGATCGCCGCACGCAGCCCGTCATCCGTGCCGGTCGGCGGCATACGCACATCGGTGACGACGACGTCGGGCAGCTCCCCGGCGGCGGCCAGACGACCGACCTCGGTGCGCAGGGCGTCGGCGTCGGCCACCTGTGCCACGACCTCGTGCCCGGCCGTGGTCAGCAGTCCGGCCAATCCCTCGCGCAGGAGGGCGGCGTCGTCGGCGAGCAGGATCCTCATGGACACATCCTGCCTCACCCGGCCGGATGGTCGTCCTGCGGCTCGTCCGTCCGCCCGTCCTGCGAGTTCTCCGTGCCCCACGGAGGCGTCAGCGGTGCTGTGATCGTCACCTGCGTCCCGGCGCCTTCGGGAGAACTCACCTCCAGCCGCCCGCCGATGGATTCCACCCGCTGCGCCATACCGCGCAGGCCGGTGGCGTTCTCTCGCTCCGGGTCGGCCCCGCCACGCCCGTCATCGGTGATGACGGTGCTCAGTCCGGCGCTCGTGCAGCGCAGCGCGACTGTGGCGCGCGAGGCCCGGGCGTGCTTGGAGGTGTTCGTCAGTGCCTCTGCCACCGCGAAGTAGACGACTGTCCGCACCGGCTGCGAGATCAGGGCCAGGTCGGCCTTCTCCGCCTCGACGACGACGCTGGTCGGCAGTGGGGCCCGTCCCGCCAGGTCCTTCAGGGCCGGTGCCAGTCCGCGCTCGGACAGGACCGCCGGTCGGATGCCGCGCACCGTTTCACGCAGATCCTTCAGGGCGGACTCCGCGCGGTCCTGCGCGGTATCGATCCCCTCCAGCAGCGCGGTCCGGGACGTGGAGGCGGCGTCGTCCTCGGGCAGGGACTCAGCGGCCAGGCGCAGACTGCCCAGGTTCATGGCGAGGGCGACGAGCTCCTGCTGGGTGCCGTCGTGGAGGTCTCGCTCGATGCGAGTGCGTTCGGCCTCGAAGGCGTCCATGAGGGTGGCTCGGCTGGCCGTGAGGTGGCCGACCTCGGCGGTCAGCTGCTCGAGACGCTGCGTCTCGCGTTCACCTGACAGCGCCTTGACCAGCAGCAGCCGTAGTCTCCCCAGTCCCCAGAGCGCGCCGAGGAGGAGGCTGAGGGCGATCAGACCGACCGGTAGCAGCAGCGGGGCGGACTGCAATCCGGATACCGCTATCTCGGAGCCGCCGAGGTCCACCCTGATGGGGGCCTCAGAGGATGACATGAAGGGCGCCAGCACGCTGACGGTGAGCAGGGCTCCAAGGAGCGCGGTCAGGAAGAACGACGCCGTGCTCAACGCCATGCCTCCCACGCACAGGGGCAGGTCCTGGCGCCAGAACTCCACGTGAGCGACGCGTGCCAGCAGCCACGGGCTCCTGCGCTGGTTCTCCTTGTGGCCTGACGGAGCGTCGGTTCCCAGCCTGCGTGCAACGGCGCGCTCCAGCGACGCCCCCAGGGGGACTGTCAGGTGGAACAGCAGGATGGAGGGCACGAGGAGAACAGCCATTGGCATCCACAGTGCGGCGTGCAGGAACTCCCAGCCGATGATGCTGATCCACCGGAGGCTCTGGCTCGGACGGCGCTCCGGCGAGGAAGGGGCGGGCTGCGGGCCTGCCGCGGACGGGGCGGTTGCGGATGTGTCGGCAGCAGATGGAACGGGGATGGTCCTGTCCTCCGGGCCCCCTATGGGTGCGGTCGTAGGAAGGTCGGGGAAGAGGGGGTCGAGTGATGATGCCGAGGTCATGCCGACGACGCTAACGGGCCCGGCCCTGGGGGTGCACTCGTGCTGGCTCCCCAGTACTTGCCGCATGTGCGCCCCGGGGTGGTGCTGGCACCCCCGAGGTGGTGCGCGCTCGACCGGGGGTGAGGTGGAGTCGGCCCGACTTGAAGACGGGAGCTGGTACCAGTGCGCCAGCGACCGGTGATGAGTGAACTGGTGAGCATGAGCCTTGACCTGTTTCGTTCGCCCCTGTCCTATCCCTGCGCCGTCGACGTCGCAGGCCTTCTCTCGCCGGTACCGGCCCGTTTCCAAGGGCTCGCTCGCACCGAGGTGCTTGGGGTGGTGACGATCTGGATGCACGACCCGCTGGCCAGGATGAGCGACGCCGAGGTGCGGACCTGGCTGCCCTCGGTCCTGCTCGCGCTGCTGATTATCGGGGGGCCCTGGCTGAGGCGTCCGGCCGCGCGATGGGGGTTGGGCGCCCTGGCGGGAAGCCGAGCGGTATCCGTCCTCATCTGGATCGTCCTTGCGGTCGCAGGGGTTTGGGGGCTGTCATGATCCGTCGTCAGGGCCATCCCG
This sequence comes from Actinomyces sp. HMT 175, assembly GCF_016694895.1. NCBI lineage: Bacteria > Bacillati > Actinomycetota > Actinomycetes > Actinomycetales > Actinomycetaceae > Actinomyces > Actinomyces sp. HMT 175. Next base: position 190,000 of record NZ_CP068012.1, read on the forward strand.
CCGCAGTCAGTACCGACCATCAGGGGCCGCAGGTACCGCCGGCCATCGAGGTAGCCGGACTCACCCGAGTCTTCCGCGTCCAGGGCCGCCGCAACGCCGATGTCATCGCGCTCAACGGTGTTGACCTCTCCCTGCCCGTCGGCAGCTTCACCGCTCTGGTCGGCGCCTCCGGCTGCGGCAAGTCCACCCTCCTGCAGTGCATCGCCGGGCTCGATGCCCCCACCGACGGCACCGTCCAGCTCCTCGGTACCCGGACGAGTTCGCTACGTCCCCGGCCCGCTGCCCGCTTCCGGGCTCGGCACGTCGGCTTCGTCTTCCAGGACGACAACCTCGTCACCTCCCTGTCCGCGCGCGACAACGTGTCCCTGCCCGGCCGCCTGCGTCGCAAACCCCTGAGCCGCAGCGCCGTCGACGATGCCCTCGAGCGCGTGGGTTTGAGCGAGCAGGCCCGCCACCTGCCTCATCAGATGAGTGGTGGTGAGCGTCAGCGTGTGGCCATCGCCCGCGTGCTGGCCTCCCGCCCCGACATCGTCTTCGCGGATGAGCCCACGGCCGCCCTCGACGTCGCCGCCGCCGCGACCGTTCTCGACTGGCTCGCCGAGCTCGCCGGAGGCCCCAGTGCTGTGCCTGGCGTCGTGCCCGCAGCTTCTGCCCCGAAGCCGGCCACCGTCCTCATGGTGACGCACGATGCCGCAGCCGCCGCCCGGGCTCAGCACGTCCTTGTCATGGACGCCGGCCTCCTCGTCGCCTCTCTCCCCGGGGGCGACCCCGCTGCCGTCTCCGACGCTGTCCTGTCCGCCCGCGGTGCCGGAGGTTCCCGATGATCCGCCTGCTCCTGTCCGACCTTCGCCGCCACGCCGGCTCCTGGGCGTGGACCACCGTCGTCGCCGTCGTGGCCGCCTCTGCCATCGCCGGTCAGTTCCGGGTCGCCCATGGAGCCTTCGCCGCTGCGGAGGCTGCTGGAGACCCCATGATGATTGATGGGGCTGAATCCGTCTCAGGCATTATCATCATTGGGGTCGTCTTTGCTGCCGTGACTGTTCTGTCCTCTACCAGCAGCCTCGCGGTCTCCCAGCGTGAGCGCGACCACGGGCTGTGGAAGGCCCTGGGTATGAGCCCCACCATGGTTCGCCTGGTCATCCAGGGCCAGCTCTTCGCCCTTGGGACGCTTGCCTCTCTTGTCGCGGTGCCGTTGAGCCTGCCCATCAGCCGGTTCATGATGCACCGGCTCATCTCCGACGGGGCCGCCCTGCCCGGCGCGGTGCCTCAGTGGAAACCCGCCGACCTCATCTGGACCGCGATCATCAGCGCCGGCACCCTCGTCATAGGTGGTCGGGCTGCCGCCAAACGGGCCTCACACACTCCGGAGGCCCTGCTCCTGCGCGGGTCGGGCGGTCAGAGAGCGCGGTGGAGCGCGGGACGAGTCCTCAGGGGTCTCCTGCGGTTGCTCTGGGCCGTTGCCGCCGCGGCTGGGTGGGTCGCCGAGTTCCTCGTCATCCGCAGTGGGGAGAATCAGGACGTCTTCATGAGCCTTTTCGGCGGCGTCCTGTGCGGGTTGATGTTCGTCTGCATCCTGTGCGGCTGGATCAGCCCGGCCCTGGAGCGCCTACTCGCTGCTCTCATTCCGGATCCCGGTGTCGTCTGGCACGTCGCCGGACGCACCTGCGCCCTGGAGTCGCGCCGCTCGGCGGCCACCGTCCTGCCCTTCGTGGTGACGATCGGGCTGGTCGCCATTTCCTTCGGTCCGGCATCGGCCTCCTCCGAGATCACCGTCACGGGCTTCACCTCCGTGTTCGGGTTGCCCTTCCTCGTGTCCTGGACCGGGGGCGTGGCCGTCATCGCTATGAGCGCGGGCCGACGTCGCCGTGACGCCGCGCTTCTGCGCGCAGCCGGGGCCATGGAGCGCGATGTCCTGGCCATTGAGGTCCTCGAGGGAGTTCTCCATGCCGCCGCCGCGACCGTCCTCGGCCTGTTCGTCACCCTGTCCACGGCCGTTCTGGTGGCGGAGGCCATGCACAGGCCGCTGGCCAGCATCGTGGTGGGGTTCCCCTGGGCGACGCTGGGCCTCGTGTGCGCGGCGACCCTGGCGACCACCTGCCTGGCCGTCGTCGTCTCCGCCCGAGCCGGGGCACTTGCGGGCGAGCAGAGCCTGGGGCAGGTGCTGCGCGCCCGCGACTGATCTTTACCGCCGGCGTCGGAGTTGCCACCGGTATCCCCGCTGAGATCTCGCGACGCTGACCGTGTTGTGTCCAAATCGGATACAAAGGACGCTTCGCGTTCTTCAGGCTTGCAACGGAACCGTGGAATCATGCGGTTTCGTTTCGCCCGTTTCACTCCGGCAAAGTTCTTTGTATCCGATTTGGACATCGGGCCCGCCTTAGAGGACTGTCTGGCCACCGCGCGCCACCGCTTCCCGATGCACAACCCCGCCCCAACCGCTCCCAGACACCCAACGTCTCTCTCACGGGTGGTGGGTCCGCCCGCAGGCCCCGTCCTGCGCTGTGCGGCCGGGGACATTCCGCGCGGCCGGGTGCAGTCCGCACCGGGCGGGGGCATTCGATGCCGCCGGGGACAGGAATCCGGTCCCCCGACGCGTGAGACGCCCCCGGTGGGAAGGAAGAGTCCTTGGCCGCGCAGGATGTCCCCGTCGGCGGCGGGGCCAGGGCGCCGCGCGCACGTCGGGCGGTCCGCGCACGCCAGTTGGGCCCGGCGCGAAAGGGACGACATCGCGCCCGCCCGCGGGGCTAGGTTGCTGACACCGACCGCATCGAAGGAGAACTCATGGCCAACGGCTCCGCCCCCACCATCACTCTCAACAACGGCGTCGACATCCCGCAGATCGGCTACGGCGTCTTCCTGACCCCGCCGGAGGAGACCGAGCGGGCCGTGCTCGAGGCCTTCGAGGTCGGCTACCGCCACGTCGACACCGCCCAGGCCTACCGCAACGAGGAGGGCGTGGGCGCGGCCGTCGCCGCCAGCGGACTGCCCCGCGAGGACCTCTTCCTGACCACCAAAGTGTGGATCTCCAACGCCGGGGAGGAGCGCGCCGCCCGCTCCATCGACGGCTCCCTGCGCCGCCTGGGCACCGACTACATCGACCTGCTGCTCGTCCACCAGCCCTTCGGCGACTACTACGGCACCTACCGCGCCATGGAAAAGGCCCTGGCCGCCGGCAAGGTCCGCGCCATTGGCGTCTCCAACTTCTTCCCCGACCGGTTCGTGGACCTGGCGCAGCACGTCGAGGTGCCGCCGGCCGTCAACCAGATGGAGACTCACGTCTTCAACCAGCAGGCCGACAACCGCGCCTGGTACGCCAAGTACGACACCGCCCTGGAGTCCTGGGGGCCGCTCGCCCAGGGCCGCAACAACATCTTCACCCACCCGGTGCTCACCGCCGTCGGCGAGAAGCACGGCAAGACCGCCGCCCAGGTGGCCCTGCGCTACCTCATCCAGCTCGACATCATCGTCATCCCCAAGACGGTCCACCGCGAGCGCATGATCACCAACCTCGACGTCACCGACTTCCAGCTCGACGACGCCGACATGCGGGCCATCGCCGCCCTCGACGAGGGGCAGGGCGTCGTCAACCACTACGACCCCGCCTTCCAGGAGCGCCTCGCCTCCTACACGGTCGAGGCGGACTGACTCCCGGACGTTTGCGGCCGCATCCGGCGGGGACATTCGACGCGGCCGGGTGCGGCCCGTTCCGGGCGGGGACCTTCGACGCCGTCGGGGACAGGAATCCCGTCCCCGCACGCGCAGGATGCCCCCGCCCGGGAGTAGACGGCGAGCCCGGGGCAGGCCCGACAGCGGGTGCCGGCGCGCGCCTCAGAGCCGGCGGGAGAACCGGGACTCGCTCTTCTCGGAGGTGCCCACGTACTCCAGCCAGCGCTCGTAGTGGTCGAGGACGTCGTGGGCCACCTGGTCGGAATTCCAGTCGACGACGTCGTAGCCCTGGCCGCCGCTGTGCGGGCGCACCTCGAGGCGCACCGTGAGGTCGTCGGCCTCGTGGACGGCGAAGCCGTAGGCGGGCACCGGTGTGACCACCATGCGCACCACGTAGCGGAAGGAGTCGATGGAGCTGGACTGCTCCTCGCCGCTGTCGGTGGCCGGGTGGGAGGAGACCACCAGGCTGGCACGCCCCAGGAAGGTGCGCTCGTCGTCGGGGTCCTGGGCCTCGGGGCCCTCGACGAAGACCTCGGCGGAGACGTTCTCCTTGCGCAGCTCGGTGGCCACCGCCTCCAGGGCCGGCACGATGCGCCGCTCCATGGCGTTGCCGGCCTCGTCGGGGGACACCGAGTTGAGGGTGTGCGTCAGGCGCTCGCGCCAGGGCGTCTGCTCCAGCCCCGCGGCTGAGCCGTTGAAGCCCAGGGCCCGGTTGCGGTCGGCCCGGCTCAGGGCCTGGTTGTAGGTGTCCTCGGTGCTCAGGGAGCGCCACAGGGTGTACATGATGAGGATGAGGACCCCGGAGAAGGGTAGCGCCATGACGATCGTGGCCTGCTGGAGGATGGGGATGCCGCCGGCCACGAGCATCGCGATGGTGAGGATCCCGGTCAGGGCGGCCCAGAAGATCCGCAGCCAGGCGGCGGCGTCCTGGCGCGCCGAGCGGATGCGGCTGGAGAGGTTGGCCATCACCAGGGCGCCGGAGTCGGCGCTGGTGACGTAGAAGAGGATTCCCACGAACAGCGCCAGGGCGATGAGGATCTTCTGACCCGGCAGGTGCTCCAGGATCCAGTACAGCCCCTGCTCGGGCCGCTCCAAGGTGATGTCCCGGAACTCGCCGTTGCCGCGGATGACCAGGTCCAGGGCGTGGTTGCCGAAGATCGCCACCCACATGAGGATGTAGCAGAAGGGCAGCAGGAGGCTGCCGAGCACGAACTGGCGGATGGTGCGGCCGCGTGAGATGCGGGCCAGGAACATGCCCACGAAGGCCGCCCAGGCGATCCACCAGGCCCAGAAGAACAGGGTCCAGGCGTTGAGCCAGTCCTCGGGGCGGTTGTAGGCGTAGGTCTCCAGCGTCAGCTGCGGGAAGCGGGTGAAGAAGTCGCCGATGGAGCCGATGAGCGCGTCGATGAGGAAGGCGGCGTCACCGGTGACGAGCACCCACAGGGCCAGGCCGATGGCCAGCAGCACGTTGATGGTGGACAGGACGCGCACGCCCCGGTCGACGCCGGAGACGGCCGAGACGGTGGCCATGATGACGGCTAGGGCGGTCAGCCCGATCTGGGTGGGGAAGCCCTGCGGCAGCCCGAACAGGATGTTGAGGGCCACGTTCAGCTGGACGACGCCGACCCCCAGCGAGGCCGCGATGCCGAAGACCCCGCCGACCAGGGCTGCGGCGTCGACGATGTCACCGATGACGCCCTCGGTGTGCCGCCCCAGCAGCGGGCGCAGGGTGGAGCGCAGCGTGAGGGTGTCGCGGCGTCGGTAGGCGAAGTAGGCCATGGCCAGGCCCACCAGGGCGTACAGGCCCCAGCCGGAGATGCCGTAGTGGAACAGGGACAGGACGATGGCCTCGCGGGCGCGGGCGGCCGGGGGGATGGTCTGGGCGCCGCCGGTGGGCGGGTGCACGTACTGGTCGACCGGCTCGGCGACGGCGAAGAACAGGATCTCGGTGCCGATGCCGGCGGCGAAGAGCATGGCCGTCCAGGCGAAGGTGGAGAAGTCCGGCGTCGAGTTGTCCGGCCCCAGGCGGATGCGTCCGAAACGGGAGAAGGCCAGGCCCAGGATGAAGACCAGCGCGGCCGTGATGAGCAGGATGTAGAAGGAGCCGAACCAACGGCTCGTCCAGGTCACGGCCGCCCCGAAGGCGTTCTTGACGAGGTCGGGGGCGATGAGCGCGGCCAGGGTGACGATCGCGATGATGGTGGCCGACACGAAGAACACCACCGGGTTGAGGGGCTCCTTGCCGGGCAGCTTGCCGAGCAGGGTGCCGGGGAGGGATCCGCCGGGGAGCCGCAGCACTGAGAAGCGGTCCGACGACGGGGCTGGCTGGGAGGCTCCCGGAACGGAACCGCCTGGCGCGGACTCGCTCTCATCACTCGATTCGGGGGACCGGCTCACCGACCTGCTCCGTTCTTCGTGGGGTCTTCGCGGGGGGCTTCTATGGGATCGTGGTGGGGCTTGGGGTGCTGGCCCGGGGCGCGGCGCCGGGGGCCGCGGGGGCAGGCGACTGTCCAAGCCCGGGCATGTCGTCGGGAGCCTATAACGAGATAATGAACTCGTGACGTCTTCACCTTCTTCTGCGCAGCCGCCGAGCCCGTTCAGCCCGGGCTCCGACGCCGGCGCGCCCGGTGGGCGGGCGGGTCTCGCCGGGGGGCGGGGCGGCGGCACGGTCGTCAAGTCGGCCCTCAGCCCGGCCGCCAGTCCGGTCATCGACGCCGCCATGGTGCGCGCCCTGGAGCTGGCCCGGGCGGCCGGTGAGGTGGGGGAGGTGCCGGTGGGCGCCGTCGTGCTCTCGCCGGAGGGGGCGGTCCTCGCCGAGGCCGCCAACGCCCGCGAGGCCGAGCGCGACCCGACGGCGCACGCCGAGATTCGCGCCCTGCGTGCCGCCGGCGCCGCTCTGGGCGACTCCCACCTGGACGGCTGCACTCTTGTGGTCACGCTCGAGCCGTGCACCATGTGCGCCGGCGCCATTGTCCTGGCCCGGGTGGCCCGACTTGTCCTGGGGGCCTGGGAGCCGCGGACCGGGGCCTGCGGCTCGGTGCGCGACGTCGTGCGCGACACCCGCGCCAACCACCAGGTCGAGGTGCGCGCCGGCCTGCGCGCCCAGGAGTCCCAGGACCTCCTGACCGCCTTCTTCGCCGACCGTCGCTGACGGGCCCCGCCGGCTGGGCCTGCCGGGCTCGGTGGGTCGCCGGGCCAGCCGGGAGCGACGTCGGTCGTGACTGATACCGCAGGACGTCGCGTTGGGGAGCGGGGCAACGTCCGTGTAACCTCATGGGCGAGGTAGCGTGTCCGAGCGGCCGAAGGTGCAGATCTCGAAAGTCTGTGTGGTTCATAGCCACCCTGGGTTCGAATCCCAGCGCTACCGCCACGGGAGGGCCCGCCGAGCAGCCAGGAGCTGTACGGCGGGCCCTTCGCGTTGCCGGTTGCGGCGCTGCCCGTGTTGATGGCCGGTGGCTGCTCGACGTCGTGAGACGCCTGTACTGCACGAGGGCCGGGGTCACTGGGGGAGGGGCGGGTGTACTCCACGGGGGTCGGGGGCTCGTCCAGTACGCACAACCCCCGGCCAGTAGATCCTCACCCTCGTGGAGTCGCCGCCTCATGCGGCCCGTTGCCGCTCGCTGCGGCCCCATGCCCCGACCCGGCCGCGGGAGTGCTGTTGGTCCCTCATATATTCGACGTCGGGCCTTACTCTTGGCCTATGAGTCGCCGTCCCCACGAATCCCGAACCCTGTCCCGTTCCCGCACTCAGGTCCCGCACCCCCACGCCTCCGAGATCGCGCCGCGCGCGGCCGCTGACCTCTACTCGCTCCTGTGCGACGCCATGGTCGCCGCTGATACCAAGGCGATCGACGCCCTGCTCACCGACTACTGTGTCCTGACCCACATGACCGGCTACCCCCAGCCCAAGGTCGAGTGGCTCGGCGATATCGCCAACGGTGCCATGCGCTACCACTCCCACGAGGTGGTCTCCGTCCAGCCTGACACCATCGCCGGCTTCCCGGTGGTGCGCGGCCGCACCCGCACCACGGCCACCCTGTGGGGCGGGCGTGGCACCTGGAACCTCCAGATCGTCGGATACGTCGTGCCCGACGCCGACCCCGACACCGAGCGCAACCCCACCGGCTTCCGCTTCAGCCGCCTGGACGCCTCCACCTGGTGAGGCCCCGCCGCCCGGTGAGCTTCGCCCCCACCTACCGGCGCCGCCCGGTCCCCCTCGTCGCGGGCGCGTTCCACGGGTCCTCCGGCCAGGCGTGCTTGGGGTAGCGGCCCCGCATCTCGGCGCGCACCTGCGGGTAGCCCTGCTCCCAAAAGGAGGCCAGATCGTCGGTGACCGCCACCGGACGGCGCGCCGGAGAGAGCAGGTGCAGCAGCACCGACACCCGGCCCTCCACGATCCGCGGCGTGGCCGCCCAGCCGAAGCACTCCTGGACCCGCACCGCCAGCACCGGCCGACCCGCCCGCCCGGCCTCGGCCGAGCCTGCTGAGCCCACCGAGCCAGCTGCCCCGGCTGCCCCGCCGACCGCTGCCGTGTAGTCCACCCGCACCTGTGAGCCGGAGGGGACCTCGATCCTTTCGGGCACCAGCTCGTCCAGGCGCACCGCCTGCGGCCACGGCAGCAGCGCCCGCAGCGCCTGGGCCACGTCCAGCCGCTCCAGGCTGAAACGCCGACTCCCCGAGCCCGACGCCGACTCACCGGACCTACCTGGTCCGCTCGACCCTCCGGCCTGCCCGGCCAGGCTCGTCACCGCCGGTGCCAGCCACTCCTCGGCCCGCTCGGCCAGGGCCGCATCGCTCATATCCGGCCAGGGTTCACCCAGGTGCTCGTGCAGCAGGGCCAGTCGGGCGCGCAGGCCGAGCGCCTCCTCATCCCACGGCAGCACGCCCAGGCCGGCATCAGCCCCCTCGGCGCGCACCCGCGCGATGACGGCCTCCGCCACCGCCGTCGGACCCGGCGGCGGCCCCGGGGTGGTGGTGAGTGTGATGGCCCCCAGGCGGCGCAGGCGCTCCGTGCGCAGGCGTCCGCCCTCCCAGACGGTGCGTTCCTCCTCGGCCAGCCAGGCCCCGGCCAGCTCCAGGGCCGCCTGCTCATCGAGGGGAGCCGCGGCCCGGATGAGTGCGTCGCCGCGCCCACTGGTCAGGTCCACGCCCGCCACCGCCAGCCACTCGGACTCCGCCAGCGCCGAGCCCGCCGGCAGGCGCAGCCCGGTCCCGGCGACGCTCGCGTAGTGCGCCTCCTTGCCCGCCTGCGGAGCCGGCCCCCGACGTCGCGCGATCCACTGCGGCTGCGCCGTCCCGGCCACCAGCGCCACCGCCGACTCCAGGTCTCGCGCCCCGGCGCCCCCGGGAGCGCGCCCGCCGACGCCGTCGGGTCGGCCAGTCTCCTCCCGGCCGCGCCCGGTGCCCGGCGAACCGGAGACTCCCAACGCGTCAGGTGCCTGTGGTCCACCGCTCGCGGAACCCGGGCCCTCAGGGGCCCCCGACTGCTCGGCGGCGGCGCGCCGGCAGGCCTGCTCCAGTCGGCGTGCCTCCGCCTTCCACGCCCCCGACCCGGCCCCACCACTGCGTACCTGTCGGGCCAGGGCTGTCAGGTCCCCGCCGGGCGCGCGCAGGTCGGCGGTCAGCAGCGCCGTCGCCCGCGCCGCCTGCCGCGCCCCCAGCACCGGTGCCGTCGCCAGCAGGGCCCGCGCCTCCCGCACGCCCGCAGGCAGCCCGGCCACCGCCCGCCCCAGGGACGTCACGCCATCGGCGCCGGCCAGGCCCAGACGCTCCAAGGCCTCCCGTGCTGCCGCCAGCGCCGCAGCCGGCGGCTCATCGACCCAGGCCAGTCCCGCGCCGTCGGGCACACCCCACACGGCCAGCTCCAGAGCCGCACCGGTGAGGTCGGCCGAGAGGATCTCCGGGGTCGGAGCCAGCGGCGAACGCGCCCAGTCCGTCGGCGAGCAGCAGCGGTAGACGACGCCGGGACCCTCGCGCCCCGCCCGCCCGGCCCGCTGCACCCCGGCCGCCCGCGAGACCCCCACCGTCACCAGGCCACTCATGGAGCGGGCCACGTCCAGGCGCGGCTCGCGCGCCAGCGTGGAGTCCACCACCACCCGCACCCCGGGCACCGTCAGCGAGGACTCGGCCACGTTCGTGGCCACCACGACGCGCCGCCGCCCCTCCGGGCTCGGGGCAAGGGCCGCATCCTGGGCGCTCGCGGGCAGGCGACCGTGCAGCGGCAGGACGTCCACGCCCGCGGGAGCCGCACCGCGCAGACGGGAGACGACGTCGTCGACTTCGCGGGCCCCGGGCAGGAAGACCAGCACGTCACCGGAGCGCTCGGTCAGGGCCCGCTCCACGGTGGCGGCGATGTGGGCGAGGAACTCCCGCGGTACCCCGCGCGGCCCCAGGCGACCGGTGCGCCCCGGCGGCGCCCACACCTCCTCAAGGGGGTGGAGGCGCCCGGGCGCCTCCACCAGCGGCGCGGCTCCGTCCGACGAGCCGTGCGAGGCTCCGCCCGAGGAGCCGCCCAGGATGCGGCGCAGGCGGTCGGCGTCGAGCGTGGCGGACATGGCCACGAGGGTGAGGTCCTCGCGCAGGGCGGCGCGCGCGTCCGCCAGGAGGGCCAGGAGCAGGTCGCTGTCCAAGGAGCGCTCGTGGACCTCGTCGAGGATGACGGCATCGACGCCGCTCAGCTCCGGGTCACGCTGGAGACGGCGCAGGAGGAGACCGGCGGTGACGACCTCGATCCGCGTGTCCGGGCCGGCGCGTCGCTCCCCGCGCACCGCGTATCCGACGGTGCCGCCGACCTCCTCTCCCAGGAGGTCGGCCAGGCGGCGGGCGGCTGCGCGGGCGGCGATGCGTCGTGGCTGGGTGACGACGACGTGGCCCGGCCGGTGTTCCGGGGTGTGTTGCGGGGTGCTGGCAGCGACGTCGGCAAGGACGTCGGCGAGGAGCGGCGGGACGAGCGTCGTCTTACCGGTGCCGGGCGGAGCGGTGAGGACCAGGCAGGCGCCTGCGTCGTCGGAGGCGGAGGGGTCGGGGGAGAGGCGCTCGCGCAGCTCGGGCAGCAACTCGACCACCGGCAGGTCCGGGGGCGAGGCGAGCAGCGCCCTGATGGGGTCGGTCTGCGGAGGCTGCGTGCGGCCCTGCGGCCCGGTGCGAGTCATGCCCCGATTGTGCCCGGTGGGGGAGTGGACGGGGCCGACGCCGGACCGGGGGCGGGAGCTGAGCAGCAGATGGCCCCCGGTCAGTAGAGGACCTGAGGTGCAGTGGGGGGATAGGGACGAGGGGAGACGCGCAGCTGCCGGCGGCTACCGGATGCTCATGAGGATGTCTCGGGCCTGCAGGATGTCGGCGAGCTTCTCGGCGTACTCGGCGTGCGTCTTGACGGCCTTGCGCATGCCCAGGGCGCCGCCGATGATGGCCGACCCCGTCGAGGACAGGTAGCGCACCAGGGTCTCGCCGTGCGGGCCGGTCCCGAACTGAAGGTTCTGCGAAAGATAGAAGTTGCTGCCCATGAGTGCGCCGAAGGCGATGGACATGCCCTTCTTGCCGCGGGTGATCTGGAGGGTATCGGCGGAGAAGGGCGCGACGGTCCAGCCCTCCTGAGTGAAGAACTCGGTAACGATTGATCGAACTTGATCGATTGGTGCATTAATGGTGTACGTGCGCTCAGCCATGGTGGGATGCTAAGCGATACTCCTTTGTTCTTGCACATTGTGTTCAATAACGTTTGCGTGAAGGTGGCGCGCTGCTAGCCTGCGTGCGCCCGGTGTACCGCCTGGCTCGCAAGCAGATCGACAAATTCTTCAGAATCGACCCGGAGCCGCGTCGATTCTGAATTTTTTGTTGATGAGTGTGGGCGGCCCGGACTCTTCGAGTGAAGCACGCTTGACATGGTCGGCCCTGTCAAGCACACTAGACATGTCAAGCAAACATGACACCCTCTCTCGGGGTGATTGGCTAATCAAGGGATGATCGCCATGCTCTCCGCCGTCTCCGCTCCTTCTGTCCTGGCCGCCACGTCGTCGACCTCCTCCGCTGTCACCTTCGTTGCCGGGGTGGTCGGTGGCATCGTCGCCGGGATCGTCCTCTACCTGCTCGTCTACCGGTACTCGGCTCGACATCTGCCCGAGGTCCGTGCCGAGGAGGCGCCCGAGCTCCTCAAGAAGCTCAGCGGGCAGCAAGCCGGTCTCGTCTGCTCCCTCCCCACCGGAATCATGGTGGGCTTCGTGTTCCCGGCGACCAGTCATCTCTCCGCCGGACCACTTCTGCTGGTCGTTCACCTCATAGGCACCGCCATGGTCAGCGTGTCCATCATCGGTGTCGCGTGGCTGTCCCCGAGACTGCGTGCCGTCCGGAGCGCGGCGGCGGCATGAGCCGGTTGTCTCGCCGCGCCCCGGGCGGTGAGGGCCGTGGATAACGACGTGCGCGGCCTGCGCGAGGCCCGCGGTCTCACCCAGGCCCAGCTCGGAGCCGCCCTGGGCGTCTCCAGACAGAGCATCAACTCCATCGAGAAGGGCAAGTACGACCCCTCCCTTCCCTTGGCCATCGCCATCGCCCGCTATTTCGAGACCACTGTTGAGGAGATCTTCCATGTCTGAGTCAGAGCCCACGCCGCCCACGCCCACCCGTTCCTCCGCTGCGGCCGCCGGTTCGTCCTCCTCCGACTCGATGCCGAGTGCTCGGGCGGGCCTGAAGGACGCCAAGCCGCGGCCGCCCGTCGTTGGGCGCATGGTCTACGGTGTCGTTGTCGTTGTCGTTGTCGTGACCCTTCTGTGGGTGGCGGCGTTGACGATCCCGATGTCCAACGGCTTTCTCTACGGTGGTGCCAGTGGAGCGTCAGCCGTGATGCTCGTGTACATCGCCCTGATCGTCGCCAAGAGACGCGGATACGACACCTTCTTCGTCCGTGAGCTTGAGAAGCGGGGGGATGAGCGGGACAGGGCCGCCTCGCAGCGGGCCTGGGCACTCACTGGCGTCGTCGGGCTCGTCGGCAATGTTGTCGTTGGCACTGTGGGGGCCTTCGGAGGGCCGATGACCCCGGCCCTCGTTATCGTCCTGTGGCTGCAGCTGGTCAGTTTCATCGGAGGAAGCATCTACTTCAACCGCACGATGTAGATCGTGGAGGTACGCCCGAGCCTGCCGCCCGCTCGGTGCACCGCCTGGCCCGCACACACATCGACAGAATCTTCAGAATCGACCCGGAGCCGCGTCGATTCTGAAGATTCTGTCGATGAGTGAGGGAGGGGCTCATCTCGGCGGCGACCACCGGCGTCTTCGCGTAGACTTCGCTCCACCCTGACCGGCGCCCCGCGCCGGCCATCGTTCCCTGTCCCACCGCCCGCCCCGGGCGCACCCGAGGAGAATCCATGGTCCAGCAGTCCGCCCCACCAGGAATCTGGGACGAGGACCCCGACGGCGCCTCCATCCTCCTGGCCACGGGCCGCGCCCGCCACGACCTCCTTGTCGTCGCCGAGCCCGCCTTCCTGCGCGACCTCGACCAGGCCTGGGGGCGTCCGTCGGCGCGAGTGCGCCTGTCCTTCCTGCCCGGTGTTGAGGCCCCCAGCGCCCCCGGTCACGAGGACGCGCTCGTGTCCTACGAGCGCGGTGGACTCGGTGTCCTCGTCGCCCGTGGTCGCACCAGCATGTACGAGGGTGGGGCCGCGCGCGGTGCGACGGCGCTGGCCCGGATCGCCAGCGGGGCCCGCCTGCGCGCCGCCCTGCTCGTCACCCGCGCCACCCCGCTGCGCGGCTCCGGTGATGTGGCCGGCGGCTCGGCGCCGGGACAGGTGCGCGTCGTCGCCGACCACCTCAATGTCTCGGGTGGTTCCCTCTTCCCGGCCCCCGGCATGGTCTCGGCAGGCTGGGACGCGACGCTCACCGAGCGCCTGGGGAGCCTGCGCGGCGTGAGCGGCAGCTCCGTTGTCGCCCTCGTGCCCGGGCCACTGCGCCCGAGCCCGGCCGAGTCTCGCGCTCTGGTCTCCTTGGGCGCCGACGCCGCCGTGACCGACTCCGTGGCCGAAGCCATGGTCCTGGCCTCGAGGGGAGTGGCGGTCTCCGCCCTGACCTACCTCGATGCCCCGGCCGCCGGTGGGAACCTCGGGCGGGCGCAGCTCTCCTTGAGGCAGGCCTCCGGAGTCACCCTGGCCGCCGTCGAGGAGATCCTCAGAAGCCTGCGGGCCGGTTCCTGAACGTGATTCTGGGAACGGCGTGGAAAAGGATGCTGCCCAGGCTGCCGGCCCCCGTTAAGGTCATCTCGTGAAACCCTTCCTCTTCCTGGCCACCCGCAGCGACGATGAGCCCGCCGACGCCGAGTACGAGGCGTTCCTCAAGCGCACCGGCCTGGACGAGTCCACGCTCCGCCGCCTGCGCCTGGAGTCTCAGTCCCTGCCCCAGGTCGACCTGGACGACTGGTCCGGCATCCTCGTGGGTGGCTCCCCCTTCAACGCCTCCACCCCGGCGGAGAAGAAGTCCGCCACCCAGAAGCGGGTCGAGGCCGAGCTCTCCGGCCTGCTCGACCGCGTCGTCGCGGCCGACTTCCCCTTCTTCGGCGCCTGCTACGGCGTGGGCACGCTCGCCTGCCACCAGGGCGCCGTCGTCGACACCACCTACGGCGAGGCCGTCACCGCTCCCGACGTCACTCTCACCGAGGCCGGCCTGGCCGACCCCATCTGCGCGGGCGTCCCGAAGGTCTTCCAGGCCTTCGTCGCCCACAAGGAGGCGGTCACGACGCTGCCGCCCCACGCCGTCGTCCTGGGAACCGGTGAGGCCTGCCCGGTCCAGATGTTCCGGATCGGGTCCAACCTGTACGCCACCCAGTTCCACCCCGAGCTCGACGGCGACTACCTCGCCCACCGGCTCGGCTTCTACGCCGGTCACGGCTACTTCGCCGACGACGAGCTCGCCGACCTCCAGGCCCGCGTGCGCCTCGACGACGTCTCCGACTCCTGGAAGCTCCTGGCCAACTTCGTGTCCGTCCACGCCCGCGACTGACGGGCGCGCTGTCGGCGCGATGCCCCAGTTCGCGCAGCGCGAGAAGGGGGCGCGTACGGTGCAAGTGGGGTGGATAGTGGGGCATCACCCGGGGCGATGTGTCTGATCGGCCCCGAATGCTCCAGGAACGTACAGAAAGGGCTCGCTTATGTCCCGCATCGTCATGATCGGAGGTCACGGCAAGGTCGCGCTGCTGGCCGCCCCGCTGCTCGTGGACGCCGGCCACGAGGTCGTCTCCCTCATCCGCAACCCTGACCACTCCGCCGACGTCGCCGCCACCGGAGCCACCCCGCTGGTCCTGTCCGTCGAGGAAGCCGACGTCGCTGAGCTCACCCGGGTCTTCGCCGGTGCTGACGCGATCGTCTGGTCCGCCGGGGCCGGCGGCAAGGGAGGCCCGGAGCGTACCGACGCCGTCGACCGCGCCGCCGCCATCCGCTCCATGGAGGCCGCCGCCGCAGCCGGGGTCACGCGCTACGTCATGGTCTCCTTCCTCACCGCCTACGGCGAGGTTCCCGACGACCACCCGCTGCGCGCCTACGCCATTGCCAAGATCGCGGCAGACCGACACCTGCAGACCACCGACCTGGCCTGGACGATCTTGGGGCCGGGCCTGCTGACCCTGGATGAACCCACCGGTGCCATCACCGTGGCTCGCGTCCCCAAGGGCACCCCGACCTCGAAGGCGCCGACGTCGCGTGGGAACGTCGCCCGCGTTATCACCGCCGTGCTCGCCGAGCCGGCCAGTATCGGTAAGGTCATCCCCTTCTACGACGGCGACACCCCCATAGCCCAGGCTGTTGCTGACGTACCGCAGGAGTACGCCGACCTGTCATGATCGCCACCTTCGTGGGGTAGGCATCAGAAAGGCTCCGGTCCGCACTCATTGAGTGAATGTGGACCGGAGCCCGTTCGGGTCATGGTGAGGTCTACTTGCCGTCGCTCATGGCGCTGGCCGAGGGGGCGGCCGACATCTTGTCGTCGCTCATCTTGCCGTCCGACATGCTGCCGGAGGTGGGGCTGTCGGACATCTTGTCATCCGACATCTTTCCGTCCTCGGTCTTTCCATCGCTCATCTTTCCATCAGACATCTTGCCGTCGCTCATGGTGCCGTTCGGGGTGGAGGTCTGCTCCATCTTGTCCTTGTCGGCATTCATGGAGCCGCAGGCGGCGGTGCCGACGGTGAGGGCGGCAACGAGCAGGGCGGCTGACACGATCTTGCGAGTACGCATGGGAGAACTCCTTGGTGACATGGGCTGGCGACGTGGCCAGGTGAGTGGTGGTGCACCGACGTAGTGCACCGTCACCAGGAGTTCGGAGCCGATGGGGCAGCGGATGGGGATACGTGAGTGACTCTGCTCACTGTGTGT
Source organism: Actinomyces sp. HMT 175 (assembly GCF_016694895.1). Taxonomy (NCBI): domain Bacteria; kingdom Bacillati; phylum Actinomycetota; class Actinomycetes; order Actinomycetales; family Actinomycetaceae; genus Actinomyces; species Actinomyces sp. HMT 175. The sequence continues at coordinate 206,013 of NZ_CP068012.1, forward strand.
CGTGATGGGCGGAGGTTTCCCCTACATGTAGGGCCGGTAGCTCACGTACTGGGGTTGTTGCCTGCTTGTGGCCACTGGTGCGAACTGATGCGTCGTGTGCTTCATGGCGGACGTGTGTCGGCGTAGTAGCACGATAATCCCGACGGCGATGGCTCCCAGCAGGATCGATGCAGCCCACGCTCGGAAAGCGGCATACGGGAACGACTGTCCCATGCTGCTCAGCCCGAGCATGGAGCCGATGGAGGTAACGGAAATGCCATATGCGAGGAGGATGTACATGTTCGTGAGAGCCATGATGAATGGGGCAACGCCGACGATGCGTGAGAACGCCACTCGGTGATGGTTCTGAGAGCCCAGGTAGAGGCTGATGGTCGCGATGAAGGCTATGACGATCATGAGAATGATGCCGCTGATGAGAGGTGCTCCTCGGTAGTTGGGTGCGGTTGAGACCGACAGCCAGAGGTTGATCGTTCGCTTACTTCCGTTGGTGCTGTTCAGCATGTATTGCACAGAAGTCGCCAACTGGTGAAGAGCTATGACGAGCATGAAGAGGTTGACTGCTGATCCAAGTGTGACGAACCACGGTCGCGCAGTGGGTGTGTGTTGATTCATGATGGTTGCGGCGATTGCGGCGCTGCCGGTCGTCAGGAGGCACAGAATCGGCATCGGAGTGACAATGATGCTGTCGTTGAATATGAAGATGTCGATGAGCAGTATCTGAAACGTCGCGGCGACCATGACTGAGGTGGGGCGATTCTCAAAGATAGTCTTCAGTGACGAAAAGTGAAGGACGAACCACCAAACACCCGGCGTTCCGAGCGCGTAGAACATCAAGTACAGGATGAAGTTCAGTGTGAAACCCGGAGGGGCGGTGAATCTGGGTTGCCTGTGGAGGTCGTAGAGGACCCATGCGACCTGAGTTCCGCAAGCGATCAGGGCTGTGACGAGGGCGATGACTCGGTCTCGCCTCCAGCGGGTGGGTGAGGGCAAGGCGGTCGTGCGGGTGACGCCGAGCGGTGGCGCGCCGACCAGTGCTGGCGGCGCGAAAGGCTGTGGGGTCATGGGGAGGGGGCCAGGGGTTGGAGCGGGGGCGAACCTGGGAAAGCTGGCAGTGGGCCCGGCCGAATAGGGGTCGATATCAGCGCCGTTGGTGACGATACTGCTGGCCGGCTGGCCGATGCTGGACAGGTGCGGCGCCACCGGCTGCGTCGGAGGAGCGGTCTGGGCCTGGAAAAGATAGGGGTAGTCGACCTGTTGTCCGCTCTGGGGGCCGTGGCCCGGCGTGAGGGCCGCATGCGGTGGCGACGCGGGGGCGTGCGGCCCGTGTGGCATCACGCCGTATGGCGTCGCCGGGCCGTATCCGCCAGTGCCCGACGGCGTCGGTGTGGAGCTGCTCTGAGGTTGAGGTGGCTGCCGCATATCGGCATTGTGCTTGACCTGTCGGTCGGTGTCGATGACCGAGGTGATGTCGTGTGCCGACCCTGCGGTGGTGGGGCGGGATCAGTACCCGCTCCCCCACTGCGACTGGGAGCGGTGCTGCCTGCTGAAGCGGTTCTGCATGCCGTGGGGGCCGGCTGTGCCCACGATGCCATACTGCTGCCGGCTGTGGCCACCGGGTGGAGTGGCTGCGGATCGGCGTCCGGCCATCAGCGTCGAACCGATGAGGAGGGCTCCCTGGCCGATGATGATCGCCATCGCGATTCCTGTGCTGGATGGCTGAAAAGCGTACTCGCCAGCGGTGGGCAACCCGTAGGCGAGGACGACGACGATGTTATAGAGCGTCAAAAGTGAGACGGCGCTTGTGGACACGATTCGGAACGATGCGCTGGAAGGGCGCCGCATTCCCAGGAACAGGCCTGCGGTGGCCAGGGAGGTGACGATGGCGAAAATGAGTAGCCCTGCCGCGATGGGGAGGCCGGCACCCCCTGATTCTGACCATATGAACCAGGCGCTGGTCGTGTAGTTACTGAGGCCCCTTCCTGCCGATATGCTCACGTAGGCCGATATGGCGAGGTATGAAATGTGTACGGCGCTGTTGATGAGCACGAACTGGCAGGCTCCCAGGGCCAAGGTGGTGGGCCACGGCTGCGGAGTCGTTAAGCGCTGGTTGAGGCGTGTGGTGAGGATGGCGCCCACTGCGGTGACGATGAGTAGGAGGACAAAGGTGACGTTCTGCACGCTGGTGTACGGGTCCTGACTGTCGCCGGCGATGGGCATGGTGACAACGCCGTAGCCGAACCACAGTGCGAGCCCTAATATCTCAGTGACTGGCCGGTTGTGGAAGAGGTGGCGTAATCCGAAATAATGCCACCAGATCACTGGTGTGGCGATAATGAATAAGAGCGTCGAGATGATGGCTGTGTTCCACACGCTGCCCCGCGCCAAAGCGAGAAGAAAGGTGACATAGATGACGCCCTCAAGGGCGCAGCCAACGATCATCATGACCAGTGTCGCCGCCTTCAAACCGCGCCATGGCACATGGTGTGGTGCATCCAAGGGCCGGGATGATGTCGTTCCCGGGCGCGGGCTGCCCACCTGCGGTGGTCTGGCAGGAGAGGAGTAGCCCGGTGCGGTGACTGCTCCGCTCAGGTATGCCGACCCGGTGCTCGAGCCCGCGCCTTGCTGAAACTGCTGGAACTGCTGCTGTTGCGGTTGGTACGGCTGATATGGCTGATACTGCGGCGCGGAGGCCTGCACGGGCGCAGGCGGATAGGGCTGGCCCGAGAAGGAGGGAGCCCCGGGTGGGCGCAGCACTGACTGGGTCGGAATTGCGCTCTGCGCGGGAGGCATGTACGCGCCGTGACCGGCCGGCGTCGGCGCCTGCCCGTAGGTCGCCCCGTTCTGCGGGGCGCCCGCCGGGACGGAGCCATAGGCTGCCTGCGGTGGGTACTGCGGGTTGGGTGGGTCGCTGTATCCCTGTGGCGGCGGATAGGCGGGCGGGTAAGTCATGACAACGTCCTGATGATCGTGGCTCTCAGCTCCAGAACCGCGCCTGGACCGCCGAGTCGTTCGGGGTGTGCGGCCCCAAGGAGTGGCAGCTCAGCTGCGGGAGAAGTGCGAGACGAAGTTACGGATGATCTGTCCGGCGTCGTGCTCCTCGGAGGACCGGGCCTGGGTGAGGATGTCCTCGCTCATGTCCGGGTCACCATAACCGGCCTCGTCGTAGATACTGACACGCCGCTCGAACTGGACGGCGTCGAGCTCGGGGTTGAACTGGCAGGCGTAGACGTTCCTGCCCACGCGCAGCATCTGGACCGGGCAGTCCGGCGAGCTCGCCAGCAGGGTTGCGTGCGCGGGCACCTCCCCGACTCCCTCGTAGTGGCCGGCGAAGACCGTGACCGCCTGGGGGAGCCCCTTCAGGACCGGGTCCTCGCGGCCCTCGGCCGTCAGGAACAGGTCGACGGCGCCCAGCTCCTCACCGAACTCCTCCTGCGTCCCGGTGCCCAGGTAGGCGGCCAGCACCTGGAGCGCGACGCCCGTGGCCAGGAGGGGAATGCCCTCCTTGAGGATCACCCCGAGCAGCTCGCGGATCTGCTCCTCGACGTTGAGCTGGCTGCGGGTCTTCTCGGCCGCCGGCGTGTCCGCGTTGTAGGGGCTGGCCCCGATGAGTACCCCGGAGACATCGGCCGCGGTGAAGGAGTCGAGGAAATCGACCTCCTCCAGGGCGATGTGCTGCAGGTCATCGCGCGATAGACCGCTCTGAGCCAGGAAGGACTCGTACTCGTCCTGCGCCGCCTCGTGCTCGGGGCGCGTGGTCACCATGATGAAAGGCTTCACGGGACCACTGTAGGGGACCGGTTGGCCGGGCGTGGCCGTGTGACCTCTAGACCACGAACAGTATGAAGATGAGGAGGCAGAGCCACAGGATGAGGGAGATGGTGCCCAGAATGAGGCCCAGCCAGGCCAGTCCCTCACCGGAGTTGTAGCTGTGGTGCAGGCGCCGCAGCGCACTGATGCCCAGGATGATCGCGGCGACGCCGACGAGGGGGATAAAACTGAGCAGTCCGCACACCAGGGCGGCCGTCGCCCCGGAGTCACTGCGGGGGCGGGGTGCCGTGTAGCCGGGGCCGGAGAAGATTTCTGCCGGATCGAGATTCTCGGTTCCGGGGAAGACGAATCCCGGGGGGAGTCCGTCGACGTACTGCTCCGAGCTCGGCGAGAAGCGTGGCGCGCTCTGTCCTGGCGTGGAGGTCCCGACGGTGCTCATGACCACATCATGCACCGTCGGTGCCCGCAGACGGCATCCTTCCCGCGGACGAATCGGGTGGGAGCCGCCAAGTGGCGGGCAGGTGCCCGCGAGAAGCCCGGTCCGTGTGCCCGCCGAGCAGGGGCTATGCTGAAGTTCCGGCAGGCTCTGCCGGGTCCTGCCAAGCGTCCCGCGGGTCTCCTGCGAGAGGATTTCCCACGGGACACAGCCATTCCCTCGTTGCTTAGGCAGGAGCTCACTCGTGTCCTCTTCTCCCTCTCGTGGCTGGCGCCTGCACGGCGATGGCCGGTCCATCGCTCCGGGCGAGGTCGTCGCCCCCGGTGAGCGCCTCACCTGGCCGCGCACCATCGGCATCGGTGTCCAGCACGTCGTCGCCATGTTCGGTGCCACCTTCCTGGTGCCGCTGCTGACCGGCTTTGACCCGGCGACGACGCTGTTCTTCACCGGTGTGGGCACCCTGCTGTTCCTGGGCATCACCTCCGGGCGCCTGCCCAGTTACCTGGGCTCCTCCTTCGCGCTCCTCGCCCCCATTGGGGCGGTGACCGGCTACACGCGCGACAGCGGTGCCCCCCTCGACCCCCACAAGGCCGCCCTGGCGCAGGGCGGGATCATCTCGGTGGGACTGTGCCTGCTGGTGGTGGGCATCATCGTCCACCTGGTCGGCTCGGCCTGGATCGACCGTCTCATGCCCCCGATCGTCACCGGAGCGATCGTCTCCCTTATCGGCTTCAACCTGGCCCCCGCGGCCTGGGGTAATGTCACGAAGGGGCCGGTGACAGCGGTCGTCACGATCGTCTCGATCCTGGTCATCACGGTGCTGTTCAAGGGCATCATCGGGCGCCTGGCGATCCTCATCGGCGTTCTCATCGGCTACGCCACCGCAGTGCTGCGCGGGGAGGTCAACTTCGACGCCGTCGCTAAGGCCCCCGTTCTGGGGCTGCCCGACTTCCAGGCCCCGGCCTTCGACGTGCGCTACCTGGGGCTGTTCATCCCCGTGGTGCTCGTCCTCATCGCTGAGAACATCGGTCACGTCAAGTCTGTCTCGGCCATGACCGGGGAGGACCTCGACGACGTCACCGGCCGGGCCCTGTTCGCCGACGGCCTGTCCACCGTGCTCGCCGGCAGCGGCGGCGGCTCGGGCACCACCACCTACGCGGAGAACATCGGCGTCATGGCCGCCACCCGCGTCTACTCCACCGCCGCCTACGTGGTGGCGGCGCTCAGCGCCCTGGGCCTGTCCCTGCTGCCGAAGTTCGGCCAGATCATCGCCTCGATCCCCGCCGGCGTCCTGGGCGGGGCGGCCACGGTCCTCTACGGCATGATCGGCATGCTGGGGGTGCGCATCTGGGTGCAGAACCGTGTGGACTTCTCCGACCCGGTCAACCTCAACACGGCGGCCGTGTCCATGGTGGTGGCCATCGCCGACTACACCCTGGTCTGGGGCGACATGACCTTCAAGGGCATCGCCCTGGGCTCGGCCGCGGCCATCGGCGTCTACCACGCCATGCGCTGGATCTCGAAGCTGCGCGGCACCAACCTGGAGCAGGCCTCCCCGGCCTCGGCCCCCGCCGGCACCGAGCTGGAGGGCCCGGCCTACTCCAGCCGCGCCGCCCACTCGCCCTCGGCCGCCTCGGAGGCGCAGGCTCCGACGTCGTCGAGCACCGATGGCGTTGAGGGGGCCGGTAAGGGCCGCGGCTGAGCCGCCCTGCCGGTAGGGGCCGCCGAAAAGCGGCAAGAGATGTGGCAGTCGATGTGCTCGGTTCAGCACATCGACTGCCACTGCCGTCATGGGGCGTTGCCTGATGCTCCCGAGGGTTTCTTGCCATGACAGCGCAGGACGCCGGTGGGGAGAGCTGAGTACGCGACACGTACTGCTCGCTTCCTCGGTGGGGGCTGGTTCGGTGGCTCGCTGTCGCTCGGGTGGTGTGAGGCGTGTAGTGCACGAGGGTGGGGTGCTACTGGAGGAGGGTTGGGTGTACTGCGGGTAGGTGGGGCCTTCGTGCAGTACACCCAACCCTTGGCCAGTGGATCCCGACCCTCGTGGAGTAGGCTGGCCCGAGGTGAGGCTCAGGGTGGAGCCGGCGTCTCAGGCGCTATGACGCTCTGAATCGGGAACTGCGTTTCCCGCCCAGAACGTCCTTCTCCTCCAGATGACTGAGGTCAGCTCCCAGTCGTCTGGAGGACAGCGCAGTCCTCGTCGGAGAAGTACGTTCTCGATCGAGGCGGAAGCCATCGAGGCTGGGAGTCGTCGTCGCGATGCTCCTGCCCGGACCGGGCGGCCCCGGGGTCAGCTGGGCTTCTTCGTGGCGGCCTTGTCCGCCGGGACGCAGTCGCTGGGGGCGGTGATCGGCTTGTCGGCGCCGAGGAGCTTGATCTCGTCCGACTTCAGCGCGTTCTGCAGGTACTCCTTGCCCAGGACCACCGAGACCGTGGTGTCGTCGTCGGACAGGCTCTTGTCGAGCTGCACCGTGGACTTGGGGAAGATCTGGGCCAGGGAGTAGGCGTTGGTCAGGCCGCCCTTGGAGGCCATGATCTGGACCTCGCCGTTGTAGATGCCTCCCGGCCAGTCATTCGCCGAGGTGACGGTCAGGCCGGCCTCCTCCAGCTCCTGCTGCACCGTGGCTGCTAGCCCCACCGTCTCCGAGCCGTTGTAGATGTTGATCTTCTCGATCGTGGTGACGTCGACGGTCTTGGCGCCGCTGGGCGGGCAGGTCTGGGGCACGTAGGTCGCCGTGCTCTTGGGCTGCGAGAAGCCCGGGTTGTAGGCGGGCAGGATGCCCAGCGATACCAGGAGGCTCACGGCGACCGCGACCACCATGACGGCCAGGATGGCGCCGATGACGGTGGTCTGACGGTGCTGCATGTGCCGCCGGTACTCGGCGCGCGGATCTGCGGGACTACTCACGCGATCCAGGGTAATGGACGACGGCGCTCATCGGGTGGTGGTGGGCTCGATGTGACATGGGACCGAGCCGTGGGCTGAGGTGTCGGGCGGGTTGCCGAGCGGGTTGCCGGGTGCTGCTGGCGAGGGTCAGGCGCTCGGCGGTGCCGGGGCGAGCCGCGGCACCCCTTCCTCGGTGACCTCCAGGATGCGGGCGTGGATCGCGGTGCGCCCCTGCAGAGCGGCGCGCAGTGCCCGGTGCAGCCCGGTCTCCAGGTAGAGGTCCCCCTTGAAGGAGACGACATGGGCGAACAGGTCGCCGTAGAAGGTGGAGTCGTCATCCAGGAGGCTGCGCAGATCGAGGGTTGCGCGGGTGGTAGTGAGATCGGCGAGGCGGATCTGTCGAGGTGCGATGACGGCCCAATCGCGCTGAGTGGTGACCCCATGGTCGGGGTAGGGGGGCCTCTCGCGTACTGCCTTGAAGATCACGGCAACATCCTAGTGAATGAAGCGGCCGTAGGTGCGTGGGGGGAGCCGTGGGTCGTCCAACATCGACGACGTCGACGACGTCGACTGCATCGACAAGATCGACAGGATCGACTTGTCCCGGGGTGCCGGTCCGCTGGGTTCAACCTGTCCGGGCCCCTCCGAGGTGGGGGGTCGCTTCCGTTATCTGTCTCACTAGTTGGAATGTGGCCGACAGGACGGCGATTTCGTCATCTCTTTGTGATTGGCGTTATCGCTGCGATATCTGGTGGTTTACTGGGAAGGTGGGATGTCCGATGCCGGAAATCGGCGGCATGCCTGACCTTCGGACTGTTCCCCTCTGCTTCGCGGCTCTAGTACCGTGTTCGCTGCACCGACCTCGACCGAAAGGATGCCGCAGCCATGACCATCGCGGTCCGCCGAAGCGGCTTCACCATTCCCCTGTCCCTTGTTGTTCTCACCTCGACCGCCATGCTTCTGGCCGGTTGTCAGTCCGGTGGTGCCTCCAACGCCAATCAGCAGGGCACCACGGGTTCATCGTCATCTGCGAAGGCGCAGTCGACGGCCAGTGCCAAGGCGACCTCCGGCCAGAAGTCGGGGCACGCCTCTCCTCGCATTCCCAGTCCCACCGGTAAGGGCCCCGCCGACTCCTCCGCGTCGCAGCCCTCCGGCTCCCAGTCCCGTCCCGCGAGCCCGCGGGCCAACGAGCCCCGTCCGGCCGCCAGCGGGACCGACGCCACCAGGGCGTTGGCCTCCGGCAAGACGGACGCTCCGGGGCAGCAGAACAGCGGCGCCTCCAAGGCCCCTCAGGCTCAGGGGAAGACCGACGACGCCGGTAAGTCCTATGCCGGATCCACTCAGGCACCGAGCTCCCCGGCCCCTGAGACTCACAAGCGCGCGGAGCAGCCGGCACCGGCCGACAAGCCGGCTGACAAGCCCGCCGAGAAGCCGGCCGAGGCGCCTGCCGACAAGCCCGCCGACAAACCTGCTGACGCGCAGCCGGCACCGGCCGACAAGCCGGCCGAGGCACCTGCCGACAAGCCCGCCGAGAACCCGGCCGAGCCGGCCGCCCCCGCCGACGAGCAGCCCAGCCAGGCGACGTCCTTCGTCCCGGGCAACCTCGTCTCGGAGAAGACCGCCATGATCGTGTCGCCGTCGGGCAACATCGGCTGCGACCTGTCCGCCCACTACGCGGGCTGCGGTGTGCTGTCCTACCGCTCCAACGGCACCTACGGCAAGGATGAGGCGGGCTCGCCGAAGTGGTGGTTCGACCTCAGCTCCGGGGGAACTCCGCAGCTCGCCGGCCGCAGTGAGGGCGCCTTCTCTCTCGACGAGGCCTTCCGCGGTGGCGGCTCCTCGCCCCAGGTGGTGGAGTACGGCCAGTCCGTCACCTTCGGCTCCTGGGTGTGCAGCTCCGAGGAGACCGGCATGACCTGCCGCAACACCGAGACCGGTCACGGCGTCTTCCTCAGCTCGGGGCGCTACGAGACCTTCTGAGCCGAACCCGAGACATCCTCGGTACGCCTGTGTTCGCCCCGGTGACCTGTCACCGGGGCGAACCCTGTTCACGCGGACTGCAGCGGGCCGGTGAGGTAGCGCTGGATCGTCGGTCCGACGACCTCCGCGAGGTGGTCGATGCTCGCGCTGGCGATGGGCTCCAGGCGCAGCACGTAGCGGATCATGGCCAGTCCCACCAGCTGGGAGCCGGCCAGGGTGGCCCGTTCGCGCGGCGAGGCGACTGACAGGCCCGACTGCTCAAGGGCCTCGGCCATCGGAGCCGCGACCTGCTCGGTGGCGTAGTTCTGGATCGCTTCCGGGCTGCGGGTGTCGGTGGCCATCCACTGCAGCAGGCTGCGGAAGGTCGCGCCGTCGGCGTCGTCGTCCCAGGCCGTCAGCGACAGGCGCACCAGCCGGGGGCCGGCCGAGAGGAGGTCCCCGCTGATGGCGGTGGCGATCTCCTGACTCGCCCGCACGCGCAGGTTGACCGCCGCCCCGAACAGGTCCCCCTTGGAGCCGAAGTAGTAGGACACGAGTGCCGGGTCCACGCCGGCCGCCCGGGCCACCGCGCGGATGGTGGTTCCCTCATACCCCTGGGTCAGGAAGGACTCGCGTGCGGCGGTCAGGATCGCTTCCTGGGTGGAGGACGGTCGGCTGCCGCCTTCGCCCGGGCGACGTCTGGGGCCTCGACGGCGCGGGCGACCAGGGCGGCGCTCGGAGGGCTCGTCGTCGAGCGGAGCGCCGGGCTGCGGTGCACTGAGGGCGTCACTGGTCACTCCAGGAGATTACGAGCGCTGCAGCTGCGCGTGATGCCGGCCTCCTCTCCAACTCGAGAAGTTCCGGAAGAACGCGGCGCTTGATCGGGGTCGGCGCTCCCGGAAAAGTGTGACGGCTGGCCTCATTTTATGAAAGGCTATCGACGCGATATTCAGTATTGTTCAGGGTTTCGGGGTGGCCGCGGCCGCCCGGAAAGACGGCTCCAGAGGCGGCTACTTCTTGGAGTTCTTGGCCGAGCCCTTGACCTGTGACTTGTCCCCCTGGGTGACGACACAGGTGATTTTGCGGTCGCCCTGGGCCCAGGTGCCTTCGCCCGGCGTGAGGTACTCGACCTGGTAGCTGGTCTTGCCGGACTCGATCCCGACGTACTTGGTGAAGTCCTCGCCCAGGCAGAAGCCCTGACCCAGGGAGTCACGTGCCTGTTGCTTGGGGAAGTCCTTGATGTCATCGCTGAAGGTGGTCTGGGCGATGACCTCGTAGGTGTGAGCCTTGGAGCAGTCGACCACGATGACCTCGCCGATCGCCTGATCCCCGCCGGAGTCCTTGCTCACGGTGTTGTAGCACTGCCCGACCTCAAGGTCCTTGGTGGCTGTGGTGGTCTGTGAGGAGAACAGGCTGCAGGAGGCCAGCCCCATGGTGACGGCGGCGGCGACGGGGAGGGTGAGGAGCGTGGTCCGGGTGCGCATGGGTCGAACCGTAACAGTCGGAATGGCGGCATTGTGCCGGTTTTCTGCAGGCTCCTGGTCGCAGCCGGAAAGGCGGCTGAATAATCCGGGATAAGGACCGGGTGGCGACATGAGACGGAGAGACGGAGAGTCGCCACCCGGCCGGAGTGGGAGGCTGGACAGTGTTCACGAGGCCTGGGAAGGGAGAAGTGGTCCCCTCCATTCGTGGTTCGCCCGTGTGCGGCCGTCCTGCTCGTTGGGGACAGACTAGGAGTTCTTGATGGAATTATTCAATGGTGTGTTATCCCGGTTCTGGGCGAAGCAGACCAGCGAGTGGTCCCCCTGGTCCCAGGAGGACTGTGAGGGGGTCAGGGCCGCCACCCGGTACTTCTTGGCCTTGGATGAGGAGCCGACGTACTTCTCCAGCACCGGGTTGCAGACGGCGGTGACCTCATCCGAGGTGCTCGCCTCGGCGTAGGTGGAGGCTGTGGACTGCCCCGTCCCGGTCACCTCGTACTGGTGGGGTGTGGAGCAGTCGACGAGCTTCGCGCCCGTGGCATCCGTTCCGCCCTGCTCGGTCCCGTTGACCATCTCGGAGATGCAGTTGCCGGTCTTGAGGTCCTGGATACTCACGGTCTTGGCCTCGCCCTCCGCTTTAGCGCTGGAACTGGCGGAGGCGTCGGCCTGAGGAGTGGCCGAGGGGGTGGCGTCGGAGCCTTGAGAGGGCTCGTCCTTGGACGAGTCCGTGGGGTCGGCCGTGGCCGAGGAGGAGGGAAGAGTGGAGGGGGTGCCCACCGCCTCCTCGTCGCAGGCGCTGAGGCTCACGGCGAGGAGGAGTGCCATCGGGAGGGCGATGAGGGATGGGATGTTCGTGCGCATGGGGTCATCGTGGCAGGAGCGGGAGGCGGCGTCGATGGGGAGGAGACCTGATCGGGAGCCTGCTGCGTGCAGCGGAGGGGAGGATGGAAAAACCCCGGAATCACACGGATTCCGGGGTGGTGGCGGAGGATGGGGGATTCGAACCCCCGAGGGCTTGCACCCAACACGCTTTCCAAGCGTGCGCCATAGGCCACTAGGCGAATCCTCCAGGCGCTCCACGCGGCGACAACCACGTGCAACGAGAAAGGAATATATCGGAACGCCCATCCCCGGGGCCAGCCCGGGGTGGTGGGATCTGTCACGCGAGCTCGGTCGGGACGGTTCGCAACCGGGGGCCGGATCGGGTAGTCTCTCGCTCGGCCCCTCGTGCGGCGTCATCCAGTGAATCCCCCAGGACCGGAAGGTAGCAAGGGTAAGCAGGCTCTGGCGGGTGCGCGAGGGGTCCTCATGTCTTCCAGCGGCGGGGCGGTCTGCTCGGGTGGCAGGCCGGCGGGCTCGACGGCGCCCCGCAGTCCTCCTGCTGTTGTGGGTCAGGGTCACGCCGCGGCGGCGTCGACCTCCGCCAGGCGGCCGGTGGCCAGGTCCAGGACGAAGCCGCGCACGGCGTCGGTGCGGGGGATGAAGGGCGAGGCCTTGATGCGGGCGATCGACTGGCGCACGCTGTCGGCCAGGTCGGTGAAGGCCCCCGGCGCCCAGGTCGGCTGTGCCCCGGTCTGAGCCTCCAGAGTGGAGCACAGCTCGTCGTCGGTGAAGGAGAGCATGCCGCAGCCGGTGTGGTGGATGAGGAAGATCTCCTCGGTGCCCAACAGGTGCTGGCTGATCGACAGGGAGCGGATCGTGTCCTCGGTGACCAGGCCGCCGGCGTTGCGGATGACGTTCGCCTCGCCCGGGGTGAGCCCCAGGGCCGCGAAGACGTCCACGCGCGAGTCCATGCAGGCCACGACCGCGACCTTCTGCTTCCCCTTGGCCGCCAGGCCGCCCCGGGCGAGAACCTCGGCGGAGTAGGCGGCGTTGCGGGAGACAAGAGCCTCGGTGACGGTCATGGTTCCTCCGTTCCTCCAGGCGGCGACGCGCCGGCCCCGCCCATCGTGCCAGACGGAACCCGACCCGCCCGGAGCCTCGCACGGTGTCGGCCCGGCCGATTAGGCTCGGGCCGTGACCACCGCTCTGTACCGCCGCTACCGCCCCGACACCTTCCAGGAGGTCATCGGGCAGGACCACGTCACCGCTCCGCTCATGGCGGCGCTGCGGGCCGACCGCGTCACCCACGCCTACCTCTTCTCCGGCCCGCGCGGCTGCGGCAAGACGACGTCGGCGCGCATCCTGGCCCGCTGCCTCAACTGCGCCCAGGCCCCCACCGACACCCCCTGCGGCACCTGCCCCTCCTGCCGGGACCTGGCCACCGGCGGCCCCGGCAGCCTCGACGTCGTCGAGATCGACGCCGCCAGCCACAACGGCGTCGACGACGCCCGCGACCTGCGCGAGCGCGCCGCCTTCGCACCGGCCCGCGACCGCTACAAGATCTTCATCCTCGACGAGGCCCACATGGTCACCGCGCAGGGCTTCAATGCGCTGCTCAAGCTCGTCGAGGAGCCGCCGGCGCACGTGAAGTTCATCTTCGCCACCACCGAGCCGGAGAAAGTCATCGGCACCATCCGTTCGCGCACCCACCACTACCCCTTCCGTCTCGTCCCGCCCGACGTCCTCGAGGGCTACCTCGCCCACCTGTGCCAGGCCGAGGGCGTCGAGATCGGCCCCGGCGTCTTCCCCCTCGTGGTGCGCGCCGGCGGCGGCTCCGTGCGCGACACCCTTTCGGTCATGGACCAGCTCATCGGCGGGGCGCACGACGGCGGCGTCGACTACCAGCGGGCCGTCGCCCTGCTGGGCTACACCGACACCACCATGCTCGACCAGTGCGTCGACGCCATCGCGGCCTCCGACGGCGCCGGCGTCTTCCGAGTGGTGGACCGGGTCGTCTCCTCCGGGCACGACCCCCGTCGTTTCGTCGAGGATCTGCTGGCCCGGCTGCGTGACCTGCTCGTCATCGCCCTGGCCGGTTCCGAGGCCGGCGCGGCGCTCGGCTCCCTGCCGGTCGATGAGCTCGAGCGCATGGACCTGCAGGCCCGCACCATGGGGGCTGCCGCCCTGTCCCGGGCCGCCGACACCACCGCCCAGGCCCTGACCGCCATGGTCGGCGCCACCTCCCCGCGCCTCCAGCTCGAGCTGCTCGTGGCCCGCCTGCTCATCCCCGCCGGCGGCGCCGCCAGAGGTGGTGGCGTTGCGGCCGGGGGTGCGGCCGGGCCTGCTGGGAGCGCCGGACCGATGGCCTCGCCCACCCCCGGTGGTGCGGGCGTCGGCGCGGGCACGGGAGCGGCCGGCAGTACCGCCGGCGCCGTGCCCGCCGGGTCGGGACGCGAGATGGCCGCCCAGATCGCCCGCCAGGCCTCCGCGGATGCCGCCGGCCGGCGCGGAGGGCAGCGGCCCGAGAACGCCGGAGGACCGGAGGGAGTCGGGAGCCCGGCGCCCACCGCCCAGGCGCCCCACTCCGACGCCGGTTGGGGAGCAGCCCCTGCCGCGCCCTCGGCGCCCGCCGCGGGCCCGACGTCGACCGCACCGGCCTCGCAGGCCGGCCCCGCCGTCAGCTGGGACGGCCCGCTTGACGGCGCCGCCGCCTCGCCGGGGCCCTCCGCACCCCCGGCCGCGGCGGCCTCACGACCGGCCGAGCATCCCTCACGCGCGGCCGAGCCGGCCAGCGCCCCAGCCGCCCCGAGCGCGCCCGCCGCTCCCTCGGTGCCCGCTGCCCAGGCAGGCGCCGGTTGGGGGGCAGCCCCTGCTGCGGCCTCAGCACCCGTCGCCCAGGGAGGTGTCGCTGCTGGCAGCTCGGGCGGAGGCGAGGCGGCCGACGCGGAGATGATCCGCACCCGCTGGGAGGAGGTCCTCGAGGCGGCCAAGCGCTCGCGGCGCGCCACCTGGGCGCTGGTCGGCCCCAACTCCCGACCGGGCACCGTCTCCGGAGGCGTCTTCACGCTCCTGTTCGCCGCCCCCGGCCTCGTGGGCGCCTTTGAGAACGGTGGACACGGCCCCATCTTCTCCGCGGCCCTCCACCAGGCCCTCGGCCTGCGCCTCGAGGTGCACGCCATCGTCGCCGGCGACGACGGGCCAGGCAGTTCCGGAGGCCCGGGCGGCTCAGGTGGCCCGCGTGGACCGCAAGGACCGGGCGGATCCGGGGCTGCCCCCACCGGGACCGAGGCCGCGCACACCGCCGGCGACGGCTCCGGCGTCGCCCACGATGCCGGCCACGGCGGGCCGCAGGGCTCCTACGGCGGCGCCCCCGACGCAGGTCCGAGCAGACCTGGACCACAGGCCGGCGCCTTCGCCTCGGCGGGCTCGGCCGCCGGCGGCGGGGAGCAGGATGTCAACGGTATCGGGACGCACACCGGCGGCCAAGGCCCGGCCGAAGCAGCGGCCCCCAGCGTTGGCCGTGGCGCCGACAGCTCTGGCCCCGGCGTCGACAGTGCCGTGCTGCACGGCTCCACCGGTGAGCCGGTCGCCGCATCCGCTCCCGACTCCCAGGCGCTTGCCACCCACAACCCCAGTAGCGCTGTCCACGACGCCGGCCGCCCCGCCCAGGGCCCGGCCGCGCAGTCGCCCGCTGCTGCGTCGGCACGGCCCACCGACGTCGAGCCTGCCGACCGCCCCGGCGCGCACCGTCCCGTCTCCACCACCTGGGACGATGGCTCCCCGATCCCCGAACCCCCGCCCGAGGACGACTGGGGTGCCGATCCCTACGCCGAGGACTCCGGCTACGTCAGTGGGGCTCTCAGCGTTGATGAGCCCAGCGGCTCTGCTGGGCACTCTGCCGCTCCAGCCCCGGCCGCCGTCGCCCAGGAGGCCGCGACCTCGCCCGAGCCGCAGCCGGCCCAGGTCGGCGTCGATCCCGCCGCCCCCACCGAGTTCCAAGCGGTCTCCCCAGCATGCCCGGCCGCCTCCACGTCCCCGGCGCCCACCGCTGCTCCCATGGCGCCGCCGGCATCCCCCGCTCCCGCGAACCCCACCGATCCCGACGACGGTTGGGGGCCCGTCGCCATCCCCGGCGGCGGATCGGCCCCGGCCCCGGTCTCCGCGCCCGCCGCCGGCGGCACCGACCCGGACGACGGTTGGGGCCCGGTCGCCGTCCCCGGCGGTGACACCGTGCCCGCCCAGTCGGCACCCACCTCCGCACCCTCCTCAGGCGCAGGCTCAGGATTGCCTGCATCCCCCGCGCCCACCGGCCCCCAGTCCGCTCCGGCCCCCACCTCGGCCCCAGCTGCCTCCGCCTCACCCGCCCAGTCCCGCTCCGCTCCGGCCGCGCAGGCGCCCGACGAGGCGCCCCTGGCCACCGTCCACCGTCTGCGCGCCCTGCCGGAGATTCCCGGCGGGGCCGCGTCCGCTCCGGCGGCCCCCCAGTCCTTCCAGCAGACGCCCTCCTCCCCGTCCCCGCAGGCGCCCGGGGTCGGCAGCGCACCACGCGCCCCCGGCTCCTCGGAGACCACCGCAGGATCCCCCGGCCTGGCCCCTGTCACCTGGGAGGGGACGACGTTGAGCCCCTTCAGCCCGGGCCCGCCCCCCGAGGAGCCCAGCGCCTCGAGCGCCCCACCCGAGGACGAGTCCACCTGGGCGCCGTCGGGCATCGCCGGCTCGCGCCTGGCCGCCGCCATGGCCGCCGCTCGCGCCGCCGCCCAGGAGGCCGACACCGACTCCCTGGCCGACGACACCCCCAGCGAGGACGACCCCGACGCCGAGGACGCCGGCGTCGTCGGGCTCGAGGTCGTCAAACGGATCCTTGGCGCCCAGGTCATCGAAGAGGTCACCGTGACCCAGGAAGGACGCTGACATGCCCGCCGTCTACGAAGGCGCCGTCCAGGACCTCATCGACGAGTTCGGCGAGCTGCCCGGTATCGGCCCCAAGTCCGCCCAGCGCATGGCCTTCCATGTGCTCGCCGCCGACGCGGCCGCCGTCGAGCGCCTCATCGAGGCCCTGCGCGCCGTCAAGGCCAAGGTCCGCTTCTGCGAGACCTGCGGCAACATCGCCGAGGCCCCCCAGTGCGCCATCTGCCGCGACCCCCGCCGCGACCAGCGCGTCATCTGCGTCGTCGAGGAGCCCAAGGACGTCGTCGCCATCGAGCGCACCCGCGAGTACCGGGGGCTCTACCACGTGCTCGGCGGCGCCATCGACCCCATCAACGGCGTCGGCCCCGACGACCTGCGCGTGCGCGAGCTCTTCAGCCGCCTGGGAGACGGCGAGGTCGAGGAGGTCATCCTGGCCACCGACCCCGACGTTGTCGGCGAGGCGACCGCCGCCTACCTCACCCGCATGCTGCGCACCATGGCTGTGCCTGTCTCGCGCCTCGCCTCCGGCCTGCCCGTGGGCGCCGACCTGGAGTACGCCGACGAGGTCACCCTCGGGCGGGCCTTCGAGGGCCGACGCCGCGTCGAGGACTGACCGCCCCTCCGCTCGTTTGCTGCTCGCGCCGAGCCGGGCATCTTTCACCGCCGCCAACAGAGTGTCGGGAGGGCTGCGCGAAGAATGCCCGGCCGGGTCAGGGCGGGAGGGTCAGGCCAGGCGCACGCCGCGCGGCAGTCGGCCGGCCGGGACGCGCAGACGTCTACTGGCCGTCACCACGCCGCCGGCCCCCAGAGCCATGAGCACCACGAGGCTCACGGGCCAGAAGACCAGGTGCTTGGCCACGGGAGCCCCGCTGTCGCGCCTGCTGGAAGGAGCGTCGGAGGAGTCCTTCCAGTTGTCACAGAAGTTGCTGACGACCCGATCGGGCTTGGGGTCGCGCAGCTCGTCAGTCCACGAACCCGTGGCCTCCAGCGGGGAGTAGCTGCTGCGGTGGCCCCAGCCGTCGAGCCGACGGGGCGCGTGGGCGGTGGCGTCCCCCAGGATGATGAAGGGGTTGGGGGCCAGCATCCACCAGATCCGATCGGTGTGGGTGACCTCCTCGACCGAGACCTCGGGGTCGGTCTTGCACACGAGCGTGCCGTTGGTGGATTTGTCGTAGTCCAGGCTGTAGGTCACCAGTGTCTGGTTGCCGACCGCCAGGGGCGAGCTGATGGCCATGAACAGTGGAGTCCCGACGACGAGGGCGGCCACCACGAGGTAGGTCAGGACCGCCGAGGCCGAGGGCCGCGCCGCCAGCGCCGAGAAGCCCAGGCCGATGGCGCACACCGCCCCCAGGGTGAAGACGAGGACGACCAGGTGGGCGAGGAGGGCCTGCCAGTGCGAACCACCCGCGACCGTCAAGCCGATGAGGAAGGGCACTGCCACCCCCAGGAAGGCGATCGCGGCCACCCAGGCCGCCAGCAGCTTGCCGACGACGATCTCCTGGCTGCGCAGTGCCGTGGCCTGCAGTAGCGCCAGGGTCGCGTCGGCCCGGTCACCGTTGATGGAGGTCGCCGACAGCGTGGGAGCGACGATGAGCCCGATCCCCAGCACGAAGCAGACGACGATGTCGTAGAGCGTCAGAAGATAGTCGTTGGACGGGCCTGTGGAGCTCGTGGTCTCGATGGCGATCACCAGCCCACCGCACAGAAGGATGAGGACCGTCAGCCAGATCCCCAGCATGATGCGCCAGCGCGTGGCCCTCACCCGCTGACGCAGCTCGAGCACCATGATGGTGCGCACACCGGTCCAGGTCATCGGCGTTCTCCTTCCAGAGCCAGGTAGGTCTCCTCCAGGGTTCCGGACAGCGGGGCGAAGGAGACGACCTCCACCCCGGCCTCAACGGCCCCTCGCAGCAGGCGGGCCGCGGCCGCGTCGTCGGCGACCGGGAGGCGCACGGCGCCGTCCTCCTCCGCTGTGACGGGCAGCTGTGCGGAGCGTGTCCACTGGCCCAGTCGCCCGGCGTCCAGGGCCCGCATCCGCCAGGTCCGCTGCATCGGAAGCGGGGCGGCGGTGTCCGAGCCCGCCTGGCCGGGCGCCGGACCCCACCCCGGCGGCGAGGCGACGGCGGTCCCGTGGGACATGAAGACGACGCCGTCGACCATCTCCTCCATCTCCGTCAGGATGTGGCTGGAGAGCAGGATCGTGGTGCCGCCCGAGGCCAGGTCGCGCAGCAGGACGCGCAGGTCGGCGCGCGAACGCGGGTCCATGCCGGCGGCCGGCTCGTCCAGGAGCAGGACCTTGGGGGCGTGGATGAGGGCGCGGGCCAGGCCCAGGCGCTGCTTCTGGCCGCGGGACAGGACCCGGGCGGGTGTGCGCGCCATCTCCTTGAGGTGGACCAGGGAGAGCATCTCGACGGCCCGGGGGCGGGCGGCGTCGGCGTCCATACCCTGGGCGGCGGCGAAGGTCAGGAGGATCTCAGTGCAGGTCAGGGAGTCCCAGGTGCCGAAGGCGTCGGGCATCCAGCCCACGGCGCGATGGACCTCGCGCGGCTGGGTCACCGGGTCCAGGCCCGCCACCCGGATCGTCCCGTGGTCCGGGGCCAGGAGGGCCGCAAGCATGAGCAGCAGTGTGGTCTTACCGGCGCCGTTGGGGCCGACCAGGCCGGTGACGGCGCCGCTGGGCACCGATATGTCCAGCTGGTGCACCGCCGGTGCCTGACCGAAGAAACGCGTGAGCTGGGAGACTTCAATGCTCATGCGGCCAGGCTACGTCGTCGGCGCGGGGCCGGTGGGTGGAAGCCGGGCCCGCCTCACGTCGACACTTCGACCAAAACTTCAGAAACGACGCGGCTCCGGGTCGATTCTGAAGAATCGGTCGAAGTGTGGTCGCAGGGCGTGCGGGGCGAGGGCTGCGGGCCGCGTGATGTGCAGGCAACATGGCGCACCGTATGCTTGACCCCAGCCACGTCGTCGTGGGCGCCGCACGGCGACGGCTCCACCTCCGGAAGCCCCTGCCAGGACGCCCGCACCGGCGCGGAGCACCTGATGCTAGACACGCACTGATTCCAGGACCCGAGGAGCGCCTTATGGCACTGGTCGTCCAGAAGTACGGCGGCTCGTCCGTCAGCGACGTCGACGCGATGCGGCGCGTCGCCCGGCGCATTGTCGCCACCCGCGAGGCCGGTAACACGGTCGTCGTTGTCGTCTCCGCGATGGGGGACACGACCGATGAGCTCCTCGACCAGGCCGCCGCCCTGACCACCGACGCCCCCGCCCGCGAGATGGACATCCTGCTGTCCGCCGGTGAGCGCATCTCCGTGGCCCTGCTCGCCATGGCCGTCTCCGAGCTCGGCGTCCCGGCGCGCGCCTACACCGGCGCCCAGGCCGGGGTCCTCACCGACTCCAAGTACGGCAAGGCCTCCATCGTCGGCGTGCTGCCCGAGCGTGTGGCCCGCTCCATCCAGACCGGCTCGGTCGCCATCGTCGCCGGCTTCCAGGGGATCAACGAGGTCGAGGACACCACCACCCTGGGCCGCGGCGGCTCCGACACGACCGCGGTCGCCCTGGCCGCGGCCCTCAACGCCGACGTCTGCGAGATCTACACCGACGTCGACGGCCTGTTCACCGCCGACCCCCGCATCGTCCCCACCGCCAAGCGCATCGAGTCCCTCTCCAGCGAGGAGACCCTGGAGCTGGCCGCCCACGGCGCCAAGATCCTCCACCTGCGCGCCGTGGAGTACGCCCGCCGGTTCGGGGTGCCCCTGCACGTGCGCTCCTCCTTCTCCGACAAGACCGGGACCTGGATCTACGACGGCCGCCGCGAGGGCGCCTTCGTGCCCTCGGTCGTGGCCGCCCAGCTCGACGACGTCGTCGCCGCCGACACCGACAGCGCCCCGAGCGCCGCGAGCCCGGCCTCCTCGCAGGCCGCGGGAGCCGCCTCGGCCTCGCCCTCAGACCCCGCCGGGCTCGACGAGGGGCCCTCGGCCTCCGTCGTCGACACCGCGCACCGCAATGCCATCGCGGCACGGGCCCAGGCCCGCCCCCGCCCGACCGCCAAGGAGGACCACGTGGAAGCCCCCGTCATCTCCGGAATCGCCCACGACCGCAGCCAGGACAAGATCACGCTCGTGGGCGTGCCCGACGTCCCCGGCGCCGCCGCCCGCATCTTCGCGATCGTGGCCGGCACCGACGCCAACATCGACATGATCGTCCAGGACGTCTCCGCCGAGGGGACGGGCCTGACCAACATCTCCTTCACCTGCCCCGACGGCGACTCCGCCGCCGCCCGCGAGGCCCTCGAGGCCGCCCGCGAGGAGCTGGGCTTCCGAAGCCTGCACTTCAACCCCGACATCGGCATCCTGTCCCTGGTGGGGGCCGGCATGCGCTCCAACCCGGGGGTCTCCGCGCGCCTGTTCGGCTCGCTGAGCGAGGCCGGGGTCAACATCCACATGATCTCCACCTCCGAGATCCGCATCTCGGTGGTGGTCGACGACGCCGTACTCGACGAGGCCGTGCGCGCCGTCCACTCCGCCTTCGGCCTCGACGCCCAGGCCGCCGAGGCGGTCGTCTACGGAGGGACCGGACGATGAGCAATCCCGTGAACACCTACACCGGAGTGGCCGACGGCGTCTGCGTCGCCGTCGTGGGGGCCACCGGCCAGGTGGGCCGCGTCATGCGCGCCATGCTGGCCGAGCGCGACTTCCCCGCCCGCTCGGTGCGCTTCTTCTCCTCGGCCCGCAGCGCCGGGACCGTCGTGGACTTCCGCGGCGCCCAGGTTGAGGTCGAGGACGTCGCCACCGCGGACCTGAGCGGCATCGACGTCGCCATCTTCTCCGCTGGGGGCGCGGCCTCGCGCGAGCACGCCCCGCGTTTCGCCGCAGCCGGGGCCGTCGTCGTCGATAACTCCTCGGCCTGGCGCAAGGACCCCGAGGTGCCGCTCGTGGTCAGCGAGGTCAACCCGCACGCGCTGCGCGAGCGCCCCAAGGGCATCATCGCCAACCCCAACTGCACCACCATGGCGGCCATGCCGGCCCTCAAGGTGCTGCACGAGGAGGCCGGGCTCATCCGCCTCATCGTCTCCACCTACCAGGCCGTCTCCGGCTCGGGGCGGGCCGGGGTGGCCGAGCTGGCCGGGCAGGTGCGCGCCGTCGTAAACGAGGACATGGAGGGCCTGGCCCTGGACGGACGGGCCGTCGAGTTCCCCGCGCCGGAGGTCTACGTCGACACCATCGCCTTCAACGCCGTGGCCTGGGCCGGCGGCGACGCCGGTGACGGCTCCGGTGAGACCGACGAGGAGCAGAAGCTGCGCAACGAGTCCCGCAAGATCCTGGGGATCCCGGACCTGCTGGTCTCCGGCACCTGCGTGCGCATCCCGGTGTTCTCCGGCCACGGGCTCAGCATCAACGCCGAGTTCGAGCGCGAGATCAGCGTCGAGCGCGCCCGCGAGCTGCTGGAGGCGGCGCCCGGCGTCACCTACGAGGACGTGCCCAGCCCCCTCAAGGGCGCCGGCCGCGACGGCACCTTCGTGGGGCGTCTGCGCGCCGACCAGGCCTTCGCGCCGGGCCACGGCCTGCAGTTCTTCGCCGTCGGGGACAACCTGCGCAAGGGCGCGGCCCTCAACGCCGTCGAGCTCGCCGAGCTGGTGGCCGCCGAGCTGCGGGGCTGACTGGGTCTTCTCTTTCGCCGAGCCGGGCACTCTTCGCGTGAGGCGACCGAATTTCGGTCGGGCTGCGCGAGAAGTGCCCGGCTCGGTGTCTGCGCGGTCAGTGCGGCCGCCGATCTTCCCAGGAGCCCGGTGTAGAGTCCCGTCCATCAGAGGAGAGGAGGTGTCCTGTGAGCAGACAAGTGAGTGTCACTCTGCCAACTCATCTGGCGGACGAGTTGGAGCAGCGCGTCGCATCGGGTGCTTACACCGACCGCAGTGAGGCAGTCACTGATGGACTCCGGGAGCTGTTCGCCCGTGAGGAGGCCGTTGATGCCTGGCTGCGCGGCGATGTGGCGCCGGCGTATGACGAGCTGAGGGCTGATCCCTCGTTGGCCCTGAATGCCTCGCAGGTGCGTGCCCACATCGCGGCCCATCACTCCCGCCGGACCTCCGAGGCGTGAGGGCGATCTGTGACCCGGCGTGTGGGATACTCTCCGCAGGCGCAGCGTGATCTGACCGATCTCTACGACTGGATCGCACACGAGTCGGGCTTCCCTGATCGCGCCGAGGCCTACGTGACCGCGCTGATGGACCGGTGCGATGCGTTGGCCGACTTCCCAATGGTTGGTCGCGCTCGCGACGACATCCGCCCCGGCCTGCGCACCATCGGGTTTCGCCGACGTGCTGTCATCGCTTTCGCCATCACCGATGAGATGATTGAGATCATCGGCGTCTACTACGGCGGGCGCGACTATGGTCCGCTTCTGCGTGCCGACGATGAATGACTGAGCTTGCGAATCTGTGTGCGGCGTAGCCCTCCGCGCCGAGCCGGGCATCTTTCGCGTAGCCGGACAGAAATTCTGTTGTCCTCCGCGAGAGATGCCCGGCTCGGTTCGGTGTCTGCGCGGTCAGTGGGGCCGACGTCGGACCGGGGGAGGCACACCGTCAGCGTCCCAAGCCGCGTTCCTCCAGAAGACGGTCGATACGCTCGCTCAGCTCGCTGACCTGCTGCTGCAGGGCTGCCACCTGCGCCCGCGTCGCGGCCTCCTGCTCGGCGTTCTCCTCCTCGACCAGCGAGACGATCCACGAGGCCAGGGTCGCCGTGACGACGCCGGCCAGTGCCACCCCACCGATCATGAGCAGCGCCGCGATGAAGCGCCCCTGCGTGGAGAGCGGGAAGGTGTCGCCGTAGCCGACGGTGGTGATCGTCGTCAGCGCCCACCACAGGGCCTGGCCGAAGGACTGGATCGAGGAGCCCGGCTCATGACGCTCCGCATCCAGTGCGGCCAGTGCCGAGGTGAAGACGAGCAGGGCGGCACTGCCGGCCGTGTACAGGGTGATGCGCCCGCGCAGCGCGGTGCCGGCGCTGCGCTGCATGATGCTCACAAGCGTCACCAGGCGCAGGAGCCTGAGCGGCCGCAGGATCGGCAGGACAATGATCGCCAGGTCGGGCAGGTGGCGGAGAAACCAGCGGCCCCGGCTCGGCGCCAGGACCAGGCGGACAAGATAGTCGAGGCCGAACAGTGCCCAGACGGCGCCGATCACAAGCTCGGCCGCCACCTTGGCGCCGCCCTGCGCGTTGGTGAGTACCTCCCAGGCATAGGCGCCCAGGAAGACGACGGCGGCGCCGGCCAGCGGCCACTCCGCGGCCCGCTCCCACGCCCGCAGCCGAGTGCCCGGGCTGATGTCATTCGGCATGCTCCGATGGTAGACGGTGGTTGGGATAAAATCGGGGCGCCCTCACCGGTGGGGCATTTCTGCGCGGCCGGGGCCGTCGACGCCGGTGTTGTCGACCCCGGTGCCGGAATCCTCGGTCTCCCGCGCTGGGAGATCGTGAAGGACGAACAGAGGGCTGATGCTCACCAGCACAAGGATAAACAGGATGGAAACGGTGCCGGTGGTGGGAAACGCGCTGTAATCGTTGACGCCGTGAAACCAGACGATGGCAGCCAGGCAGATGGTCGTCGCCGTCGGGGAGATGGCGGCCAACAGGGTAATGAATACCCCCGCGGCGAACCAGAAGAGCAGGGAGCCCTCACTGGTGGCAGTGTCGGCGTGCTCGACGTGGATGAACTGTGGGTTTGAGGGCCTAAAAAGAACGAGGATGGTGCTGATTCCGACGATCGCCTCAGTGAGTCGTGCGGGGTGGAGGATGTACCTCCATCCGGATACCTGCGAGAGGGTCGAGCGTACGTGCTTTCTGGCGACGAAGGCGAGCGCCGCTCCCAGGAGCAGGCCGGTGGTGAACCACAGAGGCCTGGCGGCGTGTTCGAAGTCCCCGTACGTGCCTCTGTGGGAATGCGCCAGGAGGCTCAGGATCAGCAGGGTCGTTCCTGAAGCCGCCAGGCTGGGCGGATGATTCCATATCGCCAGAGGGAAAATAAACAGGATCGAGGCGAGGATGAGCGGACTCTCAACCTTGGAAAGATCTGTCAGGCGCGCATCCGAGGGTAGGGCGAACATCGAGTTGAGGATCACTGTGAGCGCCACGGCGATGGGTGCACGTAACTGCTGAAAAGAGATTTCATTATTCATGAGTATCCTCTTAGTGTGATGAAGTGTGAGAGTCTGTGGCTTGCCTCGACGTGATTGGTCGTGGCTTCTTGTAGTGGTACATGGTGAGCAGTCCGGCTGTGGAGGAGATGGCGAGAAGCGGGATGGGGAGAATGTCGGCCAGGTAGTTACCCGCCGCCTCTGTGTTGTCGAAGGTGTAGTAGCGGATAAGGGTGACGACCAGATAGATCGGGGGAATGAAGGGCGATAGTCCGGCAAATGCAGTCATCACGAAACCGCAGAGGAATGTGATAATAGATATGCTGGTCTGTCCGGGTGTCGCCCATAAGCGAGAGGGTGAGGTGCTCACGAGTGGTGCGGACGCCAGGAGGCTGGCAAGTACTGCGACCGCGATTCTCCCGAGGAGCTGGTCCGTGATGCTGAGAGTTGAGTGATGCTTGCTCGTGCGGCTGATGGTGGTGCATGTTGCCGCGGCCGATCCGCACATGATTCCAGCCAGGATCCACAGGATGGGAGAGATCTGCGAGAGAACGCTCCGTTTTTGTTCGCTGTCTGCTGGCATGAGCTCGTCCATGAGGGCGGCGACAGTGAATACTGCGCTTGTGGCCCCTTGTGCTTGCGGGGAATTATAGGCGGCCACCCCTGCGGAGATTATCCAGAATACAATGGCGGTTAAGGCGGCGAATGAGTTGGATGGAAATGAGTCGGATTCAGGGTTGAGGCTATGCAGTTCCGCGAGTGCGATGATGGCGAAGGCGCTGAGGGCAATTGCTACCGGTGCCTGCAGTGGTCGGAACGGTTTGATCTCATTCATGTGGCGATGCTGCTCTTCTCAAGGCTTGGGAGGTGCCCGGCGTGTTGCCGGGGTGCGGCGGCGCTGTGGCTCGATCTGGGTGGTGCGTCGTCGGGAAGTGTAGTGAAGAAAATTGTCCGCGTCGGCGGTTGGAGTCCGCCGAATAGAGGAATGTGGTGACGTCAGGCCGGTTGCCTGTGCCGGCGCACGAGGGGGCAGGGCTCTGTGGTGTGGCGGCAGGCGTCGTAGGGCCGGTAGGTATCACCCGCACATGGGGTCACTCTCCCGGTGTGGGGGCGTTCTACGCCGTCGGGGACATTTCTGCGCGGCCGGGGACATTTCTGCGCGGCCGGGGACATTTCTGCGCGGCCGGGGACCGGATTCCTGTCCCCGGGCGCGCAGAAATGTCCCCGGCCGTCTTGGAAGGCGGGGCGGGGCGGGCTCAGGCGAGCAGGACCTTCAGGACAGCAGGGGCGGCGAAGCGGCGAGGCTGCGAGCCGGTCTCGACGACGTCGAGTACCCCGATGTCGGTCAGTTGGGCAACCAGGCCATTGGCTCGCCCGTACGAGATGCCGAGGGCCGCCTCGACCTTACGCACCGTGAAGCTCGGATTCGCGACAGCGAAGTCGACAAGGTCAAGAGCGTGCGCGGACCGCAGGCTGGAGGCGCGCACCGTCTCCTTGAGGCTCTGGTGCGCAGCGGACAGGGCGAGCATCTGGTGTCGAGTGCTGGTGGCCGCCGCGGCCAGCCCCTGGGAGAAGAAGGTCAGGAAGGTGTCCCAGTCGCCGTGGGTGCTGACTCGCAACAACGCGTCGTAGTACTCGGCGCGACGCTCCTCGAACCACGGCGAGACCGTCAGCGTGGGTTCGCTGAGAACACCCGAGTTCAGGAGAGTGAGCACGATGAGGAACCGCCCCAGGCGCCCGTTGCCGTCCCGGAAGGGGTGAAGCGTCTCGAACTGGTAGTGGGCCATGCCCGCTGCGATGACCGGGTCGATGTCTCCCGCGTGGTCCTGATGCAGCCAGTCGACGAGGGCTCGCATGCCGGCGCGAAGAGGATCCCCGGGCGGTGCGGGAACGAACCGGCTTGCATGGATTGGGGCCGTGCTGTGCGCACCGGGGCGGCGGCCGATCATGACCTGGGTGTCGCGCAGGCGACCTGAAGCGGACTCCAGGGGAGTGCCTCGCATGAGCTCGCCCTGAAGGTCCTCAACGAGCGACAGGGTGATGGGACGCCCCTCCTGCGCCCACAGAAAACCGCTGTTGGCCATGCGGACGTAGTTGAGGATCTCCGTCATCTCGGCGGTCGCGGGGGCGTCGTCGTCGGCGGTGAGCACCTCGCGAAGGGGGGCGTATGTGCCCTCCAGGGCCGACGTCGACTGAGCTTCGCGCCGTAGAGAGGGGGTTCGCAGCAGGTAGGGATTCGGCAGCTGCTGAGCCGTGGCGTCGAGGGCAGCCAGTGCGCGGCCGGCTGCTGCCACCATGCGGTAGGTGCCGCCGCTGAGGGGTGGCTCGTCGGAGCCGAGTGGAGTAGGGACGAAGGCCTTGTGTTGCCAGTTGCCGGTCACCGGGTCGGAGCCAGTGATGTCGACCAGCTCCCCCATGGTGTCGTCGACGAACATGCTCACGTCCATGATGTCAGTCTACTGGTGGTTGTGTGACATCTAAAGAGGGTGAATTGCATACATTGATGACTTGTCGAACATTGTGGATGGGTGTGTGTCTGGAAACCGCCATGTGTGGGGCTGTGCGCCGGTGACTGCTGCTGTGGGGTTCCGTTGTGGGCGAGGGCATTCGACGCCGTCGGGGACATTTCGTTGCGGTTGGGGGTGTTCGACGCCGTCGGGGACCGGAATCCTGTCCCCGGACGCGCAGGGTGTCCCCCTCTGGAACGGTGCGCACCCGGCCGCGTGAAATGTCCCCGTCCGCAAGAGGCGGGAGGTTGGACGGTGCCGGCAGAAGTGCGGGCGGCGATGGTGGGGTCAAGCGATGGGTGCACCACTCATGGGAGGAGGGTCTCTGTCTGGGACGGGTCGTGACCGGGGTCCGCGTCCTGATGTGGTGGCTGGTGAGCCGGATTCGTCTCAGCCTCCGATGTCGGTGCGTCGGCTGCCTCCTCCTGCTCGATTGAGGTTCGTATCAGCTGAGTGGCCCGCCAGACCTCGTCGAGCCGGGCCTCGACCCGGGAGCGGGCGTCGTCGAGCCGGGAGGGTCTCACCGTCAGGCCGAGCCGCGGGATGATGGCCGGTCGCCCCGGCTCGGCACCTCCGGCGGGTGGGGCGTAGACGGCTTGGACCTTCACGCGACCCAAGTGCGCCGGGACCTCTTGGATGCTGAGGTTGCCACGGCTGGAAGGCAGGGGGAGGGAGAAGGACTTCGGGTCCGCGACCGCCATGCCGTACGTTCTCAGGCGTACCGCGCTTGCCCGCCGGCGTGCGGCAGCGCGTTTCAGTGCCACGAACAGGCCGATGTGGGCCAGGCCGAGAATCCAGGTGGCCCCCACGGCCAGATCTTGAGTGGAATCGCTGTAGATCAGAGAGTGCGGGATAGACATCATGGTGAACGGGGAGGCCGTCACCAGCATGCCCGCGAGCATCGCCCACAGCATGCCCACGGCGCGGCTGTTGGGGTCCCGGGCGACATGAAGGAACCGTGCCGACGCGATATCGCGATGGGTCACGGTTGAGTTCTTGGTGAGCCACTGGTCCGTGCCCGTGAAGCAGGAGGTTGCTCCAAAGATGACGGAGGTCAGCACGAAGCTGAAAATGAGTGGTGTCGCGCCTACCGCAGTTGCGGCATCGGCTATCGATTCGTTGCCCTCCGGGTAGTCGACGGCCTCGTCCAGGGCGCCCAGAGCAAAGGCGGTCATGAGCAGGATTAACGGGTAGAGGAGCGCGATGCCGGCGGCGGCCAGGGCGCCCAGGTACCCGAGCATCCTGGTCTTCGTGGTGGGGCAGGTGCGGAGGTAGATCGCCATGGGGTGCCCTCCTGAAAACTGTCGGCGGGTTGGTTGTGGCTGGCGAGTCAAGTCTGGGGTCGGTGGGTGCCTGCCGCCCATGGGGACCGTTCACCCCGGCTGGCATTCGACGCCGTCGGGGACATTTCTGTGCGGGCGGGGGCGTTCGACGCCGTCGGGGACCGGAATCCTGTCCCCGGACGCGCAGGGCGTCCCCGTCCGGGGAGGCGCGCACCCGGCCGCGTGGAATGTCCCCGGCTGCAGGAGACTCGAGGTCGAGTGGTGCCGGCAAGAGTGTGGGCGGTGGTGATCGGAGGGTGCGCGGTGCCAGTGGGAGGCCGGGCGGCAATGGCAGAAGGGGTGCTGCATCGGCCGGAGGTGATGGGGCGGGTGGTGCTGGTAGACGGGAGACGGTACCGGTGCGAGGCCGGGCGGCCCCGTCACAAGGATCGCCGGCCCCAGGAATAGGTTGGGCCCCGGCCGTGTTGGCCGCAGTGGAACCCATCTGTCTCCACAGTCTTGAAAGGAACACTCATGGCCACCAAGAACATCACCGGCCCCGAGTTCAAGGACACCATCCACGGCGAGGGCATCACCATCGTCGACTTCTGGGCCTCCTGGTGCGGTCCGTGCATGCGCTTCGCCCCCATCTACGAGAAGGCCTCCGAGGCCAACCCGGACATCACCTTCGCCAAGGTCGACACCGAGGCCGAGCAGGACCTCGCCGGGGCCCTGGGCATCTCCTCGATCCCCACGCTCATGGTCTTCCGCGACAATGTGCTGGTCTACCGCGAGGCCGGCGCCCTGCCCGCCCCCGCGCTGGACTCCCTCATCACCCAGGTGCGCGAGCTCGACATGGACGAGCTCAAGGCCAAGATCGCCGAGGAGGAGGCCGCCTCCGGCGCGCAGGCCTGATCGGTCAACCCACCGCGGGGCCGCCTGCCGGCCCCTGCAGCCGTCCGACGTCGCCCGGAAACCCGCCGTTTCTGGGCGACGTCGTCGTCTGTTACCCGGCTCGCCCACCCAAGGGCAGAACATTACGTTTTGATATCCTATGATGGCCCGCGTGAAGTTGGAGTCCCACGTCAGCCACGCTGTCAGAGCCCGATGGGCGGTCCCCGTCGGTGCCTCGGGCCGCGACGCGTTGGTGCGCCACCTCGTCTACGCCTTCCTGCGTTCTGACCCCGAGGGCGCCACGGACTGGATCGACTCGACGGTCCCCACCGACCCCGACGAGCTGCGCACCATGCTCGACTTCCTCCTCACCGCCCGCCCCCCGGCTCCCCTGCCCGAGGACATCGCCGCCGACCTCGACACCCTCCTGGAGGCCGAGGCCGCCGAGCGCGGCATGGTCGACGCCACCGAGATCCCGCCCCTGGCCATCACCGACCACGTTCCCGGCCTGCTCGGCCGTAACGTGGCCTTCTGGCGCGGCGACCTCACCCGGCTGCGCGCCGGCGCCGTCCTCAATGCCGCCAACTCCGGGATGCTCGGCTGCTTCGCCCCCGGGCACCGCTGCATCGACAACATCATCCACGCCGTCGCGGGGCCGGCCCTGCGCGCCGAGTGCGCCCGCTACATGACCTGGGCGGAGACTTTCGACCCCACCCGTCGCCAGGGCGGGGAGCCCGCCGGCCGGGCCGTCTTCACCGGCGGCTACCACCTGCCGGCCCAGCACGTCATCCACTCGGTGGGGCCCGTCATCGAGGACGGGCGCAAGCCGACCCTGCGCGACCGGCGCCTGCTGTCCTCGTGCTACACGAGCGTCCTCAACGTCGCGCACGCCGCGGGGCTGGGCAGCGTCGGCCTGTGCTCGCTGTCCACGGGGGTCTTCGGCTACCCCAAGCGGCAGGCCGCGCTGGTGACCCTGGAGACGATCGGCCGCTGGCTGGCGGCCCACCCCGACTCCCGGATGCGCATCGTCATCAGCCTCAACGCCGACGTCGACGTCGCCGCCTACGAAGCCGCCCTCGCCCCGCCGCCCTGGCGGCCGTAGGGGACTGGGGTCCGCCGTGCCCCGCCGTCCGCAGTGCGCCTGAGGCGGCGCACTGCACGAGGGTCGTGCTCCACTGGCCGACAGGTGGGTGTACTCCACGCGGTGCGGGGGTTCGTGCAGAACGCACAACCCCTGGCCAGTAGGTCCCCAACCTCGTGCAGTGTGGGCAGTTCTGGGCTCCGGCGTCGGACCAGATCCACGGAGGGCGGTCAGTTCGCCTGGGCCCGGGCCGCGGCGCGGGCGGCCTCCGGGGCCGCGGCCGCAATCGCCTCCAGCTCCGCCTCGCCGTGCGCGGCCGAGACGAACCAGGCCTCGAAGACCGACGGCGGCAGGGCCACCCCAGCCTCGAGGAAGGCGTGGAAGAAGGGCCCGTAGCGCCAAGTCTCCTGGGCGCGAGCGGCCTCGTAGTCGCTCACGCCCTGCTCGGCGGCCCGCTGCCCGAACATGAAGGAGAACAGCGAGCCCGCCCGCTGTACGCGGTGGGGCACGCCCTGCTCGGTCAGGGCCGCCGAGACCACCTCGCCAATGGTCCGGGCATGCTCGGCCACCGAGGCGTAGACGGCGTCGTCGGCCAGCTGGAGCGTGGCCAGGCCGGCCGCCGTTGCCAGCGGATTCCCCGAGAGCGTGCCCGCCTGGTAGACGGGGCCGTCCGGCGCCAGCAGGTCCATGACCTCCGTGCGCCCGCCGACGGCGGCCAGCGGCATCCCGCCGCCCACGACCTTCCCGAAGGTCACCAGGTCCGGCACCCAGACGGCGCGCTCGCGCCAGTCGGCACCCGGCCAGGAGGGGGCTGCGACGTCGGCGGGCTCAGTGGCCAGGCCCGGCAGGTCCGAGGTCCAGCCGTCGACGGCCTCCAGGCCCCACCAGCCGGCCGGACCCACACGGAAGCCAGTGAGGACCTCATCGAGGATCATGAGCGCGCCGTGCTCGGCGGTCACTCGGCGGATCGCGGCGTTGAAGCCGGGCGCCGGTGGCACGATCCCCATGTTGGCCGGGGCTCCCTCAGTGATGACCGCGGCGATCTCGCCGCCGCGCTCGGCGAAGCAGGCCTCCAGGGCGGCGACGTCGTTGTAGGGCAGGACGATCGTCTGGGCGGCCACCGCCGCGGGTACGCCGGCGCTGCCCGGCAGGCCGCCGGTGGCCAGGCCCGAGCCGGCCGCCGCGAGCAGGCCGTCACTGTGCCCGTGGTAGCAGCCGGCGAACTTCACCACCAGGTCGCGGCCCGTGGCCCCGCGGGCCAGGCGCACGGCCGTCATCGTCGCCTCGGTGCCGGTGGACACGAAGCGCACCTTCTGCGCGGCCGGCACCCGACGGCGCACCTCCTCGGCCAGGAGCGTCTCTGTGGCCGTGGGGGCGCCGAAGGACAGGCCGCGGGCGGCGGCCGCCTGGACCGCGGCGACGACCTCCGGGTGGGCGTGGCCCAGGAGCGCAGGGCCCCACGAGCCCACCAGGTCCACGTAGCTGCGGCCCTCGGCGTCGGTGACGTGGGCACCGCTCGCCGAGGCGATGAACCGCGGCGTGCCCCCCACCGAGCCGAAGGCGCGCACGGGGGAGTCGACGCCCCCGGGGATGACGGCGCGAGCCGCCTCGAACAGGGAGTTGTTGGTCGAAGCGGTGGCACTGGAGGGCCGGCCTGCGGGCTGCGATTGCTGAGTCACGGTGATCCTGTCGATGAACTGGTCAGGGCCGGTTCGGGAGGTGACCTCGCGCCGGCCGGAACTGATTCCCAACCTACCGGAACGATCCTGCCCTCCGTGGCTCTTGTATCAGTGCAGGGCCGGGTTCTCGGCGATCTCCCGGGCCCAGTAGGTCAGGACCATGTCGGCGCCCGCCCGCACGATGCCCAGCACCGACTCGGCGATGACGCGCTCGCGGTCGACCCACCCGCGCTGCGCGGCCGCCTCCACCATCGCGTACTCGCCGCTGACCTGGTAGGCGGCCACCGGCACCGGTGAGGCGGCGGCGACGTCGGCCAGCACGTCCAGGTAGGGGCCGGCCGGCTTGACCATGACGATGTCCGCCCCCTCGGCGACGTCGAGCATCACCTCGCGCATGCCCTCGCGGCGGTTGGCCGGATCCTGCTGGTAGGCGCGCCGGTCCCCGGTGAGCGTGGAGCCCACGGCCTCCCGGAACGGCCCGAAGTAGGCCGACGCGTACTTCGCCGAGTAGGCCAGGATCGCGACGTCATCGTGGCCGGTGGCATCCAGGGCGGCGCGGATCGCGGCGACCTGCCCGTCCATCATCCCCGACGGCGAGACCATGTGCGCCCCCGCCTCCGCCTGGGAGACGGCCATGGCCTGGTAGGTGGCCAGGGTGGCGTCATTGTCGACCTCACCGGCGCGCGGGCCGTCGGGGCGGATGAGGCCGCAGTGGCCGTGGCTGGTGAACTCGTCCAGGCAGG
This sequence comes from Actinomyces sp. HMT 175, assembly GCF_016694895.1. Classification (NCBI taxonomy): domain Bacteria; kingdom Bacillati; phylum Actinomycetota; class Actinomycetes; order Actinomycetales; family Actinomycetaceae; genus Actinomyces; species Actinomyces sp. HMT 175. The sequence goes on from NZ_CP068012.1 coordinate 238,574, forward strand.
TGTCTGCGCAGACGACGACCTCGTCCCCGACCTCCGCGCGCACGGCCGCGATTCCGCGGTTGAGGATGCCGTCCTCGGCCCAGGCCGCCGTGCCGGCCTCGTCCCGGGTGGCGGGAACGCCGAACAGGTCGATGGCGCCGATGCCGGCTTCGGCGCAGGCGGCGGCCTCGCGGCGCAGCGAGTCCAGCGTGTGCTGGACGACCCCCGGCATCGCCTCCACGGGGCGGGGGGTATCGATGTCCTCGCGCACGAACACCGGCAGGATGAGGGCGGCCGGGTCCACGACGTGCTCGCGCGCCAGGCACCGCATCGCCGGGGTAGTGCGCAGGCGCCGGGGGCGGACCGTGGGGGCCTGCGGGTCGGGGACGGAGCGGCGCGACAGGAAGTCGGCGGACGGTCGAAGGGCATCGGTCATGAGGTGCTCCTGGTGGTTGGTGGTCCGCCGCCTCGCAGGCCGTCCACAGTGTTGGAATGACTGGAACCAGGCGGATCGGGTGGGTTTGTGCGGGGGACGCTCGTGTCGGATTCGGAGGCTGCGGGGTGGCTTTGTGTCACGAATGGCGACTTTTAGTCGTGCCGAGCGGGGGTGCGGCTCCGGAGCTCATCGGAGTATCCGGCTCTGACCTGGGCGAATACCCGAGGGGTAGGTGCCCCAGGGACTGTGGTGGCGATGAAAAGTCGCCAATCGTGACACTTTCGCCGGTATGTGGCCATCACGGCGGCTCCTGAGAGGCAGGAGCGGGGTCCGTTGTGGCCCGGATGGTGTCGATGGTGGCCTGGAGGACCCCCTCGGGCGTGGGGGAGGGGGCGACGGCAGCAACCGTCAGACCGAGCTCGCGGGTGGCCGCCGCCGTGGTGGCGCCAATGGCCACCAGCCCGGTTCCCTGCGGCGGTGGGCCGAGCAGCTCCAGGACGGCCCGCGTCGTGGACGGGGCGGTGAGCACGACCGTGTCCACACCGCCAGTGGCCCACGTGCGATCCAGGTCCGGGGGCAGGTCATGGGCGTCGGCCGTGACGGTCGTGTAGGCGGCCACCTGCTCCACCTCCCAGCCCGCTCGACGCAGGCCGTCCGCCAGTGCCGGGTCGGCCAGAGCCGAGGCCGGTAGCAGCACCCGCCGCGCAGCATTCGGGGCTGGCAGTGGGCCGGCGAGTTCTGGTTCCTCCAGGAGAGCGGCGGCCGAGCCTCGGGCCACCAAGTCGGGGGCGGTCACGGTGAGCTCGGTCCAGGCGCGCGCGGTCGCCGGACCGACGACGGCCACCCGCAGCGGCGGGATGGCTGGGGTGCGGGGAGGTGTGGCGCTGTCGTGGAGGTCGGGAGTACCGGGTTCCCGGTGGAGCCCGTGCCCCCAGGTCGCCGAACCGAATCCGGCTTCCGCAAGCAGGTACGGTGCCAGCGCCTCCACGGTCCGGGCCGAGGTGAGCACCAGCCAGGCCGCCTCGCCCTCCGCGATCCTGCGCGCAGTCGCCTCCAGCGCCGCCGCCTCACCCGGAACCGTCCGCGTCACGGCGGCCCGCAGCACCATCGCCCCGGCCCGCTCCAGCGCCGAGGCGATGCGGTCGCGCTCCTTGAGGCGCGGCAGCAGAACCACCCGCCCCGACAGCGGCGCCCCGCCGCCCTCCCGGGGGTTGCCCGGGAGGCTCCCGGCCGAGTCAGTGCGTGAGGTGGACCGTGCCATGGCTTCAGTCCCGCCGGGGCTTGTTGGCGTGCAGGTCGACGATCTGGTCGGCGCCGTCGTCCAGCAGGACCTCGGCCGCCCTGACCCCCAGTGCCTCGGCCGCCCGAACCGCCGCCGTGTCCCCAGGAGTTCCTGGCCCCCCGGAGGTCTCAGGCAGCTCGGTGCTCAGTTCGCAGCCGACCTCCTGGCCACCATCGAGCGAGGTGACCACCGCCCGCAGCACGAGCACCCGCGGCGAGCGGCGCGAGACCGCTGAACCGTGCGGTCCTACCTCGGAGACCCCGACTGGCCGTGGGCCGCCGTTTGCCGCCCCAGCCCCTTGCCTGCCCCCGGTCACGGCGGTGTTATCGCCGCGGAAGCCCTCGTTCCAGCCGGTTCCGTGTTCGGCGTGCTCCTCCCACGGCTCCTGGCTCTCGCCCCGCAGGTGCGCCCAGGCCCCCACCGGCGCCGCGCAGCCCGCCCCGAGCCGGGCCATGAGCGCCCGCTCGGCCGTCACCGCCAGGCGCGTGGGTTCGTCGTCGAGCGCCGCCGCCACTCGGGCCAGCTCCGCGGAGTCCTCGTCGGCTCGCGCCTCCACGGCCAGGGCCCCCTGAGCCGGCGCGGGCAGCATCACCTCCAGGTCCAGCACCTCGCTCGCGCAGTGCTCCAGACCCAGACGCCGCAGCCCCGACAGGGCCAGAACCACCGCGTCCAGGTCGCCGGCGGCATCGGCCCGGCTCGGCGCCACCGGCTCATCGGTGCCGACGCCGACCACCTCCAGCCCCCGCACCCGCGCCAGGCGCGTGGGTACGTTACCGCGCAGGTCCACCACCTCCAGGTCGGGGCGGGCCGCCAGCAGCTGGGCGGCCCTGCGGGGTGAGCCGGTGCCCACGCGGGCCCCCTCGGGCAGGTCGGCCAGGGTCAGGCCGTCGCGGGCGCACAGGGCGTCGCGCGGGTCCTCGCGCGCCGGCACGCAGATGACTTCCAGACCCTCGACCGGCTGCGTGGGCAGGTCCTTGAAGGAGTGGACCACCAGGTCCACCTCGCCATCCAGGAGCGCGTGACGCAGCCGGGCCGCGAAGACCCCCACCCCACCGAGCTGCCGTAGGGGAGTGCGGTCGCCGTCGCCGTCCGTACGCACGGTGACCAGGTTGATGCCCAGGCCGCCGGAACCCTCGCTGGCCTTGCCGGCCGCGGCGGCCGCACCGCCCCCGCCGGCCGCCATCAGTGCCTCAGCGACCTGCCCGGACTGGGTCAGCGCCAGGCGCGAGCCGCGCGTGCCCAGGCGAAGCCGCCAGGAGTCCGTCCCCGTCGTGGTCATGCATCCCCTCCTCGTGCGCGGTTCTCAATCGTCGCGTTCGTACCGTAGGGCTCGCCTTCGTACCTTGGAAGTACGAACTCGCGACCTAATATACGAACGCGCCGCCCACCCCCGTCCCGGCGAGGCGCTTCACCCGCCATGGGAGCCCACCAGGCGCCCGACCGCGGCGCGGGCGTGCTCGACGACGGCGGCGATCCCGGTCCCGGCCACCCACGCCCCGGTGACCTCCAGTCCCGTCACTGGCGCCAGCTGCTCCTCCAGGCGCCTCGTGCGCTCCCGGTAGGCGGGCGTCACTGGCGGCAGCGTCCCGTCCCATCGCACCAGCATGTGGTCGATGACCGCCTCCGGCTCGATCCGCACCCCCGTCAGGGCCGCCACGTCATCGAGCGCCACCTGCAGATCCACCTGCGGGCGCGGCTGCCCGGGCCGACCGTAGGACAGTCGCAGCGCGTGGACGTCCGGGCCGTGCAGCGCCCGCAGCTCGGCACCGACCCACGGCCACTTGGCACTCAGGTGCGACAGGGCCTTGGCCCGCACCGGGCAGTCCGCCAGGCTTACAGGCCCCTCACCGGGATCCGTCTCATCGGAGACCAGGCCAGAGGCCCCGGCACCGGCCGACGACGACGCGGCGGGCTCAGCAACGCCGGCGGGCGCCACGAGCAGCCCCGAGCCCACTGGCTCCCCACTGAGCTCCGGAACCCGGGCCACCAGTGTGAAGCGGGCGATCGGCGCCCCCACCGGCACGGTCAGCTCTGTCGCGCTCGCGGGCAGGTTGGGAATCCCCCGCAGCAGCCGCAGCGCGGCCCCCGCCGAGCAGGCCACGACGACGCGGTCGGTGGTCACGACCTCCTGCGCACCATCGGGCACCGGCTCGTCCGACGGCGTCGCACCCCGGCGCGTCGGGGCGATCCCCACCCGCCAGGCGGCCGGCGCCTGTCCGCCCGCGTGCTCCTGGCCGCTGCCGGGCCGCAGCCACTGGGCGCCGGTGCGGGTGCGCACGCTCCCGCCGCCGGCCTCGATGGCCTCGCGCAGCGCGTCGGTGAGCCGGAACAGCCCGCCCTCGACGGCGGCGTCCACGCTCCGACCACCCGCACCGTCCTTCCGGGCCCGACGCCGCTCCAGCACTGCCGCCACAGCGGCACTGAGCGATCCCAGCTCCGCCGTGGCCCGCCGCAGTCCGGGCATGACGACGTCGGCCGCCAGGTCCGCCGGGTCGGCCGAGTGGATGCCCGCGACGATGGGCCGCACGAGGCGCTCCAGGACTCCGGCCCCCATCCGCGCGGCCACGAAGGAGGCCAGGTCGCCCGAATCCTCAGGGCCGGTGCCCACGGTGCCGGGCAGGTCGGCGTCCTGTGCGGCCCGGCGCGCGGCCTCTTGCCCGATGATGGCGACGACGTCGGGAGCCAGCGGGTCCGCCGGGATCCCCAGGTAGGCGTGGTCAGGAAACCGGTGCAACCCCCACTGGGGCAACTGCTCGCCGGTGCCCGGCGCGAGGGGCGGCAGGAAGAGCCGGGGCCGGCCGTGCGGGGCGGCGGTACGCAGCCCCAACTCGGCGAGCATGGAAGTGGCCGCCTGGCCGCGCACGACGAAGCCCTCAGCCCCCAGGTCCATGCGCGCCCCACCGATGCTCCCGGCCGCGACGAGCCCGCCGGTGTAGCCGCGCGCCTCAATGAGCAGCGGCCGCAGCCCGGCGCGTACCAGGTCCCAGGCAGCTGTCAGACCTGCGATCCCGCCGCCGATGACGAGCGCGTCCCACCGTCGCTCCCCGACGGCCTCCCCGCTCATGCCTCCCACCCGGCCAGGGCCACGGACTCCCAGTCGGCCGAGCCGTGCACCCGAGCCACGATCCGGGTGAGGACGTCCGCGTCGGTGGCCGGCGGGACCCCATGCCCCAGGTTGACCACGTGCCCCGGCGCCGTGCGCCCGGCGGCCAGCACCGCGTCGAGTTCCTCAGCCAGGATCGGCCACGGCGCCGCCAGCAGCGCCGGGTCCAGGTTGCCCTGAACCGGGCAGGCCCCTGCCTGCGGGTCGGCCTCGGCCAGCGCCTCAATGGCTTCGCCCAGCTCGATGCGCTCGTCCACGCCGACGGCGTCGGCCCCCGCCTGCCGCATGAGCCCCAGCAGCCGGGCGGTTCCGGTGCCGAAGTGGATGAGCGGCGCACCCTCGCCGGTGGTGGGGGAGACGGCCTGGCGGGCGACATCCAGCGCGAGCGCCGAGTAGGGGGCCACGCGCTCGCGGTAGGCGCGCGGGGACAGCGAGCCCGCCCAGGAGTCGAAGAGCTGGGCCGCGGCCGCCCCGGCACGCACCTGGGTGGCGATGAACTCGCCGGTCAGGCGCGCGCACCAAGTCATGAGCCGGTCCCAGGAGTCGGGGTCGGCGCGCATGAGCGTGCGCGCCGCCAGGTGGTCGCGACTGGGCCGGCCCTCCACCAGGTAGGCCGCCAGCGTGAAGGGCGCCCCGCCGAAGGCGAGCACCGGCGTCCACCCCGCCGACCCGGCACTGTGCTCCAGCCCGGCGCGCGCCCGCTCGCTCAGCCCCTCGCGCACGCCCGGCGCCTGCGGACTGCCCAGCTCGACGATGACGCGCCGCACCGCCTCCTCGATCGCCCCGACCCCCTCGGTGTCGGGGCCGTCACCGAAGCGGCGGGCCACCAGCTCGCTCACCTCGCGGCCGCTGCGCACCGGGGCGTCGAGGACCGGCCCGACGCCCTCCTCGATCCGCACTCCCACACCCGCCAGGCGCAGCGGCACCATGATGTCGGAGAAGAAGACGGCGGCGTCGACGCCGTGGCGCCGCACCGGCTGCAGCGTCACCTCCGCCGCCAGCGCAGGATCCAGGCAGGCATCCAGCATCGGCACGCCGGCGCGCGCCCGCAGCGCCCGGTACTCCGGCAGCGACCGTCCCGCCTGACGCATGAACCACACCGGCGTGCGCGCGGGCCTCCGCCCCGCCAGCGCCTCCAGGAGCGCCGGCGACGGAGCCGGTCCCGTCGTGGTCCCGGCAGGCCCCGCCGCCTCGGCAGCCTGCGCCGCCGGCTCGGAAGTCATTGAATCATTGTGTGAACTGCCGGTGACGAAATCGCCGTTATCGGGCGAAGAATGCTGACGCCGCGTGCTTTCCCTGCGATAAGGGAACTGAATGCGAGACATATCCGACTGCCTCCTGTCAGCAGTGGTCAGAGGGGGTTTATTGCGTGTAATGGTGCGGCGTTCCAAACGTCCGTCGGGTTCTGACAGAGTGTCAGAAATATGGTGATGACGCATTGTCATGATGTCGGGTGTGTGTCGCCACGCCGCTATTGTGCCCGCTCCCCACGGTGATGTTTCAATAGCCCACGTTGTGACTACTCATCTTCTCTCCGCAGACCATCGACTGCCGGGCCTCGACGTCGTTGCCCGGCTCGGCGCGGTCGCCCCGGGGCTGGGGCCGGACCTCCTGGAAGTGGTCCCAGCGCTACGCGGGGTCCTGGTGCTGTCCACATGCAACCGCCTGACCCTGCTCATCGACGCCGACTCCTGGGCCGACACCGGCTGCCCGGCGGCCCTGCACCCGGACCTCTCTCCGGTGGACGCGAGCCAGTCGGCCGCGGCGTCGGACCTGGGGGAGACCATCACCGCCTTCCTGGCCGAGCGTGCCGGGCTCCCCGCGAGCGGACTCCTGCTGACCCACCTGGTCGGGGCGGCCGCCCGCCGGGAGATGCTCGCCATCGCTGCGGGCCTGAGCTCGATGGTGGTCGGCGAGGCCCAGATCGTCGGCCAGGTCCGCCGTGCCGCCGAGACCGCCGCCGCCGAGGGCACGCTCAGCCCCGAGCTCGTGCGGGTCGTCGAGCGCGCCTCGGCCACCGCCCGCCGGGTGGCCCATGAGACCGAGCTGTCCGGTCAGGGGCGCAGCGTCGTCGCCGTCGGCGTGGATCAGGCCTCCGGCCACCTGCCGCCGCTGGAGGACTGCCGCGCCCTCATCGTCGGCACCGGCTCCTACGCCGGCGCCACCGTCGCCGACCTGCGCGCCCGCGGCCTGACCGACATCGCCGTCTACTCCGCCTCCAACCGCGCCGAGGCCTTCGCCGCCGGCCACGGCCTGCGCGCCGTCCCCGCCGGCGCCCTGAGTGAGGCCATGAGCCGCGCCGACCTCGTGGTCACCTGCCGCGGTACCGGCGGGCCGATTCTCACCGCCGACGTCGTCGCCCCCGTCGCCGCCGAGCGTGCCGGCTCGACTGGGGGAGCCGGTCGCCCGCTCGTCATCCTTGACCTGGCCCTGGCCCGCGACGTCGATGAGGCCGTCGGCGCCCTGCCGGGCGTCGTCCACCTCGACCTGGCCCGCGTGCGCGATGCCGTGCCCGAGGCTGCGGCCCAGCAGGTGACCGCCGCCCGCGCCATCGTCGAGGCCGAGGCCGCCGACTTCGAGCGCACCCTGGCCGGCCGGGCCATGGACCCCCTCATCACCGCCCTGCGCGCCCAGGTGGGTCGCGTCGTCGCCGAGGAGGCCGCCCGTCTGCGCCCCCAGTCCGCCCGCCGGCTCGCCCTGGCCGTCCCCGCCGTCGACGGGCGCGCCGGAACCGGCGTCAGCGGGGTCAACAGTGCCGACGCCGCCGCAGGGGCCTGCCCCCACCATCACCTCGCTGCTGAGCCCGGCTTCGAGGCCGCCAGCGAGATCGACGGCGAGCCCATGGTGCCCCTGGCGCAGGCCGAGCGGGCCCTGCACCACCTGGCCGCCCGTCTCCTCCACCAGCCCACCGTCATGGCTCGCCGCGCCGGCCAGGAGGGCCGCGAGGAGGCCTACCGTCAGGCCCTCGAGCTCGTCTGGGGTTTGGAAAGCACAGGAGAGAACCATGACTGACACCGCCGCGCCCGTGCCCGGGCCCACCCAGGAGGCTCCTACGCGCCTGGACGCATGCCCGGACACCCTCCCGGGCGCCGACCTCGCCGGAGCCCCAGCCACTGTCCCGGCCCTCGACCCGCTGGCCCCCTACGACGCCATCCTCCTGCAGTCCTACGGCGGGCCCCGCCGCCCCGAGGACGTCCTGCCCTTCATGCGCAACGCCACCGCCGGCCGCGGCGTGCCCGACTCTCGCCTCGTAGAGGTCTCCGGCCACTACCAGAGCGTCGGCGGCGCCTCCCCGATCAACGCGTGCAACGCCGAGCTGCGCGACGCCCTCCAGGCCCGCCTGGCCGAGCGCGGCTCGACGCTGCCGATCATCGTCGGCAACCGCAACTGGCACCCCTTCGTCAGCCAGGCCCTGCGCGAGCTGGCCGACGCCGGGGCCCGCCGCGTCCTGGCTCTGCCCACCGCGGCCTTCGGCTCCTACTCCGGGTGCCGCCAGTACCGCGAGGACCTGGCCGGCGCCGTCGCCCTGCTCGCCAACGGCGCGGACGGCTCCACCGGTGAGGGATTCGAGGCCGACGCCGCCGCCCGGGTCGGCGGGGACGGGGGCGGTCCCGTGGAGCTCACCGTGGACAAGACGCGCCCCTACTACAACACCCCGGGTCTGCTGCAGGCCAACATTGACGCCATCGTCGAGGCTTACGGCGCCCTGGCCGAGCAGGGAGTGGCGGCCGCGGACGCGCGCCTCGTGCTCGTCACCCACTCCATCCCCCTGGGCATGGAGGCCGGCTCGGCCCCGGGGGCGGGGCCCGAGAGCGTACCCGGGGCCTCCGGCGCTTCTGACGCGCACGGCCCGACCGAGACCGGGCGGCGAGAGCCGGGTGTGGCCGCCGACCTGTCCACGGAGGTCTCCTACGTCGCCCAGCACGAGGCGCTCGCCGCCGTGCTCGTGCCCGAGGTCGCCCGTCGTCTCGGCCTGGAGGCGGTCGAGGCCGACCTCGTCTACTGCTCGCGCTCCGGCCCGCCGCAGGCCCGCTGGCTCGAACCGGACGTCAACGACCACCTTGAGGCACTGGCCGCCGGGCACCTGACCGACGGCAGCCCCGTGAGCAGGCCCGAGGGCGTCGTCGTGGCCCCCTTCGGTTTCATCTCCGACCACATGGAGGTCGTCTTCGACCTCGACACCGAGGCCGCCCAGACCGCCCGCGACCTGGGGATGCCGTATGCGCGCGCCGCCACCGTCGGCACCCACCCTGCCTTCATCGACTCCCTCGTCGACATCCTCTTCGAGCGGGCCGCCGCCGCCCGCGGCGAGGACGTCCGGCCCGACTCGACCACCGGCGTCGGCCCCTTCCACACGGTCTGCCCGGACTCGTGCTGCCGGAACGGGGCCGGCCACCCCGGCCGGCCCGCTCACCACGGGACCGACGGCGCCGACCCCCGATAGCCCCCATCCCAGTAGCTCCGATACGAACCAGGAGAAGAAATTGAGTACTGACACCCACGGCCAGCACGGACACCCCGGCGGTCACCCCGGTGAGGGGGGCCTGCACCGCTTCGAGGACGAGGAGCGCCGCCCCCACCGCGACCCACGCGACGCCACCGACGTCGACCTGGAGGCCATCAACAACCAGTACCACTACACCCTCTACGCCGTCTTCCGCCTGGCCCGCCCGCTGCCCGCCTCCCAGCCCGAGCGCGAGCAGCTCCTGGGGGAGAGCGCCAACTTCGTCGAGGCCGGCGGCGTGACGACGCGCGGCTGGTACGACGTCGGGGGCCTGCGCGCCGACGCCGACCTGCTCGTGTGGTGGCTCGACGACGACCCCGAGGTCCTGCAGGACGCCTACCACCGCCTGCGCGGCAGTGCGCTGGGCCGCTATCTGGAGCCGGTGTGGTCCTGCATGGGGCTGCACACGCCCGCCGAGTTCAACCCCCGCCACGTGCCGGCCTGCCTGGCCGGGGTGGCGCCGCGCGACTGGGTCATGGTCTACCCCTTCGTGCGTTCCTACGAGTGGTACCTGCTCGAGCCCGAGGAGCGCTCGCGCATGATGGCCCAGCACGGGCGCCACGGCTTCTCCAAGTACCCCGACGTCAAGGGCTCGACGCTGTCCACCTTCGGCCTGAGCGACTACGAGTGGATTCTCGGCTTCGAGGCCGACAGCCTCGACCGGCTCGAGGGGGTCCTGCACCACCAGCGCTACACGGAGGCGCGCATGCACGTGCGCGTGGACACGCCCTTCTACACCGGGCGCCGCGTCAGCCCGCAGGAGTGGGCTCAGCGCCAGCCCTGGGCCTGAACGGGCCGGGGACATTCGACGCCGTCGGGGACCTTCCCTTGCGGCCGGGGGCATCCTGCGCGTTGGGGGATAGCATTCCTGTCCCCCAACGCGTGACTGGTCCCTGGCCGGAGGGGAATGTCCCCGACCATGAGAGTGGGCGGCGGCGCAACCTGACCAACCTGGTTGACCAGGTCGCTTTCTCCTGGGACCATCAATGCATGAAGACGGTGAAGGTTCAGGAGGCGAAGACGCATCTGTCGGCGCTGTTGGTGGAGGTCGAGCAGGGGGCAACCATCAACATCGCCCGAGGGCGTCAGACAGTGGCGCGCTTGGTTCCAGTCGGGGGCGAGCGGGAGCTGGGCTTCGGCGGATACCAGTTGCCGGACACGTTCTTCGACGAGCTGCCGGAGGAGGAGCTGAGTGCCTGGGAGGGTGCATGAAGGGCTACCTGCTCGATACGCATGCGCTCATGTGGGCGATCAATGAGCCCTCGCGTCTGGGCGGGAGGGCTGTCGAGGTGCTGCGAGACCGAGGGAATCTCGTGGTGGTCTCCGCCGCCAGTGCATGGGAGCTGCATACCAAGAACCGCATTGGGAAACTGCCTGGAGCGGGGCCGTGGCTGGATGCTCTCGAGGGGCACGTGCGACGGCTCGGAGCGGAGTTCTTGCCCATCGAGTGGTCGCACGCGCGCTTGAGCGGGCAGCTTGAGTGGTCGCATCGCGATCCCTTTGATCGGATGCTGGCGGCGCAAGCGATGTACGAGTCGCTTGCGTTGGTGACGCGCGATCCGGCCTTCGAGGAACTGTCCGGTGTGACGATCCTGTGGTGAGTGGTCGTTGCCTAGATGTACTGATCGGGGAGGTTGGTTAGGCGGGTGATGGGTGGGTGGCCTTGGGTGGCGGTGTGGGGTCGGTGGTGATTGTAGAGGTGCAGCCATGCGGGTAGGGCCTGGCGGCGTTGGGTCTCGGAGGTGTAGTGGCGGGCGTAGGCCCAGCCGTCGGCCAGGGTGCGGTGGAAGCGCTCGATCTTGCCGTTGGTCTGGGGGCGGTAGGGGCGGGTGTGCTTGGCCTTGATGCCCAGCTGCTGACAGGCGGCTTGCCAGGCCTGGGAACGGTAGGCAGAACCGTTGTCGGACAGGACTCGCTCCACCTTGACTCCTCGGGCGCTGAACCATGACACCGCGCGCTGGAGCACTCCGACGGCGGTATCGGCCTTCTCATCGTCGTGGATCTCGCTGTAGACCACGCGGGAGTAGTCATCAATCACCGAGTGCACGCAGGCGTAGCCCATCACCGGTCTGCGGCTGGCCTGGCTACGGGCCTTGCCGGGGGTGGAGGCGCGGTTGCGCGCGCCCTGGCGCGCACCGACGTAGCGCCATCCACCACCGTCGGGGATGTTGCCGATCTTCTTGACGTCGACGTGGACAAGAGATCCGGGGTAGGGGTGCTCGTAGCGGCGCACGACCTGACCGGTGGCCCGGTCGGTGTACGACAGGCGGTTGAGGTGGGCGGCTCGCAGGATGCGGTGGACGGTCGAGGCTGCGACCCCGGTGCGGGCAGCGAGCTGGACGGGGCCCTCACGCAGGCGCATGCGCAGCGAGACGATCCGTTTGACCACTGCCTTGGGTGTGCGGTGAGGACACGAGCGTGGGCGGCTGGAGCGGTCGGTCATGGGCTGGCCGGCCCTGTACCTGTCGGCCCAGCGCTTGACGGTGGGCCATGAGCACTGGAACCGGGCAGCAACCTCGCTGACGGGCCAGCCCTCCTCAACCACCAGACGGGCGACCCTCAAACGAGCACGCGGGGTCAGGGCTGCGTTAGCGTGGGACATGAGGAGAGCACCTTTCGTGTCTGGCTGATGGGGAACTGCAACACCTCCACTCAACCAGCCCAAGGCGCTCTCCTCACCTCAAAGACTCAGATCACACCCCCTCAACCAACCCTCCCGATCAGTACACCTAGATGTATGAGGTCATGACGTTGGCGACCTTTGTTGGGGTGCGGGTGGCGGGGTGTGGGACATTGGTGAGACTCCAGCTGTTGCCAAGGTGACCGCGACTGCCCGGGCCGGGTGTTCCGCGCTGTTGGTCAGGTTGGTCCGGTCTCGTCGCGGTGGGCGGGGAGACCTCGGTCGGCTCGCTTCCTCACGGGGATCTTCAACGCTGTCTGGGACACTTCACCGTGGCTGGGGGCACTCCGTTCCAGGCAGGGGCTGTTTGTGCGTCGGGGGACGGAAATCCTGTCCCCCAGTGCGCAGGGTGTCCCTGTCGATAACGAGCCCTTGACATCGGCCATCATCCTGGATGGCCTGACCGGCAAGCCTGCGCAGCAGGCCTGGTTCCTCCTTCTGAGGATTGTTGGCATCACGTACCCTCGCCAGAACAGGGGTGTAGCAAGGAGGGCGACGAAGGTCGAGACATGTTCGTGATCTTCGCGGTAGTGTCGACGGGTTGGTTTCCGCCGGGTTGATTCCGGCCGACAGTCAGGAGCCCCCGTGGCACATGCCGAGAACCGCCCCGCGAGTCGAGCCGTGGGTCGTCGTCGAGCCGCCGCACTGGGCTGCCTGCTGCTCGCCGGCTCGCTGGCTCTGACCGGCTGCTCCTCCAAGGACTCCAAACCCGACGCCAAGGCGCCCGCCAGCAGGGCCAGCTCCGCGGGGAAACCGACGTCGGCCTCCTCAGCTGCCGCCACGGCGTCGAGCACCGCCGGCACCGTCACGGCGGCCTCCCTGTCAGACGCCCAGCTCGGGTACACCGTCACCGCGATCCCCGCCGGCCTCGACGTCAAGCGGGTCGCGATCCTCCAGGACTTCGTGGCCTACGACCAGATGTCCTGGAAGCTGTGGGTCGGCGGCGGGCAGGACACCAGCAAGGTACCCACCGTCACCACCGGCAACCTTCAGCAGCAGCTCCTCAACGACGCCTCCACCTTGCAGAACACGGGGCAGAAGGCCAAGACCCCCGTCAAGGTGGCGATCTCCGAGGTCGCCATGAGCTCCGATGGCCAGAGCGCCACCGTCACCTACTGCGTGGACATGACGCAGGTGACCTACGTCGACGCGCAGGGCAAGGACGTCACCGAACCATCCAACAAGGCGCGGATCCCGGCGAAGAACACCATGGTGCCCGGTAGTAACGGGCACTGGCTCGCCTCCGAGGAGGAGGAGACCGGCGAGCCGAACACCTGCAAGGTCGGCTGAGCGGGCTGCCAGAAGAACCTGTCCAGGCAGGTGAGCCTTGGTTTCAGGTGAGGCATGGCTTGCCTGTGAATCATAAGTAACACCCACAGAGACTAGCGATGTAGTAAAGTGATGGTCATGAACGCAGACACCATGACAACACCGTCCATCAACCTCTCCTTCACCGCCTCCGCCGCCCTGAGCGACAACCTCCAGCGCGTCCTGACCGACCTCATCGCCCTCGAGCTGGTCGGCAAGCAGATCCACTGGAACATCGTTGGCCCGAACTTCCGCGACGTCCACCTCAACCTCGACGAGGTCGTCGACATCGCCCGCGAGGGCTCCGACGAGGTCGCCGAGCGCATGCGCGCCATCAACGCCGTCCCGGACGGCCGCCCGGCCACCGTCTCCGCCGCCACCACCGTGCCGGCCGCCCCCGAGGGTGAGATCCTCACCAGCGAGGGTGTCGCCTACATCGTCTCCGCCATCGAGGCCGTCGTCGCCACCCTGCGCGGTGTGGACGAGGACGTCGACTCTGAGGACCCCACCTCCTCCGGCATCGTCGAGGACCTCATCGGCAAGCTCGAGCAGCAGGCCTGGTTCCTCTCCGCCGAGGTCCGCAAGCCTGTCCGCTGAGCCTGAGGCTCGCGCTGGCGCGCTGACTCCATGACGTGGGGCCCACCTCCTTGAGAGGTGGGCCCCACGTTCGTGTCTGCTGGCCGGACTGCCGACTCCGGGGTGTCATTCGCCGGGGCGGTCCCAGCTCTCATGTCCGCCAGTCGCCCAGCGCGCCCTCCAGGCAGCCCAGCGCCGCGTCAACCAGGCTGTGGCGCTGGTCGTCGGGGCAGCCGGCGTGCACCCAGCGCAGGCAGGCGTCGTCGAGGAATCCGAGGTAGCCCCACAGGGCGAAGTCGTCGCGGTGGCCCCGGCTGCCGCCGACAACCTCGGCCAGGGCTGCCACCGCCGCCTCGCGCGCCTGCCGCCTCACCCGGGCCGCCTCGTCGCCCGGGTCGTGCCCGGCCAGCGCCTGGTAGGTCACCCAACCGGGGGAGCGCTCGGCGATGAAGTCCAGGTAGGTCAGGATCGAGGTGCGCACCCGGTCCCGGGCTGACGACCCCTCCGGCAGGGCGTCGTCGGCCCCCCGGGTGCGCTCGGTCAACTCGTCAGCGGCACGCCGGAGGACCTCGGCGTAGAGGCCGGCCTTGCCGGCGAAGTACTTGTGCACCAGTGCCTCGGAGGCCTGCGCCTCCGCAGCGACCTCGACCAGCGAGACCTCCTCGTACGGGCGGCTCGCGAAGGCCCGTCTCGCTGCGGACAGGATCAGCTCGCGGCGCTCGGCGGGATCCATGCGCAGGCGGGGACGCTTGTCGGTACGAGATGGCACCTTGACATGCTAACGGGTGCGGCGGCACCCTTGGAGGCATGGTTAGTGAGTCACCTGGAATAAGCCGTCCCGCAACCCCCGCCTGGATCGACCACGCCATCTGGTGGCAGGTCTACCCCCTGGGCGCCACCGGCGCCCCCATCCGCCCCGAACCAGATGCGCCCCTGACCGAGCCCGGCGCCCCCGCGCGCCTGGACCGCCTGGAGCCCTGGCTCGACTACGCCGTCGAGCTCGGTGCCAACGGTCTGTCGCTCGGGCCGATCTTCGCCTCCTCCACCCACGGCTACGACACCACCGACCACCTGCGCATCGATCCCCGCCTGGGTGATGACGCCGCCTTCGACCGCCTCGCCGAAGCTTGCCGCACCCGAGGCCTTTCCCTCATGCTCGACGGCGTCCTCGGGCACGTCGGCACCGAGCACCCCCTCTTCCGGGCTGCCCGCGCCGGGGGCGAGGAGCGCGGCCTCTTCCGCTTCGACGACGCCGCCGTCGGGGACGGCGCCGTCAGGAACGATGCCGGACCGTCCGGCCCCGGCTACGCCACCTTCGAGGGGCACGAGTCGCTCGCCGCCCTCAACCACGACTCCGCCGAGGTGCGCGACCTGGCCGTGCGGGTGCTCACCCACTGGCTCGACCGCGGCGCGAGCGCCTGGCGCCTGGACGCCGCCTACGCCGTCGACCCCGCCTTCTGGGCGAGCGTCCTGCCCGCCGTGCGCGAGCGCCACCCCGACGCCTGGTTCATGGGGGAGGTCATCCACGGCGACTACGCCGGCTTCGTGGAGGCCTCCACCGTGGACACCGTCACCCAGTACGAGCTGTGGAAGGCCACGTGGAGCTCGCTGGCCGACGTCAACTTCTACGAGCTCGACTGGTGCCTCAAGCGCCACAACGAGCTGCTGGACCGGTTCGTCCCGGCGACCTTCGTCGGCAACCACGACGTCACCCGCATCGCCAGCAAGGTCGGGGCCGGCGGGGCGGCGCTCGCCGTCGTCCTGCTCATGACCGTGGGTGGCGTGCCCAGCGTCTACTACGGGGACGAGCAGGCCTTCCGCGGGGTGAAGACCGAGACCCTCGGCGGCGACGACGAGGTCCGCCCCGCCCTGCCGGGCGCGCCGTCCGGGCTCGCGCCGCAGGGCGCTTGGATGCTGCGGCTCCACCAGGACCTCATCGGGCTGCGACGCCGCCACCCCTGGCTCGTGCGCGCCCGCACCGAGGTCACCGAGCTGGACAACCCACGACTGTCCTACGACGCCGTCGGCGAGGAGGGCCAGCGGCTGCACGTGAGCCTGGCCCTGGAACCGGCACCCCGCGCCGAGGTGCGCGCCCCCGGCGAGGCGCCGCTCGTCGTCGAGCCGCCCGCGGAGTGAGGGGTCCGCGCGCGGCCGGGGATCGGTGGCGTCGGCGTCCTGGCGGTCGAGGATCAGGTGGGCCCGCATGCTGACGGGGACATTCGACGCCGTCGGGGACACTTTGTCGCCGGCGGGTGCCATCGACGCGTGCGGGGACAGGAAACTCGTCCCCGTACGCGTGGGCTGTCCCCGTCCGGAAGAGACCGCACCCCGCCGCGCGGAATGTCCCTGGCGATGTCGCCGGCCGGGGTTTGCAGCCGGGGTTTGCAACGCCCGTCTAGACCGTGATGAGTGGGAGACTGGGATGGACCGCGCTCAGGTCTTCAGGGTCGGAGGTCACCACGGTGTGCCCCTGCTCCTGCGCCAGCAGGGCGACGTGAACGCCAACGATGTCCCGGTGTCCGCTGCGTCCGCACAGCAGGCCGACAGCTCGTGCCGTCATGTCGTCCAGCGATGCCACGTGCACGCTGGGATCCGCTAATAGTCGCGCGACGCGGGCCTGCCGAGGGCCTCCCCGCCAGGCCTGTGCCACGACGCCGGCGGGAATACTCAGAGGCAGGCCCGTCTCCAATGCTCGGCGAAGGAGCGCGCGGACCCGCGAGTCCCCGCGCTCAAGCGCGAGCAACGCACCGGTGTCGAGAGTCAGGCCCTTGACGCTCTTCTTGCTGGTGGTGGTCACGCCAGTCCCAGCGCCTTATCCGCCCAGGCCAGGTCGGCGTCGTCGACGGGGCCGAGCTCGCGATCAAGGTCGTCCAGCAGCTGGGCGAGGTCGTCCTCCCGCTGTGCGCGAGCGACCGCTGCGCTGATGAAGCCCGACACCGACGGAGCCCTGCCCTGCTCGACCGCGCGACGGATCGAGATGACCTGCTCGTCAGGGAGGCTCACCGCGATCTTCTGAGTCATACCCGGATCATACCAAGGGTGGCGCAGACGCCTCGCGCTGAGGTGCGCGCCCCCGGTGAGGAGCCGCTCGTCGTCGAGCCGCCCGCGGAGTGAGGGGGAGGAGGTCTCGCGCCGGCGGGGGGCGGTGGCGTCGGCGTCCTGGTCGGTCGAGGACTGGGGGACCCGCGCGCTGACGGGGACATTCGACGCCGTTGGGGACACTTTGCCGCCGGCGGGTGCCATCGACGCCGTCGGGGACAGGATTCCCGTCCCCGAACGCGCAGGTTGTCCCCGTCCGGACGAGACCGCACCCCGCCGCGCGGAATGCCCCCGACAGCGCGGCCAACAGCAACGCGGATCACCTTGACCCTCACGTAGCGTGAGGGGCGAGGCTACCCCGCATGAGTACCTTCAACGCATTTGAGATGAGCCCCGTGCCCGCGCCCAGCGAGGACGCCCAACCGCCCGAGCCCTTCCACGGCATCTACGGCATGCCGATGTTCGTCACCGTCCCGACGTCGGACCTGGACGCCTCGGTCGACTTCTGGACTGAGGCACTGGGCTTCTTCACTCTGTTCAGCATTCCCGGCCAGCTGGTGCACCTGCGCCGCTGGGCCTTCCAGGATGTCCTCCTGGTGCCGGCGCCGCAGGCGCCCGACCCGGCCGACGGCCCCTCGATGAGCGTCAGCTTCTCCTGCGTCCTGTCCCAGATCGACGAGATCGCCGCGGCCTGCGAGCAGCGCCGACCGGGCAGCGTCACCGGCCCGCGCGTCACTCCGTGGAACTCCCGCGAGGTCGAGGTCGTCACCCCCGAGGGCGTGCGTGTCATCCTCACCGCCGCCAGGCCCCTGGACCCGAACGGCCCGCAGGCCGAGGGCCTCCGGCGCATCGGCATCGAGGCGCCCGAGGCCTGACTGCAACTGCCTCCCCTCTTGTGATCGGGGACATTCGACGCCGTCGGGGACCTTTTGCCGCCGTCGGGTGCCATCGACGCGTACGTGGACGGAATTCCCGTCCCCTTACGCGCACACTGTCCCCGTCCGGAAGAGACGGCACCCCGCCGCGCGGAACGCCCCCGTCGGCGTCCCCGGCCGAGCGAAGGCAGCCGGCGTCAGGATGCTGGGTGGAAGCGCGCGCCCGACGTCGGGTCGGCCAGCCAGGCCAGGGCCGCCTCGATGCGTGCAGGGGTCGAGCTCAGCAGCGGCTCGGGCAGCGCATCCGGCGCGAACCAGCCCACCTGTGTGGACTCGTCGTCGGCCACGTGGGCGCGATCCGCGCTGCCGGGCCTCGCCCGCCCCACGAAGTTGATGTCCATGAACACGCAGTTGTCCCCGTTGGGAAAGGCGAAGGGTTCGCCCGCGGTCACGCTTGTGACGGCCAGCACATCCACGTCCACGCCGGTCTCCTCCAGGCACTCGCGCCGGATCGCCACCGCCGGCTGCTCGCCGGGCTCGGGGATGCCGGAGACCACCGCCCAGCGCCCGTTGTCGGCGCGCCGACCCAGCAGGAGCCGGCCGGCCTCGTCGACGACGACGATGCTCACCCCCGGCAGCCACAGCATGTCGTGCCCGATCCTCTGTCGCAGGGAGACGATGAACTCCGGAGTCGCCATGCCGCGAGCCTAGACGATCACCGGCTGAGCGGGTGGAGTGGGAGGCGACCGCGGGGGCTGGCGGTTGCCAAGTGCCGGCACTCGCTTAACACTTCGACCGAATCTTCAAAAAAGACCCGGAGCCGCGTCGTTTATGAAGATTCGGTCGAAGTGTGTGGGGGAGGTGCGGAGGTAGGAGGTGAGTGGCGGGATGGGTGGGGCACAGCGCACCCCGGCCCCGCCTACATGAGCATGGCGACGATGACCCTCGTGAGGGCCGCCATGACCCACGCCGTGATGAACATGTAGGTGTAGGCGATGACCGGCCACTTCCAGGTGCCGGTCTCCCGGCGCATTGCCGCAGCCGTGGCCATGCACTGCAGGGCGTAGACGAAGAACACCAGGATCGCCGCGATCGTGGCCGGGTTGAACAGCTGGTCGCCGGCCTTGTTGGTGAGCGTGTCCTTCTGGTACGTCATCGTGGCCAGGTGCGCGCTGGGCTCCTCGGGGTCCTCGGCGGCGGCGATCTGGCCGAGGGTGGCCACGAAGGTCTCGCGCGCTGCCAGCGAGGACAGGATCGCCACGTTGACGCGCCACTCGAAGCCCAGGGGTTCGAAGACCGGCTGCACCGTCTTGCCGATGGCGGCTGCCCAGGAGTTGTCCATCGTGTAGGAGGTCTTCTGGGCCTCCAGCAGCTTGCCGAGCTCCTCGGGGTCGGTGATGACCTGCCCGTCATCGTCCTTGATGGTCGACGACGCCGGGTCCTCCACCGCCGCGGACACGGCCGCGCACTCGGCGCTGGCGGAGCAGTGGGCGTTGAACTGCTCCTCGGAGCGCATCGGCACGTTGAGCAGCACCCACAGGATGAGCGTGGTCAGGGCGATGACGGTCCCGGCCTTCTTCACGAAGCCCTTGCAGGCGTCCCACACCATGATGAGAACGGTGCGCGGGCGCGGCAGCCGGTAGGGGGGCATCTCCATGTAGAAGGGCAGCAGCACTCCGCCGCGGTCGGTGAGGCGCTTGACCACCCAGGCGGCCGTCATCGCGGAGACCGCCCCCAGCAGGTAGAGGGCGAACATGACGGTGCCGCGCGCGCTCAGCGGCCCGATCTTAGCGTCGGAGGGCACCATGATGGAGGTGAGCAGGACGTAGACGGGCAACCGCGCCGAGCAGGTCATGAGCGGGGCGGCCAGCATCGTGGCCACCCGGTCCTTGGCGCTGGGCAGCGTGCGAGTCGCCATGATCCCGGGGATCGCGCAGGCGAAGGAGGACAGCAGCGCCACGAAGGCCCGCCCCTCCAGTCCGGCCCGGCTCATGATCCGGTCCATGAGGAAGGCGGCGCGCGACATGTACCCCACGCCTTCGAGGAAGGCGATGATGAGGAACATGATGATGATCTGGGGGACGAAGGTGAGCACCGCGCCCACGCCCCCGATGAGACCGTCCCCCAGGAGCCCCGCCAGCAGCGGGTGGGACTCGTCGAGCCAGCCGTGCACCAGCTCCCCCAGGGCGCTGAACCCGCCCTCGACGGCGTCCTGGAAAGGTGCCGCCCAGGTGAAGATCGCCTGGAAGAAGACGTACATGATGGCGAAGAACACCAGGGATCCCAGGACGGGGTTGAGCAGGACCTTATCGACGGCGGTCGTGATGCGGTCCTGCTGGGGCGCCTGGTAGTCGGCGGCCTCCAGGATGGAGTCGGCCCAGGAGGCCACCTCGGTCGGCTCCGTCGGTGCGGGCAGCGGCGGGCGCTGCCAGGAGGGGATGTCGGTGAGGTGCTCGCGCAGCTCGGGGATGCCGATGCCGCGGTTGCCGACCACCCGCACCGCCGGGATCCCCAGGGCCTGCCCGAGGGCCGCCACGTCCAGGCGCCCGGCGCGCCGCGTGAGCTCGTCGGTCATGGTGACCACCAGGCAGGTGGGCAGCTCCAGGGCGAGGGCCTCGGCGACGAAGTTCAGCCCTCGCCGGAGCGTCGTGGCGTCGACGACGACCACGAGGGCGTCGGGCACGGTGATGCTCTGCGAGGCGTCGGTGAGGACGTCACGCACCACCTGCTCGTCGGGGCTGATCGGGTTCAGGGAGTAGGCGCCCGGCAGGTCCTCGATGGTCAGGCTGGTCTCGCCGATCCGGCAGGTCCCCAGCGACCGTGCCACGGTGACGCCGGGGTAGTTGCCGGTCTTGGCGTGCAGGCCGGTCAGGGCGTTGTAGATGGAGGTCTTGCCGGCGTTGGGGGCGCCGGCCAGGGCGACCCTCAGGGCGCCGGCCACCAGGGTCTTGGAGCTGGAGGACCCGCAGTGGCAGTCGGGGGCGCCGGGGACCTCGGAGGCTGCGCAGTGGTCACTCATGGGTGCTGCTCCTCACGCTCGGTGGTGCCGGCCCGCTGCCCGGTGAGGGGCTCGACGACGTCGGCCTCGGTGAGGACCTCGACGTGAACCATGCGGGCCTCGTGGCGACGCAGGCACAGCTCGTAGTCGGCGACGCGGTAGACCACCGGGTCGCCCAGCGGGGCGCGGCGCAGGGGCGTCACGGTCCGGCCGGGCACGAAGCCCAGGTTGCTCAGTCGCTGGGAGATGGGGTCCTCGACCGTGTCCTCCTGCAGGGCGATGACCCGGGCGCTGGTCCCCAGACGCAGATCGGACAGGCACGTGTGCGTCGACGGCGGGGCGGCTCCTGCGCCGGTCGGTTTCGCTGTGCTGTGAGGTGAGACTGCAGTCGCCATGTTGCTCTCAGAGCTCCTCGGATCCTAAGTCTGTGATTGGTCATGATGCGGGACTACACATCGACCATGACATTCTAAGGTGAGGCTTAACTATCGTCACGACTTTGGGACGGCACCGACACAGATCAGGGGTGGGCCCACGCCCCGCAACGCGTCGAGCCGGGCACTTCTCGCGCAGCCGGGAGGAAAAATGGCGGGGCTGTGCGAAAAGTGCCCGGCTCGGTGGCGGGCTGCTTGGGGGAGGGTCTACTCGTCGATCCGGCGGACCTCGACCAGCCAGGGGCACCGGCGCCGCAGCAGGTGCTCGAAGCGCGCGTGCATCGTGATCTCCGCGGCCGGGCAGTGGTCGCAGGCGCCCTCCATGGCGATCTCGACGACGCCGTCGCGCACCGAGTGCACCACGAGCGCGCCCCCGTGGCTGTTGACGAAGGTTCCCAGGGAACCGTCGGCGATCTGCCGGGCGGCGGCCTCCAGGGCGTCGTCGGGGCCGGAGGCGTGGGCGGTGGCGGCGCCCTTCCACGACTTCGGGGCGCCCAGGGCGTCCACCAGGGCGGATCGCACCCGGGCCCCCTCCGTGCGCCAGTCGTGGCCGGTGCCCAGGAGGGTGAGCACCCCGCCGCCGTCGACCCTCACCGAGCGCAGGGTGCCGTCATCCAGGAGCTGTTGGAGAAGCGCCGGGGCGTGGGCGACCTCCCCGGTGAAGGCCAGCAGGCCGTCGGGAATGACCCACCGCAGCACGTCCGGGTCCGGCGTGGTTGTCGGGTGCGTGGGAACGACGGGCACGGCTGACTCACTTCTCCTGATGTCCGGGGTGCCCCCGCCGTCGCGGGGGCACCGTCCTGGTCACTGCTTCGTTGTGCTCCAGCTACATGAACGCTGCCACGAGTGCGCGGCTGAGGGCCGCCATGACCCAGGCCATGACGAACATGTAGGTGAAGGCGATGATCGGCCACTTCCAGGTGCCGGTCTCGCGGCGCATCGCACCGGCCGTGGCCATGCACTGCAGGGCGTAGACGAAGAACACGAGGATCGCGATGACGGTGGCCGGGTTGAACAGCTGGTCGCCGGCCTTGTTGGTCAGGGTGTCCTTCTGGTAGGTCATCGTGGCCAGGTGGGCGCCGGGGTCCTCGGGGTCCTCGGCGGCGGCGATCTGGCCGAGGGTGGCCACGAAGGTCTCGCGCGCCGCCAGCGAGGACAGGATCGCCACGTTGATGCGCCACTCGAAGCCCAGCGGTTCGAACACCGGCTGGACCACCTTGCCACCCTTGGCCGCCCAGGAGTTGTCCATCGTGTAGGAGGTCTTCTGCGCCTCCAGCAGCTTGCCGAGCTCCTCGGCATCGGTGATGACCTCGCCGTCATCGCCCTTGACGGTGGAGGACTCCGGCTTGTCCACGGCCGCTGCGATGGCGGCGCACTGCTTGTCGGAGGCGCAGAAGGCCTCGAACTGGGCGTCCGAGCGCATGGGGACGTTGAGCAGCACCCACAGGACGACGGTGGTCAGGGTGATGATCGTGCCGGCCTTCTTCAGGAATCCCTTGCAGGCGTCCCACACCATGATGAAGACGGTGTGCAGGCGGGGCATGCGGTAGGGCGGCATCTCCATGTAGAAGGGCAGCAGCACCCCGCCGCGGTCGGTGAGCTGCTTGACCACCCAGGCGGCCGCCATCGCGGAGACCGCGCCCAGCAGGTAGAGGGCGAACATGACCACGCCGCGTGTCCCGAAGGGGCCGACCTTGGCGTCGCCGTCGACCGTCAAGGAGATCATGATGACGTAGACGGGCAGGCGGGCCGAGCAGGTCATGAGGGGGGCGGCCAGCATCGTGGCTACCCGGTCCTTCGTGGAGGGCAGCGTGCGAGTGGCCATGATCCCGGGGATCGCGCAGGCCAGCGAGGACAGGAGCGCCACGAAGGCCCGCCCCTCCAGGCCGGCGATACTCATGACCTTGTCCATGAGGAAGGCGGCGCGGGACATGTACCCCACGCCCTCCAGGACGGCGATGATGAGGAACATGATGATGATCTGGGGGATGAAGGTGAGCACCGAGCCCACACCCCCGATGAGACCGTCCCCCAGGAGCCCGGCGATGAGCGGATGGGACTCATCGAGCCAGTTGTGCACCAGTCCGCCCAGGTACCCGAAGCCTCCTTCGACGGCGTCCTGGAAGGGAGCCGCCCAGGTGAAGATCGCCTGGAAGAAGAGGAACATGATCGTGAAGAACACGATGGTGCCGGGGACGGGGCGCAGCAGGACCTTGTCGACCGCGGAGGTGATCTGGTCGTTCTGGGGCGCCTGGTAGTCCGCCGCGGCCAGCACCGAGTCGGCCCAGGAGGTGATCTCGTCGGGGTCGGTGGGCGGCGGCAGCGGGGTGCGCTGCCAGTTCTCGACCTGGGCGAGCTGGGCGCGCAGGTCGGGCATGCCGACGCCGCGGTGCCCGATGACTCGCACGGCCGGGATCCCCAGGGCCTGTCCGAGGGCTGCAACGTTGAGCCGGCCCGTGCGGCGGCTGAGCTCGTCGGTCATGGTGACCACCAGGCAGGTGGGCAGCTCCAGGGCGAGGGCCTCGGCGATGAAGTTCATGCCGCGTTGCAGGGTCGTGGCGTCGACGACGATGACCAGGGCGTCCGGCGCGCTGACCGTGGTCGAGGTCCCGGTGAGGACGTCGTGGACGATCTGCTCGTCGGGGCTGATCGGGTCCAGGGAGTAGGCGCCCGGCAGGTCCTCGATGGTCAGGGTCTTGCCGCCGACCTTGCAGGTTCCCATCGACCGTTGGACGGTGACGCCGGGGTAGTTGCCGGTCTTGGCGTGCAGGCCGGTCAGGGCGTTGTAGATGGAGGTCTTGCCGGCGTTGGGGGCGCCGGCCAGGGCAATGCGGGGAGCGCCGGCCACCAGGGTCTTGGAGCTTCCTGAGCCGCAGTGGCAGTCGGCGCCGTCATAGGGCTGCTCGCAGTGCTGCGACTGCCCGGTGGCGTGCCGCGTGGTGTTGTGGGTGCTCACAGAGTCTCTCCCGTGTTCGGTGCTTCGGGGTCGTCGGCCGCGTGTCGTCCGGCAGGCCGGGGTTGGAGGATGATGCGGTTCTCGGCCTCCACAGTGGTGACCTGGATGAGCCTGGCCTCCTGGCGGCGCAGGCACAGCTCATAGTCGGAGACGCGGTAGACCACCGGGTCCCCCATCGGGGCACGGCGCAGCGGCGTGGCGATCCGGCCGGGGACGAAGCCCAGGTTGCGCAGGCGCTTGACCAGGACGCCGCCGACGCCGTCGTCGGCCAGGCCGGTGATACGTCCGCTGGTGCCGGGGCTCAGGTCCGATAGTGCGAAGGTGGTCGCACCCGGTTCGGGAAGGTATGAGGTGCCTTCGGTGGCACGGTGTCGTGGAACAGCAAAATCCATGGTGTCCTCAGATCGACATGAAGAGGGCTTCGTCGATATGAGTCTAAGGCAATGCTTCTCACCCTCGCAGCAGGTCAGGAGGCCTTCTGCTGTGTTGAGACGCATCTGCGCGGAGGGATGGTGACAAGGAGATCCGATTTCTTAGTGAAACCTGGGAGTGGAAACTAAGGCTGCCCTGAGCTGAGTGGGGCTCGGTGGCGGGGTCATCCCATAAAAATATGCTGAGACCACTTCCTGCCTCCGAAGATAGATATTCTTGCGGAAGCAGGAAGTGGTTGGTCGATAAGATGTCGGGATGGTTGGTTGGGGATATTTCTACCTGAAGTCGAGAGCTGTTTCCCTGCGCTCTGCGGCCTCGGGAATCATTGAGTGGGATCGAGGTTTCCGGTGAGGTGAGGGCGGGTCAGCGGGCGGAAGGGTCGGGCATGTTCTGGGCGCCCAGGTAGTACACGTAGCCGAGCGGCACCACGAAGAAGAAGAAGGCGGCGCGGACCAGCCAGGCATTAACGTTCCATTTGTTGGCCAGGCCTCCGCAGACGCCGAGCCAGATCTTGTCAGCGGAACGGGCGGGCCAATCGAAACCAGTAGAATTCTGTGCTGTCATGGCGCATATTCTGCAATGCCTGATGCACTGATGTCACGCCGGGGTCACGGCCTGAATAAATGAGTGTCCAACAGGGGGTGACCGGGCGGTGAATATATCTGGTGTGAGGCTTGCGCGCACTGAGGGGGCAAGATGTGGGCAGGTTTCCTCCCACTTCCATGGGACGAACCTTGGAAAATACTTGATATCCAATAAGAGTGATGTGAATCTCTCCACGAGTCTCTCTTATTTGGTCCGATATCTCTTGTGAAAATAAGGGAGGTGTGACGACGGGCCTGTGCCCGGGGAGCTTCTACTTCCCGGACACAGGCCCGTCGTCACACCTTGGTAGTGAGCGCTCAGCGGGGCCGGTTCATGGCCACGGTGCGGGCGCGCTCGGCCCAGGAGTCGTCGAGCGGCTCGGGCTCCCAGGTGGTGCCGGCGTGCTCGGCGGCGCGGGCCAGCAGCCAGTCGGCCACGGTCGGGTTCTTGGGCAGCAGGGAGCCGTGCAGGTAGGTGCCGATGACGTGGTGGACGCGCCCGCCCTCGGTGGAGTCCTTGCCGTTGTTGCCGTCGCCCATCTTCACTGTGCCGAAGGGGCGTGCGCCCGACCCCAGGGTGGTCAGGCCGGAGTGGTTCTCGTAGCCGACCACCGCGCCGAAGTCCTCGGTGTCCAGGGTGATGTTGCCGATGAGGCGGGTGTCTCCGGCCACCGTATGGGCGTCCATGAGACTGATGCCGGGGATCTCCTGGCCCTTGGCAGTGGTGAAGCCGTGCCCGAAGAGCTGGTAGAGGCCGCAGATCGCCAGCATCGGGACGCCGTCGGCCGCCCACGCCTTGAGGGTGGGGCCGACCTTGACCAGGTCCTCCTTGATGCGGTCCTGACCGGAGTCCTGGCCGCCGCCGCCCACGAGGATGTCGATGTCGCCGGGCAGCTCGTCGCCCGGGTCGTAGGAGAGCAGCTCGACGTCGTAGCCCTGCCACTGGGCGCGCCGCGCCAGCACGAGCGTATTGCCCCAGTCGCCGTAGATGTTCATGTCCCGCGGGTAGAGCTGGAGCAGGCGCAGGTGCCCGCGGGCGGGGCCGTCAGTGGTGTGCTCGTAGCGCGCGGTCATGACATGACCTCCTCAACGTCCGTCATCTCGCCCAGGATCGAGCGCAGGGCCAGCATCGCGGTATAGGTGGTGAAGATCCGCATGGGGCGGTCGGTGTCGGCGGCCACCCGGCGCATGAGGGCCACGGCCCGGCGCAGGTCGGGCTCGACCTTGGCGACCTCGACCTCGTCGTAGCGCAGTCGCAGGGCCATGTCCCAGGCCCGCACCCCGGTGACGACGGCGACCCCGCCGGCGCGCAGGGCCGAGAAGTCCACATCCCACAGCCAGGACATGTCCCGGCCGTCGGCGTACTCGTCGTTGATGGCCACGACCACGACCTCGCCGTCCTGGGCCTGGGAGGCCGCCGAGAGCAGCCCCATACGGAAGCCGGCCGGGTTCTTGACCAGGGAGAGCTGGACGGGGCGGCCATCCAGGGTCAGCACCTCGCCGCGGCCGAAGGCGGCCTGCACGGTGCCCAGGGTGGTCAGCAGCCCGGGCAGGTCGGCGTCCTCGCCCAGCACCTCCAGTACCACCCCGAGGGCGGCGCAGGCGTTGAGCAGGTTGTGGACGCCGGGGATGGCGAAGTCAACCTCGTGGGAGACCCCGTCCACGCTCACGGTGGCGCGCTGGCCGTCGATGGCCTCCAGGGTGACGCGCGGTCCGGGGGCCTGGCCGGCCTGACGGGGGCTGACCAGGCCGGTGCGCAGGTCGTCGTCGGACAGGAACAGGGAGCGCAGGTCCTCCCCGGCGCCGAAGGAGACGACGCGGGCGCTGACGCCTTCCAGGAAGGCGGGGGCGGCCAGGCGCGGGTCATCGCCGTTGAGGACGACGACGTCGCTGGTGGCCTGGGCGATCGAGTGCAGCAGGGAGGCGGTGTAGTCGATCTCGCCGAAGCGGTCGAGCTGGTCGCGCATGACGTTGAGCAGGAGGCAGGCGCGCGGGCGGACCCGGGCCACGAAGTGCACGGCGTGGGCCTCGTCGAGCTCGAGGACGGCGATGTCGGCGTCCAGGTTGCCGGCGGCGTCGACCTCGGTGAGCAGGGAGGCGAGCACGCCGCGCACGAAGTTCGAGCCGGTTCGGTTGGTGAAGACCTTCAGGCCCTGCTCGCGCAGGAGCTGGACGACCATCTTGGTGGTCGTGGTCTTGCCGTTGGTGCCTGAGACCACGATGACGCCGCGGGGCAGGCGGCCGAGGGTGCGCTCCAGGAAACCGGGGTCGGTGCGCTCCATGACCAGGCCGGGGAAGGCAGTGCCGCCGCTGCCGCCGCCGCGCACGCGGGCGGCCAGGCGCGCTGTGCGGCCGAGGGCGACCGTAAGACGAGAACGCATGGAACTCCTGCTGGCTGAAGAGGGGCGCACCGACAATGCGATCGGGGCGCGGGTGCCTATATGGGCGCTGTCGGTGTCCATATGGCCACCGACTGGGCGTCAGTCTAGGGCAGCGGGGCCGGTCACGGATGCGTCACGATGCTCACGTGGCCGGCCCGGGTCGCGGGGGACGGGATGCTCGCGGGGCGGCTTACTGGGGGACGACGACGTGCAGGGCGCTGTCCTCGACCTCAGCGCGCAGGGTGCGGGTGGAGCCGGCCGTGTCGCCGTCGAGCTCGAAGGGGACGGGACGGTCGGCCTCGATGAGGACCTTCCGGGCGCGAGTGAGGGTGAAGCCCTCCATCTCCTGGCCGGTGAGGATCTGCGCCCCCAGGCGGGCCCAGTCCACGACCTTGCCGGGACTGGCCAGGAGCAGGTCGACCAGGCCGTCGGAGGGGGTGGCCCGCGGGAAGAGCGTCATGCCGCCGGTGATGGTGCCGACGTTGCCCATGAGGGCCATGACCATCCGACGGCGCACCGGGGGAGCGTCGTCGAGGGTGATGGTGGCGGTGAAGGGGTCGGGGACCGCGTTCTGGACGGCGGCCACCGCGTAGGCGCCCGAGCGGATGACCTTCTTCAGGCCCGAGTCGGTGGACTCCATGATCTGGGCGTCCAGGCCCATGCCGGCCATGACGACGAAGCGCTCCTGGCCGTCGTCGAAGGCGCAGGTGACCATGTCGATGGCCTGGAGACGGCCGTGCAGGGCCAGGCGGATGGCGGCGTCGGTGTCCAAGGGGACGGACAGGTTGCGGGCCAGCAGGTTGCCGGTGCCGGCGGGGATGAGAGCCATGGGCATCTCGGTGCCGGCCAGCTCGGAGGAGACGGCGCGCACGGTGCCGTCGCCGCCGGCCACCATGACCAGGTCGACGCCGGCCTCCAGAGCGCGACGGGCCATGGAGCGGCCGGGGTCGTCGGGGGTGGTCTCCAGCCAGACGGTGGGCAGCCAGCCGGCGGCGCGCACCTCGGCAGCGACCCGACGGCGCAGGAGCGAGAGATCGTCGAACTTGGTGGGGTTGTAGATGACGGCGGCACGCTTCTCGCTGCTGGCGCGTGACAGGCGACGGTTGACCCAGCTGGTGAGGATCGCGTCGATGCCGCCGACCCGCAGGGCCAGGTTCGCGAAGGCGGCGCCCAGGAGGAAGCCGCCGATGAGGTCGCTGAGCGCAGCCAGGCCCATGTACCACTGGCTGACGGCGGTCACGGCGACGGCCGCGTAGCCCAGGACGGTGCCGGCGGCGACCATGGTGCTGCGGTGGTGGGCGCGCGCGAGGGTCACCAGGACCCAGGAGGCCAGGGTCATCGCCGTGATGTGCGCGTTGGGGTAGGAGTACTCGAAGGCGGCGATGGAGTCGGAGAAGGTGGAGCCCGGGGCGGGGCGGGCCAGGTACAGGGCGATGAGGTACTGCGTGGGGATGCCGGCGGCGGCGATGGCCAGCGAGACGCTCAGGCGGCGCATGCGGGCCGTGTAGGCGTAGGCGACTCCGGCCACGATGAGCCCGAGGATGAGGAAGGGGTGGGTGAGGGTCGCGAAGGCCTCGGCGAGCTGGCCGGCGGCTGACCGCAGCTGGGCGTCGGGGGTCGGCAGGAGGGCGTCGATGGCGGGGGAGCGGTGTGTGGCGCCGGGGGCGAGCGGTCCCGGGGCGCTCAGGTAGGTCCACGCGAGGAAGGCCAGGGCGAAGCCGATGCACAGGACGGCCTCGACGTACTTCAGGCGTCGGGGGGCTCGGGGGGAGGGGGAGGCGGCGGTGGGGGCGGCGGAGTCGCATGGAGGCTCGGTCACGCTCGCTCGTCCTTTCCCCTGGGTGAATATCCGGGAGTCAGCCTAGCCGGTGCGCCTGTGGGCGGCATATGTCCCGGCTGTGGGTGGCGAAGTGGCTGGGGTGGTGGAGGGTGAGGGGAGCCGGTTCCGACGGCGGAGCCGGACGGCCGGCTGTGCGGGGTGCGTGGAGTGGTCGCGCCCTGGGGGCTGCGGCGGGGGTGTGATGACGGCAAGAGGAGTGAGGGACGAGAAAAGGGGGTTGCGGATGCGTCATGGATTCTTGATTTTGGAGAGCAGAGGTGGCGCGATGTGAGCGGAGCGAGAATGTTTCTGTCAGCTTCGCGTGTTGTCTGATGAATTCGGTGACGTGCGTGTGCACGTGAATGGCGACGTCGGCCTTAATCGCCTGCGAGGGAGGTGGGAAATGGGTACATTGAGCCGGTCAGTCCTGGGTGCCTCATAGTGCCCGTTCCCCCGACTCACCTCGAAGGACGCATGTCATGCGACAGCAGATTCGGTTCCTCACTCACGCCCTTGGTCGTCGCGAGACCCTCAAGTACCTGTCGATCGCGGCCGTCGGTGCGGCTGTCGCCCCGCTGACCGGCTGCTCCGGATCCACCTTGGCCTTCAAGAAGTTCGCCACCGGGACCTGGGAGGTCACCATGGACGGCCTGGAGAAGGCCCCTGACGTCACGGTGACGGTGGCGGACGGAAAATGGACCTTCGTCCCCAAGAGTGGAGACCAGGATCGTCAGACGGAGGGGACCTGGAGCTTGTCGGGTACGTCCTTGACGCTCAAAGAGACCGGAGATGCTGAGTGGTTCTTCAATGAGGGATCTCAGGGGGTTGGTGTGGGTATTCCGGAAGAGGTGAATACCGAGGAGATTCCGAAGTCATTCAAGTGGCGCTATGAGAGTGCTGACGAGATGGATATCCCAATGTCGTGGGACAAGAAGACCAAGACCTTGACTCTCACGGGTACCGACTCCGGCGGCGGGCCGTTTACGATCAACGCTAAGAAGCAGGAGAAGTAGCGGTCTTCGGTCGGGTTGCCACGTTGTGGCATGACGTTGCAGCGGGTCCTGTCTGCCTTCGTGAGCAGGCAGGACCCGTGTCACGTTGTGTGGGCGCGAGGGCTGGATGATCCGGCCCCTCCGGTCCGTCACTGCACGGCCCTTGCTCGGCGGGATCGTCGACGCGGCTCGGATGTATCGCTGATGCGCGAGCACCGGCGTCGAACGGTTCGGCCATGCGGGGCAACACGGCTACGTGTCTCGGGGTGGGATGTCTGAGCAGTTGGTGAGTGCCTGGTGGCCCTCACGCCCCAGGCCGCGGGCGCGGTGGGCCTCGAGTGCCTGGGCGCCAAGGCGCTCACTACCCAGCACCCCGCCGACGACGCGGACCGCCTCGTCCCAGTCGATCGGCTCCGGCGCGTAGGCCTTAGCCAGGGCGGGGTAGTCCGGCAGAAGCTCGTCGCGAGCACCAGGGCCGAGGGGAAGCACCTCGCCCTGCGCCCGTGATAGCACTCCGGCGATAGCCGTCATCAGGGCGATCCGCCGTCGGCCGGCGATGCCGTGCTCCGCCAGGAAGGCCAGGTAGGGCTCCTCCTGCCGGTACTGGACCGTGATCGACAGTGTGTGGAGGGCGTCCTGGAGCTCATCGATTCGGTGGGACTGCTCCTCGACCCTGCGACGCAGCTCCTCGAGTTCGGTGCTGGGATCCGGCATGTGTGGCCTCCTTCCCGGTGGTGTCCTCACCTCAGGGTAGAGCGTTCGGTCGGCGGCCTCGGTCCCGGGCTCCCACTGCCCGAGGGTCGGGAGGAACTGGCCGTGGGTTGTGCGCACTGCACGAACCCCCGACCCCCATGGAGTACGCCCGACCTTCGTGCCATGGCGCCCGACGCTCGTGCAGTGCAGGCGGTGGGGCGTGACTGTGAAGCGAGAAGTCGCGCCCGACCGAACCCCCGCGACGTGGGGAGGCTCGACGGTTGGGTAAGGGCCGGCGGCGAGGGACTGCGGGGTGTCGGTGTCCATGGTGCTGACATCAGCCCTGAATCGGTGCTGCATGCCTGGGCGAAACCACGGCATTCCAACGATCCCAGCTGGGTGCAGGGGCGTCGGGGCCGTTGATGTCAGCGCTGTGGACACTGAGCCATAGGGCTGATTGACCCCGGTGCGGTCTTGGTGGCGGAGCCAGACTCTCTCATCCCCAGGGTCGGCTGTGCTTCCCCTGTACGGGCCTGTTCCGGCTCTCGTGCAGGGGCTTGGAGGCCGTGGTTCAACGAGCTCTGATTCTCTCTCGGTCCGAGCCGACCTACTCCACCAGGGCAGGGATGAACCGGTCAGGCTTGGGCTCGTCTGCCCTGGTACGGCAGAAGGCCCGCGAGCGAACTCGCAGGCCTTCTCATCGTCGGGGTATTCGGCCTGGCGGCCTCTTACCCCCTCCTCCTCGGACGTCTCACGAGCAAGCTCGCGGACGTCCTCGTCGTCGGGGTGGCGGGATTTGAACCCACGACCTCTTCGTCCCGAACGAAGCGCGCTACCAAACTGCGCCACACCCCGTGTGCAGCAGGCGACAGCATAGCCTCCACCCACCGCGGGGAGGAAATCGGATCGGCTGAGTCCTCCGTCACGTCGGTGTTCGCTCCCCGTGGGAACCCGGTTGGCCCGAGGCGCCCACCGTGCCAGGCTGCTCACGGCGGGTCCACCTGCTGGCCCGCGCCCCGGAGCGCCCTGACTGGCTCGAGCCCGCTCATCCTCGGGCCCCATTCCGCCCGAAAGGCGCAAGGACCGACAAGACGCGAGGACGCCCGCTGAGCACCCGCCGCAGACAAGGAGTTCCCATGCGCATTGAGGCCGTCGTCGGCGACATCACCACCGAGAAGGTCGACGCCATCGTCAACGCCGCTAACAGCACCCTCCTGGGCGGAGGGGGCGTCGACGGCGCCATCCATCGCGCCGCAGGCTCCGGCCTGCTCGACGCCTGCCAGAAGGTGCGCGACACCGAGCTGCCCGACGGACTGCCGGTCGGCCGCGCCGTGGCCACCCCCGGCTTCGACCTGCCCGTCGCCTGGGTCATCCACACCGTGGGCCCCAACCTCCACGCCGGCGAGGACGACCCCGCCCTCCTGCGCGCCTGCTTCGACAGCTCCCTGGCGCTCGCCATCCAGCTCGGCTGCGCCGGCATCGCCCTGCCGGCCGTCTCCGCCGGTGTCTACGGATGGCCCATCGCCCAGGTCGCCGAGATCGCCGTGGCTGCGGCCCGCGCCGTCGAGCAGCGCTCCCACACCGATCCCGACGCCGTCGGCAGCCTGAAACTCATCCGCTTCGTCCTGTCCTCGTCGGACAACCACGAGGCCTTCGCCCGCGAGCTCGCGCGCACCGAGCACTGAGGCGTCGACCCGCCAGGGTCTTCCCTGCGCCCTCTCCTCTGCACCGGCTTCTGTCCCCCTCTCCTCGAACTGACGGGGACAAACGACGCCGTCGGGGACATCCCATAATGTTCGGGGACCACCCAGGACGGCCAGGGACGCCTGACGCGGCGGGGGACCGGAATCCTGTCCCCGGACGCGCGGACTGTCCCTGCCCGGAGGCAACGGCACCCGCCCGCGTGGAATGTCCCCGGACGGAAGAAAAACTCCCCGTACGCGCGGGCCGTCCTCCTACACTCGCCTGCATGACCACCGACGCTCATCACAGACACCCCTCCACCGCTCCGTGCGGCCCCAGCGGTCCCGGCGGCGCCACAAGGCCTATCGGCCCGGCCGGCCGCGACCCGCTGCCCCTGGCGGGGCGCATCGTTCTGGTGACGGGAGTCAGCCGCCGCATCGGCATCGGCCACGCCATCGCCTGCCGCGCCGCCGACTACGGGGCGAGCATCGTCGCCCACCACTACCGCCCGCACGACACCTCCCAGCCCTGGGGCGCCGACGACATCGATGCCGTCATGGACTCCATCCGCACCCACCTGGTCGGCCCCGCCCGGCTCATCGACATCCCCGCCGACCTGGCCGCTCCCGGGGAGCCGGCCCGCGTCGTCGAGCAGGCCGCTGCCGCCGCTGGCCACCTCGACGCCCTCGTGTGCAACCAGGCCATGAGCAGCCCCGACGGGTCGCTCAGCGAGATGACCGAGGCCGTCCTGGACGCTCACTGGGCCGTCGACGCCCGCGCCTCCATCCTCCTGGCGCAGGCCTTCGCCGCTCAGGAGGGCTTCGCCTTGCCCGCCCCCGCCGGCTCCGCGCGCCGCCGTGGGTCGATCGTCTTCCTCACCTCGGGCCAGGGCCTGGGTCCCCTGCCCGGGGAGATCGCCTACGCCGCCGCCAAGGCCGCCATCGCCGGCCTCACCCCGACGATCTCCGAGGAGCTCATCGACGCCGGCATCACCGTCAACACGGTCAACCCCGGCCCCGTCGACACCGGCTACGTCACCGAGGAGGACCGCGAGGCGACTGCCGTCATGTTCCCCCAGGGGCGCTGGGGTGAGCCCGACGATGCCGCCCGCCTCATCACCTGGCTTCTCACCGACGAGGCCCGCTGGATCACCGGGCAGGTCATCAACTCCGAGGGCGGCTTCGCCCGCTGGCGCCGCTGACTGCCGCGCCCAGGCGCCGGCGTACCTGTGCGCTCTGCCTGCCCCGTCCCACTGCGCGCACCCCGCGACCCCCACACACTTCGACCGAAACTTCAGAATCGACGCGGCTCCGGGTCGATTCTGAAGATTCTGTTGAAGTGGGGGGGAGTGCTGGCGGGGTGCGCCGTCTCAGGCCGGCAGCAGGCGCAGCAGCGTGGCCTCGGGCCGGCAGGCCAGGCGCACGGGCGTGTAGGGGCTCGTGCCGAGTCCGGCGGAGACGTGCAGGTACATGTGGTCGGCGGCTCGCGGGTCCCCGAGCCGGCCCGGCCACTGCGACAGCCCCGAGGCGCGCCCCCGGTCCAGGTCACAGTTGGTCACCAGTGCCCCCACCCCGGGCACGCACAGCTGCCCGCCGTGGGTGTGCCCGGCCAGGACCAGGTCGACGTCGTCGGCCGACATCGCCTCCAGGACCCGCCGGTAGGGGGCGTGCGTGAGCCCCAGCCGCAGAGCCCGGCCCTCGTGGTCACGGATCGCCGGCAGGGAGGTGGCCGACTCCGCTGAGTTGGCCACCTCGGGGACGGGCAGGACATCGCGGTTGGCGTGCGGGTCGTCGACGCCGACCAGCTCGATGCGCCGCCCGCGCACGGTCAGCGAGCCACGCCGGTTGGTCAGGTCCACCCAGCCGCCTGCGGCCTGCAGGTCACGGACCTCCTCCCAGGGCAGGGCCTCGATGTCCTCGTCGCGCACCCGGCTGGCGGCCTTGCGCGGGTCCCGGTGCAGGTAGCGCGTCGGCAGGCGGAAGACGGTGGAGCGGTAGTCGTGGTCGCCCATGACGAAGGCCCCGGGCAGACCCGTCAGCGGCTCGAGTGCTCGCCGCAGCGGCTCCAGCCCGGATGCCAGGGAGAGGTTGTCGCCGGTGTTGACGACGACGTCGGGCTGCAGCTGCGCCAGTTGCCGCACCCAGGCGACCCGCGCCTCGGTGTGGCCCGTCAGGTGAAGATCGGCCAGGTGCAGCACCGTGAGGGGCTCCTCGTCGGCGGCGAGCACCGGCACGTCGATGCGCCGCAGCACGGGGCACCTGGCCTCAATGAGGCTGTAGGCCAGCGTGGCCGCCCCCAGGGCAGCGGTGGTGCCGATGACGGACAGGGCGGCGCGGCCGGCAGGGCAGGGCGTCATGGGGAGTCGGGTCCTGTTCTGTGCAGTTGTCGTTCTCGCGGGGAGAGTCGCTCACCCGTGGGAGGGAATGGGCAGGGCAGGATCGTTCGCCACGGCCTGGGACATGTAGTCGCGCCACATCGGCACGGCCAGGTCACTACCGTAAATCTTCGGGAAGTACACCCCTCCGATCGTCCTGCCGACAAGGCTCCTGCCGCTCTCCGTGGCGTCACCGATCCAGACCGCGGTGGACAGCTGCGGGGTGAATCCCACGAACCAGGTGTTCTCGGCCTCATCCGTGGTTCCGGTCTTGCCCGCGATCGGTCGGCCGAAGACGGCGTCCTTAGCGGTACCTCCTGGTTCGGATGTGGCCCGGAGCGTTCTTGCTGTCTCGTCCGCGGCACCCTGGTCCATGGCCTGGGTGCAGTCAGCGCTGGGCACGGCCATCGAGGTGCCGCTGGCGTCCAGGATCTGGTCGATGGCGATGGGCTTGCAGTACTTGCCGCCGGAGGCGAAGGTTGCATAGGCGTTGGCCATGCTGATCGGTGGTACGGGTGTGCCTCCCAAGGCGATAGAGGGGTCAGGATCCAGTGGGCTCCCGTCCGCCTTGGTGATGCCCATGGAGGCGGCGAGCTTCGTGACCTCACAGACATCGAGGTCCCTGAGCATCTCGGTGAAGCCCGCATTGATGGACTGCTTCGTGGCTTCTCTGACGGTCATGACGCCGGCGTTGGTCCCGGCGACGTTGTTGACGGGCCAGGGGCCGGCCGCGCGCGCGGGATCACAGGAAACTGTGAACGTATTAGGCGGGTAGTTCTTCGGTGCGGACGCGTTCACCATCTGACCGGCTGTGTGACCAGTCTTGAGCCATTCGGCCAGGACGATTGCCTTGAACGTCGAACCGGGCTGGAAGCCGACGTTTCCGTCGGGGAGCTCGATTCCACCGTGCTTGGCGTCCGCTGCGAAGACGAGCTGGGAGTCCTCGTAGTTGGTGTTCTGGGCCAGAGCCTGGATTCGTCCTGTGCCGGGCTCGATCGAGACGATGGTGGAGTTGGCTCCGTCGGAGCCCCCGATCGGAGTTCTGGCTTGAATGACGGAGTCGGCGGCACTCTGACGCTCGAGGTTCAAGGTGGTGGTGATCTTCAGGCCACCGCGCGTCAGGAGCTGACGGCGGGCGGCGACATTAGGTCCGAAGTTCTCCGAGCCGAGGATCTCATTGACCACATAGGTGCAGAAGTAGGCGTAGCTGCCCGCAGCCCCACAGCCCGCGGGCGAGTCCTGAATATCGAGCTTGATCTCGGAGTTGACGGCCTCGTCGTACTGCTGCTTGGTAATGAACTTCTCTTCCAGCATCTTGGCCAGCACCCAGTCCCTACGGTTCTTGGCCAGTTCCGGCTGGGACTTGGGGTCGTAGGCGCTGGGTGCGTTGGTGGTTCCGGCCAGTAGGGCGGCCTCGGCCACTGTCAGATCCTTGGCGTGCTTATTGAAGTAGTGCAGCGAGGAGGCCTCGACCCCGTAGGTGGAGGGACTGAAGGCGGCGATGTTGAGGTAGCCCTCGAGGATCTGCTGCTTGGAGTACTTCTGCTCCAGGCTGAGGGCGAACTTCATCTCCCGCAGCTTGCGGGCCACGGTGCTCTCGGTGGCGTCCCGGATGAGCTTGTGGTCGTCGTTCTTCAGACCGGTCTCGATGAGGGTGTTGCGCACGTACTGCTGGGTCAGCGTGGAGGCGCCCTGACGCGAGCCGCCGGCGTTGTTGGACACCAGGGCCCGCACCATGCCGGTGGGGTCGACGCCCTGGTGCTGGTAGAAGCGCTGGTCCTCGACGGCGACGATCGCGTTCTGCATGTTGACCGAGATTGAGCTCAGGGGCACCACGATGCGGTTCTCCGCGTAGAACTTGGTGATCTCGGAGCCGTCGGAGGCCAGGAGGGTGGAGATCTGGCTGGGCGGCTGAACGTTGAAGTCGCTGGGGAGCTCCTCGAAGAGCTCGGCGGATGCTTTGGTCAGCGCTGCTGTGGCGCCCACGAAGGGGGCGGCGAAGCCCGCGGACAGGACCCCGCCGACGCACGAGAGAGTCAGGAAGACCACGAGCATCGAGACGACCTGGGGTGGTGTCAGGGAGCGCCCGCGCGCAGAGGATTTCGCCATGGCGTCAGCCTACGTGGAATCGCTTGGAGGATGCAGTGGCGTAGACCCTCTTCGGGCTGGGAAGACCCTTGGAGACCGGCTCTGCGCCCGCTGTTCGGCGGGACTGTGGGGTGACTCGACGGCGTGGCGGGCGCTCGACGACGGGGCGGCTCGGTCACATAGCGAGACAGCTCCGACATACAGATAATTCTTAGGAATTGTCCAGGTGAGAGTCACGGTGACGTCACGATCTTTTGAGGAGAGGTGTGGTTCGGAGGTGTCCTGCCGTCCGTGAGAACCGGAATCCCCAGCCGTGGGAAAGGCTCGGGGCGCAGCGGGCTCGATGTCCGACAATCGGCTCGCTATCAGAGAACTCTCCTTGTTGGTGCTGATCTTCGGCGCGCTGTCGGGGATCTGCGTCGATCGGATCGCCCAGGCCTCGAGGGGAGGATTTGGTGAGAGACACTCGATTGCCATACGGTAACGACTGTGACGTGACCGACAACGGCGTCGGCCGTTGAATGGATCGGGAGTGAGCATGATTCAAGACGACGACCAGACCTGGGCGGCCCAAGCGGCCTGCGCCACCGTCGAGCCTGACCAGCTCTTCGGCAAGGGCGCTGAGCAGCGCGACGCACGATCACTGTGCTTCGCATGTCCGGTTCGTATGGAGTGCCTGGCCGAGGCGCTCAACTCCGAGTCCAGCTTCGGCGTCTGGGGCGGGCTGACCGAGCGGGAGAGGCGGGCGCTGCTGCGGCGCTTCCCCGAGGTCGACGACTGGGGCCTGTGGCTCGAGCGCGAGGATGACGAGCTCGTCGCCGAGATCCACGCCCGCCGTGCCCCTCGCATCCTGGCCCGGGTGCGCTGCGCCTCCTGAGGGCCGTCCCGCGTTGCCGGCTTCCGGCGTTTGGCGACGAGCTCTAGGCTGAGACCCATGACTGCATCTTCTGAGCCCGTATCCGCTGCGCCCACCACCTGGGAGTACGTCACCGTCCCCCTCATCACCCATGCCACCAAGCAGATCCTCGACCAGTGGGGTGCTGACGGCTGGGAGCTCGTCCAGGTCGTGCCCGGCCCCTCCGGCACGGACAACCTCATCGCCTACCTCAAGCGCCCCCGGTCCTGACGGGCCGCCCGGCGAGGCCGGCACGCACGACGCCGCGCCTGCGGTCGGTACCTTCCGGCTGCAGGCGCGGCGTCGTCTCTGCGGTTGATGTGGGTGTCAGCGCCCGGCGGCTTCTCCGGTGCGCTGCGCTGAGGGCTCGCGACCCGAGACGGGACCTCAGCGGGCGCGACGGCGCAGGCGGTCGACGTCGAGCAGCGTGACGGCCCGGCCCTCCAGGCGGATCCAGCCGCGGGAGACGAACTCGGCCAGCGACTTGTTGACCGTCTCACGCGAGGCGCCCACCAGCTGGGCGAGTTCCTCCTGGGTGAGGTCGTGGGGGACGTGGACGCCGTCGTCGGTGGGTGAGCCGAAGCGGTCGGCCAGGTCCAGCAGGGCCTTGGCCACGCGGCCGGGCACGTCGGAGAAGACGAGGTCCGCCAGCGCGGTGTTCGTGCGGCGCAGGCGCTGGGCCAGGGCGCGCAGCATGTCCTTGGCCAGCTGCGGGTGGGACTCCACGAAGGTCATGAGCTGGTTGTGGTCCAGCGTCAGGAGCTCGGTGGGGGCCACGGCGGTGGCGGTGGTGGAGCGCGGGCCCGGGTCGAACAGGGTCAGCTCGCCGACGATCTCGCCGGGGCCGAGCACCGCGAGCAGGTTCTCGCGGCCGTCGGCGCTGGCGTGGCCGAGCTTCACCTTCCCGGAGAGGAGAATGTAGAGGCGGTCGCCTGAGTCGCCCTCGTTGAAGAGGGTCTCGCCACGGCGCAGAGTCGTCTGCGTCATCATGGCGCGCAGTTCCTCCTGCTCCTCCGGGCTCAGGCCCTCGAAGAGCGGGATCCTGGAGATAATGCTGTCTTCCACGGAGATCCTCCTGGTGGTTAGGGGGCTGGCATCCCGCATGCGGGAGCCCTCGGGTCTATCCTGCCACGGCTTGTGACCTGTGGCACGCCGTCGAGCATTGTAGCCCCCGTGTGTTGCAGGTCAAAGGGAAGTGAGCAACATCGGGTGCGTCGTGCGACACGGTCCTATCCGTGAGGTTGCGGGCAGGCGGCGGGATCGACTGCAATGGCGGTTTGCGGAGGACGACCCGCTCAGAGGCGGACCGGGGCTCGCAGGAGGAACCCTCCGGCGCGGGTGGTGCTGGGGCGCGGGTGGTGCCGCCGATGAGATCGCGGAGAGAGGACACAGTGCGCAGGGCAGTGAGTTGCGGGACCACCGGGGCCGAGGTGGTGGGGGCGGCCGGGGCTGCCCTCGAGGTTGCCGAGACGGCGCTGACGACCGAGACGGCCCGGCGCGCGGGCGCCGTCGACGACGAGCTCATGACCCTCTACCCCGACGCCGCCTGCGCCCTGGACCACGACGGCCCCTTCCAGCTGCTCGTGGCCACCGTCCTGTCGGCCCAGACCACTGACGCGCGCGTCAACACCGTCACCCCCGAGCTCTTCGAGCACTACCCCGACCCTGCCGCCCTGGGAGCCGCCCGGCGCGAGGACCTCGAGGCGATCCTGCGGCCGCTCGGCTTCCAGCGCGCCAAGGCCGGCCACCTGCTCGGCATCGGACAGGCCCTCACCGAGCGCTTCGAGGGGCGGGTGCCGCGCAGCCGCGAGGAGCTCGTGGCCCTGCCGGGCGTGGGGCGCAAGACCGCCAATGTCGTGCTCGGCAACGCCTTCGGCCAGCCCGCCATCACCGTGGACACCCACGTGGGCAGGCTCTCGCGCCGCCTGGGGTGGACGACGTCGAAGGACCCGCTGCGCGTGGAGAAGGACATCGCGGCCCTGTGGGAGCCGTGGCGCTGGACCGACGGCTGCCACCGGCTCATCGAGCACGGGCGCCAGGTGTGCTCGGCCCGATCGCCCCGCTGCGGCCAGTGCACACTGCTCGAGGCCGGGCTGTGCCCGCAGGTGGGGGTCTGAGGGCCGAGCCCGTGTAGGCCTGCGCTAGGCCGGCGCCGAGCTGACGCCGAGCCGGGCGGACGCTGCGTCGTCCTACCGTTTCTGCAGGGATGCGCGAAGAATGCGCTTCTCGGGGACGTCAGGTGGAGGTGTCCGGGACCGGTGTCGGGCTAGCCCCACCTTCGATTCGCCAGATGGCCGGATGGGCTGGGAGGGCCGGCGCCGTCAGGCTGGAGGCATGACTGCTCACTCGCCCCTGGCCTCCTCCGACCCGACCGCCGCCCCCGCCTCATCCCTGCCGTCCGCCACTCCGCCTGCCGGGCCGGGCACGACGTCGCCGGTCGCCATCCGGCTGCGCGGCCTGACCCGCGTCTACGAGGTCCCCGGACGCCAGGACGCCCGCGTCACCGCCCTGGACCATGTCGACGCCGACCTGCCCGAGGGCAGCTTCACCGCCGTCGTCGGGGCCTCCGGGTCGGGCAAGTCCACGCTGCTGCACTGCATGGCCGGCCTCGATGAGCCCACCAGCGGACAGGTGACCATGCTCGGCGCACTCACCTCCGGGATGCGGGCCGCCGAGCGGGCCCGGTTCCGCGCCCGCCACGTCGGCTTCGTCTTCCAGGAGTACAACCTCATTGCCTCCCTGAGCGCCGCCGACAACGTCTCCATGCCCTCGCGCCTGGCCGGGCGTCCCCTGAACGGCGCCCAGACCCGGGAGGCCCTTGACGCCGTCGGGCTCGCTCACCGCGCCGGCCTCAAGCCCCACCAGCTCTCCGGAGGGGAGCGCCAGCGCGTGGCCATCGCCCGCGTCATGGCCAGCCGCCCCCGGATCGTCTTCGCCGACGAGCCCACCGGCGCCCTCGACCTGGACTCCGCCGCCCTCGTCCTGGACTGGCTGCGCCGGCTCACCGAGCAGGGCACCACCGTGGTCATGGTGACCCACGACGTCGAGGCCGCCGCCAGAGCAGACGCGGTCGCCGTCATGAGTCAGGGGCACCTGGTGCAGTGGACCGACTGCCGTGACGCCCGCCAGATCGCCGAGCTCGTCCACTCGGCGCGAGCCACGCGCGCCGCCTGACCGGGACAGGAGCAGGAGAGGATCGGAGAAGATCATGGTCACACTCATCTGGAACGACCTGCGCCACCATGCCCGCCAGTGGCTGTGGTCACTGCTCGTCGCCACCGTCGGCGGCGCCATCATCGGCGTCATCATCACCGCCTGGTACAGCTCCCTGAGCTGGGCCCAGGCCCAGGGCTCGGCCGAGCTCATCAACGCCGCCCACATCATCGGCTCCAGCCTTGTCTCCTACGCGGGGCTGGCCACCGCCGTCATCCTGTCCACGACGCTGGGCCTGACCGTCTCGGCCCAGCAGCGCTCCCACGCGCTGTGGAAGGTCCTGGGCATCCCCGGCAGCCGCATCCGGCGCATCATCCTGGCGCAGGTCGGGGTGATCGGGCTGCTCGGAGGCGTCATGGGGGCGGTGGTCAGCCTGCCGCTGGTCCGCGTCTACCTGCTCACCTGGCGGGAGTTCGACGTGTTTCCTCAGAATCTGCCCATCATCATGCCGGGCTTCGGGGTGCCGTTGACCATCGCCGTGACGATGCTGTTCTGCATCCTGGGCGCGATGGGGCCGGCCCGGCGGGCGGCGTCGGTCCCCGAGATGCAGGCGCTGCGGGAGGCCACGGCCCCGCGGACCCGGACCCGGTGGTGGCAGTGGGTGGTCGTCGGCATCATGCTCCTGGGGCTGGTCATGACCCCCTTCGAGAGCTCTCTACCCATGAGTGACGCGGAGAGGGCGGAGATGGCCACGTCCGGTATGAACCTCAACGACCCGGGGGATCGCGCGATGGCCGGCGCCTCCATGGGGCTCCTCGCCGCGATCGCTGCCCTGAGCGTGCCGAACTGGACGCTGCGGCCACTGCTGACCTGGTGGACCGCCCTCATCCCGGGCCGCAGTCCCGCCTGGTTCGCCGCCCGCGCCAACGCCCGCCATCGCGCCTCCCTGTCGATGACGACGATCGTCCCCTTCGCCATCGCCGTGGCCCTGACCGGCACCGTCTACGCCGCCGTCGGGGCCGGCCAGGCCACTGGCGCGCAGGGTTCGGTCAGCGGGTTCCTCTCTGTCGGGGTTCCAACCTTCTTCATTTCCGGCGTCGGCGGGATCGCCAACATCGCCATGGTGGGGCGGGCCCGACGCCAAGAAGGGGCGCTGCTGGGGGTCATCGGGGCGCGCACCCGCACGGTTCTGGCCTCCACGGCGCTGGAGGGTGTCATCTACGCCGTCACCGGCATCCTCTTCGGGCTGGCGGCCACCGCCGTCAGCGCCGTCTACGCCGCGCTGTACTCCGGGGGCGGGACGGCGGTTCTGGTCGCCTCGGTCCCGGTGGGGCTGCTGGCCCTCGTCAGTGGGATCTCGCTGGCGCTCGCAGTGGCAACCACCTGGCTGCCCGCCCAGCTCGACCGACGCTCCCTTATGGACAACCTGCGCCAGCCGGTGTGAGACGGTGTGAGACGGTGTGAGACGGCGTCGGGTTGACCGTGCTGCACCCGTCGAGCTGGGTGGCGGCGTCGGGCTGACCGTGCTGCACCCGTCGAGCTGGGCACTTCATGTGCAGACCTACCGAAGAACAACGGGGCTGCGCGATAAGTGCCCGGCTCGCGGCCTCAGGCGGAGGCGGGCGGGGCGACGTCGGCCAGGAAGGGCAGCAGGGCCCGGACGAACCCCGCA
Organism: Actinomyces sp. HMT 175; assembly: GCF_016694895.1. Classification (NCBI taxonomy): domain Bacteria; kingdom Bacillati; phylum Actinomycetota; class Actinomycetes; order Actinomycetales; family Actinomycetaceae; genus Actinomyces; species Actinomyces sp. HMT 175. Next base: position 281,510 of record NZ_CP068012.1, read on the forward strand.
GGGGTCTCCTCCTGGGGGAAGTGGCCGGAGCGGTGGACTGTTACCTGACGCAGGTTGCCGGCCACGTGGTGGGTGTCGCGCGCGTAGGCCTGGGCGGGCTGGACCGGGTCGAGCTCGCCCTGCACCGACAGGACGGGCACCGTCACCGGCTTGTCCAGGGCCGCCGTCTCCGCCCGGGACAGCACGAGGTTGCGCAGCGGCTCCAGGGCGCTGCGGGCGGCGCCGGGTCGGGACAGGAGCTCGGCGTAGTAGGGGGCCTCCTCGGCCAGTGCCTCGCGCGTGTGCGGCCCGGCCCAGGAACGCAGCAGGCCCTCCAGGGCGCTGCGGCTGCGCAGGCGGCGCTCGGCCAGGCCCGGGATCCGCAGGCTCGCGTACTGCAGCGCCGGCCCGGACAGAGCCCGGGTCCGTAGCGAGCGCAGCGCGAGCGGGTGGGGGGCGCCGACCGGGACGATCGCCGTCGTCAGGTCCGCGGCCAGGTGCGGCAGCGCCCAGGCGATTTGACCGCCGAGCCCCGCGCCGACGACCACGGCGCGCTCGTGCCCCAGGGAGCGGACCACGGCGGCCAGGTCCTGGGCGAGCGTCACCAGGTCGTAGCCCGACGGCGGCCGGTCCGAGCCGCCGAAGCCACGCAGGTCGAGGGCCGCCACGCGGTGCCCGGCCTGTGCCAGGGCGGGGATGACGTGACGCCAGGTCCACCAGCACTCGGGGAAGCCGTGCACCAGGAGGGTGAGGGGGCCGGCTCCGGCCGGGGCCTCGGGGCCCGCCAGCGCGACATGGAAACGAGTGCCGCGGGCGGTGAGGTTGCGGTGGGTCCAGGGGCCGGGGCGATTGACGTCAACAGGCACGCCCGCAGCCTACTGGTCGGCGCCCCGTACCGGCGACGGGGCCGCCCGGCACCGCCCACATCGTCCTGCACCGCCTCAGGGGCGCCCGCCGGGGACATTCTGCGCGGCTGGGTGCGTGTCGTCCCGGCCGGGGACAAGACGCGCGTTGGGGGACAGGTATTCGGTCCCCGGCAGCGTCGATAGTCCCCGGCGGTACTGGAATGTCCCCGCGGGTGCAGGTGTGTCCTCGTCGGCGCAGAATGTCCCTGTCCGCGGAAGGGAAGGAGAAGGCATGACTGCCCAGCGCCACCATGACTCGGCTGATGGTTCTGCCGATGACCTCGCCGAGGGTGCCCGCACTGACTCCTGCGGGTGTGCGCATGCGGATGTCGGGGCCACAGACCCGGTTACTGACCCGGCGCCCAAGGACGGGGCGGCCGCTGGGGCCTGCGGCGCTCAAGGGGAGGAGGAGTCGGCGCCCGTCTCACCCGGACGCCTGGAGGCCTTCAGCGACGGGGTCATCGCCATCGCGATCACCCTGCTGAGCCTGGAGATCAAGCTGCCCGACGGCGGCGGGAGCCTCCTGCACTCCCTGGCTTCCCTGTGGCCCAGCTACCTGGGCTTTGTCCTCAGCTTCCTCCTGGTGGGGCAGGTCTGGCTCAACCATCACGCCATCTTCGTGCGGGTGCGCAGCGTCGATCAGTGGATGCTCATCTGCAACCTCTTCCTCCTGCTCGACGTTGCCTTCCTGCCCTTCGCCACCTCGGTCCTCACCCGGTCCCTGGAGTCCGGCCACGACGAGCGCACGGGCGCCGTCTTCTACGGGATGGTCATGATGGTCGGCGGGTTGTTCTTCAACGCCCTGTGGCGGGCCTCCATCCGGGACCGTGGCCGCCTGCGAGCAGGGGTCTCCGAGGCGGAGGTGCGCTCCATGACCCGGCGCTTCGCGATGGGGCCGTGGCTCTACGCTCTGGCCGCACTGCTGGGGATGGTCAGCGCCTGGCTGAGCGTGGTCACCTACGTGGCCCTCATCGTCTTCTACATGGTCGGCCACCGGCCGCGGCGAGTCAGCCCAGCAGGAGACTGAGGGCCACGTACACGCCGGTGCCGCCGATGAGCGACAGCCCGATGGAGCGCCGCCACAGGTGCAGACCCGCCGTCGCCCCGATCCCGCCGACGGCCGGCAGCCAGCTCGACGGCGACAGGCTCACCCCACCCAGCGTGTAGGCCACCAGAACGATCATGACCCCCAGCGGCATCGCCCGGGACAAGAAGGCCAGCAGCGCACTGCCCTGACGCCCGCGCAGCAGCACGAAAGGCACGATCCGGCACACGAAGGTGATGACGGTGACGACCACGACGGCGACTGCGATCTGCGAGTTGGTGAGCATCAGCTGTCCCCCCGCTCCGACGTCGGCGCGCTCGCCCCGGGGCGGCGGCCGCGCCAGGCGTACAGCCCCACCAGGCCGGCGCCGAGGATCACCAGCGCGGTCAGCAGTGCCGCCGAACCACCGACCGCCAGGCCGACCCCGCCGGCCACCAGCCCCACGCACAGCACCCCGATATCGGGGTGATTGCGCCAGTTCTCAATGGCCAGGACCACGAACAGGGAGGTGAGCACGAAGCCGAGCAGCTCGATGCGCTCACCCACCACGGAGGCCAGCGCGGTGCCGGTCAGTGCCCCGACGGTCGTGCCCGACACCCAGGCGGCGTGGCTGATCGCCTCCACGCCCACCAGGTAGCGCCCACTCATGGCCCGCCGGTCGCGCGCCGCCAGCAGCGCGTAGACCTCGTCGGTGATCGCGTGGACGGCGTAGAGGCGCGTGAGCGCCCGGCCCCGCACCCGCTCCAGGGGGAAGCCCAGCCCGTAGAAGACGTGCCGGCCCGAGACGAAACCGGTGGACAGAGCGATGGTCGCCAGCGGCTCGCCGGCACCGGCCAGCGGCACCAGCAGCATCTGCATGGTCCCGGAGTAGATGACCAGGCTCCACACCGGCGCCCACCACCAGGCCAGGCCCTCGGCGACCAGCAGCATCCCGGCCGCCAGCCCCAGCGTCACGTATCCCACGACAATGGGCACCGCGTCCCGGGCCGCATCGGCGAGGGTCTGCATCCGCCGAGCCGACGGCGCTCCTGCCTCTTCGGCCCCGGAAGGCGGCGGGGCGGCGCCGGGCTCAGTCACGTGGGCCGTGGCCGTCGTCCCGCCTGCGCTGTCCGGCCCGGCGCGCCAGGTGGCCGACGACGGCGACCATGATCGTGAGCACGCCCATGAGGATGAAGCGGCCCGAGAGGCCGTCGTCCATGACATAGGTGGACAGGGCCTTACCCAGGTCGGAGTGGGCCTGAAGCCGATCCACCGTGGGCCCCAGGATCGACTTGGTGACCCCCGGCAGGAGGACGAAGGGCAGCCCGATGACCGTGCTGAAGGCGCCGACGACGAAGGCCCCCAGCGAGGATCGCGAGATCATGAACAGGGCGGCGGCGCAGGCCGCGGTCCCGCCCAGAATCTCCAGCGCACCCATGGGGGAGGCGGCCGACGGCCAGGCCGAGGGGTTGCCGCCGGTCAGGGTGGCGGCGCCGTCGTGCACGAGGAACCAGGCCAGGGGGAACAGGACGACGGCGACGAGCACCCCGGCCCAGTGGGTCTCGACGCGCGAGCCCGGGGTGCTCAGCGCGCTGGCGCCCTTGAGGAGGATGGAGTCGTCGTCCTCGTCGGCACCGGTCATGGCCATGGCGGCCTGCCGGGCCCGCGAGCGGCCGCGCTCCTCCGGGTCGTCGCTCTCCCCGGCGTCGGCGCTCGTGGACAGGCCCCGCCCGGTGGGGGCGGCTGCGAACCAGTCGGGCGTCTGCTGCGGGGAGGGAGCCGACGGCGAGGCTGCCGGCGTCGGGTGATAGTCCCGGGTGTCCGCGGAGGCGGGGGCCGGCTGGGTTGACGGGGTCGTCTGGGCTGACGGCGCCCACTCGGACTGCGGCGTCGTTCCCGCTGGGGCGGGGGCCGGCGCGTCGGCGGGGGCCTCCGGGCGGAGGTCGGAGAGCCCGATGTACGGGGAGGAGGCGGTTCGGGGCGCTGCCCCCATCCCCTCCGTTGACGGGGCGGGAGCCGGGGCGCCGGCGGAGAAAGCGGGGCGGGTGGAGGTCGGCGACTCGGAGGAACGCGCCGAGGAGGCGCTGGCCGCGGAGCCCGTCCGGGCCAGCTGGGCCGCGGGGGTCGCCGGCCAGGACGGGGCCGAGGGGCGGTTGTCCGCGTCGGCGTTCACCGGCGCTGCCGCCTCCGGCTCGGCCGGTGACGTCGAAGCGGCCACCGATGGCCCCGAGGTCGCTGACGGCGCCGACGCCGGCACCTGCGGCTCGAACTCGGACCGGCTCGATGAGGCGGGCTCCGGCGAGTCCGCTGACGGGGCGGCCGGTGTCGTCACGGTCGCCGACGGCGCGGCGGGAGCCGCGAAGGCCGCTGAGACGGCGGGGGCCTCAACGGGCGCGAAGCCGTCGTCGGTCTCAGCGGCGCCCTCATCGCCATCACCCTCCTCACGGTCATCGACGTCGGCTGCCTCGGCCGTGCTGGCAAACGTCTGGGAGCCGGAGGCCGGTGGAACCGGCGTCCAGGGCTGAGCGGCGGCCGTCGAGACAGATGCTGAGGTGGGTGTCGAGGCGGCTGCCGGCTGCGCAACTTCCTCGGCAACCTCCTCGGCAACGTTCTCGGTCACGTTCTGAGCATCGTCCTCGGACTCCTCGGACTCCTCGCCGGCTCCGGCCACCCGCTCGGCCTCGCCGGTCTCGACGTCTTCCGCGTCGAGCTCGCCGTCGATGTCGCCGTCGAAGTCCGCGAAGTCGTCGGAGATGTCGTCGAGGCTGTCGATGGTGGAGTCGTCAGTGTCGTCCACGCCGACGGCGGCATCCGCGGTGCCGGTCGCGGCGGAGGGGGTCTGCGGGGTGGCGCCCGCGGTCTCGTTCGCGGCGCGGGCGGCGCCGGTGGCCACCGAGACGGGCACGGCCCTCACGGCAGGGGAGCCGGTCGCGGGCGTGGGGATCGCCGGGGTCGCGGGGGTGAGGTCGGCCTGCGCCTCAGGGGTGTCGAGGTCATCGGCCCCGGCCGGCTGCTCCGACTGCGACGAGTCCTCGAAGTCCTCGAGCTCGTCAAAGTCCTCAAAGTCCTCGAAGTCCTCAGCCTCGATGAGGCTCTGCGGCGCCGCGGCGGCATCGGGGGCATCGGCGGTGTCGGCCGCGGGCAAGCGTCCGTGACTGTCCGCGGCCGCTGCTGTCGCGGGCGCCTCGGCGGACGCTGTGGTCGGCTGGCTGGTCGGCCGGTTGACTGGCCAGGTGTCCGGTGCACCGTCCTGCTGACGGGTGGACTCGGCGCTCACTGCCGGGGCCTCATCCTCATCGTCCCCATCGTCCGCCAAAACGGGTGAGGGCGCCTCCGGGGCGGAGCCGGCGGAGCTGCTGAGGACTGCCGCTGTGCTGGCTGTGCTGGTCGTGCTGCTGGTCGTGCTGTTGGTGGTGGCTGCGGTGGCTGCCGGAGCGACTGCGGCGGTGGCCCCGGCGCCCTGAGGCTCCTCGGCGCGGGCGGGCTCAGGAGTCACAGCCTGTACGGAGACCCGGGAGGCGGCGTCCTCAGCGGTCTCGGCACGGGCCTGCGAGGCGTCGACGACCTCGGGGGCCGCCGGCTCGGTTGCGGTCTCCACGGAGACCGGGGCGGTGTCGGTGACCGGCGCGGGCTCCTCCTCGACCTCGCCGGGCTCCGACGACGGAGGAATCGACGGCGGCACGTCGGCGGCTGCAGCGGGCCCGACGGCCGACTCCGCCTCGGCGGCCCGGCTCCCGGCGGCGCCGGGGAAGGACGCGTGCTCGCGGAGGTTGAGGGTGTCGGCCTCGTCGTCATCGGCCGCGTCCTGCTCGTTGGCCCAGTCGTGGGCTGCGTCATCGGTCGTCTGGTCCACATCGGCGCCGGCGGCAGCACTGACCGCACCGGCCTCGCCGTCCTGGGCCGCCGTCGCCCGGGGCGTGGGGGAGGCGGATGGAGAGACCTGGGTGACCTTGCTGGCGAGGCTCGCGAGGGAGGCCGAGACGAGACCCTCATCGACCAGGTTGACCGTCGCCTCTCCCGAGCGGGCGTCCGTGGCCGCTGTCCGTGCGGTGGGCGTCGGGGCCGCCTCAGAGGCCGGGGCGACGTCATCGGAGGCGACGGGTGCCTGCGGTGCGGTGCGGTCTGTGTTGTCGGTGCTCACGAGGTCTCCTTACGCATGCACACGGTAGTAGTAGGGGCGGGGATACCGGAAGGGACCGGTCAACTCCGGGACGCGGAGTCGGGCATGGGGCCCTCAGGCGGCGGAGCGCAGCCTGGCCAGCGCGTTGGCACGGCCCTGCCGGCGAGCCACATGTACTCCCCAGCCGATCGCCATGAGCTCGATGCCGATGGCGGCGAGCACGACGGCGTTCGGGCCGTTCGGCAGGAGCCTGGAGACCAGATGGCCGCCAGGGATCATATCGTTACTGAGCGCGGGCACCGCGGCAAGAACAAGAACCGGGCCGATGACGCGCGCACCGAGGGTGGAACGCGACGTCGAGGCGCCGGCCGCGGCCAGGGCCAGGAGGGAGATGAGGACGGCTGCCAGCAGCAGTGGCCCGGTCTGGACGCCGGGGGCGACTGCATGCAGGTAGGCGCGCGGCAACAGATAGGCCGTCAGCGCCAGTCCGGCGATGACCCAGGGCAGGGACAGGAGGTGATCGCGACGGCGTGAGGGCGGCGGCGTCGGAGTGGTACCCACGGTCCGGTCGGCCTCGGTGAGGCGGAAGGCGGCGTGCCCCTGGGCCTGGCCGGCGCGGCGTGCCAGGCGCATCCCCCAGGACCCGCCCAGCCACAGGCCCGCCAGGACGAGCATGAAACCGGTGCTGACGAGGTGCTGAAGCCAGGGCTCAGTCAAGGAGGCCGCGTGAATAGGAGCCAGGAAGACCATCGACTGGGCGGTCAACGCGGTCAGCCCGGTGGCGAGCGCGCCCAGCGAGGAACGGCTGGCGAACAGGACGGCGGCGGCTGAGGACAGCAGCAGGAGGGTGCCGAGCAGCAGGCCGGTGCGCAGGATCGAGGTCTGGTCGGCGGCCAGGCCCAGGAGGGCGGAGGCACCCAGGGCGAAGAGGACTCCGACGGCGGCGGTGAGCACGTAGTCGGGGCGGCGACTGCGCGGTGGCCGCCCCGATGCGCCAGGGGTCGCGGGTGGCGGGCCGGAGCCCGGGGCGTAGTGGGAGGGGGAGTCAGTCACCTGATCGAGTCTAGGGGGTGCGCTCGCCTTGTGCTGGTTTCCTCGGGATACGGGGCCAGGGGTGCCTGAGGGCGCCTGTGGTCGGCAGTGACCGCGGTGTGTCACAGTGGGGGTGTGGTGCGAATGTCTGTGGGGATCGGGCCCTCGGAGCCCGGTGGGCCGAAGAGGCCCGCAGCGTGGGGCGCGGAGAGCCGGACCGGCGTGTTGACCGAGGGGTTGAATATTGGTGGGGTCGGCGCAGGTGCGCGGGCCGGGGCGGCCACCGACGGCGCCCCCACGCCCGGGGATCCGGCGCTGGAGGCGCTCAGGGCCGTGGCCGCCGACGAGCGGGTGCGCGCCGCTGAGGACGCAGTGCGTGAGGCCTGCTCCGAGCTGCGCTGGAACGAGGCCCTGCGGCGCCGATGGCGTGAGGCCCGCGCCGAGGCCGCGATCCGGGGCGCCATCGCCTCGGGCGGCGTCGAGGGCGCCGTGGTCTCCGCCGAGGTGCTGCGCGAGCAGGTGGCCGCCGGCTCCCTCACCCAGGCCGCCACAGGGGACCCGGGCCTGGACGCCGTGGCCGGGCTGTGGCGCGCCGGGACCCGCCTGGTGAGCTGGATGCCGGACCTGGTGGGGCGAGGTCGGCCGGTGGCGCCCTCGGCGCGCTCGCTGCTGGCGGCGCTGCACCGCGACGTCGTCGGTCCCCTGGCGGCGGGCGGCCGGTTGGGCCTGGGGGAGGTCGGAGTGCCGCGGGCCCGGCAGGTGCATGCCCGCGAGGGCGGTCCTGGGGCCGCGCCGCAGGGCGAGGAACTGGTGGCGAGGCTGGCGGGACTGGTCGATCTCATCGAGACGCCGCAGGCGCCGGCGCTGGTGCGGGCGGCCATCGTGCACGCCGAGATGCTGACCGCCCGCCCCTTCACCGCCGGGAACGCCGCCGTGGGGCGCCTGCTCGTGCGTCACCTCCTGGTGCGTGACGGGCTCGAGCCGACCGGTACGGCGGTCACCGACCTCTACCCCGGGCGGGTGCCGGCGGCCTACGCCGAGGCCGCCGGGGCCTACGCCTCGGGCACCATGGACGGGGTGGTGGCCTGGGTGGTGTGGCAGGCCGAGGCGGTGCTCGCGGGGGTACAGGAGGCCCAGCGCCTGTGCCGGGCGGTGCAGGCCGGCACCTGGCGGGCCGGATGAGCCCCGGGGCGAACCCTGCTTGAGCTCAGCTCGGGGCCCGGCCGGAGGACTCAGCTGCCGCGCGGGCTACGTTGGGCAACAAGGCAGGCGGCGGTGCCCCCGACGGCCAGCACGCCGGCGACGTGGGCGATGACCGAGGCCCGGGTCGACAGGCTCGGGGGCTCCCAGCGCGGCCGCAGCCGTACCGGGCGGGCGAAGTCGCGCACCGGCCAGTCCCGCTCCTGCGCCAGGCGCCGCAGGTCCCTATCGGGGTTGACGGCGACCGGATGGCCGACGGCGCTGAGCATCGGCTCATCGGAAATGGAGTCGGAGTAGGCCCAGCACCGGGCCGGGTCGATGCCGTGGGCGGCGGCGTCCTCGTGCAGCGCCACCACCTTCTCCGAGTGCAGCATGGAGCGGGAGATGCGCCCGGTGAACAGGCCGTCCTCACCGACCTCCATGTGGGTGGCCACCGCCCGGTCGGCCCCGACGAGGCGGGCGATGGGGGCGACCATCTCGGAGATGGAGGCCGAGACCACCACGACGTCGTGCCCGGCCCGACGGTGGCCCTCAATGAGGTCGAGGGCCTCGGCGTAGACGGCCGGCTCGATCGCCGTGGTCAGGGCGCCCTCGACGACCTCCATCAGGTCCCGGCGGCTGATGCCGGCGGACATGAGGGCCAGGTGCTCCATGAGGGTGCTGGAGCGCTGGGTGCCGGCGCCCACCAGGAGGTAGGGGATCTGGGCGATGAGCCCGTAGGCCAGGGCGCGGGAGGAGATGAGGCCGCTGCGCCGCATCGGGGTGCCCAGCGCCCAGGTCGACGACGTCGCCAGGATCGTCTTGTCCAGGTCGAAGTAGGCCGCCGCTCGGTGTCCGGCGGGGGACGGACCGGCAGGGTGGAGCTCCGGCGCAGCCGGTGGGGCGGTCGGTGCCGTCACCGGTGATGTCGCCGGCAGTCGGGAGGGGGCGCTTGCGCGGTCCTGCGCGCTCATGGACCCATCTCACCACGAGGGGAGCTCCGGTGTCAGGCGTGTGAGCCCCTCGGTTGCCTGCGTCGTCGCTGGGGCTGCCGCGCTGGGCGGTCCCGAGCCACGGTGGGACGCGGTGGGCGCGGGGCCACAGGCGCGTTTCTGCTCCCCGTCTCCACAGGGCCGACGACGCCGCCGAGCGCAGCCGCAGGCGGGCCCGCACCCTGGTGGAGAGCCGTCCGCGGTGTTCCAGTACCGCCCGTGCGGGGTACCGGCCGGGGAGCCGGGAGACGGCTGTGGCAACGGTCGTGGCAACGGCCGGCCGTGGGCAGGACCGGGGAGACAGTGAGGGAACGGAAAGGAGAGGGCGATGCCGGTGGAGATGCCTGTGAGGCAGACGCCCGTTCCCGCAGGGGACGGCGCATGGCAGCCGGGGCAGCCACAGCTGCCTGGGACATCGGCGCAGTCGGAGGAGACGCTGACCATTCCGGCAGTGGCGGCGTCCGGGGGCGCGGCGGCTCCAGAGCCGGAGGAGAAGGACCCGACGTCGGAGGCCACGGAAGGAGCCAGGGCGAGGCAGGTGGCGCGGGTCAGACCGGCGACGGGGCGCAGGCCGGTGTGGGACGGCCGAGACGTCTCCTTCCCTCCCCTGAGGCCCTCCGCCGGTGAGCCTGCGCAGTCCGGTGCTGAGACGCAGCCGGGGGAGAGGGGAAGGATCCCGGGGGCGGTGCGCTCGGGGCGTCCCGCCCAGGTCCTGGCCGTCACCGGCGCCCGCGGGGGCCTGGGGGCCAGCGTCCTGTTGCTGCACCTGGCGTGGGCGCTGGGCCGCGCAGGCAGACGGGTGGCGATGATGGACCTCGACCCCACCGGCGGCCTGGACCTCCTGTGCGGGCAGAGCGTCCTGACCGGGCTGCGCTGGGCGGACCTGCCGGCCGAGGAGTCGGCCTTCCGGCCCGGCCACCTCGTCGGGGCCCTGCCCGTGTGGCACGCCATGCCGGTCCTCACCGGGGATGTGCGCGGAGGCCCCCTGCCGTGCGCGGCGGCGGTCCTGGAGGCCATGCGGGCCGAGCACGACGTCGTGCTGGTGGACCTGCCCCGCGGGGCTCCCCCGCCCCCGGGCGCCGGGGTCCTCATCCTGACCGGGCTCGACCTGCGCTCGGCCGTCGCCGCCGAGAGCATCGCCTCGCGACTGCGGGGCACGGCGCCCGCCGCTGTCGTGGTCGCCGATGCTGAAGCCGCCACGGCCGCCGACGCCGCTGCTGGGGTGCCGGTCTGGCTCGTGGCGCGCCAGGTGGGCGAGGACGTCCTCGCCGAGGACCTCGAGCTCATCACCGGCTGCCCGGTCCTGGGACAGGTGCCCACCGACCGGGTCCTGGCCAAGCGGCTGGCCCTCGGAGAGGACCCGGTGCGGGCCCGCTCGGCCCTCCGGCGCGCCGCGAGCGCCCTGGCCCGCGAGCTGCTGCCCCGGCTCGCCGACGCCGCAGCGTCGGAGACCCGCACAACGAACCAGTTGGCGAATCAGTCGGCGAGCCGGCCAACGAGCCAGTCAGTGAATCAGTCAGGCGATCAGCCCAGGAGGCAGTCATGGTCCCGGTAAGTCCCGGTCAGCCGGGTGCCTCCGGCGGGGGTGGGGCAGACGGCCCCGAGCTCGCCCGTGTCCGCAGCGCCCTGGCCCGCGGCGTGGGTCTGGAGGAGGCCCTCAACGATGCCGCCGCCCCCGCCACCGGACAGGTGGGGATGGCGCGCCTGGGCCAGAGGGTGCGCGCCGACGTCGACGGCGCCGGGCCGATCCTCCAGCCCCTCATCGAGACCGAGGGCGTCACCGACGTCCTCGTCAGCGACGGGCGCACCTGGATCGACCGGGGGCGCGGCCTCGAACCGGTCCCCGCAGCCGCCATGGATGAGCCCGAGGTGCGGGCCCTGGCCGTGCGCATGGCTGCCTCCGCGCACAAGCGCCTCGACGACGCCTGCCCCGTCGTCGACGCCACCCTGCCCGACGGCACCCGACTCAACGCGGTGCTGCCGCCCCTGAGCGCCGATGGCACTCTCATCAGTCTGCGCACCAAGCGCCGCCGCGGCTTCACCCTGGACGAGCTGACCGCCGCCGGCACGATCGCTCCCGGCCTGGACGAGGTCCTGGCCGCCCTCGTGACCGGCCGCGCCAGCTGCCTGGTCACCGGCGCCACCGGCACCGGCAAGACCACCCTCCTGGCCGCCCTGCTCTCACTCGTCCCGGCCACCGAGCGCATCGTGTGCATCGAGGAGGCCAGCGAGCTGCGCCCCCGCCACCCCCACGTCGTCCACCTCCAGGAACGCGGCGCCAACGTCCAGGGCGTCGGGGCGGTCGCCATGACCTCCCTGGTGCGCACCGCCCTGCGCATGCGGCCCGACCGGATCGTCCTGGGAGAGTGCCGAGGCCCCGAGGTGCGCGATGTCCTCACCGCCCTCAACACCGGCCACGAGGGCGGCTGGGCCACCCTCCACGCCAACTCTCCCGCCGACGTCCCTGCCCGCCTGACCGCCCTGGGGGCCCTCGCGGGACTCGACGAGGCGGCTGTCGCCGCCCAGGCGGCCAGCGCCCTCGACGCCGTCGTCCACCTGCGCCGGCAGGCCGGCACCACCGGGGCACGCCGGTACGTCGCCTCCATCGGCGTGCTGCGGCGCGGGGTAAGCCCGGCCGGAGCGGTTCTCATCTGCGAGGAGGCCCTGCACGTGACGGGCGACGGCCGACTCAGACCCGGCCCGGCCGTATCAGCGTTGCGGGAGCGGATCGGCCCACAGGCCCTGGCCCGCACCGGCCTTGACGGACTGCCCGGGGCGGGGGAGAGGAGATCGGTATGACGGGTGTGACCAGCTGGGTGGGCGTGGCCTGCGTGACGGGCACGGCCGCGATCCCACCCCCGGCAGCCCGCCTGGCCGGGCTGGTGGGTGGGACGGCGGGAGGCCCGGTGCCGGGCGCCTGGATCGCGGCGGTCCTGGTCGCCCTGGCCGCCGCCGTGCTCCTGCTGCCGGCCCGCCGCGACCTGCCCCGCGGCTGGACCACGGGCACCCCCGCGGCCCAGGCACGCCCGACGATGCGGCAGGCGGCGCTCGACGCGCTGCGCTCCCGACGCACCGGGGCACCAGAACCGGACCTCGGCCTGCTGCTCACCGAGGTCGCCAGTCTCCTGCGCGCCGGCGCCACCCCGCAGCGGGCTTGGACGCGCGCCTGTCGGCGCGCCGGCCTCACCGAGGGTGCTGAGCCCGACGAGGACGGCGTCCCACCCGTGCTGTGCGCGCTCGCGGACCTTCAGCACGTCTCGTGGCTGCCTCGATGGAGCTGCGGGCGCTTGCACTGGCATCCGCCCCCGCGGGGCCGGCGGGCCCGGCAGAGGCGGGCCACCGCCGCCGGGGTGCCGGGCGCCGTCGCCTCCTGCCGCCTGTCGACCGCTTTGGGAGCGCCCCTGGCCGACATCCTCCAGACCGTGGCCGGTGGGGTGGCCGAGTCCGGTCGCGCCGAGGCCTCCCGCCGGGCCGCCCTGGCCGGGCCCCGCACCACTGCCCGGCTCCTGGCGTGCCTGCCCGTGGTCGGCCTGGGGCTGGGGGTGCTCGTGGGTGCCGACCCCGCCTCCCTCCTGCTCGACGGCGGTCTCGGCAGCGCCGTGGGGGCGCTGGGCATCGGGCTCATGGTCGTGGGGCACCTGGTGACCAGGCGCCTCGTCCGCGCCGCGACTGCTGAGGGCGACGTCGTCGATGAGGCCCTGGTCCTGGACCTGGCCTCCGCCGCCCTGAGCGCCGGAGCCTCGGTGCCCGGGGTACTCACCGCCCTGGGTGAGGCTCTGGAGGAGGAGGGGCTTGGGGTCGTGGGGCGGGCCCTGCTGCTGGGCGCCCCGTGGGAGGAGGCCTGGCAGGCGCCCGAGGACGAGCAGTGGAGGGCACGGCGCTCCCGCCTGGAGTCCTGCCTGCGCCCCGGCTGGGAGGACGGGGCCTCACCGGCCGCTCTCCTGGCGGCGACGGCGGCGAGCCTGCGCGCGGGGAGGCATGCCCGCGACGAGGAGGCCGCTGAGCGCCTGGCGGTGCGCCTGGTCCTGCCGCTGGGCGCCTGCCACCTGCCGGCCTTCGTCATCCTGGGGATCGCGCCAGTCGTCGCCTCGGTCGGCATGAGCATGCTCAGTGGGTGACGACGCCCGCCCGAGGCACACTCAAGCGGGTACTCCTGCCCTCTTGGGTGCGCGACCCCCGGCGGCCTGGCACGATGGGGGCATGGCACTGTCGAAGAAGCTGCTGAGCCGCGACGAGGTCGTGGTGCGGCACATGCACACCCACATCAAGGTCCTCCTGTGGCGGTTCGTCGTCGAGATCCTCCTTCTCGTGGTCGGCGTCGTCGCCTCGGTCATGGCCCCCACCACCTGGCAGCCCTGGGGCATCGTGGCGATCTGGGTGGTGATCCTCGTCGTGAGCGTCCCCCTGCTGCTCCTGCCATGGCTGCAGTGGTACATGCACACCTACACCATCACCACCAAGCGCATCATCACCCGCTCCGGCATCGTCAGCCGCGTCGGCCACGACCTGCCCCTGACCCGGATCTCCGACATCCAGATGGACAAGGACGTCACCGACCGTTTCTTCGGCTGCGGCACGCTGGCCCTGCAGACCTCCGCCGATGACCCGCTCCTACTGCACGACGTCCCCCACGTCGAGACGGTCCAGGTCGAGATCTCCAACCTGATCTTCAACGACACCCAGGGCGCCATCGACGCCGACCCTCGCAGCTGAGCGGCACCGAGGCGTCGATACAGGGCGCAGATACAGCGCAGATACGGCGCAGATACGCTGATAAGACGGCGGCCGCCGGTCCCCCTGAGGGGAGCCGGCGGCCGCCGTCGTGATCGTGGTGATCGGGTCAGTCGAGGGTCTCGACGACGCCGACCGCCTGGGCCACGCCGGTCAGGGTGGCGGCGATGCGCACGGCCTCCCAGACCTGCTCGGTGCTCAGGCCCTCGCCGCGCACCGTGGCCTCGTGGGCGGTCACGCACTTCTCGCAGCCGTTGATGGTGGACACGGCCAGGCTCCACAGCTCGAAGTCGACCTTGTCCACACCGCCGGAGGTGCTGATGATGTTCATGCGCAGGCCCATGCGCTCGTTCTCGTAGGCCGAGCCCAGGAAGTGGCGCGTGCGGTAGGCGACGTTGTTCATCGCCATGATGGAGGCGGCGCCCAGGGCGGCGTTGATGGCCTCCTCGGACAGGTGGGTGCGGGCGTCCTCCATGACCTGGACCAGCACGGACTCGTTGCGGGTCGCGGCGGCCGCGGCCACGAAGGTGCCCCACTGCTGCTGCTCGGTCAGCGAGGAGGAGCGGGACAGGGTGGACAGGTTCAGGGAGAGGTCCTTGGCCCACTCGGGCAGGGCGGAGCGCAGGTTGTCGATGCTCATGTGTTCTCGTTTCGTCGTCGTGGAGATGGCGAGGTCAGGGGCTGGGGCGGGGCCCGTCAGCCCATCTGGCCCAGGGCGTCGATGGTGGCGGCGCCGGCCTGCCAGTTGCAGGCGCACAGCTCGTCGGACTGGAGGGCGTCGAGCTGGCGCAGGATCTCCTCGGTGTTGCGGCCCACGGAGTCGGCGGTCACGGAGACCGACTGGATGACGTTGTGGGGGTCGATGATGAAGGTGGCGCGGTCGGCCTCACCGGTGGCGCGCTTGATGCCCAGGGCCTCGGTGAGCTCGCGGTTGAGGTCGCTGGCCATGGGGAAGGGCAGGTCCTGGAGCTTGTCGTGGCTGCGGCGCCAGGCGTAGTGGGTGTACTCGTTGTCCACCGAGACGCCCACGACCTCGCAGTCGCGGTCCTTGAAGTCCTGGTAGAGGTCGCCGAAGGCGGCGATCTCGGTGGGGCACACGAAGGTGAAGTCCTTGGGCCAGAAGAAGACGACGCGCCAGGTGCCGGCGGGGACCTGCGAGGAGACGGTGGTGAAGTAGTCCTCGGGCTTGCTGGCCTCAACCTCCTTGAGGTTGCCGGGAACGACGGCGGTGAGCTCGTAGGCGGGGAACTGGTCTCCGATGGTGAGAACGGCCATGGGTACCTCCTGAAAGATGCGAATCGCGGTGCGAGTTGGTGCGGGTCTGCGCTGGCCCGCGCCGGCCCGGGTGGGGCCGGCGCGGGGCGGCTCCGTCGGTCCAACCGTAAGGGGACAGGGTCATAGGTGCAACTAAGCCGTGTCCTATTTTTAAGAAGGTATACCTTATCTGGTGACGCTGTGGTGACGCCGTCCGATCCCGGCTGTCGGAGCCCGGCGGCTGAGTGCCTCCACCAGACAGTGCTCCCCGTCGGAATGAATCGCCGCCCGGCGGTGTTGTCACACTGTCGCCGCACGCCCGCGCAACCAGGTCAGGAGAAGCCATGAGTACTCGTCTCAGCCGGATCAGCGTCCTCGAGCAGGTCCCTCTCTTCGAGGGGGGGGACGTTCGCCGCACCCTGGAGGACCTCGTCCACCTGGGACGCGGCCTGGAGGAGTCCGGCTACCACCGCCTCTGGCTGGCCGAGCACCACAACACGGGATCCTTCCTGTCCTCGGCGCCCGACCTGCTCATGATGCACATCCTGGACGCCACCAACCGTATCCGGGTGGGCTCGGGCGGCGTCATGGCCATGCACTACGGCTCGCTCCAGATGGCCGAGCGCTTCGCCACCCTGGCCACCCTCCACCCCGGTCGCGTCGACATGGGCCTGGGCCGCGCCCCCGGCGGGGACATGCGCGCGGCCGCAGCCCTCAACCAGGGCCGCGTCATCGACCCCGACGCCATCAACGCCCTCATCGAGGAGACGGTCGCCCTCCTGCGCGACGAGCTTCCCGCCACCCACCCCTACGCATCTGTCGAGGTCCACCCCCTCCCGGCCCAGATGCCGGAGGTCTGGCTCCTGGGCTCCTCGGGGCAGTCGGCCGCCTGGGCCGGCGTCCACGACCTCAACTACGCCTACGCCCAGTTCTTCACCGGCCACCAGCAGGTCGAGATCATGAACCACTACCGCGCCCACCTCCCCGAGGGGTCCGGCCGCGGCTCCATCCACGGGGGCCAGACCCTCTCCGCCCTGTGCGTCAGCGCCGCCGCCACCCGCGAGGAGGCCCGTGAGCAGGCCCTCGTGGCCGCCGACGCCCGCTTCAGCCTGCGCACCGGCCGCCCCATGCGCTTCCGTGATCCGGCCACTCTCGATGCCGCCTACCGCGCCGAGGTCGAACGCTACCTCGAGCGCGACACCGCCATCATCGTGGGCACCTACGACGAGGTCGCCCAGGCCCTGTCCTCCTTCGCCGAGAACCACGGCACCGAGGAGGTCATGCTCATCAGCTACATCGACGACGTCGAGGTCAGGACCCGCCAGTACGCCGAGCTCGCCGCCCGTCTCCTGTGAGCCTTCGGGTGCCCGGAGTCCCCTCGTGCGGCGGGGCGCCGGAGATGAGTGGAGCCCCGCGTTACGGTCGGTTCCATGAGCCCTGCGAGCGCCCGGTCCGCCTCTGAGTCCTCCTCCTTCCCGCCCCCGGCGGCCACGCCCAAGCAGGCGGCGAGCCTGCGGGCGGACCTGGCCGACTCCGGCTGGGGCGTGGAGGCGGTGGCCGCCCTCCTGGGGGAGGTCGCCGACGCCGCCCTGCGCCGCGAGATCCGCCTGCCCGCCCTGCGAGCCGTGCGCGCCGCCCTGGCCGCCGGGCCCGTCCCTTCACCCGTGGCCGTCCTGACCGCCCTGTTCATGCTCGGTGAGCCGGTCCCCGCCTCCGCTCTCGACGCCGCCCTGCCCCGCACGACGGCGGCGGGCGCCGCCGCCGTCGGCCTGGTCGGCGAGCCCGATGAGACCGGGTGTGTCCGTGCCCTGGTCGACCTGCGCCCCCACGAGGCCGTCGACGACGCCGGTGAGGTCCGCTGGTGGGTGGCCTCCGACCTGGGCGAGCTCGTCACCCGCCGGGCCCTGGCCCCCGATCACGTCCTGGGCGTCGGCGGCGCCGGCCTCACCCTGGCGGGCCTGACCCCGCGCACGCCCGTGCGCACCGCCCTGGACCTGGGTTGCGGCTGCGGCATCCAGACCCTCTACCTGCTGCGTCACGCCGAGCACGTGGTGGCCACTGACATCTCCGCGCGCGCCCTCGCTTTCACCGCCTTCAACGCGGCCCTGGCCGGCGTGAGCGTCACCGGCTCCGCCCCTTGTGCTGCCTCCGAGGCCGACGTCAAGCCCGGTCCCGCTTCGGGCTCCGGCGGCCTGGAGCTCCTGCGCGGCTCCCTCCTGGAGCCGGTGGCCGGCCGCCGCTTCGACCTCATCACCTCCAACCCGCCCTTCGTCCTCACCCCGCCTGCGGTGCGCGAGGCCGGCCTGCCCCTCATGGAGTACCGCGACGCCGGCGGCCCCATCCTGCCGGGGCTCGTCGCCGGGCTCGGCGAGCACCTCGAGCCCGGCGCCACCGCCGTCATGCTCGGCAACTGGGAGCACCGTGGCGCCGGCTCGTGGCGCGAGGCCGTGGCCGCCTGGCTCCCCGAGGAACTTGACGCCTGGATCCTTGAGCGCGAGCTCCAGGATCCGGTGGAGTACGCCACCATGTGGCTGCGCGACGGTGGCCTGACCCCCGAGCGTGACCTCCAGGCCTTCGACTCAGCCCTGGAGGCGTGGATCGATGACTTCGAGGCCCGTGACGTGCGGGGCGTCGGCTTCGGCTACCTCATCGTCCACCGTCCCCAGAGCCCCCGCGAGCCCTGGCGCCTCCTGGAGGAGGTGACCACCTCCGGTCAAGGGGTCCTGGGGCCGCATGTCGCCGAGGTGCTGGAGGTGCGCGAGCGCCTCGCCGGCCTCGACGACGAGGCCGTTGCCGACCTGCGCCCGCTCCTGGCCCCCGACGTCACCGAGGAGCGCCACCTCATTCCGGGTGCCGCCGAGCCCACGGTCATCCTGCTGCGTCAGGGCGGAGGGCTGGGGCGCACGCTGCAGGCCTCCACGGCGGTGGCCGCCCTGGCCGGGGTGGCCGACGGCGAGCTGAGCGTCGGGCAGGTCGCCTCGGCGGTCGCCGCTCTCAGTGGGCTGAACGCAGCCGATGCGGCCGCGCTGCGCGCGGAGATGGTTGAGGCGACCCGTCATCTCCTGACCACAGGATTCCTGCGTCCAGGAAAGTGACGACAGGCAGAATGGGGATTTGAGGGAAACAAATGACGGCGAACGTCCGGTGGATATGATTCCTTTCTGAGATAGTTGCGGGTTTGTTGTTGTCTTTCCTCTATCGTCGTGATGCCTCCGTCATCAATGAGATACAACTGAAACCCACGCTGTTCCGCGTCATTTCAAGGGAAAGTGTCTGCGCCGTGCAATGATGTGCGATTGTTGTCCCGTGAGCCGATTCTGAGGTGTTGAGGAAGAGGTCGGATGACCTACATTCCTCGGCAGTCACAGTTGTCGTGCGCTCCCCGCGCACCCATCCCTCATGATCGGAATCCATCGGCATGTCCCAGTCATCACGTCGCCCGCAGTGCGGGCGTGAAGGACTACTGCGCAGATTCTTTGCAGTGGTCGGCTCTCTTGCGGTCGTCCTGGTGACCATGGTGTCGCTCCCGTGGACGGCGCCTCCCGCGGACGCCTCCACCAGTGACCTCACCATTCCCCTGGGGGACACCGCGGTGCAGATCTCCTATGTGCGCACCCTTGACACGGTTGATCGGGTGTACGACACGGTGAACGGAGCCGGCTACAACTCCTACCCGTGGGAGTGGGCCTACGCGCGTGCCTGCACTCGCTACACGCCGGGCTACAACAACTACTGGACTGACTATGTTCACGGCAGCAGCGGCCAGTACGCGGCGGTCGGTTATGGACGCAAGGTGGATGAGGGTGCCTGCCCCACCTACTACCAAGGCGAGCCGGGTGATGTGCAGACCTCGCTGGGTTTCCAGCCCTCCAACACCACGAGTGTCAAGGCCGGAAACGTCTTCCTCGTGGGGCGGATGCGCCACGTCAACAGCCCGATCTACTCTGACAACAGCGCCGTGACCAACCCCTCCCAGGGCAAGGGCACCACCTACTACGGCAGCTTCAACATCAACACCGCCCAGACGATTCAGGCCGACTTCCCGTGGACCGAGTTCGACACCACGAACGTCTGCACCGGGAAGCTCGACTCGAACGGCAAGCTCATCATCGGCGACTACGGCACTGAGAATCAAACGGTCAGGACGCAGTACGCCTATGACCGGAACGGGAGGGTTGGCCGTTACGACGGGTCCACCTACACCTACCTGTACCAGAACGGCTCCCTGGTCTGGTTCAACGGTGTCATGACCCAGGACTTCACCGACAAGATCGGACACAGCTGCGCCGACGACATCCTCGACATCATGTCCGACCGCTCCGACACCTCCTGGACGGACCCCAACACCGGCATCAAGTACAAGCTCAAGCTGTGGGGATTCGTCAACAACGGAAACAACCAGGAGTGCCGACCTGACCTGGAGAAGGCAGAGACCTCCGAGCTGGAGGAGCGCTTCGTCACCCGTGAGCGAGCCGTCTCCTACGGCTGCCTCTACGGCTCCATCGAGCAGGAGCGTCCGGTGACCTTCGCCAAGGACGTCAAGGCGGACTCATCGGTTCAGGGATCGTTGACGATCCCCACCTTCAACTACGTCAACGCCTCACCGGAAGGAACCTTCGGCGCCAAGAACTGGGGCACCCCCAAGTCCCTGACCCCCACCTGGAACGCTGAGGACGTCGACCCCAAGGACTACACCCTGCTGGCTCCCAACGACGCCGCCACGGTGCAGGAGGCGGGCACCACCCCGCAGGCCGCCGTCGACCGGAACACCGGTGACGTCTGGACCACCGGCTGGTTCCTGCGCGACGTCAGCTGCACGGTGGGGAAGGGCAGCGCCCCGCTGCTGCGCCGTGACGGAACCACCCGCCTGGACAAGTCCGACTCCGTGAACCTCGACCAGCGCACCATCCGCCTCGATGAGACCCAGCTGGCCGAGCGCCAGGACGAGGTCGCCGTCAAGTGCGTCTGGCACAACGAGTACGTCGTCGGCCGTGGGCGCGTCACCCTCGTCAACATCGTCGATGGCGGCAGCGCCAGGCCCGAGCAGTGGACCTTGACCGCCAAGCCCGCCACCGATGGGCTCTTCGGGCAGAAGACCATCACCGGTGCCAGCGGCACGCCCGCCGTCAGCAAGGTCTACACCGCCGGCGGCACCTACGGCCTGTCCTCGGGCAACGGCCCCGATGGGTACTCGCAGAACGGCCCCTGGGTCTGCACCAACGACGACGGCAGCAACGTGCCCGTCAGCGCGGACAACAAGTTCGTGCTGGGCGAGGGCAAGAACGTCACCTGCGTCGTGCACCAGAAGCCCCAGCAGACCCCCGTCAGCGCGGTCAAGAGCGTTGAAGGCGCCTCCGACGCCGCCACGGCCGGCTCCTACTCCCTGAGCTACACCTGCACCCCGGGCCCCGACGGCAAGGGTGCCTCCACCGGCAAGATCACGGTGGACGCCCAGGGCAACGTCGCGGACCTGCCCGCCCAGCGCGTGGGCGCCACCTGCACGGTCACCGAGGATGCTCGTGACGCCAGGGGACTCAAGCAACCCGGAACCTCGGCCGGCGGAAGCGTCAGCTGGAAGGACCCGGCCGCCTTCAAGGTGGTCACCAACCCGGGCAACCAGGAGCGGGAGCTCGCCTCCACCGCCGTGGCCCCGACCAACGGCAACGCCGGCGGTGTCACCTTCACCGTGCCCGATTCCACGCAGGGCGCCGTGCGGATCAAGGTCGTCAACTCCGTCGTCCCGCACGCCGGTATCGACAAGACCTTCGCCAAGGTCAGCAAGAGCACCGAGAAGGTCAACGGTCGCACCACCTTCGACCAGACCTACACCATCACGGTGACCAACCCCTCCGCCAAGGCGGGCCTCACCTACGACCTTAACGACGCCTGGCAGGTCCCCACCGGGGTCACCGTCCACAAGGTCAGCATCTCAGGTGGCGCCATCAACGGCACCGAGACGCCTCAGGCCGGGGTGCCCTACGTCAAGACCGGCATCTCCCTGCCCGCGGGCCAGAAGCACACCTACACGGTGGTGCTCAACGTCTCCGGTCCCGACGCCGGACTGCCCGGCATCCAGGGAACCTGCACCCCGGGCGCCGTCGGTCAGGGCAAGGCCATCTACAACAAGGCCTCGGTGACCACCAAGGGCGACGGGCAGCCCAAGGAGGCCGCGGCCTGCGGCACCCTGCCCGCCAACCCCCAGTTCAAGGCCTCCAAGACCCCGCTCGACGTGGTCCGCAACAGTGATGGCACCTTCACCTCCAGCTACACGGTGACGGTCACCAACACCTCGCTGGTCGCCAGCCCGGTGGCCGCCGACCTCACCGACACCCCGCAGATGCCCACCGGCACCCGCCTGAGCCGGATCAAGGTCCTGGAGAAGGGAGTCGACGCCCAGGGCGTCACCCTGCCCGCCATCAACCCTGCCAACGGAACCCTCAACGGCTCGATCACCCTCATCAAGGGCGGTACCGGCGAGAGCCTCGCCGCCGCTCCCCGGGCCGGGGCCGACGGTGGCAGCCGTACCTTCACGATGCAGATGACCTTCACCGTTCGCGAGAACACCCCGGGCTACAACGAGTCCGACTTCCAGTGCGGTCACCAGCGCGCCGACGGCAAGCCCTCCGGCCTGGTCAACACCATCGCCATGGAAGGCGACACCGACGGCGAGGGGAACAACCACGGCTGCCTGTCCACCGACGGCAAGCTGAAGTTCTCCAAGGAGGTCACCACCCAGCCGGGCAACGGCTCGACCTTCGACGTCGTCTACACCGTGAGCGTGGTCAACGAGGGATCGCTGTCGGTGTCCACCGGACCGATCAACGACAAGCCCTCCTTCGCCCCCGGGCTCAACCCGACCCTGGTCAAGGTGCAGCGCGAGATGGGACCGACCCGGACGGTCAACGCCCAGGCCGACGGCTCCTACCGCCTGTCCGACAACGAGACCCTCTACTCGGGCCTGACGATCCGCTACACCGTCACCTTCACAGTGAAGATCGACCCGTCGGTCACCGGATACCGCGATGAGCTGCTGTCCTGCACCACGGACAAGGGGCGCCTCGTTCCCGGCCACGGCCTCTACAACAAGGTCGTGCCTCAGACGGGCAAGGACTCCGACACCCGGCCCGATCACGACGTGGCCTGCGCCAACGTCTCGCCCAATGCCGGCAAGCGCATCCTGTCGATCGTCAAGACCGGCAGCCAGGGCCCCCTGGATGACGCGGCCTTCGACCTCTACCCGATGGACCCCTCCACCCCGGGTGCCAAGCCCCTGATCGACGGCGTGACCTTCACCGGCGGCAAGGGAACCGGAACCTTCACCACCACGGGACTGGCCATCAACCGCGAGTACTGGCTGGTGGAGACCAAGGCTCCCGCCGGGCACCAGCTCATGGCCAAGCCGGCCCGCTTCAAGGTGACTGACACGGGCATCGAGCTCATCACCGCCACTCCCGGCGGCTCGGCCCTGACGGTCTCGCGCAGCGGTGCCAGCAAGTCCGACGACACCATCACCGTCCGAGACCTCCAGATCGGCACCCTGCCTCTGTCCGGTGGACGCGGAATCGGTATGAACATCGCCGTCGGAATCGCGGCCATCACCGGCGCCGGCCTGCTGGCACTGCGTCAACGAAAGACTTCCTCGTTCGGGCGCTCAGCCTGATCGCGAGAAGAACCCACGACTCCGCTCCGTCGCGCGCGGGTCACCCCTTCTATCCCTCATTCATCCCAACAACACAGGAGAGAACAGCAATGCACTCCCTCAACACGCGCCGGGGCCTCGGCCTCGCCGCTGCGATGACGCTCGCCGCCGGCGCGCTCGTCGCCCCGACCGGCGCGGCGGCACCCGCTGACCCGAACGGCTCCACCATCGACCCCGACGCAGCCACCACGCTGACCGTCCACAAGTGCGAGCAGACCGACACCAACGGCGTCAAGGAGGGGACCGGTAACGAGGACCCCCAGGCCGAGTGCAAGCCCGTCTCCGACGTCGAGTTCACCATCACCAAGCTGAACGTGGACCTGACGACCTACGACGGCTGGAAGACCCTCGCGGACCTCAAGGGTGACGTGGTCAAGGCCGGTGCCCTCAAGAGCACCACCGTCCAGAAGATCACCACCGGTGCCAACGGCCTGGCCTCCTTCACCGACGCCCAGACCGAGGTCGGTGCCTACCTCGTCAGCGAGACGCGCACCCCGGACAAGGTCATCCCGGCCGAGGACTTCGTCGTCACCCTGCCGATGACCAACCCGCAGGACACCGCCAAGTGGAACTACAACGTCCACGTCTACCCCAAGAACACCCTCTCCGGTGTGGACAAGCAGGTGACGGACAAGCCGGCCCCCGGCTCCGGGCGCGACATCACCTACACCATCACCACCTCCATCCCGAAGGTGGACTACCCCGGCGGTGCACGCATCAAGCGCTACGAGGTCGTTGACCGCCTCGACAAGCGCATCAACAAGGACGCCCTGACCCCGGTCGTCAAGATCGTCGGTCAGAACGAGACGACCCTGGCGAACGGCACCGACTACAACCTCATCACCGCCGAGGGCAAGGACCACAACTGGGCCACCATCCAGCTCACCGAGGAGGGCCGCCGCAAGGCCTCCGAGGCGCGCTACAACGGCAACGGTGACACCAAGATCGAGGTGACCCTGACCGCCAAGTTCGACGCCGCCGTCAACCTGGAGGGCGACCTGTCCAACACCGCGGGCCTCATCCCCAACGACAGCCCCAACTTCACCTGGGACCCGAACAACCCCGGTACCACCACGGACATCCCCGGCATCCCCACCACCCCCGTGCTCTCCAAGTACGGCAAGGTGGTCGTCACCAAGACCGGTACGGACCAGTTGGCCGACAAGACCAAGTACAACGGCGCCCAGTTCCAGGTCTACGAGTGCACCAAGACCGCCAGCGGTGCCACGCTGCGTGACTCCGACCCCAGCACCCCGACCGTCGACCCGCTGACCATCGGTGGGGAGAAGACCTTCACCACCGCCGGCCAGGGCACCGTGGAGATCAACTACCTGCGCGCCAACGACTACGTCAACGGTGCCAAGAAGGACCAGCTGACCGACGAGGACCACTACTGCCTCGTGGAGACCAAGGCGCCTGAGGGCTACACCCTCCAGGCCGACCCGATCCCCTTCCGGGTCCTGGCCGCTGACGCCGAGGCGAAGGCCCCGACCAACCTGACCGTGACCGACATCCCGAAGAACGCCGGCTTCCGCCTGCCGCTGACCGGTGCCAACGGCGTCATCTTCCTGACCGTCGCCGGCGCCCTGCTGGTGGCCGGTGGCGCGGTGGTCGCCTACGCCAACAAGCGCCGTCACGTTGCCAAGCACTGACAGCCTCTGGCAGCCACTGAGGTGACCGGCCCCAGCCGGCCGTCATCACGCTGACTGCTTCCGTGTGGGGGAGGCGGGAGAACCCGTCTCCCCCACACGGGCGTCGCAGGGATCCTCCCTGCCAATCGTTAAAGCCACAACCGATCCCCACCCATCTCTCGCAGCGAGCTCCGCAGACAACCCGACGCAGGAAGGCACGGTTCTCCGTGACAGCGCTACTCCCATCACTTCGTGACCGCATCTCCCAGTCCCGCATGAGCCAGGCCCAGGGGGAGCCCGACGACGCGACCCCGCAGCCCGGCCCCGACGGCCCCGCCTCGCCGGAGACCGACCCGAAGAAGGCGGCCCGCCGCAAGGTCCTGCGTGAGCGCTTCCTGACCTGGCTGCCGCTGGTCCTGGTCCTGGTCGGCGTCGCCGTCCTCCTGTACCCGGTCATGGCGACCCAGCACAACAATGACGAGCAGCAGCGCCTGGCCAAGATGTACACCGCCACGGTGAACTCGGCCGGCCCGGAGACCATCGCCAAGGAGCGCGCCTCCGCCGAGACCTACAACAACAACCTGGAGAGCGCGCCGATCCTCGACCCCTGGCTCGAGTCGCAGCGCCCCGACACCCCCCAGTACCAGGCCTACCTCCACGAAATGGACATCGACCCGGTCATGGCCCGGATCGTCATCCCCTCCATCCACGTGAGCCTGCCCATCTACCACGGCACCGACAGCCGCACCCTGACGGAGGGAGTCGGGCACCTGTTCGGCACGAGCCTGCCGATCGGCGGCCCCTCCACCCACTCGGTCCTCACCGGTCACACCGGGCTGTCCACCGCGACCATGTTCGACAACCTCAACCAGCTCAAGAAGGGCGACGTCTTCTACGTCTCCTCCTTGGGGCAGACCCTCAAGTACGAGGTCAACGACATCACCGTCGTCAAGCCCGAGGAGACCGACTCCCTGCGCAAGGTCCCCGGACGCGACCTGGTCACCCTCATCACCTGCACGCCCTACGGCGTCAACTCCCACCGCCTCCTGGTCACCGGCGAGCGCGTCCCCATGGACCCCACGGCCGCCGCGGCCGAGGAGGCCAAGGCCCTGCCCGCCCCCATGCAGACCTGGATGAAGGCCATCATCGTGGCCGTCGTCATCATCCTGGCCGTCGTCGTCGGAATCCTCGTGCGCCTGTGGTGGACGCGTCGTCGCCGCTCCCGGGGTGCCGCTGGGCGAGCCGTCAAGGGCTCAGCCGCCCGCGAGGCAGGCCGCGGTAACGTCAGCAGTGATGCCCTCAGCGAGGGCCGCGGTGATGACTCACCCGACGACGGCGCGCGCGAGCGCTGGCCCGGACGCCCCCTGCAGGACGTCGTCGGCTCCGCCGGGGCCGCCGGGGCAGCCGTGGCCGATGCGCAGTTCACCGATGACACCAGCGAGCTCGAGGTCATCAGCCCATCAGGTGCCGCGGGGCAGAGTGCCGGAAGTGACGTCTCCCAGGATCCGGAGGCCGCTCCCATCGAGCAGCCGGCCCCCAGGACGGCCTCCCCCTACGGGCCGATCACCCCGGCGGCAGGCGGCCAGGGGGAGGACCCCTTCAGCGACCTGAAGGCACGTGAGTCGTGAGCAGTCCCGCACAGGAATCGCTGCTGACTTCCTATTGGTTGGTGCGTTCGAGAACCTACGATCGGCCGGTGGCCTCCTTTCAGTCGCAGTCCTCCCGCTCCCTGGGGCAGCTGCGCCTGCGCGGGGGCCTGCTGGTCCTGTCCTGCCTGGCGGCGACGCTCGGCCTGTGGGGGCTGTTCGTGTTCACCCACACCGGCCAGGCCCTCGACGCCATGGCCCTGGAGGGCTCGGAGATCGGCTCGCACTACGTGAGCGCCCACGCCCGCAGGCTCCTGTCGGTGGTGTCCATGCCGGCCGCGGTCGTCCTGGTGGTGACGATCCTCGTCATCGGTCTGCTGCGGCGCAGCCACCGGCGCGCGGTGTGGGCCGTCGTTGCTGTGGTCGGGGCCAACCTGACCACCCAGATCCTCAAGTACCAGTTCCTGTGGCGGCCCGACTTCAACATCACCGAGCGCTGGGACAACGCCAACACCCTGCCCTCGGGGCACACCACCATGGCGGCCTCGGCCGCGGTCGCCCTCATCCTGCTGTCCGGGCGGCGCTGGCGGCCGCTGTCGGCCTGGGCCGGGGGACTGTTCACCATCGCCATGGGCTACTCCACCCTGGTGTGCCAGTGGCACCGCCCCTCCGACGTCCTGGCCGGGATCTTCGTGCCCGTGGCCTGGGGCGCTCTCGCCGTGGCCGGCGGGGCCTGGCGCGCCCCCTGGTCCCTGCGCGAGGGGACCGGGGAGGAGAGCTCTGGTGAGGTGCCCGGGCTGACCACCGTGGGGACGATCCCGGTGGCGGCCGCCGGGCCGCGCTTATGGCACCAGCTCCTCGGCAACATTCTCATGGCGGCCGCCGGCATCGTGTGCACCCTGGGGGCGCTCAGCCTGGGCGCCTGGGTGTGGTGGCACCTGGATGGCCCGGAGACGCGCTGGCAGCTCTTCGGCGCCTACGCCACCGGGTCGGTGGCCGTCGTCGGCGTCACCTGCCTGGCCCTGTCCGCGCTCGTCTCGCTGACCGACTGGGGGCGCACCCGCCGCAAGCACGAGGCCCGCCACCGCGACTGACGCCTACCCGGCGCCGTCGGGTACGAGCCCCACTGAGGGGGGATCGCCGCTCACTCCACGAGGGTGGGGTGTTACTGGAGGAGGGTTGGGTGCACTCCGGGTGGGTAGGGCCTTCGTGCAGTACGCACAACCCTTGGCCAGTGGATCCCGACCCTCGTGGAGTAGGCCGACTCGAGGCGAGACTCAAAGCGGAGCCGGCGTCGAGTCATAGCCTCCAGGCCCCAGCGCCGGCGGGCAGGGAGCGGTGGGGCGGACCTGTGCGGAGACGCCGGGTTATGCCGTAAGAACCCCGGGCTGACTCCTGCGCGGCCCGGTGTCCACAGCGCTGACATGACCGAGCCTGCCGCCGAAGCGCCCAACGGAGATCGTTGGAATTCTGCGGTTCTTCACCGGCATGCAGTCCCGATTCGGGGTCAATGTCAGCGCTGTGGACACCGACGCCCCACCAGACCTCTTCCCTTCGTCCCGTCCTCGGCCCCAGGGCCACCGGCCTGCCCAAGGTTCCCGCCCGAGCGGATGTCTCAGAAGTAAGGAGACAGCATGGCACGCACACCCCTCTGCGAAGAGTGCCCCGCCACCGCGACTGATGCGCGGCCTTACTCCTCGACGGCGGCGGCCGGGAGCCTGACGCTGAAGGTGGTCCCGTGGTCCTCGGGCGCGGTGGAGGAGTCGACGTCGATGCTCCCGCCGTGGGACTGGACGATGGCCAGAGCGATCGACATGCCCAGGCCCGTGGAGCCGGTGCGCCGCTCACGTGAGGAGTCCCCCCGGGCGAAGCGCTCGAAGAGGCGGTCGCGCACGTCGGGGGCGATCCCCGGGCCGTCGTCGTGGATGCGTACGATGAGCGTGTCCCCCTCGCGGGCCAGCGTCGTGGTCACGTGGCTACCGGCCGGCGTGTGCACCCGGGCGTTGGCCAGGAGGTTGACGACGACCTGACGCAGACGGGCCTCGTCACCGATGACCAGCGGAGGCTCGGGCAGGAAGTCCTCGGCCTCCTGCGGCGTGGCGTCGGCCGGAGGCTCCAGGACGGCCAGGTCCAGCTGCCAGTCGTGGTCGGGGCCGGCCGCGCGGGCGTCGGCCACCGTGTCCACCAGGAGGCCGACCAGGTCCACCTCCTCGCGGCGCAGCTCGCGCCCGGCGTCCAGGCGGGCCAGCAGCAGCAGGTCCTCGACGAGCGCCGTCATCCGCACCGACTCGGAGTGCACGCGCTCCAAGGCATAGGTGGCCTCCTCCGGCAGGTCGGCGTCAGCGCCCTCGCGGCGGATGAGCTCGGTGTAGCCGCGGATCGAGGCCAGCGGCGTGCGCAGCTCGTGGGAGGCGTCGGCCACGAACTGGCGCACCTGCGTCTCTGAGCGCTGGCGCGCGCCCAGAGCGGACTCCACGTGCCCCAGCAGCGTGTTGAGAGCGCCGCCGACCTGCCCGACCTCGGCCGAGGAGTCCAGGTCCGCCTTCTCCACGCGGTCCTCGATGCTCACCTCGCCGCGCTCCAGCGGCTGGGAGGCCACGCGCTGCGCGGTGCGGGCCACCCGCTCCAGGGGCGCCAGCGCGGAACGCACCATGGTCCGCCCAGCCAGGGCCACCACGAGGGCGCCCACCAGGGCCACCGCCAGCTCGATGAGCAGCTGGGTGCGGATGAGCCCCTTGTCCCCCTCCAGGGAGAGCCCGGTGATGACCGTACTGCCCGAGGCCTCATCGCGGGTGGCCACCACCCGGTAGCTGCCCAAGTGGTGCAGGTCCACGGTGACGGGGTGCTCCTCCGTGGCCTGGGACAGCAGCAGCCGGCAGTCCTCCTTGGAGATGGACGCGTAGTGGCCGTTCTTGTCGATGTAGGCGGCGGTCTCACTGGTCTCACCGTCAGAGGATGACGTCTGCGGAGTAATGAGCGTCAGCGTGCCGGTCGACTGTCCGGCGGCATCCAGGCCGGGAGGGACCCCGGGCTTATCGGGGCCTCCGCCGGCCGCGTCGGGCTGGTCTCCCTGGTTCTTCGTGCCCTCCTGGGCCGCCTCATCGGAGGCCTTCTTGGCCTCCTGGGTCAGGTCGTGGCGCTTGTCGGCGGCGCGCTGGGCGGCCGCCATCAGCTGGCTGTCCGTGCGTGCCATGAGCGTGTGGCGCAGGCTGACGGTGGAGAAGGCGCTCATGACCGCCGCCATGACCAGGACCAGCCCGAGCACCCCGACCACCAGCCGGGTGCGCAGACTGCGGGGAGGCGTGAGCAGTGAGCCGGGCCGCCATGAGCGCAGGCTCATCCGCCGCCCGGTCGGTGCCGGCTGCTGGGACATCTGCGGGCGCTCAGCCGCGCTCATCGGTGCCGGCGGCCGGCTTGAGGACGTATCCGACGCCGCGCATCGTGTGGATCATGGGCTCGCGGCCCTTGTCGATTTTGCGGCGCAGGTAGGAGATGTAGAGCTCGACGATATTGGCCTGCCCGCCGAAGTCGTAGTTCCACACCCGGTCCAGGATCTGCGGCTTGGACAGGACCCGGCGGGGGTTGCGCATGAGGTAGCGCAGCAGCTCGAACTCGGTGGCGGTCAGCTGGATCTCGTCCTCGCCCCGCCAGACCTCGTGGGAGTCCTCGTCCATGCGCAGGTCCCCGACCTCCAGGATGGAGGCCGGTTTCTCCTCGCTGGCCCCGGAGCGGCGCAGCAGGGCGCGCAGTCGGGCCACGACCTCCTCCAGGGAGAAGGGCTTGGTGACGTAGTCGTCGCCGCCTGCGGTCAGCCCGGCCACGCGGTCCTCGACGGCGTCCTTGGCCGTCAGGAACAGGACCGGCACGTTCGGGCGGTGGCCGCGCACCCGGCGCATGACCTCCAGGCCGTCGAAATCGGGCAGCATGATGTCCAGGACGATGACGTCGGGGTCGATCTCCTGGGCGGAGCGCACGGCTGCGATCCCGGTCCCGGCAGTGGTGACCTCCCATCCCTCGTAACGCAGGGCGGAGGCGAGCAGGTCGGCGAGCATCTGCTCGTCGTCGACGACCAGGACGCGCAAGGGGGAGCCGTCGGCACGGGTGAGGTTCTCGGTGGGGGCGTTAGTCACGTCATCTATTCAACAGGAAGGCGCTGTGCTCGACCACAGCGCAACCTGTGTCTCGACTGTGTTACCGATCTGAGACCGAACGGAGACGCGGCGGCTCGAACGCTGTGACATGCTTAAGCGGGTATGCGTCTTGGTTGTTGATCTCCACATTCGCGTGCACCGGAACGTTACTTCATAGCGTAGCCCCCGAGAGAGCGGCCAAGTGTATCTCTGCCGTCCCTCATCAAGTGTGTCGCCGTCGGTGAACCGGCGTCGACCTCATTTCCCTCATACATCCCTCAGACAGCAACAGCAGGAGAGACATGGAATACGTCGATGGCAACGAGCGCCGCTTCGGTGCCGAGGACCTGTTCTTCTCAACGACGGATACCAAGGGTGTCATTCGCAGGACCAACCGGGTCTTTGATTCGCTGTCCCGTTACAGCCCCGAGGAGCTCGTCGGCTCTCCGCACAACATCATCCGGCACGATGACATGCCCGCCGGTGCCTTCAAGCTCATGTGGGACGAGCTCGAGCAGGGACGCTCCTCCTGCGTCTACGTGCTCAACCGGGCCCAGGACGGACGGGACTACTGGGTCTTCGCCACGATCGCTCCGCTGGCCGACGGCTACCTGTCCGTGCGCGTGCGCCCGACCAACCACGCCATGTTCACGCCCGTCAAGGAGATCTACGCCCGCGTGCGGGCCGCCGAGCGTGCCTACGCCGAGGAGGGCCACGGGCGCCGGGAGGTCGCCGAGCACGGGGCGGCGCTGCTGACCGAGGAGCTGGCGAAGCTTCAGTACCACGACCTGCACAACTTCGCCCGGGCCGCCCTGCCGCGCGAGCTGGCCCTGCTGGTCGTCGAGGGCGTGCGGGTGCCGCCGCGCGCCGAGTCGGACAACCCCATGTCCGCCGTCCTGCAGGCCGTCGCCGCCATCGAGCGGGACACCGACGAACTCATCTACCAGCTCGGCGAGTACCAGGAGCTCATCAACGGCCTGGGCTCCTGGGCCGGAGGGGTGCGCTCGGTCATTGACCGGGCCGACCGCGTGGGCTCCCTCATGGGGGAGGTGACCAGTCCCGACGCCGAGTCCTCCGTGCCCACCGTCTCCGAGCGAGTCAAGGAGCGTGGGGCTCAGGCCGTTGAGGTACTGCGCCAGCTCAACTCCTCCCTCGTGGCGCTCTACGAGGCGGCCTCCGAGGTGCGCTTCCGCAGCTCGATGATGCGTCTGCACACCCTCATGGCCGGCATCTTCGCCGCCGCCGTCCTGGACGGCCAGGAGGGGGAGTCCGCCGACGCCATCGGCGACCTCGCCGAGGCGATGCTCTCCGACCTGGAGGAGCTCGTGCCCTCCTGCCAGGAGGCGGCGAATCTGGCCGAGCGCCTGGAGGGCGATCTTCGCTCCGTGGTCAGTAACCTCGACCGCGTCAAGCGGCCCTTCCAGCGCTGGATCCGCGCTCTTCAGGACGAGGGGGCCCAGGCGCTCGTCGAGGGTGTCGACGCCGAGGCGGCCCTGAGTGAGGCGGTCGCCGTGGGTGAGCAGGGCTTCCCGGAGACGGCCTCGTTGGCCGAGCTGGCCGCCAAGGCCCGTGGCGTCGTTGTGACCTTGGACGAACCCGTCATCCGTCAGCGGGTGGCGACGGTTCGTGAGACTCTGAGCCACCTGGGGGAGTAATTGTCGATAATCTACAAGATAGGTCCCACCTTATTGGTGACAATGTCATAAATTGTCTTCCGCGGGCACGTACGTTTCGTTACCTTCTTCCCGGCACTGTGTGAGGAGCTGAAGGAATAGTCCTCTGGCGAGGTGCTCCCGCGAATTATTCACCCTGAAGGAAAGCACCATGGAGTCGCAGGTCGGTTACGAGCGTTTGTTCGATCCGCAGGACATCTTCTTTTCCACCACGGATCTCAAAGGCGTCATCCAGAACACGAACCGGACGTTCGATACGCTGTCGCGTTACTCGCGTGAGCGTCTCATCGGGGCTCCGCACAACATCATTCGTCACCTGGACATGCCGGCGGGTCTGTTCCGCCTCATCTGGGACGATCTGCAGACCCGGCGCCCGGCCTGCGGCTACATCACCAACCGTGCCGTGGACGGCCTGGACTATCGGGTCTTCGCCACTATCGTGCCGCTGCGTCAGGGCTACCTGTCGGTGCGGATCAAGCCGATGGATGGGGCGACCAGGGACCGGGTCGAGGAGGCCTACCGCCGGGTGCGCGCCAAGGAACGCGACCTTCAGGCCCGGGGCGCCTCACGCCACCAGCTCGGCGAGTTCGGCGGCCGTGAGCTGGCCGCGGAGCTGGCGGCCCTGGGCTTCCCCTCCCTGCACGACATGACCTT
Organism: Actinomyces sp. HMT 175; assembly: GCF_016694895.1. Lineage (NCBI taxonomy): Bacteria > Bacillati > Actinomycetota > Actinomycetes > Actinomycetales > Actinomycetaceae > Actinomyces > Actinomyces sp. HMT 175. The sequence goes on from NZ_CP068012.1 coordinate 314,099, forward strand.
GGCGACCCTGCCGCGTGAGGTGGCCGCCCTGGTCACCGCCGGGGTGCGCGTCCCGTCGGCCGCCCCCGAGGGCCTGGGCGCCGTGGCCCGGATCCTCAACGCGGTGGCCGCCATGGAGAAGGACACCGATGCCCTGGTCTACGAGCTCGATGAGTACCTGCGGCTCATCACCACCATGGAGGCCACCCACGACTCGGCCCGGGCGGTGGAGGCGCGGGTGGGGCGCATCGGCCAGCTGGTCTCCCACGACGTCGGCGACAGCGCCCAGACCAAGGTGCTCATGCTCAGCGAGCGCATCGCCGAGCTCACCGGCGTCGCGGGTGCCGAGCTGAACGCACTGCCCTCGCGGCTCAAGGTCCTGCACCAGTCGGTCACCGAGCTGCGCTTCTCCGTGGCCCTCATGCGCCTGCTCACCCTCATGGTGGGGCGCTTCGCCCAGTCCATCCTCGATGGCACTGAGGTGGACGCCGTGCACTCCCTGACGGACCTGTGCGAGGCGCTGGAGTCCGGCTTCCGCGGCCTGGGGCCCGTGCTGCAGGCCGTGAGCACCCAGGTCGCCCAGCTCAACGATGCCCTGCGCACCGTGACCTCCAGCCTGGACCGTGCGGCCCGGCGCCTGGGGCAGTGGGTGGACCTGCGTGGCGGCGGGGCCGGCTCCTCGGGCTCACCGATCATCGACGAGGTCGCCCAGCTCACCTCCCGCGGCTTCCCCGAGGTCCGCTCCCTGGCCGAGCTGGCCGCCGAGTGCCGCGGACTGCACCTGCCCTACGACGAGCGCATCGCCGCTCAGCGCCTGGCGGCCGTGCGCAGCGCCCTGGCCGAGCTCATCTGAGACGAAAGTCGTTCTTCCGGACACTGCCTGGTTGGAAAAGGTGGGTGGTGCGTTACAGTCGGCTGGGAGCCGGCACGCGCCGACTCCCCACCGTCCCCCTTCGTCGGGGCCCGGATCGCCCGGATCCTCACGATCCCGCGGTGATCTTCAGGGCCCGGCGACAACCGCCCGCAGACCCACCAGCCGCGGCCAGCCGCGCACCACCCGTGAGGAAGGCTTTACGTGTCCACCAAGCTCGTCATCGTGGAGTCCCCCAACAAGGTGCGCTCCATCGCCGGCTACCTGGGTCCGGAGTTCGACGTCGAGGCCTCCGTGGGGCACATCCGCGACCTGCCGCAGCCCTCCGAGCTGCCCGCCACCATGAAGAAGGGCCCCTACGGGAAGTTCGCGGTCGACGTCGAGGACGACTTCACCCCCTACTACGTCGTCAACCCCGACAAGAAGAAGACGGTCGCCCAGCTCAAGAAGGCCCTCAAGGAGGCCGACGAGCTCTACCTGGCCACCGACGACGACCGCGAGGGCGAGGCCATCGCCTGGCACCTCCAGCAGGTCCTCAAGCCCAAGGTGCCGGTGCGCCGCATGGTCTTCACCGAGATCACCCGCGAGGCCGTCACCCGGGCCCTGGACAACACCCGCGAGCTCGACATCCACCTCGTCGACGCCCAGGAGACCCGCCGCATCCTGGACCGCCTCGTGGGCTACGAGGTCAGCCCGGTCCTGTGGCGCAAGGTCCGTGCCGGCCTGTCCGCCGGGCGCGTGCAGTCAGTGGCCACCCGCCTCGTCGTCGAGCGCGAGCGTGAGCGCATGGCCTTCCGCTCCGCCTCCTACTGGGGGGTGGAGGCCACCTTCTCCACCGTCCTGTCCGCCGTGGACGTCACCGCCCGCCAGGAGGCCTCCTTCACCGCCCGGCTCGTCACCCTCGACGGGCGGCGCGTGGCCACCGGCCGCGACTTCAACGACGACGGCCAGCTGCGCCCCGCCGCGCTCAAGGCCTCCGCCGTCCACCTCCACCAGGTGGGGGCCACCGCCGTGGCCGAGGCCATCGGGCGGGGAGAGCCCCGGGTGGTCGGCGTGGAGGACAAGCCCTACAAGCGCCGCCCGGCCGCCCCCTTCACCACCTCCACCCTCCAGCAGGAGGCCTCCCGCAAGCTGCGCATGAACCCGCGCGAGACCATGCGCGTGGCGCAGGGCCTCTACGAGAACGGCTTCATCACCTACATGCGCACCGACTCCACGGTCCTGTCCGGTCAGGCCGTGGCCGCGGCCCGCTCGCAGGTGGCCGAGCTCTACGGGGCCGAGTACGTCCCCGAGCGCCCCCGCGTCTACGCCTCCAAGTCCAAGGGCGCCCAGGAGGCCCACGAGGCGATCCGCCCCGCCGGCGACCACTTCCGCACCCCGGCCCAGGTCTCCGGTGAGCTCACCGGAGCCCAGTTCCGCCTCTACGAGCTCATCTGGAAGCGGACCGTGGCCTCCCAGATGGCCGACGCCGTCGGCTCGACCGCCACGGTGACCGTCGAGGTGCCGCTGACGCCGGTGGCCGGCGAGTCGCGCGACTCCGGCCCCACCTTCTCCACGGCCGGCCTGACGGCGTCGGGCACCGTCATCACCTTCCGCGGCTTCCTGGCCGCCTACGAGGAGGGGCGCGACGCCGAGCGCTACCAGGACGACGCCGGCGCCGCCGCCAAGGACTCCAAGGACGTGCGCCTGCCCGCGATGATCGCCGGCCAGGAGCTGGCCGCCCTGGACGCCGAGGCCTCCGGCCACGAGACCACGCCGCCGCCGCGCTACACCGAGGCCTCCCTGGTTAAGGCCCTTGAGGAGCGCGAGATCGGCCGCCCCTCGACGTACGCGGCCACGATGTCCACCATCTCCGACCGCGGCTACGTCGACCACCGGGGCCAGGCCCTGGTGCCCACCTGGCTCGCCTTCGCCGTCACCCGGCTGCTGGAGGAGAACTTCGCCGAGCTCGTCGACTACGACTTCACCGCCTCCATGGAGCGCGACCTGGACCGGATCGCCGCCGGTGAGGAGGACCGGGTCGCCTGGCTGCGGCGCTTCTACAACGGTCAGGGCGGCGCCGGCGCCGAGCAGGCCGCCCAGGCGGCCTCGGGCGAGCTCGAGGCCGCGGCCGCCGCGCTGCGCGCCCAGGGACTCAAGGGGCTGGTGGACAACCTCGGCGAGATCGACGCCCGCGCCGTCAACTCCATCGAGATCGGCGAGGGCATCACCCTGCGGGTGGGTCGCTACGGCCCCTACCTGGAGGACGCCGAGGGCAAGCGCGCCAACGTCCCGGCCGACCTCGCCCCCGACGAGCTGACCGTGGACAAGGCCCGCGAGCTCTTCACCCGCGCCGCCGACGACGGCCGCGAGCTCGGCGTCGACCCGGTCAGCGGGCACGTCATCATCGCCAAGGACGGCCGCTACGGCCCCTACGTCACCGAGGTCCTGCCCGAGCCGGAGGAGACGGCCGAGGCGGAGACGGCGAAGACTGCGAAGACGGCAAAATCGACGAAGACGAAGAAGACCACCAAGGCGGCCAAGCCCAAGCCCCGCACCGCCAGCCTCCTGCGTTCCATGGACCTGTCCACCGTGACCCTGGAGCAGGCCCTGGACCTGCTGAGCCTGCCGCGCGTCGTCGGCCAGGACCCGGAGTCGGGGGAGGACATCACCGCCCAGAACGGCCGCTACGGCCCCTACCTCAAGAAGGGTACGGACTCGCGCTCCCTGGAGACCGAGGAGCAGATCTTCACCGTCACCCTGGAGCAGGCCCTGGAGATCTTCGCCCAGCCCAAGCGGCGTCGAGGACAGGCGGCCGCCCGCGGACCGCTGCGCGAGCTGGGGCAGGACCCGGCCACTGAGAAGCCGGTGGTCATCAAGGACGGTCGCTTCGGCCCCTACATCACTGACGGGCATACCAACGTCACCGTGCCCCGCAGCGAGGACCCGGCCACCATCAGTGCCGAGCGCGCCTTCGAACTGCTGGCGGACAAGCGCGCCAAGGGCCCGGCCAAGAAGCGCACCACCCGCAAGACCACTGCCAAGAAGGCCACGACGAAGAAGACCACCACGAAGAAGGCGGCTACTACCAAGAAGGCCGCCACCAAGACGGCGACGAGCAAGGCAGCCGCCTCGAAGGAGGGCTGAGGGGCTCCGCGGTGGCGGTGCGGGCCTGCGGCCTTGGCGCGGACGTGCAGCGTTGGTGCGGGCCTCCGGCACTGCTGTGGCTGTTGCCGGTTGCCGTCGCCGGTCGCTGCTGCTGGCCGCCGTCGTGAGCCTTGGCCGGGGACATTCCACGCGGACGGGTGCGTTCCCCTCCGGTCGGGGATAGTCCGCGCGTCCGGGGACCGGATTCCTGTCCCCGACGGCGTCGAATGTCCCCGGCTGCAAGCAGGGGTCCCCGGCGGCGTCGAATGTCCCCGTGCGTGAGTAAGGGTCCCCGTCCGCGCAAGCCCAGTGACCCGTGAGCATCATCGCGGCCGGTGTCGCAGTTCTGCGACAGCACTGCGACGAGGAGGGGACAATCGGCCGGTATTGTATTCCTTGTACAACTCCCCACATGATTCCTGAGAGGACCTCATCATGCGTCTGCCCAAGATCGTTCTCGCCGGCACCGCCGCCCTGGCCCTGTCCCTGAGCCTGGGCGCCTGCTCCCTGTCCGTCAACGGCTCCGGCTCCGGGGACTCCGGCTCGCCGGCCGCCCAGTCCGAGCAGAAGTACACTCAGGGCGCCGACTCCAAGGACTCGTCCAAGACCGATGCCAAGGGGGCCGCCACTGCCGACTCCCAGTCCTCCTCCGGTGGCTCGGCCCAGGCCACGGCCGCCCCCGGCAACAAGGACGGCGACAAGGATGACGACAAGGACGGCGACGACGCCCCCATCACGGACCCCACCTGGAAGGACATCCAGAGCACCGGTCAGCGCACTGAGGTCTCCGGTGCGTACACCGTCCAGGGAGTCGGGACGACCCTCAACCTGGTCGGTGACCTCGACACGCTGACGGTCCAGGGCTCCGACGTCAAGATCTCCGCGGAGGACGTCGACACCCTCACCGTTCAGGGCTCCAACGTCACTGTCTACGCCCGCGACATCGACCACCTCAACATTCAGGGCTCGAACGTCACCGTCCACTGGCTGGGCGACGACCCGACGATCCAGGACGGCGGCGCCAACAACACCACCGGGAAGCTCTCCCAGTGAGCTTGTCGTGACCCAACCTGCCGCACCGGCTCCGTCCGCCACTGTCCTGCTCGTCGACGACGAGGCCCCCATCCGCCGCTCCCTGGGCCCTTACCTGGAGCGCGGCGGGTACCGGGTCCTGCTCGCCTCGGACGGGGCGGAGGCCATGGACATCCTGGCCTCCTACCAGGTGGACATCATCGTCTCCGACGTCCTCATGCCCAGGATGGACGGCCGTGAGCTGGTGCGGCGGGTCAGGGCCGGTGGGGCCTGGACCCCCATCATCCTGCTGACCCAGGTGGATGCCTCCTACGAGCGGGTCTCAGCCCTCGACGACGGTGCCGACGACTACCTGTCCAAGCCCTTCGACCCTGCTGAGCTCGCCTCCCGGATCCGCGCGGTGCTGCGCCGCACCCGCGGCGTGGCCCAGCCGCTGACCTCCGCCTCCCGGCTCGTGGCCGGTGAGCTGCTCCTGGAGCGAACCTCGCGGCGGGTGACCCTGTCGGGGCGCGAGGTGACACTCACTCCCAAGGCCACGATGCTCCTGGACTACCTCATGAGCCATCCCGGAGAGCTCCACACCCGGGACGCCCTGCTGGCCTCCCTGTGGGGCATCGATTTCGCCACCTCCACGCGCGCCGTCGACCACCGCATCCGCGAGATCCGCCAGGCCCTGGGCGACGACGCCGCCAACCCCACCTACATCGAGACGGTCCCCTCCGTCGGCTACCGCTTCCGGGCCGAGGTCCGGGCATGAGCGGCTCATCGATCTCGCCGCAGCTTCCGCCCTCGGTCCCTCCGCGTCCGGCGCCCGCGCAGGACGGCCGTACCCGGTACATGGAGCCGGCAGTGGACATGGGTGGGCCGCGCACCGTGCCGGTCACCCGGCCCGGGGCGCCGGCCGCGCAGCCGGCCAGCCCCCCGATGGCGGGCGACCCGGGGAACCATCCGCAGCAGGCCGACCCGCAGCGGCCGACGGCTGAGCCCCAGAGCGTCGAGGTCTTGGCTGGGGCTGCCGCCGAAGCCGCCCCGGCACCTCTGGACCCCCCTACGGAGAAGCCCCGGCGGGCCGGCTGGGTCGGATGGGTGCTGGCGGTGGCGGTCGTGGCCGTCGCAGTGGCGGTCTCCTATGCGACCTTCGGGCTGGCTCCGGTGGTGATCTCCACGGCAGTGCCGCTGGTGGTGGCGGAGATCGGGATCGTTGTGCTGCTGCTCGCCCTGGCTGTGACCGTGATCCGCCGCAGGCTGCGCCTGGCGGTGCAGCGGGGGCGAAGCCAGGCCCGGGAGGAGGCGTGGTCCCGTCACCAGCAGTTCCTGCGCCGGCTGGACCACGAGCTGAAGAACCCGCTGACGGCGGTGCGGGCCGCCGTCGCCGACCTGCCGCAGGCCCCGCCTCACGAGCTGCAGGCCCGGGTCGACGTCGTCGACGCTCAGGCCCGCCGCATGGGGCGCTTGGTGACGGACCTGCGCAAGCTGGCCGACCTGGAGACGGCCGCGCTCTCACTGGAGGACGTCGATATCGCCGAGACCGTCCACGACGCCGCCCAGGCGGTCGGCGAGGAGGGGGCGGCGCGTGGTGGCGGGCCCAGAATCCGCCTGGACCTGCCGCAGGTGCCGTGGCCGCTGTCGCATGTGCGCGGCGACGGCGACCTGCTGTACTCGGCCGTCTACAACGTCATCTCCAACGCCTCGAAGTACACCTTGCCCGGAGGGGCCGTGGAGGTGCGCGGTCGGGAGGAATCGGGAACCGTCACCATCGAGGTGGCCGACACTGGGATCGGGGTGCCGCAGGCGGACCTGCCGGCTGTGTGGAGCGAGCTGGCCCGGGCCGGCAACGCCCGGGGCCTGCCGGGCTCGGGGCTGGGGCTGGCGCTGGTGTCCACGATCGTGCGCCGCCACGGTGGCAGCGTGCGTATGGCCTCCCGTGAGGGTGTGGGCACCCGGGTCTGGCTGAGCCTGCCCGTCGCAGGTCCAGCGGATACGCCGTGACCGCATGGCGCGTCGGCGGCCGGGGCTGAAGAACCCTCCGTCACCCCGCCGCGCCCCTGTCGCAGTCCTGCGACAGGGCAGGAACCAGGCGGCGACAACGATTCAGTAACGTTCAGGTCATGACAAAAGCACTCATCTCCCTGCCCTCCCTGTCCCTGATCGCCGCCCTCGCGCTGAGCGGCTGCTCCCTGTCCATCGGAGGCGGCTCGTCCTCGCAGGCTCAGGGGCAGCAGACCCAGGCCAGTCAGGCCGGCTCGGACTCCGCCGGCTCCGCGGGAAGCACCCAGGGCTCCGCCTCCGCCCCGGCGTCGGGAACCTCCGGCTCCGCGGGCCAGGCCGTCGCCGGCTACGAACCCGGACAGATCCCCCCGATCCCCATGATCTCCCTGCCCGATCTCAGCCTGCTCACCCAGTCCACGGGCGCCTTCACCCCGGATCTCACGCGCTCCATCACCTCCCAGCCCGGCATCACGGTCAGGCCCGCCCGCTGCGACGCGAGCGGATCGCTCGTCTCCGGCTCCACGGTCCTGGGCGGTGACGGCTCGATGACCACGAGCTCGGGGAGCACCTCAGTCACCAACAATGGTGACGGCTCGGGTACCTACAGCGACGGGAAGGTCTCCATCACCAACAACGGTGACGGCTCGGGTACCTACTCCGACGGGAAGGTCTCCATCACGATCAACGGTGACGGCTCGGGCACCTACAGCGACGACTACCTCTCGGTCACCGTGAACGGCGACGGCTCAGGGACCTACAGCAACTCCACCACGGGGGAGTCCATCACCCTCGACGGCAAGGGCTCGGGCACCTACAGCCGTGGTGGGGTCTCGATCACCAACAACGGTGACGGCTCGGGTAGCTACAGCGACGGCACGATCTCGATCACCAACCTTGGCGATGGCACCGCCATCGTCAACGGCTCCACGATTTCGGCCAAGCCCGTTCCCAAGGCCGGCAAGGTGGGCACCTTCCCCTCCATCGACGCCGCCAAGCCCGTGCAGTCCTGCGGCACCGTCATCACCCTGGAGGACAGCGTCCTGTTCGACTTCGGCTCATCGGAGCTGCGCGGCCAGGCCTCGACCACGCTCACCAACCTGGCCACCGTCATCAAGGACTCCAAGGCCCCCAAGGTTCAGATCCAGGGCCACACCGACTCCGTCTCCGACGACGCCTTCAACCAGAAGCTCTCCGAGCAGCGGGCACAGGCCGTCTCAAGCGCCCTGAAGTCCGACGGCGTGGCCGCCGACCTGGAGGCCGTCGGCTACGGCGAGACCAAGCCGGTGGCCCCCAATGAGAACCCCGACGGCTCCGACAACCCCGCCGGTCGCCGCCTCAACCGCCGCGTCGAGGTCTTCGTCCCGGCCTTCTGAACCGCCGCCCGGCCATCGGACCGCACGTGCATGATGCCCACCCGACCGCCCTCACCACATCTGAATACCGGAGAAGAACCATGTCCCCGACCACTCGTCCCCTCCGTCCTCGCCGCGCAGCCGCTGTCGTCCTCGTGGCCCTGTCCCTGACCGGCATCAGCGCCTGCTCCATCTCAGTGGGTGGAGGCTCGTCCGACCAGGGAACCGCCGCAGCGGCGGGCCAGGAGGACTCGGCCCCGGAGCAGTCGGCTGCGTCGTCGCCGTCAACGGCTGCGACGACCGCCTCCCAGGCGCCCCGATCGCAGGCCGCTGCGCCCAGTACCCCGGAACAGGCCTCGCCTGCCGCCGTCGGCTCCAGCGCTCCCGAGGCAGGCGCCCGGCCTGCGAGTGGTGAGCGTCCCGGCGCTCGGGCGACCATCACCGACAGTGACTGGCTGAGCGACCTGGAGTTCGTGGAGAAGACCGTCTCGGCGAGCCCGACCATGCTCTTGGACAAGTCCGGCGACGACCTCCGTATCGAGGGGGAGGTGAACAGTCTCAGTGTTGCCGCCAACAACACGAAGGTCTTCGCCGACTACGTCGGCCTGCTGACCGTCTCCGGCAACAACGTCACTGTCTACGTCAAGGATGTCGATCGCGTCGTCATCAAGGGAACCAACGCTGAGGTGGTCTGGGCCGGCAACAGTCCGAAGGTGGAGGACTTCGGCCACAACACTGAGACCCGCCAGCAGGGAAGCGAGGGCTGAGTCCCGCCTCGCCGCGCCTTCCCCCGCCCGGCTGCCATCGCGATAGTCGACGGCGCGCAGCGGCGGCGTCTGAAGGGTGCGGTGACCGGACCCGTTCCTGAATCCCGGCGACTGGGCCTGGGCCCAGTCGCCGGGGTCGTCTCTGCTCCGAGGCGTCTCGGCCACAGGTGTCCCACACCGTATGCGGGTGGAACAGCACTTGACTCCACTGTGCACCTACTGTCTATAGTGTGCATGTACGGAAGGAGTTGCTATGCCGCTCTCGGTCGTCCTGTCCAACACGGCGGGAGTTCCCATCTACGAGCAGATCGCCCAGCAGGTCAGGGACGCGATCCTGACGGGCCAGGTGGAGGCCGACGAGATGCTGCCCTCGATCCGGGCTCTGGCCCGGGACCTGCGTGTCAGCGTCATCACCACCACCCGCGCCTACTCCGACCTCGTCACTGACGGCTTCCTGGCCAACGTTCCCGGCAAGGGCTACTTCGTCCTGCCCCGGGACTCCGAGCTGGTGCGCGAGCAGGTGCTGCGGGAGGTCGAGGAGCACCTCGACCGCGCCGTGGAGCGCGCGCGCCTGGCCCAGCTCAGTGACGAGGAGCTCCACACCATGCTTCAGACCATCATCACCACCTCCACCACCTCCAAGGACAAGAAGTGAACCCCGTCGAGATCTCCCACCTGACGAAGCACTACCCGGACTTCAGCCTCAGTGATGTCACCTTCTCCGTTCCCGCCGGCTACGTGACAGGTTTCGTCGGGGCCAACGGCTCGGGGAAGACCACCACCATCAAGGCCGCCCTGGGCATGATCCACCCCGATGCCGGCTCGGCCACCACCCTGGGCCATGAGCGCATCGGCGTCGTCTTCGATGCCCCGCCCTACAACCCCGAATGGCGCCTGAAGGACCTGGGCCGTGGCATCGGGCGCTTCTACCCCACCTGGTCCCAGGAGCGCTACGACGCCGAGCTCCAGGCCGCGGGCCTGGCCCCCACTAAGAAGGTCAAGGAGCTCAGCCGAGGCATGGGCATGCGCCTGCAGATGGCGGTGGCCCTGGCTCACGATCCCGAGCTGCTCATCCTCGATGAGCCCACCGGCGGTCTGGACCCCTTGGCCCGCAGCGAGATGGTGGACATGCTCGCCCAGTTCATGGTGGAGGAGGGCCGCACCATCCTGTTCTCCACCCACATCACCTCCGACCTCGATCGGCTGGCCGACTACCTGGTCATCCTCAGTCGGGGCAGGGTCGTGGCCAACGGCACCGCTGAGGAGATCATCGACTCCTTCCGTCTCGTGCGCGGCATACCCGAGCACCTGACCGACGCCGTGCGCCAGGCCAGCCTCGGGCTGCGCAGCACGTCGCTGGGCTGGGAGGCCATGATGCCGGCCGACGCCGCCGAGGCGCTGACGGACCGCATCGTCGTCGAGGTCCCCACCATTGAGGATCTCGCCGTGCACATCGCCAAGGAGGCGGGCCGTGAATGACCTCATGACCACGGATCGACGCGAGCGCCCCGCCGAGGCGGCCGCAGTGGCCGAGGTGCCGGCCGGCTCGATGACGAGGGGCGCCGCGGCCGGGCCCGGACGGGGCGCTCGGGTGATCTCGCTGGTGCGGTTGCATCTCCTGGGCCTGCGGGGTCCCCTGCCCTTCCTCCTCGGCCTTCTCCTCATTATGGGCGCCGTCAGCTTCGTCTCCGGAAGTATCGTCCCGGTCAGCGGATTCCTCACGGGGGCCGCCCTGGCCGGGGGCCTATCGGGAGTGATCGCCGAGCGCTCCGGCATCAACCGTCTGCTGGCCTCTCTGCCCGTCTCCCGGGCCGAGGTCATCGATTCCTACTGGGCGGTCGCGATGCTGTTCGTCCTGGCCGCCTCGGTCCTCTACGCGGCCATAGGCCTCCCCCTGGGTGTGCTCCCGGGTGAACTGCTCGACGTTCCCCTTGTCCTCATCATGGGGCAGGCCCTGGGAATTCCCGTGTTCCTGCACTTCGGGCGTTGGCGTGGCCTGCACGTCTGGGTGATCGCGATCGTGGTCCCGGGGGCGTTGGGTGCGCTGGTGCTCAGCTTCAGGCCGATCCGGGACCTTGCACTGAGGACGACGACGGGCCACTGCCTGCTCCTGGCCCTGGGCGCCTGCGCCCTCGTCGGCCTGTGGGCGCTGAGCCGCCGCCTCTACCTCAAGCAGGACCAGTGAGCGCCACGATGATGGGGACGACGACGGGGACAGCGCCCGATAGCAGCCGGGGCATCGGAGCGACCGCGGCGACTGGGCCGGCAGGCCCTGAGGGCAGCGGCGAGACGGCGCTCGCCGGGGTGGGGGCGGTGCTGCAACTCGACCTCATCATGCTGCGCCGTCGTGGTCCACTGCTCCTCCTGCCCCTGGCGCTGGCGCTGTACATCGCCATGGACGTCCTGGCCGGCCGTCTGCAGACGACGGTGATGGCGGGGGTCGCCCTGGGGCTGTGCGCCCAGTACGCCCAGAGGGCCGTCGAGTCCGCTCACCACATGGAGCGCCTCTACGGGGCGCTGCCGCTGCGGCGCAGCGAGCTGGTCGGTGCCCGCTGGGCCGAGGGGATCGCCCTGGCGCTCCTCTCCGGCCTGGTCTGCGTACCGGCGGCCGCTCTCACCGGTGACTGGGGCGGTCTCATGGCCGGCCTGTTCGTCATCTGCCTGTCCGCGGCCCTCGGGCTGCCCCTGTTCCTGTGCCTGGCCCCCGAGCGGGCCCTGTGGATGTGGGGGCTGTGCCTGGGGGCGGGAGCCGGCGCCCTCTACGGCGGCACCCCGCTGCTGGCAGGACCCGTGGCCGAGGTACTGCGCCAGCCGGTGCCAGCCGTCCTGGTCGCCCTGGCCTGCCCCGCCCTCCTGGGCGCCTCCCTGGTGGTGGCCCTCCGCTGGTACGGGCGCCAGGACCACTGAGGTCCGGCCGAGGAACAAGCAAGAAGAAGTGAGGAGATCGACCATGCCCGAGTCCGTCGTGTCTGCTGCGCGGGCCGCAGCCACCCTGCCCGCTGCCGCCGAGTCCTGCGGCACTCAGGCTCCCACTACTCCTGCGGCGGTGCGGGGGCCGGGTGCCCTGAGCCGGTGGGAAACGGTGAGAGCCGTCATGCACCTGGAGCTGGTTGCCTGGAATCAGGTGTACCTGACGACGATGATCGGGCTGATCCTCGTCGCGCAGGTTGGTCTCGTCGCGCACCGCTGGCTGGGGGTGGTGCTCCCGCTTCCGCTGGTGCTCGTCCTGGCGATCTTCCCGCCCTTCCTGCTCCTGACCCTGTGCGGGGTGGTGTGCCTGACCCTGTGGGATCCTTCGCGCTCCTCAGGTGCCCTGCGGCTCTACGGGGCACTGCCCGTGACCCGCGCCGAGGTGCTTGCCGGCCACTACCTGCTCAGCCTGGCCTACGGGGGTGCCTCAGTCCTCCTGGCCGCCATCCACCTGCTCGGTGCGCTCGGTGGTGCCGATCCCCTGGTCTGGGTGACAGTGCTGGCGTGGGTGGTGGCAGTGCTGGGGATCTGTGCAGTGATGCCCCCAGTGCTTGCCAGGTACCGCAGCCCACTGACGGGGATTGTGGTCATGATGGCGGTAATCGCAGTCCTGGGCCTGCTCGGCGGGTTCGTCAAGGGATCCGAGGCGGTGTCCCTGACCGCCGTCTCCCAGCCCGGGATGCTCCTGGCCCTGATGGCCCTGCTCCTCGTACTCGTCCCCACGGGACTGGGGGCCTCCTGGATGCTCTGCCTCCGCATCTACACCAGGCAGGACCACTGAGGCCCGGCTTAGGAAGAAGCAAGAAGAAGTGAGGAGACAGATCATGCCCGAGTCCGTGCCCGAGTCCGCTGCCTCTGCCGCGCGGACTGTATCTGCCGTGCCCACTGCCGGTGATCCTGCGGCGTCGCAGGTGCGGGGGCCGGGTGCCCTGAGCCGGTGGGAAACGGTGAGAGCCGTCATGCGCCTGGAGCTGCTCTTCACCTGGAGGCGACGGGACACCGCGGCGCTGCTGGGGCTGTGCGCGCTCGGTGCTCTGGGAGTGGCCGTGCCCGGAGTGAGGGGATGGCTGGGGCCCTTCTCCCCGGACAAGCTGGTGTACTACCTGCTAGCCGCGGTGTTGATGGTGGGCCTGATGCTTTGGCGGCCCTCCCGTGAGGCCCGGATGCGTCAGCTCTACGGGGCACTGCCCGCTACTCGTCTTGATGTCCTGGCTGCCCGCTACCTCCTGCTCGCGGCCGGCTGGGTGATCCTGTTCGTCGGGGAAACAGCAGTGCTCCTGGCCGTGGGTGGGTTATCGAACGACGCCGTGGGCCGGCACCTCACCTGTCTGTTCCTCTTCGGGGTGATCGCCGCGGTGGAGCCGCTCCTGCTCGCCGCGTGCGGCGGGACCACCTCCCTGCCCGTGCTCGCCCTGTGGGGCCTCGCCATCGGTTTCTGCATCGAGATGCCCGTGGTCTTCGGGGTGCTGAGTGCGCTGGAGTCCATGCCCCAGCAGGTGGTGCTGGCCGGCGGGCTCGGGCTCATCGCCGTGCTCTCCGCCGTGGGGCTGGGCGCCTCCTGGCGGACCTGCTGCCGTATCTACCTCCGCCAGGACCACTGAGAGCATCGCCTGAGAGCACGAGTGGCGGTGGCCGGTAGCGGCGCCGTTCCACGCTCCAGGGCCTCGCCTCGCCCCGTGCGCCCGCCGGCGACCGGTCGGCGCTCCCGGGGCCTTCCCCACGGACCGTTACCCTGGGCCTGTGACCACCGCTGCCCCTCCCGCTGCTTCCGGCGCCCCCGTTCCGCCCCCGTCCGGCCCCGGTCTGTTCATCTCCTTCGAGGGAGGCGACGGCGTCGGTAAGACGACGCAAATCCGCATCCTCGCCGACCTGCTGACCGCAGCGGACGTGGACCACATCCTCACCCGTGAACCGGGCGGCACCGAGCTCGGCGTCGAGATCCGCCGCCTCCTCCTGCACGGCGGGCACGTCGCCCCGCGCGCCGAGGCCCTCCTGTACGCCGCCGACCGCGCCCACCACATCGCCACCCGCGTGCGGCCCGCCCTCGAGCGCGGCGCCGTCGTCCTGGCCGACCGCTACCTCGACTCCTCCGTCGCCTACCAGGGGGCGGCTCGCTCGCTCGGCCCTCAGGAGGTCCGCGACCTGTCCCTGTGGGCCACCGAGGGCCTCCTGCCGGACCTGACCGTTCTGCTCGACGGCGACCCCGACCTGGCCGAACGGCGCACCACCGGCCGCGGAGCCAAGGATCGCCTCGAGCAGGAGGGGGACGCCTTCCGCGTGGTCCTGCGCGAGCAGTTCCTCACCTTGGCCCAGTCCGAGCCCGAGCGCTTCGTCGTCGTCGACGCCGACCGGCCCGTCGACCAGGTGGCCGACGACGTCATCGAGGCCGTTGTCGCCGCCGTGCGCCGCCACGGCGTGCACCTCGCCCACGGCGGGGCCCACCAGGGGGTGCTCCTGGGCCTGGAGGCCTTCGTGGAGGCCGCCGCCCGCCGCAGCGCCGCCGGGTCGGGCGAGGAGGCGGGCTCATGAGCGTGTGGGAGGACGTCGTCGGCCAGGAGAGCGCCGTGTCCGCCTTCACCGCCGCAGCCCAGGCCGCCCGAGAAGCAGCTGAGCAGCGCGAGGCACAGGCCGCCGCCGGTCTCGCCCCCAAGGAAGGATCAGACGGGGGAGCCGGTTCCGCGGCGGCTGCGGCGGCCGGGCTCGCCATGACCCACGCTTGGCTCGTGACCGGCCCACCCGGATCGGGCCGCTCGAACGCCGCCCGCGCCTTCGCCGCCGCCCTGCAGTGCACCGGCCCCGTCCCTGGATGCGGGCAGTGCAAGCCCTGCCGTGACGTCATGGCCGGCTCCCACCCCGACGTCGTGCGCTTGGCCACCGAGAAGCTCATCATCACCATGGAGGAGGTCAAGACCCTCATCGGTGAGGCCCAGCGCCGCCCCTGGACCGGGCGCTGGCGCGTCATCCTCGTCGAGGATGCCGACCGCATGGCCGAGCGCACCACCAACGTCCTGCTCAAGTCCATCGAGGAGCCCCCGCCCCAGACCGTCTGGCTGCTGTGCACCCCCAGCGCCGATGACGTCCTGCCCACCATCCGCTCCCGCTGCCGCCTGGTGACGCTGCGGATCCCGCCGGCCGACGCCGTCGCCGAGCTCCTCGTGCGCCGCGACGGAGCCGACCCCGAGCTGGCCGCCCGGGCCGCCCGGGCCAGCCAGTCGCATATTGGGCTCGCCCGCCACCTGGCCACCGACGCCGACGCCTGGGACCGGCGCCGCCGCCTCCTGCTCGCCCCCGTCTCCCTGCGCAGCGTCGGTGACGCCGTCCTGGCCGCCGCCTCCCTGGTGGAGGCCGCCGAGTCCGAGGCCAAGGAGGCCACCGCCGAGCGCGACGCCCGCGAGAAGGCCGAGCTCACCCGCGCCCTCGGCCTGGAGAGCGACGGGAAGATCCCGGCAGCCCTGCGCGCCCAGATCCGTCAGCTCGAGGAGGACCAGAAGCGCCGCGCCAAGCGCGCCCGTACCGACGTGCTGGACCGGGCCATGATTGACCTGCTGTCCTTCTACCGTGACGTGCTCACCACTCAGATGGGCAGCGATGTCGAGCGCGTCAACCTCGACCTGTCCGACGCCGTCGACCAGGCCGCCCGCACGACGAGCCCCGAGCAGTCCCTGGCCCGCATCGCCGCCATCGAGGAGTGCCGCAGCCGCCTGCGCTCCAACGCCGCCCCCCTGCTGGCCGTCGAGGCTCTCATGGTGCAGCTGCGACCCCAGGCCGAAGGACGGTGAGTGCCATGCCCCATCCGGCCTGGGGTGGGGCATGAGGCCGTCGTCGTAGCCCTGAGCGACCGTCGACGCGCCCGTCAAAACCAGGACGGCCACGGCCCGGTGTGGAAGAGTCGTGACATGACCGTTATACAGCCAGGGGGCGAGGACGGCGGCCACGCCGCTCGGTTCGAGCCGATCATCCGCAGATCGAGCCCGCAGGAGCGAGTCATCGCCTGGGGACTGACCGCTGTCGGCCTCCTGGGTCTGGCCATCGGGCTGGCGATCATGGCCTCCGGGCAGTACCGGGGAATGCTCGCCTGCTTCGCGGCGGCGGCACTGTGCCTCCTCATGGGCTACCTGACCCTGCGGCCGCGAACCGTCTTCGACCGGAGCGGCATCCACAGCAGGACGCTGCTGCGCTCCTACGACCTCGCCTGGCCCGGCTCCCGGGAGGCCTTCGACATCACCCGGCAACCCCGATCCGCTCTGCGCGTCCGCGACGCGGGCCCGAGCGTGCAGGCGACGGTGCGCGGTGAGACGGGCACGGTGGTCCTGGGAGGAATGAGTACTCGAGCACTTACCGAGCCCAGGGCCCGCTACCTCATGGAGGGCGAGCTCGATCGGCTCTGGGCATGGGCCGCCTCCTGGGGGCTGGTGCCCGCCGAGGACCCGGAGGGCACCAGGACTCGCGGGGGAGAAGGCAACGGCCCATCTCATCCCTGAGAGGGATCACACACCGACCGACCGGTTCATACCATGCTGGGTATGGAAACGAGAACGAAGCATCATCCAAGGAATCGGATCGTGCCTGCGCTCGCGGAGGCGAGGCGACGCCCCGGAGGGCTTCGGCGCCGTCGGGTGTCTGCTGGGGTGCTGGCGGCTGTGGCGGGTGTGTGTCTGGGGGCGGGGGCCGGTGTGGTCCCCGCTGCTGCGCTGCCCGCCGCAGGGCCGGCTGCGGCTGCGTCGTCTAAGGCGGCGGTTCCCCGGGGGCTGGAGTCCTTCTATGGTCAGAAGGTCGAGTGGTACGACTGTGTGGCCACGGCTGGAGTGGAGAAGTCGGCTGAGAAGACCGGTTTTCAGTGCGCCAAGGTCACCGTGCCGCTGGACTACTCCCAGCCGGACGGGCAGACCATTGAGATCGCGATGAAGAAGCACTTGGCCACCGGCTCGGTGCGCCAGGGCACCCTCTTCATGAACCCCGGCGGCCCCGGCGGATCCGGGGTGGACAACGTCGGCGCGATGGCGACGACGACCTTCGCCGGAGTGCAGAAGGCTTACGACATCATCGGCTTCGACCCCCGCGGCGTCGGCTCCTCCACCGCCATCACCTGCAGCACCGACGCGGAGGCGAAGGCGATGGAGGGGGTCTCTCCAGTCGATGGCGCAGGCGCCCCCGTAGCATTCGAGAAGCGGGCCACCGTTATGTCCGAACGCTTCAAGCAGCTGGAGGCCGACTGTGCCTCCCGCACCAAGCCGACCGAGCTGCTCGACCATGTGGACACCGTCTCGGTGGCCCGGGATCTCGACGTGCTGCGGGCACTGTCCGGGGACCAGAAGCTCAACTACACGGGCTTCTCCTACGGCACCTACCTGGGGGCCACCTACGCCGAGCTGTTCCCGGCCAACACCGGGCGGCTGGTCCTCGACGGCGCCCTGGACCCCAGCCTGACCTACAACGAGCGCAGGCAGGGGCAGGCCCGCGGCTTCGAACGGGCGCTGCGCAACTATGTCGCCTGGTGCCAGTCGGGACAGAGCTGCCCCTTGTCCGGTGACACTGACGCGGGCGTCCAGCAGATCGGAGACGTCTTCACCTCGGCCAACCAGTCGCCCGTGCCCTCATCGGATCCGAATCGTCCGGTGACGGGTGAGGAGATGAAGCGGATCGTGGGGTTCATACTCTATTTCCCGGAGAGCTCGTGGAGCGCCGTCAGTGAGGCCCTGGGGCAGGTCATCAACCAGCACGACGCCTCGGCCTTCAGGGCCATGGCGGACCAGATCGCCGCGCAGCCCCAGGTCAACACCGGAGCGAATATCGGCATCAACTGCCTGGACTACCGGGTCGAGGGCAACATGGCCACCTGGACGGTGCAAAGCAAGGAGTTGGAGAGGATCGCCCCCCGCTTCGCAACCGTCACGGAGGCCGGCGACCTCGGCTGCCAGGCCTGGGGGCACACCGGCACCCAGCCGTCCAAGGCGCTCCACGCCAAGGGGGCCGCGCCGATCCTCGTGATCGGGACGACCGGCGACCCGGCCACTCCGTACGAGTGGGCGGAGGCGCTGGCAGACCAGCTGGACTCCGGTCAGCTCCTCACCTGGGAGGGCAACGGGCACGCGGCCTACACCAACTCCGGGCACGGCCCCTGCGTCACCCAGGCGGTCGACACCTACCTGCTCACCGGCACCATGCCTAAGAAGGGACTGACGTGCCACGGCAAGCAGTGAGCCCTCGAGGAACCGCCGCCCTCCGACCGGCGTCCCGCTGACGGGCGTCAGGGGCTGCGGGTACGCATCACCGTGGTTGGGGAGCCGGAGGCAGGCGCCCCAACCACGGTTCTTTTCTTCTCCCAGATGCCTGCTCATGACGCGGACACGTCCGTTTACTGTTTGTAATATAACGGTTATGAAAAATAGCGTGAATGAATTGTCTGGTCCGCGACGAGTCGCCCCGGGGCGCCGTCGGGTGTCTGCCGGGGTGCTGGCGGCGGTGGCGGGTGTGTGCCTGGGGGTGGGGGCCGGTGCGGTCCCCACTGCTGCGCTGCCCGCCGCAGGGCCGGCTCCGGCAGCGTCGTCTAAGGCGGCGGTTCCTCGGGGGCTGGAGTCCTTCTACGGTCAGAAGGTCGAGTGGTACGACTGCGTGGCCACCGGTGGGATGGAGAAGTCGGCTGAGAAGACCGGTTTTCAGTGCGCCAAGGTCACCGTGCCGCTGGACTACTCCCAGCCGGGTGGCCAGACCATTGAGATCGCGATGAAGAAGCACCTGGCCACCGGCTCGGTGCGCCAGGGCACCCTCTTCGTCAACCCCGGCGGCCCCGGCTACTCCGGGGTGGAGATGGTGGAGAACAACGAGACCGAGTTCTCGCCCACCCTCAATCAGGCCTACGACATCATCGGCTTCGACCCCCGCGGCGTCGGTGCCTCCACCCCCATCACCTGCGATGACGGCGCGGGCCAGCAGCCCGCCAAGGCCGCCCAGGGGGGCATGGGCGTCAACGACCTCCAGCCCGGATCCCTCGTCGCCGACGTCGCCGGGGACGACCCCACCCCCTTCCGGGACGCTGAGAATCCTGCCGCCGACGGCGGAGCAGAGGCCAACGTCGCCTTCCCGACCCTGATCGAGGAGATCACCAAGGACTTCAAGCAGGAGGAGGCCAACTGCGCCACCCACACCAAGCCGGCCGGGCTGCTCGACCATGTGGATACCGTCTCGGTGGCTCGGGATCTTGATGTCCTCAGGGCGCTGTCCGGGGACCAGAAGCTCAACTACCTGGGCTTCTCCTACGGCACCTACCTCGGTGCTCACTACGCCGAGCTCTTCCCCGCCAACACCGGCCGCATGGTCCTCGACGGCGCCGTCGACCCCTCCCTGTCGCTGGGGGACCGGGCCTCCGGGCAGGCCCAGGGCTTCGAGACCGCACTGCGCACCTACGTCCAGCAGTGCCAGTCCGGCCAGGCCGTCCAGGAGGGCCAGAGCTGCCCCCTGACCGGTGATGCCGACGCCGGAGTCCAGCAGGTTCGCACCCTCATCTCCTCGGCCGACCAGGCGCCACTGAAGACCTCAGACCCGAACGTCACCGTGGATGGCAGCACGATCCGCAGCGTCGTTCGCCGATTCCTGTACACCTCCGAGTACTGGCCCTTCCTCACCTACGCCCTCGACCAGGCCATCACCCAGAAGGACGGCTCCTACATCCAGGTGCTCTACGGCAAGGTGGTGGCCGGAGGCAGCGCTCCGACCTTCTATGCCGTCAACTGCCTGGACATCCCCGTCCAGGGCGATATGACTAGCTGGGAGAAGGAGTACCAGCAGATCCTCCAGAGCTCGCCCACCTTCGGTGCCTCTCTGGGCAACCAGGATGCGCGCTGCCAGGCCTGGGGGCACAACGGGACCCGCAAGCCCGCACCCATCCACGCCAAGGGGGCGGCCCCCATCCTGGTGGTGGGCACCACCGGCGACCCGGCCACGCCCTACGCCTGGTCCCAGGCCCTGGCCGATCAGCTCGAGTCCGGCCGGCTCCTGACCTGGGAGGGCAACGGCCATACCGCCTACGGGCGCTCGGGGGCCTGCGTCCAGAAGGCCGTCGACACCTACCTCATCAGCGGGACCATGCCCGAGGAGGGGCTGACCTGCAAGAACGGACAGTGAAGCTGGACCGTCCCCGCCCCGGGGGTCTCGATGGGAACTTCTTCCCACTCCGTCTCCAGGAGGAGGCCCCCGGCGGTACGGCAGCATATGGTTCACATCGTGACTACTGCGACCTCGCCTCGGCCTCGTATCAAGCCTCTGCTCGTGGCGCTCTCCGCGCTTCTGGTGTGCGGGGGCCTGACCGCCTGCCAGGACGACACCGATATCAAGGCAACGCCGGCAACGGCGTCGGCCACGGCAACGATTCCGGCCGGGCTGGAGAGCTTCTACAACCAGAAGGTCTCCTGGTACGCCTGTGACAAGAAGGGGATGGGCGAGGCGAAGTCGGGGAAGGACACCGGCTTCACCTGCGCCAAGGTCAAGGTGCCGCTGGACTACGACAACCCCGGTGGCGAGACGATCGAGATCGCGGTGAAGAAGCGGGCCGCTAGCGAGGACTCCGTCGGCTCGCTGTTCGTCAACCCGGGTGGGCCGGGAGGATCGGGCATCGAGCTGGTCGAGAGCGCCGGTTCCTACTTCTCCAAGAACCTCACCAGCTCCTACGACGTCGTCGGCTTCGACCCGCGTGGCGTGGGCGCCTCCTCGGCGGTCGACTGCCTGACCGACGCCGAGCTCGACGCCGAACGAGCCGGGGCGAACGACCCGGCGACCCCCTCGGCCGCCGCCACCCAGGAGCGTGCTCAGAAGATGGGGGAGGCCTGCGCGTCGAAGACCAGCCCCGCGGGGCTCCTGGACCACATCGACACCATCAGTGCCGCCAAGGACCTCGACATCCTGCGGGCGGTTGACGGCCAGCAGGCGCTGACCTACCTGGGCTTCTCCTACGGCACCTACCTGGGGGCCACCTACGCCGAGCTGTTCCCCGCCAACACCGGGCGGCTGGTCCTCGACGGCGCCGTCGACCCCTCCCTGAGCGCCGCGGACCTGTCCCTGGGGCAGGCCAAGGGCTTCGAGGCGTCGCTGCGGGCCTACGTGCAGAACTGCCAGAGCTCCAAGCTGGGCTGCCCCCTGAGCGGGGACGTCGACTCCGGAGTCTCCCAGGTCCGCGAGTTCCTCGAGTCCACGAAGGCGGCGCCCCTGCCGACCTCCGACGACAAGCGGCCGCTGACCTACGACCTGGCGGTCTACGGGGTGCTGGGCTCGATGTACCAGACCCAGTTGTGGCCCTCCCTCACCCTGGCGCTGTCCCAGGCGATGGGCAAGGCGGGAACTCCGGACGGAAGCGCGCTGCTGGCCATCGCCGACGCCGTTTCCTCCCGTCAGAGCGACGGCAGCTACTCCGGTAACGGCGCTGAGGCCCTCATGGCGGTCAACTGCCTGGACTACCCGGTCCAGGGGGACAACACCTCCTGGGAGGAGGAGGCCAAGGCCGTCAACGAGGCCTCGCCCACCTTCGGCTCCCAGCTGCTCTACCCCGACGCCTACTGCCAGGGCTGGGGCCACACGTCGAGCCGCAAGCGCGAGAAGATCACGGCCTCCGGTGCCGCGCCGATCCTCGTGGTGGGCACCACCGGCGACCCGGCCACGCCCTACGCCTGGTCCGAGGCGCTGGCCGATCAGCTCGAGTCCGGTCAGCTCATGACCTGGAAGGGCAACGGGCACACCGCCTACGGGCGCTCCAACGACTGCGTCAAGAAGGCTGTGGACACCTACCTGCTCAACGGGACGATGCCGGCCAAGGGACTCACCTGCTGACCCTCGCCAGGCCAGCCGGCCCTCCCGGTTCCCGCAGGCCATGAGATCGGCCCCGGACGACAGTCGCGTCGTCCGGGGCCGATTCGTCAGTGGGCAGTGGAGGGAGTGGAGGGTCCGGCACCGCGAGGCTTACGGGCCGCTCGCCTCACTGGCTCAGCTCACCGGCGATGGACCGTCCCATCCAGCCGGCCAGGTCGTCTCCCGTCAACCCCTGCGAGAGCAGGAACTGGACCTTGGCGTAGGCGGCCTCCAGGGTCATGTCGCGGCTGCCGACGGCGCCACTGCGGGCCAGTGCGTCCCCGGCCTCGTAGTGCCCCAGGAGGACCTCGGACTCGTGGCACTGGGAGGTGACGATGACGGCCGTCCCGGCATCGATCACCCGCTCGACGACGTCGGTCAGCCCCGGCTCCTGGGACGGCACGTTGCCGACTCCGAAGGCCCGCAGGATCACGGCCTCGGGCAGCGGTGTCAGCAGCGCCTCCAGGCGGGCCGCGGTGATGCCCGGCACCAGGTCGACCACGACGACGTCGTGACGGGCGTAGGGGGCGACGTTCTTCCAACCGGCTCCGCCCCGGGTGCTTGGGGCCCACTGCCACGGGGCGCCAGTGGTGGCCAGAGGAGCCGCATTGGGGGACTCGAAACCGGTGAAGGCCCACGAGGAGGACTTCGTGACCCGGTTCCCGGCCAGGAGCCGATGTCCGAAGAACAGCGCCACCCCGCTCAGGCGCCCGGAGGTGGCGGCCTTGAGCGCCCCGGTGACATTCGCTGCGGCGTCGGTTCCCAGTTCTCCGAGGGGGAGCTGGGAACCGGTGACGACGACCGGAACGCTCAGATCCGTCAGCGCATAGGACAGGGCGGCACTGGTGTAGGCCATGGTGTCGGTCCCGTGCAGGATGACGAAGGCTGTCTGCGGGTCGGCCGCGGCGTGGGCGCGCAGGTCGTCCACGATCGCCTGCCAGGACAGCGGGGTGGCGTTCGAGGAGTCGATGAGCGGGGTCAGCGAGGTCACGGACACCGAGCGTGCCAGGGGCGTGCCCGCCAGCAGCGAGTCGAGCCACCCCTCCAGATCCGCACCGGGAACGAGGCCGTGAGGGGAGCCCACCATCCCGATGGTGCCCCCGGTGTAGATGATGTGAACGTGCATGGGCTCAGCCTCCTGTCGCTCAGGCCTCGTGCGACGGGGCGGATGCGGCTTCGTCCACCTCGTCGGCGAGGACCTCGTCGAGCAGGTCGCCCCGAATGCGTCCCCGCACCGCGTACCAGCCTGCCACCATCATGACAGCGACGACGGCGAATAGGGCCAGAGTCCAACGTCCGGCCGGGTCGGCCACGTTCGAGACGACGACGATGGTGAAGAAGGCCAGGGCTGCGTAGTTGGACCAGGGGGCCCAGGGCATCCGGTAGGCCGGCCGCACCTCCTTGCCCTCCTGCACCCGCCGCAGGAAGGCGAGGTGAGTGACGAGGATGGCTCCCCAGGTCCCGGCGATGCCGATGCCGGCCAGGTTCATGACGATGTCGAAGGCGTCACCGGGCAGGTAGGCGTTGAGGACGACGCCGAGCAGCCCCAGGGCGGAGGTGATGATGATGCCCCCGGCAGGAACCTGGTGCTTGTTGAGTCCGGCCGCCACCCGAGGGGCCTCGCCGGCCACCGCCATGGAGCGCAGGGTGCGTCCGGTGGCGTACAGGCCGGCGTTGAGGGAGGACAGCGCGGCGGTGAGAACCACGACCTGGATGATGTCGCCGGCATAGGGCACACCGATCCCGGAGAAGAAGGTGACGAAGGGCGACTCGGTCTTGGAGTAGGACGTGTAGGGCAGGACCAGCGCCAGCAGCATGACCGAGCCGACGTAGAAGACGAAGATGCGCAGAATCATCGAGTTGATCGCCTTGGGCAGGATTTTCTCCGCGTCCTTCGCCTCTCCGGCCGCCACGCCCACCATCTCCGTGCCACCGAAGGCGAAGACGACGCCGAGGGTCAGGGCGAAGACGATCGGGAATCCCTCGGGGAAGAACCCACCGTTTCCGAGGATGTTGTGAGCCCCCGCGGTGATCGCGCCTCCGTCGGGATCCGTTCCGGTGTGAAGCCCGAGAACAATGGCGACGATGGCCACCACCATGAAGGACACGATGGCGGCGACCTTGATGAGCGCGAACCAGAACTCGGCCTCACCGAACATCTTGACGTTCAGCATGTTGAGGATGAAGACCAGGACGAGCGCAATGAGCGCGAAGACCCACTGCGGGACAACCTTCAGAGCCGTCCAGTAGTGGAGGTAGAGGGCCACGGCCGTGATGTCGGCCATGACGGTGACCGACCAGTCCAGGAAGAAGAACCAGCCGGTGATGTAGGCGCCCTTCTCGCCGAGGAACTCACGGGCGTAGGAGACGAATGCTCCGGAGGAGGGTCTGCGGATGGCGAGCTCGCCCAGAGCACGCACCATGAGGAAGGCGAAGATTCCGCAGACGGCATAGGCGAACATCAGTCCCGCCCCGCCGTCCTTGAGTCGCCCGCCGGCACCCATGAAAAGACCCGTGCCGATGGAGCCGCCAATGGCGATCATCTGCAGGTGACGGTTCTTCAACGACTTGTTGTAGCCGGCGTCGCCGCGGTCCCGGATCTGGTCGGGCTGGGAAGCTTGGGAGGGTGACGGTGAAGCACCCGTCTGTGGTGATGGAGAGGTGGGGGAGTGGGTGGACGGAGACTCGCTCATGGGGATCCTTACGGAGAGGGAGACCTGTTGAATGACGTGCGGAGAATACCGGGCCCCGGATGGTGCGGGTGATGCGGGGTGGCAGTCGAGCTCAGGCGCACTCCTGTCCGGGATGTGCCACGACGTCGTCATGATCCAGTGCTGAGTCGGGGGGGAATCCGGGGAGGTCTGGGGGTTTGGAGGGCTCTTTGTCCTCGGCGGTGGTGCCGATGCGGCGAGGCGGGCGGTTAACTGTGTCGAGGAACACGGTTCTCCCCACGGTGCTGGATTGCGGTGGCGGCCGCGGGGCCGGTATGTTCGGCTCTGCTGCTTGTGCCAGCGCCGCCTTAGCTCAGTCGGCAGAGCGATTCACTCGTAATGAATAGGTCGTGGGTTCGATTCCCACAGGCGGCTCGATCAGCCCCGGGAGGTCATGCCTTCCGGGGCTTTTGGGTTTCCAGCACCTCGCCTGCGGGCTCTTGGTGTGCCGTCCGGCACATTAGGTGGCTGTGGTGGTCGTTCCTGGCCCGTGTTTTGGGGATGACCGCATGGCTGAAATCCTTCGCTGCCGAGCGGCAAGGGGGCGTCGCGCCTTGAATGGGAGGATTCTCCTGGGTTGACGTGATGTTCCTCAGGGTGAGGGTGGTGGCGCTTCAGGCATTGTCTTCCGGCTGAGAGAATCCCCCACCGCTATCTGAGAGTCATCTGGGAGATTGGCCGCCTCGGATTGACTGGTCGTTGGATACCTCTATGCGGCTGGAGGAGGTGTGGTGCCATGCCTGGATTGTTCCGTCGGGTCTCGTGGGGATCTCCAAACAGGACCTCAGTGCTTTCACAGTTTTCGTCTCAGTCATCAAGACCTTCGGGGTGGTATGTCATCGCGCATCACTGTGTGATTGGAGGGCGGGGCGGCTGGTAATGAGGGCGACGAATAGCCGTGTTGCATTGGCGGCAACTATTGTTTAATCTAACGTTGTCCGCAGCGGGATACATCCTTCGGGCCCGCTCCCTCCACTCAGAATGAGGAATCATGGCACAGAAGACTCAGGTCATCCTCGTCGACGATGTCGACGGGTCCGAGGCCAATCAGACCGTCACCTTCGCCCTTGATGGCGTCTCCTACGAGATCGACCTGAACGACGAGCACGCAGCCGCTCTTCGTGAGTCCCTTGAGGAATGGATTGGAAAGGCTCGTCGCACCGGTGGCCGCCGTAGTTCCGGTCGTCGTCGTTCCAGCGGCCCCTCTGACACCCAGAAGATTCGCGAGTGGGCCCGTGAGCAGGGCCTTGAGGTTTCTGACCGCGGCCGCGTCTCCGCTGAGGTGCGCAAGGCCTACTACGAGGTCAACCCCGGCAACTGAGGGAACGTGGGGCGCCTGGCTCAGATGCTGCCGGCACCCCGCGTCGGGTCATTCTCGAGCTGACTGCCACCTCGCACCACGACTCTGGTTGTGCGCTCAGGCGCATTACCGGGGTCGTTGTGTTTTCTTCAATACGTGAATTCGCCCCGTGAGCGGGCGGTATCGCTGCCAGTCGTGCCTTTGGTGCGATGCGCCGGTACCCCACCATGGAGGCGCTCTCCTGGGCCTCTTGGGCCTCGCGCCATGCCCGCGATCCTGGCAGGATAGGGCCATGGCTTACACCCTCGTACTGCTCCGCCACGGCGAGAGCGAATGGAACGCGAAGAACCTCTTCACCGGCTGGGTCGATGTCCCACTGTCAGACAAGGGCCGCGCCGAGGCCGTCCACGGTGGCGAGTTGCTCAAGGAGGCCGGCGTCCTCCCCGAGAAGCTCTTCACCTCGATGCTGCGCCGCGCCATCATGACCGCCAACCTGTCCCTGGACGCCGCGGACCGCCACTGGATCCCGGTGGAGCGCAACTGGCGCCTCAACGAGCGTCACTACGGCGCCCTGCAGGGCAAGAACAAGAAGGAGATCCGGGACGAGTACGGGGAGGAGCAGTTCATGCAGTGGCGCCGCTCCTACGACGTGCCGCCGCCGGCCATCGAGGCCGGCTCGGAGTTCTCCCAGGACGCCGACCCCCGCTACACCGGTGAGCCCATCCCGGCCACCGAGTGCCTCAAGGACGTCCTCGAGCGCCTCCTGCCCTACTGGGAGGGCACCATCGTCCCCGAGATCAAGACCGGCAAGACCGTCATGATCGCCGCCCACGGCAATTCGCTGCGCGCCATCGTCAAGCACCTCGACGACATCTCCGACGACGACATCGCCGGCGTCAACATCCCCACCGGGATCCCGCTGGTCTACGAGCTCGACGAGGAGACCCTCAAGCCCCTCAAGAAGGGCGGCCGCTACCTCGACCCCGAGGCCGAGGCCAAGATCGCGGCGGTGGCCAACCAGGGCAAGTGAGCCCCGGCGGCCTGCCGCACCCTCCATGATGCGGGCGGCGTCGGACCTCAAGGAAGGTCCGACGCCGCCCGCGTCATTGGTTCCGGGCGCTCAGTGGAGCGCGTCGGCGTCCTCGGCGTCATGCGTCTCGGGCATGGAGGCGCCCGAGACGAGGTAGGCCACGCGGCTGGCCACCGACGTGGAGTGGTCGCCGAAGCGCTCCAGGAAGCGGCCCATGAGGACGGCGTCGATGACCTGCTGGCGGCTCAGGTCGTGAGCCGGGTCCAGGATCATCTGGAAGGAGCGGCGGTGCAGGGCGTCGAGCTCGGCGTCGTTGGTCTGGATGACGGAGGCCAGCTCCAGGTCCCGCGTCGAGATGAGGCGGGCGACGTCCTTGCCGGCGCGCACCGCCAGGTCCGCCATCTCCAGGATGAGCCCCAGGACCGGCTCGGGCAGCGGCGGCTCGGGGTAGCGACCGCGGGCGATGGCCGCCACGTGGCGGGCCAGGTCGCCCTGGCGCTCCAGGGTCTGAGCCATGCGCAGCGCGGACAGGACATTGCGCAGGTCCCCGGCCACCGGCTGCTGACGGGCCAGCAGCATGACGCACAGGTCGTCGATGTCGCGCTGGAGGTCGTTGATGCGCTCGTCGGCGTCGATCACCTGCTCGGCGATGACGATGTCCCCCTGGCGCAGGGACTCCGCGGCCCGCTCGATCGCGGTGGCGACCTGGTTGGCCATGGACTCGAGGTCGGAGCCCAGCTGCTTGAGCTCCTGGTTGAAGATGGCGCGCATGAGGCTGCTCCTGTTCGGGGCGAGGACCGATGGTTCGGGCCGGTCGGTGAGGTGGCTCGGTGGTGCGGCTCGACGATCCCGCCGAGGCCGTCGCCAAGGATGTTGTCCCCAAGCACAGCAGCCCCGCGACTCCGCCGCAAGCGGCACGCCCACAGGCGGGGCCGGCCGGTGGACGCTCTGAGGACTCAACTACCCTGGAGGCGTGGGTCTGACCGTCACCGTTCTCCTCCTTGCCGCCGCCGCTCTCACGTGCCTGGGGGTGGCGATCGGTGTCGCGCTGTCCCGGCGCGAGCGCAGGGCGGCCACGAGCGCCGCCGACCTGGCCGGACTGGCCGGGACCGATACGGCCGTCCCGGTGCTGGCGGCGCTGCGCTCGACCGTCGTCGTCCTCGATGACGACGACGAGGTCCTGCGCGCCTCGGCATCGGCCTACACCTTCAACATCGTGCGCGACGACGCCGTCATCGAACCGACCGTGGTGGCGATGGTGGGGCGGGTGCGGGCCTCGGGCCAGGCGCAGGACGCGGCCGTCACCGTGGCCCGGGGGCGGGTGGCGGGCGCGGGCCAGTTCCACCTGCAGGTGCGGGTGGCCGGCATCGGCCAGGGGCGTGTCCTCATCCTCATCGAGGACCACACCGCCGCCCGCCGGGTTGAGGCCATGCGCCGCGACTTCGTCGCCAACGTCTCCCACGAGCTCAAGACCCCGGTCGGCGCGATCCAGCTGCTGGCCGAGACCGTCGAGGCCGGCGCCGACGACCCCGACTTCGTGCGCGACTACTCCGGGCGCATGCGCAAGGAGGCCTGCCGCCTGGGCGTCCTGGTCCAGGAGATCATCGAGCTCACCCGCCTCCAGGAGGGTGACGCCCTGGCCGAGCCCGAGGTCGTTGACGTCGACGACGTCGTCGCCGAGGCCGTGGACCGGGTGCGCGTCGAGGCCGACGGCCGCCAGATCACCCTCGTGGCCGGCGGCACCAAGGGACTGCGGGTGCGCGGCGACGCCGCCCTCATCACCACCGCCGTGCGCAACCTGCTGGACAACGCCATCCGCTACTCCGAGCCGCGCACCCGGGTCTCGGTGGGCGTCTCGCTGGACGCGGAGGACCCCGACATCGTGCGCATCGCCGTGGTCGACCAGGGCATCGGCATCCCCAAGGAGGAGCAGGAGCGCGTCTTCGAGCGCTTCTACCGCGTGGACAAGGCCCGCTCGCGCGCCACCGGGGGCACCGGCCTGGGCCTGAGTATCGTCAAGCACGTGGCCGCCGACCACGGCGGCACCGTCGAGCTGTGGTCCGCCCCCGGGCGCGGTTCCACCTTCACCCTCGTACTGCCGCGCCTGGGCGAGGGCGAACCGGTGGAGAGTGAGTCGGTCGGGGCTGGGTCGGCCCAGGACGAGCCCGCCCAAGCCGCCGCGGAGCACGTCCCCGGGAGCGGGTCATGAGCCCGGCGGAGCGCTCTGCGGCGTCGGGCTCGGGGCCGTCTGCGCCCTCCGGCGCACTGGCCGCGTCGTCGATGACGGCGGTGAGTGGCCCGACCCGGATCCTCCTGGTCGAGGACGAGGAGAACTTCCGCGACCCGCTCGCCTACGGGCTGCGGCGCGACGGCTTCGAGGTGGTCGAGGTCGAGGACGGCCAGCGCGCCGTCGAGATCTTCGAGGCCTCCCGGCGCCCCGGCGGGGTCGGCCCCATTGATCTGGTCCTGCTGGACCTCATGCTGCCCCGGCTGGACGGGACGGAGGTGTGCACCCGGATCCGGCGCTCCTCCTCCGTGCCGGTCATCATGCTCACCGCCAAGGACACCGAGCTGGACAAGATCGTCGGCCTGGAGATCGGGGCCGACGACTACGTCACCAAGCCCTACTCCTACCGGGAGCTCCTGGCGCGCCTCAAGGCGGTTCTGCGCCGCAGCCGCGCGGCCGCCCCGGAGCCCGAGCCGGTGCTGGTCGCCGGCGGGGTGCGGATGGACGTCGAGCGCCACGAGGTCAGGGTCGACGGCGAGGTGGTCGCCATGCCGCTGCGGGAGTTCGAGCTCCTCGAGCTGTTTCTGCGTCACCCCGGCCGCGTGCTCACCCGCAGACAGATCCTTGAGCGCCTATGGGGGCCCGATTACGAGGGCGACACGAAAACTCTGGACGTCCATATCAAACGGCTCCGGGGCCGGATTGAGGCCGACGCCTCCAAACCGGTTCTCATCACCACGGTCAGGGGGCTCGGCTATCGCCTGGACGGGGATTCCGGGCACTGATTCTCCAGTGCGGGTGGCGGCGCAGTTCTTGCCTGCCGTCCCGGGCCGTGCCCGCCGTGACCTCTGTGAGATACGTCCCCGATCTTTGCGCGGAATGACCTGATAAACTAGAGGTCCACAAACCAGTCTGGAGAGTCATCCTTATGACCTATGAAGTCGGTGAGACTGTCGTCTACCCGCACCACGGGGCCGCCCGGATCATTGACATCCGGCAGCGCAAGGTACGCGGTGAGGAGAAGACGTATCTGCAGCTCGAGGTGGCCCAGGGTGACCTGACCATCTTGGTTCCAGCCGAAAGCGTTGAGCTCATCGGCGTCCGTGATGTGGTTGATGAGACCGGTTTGGAAAAGGTCTTCGAGGTGCTGCGGGCGCCGCTGACCGAGGAGCCCACGAACTGGTCTCGCCGTTTCAAGGCCAACCAGGAGAAGATCGCCTCCGGGGACGTCATTAAGGTCGCCGAGGTCGTGCGGGACCTCTCCCGCCGGGACACGGACCGCGGCCTGTCCGCCGGCGAGAAGCGCATGCTCGCCAAGGCCCGCCAGATTCTCGTCTCCGAGCTGGCCCTGGCCCAGAAGACCCCCGAGGAGGAGGCGGAGTCCCGCCTGGACGAGGTCCTCGCCTCCTAGCGCAGCGCTCGTGCTCAGGGCGTCGGGGACGCGGTAGCGTCCTGCCCGTGAGCACCAGCCCTTCATCCCAAGCATCCGCCCCGCCCGAGTCCGCTCCGGGTGGGGCGGTCGCCGTTCTCACTGCAGCGGGCTCCGGTTCCCGCCTGGGGGCCGGGGTCCCCAAGGCCCTCGTCCCGGTGGGCGGCGTCAGCCTCCTGCGACGGGCAGCGGCCGGGTTCATCGCCTCGGGCGCCGTCAGCCACGTCGTCGTCACCGCTCCCGCTGAGGAGGTCGACCGGTTCCGCGCCGAGCTCGAGGGTCTGGCGGACGGATCGGTCGGGACCTCGGTGGGCCGACGCAGCGGGATCGAGGTTGTTGCCGGATCGCCCCGCTCCAGGCAGGCCTCTGTGGCCCTCGGGCTCGCAGCGGCCCTGGCCGCCGTGCCGCGGGCCGACGTCGTCATCGTCCACGACGCCGCGCGGGCGCTGACGCCGCCGGAGGTGACGCAGCGGGTGGTCGCGGCCGTGCGGGCCGGGCACGAGGCCGTGGTCCCGGCGCTGCCCGTGACCGATACCGTCAAGGAGGTCGAGGCTCGCCCGGCGGGGGAGCCCGAGCCCGTCGTCGGCACCCCCCGACGCGACCGGCTCCGGGCGGTCCAGACCCCCCAGGGATTCTCGACCCCCGTGCTCGTCGCCGCCCACCGCGCCGGCGCCGAGCGGGCTGGGGACGAGGCGCTCGCCGCCTCCGACGACGCCGGCCTCGTTGAGGCCTGCGGCGGCAGCGTCGTCGTCGTTGCCGGTGACGAGCGCGCCATGAAGGTGACCACGCCGATGGATCTGGCCCTGGCCGAGCTGCTCCTGGAGCGGGAGTCCGCTCAGGGGGAGCGCCCTGCCGGGACCGGTGGGGAGAACTGACGATCAGGTCTGTTTCCCTTTCGGTACCGCCGCCGGCCCCGATGGCTCTATCGTCTCTTCCATGAGCACGACAGTGACTGCTCCGACGCAGGCCGGCTCCCGCACCCGGCTCCTGTCCTGGCCCGTCATCGCCTGGGGCCTGTGGGACTGGGGGTCGGCGGCCTTCAACGCGGTCATCACCACCTTCGTCTTCACCGTCTACCTGGTCAGCGACTCCTTCGGGGCCAAGGCGGACAACGAGTCGGCGCTGTCCCTCGGGCTGGCCATCGCCGGCCTGTTCATCGCCCTGCTGGCGCCGGTGACCGGGCAGCGCTCGGACCGGGGCGGGCGAACCGTCTTCTGGCTCGGCGGCTACACCGCGGTGGTGGTGGCGGTCTCGGCGGCCCTGTTCCTGGTGCGGCCCGAGCCCGGCTACCTGTGGCTCGGCATCGTCCTGCTGGGGGTCGGCAACATCTTCTTCGAGCTGGCCTCGGTCAACTACAACGCCATCCTCAACCACCTGGCCTCCAAGGACCGCATCGGTGCCGTCAGCGGCCTGGGGTGGGGGATGGGCTACCTCGGCGGCATCGTCCTGCTGCTCATCCTCTACGTCGCCCTCGTGGGGCCGAGCCCCCTGGTCTCCTTCCCTACTGGCAGCGGCATGGGGGTGCGCGTCGCCATGCTGGTGTCGGCGGCCTGGTTCGGCCTGTCCGCCCTCCCCGTTCTCATCAACCGCTCCCGCAGGCTCGGGCGCTCCCGCGCCGAGGACGTCGCGGAGGTCAGTGAGGGGATGGCGACCGCTGAGCCGGGACGGGACCGGGCCGCCATGGAGGCCGAGCCGGTGGAGGCCGTCTCCCACCAGGGCAGGCGCAAGGAGTCGATCCTGACCTCCTACAAGCTGCTGTGGCGCACCCTGCTCCAGCTGCATCACTTCCAGCCGCGCCTGCTGTGGTTCCTGCTGGCCGCCGCCGTCTTCAGGGACGGGCTGGCCGGGGTCTTCACCTACGGCGGCATCATCGCCCAGAACACCTTCGGCTTCTCATCGGGCGACGTCATCATCTTCGCCATCGTGGCCAACATCGTGGCCGGCATCGCCACCATCTGGGCCGGGCGGCTCGATGACCGCTTCGGGCCGCGCAACGTCATCATGGCCAGCCTCATCATCCTGGTGGTGGCCGGTCTGCTGGTGTTCTTCCTGCACTCCGCCGGGACCGTGGCCTTCTGGGTGCTGGGCCTGCTGCTGTCGGCCTGCGTGGGGCCGGCCCAGTCGGCCGCCCGATCCTTCCTGGCCCGGCTCATCCCCGAGGGACAGGAGGGCGAGATCTTCGGGCTCTACGCGACCACCGGGCGGGCGGTGTCCTTCATGGCGCCCGCGATGTACGGCATCTTCATCTACCTGGGGACGCGCTTGGTCGGGCCGGGCGCGAACTACTGGGGGATCCTCGGGATCGTCGCCGTGCTGGCCACGGGTCTGCTCCTCATGCTGCGCGTGGGCAACCCCGTCGCCGAGCAGGAGTCGGCCGCGTAGACCGCCGTCGCGGTCGTGCCCTATGCCTCGAAGTCGAGGGGTAAGGGTACGACCTCGCGACCTAAGGTACGACCGAGCGACGCTTCGTCACGACGAGGCCTGGCGGGCCTCGCGCTCGGCGCGCATGCGCTCGAGATCCTCCGGAGTCAGCGGCCCCTGGGTGGTCCCGGGGGCCCCGTCCTGACGGATCCAGCTCACGACGAGGCCCTCCTTGGCGCCGAAGCGGGCCAAGTGGATTCCAGTGACCTGCTCGAGGCGCTCGAGGTGCGCGTCGTCGGCAGCCAGGTCGAGCTGGAGGATGTCATCGTGACAGGAGAGCTCGACGACGCCGGTGATGGTCCCCTCACGGTCGAAGGTCAGGGAGCCGGTCTGGGAGGCCTCATCCCACGTGGTGGTGATCTTGCGGCCCATGTGAGAAGCCAGCTGCTTGCCGTAGCGGGAGGGGCGGTCCGTGCGCACGCGAGCAGTGGAACGACGGGAGAAGACGGGCTGTGCTGAGTCGGCGGAGTCAGTCATGCCCTTATCCTGACGCGCTTGGTCGGCCGCGGTCCCCACGAGTTCTCTGAGAGCGCGAGAGCGGGACGGGAAGCAGACGGGGCATACCCGACGGGGCCGAGAAAGGACTCGGCCCGCGGTTCGGAAGTCCGAACCGCGGGCCCAAGCCTCGCGAGGTCCCACCTGCGACCCGGGGTCCCATGCACCCGAGGAGGCGGTTCCTCCTTCGCCGGAACGATGATGCCAGGCTCCCTATGACCCGACCCCATCTCAGAGGAGCGATCTGTCATCGGGCTCCCCAACCCTCGAGACCGTCCCTGTCCGGCGGTGACTACTATGTAACGCCCTCACCCTGTGAGGACGAGGGACAGATCCCTGGGAAAAATCTGGGAAATTCGCGGGCGGGTTGTTTCGGTGACTCAAGCCTTCCCCTGAATGGGGCTGGGGCTCAGTTTCGCTCAGGAGACGGGGGAGAACCGCACCGCGGTGCCTGAGGCGGTCACCATGAGCATGCCGTTGTCCGTCCCCAGCGTCTCGTAGTCGAGGTCGACGCCGACGATGCCTTCAGCGCCGAGCTCCTGGGCGCGCTGCACCATTTCCGCCAGGGCCGTCTCCCGGGCCTGGATCAGCTCTTCCTCGTAGGACTGGGAACGGCCTCCCACGAAGTTTCGGAACCCCGCGGCCATGTCCTTGAGGAAGTTGACTCCTGCGACGGTCTCACCGCAGACGACTCGCAGGTACTGGGTGACGGGGTATCCCTCGACGGTGGGGGTGGTGGTGACGATCATGAGCTGCTCCTTCACGGGATGGTGGGCGATGGTGGTGGTCAGGACGATAGTGTCCTGGAGGAGCCTGCGGGATCGTCCGGTGGGTGGATATGCGCCAGCCTCAGGAGGCGGCTGTAGCGCTCGCTGATCCGATCGTGGGGGACGGGTTCGCCGTCGAGACTCCACGCCAGGAGGTGCTCCAGGCTGAATCGAGGGGCGCAGCGCGAGCACGAGACGGGTGAGGCCGGACGGCGCATGCGGTCCACCTCGTGGCCCGCCGGGCACCTGCCCACCCAGCGTCCCCGGAGCCGCGGGGCCTGAGCGTCAATGAGCCTGCGGCCCGTCGCCCCCAACCGGGTCGCCTCGGCGGCCCAGACGGCGTCGTGCCCGTGGCGGGGGCCGACGCGGGCGTGGGCGATCTCGTGCAGGACCGTCTCGCGGACCTGGGCCTCGTCGTACAGGCTCATGAGGTGGCGGCTGAGCGTGATCCGACGTCGAGCATGATCCGTCTGGCCGGCCCGCCGGCGCGCCCGGTCGAAGGCCAGGTCCCAGTCGCCGACGTCGGCCTCCTCCATGAGGGAGCGCGCCAGGCTCAGGACATCGGGCAGATTCACGGCCCCACGGTATGCGACGGCGGACTCACCCGGCCGACGGCGGCGCTGTGGGGCGCATCGCCTCCCGCCAGCTCCTGATCGGGCACTCGCCGCGGGAGGCCCGGGCCGCTTCGGGCCGTGCGTCGGCCCGTGATGTGACACGATGGCGCCGATGTCCCACCATCCCTCCGGCCGACGTCCGCGGCCCCAACGAAGCACCGCAGGAACCGGCTCACCCCAGCCCGCACGAGCTCCGCGCAGCGCCCGCCCAGCCGCGCAGCGCGGCACTGACCGCGCCCGGCGGGAGGATGCGAGTCAGCGCCCCAGGAAGGTGAAGGGGAGTCGAGGCGGCCGTGGGCGCCTCGGGCTCCTGCGCGCCGGTGCCGGACGGGGGCGGGGGCGCAGGGGCGGTTCCGTTCAGTCCTTCCTGAAAAGCCCGATCGGCGTCGTCCTGGCCGCCTTCCTGGTCACGCTCCTAGTGGGACTCATCGTGCTGCGTGCCACCGGTTCCTCGCTCAGCGGCCTCGCACTGGGGTGGGGTAAGGCCACTGATACCGGCACACCTTCTGCGCCCGCGCCCCTGGTGCCCGACGCCAGCGGCTTCAACGCCGCCCGCATCATCGATGACGAGGTCTTCTACGACTCCCAGGCCATGACACGCGAGGAGATCGCCGCCTTTCTCACTCGCGTCAACGCCGGCTGCCAGCCGGGCAGTGACGGCACCGAGTGCCTGGCCGGCGCCACCTTCTCCGTGCCGGCCCGCCAGGCCAGCACCTTCTGTCCCGGAGGCATCGAGGCAGCCTCCGGCGCCAGCGCGGCCGATGTCATCTGGGAGGTCTCCCAGGCCTGCGACATCAACCCCCAGGTGCTCCTCGTCCTCATTCACAAGGAGCAGGGGCTGCTCACCGCCTCCGGTGCGAGCCTGAGCGCACGCGACTACGAGGCCGCTGCCGGCTACGCCTGTCCCGACCACGGGGCCTGCGACCCCCAGTGGGCCGGCTTCCCCTCCCAGCTCTACGGGGCGGCCTCCCAGTTCCATCGCTATCGTCTCGATCCGAGCAGCTACGACGTCGTGGCCCAGCGGCCCACACGGATCGCCTACTCACCCGACGCGCAATGCGGCAGCGGTGAGGTGACGGTGACCAACCAGGCGACAGCGGGCCTGTACAACTACACGCCCTTCCAGCCCAATGAGGCCGCCGCCCACGGCGGGGACCAGTGCACCTCATGGGGCAACTGGAACTTCTACGGCTACTTCAAGACCCTCTTCGGCGCTCCGACGTCGGCCTGAGGGCGCCCACGCGCAGAGGCGAATTCCGCAGTATTTCAAGGGATTCAAGGGAGGCTGCCAGCCCGCCCGGAAGGCCGTGACCATATCGTCATCAAGCGTCATCATTTAGATGCGCGATTTCCAGGATTCTCTCAGACAGCATCGGCAGAGTCATAGTCACCGCTGAACGGTGGCGACCGTGAGGTACTGGGGAGTACCACTGACCGGCCACCACTGAGTCTGGGCCACAGCCAAGGGAATGTGCTCGGGCGTTTCGGTGAAGGAGGACCCGCTGCCGAATGGGAACCGGTAAGCGACCTCGTTGCGAAGGGCCCGACCCGGTGGTGAACCGGGGCGGGCCTTCGCAGTGCCTGGGCGTAGGACCATCCGGTCCGCGCCCAGGCGTTTTTGCGGGGACCAGTCGGCGGGCATGACATGATGCGAGCATGACGCTGCCGCCGGTACTGGCGACCACCTGGGTCGTCATCGAGTACCTCATCAAGATCGCTGCGCTGGGCACGGTTCCGGAGAACCGCCGCCCGTCGTCGTCGACCGCCTGGCTGCTGCTCATCTTCCTGCTGCCCCTCGTGGGACTCCCGCTCTACCTGCTCATCGGCAGCCCGTGGGTCCACGGCACGCGTCGCCGCCAGCAGCACACCGTCAACGAGATCACCCTCGACTACACCCGCTCCATGCCCGACCTGCCCAAGGGCGCCCGGCCCTCGACCTACCTGGCCGGGGCACTGCGCATGAACCGCCGGCTCACCGGCCTGCCCTGCGTCAGCGGCGAAGTGGTGGCCGTCCACGCCGATCCCCGCAGCACCTACGAGGCCATGGCCCGAGCCATTGACTCCGCCACCGACCACATCCACGTCGAGTTCTACATCATGAGCTGGGACGAGGTCACCGACGTCTTCTTCACCGCCCTGGAGCGCGCGGTGGCCCGCGGCGTCACGGTGCGCCTCCTCCTGGATCACCTGGGCAGCCGCAAGTACCCCGGCTGGAAGCAGTTCTGCCAGCGCATGACCGACGCCGGCATCCGCTGGCGCCTCATGATGCCTCTGCTGCCGCTCAAGCGCCGCTGGCGCCGCCCGGACCTGCGCAACCACCGCAAGATCCTGGTCATCGACGGTGAGAGAGGCTTCATCGGGAGTCACAACGTCATCGACCCCTCCTACCGGACCCGGCGCAATGTGCGGGCCGGGCGCCGCTGGGAGGACCTGTCCGTGGAGGTCACCGGCGAGATCGTCCTGGAGGCCCAGGCCGTCTTCGCCATGGACTGGTTCTTCGAGGCCGGCGAGCAGCTCGAGGCCTTCGACCTGGCGCTGGGGACGCCGGCCGAGACCCTGCCGGAGATGGCGGGGCTGCCGGGAATCCCGGTGGGCACGCCGGCCCCCAGGCCCGGACGTCCGGGCGCCGTCGTCAACGCCATGCAGCTCGTTCCCTCCGGGCCGGGCTACCCCACCGAGCCGAACCTGCGGATGTTCCTGGCCCTCATCCACGGGGCCAAGCGGCGCGTGTCCATCACCAGCCCCTACTTCATCCCCGACGAGGCGCTGCTGGCGGCGATGACGTCGGCTGCTTACCGGGGGGTGGAGGTCGAGCTGTTCGTGGGCAAGGAGTCCGACCAGTTCATCGTCAGTCACGCCCAGCGCTCCTACTACTCGGCGCTCTTGGCGGCGGGGGTGCGGATCTACCTCTACCCCTCGCCGATCGTCCTGCACTCGAAGTACATGACGGTTGACGACGAGGTGGGGGTCATCGGCTCGTCCAACATGGACTTCCGCTCCTTCGCCCTCAACTACGAGGTCATGCTGCTGGCCTTCGGAGGGGACCTCGACGACCTGCTGCGCAACAACGACGCCGCCTACCGGGCCGCCTGCACCGAGCTGACGCCCGAGCTGTGGGCCACCGAGCCCTGGTACAACCGCTACGTGGACAACGTCTGCCGCCTCATGTCCGCCGTGCTGTAAGGGCGGCCGGGGGTGAGTGCTGCTCCCAGCCACGTTTCAGATTTATAGAAAACATACAATACTTGACCGTTCTAGTTGTCGCTTCCTTGTGGTGGATTTGTTGGGGATTCTGGTATGAAAACGACGGTCATAGGCGACCGTGAGAAATGCTGACATTTGGCGCATTGTCTGATAGGAGGTTTTTGTGTGGAGGGGTATGATGGTAAGTGCCATTTACCCAATCGGTATATTGTGGTGAATGGTGGGGGTGGGGTGTTTGCTATCCTGCCTGGATTCGATGACTTCGAAGGAGAGATCTCGATGAGTGTGGGACGAGTGCTGGGGCGGATTGGGGCTCCGGTGATGGCTTTTGTTGTGGCGATCGGAATGTTCTTTGGTGCGGCGGGTCAGGCTGTGGCTGCACCTCATCCGGTTGCGCAAAGTTCTGAGCAGGCGAAGGTGGCGGAGCTTCAGGCCGAATATAAGGCGGAAGCTTCGGCTGAAGACTACCAGAAAGCCGTTCAGACCTACGATCGACTGGTCGCGGGGAAGCCTGACCCCACAGAGGTGCCGGCTTCGACATGTGTCACCATCCCCAAGTGGGCTGTTGTTGCCTATGGGTGGTATCTGCAGGCTGTTGGCGGAGTGACTGCTGTCGCCGGTACTGCCGCAGATGGGACGATCGTTGGTATTCCTGCCGGTGTGGTGATCGGTGCCATTGGTGTTGCATATGGGATTGGCGGTAATGCGCTGGTATATTGGACCGATCACACTTCTTGGCCCAAACGTATCTGTGTCTGATGGCGATCTCTGATGGGGTGAAGACGCGGATCTCGTGCTGATTATGCGGAGGTCTGCGTCCGATCCTGTCTGGTTAAAATTGCGGATTCTTCTATGAGTTTGGTGGATGGCATGCCGTCTTGGTTTATTGGGGCGAACATTTTTTGGCTGTGTATGGCTGTTGGGGTGGGGGTTCGTTATTACCGCACTCGGCAGAAAGACAATCATCAACATCGAGGGGAAGATACTCAAGACTGAGATATCGGCCGTTCCGTTCTGAGTCCGACGAACCTGTCAAGGTGGAGAGGTATTGCAATGGGCATCCCTGCGTGGGTGTGGGCGCTAGCAGTTGGCTGGAGTGGAGTTCTGGTGGGGACGGGGGCTCGTCTGTATCGGACCAGGCACTCCTGGATGCGCAAGTACCGGGATGACCAGCCCCAGCGCTGACCCGAGCAGATCAACACGTATCGACGTCGTCGGCCCCCGCACCGGGAGGGTGCGGGGGCCGACTGTGTGGAACCGGAGAAAGGGTCTGATGGGACGCGTGAGCCGGTGGTCAGGCGTCGCGGCGGGTGAAGACGACTGCGGCGATCACCATCGGGATGATGGCCCAGGCGGCGAAGACGGCGATGGCCTGCCAGTGCTGAAGGAAGGTGGCAGTGCCGGCTTGTCCCCACTGGTGCGCCAGACTAAAGGGGTCGGAGACGGCGGTGGACAGGGTGTCCGGCAGGAGTCCCAGGACCTTGTTCGCCCACTTCCAGTGGCCGGCCATCATCTGGAAGGGAAGGGGGACGACGAACAGCACCGAGACCACCACGGTGATGGCGCCCGCCGTCGAGCGAGTGAGGTGGCCGACTCCCTGGGCCATGAGTGAGATGATCGCGAAGGACAAGCCGGTTCCCCAGAACAGCCCCAGGTAGTGGGTATCAGTGAGAGAACCGGCGTGGCCCTTCATGAACGGGTAGGAGGCGGCGTAGGCCAGCGCCACGCTGAGGACCCCGAGGACGAAGGAGAAGGCCGATCCGACGAGCGCCTTCGCCACGAACAGACGCCCGCGGCGGGGAACGGCCATCATCGAGGAGCGGATCTGTCCCGAGGCGTACTCGCCGGTCATCATCAGGGCCCCTAGGACGGCGACGACGATCATGCCCAGTACCGAGCCCGCGGCGATCATGGTCTTGGCCTGGTCGGCCCGATCGGGGGAGCCGGCGAAGCCCATGGCCAGGCCCGCGCCGAACAGGACCGTGATGGCGATTGTGATGACCGATGTGACCCAGGTGGAGGTCAGGGTGTGCAGCTTGATCCACTCGGCGCGCACCGCGCCGGCGAAGGACTGCCGTCCGGCTACGTGGGGCCGACTGGGGCGGTCGGCGGTCTCCAGGGTCCGATGCCGTCCGGTGCGGGATGCCCGGGAGACGGGGGTGGTTTTCTGGAGGGCCTCGAAACGGTTGACGCCTGTGGCCGGGCCGGCTGCGGCGTCGATGGTGGTGGTCATGGTGCGTCAGTCCTCGGGATGCTCGTGGCCTTCGTTCTTCCTGAACTGATTCCAGGTTAGGAAGGCTGGGCTCCGGTGTGATCGTCCCGGTGGCTGAACGCAGTAGGGGCGGTCTCCTCCCTCTGAGGGAGGAGGGGTCCTCTGCGGGGACGATGAGTCGTGGCCCAGCCCGCGGGGTGCCCGATGCCTGTGGGAAGAAGACCGGGCGCTTGGGCGCGCTGGATGCCGAGCCGACGACGGAGCCTGAACCGGCTCGATGAATGAGGTCATGACACTGATGCCGTGCGATGAGAGGCGACAGCCGAGGGGCAAGGCGCCGGTGCCGGGTCAGATGCCGCTGACGAGCTTGGTGATGCGCTGGAGGCTCACCTTGCGGCTCGTGCCCAGCGTCTGGGCGAACAGACTCACCCGCAGATCCTCCACCATCCAGCGGGCCTCCTCCAGGAGGGCCTCACGCTGCGGGTCGGCCGGCAGTGAGGCCGCCTTGGCGCGGGCCTTGTCCACCACCTCCCGGGCCTGGGAGACCTGGAAGGACAGGGCCGCGTCCTGGGAGGCGGCCGACGGCGAGGAGGCCGCCCTCTCCACCCGCATCACCAGGGCCCGCAGGTAGCGCTCCAGATGCGCCAGGTGCTCCGGCGGGGTGGCGGTGATGAAACCCTCCGGAACCAGGGCGGCCGCGTGCTCGCGTACCTCCTGGAGCGTGTTCAGCAGCGTCAGGGAGGTGTGCTCACCCACCACGCGCTCCACCTCCCGGGCCGCCGTGAGCGCCGCGGCCGCATACCGGGCCACCCGGTAGACCTCGTCCTCGAGCTCATCGCGCATGACACCGACCAGCGTCTCGAAGACCTCCCGGCTGCGCACCTCCGCCAGCGTGCAGCCGGAGGCCGACGCCGCCCAGCGCCCGGCCACGATCCGTGCGGCAGCCGCCTGCACGTCCTCCACGAGAGCCTCCGTGCTCCGGTAGGGACTGGCCGCCAGGACGAGCGACTCCTGGGCACTCCACCGGCTCGTCACCCGGGCCGTCGGCAAGGCCGTGCGCGCCAGGGCCAATGCCGTCACCCCGGCGCCATGAGCGCCCAGCTGGGCGGCGGCGGCGGGCAGGATCCTCAAGTCCGCGCTCCTGGCCCCGTTCGCCACCAGTGCCGGGTAGCCGCGCACCACCAGGCCGGCCCGGCCCGCCGACTCCACCGAGGCCGGGATCGTCGAGGCATCCGGGTCGCCCAGGCCCGGCACGCCCCGAGGCCAGTCGGTCAGGCCCCGGCGCTCCTCCAGGCCGGCTCCAGCACCGGCCCCTGAGCCTCCCGCGCCTCCTGCGGTTCCAGCGGCGACGCCCGGCCGCTGAGCGGCAGCTGGCCGCCCACCCTTCTTCTTACGGCCCTTGCGGCCGGGCTTCCCGCCCTGCGCGCCCTGGCGCTCCTGGGCCTCGGCCATCGCCTGGGCCAGCGCGCCGCGCACCACCGAGCGCACGGCGGCCTCCGTCTTGCCCGACAGCCGCTGCTGGAGCGCAACCAGGTCCCGGCCCCGGCCAATGACCCGGCCTCGCGCATCCAGGGCCGCGAAGCCCATCGCCAGGTGGTCTGGCAGCCGCTCGGCAGCCTCAGCCCAGTCCTCCTCCGTGATCTCCACGCCCTTGAGTCGGAACACCACCCGGCTGAAGGCCTCCTCGAAGGGCACCTCGGGGCAGCTCGCGCCCGACGGCGTCGGGAACTCCTGGGCGATCTGCGCCCACACCTGGGCGCCCACGTCCGGGGCCGGCACCAGCTGGCGGCGCACCCGCTTGGGCAGCGCCCGGATCGTGGCCACGCACAGCTCAGCCCGCATCCCGGGGACCAGCCAGTCGAAGCCCTCCGGGGCCAGGCGCCCCAGCACCTCCACCGGCACCTGGACACTGACCCCGTCCTCGGGGTGGCCCGGCTCGAACACGTAGTCCAGGCCCAGGGTCAGGTCCCCCTGCACCCACGTGTCCGGGAAGCCGCTCGCGTCGCCCCCACCGGGCAGCAGCAGCTCCCGGGTGAAGTCCAGCAGGTCCGGGGTGGTGCGCCGCTGCTCCTTCCACCAGGCGTCGAAGGCCGCCGCGGAGGTCACCTCCTCGGGGATCCGGTCGTCATAGAAGTCGAACAGGGCGGCGTCGTCGGCCAGCAGCCCGTGCTCGCGCCGACGCCGCTCCACGTCCTGAAGCTCCTCGATGAGCTCCCGGTTGTGCTCCACGAAGCCGTGGCGGGCGTGCCAGCCGCCCTCCACCAGGCCCGAGCGGATGAACATCTCCCGGGCCACCTGGCGGGCCGAGTCCGTCCCCACGCTCGCCAGCGTCGCCGGCCGGTCCGCCACCAGCGTCATCCCGTAGAGCAGCACCTTCTCGTGAACCATGGCCGCCCCCTGGCGGGTCGACCAGTAGGGCTCACCGAAGACGTGGCGGGTCAGGCCCGCCCGGTCCGCCACTTGCTCGATCCACCGCGAGTCCACCTTGGCCACCGTGCGGGCGAAGAGCCGGGAGGTCTCCACCAGCTCGGCAGTCATCACCCAGTCGTAGGTCTTGCGGCGCAGGCCCGAGCCCGGCCAGATCGTGAAACGGGTCCCGCGCGCGCCGGCGTACTCCCGACGACGCTCGTCCCAGTTCCCCACATTGGACAGCAGCCCCACCAGCAGCGAGCGGTGGATCGCGTCGGCGTCGGGCGTGTCCGCGCTGCGCCCCAGGGCCACGACGGCGGCCGCCACACCCCCGTTGGCGATCTGGGCGGCATGGCTGCCCGGCTCCAGGGCCTCGGTGGCCGCCCGGATCGAACGGGCCGTCGGCAGCTCCACCGGGGCCGCGTCCAGGCCCAGCGGTCGGGCCAGTTGACGCAGCTGGGCGTGGACGTCCTGCCACTCGCGCACCCGCAGGTAGTGCAGGAACTCGGCCCGGCACATGCGCCGGAAGGCCGAGCCGGACAGCTCGCGGCTCTGCGTGCGCAGGTAGCGCCACAGGTTCAGGTAGGTCAGAAAGTCACTCGTCGGGTCCGCGAAGCGCCGGTGCAGGGCGTCGGAGGCCTCCTGCTTGTCCGCCGGGCGCTCGCGCACGTCCTGGATGGACAGGGCCGCCACGATGACCATGACCTCACCGACACAGCCCAGCTCACCGGCCTCCAGGAGCATGCGCCCCAGGCGCGGGTCGATGGGCAGGCGCGCCAGGCGCCGCCCGATCTCCGTCAGGCGCGGCCCGCGCCGGCCCCGGTCGGGGGCGTCGTCGGAGCGCGCGGAGGCGGCCCCGGCCGGCTCGATGGCGCCGATCTCCGTGAGCAGCTGCAGGCCGGAGCGGACCTGGCGGGAGTCCGGGGCGTCCAGGAAGGGGAAGTCCTCCACCGCCCCCAGCCCCAGGGCCGCCATCTGCAGGATGACGCTGGCCAGTGAGGTGCGCAGGATCTCCGGCTCGGTGTACTCCGGGCGCGCCTCGA
Source organism: Actinomyces sp. HMT 175 (assembly GCF_016694895.1). NCBI lineage: Bacteria > Bacillati > Actinomycetota > Actinomycetes > Actinomycetales > Actinomycetaceae > Actinomyces > Actinomyces sp. HMT 175. The sequence goes on from NZ_CP068012.1 coordinate 357,881, forward strand.
AGTCGGCTTGCGAGTACAGGCGGATGGCGATGCCGTCGGCCACGCGCCCGCAACGGCCCGCCCGCTGGTTGGCGCTGGCCCGGCTGACCGGCTCGATCGGCAGGCGCTGAACCTTGGTGCGGTTGGAGTAGCGGGAGATGCGCGCCAGGCCCGGGTCGACGACGTACCGGATCCCGGGAACCGTCAGGGAGGTCTCGGCCACGTTCGTGGCCAGGACGATGCGGCGCACCTGGTGGGCCTCGAAGACCCGGTGCTGCTCGGCGGCGCTCAGGCGCGAGTACAGGGGGACGACCTCGATGGCCCCCGGTGTGCGCGAACGGCCGTCGGGCGTGTAGCGCGCCCCCAGGTGGTCGATGAGGGCCGCCTCGGTGTCGCGGATATCGCGCTCGCCGGCCAGGAAGATGAGGATGTCGCCGCTGGGCTCGCCCAGGAGCTCGTCGACGGCGTCGAGGATCCCGGTCACCTGGTCCTTGGGCTCCCCGGACTCGGCGGTCGTTGAGCCGGCCCGGCCCCGGCCCTTGCCGCGAGCCCCCTGGTTGCGGGGTGTGAGCGCGGTGGGGCCGGCATTGGAGCGGATGGCCTCGCGGCGGGCCCGGGCCGCGGCGCGCACCGCCGGGTCGGGGGAGGTCAGGGCCTCCAGCTCGGCCTCGCTCAGCTCGCCGGGTCCCGCCGGACCGGGCTGGGGCGCGGCGGCGGGCTTGGCCGGCTCACCGCCGGCGTCGTCGGAGGCGGGCGGGGCGTCGTCGGGAGCCAGCGGGCGGTAGCGCACCTCAACGGGGTAGGTGCGCCCGGAGACCTCGATGACCGGGGCGGGAACGGTGAAGGGCTGCCCGCGGTCGCCGACCTGCTCGCGGCCGAAGTGCTCGGCGAAGCGCTCGGAGTCGATGGTGGCCGAGGTGATGATGACCTTGAGGTCGGGGCGCTGAGGCAGCAGACGCGCCAGGTAGCCCAGGATGAAGTCGATGTTGAGGCTGCGTTCGTGGGCCTCGTCCACGATGATCGTGTCGTAGCGGCGCAGCTGGGGGTCGGACTGGATCTCCGCCAGCAGGATGCCGTCGGTCATGAGTTTGACCAGGGTGTTCTCGCCGACTTCCTCGGTGAAACGCACCTGGTAGCCGACGACGCCGTCACGCCCGATCAGGGTGCCCAGCTCGGAGGCGATGCGTTCGGCCACGCTGCGCGCGGCAATGCGCCGCGGCTGGGTGTGGCCGATCATCCCGGTCACGCCCCGGCCCAGCTCCAAGCAGATCTTGGGCAGCTGGGTGGTCTTACCGCTGCCGGTCTCACCGGCGACGATGACGACCTGGTGCTCGGCGATGGCGGCGGCGATCTCCTCGCGGCGGGCGGAGACCGGTAGCTCCTCGGGGTAGACGATTGCCGGGACGGCGGCGGTGCGGGCGGCGAGCTGCTCGGGGGAGTAGCCCTTCCAGGCGTTGCGGCGCCTGCCCTCGGTGCGGCCCGGGTGCCGGCCCCGACGCCTGCCGCCACCGCGCGGGGCGCGCTGCCTGTGCTGGTCCGGTGCGCCGCCGCGTGCGGGGCCGGCGGTGTGCTCGGCCGGCCCGTCAGGGGACGCCTGAGTGCTCTCGGTGCTGCGCGCGCCGAGGTCGCTGTCCTGCTGGCCGCGATGGCCCCCGGCGTGATCGTCGCCCTGGTTCTGCGTGAGGTGCTCGCCCTGTTCCATAGGTGGCCCATTGTCCCCCATGCGCGCCCCTCGCCCGATCACCCCGCGACAGGACCGCCGGCCAAAGGCCGAGCCGGTGGGGGCCCTGCGTGCAATACTCACCGATATGACGGATACTCCCCAGTGGCCGGGCCACACCTCGGGGCCCTTCCCGCACGGTGCTGGCGGGTCTCAGCCTCCCTACGGTCCGCAGGCCTCTCAGGCTATCCCGGCTCCCTACGGTCCTCAGGATGCGGTGGGTTGGCAGAATCCGCCTGCGGCGGGCGGCCTTCCCGGTCAGCCGGTCATGCAGCAGCCGGCCCAGGCTCCCTACCTCCCGACAGGGGCGCCGGCGTCGTACCAGGCAGGTCCGGTCTACCCGGGTGCCCCCGACGACGGGGCGCCCAAGCGCAGACGGCGCACCGCCGTCATCGTGGCGGTCGTGGTCGTGCTGGTCCTCGCGGTTGCCGGAGGGGGAGCAGCCTACTGGTGGCTGCATGTCCGAGGCGGGGCTCGGGCTGACCTGAAGAAGCCGACATCGGGCTGGACCAAGGCCTGGGCCAAGGGCTACGAGGAGGTCTGGGCTCTCGACGCCCCCAAGAACGAGCCCGGCCGTGAGGGGCATGTCTCGGTCGAGCACGTCGGCGACTATGTCATCCGGGCGGTCTCCGAAGACAGTCAGGTGCATGTCGAGGTGTTCTCACTGACGAGCAAGACCCCCAAGCTCCTGTGGGAGGAGGACTTCGAGTCAGAGGCCGAGTCGTACTCCCTCGACGTATGGAACGGAAAGCTGGTCGAGGCAGGCAAGCTCGTCGACCTCGGTTCCCAGAAGCACGAGGATGCTCCCTGGGAGGCAGGGGCCTCGGTCGCCATCAACGGAGACAAGGCGATCTCCTGCGAAGGCGCAACCTGCACCATGTGGTCCGCCTCCAAGCAGCGCCTCTGGCAGAAGAAGCTCCCCTTCGACGACCCCGGCTCTGCGAACGCCACCATCTCGCCCCGCTTCGACCACTATGCGGTAGCGAGCATCTTCTGGGGGAGGCAGACGCAGTACCTGCATGTCGACCTCAACACCGGCCAGGCCTCCCCGATTGAGGGCGCCTCGATGTCCACCTCGCCCACTGCCTTGCAGAACGGCTGGATGCTCTTCGACCTCCAGCCCCCGTCCTCGGGGCGGCCCGATACCGTGACCCTCATCAACCCCGATGGCTCGGTCAAGGAGACCTTTGATGTAGGCGTTCCTGAGGACTTCACCGACTACCCGTGGTCACCCCAGGACTTCACCCTCGACCAGGCGCGCGCCTGGCTCAAGAACGGCGACACCTCCTGGGCGCCGTCGACCTACTCGATCAACAAGGATGACAAGGAGTGCACGTCCATCACGGTGGCAGGCCAGAGAATCAACCTCGGTGAGGACAACTCGCTGTCCGTGAAGTTCCCCGGCGTCGGCGGCTGCCAGGGCGTGCCCATCCAGGGCGTCCACCACTCCGGAGACGGGGAGATCGGCGTCTTCTTCGAGCACAAGAGCGAAGCTGAGACAGATCTGCATGTCCACCGGTGAGAGCCCCATACCGCTCCCGCTGGGGAACTGGGCCGGCTACAGACCCGAAGGCGACTTCCTCATCACCTTCGAGGAGGACGGTGCCGTCAAGGCCTACCGCCCGTCCTGATCCGCCCCGGCCCTCCTCGCGCATGCCGACGGCGATGCCGCCGCCTGGCACAAGGAGCCGGGCGGCCGCTCAGCGCAGGCGGCGCTGCGCCCACTCCACGCTCAGGCGGGCGACCTCCTCCTGGGCCTGCTCCAGGGACTCGGCGTGGACATGGACCATCTGGCTGGAGTCGGGCAGCAGCGGGAAGCCCTCGGCGGTGGCCTCAGCGGTGTCGGGCAGCTCATTGGACAGCACCCCGTGCACCATGAGCACCGGCCAGGGCAGGTCCGCCAGGGTGCGCTGCGGATCCTGCATGGAGAAGTCCGCCAGCGTCTCCTTGGACAGGACGTTCCACTCGCGGGAGTTGGGATTGTCATCCACCAGGCGCGTCAGCCCGTGCTGGGCGAGCTCATCGAGCTGCTCGGGGGAGAAGATCTCCTCCCACAGGATCGACTGCGGCCCCACGATGGCCCCCACGAGAACCGCCGTGCGCACATGCTCGGGCCTCGCCAGAAGCGCCGCCGTCGCCCCGAAACCGTTGGCGTGGATCATCTGCCGGGTGAAGCCCAGGCCGGCCAGCCAGCTGGAGGCCGCCCGCAGGTCCTCGGCCTCGCCCGCCAGCGTGATGACGTCGTCGTCGGACTCACCCAGACCCGAGAAGTCCAGGTTGAGCGTGGCCAGACCCGCCTCGCGGTAACGGGCACCGATCCAGTCCAGGCGCCCGCTCTGGCCGTGACGGTCGGTGAGGAAGTCGTGCGCCAGCAGGACCACGCCCTCAGGTCGCGCCTGTGGGGGCTGGGTGTCCTCCGACGTCGTAGAAACCTCCAGATCGATGGGGGCGGCTCCGGCAGGCAGCTGGAGGGTGCCGGCCAGGGTGATCCCGCGTGGGGTATCGATGCGGACGTCGTTCATGGGGTCAACCTAAGACAGAAAATAGGGGTGAGCATGGGGGATGCATCGGTAGTTCTCCCGATTGCGCTTCGAGCGTGACGGAGGCGTCGAGACCTCCGGACGCTCGCCGGGCTGTAGATATCTACGAACCGTGAGGATTCTCCGGCAACGGAGGATGCCGGACCGGGGACCAAGGGCCGAGGAGAGTGACAAGGGTGCCAGGCCGGGTGCGCACCCCGAGTCGCCGGGGGCTCGCACCCGGCCTCAGCTCCGCCGTCGGGCGGGAGGAGGGCAGGGACGGGCGGGGCTGCCGAGCTACGCGGGAAGCGGCACCGCGCGGACCGTCTCGACGGCGCGGCGCACCAGGGCCTCATCGGTGCGCTGGGGCTCGTCGGGGGTCAGTCCCTCGCGGGGGCAGCGCATGTGGACCTCACGCACGCCGGTGGACTCCACCAGGTCGACCAGGCCGTCGGGGCGCACGGCCCCGGCCGCGACCACGGTCGGCCCGCCACTGGCCACCAGCCCGGCGATCACCGAGGCGCCGTCGGCCGCGGTCCGGGCCGCCCCACTGGTCAGGACGTAGCGCACGCCCAGTCCCTCCAGGTCCCCATAGGCCTCGACGGTGTCGCGGCACTGATCGAAGGCCCGGTGGAAGGTGACGGGGGCGCCATTGGCCATGTCGACCAGCAGGCGCACGAGGCCGCGGTCAATGGTGCCGTCCTCCGTCAGGGCACCGACGACGAAGCCCAGGTCCACCGCCGGCGGCAGCGTCGTGCGCCCCCCGCCCGTGGCCTGGGGGCGGGTGAACTCGGCCATCTCCAGGGCCAGGGTGGCGATGCGCCGCACGTCGGCGATCATCGCCCGGCCCTCATCGGCGTTGTAGACGAAGGACCCGCCCCGGGGACGGATGAGGATCCGCAGGCCGAAGGGGGCGGCGGCCTCGGGCTTCTCCGCCCAGTGGGCGCCGGCCTGGACACGGCGCTGCTCGACCTGCTCGGCGGCGGCGAAGATGGCGGCCTCGATGGTGCCGATCGAGGGGGTGGTGCCGGCGGCGGTGAGGTTCGCGCCCAGCTCGGCCCGGTCAGCCCCGGCCCGGGCGGAGATCCTCACGCCCTCGACGTCCTCGACGCAGGTCTCCAGGACGACGTGGCTGGGGTGACGCCAGGCGGGGACGGGAGCGGTGATCGTATGCTGGCGCAGCGACGGTGCTGAGCCGGTGAGCCTCATTGCATTCATGGGGCTGAGTCTGACATGTCCGCACGATGATGGAAACCGACTTGACCTGGGAGTTCTTAAATGTCCTCCAGATCCTCGTAGGACTTGGGGTCCTCGATGGGCTCCAGGTGCGCCGAGATGCGCAGGCTGGTGTCGGCCTCGATGAGCTCGTCGATGACCTGCTCAGTGAAGTCGTGCCCCTTCTTGACGCTCCAGGCTGCCGGAACCAGCACGTGCAGCTCCATGAAGCGCCGGTTGCCGGCCTCGCGCACCCGCACCGCGTGGAAGTCGATCATGCCCACCTGGCGGTGGCGCGCCAGAACCTCCTCCACGCGCTGGAGCACCTCAGCGGACGGGGCGATGTCCATGAGACCGCCCACTGAGTCGCGAATGAGCGTGAAGCCGGTCCACATGATGTTGAGCCCGGCCCCCAGGGCGACGACGGCGTCGAGCACGGCCGAGCCGAAGACGGCCACCAGTGCCACCCCGACCAGCACCGCGGCGGAGGTGACGACGTCGGTGGCCAGGTGCTTGGCGTCGGCCACCAGGGTCATGGAGCGCTCGCGGCGCCCGGCCCGGTAGAGCACCCACGCCACCGCACCGTTGAGGAGCGAGGCGATGACCGAGACCGCCAGACCCACCCCCAGCTGCTCGGGCATCCGCGGGTCGATGAGGCGCTCGATGGCGGAGATGATGATGACGGCGGCGGCCACGAAGATCATGACCCCCTCGACGATGGCCGAGAAGTACTCGGCCTTGGAGTGCCCGAACTGGTGGTCGGCGTCGGCCGGCTTGGCCGCGATCTTCAGCACGATGAGGGCGACGACGGCGGCGATGAGGTTGACCACGGACTCGGCGGCGTCGGAGAGCAGACCCACGGAGCCGGTCAGCCAGGCCGCGGCCCCCTTGAGCGCGATCGTGGCCAGTGCGGCACCGATGGACAGCCACGCGTAGTGGCTCAGGTCCTTGGGGGGTGAGTAGCGGGAGGACACGACCCGATCATGGCGCGGGCCTCAGCGCCCTGACCACCTGAGGTTTCGTGTCGCCGCAACGCGCGGTCCGCGGCGGTCGGGTGTCCGCCCCGCGTTGCGCCGTGGGCTAAGGTGCCCGGTAGCGGCGGGCTGCCGGTCCGACACCGGGATCGACGGCGGGGCAGTCACCGTGACAGGAGCATGACAGGAGCGAAAGGCGGGCAACCGGGGTGCTGGACCTCTCTTCCCTCACGCTTCACATGCCGGCGTCCCTGACCGACACCTTCCGGCTGCTGGACCTGTGCGGGGTCCTGCTCAACGGGATCCTGGGCGGGCTCATCGCCCGGCGCAAGAACTTCGACCTGGTGGGCTTCGTCGTCCTGGCCATGCTCACGGCCACCGCCGGCGGCATCCTGCGCGACGTCATGATCCAGGCCGGTCCGCCCTTCGCCCTGACCGACCCCTACTACCTCTACACGGCCTGCCTGGGGGCGACGGTGGCCTGGTTCGTGCCGCTGACCTCGCGGCCCACCCGGCGCCTGCTCGTGGTGGCCGACGCCGTCATCCTGGGCTGCTGGGCCGCCACCGGGGCCTCGAAGGCCCTCACCTATGGGCTCGGCGTCATGCCGGCGCTCCTGCTGGGCTGCCTCACCGCCATCGGCGGCTCCATGATCCGCGACGTCGCGGTGGGGGAGACCCCGGCCGTCTTCGGGGGCAACAAGCTTTACGCGATCCCGGCGCTCATCGCCGCCGGTACCCAGGTGGTGGCCGTCAAGGCGGGGGTGGCCGACGCTCACGCCATGCTCGTGTCCACCGTGGTCGGTGCGGGCCTGTGCGTGCTCGCCTACTGGCGCTCCTGGCAGCTGCCGGTCATCTCCGACCGGGAACGGCGCCGGGCCGGGCGGCGCGCGGCGAACGGCGCGCTTGTGGGCTGGCGCCGGGGGCTCATGATGGGGCCGCTCAAGGCCCCCTCCTGGCGCGGCCGCGGCGGGCAGACGGCGCAGGAGGGCACCTCCTCCCAGCAGCCCGAGCAGGGCTAGGAGCGGACTGCGGGGTTAGCCGGGCTCAGCCGGCCTCGAGGCGGCCTCAGGAACTCTCGCCGACCGGGCGCACGCTGGCCTGACCGGCGTCGACGGGCTGGGACTGGGCGCCGCCCTTGCTCGAGGGCGCCCCGAAGAGCCGCTCCTTGACGGCGTCGGCGACCTTCTCGGTGACGGCCTCGCCCTGGGTGCGCACGGCCTGCTTGACGTGACTGGAGGCGGCGTCGACCCGGGTGCGCACGAAGGGCTGCTCGGCGACCTTGGAGGCCGCGGTCTTGATGCGCTCGTACTGGGCGCGCCCGGCGCGGGTCCCGAGCACGTATCCCGCGCCGAGTCCGAGGATGAAGGGGATCTTGCCGGCCATATCGTCTCCTGAGCTTGAAGGAAGCACTGCTGGGTGCGCCATCACCATACCGGCCGGGGGCCGGGGCGACTGACGTGAAGGGGGTTCGGGGCCCGCGTGATCGCCCACAGCGTCACGTGCGGGGGCGCTGCGGGGCTGGGGCGGTCCTCGCCCCTGGAATCACACGGTTTTCTCCGAGGAGTCGCCGGTGGAGGGGATCGAGCCCGCCGCGGGGTCCTGGACGCTGGTGCCGTGGGCGCTCGGCTGGGAGGCGATCAGGCCGTCCGGCGTGACGGTGGTGATGTAGGAGCGGCCGCCCAGGATGACGCCGAGCGTCACCAGCAGCCCGGTGCCCATGAGGGTGGCGACCTGCAGCACGTTGAGGTCGGCCAGGATCGCGTGGCGGCGCAGCGAGGCCGCCGTCGAGGCAGCGGAGCTGATGGGGCCGTTCGGGCCGGTGGGGCTGGTGGGCTCTGCCGGACCGGTGGAGTCCGTGGAGAAGGGGGACATCTGATTCCTCCTGTTCGCTGGGGATGGGAACGGGGGCGTCTGCCCCGATGAACCCAGGTAACCGCCCGGGCCTGTCGTCCGTGTAGGGCGGGCCTGTGCCGTCCCTGTGAACCGGGCAGGCTATGGGGCGATCCGCATGCTGGCGGGCATCGACGCCGGTGGAGGGGCCTGCGTGAGACATGCCGCATGGAGGGGGCGGCCGGGAAACGGCTCGCTCTCAGCGGTGGTCGCCGTGAGGCCGTCAGCGGCGCGGCGCGGCCTCCAGCAGCTCGCGGGGCAGGCGCCGGGCCAGCTCGTAGCCGTCGGCGCCCACGACGACGGGCACGTCGGCCTCGGCCAGGGTCCGGGCCTCCGGCCCGATGCCCATGGGGTGGGCGGTCAGCCCTCCGGCGAGCACCTGCTGGGTGGCGGTCAGACGGCGGATGGCGACGGCGGCGATCCGGTCGGCGTGGTGGCGGGCGGCCTCGCCGTAGATGTGCGGGTCGTGCTGGCCGTCGTCGCCGAAGAGGATCCAGGTGATCTGGGGCAGGTCGATCATGAGCCGGCGCAGCTCGGTGCGCTTGTGCTCGATGCCCGAGCGGAACCAGCCGGTGTTGGTCGGCCCCCAGTCGGTCATGAGCGCGGGCCCCGAGGGGAAGCCGTGGCGGGAGAAGAAGGAGCGCAGGGTGGGGACGACGTTCCAGGCCCCGGTCGATAGGTACATCATCGGGGTGCCCGGGTGGGCGGCCTGGATGCGCGAGTAGAGCTCGGCCATCCCGGGGACGGGCTCGCGCGCCGAGGAGTACTTGACGAGCTGGTTCCAGGCGGCCACGAGCACGCGGGGGACGTGCGTGACCATGGCGGTGTCGTCGATGTCGGAGATGATGCCCAGGCGCGGGCCCTCGGGGATGATGAGGACCTTGGCGGCGACCGCGTGCGCCCCCATCGCCTCGATCCTGGCCTCGTGCCAGCCGGGCTCCAGGCCGTGATCGCGCACGACGACGTCGATGTAGCCGCTGCGGTCGGCCCGGGTGCGCACACTGGCCCGACCCACGTGGACCGTCACCGGCAGGAAGGCCACCGGCACCTCGATGAACAGACGCCAGCCGCGTTGGGCGTCGCTCAGCCCGGTCATGGCGAAGCTGCGGGCCTGGGCGGCGCTGACGGGAAGAGTGTCGGGCAGGGAGCGGAACAGGGGTCCCTCGGCGGGGGCGTCCTGGGGACGCATCACCATGCGGGCCAGGACCCGGGCCATGGGAGCGGGCCGGGAGGGCTGAGTGGGCTGGGAGGAACCGGAGGAGGTCCCACGGGAGGCTGAGGCGGGGCGCCGGTGGGCTCCGGCCGCGCTGCGCTGGGTCGCAGTGTTCTGGTGCTGCTCCTGGTGCTGCGGCGCCGTCGGGCCGGGCTGAGCCGGGGCGCTGGTGCCGTATCCGTCGTAGGGAATGACGCGGGGGCGCCAGCCCTGACGCTTGAGGACCGGGACGGTATCGCGATGGAACCGGTCCTCGACGGCGCGGGCGATGTCGGAGAGGGGCACCCCTGGATCCTAGACGACTCAGGGGTTCCAATCGTTGCGTTCGTCAGGTGGATCGCGCGTTCGTACCCTTGAACCCTCTGTGTTGTCTCATGGCCTCTGAGAGTGTCGGATGTCATGACATCTTAAGACACTGGTGGGGTGCGTCTGCCGGATGGGAGGGCTGCTGCTTCGGCCTGTCGGAGCGGGCTGGCCGGGTCACTGTGGTGGTTGCCGTCGTCGTCTGGATGCACTGCACGAGGGTGGGGTGCTACTGGACGAGGGTTGGGTGCACTTCGGGTGGGTGGGGCCTTCGTGCAGTACGCACAACCCTTGGCCAGTGGATCCCGACCCTCGTGGAGAAGGCAGACTCGGGCCGACTCAAGGCAGAGTCGGAGTCGAACCCTGACCACCGGGCCCCAGCGCAGGCGGCGGGCAGGAGTCGGTGGAGGCGGACCTGAGACGGAGGCGCCGGGCACTGCCGCAAGCCCCACCGACTTACTCCTACGCAGCCCGGTGTCCACAGCGCTGACATGAACGGACCCGGCGTCAGCGCACCCAGTGGGGATCGTTGGAATGTCGCGGGTCGTCTTTGGTCCGCGACGTCGGAGCGGGGTTGATGTCAGCACCATGGACACCCACACCCCGTCAGGACGGTCCCCGGGACCACCCAGGGACCGATGACTGCAGAGGATCTCGAGCGCATGCGCACCGAGCGAGAGGTCCGCCAGGCCTCGTCGTGATGAAGCGCCGCGCGGTCGTAGGGTAGGTCGCGGGGTCGTACCCTGAACCCTCGATAGCGCGACCTACGGTACGACCGCGAGCGCCCCTCAGCGGCGCAGGGCCTTGAGCCGCCGGCCGCTCGCCCACCACAGGACGGCCCCGCAGCCCAGGGCCCACCAGGTGTAGCTCGAGCCGACGGCCTTGGCCCAGGCGGGCCAGTTCTGCTCCACGTGGTTCTGCTCGGGGAACCACCACTGCATTGCCAGGACGAAGACGAGGAACCCGGCGGCGGCGGCCACGCCGAGCGCGGTCGAGCGCCAGCGCCAGGTCGCCGCCGTCACCGACATGAGCACGGGCAGGCACCACACCCAGTGGTGCGACCAGGAGATGGGAGAGATGAGCAGGCCGAGCACCATGACCACGCTGATCTGGAGGGACAGGATCAGGTCGTCGTCCTGCCCGGGACCTCCGACCGCGCCGCCGGCTCCCCGCAGCCGGTCCAGCCGGCGGCACAGGAGCCAGGCCACCACGACTGCGAGCAGGGAGCACACCGCCCAGGTGAGGTTCCAGGCGGCCTCCGGCAGCCCCCGGGCGATCGCGCCCTTGAGGTTCTGATTGCCCGAGTAGTCGGCGAAACCGGCGCGCCCCGGATCCCACATGGCCGAGGTGAAGAACTCCCAGGACTCGGCGGGGGCCGCCAGGGCGGCCAGGAGCGTCAGTCCGACGGCGCTGCCCGCCATAGTGGCTGCCGCCCGCCACTCCCGGCGTGCCAGGAGCACCAGGATCGCGACCGCCGGCGTCAGCTTGATCGCGGCGGCCAGACCGCTGAGGGCCCCGCGCCAGCGCGAGCGCTCAGGAACCAGGAACAGGTCCACGGCCACCAGCGCCATGAGAATGGCGTTGACCTGCGCGTACTCCATGGTCTTGGGGAAGGGCTCCAGGGCGATGACCCCGATGAGCGCCAGCCACGGTGCCAGGCCGCGTGCCATCCGGGGCGCGACGGCCAGCCGCCTGAGAACCGCGTAGGCGGTCACGGCGGCGCACAGCGGCGTGGCCACGATCAGCAGCACGGTGGCCTGCTGGTACGACATCCAGGTCAGGGGCGAGATCACCCAGGCCGCCAGGGGCGTGTAGGTGAAGGGCCACAGGTGCTGGCCCGGGTTGGCGTACCAGCTGTAGAGGTCCCCGCCGTCGAGCCACTGACGGACGGCCTCGTAGTAGACGAAGGAATCCAGCTTGAACAGCCACTGGCCGTGCTCATCCACGAGGGACCAGTAGGCGGGCACCAGCAGGGTCAGCCATCCCAAGGCGGCGACGACGGGCGATGAGGCGACGGCGTGCGCGGCCGCCACCAGCCGCGCAGGTCGGGCGGCAGGCATCCCGCTCCCACGGCCGGGGTGCCCCGTGGGGCCGGTGCCCGACTGGGAGGGAAGGGGGGCGTGTTGTGGATTTCCTGCGATCGGCATCGTGCTGAGTGTAGAAGAGTCACCAAGAACGCTGGGAACTGAGTCGCCCGCCGAGGACGCTCAGTGACCGCCCAGCGAGCCGCTGGTCCGCGCTCGCCTGAGCGCGGACAGCCCCAGGACACCAACCACGACGGCGCCCCAGGCGAAGGCGGCCACTGCCAGGTACCCGGCGCGCGAGCCACCGGCGTCGGTGGCCTGCCCCGCCAGCAGGGACCCGATCGAGACCCCGATGTTGAGGGCCGTGCTCACCCAGGCCAGGCCCTCGGTCAGCTGGGAGGGGGCCACCGTCACCTGCACGATGTTGTTGCCGCTGGTCAGGGTGGGGGCGATGGCCAGCCCCGTCAGGAGTGCCAGGACGGACAGCACCACCAGGCTCGGGGCGAAACCGAAGGTCGAGGCCCCCACCGCCAGCCCCACCAGTCCGGCCATGAGCTGCTTCCACAGCGGCCACCCCCACGTGCGCGAGCCGTAGAGGAGGGCCGCGCCGAAGGAGCCCACGCCCCACACCGCCAGGACCAGACCCGAGGCCGACTTGTGCCCGGCCTCGGTGGCGAAGGCGACCGCGGCGACGTCGTTGGCCCCGAACATGGCCCCCAGGATGAGGAAGACGATGGCGATGGACACCATCGCGCCGTAGCGCATCACCGGTGGGTGCGCCGCGGTCTGATCCGACTGCTCGGCGGCCTCAGCGGTGCGCCGCGGCCGAGTCGGGTGCGGCGCGGGCTCAGTGGCGCGCTGGCCGAGGAACCACAGCCCCCCGACCAGCTGCATCACCACACAGCACACCCAGCCCGAGATCACCGGCAGGAACGGCGTCGTGCACAGGGCCGTGGCCAGCACCGGCCCGAGAATGAAGGCCACCTCGTCCAGGGCCGCCTCCAGGGAGAAGGCCGCGTGAACCTCCTCGGGGCGGGTGAGCATCGCCGTCCAGCGCGCCCGCACCAGTGAGCCCATGGAACCGGCCAGGCCGCCGGCCAGGGCTGACAGGGCGGCCAGGATCCCCAGGTGCGCGTGCACGGCGGCGGCGCCGGCCAGCCCCACCAGGCTCAAGGACGACACGAGCACCGCGGGCAGCATGACCCGCGACTGGCCGTAGCGGTCGACGCAGCGGGCCAGGATCGGCGCCCCGATGGCCATGGCCACGAAGTTCGCGGCGCTGACCAGGCCCGCGGCCGTGTAGGAGCCGTAGAGCTCCTCGACCGCCAGGATCGTGGAGATCCCCACCATGGACATGGGGAAACGGGCGATGAGCCCGGCGCTCGTGAAGGAGCGGGCACCGGGGTGAATGAGGATCGTTCGGTAGGAGGTGGCCATATCGGACGTCGTGCGCTGCTGGAAGGTGCGGCTCAGAGGAAGTTCAGAGGAAGTTCAGAGGAATAGGACGGGTCGGAGCCCCGGCGGGCGGGGCTCCGACCTGGGGTGAAACGGATCAGTTGCTGCGGTGGGTGGTGGGGGTCACGCTCTCGCGGCTGAGGATGAAGCCCTGACCGGTGACCTGGCTCCAGCACTGCATACCGGAGTCTGCCGACTCACAGGCGAAGGTGGAGTTCTTGGCGGCGGAGCCGTAGCTGAGGCTGACGCCCTTGGTGGAGAAGGTGGACCCGCAGCTCTGGCTGGACTTCCCATCCGTGCCGATCGTGACCGTCAGCGGCTTCGAGGACGGGCAGGAAGCGGTCGAGGCGTGCTCGTTGATGACGCAGGTGAGGTTGTTGTCATTCAGGGTGCAGCTGATGTTGCCGCTGGGGGCGTCGAAGGCGGACAGCTCCTGAGCGTTGGCGGGTGCCGGCGCCTTGAGTGTGGGGGTTGCCGAGGCACTCGGGGTGGCCGAGGCCGAGGGGGAGGCGGACTGGGCGGCCGGGGAGGAGCCGTCTTGAGCCGCGGCCTGGCCGGAGTCTGCCGGGGCCTCGGTGCCCGAGTCGGCGGCCGAGCCCTTGTCACTGCCCCCGGAGAGGTACCAGGTCGCCAGGAAGACCAGGACCGTGGCCACCAGGAGCGCCAGGATGAGCAGGATGCGGTTGGAGGTCAGGAAGGAGGACGGGGCCTCGGAGTCGTCGTCCTCGGTGCCGACGCCGAAAACGCCGTCGTCGCCGGCCACTGCGGGGGCCTGCTGCACGGGAGCCGGAATGACCGGGCTCTGCGCCTGAGAGACGTTCGCGGACTGCTGGAAGGTCTGCTGCAGGGCGGGCTGAACCGGCCGGGCCGGTGACTGGGAGGCCATTGCCTGGGCGGGGTGGGACGTGGGCACCGAGACAGTCGGGTCACCCGCGGCCTGGAAGCCGTCAACCTGCGTGTTCGCGCCGGCCGCGTTGAAGGCGCTCGGAGCGCTCGCGGCGCTCCTCGAGCTGGTGGCGGAGATCGCAGAGGCGCCGGAGACCGCGCTGCCGGGCTGGAGCGAACGGGGCAGGGTCACCTGCGTGGGGGCCTCGGAGGACCTGGCCGACGGGGCGCTGTGCTGGGCGCCGGGGGGCGAGACCACCGCCAGCTGCGGCGATGACTGCGCCGACTGCGCCGACGGCGCTGACTGGGGCTGGCTGTTGCGAGAGGCCAGGGCTGCGTCGACCGCGGGGTCGCCCAGGGTTCCCAACCACTCCAGGAGGGCGGGATAGGTGCGTGGGTTGGCGGCGATGTAGGGGCGCAGGCCGGGGTAGTTCTGCGCCAGCTGGTGGAGGGTCTCCAACTCTGCATTGGGATCCTGCGCTCGCGCGACAAGCTCGTCCTTGGCCTGAGACATGCTGGGTCCTTCGAGGGTCGGGAAAACGACGTCGGTCCAGGTTGTGACCGGCACCTGGGGCCGTCGCGGGTCGGGTGTCGGGCCGCCCGTGATACCGAGTCAGGGAACGCAGTACCACCTCGGCGGCATAGGGGTCGGTCAGCCGGCCACGTTGGAAGACTACCTGAGGACACCGTGAATCCGACTGCCTGACGGGTCACGGCCGCAGCCCGTCAGTGTCCGACGACGGCGGATCGTCGCCGATGGCGGCGGTGAGGCAGGCCCGTTCGGCGGGTGCAGCGGGGCCGGCGCCGCCGGCCTCCGATCGGGTGTGGGCTCCCACATGGTGGAATCAGGGCGGTGGCGCGGTGGTTCCGGACGGGGTGCTGGGGTTTACTAGGGGAGTGCACGCGACGCAAGTGAAAGGGAGCCGATGACCGAGCACGTTCGTGCTGATGCCGATGCCATCGTGATCCGCGGTGAGGACGGCATCAGGGCCTCGGAGGTCGTTGTCGGTGCGGCCACTGACGTGGGGCGCCTGCGGACGATCAACGAGGACGGCTACCTCGCCATCGCTCCGGCCTTCGTCGTCGTCGACGGCATGGGCGGGCACGCCGCCGGCCGTATGGCCACGCAGGTGGCCCTCGACTCCCTGTACTCACTGGCCGGGGCGACCATCACTGACATCGACACGGTGGTTCGCGCGGTGGTGGCCGCGCAGGAGGCGATCATCGCCATCCCGTCCCACGCCGCCTACCTGCCCGGTGCGACGATCGCCGGCGTCATCCTGACCTGGATTGCGGACGAGCAGGGGGTGACGCGTCCCACCTGGGTCATCTTCAACATCGGGGACGCCCGGGTCTACCTGCTGCGCGGTGACATGCTCTCCCAGGTCACCCGCGACCACTCCCGGGTCCAGATTCTCATCGAGACCGGCGAGCTTACCCCCGAGCAGGCGCGCCGCGACTCCCGCCGCAACATCGTCACCCGGGCGCTGGGCGGTGGCATCGCCGACTCCGGCGTCCCGGACCTCTACAGCGTTCCGGTGGCCGCCGGGGACCGGCTCCTCATCTGCTCCGACGGACTCAGTGACGAGCTCGACGACGAGGCCATCGCCACCGTGCTGGCGGCCGGGTGCACGGCGCAGCGCACGGCCGAGCTCCTCGTGGCCGCCTCCCTGGAGGGCGGGGGGCATGACAACACCACCGCCGTCGTCGTCGACGCCCTCCAGGTGCCAGATCTTCCGCCGACGGCGCACACGTCCCGCCCCGGTGGCGCGAGCAGTCAGGGGGCGCAGTGACGATCTCCCCGGTTCCCTCCCCATCCCTGCCACGCGAGCGGATTCCGCTGCCCGAGGGGCTGACGCGCCTGTCGGACGGGGCTCTGCGGGTCGACGGCGTTGACGGGACCGCCGTCATCAACCCGGCTGCCGGCTCGCAGGCCGGTGGCGTCTCCGTGGAGACGGGCCTGCGGGTCCTGCAGGCCCTGGGCGGCACCTACCTGCCGACGGTGGGGCCCGCGGCCCCCGCGGCCCTGAGCGCGCCCTCCCCCCAGGACGCCGCGCCCTCGCGGGCCGCAGCGCTGCGGCGCTCGGACCTGCGGTCCATGGCGCCGGAGCCCAGCGGGATCGTCCCGGCCGAGCCCAGTGACGAGACCACGCTGCTCAGACCGATCACCCCGATCTCCCCGATCTCCGGCTCGCCCCAGGAGGCTGCCCCGGAGCCGGAGCCGGAGCAGGAGCAGGAGCCGCAGCCGGCGCCGGTGCCCCTGGAGGTGCCTTCTCCCGCCGCGGCCGATTCTCCTACCGAGGTCGCTTCCCCCGCCCAGGCCCCTCCCTCTGACGAGGCCCCTTCCTCCGCCGAGGCTGCGACTCCTGCTGAATCCGACAGCTCCACGGACTCGGCTCCCGAGCTGCTGGAGACGGGCGTCTGGGAGGACCCCGACGACCCCGTCGAGCCGCAGCAGCAGCTCTCGCAGACCACTGAGGGCGCTGCAGAGGGCCTGGAGACCGGTGATGTGAGCCCGTTCCCGGACTACCCCGAGCCGGAGCCCGGCTCGGGGCGTCGGCGCCGCGGCGCCCACCGGGCCCCCACCGCCCCCTCGGCGAGCTCGGGCGGCAGCCCGACGGCCAACACCCCCACGGCGCCGGACAACTCCAAGAGCAAGCAGCCCCAGCCCGTTCGGGAGCCCCAGCCCTTGGAGGCCCTGCCCAACACGGAAGTCGTCTCCGCCTCCGAGGCGGCGCTGATCGCGGCGCCCCCCGTGCGGGCCTCGATCTGCCCCCAGGGGCACCCCAATCCTCCCGAGCTCCGGGAGTGCCTGATCTGCGCCCAGCCCCTGCCGGGAGTGTTCTCCTACGTGCGCCGGCCGGCTCTGGCCACGCTGACCCTGTCAACCGGCGCCGCCGTCGAGGTCGCCGGCGACGTCGTCATCGGACGCGCCCCCCAGGTGCAGGCCGGGGGTGATCCGCACATCGTGGCCCTGGTCCCGGTGGCCAGCCCGCAGCACATGGTCTCGCGCTCCCACCTCATGCTCACGACCTCGGGGTGGAGCGTCCTGGCTCAGGACCTGGGCTCGTCCAACGGCACCGTCCTGGCCCGCCCCGGTGCGACGCCGGTCCTGCTGGGATCGGGAATGCCGACGCCGGTCTTCATGGGGGACCTCATGGATGTCGGTGACGGAGTGACGCTCCGTATCGATCCGCCGTCGTGGCTGAGGCTCCGTAGTGGCTGAGGTCACTGTCCGAGTGGTTGTGCTTGGCCGGTGCGGTTCCGGCATCTCAGCGAGACTGGACCCGGCCGATCATGAGCCGGGACCGTGGAAGGAGAATTCATGAGCGACCTGACGTGGACGGAGATGCCGGAGGTCGATCCTGAGCAGCCCGACGAGCTCGTCCTGGACTTCTCCGGAGAGATTCACCGGGTCGCTCCGGCCGACACCTTCGTCATCGGCCGAGGCGGAGACCTCGATATCGACGACAACCCCTACCTCCACCGCCGTTTCCTGGTCTTCGCCCACTCCGAGAACCTCTGGTGGATCGCCAACGAGGGTTCGCGGTTGTCGGCCACCCTGACCGACGGCGAGGGACTGGTCCAGTCCCGGCTGGCCCCGGGCGCCCGTATGCCGCTGGTCTTCCCACGGGTCATCCTCACCTTCTCCGCAGGCCCCACCACCTACGAGATCAACCTCATCACCTCCGGGGAGGACCGTTTCTCCGGGATCGACGGCGTGCGCCAGTCCTCCGGCCAGACCACCATCGGGGTGACTCCGATGACCCGCTCCCAGCTGCTGCTCGTCCTGGCGCTGTCCGAGCCGGTGCTCAAACGGGCCGGGACCGGGGCCGCCGAGATCCCCTCCTCCGCGGCGGCCGCGGCGCGCCTGGGCTGGCCGCTGACCAAGTTCAACCGCAAGCTCGACAACGTCTGCGAGAAGCTCGACCGGGTGGGGGTGCGCGGGCTGCGCGGCGGCCGGGTGGCCGGAGCCGCCTCCAATCGGCGTACCGCCCTGGTGGAGCACGCCGTGTCCACTCTCATGGTCACCGCCGAGGACCTCTACATGCTTGACGAGGAGTGGGCCGCCAACCAGGCCCCCGCCGACCAGACGGCCGAGCGCTCAGTGAGCACCGCCCCGGTGGCCCAGAGCTCGCCGTCGGCGCCGAGGCGATGACGTGACGCGAGGAGCGATGAGTCACCACAGTGACACGGACTCGCCTCGGGCGCAGGATGAGGTGACCGAGGAGGAGTTCTCCGATCGGGCCCTCCTCGATGAGGTCCTGGCGGACGATCCCGAGGAGGACGACCTCTCGCAGGAGGAGTTCTTCGAGGATGACCTCCCCCGCCCTGCCGGCCGACGTCGCGCTCGACGGTGGGTGGCTGTCCTGGTGGTGCTCGTCGTCATCCTGAGCGCCGGGGCTGTCGGGGCGGAGTACCTCGTGCGCGGGCAGGTCGACTCCGCCGTGCGCTCGGCCCTGCCGGGGCTCAGTCCGGACGCCCGGATCGCCACCAGGGGAATCGTTCTGAGTCAGGTCGTCGGCGGCTCACTGGACAGTCTGAGCGTGGACTCCCCGAGCCTGACGATCACCTCCAAGGGGCAGAGCAACGCCTCGGTCACGCTCAGCGACGTCGACGTCGATCTGAGCCACATCAGCCTGCACAAGCCCTATCAGACCGACACGGTGGCGGCGTCGGGCACCGTCAGCTGGCAGCAGGTGGCCACGCTCGCCGCCGCATCGCACCCCAAGCTCAAGGGCATCACCCTTCAGGCCAAGCGCACCGGGACGAGCGCCCAGGATCCGGGGGTCATCCAGGCCTCGATGTCCGTGCTCGGTCTGAGTGGTGAGGCCGAGATCGCCCCGTCGCTGGGTGCCGACGGCAGCCTGATCCTGACCATCACTTCCACCCGGATGAGCGGGAACACCCTCGGCGTCGACGTCGGCACGGGGCAGGACAGCATGCTCAGCTATGTCGGGCTGGACTCCCCGCAGATCACGATCCCCGCGAAGTCCCTGCCGTCGGGGCTGCGTCCGAGCAGCGCCATCGTCACCAATGACGGGCTCCGGCTGAGCCTGGCCGGAAGCCGGGTGAACCTCGGCCAGCTCTGATCCCGGGGCGGCCACCCCATGACGACTCGTCTCACATTTCCTTCAAAGTGGCGCGAATCCGGTGAAAAGTGGAGGCTTACCGGCGCTGTGGGGAGGACTTCCCCGTCGCTCGCGCCACAGGTGGCCCCGGCTCGTATAGCCTGCCAATGCGTCGCCTATCCAGGCGCGAGCACGTGGCGCGAGGAATCAAGCCAGAACTGAGCGAGGAGAACCATGAGCATGCAGCCCGAGCACCGCGCCCAACCCGGCAGTCAGCCGGGTGGCTGGGGCAGTGGCCAGCAGTACGGTCAGTCGAGCGGCCAGCCGGCCGGGCAGCCGGCGGCCCGACAGGCCGGTCAGCCCGCCGGCTCCTCCGCCGGGCAGGGGACTGCGGCCTCGGCGCAGCAGCCACCCTCGGTCCCTCCTCAGATCGACCCGCAGACCGCCGGGGCCGGCTCCGTGCCGACCGCGTCATCCAGGATGACGGTTCCCGGCTACCCCTCCGGACCGGCGGCGCCGGCCGAGGAGAAGGTCGACACCGGCCCCCTGCCCTCCCGTGAGACGCTGCGCCGCGAGGCCCGGGCCGCCTCCAGCCGTCGAGGCGCCGGGGATGCCGACGTGGAGCGCGCCGGCGAGCTGCTCAAGTCCGTGGCCAACATCTTCTCCCAGCGCGTCGTCGGTCAGGAGCAGCTGCGCAGGGCCCTGGTGACCGCCCTCATGTCCAGTGGGCACATCCTGCTGGAGTCGGTGCCGGGCCTGGCCAAGACCACCGCCGCCCAGACGCTAGCCTCGGCGGTCTCCGGCTCCTTCCGGCGCATCCAGTGCACGCCCGACCTCATGCCCAACGACATCGTGGGCACCCAGATCCTCAACTCCTCCACCGGCGAGATGACCACCCAGCTGGGGCCGGTCCACGCCAACATCGTCCTGCTCGACGAGATCAACCGCTCCAGCGCCAAGACCCAGTCGGCCATGCTCGAGGCCATGCAGGAGCGCCAGACCTCCATCGGCGGTGTCGTCTACCCCCTGCCCCACCCCTTCATGGTCCTGGCCACCCAGAACCCCATCGAGGAGGAGGGCACCTACGTCCTGCCCGAGGCGCAGATGGACCGCTTCCTCATGAAGGAGGTGCTCACCTACCCGCGGCCCTCCGAGGAGGCCGACGTCCTGGACCGCATCTCCAACGGGACCTTCGACCAGCCCGTGACCGGTCGGCCCATCTCCACCGACGACGTCGAGTGGCTGCAGCGGGCCGCCGAGCGGGTCTACGTCGATCCCGTCATCAAGCAGTACATCGTCGCCCTCATCAACACCTCCCGCGGCGGAGGGCCGCGGCCCGTGCCCGGCCTGGACCGGCAGGTGCGCGTGGGGGCCTCCCCCCGTGGAGGCATTGCGCTCATGAAGGTGGCCCAGGCCGTCGCCCTCCAGGAGGGGCGCACCTACGTCATCCCCGACGACGTCCGCCTGCTGCGCCACGGGGTGCTGCGCCACCGGCTGGTGCTCACCTATGACGCCCTGGCCGACGGAGTCGCGCCCGAGGCGATCATTGACGCCATCTTCGCAGCCGTCCCCACGCCCTGAGCCCGGTGGGGACCAGCACAGCGATGAGCACGGAGGTACACGGCGCTCCCGGGGCGCCCGAGTCCGATTCCGGCGAGGGCCGGCGCGGTTCGCGGATCGAGCGTCTGCGCGCGGCTCTGAGCCTGCCGACCCTGCGCCGCGCCACGGGGCTGCTCGACGGGCGCCACAAGTCGGTGTTCGTCGGACGCGGGCAGGACTTCGACGACATGTCCTTCTACCGGCCCGGCGACGACATCTCCGACATCGACTGGAAGTCCTCGGCCCGCCTGGGGCAGCCGGTCATCAAGCGCTACCAGCGCGAGTCCATGATGCCCATGGTGCTGGCCGTGGACACGGGCCGGACCATGGCGGCGATGACCCCCTCAGGCGAGGACAAGCGCGACCTGGCCCTGGGAGTGGCGGAGGTCTTCGCCTACCTGGCCCGGATGCGGGGGGACTCGGTGGCGCTCGTGGCCGGTGACGCCGGCCGGATGATCTCGCGCCCGGCCCGTTCCGGGGCCAAGCACGTGGAGACCCTGCTGGCGCTGCTGGCCCGCACCTACGAGGACCTCGACGCTCCCGTTGAGGGGGCGCCCGGCGTCTTCGAGCTGGCCCCCGGGGCCCCTCCCTCCAGCCTGCCGCGCCTCATGGAGCGGGTGAGCACCTGGCACCGCCGCCGCAGCCTGGTCATCCTCATCACCGACACCGCCCACCCCGGCCCCGACGCCGCGACCTGGCTGCGGCGCCTGTCGATTCAGCACGAGATGATCGTCGTCCAGATCGAGGACGACGACCCACTGCGCCCGGACGGCGGCCGCGGGCGGGACATCGACCTGCCCTTCGAGATCCCCGCCTTCCTGCGCGCAGACTCCTACCTGGCCGCTCAGGCGGCCGTGGTGCGCGAGCAGTGGCGCACCAGCGTCGAGCAGGTGCTCGACGCCCGGCACCTGGAGTACGGCGTCGTCTCCTCCGAGGAGACGCTCATCGACTCCATCGCCGAGCTCCTCCAGCGTGAGCGCGCCGCCGTGGCCAGAGGGAGGCGGTGACCCCATGCAGATCATGCCCCCGGTCCTCATGCCGATTTGGATGGTCATCGTCATGGTCGTCGGCCTCCTGCTGGTGACCGCCTGGCTGCTGCGGACCTTCCTCGTGACCCGCCGCGACATCTCCCAGGAGGTCGGAGACATCCCCATGGCGCCCCGTGAGCGCCGCCAGTGGGGTGAGCGTCTCAGCGAGATCTCCCAGCGCTGGGACACCGGTGATCTGGACCTGCGCGAGCTGCACCTGGAGCTGGCCGCGCTGCTGCGCGGCTTCGCCGAGGCCCGCAGCGGGGAGGAGATCACCACCGCCACGGTCTCGGAGATCCTCGACATGGCCGCGACCGCCGGGCCGAGCTCGGTGGAGGAGCGCCGGCGCAGTGTGCGCGCGGCGGGCCGTCCCCTGGACATCAACCCGCTGGGGCACGTCGGAGAGCTGCTGGCCGTGTGGGAGCAGCCCTCCTTCGACCGTGAGCCGCAGGCCGCCGCGCAGGAGGCCCTTACCCACGCCAGGGAGGTGGTCACCCGATGGTGATGCTCTGGTTGTTCATTGTTCTTGTCGTCATCGCCGCCGCGGCGATCATCGCGGTGTTCATCATCGACCGTCGCTCCGGCCTGGGCCCCTCCACCGGGGCGCCCAAGCGCTCCGGGCTGTCCTGGAGCCGGCGGGGGAGCGAGCAGGTCGTCGAGCTGCCCCGCCGTCTGGCCAACTCGGCGAGCCTGTTCCAGCTGCCGGCGGTGCGCAAGCGCATCCGGGCTCAGCGCTGGCTGCACGCGCTCCTGGCGGTCCTGCTGGTCTCGGGCCTGGTGAGCGCCGCCGCCATCGCCGGTCGGCCCGTGCGCGTCACCGAGCGCTCCGACGCCCTGGCCAACCGTGACATCGTCCTATGCCTGGACGTGTCGACGTCGATGGTCAGGATCGACTCCTCGGTCCTGACGACCTTCTCCGAGATCCTGGAGGACTTCGACGGCGAGCGGGTGGGGATCGTGGCCTGGAACTCGGCCGCGCAGACCATCGTGCCGCTCACGGACGACTACGAGCTGCTGCGTGACCAGCTCAGCGAGCTGGGCGACGTGCTGGACATCGACCCGGAGAACGTCACCTACAAGCAGCAGCTCGCCTACCAGGAGGCCTTCGGCGGCACGGTGAACTCCAGCATCAACGGCTCCTCCCTGGCCGGCGACGGGCTCGCCTCCTGCGCCCAGGCCTTCGACAACCAGGGCCTGGAGCGCTCCCGCTCCATCATCCTGGCCACCGACAACCAGGTCATCGACCCCGACAACGAGCAGATCTATCCCCTGCCCGACGCCGCCAAGCTCCTGGCCGAGCGCAAGATCCGCCTGTTCTCCATCTACGGCGCCGACGAGGACCAGCCCTACCAGGACCTGCTCGACAAGACTCCCGAGGAGTCCCGCGAGGAGCTCAAGACCGTCACCGAGGAGCAGGGCAAGGGGCGCTTCTACGACGTCGAGGACTCCGGCACCGGGGGCCAGATCGTCAAGGAGCTGGAGAAGACCGAGGTCTCCGCGCTCGGGGGGCGCAAGCAGACCCGTCGCACCGACGTCCCCCAGCGGCTCGTCATCACGCTCTCACTGGTGCTTCTGGGCTACCTGGGACTGACTACCTGGAGGCGAGCATGAAGCCGGTTCCGATCATCGGGGACTTCGCGTTCATCCCGGTCACCTGGTGGATCCTCGTCCTCCTCGTGGGGGCCGCCCTGACGGGGCTGCTCATCGTGGCCCGACGCCGCCTGGTCCGTGACGATGCCGAGCCGGCTGCCCGCCGGGCCTGGTGGAGGCGCCTGGCCATCGTCGTCGTCATCGTGCTGGCGCTGGCGGGGCCGGCGATCCGCGGCAGCGAGGCCATCAGCGTCTCCAACGTGGAGATCTACATGGTGGTGGACCGCACCGGATCCATGGCCGCGGAGGACTACCAGGGCAAGGGGCCCGACGGCGTCGACCAGTCGGCCTCCACCAGGCTCGACGGCGTGCGCGCCGACATGCGGGCCATCCGCGAGGCCTTCCCGGACTCGCGCTTCTCCATCATCGCCCTGGACAACACGGCGGCCAGGGAGCTGCCGCTGACTCACGACACCAACGCCGTCGACGCCTGGATCGGCTCCTTCAAGCAGGAGGTCACGGGCCACTCCGTCGGCTCCTCGCTGGAGGTAGCGCTCCCGGTGCTGGGGCAGACGCTGGCGCAGTCCCGCCAGTCCGAGCCCAAGGACATCCGCCTCGTCTACATCTTCTCCGACGGCGAGGCCACCGACGAGGGCCGCGGCGCTCAGACGGCCGACAACGCCGGCATCTCCTGGCAGTCCCTGGCCGGTCTCGTCGACGGCGGCGCAGTACTGGGCTACGGCTCGACCGAGGGCGGCAAGATGCGCAGCTACGACGGCTCGCCGTCCACCGGCGAGCACACCCAGTCCGACTACATCACCGACGGCCAGGGCGGGCAGCCCGGGGTGTCGAAGATCGACGCCGAGGAGCTCCAGAAGGTGGCCAAGGACCTGGGGCTGCCTTACTACCACCGCACCGGCGGCTCGGGGGATGACCCGACCAGCAAGTTCACCAACCTCGACATCGAGGCCGTCACCTCCGATGGGCGGGCCAAGACCAACGCCCGGGTGTACCTGACCTGGCCACTGGGACTCATCGCCTTCGGTCTGCTGCTGTGGGAGATCCTCGACCTCATGCGAGCCGACCGTCGCCTGCGGCTTCTCATGGGAAGGGGACGATGATGACGACAGGACACATCCCCGGCGAGGTCCCCGGGCAGGGTGGCGGCGAGACGCAGTCCGGTGCTGCCGACGGCGCACAGAATGCCCCGGGCGCGCCGGGGTCAGCCGGTGCCCCCTCGGAGCAGGAGGTCGACTACCTGCAGAACGCGGACCCGAAGGACGATGCCTCCTCCCAGGCCCCCGAGGACCCCAGGCGGCGCGAGGCCCGCCTCAAGCGTCGTCGGCGGCTCCTGACGATCGGCGGGGTGCCCGCGGCCCTGGTCACCATTATCTCCCTGTGGCTCGGCTCGATCTTCCTCATCTCCCTGGCTGGAAACCGTGCCGCGGCAGCCGGCCACTACGACACGGCCCTGTCGCGCTACCGCATGGTTGCCGCGATCAATCCGTGGCTGGAGCAGTGGCGCGTCCACTTCAACCTGGGCACCGGTCAGCTCGCCGCGAAGGACCCGACCTCGGCGGTGACGACCCTTAACCAGGCTCTCAGGGAGGCACCCAAGGCCAAGGTCGACCCGGAGAGCAAGGTGAAGGAGGCCGGCTCCCCGGAGTGCATGGTGCGGACCAACCTGTACGTCGCCCACCTCACCCTGGCGGCCCAGGCCCAGGAGAGCGGAAGCCTCGCGGCGGTGATTGAGCACATCGAGGCGGCCAAGAAGGCGGCCGATGCCTGCGAGGTGCCACCCCCGCCCGAGCAGAATCCCTCCCCGAGCCCGAACCCGTCGGCCACGCCCAGCAGTGACCCGAGCTCGAACCCCTCCTCGCAGCCCAGCAGCGACCCGAGTTCGACCCCCTCGGCCACGCCCAGCAGTGACCCGAGCTCGAGTGCCTCCTCCCAGCCCAGCAGCGACCCGAGCTCGAGCCCGTCGGCGTCGAGCTCGCCGGGCGAGACCTCCTCCAGCACCCCGAGCGCCAAGCCGACCCCGACCCCGGTCGATGACCGGGCCAAGCGCCTGCGGGACCGCAACAACGGCAGCCCGGGAACCACTGAGGAGTCCGGCGGCGGCGAAGGAGGGGGAAAGCCCTGGTGAGCGACTCCGATACGGGGCGGGCCTCCCGCCTCGTCGTGGCGGCCGCGGTCCTGGACGACCTGGAGCATCCGACCACTCTGCTGTGCGCGGCCCGCTCCTACCCGCCTGAGCATGCCGGTCAGTTCGAGCTGCCCGGGGGCAAGGTCGAGCCCGCCGAGCGCCCCGAGCAGGCCCTGGCCCGCGAGCTGGACGAGGAGATCGGTCTGGGCGTCCGCCTGGGGCCCGAGCTCGTCGTCCCCCGACAGCTGGCGGTTGCGGCTCCACCGAACAGCGGTCCCGGCGACGACGCGCCGGCCTGGCCGGCCATGCACGGCTTCAGGATGCGGGTGTGGCTGGCCGAGCCCGCCCGCCCCGAGGAGCGGGGCAGGGCCGGAGGCGACCACCAACGCCTGGAGTGGGTGCGCCTGGATCCGCCCGACCAGTTGCGCCGGCTGCCGTGGCTGGAGGCGGACCTGCCGATCATCGACGCGCTCGTGGACGCCCTGAGGCGCTGATGGACACCGGGGCGCCGACGGCGGGGCGCAGGCGGGCGGCCCTCCCCAGGGCCGCGGGCCCGAGGGCGCCAGCAGTCCCACGGCGCCAGCCCGTCCCAGTTTCTGACACTTCTATCGTCCGCGTCATCTCGTAAGTTAGGGTTGCCTCATGCCGAAGATTCTGGGTTCCTCACTGGCCGAGCATCGAGAGCGCACGCGCACCGCCCTGTTCCAGGCGCTGTCCGAGCTCATGAGCCAGCGCAGCTTCGACAAGATCACCCTGTCCGACGTCGCCAACCACGCGGGTGTGGGGCGCACGGCTGTTTACAACCACTTCGCGGACAAGGAGGACCTCCTCCTGGCCTTCATGGAGCACGAGGCCGGCCGCTACGCCGAGGAGCTCTCCCGGGCGCTGGCCGGCACCCAGGACCCGATCGACCGCCTGCGCATCTACGTGCGCCAGCAGGCCCTCATCGCTCGGCACTTCCACTTCCCGACCTCGGGGCCCCTCTCCGGGGCGGTCTCGCGCGGAACCGCCGGCCGCCTCAAGGCCCACGGGGCGCTCGTGGCCCAGATGCTCTCCTCGATCCTCACCGACGCCATGGACCAGGGGCTCATCCCCGCCCAGGAGCCCGAGCAGGTCATCCCCCTCATCCACGCCACCGTCATGGGTGGGCGCCCGACCCCCTCGGATCCGGAGCAGCGGCGGGCCTACCTGGAGAGCCTGGACGCCTTCGTGCTGCGGGCGGTGGGGGCCCGCCAGCCCGCCCACGCGGTGCCGACCATTGCCCAGCCCCGCGCCACCGAGCCCCTGGAGGGAGCCGAGGCCCCCGGTTCGCTTCGTCACAGCGCAGTCGGCTGACAGCGTGAGTCACGGCCTGCCGTGCACGCGGGTGGGCCTGGCAGACTTCCGCTCGTGAACTTGAGCTGGACTGACACCTGGAACGACCTGCTGGCCCGCGCCTCGAGCGTCGTCGGCCTGGATCCCGGCGTGCTGTGGCCGGCGCTGGCGATCCTCCTCATCGTCCTGGCCTGGGCTCCGGCCCGCCGCTGGGGACGCACCCTGGTGACGATCGTCCACGAGGCCGGGCACGCCGCCGTCGGCCTCATGGTGGGACGGCGCTTCCTCGGATTCGTGGTGAGCCGGGACCTGTCCGGGCACGCCGTCACCGCCGGCAAGCCCACCGGCCCCGGCCGGGTGGCCACCTCCTGGGCCGGCTACCCCGCCCCCGCCGTCCTCGGCGCGGTCGTCGTGCTCCTGGCCCTCAAGGGCTGGGCGAGCGCGGTCCTGCTGCTGGGTCTGGTCCTCCTGGCGGTCCTGCTGGTCATGTCCCGCTCCGTGCGCACGGTCCTGCTGGTCCTGCTCGTGGCCGTCCTGACCGGGGCCCTGTGGTGGTGGGGCGGGCAGTGGCGCGACGGCGTCGTCGCCGGGACCGGGCTGGCC
The DNA here is from genome assembly GCF_016694895.1 of Actinomyces sp. HMT 175. NCBI lineage: Bacteria > Bacillati > Actinomycetota > Actinomycetes > Actinomycetales > Actinomycetaceae > Actinomyces > Actinomyces sp. HMT 175. The sequence continues at coordinate 385,410 of NZ_CP068012.1, forward strand.
CTGCTGGTGGGGGCCTGGGACTCCCTGCGCGACGTCGCCGCCTCACGCGACCCGAGCCAGGACCACCGCACCCTGGCCCATCTGACCCGGGTGCCCGCCGGGGTGTGGCTGGCCAGCTGGTTCCTCGTGGACGCGGTGGCCACCGGCGTCGTCGTGCTGGCCCTGCGCGATCTCCTGTGAGGTGAGGGCGGGGGCTCGAGTCCGAGCCCGCCGCCCACATGGCCTACGCTTCCTCCTGGCGACGCGGGGCCCGCAGTGCCCTCCCGCCGTCCCCGCCCGACGTCGCACATCGCGAGCCCACAGGCGCCGTCGCGGCCCCGGGCTCATCCCGCTCCCGGGCACTCCGGGATTCCCTCTAGGAGATCACATGATGCTCACCCGCAGGACGTTCGCCCTGACCTCTCTGGGGCTGGCCGCCGCGGCCACCCTCGCCGCCTGCTCGTCGAAGTCGAAGGACGAGGCCACCGAGGAGGGCAAGATGGCGCTCATCGTCCCCGACGCGGGCGAGGCCACCGCGGAGGCGCTGTCCAAGGCGGTGGAGGCATTCACCAAGGAGACCAAGGTGGAGGTGGACGTCAAGCCCGTCTCCGACGTCTCCCAGGAGCTGGCTCGCGGGATCACGGCCGAGCCGAGCATCGACGTCGTCGTCCTCGACCCGGCCCAGCTGTCCAGCTACGCCGGTGCCCTGCACTCCTGGGACAAGGGAGCGGCCGCCGTCAAGGACGCGAACCCCGCGCTGCTGACCAGTGCCACCCGACAGGAGAAGATCGCCGCGGCGCCTCGAGACGTCTCCACGCTCGCCCTGTACGTCAACACCTCGCTGTGGTCGGCCGCGGGCCTGAGCGACTCGGACTACCCGACCACCTGGGAACAGTTCGACCAGGTGGCCGCCAAGCTCACCTCAGGTGGGGTCGTCGGCCTGACCCTCGATGCCTCCTACGCGCGCGTGGGCGCCTTCCTCGTCCAGGGCGGTGGGGGATTGACCAGCGCCGACGGCACGAAGGCCACGGCCTCCTCCGAGGGCTCGGTGGCGGGCCTGACCCAGGTCAAGACGCTCCTGTCCTCCGGCTCGGCCGGCTGGGGCGCCGACCTGCCCGCCGGATCCGCCGCCGACGCCTTCGGCCAGGGGCAGGCCGCCATGGTGATCGAGACCGAGGCCCTGACCAAGACCCTGGCGGACACTTACTCGGGCATCTCTTACAAGGTGGTCGAGCTGCCGGCCGGCAGCGGCGGCAAGGGGACCCTGCAGTTCCCCACCTTCTACGGAGTCGTGGAGGCCTCCAAACACAAGGCCGACGCCATCAAGCTCGTGGAGTACCTCACCGCTGCCGAGCGGCAGGTGGCCCTGGCCGGTGCGGCGGGCACGGTCCCCGCCGGCAAGTCCGCCGGCGAGACCTGGAAGGGCAAGCACGCCGAGCAGGCGGCCTTCCTGGCCGGCGTCGAGTACTCCCAGCCCGTGCCCTCCGCCTCCGGTACCTCGGACGTCATCGCCACCTTCGACAACGAGCTGCCCGGGTTGGCCGGAGGCGACCCGGCCGGCATCCTGGGCAGCGCCCAGGTCAACCTGCAGGCCGTCCTGTCCTGACCTTGGCGGGCAGGGCTGGCTGGCGCCGCTGGGGCCACTCCACGCGGCCGGGGACACTTTCCTGCCCATGGGGACAAGTTGCGTGTGCGGGGACGGGAATCCTGTCCCCGACGGCGTCGACTGTCCCCGTTCGGAAGGACACGCACCCGGCCGTACAGAAATGTCCCCGGCCGTGTAGCCCTGTCCCGACGGCGTCGAATGCCCCCGGCCCCACAGGCTGCCACCTCGAGGCCACCTCGGGCGCCGAGCCTGGCCGCGCAACAACAAGGGCCCGAACCGTGACGGTCCGGACCCTCGGGCTGGAGCGGGTGACGGGAATCGAACCCGCGCTGTCAGCTTGGGAAGCTGAAGTTCTACCATTGAACTACACCCGCGTGGCACCAGTGGACGTGCGTCCCAGGTGCGTGCGGAAGTCTAACCCAGACTCCGGCCGTCTACGCAAATCGGCCTGCGCAGGGGCCTCGCGAACCGCGTCGGCGACGCCTTCACCCACTACACTCGCCAACGGACTCCCTGACGTCTTCATAGGTGTGATGAGCGCATGACCGATCCCTCCAACCCTCACGAGCCCACTGATCCGACTGGGCTCACTGCGAGTCCTTGGCCGGACGTGCCGGCGCTGCCCGCGGGGCCCGCCCCCACGGACTACCCGTCAGGTGGGTACCCGCCCTACGGCGGTCCCTACGCTCCCGGAGCCCAGCCGGGGTATGACCCGCAAGGCGCTTACGGGCCCCAGCCCGGATACAACGCACCTCCTGGCTACAGTGCGCCTCCCGGCTATGGCCCCGTTCCCGCTTACGGTCCTCCCGGTTACCCGAGCAAGTCCAAGGTGGCCGCAGGCATCCTGGCGCTGTTCCTCGGCACCCTCGGGATCCACAACTTCTACCTGGGCTACACGGGCAAGGCTCTCTTCCAGCTCCTGGGCACGCTCTTGAGTTGCGGGTTCTTGGTTCCTCTGATCGCCATCTGGGCCTTCATCGAGGGCATCCTCATCCTGGTGGCCCGCCCCGGCGAGGCGCCGTGGGGCGTTGACGCCTCCGGCATACCGCTGAGCGGCTGAGGCGCGGTCCGGGCCTCCCGGATCCCCCAGGGCCGGAATCCGTGTGACGCCTCCGGGAGGACCTGGCACAATCGGGCCCGTGCTGCTCTCAGACCGCGATATCCGCACCGAGCTCGACGCCGGACGGGTCGTCCTCGACCCCTACGACCCCGAGATGATTCAGCCGGCCTCCATCGATGTGCGCCTGGACCGTTGGTTCCGTCTCTTCGATAACCACCGCTACCCGGTCATCGACCCGGCCGCCGACCAGGAGGGGCTGACCCACCTCGTCGACGTCGGGGCCGACGAGCCCTTCGTCCTGCATCCCGGGGAGTTCGTCCTGGGCGCCACCTACGAGCGCATCACCCTGCCCGACGACGTCGCCGCCCGTCTGGAGGGCAAGTCGAGCCTGGGGCGCCTGGGGCTGTTGACCCACTCCACTGCCGGATTCATCGACCCCGGCTTCACCGGTCACGTCACCCTGGAGCTGTCCAACACGGCCACGATGCCCATCAAGCTCTGGCCGGGGATGAAGGTGGGGCAGCTGTGCTTCTTCCGTCTGTCCAGCCCGGCCGAGGCCCCCTACGGCTCGGGCGCCACTGGCTCGCGCTACCAGGGGCAGCGCGGACCGACGGCCTCCCGTTCTCACCAGTCCTTCCACCGCACCCGCATCCCCGACACCCCGGCGGCCCCCGCCGACGGCGCCGCTCCCATCTCCCAGGAGAAGCACCTATGAGCGACTCGACCGACTTCGCCGTCTCCCTGCCCACCGACACCGGCACCTTCACTGCCGCCTCCATGCTGCCGGTCGGGCTGCTGGACACCAACCACGTCCTGCTCCTGGCTGACGACGTCGCCCCCGACGAGGTTGAGGCCCTGGCCCTGTCCCAGGACATCCAGTCCGGCTGGGTGGGGGTCTCCAGCCTCCAGCTCTTCCCCGGGGTGTCCCTGCTGGGGCCCTGGAAGGTCGACGCCGAGATGCGCCGCCTCCTGGGTGCGCCGGAGTGGACCACACAGCTGATGATCCTGGACTGCCCCCGCATCCGTGCCGGCGCCCTGCCGGCCGAGCTCGCCGGCCTGGACCCGCTCTCCGACGCCTTCCCCCACGCCCAGCCCACGGGGGCCGAGCTGGTGGCCCTCACCCGCCTGCGCGCCATCGCCCGCCGCCTGGCCGGGGCCCTGCGGCTCATTCCGGGAGGGGACAACGAGGACCCGGCGCTGGTCGAGCCCAGCCCGGAGGTCTCGGCCTCCCTGACCGTCTACGCCCCGGTGTGGCTCGGCCCGGAGGACCTGGTGGCCGTCCTGCAGCCCGTGGCCCCCGAGGTGAGCGCCGCGCTGGAGGCTGTTCAGCCGCGGGGCGCCGTCGGGCTGGACGCCATCGACCCCGAGCAGCTGGAGAGCCTCGTCGAGCGCATCGGCCCGGACGTCTTCGAGAAGGCCTGGCGCGGCTCGGAGAAGGTCCGCCAGGACACGATGCGCCAGGAGATCGTCGCCGCCGCCACCGGCAATGTCATTGAGGAGGTGCGTGACGGCTACGCGGTCGTCACCCCGGTCGACCCCGAGCACGAGGGCTGGGGGCGCATCGAGGTGCGTGCCGGCGCCACCGACGGGCTGCCCCTGGCCGTGCGCGGCGAGCCGTGGGCGCGCGGGGCAGTTCTGTCCTACGACCTGCGCTGGATCCCGCAGGACCAGGCCGACGCCTACGCCGAAGTGGTCTCCCGCTCCCGGCGCCGCGAGCGGCAGACCGCCCGGGACCTGGTCGAGGAGCTCGCCACCGTCCTGGTGACCGCCGTCTCCGGGGTGGCCGTGGACGACGATGGATTCCTCGTCTCCCTGGGCGAGGACGCCGAGGAGGCCTGAGGGGCCTCGCCAGGAGGCGTGGCGCCGTGCGGTCCCTTGAGGGCGCCGTCGTCGTGACCTACGGCGCGATGACCGGGTGCTGCTCGATGAGGCGCGGGGCGCCCCGAGCCGTGGGGCTGTGCCCGTGCGGACAGCCCTTGGGCGGCACGTCCTGTGGGATGTGGAGTAGCCGGCCGGGGCGCGGTCGGCTGAACCGAGGACTGCGTTTCCCGTCCAGAACGTACTTCTCCTCCAGACGACTGAGGCCGTACCCCAGTCGTCTGGAGGAGAACGCAGTCCTCGTGGGAGAAGTAAGTCCCCGATCAGGAACGGAGCGGCGACACCCGGCCCGGTGGCCCTGATCCCGAGCGGGCCGGCCCCGAGGACTCGGGCTCCGGACGGGCTCGCTCAGCACCGGGCGTGGTGCGCTCCGTGAGACGTTCGACGCCGGCCCGAGCCCTGGCCGCGTCCCAGTGCCAGCCGGTGAAGCGGCGAGCCTCCACGAGCGAGCGGGCCCACGCCACCGGCTCCTCGCCCCGCTGTGCCCCCACCGCCAGGTAGTGGCGCAGCAGGCCGGCGGCGGCCAGGGCGTCGTCGAGCGCGTTGTGGTGGCGGCCGATCTCCACCCCGGCCACCTCGCAGCAGGTGGTCAGCCGGCGCGACGGCGTCGTCATGAAGTGGCGCGCCCACTCCATCGTGCACACCCGCGGCACCCGCGCGCCGCGGTCGAGCAGCCCTCGCGTCCCCAGCGCCTGGGTGAGGAATCCGACGTCGAAGCGGGCATTGTGGGCCACCACTGCCCGCCCGGCCAGGTCGGCCGCCAGCAGGTCGGCGACCTCATCGAAGCCGGGCGCCCCGATGAGCTCCTCGGCGACAAGACCGTGGATGTGGGTGGGGCCCACGTCCACACCCGCGCCGGGGTCGATGAGCGTGGACCAGCTGCGCTCGACGCGCCCGGCGGCGTCGGTCAGTACGAGCGCGACCTCCAGGATCGAGTCCGTCGTGGGGGACAGGCCGGTGGTCTCCAGGTCGACGACGGCGTAGCCGACCCCGGTTGCCTCGACCAGTTCTGCGGGTGTGGGAGTGGCGGCCGCCTGGCCGGGGGCCATGGGGGAGCGGGGGCGCAGCGGGCCGCGGTCGGCGGGTGGGCGGTGGTAGAAGGGCATCGCCCCGATCCTCTCGCGAGCCGGCAGGTTTCGCCCAGTCACGGCGCGTCGGGTCGTGGCCGGGGTGCTCCGGGCCGGCTGTGGGCTGGTCCGGAAGGCCGGCGCTCGCGGGTGTGCCGGGCAGCTCCCGGCCGGTAGTGGGGGCCGGGTGCGTGAGGCGTAAGGTACGGTCGCGAGGGCTCTCGGCCGGCCGTGTCGAGAGCCGATCCAGGTGAGGAGGAGCGATGACTACCCCGGACACCCCTCAGGCGCCGGCCCCTGCCCTGCCGGCGCTGGCCGCCTTCCCCTTCCCGACCGCCCTCGTTGTGACCGGCAGGTCCGCCGCCGGCGACGGCGTGCTCCTCGAGGCCGGGGACGTCGATGAGATCTTCCCCTTCGCCTCGGTGACCAAACCGATCGTCGCCTGGGCGGCCCTGGTCGCCGTCGACCGGGGACTGCTGGACCTGGAGGCCCCCGCCGGTTCGCCCGCGCCCGACGGCGCGACCATCGAGAACCTGCTGTCCCACTCCTCGGGAATCGCGGCCAACTCCGACGAGCGCCTGGCGGCTCCGGGCACGCGCCGCATCTACTCCAACCGCGGCATCGAGATCCTGGGGGAGCGCCTTGAGGAGGCCACCGGCACGCCCCTGGAGACCTGGGTGGAGACCACCGTGCTCGAGCCCCTGGGGATGGCTAGTGTCCTCATCCCCGGATCCCCCGCCCACTCCGGGGAGGGCAGCGCCCGCGACCTGTCCCTGTTCGCCCGCGAGCTGGCCGCGCCCAGGCTCGTCTCGCCCGCGCTCGCGCAGCGCGCCCGCACGCCGGTCCTGCCCGGCCTCGACGGCGTCCTACCCGGCTACGGGCGACAGACCCCCAACCCCTTCGGGCTGGGGGTGGAGGTGCGCGGAGCCAAGTCCCCGCACTGGACGGGGGCCGGCAACAGCGAGCAGACCTTCGGGCACTTCGGCCAGTCGGGCTCCTTCATCTGGGTGGATCCGATCGCCGAGCGCCAGGCCGTCTTCCTGGGGGCCAAGCCCTTCGGGGCGGTTCACCGGCGGACCTGGTCCGAGCTCGGCGACCAGATCCTGGCCGTGTAGGCCTTGTAGACCCTGTCGTTCGTGGAGGGCGGGCTCACCGGCGACGGCGGCCCGGTGCCCGGCCCCGGCCCGTGGCCCTGGGTCTCAGCTGACCTCGACGATGACGGGGACGTGGTCGGAGGCGCCCTTGCCCTTGCGCTCGTCGCGGTCGATGGCGGCGCCGGTGACGCGGCCCGCCAGGGCCGGCGAGGCGTAGACGAAGTCAATGCGCATGCCCTCGTTCCTCGGGAAGCGCAGCTTCTGGTAGTCCCAGTACGTGTAGTTGGTGACCCGCTCGCGCGTGACCTCACTCATGCCCACCTCGGCGAAGGCGGCGAAGGCCTCGCGCTCCGGCTCCGAGACATGGGTGGCGCCCTCGAAGACGTTCATGTCCCACACGTCCTCATCACGCGGCGCCACGTTCCAGTCGCCCACCAGCGCCAGCGGCAGGTCGGGCTCGGCCTCGAGCCAGGCGGCGACGTCGTCGCGCAGCACCCGCAGCCAGTCGAGCTTGTACGTGTAGTGCGGGTGGGTGAGCTCGCGGCCATTGGGCACATACAGGCTCCACAGACGCACCGGCGCCGCATCCGAGGCCGCACCCACTGTTGCCCCGAGCGCCCGGGCCTCCACGACCGGCTCAGCCTCGGGCTTGGCCGCCCAGGCGGGCTGGTCCGGGAAGGAGGTGGTGACGTCGTCGAGGCCCACGCGTGAGGCGATCGCCACCCCGTTCCACTGGTTGAGCCCGTGGATGGCCAGCTCGTAGCCGGCGGCCTCGAAGGGCTCGACCGGGAACTGGTCGGGGCGGCACTTGATCTCCTGCATCGCCAGGGCATCGATGTCCTCACGGTCCAGGAAGGCCAGGACGCGGTCGACGCGGGTGCGGATGGAGTTGACGTTCCAGGTGGCCAGGCGCATGGCAGCAGAGTAGCCGGTGTCTGATTCCCATTGGGCACTCACCAATCGCTCGTAGTCTGCGGCCATGGGAACAGCACTTGTCACCGGGGCCACGAGCGGTCTCGGCCTGGAGATCGCCTGGCAGCTCGCCCAGGCCCGTCATGACCTCGTCCTCGTCGCGCGCACCCCCGAGCGGCTGCGGGTGGTGGCCGAGGAGATGCGCCAGTTCGCAGGCGTCCAGGTGGAGACTCTGCAGGCGGACCTGTCCAAGCGCGATGAGCTCGAGCGCGTCGCTGAGCGCCTGCAGGAGACGAGCAAGCCCGTGGGACTCCTGGTCAACAACGCCGGCTTCGGGCTGGGGCAGCGCTTCGTCGGGGGAGACCTGGCCCGCGAGGAGGATGCCCTCAACGTCATGGTCCGAGCGGTCATGGTGGCCTCCCACGCGGCGGCCGGCGCCATGGTGGAGCGCGGCCGCGGCGCCATTCTCAACGTCTCCTCCATGACCGCGCACACCGCCATGGGCACCTATGCGGCCCACAAGGCCTGGGTGCTGCGCTTCACCGAGGGGCTGGCCGCCGAGCTCGCCGGCACCGGGGTGAGCGCCACGGCGCTGTGCCCGGGGCTGGTGCACACCGGGTTCCACGCCGCGGCCGGCATCGACGAGACCCAGTGGAAGGCGCCGCTGTGGCTGGACGCCGAGCGAGTGGCCATCGACGGCCTGGCGGCGGTGCGGCGCGGCCAGGTCATCTGCACCCCGAGCTTGCGCTACCGCAGTGCCAACGCCGTGCTGCGGCTGGCGCCCCGCTGGTTCGTGCGCCGGGTGGTCGGGCCGGAACGCTCCGGCCAGGGGCGCGACTGAGGCCGTCGGGGCTCGCCGGCGGCGCAAAGTGTCACAGATGGCGACTATTCGGGAGCGATCGCCGTTGCTGCCGACCTTCCCAAGGCGCTGACCAGCGCAGACGCGGCGAGGTTGGCGGATGTTGGCGGATACTGCCTCCTAAAAGTCGCCAATCGTGACAGATCCGGGCGCGTGCACCGGCTCGCTGTCCGATCCCGTCGCGGAATCGCCCAGGGCTGAGCGCCCCCGCTGGTCAGGAGCGCCGTGACCTGCAACGATCGCACCATGGCTTCTATTACCTTCCACGGAGACCCCGTCAGCACCGTCGGCGAGCTGCCCGCTGTGGGCTCGGCCGCGCCCGCCTTCGACCTCGTGGGCGCTGACCTCGCCCCGGTCACCAGCCAGTCCCTGGCCGGCCGCCGCGTGGTCCTCAACATCTTCCCCTCGGTGGACACCGGGGTGTGCGCCGCCTCCGTGCGCCAGTTCAACAAGCTGGCCTCCGAGCTGGACAACACGACCGTGGTCTGCGTCTCCGCCGACCTGCCCTTCGCCGGAGCCCGCTTCTGCGGCGCCGAGGGCCTCACCAACGTGGTCACCGGCTCGACCTTCCGCTCCACCTTCGGCGCCGACTACGGCGTCACCCTGGCCGACGGCCCGCTGGCCGGTCTGCTGTCGCGCGCTGTCGTGGTCCTCGACGAGTCCGGCAAGGTCGTCTACACCGAGCAGGTCCCCGAGGTCGGCCAGGAGCCCGACTACGACGCCGCCGTGGCCGCCCTGTCCTGACTCCTTCTTCCTCTGAGCCGCCAGGAGCCCGCCCCGTCCGCACCGCGCGGGCGAGGGCGGGCTCCTGTCCGCAGTGGGTGTCTACCCGGCGCGCAGCCCCCGAGTCCCACTACCATCGGAGCCGTGAGCACCAACGACTCCCACATCACCCGCCTGGCCGAGCTCGTCAACGAGCTGTCCGTCGTCCGTGGCAAGGTCACCCTCGCCTCCGGCCTCGAGTCCGACTTCTACGTGGACATGCGCCGCGCCACCCTCCATCACGAGGCCGCCCCCCTCATCGGCCACGTCATGCTCGACATGCTCGAGGAGGCGGGCCTGGGCACCGACGAGATCGACGCCGTCGGCGGCCTGACCATGGGGGCCGACCCCGTGGCCGCCGCCATGCTGCACGCCGCGGCCTCGCGTGGCCTGGACCTGGACGCCTTCGTCGTGCGCAAGGCCGCCAAGGACCACGGCATGCGCCGGCGCATCGAGGGACCCGACGTCGTCGGACGCCGCGTGGTGGTCCTGGAGGACACCTCCACCACCGGCGGCTCACCCCTGGAGGCCGTCGAGGCCCTGCGTGAGGCTGGTGCCGACGTGCGGGCCGTGGCCGTCATCGTGGACCGGGCCACCGGCGCGCGCGAGCGCATTGAGGCCGCCGGCCTGCCCTACTACGCAGCGCTCGGTCTGGCCGACCTCGGCCTGGAGTGAGCACCCGACGACGCCCGCAGACGGTTGGGGCGGAGTCGGCGGCTCCCGCCGACCTGCCTGAGGGGGAGCACCTGTCCGCGGCGCCCTCAGCAGATTCTGTGGCGGGCCCGGAGGAGGACCGGCCGGCCGATGTCCGTCAGGTCGGCGTCGGCCCCTGGCCCGGCGGCCCCGAGGCCTGGCCCACCGACCCCCGCTACGACCGCGAGCTGCTCGCCGACGGCGACCGGCGCAATGTCGTCGACCGCTACCGCTACTGGACCATCGCGGCCATCCGCGCCGACCTGGCCGCCCGGGCCCACGGGCTGCACATCGCCATCGAGAACGTCAGCCAGGACCTCAACATCGGCTCCATCGTGCGCAGTGCCAATGCCTTCAACGTGGCCGGCGTCCACATCATCGGCCGACGCCGCTGGAACAAGCGCGGCGCCATGGTCACCAACCGCTACCTGGACGTGCGCCACCACCCCGAGCCCGGTGAGCTGCTCGCCTGGGCGCGGGCCGAGGGCTATCAGGTCATCGGCATCGACAACGGCCCCGGGGCCCAGCCCCTGGAGGCCGCCGACCTGCCCGAGCGCTGCCTCATGGTCTTCGGCTCCGAGGGGGAGGGCATCAGCCCCGAGCTGAGCGCCGGCTGCTCCCGGCTGCTGCGCATCGGTCAGTACGGCTCCACCCGCTCCATCAACGTGGCGGCCGCCGCGGCCGTGGCCATGCACACCTGGATCCTCCAGCACGCGGGGCCGGCGCCCGACTGACCCGGGGCCGTCGCGGCCCGCTGGGACGGCCCGCCCCGTGGGAGGCGGGGCCAAACCGCCCCTGAACAGAGGTCATGCTGCCGGACTGCTGCCGGACTGCTGCCTGACCGGCGCCCGACCTGGGACCATGATCCGGTTCACGTGACCTCGAATTCGTGGAACAATCGGCCCCGCACCACTGACTCATACAGACATCAGGAGGCACCCAGTGGCCATTGCAACCCCGGAGTCCTACGCCGACATGCTTGACCGCGCGAAGGCCGGCAAGTACGCCATCCCCGCGATCAACGTCACCTCGTCCCAGACTCTGTCCGCGGCCCTCAAGGGCTTCGCCGACGCCGAGTCCGACGGCATCGTCCAGATCTCCAACGGTGGTGCCGCCTACTGGTCCGGTTCCTCGCGCCTCGACCGCGTCAAGGGCTCGATCGCCTTCGCCGCCTACGCCCGCGCCGTGGGTGACCTCTACCCCGTCACCATTGGTCTGCACACCGACCACTGCCCCAAGAAGCTCCTGGCCGACTGGATCCACCCGCTCCTGGAGATCGAGGCCGAGCAGGTCAAGAACGGTGAGCTGCCGATGTTCAACTCCCACATGTGGGACGGCTCCGCCGAGGCTCTCGACGACAACATCGAGATCGCCGTCGACATGCTCAAGCGCGCCAAGGCCGCCAACGTCGTCCTCGAGATCGAGATCGGTGCCGTGGGTGGCGAGGAAGACGGCATCAAGGGTGAGGAGAACGCCAACCTCTACACCACCGCCGACGACGCCTGGAAGGCCATCGAGGCCCTCGGCCTGGGTGAGAACGGCCGCTACATCACCGCTCTGACCTTCGGTAACGTGCACGGCTCCTACAAGCCGGGCCACGTCAAGCTCCGCCCGGAGATCCTCGGCGAGATCCAGGAGGACGTGGCCAAGCGCCTCGGTGACCGCCTGTCCTCCAAGGTCGGCGACAAGAGCTCGCCCTTCGACCTGGTCATGCACGGTGGCTCCGGCTCCACCGACGAGGAGATCGCCACCGCGGTGCGCAACGGCGTCATCAAGATGAACGTCGACACCGACACCCAGTACGCCTACACCCGCCCGGTCGCCGGCTGGATGTACACCAACTATGAGGGTGTCCTCAAGATCGACGGCGAGGTCGGCAACAAGAAGCAGTACGACCCGCGCGCCTGGGGCAAGGCCGCCGAGGAGGGCATGGCCGCCCGCGTCGTCGAGGCCTGCGAGCGCCTCGGCTCCGTCGGCTCCGCCCGCAAGTGAGTCTCCACCCCGCACAGGGGTGAACGGCGACTGATCGCTGTACGTGGCCCCGGCACCCATGCGGTGCCGGGGCCACGTCCTGCTTGCGCAGGGGGTGGTGGGAAGGTTCTCGACGACGAACTGACCGATCGTTGCATAGTTGCAGAAGGTGTCGGCGAAGAAAGCTCCTATCGGAGTAAGGAGTGGAATCTGTGGCCTGCCAAGGAAAACAGGGTGCCGCATGAAAGATCCCAAACTGAGACCCAGGCCACTGATTGCAAACCTTGCAGCAATGCGGGCGGAAATGTGCCATGATAGGTCGTCGCCGTTGAACCGACGGCTCCACCGCCGGCGACACGGCAGTCGCGCCTTGCGGACGCCTCTGTCCGCGCCTGTCCCATGCGTCCAAAGGAGGACCCCAATGCGACTCATCTCCCGCCGCTCCATGCTCGGTGGAACTGCTGCGATCGCCGTCGCTGCGACCCTGGCGGCCTGCTCGAAGGGCTCGTCCGGTTCCGACGGCGCCGGAGGCGTCTACTTCCTCAACTTCAAGCCCGAGTCGGAGCAGGCCTTTAAGGACATCGCGGCCGCCTACACCAAGAAGACCGGTGTGAACGTCAAGGTCGTCACCGCCGCTTCCGGCACCTACGAGCAGACCCTGAAGTCCGAGGTCGCCAAGTCCAACCCGCCCACGCTGTTCAACCTCAACGGCCCTGTGGGCTACGGCAACTGGAAGGACTACGCCTCCGACCTGTCCGACGCCGACTTCACCAAGCAGCTGACGGATGAGTCCATGGCCCTCAAGGGCGACGAGGGCAAGATCGTGGGCGTCCCGCTGGCCATCGAGGGCTACGGCATCATCTACAACGCCGCCATCCTCAAGAAGTACTTCGGCATGGAGGGTGCCAAGGCCACCTCCGTCGACCAGATCAAGGGCTTCGACAAGCTCAAGGAGGTCGTCGAGGACATGCAGGCCAAGAAGGCCGACCTCGGTATCGAGGGCGTCTTCGCCGCGACCTCGCTGTCCCCCGGTGAGGACTGGCGCTGGCAGACCCACCTGGCCAACTACCCCGTCTACTACGAGTACCGCGACGCCAAGGTCGACGACCTCGACGAGGTCAAGCTGACCTACTCGGACAACTACAAGAAGATCTTCGATCTCTACCTCAACAACTCCACCATCAAGCCCACCGAGGCCAGCGCCAAGACGGTCACCGACTCCATGGCCGACTTCGCCCTGGGCAAGGCCGCCATGGTCCAGAACGGCAACTGGGGCTGGTCGCAGATCTCCGAGGTCTCCGGCAACACGGTCAAGGCCGAGGACGTCCACTTCATGCCGATCTACGTCGGCGTCTCCGGCGAGGACAAGTCCAACATCGCCATCGGCACCGAGAACTACCTGACGATCAACTCCCAGGCCGCCGAGGGCGACCAGAAGGCCACCAAGGACTTCCTCACCTGGCTGTTCACCGATGCCGAGGGTTCCAAGATGGCCGCCGAGAAGCTCAGCATCATCGCGCCCTACAAGGCATACGCCGAGCTGGCCCCCTCCGACCCTCTGGGCAAGGAGGTCTCCGCGGCCATCAACAACAAGGACCTCACGCCCGTCAAGTGGGTCTTCCCGACCTTCCCGAGCCAGGACTTCAAGGACCAGCTCGGCCAGCACCTGGCGCAGTACGCCTCCGGCAGCGAGGACTGGGCGAAGGTCAAGGACTTCTTCGTGACCACCTGGGCCTCCGAGAAGAAGGCCTCCAAGGAGGGCTGACATCCAGGAGTCGCTCGAGCCCACCGCTGAGGGCGCTGCTCCAGCGGGCATCGCGACGGCGACTCATCTCCCCATCCCCTCTCCCGCCGGGGCGGCACGTTCGAGCCGTTCGTCTCGCGCGCTGCCGCCCCGGTGGGAGCTCTCTGGTGCCCGCCCACGCAGGCGGTTGCCGGTCGCACCTCGAGGTAGTTATGACCAAGGCACTGAAAAAGTTCTTCCCAGTATTTGCAGGGCCAACCCTGTTGGCCTTCATGATCGCGTTCATCGTCCCCTTCTTCATGGGGCTCTATCTCTCCTTCACCAAGTTCAGCACCCTCACCAATGCGCGGTTCGTGGGCACTGACAACTACGCCAGGGCCCTGGGGGAGCGCAGCGACTTCCCGCAGGCTCTCCTCTTCACCGCCGTTGTCTCGATCATCTCGATCATCACGGTGAACCTGGGGGCCTTCGCCCTGGCCTACTTCCTGACCCGCAAGCTGCGCGGCACCAACTTCTTCCGTGCCGTCTTCTTCATGCCCAACCTCATCGGCGGCATCGTCCTGGGCTACACCTGGCAGGTGATGCTCAATGCGCTCCTGCAGCGCTGGGGCCAGACGATCGTCAACGACTGGCGACTGGGGCTGGCCGGACTGGTCATGCTCGTCAACTGGCAGCTCATGGGCTACATGATGGTCATCTACATCGCCGGTCTGCAGAATGTGCCGCCCGAGCTCATCGAGGCCTCGCAGATCGACGGCGCCAGCAGGTGGCAGACGCTGCGCAACGTGACGCTGCCGATGATTATGCCCTCGATCACCATCTGCCTGTTCCTCACTCTGGCCAACACCTTCAAGATGTACGACCAGAACCTCGCCCTGACCAACGGTGCGCCCGCTAAGCAGACTCAGATGGCCGCGCTCAGCATCGTCAACACGATGTACAAGAAGATCGGCCAGGAGGGCGTCGCCCAGGCCGAGGCCGTCATCTTCTTCCTCATCGTCGCCGCCATCGCGCTCATCCAGCTGAGCGCCACTCGTTCCAAGGAGGTCGACGCGTGAGCACCGCCGTCAAGACTCAGTCCCCCGCTTCAGCCGCCCCTGCCGGTCAGAAGGTCGCTCCGCAGACGACGGGGCAGAAGACACTCGTGGGGCTGCTGGCCGTCCTGGCCTTCGTGTGGGTCATCCCGCTGGCCTTCATCGTCATCAACTCCTTCAAGGGCAAGTTCTACATCTCCGACAGCCCCTTCGCCCTGCCGACGGCGAAGACCTTCGCCGGCCTGGACAACTACGCCACCGGCCTGGCCCTGTCGGGCTTCGCCAGCGCCATGGGCTGGTCGCTGTTCATCACCGTGGGCTCCGTCGTCGTCATCGTGTTCCTCACGGCGATGACCGCCTACTACATCACCCGCATCAAGACGTGGTGGACCTCCATGATCTACTACGCCTTCGCCTTCTCCATGATCGCTCCCTTCCAGATGGTCATGTTCCCCACCGTCAAGGTGGCCGACCAGCTCGGCCTGGCCACTCCCTGGGGCATGATCGTCCTCTACCTCGGTTTCGGTGGGGGGCTGTCGGTGTTCCTGTTCGCCGGCTTCATCAAGTCGATCCCCATGGAGATCGAGGAGGCCGCCTACATGGACGGCTGCTCGCCCCTGCAGACCTACTTCAAGGTGGTCATGCCGCTGCTCAAGCCGACGGCGGTCACGGTGGCGATCCTCAACGCCATGTGGGTGTGGAACGACTTCCTCCTGCCCAACCTCGTCATCGGCCAGGACGAGCGCTACAAGACGGTCCCGATCGTCATCCAGTCCCTCGTCGGCTCCAACGGCAACCGGGACATGGGCGCCCAGATGGCCATGCTCGTCTTCGCCATCGTCCCGATCGTCGCCTTCTACCTCTTCGGTCAGAAGCACATCATCGAGGGTGTGGCCGCGGGGGCGGTCAAGGGCTGATCCCCTCATACCTGCTCTGATACGGGCGGTTCTCAAGGCCCCACTTCCGGCCTGGAGAACCGCCCGTATCATGTCCACCTGTTACTGCCCGAGTCCCCACGAAGGAGCCCCTGTGGCGCTGTTCCCCGGCCCTGACAGCCCGGCCTACCGGGCCTGGTCCGCAGCGGCGGATGTTGTCATCCTCAACGTCCTCACCCTGGCGGGCTGCCTGCCGGTGGTGACGGCGGGCGCCTCCCTGACGGCCTGCGCCCGGGTGGCCGGTGAGATGGTGGCCGACGACGATCCGGCGGTCATGAGCACCTGGTGGCGCTCCTTCCGTCTCAACCTGCGCCAGTCCCTGGCCTGGTGGCTGCCGGTACTCGTCCTGGTGGCCCTGAGTGCCTGGGAGTACCTGCTCCTGTCCGACTCCTCCCTGGAGGAGAACAACGGCGGAGTAAGCGGTTCACTGTCCGGGCTGGTGCTGGCCGGGGGAGTGCTCCTGGCCGCGATCCTCGTCTGGCTGCTGCCGCTGGCCGCCTTCTTCGACGCCCCGGTCTCCCGACACTTGTCCAATGCGCTTCGTCTCGCGGTGGGGCGTCTCGGAGTCACCGTGCTCGCTCTGGTGATCGTGGCGGCGCCCGCGATCGTCTTCTGGGGGCTGGCGGCCTCGCGGGCCGCGGTCACCTGGTTCATGGTTCTGATCGGGCCGGCTTTCCAGGCCTATCTCATCGCCCTGCTGCAGCGCTCCACCATGGTGGCGCTCCGCGGTGCTTCGACGTCGGAGTCCTGAATGATGCGAGCGCGCTCCCGGTGAGTGCGGCGTCATCACGCAGCGTCATGGCCCCGGAATCATTCGATTCCGGGGCCATGCGTCTGGGGGAGCTCGTCAGAACCCCTGGCCGGGCTGGCCCGGCTGGTTGGCGTAAGGCGGCTGGTAGGGCTGAGCCTGCTGGTAGGGCTGTGACGTTGGTTGGCTCGGCTGGTAGGGCTCGGTGTAGCCGGGCTGGTAGGGCTGCGGCGTCGGCTGGCCCGGCTGGTAGGGCTGGGCAGTGGGGTCGGTGTAGCCGGGCTGGTAGAGCTGTTGGCCTGGCTGACCCAGTTGGTAGGGCTGCGGCGTTGGTTGGCCCGGCTGGTAGGGCTGGGCAGCGGGCTCGGCATAGGCGGGCTGGTAGAGCTGTTGGCCTGGCTGACCCGGCTGGTAGGGCTGGGCAGCGGGCTCGGCATAGGCGGGCTGGAAGGGCTGTTGCATCGGCTGGCCGAAGGGTGCCTGGTTGGGGTCGTAGACCTGAGCGGCAGCCGCGTAGGCAACGAGCTGGGACTGCTTCTTCTTCCTCTGGTTCATGACAAGCACGCCCACAACACCGCCCACGATGGCCACGGCAAGCGAACCGATCAGGCTCCAGATCCACACGGGAGTGGAGCTGCTGTCCTCCTCTGCCGCAGCGCCCTGCGAGCTGCCTGCCGCTGCGCTCTTGGGGGGCTCGTCCTTCCCCTTGACCTCATGCTTGTCGTTGTCCTTGAAGGAGACCTTGGTGCCCTCGACCGTGCCGCCGTCGGCCTCGGTGACCTTACCCGGGAAGGTGACCGACTGAGAGATCTCGGTGACGTCCTCGTCGCTGATGCTGTCGAAATTCAGCGTCTGAACGATGTACTCGTCGCCCTCGTGCTTGATGTTCTTCGAGGATGTGGAGATGGAGTCGGTCCCCTCCATCGTGCATGTGCGGGTGCCGTCCTTCTCCACGAACTTCACCTTGAAGTCATCGTAGGGCGAGTCCTTGACGGTGGATGAGTCCTTATTGCACATGCTCTTGCTGAGCGCCGGGATGGAGCCGCTCTCCGACATCGTGAGCTTCACGGAGAACGTGTTGTCCTCCTTAATGACGATGTCGCTGGAAATGCGGAAGTCCGTGTCGTCATCAGCCGTGGGGAGGGAGGACGCCGGAGCGCCGATCAGAGCCAGGACGGCGAATACGGTCAGGGCGACGAGGCCCGCCAGCGCAGGGTGCCGTGTGGAGCTGTGGTGGACGGTGACATGAGGCATGTCCCCACCGTATCGCCTCCTGTTTCTGTTGGTGGGGGACACCGGTGGGGACCTCTCCACCCGGCTCCGGTAGGCTAGAGGACGGTGTGTCCACCGGCACGCCGTCACTGAAGTCAGGGAGCAGCCATGCCAGCCGTTGTCGTCGTCGGGACCCAGTGGGGAGACGAGGGAAAGGGCAAGGCGACTGACCAGCTTGGTCAGGACGTCGACTACGTCGTGAAGTTCAACGGCGGCAACAACGCCGGACACACTGTCGTCATCGACGGTGAGAAGTTCGCCTTCCACCTCCTGCCGGCCGGTGTGCTCACTCCCGGGGTCACCCCCATCATCGGTAACGGCGTCGTCGTCGACCTGGAGGTCCTTTTCAACGAGATCGCTGAGATCACCTCCCGTGGCAAGGACGCCTCCAGCCTCCTCATCAGCGCCAACGCCCACATCATCCCCTCCTACAACCGGGTTCTGGACCGCACCACCGAGCGCTTCCTGGGCGCGCGTCAGCTGGGCACCACCGGCCGTGGGATCGGACCCACCTACGCGGACAAGATGAACCGCGTGGGCATCCGCGTCCAGGACCTCTTCGACGAGTCGATCCTGCGTCAGAAGGTGCACTCCGCTCTGGACCAGAAGAACAGCCTCTTCCTCAAGGTCTTCAACCGGGCCGCCATCGATGCCGACGCCGTCGCCGACGAGCTGCTGTCGTACGCGGATCGGGTCCGGCCCATGGTCGTCGACTGCTCCCTGGTGCTCAACCACGCCCTCGATCAGGGCAAGACCGTCCTGTTCGAGGCCGGCCAGGCCACGATGCTCGACATCGACCACGGCACCTACCCCTTCGTCACCTCCTCCAACCCCACTGCCGGCGGCGCCTGCACGGGGACCGGTGTGGGGCCCACCCGGATCGACTCGGTCGTCGGTGTCGTCAAGGCCTACACGACCCGTGTGGGGGAAGGGCCCTTCCCCACTGAGCTGCTTGACGACATGGGGGAGCGCCTTCGCACCGAGGGCGGTGAGTACGGGGTCACCACCGGCAGGCCGCGGCGCTGCGGCTGGCACGACGCCGTCGTCACCCGCTACGCGGCACGCGTCAACGGGCTGACCGACCTGGTGATGACCAAGCTCGACGTCCTCACTGGGCACGAGACCATTCCGGTGTGCGTCGCCTACGACATCGACGGCACCGTCACCCAGGAGATGCCGCTGACCCAGTCCGGCTTCCACCACGCCGTCCCCGTCTACGAGGAGCTGCCCGGCTGGAGTGAGGACATCAGCGAGGTCCGCCGCTTCGCCGACCTGCCTCAGGCGGCCCAGGACTACGTGCTGCGCATTGAGGAGCTGGCCCGCTGCCGTATCTCCGCCATCGGCGTCGGGCCGGGTCGAGAGGCCACGATCTCTCGTCACTCGCTCATCGGGTGACGTGAGGGCGCGGCGTCAGCGATAGCGGCTGCTCGACAGCGCCGCGCCCAGGACGTGGGGCGGAGCCTTCCGGGAGCGTGCCCACCGTGGGCCGGCCGTGGTGCTGCCAGCATGATGACCATTGTGAGGCGTGCTGGGGCAGCCCGGGAGCGATGGCCCTTTCCAGGTCCGATCCTTCTCCAATGTCCTCGTCGTGGGCTGCGTCGATCCGGACCTGCTGTCAGGGAACCATTATGCGAGCGGATTGACGCCTACCCGAGTCTGAGTCTCAGTAACCGCCGTAGCCGTGATGGTTCGGTGGAAAGTGCGGAGCGGGGGCCGGTCCCTGCGACTGCGGCGGCTGATACTGCTGAGGGGCCGGTGAGTAGCCGGGTTGGGCGGGAGGTGGGCCTGCCTGTGCTTGAGAGGGGAAGGCGGCTGGGTGGGAAGTGGGCATAAGAGTGCTTGCCTGAAGCGACTGCTGCCCCAGCGCATCCAGGTACTTCTTCTCCCGGCTCTTCTTGAGCGTGTTGCTGACGATAGCGACAACTCCTCCGACCACAGCAATCACAATGAGTGTGACGACGATAGCTCCCTTTCCGCCCGATGACTGCGACGAGGACGTAGAACCGGGGGTGGCCGTTGAACTGGATGAGGGTGCGGAGCTGGATGCGGGCGTCGAACTGGGCGAGGGTGTCGAACTGGGCTGAGACGCCGCCTGGGCGGTGTCCTTGCCGCGGGCCTTCTGATTGTAGAAGCTGCTGAAGGAGACCTTGTTCTGTTGATCTCCCTCGATCTTCCCTCCTCCGGATTCCGTCACCTTACCGGGGAAGACGACTGTGAGGGAGAAGGTGTCGGCGCTGCCGTCCTTGGGTGCGGAGTCATCATGGGTGTCGACGACGTACTCGTCTCCGTCATGGGTCACGTAGTTATTCCTGGATACGGGGGTGGTGTACGTGGCCTTGCAGGTCGGAGTCCCGTTGTCGGTGGTGAACGTAATGTCGGGTGGGGTAGCGGCCTGTGAGAACGTCTCTTGGACGCAGTCCTCCTTCAGGCTCTTTTCTCTGGAGGCTGGTGACGTGATCGTGATGGTGGTCGTCAACTCTTCATCGGACTTGATGGCGAGCTCGAAGTTGATTTTCTCCTGGCTCGTCAGCTGTGCAGGTAGCGCGGCGCTGGTGGGGCTTGCCGCCACCGCCAGCAAGAGCGAGGCGGCCAGACAGAGCATCCCGACGAGACTCGTCGCGGGGTTGTGTCTCAGGGCGAGATAACGCATGTACAGCCTTCGAATGGTGCGGGTCGGGTGACTGCAAGGCGGTGCGGAGGACGTCGCCACTCGGTGCGACGAGCTCCGCACCGCCGTCGGAGCTCAGCCCCAGCTGGAGGGCGGGGGCGCTGACGGGTAGCCAGGGGGAGGCGGTACGGCCCCCGGAGGCATCGTGCCGTCCGGTCCGGGCTGGTTGTCACCCTGGGCGACGAAGCCGGAGGGGGACGGAGGCATGGCGCCGGGAGCCTGCATCTGGCCAGGAGCGTAGGGCTGCTGCTGCGGTGCGTATCCCGGGGCGCTGACCGCGTAGGCCTGCTGCTGCGCCGTTTTCTTGCGCTTGAGGAACCAGAAGAGGCCGCCGCCGATCGCTCCGACCACCACAACCCCCACGATCACCCATACCCAGGGGAAGGCGGGAGTGTCCTTGCCGCTGACGCGGTACCTTCCCGGCTCGGTGAAGGTCACCGTGTTCCCGCTGACCTTGCCGCCGTCGGCATCCGTGACCTGGCCCGGGAACGTGACGGAGAGCCTGTACTCACTGTCGAGTCCGGAAGAAGAGGAGGGAAGGTTGCCCTTCTTGGTGTCGAGGACGTACTCGTCGTCCTTGTGCTCGATGAAGCCATCGACCTCGGAGATGTCGATCGACTTGCCTGAGAGTGTGCAGGTGGGGAAGCCGTCGCGCTCGGAGTAGGAGGCCTTCAGGTCTTTGAACGGCCCTCCGCCGTCAGAAGAGTCGCAACCATCCTTCAAGTTCCGCTTGGCGGACGAGGACTTGCTCTTGACTTGCCCGACGACGGTCATGTTGTAGGTGTCATCCTGGTTGATGACGATCCGCACGGAAATCGAGGGGTCGGAATCGTCACTCGCGGCGGAGGTGACGGCGTGACTTGGAGGGATCAGGAGTGTCAGAGACAAGAGAAACGCCAGAAAGACGGGCATTCCCACGGAGCGGTGTTTGGGGACGGTCACGGCCATAGTTCTCACCCTAGTTGGTTGGTGTTGATGGGATCTCCGCATGGGGAGTGAAGGCGCGGAGAAAGATGTTGTGGCCCCGGGATCGTCAGATCTGAGGGCCACAACAACGGGAGGGGTAAATGGGGTCAGTAGGAGCCTTGCCCAGGAGCGCCGTAGCCGGTCTGCTGGCCGGGCTGGGCCTGGGGGGCGCCGTAGCCCGCCTGCTGGTCGGGAGCGCCATAGCCGGGCTGGGCCTGGGGGGCGCCGTAGCCCGCCTGCTGGCCGGGCTGAGCCGGGAAGGCCTGGTTCGGGTCATAGCCCTGGACGGGCGTTCCGTAAGGAGTCTGGGGCTTGTTCTTCTTGCTGCGGATGACGAGGAAGGCGACCAGGCCGCCGATCAGTGCCAGGGCGCCGACTCCCACGATGATCCACACCCACATGGGGATGGAGCCGTCTCCGCCCTTCACGGTGTGGGACTTGATGTCAGTAAAGGTGACCTTGTTGCCATCGACCTTGCCGCCGTCGGCCTCTGTGACCTTTCCAGGGAAGGTGATGGACTGGGTGACGTCGAGCTGGTCCATGTCACCGATTGCCTCGTCGGTGCCGATCTTGACGACGTACTCGCTGCCCTGATGCTTAATTGTGCCGTCGCTGTCCTTGATGGAAGCGGAGCCTTCAATCGTGCAGATAGTCGAGTCGCCATCTTCCTTGAACGTGGCCTTGGCGTTCTTGGAGTTCTTGCCGAACTGCGTCTGCGAGAAATCGTCGACTTTACAGTTGTCTTCGCTGAAGATGCCGAAACCGCTGTTGTCGGTCATCACCGCTTTCACGGAGTAGGTGTCGTCGGACTTGATGACGATGTCTGAGGTGATCTTCAGACCGGGGTTTGAGGAGTCGTCGTCCATGGGGGCGGCGTGTCCCGGGGTGCCGAGCAGCGCGAGGGGTGCGGACAGAGTGAGCACCGCAAGAGCCGTCAAGACGGACAGGGGCCTAGGGATGCGATGGGCGATGGCAGGTGTCATGCCTACACAGTAGCGGGTCGGATGCCAGGTTGTAACCGGATCGTCATGGGTATCGTTCCCCGGGGGCTGTTACTGGAACTGCTGCGGCGGCGGCCAGGTGCCGTGCTGCTGTGGCGGCCAGGTGCTGTGCTGCTGGGGCGCCTGCGTGGGGGAGGGTGGGTAGGAGCCGTTGGCGGTGCTGGAGGGGGAGTAGAGCGGTGACGGCTGTCCCGGGTGCTGGTGGTTCGGTTGAGGTGCAACTGGTTGCCCGGGGTACTGCTGAGGAACCGGCTGACCGAGGTGGGATGACTGCGGTTCAGGACCCGGGACGGGGATGGCCTGCATGGCGGCACCCGGAGCGCCCTGCCCGCTTCGCTGACGACGTCGCACAACGACAGCCATCGCGATGAGCCCGATGACCACGAGCGAGCCGACGCCTTCGATGATCCACGGCAACACCTTGCTGGTCGTCGTTTCCGAGGCGGGACGGTCCTTGCCCTTGACGATCCGGCCCTTGAAGTCCGTGAAGGAGACGGTGTTCTTCTCCTCCCCCTCGACCTTTCCGCCTTGGCTCTGGGTCACCTCTCCGGGGAACGTGGCGGCATAGAACAGCTGCAGCTCCGGGGACGGCGTCTTGCGTCTGTCCATGCTGCTGGTGTCGATGGCGTACTCGTCGTTCTCGTGCCTGATCGTCCCGTTGGTCTCAGAAATCTTCCCCTTCGTCGCGATGGTGCAGACTCGTTTGTCCTTCCCGTCAACGAATGTCGTCTCAGCGTGGGAAAAGATGTTCGGTTCCACGAGGAAGTAGTTCAGCGTGCAGCTGTTCTTAGTGATGGGAGGAATCAGGCTGTAGTTCGTCTGATCGGTGATGACGAAGGACGCCTCAAAGGTGTCATCGCTCTTGACGGTGACTTTCATGTCGATGGTGATGATGAGCTTATTGTCCTCTCCAAGGAGCGGCACCGCGTGAGCAGGAGGGGAGGCCACGGCCATAGCGGCGATGAAAGCGAGAACGGCCAACGCAGCCAGTACGGCGTGGACTCTCCTGATAACAACGGCACAGCTCATGGCGCCACCCTATTCGTTGCCTCGGTTCCCCGGCGGCTGTTCGAACGGCAGTACTACTCACCCTGATACGGCGGATAGTACTGCCCGTTCTGACCTCCGCCGCCGGTGAGCTCCTGCGGCGGCCGGAAGTCGGCCTGACTGTGCCCTTCCTGGTAGGGCATCTGGGTGTAGCCCGGTCCGGGCGACTGGGGTCCCCCCTGCTGGGCGCCATAGGTGCTGAAGACGCCGGCGCCTCCAGGGGACTGAGGCGGAGGGAGAACGCTGGTGTCCTGGCCCGGGTCGACGTAGGGGGCGTAGCCGTCGCGAAGGTTGGTGACGGGATAGGGGTGGGTCGATCCCGGCATCGGCTGCAGGGGGCTCGGGGGAGACTGGTACGGGCCGCCGGTATAGACCTCCGGAGGCATAGTGCTGGTCGCCTCGGCCCCCTGAAAGGCTTGACCATAGACCTGGCCGTAGGGCTGACCGTAGGGCGGTGCCGGAGCCAGCTGCTTGGCCCGACGAGTCTTGAGGAGATACACCACGACGCCGACAACGATGAGGAGGACGACGGCGACGGCCGTCGCGATCATCCACCACTGCAGATGGAACGTGCCGTCCCCGCCCTCGGCGTGGAGAGCCTCAGAGCTCTCCATCACGTTGTCCCAGGTGACCTTGTTGTCGTCATTCCTCCCGTTGGACTTCGTCACCTCTTCGGGAAAGGTCACCGATACTGAGATCTTCATTCCTCCCGAGGTGCCCGGGGAGGTGGGGAGGGAGTCGTCCTTGCCGAGCTTGCTCAGTGCCTCGGGGGACAGGTCGAAGACGTACTTCCCGCCCTGGTGCTTGATCGTCCAGATGTCGGTCTGCAAGTTGTTGAGTGGAACCGACTTGGCTGTGACCTGGCATGCCGGCTGGCCGTTGTGGGACGTGAAGGTGTAGTTCGCCTTGACGCCCTTGGGCAGGGGGGTGGACTTCTCGAGCTTCGCCTGGGTGCAGCTCTCCCTGCTGATGAGTGACAGCCCCGATGAGTCCCACATGACGTAGGACAGGTCGGCGGTCTCGTTGTCATGAATGACGAAGTCGTAGTGAGCCCCGCATCCGGTCAGCAGCAGTGCGAGGCCGGTCAGTACCGCCACGGTCACTCGTCGCCTGACAGTGCGGGAGTCATGATTCATGTGTCGAGTCTAATTCGGTGCTGTGACAACGTGGAAACGTGGAATAGTCGGAATGCTCAGTGTCGCCCCGACGCCGCCTTGCGGGGTGCGCGTTCGCTGCTGCGCCGTCGTAGGACGGCCACTGTCAGGATGCCGCCGAGCAGGGCCAGCCCCGCGGTCAGCCAGATGCGGGAACGAGTCCACCATGACACCCCCCGGGAGTCCTGGGCGTAGCCCGAGGCGCTCACGCCCTTGGCCACCGTGTCCGGGTCGTCCCAGGTGACCGTGGTGCCCGACACCTTCCCCCCGCCTGACTGCGTCACCGCGCCGGGAAAGGTGACGGAGACCTTGGTGTCGACCAGGCCCTTGAAGGACGTGCTGCTCGGCTGGGCTCCGCCTGGGCTACCCGAGTCGCCCGACGGCGCGGCAGGGGCCTGAGATGCGCTGCCCTGCGCGCCTGCGGCCCCGTTGGCGTCCTGGGAGGGGTCGGAGGGGAAGGGCTGGATCGTCACCTTGTAGACCTCGCCGTCGTGTACGACGATCGTGTTCGGCTCGGCCTGTGAGGCCTGGGGGACCTTGACCCCGCTGATGCTGACCTGGCAGCCGATTCCGTCGTCGCCGGTGATCGGGGTGGCCTTGACCGTGGTGCCCTCGGGCACGCCCAGGGCCGTGGGGTCGGAGTAGGTCGAGCAGTCGGGGGTCTTTCCCTGCGGGAAGACGGTTCCGGTCGTATCGCGCATCTCCAGGGCGACGTCGTAGCTGCCCTGAGAGCGGATGGTCATGTCCATGTGGGCGGTGCAGGCCGACAGCGCCAGGCAGGCGGTGGTCGCCACGACGGCCGGTCGAAGCGCCCGGAGTGCCGGCGGTCGGGGCAGGGTGCGTGACAAGAAGCTCGTGGAACGGGACGCGGAGGACGGCGCGACGGACATGCGGGCACGCTACACGCTCGCACTGGACCTTCACTGAGGGCGGAACGATGCCGTTTCAAAGGCGGTAAAAGCCGCCATCCTCCCAAATGTGGCCTATCGCATGCCGGTCTGGGCGGGGAGAGACGTCCAGTTGGGACCTTCGGCGATGTGACCTGGGGCGCCCGGTGGGGGAGGATTGCTCTCGACCGAGCGAGTCGGCAACGGCGCGCTCACCGGATCAACATACCCAAGGAAGGGACTCGCATGACTGTGTCTGAGAAGGACGTCCGCGCCGCCGCGCCGGCTAACGCCCCTGAGGATGTCATCGAATTCGTCACACGCATCGCCGAGCTGGCCAAGCCCGAGAACGTCTACTTCGCGGACGGTTCACAGGAGGAGTGGGACCGCCTCACCACCGAGATGGTGGAGTCCGGCGTGTTCACGCGCCTCAACCCCGACAAGCGCCCCAACTCCTTCCTCGCGCGCTCCCTGCCCAGCGACGTCGCCCGTGTGGAGTCCAGGACCTTCATCTGCTCCGAGAAGGAGGAGGACGCCGGCCCGACCAACAACTGGTACGACCCGGCCGAGATGAAGAAGATCCTCCACGAGAAGTTCGACGGTGCCATGCGCGGCCGGACCCTCTACGTGATCCCCTTCTCCATGGGTCCGCTGGGCGGCCCCATCTCCCAGCTCGGCATCGAGCTGACCGACTCCCCCTACGTGGTGGTCAACATGCGGATCATGACCCGCATGGGTGCGGCCGCCATGGACCTCATCGCTGAGGGCCGCCCCTGGGTCCCGGCCGTCCACTCCGTCGGCGCCCCGCTGGCCGAGCACGAGAAGGACACCACCTGGCCCTGCAACGACGAGAAGTACATCACCCACTTCCCGGAGACCAACGAGATCTGGTCCTTCGGCTCCGGCTACGGCGGCAACGCCCTGCTGGGCAAGAAGTGCTACGCACTGCGCATCGCCTCGACCATGGCCCGCCGCGACGGCTGGATGGCCGAGCACATGCTCATCCTGCGTCTGACCGACGAGAAGAGCGGCAAGCAGTACCACGTCACCGCCGCCTTCCCGAGCGCCTGCGGCAAGACCAACCTCGCCATGCTCCAGCCCACCATCCCGGGCTACAAGGTCGAGACCGTCGGTGACGACATCGCCTGGATGCGCCCCGGCCCCGACGGCCGCCTGCGCGCCATCAACCCCGAGGCCGGCTTCTTCGGCGTCGCCCCCGGCACCTCCTACGACACCAACCCCATGGCCATGGACACCATGAAGGCCAACACCATCTTCACCAACGTCGCCCTGACCGACGACGGTGACGTGTGGTGGGAGGGCATCGACGCCCCGATGCCGGAGCACCTCATCGACTGGCAGGGCAACGACTTCACCCCGGCCGACGCCGCCGAGGGCAAGAAGGCCGCTCACCCCAACAGCCGCTTCACCACCCCGGCCTCGCAGTGCCCGATCATCTGCCCCGACTGGGAGGCCCCCGAGGGCGTGGCCATCGACGCCATCCTCTTCGGCGGTCGCCGCGCCACCAACGTGCCGCTGGTCGCCGAGCAGTACGAGAACGCCCACGGCGTGTTCATCGGCTCCGCCGTGGCCTCTGAGGTCACCGCCGCCGCCCTGGACGCCAAGGTCGGCTCCCTGCGCCACGACCCCATGGCCATGCTGCCCTTCTGCGGCTACCACATGGCCGACTACTGGTCGCACTGGCTGGAGATGCAGGAGAAGCTGGGCGACAAGTTCCCCAAGGTCTACCAGGTCAACTGGTTCCGCAAGGACGAGAACGGCAAGTTCATCTGGCCCGGCTACGGCGACAACTCCCGCGTGCTCGACTGGATCGTGCGCCGCGCCTCCGGCGAGGTTGAGGCCGTCGACGGCGTCACCGGCCGCTACCCCAAGTTCGAGGACTTCAACCTCGAGGGCCTCGACCTGGGCGAGGAGGAGTGGGCCAAGATGTACGACATCGACCCCGAGGCCTGGGCCGCCGAGATGGACGACACCGAGGAGTACTACAAGCAGTTCGGTGACAAGCTGCCCGAGGCCATCAAGGAGCAGCTCGCCAAGTTCCGTGCGCGCATCGATGAGGCCAAGAAGGCCTGATCTCAGCTGAGGTCCTTCCCTGAGGAAGACTGAGACGGGGGCTCCGACCGGTTCGCCGGTCGGAGCCCCCGCTCGTTGCTGCTGTTGCCGCCCTCGCCGCCGGCTCTGCCTTGAGTCTCGCCTTGAGTAGGCCTGTTCCACGAGGGTCGGGATCTACTGGCCAAGGGTTGTGCGTACTGCACGAAGGCCCCACCTACCCCCAGTACTCCCAACTCTCGTCCAGTAGCACCCCATCCTCGTGCAGTGCGTCCAGACGACGCCGGCAGCCACCACAGTGACCAAGGCACCTCTCCGGCAGGGAGAATCAGCAGCTCTCCCATCTGGCAGACACACTCACCGGTGTCTTGAGATGTCATGACATCCGAAATTCTCAGAAGTCATGAGACAGCACATGAGCGCCGGGGGCAGTCCTCGAATCGTGTGGCGCGTCCACGCGGGACGACGTCGCAGATGGGATGGTGAACGGTGCCCATCGGAGAACGCGAATCGGCGCCGCGGCCGCTACTACAGTGACGAAGGGCCGATGGTGGGGGCGTGGATTGCTCTCCCATCGTGCCTGCGACCTGCAGCGGCGTGGAAGGTGCGGAGCATGAAATGGCAGGACAACGACCTCGGTGGCGGTCGGGGGAACCTGTTCGACGAAACGCTCGGGAAGTCGATGCGGTGGTGGGCCACGGAGACGTCTGATGGGCGCCTGCTCCTACGGCGCTCGGCAATGATCCGCTGCTGTGCGCTGCTGGCGCTCGCGGTGGGGGTGCCCGGCGTGGTCTACAACGCGCTGCCGCTGATGAGCCCCTACATCACCGAGTATGAAGCCAATGACGCCATGATCTGGGCGATCATGTTCGGCATTCCGGTGGTCTGGGCGATCAATACCCTGCGGCGTCGGACGGTGCTGAGCCAGGACGGCATCGCCATGCGCCGCCTGCTGTTCACCGAGCGGCGCCCCTGGGCGTCGGTGGGCTCGAGGTTCACGCTGTCGACGCTCAACCTGACTGACGGGCCGTCGTCGTACGGCGGATTCATTGAGCGGACTCGGATCGCCATCGAGAATGGCGACGACGACGATGCCATCCGGCTTCCCGGATGCGTCATCGGGATGACATGGGGGAGCTCTGAGGACCGCGCCGCTGCGGCTGTGGGGGACCTGCAGTACTACATCTACGCGCGGGGGTGGGGTATCTCGGAGCACGCTGTCAGCGAGGACCCTCATCTCGTGGCGGCCCGGGGCCGGCATGGCGCAGAGAAGATGCTGCAGCGCAGCCGCCTGGTGTTCTGCACCCCGCTCTGGCGCAGAATCAAGGAGCACCTGTCCAACGGCGGGCTCTTCCTCATCGGCATGGGGGTGCTGTTCCTGGTGATCGGTGGTCAGCAGCTGTTCTTCGAGACCAAGCCGCTCAGCGGTTCGGATATCGCTTTCGCGGTGTTCTGTCTTCTGCTCGGACCGGTGACCATGGCGTATCCGCTCTACAAGATCTACGAGTGCTTCCGGCGGGTCGTCGTGGACGAGCAGGGGATTCGCGTGGGAAGACGCTCGTGCGTCTGGCCGGAGTCCCGCTCCGGACTGTTCG
Organism: Actinomyces sp. HMT 175; assembly: GCF_016694895.1. Lineage (NCBI taxonomy): Bacteria > Bacillati > Actinomycetota > Actinomycetes > Actinomycetales > Actinomycetaceae > Actinomyces > Actinomyces sp. HMT 175. Next base: position 414,412 of record NZ_CP068012.1, read on the forward strand.
TTGCGGGGGACCGGATCTTCGTCGTCTATGGCAATGGGAAGCACCTGGCCCTGGATGGCGCCGGTGTCACGTGGGGGAGCTTTCAGCGCCGGCAGGAGCAGCTGGTCGCCAGGTGTGAGGCGATCTGGCTCTGGGGGGTCGCCCGTGGCGCGACCCGGGAGACCGGCCGTTACGTTCCCCTCGCGGATGAAGGCATGCAGGAGGAGCGCGAGACCCTCGAACGCGGGATCGGCTTAGCGGTTCCTCGTCGGAGATAGCGGTACTCGGAGCAGGGATCGAGCGTCAGTTGACGTGAATCGAGCAAGGACTGTCAGAGACGGGTCGGAGTGCCAACCGGGTAGGGCGTTACCGTTACTGGCACGTTGATGTACTCGGCAGCTGAAAACGCATGACGCCGTGTGTACAACCTGATGTTGTGCAGGGGATGATGTTGACTCAAAATGACTGTTTCTATAAATGTCTTAGAGTAGAATGAGCGTCATGTCGCGGGATGCCCAAAAGGTAAGGTGAGGGTTTCTTTGAATCTGCGATGCAGATGGCTGGGGTGATTCTCAAGAGCATGAGGGCTATGCGATTCGTTAGAATTGATCGAAGTGGAGGATGGAGTGCTCCAAAGGGGAAGTAAATTTGGTCGTTCTGAAGTTTTTGACTCGGGTCCAAAAGTAACTCAGCTGCTGGTAGCTGAAGCTATCTCCGCACTAGCAATTGCTGCATTGTTTTTTTTGGTAAACTATCTCGTTCTAAAATTCCGTCACGCATCTAATTCGGATCCATTAGATCTATTTCTGGAAGGTGTTTCTAGCGCATCATTTAGGGAAGGGGTTCTGGGATTGGAGGGTGTTCTAGTTTCATTTGCTGTTGCTCTAGCGGCATTTACCTGGATGGAGCGACGGCGTCCAGGCGATCCTAATCGAGTGAGGATCTGGCTTAAGCAAGTTGTGACCGATGCGAAGCGAGAAGATATCTGCTTCATTTCGGCGATGCTGCTAGTGATGTTGTTCGGCGCGTCGGCGTGCGCGTATTTTTTAAGTGTGGCAAGTTCTTGGTGGATGCGGTATTATGTGGGTGGAGATATTTTCATATCCCTTATTCTATTTGTGGTGTCTGGCTTGCTGGCGGCGCTTCTCGGGCTGATGCAGACAAGCAGTAATGGAACTTACTTGGGTTACGCAAGAGCTTCTCGAAAACTCGTTCTAATGGCCGGGTATGTGTTTCGGCAGGCTGACGATTGTGGTTTACTGTCGTTGACCGAAAGAGGGTTACGGTCGAGAGCCAATAAGAAGTTGATGAAATTTTCTTTGCTGGCGGCCTTGTCGGTCTGCGTTATATGGTTTCCCTACGTATTTTATCGTGGGGGTAGAGGGTTGCTGCTCTTAATTCCGTGCACCCTGGCTTTCTTTGTCTTCCTTATGTGTTGCGTGTTTCTGAATGTAATGTTCTCCTTTATTGGCGCTGTTGCCTTGTCTGATGGGCGACGGTTTAGGTATGACTACAATCTATGTTTGTTTTGTTCTGCTGTTGTTTCTTCGGGGGTTCTGGGGGTCTTCGTGTTGCTGACCTATCGAACGGGCGGGGCCGACCGTGGCACCGGCAGTGGTGGCGATTGGTGGGTGGATGTGATTGTCTTTGTTCTCAGCATATGGTGGATGACTTACTCAGTGCTCTATTTTGGGGTGGGCCTTAAGGTCTGGGGTCTAGATGATATAGGGTTGCTGTTCCTTCAGGAATTTCGTGATGGTGCAGTAAGGAGGTATGTTTACTTTAACGACGCGATGTCTGCTATCTCAAACGAGGCTAGGCGCGACGTGCTTGCAGAGATCGTTCCTGCGGACTGGTATCTATATCCCTGTGGCAACGACTCTCGATTTGATGGATTGCGCGTTGGTTGGCGTGCTTGGCGTGGGAGAGTGGGCCTGGCTTCGCTTTCTGAGATTGATCCGGATATTCCGTCTGTTAATTTGCGTGCTTTTGTAGAAGACGCGTTTAAAGTTGATGTGGGCGCCGTAAATTGTGATGCTGCTGCTGACTTAAAATTGTCTTGCGCAGGAAAGCGGGTGGTTGATTTCTGGCATTATCGAAGTTTTTTGCAGATTTGATGGACGTTGTTAGTGGAGTTTGCGCTTGAATCACGTTAGTGAGAAATCGGGTGTTCGTGATTAATGTTATCTGAGAGGAGGGGCTGCCTGGCTAAGTATCTATCGAGTTGCGGCCAGGGCCCGGTGGCGCCAGATCAGCAGGATGGTGGCAAGGATCCAGCAGACCGCCCCGGCGGCCAGGCCGGCGACGAGGGGCACCGCGAACTTGCCGAACGTGATGGTGGGGCCCACGAGGATCGCGTCGGTGTCATCCAGTCCCTCGCATGAGACCCGGTAGTCTCCCGACTTGTCGGCTTTGAAGGTGAGAACCGAGTTGAAGTCGCCGTCGTTGTTGGAGATGGTCATCCCGCCGTTGGGGGAGGTGGGGACCTCCTTGCCGCCAGGGTCCACGACCGTGCAGCTGTTGACGGCGGCGGCGTTCGATACGTACAGGGCACGTTCGTCATTGCTGCTCAGGGTGACCTGCTGTCCGTTGGTGACGACGTCACCACTGGTGGCGATGCTGGCGACGGTGATGACCGACCCGATGCCCCAGATGGCCAGTCCCATCAATGGGCCGATGACGAACAGAATGATCGCCACGACCAGTTTTCCGACGTGGTTCTGGCGGGGGCGCTGCTGCCCGTAAGGAGGCACGGCCTGATACTGGGGCTGGTACGGCGGCTGGTACGGGGGCTGATTCTGGGGAGCTGACATCGGACCGTCTTCTGGGGGTGCTTGAACTGCCGTTGTAGCGTAGCAAGTCAGGTATTCGGTGACGCGACCTGTTTCGGAGCCTCAGCCGGCGGTTCCTTCGGTGAAGGAGACTCCGCGCTCTTCGGCAGCGCGGAGCAATCGCTTGTCGCGTGTCCACAGGCGGGCGCCAGAGACCAGCGTGACGGAGCCGAGCAGGTGCGCATCGACTGGGCTGAGTCCCCGGCCCCACAGCGCATGGGCTGCGACCAGAGTCAGTAGCTCGTCATGTGAGAGGACCGGGAACTGGCGGAGGTGCGCTAAGTGCTTGAGAACGTCATCTCTGGCCCTGAGTGACCCCATCGCCAGCTCCTCCGCCACGAGTGGATGGGAACCGATCTCGTCCTCGTGCAGCAGGCTGACGAGTACTGGGTCCGAGTGGTGGAAGTGATCGATCCATACCGAGGTGTCGACAAGGATCACTGGCTGGCGCTCCGACGTCGTGGAGCGGCGCTTGCCGTCCGATCAGAGCCGCCGAGAGCCGCAAGGCGGCGTGCGCTCTCCACTCTGACCAGGGTCTCCAGGCCGGCCCGCAGCAGCTCGGTGCGCTCAGTGATGCCTGTGAGCTCTTGCGCGTTGGCAATGAGGTCATCACTGAGTGTCACGGTGGTTCGCACGGTACCTCCTGCACCAGAATCATCATCAGGTGATGCAGATTCTAGTGTGGTTCAAATGTGATGGCCAGCCTTCGGTGTCGCGACCGGGACGACCAGACCCGCACGGTGCGCGCTTCCTGCTCACCACCTTCTGATCCTCACGCACTAGTCGGGCGGGGCCACTGGTGGTCCCGCCCGACTGTGTCCGGGAAGCGACGGCGCTGAGAGAAATGTGAAGGCAGAAGGAAGCACCCTCATGGCCGGACCCGGCCCACGTTACTCCGCCTGCTGGCTCTCGGCGCCCCCGTTCACGTCGGAGAGCTCCTCCACCGCGGCCTCTGCGGGGCCCAGCAGCGCCAGGATCCGCTCGGTCTGCCACGGCAGGATCCCGCCCTCGCCGAAGACCACCTGGGCCTCATCGGGGTCCTTGACGACGTCGTCGGCCAGGAGCCCCAGCAGGTGCGCCAGCGGCATGCGTCGGCCCTTCAACAGGTCAAGCAGGTGGGCCAGGACCCGGTTGCTGCTGCGATCCAGGTTCGCCACCTGGTGCTCGCCCACCCCCACGGGCAGGTCCCACCAGATGAGGCGGCGCTCAGCGAGGTCGATGACGAAGGGCGTCGCGTTGAACGTGGGGGAGACCAGGTCGAGGCGCTGCATGACGGTGGAGGCCTCGAAGACCTCCCCGCTCTGCGGGTCCGCGCCGCGGGCCATCGCCCCCGCCCAGCACTCGGGCACCTCACTGAGCTGGTGGTGGGAGAAGGAGTGGACCGTCATGACGACGTAGCGCCACCCCTGCCGCAGCGCCTCGGCCAGGGTGACGTCGATGAACTCGGCCGCCCCATCGGGCGCCGAGGTGAGGTCGCCGGAGTGCACGGCCGCCGTCGAGCGCAGGTTGTAGTAGGCGATCTGCTCGCTGCGCGTGAAGTCCTCGGAGACGAAGAAGGCCGACAGGTCCAGATCCACCCGGGTACCCCTGTCCTCGGCGGCAGCAGGTCTGGCAGGCCCCGAGGCCTCGGCTGGGTTCTCGGGCAGGTCGCGCCAGTGCAGGAAGAAGCGGATCGTCTCGCCCTCGGGCAGCGGCAGTCGGGTGCCGCGCCCGGCCGTGCGCATACCCGGTGAGGCCGATCGCAGTCCCACCGGAGCCGTGTATCCCTCGTACAGCCCCTGGTCGACGGCGATCCGCCCCAAGCGCTTCCGCTGCCGCAGGGCCTCCTCGACGGCGTGAACCACCGCCGCGTCGGCGGGGCCGGGGCGGCGGGTGGAGGGGATGAGCGTCGTCTTGGCGCCCGTGGCCGCCTTGATGGCGACGACGCGCCACGGCAGGGCATCTGGCCCGGGGGAGGAGAAGTACTCCCACAGGCGTACCAGGACCGGCAGGGAGACCTCGGGCGCGACCCGGGCGAACTCGGCGACCACGCGCTCGCGGGCGGCCTCATCGGCGCACAGCCGCAGCAGGTGGTTGAGTCGGCGGGCGAAGACCCCCGGGCGGGCGGACAGCAGACGAAGAGCACCTTCGACGTCGTGGCGCGCCAGGGCCTCCTCCAGGCGGGAGGTGAAACCCGCGTCGACGTCCCCGGAGGCGACCTGGTGCAGGAGCGCGGCGGCGCGCGGGAAGCGGCGCGCGTAGTCGCCGGGGCGCAGGTGGCGGACCAGCCGCTTCCACCGCTCGCAGCGCCGAGCCATCTCCTCGGCCGAGTCCCGGCTGTCCTGGACCTGCCCGACGGCGTCAAGCAGACCCAGCAGACGGCGCCGCTGCGCGCGGGAGAAGGAGGGGAACCGGCACGGCTCGGCCAGGGAGACGTCACCGCCCGCCAGAGCGACCGCCAGGCGCAGCACGTCGGTGACGGTGCGGTAGGAGGCGGAGAAGTCCAGGTCGGGGAAGGTGACGGTGAGGACGGCGAGGTTCTCCTTGACCGCCACGCGCGGCGCTGCCTTGGGACCGAAGTCGCGCAGGGCCGTCAGGTCCGCGCGGTCCTGGGCGCTGAAGGGGGTCGCCTGGGCGGCGAGGTCGGCCACGATCCGCTCCAGGTCCTGCGTCGTGGCCAGGCCCAGCTCGGTCAGGGCCGTGGCGACGCCCGCGTCGGTGCCCCGCTGCGGCGCGGGCTCTGCCTCTTGCGGTGAGGCGGAGCGCGACGGCGCCGGCCCGCCGGCGGAGGGTAGGACATAGACGGCCCCGAGCCGGCGGATCGTCACCGCGTTAAGCTCCGCGGTTGCCTCGGTTTCAGGGGTGCGGTCGGCTGCCGCACCGGGTCCCACCGCGAGCCACCTCCCGGCAGAGGACTGATCGACTTTCACCCGGGCCTCCTGATGCCGTGCTGTCCAGGGACTCCGCGCCCTAGAGGCGACTTGAGTCTACCTGTATTTCGTAAGGATTGTGGTACCAGGTCTCGCATGAAGATACAAATTCAGGGGCTTGTGGTGAATATTCCTGGCCAGATTTCTCTGGAGTTTATCGGAGCGTGTAACCGCGCGACGGTGTGGTTTGGTTGCGGGTGGAGGAGTTGATTATAGGGCGGTCCGAGTTGGTGTGACACTGAGGATGATCAGTCGACCTCGTTTACGAAATGAAAGCAGTCGTACTTGAGGTGTGATAATAGTTGTAATCATCGAATCAATGGAAGGAGAGAGTAGTGGAGGATTGCAGTAAGAGGGCTAAGGAACTCTGTGCGCTCAACTTGAAAGGGTTCGCTCTAGAGTCTCGGGTGAACGCGGTTAAAAGCGCGTTCGGCGTAGTATGTCTTGCAGTTGTTACCGTTGCCATGTTTGCGTGGATGGATTTTATTCAACCTAAAGATAGTGAGGGGCAGGAGGTGTCGCTATCGAATATGTTTCGAGGGTGGGGGCTTGGGTGTGCTAATGGTGAATTTCGTGAATTTATTGTCACGATGGCCCTGACTGCTGTCCCGACAGGATTGACGATTGCCGGCATGACATGGGGTGCGCGAGTCCGTCCGAAAAGTTCGGTGTATCATGGTGAATGGCTTCAAGACGTTGTTGATACTGTTCGAAGAGAGATGACTGCTTGGGTAATTTTATTTCTAAATGCATACGTATGTGGGGTGGCTGTTGTATTATTCTGGATTGATGCATTGCTGAGGGGAAATGGTGTCGCAAGTATTTTGTCGGCTATCTTCTTGTCGACAGTATTCTTGTTTTCAGCAAGTCTTCCGGCTCTAATGAAAGTGGGGGACGGGGTTGCTGTCAGTTCCTATGCGTACAGCCTCCTTACCCTTCGAAGGATTGCGTTGTGGAGGTATTACCATAAGGTCTCTCCGAGGTATAGTGGATTTAATAAAAACTCATGGATTGGGCGGGTTGGTCGTAGTGAAAGTGGTCAGCGCCGGTTGTTTCGCGCTTTGGTTGCTCTTGTTTTGGGGGTCTCGAGCCTATTGCTTTGGTTAGCAATTTGTGTATATGTGAGGCCGTCCCTGCGGCTAGGGCTATTCTCGTTAAGCTTTATTGTGCTCGGTGGCATCATGTTGTGGTTCGGCGTTGTTATGCTGGTGAATATTTCGACTTTGTGGGTTAGGGTTCCCGGCTCGAAGTTAGGGGGAGTGGAGCGGTGGCTCGTGGTGTTTATTCTTGTTGTATCCTGCTCAGTTGGCTGTTTGCTTCAACTTGCAGGGTATCGAGTTATGGATATATCTTGGTGGCTTGCCGTTCTGCTGACTGTTGGGGGTGACTCTGTTTTAGGTGTGTTGGTGTGGAGGACATTGCATGAGCGTCGCAGGTTTTCGTTGTGGCCTTTGGTGCTTGGTTGTGTTTCGGTTGATCAGCGTCGAATGGCTAATACGATGGTGCGACCATTAGGTAAGTCAAATGTCGAGGACTACATTGCGGTTGCTGACCTGATTGTCCCTGGTGACTTGTTTCTAGATGGAAAAGGCTTGAGATTGCGCGATTTCATTAACGAAATGATGCTCTTCGATGATGTGAGTGAAGAGTGAAGAGTGAGGGTGTGAAGGGTGTTATGGGCTGTATCTCTGTGGGTGAAATCGTTCTTTCTGGTAGGTGGTGAGGGGTGTTGTGTTTCCGTTCCTTGTGGTTGTGCATTAGTGGCTGCCAGTGTTCATGTAGTGGACATTAATGCTGCGAGGTGTTGGGAGTGAGTGGAAGCTGCAGCCTTCCGAAGGGTCTCCTCCGTCACATCGTATTTGTGGGTTCGACCATGTTCGCTGCGCGGGACTGAGTCGGTCTCGAGGGTAGGAAGAACCGATACGGACATTGATCTGGTAAGTCCGCTGTGGGCGGCGGTGCCCCAGGGCACGCGGGGCCCGCGATTCCGGGCCTCATGCGGCCTCCATCATCTAGGCTGTCGCCGTGAAGATCCTGCTCCTCGGCTCCGGCGCGCGCGAGCACGCCCTGGCCCGTGCCCTCGCCCGTGATCCGCAGACCTCCGAGCTCATCGTCGCTCCGGGAAACCCCGGCACCTCAGCCATCGCCACGAACCTCAACATCGACCCCAGCGTCCCCGAGGAGGTCGTGGCCCTGGCCACGCAGATGAAGGCCGACCTCGTCGTCGTCGGCCCCGAGGCGCCCCTGGTCGCCGGTGTCGCCGACGCCGTGCGCGACGCCGGGATCCCCTGCTTCGGCCCCGGCGCGGAGGCCGCCCGCCTGGAGGGCTCGAAGGCCTTCGCCAAGGAGATCATGACCGCCGCGGGCGTCCCCACCGCCGAGGCCGCCGTGTGCACCACCGAGGCCGAGCTGTCCGCAGCCCTGGACCGCTTCGGGGCCCCCTACGTCGTCAAGGAGGACGGCCTGGCCGCCGGCAAGGGCGTCGTCGTCACCGACGAGCGCCCCGTCGCCCTGGCCCACGGCCACGCCTGCCTGACTCGCGGCAGCGGTCGCGTCATCGTCGAGGACTACCTCGACGGCCCCGAGGCCTCCGTGTTCTGCGTGTGCGACGGCGCCACCGTCCGCCCCCTGGCCCCCGCCCAGGACTTCAAGCGCCTCCTCAACGACGACGCCGGCCCCAACACCGGCGGCATGGGCGCCTACTCGCCCCTGTCCTGGGCCCCGGCGGACCTCACCGAGCAGGTGGTGCGCGAGGTCGCCCAACCCGTCGTCGACGAGATGGCCCGCCGCGGCACCAGCTTCATCGGCCTGCTCTACTGCGGCCTGGCCCTCACCAGTCGCGGCCTGCGCGTCGTCGAGTTCAACGTGCGCTTCGGCGACCCCGAGACCCAGGCCGTCCTGGCCCGCCTGACCTCCTCCCTGCCCGAGCTGCTCCACGCCGCCGCCACCGGTCACCTCGCCGAGGCCCCCGAGCCCACCTGGTCCGAGCAGAGCGCCGTCGACGTCGTCATCGCCGCACCCGGCTACCCCGGGACCGTCACCACCGGCGGCACCATCACCGGGATCGAGGCCGCCGAGGAGCTCGACGACGTCCACGTGCTGCACGCCGGCACCGGCACCACCGAGCGCGGGGAGCTGGTCGCCGTCGGCGGGCGGGTCCTGTCCGTCGTCGCCCTGGGAGCAACCCTCGAGACGGCGCGGGAACGCGCCTACGAGGCCGTCGAGCGCATCAACCTTGAGGACGCCCAGTACCGCACCGACATCGCCCAGGCGGCCAGTGAAGGCAGCGTCAGCAGCGTCGGCAGCGCTGCCAGCGCCGACGGGGCCGAGTAGAGCTCCTCGCCGTCGCGACCATGGCGCGCGGCTCGCCGTGCGCTGAACCCAGGAAGACCACGCCGTCGGACCCGACCACGGGAGGCGGTGCGCGTGACGCACGCACTTCTTCCGAGACCAAACGCACACTGCGTCGCTCTTTCCTGAGGGAGGCCCGCGCCCCTCGTCGGATGGGAGGTGCGGGTTCCGGCGCCGGTGTTGGCCCACGTCAGCCCCTTGTCCGGCCGGCTGGAACTGGTGGGAGGTGAGAGCCGCTCCCATCCCGTCGGTGGGATTTACTCCGGTCGCCCCCCGACTCCCGCCGACGACCCAACCCGGATGAATGCTTGCAATGGCGCGGTATTTGGATGATCCTCCAAGGGTGAACCCTGCGGGGGACGCCGCGGACCGGAACCGGACACAGGGTGCCCGCCGATGGCAGGATGGGGGCATGACTCAGTCCGCGAGTTCCGCCTCAGTCGGTCCCAGTGCCTCAGCAGCCGGCTCCCTGCCTCCCACCGTCCCCGGGTGGGAGCACCGCTCCAGCGGCAAGGTCCGGGACGTCTACGCCCCCACCTCCGATGGCCCGTGGGGTGGGCAGGACGTGCTCCTCGTGGTCGCCTCGGACCGCATCAGCGCCTACGACCACATCCTGGCGACCCCGATCCCGGACAAGGGCAAGGTCCTCACGGCCCTGAGCGCCTGGTGGTTCGAGCAGCTCGCCGACGTCGTCCCGAACCACCTCGTCTCCCTCGACGTTCCCGCCCAGGTCGCCGGCCGCGCCATGATCTGCCGGCGGCTGGAGATGTACCCGGTCGAGTGCGTGGCCCGTGGCTACCTCACCGGCTCCGGCCTGGTCGAGTACCGACAGGGCCGCTCCGTCTGCGGCGTCGCCCTGCCCGAGGGCCTGACCGAGGCCTCCCGCCTGCCCGAGCCGATCTTCACCCCCGCCGCCAAGGCCGAGCTCGGGGAGCACGACGAGAACGTCACCTTCGAGCGCGTCGTCCAGATGGTGGGGGACGGCGCCGCTACCGCCCTGCGCGAGACCACTCTGTCCCTCTACTCCCGGGCCGCCCAGATCGCCCGGGACCGCGGCATCATCCTGGCCGACACCAAGTTCGAGCTCGGCACCGACGCCGACGGCGACCTGGTTCTGGGCGACGAGGTCCTCACCCCCGACTCCTCCCGCTTCTGGCCCGCCGACGCCTGGGAGCCCGGCCGGGTCACCCCCTCCTTCGACAAGCAGTACGTGCGCGACTGGCTCACCTCCCCGGCCTCCGGCTGGGACCGGGACGGCGACCAGGAGCCTCCGGCCCTGCCCGACGACGTCGTCGAACGGACCCGCGCCCGCTACCTCGAGGCCTACGAGCGGCTGACCGGCTACCCCCTGGAGCTGTCATGACCACGACCTCATCCACCTCGGACCTCCCCGATACCGGGAGCGCCACCCGCGCCTTCAAACCGGGGCCGGGCTTCTACGTCTTGGTCGGCCTCATCGTCCTGACGATCGTGCTGGCGCTGTCGGCCGCCATCACCTCCGCCCTCGGGGCCACCGAGACCTCCCGCGTCCTGGGTGGTATCGCCCTGGTCCTCGTGGGGCTGGGCATGCTCGCCTCCTTGAGGCTCTCCGCCCGCTCCCTGGTGGTCAATGCCCCCCGCCTGCGTCTGGAGCGCAACCGGGTCCGCGCGGCCCGGGCCCGGCAGGGCGGCGAGTCCTCCAAGAAGGGAGGCAGTGCCAAGGGCGCCCGCGGCAAGGGGGCCAAGGGCTCCCAATCCTCCCAGCGGGGCTCGGGAACCGACGGTGCAACCCTGCCCGGCACCGATCTGGCAACGCTCACCGTGCCGGGAACCAAAGTGCTCGTGCCTGAGTCGACAGGTCGGCGTGAGCTGACCACCCTCGACGTGGTCTCCGGCCCCCTCACCACCGCACTGGCCGCGACGTCGCTCGGGCGCGCGGCCGACGAGCGCCTGGCCGGGACCTCCACCGGCGAGACCCTCATCCGTGTCGGCCAGCTCCTGCTCGGCGCCACCGGCTTCGTGCTCGTGGCCCTGGGGCTCGCCTCCATCCTGGGACAGGTGATCTCATGACCCCCCGCGACCGACGCCCCGACAACGAGCAGGGGCCCGTCAACTGGGGCATCATGCCCAAGCGGACCCCACGACCGAAGAGCGCCTCCGCCCGGCCCGGCGGCAACGGGCTGCTTGAGGTCGTCCGCTCCGGCAACAACCCGGCCCCCACCGGCTCGTCCGCCTCGGCTGCCTCATCCGCCTCGGGAGTCTCCGCGGCCTCCGCCGCCGGCTCGGCCGACGGCTCCGCCGGTGCCCACGATGCGGGCGGCGCGGCAGTCATGACGGAGGAGGACCTGCGCTCAGCCGCGGCCCAGGCCATCGCCTCAGGAACCGCTGACGCCGTCGACGCCGCCATCGCCATCGACCTGGCCGACGTGCCCGACGAGCCCACCGGCTGGGCCGGCTCTGCCCTGTCCGCCGGCTCGCCCGCCACCCCGGCCACCCCGCACGTCGTCGGCGGGCCCTCCAACACCCCCGGGGACCATCGCGAGACCGCCCCGACGGCCGCCCCGGACCCGCTCCCTGCCAGCGCCGGCAGTGCCGCCAGCACCCCCGGCTCCCCCGCCCCTCAGCAGCGGACTGCGGCCGTCACCGGCGCCGACGGCCGCTCACCGCGACCCGTCGTGCGCCCCACCGCCGTCGACGGGCCCGGCAGTGCACCCCAGACGGGAACCACCACCACCCGCGTCTTCACCATCTCCCAGGGCAAGCCCGAGGCCGTGCCCAGCGGTGCGTCCACGGCATCCGCTGCATCCGCGGCCTCTGTGGCGGCTGCGCCGTCGGCGACCGCGGCACCGGCCGCACCTGCGCCTGCACCAGCGGCACCGGCCGCCTCGGCCCCCAGTGCCTCAGCAGCCCCCTCCGCCCGCGGCCGCGGCTACCAGACGCGCCCCAGTGTCGCCACCAATGCCACTACCGCCCCCGCCGCGCCCACGAGCCCCGCGGCCCAGCCCGAGGCCGAGGAGGACGCCGGCATCCTGGCCGAGTCCAGCGCCTGGGAGGCGGCCACCAACGCCCTGGACGCCGAGGAGATCAAGGCCCAGGGAGGCACCGACTGGGGGGTGGGGCGCGGCCCCGCCAAGGGACGCGGTCCCCGCCGCCCCTCCTCGGGCACCGACTGGGGCGTGGGGCGCGGAAGCGCCAAGAGCGCCGCTGCCCGAACCCGCTCCCCATGGCCGACGGCCGTGCGCCGCCAGCGCCTGGCCGGCGTGGCCTTCGCCCTGCTCGGCCTGGTCCTGGCCACCGCCTCAGCCATGAACCTGGCCCGCAACGCCGAGGCCGGCCACCCATGGATCCCGCCGTGGCTCGTCGCGGTCCTCGGCGGTGCCGGGCTGGTGGCCGCCGCCGGGTACCTCGCCTGGGCCGGAGGCACGCCTGTGCGCCGTGAGGCCGAGCGCTGGAAGCCCGGTGTGCTCGATGCCGCCGCCGGCCTGACCACCGGGTCCGTCAAGGTCCACGACCCCGCCCGGCTGGTGGCCCGCGCTCGCGGACCGCTCCTTCCGGGCACCTCCGAGCGCGGCGACGAGACGGCCCCCACTGTGGACTCCGGCCCCACGCCGGTCATGGGCACCTCCACCGTCGACCAGTCCCTCCACGCCCCCGCCGGTGTCGCCGGGGCCGTGGGCGGGTTCATGCTCGCCAGCGCCGTGGTCTGCGCCGTCGTCGCCCTCATCCTGGGCTCCGCCTGGCTCATCGCCACGGCCGCCCTCACCCTGGGCGGAGTCGTGGCGATTCGGCTGGCCGGCGAGTGGCTCGGCCAGGTCTGAGCCACGTCGAGACGGCAGGCAGTGTCCCGGCCTGCATACGGGTAGTCTTGGGCTGCGCACTCATCCCGCCTGATCCGAGGAGCACCCATGGGACGCATCGTCGTCGAGGTCATGCCCAAGCCCGAGATTCTTGACCCCCAGGGCAAGGCTGTCGTCGGAAGCCTTCCCCGCCTCGGCTTCGAGCAGTTCACCGGGGTGCGGCAGGGCCGTCGCTTCGAGCTGACCGTGGACGGCCCCGTCACCGAGGAGCACCTGGCCGCCGCCCGCGAGGCCGCCGACACCCTCCTGTCCAACCCGATCATTGAGGACGTCGTCTCCGTCGCCGCCGATGAGGAGGCCTGAGCCGTGAGTGAGTCGCTCAGCAGCTCCCCCGCCGCCCGTATCGGCGTCATCACCTTCCCCGGGACGCTCGACGACGTCGACGCCGCCCGCGCCGTGCGCCTGGCCGGGGCCGAACCAGTGAGCCTGTGGCACAAGGACGCCGACCTGCACGGGGTCGACGCCGTCGTCGTGCCCGGAGGCTTCTCCTACGGCGACTACCTGCGCTGCGGCGCCATCGCCCGCTTCGCCCCCGTCATGGAGGAGGTCGTGGCCGCCGCCGAGCGCGGCATGCCGGTCCTCGGCATCTGCAACGGCTTCCAGATCCTCGCCGAGGCCCACCTCCTGCCCGGCGCCCTCCTGCGCAACGCGAACCAGCGCTTCATCTGCGTCGAGCAGCGGCTGCGCGTGGAGAACACCCAGACCGCCTGGACCAACCGGTACGCGGAGGGGGAGGAGATCGTCGTTCCCATGAAGAACGGCGAGGGCAACTTCATCGCCTCCCCCGAGGAGCTCGACCGCCTCGAGGGGGAGGGACTCGTCGTCTTCCGCTACGTGGGCAACCCCAACGGCTCGGCCCGCGACATTGCCGGCGTGCGCAACGAACGCGGCAACGTCGTCGGACTCATGCCCCACCCCGAGCACGCCGTCGAGCCAGGTTTCGGTCCCGGCTCGCAGGCCGGGCCGCGCACCGGCACCGACGGCCTGGGAGTCTTCCGCTCCGCCATCGACTCGCTGCTGGCCGTCTGACGACCCCGTAACCGGCACCCACTCCTGACAGCCGTCAGGGGTGGGTGCCGAATCATTCCCTGCCGCGTTATCCACAGATCCGCCTCGCGCCTGTGCAGAACTGTGGAGAGAACCGGGCCGCCCCTTGCTCGGCGGACCTGGTCGTGACCGTGCTCAAGTTGCATGGCGATGAGGAATGTGCTGTGGCAGCTGTCGGGGGGCTCTGCCTCGGGATGATCGAGAGGGCGAGCGCGACTGATTGGCTGATTATCCCGGATTTTCAGCCAAAACTCGGTGTCCAGGGATGTCGCGTCAAGGTGCGTGGCGGCCTGGGCTGGGAGCCTCCGGCAGGGGTGCTCGCCCAGTGTGGAGGTCTCGAACCGGCGTTGCGCACAGGAAGAATGGCGACATCCCACAAACCCCCACAGCCATGCACAAGCCTGTGGACACGACCTGTGGATAACTCGGCCTGCGATGTGATGAAGTCCCCTGGGCCGGCCCCTCCAGCACGCGGCTGTCGGCGGCTCCGAGGAGCAGGCGCGTGCGGCAAGCGTGAGCCCCGCTAGCTGAGTGCGACTCGCCTGCTGTGTATGAGACGTTTACTGGGACTCGGTGGGTGGGGCGTAAGACAGTCGATCGAAAACGACATGGCTCTCCTTTATCAACCCTGACTCAACGAGAAAGCACTCTCCAACTGGGGCGGAGCGGGTTGAGGGGGTGTGGGGGAAGTAGTAGAGCACAGCAGTGCTGTCGTCACCGAAGGCGGCGCGCGGCGTGCACCCTTCCAGGACCTCCATGAACCCGCCGAGGTACGCCCGGTACTCCTCCTTGCCGTTGATCTCTTTCCCTGGTGCATGCACGACGACGTCGTCGGTCATAAAGCTCATCGCCTTGTCGAGGTCGCCGCTGGTCCATGCCTCGTGATAGGCGGTGGCGACGCGTAAGGCATGGTCGGATGTGGTTTTGTTGTCGGTGCTCATGTGCTGCTCCTCAATGAGGTGGTTCATGGTGTTGTCGCTGTGTGACGTGCTCGTCGAGCCATGCCCTGAGAGGCTCGATGGCGGCCCAGGTGTCTCGAATCCTCTCGTGCACCTGGGGAGTGTGCATCCAAGTGTCGGTGGGCCAGTCCTGAACGACCGCGGCCCCTTTCCACCTGAGGAAGTTGATGCGGGGGTGGTCGGTCGACCAGCCGCGCGGTGCGTTTCTCAATGGCTGGTCGGCGCCGGGTGAGACGGGCAGCCCCTGTGCGGCGAGCTCTTGGGTGAGCTTCTCGAAGCGGATTCCGCTGATGTCGGCATCGATGGCGCCCCTGAAGCGGCGAAGTTGGTCGGTGGTCATCCGCATGGCTCCGTAGCCGGTGGTGATATCGGTGGTCGACACACTGAGGTAGTAGCCGATTCCGCCAGTGGCCTGAGGGGTGCTGGTAGCGCCTGTCCAGAGCTTGTAAGGGGCCTTGTCGCGGGCGAAACGCAGGTCACGGCTGGGGCGGAACATGCGCAAAGGACCGAACTCTCCGGAAAGCTCGTCAACCAGTGCACTCATAGGGGCTTTCACGTCCCGCTGCCAACGCTGCTTGTTGGCGTTCCAGAAGTCCTTCGAGTTGTCCTGCGCCAGGTCGGCGAAGAACTCGAAAAGGGCTGTCGGTAGTCCTTGGAAGGTGCTCATGATTCGTCGCTTCCCGATTGCCCGCCAGTGACGGCGCGGTTGTGGCGCATCGCGACGTCAACCCAGAAGGTGAGGCGGCCGTCGTCGGCGATGGCCTCGGGTGCGACGGTGATCCATCCGGCTCCCATCTCTCGCCCGGCGCCCATGTGGGCCTGCTCGGCGCCCGGTTCGCCCAGGAGCGTTTCGTGGCGGTCCGCGGCGACGCGCACCAGGAGGTCCCCGGTCTTCCCGGCGCTGACGATCATCTTGTCGTTGACCATGATCGCGCGCCCTCCGAACATGGAGACCTCGCGCACATCCGGTTCGTCATCGACCAGCGCGCGGACGCGCTGAACGAGGTGGTGCTGCTCGGGTGTCATGGATGCCATCGCTTCGTCTCCCGTTGGCGGTCAGTCGGTCAAGGGCTGCCAGTGGTCCGGGCCGGCGTCCCCTCCCGCACCGGCGACCTTGAGGCGGGGCATGAAGTGGGCCCAGCCGTGCGCGTGCCCGCGGACCTCGGACTCCGGCAGGTCGAGGTGGCGCAGGTCCACACGTGTGCCGCCAGTGATCGGCGTCAGGATGAACTCGACCTTGGAAGCGCCGGCGGGCAGCTCGTCGCTGCCGGCGAATCCCCACGAGACCACCACACGCTGGAAGGGCTCAACCACGAGGTACTCACCCCGCACGGGGTAGCCGGCAATGTCGACCGCGAACCGGCCGCCCGGCGTCGGATCGAGATCGGCGTACTGCCCCATCCACGCCGTCATGCCCTTGTTGGTGGTGAGGTACTCGAAGACCGCCTGCGGGGGTGCCTCGATCTCGATGGAGTCCTGAAACTCAGCCATGCTGTTTCTCCTCTCGCTGCTCGACAGCGGACTTGAGGGCCGCCAGCCTCTCGGGCCAGAAGTCGTCGAGGTAGGAGCGCACCGCCGCGAGCCCGTCCGTGTTGAGTGCGTACAGGCGGCGCGTGTGATCGGTGGTGACGGTCGCCAGCCCCGCCTTCTGAAGAGTCCGGAGATGATGCGAGGCGGTCTGCTGTGACAGTCCAACTGCCTGTGCGACGGCGCCGACGGGCTGCGGTTCTGAACGGATGACGCGCAGGATCGCCCGACGGTTCCCGTCAGCCAACGCCCGCAGTGTCATATCGACGTCGATCGCCTCTGGTACTCCCACGCGCTCCTCCTCGGTTGACGTCCCCACACTAACACAAATGAATGTTTGTACTCATGGGTGCTTGTATGTTGGAGGTGGCGTCGAAGCATGACCTTCGGGCTCTGTGCGGGAGCTGGAAGGGTTCAGGCAGGGGAAGTCGCTGACAGTGCCGGGGTGAGGGCGTCTGACTTCCGCGCCTGTGTCCCGGGAGCCGACCAGACCAGTGGCCGGGTGTCCACAGCGCTGACATTAACGAGCTCGCCGTCGAAGTGACCAGTGGAGATCGTTGAAATTCTGCGGTTGTTCCGCGGCGCGTGGCATCTGAGCGGAGTTAATGTCAGCGCCATGGACACTGACGCCCCTGTCGGGGGTCTTTGTCCTCGGCTCGTCAGCCCACCAGGTCGGCCACGATCTGCAGGAGGTCCTGCAGGTGCCGGTTGGACAGGAACTCCCGGCGCACGGACTCGTGTGCGGCCAGCCCCATCTCCTGGGCCCGCTCAGGGAAGAGCAGCAGGTCGCGCACGGCCTCGGCCCAAGCGACGCCGTCGGTCGGATCGACCAGGACACCGTCGACGCCGTCGTCGATCTGGTCGCGGATGCCGCCCACCGCGGAGGCGACCACCGGGGCCTTCTTCCACATCGCCTCGGCCACGGTCAGTCCGAAGGCCTCGATGAGGGAGCGCTGGGTGACGACCGAGCTGACTCGCTGGACGGCGTTGACGACGGTGGCGTTGACCTCCCGGTCCTCCATGCTCACCGCGGCCACGTGGATCCGCGAGGCAACCGATTCCGGCAGCACCGAGCAACGCTCCACGATCTGGGTGAGGGTGGCCTGCGACTCGGGCCCGTCCGGGGTCGGGCCGACCAGCAGCAGGTGGGCGTCCTCCGGCAGCACGGCGATGTTCTCGGCGAAGGCCTCCACCAGCTCCAGGCCGCCCTTGAGGCGGTCCCAGCGGTTGACCTGGGTGACGACCCGGGCGCCCAGGGGCACCGGGCCGCCGGCCAGGACCGGGTCATCGGCCAGGCCGCGGAAGGCGTCGGCGCGCCCGTCGTGACGCATGAAGGGCACCGCCTCGAAGGGCGGCTCGCCGGCGAAGATCCCGGACAGACGCGCCACCGACCAGGCCTCGTCCAGATCCAGGACCCGGTTCTTGGGGGAGTCGGCGTCGATGGAGGGAGCCAGGACCGCGCAGCGCTCGGCCTCGATATAGGGCGGGCGGTACTCGGGGCGGGAGACGATGACGAGGTCCACGTCCTCCAGGTAGCGGTCCAGGAAGGCCCAGGCGTAGTCGGCGGCCTCGCCTGCGCCCTCGGCCCCGGCGTGGCAGCGCCAGATGACCGTGGCGCCCGCCGCCTTGAGGGCCTTGGCCAGGCCCGCCGTGGGCGGGTCGTGCAGGATGACGACGTCGTCGGGGCGGACCTCCTCGACGATGTTCTCCGCGTTGGAGGCCAGGACGTGCTCGTAGATGTCGCGCTGCTTGTCCCCGAGCTTGCCGCCGTCGCCGTGGTCCCCGTGGATGCCGGCGTGCAGGCGGGCCGCGATCCGGGTGAACTCCTCGGGGGCGTCCAGGGTCAGCCAGCGCACGTGAAGGCCGGCGCCCAGGGAGTAGCCCACAAGGGGGGCGACCGTCTCCGCGGGTCCCGAGCCGGCGGCTGCCGACGGCGTGACCGTCCACACGGTGCGCCCCTCCAGCAGGGCCTCGGCCCCGGTCAGGCTGGTGTGCAGTCGTTTGATGGCCACCTCGTCCAGGTGGCTCTCCAAGTGCGACAGGGGCAGCGGGGCGACGTCGATGTCTCTCATGACACGATCTTCCCCCGAATTCTTGTGAGGCGCAGCACTTTGGGCTTGGGCGTGGCGTCTTGTTGCTGTTTCGGCATTCTTCTGGCTGGATTCCGCAGAGCGCCGATCGGGCTCGCGTGGGGTGCTCGGGGTGCGCGGGGCGCGGTCCCGCGTGGGTGGTGGTGTGAGGTGCCGTGGGGCGTGGGTAGGCTTGGCTCGGCCGCACTCCCTCGTCAATCAGGAGCCCCCATGGCGTCCGAGCCCATGATCCCCGCCGCCCACCCCGACACCGTCGCCGACGCCGCCGCGACGCCCGACAGGGAGATGCCCTGGAAGGAGCTGGGCCTCAAGGCCGACGAGTACGAGTCCATCCGCGAGCTGCTGGGGCGCCGCCCCACCAACGCCGAGCTGGCCATGTACTCGGTCATGTGGTCCGAGCACTGCTCCTACAAGTCCTCCAAGATCCACCTGCGCCAGTTCGGCGCCAAGACCACCCCCGAGATGCGCGAGCACCTCCTGGTCGGCATGGGGGAGAACGCCGGCGTCGTCGACATCGGTGACGGCTGGGCCGTGACCTACAAGGTCGAGTCCCACAACCACCCCAGCTATGTCGAGCCCTACCAGGGGGCCGCCACCGGCGTGGGCGGCATCGTGCGCGACATCATCTCCATGGGGGCGCGGCCCGTGGCCGTCATGGACCAGCTGCGCTTCGGCGCCGTCGACCACCCCGACACCGCGCGCGTCGTCCACGGCGTCGTGGCCGGCGTGGGCACCTACGGCAACTCCCTGGGCCTGCCCAACATCGGCGGCGAGACCGAGTTCGACTCCTCCTACCAGGAGAACCCACTGGTCAACGCCCTGTGCGTGGGCGTGCTGCGCCACGAGGACATCCACCTGGCCAACGCCACCGGCGCCGGCAACAAGGTGGTGCTCTTCGGTGCCCGCACCGGCGGGGACGGCATCGGCGGGGCCTCCATCCTGGCCTCGGAGTCCTTCGAGGACGGCATGCCCGCCAAGCGCCCCAGCGTCCAGGTGGGCGACCCCTTCATGGAGAAGGTCCTCATCGAGTGCTGCCTGGACCTGTTCGGCGCCGGGCTCGTGCTCGGCATCCAGGACCTGGGCGCCGCCGGCATCTCCTGCGCCACCTCCGAGCTGGCCTCCAACGGCGACGGCGGCATGCACGTGGACCTGGAGAAGGTGCTCCTGCGCGACCCCACCCTGACCGCCGGGGAGATCCTCATGAGCGAGTCCCAGGAGCGCATGATGGCCGTCGTCGCGCCCGACAAGCTCGAGGAGTTCATGGCCGTCATCGACAAGTGGGACGTCGAGGCCGCCGTCATCGGGGAGGTCAACGGCTCGGGCCGCCTCACCATCGACCACTTCGGGGAGCGGATCGTCGACGTCGACCCGCGCACCGTGGCCCACGAGGGCCCCACCTACGAGCGCCCCTACGCCCGCCCCGCCTGGCAGGACGCGCTCAACGCCGACACCACCGAGCGCCTGGCCCGCCCCGAGTCCGCCACCGAGCTCGCCGAGCAGGTACGCGCCATCGTCACCAGCCCCAACCAGGCCTCCACCGCCTGGGTGACCAACCAGTACGACCGCTTCGTGCGCGGCGACACCGCCCTGTGCCAGCCCGATGACGCCGGCGTCATCCGCGTCGATGAGGCCACTGGCCGCGGCGTGGCCATCTCCACCGACGCCAACGGCCGCTTC
The DNA here is from genome assembly GCF_016694895.1 of Actinomyces sp. HMT 175. Classification (NCBI taxonomy): domain Bacteria; kingdom Bacillati; phylum Actinomycetota; class Actinomycetes; order Actinomycetales; family Actinomycetaceae; genus Actinomyces; species Actinomyces sp. HMT 175. The sequence goes on from NZ_CP068012.1 coordinate 434,618, forward strand.
ACCAAGCTCGACCCCGCCACCGGCGCCGCCCAGGCCCTGGCCGAGTCCTACCGCAACGTGTGCACCGTGGGCGCCCGGCCCCTGGCCGTCACCGACTGCCTCAACTTCGGCTCGCCGGAGGACCCCGACGCCATGTGGCAGCTCGTCGAGGCCATCACCGGCTTGGCCGACGCCTGCGCCGTCATGGGCGTGCCGGTCACCGGCGGCAACGTCTCGCTCTACAACTCCCACGGCAAGGTCAAGGGACAGATCGACTCCTCGATCAACCCCACGCCCGTCGTCGGCGTCCTGGGCGTCATGGACGACGTGCGCCGTGCCAACCCCTCGGGCTGGCACGAGGAGGGCCTGGCCATCATGGCCCTGGGCACCACCGCCGACGAGCTCGACGGCTCGGCCTGGTCCCGTGTGGTCCACGACCACCTCGGCGGGCTGCCCCCGCGCGTCGACCTCGAGGCGGAGATGGCGCTCGGGCGGGTGCTGCTGGCCCTGAGCGAGGCGGAGGGCCCCGGCGGCGAGCCGCTGGTGCGCGCCGCCCACGACTGCTCGACCGGCGGCCTCATCCAGACTCTCGTGGACTCCTGCCTGCGCTGCGGCGTCGGCGCCAGCGTGGACCTGACCGCCATCCAGGAGGAGGGCGTGGACGACTTCACCGCCCTGTTCTCCGAGTCCGGGGCCCGCGCGATCGTCGCCGTGCGCGAGGAGCTCGTGCCCGCCGTCACCGCGGCCGCCGAGGCTGAGGACGTCGCCGTGGCGCGCCTGGGCACCACCGGTGGCGACCTGCTCGTCGTGGCCGGCAGTGACCTGCTCTCCGACGGCGGTGCCGGGCGTCCCCTCGTCCTGGACCTGGCCGAGCTCGGGGCCGACGTCGAGGGTGTCCTGCCGGCGCTGTTCTGAGTCGCGTTCGCCGACGGGGACATTTCTGTACGGCCGGGGACATTCGACGCCGTCGGGGACGGGAATCCTGTCCCCGGACGCGCAGGATGCCCCCGGCCGAGGTGACACGCACCCGGCCGCGTGGAATGTCCCCGGCTGTAGGGAATAGTCCCCGTCGGTCCGCCCTGGTGAGCCGGCGACGTGCCTCCTGACTGCCTTACTGCGCCACCTCAGGTATCGATGTGTGACGGTGGATTATCGCTGCGGAAACAAGCAGCACCACTGCCGGCAGGACGTTCACGAGGTAGATCCAGGCGCTCGGGTTGAACGCCTCTGCCGTGATGAGGCAACCGATGGTCAGTGAGACGGACAGGGAGATGCCGGCCAGTGCCACGCTGAGGACTGCCCCGCCCATCTTGTTGTCGGCCGCGACGACATAGAACGCGGTGATGAAGCCGATGACGGCCAGAATCAGGATGACGCTGTTCATCGTCCGCACGAGACTCACGAGATGGAGGCCAACGCCGGGTGATGAGCTGTCCGAGAAGCTCGGCGGCACGAGCGACGAGGCGTCGAAGACGTGCTTGGACACGCTGACGCCCACCACCTGGGTGCCCCAAGCGATGATGGTGATGATGGACTCGATGTCGGCTGATCGTGTGGGACGTGAGGAGAGGGCCGTGGAGGATGTCATGGCTGGAGCCTGTCAATGCGCCCGCCGTGTATCAACCAGTGGGTAGCCTGGAGGCATGATCGATCATGCCTCTGTGAGTGTCAGTGATCCGGCGGCCTCGAAGGCCTTCTACGAGGCGGCCCTCGCGCCGCTGGGCTACCGCGTCGTCATGGAGTTCGGGCCCGTCACCGGACTGGGTGGGCCGACGCCCGGCGCGCCGGAGGACGCCCCGGTCCACGCGGACCTGTGGCTGGCCCCGGCGGAGAACCCGACGCCCTGCCATATCGCGCTGGCGGCGGCGTCGACGGCGCAGGTGGACGCCTTCCATGAGGCGGCCCTGGCGGCGGGAGGCACCGACAACGGAGGTCCCGGCGAGCGCCCGCACTACCACCCCGGCTACTACGGGGCCTTCGTCCTCGACCCCGACGGCAACAACCTCGAGGCCGTCTTCCACGGCGCCGGCGACTGAGCGTCGCCTGCGTGCCTCACCTCTGCTGCGTGAGCCCGCCGTCGGGGACATTCCTCTACAGCCGGGGACATTTCTGTACGGCCGGGGACATTCGACGCCGTCGGGGACGGGAATTCTGTCCCCGGACGCGCAGGATGCCCCCGCCCGGAAGGACGCGCACCCGGCCGCGTGGAATGTCCCCGTCAGTGTCGGTGGTAGGCCCGGAGATGGTGGAGAGGGGGCGACGGTCTGAGAGATGTGGCGGAGGGAAGGCGGCTGTTCGCCAGGGAGGTGACAGGGCTCGGCGGAGGGGTGGAGAGGGCCCGGAGGCCTCGCGGTGGGCAGATGACGACGCTGCGGTGAGGCGGCGGTGTTGGGCTCGCTCGGCGCCTGAATTGACATCGAAGCCGCCCCGGCGACAATTCCCGCTAATTCCCTGGGAGTCTCAGGAAGATATCGAAGCGGCGGGCGAGTCGGCCGAGGCAGGTAGTGCAACGCCCTCTCGTGCCCGCCCGAACGGGGCGCGGTGGTGCGGAAGGCGGCCTCTCAGCGTGTCGCGCACCCGGCGTGGCGCCCTCTCAGCCCCGGATTTGCCAGATATCACTCAGGTAACTGCTCGCAATCGGCTCAAGATGCCGCAGATACCTCGCAGAGATCTCTAGACTTCAACCATGACTGTGCCTTCAGAGACCTCGACGACGATCGACCCTCGTGAGGTGTCACTGTATGCCGGCCACTTCGACGCGCTGTGGGGTGTGGCCTGGAGCCCGGACGGCACGCGGCTCCTGTCCGGGTCGCACGACGGCACGGCCCGCGTCTGGGACGCGAACCGCGGCACCGAGCTGTTCGCGCTGGCCGGCCCCAGCCTGTCCATCAGCGCGGTGGCCTGGAGCCCCGATGGCACGCGGCTCCTCACTGCGGCGGAGGACCACAGCGTGCGCGTCTGGGACGCGACCACCGGCGCCGACCTGCTGACCCTGGGGGTCGGCGGCTCCGGCGTGGGCGGGGCGGTGGCCTGGAGCCCCGACTCCACCCGCATCCTCACCAGCTTCGACGACGCCTCGGCCCGCATCTGGGACGCCACCAGCGGTCAGGTGGTGCGCACCCTGTCGGGGCACACCGAGCACCTCACTGCGGTGTCGTGGAGCCCGGACGGGACCCGCGTGGCCACCGCCTCCGATGACGGCACCGCCCGCGTCTGGGACGTCACCACCGGCACCGAGCTGCTGCGCGTGGGCCCCATGGCCTTCGTGGGGCGCGGCGCCACCATGGGCCCCGACGGCAGGCCGACCCACGTCGGCCCGATCGAGCCGATGACCGGCCTGTCATGGAGTCCGGACTCGCGTCGCATCATCACCGCCTTCGACTCGGCCGAGCCCCGGGTCTGGGACGCCGCCACCGGCGAGGAGGTCCTCAGCCTCCACGGCCGCGAGCGCCGCTGGGTCAGCGTCGTCTCCTGGAGCCCCGACGGCAGCCGCATCATCACCGACGACATCTCCGGCACCACCGCCCACATCTGGGACGCCGCCACCGGCGAGGAGCTGCTCAGCCTGCGCGGCCACAACCAGTGGGCCTGCGCCCTGGCCTGGAGCCCGGACTCGAGCCGCGTGGCCACCGGCTCGCACGATGACACCGTGCGCGTCTGGGACGCCGCCACCGGCCAAACCCAGCTCGTCCTGGGGGCCGGTAACTCCGTGGAGACCGTCTCCTGGAGCCCCGATGGCACCAGGCTCAGCATCGGCGCCAAGATCGGTGGCAACCGCGTCTGGGACGCCGCCACCGGTCAGCCGCGCCTGACCGTCGACAACGGTGCCCGGGAGCTGAGCGAGGTCGTCTGGAGCCCGGACGGCACCCGCCTGGCCACCTCCTCCTACCTCTCGCCCCGCGTCCTCATCCTGGATGCCTCCACCGGCGACGTCGTCCAGGCCCTGACCGCGGGGGAGGACGACGTCAACGACATCGCCTGGAGCCCAGACAGCGAGCGCATCCTCACCGGACTGGGGGACGACCGCGCCGCGATCTGGGACGCCGCCCGCGGCGAGCGCCTCCTGACCCTCGAGGGCCACAGCGACATGATTACCTCGGTCGCCTGGAGCCCCAACGGCCAGCGCGCCCTGACCGGCTCCCAGGATGGGACAGCCCGCATCTGGGACGCCGCCACCGGCGAGGTCATCCACACCTACACCGGAAACTGGGTGCGCGACGTCGTGTGGACTCAAGGGGGCCCGCGTGTCGTCACCGGCAGCGCCGACGGCGCCGCCCACGTCTGGGACGTCATCACCTCCGGCGAGCTCGTGACGCTGCGCGACGCCGCCGCCATGGTCCGCTCCTACGCCTGGAGCCCCGACGGCACCAAGGTGCTGGCCGGCTTCGACGACGGCGTCGTGCGCGTGTGGGACGAGGTCTCCGGCAAGGTCGTCCTGTCCCTGGCCGGCCACCGTTTCGGCGTCACCGACGCGCAGTGGAGCCCCGACGGCACCCGGATTCTCACCGGCTCCGAGGACGGCACCGTGCGCCTGTGGGACGCCACCACCGGCGAGATGACCGGGCTGTTCCTGTGCTTCCTGCCCGACGGCGGGGTCGCCATCCTCGACGCTCCCTCCCTGAGTCTGCGCTCGGGCCCCGGGGAGGTTTGGGACTACCTCGGCCGCCCCGAGATCCTTGCCGGCCAGCTCACCCGCGTGGGCGTGGAGCGGCGCCAGTACCTCAACTCCGACCCGCTGCCCGAGGCTGTCGCGGAGCCGTCCCCGGCCGAGGCCGCTGACGAGGACCTGACGGTGCCCGAGCCGGTTGAGGAGCCCCAGGTTCCCGAGGAGTCTTCGGTTCCCGAGAACACCGAGCCCTCCGAGGCGCCGGAGGTGCCGGAGGGCGACGCGCTCGGCGAGCCCGCCGTTGCCCCCTCCGTCTTCGCTGCACCCGCGCAGCAGGAGACCGAGCCGGCCCCGGCCCAGTCCGGTGCCGATGTCGAGCAGCCCGTCGCTTCCCAGTCCCCTGAGGACGCCCCCGCCCAGGCGGATGCCCCTGCCCAGATCCCGGAGCCATCGGCCCCCGCTGGTGATCCCCTCATCGAGGAGGCTCCCGCCCAGGCGCAGGACCCGCAGGTCGAGGAGTCCGGCTCCACCGAGACCGAGGACTCCGAGATCCCCGCACCGGCCCTTGCCCCGGAGGCGGTGGATCCGGACGCAGCTCACCAGGCCCGGCACGCGGCGGAGACCGCTCACACGCCGGCCGAGGCCGCTGAGACCCCTGAGGCCCCCGATGCCCTCGGGCAGCCGGTCGCGCCGGCCGAGACCGAACCGGTCGCCGCGCCGACGGGGGAGACCCTTCTTGTCCAGCCCTTCCCCGTGGACCAGGGCCTCGTGGACGGTGAGGTGAGCGCCCCGGCCGTGACGCCGCCCGCGATGGTTGAGATGCCGCAGAGCCTGACCGCTCCCGAGGAGGAGCAGCAGCCCGTGCTGAGCACCTCAGAGGCCAGCCAGGAGGTCGACGCTGAGGCCAGTGCCGACGCGCTCGCCGTCCCGGCTCCCGTCACGGAGCCCGCCGACAACGCGCGCCGGGCCCGGCACGCCGCCGCCACGGCTCAGACCCCGGCCGACGCCGCCTCGGAGCACGTCGTCGAGGACGGCGCTGAAGCGGCCGTGCCCGCCGAGCCTGAGCTGGCTCTGCCGACCGAGGTGGCCCAGTCCTCCGGCACGGCCGAGTCCGCCTATGAGCCGGTGGCGATCCCCGCCGTCGAGCATGCCGGTGGTGAGCCTGTGGCCGCGCCCACCGGTGAGACTGTCGCCCCCGACCAGCTCGAGTTCTCCCTGACCCCGGCCGACGCCGCCGGCCACGAGGGCGATGAGGTCACCCTCGACCTCTCCGAGGAGGCCGGTGGGCCGGCGCAGAAGGGGGCCCCCGAGGTCGCTGCCCCCGTCGAGACGACGGTGCCGCCCGTCGCGGACACCGCTGAGACGGCGCGCGCCGCCGGCCCTGTGGACGTCACCGACGTCGCCGAGGCTACCGATGTGGCCGACGCGGCGGCCCCCGAGGTGCCGGTGCCCTCCGGCGCTGAGGTCACCTCCGCGCGGACCGCCTCAACGCCTGAGGGTGAGCCCGAGGACCACGCGGTGCCGGAGGCCCAGGCTGAGCAGGCCCCCGCCGAGTATCCGCAGGGCCAGGAGAACCCGGACAGGCCGCTCGAGCCCGCGGAGACTGAGGCCGCTCAGACCGCGCAGGCCGAGGCTGCCGCTGAGGACCGGCCGAGCGCCGAGGAAGAGCCGGCCGAGCCGGTTGACTCTGCTGAGCCTACCGAGCCCGCTGATGCGGCCGAGCCGACTGAGCCGACCCCGGCGCCCTGGGGGAGTGCGGACCTGCGCCAGCGGATCTACACCGAGGTCCAGGAGTTCGTCGCCGCCATCGCGCGCCGTGACGTCAACGAGCTGGCGAGCCGCTACGGCATGGCCGGCAACGACCTGGCCGGACTCGATGAGCAGCTGGCTGACCTGTCGAGCCCCGCGTCGGACCTGACCCTCTACCCCCTGGAGCAGGCCGACGACTACGTCGACGGCCACCACCGCCTCGACCTCAGCGAGCTGGAGGGCGGCGGCGTCGTCATCAGCAGCGAGCTGTGGGCCCACGATCGGCCCTGCGGTGCGCGCCTCATCGCCCACTGGAACCCCATGGGGATCTACCCCTTCGACTTCCGCAACGTGAGCATGTGAGTCATCTCCCGAGCGCCTCCCCGGCGCCCGGCAGTTTCGAGTGCGCCCCCGACCGGCAGGTACGGGGGCGCACTCGCTTCTCGAGCGGTCCGAGGGAGACGGGGATCGCTCAAGAGTGGCGCCGGGGGATAGGTGCCGGGGCTGTGAACCGCATAGACTTCCCGCCGTCAGTGTTATCCACCGAGAGGGGACGTCTGTGTCGACGGCGCAGTACCCGGCACGGGCCCGTGTCGCCGCCTGGGCAGTGCACATCTTGACCATGTCAGGACTGGTGTGGGCCAGCCTGGCCATGCTCGCCACCATCCACCCCCGCCGGGAGTTCACGTGGATGTGGGTCTGGCTGCTCGTCGCCCTCGTCGTCGACGGCGTTGACGGCACCCTGGCCCGGCGCGCCCGGGTCTCCGAGATCATCCCCTGGTTCGACGGCGGCATCGTCGACATCGTCGTCGACTACCTCACCTGGACCTTCATCCCGGCGGTCTTCATGTACGTGGCCCTGCCAATGGGCCCCAGACCGCTGGCGGGCCTGCTCATGGCCCTCGTCCTGAGCTCGTCGATGTTCTGCTACGCCAACAAGCAGTGGAAGTCCACCGACTACTACTTCGTGGGCTTCCCGGCCGCCTGGAACATCGTGGCCCTCATGTTCTACGTGCTCCAGACCCCGGCGGTCTTCAACATCATCGTCACCCTCATCTTCGTGGTGCTGACCCTGGTGCCCACGCACTACGCGCACCCGGCCCGGGTCAAGCGCTTCCGCGCCCTCAACATCGGTGCGGTGGCCGTGTGGTTCCTGGCCACCTGCTGGCTGGTGGCGATCTACCCCCACCGGCCGCTCAGCGCGGTCGCCGTCCTCATCGTCTCGGGCGGATGGTTCCTGCTCGCCGGAGTGCTGCGCTCGATCCGCGGGGAGGAATCCACTGCGGCAGCGGCGTAGGCCGGACTAACCGTCCCCGGGGGCGCGCAGCCCCCGGGCGACCGCCACGTCGCGCAGCCAGCGGCCGCCCTCCAGCAGGAAGGTGGCCAGCACCAGGCCGATGACCACCATGATGACCCAGCCGGGGTACTGGTTGCCGTGTCCGTCGTCGCCGGCCAGGAAGAAGTACACGTAGGGCGCCACGAAGGTGATGAGGGTGACGAGGAAGCCGGCGAAGCGGATGCGGCGCCGCTTGCCCGCCACCATGGCGATGATCCCCCAGGTGTAGGGCACTGCGGTGATGATGTCGATGGCCCACAGCACCCAGGGGTTGCCGCGGAAGCCGGGGGCGTAGACGGCCGGGAGCGCCCGCAGCGAGGAGTAGATGAACACCGTCGCGTAGGCCAGGAAGCGGGGGTTGTGCAGCAGACGGACGATGCCGGCGCGCGGCACCAGGTCCACCTTCGCCTCCTGCAGGGCGCCCAGGGTGTGCCGGGACACGCGCAGCGGGTCCGTCCCCTCCAGCACAGTGCGCAGGTAGCGGATCTGCTCAGGCGTCCCGGTGGCCCACTCGTCCAGGAGACGGCGCGGGCTCACGGCGACGACGACGCCGCCCTCGCCCTGACCGGCCCCGTCGGTCCGCGGTGTCTCGGCGCCGTCGGGTGTTTCTAGGGAGGCGATGTGGACGAGGTGCTCGCCCAGGACGCTCCGCAGCAGCCCCAGGCGCTTCCTGGGAACTTCGCTCAGCCACAGGCGCTGCCCGTGCTCCACGGCCAGGGACAGGGCGTGCCCCAGGGCCCAGCCGCGCTCGTCGGGCGCCAGCAGCTCCTCAGGGGCGGAGAGCTGGGCCAGTTCGGGCACCTCAGCGACGTTGAAGCGCGTCAGGTCGCCGACCCGGTCGACGGCCGCCACCGTCCGCAGGACCTCGGGGTCCAGGACATGGCGCCGGGTGACGGCAAGCTCCGTGACGGAGCGCAGAGCCATCAGATCCATCACGGAGGAGCGGGAAGCGGGGGTGTGTTCGGGCATTGGGAAGAGCCTAAAGGAGTGGGTGCCCGTTGTGTGCATCCTGTGAACCGATACGGCTCACTCCTGGCCGGAAGAGAGTGGAAACCCGCCTCCCCTCGCGTCGTCGGTAGGGGCGCGGCCGGGACCGGGGCCCGTGGGGCGGCCGAGCGCCTAGGGTGAGTACATGAGTACTCACGCCACCCCCTCAGAGCGGTCCAGCCAGCGCGGCGACCCGGGGTTGCTCGTCGTGGCCGGAGCGGGCCTCATCGGATCCCGCCTGGCGGACCTGGCCCGGGACAGCGGCTGGAGGATCCGGATCCTCCACCGCAGCGCAGCGGGCCAGGCGCCGCGGGAGGGTATCGAGGTCGATGACTCCGGCAGGGAGCACGCCTGGTGGGCACCCGCCGAGCGCCTCCTGCCGCCCAGCGCCCTGGAGGGCGCCAGGGCCGTGGTCTGCCTGTCGGGCGCACCGATCGCGCCGCGCCCCTGGACACCGGCGCGCCGTCGCGAGCTGGCGGCCTCGCGCCTGTCCACCACCGCCCTCATCGCCCGGGTCGCCGCGGGCCTGTCCCCGGCCGGGCGGCCCGAGGTCCTGCTGAGCGGATCGGCCACCGGCTTCTACGGGGATCGGGGCGATGAGATCCTCACCGAGGCCAGCGGCCCGGGTGAGGGATTCCTGTCCGAGCTGTGCCGGCGTTGGGAGGCGGCTGCGGGCCCGGCGGCGCAGGCCGGGCTGCGCACGGTCCAGTCCCGCACGGGCCTGGTGGTCAGCTCCTCGGGCGGGCTGGGCAGGATCCTCGGCGCTGCCTACCGGGTCGGGGCGGGGGCCCGGCTGGGCCGCGGTGACCAGTGGCAGCCGTGGATCGCCCTGGAGGATGCCGCGGCCGGGCTCCTGTGGGCCATCGAGCACGACGACGTCCACGGGCCGGTCAACCTGACCGCGCCCGAGCCGCTGCGCAACCGCGACCTCCACCGTCTGCTGTCGCGCGCCGGCGGCCCGCCCTCGATGGCGGTGGTGCCCCAGCTCCTGCTGGACTGGGCGGGCAGGGCCGGGGCGGCCGGGGGTGCCGGAAGCATCGGCGGCATGCTCGCCGAGCTGCTCGGTGCCTCCCAGCGAGCAGTGCCTCAGGCGCTGCTCGCCTCCGGATTCCGCTTCACCGCGCCGGACGCGGCCTCGATCTGGGCACTGGGCGCCTGACGCCCGCCCGGTGCCGGTCGATCCCGTGCACCCGCCCTCAGACGCGCGCCAGGACCTCACCGTGCACGACGACGAACCAGGCGTCCTCGCTGTCTCCCCACTGCCGCCACGCCTGGACCATCGCCTCCAGGTCGGCCCCGTCCGCCAGTCCCAGCTCGACGGCCCGCGGACCGAAGGAGGTCAGGCACCGCTGCGCCCAGGTCTGCGACTGCCAGGCCCGGTCGGCGGGAGTGGCGTAGCACCAGGTGGAGGCCGAGGCCGTCACGTCGGCGAAACCCGCCTCCCGGGCCCAGGAGAGTAGCCGGCTCCCGGCGTCGGGCTCGCCGCCGTTGGCCCGGGCAGTGGCCATGTAGACCGAGCGCCACTGCTCCATACCCGCGGGCTCGGGGAACCAGGTCATGGCGGAGTAGACGGCGTCGCGCACGGCCACGATCCCGCCGGGGCGGGTGACGCGGCGCATCTCGGCCAGGGCACCCACCGGGTCCGCGAGGTGCTGGAGGACCTGGTGGGCGTGGACGACGTCGAAGGAGGCGTCCTCGAAGGGCAGGGCCATGACGTCCCCGCTGGTCACCTCCACCTGCTCGGACAGACCCCGTTCGCGAAGCGTCGCCCGAGCCGCCTCCAGGGCACCGGCCGCGGCATCGAGGGCGACAACCCGCCCCGGGGCGACGCGCGCAGCGAGATCCGCGGTGATGGACGCCGGCCCGCAGCCGACGTCGAGCAGGTCCATCCCCGCACGCAGGTGGGCAAGCAGGTAGGCGGCCGAGTCCGCCGCGCCGCGCCGCGAGTGCGCGTTGAGCACCGCTGCACTGTGGCCGTGGGTGTAGCGGGCCGGCTCGATTGAACCGTCTGGAAGCTGTTCACTACTCATGCCTCCAGATCCTCCAGGAATGTGATCTGTGTTGCGTGGACGTCCGGAATGTGGCCTCCGCAACGGCAATTTCCCTCCGGATCGCGAGATGTTTCGTCTCAGTGAACGTCTCGGTGGAAGTCTTCTCGCGGCGCCGCGGCGACCAGCCAGGTGCTGAGCTTATTCCGCTAGGCGAAGGAGTCCCCCATGCAGGACGTTGTCGAAAAGGTCTATGAGCAGGTTGTGGCTCGCAACCGTGGAGAGGTCGAGTTCCATCAGGCCGTCCACGAGGTGCTCGAGTCCCTCGGTCCCGTCATCGCCAAGCACCCCCACTACGCCGACGGCGCCCTCCTGGAGCGCATCGTCGAGCCCGAGCGCCAGATCATGTTCCGGGTCCCGTGGGTCGACGACGCCGGCCAGGTCCACGTCAACCGCGGCTTCCGCATCGAGTTCAACTCCGCGCTGGGCCCCTACAAGGGCGGCCTGCGCTTCCACCCCTCGGTCAACGCCGGCATCATCAAGTTCCTCGGCTTCGAGCAGATCTTCAAGAACGCCCTGACCGCCCAGGGGATCGGCGGCGGCAAGGGCGGCTCCGACTTCGACCCGCATGGCCGCTCCGACGCCGAGGTCATGCGCTTCTGCCAGTCCTTCATGACCGAGCTGGCCCGCCACATCGGCCCCTCCACCGACGTGCCCGCCGGCGACATCGGCGTGGGCGGCCGCGAGATCGGCTACATGTTCGGCCAGTACAAGCGCCTGCGGAACTCCTACGACGCCGGTGTCCTCACCGGTAAGGGCCTGGCCTGGGGCGGCTCCCTCGTGCGCACCGAGGCCACCGGCTACGGCACCGTGCTCTTCGCCCAGTCCATGCTCGCCACCAGGGGCGAGTCCCTTGAGGGCAAGAAGGTCCTCGTCTCCGGTGCCGGGAACGTGGCGATCTACGCCATCGAGAAGGCCCAGCAGCTCGGTGCCACCCCCATCACCTTCTCCGACTCCTCCGGCTACGTCGTCGACGAGGCCGGGGTGGACCTCGAGCTGCTCAAGCAGGTCAAGGAGGTCGAGCGCGGCCGCGTGGCCGACTACGTCGAGCGCCGCCCCGGCGCCCGCCTCGTGACCGGCGGCTCCGTGTGGGACGTCCCCGGCGACGTCGCCCTGCCCTGCGCCACCCAGAACGAGCTCGACGGCGACGCCGCGAACACCCTGCTGCGGGGCGGCTGCGGCGTGGTCTCCGAGGGCGCCAACATGCCCTCCACCCCGGAGGCCGTCGAGGCCTTCCAGAAGGCCGGCATCCTCTTCGGTCCCGGTAAGGCCGCCAACGCCGGTGGCGTGGCGACCTCCGCCCTCGAGATGGAGCAGAACGCCGGCCGCACCCGCTGGGACTTCGCCACCGCCGAGGCCAAGCTGACCGGCATCATGGCCGACATCCACGACTCCTGCGTCGCCGCGGCCGAGGAGTACGGCCGCCCCGGCGACTACGTGCTCGGCGCCAACGCGGCCGGTTTCACCCGCGTTGCCGACGTCATGATAGCCCACGGCATCGTCTGATACCTGGCTGATCCGGGCTCGCGCCCACAGCGACGGCGTCCGTCGCCTCTGAGAACGAGGCGGCGGACGCCGTCGCTGTGGCTTGGGGGAGTGGGTGTGGGATCGGCGCTCTCGGCAACCATTCGCGCGGCTCGTTCCTCGCCGCGCTCCCGCCGTGGAGGCGGGTCCCGACGGCGCTGACGGACACCCGGGGGAGGTGGGCACGAGCGCTGTCTGATGAACGTCAGTGAGTGCCCTGAAAAATAATGCCCCGTATCGCCGGGTCGCATACGGTGACGCATGTTCCTCTCCTCATCTTCTCCCGGGTCACCATCCCTCCGCCTGATAAGGAACGACATGCGACTGCGCCCTACGCGGGCCGCCAGGGTCAGCGCCGTCATGTGCGCGCTGACTCTGACAGCCCTCAGTCCCTTCCCGCTCAGCCCTCCCGCCGGTGCTGACGAGCCGGCCGCCCCGGCTGCCCCTCCGGCCGCCGGCGCCACCACCATCGACCTGCTGGGCATCACCGACCTGCACGGCCACATCTCCCGGACCACTCAGACGGACAGCGGTACCGGGCAGACATCCGTCGAGGACCCCGGTGCTGTCACGCTGGCCTGCGAGGTCTCCTCCGCCCGCGCCGCCAACCCCAACACGCTGTTCGTCTCCGCCGGAGACTCCGTGGGTGGATCGGCCTACGTCTCCTCCATCCTCCAGGACCGCCCCACTATGGAGGCGCTCAACGCGATGTCCCTGGATGTCTCCGCCCTGGGCAACCACGAGCTCGACCAGGGCCTGACCGACCTGGAGACGCGCATCCTGCCCGCCTCGAACTTCCCGATCCTGGCCGCCAACGTCTCCGGCTCGGCTCCCTTGAGCGCCGAGGGCGGCGGCAAAGGAGCCTTCATCAAGGAAGTCGGCGGTGTGCGCGTCGGATTCGTCGGCGTCGTCACCGATGAGCTGCCCACCCTCGTGTCACCCTCGGCCTTGTCCACCCTCACCCTGAGCCCGGCGGTCGCCGCCGCCAACACCCGCGCCGCCGAGCTCAAGGACGGCGATCCCGCCAACGGTGAGGCCGACGTCGTCGTCGTGCTCAGCCATGAGGACGCGGCCTCCACAGCCACGAGCTTCTCCAAGAACGTCGACGCCGTCTTCTCCGGGCACACCCACGTGCCCTTCGCCAAGACCGTCACCGGCGCCGAGGGCAACCAGATCGCCGTCGTCCAGGCCGACCACTACGGCTGGGCACTGGGACGCATCCGCCTGAGCTACGACCCCGCCAGCCGGAAGACCTCAGTGGTCAGCGCCGACAACAAGGACCTGCGCAGCTCGAGCTGCGCCACCGATGCCTACGGCGTCGCCGGAATCGTGTCCCAGGCGGAGAAGGACTCCGCCACCGAGGGCGGCAAGCCGCTGGCCAAGATCGGCTCGGACTTCCTGCGCGGCTCGGACGGCTCCGGCCCCGGCGCCAATCGCGGCACCGAGTCCACCGCCTCCAACCTCATCGCCGAGTCCTTCCGCAGCTGGCTCGCCACCGACATCCAGCCGACCGGCTCCACCCGCTACGTGGGCATCATGAACCCCGGCGGCGTGCGCGCCGACCTGCTCTACGCCGCCTCCGGCTCGGAGGGCGATGGGGTCCTGACCTCGGGGGAGGCCTACACCGTCCAACCCTTCGGCAACGAGATGGCCTACACGACCCTCACCGGTGCCGAGCTCAAGACTCTGCTGTCCCAGCAGTGGCAGCCCGGCTCCAGCCGTCCTGTCCTCACCCTGGGGCTGTCCCGGAATGTCGACGTCCTCACCGAGGCCACCACCGATCCCGGATACGGGGGCGAGGCCGGGGCCGCCCCCGCGATCCGCGAGATCCTCGTCGACGGCAAGCCGCTGGCCGACGGCGACAGCGTCGTCGTCGCCTCCAACTCCTTCCTGCTGACCGGCGGCGACGGCTACACCGTTCTGAAGGACAAGCCCGTGACCAACACCGGCGTCCTCGACCGCGACGTCACCTCCGCCTACCTGGCCTCCTTCGGCGACAAGCCCGTCACAGCCGACTACTCCAAGCGGCAGACCGCGATGACCGTGGGGCCCGTGTACATCAGCTCAGGCGGCGCGCGCAGCACCGACACGGTCTCCGTGACCCTGGACTCCCTGGCCTACACCAACCCCACCGAGCAGGCCGCCGGCGCCCGGCGCGTGCGCGTCAGCGCAGGGGATAAGGAGATCCTGACCAAGGACCTCGACCTCACCGTCAACCCCACCGGCCCGACCACCGGGCGGGTCGACTTCAACCTCACCTTCCCGGCCGACGCCCCCACTCGCGCCTGTCGCACGGTCCAGGCCGCCACCTGCCGCTGGGCCTCCGTCGAGACCCTCGACGCCGCCGGTACGGTTCTCAACCGCTTCTCGGTCGAGATCGAGGATGAGGATGCGGCCGACCCCGGAGTGGACTCGGGAGACAGCACGGCGACGGGCGCTGACGCTGCGGCGGACGGGGCCGGCGGCAAGGCGGCATCCACCCCGCAGGGCGGCCCTGGTGCTGGTGAGACCTCTGTGGGCGGCGGCACCGAGCCGTCTGCGGGGAGCGGCGCGCAGCCCGCAGCCACCGCCGCTCCGGCCGCGTCCGGAGCACCCGCCCAAGCAGCCGGGCCCGAGCGCCCGGACCAGGCGGCCAGTGATAGTCCTCTGGCCCGCACCGGCGCCTCACTTGGCGTGGGGGTACTCGCCTTCGCGCTGCTCGTCGTCGGCGGCTACCTCATCCTGCGCCGCAGACGGCAGAACGACTGATGCCGTCTGACGCTGCCTGACGTCGGCTGGGTCGGCTGATGCCGGCTGGGTCAGACTGACGCAGACCGCTCCAGGCTGAACCGCAGCGATATGCGGATCGAGACTCGTGCCCGCCTCCCCACTCGGGGAGGCGGGCACGAGTGCTGTCTGCGGGGCGTCGACGACGGGGCGTCATCGGGGACCATTCGGGCGGCCTGGGCGGCGAGGACTGCGGTTCGCGCCGAGGACGTACTTCCCGTTCGGGGACTGCGTTGTCCTCCGGGCTACTGGGGTGCGCCCGCAGTCGTTTGTCGGAGAACGCAGTCCTGGGCGCCGATGTACGTCCTCGATGGGGCGGTGGTGCCCGTTGGGCGGACCCTGTTCTCAAAACAACCTATAGATTGTATTGTAGATCACAAAGGGGTGGACATGAATGTCTGAACGGACATACTATCATGTCTGTTCAGACATTCAGAGTCGATTAGATGCCCGAACGGGCGTACTGGGCTGACGGCACGGACCTTCTAGGAGGTGAACATGCGCATTGAGGACAGGCACCGCCAGATCGTGGAGCAGGTGCGCGGTGCGGGGCGGGTTCTCGTCACCGAGCTCGCCGAGCACTTCGACGTCACCCCTGAGACGATCCGCCGCGACCTGACTGCCCTGGACCGCAGCGGCGCCCTGCGCAAGGTCCACGGCGGCGCCATCCCCGCCCCCGCCCTGCCGGAGACCGGCGTGACCCAGCGCGAGCAGGTCAACCCCACCGCCAAGCAGGCCATCGCCCGAGCCGCCCTGGCGCGGCTCGCACCGAAGCCCGGCACCACCCTCCTCATCGACGCCGGAACCACCACCGGCTCGCTCGCCCGCCTCCTGCCGGGCGACACCGACCTGACCGTCATCACCAACTCCGTCCTGACCGCCGCCTGGTTGGCAAGCGCCGGACGCACCCGGGTGCGGATCCTGGGCGGTCAGCTGCGCGGACTGACCCAGGCCGCCGTCGGCCCCGAAGCCGTCGAGGCCCTGTCCACCCTGAGGGTCGACGTCGCCGTCCTGGGAGCCAACGGCCTGAGCGCAGCCCACGGACTGTCCACGCCCGACCCCGACGAAGCCACCGTCAAACGCACCATGGTGCGCAGTGCCCGCCAGGTGGTGGCCCTGGTCGACTCCACCAAGATCGGCCAAGAGCACCTGGTCTCCTTCGCCTCCCTCGACGACATCGACCTCCTGGTCACTGACGTCGAGCTCCCGCCCACACTCATCGACCAGCTCACCGCCACCGAAACCGAGGTCCTTGTCGCATGATCCTGACCCTCACACCCAACCCGTCCCTCGACCGCACCGTCTCCCTGCCCGGGCCCCTGCAGCGCGGCGCCGTCCAGCGCCTGACCGGCGTCGTCATGGAACCGGGAGGCAAGGGCGTCAACGTCGCCCGCGTCCTGTCCAACGCCGGGCGCGCCGCCACCACCGTGCTGCCCGCCGCCGAGAACGACCCCATCCTCACCGCCCTGGGTGCCCTTGAGCTGCCCGGCCTCACCGTGCGATCCGTGCCCGTGGCCGGACCCGCCCGCATCAACACCGCCGTCACCGAGCCCGACGGCACCACCACCAAGCTCAACGAGCTGGGGGCGGGCCTGAACGAGGAGGAGATCGACGCCGTCGAGCAGGCCCTTCTGGAGACCCTCACCCTCACGGGGGTGTCGGCCGAAGCTGACACCCACCACTGGGCGGTCCTGTCCGGCTCCCTGCCGCCGGGCGCGCCGGCCAGGTGGTACGCCCGCCTGGTGGGGCTCCTGCGGGAGGCCGCCCCGGGGCTGCGCATCGCCGTCGACACCTCCGATGAGCCCCTGGCGGCCCTGGCCGCCGAGCTGCCTGCATCGGCCCCCGACCTCATCAAACCCAACGGTGAGGAGCTCGGCCAGCTCGCAGGCCTACCCGCCGAGCGCGCCATGGCCCTCGAGGAGGGCGCCGTCCAAGGGGACTACGGTCCCGTCGTCGACGCCGCCCGCCTCCTGGTGGGCCTGGGGCTCGGTGCCGTCATGGTGACCCTCGGCCCCGCCGGCGCCGTCCTGGTGACCGCCGACGGCGCCTGGCACGCCACCGCCCCCGAGGTCCCGGTGGTCTCCACCGTCGGCGCCGGGGACTCATCGGTGGCCGGCTACATCCTGGCCGACGTCAACGGCGGCGACGAGGCCGAGCGCCTGCGCACCGCCATGGCCTACGGCTCTGCCGCCGCCTCCCTGCCCGGAACCACTCTGCCCACGCCCACCGACCTGCCCGAGCAGCCGGCCGTCGTCACCCGGCTCTCCTGAGCCGGGGCGCCCGCAGGCGCCGGGGGAGCGGACCCGCGAGCCCGCGGCCCCCGCATGCGCCGGCGGCTGCCGGCCACCGAGCGCCGAGCCGGCTTCGCCACTGACCGTCCACCGACTGTTCACCACCCGCCCGCCGATCCACCACTTGACCATCACCGACCGCATGACCGCAGCCCACCACCCTTGACCACCTGTGACCCGCCGCAGCCCACCGGGCGACGGCACCTCGGACACCAAGGAAGACCATGACCGAGAACAAGCCCCTCATCATCCCCGAGCTGGTCGCGCTCGACGCCGACGCCGGCCCGGGCAAGGAAGACGTCATCGAGTTCCTGGCCGCCACCGTGGCCGGCGCCGGCCGGGCCTCCAGCCCCGACGGCCTGGCCGCCGACGCCAAGAAGCGCGAGTCGACCGCCCCCACCGGGATCCCCGGCGGCATCGCCATCCCGCACTGCCGCAGCCCCCACGTCCTGGCCCCCAGCCTCGGCTTCGCCCGCCTGGCGCAGCCGGTCGACTTCGGGGCCGCCGACGGGCAGGCCGCCGACCTCATCTTCATGATCGCCGCCCCCGACGGCGCCGACGACTTCCACCTCCAGCTCCTGGCCAAGCTCGCCCGCGGGCTCATGCAGACCGAGTTCACCGACGCCCTGCGCCAGGCCGCTGACGCCGAGGAGATCACCCGCATCGTCACGCAGCAGGTCCAGCCCGAGTTGCTCGACGGCGGGGAGGAGAGTGAGGACGGCGCGGCCGGTGAGGCCGGTGAGGCCGGAAGTGCCGCGGACTCGGCCGCAGGGTCCGGTGCCGCGCAGACCAAGGCCGCTGCGGCGTCGGCGGCCCCGGCGGAGGGTGAGACCGTCATCGTGGGGGTCTCCTCCTGCCCCACCGGCATCGCCCACACCTTCATGGCTGCCGAGGCCCTGGAGCAGGCCGGCAAGGACCGCGGCATCACCGTGGCCATCGAGGGACAGGGCTCGGGCAAGATCGACGCCCTCGACCCCGAGCTCATCAAGCGGGCCAGCGCCGTCATCTTCGCCCACGACCTGCCGGTCAAGGGCCGCGAGCGCTTCGCCGGCAAGCCCGTCATCGACGTCGGCGTCAAGGCCGCCGTCAACGACGCCGGCTCCCTGGTGGACAAGGCCCTGGCCGCCGTCGACGACCCGAGCGCCGCCCGCGTGCCGGCCGGCGGCGAGTCCGTCGAGGAGAGCGAGGAGGGCTCCGAGCACTGGGCCCGGCGCCTGCAGCGCTCGGTCATGACCGGGGTGTCCTACATGATCCCCTTTGTGGCCGCCGGCGGTCTGCTCATTGCGCTGGGCTTCCTCCTGGCCGGGTACGACGTGGCCAACCTCTACGAGAAGATCTCCATCAGCGACTACTCCCTGTGGAACCTGCCCGGCAACGAGTTTGTCCACGAGATCAAGAACTCGGCCGGCGACGTCGTCGGCACTGAGACGATCACCGTCTCCCAGTCCGGGCTGCTGCTGTACATCGGGTGGACGCTGTTCCTGCTGGGGCAGGCGGCCATGAGCTTCCTCGTCCCGGCGCTGGCCGGCTACATCTCCTTCGGGCTGGCCGGCAGGCCCGGGATCGCGCCCGGGTTCGTCATGGGGGTCGTCGCGGTCGAGGTCGGGGCCGGGTTCATCGGCGGCCTGGTCGGCGGCATCCTCGCGGGCTACTTCGCGGCCTGGCTCGCCGGGCTCAGCGTGCCGGCCTGGCTGCGGGGGCTCATGCCCGTGGTCATCATCCCGTTGGGCACCACGCTGGTTGTCGGCGCCGTCATGTACCTGGTCCTCGGGCTGCCGCTTGCCGCCCTCATGACCGCGCTGCAGGACGGGCTGACCTCCATGTCCGGGGGAGGGTCGGCCGTGCTGCTCGGCATCATCCTCGGGCTCATGATGTGCTTCGACCTGGGCGGGCCGGTCAACAAGGCCGCCTACCTGTTCGGCACCGCGGGACTGTCCGCGGCCAGCGCCAGCAACACTGCTCCCTACGAGATCATGGCCACCGTCATGGCCGCCGGCATGGTGCCGCCGCTGGCGATGTCCGCCGCGACCTTCCTGCGCTCGCGGCTGTTCACCAAGGCCGAGGTCGAGAACGGGCGCAGCGCCTGGCTGCTGGGGCTGTCCTTCATCTCCGAGGGCGCCATCCCCTTCGCCGCCGCCGACCCGCTGCGCGTCATCCCGGCCACCATGGTCGGCGGCGCGATCACCGGAGCGATGACCATGGCGATGCACGTCGGCTCGCGCGCGCCCCACGGCGGGGTGTTCGTCGCCTTCGCCATCACCCACTTCGGTGGCTTCCTCCTGGCGATCCTGGCCGGGACGGTGGTGAGCACCGCGCTGGTCATCGTCCTCAAGGGGCTGGGGCGTAATGCGGACGGTAAGAAGGGCGCCGAGGCGCAGGCCGCGGCTGCCGCCTGATCCGGCAAGCCTCATCACCGCGTCGTGCGGGGTCCCGCCAGGTGTGGGGCCCCGCACGACGCGTGTGAGGACCTCAGGGGCTGAGTCCGGGAGGTTGGGTGTCCTTCGGCGGGGACGCTTCACGCGGCCGGGGACGTTTTCTCGCCCACGGGTGCAGTGCGCGCGTGCGGGGACACTCCGCTCCGGCCGGGGACACTCCGCGCGTGCGGGGACAGGAATCTTGTCCCCGACGGCGTCGAATGCCCCCGGCCGGGACGGTACGCACCCTGCCGCGCAGGATGCCCCCGGCTGCGAGGCAGTGTCCCCGCCTGGGGCGACACGCACTCGGTCGTGCGTCCCCGACGGCGCGGAACGTCCCTGTGGACTGTGCCGCCCCAGATCGAGGACGTACCTTTCGATCGAGGACTGCGTTCTCCTACAGAAGGTGACGGCCCGGGCGCAGTCGTTTGGGGGAGAAGTACGTCCTGGGCGCAGAACGCAGTCCCCGATGGGCCGGGGCTGCCGCGCGGCGCCGTCGGGCTGGGATCGCCTGCCAGTTCCGGGCTGCTCCGGCATAGGCTTCGCGCCATGGCTGCAAGACGACGCATCGACCCCGACGCCGGCGCCCAGGCCCTGCGCCAGTGGGCCCAGGAGCAGGGCACGTCCGACGACGAACCGGCCGGAGCTGGGAGCGGTGCCGACTCCGTCAGTCCTGCCGACCGGGCCGCCCGACGTCGGGTGATCGCCACCGCCGTGCGCTACACCCTCGAGGAGCTTGCCGCCTGCGCGCCCGGGCGCTCGGTCGAGGTGCGGGTCCCGCCCTTCGGCGTCACCCAAGCCGTCGCCGGCACCGTCCACCGCCGGGGCACCCCGCCCAGCGTCGTCGAGACCGACGCCGCCACCTGGCTGGCCCTGGCCACCGGCCGGCTCACCTGGCAGGACGCCCTGGCCGACGGCACCCTGCACGCCTCCGGTGAGCGCTGCGACCTGTCCGCCTACCTGCCCCTGGTCCGGCTCCCCGGGTAAACATCAACATTTTCTTCAAAATCGACCCGGAGCCGCGTCGATTCTGAAGTTTTGGTCGATGTGTGGGGGTGGGCTGGGGGCTGCGCGCGCCCGTTGGGCACTGCCCCGAGGGCCGGCGCGGGTAGGTTCATCCCATGAGTCGCACGCGCCTGAGCACCTACACCGCCCCGCCCGCCGAGGTCGCCCGGACCTTGGACGCGTTGCGCGCGCACTACGAGGTCCCCACCGCCTTCCCGCCCGAGGCCCTCGTCGAGGCGGAGGCCGCCGCCGGCGCCTGGGCCCAGGATGGTCCCGCCCGTCTCCTGGCCGACGGCGCCCGCGACGCCCGCGACCTGGAGCTGGTCACCATCGACCCGCCCGGCTCCATGGACCTCGATCAGGCGGTGCTCCTGGAGCGCCTGCCCGCACAAGCGGACCATGCTGACCAGGCCGGCACGGCCGCCAGGGAGGCCGGGGATGCCCCCGAGCCCGCGGCCACCTACCGTGTCCACTACGCCATTGCCTCCCTGGCCACCTTCGTCACCCCCGGCGGCGCCCTGGACACTGAGCTGCGCCGGCGCGGCGAGACCATCTACGCCCCCGACGCCGCCACGCCCCTGCACCCGGAGGTCCTCTCCCACGGCGCCGCCTCCCTGCTTCAGGACGCCGAGCGCCCGGCCTGCCTGTGGACCATCGACCTCGACGAGCGCGGTGAGGTCGTCTCCGCCCGC
Source organism: Actinomyces sp. HMT 175 (assembly GCF_016694895.1). Lineage (NCBI taxonomy): Bacteria > Bacillati > Actinomycetota > Actinomycetes > Actinomycetales > Actinomycetaceae > Actinomyces > Actinomyces sp. HMT 175. The sequence goes on from NZ_CP068012.1 coordinate 456,015, forward strand.
GTCGAGCGAGCCCTCGTGCGCTCGCGGGCGCGCCTCACCTACGCCCAGGTCCAGGCCGCCATCGACGGGCAGGGCGCGCTGCCCCAGGAGGCGCCGGCCGACCTGCCCGAGCTCCTGGCCGAGATCGGCCGCCTGCGCCTGGAGCGCGAGGCCGCCCGCGGCGGCATCAGCATGACCACGCCCGAGCAGGTCGTCGAGGTGACCGAGGCAGCTGAAGCAACAGAGGAAGCACAGGCAACGGAGCCGGCGTCACCGACCGAGGATGCGGGGGACCCGGACCCAGCCAAGAGCGCCAGCCCGGCCGGCTACCGGCTCGCCTACCGCGTGCCCGTGCCCGCCGAGCAGTACAACGCCCAGATCTCCCTGCTCACCGGCATGTGCGCCGCCCGGATCATGGTCGAGTGCGGCATCGGCATCCTGCGGACCCTGCCGCCGGCGCGCCCCGAGGACTACGCCCGCCTGCGGCGCGTCGCCGCGGCCCTGGGCATCGACTGGCCGGCCGCCCAGCCCTACCCCGAGCTCGTGCGCGGTCTGGACCACGCCATCCCCGCCCACGCGGCCTTCATGGAGCAGGCCATGTCCCTCTTCCGCGGATCGGGCTACCTCGCCTTCGGGGTGGGCGGGGTCGGGGTCCCCGCCGACGACGAGGCCGCCGACTCCGAGGAGGCCGTCCACTCCGCGATCGCCGCCCGCTACGCCCACGTCACCGCGCCGCTGCGCCGACTCGTGGACCGCTACGGCGAGGAGGTCTGCATCGCTGCCTGCGCCCAGGCCCCCGTGCCCGAGTGGGTCCTCCAGGCACTGCCCGACCTGCCGGCCGTCATGGAGCAGACCGGCAGGCGCGCCCGCGCCATCGGCCGCGGAGCCCTGACCGCCCTGGAGGCCCTGGTCCTGCGCGGACACGAGGGCGAGGTCTTCGACGGCGTCATCACCTCCGAGCGTGACGGCCGCGGCGAGCTCGTCCTGGCCGAGCCCGCCGTCGTCACCGAGATCCGCGCCGGCACGAAGGCCTTAGACGGCGGCCTCCCGGTGGGTGAGCGCGTGCGGGTCCGCCTCCTGTCCGCCGACCCCGCCTCCGGCATCCGCTTCCAGCTCCTGCGGCCGGAGCACCCCTGAAACGGACCGGCTCCGGCGGACGCAATGGTCAGACGGCGCCCGGGCGTGACAGACTGTGCGTGTGCGCACCGGTGAGAACCCCACGCAGATCACCTCCGACCATCCCGACGGCGCCCGCCCCACACCGCGGGCCGACTCCTCCGAGCCCCTGGGGCGGACCAGCCGCCCGAGCCCGCCCGACCCGGCGGCCCCTGAGGCCCCCGGGGCCCCTGCGGCTCCCGCAGCGCCCGAGGTGCCCACCGGCGTCCCCGGCCTGACCGTCCTGCCCGACGACCACGCCGACGAGCTCGAGCCCTCGCCGCGTGAGGAGTGCGGCGTCTTCGGCGTCTGGGCCCCTGGCGAGGAGGTCTCCCGCCTGACCTACTTCGGCCTGTACGCCCTCCAGCACCGCGGCCAGGAGTCGGCCGGCATCGCCACCTCCAACGGCTCCCAGATCCTCGTCTACAAGGACCTCGGCCTGGTCTCCCAGGTCTTCGACGACCAGGCCCTGTCCAACCTCGCCGGCCACATCGCCGTCGGCCACGTCCGCTACGCCACCCAGGGCGCCACCACCTGGGAGAACGCCCAGCCGATGCTCGGTCCGGCGGCCGGCTCCACCCTCGCCCTGGCCCACAACGGCAACCTCACCAACACCCGCGAGCTCATGGACGCCGTGCACGCCACCTCCGGGGAGGACCTCAGCGGCGAGCTCGGCCGCGGCTCCTCCACCGACACCGCCGTCCTGGCCGCCCTGCTCAACCTCGTCTCCGAGCACGGCGCCCTGGAGGGCTGGGACTCGGCCGCCGACATCCTCACCTCCGGCATCACCGACGACGCCGAGCTCGACGCCGTCTACAGCGCACCGGCACCCTTGAGCGTCCACCAGGCCGCCCGCCGGGTTCTGCCCATGCTGCGCGGCGCCTTCTCCCTGGTCTTCATGGACGAGCGCACCCTCTACGCCGCCCGCGACCCCCACGGGGTGCGCCCCCTGGTGCTCGGGCGACTGGGCAACGGGTGGGCCGTGGCCTCCGAGACCGCCGCCTTGGACATCGTCGGCGCCGCCTTCGTGCGCGAGATCGAGCCCGGCGAGCTCATCGAGATCGACGAGGACGGCGTGCGCTCCACCCGCTTCGCCACCGCCCGCCGGGCCGGCTGCGTCTTCGAGTACGTCTACCTGGCCCGCCCCGACACCCGCATCGCCGGGCGCAGCGTCATTACCTCGCGCAACGAGATGGGGGCGGCCCTGGCCCGCGAGCACCCGGTGGAGGCCGACCTCGTCATCGCCACGCCGGAGTCGGGCACCCCGGCCGCCATCGGCTACGCCCAGGCATCCGGCATCCCCTACGGGCAGGGCCTGGTGAAGAACGCCTACGTGGGGCGCACCTTCATCCAGCCCACCCAGACCCTGCGCCAGCTCGGCATCCGCCTCAAGCTCAACCCCCTGCGCGAGGTCATCGAGGGCAAGCGCCTCGTCGTCGTCGACGACTCCATCGTGCGCGGCAACACCCAGCGGGCCCTGGTGCGGATGCTGCGCGAGGCCGGCGCCGCCGAGGTCCACGTGCGCATCTCCTCCCCGCCGGTCATGTGGCCCTGCTTCTACGGCATCGACTTCGCCACCCGCGCCGAGCTCATCGCCACCGGCATGAGCGTGGAGGAGATCGGTCAATCCATCGGCGCCGACTCCCTGGGCTTCCTGTCCGTCGAAGGCATGGTGGCCGCCAGCGGCCAGAAGGCCGACGACCTGTGCCTGGCCTGCTTCACCGGCGACTACCCGATCCCGCCGCCCGTGCGCAGCCTGACGGGCGCCGCCATCCCGGTGCGCCGCGTCCCCACCGCCTACCGCGGTCGACGCCGCGATCAGGCCGACGACGCCGGCCGCACCGTGCCGCCGGGCAGCATCACCCGCCCGGACCTGGCCTCCGGCAGCCCCCTGGGGTCGACGACCTAACCAGGGCCCCGGTGCCCGCCTCGCCCCGGTCCGCCCGGTCCGCCCGAGTCCGCCGTCGGCGATGCGTACCGGCCACCCGCTGCGCCCTCGCCCCTTTCCGCCCGCCACCGCACCTTCGACCCGAGTCCACAAGGAGCCCCCACATGACCCAGCAGCCTGAGCAGCCCGCCCCCGCCATCACCTACGCCGACGCCGGCGTGGACACCGCCGCCGGGGACCGGGCCGTCGCGCTCATGAAGGACGCCGTGGCCTCCACCATGACCCCGGCCGTCGTCGGCGGCGTCGGAGGTTTCGCCGGGCTCGTGGACGTCTCCGCCCTGCGCGACTACCGCCGCCCCCTGCTGGCCACCTCCACCGACGGAGTGGGCACCAAGGTCGCCATCGCCCAGGCCCTCGACATCCACGACACCATCGGCCAGGACCTGGTGGGGATGGTCGTTGACGACATCGTCGTGGTCGGGGCCCGCCCCCTGCTCATGACCGACTACATCGCCTGCGGGCACGTCGTCCCCGAGCGGATCGCCGACATCGTGCGCGGCATCGCCCAGGCCTGCGCCGCCATCGGCACCCCGCTGCTGGGCGGGGAGACCGCCGAGCACCCCGGCCTCATGGCCCCCGACGAGTACGACGTCGCCGGGGCCGCCACCGGCGTCGTCGAGGCCGACCGCATGCTCGGCGCCGAGAAGGTGCGCGCCGGTGACGTCCTGGTTGCCCTGGGCGCCTCCGGGCTGCACTCCAACGGCTACTCTCTGGTGCGCCGCGTCATCGAGCACGCCGGCTGGGGCCTGGAGCGCGAGGTCCCCGAGTTCGGCCGCACCCTGGGTCAGGAGCTGCTCGAGCCCACGCGCCTGTACACCCGCGTGTGCCTGGCCATGCTGGAGACCCTCTCCTCGCCGGCCGCCCCGGGGCCGATCCACGCCCTGTCCCACATCACCGGTGGGGGGCTGGCCGCCAACGTCGCCCGGGTCCTGCCGGCTGGGCTCATCGCCGACGTCGACCGCTCCTCCTGGACGGTGCCGCCGGTGTTCTCCACCGTGCGCGAGCTCGGCTCGGTGCCGTGGGAGGACCTCGAGGGCACCCTCAACTTGGGCGTGGGGATGGTCGCCGTTGTTGAGCCTGGTGTGGTCGACGCCGTCCTGCGGGTCGCCGAGGGCTCGGACATCCCCGCCTGGGTGCTGGGCGAGGTGCACGACGCCGGGAAGTATGAGGCCCAGGGGCGGGTCGTCTCCGGCACGAAGGGCGTCGACGGGGGAGCGGTCGACATCCACGGCACCTACCGGACTGCCTGAGCCACGAACGCCCCGCTGTGCCAGCGGGGCGTTCGCGTCGCGAGGTGTCACGGATGGCGACTATTCACACCTCGCCGGGCCGGTTCTGGAGAAACGGGTCAGGGCAGCACCGTCCTGACCTGGGTCGATGCGACACAGGTGGTTCGGTTCGGGAGTGAAAAGTCGCCGAGAGTGACACGGATGGCCGCCCGACAGTCTCGACGTGCGCGTTCGTAGGCGCGAGGAAGGGCCGGCAGGTGCATTCCTCCGGCCCTCACTGGGTGGGGCTACTTGCCGCCCTCGTCCCAGTCGTCGTCGTCGACGGCATACTTGGCAGCCAGCTCCTCGTAGTCGATCTCGTCGTCAGGCTCAGATCCCGAGGACGCTGAGACGAGCTCCCGCTCCAGAGCCTTGTAATCAGTCTCCGGGCTGAAGTACTTGAGCTTACGGGCAACCTTGGTTGCCTTGGCCTTCTGACGGCCGCGCCCCATAGGCTCGACCCCCTCCAACGTGTCACGGCGCGCACGTGGGCGCGCTCTTCCTGGTCAAATATGTCGTGGGGCAACCGTACAACGTCAATGGTCGCGAACACCATTCAGACACCGGGAGAGACTCGTGGTGACGCACACCCCACATGTTGGACACGGGGTCCAAGAGTCCCATAGGGATTGCCCAGAGGGTCTTCGGTAGGCCCTCAGTGGGCCTGCGGATGCTGCCCAATATCGACCCGACGTTCCTCCAGAGAGGCGGGGATTCTTGAGGTTGCGGGGCTGCTGGCTCGGGGACTCCTGGGAATGGGAAGGGAGGCTGCCTGTTGAGTCGGGGCAGGCACTTCGCCGGGGGCGTACGCGGCGGGCCTGACATGTGCGGGGGTGGCGCCCGCGAGAGGACCGTGTGCCGATGCGACGGATGGTTTCCCGAGAGGCCACAACCTACGGCGCGAGGGCGGTGATGAGAGGGCTGGCCTCGCCGCTCCAGGAGATGGTGAGCTGGTCCCGGGCGCGGGTCGCGGCCACGTACAGCAGTGAGCGCTCCCGCAGGAGGGCGTCGTCGCGGTCTGCGTCGGAGTACTGCTGGTCCCGCAGCGACCGAGGGATCGCGTTGATCGAGACGTCGAAGAGCAGTACCTTGCGGAACTCCAGCCCCTTGGCACGGTGCATCGTCATGACCACGGGCCTTCCCCGCCCCGCTGCCTCACGGTCCACGGCGCGCACCTCCACCCCGTGCTGCGCCAGACCATTGACGACGGCGTCGCGCTGGTAGCGGTCGCGCACGAGGATGGCGATTGTCTCCGGGGCACTGTCCTCACTGTCTCGATCCTGCTCCAACCACACTGTCAGCAGCTCAGCGGCCTTGCTCAGCTCATCGGCGCGGTCGGAGGCGTGCAGCAGCAGCGGCTCGGGTCCGGAACGCGGCGAGACGTAGTGGTGCTCCTCGGCCTGCCCCTCCATGTCCTCATAGGTGCCGGGATCGAGGATCCCGAAGGCGACATCGAGGTTCTGACGAGTGGTGCGGTAGTTGCGCGTCAGCCGCCGCGACCTCCCGCGCACCTGGATCCCGTAGTGGCTCAGCGTGATCTTCTTGCCGTAGATGCGCTGGTGGGAGTCCTCAGCCAGGAACAGGTCATCCGGGCCAGGTTCCACCAGCGCCCGCAGCAGCTGGAGATGAGCGGGCGTGAGGTCCTGCGCCTCATCGACGAGCACGTGCCGGAAAGGTCGGGGCGTGCCGAGGGCTGCCTCATGGTCGAGCCAGGCGGCGGCCAGTGCGAGCTGTTCATCAAAGGAGGTCACGCCCAGGTCGGCGCTGCGGTCCCGGTAGCGCTCCATCGCCTTCCACACGGCGGCCCGCTTGGACCGGTCCAGGGCCACGCCCCGCCCGGGGCGGCGCACGCGCAGATACTGCTTGAGAGTCGTCACGCGCTGGGGCAGCACGATCAGCTCGTACTCGGACTCCAGGAAGTCGGCGGAGCGCAGCCCCTCGGGCAGCTCATCGCCCATGAGGGTGAGGACCTCCTGCCACACATTCTCCCGGGGGTAGGTGAGTACTCGCCCGCGCGGCTGGCCGATGACCTCCTGGGCGATGGGGGAGATCTTGGCCCCGGCGTGCTGGAGGATCATGCGCGCCACCCGGTCCAGGCCGCTGACCATGACTCCGGGCTCGCTCAGCTTCTCGGTGAAGGGCAGCCGTGGTTCGAGCTGGGCGACCTGGCGGCGCAGGTCGTCGGCGAGGTTGCGCGTGTAGGTCGTCAGCAAGATCCGTGGCTCCTGCCCGTCAGCCTTGTCCCGCTTGGCCAGCTCGACGGCGCGGTGCACGGCAATGACGGTCTTCCCGGTTCCGGCGCCGCCCGAGAGACGCATGGGGCCGTTCGCGCGCCGCTCCACGAGGGCCCGCTGCTGGGGGTGCAGGAAGAGCTGCCACTCGGCGAAGCTGAGCCCCTCGATGGCGCGGCGCAGGTCCTCATCACTTTCCAACCAGGTGAAGGTCGAGCGCGCCGCGCGAGTGCGCAGACCGGCGATGAGGTCGGCGTCGGTGGGCTCTGCGGACACGTCACGCGAGGGCCGCAGCCCGAAGTCCTCACGGATCTCCTCGATCGTCGCCCCCGTGGCCAGGTTGAGCAGCGCCTCGCCCTGCCAGGTGACCCGGGCGGTGGAAGCCAGGTCGAGGAGCTGGGACTCGCGCTGCGCCGCCAGCGCTGCTGCGCCGAGCCGGACGTCAATACCGAGCTCGTCGTGCAGCATCTCCACGGTGAGCCCGTCGGGCCACACCGGTGCCTGGTCCCGGCTGGGAACGACGACGGCGCCCGGCACAGCGGCGGCCCCGACGGCCATTCCGGCCGCCGTTTCTTCTTCACCCCGCTGGCCCCCCGTCCCAACCGGCTCGCCAGGTGCCTGGGTGGGCGCGGAACCGGCGTCGGCTCCTCTGGCTTCCTCGTTGCGACGGCGCGCCTCAGCGTTGGCGGCCTGGATGCGGGCCGTCTCGCGGGCGAGCTCGTCGGCCTCGCGCTGGGCGGCGGCGAGCTCGGCCTGGGCCGTGCGCCGCGCCTCCTCGACGGCACGGGGATCCAGTCCGATGAGGTCCCCGACGTTGACGACCTCGGTGATGCCGTTGCGGGGGTTGACGTGGACGGTGACGGATTCGGCGATCTTGATGGCCTCGTCATGCGGCCAGATGCCGTGAATGACGTAGACAACCTCACCGTCGGCGGTGAGCTCGAACAGGACGGCCCGGTAGAAGTCGGTGACGCGCGCGGTGCGCACGCGCCGGTCCCGCGATCCACGAATGGGCTCCAGGTGCAGCCCCGAGCTCGTGGTCATGGTGGATAGCTTGCTGATGAACGGCCCGATCTTCGCCCTGAGGGAGGGGTCCTTGGCGGTGGCGTCCTTCGTCTTGCTGCTGGGCAACAGGATCGTGGCCATGTCAGTGTCCTTCCAGGAGCTCGGGGATGAGCGCGCAGATGTCGGTGGCGGTGCGGGCCGGATCGTCGCCGACGACGATGACGCGCCAGCCGGCCGCCGTCAGGGCCTCCTCGTCGCCGTCCAGCGGATCGGCGAGGACAGCAACCCTGGGCGCGGCCCAGGACAGTTCCGTCATGATGCCGTCGACCTCGACGCCGTCGCCCTCGTGGGGGAGGCCGGCCGCGGCCAGGTGGGGCAGAAGGGCGAGGACAGGCTCGGGGGTGAGGTCCTGGTCGACGTCGTCCCAGCCGAGATCGCTCATGGTGGCCGGGCTGCCGGCGACGTCGGCCACAGCGACCTCGGCCTGGGCGCGGGCGCGCAGCTCGGCCAGGGCCCGGCTGGTCGTGGTGATGTCCACGGGCACCTGAGCCAGGGCGAGCACGTTGCTGAGCCGCAGCCAGGCCAGCCAGGCCTCCGAGTGCTCGGGACTCCCTAAAGCCTCATCGGAGTCGTCGAGCACGAGGGCCATCCCCGTGGTGGAGGAGCCGGTGAGCTGGACTGCCAGGGCAAGGTGGGGGATGGCGAAGACCGAACCGGAGTGCTTCGACGCGGCAGGAGCGTCTGCGGCATCAGCAGCACCAGCCGGCTCGGGCAGCTCGGCCTCAGGCCGCAGCACACGCAACGCTTCCCACAGTGGGTCCGCCACAGTTCGTCTGGTGTCCTCCTCGGAATCAGTCTCTGGGACCAGGGAGTGCTGCAGGGAGGCGGTCCTGCTTAAGGGTAAGTGGTGGTAGGCGCCGACCATCAGCGGTCCCCAGGCGGAGTCGGCCAGGGCCGCCAGGGCGGCGGTGGTTGGACTGGTCTCGGGCTCCTCGTTGTCATCGCTGAGCATCGTCTCCAGCAGCGCCATTGGCCCGCCGCGCCAGGCGTCGATGGCCTGGTCGGTGACGCCGCCGGCGCGCGAGGCCCCTAGGGAGCCGTTCTTGAGCTGGGCGACGGTGGCCTCATTCAGCCAGGCCGGGTTCCACGGCCCGTCCAGGTCCTCGACGCTTACGGAGATGACCCGGTAGCCGGCGGCGCGCAGACGGGCACGCTTGTCGGCGTCGTCGGCGAGACGGTTGTGCGCGCGACTGGCGTGGTACCTGCGGCCGTCGGTGAAGATGGCGATGGGACTGCGGCCTCCGGGGCGCAGGCAGGTGAAGTCGGGGCGGGTGCCGCGGGCATCGAGCTGGGGACGGATCCGCCAGCGGCCCCCGTCGATCTCCAACGCGGGCGCGCCCGAGGGGTCGCTGGTGGTGCGCACGGCCATCTGCTTGCTCAGGAGCTCGGCGAGTGCGGCGCGGAAGCGCACCTCCAGGGGGCTCTCCCCGGTGCCGGCGCGCACGGCCTCGTCGGTGACCGTCCACTGGGGGACCTCCGGGTCGAGCTCGGCGAACACGCCCTCGGTGTCCAGGGTGCCGGTGTCCTCCCGTCCCAAGAGCTGGCCGATGGCGTGCAGGGCCGCGGCGCGGGTGACCTCGGCGGAAACAGCGTGGGGCCGCAGGCAGTCCGGGCACATGTCCTTGCCCTCGGCGCGGCACGGGCAGCTCTCCAGGTGCTGGCCGGTGCGGATGAGGAGGTTCCAGAGCCGGCTGGAGTCGTCATGGTCGGTGAGATAACCGGTGCCCCCGGGCACGGTGTCGTGCAGCAGGAGGGCGGGGCGGGTCTCGCCGGGGGCGCCGCCGGCCACGGGGTGGGGGACGGAGGCGATGCCCAGGTGGTCGGGGGAGCCGCCGGTGGTGATCTCCAGTCCCAGGAGGATCGCGGAGGCCAGCGAGTCCACCCCCACCCGGTCGGTGGCGAAACCCAGCGGCAGGACAAAGGCGAGTGCCTCAGTGCTCAGCTCGCGCATGAGGTCGACGGCGATCACGTGCTCGGCGGAGTCGCTGCGGTAGCGGCACCAGGGCCGGTGCTCACGGGCGGAGGAGGCCCGAGTGTCCGTATCGAGCTTGCCGCAGGCCTCGCACAGGCGGAAGTCCCGCGAGGAGAGGGCGTTGCCGGAGACCCGGTCGACGCTCTGACCGGCCAGAGGCCGCCCGGTGTTGAGCCAGCGCAGGTTCATGCCGCGGTAGCGGGTCACCCCGAACCCGGAGGCCTCCACGTTCCACTGGCGCACCGCGCGGGTCGGGTCGAAGTCAGCCAGGGGCAGGACCTCGAAGTGGGTGCGGAGCCGCTCGTCGCTGGAGTCCCCGATGCGGGCGTCGTCCTGGGAGACGTCGGCGAAGACCCGGCTCAGGCGCAGGACCCGCCGGGCGCGTCCGACCTCGGCAATGTCGGTGTCGCGGCACCTGGGGCACTCCGTGGGCGCGGCGGGCCGGGTCTCCTGCGGCTCGCGCACGTCGATGTAGCCGCAGGCCTTGCAGCAGAACCACCACTGGGCCTGGTTGTTCAGGTCGGAGGCGTCAATGCCCTCGATCTCCATCTCCAGACCGCGGGTGTAGAAGGTGGCGCCGGGGGCGAACTCGTGCAGGGCGTGGACGGAGGCTCGATCGACGTCGCAGGGTTCGGAGTGGAACTCGTCGTCGTCCGGGTCGCGCCAGGAGACGCGGGCGGACAGACGCACGGAGTCGTCGATGAGGGTGTAGTTGGGCAGGATGCCGTGGCGCTCCAGGGCCGAGACCCAGTGCTCACGATCCAGGTCGAAGATCCGGGACTCGGCGGCCTTCCGGGCTCCTTCGGCGGAGCGATGGGCTCGTGTGTCCTCCTCGGTGGCGTTGGGGCGCTCGGCGGCGACTTTGAGCTCGGGCAGGGCCTCACGGATCTGGCGCTCCTGACGGTGGAGCTGCTCGGACTCGGCGCGGTGCTCGGCCGCGGCCCGCTGGAGCATCTCGCGAGGCCCGGCACCGGCGTCCTGGGTCACCCAGCTGCTGAGTCGATCGAGCGCCGGCGTGCGCTCCTGGAAGGCGTCGGTGAAGGCCTGCACCAGCAAGGCGCCATCGCGCTCGATCCGCTCGCACAGCGTGGTGATGAGCGAGCCCTCGCCGGTGGCACCCAGCGCGGTCTTCGCAGTGCCGCCGCCGTGACCGCCGGAGGGGATGGCCGGGTGGTTCTCGCGGGCGAGGGTGTCGATGACGGAGGCCAGGAACTGGCGGCGCAGGATCTCCTCGGCTCCCAGGTAGGTTGACGGCGGCGCGACGGAGCCGTTGAGCAGCCGATCCGGGGCGTCGAGGATCGGGAGCTGGCTGCGCCTGCCGGGCACGTAGGCCAGGGCGAGCGCCGAGCCGCTGCGGCGGCCCGCGCGGCCCACCCTCTGCACGTAGGAGGCGACGGTGGCCGGCAGGGAACCGAGCATGACGGTGGACAGGTCCCCGATGTCGATACCCATCTCCAGGGTGGGGGTGGCCACGAGGACGTTGGGGTCACCGGGCACTTGCGTGGGGCGCTTGAACCCGGTCTCGACGGCGGCGCGCTCCTTGGCGTCGAGCAGGGAGGTGTGCTCGTGGGAGTCGACCCGGCGCACGTGGGCCCCGGCGTACATGCTGCGGTAGAAGCTCTCGGCCGGGTGCGGCTGGGCCCTCAGGTGGCCGGGGCAGGTGGCGGCCAGGCAGGGGGCGCTGTCGAGCTGGTCGACGGTGGCGATGGCGGCGGGCAGCTGGGTGCGGCAGGTGTCGCACACCAGGAGCAGGGCCTCGCGCGTGGTCTCGCGCAGCGGGGAGACGACGACGCGGCCGGCCGGCAGCCCGTAGACGGTGCCGCCGGAGTCGGTGGTGGTGACGCTGAGGATCCCGGCTTTGGCCAAATGGGCCTGGAGCGCGCAGGCCAGGCGGGAGGCGTGGGTCGGCACGACCCCCAGGCACTTGCGGGCCCAGGTGGCGTACCAGGACTTCGAGGAGCCCACTGGCGTGAAGGCCGACTTGCGGGTGTCGAGGCCGCCGCCGACCTGGGGGAAGGCCGGGGCGGCGCGCCCGGTGGGGAAGGCCGGCTGGCCCTGATTGCGGTCGCGCTTGTACCAGATCCACAGGCGCTTGCCGTCGTCGCGTTTGTAGTGCGAGAGCCATTCGTGGTCGATGGCGCCCTCGCGGCGCATGTGCTCCAGGGTGCCGCGCACCCAGGCGAGCAGGGCTGCGTCGCTGGTGTCCTTGAAGCCGTCGAGGACGCCCTGCTGGTCGGTGCCGAGGGCCTGACGGGCCAGGGCCACCAGGGTGTTGGCGCGCCCGGCGCTGACGTGGACGGTGACCGAGCCGGTGGCCTCCAGGGTGCGCCCGTAGGTGGACTGGAGACCCACCTCCAGGGCGATGTCGAACAGGAGCCGACGGCGCACGTGCGGCTTGGCGCGGCTGCGCTTGGAGGCGGGGGCCTTCGGGTCCCAGTAGGGCTTGAAGCGCTGGTGCTCGGACAGGGCGGCGGGGACCAGCCGGTAGCGGTCGAAGGCGCTGGCCTGGGCGTCGTCGAGGGCGGCCTCGGCCCACTCCTCGATGGGCATCTCTGCTCGCAGCGCCCCGCGCAGGGCCGAGCGCAGGCTCATCGTGTGGGAGCGCTGGTTGACGTAGCCGGCGCGGTGGGCGGCGTCCTGCACGGAGTCGGTGAAGATGAGGGCGCGTTTCTCGGTGTTGTCGAGGGCGTCGTCGCCGAACAGGGTGGTCAGGGACACCGACAGGAGGGTGGCGACGGCCGAGCCGAGGAAGCGGATGGAGTCCTTGGTCCCGCAGGAGGGGCAGACGTCGTTGGTGGAGTCCTCGGTGATGCTGCGTTCGTCCCCGGTGAGCATGAGGACCGGCAGGACGAGGCCCTCCTTGGCCTCGGTGCTCTCCTGGTCCGGGCGGCGGGTGAGGATTTCGCGGCTGTTGATGGAGTACCAGCGCAGCCCGGGGTGGCGGGCCTCCAGGTTGATCTCGCCGGCCTCGGCGCGGGTGCGGTAGTCGGCGTCCTCCCCGGGGGCGTGCAGGAGGGCCCGGAAGCGGGGGTCGCCGGTCTTGCGGTCGCGGCGCACGTGGGTCTGGTCGTCCTTCTCCTTCTGGCCGGTGGGGGCCAGGACGATGCCCCAGCCGGAGCGCCCGCAGGAGCGGCAGTACAGGGCGGGGCGCGCGGGCTCCTCGACCTGTGTCTGCTCGGAGGCGGCGTCGGCCCAGCGGAAGGAGGGCAGGGAGTTAAGGGCCCGGTCGACGCGGGTGACCTCCCGGATCCACAGGGTGACCTCCACGTTGACTGCGCTGCGGTCGGGTTTGCCGTCGAGTCCGGCGCGCACGACGGACAGGGCGGCCAGGATCGCGGAGAGGACCCGCCGGGCCAGACCCGACTCGGGGATGGGGCCCAGGAGGACCCGGGCGAGGTCGGCCAGCGACGTGGAGCGCTCGGCGGCGCGCACGAGGTCTAGGACATCGGGGTGGGCCTGGAGGGCGGTGGCGAGTCCGGCGGCGTCGAGGGTGTCCTCCACCTCTTCGGGCAGGTCGTAGAGGTGGGCGACGACGTCGCGGAGCAGCTCCTCGGGGTTGGGGGAGCCGGCCTCGGCGAGGTGGGCCAGGGCCTGCAGGTTCTCACCGGGCAGGGAGCGCAGGTGCAGGGCGCGGCCGGCCAGGCCCTTGGACTCGGCCACCTGGTGGTGCGTGGCGGCCCACTGGTCGAGGTCGGCGCGGGTCTCGGTGACGACGGCGCTGGTGGGCAGGTCGGTTCCAAAGACATCGCGGGCGAAGGCGAGCATCTGGGAGGGGTCGCCGCCGTCGCCGAGGGTGGCGGAGGTGGCCACCGGGCATACGGGGCCGAGCGGGGCAGAGACGAAGGCCTCCTGGCGGGGGTCGTCGGCGCTCAGATGGGCGCGCAGGGTCAGGCCCAAGCGCCGCAGCAGCATGGCGACGTCGGTGCCCTGGGCGCCGTCGTAGGTGTGGAACTCGTCGAGGACCAGGTAGGTGAGCGACCCGGCTGAGGCCCGCCACAGCTCACGGTCCTCGGGGCGCAGGAGGAGTTGGTCGAGCATCTTGTAGTTGGTGAGCAGGATGTCCGGCGGGTTGTCGCGGATGACGTAGCGGTCGGTGATGAGAGAGTCGGCGGTGACGTGCTTGCGGGGGCTGGCGGAGGAGTCCCCGGTGTAGATGGCGGCGCGTACGCCGGCCAGGGCGGGGTCTTTGGTGATGAGGCTGGCGAGGCGGCTGGCCTGGTCGGAGGCCAGGGCGTTCATGGGGTAGAGGATGAGGGCCTTGATGCCGGTGACGCCCTGGGCGCGGGCGCGCAGGACGTGGTCGAGGACGGGGTGGAGGAAGGACTCGGTCTTACCTGAGCCGGTGCCGGTGGTGACGATGGTCGGCTCGGGGCGGTGGCCGCCCTTAGTGGTCAGGCGCCGGTAGGAGTCCTCCTGGTGCTGGTAAGGGGTGAGGCCCGGGTCCCAGTCGAGGGGGCGGTCGGTGGGGTGGGCCGGGTCGGTTGTGCCGGGGCGGGCGCTCGCGGCCAGGTAGGGCAGGCGCAGGCGGACGAAGGGGCCGACAAAGACTCCGTGCTTCTCGTCCTCCAGGAAGTCGGTGAGCACGCGCCGCGGCTCGGCGTCGGTGAGGGCGAAGGTTGTCGAGAGGTAGTCGACGATGGACCGACGGATGCGTTCGGCCTGGAGACTAGGGAGAAGGAGCGTCATAGCTGGAGCGTGGTGGTGATGGGCGGTGGGGTGGATGATGGCGAATGATGTACGGGAGTGGTGTCTGCCGGGGCCGGCGCCACATCGTGCGGATCGTCGTTGTTCCGGGAGTGATCCCGCAGATCAGAGGCTACCGCAGTGAGGATAGGGAAGAAGCGGAGCCTGAGTCGCTTATTGGTGACAAGGCGTGAAAACTGCGACCTTCACTCATACTGGGATCATGCCCGACTTGCCTGTCTCTGTTGCGTGCAACCGCCTCGATGAGATCGTCGACAACGTCCGTGCCAGCCATGAGCCCGTCTTTCTGACCCGCCGGGGTCGCCGCGTGGCCGCGGTGATCGACGCGGATGACCTGGAGCGGCTTACCCAGGCTGCAGAGGACCTGGCGGACCTTGAGGCCGCCGAGGCCGCCCGCGCTGAGATCGCCGAGCGCGGCACCATCTCCTGGGATGAGGTCAAGGCAGGCCTCGGGACAGAGGGTGCGGTCGGTTCGACGTGAGGTTTCGAGCCCCATTCGTGGACATCCCTAGTAGGACTCGTCGTGCTGTGGACAGGGCTGAGCGGGGCTGGCCATAATGGTGGGGAGCCACCCGGGTGCCATCCGGGCGACTCCCCTAGCAAGGGGATGGTCTAGCCGATCCACTTGCTGAGGGCATCCACAAGGACACCGACGGCCCGGACAATGCGAGCGATCGAGTTCAGTATGTCGCTCATCTTCCGGGCCGTTACCTTGCCCTTGCGGACGTGTGCGCGTCGGCCTTTCGGCTTGGACACGGCCCTCACCTCCTTCCCAAGCCCTCCCTCCCCGGCAAGGAGAACGGGTGATCCAAGGGAGGATTTGGGCGAAGGGGCTAACTATTACGCCTGCCCATTTTGAGACGTCATCACCAACCTCGCGAAGTTCTTGAGAAGGTTGTCGAGAGGCGGCCGGTGTTGGAGTGCCGGATACCTCCGGTCTGAAGGTTAGGGGCGAGGAAAATCGTCATTAATCCTCGGGAATGACTTTAGTTTGACCAATAGGATTTCTGGTCAAGCGGTTACGGATGTCCGAAGGTAGGAGCTCAAACCCTCGAAGTGTCTGGGCGACAAGAGTATGTAGATCGTCCGCGCTCATGCCGCTAATCCCAGTTAAAAGACGTTTCCATGCATTTTCTGTGTCGGCAGCGATAGTTCTAATTGTGTCCGGATGTGCAAGATAAACATCGTTGTGTGCGATGGTGATGGCGTCACTATGCACACCAGGCTTAGGTGAAATTATGACGACTGCGCTGTCTGGCGGAGTAGTTGAACAGTTGCGATCGTCGGCCAGTAGTTGTAGTTGTCCATTAGATTGTCGAACATCCTTGATGGACAGTGTGCCGGCAGTATTGTGTTCACTTTTGGCTTCAAGTGCAAGCCACAGTTCGTTATCCCAACACCACGTGGAGTCGCAGCGGCCCTGCCGTGTCGGTTTCGATGCATCGGCCCCAAGCATACGACCAAGTGTTGTCAGTCCGGCTTCGAACCTACCGGCATCCCGTTGAGAAATCTCGTCCCTCATACGGATTAGCTTGTCTCGATGGCGATTTTCCTTAAGGTCTCCTCTGAGTGTCGCCACGATACTATTAATGGCGACGTTGTCTGCTTGACTCATTGTTGGTGCTTCTGTTTCTGGAAACTGTGCCATTTGATTGATCCATAGACACCTCCCGGCCATAGATGAGGCCTCGGATAGTAAGTTTCGAGATACAGATTTCAGCAGAGAGTCCCCGCTCTCTTCTGCAGCCATATCGGTCCATGCTGCCTCCAGATATTTCCAGAATGCCTGATACTGTCGGGTTGCTTTACCTCCATTTCCAAGTGTGTTGCAGACGGAGTGCGCACTATCGGCGGCATCTCGCCACGAACTCACTGACGCTGAATTCCATGCGTCGATCTCTTTGTCCACGCAAGCGGATAGATAGCAGGAACCTGGCGAGGGGGATTGAGCTGCCTCGCGCCTGTAATCGGTAAGTATTGGTTCCGCGTCTGATCTCCAAGTGTCATCGGTATCCTGGCTTAAGAACGCACGAGTGTTTTCTAGTATGTCTTCTCTGGTTCGGTCTTGAGAATTCTCTAACCCAAAAAGAATTTCTGCTTGAAGTTCAGGAGAAAGGGGTAGCCTCGTTTCTGGACGCGTCAAGTAGTGAGATAGTTCTCCCTTGATTAGAACAACCGCTGTATCCTTTGGGCCTCGAGTACAGCGTCCACTACCTTGAACAATCCGAGTACGGATGCGAGTCTCAAGGGCAACCCCGGCTTGCACATTTTGCTGAAGAAAACGCTCCTGAAGATTCAGCTGATCGGGTGTGCCGTCAAACACAATCAGCCGGCAGGCGTCTCCGGGAAGGTCGAGGCCGTCATAGCGAGCGGCCAAGGCGCATACTGCATGTTCTGCGTCGATGAATGTCTGCATGCTTGTGGATACATCGTCTATGCCAAAGGTGCGCCAGCCGTCTTGTGCTAGTTCCTTAGCGTCTTTCATTGCTACTTCGTTGCTCTGAGAGAGGATAAGGGCCTTCCCTGCTTGGGTAACAATGGCTTTACTCAGTTCTGCAGCTTCTTCTTTAGAATTAGGAACGAACTCCGGGAATACAAAAAAACGTCGCCCCGATCGTGGTGCAGTATTATCATCTAACTGATGCAGCCGCTCGATGGTGTGCCGACCGAACGCGCGTTCAAGTTCACCGCCGTCACCAAGTGTGGCTGAAAGATAGATGCGCTGTCTCGCTTGTGTGAATAAAGAATTTTGGTTTGTGGGCGGTATGTATGGACGTATTAGTATTTCTGAGTATGAAACGTAAATTAGGCAGGACGCTATGCCCTGGTGAATCATCGAGTAGCGATATGAATGCGGCTCTCTGAGTGTAGATAGCGTTTTAGTGAGTTCTTTTACCATTCCTGCTTGCCGCAACGGCACTACTAGACGAACTTCGCTTGTAATTGCCGGATCCGACTGGTCGGTCTTTAAGCGCTCAAGGAATACTTTGTCAACTGCTGGACTTATGACATCGAGGGTCCGCTGGTATTCGTTGGTGTCATTGTATCTGTTAAGACTAAGACTGTACGCCTCTCCAACATACTGTTCTCCCGCATGGGCGTCATCGAATAGCATGACTGATGGGTCTGCTAGCTTTGGGTGTGAATTGAATATGCTGCTGTAAGTAGTGATGCCAACACGTTGAGCGGACTCGTAGTGCATTCTAGAAAGTGGGTCCCACTTTACATGAGAGCCGGTTAATAATGTCGTGTCGATACCTTCGCGATTGGCAGAGACATAAACTTGTTCTGCTAGCTGCCGTGTTGGGCATGCGTATAGAACGCGTTGGTTGTGGTATCGACGGTTCCATTCGGCGATGAGGAGCCCAATAAGTGTCTTTCCGGTACCTGTTGGTAGTTCGAGAGCAATGTCGGGATGGTTGGCTTTATCTGTGTATGCTTTGAGCATTTCGGCCTGATGTGCCCATAAACCTTGAACTGCTCCGGTACGTTGTGGTAGGTCGCGATATAGTTCTCCGGGGGTGGCGTACCGCGTTGTCTTTCGAACTGATCTTTTGAATGCCATGATTATTCCTTGTGGGGTAGGTGCTTGGGAGACTGGTGATAAATGAGTCTCTATGGCTTTGCTGCTGGGAAGAGTGGAAGTTTATGCCTTTTCTCTATTTGAAACGGCGGTGTGGATGCGGCGGAAGTCGGATTCGCGGTCGCGGATGCGGAAGGGGAGGTCGTAGACGTAGGAGACGCCGGAGCCAGGGTGGGTGTGAGCGCGCTCTGATAGCGGCATGTCTTCGTTGGAAGTGGGGTGCTGGCGCTTCTCCCAGGCCTGGCGGACCGGAGTCGGCAGCTGACGGCCGTTCGCGTCATACACGTAAGCGCCCTGGCCGCGGCCATGGTCGTAGTCGTACAGCACCGCGAACTGGGTGCGGTAAATCGTGCACAGGTCCTCAATCGGCACGCCCAGCATCATCGCCACCATGACATCGATCTCCGCCTGCGCGTTGCGACGATCCTCCGCCCGACGCAAGGGCGTATCGGCTGTCCAGTCCGGACCGATCGGTCGTTCGTCATAACGCTCCAAGATCGGAGTGTCGGTCACAAACGACTCATGCCAACACTCCGTCCACAGGTCGGCATAGGCATCCGTGAGGCAGTTAAGGCGGAGCGTCCGATATCGCACGCGTAGTGCTAGGGGCGATGCTGGGCTAACCGTCGGTAGTGAGTTTGCTGCGGAGCTTCGGATGTGTGAGAAGCCTCGTGAGCGGGCGTAGAAATCAACGAGGATTGAACTAAGGGCGCCGGAAGTCAGCACAAGCAGGTCCTCATGGTATTGAGGCGAACCTCCCGAATACAGTCCGTCGACATGGGCGGATCCGGGCGGGATGATGCTCGGTGTGAGGGTGCGTTCCCCGGTGAGGGGGACCTGAGTGCGCCAGGCGATGCGGTAGTGGTCGCGGGCGGAAGAGTCACCCCAGTGGGTGTAGAGACGGTCGTAGGTGTCGCGGTCGCCTGCGGGCTTGTATTGGGTGGTGGGCTGCGCGCTCGGGGAAAGTGCTTCCAGATCGGTTGAGGTCCAGTCCAGATTGTGCTTCATGGACTCGTTAGGCTGTTTGTACAGGGGGGTCGAGACGTGGAGGTGAGGTCCTTGGAGGATAGCGTCCTCCCAAGATGACTGCCCCCACTGCTGAATGAAGCGTCCTTTTTGGCGGTCGATAGATTCATCCCAGCCGCGGGAGAATCTGAGGTTGAGGTCTCCGATGCGTGGTTGATTTGCGAGTGCCGACAGGGTTCGTGAAGCGGCTGAGTTTACAGTCAGAACCATGGGAGCTGAGTGCCAGTCGTCAGATTCTGTCACTGATTGCCAGGTCTTCAGTGTGACTTTATCGATGGATTCGATGCGGGCTGCGTGCGGCCGTAAGTCCCAGGTTCCGGTGCGCGGATCCTTAAGTCCTGGTTCTTCTCCGCTGCCGTCATGCATGAGGGAACGTACAACGGTCTCTGGGTGGTAAAGTGTTGTGGCGTGGAGAAATGAAGGCGACCGTTCTGATCCATAGACGTGTACGCCGTACTGGACAAGGTGGTGGATGTCGAAGAGCCTGAGCTCGTTAATAAATTGCCAGTGTCGTCGTAGGTGTCGGTAGGCGGCGGCACGGAGTCCTGGGGTCTTGGCGTCGGTGAAGTGAGTCTCCATATGGATGAGAGAGGAAATACCCTGGTCATTCTGATGGCTCCAGACCTGGCACATGAAGGCTCGGTAGAGATCCGGCTGGCCGCTCAGCAGAGGATAGACGGCGGGGTCGCTCAGGAGTTCAGAAAGAACGATGATCTCAGCGGTTCCGTCGAGGACCGTGTGTAGGACTCCAGGACGAGCCATAGTGCGTGGCATGCGCTCGTTCTTTGCGGCGACGGACGGCTTGTTACTGAGTGACCACCAGGGGTCTCCTTCAGAGAGAAGACCGGCAACATCGGTGCGGGGCCTCACCCACGGCGGGTTCCCGACCTGCAGGTCGAAGCCGCCGCGGGCGAAGACGGTGGCGAAGTCCAGTTCCCAGTGGAAGAAGCCCTGGGCCTGAGCTACCTCGCGCACCACGCCCAACCACTCGTGCTCGTCAACAACTGACGGCACTTTGCGGGCTCCGGCGAGACCGAGCTCGACCTCCTCCATGGTCTCCAGCTCTGCCCAGGAGGAAGCATCCACGAGGGTCCCATCGGTGCCTTTGGCGTCCTTGACCTGCTTGCCCAGCAGCCCCTCCAGGGCACCCAGCCACTCATCGAGGCTCGGCGGCGTCACGTCCGTGGTCAGCGGCCAGAACCACAGGGCGCACCACGCATCCATGACCAGCCGCAGCCGCCGATACGCCGAACCCGGCGCCGCCAGATAGGCCTCGATGTCCTCACGGGACACCGTTGAACCGGCGTCGGCTTGCAACTCGCGGCCCCACAGATCGATGCGCCGCGAGGCCTCCGCCTCCGCCACCCGCAGGCGCCGCAAGGTCATCTCCCACAGCACCTCCACGCGCCGGGCCAAGGCCATCAGCCGGAAGGACTGGGTGGTGCTCAGTGCTTTCGTGATGTCCTTGCGCCAGGCCTTGAGGGCCTTGAGCCTGTCGGCATCGACCAGGTCCCGCACCTGCTTGGGGACCTCCACCGCGCTGCCCCAGCCCTTGGCCGGTAGCAGGAAGTGATGGATGCTTCCGGAGACGTCCAGCGCCCCGCCAATCCGGTGCCGGGAGGCGGCATTGGCGTCGTCGAGCACGGCCGCCACCTGGCTCAGCGGCTCGGGCACCGGAGCGGCCGACAGCCACGCCCGCTTCTTCAGCTGAGAGGTCGAGTACAGGGCCCGGCGCGCTCCCACCAGGGAGTTACCGCGCCGCAGCCGCAGCCCGAACCACGGGGCCGCCAGCCCCTCCACCATCGTGTCCAACCACAAGGACACCTCCGCCAGCTCCACCGCCGTCGCATTGAGGTCCACCCCGTAGACCTGGTGCAAGGCGAGATACGCCTTCACCTTCGCCAGCTCCCGGGGCCGCTCCTCCGGGTCCACGCGCCGGCCCAGCTCGCGCTCACGCCGCGAGAGGTACTGCTCCGCCAGCTGGCGCACCGCCTCAATCGCGAAGGCTCCCGACCCCAGCGCCGGCTCGCACACCGTCAGGTGCAGGATCTCCTCAGCGCTCGTCGTCCGCCCATCCTGATCCAGCAGCTCGGCCAGCGCCTGCTGCACCGTGAAACGCGTCAGCACCTCCGGGGTGTAGAAGGAGGCCGAGCGCTGCCGGTCCCGGCCGGAGAGCCGGTAAACGAACTGCCCCTTCTCATAGGTGACGTTGCGGCGCTCGCCCGTCACCTCATCCTCCACCGTCACGAAGTCCTTCTCCTCCAGGCCCTTCATGACTTCCTCGGGCACCACCCACGAGCCCTTCGAGGCGTCCCCGCCCGGCGCCACCTCCCACAGCCGCTCGGTGGCGAAGGAACCCGAGTAGCTCATGAGCCCCTCGTAGACGGCACCCAGCTGGTTGATGCCCAGCTCCACATAGGAGATGAAGCCACGGCCGCTCTTGCTGTTCTCCTTAGTCAGCAGCAGATGGCGCAGCACCCGCAGCAGCGCCCCGTTACCCAGGCCTACCTCGTCAATGAGGGCGGTCGCCGCCGGGCGGAAAAGGTCGGCGCGCATCGGCCGGAAGACCAGGCCATCGAAGCTGCCCTCCTGCGCGGCCGGCACCTGCTCGTTATGGCCCTCATCGACCAAGTGGAACAGCCGGTCCAGGGACTCGTAGATGTGCGTGCCCGCCAGGGCCGACTCCTCATGCAGCTCCCTCAAGGCCAGCTCGCGCAGACGATCCAGGCCGTAGCCGGCGTCGTACTCGGTGGCGCCCACCGGCAGGACCCCCAGCTCAGGGCTCGCCTCCGCATACAGCAGGAAGATGATCCGGTAGATGTAGCGCAGCGACTGCAGCGCCAGGTCCTGCGCCCGCTCCTGGGGCAGCGGCTCCAGCCCCCGCGCGGCGCGACGGCGCACCACCTCATTCGCAAGGATCTCAATGGAGGAGCGCACACCCTCACGCAGATCCTTCGAGACCCCCACCGTGTGGGCCGCCGAGTCCTCCAAGGTGGCCGCCCACCACGTCTCGCCCTCCGCCGTCGGCAGCAGTGAACGGGCATCCAGGCAGGTCAGGGCCCGCTCCACCTCGCCGCCGCGCGTCGCCTCATGACGCTCGACGACGAGCTGCACGTTCACCGCCAGCCAGCGGCCCTCCGGCCACCGCTCCCGCTCTGCCACCAGCGCCCACTGGCCCGCCAGAACCAGGGCGAAGGCCGGGCCGTGACCATCCGTCATGAGCGTCGACAGCGCCCGAGACACCGACTCGATCGGCTCAGCCCCCTCCAGCGCCGGGGCGTCGGGGTCCCCCAGGTCCACGGGCTGCCACTCCTCAGCGAGCGTGGGGGCGTCCTTGACCAGCAGGTCCTCCACCGTGGTCACCGGGCGGGCGCGCAGCAGCGCCAACGGGGCCGGGCCCTCATCACCCACCGGCCTCACCAGGGTCACCGGACCCCGCTCAGTCAGGCGGTACTCCGACGACGTGAAGCCCAGAATCTCGCGCAGGAGCGCATCGAGCTCGCCGGCCGCCTCCAGGGCCGCGCCGGTCAGGGAGCCTGCGTCGTCGGCGGGCAGGGCCGCCAGCAGCTCCTCCAAGCGGGAACGCTCGGAACGGAACCGGGAACGAGGCGTTGGCGTCGGGGCAGTGCCAGGATCGGCCGGCTTCTCCAGGGCCTCCCATTCCTTGCGGCGCTCCAGCACGCGCGCCAGGAAGGATTCCTTGGTGGCGTCCGTCGTGAAGTAGTGCTCGCTGATCCAGTCCTCGCCGACGACCAGCGCATCCGACACCGCCATCAGAGATCCCCTTCCATCCCGAAGTCCTGCGGCACCACCACCAGCAGTGGGCGCACCAGCGTGTGCGCGGGCAGGTGCTGTTTCCTGAGCTCGTGCTCCTGAGCCACCGTGATCCGCTGCTCGCGCAGGTGGCGGTTCTGGATGAGGCGACCGGCCTCGTCATCCCAGGCGTTCGCGTGCTCGGCCCAGGCCTCAACCCGAGCCGTCGCCTGTTCCTCCGCTGCGTCGAGGGTCAGTCTCATGTGGTCCCTAGCCGTATCCACCGCCGGAGGGATGAGCGCCTCCAGCAGGCTGGTCTGCGTCACCGGCCCGGAGTTCCGCAGCTCCCGGGAGATGCCCACCGCCTCGAACATGGCGGTGGGGGAGTCGTGCACCTGCCCGATCGCCTGCGCCTCGACCGGCCGGCCCGCATCCAGCTCCGACTGCGCGGCCGCCAGGTCCAGGTAGGGGAAAGCGGTACTGACACACACCATCGACACCGTCCGGCCCGCCTGGTTCGTCAGCGTCCCCAGAAGCAGGACGGTCGGTGAGTCGACGTCGCCGCGCACCGCGAACACTGAGGAGCGGCCGAGCTTGGCCAGGACCCGGTCGCCGGCCCAGTCCAGCACCGGGTGCAGCGGCCCCAGGTAGTGGGCCTCTGGCCAGGAGGAGTCCGAGGAGTCACTCAGGGCCTCCGTGAGAAGGCGCGCGCCCTTCGTCTGCGTCGTCGCCAGCTTGAGGTGCTCCTGGACGCGGCGCTCACGCAGGTAGGACTGCGGCAGCACCGACAAGCGATGGCGCAGCCCCGCCGGGGGCACCATCTCCACCACGTGCTGCGTGCCGTGCTCCCGCCACGACACGCCCCCACCGCCGGTCTGGCGCTGCTCTGGCTCCTCCGGGCGCTCATAAAGCTCGGTGAGGGCCTGGCGCAGATAGTCCAGCTGGGTCTCGTACAGCGTCGACGTGGCCAGCGGGGCAGCGGGCTGGATGGGGGAGGCCGGACCGGCCGGGGCGCCGGGAGCGCTCGGATCAGCAGGGGAGTCCTCGGCGCCGGTGGGTGCAGCAACACCGTCACCCTTGGCCTCGGCCGTGCCCGTCAGCTTCGCGAACAAAGCCGCCATGGGATCCAGGTTGAGTGCGTCGTCGGCGTCGGGGACGACGTCGTCAATGTCCTGCCCGGCCGCGAGTGCCTGACGGATCGCCTCCTCCTCCTTCTCGCCCGAGTACAGGCCCATGAGGGAGGCGGCGTCGCCCAGGGCCCGGTGCGCCTGATCCTCCTTCTCCATCAGGCGCGTGAGCACGCGGACGTCGCCGGAGAAGCGCGGGTCCGACGGGCTCAGCAGCAGGGTCGTGATCTGCGGTGAGACGGACTGGCCGTAGCGGTCGATGCGGCCGTTGCGCTGCTCGATGCGGATGAGCGACCAGGGGATGTCGTAGTGGATGAGCTCATGGCACTGGGCGTGCAGGTTGACGCCCTCCGAGGCGACGTCGCCAGTCACCAGGACGCGCACCGGCGTGTGGGCCTGGCGGAACTGCTCCACGATCTCCTGCTGCTCCACGTCGGACAGGCTCCCGTGCATGACCCGCACCGCGTCGGCGGGCAGACGCAGGTCCTCGCGCAGGTGCTCGGCCAGCCAGGTGAGCGTGGCGATGCGCTCAGCGAAGACGACGACGCGCTCGGGCGACCTGGGGCCGATCCCGATGCGGCGCAACTCGGCCAGCAGCGCCTGGTACTTGCCCGAGGCCGTTGTGTTGGCCTCCACGGCCAGCTCGCGCAGGCGGGTCAGCGCCTGGGACTGCTCCGAGGGCTCCGGGGCGGAGCCGGCTGCTGCTGCCCGGCTGCGGCGTCGGGCCAGGCGCTCGTCGATCGTCTGGATGAGGGCCGCCGGCGAGGACAGGAAGGACTTGGCCAGGGTCCAGGCGAACAGGGAATCGCCGCCGCGGGCGGTGGGCCTGCGACCGCCCGGTGCCGAGGCGCCGTCGGTCCGGTGCAGCCAGGTGCCTGACAGCTCGCCGGCCACCGCGTCCTCAGCCGGGGAGGGCTCCACCAGCTTGTTGACCGGAGTCAGGCGCTCCTTCCAGCGGCCGCCCACGACGTCGCGCACCTCGTCGGAGTGACGGTGGCGGCGGATGACGAGGCGACGCACCGCCTCCTCATCAAGGGAGCCGTCCGCGTGTACCGCCGTCGGCTCCAGCAGACGGATGAGCTCGGCGAAGGACTTCGGGTTGCCGTTGTGGGGCGTGGCCGAGGCCAGGATGAGCGCGTCGGTCTGACGGGCCAGAATGTCCGCGAGCCGGTTGTTGAGCGTGCCCTTGTTGGTGACGTTGTGCGACTCGTCGATGACGACCGCGTCCCAGCGCTGCTTGCGCAGATGATTGAGGTAGCGGTCCGACTTCAACGTGTCGATGGAGATGATCGCGCGGTGGAACACCGAGAACGGGTTGCGTGAGGCCGGCACCGAACGGCGCACCCGCTGGATACCCACCGAGTCCAGGCGCACGAAGGGCAGCGCGAAGCGCGACCACATCTCATGCTGCATCTGCTCGAGCACGTGACGGGGCGTGACGATGAGAATGCGGTCGCCCCGGCCGCGGCGCACGAGCTCGGCCAGAATCATGCCGATCTCCAAGGTCTTGCCCAGACCCACCGTGTCAGCCAGGAGGATGCGCGGGCGCAGGTTCGCCGGATCCAGGGCCTGGCGAACCGCCGTCAGCTGGTAGGCCAGCGGGTCAGCGAGAACGTCACTGACCACGGCCAGGTCGGTGGAGGTCGCCGGGAGGGCCGTCTTGCGCAGCGTCGCCTCCAGCCACAGGCGCGAGAGCCGGTGACGGGTGGAGGTGTCCGCGATGACCCGGGTGTGGCGCGGATCCACCGGGACGATGTGGTCAAGACCAGCGGAGAACTGCGCCGTCGTGTCCCGAACCAGCTCGGACAGGCCCTGCACCGTCACCAGCATGCCGTCAGACGTGGTGGAAACCTGGGTGACCAGCCAGTCCTCGTCACGTACCCGGACCACAGAGCCCGGAGCGACATCAAGAGAAGGGAGGGAAGGAGCAGGATCCGTCACCGCATCCTGGGGAGTCGTGGGCGCCGTTGTCACGGAAGTGATTTTAGGACGCTGGTGCAGGTGGTCGAGACCAATTCGGGGCAGTGACTGATCTGTGACCTGCGGGCCGGTGCCGGGCTACGGCGAGCAGAACCAGCGGGCGTGCGTCCTCGGGAGGCCGCCTTGGCGTGCATAGGCCTGTCCCAGTGAGATAGACGTTCTGGTAGTCAACGACGACCGCCATTTTGAGGGCCACGAGTAGCCTCCTGCAAAGAAAAGTAGACCCCGCCAGTCCCGGAGGACGGCGGGGAGTTATGGGATTAGGTTAGGGGCTTGCGGGGTGTGAGACCAGATGACGTAAGTGTGTCGTAGAACACATTTTACTTGGTGGCGTATCTCCCCTTACTGCCTGCCTTGCTCAGGTATGACGGGAAGTTGTTCTCCCGGCTATCAGTGCGCGAGGACGTGCCCTCGGTGTCGGGGACGTACTTGGTGATCGAGGACTGCGTTTTCCTCCAGGTCACTGAGGTGTGAATGCAGTTATCTGGAGGAGAAGTACGTCCCCGGCGGGCATCGCAGTTCCCGATGTGGACGGCTGGCTCTTGGCCTGGAGTTCGGCGGGGTGCCGCTACGATGCGAGGACGCACCGTACAGGCTGAGGGCTGATCCTGGGGGGTGCAGTCCGCGAGCCCGATGGTGCGTCCTCGACGGGTGGTTCTGTGTCAGCGGCGGGCGAGGCGGGTCAGGACGATGCCGGCGGTCACCACGCCTCCGGCGACGGCGGCCGCCTTGGCGAGTTTGGACGACGCCTCGGAGTCGCCCTGCTTGGCGCGCTCCCAGGTCTCCTCCGCCTGCTCGGCCCAGCGTCGGGCCCCCTCGCGCAGTCGGCCGGTGCCGGCCTCCGCCTGCTCTCGCAAACGGCCGGCCCCCGCCGCGGCCTGCTCACGCAGATGCTCGGCCTTGGCGCTCGCCTGCTCGCGCAGGTGCTCCCCGGCCTCCTTGGCCTGCGTGCGCGGGTCGATCCGGGAGGCGAACTCATCGACGCTCGCCGCCAGGGCCTCGCGCTGGGCGCGCAGCCGCTCCTCGATCTGCTCGGGGCTCAGCGACCTGGCCCCGGAGGCCCCAGCACCTTCAGCACCGGAGGCACCGGCCTGCTGTCCGCTGGTCATGCCCGAGCCGCCCGCGTGCGGAAGGCCTTGACCGCGGCGACGGTCGCCGTCACGCTCAGGCCCGCCAGGGCGAGACCCGTAACCGTGACGATCCCCAGGGAGGCGGGGTCGCCGTCGCGGGCGTCGTCGAACAAGCGGGAGACACGCTGGCCGAGGGTCCGCGTGCTGGGATCGTAGGTATCGACCCCACCCTCGGGGTCGGTGCCGCCGCCGGCCAGGGAGACCAGGCGGTTCTTGACCTGCCTGGCCGTGTCCTGGGCCTTGCTGACGGCCTGGCTGCGCAGCTCCTGGACCTTCTCACGGGCCTTGAGCTTGGCGACCTTGGCCAGGTTGTTCGGGGCCAGGCGTGCGGCGAGCTCGTCGACGTCGGCAGCCAGCGTCAGGCGCCGGGCCGCCAGGTCGGACAGGACGTCGTCAGCCGACGGCGCGGCCGGCGCGGCGGGGACGGGCGTGGGTGCGGTGTTGGCGCTCACTGGGCGTTCCCCCTCTGCAGGCCGGAGGTCACGGCCCCCTTGACGGCGTTGACGGACTCCTTCAGCCCCTCCTGCGGCGTCGGCGTGTCGGCCTTGGCGGCCTTGAGGCGCTTGATGCCGATCAGGGCCATCGTCACGGCGATGAGGGTGAGGATCAGCGCGACCACGAGGAAGGCGGCCCACAGCGGCATGACGTGGGACAGCCCGGTCGTCAGGGCCCCCAGCAGCAGCCCGAAGATGAACAGGGCCAGCACTCCGGCGGCGGCGAGTAGCCCGGCCCCCAGCCCCATCTCCTTGGCCATGCGCTGGCCCTTGGCCTTGGCCAGGTCGATCTCGCCGCGCACCAGCGCGGAGATGTTCTCCGAGATGCGGGCGATGAGCTCCCCGAGCGTGGGCTGCGCGCTGCCGGCAGCCCTGCGAGGAGGCGTGGTGGAGGCCGACGGCGTCGCCTGCGACGGCGGGGGAGGTGGCTGGTTGTTGGGCATGAACGAACCTTCTTGTGTGAGGCACGGCGTTGGACGCAGTCAGCTGACTGCGAGGCGGCGGGATCGCGACAGTGGGACGACTCGCCGCCCTAAGAATCTCACAGCCTGCGCCCTCGTGGAACAACGCAGGCCCGAGCGGGTTTGTAGGTTTGGGCGATAAGGGCCGGCTTTCGCCACCGGCGATCTGTGAAGGGCCGCCATCGTCGCCCTGATCGGCAGGGTGGCCCTATCCGTCCCGACGGCGCGGACCGGCCCGGTGCCCGACGTCGGCACGGCCGACCCACCGGCCGCACCTCCGCCCGGCTACTCCTGGTTCCAGGCCTGCCAGAGGCGCGCGTACTCCCCGCCGAGGGCCACGAGCTCGTCGTGGGTGCCGAGCTCGACGATCCGCCCGTCCATGACGACGGCGACCCGGTCGGCGTCGGCGGCCGTGTAGAGGCGGTGGGCCACCTCGATGACGGTGCGTCCGGCCAGCGCCGTGGACAGGGTCCGCTCCAGGGTGCGGGCGGCGCGCGGGTCCAGCAGTGAGGTGGCCTCGTCCAGGATGAGTGTGTGCGGGTCCAGCAGCACCAGCCGGGCCAGCGCCACCTCCTGGGCCTGGGCGGGGCTGAGCTCGAGGTGCCCCGAGCCGACCATCGTGTCCATCCCCTCGGGCAGCCCGTCCACCCAGGCATCGGCCCCGATGGCCTCGATCGCCTCGCGGATCGTGTCGTCGGAGGCGCCCGGCCGCCCCAGGCGCACGTTGTCCGCCACGGTGCCGACGAACACGTGGTGCTCCTGGGTCACCAGGGCCACGTGGCGGCGCAGCTCGTCCTCGGTCAGGTCCGTCAGCGACACCCCGCCCACGGTGACGCTCCCGGAGGTGGGCGGGTTGATGCCGGCCAGCATCCGCCCCAGCGTGGACTTACCCGACCCCGAGGGCCCGACGACGGCCAGCCGCTCCCCGGGCACGAGCTCCAGATCGATCCCGTGGAGCACCTCGACGCCCTCCCGGTAGGAGAAGCGCACGTCGTCGAGCACGATCCGCGTGCCCTTGGGCTCCTCGCCGGTGGGGGTGCGGTCGTCGGGGACCTCCTCCACCCCCAGGATGCGGGACAGGGAGGCCTGGGCGATCTGGACCTGGTCGACCCAGAACATGAGCTGGCCCACCGGCTTGCGCAGCTCCATGGAGTACAGGGCGACCGTGGTGATTGCCTCCAGGGTCGCGTAGCCGCGGCCGGCCAGGAACCCTCCCCACAGGAGGACGGCGACGACGGGCGCCCGCCAGGCGACGTCGAGCACCATGAACAGGCGCACCCGCAGCGCGGCCGTGTAGCGCTCCAGGGACCAGGCCTCCTTGATGGAGGTCATGATGGCCCGCTCGCGGCGCGCCCCGATGCCCAGGGCGTCCACGGTCTCGGCGTGCTCGACCGTCTCGGAGACCGCCCCGTTGAGGTGGGCCTGGGCGGCCGACTCGGCCCGGTAGGCGGGGATGGAGATCGGCAGGTACCAGCGCATCATCGCCCACACGGGTGGGGCGATGACGAGCAGCCCGAGCGCCAGGAGGGGGTCGGCGACGGCGGCGGCCAGGAGTGTGAAGACGATCGTCACCACGCACACGAGGATCTGGGGGATCCCCATCCGTACCAGGAACTCGATGCGGGAGACGTCGGTGGTGGTGCGCCCCACGAGGTCGCCGGTGCCGGCGGACTCCACCGCGCTCAGCGGCAGGTGCACCACCCGGTTCATCATGCGCTCGCGCAGCTCGGCGAAGACCGACTCGCCCAGGGTGCGGGCGTGCTTCTGGGCGAAGCGGTTGATGAGCGCCCCCACGAGCGTGACCGCGATGATGGTCAGCACGAGCCGGTCCACGTAGCCGGCGTCGGCCCGCCCGGCCGAGACCCGCCCGACCAGCCGCCCCAGCAGCTGCGGGGCCACGAGCGTGGATAGGACCGCGGTGATCTGGAGGGCCAGGACGACGGCGAAGCGCCCCCGGTAGGAGGCCATGATGCGGAAGGTCTTGCGCAGGGCGACGGGCCCGGGCGCGACGGGAAGTGCCATCAGCAGCTCGCCTCCTCATCCTCACCCATGGCCCGTGAGACGACGGCGCGGTAGTCGGCCGCCTGCGCGTGGCCGTCGCGGGCCATCGCCATGAGCTCGCGGTGCGTGGAGCGCAGCAGCTCGGTCCCGCTGGAGTCCAGGAGGATGACCTCGTCGCAGGCCTCCAGGACCAGCGGTGAGGCGGTGACGACGACGGTCGTGCGCCCGGCGCGGGCCCGGTGCACCTGGGCGGCCACCCGGGCCTCGGTGTGGGAGTCCAGTGCGGAGGTTGGTTCGATGAGCACGAGCGTGGGTGCCTCGGTGAGCAGCGCTCGGGCCAGGGCCACGCGCTGACGCTGCCCGCCGGACAGGGACCGGCCCTTCTCAGTAATCATCCCGGCCAGGCCCTCGCTCAGGGAGGTGAGGACATCACCGGCGTCGGCGATCCCGACGGCCTCGATGAGCCGGTCGTCGCCGGGGGCCTCGCGCTCCTGGGGGCGGACCTGCTGGTCGACGTCGGCCCCGGTGGTGCGCTCGGTCTCGGCGCGCAGGAGGTCCTCCAGTTCCGCCGGCTGCGGGTCGGGGCCGCTGCGCACGTCGAGGGCCTCACGCAGGGTCCCGGTGAAGAGCTGGGCGGTGGCGCCGGAGACGACGACGCTGGCGCGTACCTGCTCCAGGGGCATGGTGGTCAGTGGCCGGCCCGCCAGGGTCACGGTGGGGCCGGCGTCGGTGAAGCGCCCCAGGCGCGTGGCCAGGTCGGCGGAGACCTGCGGGTCGGGGCACACGAGGGCCGTCATGCGGCCCTCCTTGAGGCGCAGGCCGCTGCCGGTGTCCACCAGGTCGCCGCTGACGGGGTGGGCGGCGGCCGGGTCCAGGTTGAGGCGCTCCACGAGGCTGCCGGCGGCCGGCGCCACCTCCAGCAGGCGGCTCAGGCGCCGGGCGCCGACGACGGCCCGGGTGTAGTCCTGCACGGAGCTGGTGAACACCCACAGCGGCCAGGACAGGTAGGCGGTGTAGCCGTAGAAGGTGATGAGCCCGCCGGGGGTGAGGCTGCCGGCCACGGCCATGCGCGCCGCCACCCACACGACGATCGCGGCGAAGAGCCCGGGCAGCAGCACCTGGAGGGTCATGAGAGTGGCCTGCGAGGAGGCCACCTCGACGCCGCGGCGCCGCAGCTCCTGGGAGGCGTCCCGGTAGCGGCGGGCGAAGACGTCCTCCCCGCCGATGCCCCGCAGGATCCGCAGGCCCGCCACCGTGTCCGTGGTGACCGTGGTGACCGCGGAGTGGGCCTCGCGCTGGACGGCCTGGCGCTTCTGTAGGGGGCGGATGACCAGGGTGACGATGGCCGCCACCAGCGGCATGCCCAGGATGACGATGAGCCCCAGGCTCACCGAGGTGCGCAGCATGAGGACGGCCACGACGAGGAAGCTGGCCGCCGCCCCCAGCAGGGCCGGCAGGTGTTCGATGAGCTTGCCCAGGTAGTCGGCGTCGGAGGCGATGATGGTGGCGACCTCACCGGTGGAGACCTGCCGGGACAGGTCCTTGCCGGTGGCGGAGATCTGCCTGCCCACGAGCCGGTCGACGTCGAAGGCGGTGCGCATCCAGGCCGTCACCCCGAAGTAGGACATCATCGTGTCCCCGACGGCGTAGACGACGAACAGCACCAGCAGCAGCGCGCCGATGCCCCAGACGCGGCCGTTGAGGCCGTTCTCGATGCCGGCGTCCAGGGCCTGCCCCAGGAAGGCCGGCACGATCGCCTGGATGATGTTGGAGGTGCAGGCCGCGAGGGTCGCCAGGGTGACCGGGACGGCGGCGCGGCGCAGTAGCCAGCGCAGAAGCGCCCCGGCCCCCAAGGACGGGGGATGGGGCAGCGGGGCGTCGGGGGTCATGGACTGTGCGGTCAGGGCGGACAGCGCGGTCGGGACGGTTGGGAACGACCGGGAGGACGATTCGGGCATGATCGCATGAGGCTATCGGAGGGGAAGCCGGCGCGGCAGAGGCAGAGGCGGTGACAAGGAAGATACCGGGCGCGGGAATACGTGCCGGGCGCGACTCGGGCAGCTGCCGGACGGGCCGCGCAGACGTGCCGGCGCCCCGGCCCGCCCCCGTTGCGGGGGTCGGCCGGGGCGCCGGGCTTGCTCGGCTTACTCGGCGAACGCCGCTCACTCGGTGGCGATGGCGTCCAGGACCGGAATCCGGGAGGCGCGCAGCGCCGGCCACAGGGCCGCGATGACGCCGACCACCACGGAGAGCACGAGCATGCCCACCATCTGGCCCCAGGGGATGCTGAGGCTCGTCAGCCCCTGATCCTCCAGGACCTCCTTGAGGGCGGCGGCCAGGACCACCCCGGTCGCCCCGCCCAGGACAGTGCCGTACAGGGAGGTGAGGACCGACTCGGTGATGATCTCCCCGGACAGCTGGGCCTTGCCCAGGCCGACGGCGCGCATGAGCCCGATCTCTCGGGTGCGTTCCGAGACCGAGAGCACCAGGGTGTTGACGATGCCCAGGATGGCGATGGCGATGCTCAGCCCCAGCAGGCCGTAGAGGACGGCGAGCATCTGGTTGATCTGCTGACCGACCTGGTCGGAGATCTCGCTGGCGTCGCGCACCGCGTACTGGTAGGTGTCGGCCACGATGTCGCGGGCCTTGCCCCGCACCGTGTCGAGGTCGGTGCCCTCCTTGAGGGTCAGGAGCATGCCCTGCGGCGAGTCCAGGACGTGGGCCGGGTCCGTGGTGGTGCCCGGGGAGTTCCAGGAGCCCACTGCCGCCGCCAGCTCGGGGGCGATGTAGTAGTTCCCGCCGGTTCCCTTCGGGTCGACGACGGCGCTGACCGTGGCCTCAACCGACCCGGTGGGGCCGGTGACGGAGACCTTGTCCCCGAGCTTGAGGCCCTCGTCCTTCTTCGCGGCCACGTGGGTGGCGTCCAGATCCTTCATCGACCCGGCGCTCGCGGAGACGTCGTAGGCCTTGGAGTAGGTGGCGGGATCGACGACGATGACGGTGGCGGTGGGGGTCTGGCTGCCGTCGGGCTTGGTGACGGAGTCGGCGTAGATGGAGTAGGAGGAGGTCTCCTTGACCCCGTCGATGGCGGCGATCTCCTTGGCCTTGTCGGCCGAGAGCCGGGTGCTCAGGCTGCCGATGGTGGCCGGCTGGACCACGAGGTCGGCCTTGAGGGACTTGTCGATCTCGTCGGAGGTCGAGGACTGGAAGGAGGCGGCCAGCGTGGCGCCGGCGCACACCAGGGCCATACCCACCATGAGGGCGCCGGAGGTGTTGGCCGTGCGGCGCGGGTTGTGGACGATGTTGCGCACCGCCAGGCGGCCGGCGGGCCGCAGCAGCCGGAAGGGCAGGCCCAGCACGGCCACCACTGGGCGGGCCAGGGTCGGGGAGACGATGAGCAGTCCCAGGACCGTGCCGCCCGCGCCCAGCCCCATGATGAGGCCGCGCTGCGTCAGGTCCGCGTTCACCCATGCGGCGGCGATCGCGGCCGCGCCGGCCGCCAGCAGCAGCCCGCCCAGGATCGTGCGCAGCACCAGGGACTTCTCCCGGGAACCTGACACGCCGCGCATGGCCTCGACCGGGTGGGTCAAGGCGGCCTCCCGAGCCGGCAGCAGAGCGCCGACGACGGTGACGGCCAGGCCCACCGCCAGCGAGATCGCGATGATCGTCCCGCTCAGGCCCGTGCCCTCCAGCAGCGGCATGCCAGCGGCGTCGAGCAGTGCGGACAACCCGGCCAGCAGCCCCGCACCCGCGGCCACGCCCAGGGCGGAGCCGACGACGCCGATGACGACCGCCTGCAGGAACACCACGCCGAACACGGAGGCCGGCGAGGCCCCGACCGCCCGCAGCAGGGCGAACTCCTTGACCCGCTGACGCACGCTCATCGCGAAGGAGTTCATGATGATGAAGGAGCCCACGAACATTGCGACGACGACGAAGACCAGCAGGAAGACCTGAACGAAGCCCAGCTGCTCCTCAATGGCCTTGTTCTGCTCCTTGATGACCTCGGCGCGGGTCTGGACCTGGGCGCCGTCGGGAAGGATCTTGGTGATCTCGGACTTGACGGTGTCCACTGAGGAGCCCTGAGCGACGTCGACGGCGATGGTCGTCACCTTCCCGTCCGGGGCGGCGATGGGCATGAGCCAGTTCGGGTCCACGCCCACGACCGTCGCGCTGGCCATGGAGGACTCGTAGTGGAACTCGCCGACCACGGTGACCTCGGTGGGTGAGCCCTGCACCACGATGTGGGTCTTGTCCCCGACCTTGAGGCCGGAGTTCTTCAGGGCTCCGGACTCCAGGGTGATCTCACCGGCCCCTTGAGGCTTGTGGCCCTGGGCCCAGGTCAGGCCCTTCTCGTTGTCGTACAGCGGTATGAAGAGTGTGGGGGCGCCGGTGGTGGTCACCGGGGCGTCGTTAGAGCCCACGAGGACCCCAGTCATCTGGACGCCGGGGTTGGCGGCCTCGACGCCGTCGATCTGCTTGATCTGCTCGGTCAGGGAGCTGTCGATGGGCTTGGTCTGCGTCGAGTTGGAGGAGCCGCTGCCGGCGATCTTGGGGCCTTGGGCGTACAGGTCCGAGGTGACGGTGGAGGAGGTCAGATTGGAGAAGGTCTCCGACATGGAGGCGCGCAGGGCGAGCGTGCCCGATAGGAACGCCACCCCGAGCATGACGGCGAAAGTGGTCAGGAAGAACTGTTTGGCGTGGGCGCGCACGGAGCGCCAGGCGACTCGTCTCATGGCTCAGGCCCCCTCGACGGCCGAACCGGTGAGCGGGGCGGCTGCGGGGGCGGGCTCGGTCTCGCTCAGCTCGCGCAGGGCGTCCAGGACCCGGTCGCGGTCGGGGTCGTCCAGCTGGGCGACGACGTGCCCGTCGCGCAGGAAGATGACGGTGTCGGCCCAGGCGGCCGCCTCCGGCTCGTGGGTCACCATGACCACCGACTGCCCCAGGTCGTCGACGCTGCGGCGCAGGATCTCCAGAACCTGGTCGGTGGAGTGGGAGTCCAGGTTGCCGGTGGGCTCGTCGGCGAAGACGACCGCCGGCTCGCCCACGAGCGCCCGGGCGCAGGCCACGCGCTGGACCTGGCCGCCGGAGAGCTCGGCGGGCCGGTGGGACAGGCGCTCCCTGAGGCCGACGGCGTCGATCACCTGGTCGAAACGCTGCGGGTTGACCTTCTTGCGAGCGATATCCAGGGGCAGGGTGATGTTCTCCGCCGCCGTGAGGGTGGGGACCAGGTTGAAGGACTGGAAGATGAAGCCGATGCGCTCGCGGCGCAGGCGGGTGAGGCGACGCTGGTTCATGGAGGAGACCATGTCGCCGTCGAGCATGATCTCCCCGGAGGTGATCGAGTCCAGGCCGGCCAGGCAGTGCATGAGCGTGGACTTGCCGGAGCCGGACGGCCCCATGATGGCGGTGAAGCGGGCGCGGGCGATGTCGACGTTGACGGAGTCGAGCGCTGTGACGGCGCCCGATCCACGGCCGTAGACCTTGGTGAGGTTGCGTGCGGAGACCACGGGGTCATCCACCGGATGGTGAGCTGTGAGGACGGAGGACGCGGCGACGGGGGTGGAACTACTCATAGGTTCAGTCTGGCAGTGGCATGGGGCGGGTGAATCCTCCTGGCGGATGACCGTCCCCTGAGCATGTGGTCGGGCGACCCTGACCCGGGGTCGGGGAGGTCCCTGAGACGCGGGGCGGACGGGGCGCTTGGAGGATGCGGGCGTTCGTCGAGGTGGAGTCCGTTTTCTAACTTTTCCGACGATTCGTGATTACCATCGGGGATGATCGGAGCCTGGTGAAGGACCCGGGATGGGTTGGCTGCGCGCCCGATCAGTCGAGGTCACCCATACGTTCTCCCGGGAAGGCTCTGCATGGATCCGGTTCAGCTCATGATGGCGGCGCATCAGGCCGATGCGACGGTTGCCGCTCAGACTCCGGACCAGGCCCTGCAGGCCGCCATCGCACAGAGCCGGCCCGACCTGTGGGCGCCGCTGTCGACTAACCCGGCCGCCTATCCCGACCTGCTCGGCTGGCTGGCCAGTACCGGGAACGTCGAGGTCCTCGCCAATCTCCGTGCGCGCGGCTACCTGACCGACGACGCGGCCGCCAGTGCTGCTGGTGGCGTGGGTGACGCAGGGGCTGCGGCTGCGGCTGATAGTGCGGCCGGCGAGCCCACTGTGGACCCTGCTTTCAGTCAGGGGGACCCGGCGCAGACGGAGCCGACCGAGTCGGAGGAGTCGGCCGGAGACGGCGGCACGCCGGTGGACGAGGACGAGGCGGCCGATGAGCCCGGGCCGGTTGACGGCGATGAGGTCGAAGGTGTCGCTGGCGCCGACTCTGGCGAGGCTGGTGACAACCAGGACGCAGAAGAACCCGTCGAGAGCCCTGATGCGGTTGAGGACGCGCAGGTCACGGAGTCTACGGCTGAGGCTGCCACCGAGCCCGATGCGGATACCGCAACCGGCGAAGCTCAGGAGCCGCGCCCCGACGATACGGGTGACGAGGCAGAGGATGGCGCTGAGGATGCCGGCTCTGGCGAAGCTGGTGTCGAGCCGGAGACAGAGGAGTCTGCCGAGGACTCCGAGGACTCCGAGGGCACTGAGGATGCCGAGGCTGAGGGCCCGGCTCCGGAGGACCCGCACGTCGAGGACACCGCCGCCGACGAGCGCAGCGCGGAGCCCGCTGAAGCGGCCGAGGAACCGGGGACTGACGAGTCTGACGAGGACTCCGAAGACGTTGAGGACGACGAGGCTGAGAGCCTGGCTTCGGAGGACCAGCCTGCCGAGGATTTCGAGGACACCGAGGGGGCTGAGACTGCCACTGAGCCCGATGCAGAGCCGGAGGTCGCCGACAAGGTGGCCGCGGATGCCGACGAGGTTCGAGAGGCGGAGACCGTCGTCCCTGAGGACGATGCCTCGGATGACGTCGAGGACTCCGACGCGGCTGAGACCGCTGGCGATCCCGATGTGGAGGCGGAGGGCGCCGTCGACGAGGCTGCGGACTCCGACAACAACGACACGACCGTCCTCGCCCCCGACTCGCAGCGGCACGAGGTCGACTCGGCTGACACGACTGATCCCACGGCGTCAGCCCAGTCTGCGGCCGTGACCTCCGGCTGGACAGCGGGCTCGGCCGCTCCCGCCGCGGGCTCGGCCGAGTCGGTGGCCTTCCCCGTGCCCCCGCCGCCGTCGGCCGAGGACATCGCCGCCTGGGCCGAGACCCCCAGCGGGGCGCCGTCGGGCTTCTCCGCCGCTCAGCCGGCCGTGGAGCTGGACATGTTCGGCCCCCAGATGATGGCCCAGATGCCGCCTCCCCAGCAGAAGCAGCCGTCGAAGTCCAGCAGCGGTCGCCTGGTCGCGATCATCGTGGTCCTCCTGCTCGTCCTCGTCGGCGGAGGCGGCCTGTGGGCCGGCAGCTATTTCGCCAACAAGGACAAGAGTGGGGACACCTCCCAGGACAAGGCCGACAGCAACGGGGGCGAGGACGGCAAGCAGAACGGTCAGGCCGACGCCGCGGCCACGTCAACCGCGGCGGCCCTGCCCTCGGGCGCGGTCAAGGCCTGCTCCAGCATGCCGACCTTCACGATCACCTCGGTGGAGGACGGCCAGGGTGAGCTCAAGGTCCACGGCAACATGGCGACCTCCTGCGCCGAGGGCGACTTCCTGGCCGGATCGTCCAGCCAGGTCCTCGTTTACAGCTCCACCAGCCCTACCGGCGGCGCCGACGTCGACCACCTTGTGGCCTCGGGAACCTTCGACCTCTCCAGCGACCCGCTCATCATCCCCAACGGCGGCCGGGCGGTGACGCTGCGCTTCGGCGAGCAGCACTACTTCCGCACCGCCAAGGACCTCGACCTCAAGGGCCTGACGGTCCGGCCCTCTTTCGACCGCGGCAGCTCATCGACCGCCACCGCGAAGAGCTCGACGAACTCCGCGATGACCATCGCCTCCTCCGCGAGCTCCAACGCCAACCAGGAGGCGCAGGACGAGCAGGCCGCCGGAGACGCCATCCAGTGGCAGATCAAGCACGACTACCCCATCGTGATGAACAGTTTGCGGGGCAAGTGGACCCCGCAGCTGTCCTCCAAGCAGGTGGGTCTCGTGGCCGACGGGCAGACCTGGACCAAGCGCGCGATCCTCGCGGAGTACCTCAAGACGCAGCAGGCCAACCCGAAGGCCGTCATCATCGACACCAGCCAGTGGCCGGTCTACGACACCGGAGGCTGGTGGGTGACTCTGCAGGGTGATACCTACTCCGACGGCGACCAGGCCAACGCCTGGTGCGACGCCCAGGGCTACGACTCCGACCACTGCCTGGCCAAGCGCATCGAGTCCAACGGAACCTCCCAGGGCACCACCAAGCTTCGCTGAGACCTGAGCCGGCTGGCCTGACAACGTGATCGGTCCGCCTTGAGCTACGGGCTCAAGGCGGGCCGATGCGCATCTCGGCGCGTGTCAGGACCCCAGGCTCTTCTTCAGGTTCAGCACCCGCGTGGCCGACTCGTCCACCCGCGCCGCGAAGGCCGGATCGGACCGGGCAGTGGAGATCAGGGCCTTGACCATGTCCGCGGCCACCGTCGGGTCCGCCGAGGCCAGCACGAGGTCGCAGCCGGCCCGGATCGCCCGCACGGCCCGATCGCCCGCGCTCACGTCCTGGACCTGGACGGCGGCGGAGACGTCGTCGGTGATGACCACCCCGGAGAAGCCCATCTCCCTGCGCAGCATGTCGGTGACGATCGTCGAGGAGAAGACCGCCGGCGCCGAGGGGTCGATGAGGGAGTACGTGGCCGAGGAGACCATGATGACCGGCGCCCCGGCGGCGATGGCGGCGCCGAAGATGACACTGACGGCGGTGTCGGCGCTGCGGGTCGTGGTGGAGTCGACGACGCCCGCTGAGGTGTCCGTGTTGTCCTTCACCCGCCCCAGGCCCGGGAAGTGCTTGTAAGTGGGGATGACCTTCGAGGCCTGCATCCCCTCAGCGAAGGCACCGGCCTGGGAGGAGACGGTGGCGGCGTCGTGCCCGTACTCCCGCCCCCAGCGGCCGATGGGCTCGTTGGAGGCCGGCCGGGCAATGTCGACCAGGTCGGCGACCGGGGCCAGGTTCATGTTGACGCCGACGTCGGCCAGCTCCTTGCCCCAGGTGCGCGCCGAGGCCACCAGCTGATCGCGCGGCTGAGTCGACTGGTCCAGCGCCGAGGGGATGTCGGAGAAGCCCGATCCGGCCAGGACCTGGACCTCGCCGCCCTCCTGGTCGGTGGCCACGAGCATCGGGGTGGCGTGGGTCGTGCCCGGGCCGACCTTGGAGGTGAAGGAGTTGATGACCTTCCGGGTCGCCTGGCTGCCTGCCGTGGTGCGTCCGGCGATGAAGATGTTGCCGACATGGTGGGTGTCAACGGCCTCGTTGGAGGACTGCTTGGGGGCCTGGGCGTCCACCCCGACCATCATGAGCTGGCCGACCTTCTCCTCCAGACTCCAACCCGCCAGCGCTCCGTCAGTGGCCGTTGCCGTCGCCGTGGCCGACGGAGCCGGGCTCGCGGCCGCGGTGGGCGAGGGGGCGGCGCTCGACGCCGCCGGCTCCGGGGCCTTGGGCTTCGCACTGGGGGAGGAGCCGGCCGACGAGGAGCCGGGGATGAGGGAGCATCCCGCCAGGGACCCGGTGCCCAGGAGGGCCGCCAGGAGCACTGGCCGCCGACTCACGTGGTGCTGCGAGGACTGGCTGGTGGCGCCGGGGGCGAGGGGTTCGCCGGCGTCGGAAATATCAGGCCGATGACGGTCGTTCATGTCGGCCACACTAAGACAGGTCCCTGGGTGCTCGCGAGGTCATGACCCTGACGGTCTGTTCACGCACCGCTCGCGGCGCTACTCCCAGCCCAGCTCGTGGAGGCGCTCGTCGGGGATGCCGAAGTGGTGGGCCACCTCATGGATGACGGTCACGGTGATCTCCTCCTCCAGCTCCTCGCGACTCGTGCACCAGCGTTCCAACGGTCCGCGGAAGATGAGGATGCGGTCGGGCAGCACCATGGACCAGCCCTCATCGCGCTCGGTCAGGGGGACGCCGTCGTACAGCCCCAGGAGCGTGGGCAGGCCGGCGTCGTCATAGTCCTCCTCGGTGAGCATCTCCGGATCGGGCTCGTCCTGAACCAGGACGACGACGTTGTCCATCACCTCGGCCAGGTCCTCCGGGATCCGGTCGAGGGCGTCGCCGACGACGTCCTCGAAGTCCTGCTGCGACATCCTGACCGGCTGCGGCTCCCGGGGGCGGTCAGGCTCCTGCTGGTGCTCGTGGCTCACGGGCACAGCCTGCCAGACCGTCCGGCTCCGGCCCGGCAGTGCTCGCGGGCCGGAATTCCGCCGAAAACCGAGCGGTGAGGAGGGTCACGCTCCTGGGATTTGCGCTGCGGAAGACTGTGCCCTTAGTGTTCATCCCGGTTCGAGGCGCGACGACGTCGAAGGCCCCTGGCCCCCATCGTCTAGCGGCCTAGGACCCCGCCCTTTCACGGCGGTAGCACGGGTTCGAATCCCGTTGGGGGTACGGATTCGCACAAGTGAATAACACAGTGAATTCACACTGGCCTCGTGGCGCAGTTGGTTAGCGCGCCGCCCTGTCACGGCGGAGGTCGCGGGTTCAAGTCCCGTCGAGGTCGCGGAACGGTCGGTCCGATCAGAAATGGTCGGGCCGATTCCATCCCAAGGCTCTGTAGCTCAGTTGGTAGAGCGTTCGACTGAAAATCGAAAGGTCACCGGATCGACGCCGGTCGGAGCCACTGCGAAAGGCCCGGAACCCACAAGGTTCCGGGCCTTCGCTCATGACCGGGTGAGCCTCGCGCCGGGGCGGAGGGACTCACTGGCGGTCGCGCCGGTAGCGGCGCACGGTGGCGAAGATGGCGAAGGCGACGGCGGCCACTGGCCAGAGGATCCAGGAGATGTCCCAGGCGTCGAAGATGAAGCTCCACAGCAGGTAGATGACCACGGCGGCCGGCCAGTAGATTCCGGCCACGAGGTTGGTGAAGGGGTCGTCATCGTCCTGCTCTCCCTGCCAGGAGGACGGCTGGCCGACAGGGGCGGGGGTGGTGGGACGATTGGGGGCGAATGTCGTCGGGGTACCGGCGGGGGCCACCTGCGGGGCGCCGCCGGGCTGGATGTCCTGAGCGATGCCCAGGACCGGGGCCAGCTCGTGAAGGTTGCCGAAGTCAGTGATGACCTGCCCGACCGCCTCATTGTGGGTC
This sequence comes from Actinomyces sp. HMT 175, assembly GCF_016694895.1. Taxonomy (NCBI): domain Bacteria; kingdom Bacillati; phylum Actinomycetota; class Actinomycetes; order Actinomycetales; family Actinomycetaceae; genus Actinomyces; species Actinomyces sp. HMT 175. The sequence continues at coordinate 497,113 of NZ_CP068012.1, forward strand.
TTGCCCTGGGCGATGGCGTCGTTGTAGGCGTCCTCCATCATGGCGCGCAGCTCGGAGCGGGCCTCGATCAGGCGAGGTGTGGCGGGGTAGGGGGCGAACATGTTGTCGAGGAAGGTCTCGATGGTGTCCATCAGTGGGATCCTTTCGCGAAGCGGTCGACGAGGGTCTTGGTGTCCTCCCACTCGGCGACCTTGGCGGTCAGGTGGGTGGTGCCTTCGGAGGTGAGGCGGTAGTAGGTGCGGGACTTGCCGGAGTCGGACACTCCCGAGTAGGAGGCCGCCAGGCCGGTGGACTCCAGGCGCTTGAGGGCCGTGTAGAGCGTGGTCTGCTTGATGGTGTACTCGCCGTCGGAGACCTCGGTGATGGTCTTGGCCAGATCGTAGGCGTAGGACGGCTGTCGCTTGAGCAGGGACAGGACGATGAGGTCGATGTAGCCGCGAATGGCGTCTGCGCTAATCATGTGAACCCTCCTTCCTTGGTTCGTGATGACGGGGCCCTGAGGTCCTTGTGTGCATCTAACGTACTACGGCACACGTAGTACGTCAAGCGGATGTTGGAGGGGGATGCTTCCGCTGGCGGCCATACGTCACAGCCCAGGCACAGCCGGGCTGCTTAAGGTGGCTTCATGCTCGTCGCAGCCACCACCCCTCCCGCGACCCCCAGCGCAGATCCCAGCGCGAGTGCCTCGACCACGCCCACTCCCACGGGTGTGCCCGAAGTTAACGTCGACGAGACCGTCAAGGCGGTGACCAAGACGACCAACGACCTGGTCACCATCGCCTGGCAGGCCGGCGTGGGAGTCGTCATCGGCCTGGTCATCGCCTTTGTGGTGGTGGCGATCCTGACGTTCATGGGCCGGCGGCGCCTCCTGTACCACGAGATCGTGGACTTCGGACGCCGGCCGATCGTCGCCGTCGGCGCCATGACCGGGGCCTTCCTGGGCACCCAGCTCGCCCTGACCGGGCTGCGGCACACCAAGAGCGACTCCACGACGATGGTGGTCATCGAACGCGGGGTCACCATCGCCCTCATCGTCTCGGTGACCTGGCTCGTCGTCGCCTTCGCCAAGGCCATCGAGTCCACCGTCGTCAAGGGGGCGCAGGCCGGCGGGGACCAGGGGCGCGCCAACCGGGTGACCACCCAGAGCCAGATCCTGCGGCGCGTCGCCCAGGTCATCATCGTCATCGCCGGGCTCGTCAGCGCCATCATGACCTTCCCCAGCGTCCAGTTCGCCATGGGCTCGCTGCTCGCCTCGGCCGGTCTGGCCTCCGTCATCGCCGGTATGGCCGCCCGCTCCATGCTCGGCAACGTCTTCGCCGGCCTCCAGCTGGCCACCACCGACGCCATCCGCGTGGACGACATCGTCGTCGTCGACGATGAGCAGGGCACCATCGAGGAGATCACCCTGACCTACGTGGTCATGCGCACCTGGGACGACCGGCGCCTCATCCTGCCCTCGACCCACTTCACCGAGAACCCCTTCGCCAACTGGACGCGTGGAGGCTCCCAGGCCACCGGCTACTTCACCCTCGACCTGGACTGGCGCGTGCCCATCGCCTCGCTGCGTGCCGAGCTGGCCCGCCTCGTGGCCGCCTCATCGGTCTGGGACGGGCGCCAGGCCTCCCTGGAGGTCTTCGACGCCGTCGGCGGCCACGTCACCGTGCGCATCGTCCTGACCGGGGACGACCCCGGCGACGTCGGCGCCCTCAAGTCCTACGTGCGCGAAGAGCTGGTCTCCTGGCTCCAGCGGGAGGCCCCCTATGCCCTGCCGCGCACGCGAGTGGAGGTCGAGCAGGTCGAGGTCACCCAGGACCTCGGCCCCGAGGAGGTGGCCCGCGCCGCCGAGCAGATCGTCGCCAAGCAGAAGGCCGGCCCCGCCAGCGCCACCACGGCCGCTCCAGACAATGGAGGCGATGGCGCCGCGACCACGGAGGCCGAGGGGGAGAGCGCCGCCCACGGGCTGGGGGCCCGGCGGGCCGTCACCCTGGGGCGGGCCATGGGGCGCTCCCTGCTGCACCGCGCCCGGCGCGGGGGCCTGGGACCCAGGTGAGCCGAGTCGCTACGTGGCCGACTCCCCGGCGGATGGGTGAGTTTTCGCTGCGTGAACGCAGGTCGCCCGGCGCCGTCGGGCGGGTAACGATGAGCCCATGAGTACCAACGCCAGCAGCGACCCCTCCGTGACGCCCGCCTCCGAGCCCTCCGGCCCGGCCCTCGACGGCCCGGCCCTCGACCTGGAGGCCGCCGCGCGCACCGACGCCCAGTGGCGCGCCGCCCTGAGCCCCATGGAGTACCACGTGCTGCGCGAGGCCGGCACCGAGCGGCCCTTCACCGGCGCCCTGCTCGACGAGCACCGCGAGGGCGTCTACCGCTGCCGCGGCTGCGGCGCCGAGCTGTTCCGCTCCACCACCAAGTTCGACTCCCACTGCGGCTGGCCCTCCTTCTACGACCCCTCCGACTCCGAGGCGGTCACCCTGAGCACCGACACCTCCCACGGCATGGTGCGCACCGAGGTCCGCTGCGCCACCTGCCACAGCCACCTGGGGCACGTCTTCGACGACGCCCCCCAGACCCCCACCGGCCAGCGCTACTGTATGAACTCCGTGAGCCTGACCTTCGAGGAGGAGCAAGCATGATCCGGGTCCTGAGCCTCAACCTCCAGCACGGCCTGCCCGGCGCCGGGGCCGGTGACGGCAGCGCCTCCACCGGCTCGCTGGCCGGCGCCGACATCTCCGACCCCGCCACCGCCCGTGCCGTTATGCGGGCCACGGCCGAGCAGATCGCCGAGCTGGCCCCCGACATCATCGCCCTCCAGGAGGTGGACCTGGGGCAGGCCCGCTCCGGGCGCCTCCACCAGGCGGCCTTCCTCGCCGAGGAGCTGGGTATGCCGACCTGCCGTTTCTCCGCCAGCTATGCCGGGCCGGTGGTGGGGCTGCGCCGTCGGCCCCTGCGCACCGCGCTGAGCTCGCCGACCGACGACGTCCTGGGGCTGCTGCGCGCCGCCGTCGGGGCCGGGCCGATCGGCTACGGCAACGCCCTCCTGTCGCGCTTCCCGGTCTCCGGCTGGCACGTCAAGCGCCTGGGGCGCGGGGCCTCCAGCGTGGAGAAGCGCGGCGAGCGGGCCTGGGACCCGCGCTCCTACCACGTGTCCACCGCCTCCCAGCGCGTCATGGTGGCCGCCACCCTCGAGGTGCCCGAAGGCGCTGGCGGGCCGATCCGCCAGCTGTCGGTCGCCTCCACCCACCTGGCGACCCGCGAGTCCATGGCGGCTCGCCAGCTCGCCGCTGCCTGGGGGGCGCTCGCCGGGCTGCCCGGGCCGCACCTGCTCGTGGGCGACTACAACCTCTCCGCCGAGCAGGTCGACGCCCTGGGGCTGGGGCGGACCGTGGGGGAGGGGCTCACCTTCCCGGCAGCCGACCCCAAGCGGCGCATCGACCACGTGCTGACCGACCTGTGGCCCACCGGCCCCGACGGCCTGCCGCTGACCGATGAGGCCGCCGCGGCCGACGGGAGCCCGCTCCTGCGCGCCGTGGAGTGGGGCACGACCTCCTTCATCATCTCCGACCACGTCGGCACCTGGGTGGACCTCGAGCCGGTCGGCTGAGGGGCGTCCGCCAAGGCCCAGTACCCGCGAGGTCGTACTGCCGGCCTCGTCGTTGTCGGGCCCCCGCCGCAGCCCTGCCCGCGAGGTCGTACCTTAGGTCGCGCGTTCGAGGGGTAGAGGGTACGACCGCGCGGGCTACCCTACGAACTCGATGCGGCGGGGCCCATGAGAGGGGGAGACCATGGCCGATGTGGTGGCGGGACTGGCGGTCTTCGGCGTAGTCATCGCCGTCGGCTGGCTGCTGGTGCGCACCCGCGCCGTGCCCGCTGACGCCGACGGGGTCCTCACCCGCGTCTGCTTCTTCGCCGCCACCCCAGCGCTGCTCGTGACCACGCTGAGCCGCGCCGACCTGACGGCGGTCCTCTCCCGCTCCACCGCCGTGGCCGTGGCCGCCGAGCTCGCGGCCATCGTCTCGGCCTGGTGCCTCCACCGACTCGTGCTGCGCCGCCCCACCGCCGAGGCCACCATCGGCGCGCTCGCCTCCGGCTACGTCAACGCCGCGAACCTGGGGATTCCGGTGGCCGTCCTCGTCTTGGGGGATGCGGCCACGATCGCCCCGATCCTTCTGCTCCAGCTCCTCGTACTCACCCCGGCCGCCTTCACCGTGCTCGACGCCGTCACCCGCCGTGGCAACCCGTCCCGCCTGGCGACCCTGACCGTACCGTTGCGCAACCCGCTGCTGTGGGGAGTCGTGGCCGGGACCGCGGCGAACCTGGGTGGGGTGGACCTCGAGGAGTGGGGCGGTGGCTATCCGGCCCAGGGGCTGGAGATGCTCGGGCGCGTCGCCGTGCCGCTCATGATGCTGGCCTTGGGGATGAGCCTGGCCGGGGCGCCCCGGCCCCTGCGCAATCCCGCGCCGGAGGAGGCGTCCCCGTCCCTGCGGGGCTCGCCGGCGGCGGAGGCCGGATCGGAGGCGCACGAGATTGACACCGCGGGAGGCCGACCACCCCGGGTGGAGGAGGAGCCGGCGCACGGGGCGAGGTCGACGTCCCAGTGTGGCGCGAGTCGGCGCAGCGGCCTGTGGCTGGCGGTGGGCTGGAAGCTCGCCGTCATGCCGGGGCTGGCCGTCGTCGTCGGAACGGCGGCGGGACTCTGCGGAGGCCAGCTGCTCGCCCCGGTTGTCACCGCCGCCCTGCCCACGGCGCAGAACGTCTTCATGTACGCCTCGCGCTACGGAGCGGCCAAGGACCTGGCCCGCGATGCCGTTCTGCTGACGACGGCCGGATTCGTGCCCGTGGTCCTGCTGGCCGCCGCGCTCCTGCACTGAGCCCGCGCGGTCGCACTGCCCGTCGTTGGTGTCGTCGGTGTCCGGCCCCTTGTCCGCGCGGTCGTAGCGTAAGCCGTCTGATCGAGGGGGCCAGGGTGCTGTGTTGTCTCATGGTTTCTGGGAGTTTCGGGTGTCATGACATCTCAAGACGCCGGTGGGGTGGGTATGCCGGGTGGGAGAGCTGCTGCTTCGGCCTGTCGGAGTGGGCTGGCCGGGTCACTGTGGTGGCTTACGGCGTTGTCTGGATGCACTGCACGAGGGCGGGGCGCTACTGGTCGAGGGTTGGGGGCACTTTGGGTAGGTGGGGCCTTCGTGCAGTACGCACAACCCTTGGCCAGTAGATCCCGACCCTCGTGGACTAGGCCGACTCGGGCAGACTCGGGGCAGGGCGGGCGTCCAACCATGACCACCGGGACCCTGCGCAGACGTCAGCTAGGGAGTGGTGTAGGAGGCCCCATGGCGGAGGCGCCGGGCACTGCCGTAAGAACCCCGGACTCACTCCTGCGCGACCCGGTGTCCATAGCGCTGACATTGACGAGCCTGCCGTCGAAGTACCCAGCGAGGATCGTTGGAATCCTGTGGTTTCTCTCGGTCGTGAAGCGCCGGTGCGCCCGTGATGTCAGCACCATGGACACCAGCGACCTGCCAGGCCTCTTCCCTGCCGGGCTCCTCAGGGAAGCTCGTCGCGAGTGGGAGGGTTGGCTCCGGCCCGCGAGACCGTGATGTCGGCGATGGCCGCGGCGTGGCGCACGATCCGTTCCAGGGTCTCGGTGTCCACCGCGCGCAGCGCCTCGCGCCGGTCCGCACCCACGAGGTCCTCGCTCCACAGGGCATCCTCCAGGCCGCCCATGAAGGAGTCGCCGGCGCCCACCGTGTCCGCCACCACGACGCTCGGGTCGGCGGGCACCTCCAGGCGAACCCCCGAGGCGGACAGGGCCAGGGCCCCTTCCTTGCCGCGCGTGACCACCACGACGGCCACGCCCTTGTCCAACCAGGAGCGCAGCACCGTCTCCAGGTCCGCGTCCCGGCCGTAGAGCCAGGCGATGTCCTCATCGGAGCACTTGACCAGGTCCGACAGACCCACCAGGCGCTCGACGACCTCTCGGGCCTCCTCGGGCTCACCCATGAGCTGAGGCCGAGCATTGGGGTCATAGGCGATGGTGGAGGTGGCGCGGGTCTCGCGCAGTACCTGCTCCACGGTGGCGGCGCCGGGCGCCAGGATCGCGGCGATCGAGCCGGTGTGTACCAGCAGCGGCGCCTGCCCGTCGGGCAGTGTCGGGCGTGGCGGGTTCCAGTCCAGGTCGAAGACGTAGCTGGCGGCGCGGTCCTCCCCGATGGTGGCCTGTGCCGTGGAGGTGCGCGCCGCACCGTCGGCGCCCGGAGCCAGACGGACCCCGGAGGCCTCCAGGTGGGAGCGCACGGCCTGGCCGCGCTCGTCGGTGCCGATCCAGCAGTGCAGCTCGGCGTCGCGGCCCAGGCGCGCCAGTCCCAGGGCGACGTTGGCAGGCGAGCCGCCGGGGATGTCCACGGGCTCCTGCCCGGGGTGGATGACGACATCAACCAGGGCCTCGCCGATGACGAGAGCGGATCCTGGGCGGCCGGGTGCGGACATGGGCGACTCCTTCGTGCAGGACCGGGGTCCGGTGGTAGTGAGCTGAGACGAGACGCGGGAGGGGCGGAGGGCTGGCCGGAGTGGTGGACCGGGAGAATGAGAAGAGGTGGTGAGAGGGACTCGGGCGGATGAGGAACGCGGCGGCGCCACACCGCCCGGAAGTGGCCGGCGCGCTGATCGATGCGCGTGGCCGGAGGGCGAATGCTCACAGACTACCGATCCGGCGCCGCCCTCAGGGCTCATCTCGCCCAAGAATGTCCAAATCGGATACAAAGGGCTTTCACTGCACAGGCCGCATGAATGAAAACCTTGGAATCATGCGGTTGTGTTCCGTCCGGATGAGTGCGCCCCAAGCCTTTGTGTCCGATTTGGACATCCACGGCTCCTTCCGGGCTCCTGCTTCGACTGCCGGAGACGCTGGATGGGGGCACCACCGCCAGAGGGGCCCGGGCAACTCCGTCAGTTCGCCGCGCAGGTGGGCGCATGCCAGGCCCCCGGACAAACGGCCACGTTGCTAAGACGGTCGATTCGTCGCGCGTACGGGCGCGCGCGGCCTGGAACTGCTGGCCCGGCGGGTCATGCCTGGTCAGTCCCAGGTCGCGTCAGTCCTCAGGGTCCTCCTGCGCGACTGCGGCCAGGCGGGCGCGGGCCTCGTCGAGCCAGGTCTGGCAGCGCTGGGCCAGGGCCTCGCCGCGCTCCCACAGCGCCAGGGAGTCCTCCAAAGGGACGGAGCCCGCCTCAAGACGCTGCACGACGGCCACCAGCTCCTCACGGGCCCGCTCATAGCTGAGCGTGGCGACGTCCTCATTGGCACCGGACGCCCCGCCGGCGGCAGGGGCAGACGACGCTGAAGACCCTGACGACCCTGAGGACGCCGAGTAGGGGCTGCTCTGGGGTGAGTACTCGTCTGGGTACTGGTCGGAGTACGGGCCGGGGTTCATCTCGGAGCTCACGCCCCGATTCTCGCACGGACCGGCCTGGGGGCGGAGTGGACAAGGCGGACCGAGGTGATGCCCTCGGCGCAAAAGTGTCCAAGAGGGACGACTTTGACGGTGCCCCGTCTCAGTGGCGTTCGCATCTGTGCTGGCCAGAGCGTTTTGGTGCGGTGTCGACTGGTTGTGGAGGCTCCAAAATCGTCCCATATGGACAAAATCCTGACCTGAATCTCTCTTTGACTCCTGCTGGTTCCGGTCCAAGAGCACAGATGCGTCAGCCCCCACTTCTATCCTGCTGCGTCGTTGGGGGTCCTCTCATCGAGGCGTGTCAGCACTCCCTCCAAACCTGCCTGCGCCAGTGCCCCGCGGCCGGCCTCAGTGAGCTTCACTGCCCGGGTCCGCCCGATGCGCGCGATCCAGGCGCGATTGACTAGCGCTTGTGTCGGCGCGGTGCCCGAAGTGCAGCCGGCACTTAGCCGCTGCTCAGTCGATATCGGCGGGCCGAGGCTTGGTTGCGCCGACGACCTGGGCGACGAGCCGCCCCGAAGCCAGGACCCCCTCGATGAGGTCGCCCTTCTTGACATCCTCGGCGCTGGTGATGACCTTGCCGCCGGGAGTGCGCAGAATCGTGTAGCCGCGATCCAGGACCCCCTGCGGCGACAGCGCCGTCAACCGGGCGCGGTCGGCGCGCAGATCCGCGGCCGCCAGCGACAGGCGATGCTCCACAGCCCGGCGCATCCTGTCGCGGGCCTGACCCAGCTCGATGACCCGGTCGCGCACGATCGAGGTGGGGTCGGCCATGACCGGCCGGGCCCGCAGCTGGTCCAAGGCCGCCTGCTCGGCGTCCAGCCGCGAGGCGAGCACGCTGCGCAGGCGCTCGCGGGCCGAGTCCAGACCCACGGTCTCCTGGGCGAGGTCGGGGACGATCCGGCGGGCGGCGTCGGTGGGGGTGGAGGCCCGGTAGTCGGCCACCAGGTCCAGCAGGGGGCAGTCGGTCTCGTGGCCGATCGCCGAGACCAGCGGCGTGCGGCAGGCGGCCGCGGCGCGCACGAGCCCCTCATCGGAGAAGGGCAGCAGGTCCTCGACGGCGCCGCCCCCGCGGGCCACGACGATGACGTCGATCTGCGCATCGGCGTCGAGCTCCTGGATGGCCCGAGTGACCTCGCCGACGGCGCGCGCCCCCTGGACGGCGACCTCCCGCACCTCGAAGGGCAGGCCGGGCCAGCGCAGGCGGGCGTTGACGAGCACATCGTCCTTGGCCTTGGCCTGGCGTCCGCACACGAGGCCCACCTTGCGCGGCAGGAAGGGCAGGGGCCGCTTGCGCTCGGCGTCGAACAGGCCCTCGGCGGCCAGGATGCGGCGCAGCTGCTCGATGCGCGCTAGCAGGTCGCCGACGCCGACGGGCCGGATGTCGTCGGCCTGCAGCTGGAGCGAGCCCCGCTTGGCCCAGAAGGTGGGCTTGGCGCGCACCACCACGCGGGCTCCTTCGCCGAGTTCGGCGCCGGTGTGGGCCAGAACGGCGTCGAGGACCCGGGCGTAGATGGATACCGACATGGAGATATCGGCGTCCGTGTCCCTCAGGGTGAGGAAGGCCATGCCGGCGCCGGGGCGGCGGTTGAGCTGAATGACCTGCCCCTCCACCCACACCTGGCTCATGCGGGCCACGTACTGGTCGATCTTGGAGGACAGCAGCCGCAGCGGCCACGGGTTCTCCGCGGTGGTGAGGTTCGCTCGCGGCGCCAGCTCCCGGGTGCCGTCGGGGCTGCCGGAGTTGCCGGGGCCGCCGCCCGCGTCGGGACCGGACGCAAGGCCGGCACCGGGGGAGGGCTGCGGGCTGGGCTGGGAGGGGCTCTGGCCTGTCACATGCACCACTGTGCCACGTCCACCACTGGGGACCTGAGTCCCACTGTGGCACAGTGGTGACCGTGACGACCATCGAGCTCGCCAGTGAGCACACCGACGCCGCGGCCCCCTCTCCCAAGGGCGGCAAGCGGATCCTCATGGCCTCCCCGCGCGGCTACTGCGCCGGCGTGGACCGCGCCGTCGACGCCGTGGAGCAGGCCCTGGCCCACTACGGGGCGCCGATCTACGTGCGCAAGGAGATCGTCCACAACAAGTACGTCGTGGAGACCCTCTCCAAGCGCGGCGCCATCTTCGTCTCCGAGACCGACGAGGTGCCGGTGGGCGCCCGCGTCGTCTTCTCCGCCCACGGCGTCTCCCCGGCGGTCCACGCTGAGGCCGCCGAGCGCCGGCTGGACACGATTGACGCGACCTGCCCGCTGGTGACCAAGGTGCACAAGCAGGCGGTGCGCTTCGCGGACAAGGACTACGACATCATCCTCGTGGGCCACACCGGCCACGAGGAGGTCGAGGGCACCCAGGGCGAGGCCCCCGACCACATTCAGGTCGTCAACGGCCCCCACGAGGTGGACCAGGTCGAGGTGCGCGACCCCTCCAAGGTGGTGTGGATCAGCCAGACCACCCTGAGCGTCGACGAGACCCTGGAGACGGTGCGCCTGCTGCGCGAGCGCTTCCCGGAGATGATCGACCCGCCCGGCGAGGACATCTGCTACGCCACCCAGAACCGTCAGGCCGCGGTCAAGAAGATCGCCCCGAGGGTGGACCTCATGATCGTGGTCGGCTCCGGCAACTCCTCGAACTCGGTACGCCTCAAGGAGGTGGCCCTTGAGGCCGGTGCGGGCGCCGCCCACCGGGTGGACTTCGCCAGCGAGATCGACCCGTCCTGGTTCGACGGCGTCGAGACGGTCGGCCTGACCTCGGGCGCCTCGGTACCGGAGATCCTGGTGCGCGAGGTGGTGGAGCGCCTGGCCGAGTTCGGGTTCGACGACGTCGAGGAGGTGCGCACCACCACGGAGAAGATCTCCTTCTCCCTGCCCAAGAACCTGCGCGCCGACCTCATGGCGGCCCAGGGGGCCGCCTCGGCGCACAAGCGTCGCGAGCCGGCCGCCGACCACACCTGCTGAGGCTGCGCCGCCCACCCCTTCCGCCCCGGCCGCAGGGCCTTCCATAGGGCTGGCCGCAGGGCCGGCCGTGAGCGTCAGCACACGACCGGCTGCGTGAGACAGGCCGAAGGTGAACGCCGGGTTGCATGCGTGACGGTTACCCTCGGTCGGGTGACACATTCCCATGACGAGTCGGCCCCCAGTGGCCCTGCCCCCGCCGCGTCGAGTGGGCGGCCCGCTGCCGACGGCGCCGGCAGCTCCGACAGCTCCGACAGTGCTGACCCTGTGACCTCCGCAGACCCCGTGGGCGCGGTGGTCTCCGGCGCCTCCGGCCAGGTCTCCAACGAGGCCCTGGAGGAGGACGGCGGCCTGCACCGGAGCCTGACCAGCAGGCACATGCAGATGATCGCCATCGGCGGCGCCATCGGCACGGGGCTGTTCGTGGCCTCGGGCGCCACGGTCTCCACGGCCGGCCCGGGCGGTGCCCTGGTGGCCTACGCGGCGATCGGCCTCATGGTGCTGCTGCTCATGCAGTCCCTGGGCGAGATGACGGCGCACATGCCGGTGGCCGGCTCCTTCCAGACCTACGCCACCCGGTTCGTCAGCCCCTCCTTCGGCTTCGCCATGGGCTGGAACTACTGGTTCAACTGGGCGATCACGGTGGCGGCCGAGCTGGTGGCCGCCGGAATCGTCATGGGCTACTGGCTGCCAGGGGTGCCCTCGTGGATCTGGGCGGCACTGTTCCTAGCACTGCTGACGACGCTTAACGCCCTGTCCGCCCGCGCCTTCGGGGAGGGGGAGTTCTGGCTGTCGGCCATCAAGGTGGTCACGGTCGTCATCTTCCTCGTGGCGGGCCTGGCCATGATCGCCGGCATCATCGGTGGGACGTCCCCGGGCTTCAGCAACTGGGTCGTCAAGGACGCGCCCTTCCACGGCGGGATGCTGGCCATTGTGTCGGTGTTCATGGTGGCCGGGTTCTCCTTCCAGGGCACCGAGCTGGTGGGCGTGGCGGCCGGTGAGGCCCGCAACCCGCGCCGGGACGTGCCCAAGGCGATCCACACGGTGTTCTGGCGGATCATGATCTTCTACATCGGGGCGATCACGGTCATCGGCTTCCTCATCGCCTTCAACGACAGCCGGCTGCTGCACACCGAGACTGAGGACGTGGCCTACTCGCCCTTCACCCTGGTCTTCGAGCGGGCGGGGATCGGGATCGCGGCGGCCCTCATGAACGCCGTCATCCTCACCGCGGTGCTCAGCGCCGGCAACTCCGGCCTGTACGCCTCGACACGCATGCTGCACTCGATGGCCCTCCAGGGGCAGGCGCCGGCCTGGTTCTCCTACGTCAACCGCCACGGGGTCCCGGTGCGGGCCCTGGGGGCGACGGCGTTGGTGGGGGCGGCCGGCTTCCTGACCGCCGTGGTGGGGCAGAACACCGCCTACGCCTGGCTGGTCAACGTCTCCGCCCTGTGCGGGTTCATCGTGTGGCTGGGGATCGCCGCGTGCCACTTCCGCTTCCGGCGCGCTTACGTGCTCCAGGGCAATGACCCGGCCGATCTGCCCTACCAGGCGCCCTGGTTCCCGTTGGGGCCGGTCCTGGCCTTCACCCTGTGCGCCCTGGTGATCCTGGGCCAGAACTACGAGGCGGTCTTCAAGGGCCAGCTCGTGGAGGTGCTCTCCTCCTACATCGGCCTGCCGGTCTTCGGGGCCATCTGGCTGGGGCACCGCCTGGTGACCGGGTCGCGCATGGTGCGCCTGGAGGAGGCCGACGTCTCCGGCGCCGTCGTTCGCGAGCGCAGCTGAGCCTGGCTGAGCCCCGCGTCCGCTGGGCTCGCCCCCTGTACCCCATGACCGACGTCGGGGCGCCGATCATCTGACTGGTGCCCCGACGTCGACTCGTGCTGGAACCTGCACGAGGCTGGTGCTGCTGTGGGCTGGGCGCCTACAGCAGGGACTGGACCCGCACCGTGACCTGAGGCGCGCTCTGCTCCCCGACGTCGGAGGAGTCGGAGCCCTCCCGGGCCTCGGAGGGGGTGGCGGACTCGCTCGCCTGCGATAGCGAGCGGAGGATGGTCTCCTGGACATCGCGCACGATGTCCTTGACGGGCCGCGAGCCATCGATGCCGATCTCGATGACGGCCCGGCGCGAGCCCTCCTCGACGATCACTCCGAAGCGGGCCCGCTGAGGATCCTGCTGCCGCATGCGGCTACCGATCGCCCTCAACGTGCTGCCGATCCCCGGCTCGATTGCTCGGACGCCGGGGACAGCAGTAACCAGGTGGGCCAGCTCGGCCGCTGAGAGGTTAGTCGTCATCGTGGAGATCCTCGATGTGGACGTTGACGGTCGGGGACACCCCAAGGTTCTCATGGCAGGCGGCTCGAACGGCGTCGCGGACCTCCTGGCCGAGCTGCGGCAGGCTGTCCACGCTGAGGTGGGCGGAGATCCGGCAGGAGATGGTCTGCGGAACCCCCAGGCCGCGGTGGCCCTCAGCTGAGGGCGCGTGCTCGAAGGTCGAGCGCAGGGCGCGCGCCCCGGGCACGCCGTCCACGGTGCGGCGGATGAGCGCCCGCAGCGAGAACTCGGACATGCTGTACGGCCCCAGGTCGGTGGCGGGCATCTCCACCTGGGCGCCGTGACGGGTCTCGGCGATGATGGCGTCCATCAGGTGGCGCTTGGGCATGACCGAGGCGCTCGCCTGAGACTCCAGCCGGTCCCACTCCTCGTGCAGGGAGGCGATCAGACGCTGGTACTCGCGCGTGTCGGCGTCGTCCTGCTCATGAGACCGGGCGAAGGACTTGGAGGCCGACGCCGTCGCGCGTCGGACGCTGTGTGAGAGCTGGTTGACGGTGCTCATGCCCACTCCTTCATCTGGCGCATGACGAGAGAGCGGGCGCGTGCCAGCCTCCCTCGGACGGTGGACTCGGTCAGGTTCAGGGCCTGGGCGATCTCCTCGTAGGACATGTCGTCGACCTCTCGGAGCACCCAGACGATGCGCAGTTCGGGCTGCACGGAGGCCAGGAGGTCGGCCAGCGCCTCGATCTGGGCGTTGACCTCACTGGACTCGGCCGGGTCAGCGGTGCTGCTCGACGTCGTCTCCGCCATGGCGCTCGCAGTCTCCAGGCCCTCGGCGTCGTAGGCGTCGGTGGCCCGGCGCTGACGCTTGCGCGCCATGCTGGTGGCTTTGTTGGTACAGATCCGCATGAGCCAGCCCCGGAAGGCGGCGGGCTCCCTGACGAGGTGAAGACTGCGCCAGGCCTGGATGAGAGTGTCCTGGACGATGTCCTCACTGTCGTGACGGTTGCGCACGATCATGTAGGCGGTGCGGAACAGGCGCCCCTGGTAACGCTCGACGAGCTGCTCGAAGGCGTTGATGTCCCCGTCCTGGGCGCGCAGGACCAGGTAGCGGTCCTTGTCGGGCGACGCGCCGGACGAGGCGCTCGGTTGTGCGGCGTGGTCTGGACGCGAGCGAGGCGCCGCCGTGGCCTCATCTCGCGTCTCACGCACCATCGCCGTTCCCGATGGTTTTGGGCGAGTGCTGCCCCGTGACGGTCTGCGAGACGCTGCGCTTGCTCGTGGAGCGCTCCAGCCCCACCAGGACGTCGACCTGCCGGGGGCGCGTGCCCAGGGACGTGGTCACGTCATCCTCGAGCCGGCCCCTGAGCTCCGCCACGGCCCATGCGACCTCGCAGTCCTGGGACACGGTAGCGTCCGCCTGCACCCACAGACTGCTGGGGGAACCGGTGACCCACACGGCGCACTGCTCCACCCCGGGAACGTCCTCCGCCCGCTCGGACAGGGCCTGTGACAGGACCTCGGGGGCGACGGTGGCCATGAGGACGCCCTCGGAGTCGCTGAACCTCAGGGGAGAGGCGGCCGCCTTGCGGGGGATCTGCATGGCGAGTAGGACCAACCCGGCGATGACGGCGAGCACGGAGACCAGCGCGGCCACCGGCAGGAGCCAGTGCGCCTGGGCTGCGATGAGGCTGCCGACTCGGTCCTGCGCCGTGGCCAGGTAGGGGGCGGCGTCGGGCCAGGAGCGACCGGCACTCAGGCCGGAGGCCAGGACCCAGGATGACGCCGCTGCGATGAGAAGCCCGCAGCCGGACAGGGCCGTCCGGTTGAGGACACCAGAAACTGAACGCATGGTCGTATCTCCTTCAGCTCGTGCGCTTGATCCGCACGCGGCTGCGCGTGATGCCCGCGGGCTGGAGTGTCTCCAGGGCCTCGTCGGTCGTCTTACGGGCGGCTTCCTGCACCGGCTCGAGGTCGTCCAGGACACTGAGGACGACGACGTCGACCCGGGAGCGACGGGTGGTGACGGTGGCGGAGTGGACGCCGCCGATCTGCTCGACCTGGTTCCTCACCAGGGTGGCCAGGTCACGGCGCCTCACCGCGGTCTGGCCCGGGACGGTGTCGGGCAGGAGCGTGACGCGCTCGGGCAGCCCCGGCCACAGGGCCGCGAGGATCATGGCCAGGGCGCAGGCGGTGGCGATCCCCGCGGCGGCGAGCACCGCGACGGAGCCGAGGGCGGTGGAGCCAATGGTGTCGAGCGTGGTGACGGTACGGTCCGGCCAGGTGCCGGTGACAATCCGGTGCCCCGTCAGCCAGGCCCCCAGGCCTCCGGCCGTGAGCAGCAGCAGTGCCAGGAGGACACTGGGGGTGCTGCGAGAGGGGCGACGAATGAGTTTCGGGACGGGTGTTCTCATTTCAGGCTCTTCCTGACGTGGCTGCTCGGATTGAGCCAGGAGATCTCGATGGTGATCTTGCCGACGCTCAGCCCGGTGAGGTGCTCGACGCGGCCGCGCACGTGCGCGCGCAGATCGTCAACGGTGGAGGACAGTGGCGTGGGAAAGACCAGGCCGAGGTCCAGGTGGAGGACGGCGACCCGCCCGTAGAGCTCGCACTGGGCTTCCGGCCGGGAGGCGAAGTTGCGGCGGGCGCCGATTCCCAGGAGCCCCCCGGCGTTGGAGCCGACGTTGCCGGTCTCATAGGCGGCCTGGGCGGCGATCTGGGCGACGACCTTGGCCGGAATGGTGGTGGTGCCGCGTTGCTCCCAGGAGGAGGGCTCGTCCTGGGCGGGACCCGGCTGCGTGATGGCGGGCTGGGTGGCGGTCGCCATCGTCACTTCTTTCGCCGATCCAGGATGCTGTGGACATCGACCCGGCCCTCCAGGTAGAGACCCACCCCCAGTCCGGCCGCGCCGCACAGGGCCACCAGGACGAAGTCGGCGAAAGAGCCGAAGGCGAGAATGGTGCCAAGGAACAGGCCCACCAGGAGGGCCAGGTACGTTGTCTTCATTGAGAGCTCCTCAGATCAGGGCGTCAGGATGGGTCACTTGAGGTCGGCGGCCTCGGAGCTGCCGGAGTCGTCGTCGGGCAGGTGGACGTCGGTGACGTTGATGTTGACCTCGACGACCTCCAGGCCGGTGGTGCCCTCGATCTGCTCGATGATGTTGCGGCGGATGGCGTCGGAGACCTCGACGATGGAGACACCGTACTCAACGACCACCGTGACCTCGACGGCGGCCTGGGTCTCGCCCTTCTGGACGCTGATGCCGCCGGCGACGTTGGTCTGGGCGTTGGGGATGCGGTCGGTCACGGCGCTGAAGGCGCGGCGAACGGCGTTGCCCATGTCGTAGACGCCCGGCACCTCACGAGCAGCCATGCCGGCGATCTTGGCGACGACGTTCTCCTCGATGGTGGTCACGCCGTGCGAGGTCTGGAGGGGGCCGCGGGGGGTCTTGTCCTCCTCGGCCTGCTCGTTGCGCTCGCGCTGCTGACCGGTCTGGGGGATGGCGTTGTTGCTCATTGGAGCCTCTTTCGTTAATCCGTGAATGGATGGTGACGGGATGTGTGGTGCGCGGCCCAGCAGCTGGTCCGTCACGGCGCCGTAGTGGCTGCCCGGCCGGCTCGTATGAGTGGCCGACGTGACTGACTGGTGTTGCTACCCGTCTTGATTGCCGCGCTGTAGGTAGGACGCCGCGGGCAGGGGAATCCTCACGGCCCCAACCCATGGCTTGCGTCACAAAAGTTGAAGCGGGTTCCGCGGAGGCGGTGAGTGCCTCTGCGGAACCCGCTTCAGGGCGCTGAAGGGTTACTTGCGGCCGGTGACGCCCAGGTAGACGGAGATCGCGACGATGGCGGCGACGAGGGACAGGGCCCAACGGATCCAGTCGATCCCGTCGGTGTGGGCGACACCGAAGAGGCTGGCGACCGCGCCTCCGACAAGTGCTCCCACGGCGCCCAGCACGATGGTCCACAGGATCGAGATGTTCTGCTCGCCCCGCATGACGAGGCGGGCAAGGGCGCCGAGTACAGCGCCGGCGATAATCATTCCGATGAATGACAGCATGATGTCTTCCTCCGAGAAGGTCCGATGAGGGGAGGCATCCGCCCATCGGGTATGGAAACGTTCTGGCAGCGTGTCAGCCAGTCATGAGATGGCAGGCAACGCTGCCTGATAGACGCCATGGAAGCGTCAATCGTCACGGGCCGAGAGTGTGGCGTGCATTACGTCGTTGTGGGGGCGGGGTGCTCTTCGGTGGTGAGCTCGGGTGCGGTGAAGGTGCGCACCTGGGCGGCGTCGGCACTGATGAGCGTGGGGGAGTCCACCTGCTCCCCGAGGGTCTCCAAGGAGCGGGCGGTCACCAGGAGCCGGTTCTCCATGGAGCCGACTGCCTTGTTGTAGGCGGTGACGCTGCGCCGCAGCGCCCCACCGAGTGCGTCGAGGTGACCGGCGACGGTCCCCAGCCGCTCGTAGAGGGTGCGACCGAGCTCCAGCAGCTCGCGGGCGTCGTCGTTGACGGCGGTGCGGGCCCAGGCCGTGGCGCAGGTGCGCAGCAGGGTCAGCAGCGACACGGGTGAGGCCAGGGCGACGCCGCGCCCCAGCGCGTGCTCCAGGAGCGCGGGGTCCGCCTCCAGGGCGGCCGAGAGCACCGCCTCCGCCGGGACGAAGAGGACCACGAGCTCGGGGGAGTCCCCCAGTGCCCGGTCGTAGCGGCGCGCGGCGAGCTGGTCGACGTGCCCGCGTAGCGCCCGGGCGTGAGCCTCCAGAAGCTGACTGCGCCGTTGCTCGTCCTCGGGGCCGGAGCCCTGGACGGCGGTGGCCGCCAGGTAGGAGTCCATGGGCGCCTTCGCGTCCACGGCGAGGTAGCCCTCCCCGGGCAGATGGACGACGATGTCCGGCCGGGAGCGTCCGGCCGCCCCCTCACCTGAGGCTGAGCCCGCCGAGCCCACTGAACCCACTGAGCCCACTGCGCCCGGTGCGCCGGCCGGGCGACCGCGCCGCTGGACCAGCGCCCCGATGGTGCGCTGCTCGGAGAAGTCCACGTGCCGCATCATCCCGGAGGCCTCCAGGACCCGGGCCAGCTCGACCTCACCCCACATGCCGCGCGCCGAGCGTGAGCGCAGCGCCCCCTCCAAGGATGCCGTGGAGCGGGCCAGGTCCTGCTCGCGCAGGGCGGTGGCCCTCAGCTGCTCGGCCAGGGCCGCGTGCTGCTCCGCCCGCTGCTTCTCCAAGGACTCCACCCGGGCCCCCACCTGCTCCAGCTGGCTGCGCACGGGTGCGAGCGCCCGCAGCACGGAGCCGTCCCGCTCGGCGCGCTCCTCGGCCACCTGAGTGCGCGAGGACAGCTCCTCGGCCCGGGCCTGCCACTGGGCGGCCTGCGCCCGCAGCTCGGCCACCTGCTCGCCGTCCGACTGGTGCGCGGTGGTGCGCCGGGCGAGCGCACCGAGATAGCCGATGACCGCCCCGATCGCCAGGCCGACGAGGAGCAGCAGGATGGGAAGCAGGACCGCTGAGGAGCTCATGAACCGATGGTGCCCCAGAGGTGCGACATCTATTCGGCGCCCTTAAGCCCCACGGAGCCCCGCCGGCGCAGATCGCCCCGCCTCGCCGGTTCGGCCGGCCCGTCCGCCCGCCGAACGGACTGGCCCTGCCCTGACCCGCCGATCCGGCCCACCGGCCCGCTGCTGCGTCGTCGTCGGGCATATTTCTCCCGGCTACATACCAATCGACCGTTCGGACCTGGGGCAACAGTCCTGGGTCCCTCTCGATCCTGCCTACGGCGGAGGGGAGGAGACCAAGAGCACGGTCCTTCTGCGACTCCTGGATGATGGGTATCTGGGCAGGTGGTGCCATGCTTATCGGACGTGAGCCTCTTGCGCAGCATCCCGCTGACCAGCCTGCGAACGATCGCAGTCGTGCTGGTCCTTGCCGTTCTAACCACCCTTGTCGCCGCGGTCCTTCTGCCGCGAACTGTTCCGGCCACCACGCGCGCCAGCAGCGCGGACCGGCCCACCCGACTCGCCCGCCCCACGCTGCGCACGGTGCTGCGGGCTGTTGGCCGCTATACGGCGCGCACCGTCATGGTGGGCGTGCCGGTGGTGCTCGTCATCGTGCTCGGGGGCCTGCTCATCAACCGGCCCATGCACTACGTGCGCAACGTCGGCGACGTCGTCAAAGCCCTGACCCCTCGCACCCAGGTCACCTCGCGCATCGCGCCCCTGCCGCAGGCATCCGCCTACGATGCCGTGCCGGCCTCGGCCTGGAAGGCTTCCTTCCACGACGTCGGCGACGGCTCGCAGGAGGCCACCTGGACCGGCCCGGTCAGCGGCATCAAGCTGCCGGTGCGCGTCGTCCTGCCGGCGGGCTACCGGCCCGACGACGGTCGCACCTACAACGTCCTCGAGGGGCTCCACGGCTGGGTCGGCGACCCGCAGTCCCTGGTGACGGGCATCGCCTCACCCCAGCGGCTCCAGGAGGCGATCGACGCCGGCCGCATCCCGCCGTCGATCCTGGTGTTTCCCTCGCTCAATGTGGACGGCGGCCAGCCCGACTGCGTCAACATCGCCGGCCGCCCGGCCGTGGGGACCTGGACCGCGGAGGAGATTCCCCGCATGATCCAGGCGACCTTCCCCAACGTCACCACGCAGCGGGCCGGCTGGATGATTATGGGGATCTCGGCGGGCGCCTACTGCGCGGCCCGGACCGCCTACGACGTCCCGCAGCGCTTCGGCGCGGTGGGGGTCATGTCCTCCTACGACCTGCCCGGTGAGGGCTCGCTGGCGCACAGCGGCAAGACGCTCCAGGCGCAGAACGGGCTGTCCACCATGCTGGGGAAGCGCGAGCCCGACGGCATGCGCTTCTACATCCTGGGGGCGCAGGACGACTCCTCCGGTGCGGCCCGGGCGGCCTGGCTCATGGATGACACGGTGCGCAAGCCGGACTCGTTGACAGTCGACACCCCGGCCTCGGGCGGGCACTCCTGGACCCTGTGGAACAACTACTTCCCGTCGCTGCTGACGTGGTGGGGCTCGGACCCGGCGGTGTTCAAGGCGGCCGGTATCACGGCGCCCCAGGGCGATACGTGGGCCAAGGCCACCGCCGCCGGCGTGAAGCCCCTGTCGGAGACGCCCAAGGACCAGCGCGTGGTGGGGTCAGTCTCGCCGGTGCGCGCCAGGCCCTTCGAGATCAACGGCCTGGGCACGATCATCGTGGCCGTGGTCGCCTCGCTGGGGGCGCTGGGGACGGTCATGTTCTGGTCGCCCCGCTGGGGCCGACGGCGCGACGGCCGCAAGCGGTCGGTGGCGCGGCTGGGCGGCGCGATCCTGGGGCGCGTCGTGGTGATCCTGGTGGCTGCGGGCCTGGTTGCGGTGACGGCCGGGATCGGGGCCAACGCCAGCGGGGGCTTCTACACCTCGTGGCGTGATCTGCGGGCCTCGGTCCGGGTGAACGAGAGGGCCGGTAAGTAAGCGGGGCTGCCGACGGCGTGACCCGGACGGGGGACGCCGTCGGGGCGCACGGTGTCACAGGGGCCGTCTAAACTCTGCTGCGTGGCACTTACCATCGGAATCGTCGGACTGCCCAACGTCGGCAAGTCCACCCTGTTCAATGCTCTGACCCGCGCGACCGTCCTGGCCGCCAACTACCCGTTCGCGACCATTGAGCCGAACGTGGGGGTTGTGCCCCTGCCGGATGCGCGCCTGGACAAGCTCGCCGAGCTGTTCCACTCCGCGAGGGTGGTGCCGGCGACGGTCTCTTTCGTGGACATCGCCGGGATCGTGCGCGGCGCCAGCGAGGGCGAGGGGCTGGGCAACCAGTTCCTGGCCAACATCCGCGAGGCGGACGCCATCTGCATGGTGACGCGCGCCTTCGAGGACCCGGACGTGGTCCACGTGGATGGGAAGGTGGAGCCGGCCGGGGACATCGAGACGATCAGCACCGAGCTGGTGCTGGCGGACATGCAGACCCTGGAGAAGGCGATCCCGCGCCTGGAGAAGGAGGTGCGGGGCAAGAAGACGGAGCCGGTGGTGCTGGAGACGGCGCAGGCGGCCCTCAAGGTCCTGGAAGAGGGGACGCTGCTGTCCGCCGGGGCCGAGGCGGCCGGGATCGACGCGGAGGTGCTCAAGACCTTCCAGCTCATGACCACCAAGCCGTTCATCTATGTGTTCAATATGGACGACGCCGGGATGAGCGACGAGGCCCGCCAGGCCGAGCTGCGCGAGCTGGTGGCACCGGCGGAGGCGATCTTCCTGGACGCACAGTTCGAGGCCGAGCTGGTGGAGCTGGAGCCCGAGGAGGCGGCGGAGATGCTGCACGACAACGGGCAGGAGGAATCCGGATTGGACAAGCTGGCCAGGGTTGGGTTCGACACCCTGGGGCTGCAGACGTACCTGACGGCGGGGGAGAAGGAGTCCCGCGCGTGGACGATCCGCAAGGGCGCGACGGCGCCTCAGGCGGCAGGCGTCATCCACACGGACTTCGAGCGAGGCTTTATCAAGGCCGAGATCGTGAGTTACGATGACCTGGTCCAGTACGGCAGCGTTGCCGAAGCCCGCGCTCACGGCCGAGTGCGCATGGAAGGAAAGGACTACGTCATGGCAGACGGTGATGTCGTGGAGTTTAGGTTTAATGTGTGACTTACAAAATTTATGATAACAGGAATTTTCTGTAGTCTTCAAGTAACCAGCTTTGGTTTCCCAAAGACCGAAGAGAGTCTCGCGCACTACACGCATATCTTCCACAATCTACATTAAACAATTGAAAGGATTCTGATGAAAACTATCGTTCTATTTAACAACAAAGGCGGGGTCTCTAAAACAACGACTACATTTAATCTTGGGTGGAATCTGGCAGAGAAGGGGAAGCGCGTACTGATTGTTGACGCCGACCCTCAGTGCAATTTGACTCGACTCGTGTTTGAGCCCGAGAACAGTTTGGATCACCCACTTGATGAAACGCGATTCGAGGGGCGAAACATTTGGGACGCACTCGATCCAGTATTCAAATCTCGTCCGCGAATGCTGGAGCCTGTTGATTGCTTCCCAGTACCGGGAAGGGAAGGGCTCTACTTGCTTCCGGGGCACGCTGGATTGGCGGAACATGAGACTACGCTCGGGATAGCGCAGCAGCTTTCGGAGTCACTTCAGGCGTTACGAAATGTTCCAGGCAGCTTTAGGTATCTGTTTGAAGAGACTGGAAAAAAGTATGATGTCGACTATATTCTAGTTGATGTCAGCCCCAGCCTCGGGGCGATTAACCAGAATATCGTTACCAGTTCGGATTCTTTGATAATTCCAGTCAATCCAGATGTCTTTTCCGTTATGGCGATCGAATCCATGGCGAATGTGATACCGCGTTGGATAGATTGGGGAATGAGGGCCTCACGTATTGACGCTCTTGCCGAAGCGGACTACCCGTTCCATGAACCGAATCTGAAGTTATTGGGTTTCGTCGTGCAGCGTTATCGGCTTCGAAATGGAGAACCAACTACGGCTTTTGCGACTTACTTTGACAAGCTGGATTCCGCTATCCGACAGAGCCTGATTCCTCATTTACGTTCAAGTAACGTATTGTATTCTGATCGAACGTATCGCCAGGCGAATTTAAAGGATGGCTACAAGCTTGCAGAAATCCCGGAGTTCAATACGTTAATTGCAGCATCGCAAGCGTGCGGGAAGCCGGTATTTGCATTAGAGCCAGAAGATCTTGGATATACTGGAGTAGTTTGGAATAACGTCGCTCAGAACATTTCCAACATTAGAAACATTTTTGACACCATGTCATCGAGGATTGAGTTTCTGATCGACAATGAAAATTAAAGAGACCAAAGCTTCCGCTACGTTCAAAAGTGACATCTACCGAGCGCAAGAGACGGTTTCTCTTGCCGGCGCAATGGCTTCAATGGCTTCGGACATACTTGTTCCTGCTGTTGACGATATGCTTAGATACTCGGTTGTTCAAACGATTGGATCTATAGACAACTATTTTTCGAACGTTCTTTTTGAGTTACTCAACGATTATGCACTAATTTCGTCGGCCAGCATCAGAAGTAATCTAAAGCTCTTCACGTTCAGCATCAAAGATTTGTCAGATTTATTGAATGAAATAGAATGCGATGATTTGAGAATCTATTCGCATCGTCGCCGAGTACTCAAGGAGAAGATTAATCGGACGACTTTTCAAAATGAGCGGCGCCCTCATGACCTAGCAAAAATGTTTGGAGTGTCGAACTTTTGGCCGAGAGTGAGTGATCTACATTTAGGTTATGACGTCCAGAAGAAGTATGGGGAGATCGTTGCTAGGCGAAATGAGATTGCGCATGCATGTGATAGAAGCAGTGTTGGAGATGAGGTCCTTCAGCCTATCGATCAGACCTACGTTCGCGATGCGATTGACGTTGTTAAAGTGGTCCAATCATGCTTTGATAAAGAGGTTGCGTTCCCATTAATCGAACGGTTTTGACATTATCTCAAACTTTAAAATGCTGGTGTGTTGATAAGTTAGGGTCGGAACGCCTTGCCGCTGCGGTTATGGGTTGTAGTGCGCCGTCGTTTGCATTGAAACAAAATGGAACGCCCGGTTTTTCATCCTGCAGATCCTAGCCATGTTGGTGAAGTTGCTGTGGCGGCGGATAATTTATGATTCGCAAGTAGGATAAGTTACTTACTTAAATCATACTTATCATTCGCCTACCTTCGTTGGGGGTGCTTCAGGGGTGCTGACGGGTGGGGTGTGCTGAACTTGTTGCACATGTATGCTCGCCTGGATCGTGAAGATGGACTGTAACAAATGGGTTTGTGTGTCAGGATCATGCCTATGGTCAGTATGTGGCTGTGAATTCCGGTGGGTTGAATTATTGAGCTCTTGTATGGCCCCAAGTTGAGATGTGTACCGCAGTGCCGACCTCACTCGTGATCCCGTTTGATGGTAGGGCATCGTAAAGGGCTGACTTGATTTGCGGTTTATCTGATAAGGCTGTCTTAGCCGTCGGGGACTCACGCTGGTGGCCACGAGTGTTGTTTGTTCGGTGATTAGATAAAGGGGGGTGCCCCTATGTGGTGTGTCAAGCGGCTGCGGGTAGTTTCGTGGCTGGTTGGGGGTCGTAGAGTGCGCCGTTGCGGATCATGGCGTGCAGGGTCAGGATGCGGCGGTGGGCCAGGGCGAGGACGGCCTGGTTATGGCGTTTGCCTTGGTCGCGTTTGCGCTGGTAGTAGGCCCGGGAGACGGGGTCAGAGCGCAGTGAGGCGAAGGCGGACAGGAACATGGCGCGCTTGAGCCTCTTGTTGCCGCCGTGGGAGACGTGCTCACCACGGATCGATGAGCCGGAGCGACGTGTGACGGGAGCGAGCCCGGAGTAGGAGGCCAGCTGGGCTCCGGTGTCGAAGGTCTTGCCCAGGGTCTCGGCCAGGAAGACGGCTGCGGTCCTGACCCCGATCCCGGGCATGGAGGTCAGGACCTGGTAAAGAGGGTGGGCCTGCACCAGGGTCTCGACCTGGGCGGCGATATCGGCTCGCTGGGCGTGCAGGGAGGTGAGTTGCCTGGCCAGGTGTGGCAGCACCACTGCTGCGGCGTCGGTGCCGGCGACCACCACGGTCTGGTGCTCCAGGGCCGAGACGATCTGGCCGGCCCAGGTGGCGTGCCGCCTGCACCCGTGCTTCTTGAGCCTGGCGTCAATCCTTGTCTTGCCCGCTCGCTTCAGCTCTGCTGGAGTGGGCCAGGCGGTGATGACCTCCAGGACGGCGTCGTGCTCCAGCCAGGGCCCCAGCACAGCCTCAAGGGCGGGATGGATCTGGGTGTACAGCCCCCGGATCCGGTTCGCGGTCTGGTTGACCTGGCGAGCCAGATCCAGGTCGAAGCCAGTGAGCATGCTCAGCGCTGCGGCCTCCTCGTCCGAGGTGCTAATGGCACGCAGGGTGTGGGGCATGGTCCTGGCGGCCTGGGCGATGACGGCCGCGTCCTTGGCGTCGGTCTTGGCGCTGCCCGGCGTCAGGTCAGCGATGCGTCTCATAGACAGTCCGGGCAGGTAGCCCACGGTGATGCCCATGTCCTGAGCCACAGCCACCGCCAGGGCCCCGATGGTGGCGGGCTGATCGACCACCACCAGCAGGTTCCCGTGATCGGCCAGCTTCTTGTAGAGAGCACGCAGGCGCTCCTCGTCGTTAGGTAGCGCCCTGTCGAGGACCTTCTGCCCGTCCCGGCTCAGGGCCGTGGCCCAGTGCTCGCTCTTACCGACGTCGATGCCGATGAAGACGTCGATGTCCTCGATATCCATCTCTCCTGCCGCCTCTCGCTGCATGGGTGCGGGGCCAGCCGGTGGACAAGCCGGCCCCCGCACCCACGCCTGCGAAAGACCTCACCCGCAGCGGGCCGTTCCCCTTATCAGCGGTCACCAGCGCCCGGCTGCCGCGGGTGACAACACCCCCCGGATCATCTGCGGACAGGGGCAAGACACCCGTGCCCACAGCAGCTGGCCCAGCCCCGGACCACCCGGGACCACCAACAAGGTAACGGGTGCCAGAACTCCTTGACAGTCGTACTCGTTCCAGACGCTGTATCCTCGCCTTACAGTGGAGTGGGTTTGGGTCTCTGGTCGGCGGGGAGTAGCTACCGAGCGCTGACATAAGAAGGGTGCGAGTTGTTGCTCCGTCTGAAGGCTTGGGCGCGGGGGTGATGTGCTCGGCTGTGAACTGATTTCTCCGACATAGGTTAGTTGGTAGAAGCGGGTTAGGTGTTGGGGATGCATCAACGGTAGTTGCTAACTCGAACGCATTCTATCAATTCTTGCATGTTGATTGAAGTAATCAAAGTATGCATATTTGTGTCTTGGAATGTCGAGGTGTCGTTTGGTAATGTCTGTGTTCGAAGTAGGTTGGCTTCTCAGCGATCATTATTTTCAGTGAGGCGACATCATGGGCATGGAGATGGCTTCGGTGGCTACGTGGACCTTCTTGGCGGAGGTTCCGATTCCTCAGGACGTCCTCGGCGTTCTTGTTCAAGGGGAGCAGCCGTACGCTGCGTTCAAGACGATGCGCGACTCAGCTGTGTTCACCTCGAAGCGGTTGATCGTCCGCGATGCTCAAGGCCTGACTGGTCGGAAGGTGGAGATCTACTCGCTGCCCTACAGTGCTATCAACATGTGGTCGACCGAGAACGCGGGAACATTCGACATGAACTCTGAAGTCGAACTGTGGACGCGGGCGGGTCACATCAAGATCAAGCTTGGGGCTCAGGTCGATGTCCGCAAGATCGATAGGCTTATCTCGGCCTGCGTTCTCATGTCTCACTGAGCATCGGCGGCTGTGGCGCCAGCACTATGGGAAGCCTTCACCTCGTCTTTGCGGTGGCAGGCCGCCAGTGCTTGCGGGAGTCGAGCGCGCTGAACTGCATGGAGAACGTCGGGCGGAGAGTTAGACTGCGTCAGTCGACCTTGCGGACGGTGTCGGCGGATCGGCGTGCCGATCGCCGACAGTTCTGCATTCACCGCGTAGTCGCTGCTGATCGCATGGTTGCTGGTAGCCGCGCCCGCTGTCGTTACGTCTCGCTCAGCACGATACCAACACTTGCTGGACTTCTCTGGGCTGGACCGTCACGGAGCTCGGGCCGTGGAAGGCCTGCTGAAAGGACTCGCCCGAGTTGCGGCCAATGAGAGGGGCGCCTCGAAGCCGCTCATGAGCCGAGGCTGCAGGTTCGCCGACCAGCGGCTCGCCGCCTGTGTGTCAACGAAGGTCGGCTGCCGCGAGCAGTCCAGAAACAACGGCGGACCGTCGTCGGGCGCGGCCACCACGCTCTGCCTCTGAACTGCGAGGTTAAGCAACCCAGCGGCGAGTGGCCCAGGCGTCCGGGGAGCGATCTTCAGTTGCCGGAGACGTTGCCCTCTCCAAGGCCGCCGAACTATACGACAAACAGCATCGCCACAACTCTTAGTTCGGGCTACGATAGTTGTCATAGTGAACGGAGGGACATGTCGGGCTACAGGATCGACCGTCAGGTGACGGAGTTCGGAGAGCACGTGCGCGGGTGGCGCATGGTGCTCGGCCTGACCGCGCAGCAGGTCTCCGAGCGAGCGGGCATCACCCGTGACACCCTGCGCAAGATCGAGTCGGGCAACCCCAACGTCAGCTTCAACAGCGTCACCCAGGTGCTGCGCGCCCTGGGCATCCTCGACCAGCTTGTCGACGCGGCCGACCCCCTGGCCAGCGACATCGGCCGCCTCCGCGCCGGCCGCCTCACCAGAAAGCGCGCCCGATGACCACTATCGAGATCGTCTCCGATGCCAACGGCTCCCACCGTCTGGTCGGCCAAGCGCACGTCACCCGATCGCGCGGACAGGTCTCCACCACCTTTCTCTACGACCCCGCCTACCTCGCCGACGGTGGGATGAACATTGACCCAGCCCTGAGCCTCGTACCCGGCGCTCAGTACCAGTCTGGGCTCGTTGGAGCCTTTGCTGACAGTGCGCCTGACCGCTGGGGCCGCAACCTCATCCGCAAGGCGGAACGATCGCGAGCCCGCGATGAGGGACGCGTTCCCCGTCAGTTGGACGACCTCGACTTCCTCCTGGGCGTCAGCGACGACACCCGACAGGGCGCCCTGCGCTTCCGGGCCCCTGGGAGCGACGAGTTCCTGGGAGAGCCCTCACGCGTTCCGCGGCTCGTCGCTCTGCCTGAGCTGCTGCATGCCAGCGACGAACTGGCCTCCGACGATGACCCCTCCGACGCCGTTAAACGACTTCTCGACACAGGCACGACGGGCCTCGGCGGTGCGCGGCCCAAGGCCTCAGTTCGGCTCGACGATGGTGGCCTCGCCATTGCGAAGTTCCCTCACTCCAGCGACTCCTGGGACGTCATGGCCTGGGAGGCCACCGCTCTCGACCTGCTTGAGACCGCGAGCGTTCGCACACCCCAGCACCAGCTCACCCAAGTGGGCAATCGATGCATCCTCATCCTGCGGCGATTCGACAGAACCCGTGATGGCGCGCGTATCGGCTACATCAGTGCCATGACAGCCACCGGATCGTCCGACGGAGACCAGAAGGACTACGCCGACCTCGCCGAGGCGATTCGCGATCTCTCACGCTCGCCCGTCCAAGACCTCCATGAGTTCTACGACCGAATCATCGCGAGCATCGCCCTCGGCAACACTGACGACCACCTGCGCAACCACGGGTTCCTCGCCGACCGCGGGCTCTGGAGACTCAGCCCCGTCTTCGACGTCAACCCGAATCCCGACCCCAGTCGGCCCCGTGCGACGTCGATCATGGGAGCAGACGCGATGCCCGACGAGATCGACGGGCTTCTGGCTATCGCAAACGACTACCGGCTCACTCAATCGGAGGCGCGGGAGCGAATCAGACGCATCACTGCGTCCCTGTCAGGATGGCGGGGCCAGGCGCGGGCGAACCGAGTCCCCGAGCGTGAGATCACCATGATGTCCGAGTCCATCGAGCCTCGCCTGGAAGCCCTCACCCGAGCCGCGCACTCCGAGGATTGAAACGGCATCTCGTGAAGCGAATCGACTATCCCTAGGGGCGCTGAAGGAAGCGTCTGTAGGCTGCGCCCGGCCTGGACCTGACACAGGCCTGGCCGGGCGCAGTCCTGATCTGGACCGCACGTGGCCGCGGCCCTGAGCTCGGTTGACTGCCCCCTCTCCCGGACCGGCCGCAGTCCGCCCTCCACACTCATCCCAGGAAGGGAACCCGGCCGCCTCATGACCATCGAGATCATCGTCGCCCTCATCGGCGCCTCGGTTGTCGCCTACGCGATCGCCAACAGGTTCCGCCTCATCGCTCCGGTACTTCTCATCGCCGCGGGCGTGGGCGTCGCGCTGCTCCCGGTGGGGGAGGAGATGTCCCTGCCCAGCACCGTGGTGCTCACGATCTTCCTGCCGATCTTCCTGTACTGGGAATCGCCGTCCGTCTCCCTCAACCGCATGCGGCGAAGCCTGCGCGGCATCATCCTCAGCGCCACGGTGCTCGTCGCCATCACGGCCGCCCTCATCACCCTCATCGGCGTCCTCACGGGGCTGAGCGTGGGAGCCGCCCTCCTCATCGGCGCCTGCCTCTGCCCCACCGACGCCACCGCCGTCTCCAGCCTGGGACGCGGCATCAACCCCAACAGCCGCACCGTCCTCCAAGCCGAGTCGCTACTCAACGACGGCACCGCCCTGGTCATCTTCGCCATCGCCCTCCAAACCGCGCAAGACTCCTCCGGCGTCACCTTCGGTCTCGTCACACAGCACCTCCTCCTGTCCTTCGGGGGAGGAATCGGTGCAGAGTCCTCGTCGGTGCGGCAGTCACGAAGATCGGTCCGGGTACGCACCATCACCGACGACCCCATGCTGGCGACAATCACCGCCCTGGCCACCCCGTTCCTCACCTTCTTCATCGCCGAGGAGATCGGCGGCTCAGGCGTGCTCGCCGTCGTCACCTGCGGAATCGTCATCTCCCGCTTCGCCGCCCCGCACATGTCCCTGGGCTCGCGAGTCCTCGGCATCCCCTTCTGGACGATCCTCACCCACATCCTCAACACCATCCTCTTCGTCATGGTGGGAGTGGCACTCCCCGGCATCGTCGCCGAGCTCCCCCGCGCCGACCTCGTGCGCGGCCTCATCCTCATCCCCATCATCTACATCGCCATGGTCGCGGGAAGATTCGCAGGCCAGCACCTCATCATCTACTCGATCCGTGCCCTCGACCGCCGCCCCGAGCAGCGCCTGCGCCGCACCAACATCCGCGGCCGCATCGTCTCCACAATCGCCGGCTTCCGCGGCGCGATCTCACTGGCGATGGCCCTGTCCATCCCGACCTCCTTCGACGGCACCGCCTACGCCGAGCGCAACCTCATCATCCTCGTGGTCGCCGGCGCGACCCTCCTGTCCCTCCTCATCCAGGGCCTCGCCCTGCCCTACGTGGTCCGCTGGGCCAACGCCAGGCCCTCGGCCGGCACGCGGACCGCCGAGTCAGTCGAGTCGCAGGAGACCGAGGTCCTTGCCGACGTCCTCGCCGACACCATCAGCCAGCTCGATGCCATCGCCGAACGCGCGGGCGTCGACGACGACGCAGCCATCGAGGCGGTGCGCGCCGACTATGCACGTCGTCACAGATCCGTGAGCAACGCCAGCGCAGAGGAGGAGGCAAGCGTCTACGGTGACCAGGAGAGCGCCCTGCGGCTCGCCGTCATCGAGCACCTGCGCGAGCGCGTACACAGCCTGCGCTTCGCCGGCCGCATCGACGACTCCACCGCCTCGCGAGTCAACCGGCGCTTCGACGCCGAGACCCTCCACATCAACGGCCCCCTCGACGTCGAGTAAGCGGGCAAGCATGAAGAACAGCAACGAGGGGGTGGGGTGCCGGCGCACCCCACCCCCTTCATTGACCGGCTAGTCCATGGAGTGGACCTGCAGGTAGTCGATGTCGAACTGCGCTTCCTTGAAGTTCCTAGTGTCCAGCTTCCCCCAGTAGTGGCTCCCCGTCTGCGTGATGAGAAGGAGGTGGTAGGGGGTGTTGGCGCCGAAGCAGCGATCGAAGGCCTGCTGGTCGTTGGACCGCAGTACCTCATGGAATCGCTGGTTGTCGAAGAAGAACGTGATGCGTTCCGGAGTCTTCTCCATTCGGTAGGTGTGCCAGGCGCTCAAGTTCGGC
Organism: Actinomyces sp. HMT 175; assembly: GCF_016694895.1. NCBI lineage: Bacteria > Bacillati > Actinomycetota > Actinomycetes > Actinomycetales > Actinomycetaceae > Actinomyces > Actinomyces sp. HMT 175. The sequence continues at coordinate 527,413 of NZ_CP068012.1, forward strand.
TTGTTGCTGATGCCCTTGCCGCTCTTGTTCTTCCCGGACTGGTCGAAGTGGACCGTCGACTCGGCGACTCCTTTGGCTCGGCCGCCCCCGTAGGTCTCGACGATGTCGATCTCTCCGCCATTCGCTGCCCCGTCCGGCCTCAGCCAGATTCCTGCCCACAGGCCGAGGTGGCTCTGAGGGAAGCGTGCTCGTACCTCGACGGAGCCATAGACGAAGGAGAAGAGCCCTTCGGTGGTCAGTGATGCCTCGTTGACGTGGCGAACGGTTCTGCCCTCGTCGTATTTGTTCTGCCAGCCGGTCTTGGGAGTTGAGCGCTTGCGCCAGAACAGGTGGCCCGCTCCGCCACTTACGCTGTGGGTGTCATGCGTGATGACGCCCCAGTCGTAGTCCATGTAGGTGTCGCCCTTGGGTTCCTTCTCCCGCCACCGTGCGGCGTTGAAGTCTGTGCCTTCCGTGAACTGCTCATCGAAGACAAGGGTGCTGAAGGAACGCGATGGAGTGCTTGCAAACGCTGTGGTGGGCGCGAGTAGGCCTGCGGCTGTGGCTCCGGCGCCCAGCCCGAGGGTGGTGATCAGTGAACGTCGTGTCAAAGGGCTCATTGTTCTCCTTCTACAAGATACACGAATGGTATTTCCGGTGAGTGCCTGGTTTATTCTCGGCGTCACCTCCTGCTCTGCCAGCGAGTATGTGCCGTGTGAGCGCTCGCCCGGCGTGATCGTGTCATCACGCAGAAGTTGACCTGCGATTGTTGTTATCCTACAAGGCGATTAATACCCCGTCCCGTGAACGGGATACTTGTTGTGAGGAATCTGAGGGCGGACTCTCGGCGTGAAGGCGCGCACTGAGGGGTGGGACGCGACGGCGTCCCACCCCTCAGTCAGTGCTCAGAGCCGGATGACCGGCTCATCGTGTGTTCAGTTCTTCGAGCGGCGAGCCCGCGTCAGCCGGTACCCGTTCGCTGAGTATGAGCGTCGGTCGCACATGCCGCCTGCGGCGTCTACGCCACCGACTGCAGCGGCACGATGTTGTCGAGCTGCTCGCGCAAGGCCCGGCGCTCGAGCCTGAGCTCGTAGTGGCTCTGCAGGTTCATCCAGAGCTCGGCAGATGTGCCGAAGTACTTGGCCAGTCGTACAGCGGTGTCCGCGGTGATGCCGCGCTTGCCGTGCACGATCTCGTTGATGCGGCGCGGGGGCACGCCGATGGCCGTGGCAAGCTTGTTCTGGGTGATCCCGAACCCCTCGATGAAGTCCTCCATGAGGACCTCGCCCGGGTGAATCGGGTCGATCCGGTCAGCGTCAGTGGTAGTCGATGAGCTCGACATCATCCGCACCTCCTTCATGCCAGGTGAAGCAGAGTCGCCACTGGGCGTTGACCCGAATGCTGTACTGGCCACGTCGATCGCCAGTCAGTCGCTCGAGCCGGTTGCCCGGTGGGATGCGCAGGTCTTCGACATCGGCTGCTGCGTGCAGAAGCTCCAGCTTGCGTAGCACGGCGCGCTGGAGCGACCTGTCGAGGGCACGAACGTACTCCTCGCGCCACACTCGTTGGGTCGCCTTGTCCGCGAAGGACCTGATCACAACGACAGGGTATAACGGAGACCGTTAATAACGCTAGTAGTTAACAGGGGAAGCGGGAAGGCGATGTTGATCCGGGCGTGTGAGTGCGTCTGGCGGGCCTTGACGCCATCGGATCGTCTGTAGTGACGGCCGACGGCTCATCCGTGGGCTCACAGGTTGATCCTCTTGGTGTTGCGCGGGTGGTTCGGTGTCCAAATCGGATACAAAGGAGCCCCGGCGTTGCCAACCCGGGAAACGAAACGTTGGAATCATGCGGTTTCTTCTCGCCGGTTCTGTCCCGCTCTGGGCCTTTGTGTCCGATTTGGACATCGCCGGGCGTTCTGCGCCTGAGGAAGGTCGGGCCGCGCTGCTGAGGCGGACCAGGTCCGCCGCCCAGAACAGCACTGAGGGGTGGGACGCGCCGGCGTCCCACCCCTCAGTCAGTGCTCAGAGCCGGAGAACCGGCTCATCGCGCGTTCAGTTCTTCGAGCGACGAGCCCGCAGCAGCAGGTACCCGCCGACAACCGCGACACCCGCAAGGCCCAGGACCAGCAGCGCGTTGGTCCCCGTACGAGACAGCCTGCTGCCGGCCTTCGCCGCCTGCGTCGGCGCGGCGCTCGGCGCGCTGGCGCCACCGGTCGGCTGTGCCATGGCTCCGTCAGACGGCCGATCGATCTCATCGGGCTCCATGCCCGGCTTCGACGTCGCCGCCGCGCTCCGGCTCGGTGCCGGGCTCGCGCTCGACGACGCCTTCCCCGACGGCGCCGCGGTCGCCTTCGGGTTCGCCACCGACGGCGCTTGACTCGTCGCACCCGGCTTGGGGGCCGAGCTCGGCTGCGCTCCCGGCTTCTCCGACGGCGCGGCGCTCGGCTGCGCGCCCGGCGCCTGCGTGGGCTCAGCCGACGGTGCCACCGTCGGGGCCTGCGTCGGTTCGGCGGCCGGAGCAGAGGACGTCTCCGGTGCGGGCGCAGCGGTCGGCCCAGCGCTCGGCTCAGGTGCGGAACTCGGCGCCGGGGCCGGCGTGGGCTCCGTGCTCGGGGCGGTCGTGGGCTCCGGAGCCGGGGCGCTGCTCGGCTCAGGGGCAGCACTCGGCTCAGGCGCGGAGGACGGTGCCGGGGCCTGCGTGGGCTCAGCGCTCGGCGCCGCCGACGGGGCCGGCTTCTCCGTCGGTGTCGCCGAGGGTGCTGCCGTCGGCGACGGTGCCGGGCTCGGCTCCACAGGCTTCTGGCCGCACTGCTCGCCGAGCCAGTTCATCGTGAAGTTGCGGTACCAGATGCCGCCGTAGTTAGCGCCATCGTGGGCGTCCTCACTGAGTAGCCCGATGCTGCCGTCGGACTGCACCGCGATCGTCGTGTAGCCGACGAAGGGCTCGTGGAAGACCTTGCTGGTCGCCCAGGAGGCGCCGTCGTCGCAGGACATCGAGATGGTGCCGCGGTCGCGCGACCACGGCTTCGGGTTCGGCGAGTGGCTCAGCAGCAGCACCTTGGCGCGCGGGTCGTCCGGGGCGGCGTTCGGGAAGGCGCGGATGATCTGGGCGTTGTCCACCGAGTCGGGCAGGTTCTGGTCGGACACCGGCTCGCTCCAGGTCTGTCCGCCGTCGGTGGAGTGGGCCACCTTGCGGAAGCCGGAGCCGTCCGAGGCGCGCGAGTTGAGCATGAGGGAGCCGTCGGAGAGCTCAACGACCTTGTTCTCATCCATGCCGGTCCCGATCGGCGTGCCGGCCTGCCAGGTCTTCCCGTGGTCGTCGGAGTAGACCGAGACGGCCTGCACCGCGCCGCCGGCGGTCCTGATCGTGTACTGCTGCACCAGGCGCCCGGTGTGAGGGCCGTGCTGAATCTGGATGCCCTGGCCCGAGGCCGCGAAGCGCGCGGTCCACGGCTTGTCCTTCGTGATGTCCGCGGTGATCGTGCGGTGCGTCCAGGTCCAGCCGTTGTCCGTGGAGGTCGACACCTCCGCCTGGATGATGCCCCGGTTGTCCGGGTCGGTGCCGGCCTGCGAGCCGCCCCAGCCCTGGTCGTAGGACTTGACGTGGAAGTTGAAGATCGTGCCCGTCTGGTGGTCGACGACGTAGCTCGGGTCGGAGTAGCCGACCTTCTTGCCGGTCTCCGTGCCCTGGTGGATGTAGGTGGGCGCCGACCAGGTCTTGCCGCCGTCGGTGGAGCGGCGCTGGACGATGTGGTTCGGGTTGGGGGCGTCGCTGCCGCCGTTGCCGTTGTCCTTCGGGCGCTCGTCGTAGGAGATGAGCAGGTCCCCGTTGGGGGCGGTGGTGATCGCCGGGATGCGGTAGTTGTCGGTGGCCGTGTTGGGGGCGAGGTGCTGGGCCTGGCTCATCGAGGCTGGCAGCTCCGTACTCGCGTCGGGCGCCGGCGCGGGCGTGGCCTGCGGGTGGTCGCCGACGACGTTGATCGGGTTGCCGGTGGCGGTGAGCGTCTGGAGGGTGGCGCCGTCGGTGCCGGTGGCCGTCAGGGTGATCGACGGCGTCCAGCGGCCGGCGTCGACGTCGGCCTGCGTGATCGTGTGGGTGAGTGGCTTGCAGTTGTAGACGGCGCCCTTGCCCGGCTTGAGGCCGCCCCAGTGGCACTGGCGGCCCAGGTCGTCGAAGGAGGACTCGGTGGCGGCGACGTTGATCGTCTTGTCCGACACCGAGCGCACGCGCACCGTGTAGGTGACGGTGTCGCCCAGCTTGTAGTTCTCCTGACTCGACGACGGCGTGATCGACTCGACCCGCAGCGAGTTGGCCTTGACCGGGCTCGTCGCGCCGCTGATGGTCTCCGGGGTGCTCAGGGCCTTACCGGCGTACTCCACGGCCTTGACCTCGTAGGCGATCTGCGGGGTGAAACCGCCGGCCTTGATGTCCTCGGCGGTCACCGTGTGCGTGGCCAGGCCGGTGCAGTCGGTCTTGGTCGTTCCGGCCGGGACGTTGCGCCACCGGCACTTGGAGACGTTCCCGGACAGGTTCGTCGAGGCCGGCGCGTAGGAGTGGGCCTCACCGCTGGTGTTGGTGAGGGTGATGTTGAAGGTCATGACGTCGCCGACGGAGTAGAGGCCGTCCGTGGGGGCGTTCACCTGCGTGATGGTGACGTCGGCCAGGCCGTCAGACGTGGGGACGGCGTGCGCCGGGGGCGCGGCGGCGATCAGGCCGGTGGCGGCCAGTGGCAGGGAGCCCAGGAGGGCCGGCAGGCGCCTCCGGGAAAAAGGACTATGCGATGTCATAGGTGTTCCGTTCTAAGGAGCCGAGGCGGCTTTGCCTTCAACAGGAGACGTAGACGGTAGATGTCAGACGTCTCACGATAAGGTAACGGAACATCTCGATTCTGCAAAGTCGGGCGAGTCGCCAAAGGCCGACCGCTCGGTCCCCAACGTCGCGGCCGCTCGGCCCCTGGCGGCGCGGTGCGCGCCACACACTTCGACAAAAACTTCAGAAACGACGCGGCTCCGGGTCGTTTCTGAAGTTTTTGTCGGTTTGTTGGTGTCTATGCGCCGGCCAGGAAGTCGCGCAGGATCGCGTCCATCTGCTCGGCCTCGATGAGGAAGCCGTCGTGCCCGTGCAGGGAGCTGATGGTCTCGCGCCTCGCGCCGGGGATGCCGCCGGCCAGCTCCTCGGCCTGGGCGGGCAGGAAGAGCCGGTCAGAGTCCACATCCACCACCAGCGTGCGCGCCTGCACCCGCGCCAGCGCCGCCTCGATGCCGCCGCGCCCCGTGCCGACGTCGTGCACCATCATCGAGTGGGTGACGATGAGGTAGGTGTTGGCGTCGAAGCGCGCCAGCAGCTTGCCGGCGTGGTAGTCCAGGTAGGACTCCACCTGGTAGCGCCCGCCCACCGCAGGGTCCTCCTCTCCCTGGTGGCGCCGCCCGAAGCGCTCGTCGAGCTCGGCGGCGCTGCGGTAGGTCGTGTGCGCCAGCGCCCGCGCCAGCCCCAGCCCCCGCACCGGACCCACCGAGTGGGAGTAGTAGTCGCCGTCGAAGAAGAAGGGGTCGGCCACGATCGCCAGCTCCTGCAGGTGGCACCAGGCCAGCTGGTCGGCGGTCGTCGAGGCGCCGGTGGCCACCAGCGCCAGGTTGCGCACCCGCTGCGGGTGGGTGACCCCCCACTCGATCGCCCGGTGCCCGCCCAGCGAGGCCCCGATGACCAGGTGGAAGACCTCGATCCCCAGGGCGTCGGCCAGGCGCGCCTCGGCCTCGACGGCGTCGCGCGTGGTCAGCCAGGGGAAGCGCGACCCCCAGGGGCGCCCGTCCGGGGCGGTCGACGACGGACCCGTCGAGCCCTGGCAGCCGCCCAGGATGTTGGCCGCCACCACGAAGTAGCGCTCAGTGTCGATGGCCCGCCCGGGCCCCACCAGGTCCGACCACCAGCCCGGTGTCGGGTGCCCGGGCCCCGCCTCACCGGTGACGTGGGAGTCGCCGGTCAGGGCATGCAGCACGAGCACCGCGTTGTCGCGCTGTGGGCTCAGCTCCCCCCAGGTCTCGAAGGCCAGGACCGTATTGGGCAGGACCTCCCCGGACTCCAGGGGCAGGTCCCCGATCTCCAGGAACCGGCGATGCCCCGGCTCGTCACCGGGCCGCCAGGCGCCCGTGGGGGAGCCGGCCTTGCGGTCCACCAGCTTGGAGGAGGCCGTCCCGACGCCGTAGGCGGCCGGCTCGGTCTCGGTGCTGCCGCTGGAGACGGGGTAGGAGGAGGACGTGGTCGCACTCATGGCACGCCGCCTCAGGCCCCGGCCGCCGCGCTCGGCTCGCCCGCCCCGACGGCCCGGGCCGCCGCCAGGCCGCGCTCGAGGTCGGCCAGGATGTCGTCGATGTGCTCGATCCCCACGCTCAGGCGCACGGTCCCGGCGCTGATCCCGGCCGCGGCCAGGCCGGCGTCGTCGAGCTGGGAGTGCGTCGTGGTGGCCGGGTGGATCGCCAGCGAGCGCACGTCCCCGATATTGGCCAGGTTGGAGAACAGACTCAGGGCGTCAATGAAGGCCGCCCCCGCCTCACGCCCACCGGCCAGGTCGAAGGTGAGGATCGAGCCCGCCCCGCGCGGACAGTACTTGCGGTGCCGCTCGTAGTAGGGGCTGGAGGCCAGCCCCGAGTAGCGCACCGAGGCGACGTCGTCGCGTCCCTCCAGCCAGGTGGCCACTGCCAGGGCGTTGTCCACGTGCCGCTCCATGCGCAGCGAGAGCGTCTCGATGCCCTGGGCGATGAGGAAGGCCGAGTGCGGCGCCAGTGCGAAGCCGAGGTCGCGCTGCCCCTCTGCGCGTGCCTTGAGGATGAAGGCCAGGTTCGCACCCAGTGGGCTGCCCACCCCCAGGTCCTGGGCGTAGACCAGGCCGTGGTAGGACTCGTCGGGCGTGTTGAAGCCCGGGAAGCGCTCGGGCTGGGCCGCGAAATCGAAGCTGCCGGAGTCCACGATCACGCCCGCCACGGAGGAGCCGTGCCCGCCCAGGAACTTCGTCGCCGAGGCCACCACGATGTCGGCGCCCCACTCGAAGGGGCGGGTCAGGAAGGGCGAGGCCACCGTGTTGTCCACGACCAGCGGGATGCCCAGCTCGTGCGCGGCCGCCGCGATCGCCTCGATGTCGAGGATGTCGCCGCGCGGGTTGGGGATCGACTCCCCGAAGAAGGCGACGGTGCGCTCATCGGCCAGCGCCGCCCAGGCCGCCGGGTCGCCCGGCTCGTCCACGAAGCGGGTCTCGATGCCCAGGCGCGGCAGGGTGTGGGTGAGCAGGTTCGTGGTGCCGCCGTACAGGGAGGGCGAGGCCACGATGTTGTCCCCGGCCCCGCCCAGCGTCACGAGGGCCAGGGTCGTGGCCGCCTGGCCCGACGACGTCAGCAGCGCCCCGACGCCGCCCTCCAGTGCCGCGATCCGCTGCTCGACGATGTCGTTGGTGGGGTTGTTCAGGCGCGTGTAGATCGGGCCGAGGTCACTCAGGGCGAAGCGGGCGGCCGCCTGCTCGGCCGACTCGAAGACGTAGGAGGAGGTCTGGTAGATCGGGATGGCCCGGGCGTGGGCGGGCTCGGCCAAGGGGTCGTGCCCGGCCTGGACCTGCTTGGTCTCGAAGCGCCACCCCGCCGGGCTGGTGGGGGAGGGGATCGGCTCCGCGCTCTGGGGGGCGACCTGGGCGGGGGTGGGGTGCTGGTCGGTCATGAGGGCTCCTTGGTGATTCCCGGTGACCGGCGGCGATGTCAGCGTCACGAACGGTGCCTGCCTCGCGCCGGCGGTTGCGGCGCGCTGGTGGGCGGCTGCCCGGGGCCCGCTGCGTCCGGCGTCGGAGCCGGCCCGGCTGCAGGAGGGGCGAGGGGTCGTGGCACTGAGTCGTCCGCCGTCACCGTTGCTGCAACTTCTGTGATGGTGCGGGTGATGGCGGGGACGCGCACGTGGGCCGACGGCGGCGTGCGCGTCAGCTGCGCATTCGCCCCGTGGTGGGGGTGTCCGGCCGAAGGGCCTCAGGACGACGGAACATGCTCCGACTTTAGCGGTTTCCTCCGCAGGTGGTCCAAACGGGCGTCCGCCACGCGGCCGCGGCGAGGGCTCGGTGCGGGTGCGGCACCGGTGTGGCGCCGCACTGGCGTCCCCTTGCTGTGGGGCTGGGGTGGCGCGGTTGAGCGTCTTCCCTTAGTGACGGGTCCGGCCGTTTAAACCCGCGATGACCTGCACAAACGGTCATTTGTGCTGGATGCCATATCGATCACAGACATATGACGACGGCTGGGAGCCCCGCCAATGCAGGCACAACCCCCTAACTACAGGGGCGTAAGTTACGATTGTGAATAGTGTGAAATCTGTTTTCAGATGGGGCCAAAGCGACTAGTGTGGCTTTGTCGCATCCGGGCTGACGCTGCCTGCCGTCTTCGTCCCCTGATCCGCTCCGCGCCCCCTGATTCCGCGGAACGGATCCCGACGGCGGGCCGACGTCGGTCCCCGGGTGAGGCGTCATCCTCACGTTCAGCCCCATCACGACGGAGAACCCCTGTGAGCCCGATCCCCTCAAGACGGCACGGACACGGTGTCGTCGCCACCGCAGTGGTGGCCCTGGCATGCACCCTGGCGCCGTCGGTGCTCGCCGACCCCGTGGACCAGAGCGACATCGATCGCTCCAAGGCCTCCGAGCGCTCGACCTCCACCTCCATCGCCTCCCTGGAGGCCCGGCTCGCCCAGGAGAGCAGCAACCTGGAGGAGGCGCAGATCAAGGCTCAGTCCGCCAACGAGGACTACCTGGCCGCCGTCGACGAGCTCAACAAGGCCACCAAGGACGCCCAGACCGCCCAGGCCAACGCCGACTCCGCAGCCTCCAGCACTACGTCGGCCCGCTCCGACCTCGGCTCGATCGTCGTGCAGACCTACCAGGAGAGCGGCAACCCGCTCGACCCGCTCACCCCGTACCTGACCAGCGAGTCGCTGGCGGACCTGGCCGACGCCGACGTCGCCCTGACCCGAGCCGGGGAGAAGAACAACGCCAAGGTCCAGAACGTCGAGGCCCTCGAGGCGGTGGCCACGAGCATGCAGACCATCGCCGACCAGAAGGTCAAGGCCAAGGAGGCCGCCAAGACCTCCGCCGAGACCGCCAAGATCGACGCCGAGGCCGCCGCCAACGAGGCCCAGAGCGCCGTCACCACCACCCGCACCAACCGCCAGAGCCTCATCACTCAGCTGGCCGCGCAGCGCAACACCACCGTCGAGCTGGAGACGAAGTACCAGAACCAGGTCGAGGCCGAGCGCAAGGCCCGCGAGGAGGCCGCCGCCCAGGCCGCAGCCAAGGCGGCCTCGGAGAAGGCCGCCGCCGACCTCGCCCAGAAGCAGGCCGAGCAGGCCGCCGCCCAACCTCAGGAGTCGGCCCCCGCTCCCCAGGAGCAGGCGAGCCGGCCCAGCCCGGGCCAGCAGTCCTCGGCCCAGGAACCCGCCACCACCTCCCAGCCGGAGCCCGAGGCGGCCGAAGAGGAGACCGCACCCGCACCCGCACCGGCACCCGCACCGGCCCCGGAGCCTGCGCCCGCGCCGTCGCGTTCCGGCAGCGCCGCCTCCACTGCCATCAACGCGGCCATGGGATACCTTGGCACCCCCTACGTGTGGGCCGGGGAGTCGGCTGCGGGCCTGGACTGCTCGGGGTTGACGATGGTCTCCTACGCGGCCGCCGGTGTGGAGCTCACGCACTCCTCACGCGTGCAGTACGGGGAGGGCTCCCTGGTTCCGCTCGACGCCGCTCAGCCCGGGGACCTGGTCTTCTGGTCCTCCGACGGCAGCCAGTCCGGCATCTACCACGTGGCCATCTACCTGGGCGACGACATGATGATCGAGGCGCCGACCTTCGGCATGACCGTGCGTGTCACCTCCATGCGCTACTCCGGCATCATGCCCTACGCGGTGCGCCTCTAAAACGGGGGCGGGGTGGGCGGTACGCCGGCGTCATGCCCTACCCGGTGCGCCTCTCAACACTCTCAGCGGCAGTCCTCCCGCCGGAAGGTGACCCGCCAGGACACTGAACCGCCCCACCCCTGAGCAGGGGTGGGGCGGCATATGTGCTCGAAGGCGTGGCGGGTCTGGCGGGAGCGGCGCGAGGAACGAGCGGCGCGGATGGTAGCCGAGAGCGTATGTGCCGTCCCGCCCCGTCCCGCCCCGTACGGTTGGTGCGTGTCAGTGGCCCTCGCGGGCGACGCGGTCGGCCTCGCGCTGGAAGGACTGACGGATCTCCTCCTCGGCCTCCTCGCGGCCCACCCAGTGGGCGCCCTCGACGGACTTGCCGGGCTCGAGGTCCTTGTAGACCTCGAAGAAATGCTGAATCTCCAGGCGGTGGAACTCCGAGACGTCCTCGATGTCGGTACGCCAGGAGGCGCGCTGGTCGGCGCTGGGTACGCACAGGACCTTGTCGTCGCCGCCCTTCTCGTCGCGCATGCGGAACATGCCCAGTGCGCGGCAGCGGATGACGCAGCCGGGGAAGGTCGGCTCCTCCAGCAGGACCAGGGCGTCCAGGGGGTCGCCGTCCTCGCCGAGGGTCCCGTCGATGTAGCCGTAGTCGTCGGGGTAGCGCGTCGAGGTGAAGAGCATGCGATCCAGGCGGATTCGACCGGTCTCGTGATCGATCTCGTACTTGTTGCGGTTGCCCTTGGGGATCTCAATCGTGACGTCGAACTCCACGGGGAGCCTCCTTCGCTCGTGTCTTCAGCTCGTTGGGCGCTGGAGCGGCGCCTGGTGGTCGGCGTCGATCCGGCGGGGCGGGTATTGATGGCACTAGTGTGGCGCACGACAGCGCCTGAGGTCGGTAAACGCGTACTCTGCACGTCGGTGCACGGGTGGCAGTAACCTCCTGGGCGCCCCACCTACTTGATATACAGGCCATCCCAGCCTGTCCACAACCCAGTCCGGAGGACGTATGCGCAAGGTCCAGACCGCTGCCCTGACGGCGGCGAGCCTGCTGGTGTTCAGCGGCTACTACAGCCTGGGCGATGCTCTCGACCTGCTGCCCGGCCCGGTGACGGTCGCCTACGCCGACGTCGCCCCCCGGCCCTTCCCGACGCCGGCCGCCCCCAGCGCCAAGACCGCCGCCCCCTCCGGCCTGGACCAGGGGGCTCCCACGCCCTCCAAGACTGCCTTGAGCGGCTACATCCAGGGCGTGGTCTCCGACGCCGCCCTGACCGGGGGGAACGTGACGGCCTCCGTCGTCGACGTCGCCACCGGCGAGGAGCTGCTGGACCGCTCGGCCGCCTCCGGGGTGACGCCGGCCTCCACCAACAAGGTGCTCACCGCCTGGGCAGCCTTGTCCTCCATGGGCCCGGGCCACACCCTCCAGACCAAGGCCGTCCTGGAGGGGCAGACCCTCACCCTCGTGGGCGGCGGTGACGTGCTGCTGGCTGAGAACGAGGGCAACCCGAGTGCCACGGCCGGCCACGCGGGTCTGGGCGACCTCGCCCGCGCCACCGCCGAGAAGCTCAAGTCCCAGGGGACGACGTCGGTCTCCCTGAGACTGGACGACACTCTGTTCACCGGCCCCCAGTGGAACGAGAAGTGGGAGGCCGGCAACGAGCAGTACGTGGCCAAGATCCAGCCGATCATGGTGGATGTCTCGGCCACCCAGAACCAGGGCTACCCGGAGGACCCGGCCATGGAGGCCGCCCAGGCCTTCGCCAAGCACCTGAGCGAGGCCGGCATCACGGTCGACGGCGAGCCGACGCGCGCCGCAGCCTCCGGCAGCGCCCGGGAGGTGGCCTCGGTCTCCTCCGCCCCGCTGTCCGACATCCTCGCCGTGTCGCTCAAGACCTCTGACAACACGATGACCGAGGTCGAGGGGCGGCTCGTGGCCGCGCATGCCAAGGAGACCACTGACTTCGCCGGGGCCTCCAAGGCCGTGCTCGCCCAGCTGAGCAAGGACGGCTTCGATACCTCCGGGGTGACGCTCCTGGACTCCTCCGGGCTGGCCAAGGGCAACAAGGTCCCCGCCAGGCTCTTGACCCAGATCATCACCAAGGCCGCCGGAGGCGAGGGCGGCTCGGCCGGACGCACCCTTATCGCCGACCTGCCCGTCGCCGCCCTGGACGGCACCCTGGGCAAGCGTCTGCACGACACTGCCGCGGCCGGGACGGTGCGCGCCAAGACCGGCTCGCTGGAGCAGACCGCCTCCCTAGCTGGGGTCGTCACCACCGCCGACGGGCGCCAGCTGGCCTTCGCGGTCATGACCAACGGCTTCCCCACCAACGGCGGTGGGGCACCCGCAGCCGCAGCCGCGATCGACAACCACTTCGTGGCGCCCCTGGCCTCGTGCGGATGCTCCTGAGGGGCGCGGCGGCGTGTTCAGCGCAGCGGAGACAGGCAGGGGCTCAGACAGCCCGGTGAACTCGGCGAGAAAGGTGTCACGGTGACGACCCAGGGCACAGCGGCGGGACTCGTCGACTGGTGGACGGTGGAGCGCCTGACCGCGCTCATCCCGGCGGGCCCCAGCGCCTCGCGCTCGGCGCGCGCCAGCTCGGTGGCGGTCCTGCGCCGCTCCGCCCAGGAGGCACCGGCCTGGGTCGCCAGGATCACCGGCCTGAACCGGGCGGCCCAGCAGGTCGCCGAGACCACGCGGGTCAGCGTCGTCGACCGGGCCGGGCTCGTGCGCGCCTCCACCCGGGCATTGCGCGGCCTCATGGAGCAGGTGCCCGCCCCGCCGGCCTCGGAGGCGATCCAGCTCGTCGGGGCCGCCGAGGTCGCCGGGGCGATGAGCCTGCTGGCCACCCGGCTCCTGGGGCAGGTGGTGCCCGCGGCCCCGAGCGGGACCAACGGTCACGGGGGCGGTGCCGCCGGCCCCGCTCGCCCCTCCGGCGAGGGGGACGGCGAGGGCGACGACGTCATGACGTCCGCCACCATGCCGGCCCGTGACGTGACAACCGGTGAAGGCTGGGATGGGGCGGCGTCGCCGCACCTGCTGCTCGTGGCCCCCAACGTGCTGGCGGTGCGCCGCCAGATGGACCTGGACATGCTCGACCTGCCCGCCTGGGTCTGCCTGCACGAGATGACCCACGCCGTCCAGCTGGCCGCCGCGCCCTGGCTCGGCCCCTACCTGTCGGACTCCATGCGCATGGTGATCGGCGCCGTCGTCGAGGCCGTGTACGGCGGTGCCGACGGTGCCCGAAGCGCCGGCGGCGGGAGCCGGCAGGAGCGGGGGAGTCGGCCGCGGCGAGGCCGGGCGGTGCGCCTTGCGGCGCGCGCCGGCCGAGGGCGGGTGCTCGAGGGTCTGATGAACGTCACGGATCGCGCCGAGGTCGCCTCCCTGGCGGCCGCGCTCACCTTCCTGGAGGGGCACGCCGAGGTGGTCCTCGATGACGTGCACCCCAACCGGATGCCCTCGGTCCACCGGCTCCGGGCCGTGCTCTCGCGCAGCCGCGCGGCCGACGGCGGCATCGGCCCCGGGCCCGGATTGGGCTCGCTCCTGCTGCACCGGCTCATGGGCCTGGAGGCCAAGGAGGCCCAGTACGCCGACGGCGCCGCCTTCGTGCGCAGCGTCGTGACCCGTATCGGGCACGAGGGGCTCAACGCCGTGTGGGCCGATCCCGAGCTGCTGCCCACGCCGGCTGAGCTTGCCCGCCCCGACGTGTGGGTACGTCGCGTCAGCTGACGTGTCAGGCCGGGGCCCGTTGTGGCAGGCTTATGGCGTCGGCGCGGACCGGTGGCCTCCCCGGCCCCGGTGAGCCCGCGCAGCCATGACGACACATGAGGAAGGCAGGGCGTATGGACGCCACGGACATGGGATCGGACCTTCAGCAGGTTCTCATCACTGAGGAGCAGATCGGGCAGCGCCTCGATGAGATGGCCGCGCAGATCGACGCGGACTACGCCGGTCGCGACCCTCTGCTCGTCGGCGTGCTCAAGGGGGCCGTCTACGTCATGGCGGACCTGTCGCGCCGGCTGCACATGAGCGCCCCGATGGACTGGATGGCGGTGTCCTCCTACGGCTCGGGCACCAAGTCCTCCGGCGTGGTGCGCATCCTCAAGGACCTGGACACCGACGTCACCGACCGGCACATCCTCATCGTTGAGGACGTCATCGACTCCGGCCTGACCCTGTCCTGGCTGGTGGGCAACCTGTCCTCGCGCGGCGCGGCCTCAGTGGAGATCGCCACGCTGCTGCGCAAGCCCGACGCCGCCAAGGTCGAGGTGGACGTCAAGTACGTCGGCTTCGATATTCCTACGGAGTTCGTCGTCGGCTACGGGCTGGACTACGCCGAGCGGTACCGCAACCTGCCGTTCATCGGTACGCTGCGCCCTGAGGTCTACGGGGGCTGACTGACTCAGGTCAACCTTGACGCAACCTGAGGGTCAGACGGAAAAATAACGGGATGTGGCGCCTGAGCGCCGTCGTCGGACGGCGGTCAAGGGGCCCCGGAACTGCGATCTTCCCCCTTTTCAAGGTGGTCGGAGTCGCGTACGTTACGTTAAGATAACAAGTGTAGGTCGCCGGTGGATGCCCTCTTCCGGCGGGTGACGTGGAAGGACTGTTGGTAACAGTGAAGAAGACTGTGCGTCGACGCGCCCCGAGGCTAGTCGGCCTCGCCGGCGCGGTGGTGCTGTCGTCCTCGCTGAGCTTCCCCATGATGGCTCCGGTGGCGGCCGAGCCGACCTCCGACGGCACATTTAATACGGTCGCTGAGATGGCGCAGGCCAGTGGGGCTTCCGGCACCCTGACCACCCTCGGTGACGAGGCGCCCGGCGACGGCGGTGGCCTGACCTACGACGTGCAGAGCACGAGTCCCGAGGGCGCGCTGGGTGCCGTCTCGGTCATGCTGGCCGATGGTCAGTGGGCCGTGCCGCAGGGGCTCCCGGCCGGCCCGGCCGTTGGCGCGGACGGCGCCGCCGCCAACGACGTCGTGGCCCGGACTCAGTCCTTCGTCAACGCCGGAGGCTCCCTGGTGTCGGACGCGTCGCGTCCTACGCCGCTGTCGGGTGCGAACGTGCGTGCCAGCGGCTCCGCCCCGTACGCGATCACCTCCTCGGCGTTGGCGGGCATGGTCCTCTCCGGCTGGGACTACTCGCACACCACGTATGCGGCGGACCAGAACACTCAAGTCGGCTACCGGGCCGACGTCGGCCAGGACCTCTCCGGGAGCTGGAAGCCGGACGACCTGGCCGGCTGGTTCCACTCCCAGGGGCGCCTGTGGCTGAACACGGAAGGCTCGATCAGCCCCGGGGACATTGTCTTCTTCTCCAACCCCTTGCCCGGGGGGCAGGGCGAGTCCGGCTCGGCTCCCGCCCAGTCCACGGTGTTCGGGAACGTCTACGACGTCGGCATCTACGTGGGCAACAACCAGGTGGTGCGGGCCTCGACCGGCACCGCCCAGGCGCAGACCCTGGACGCGCAGACGATGGCCGAGGTGGCTCTGGTGGCGCGCCCGCAGTGGTCCGCCCCCGCTGGTGGCGCGCCCGCCCCGGCGGATCAGCAGCGCGCCGGCGCTGGCGGCGGCAGTGCGGGTGCCGGGAGTGGCGCTGCGACGCCGGCCCCGGAGGCCTCGGCGTCGGCCTCATCTCAGGCGAAGCCTCAGCAGGGCCCGGCTGCGGGGGCCCCGTCCTCCAACGGCGGCTCCGTGCCGGACGGCGCGAGCGCCGGCTCGCAGTCCTCGAGCGGGGTTGGGAGCAGCGACCACAACGAGGTCGTGGTGGGTGCTGGCAGCAGCCAGGACGCGAAGGGGCGCACGAGCGCCGCTGAGCGGCCTTCGGCCCAGAGTGTGCGGGAGCGGTGGCTGCCGGTGACGGGCGTGGCGATCGGCGTGCTGTCCGTGGCCGCGATCCTGCTGTCTGCCGGCCTCATCGTCCTGCGCCTGCGCCGCGCCTGATTCGGGGGCGGTGCGAGGGGCGGCTTGGCTGGGCTGCCGCCCACTCGGCCGGATCTTCCCGGCCACGCCCGGCGCGAACGTGAGCAAGCGCAATGGGACCTTTGCCGTGCTATCCGCTAACGTCTGAGGAATCAGTATGTTGAAGGGACCTACCGCACGATGAAAGATTCTGGGCGCGAGCCCGGCCGCAAGGACTCGGGGAAGCCGGGCAAGGCCGGTAAGAACGACCGCAACAAGCGCGACCGCAAGCTCCGCGACACCCTGGGCAACCCGTTCCTGTGGTTGGTGCCCTTCCTCCTGGTCGTCATCCTCGGCTGGGCCGTCTTCTCCTCGATGTTCGGCTACCGCACCATCGACACCTCCGACGGCCTGACGCTCCTGCGGGACAAGCCGGACACGATCAAGTCGATCACCGTCGTCGACGGCAACCAGCGCGTCGAGCTGGACCTCACCACCACCTACGTCCAGCCCAAGAAGAAGGGCATCGAGTCGCGCCCGGTGGGCAAGAAGGTCGAGTTCTCCTACACCGACGCCCAGGCCGAGCAGGTCGACCGCCTCGTACAGGCCGCCGCCCCCAAGGAGGGCTTCAACTCCGTGGTGCCCACCACCAGCTGGTGGTCCTCCCTCATCCAGCTGCTCGTCCCCGCCCTGCTGCTGGGCGGCTTCATGTGGTGGATGCTGAGCCGCATGGGCGGCGGGCGCGGCGGCGCCATGGGCTTCGGCCGCTCCAAGGCGAAGGTCGGCTCCAAGGAGATGCCCGACGTCACCTTCGACGACGTCGCCGGCGAGGACGAGGCCGTCGAGGAGCTCGAGGAGATCCGCGAGTTCCTCTCCGAGCCCGAGAAGTTCCGCGCCGTCGGCGCCAAGATCCCCAAGGGCGTCCTCCTCTACGGCCCGCCCGGAACCGGTAAGACCCTCCTGGCCAAGGCCGTCGCCGGTGAGGCCGGCGTGCCCTTCTTCTCCATGGCCGCCTCCGAGTTCGTCGAGATGTTCGTCGGCGTGGGCGCCTCGCGCGTGCGCGACCTGTTCGACCAGGCCAAGGAGAACGCCCCCGCCATCATCTTCGTCGACGAGATCGACGCCGTCGGCCGCCACCGCGGCTCGGGAACCGGCGGCGGGCACGACGAGCGCGAGCAGACCCTCAACCAGCTCCTCGTCGAGATGGACGGCTTCGACGCCAACACCAACGTCATCCTCATCGCCGCTACCAACCGCCCCGACGTCCTGGACCCGGCCCTCCTGCGCCCGGGCCGCTTCGACCGGCAGGTCAGCGTCGAGGCCCCCGACATGGCCGGGCGCGCCGCCATCCTCAAGGTCCACGCCCAGGGCAAGCCCCTCAACGACGACGTCGACCTCGAGCTCGTGGCCAAGCGGACCCCCGGCTTCACCGGCGCGGACCTGGCCAACGTCCTCAACGAGGCCGCCCTGCTCACCGCCCGCTCCAACGCCCACCTCATCGACAACCGGGCCCTGGACGAGGCCATCGACCGCGTCATCGCCGGCCCGCAGAAGCGCACCCGCGTCATGCGCGACCACGAGAAGCGCGTCACCGCCTACCACGAGGCCGGTCACGCACTGTGCGCGGCCGCCGGCGCCTACTCCGACCCGGTCACCAAGGTGACGATCCTGCCGCGCGGGCGCGCCCTGGGCTACACGCAGGTCATGCCCCAGGACGACAAGTACTCCACCACCCGCAACGAGCTGCTCGACCAGCTCGTCTACGCCATGGGCGGGCGGGCCGCCGAGGAGATCATCTTCCGAGACCCCACCACCGGCGCCTCCAACGACATCGAGAAGGCCACCGCCACGGCCCGCAAGATGGTCACCGACTACGGCATGACCAGCGCGGTGGGCGCCGTCAAGCTCGGCACCACCGAGAGCGAGACGGTCCTGGGGCTCAACGCCACCAGCCGCGACTTCTCCGAGCAGGTCGCCGCCACGGTCGACACCGAGGTCCGCAGCCTGCTGGACGCCGCCCACCGGGAGGCCTGGGAGATCCTCACCCGCAACCGCGCCGTGCTCGACCAGCTCGCCGAGGAGCTCCTCACCCGTGAGACGCTCCTGGAGAAGGACCTGGAGAGGATCTTCGAGGGCGTTATCAAGCAGCCCGAGCGGCCCCTGTGGCGCAGCGACGAGTCGCTGCCCGTCGTCGAGGCCGCCTCCGCCCCTGGTGGTGAGTCCGACGACTCCCACAACAGCGACGACTTCTGGGGCTACAACCATTGAGCCGGCCCGGGCCCGGGCCCGGCAGGCGCAGAGAGACAGAGGCTGACCATGAGCTATGACGCCGAGGGCGTGCGGCGGGCGGTGCACGACCTGCTCGTCGCCATCGGGGAGGACCCCGAGCGCGACGGGCTGCGTGACACCCCCGAGCGCATGGCGCGCGCCTACGCGGAGATGTTCGCCGGCCTCGACCAGGACCCGGCCGAGCACGTCGAGCGGGTCTTCGACGTCGGGCACGAGGAGATGGTCCTCGTGCGCGACATCCCCATGTACTCGGTGTGCGAGCACCACCTGCTGCCCTTCCACGGGTCGGCGCACGTGGGCTACATCCCCAGCGAGGACGGGCGCGTTACCGGCCTGTCCAAGGTGGCGCGCCTCGTGGACGGCTACGCCCGGCGCCCCCAGGTCCAGGAGCGGCTCACCCGGCAGATCGCCGACGCCCTCGTCGAGCGCCTGCAGTGCCGGGGGGTGCTGGTGGTCGTCGAGGCCGAGCACCTGTGCATGTCGATGCGGGGCGTGCGCAAGCCCGGCTCCAACACGGTCACCTCTGCCGTGCGCGGCATCATGCGCAACGCCGCCACCCGCTCCGAGGCCATGAGTCTGGTCCTGGGTCGGCGGTCCTGAGCGCGGGCTGACGGCCACGAGATCTCGACACCGGGGAGGACCGGTGAAATAGTGGGGCGATGAGTCCCACGTACAAGAGGCTGCTGGTGGCCGTCGATGCCGGGCTGCTGCTCTACTGGGCGGCCGTCTTCCTCAATCTCATTCCCGAGCACCTGCGTTTCAAGGACTACTCCAACCAGGTCATTCAGGCCTGGAACTGGTCCTTCTTCCCGCTCGACGTGGCCGCCGCGCTGACCGTCTTCCTCGGCGCCCACCTGACGCGCGTGGGCAGCAGGATCGGGGACCTGGTGCTGACGGTCGGACTCATGCTCACCTTCTGCGCCGGGTTCATGGCGATCTCCTTCTGGTCCTTCTACCGCGACTTCGACCCGTTGTGGTGGGGACCCAACGCCCTGCTCATGATCGTCCCGGCGCTCGCCTTCGGCTCCATGGTCTGCCGGCGGCTCGAGACCGCGGAGAACCGAGCGTGACGGTCAGGGACGTGCTCTGCCCGTCCACGTGGGGGAGCGTGTGCCGCTCAGGCACGCCCACCGGCCGGACAGTGCTCGGTGCGCGGAAGGATCGCGCGGGGGCGACGGGCCACGGCGTGTGCGCCTGGCCGGCGCTCGGAGGCGCCATCATCTCCGAGGTGTCGGCGACCCTCGCCCTGCGCCAGGCCCTGAACCAGCCGGGCTTCTACGTCATGGTTGGGATCGGTTACGCGTTGGCCTTCATCCTCCTGTCGCTGACGCTCAAGGCCGGTATGCCGCTCGGTGTCGCCTACGGACTCTGGGGCGCCCTGGGCGTGGCGCTGACCGCCGTGCTGTCCATGCTTGTCTTCGGCGAGCCGATCACGGTGCTCGTCGCCCTCGGCATCGCGCTCATCATGGCCGGGGTGCTCCTCGTCGAGGTCGGGGCGCAGCGCGCAGGCACGCAGGACAAGGACGGCGAGGCGTCATGAGCGGGCTCTACCTGGCGGCGGCCATCGCCTCCGAGACCACCGGCACACTCTCGCTCAAGCTCGCCTCCGACGGCAGAGGGCTGCGATGGTACGGCCTCGTCATGGTCGGCTACCTGGGGGCCTTCGCCCTGTTGACCCTGGCCCTCACGGAGGGCCTGGCGCTCGGTGTTGCCTACGGGATCTGGTCGGCCGGGGGAGTGGCCGTGACGGCAATCGGCTCACGGTTCCTCTTCGGTGAGCCGCTGACCCGCACCATGGTGGCCGGCATTGCGCTCATCATGGCCGGGGTGCTCCTCGTGGAGCTCGGTAGCGCGCACTGACAACGCACCGGAGGTGATCGCGGGTCGGAATGTCCAAAACGGTGACAAAGGACCGCCAGCGCTCCTTGGCCGTCCATATGAACCGCGGAATCATGCGGTTTTCTTTCGTCGGTGTGGGTCCGTTCCGAGCCTTTGTATCCGATTTGGACATGATCCCGCTCATTTCCTCCGTGGATGGACCGGCCGAGAGACCCTTCTGAGGGACGTGGTGTGGGCAGAAGGCCCTCTCGGCCGGGGACATTCGACATCGAAGGGTGCAGTCCACGCGCTTGGGGACAGGATGGCCGTCCCCGAACGCGTGCCATGTCCCCGGCTGGAGTGGATTGCACCCGGCCGCGCGGAATGTCCCCGCCCGGGCACCCTGGTGGCGACGACACATCCGGGCTGCGATGCCGGGCGAGGCGTGTGTCAGGCCGCGACGCCGGCAGGGTCTTGCGTCAGGCCGCGGCGACGTGCTGGCCTTTCAGGAGACCGCCTGGAAGGGGACACTGAAGACCGTGGTCCAGCGGCCCTCGCCCTGGCTCACGCTCAGGCTGCCGCCCAGGGCCTCCACGCGGCGCCGCGCCCCCTCCAGGCCCAGGCCCGAGGAGAAGGCATCATAGCCCGGTACGCCACTACCCGGCGTGCCGGCGCCCGCCCACACGCCGCCGACCTGCCCCGGGAGGCCGACGTCATTGCTCGCCATCGCCTCCAGGGAGCGCCCGTCGGACTCGATGACCAGCCTCGCCCGCCCCTGCGGAGCCGTGTACTTGGACATGTTCGACACCAGCTCACCCAGCACCCGCAGCAGCTGGAGGCGCACGCCCGGCGGAATCACCGGGATCCCGAGCAGCTCCAGGCCCTCGACCTCCAGGCGCGCCCCCCGCTGCCCCAGGATGGCCGCAGCATCGGCGATGACCGCCTCCAGGGGGCGCGGCGCAGAGGTCGCCTCGATATCCAGCCGCTCACCCCCGCGGATATCACTCATGGCGCGCAGCGCGTGCCGCATCTGCTCCACCGCCGCGCGCACCGCCGCTGTCATCGCGTCCAGCTCGGGCGCCAGCGCCGCGTCCTGGGGGTGCGCGAGTCGGGCCTGCTCGGCCGTCATCACCGCGTGGGTCAGGTCGCGCACCACGGTGTCATGCAGCTCGGTGACCACCAGGAGGCGCTGGCGCTCCATGCTCTCGCGGTAGGTGTGCAAAGAGCGCTCGGCCTGGTCGCGCGGGCTGCGGATGAGCTCGGCCAGAGTGATGGCCCCGCCCCCGACCACAACCCACCACGCCAGCAGCGAGACCCAGCCCTCACTGGTCTCGCCCCACCGGGCGTCGGCGATCAAGAGCACGAGCGAGAAGACCACCAGGCTGTAGGCGGGCATCCGCGGAAACCCTCGCGCCACGAGGACCGCCGTGCACAGCCAGGGAATGATGCCCGGGGAGATGGGCACATCAGTCATCATCAATGTGCCGGCCCACGCCGACGCACCGCCCAGCAGGGCCCCCGGCCAGGGGAAGCGGCTGCACAGCGCCAGCGCCAGGCCCCCGACGACCTCGAAGACGATCATGGACGTGTACAGCGGCCATGCCGCCGTGACCGAGAACAGAGTAATCAGCGCGGCCAGGAAGGCGTGCGCCAGGTGCAGCCGCCAGCTCGGCCGCCACGTCGTGTACCGCGTGGGCTGCATCAGATTCGCTGCAACAGCCGACACCGTCTCACCACCTTCCCCTGAGCTGATCCGGATAATATCCCTCCATGACGGTTCCCAACGTGACTGATGCTCCGGCTGCTCCCTCGCAGGTCCTGCGCGTGGCCATCGTCGATGACGACCCCTTCGTCCTCCAGGCACTGCGGGCCTACCTCAGCTCCGACGAGCGCATCGAGGTGACCAGCACCTTCTCCCGCGCCGCCGACGCCCTGGCCTTCCTCCACAAGATCCGCGTGGACGTCCTGCTCACCGACGTGCGCATGCCCGAGATGGACGGCCTGGAGCTGCTCACCCGGGTGCGCCGCCAGTGGCCCCGCACGGCCGTCGTCGTACTGACCTCCTTCGACGACGACGAGGCGATGGTGGCCGCGCTCGCCCAGCACGCCAACGGCTTCCTGCTCAAGGACGCCTCGCCCGAGGAGATCATCCGCGCCGTCATCGCCGCCAGCGCGGGCGGGACCACGATCTCCCCGGCCGCCACCTCCCGGCTCGTCACCCGCCACCTGCGCTCCCCGCAGACGGCCCAGGCCCCCGACGTCACTGAGGCCGAGCAGGCGGTCCTCACCCTCCTGTGCGAGGGCTACTCCAATGCCGAGATCGCCGAGCAACTCGTCGTCGCCGAGTCCACGGTCAAGACCCACGTCTCCCACCTCATGAAGAAGTACGACGTCCCGTCCCGCCTCAAGCTCGTCGTCGCCGTCCACAAGACCCAGGGGGCCTGAGTCCGCCGTCCCGGTCACTGGAGCAGCCCTCACCGCCGGTCTCCTCACTCCTCGGACAGGGCCCTGACCGGCGGCACCGAGGCGGCCCGGCCGGCCGGGCGCACCGAGGCCACCAGGCCCACGGCCAGCGTCACGGCGAACAGGGCGAGCAGCCAGAGGGAGGGGACGTGCACCGTCATGCCCTCGGCGGACTTGGCCATCGCGAGCGTTTCGGAGACACCCAGCGCCGTCCCCACGAGGAGCCCCAGGCCCCCACCCACGGCCGCCACGAGGACTCCCTCGGTGACGATGAGGCGGCGGATCTCCTTGCGTGAGCTGCCGGTGGCGCGCAGCACCCCGATCTCGCGGACCCGCTCCAGGACCGAGACGTCCGTGATGTTGGCCAGCCCGGACAGGGCGATGACCAGGGCGGACCCCAGCACCAGGCAGACGATGAGGGCCATCTTCATGATCTGGGCCGACATCAGCTCGACACCGGCGGCATTCCCGCTCACCATGAGCTCCTGGCCCCGGACCGCGGCATGGAGGGCGTGCTCGGTGGCCGGCGTCATGGTGCTTCCGGTGGAGCGCACCCACATCGTGGTGTCGGTGGGGGCGTCCCCATTGAGGCGCTGCGCCGTCGCCGGGGTGATGACACCGCCCCAGCCCTCGCGAACGCGGGCCGTCAGCTCGACGCTGCCGGCGGCGCCGGTCAGGGTCACCTTGGAACCGTCCGGAATGTCGTAGAGCTCGCCCACGATGAGGGTGCCGTCATCAAGGTCCTCCAGGCCGCTCGTCGTGCGCACTATGGGGGCGATGGCCTTGGTGTCGATGACGTCGACGACGATGTTCTTGGTCTGTCCGTCAACGGCCTGAGTCAGCTCGAGCGTCGGGACGTAGGTGATGTCCTGGACGCCGTCGACCGCCTTGATCTGCTGGGTCAGGCGCGTGGTATCGGTCTGCGGCGTGACCCCGAAGACTCGGGCGTCCACGGGGGAGCTGTGGCCGAGGATGCTCTCGAAAGAGGCGTTCAGGGAGGACAGGCCCACGAAGAGCGCCGACCCCACCAGGACGCAGACGAAGAGCGTGGCGGCGGCCGCGGCGGATCGGCCGGAGTTGCGGGCCAGGTTGCGCGTGGCCAGGTGCAGCACCGGCAGCCGCGTGCCGCTGCTGACACGGCCGATGAGGCCAATGACGGCGGTCACCAGAGCCGGCAGACCGAGGACCGTGCCGAGGACGACGACGGCGCTGCCGCCGGCGGTGACGTAGATGTCGGAGATCTGAATGCCGAGGGCGATCACGGCCGCGCCGGCGCCGGCGACGAGGACCCCGGCGACGGCCGCCCACACCCTGGCTCGGCCGGCCTGCTTGACGCTGGCCACCTGCCCGGTCAGGGCCACGAGCGGGGAGATGTGGGTGGCCTTGCGGGCCGGGCGCAGGACCGCGATGAGGGTGACCAGCGTGCCCACGGCGATGGTCAGGGCCAGCGACACCGGGGAGATGGTCAGCTGATCGGCCTTGAGGTCCGCGAAGCGCCCCGAGGAGATGACGGCGGCGGCGATCCCGGTTCCCGCGGCCGTGCCCAGGACGGACCCGAGCAGGCCGGTGATGAGCCCGGTGCGCAGGACGGCGAGCATCACCTGACGGCGGGTGGTGCCGATGCAGCGCATGAGCCCGATCGTGCGCGTCTGGCGCGCCACGAGGGTGCTGAAGGTGGTGGCGATGACGATGACGGCGACCATCGCGCACACCGGTGCCAGGACGTTGAGGATGGCGGCGATCATCGTGCCGCCCTGCTGGTTCTCGGAGCGCTGGGAGATGACGGTCTCCCTGTCCTGAACCAAGGCGTGGGGCTGGACGGCGTGGGCCGTCTGCTCCACCGCGGACGTCAAGGCGGCGGTGTCGGTTCCCGGCTTCGCGGTGACGTAGAGCTGGTGGTAGCTGGCGTTGGCTCCCATCGCCTTGAGCTGGTCGGTGGTGGCGTAGACCGCTCCGATTCCCTCCACCTCGGTGTCGGGACCGGGGGAGACGATGCCGACGACCGTGGGTGCGCTGTGCGGAGCGTCGGCGTTGTCATCGGCGTCGTTCGTGGTGAGGCGGATCGTGTTGCCGACGCTGAGGCCCTGCTGCTCGGCCAGCATCGTGCTGATGGCGACCTCGCCGGAGGCGGTGGGCAGGCGGCCGCTGCTCAGGGTGGTGAACCGGCTGAGGGTCGGAACGTCCTGCGCGCTGACGGCGATGTGGGTGGCATTGCGCAGCTGCTTGGGCAGGTCGAGGGCGAGGACGCTCCAGTGGCGGCCCCGCACGGAGGCGACCCCGTCGAGGGCGGAGATCTTCTTGACAAGGGAGTCGTCGAGAGGGCCTTCCGTGCTGTTTGCCCGACGACCTTCCTGCACGACGACGCTCGCGTCCCCCACGGACAGGCGCGCGCCGGTCTGCATCTGGGTACGGGCGGAGTCGGAGATGATGAAGGCGAAGGCGATGAGGGCGGCACTCATGGCCACGGCCACGAGGGCGGCGGCGGTTCGCCGCAGATCGAGCAGCGAGGGCATCAGCGAGCCTCCGTCCGGGGAGCCGGGCCGGTGGTGGGGCCGGGTACCGGACCGGAAGCCGGAGCTGGGCCGGAAACCGGAGCCGGACCGGAAGCCGGAGCCGCACCGGAAGCGGGGGAGGGGCCCGCGGCGCGACGGGCACCGGGCGCGGCGGCCGGGGCCGCTGCGGAGGCCGGGGCGGCGTGGCCGCCGGTCGGGCGGCGCACGGCCTCGACCCCGGTGATGCGCCCGTCGCGCAGGCGGATGATGCGGTTGGTAGTGGCGGCTGCCTGCTCGTCGTGGGTGACCATGACAACCGTCTGACCCAGGCGCTCGCACATGCCGGCCAGGGTCTCCAGCAGGGCGGCGGCCGAGGCGGTGTCCAGCGCCCCGGTGGGCTCGTCGGCGAAGACCACCTCGGGGCGGCCCACGAGGGCGCGGGCCACGGCCACGCGCTGCTGCTGGCCGCCGGAGAGCTCGTGGGGGCGGTGGGACAGGCGGTCGCCGATGCCCAGGGTGGAGATGACGGCGTCGTACCAGTCCCGGTCCGGCTTGCGGTGGGCCAGGCGCTGGGGCAGAAGAATGTTCTCCTCGGCGCTCAGGGTGGGCAGCAGGTTGAAGGACTGGAAGATGAAGCCGAGGCGGTCGCGGCGCACGGCGGTGAGCTGCTTGTCCTTCATGCCGGACAGGTCCTGTCCGGCGATGAGGACGCTCCCGGAGGTGGGGGTGTCCAGGCCCGCCAGGCAGTGCAGGAGGGTGGACTTGCCTGACCCGGAGGGGCCCATGATGGCTACGAACTCGCCGCGTCCCACCACCAGGCTCGCCGAGTCCAGGGCGACGACCCGGGCCTCGCCCTCGCCGTAGACCTTGGTCAGGCCGCGGGCCTCGACGACCCGCATCGGTGCGGAGGCGGCAGGAGTGGTGGGCGCCGTCGGCGCTCCCGGGGCGGCCGGCGCGCCTGGGGAAGCGGCGCGGGATGGGCGGGGTGGCCGAAGGCCTGCGGCTGGGGTGGATACGTCATCTCATGACCCTTCTCGGTGGCTGGCTCGGGTGGCGGGCGGGGCCGGTCGCTGGCATCGCGCTGCGTCCCGCACCGCCCTGGTGACGCGAAGAAGCCTAGAAATGGCGCCATTGCAACGGAATGCGTCGAAGGGACGGACTGCGGCCGGCGTCTCCGCCTTTTGGGTGACGGCGGCCGCGCAGCCGTACTTCGAACGTGGCCCCCACCCACTTCCAGCCGTGACCCCCAGCCACAGCCAGCCGGGCCCCCACTCACTTCGACCAAAACTTCAGAATCGACGCGGCTCCGTGTCTTCTATGAAGTTTTGGTCGAAGTGAGGGGCCCTGACCCCGCCGGATCGTGTCCCGACTCTCAGTGTGAGGTGGGCTGAAGATGTTTCGGTCCTCCCGCTGCGGCGGGCCAACCGTTAGCCTGACCCCGTGACGAATCTTCCCGCCGCCGCCCCGGCCCCCCTGCCGGGGTTCGTGCCCCGCGACCGGACGCTCCTCATGGGCGTCCTCAACGTCACCCCCGACTCCTTCTCCGACGGCGGCCGCTGGGCCGACCCCGAGGCGGCCGTCGCCCACGCCCGCGAGCTCATCGGCCAGGGCGCCGACATCATCGACGTCGGCGGGGAGTCCACCCGCCCCGGCGCCCAGAGGGTCGACGTCGACACCGAGATCTCCCGGGTCCTGCCCGTGGTGCGCGCGCTCCTCGCCGACGGGGCAGGCAGTGCCGACGGGGCCGGCGCCTCCGGCAGCGCCATCGTCTCGGTGGACACCATCCACGCCGCCACCGCCGAGGCCGCCATCGACGCCGGCGCCCACATCATCAACGACGTCTCCGGGGGCCTGGCCGACCCCGCCATGCACGGCCTCATCGCCCGCACCGGCGTCGTCTACGTCTGCCAGCACTGGCGCGGCGACCCCGAGACCATGGACCGGCTCACCGACTACCCCGGCGGCGTCGTCGCCGGAGTCGAGGCCGAGCTGCGCGAGCGCCTGGCCGAGCTGGACGCCGCCGGGGTGGACCGCTCCCAGGTGGTCCTGGACCCCGGCCTCGGCTTCGCCAAGACCCACGCCCAGTCCTGGGAGCTGCTGGCGGCCACCTCCCGCCTCATCGCCGACCTGGGCCGGCCCCTCCTGGTCGGCTCCTCCCGCAAGCGCTTCCTCGCCCAGGCCGCCGAGGCCGAGGCCACCCCCGTCCAGCGCGACGCCGTCACCGCCGCCACCACCGCCCTGGCCGCCGCCGCCGGCGCCTGGGCCGTCAGAGTCCACGAGGTCCCGGCCAACCGGGCCGCCGTCCGCACCGCCTCCCTCTGGAAGGAACACCAGTGAGCACCACCGTCTCCGCGACCACCGACCGGATCAGCCTCATCGGCCTGTCCGCCCGTGGCCACCACGGCGTCCTGCCCTTCGAACGCGAGGAGGGCCAGCTCTTCACGGTCGACGTCATCCTCGACCTGGGGCAGCGCGGCACCGCCGTGGCCGCCGTCACCGACTCGGTGACCGACGCCGTTGACTACTCCCGCGTGGCCAACGGCATCGTGAGCATCATCGAGGGGGAGCCGGTCAACCTCATCGAGTCCCTGGCGGACCGGATCGCCGAGCGGGTCCTGTCCTTCCCCCGCGTCGTGGCCGCCGAGGTCACCGTGCACAAGCCCGAGGCTCCCCTCGACGTCGCCTTCGAGGACGTCTCAGTGACCATCCACCGGGTGGCCGACGCCGCAGCCGGCCACGGCGGAGCCCCCGCCACCAGCCAGGCCGCCTGGGCCGCACAGGCCGAGGCACCGGTGGCCGTCTCCGCCCAGCCTTACGCCTCCCCCTCCTCCTCGGCCTCCCCGGTGGCCGCAGCCTCCCCGGCGGCGCCCGCCTACGAGCCCCCTGCCGCCCCCGCAGCCCCCGTCGTCTCGGAGGTCCCCGACTTCTCGGGCGCCTCCTTCACAGGCGGCGACGCCGCTCCGGCCGCCTTGGCCTCCGAGGCTCCCATCACCCCGACTCCCTCGCCGGCCTCGCCGATGGAGGCGCCGGCCCGCTCGCCCTTCGCGGCCGCCGCGCCCTCGGTCCCCACGCCGATGCCGACCGAGCCCGGCAATCCCGGTGGGAGCGCCGAGTCGACCCAGCCGTGGGTGCCGGACTGGGCCACCGAGAGCGCGGACTCCTCCGTCTCATCGGCCCCCGCCTGGGCCCCGGAGGCTTCCGAGGCCCCGGAGGCCACCGGCCTGCCCTCCGGTGAGTCCGCCGATTCCTACTCCGCGTCGAGCACGCTGGATGCCCCCTCGACCAGCGCCCCCACCGCGGCCTCCGCCAGCAGAACCGCCGGCGCCGACGGGTTCGTGAGCCTGGCGGCCGAGGCTCTGGGTGCGGCGCCCGCCCCCAGCGAGCCGGAGCCCGGTGCCCTCAGCTATGCCGAGGAGGTTGCTGCTGACGCATCCGCAGCGGCCTCGTCCGAACCGGCTCCCGCCGCCGACGGCCTTGCTGTCCAGCTGCCCCACGAGGGCCGTCATGTCGCCTCCTCCGAGGAGGGCGAGGACCAGTTCGCTCCCGCCGTCGAGGGCTCCTCGGACCTTCTGGGCGGGCCCGTCGCCTTCGACGAGTCCGGCTCCTACAGCGGCGCCGCCTCCAGCCAGGTCGGTGAGGCCGGGGACACCGCCCCCGAGGCGGCGGGCGCCGACGCGTCCGGCTTCGCCTTCCCCGCACTGGGCGGGGACGCCACCGCCTCCGGGACCGCCGGCGCCGACGGCCTCATGGACGCCTCCTCCGTCCCGGCCTCCCAGCCCCTGGGCGAGCCCGGGCCCAGCCCCTTCGCCGGCCCCGGTGAGCTCCCCGGGGCCGCGGGCCAGGAGGACGTGGCCCCGGCCTACTCCGAGCCCTCCTACTCCCAGACACCTGCCTCCGAGGACTTCTCTCAGCCCGCTGAGGGCTCGTACGCCGCGCCGTCAGCGCAGCCCGACTTCCTGGGCGCCCCCGGCGCAGCACCGGCTCCAGCCGCACCTGAGGCCCCGGCGGCTCCCGCCGCTCCGGTCGACCCGCTCTCCGAGCGGCCCACCCGCCCCGTGGGCGTCGTCTTCGGCCTGGGCGCCAACGTCGGTGGAGTCGTGGACTCCCTGCGCACGGCCGTCCAGAGCCTCAAGGCCACCGAGGGCATCGAGGTCACGCAGGTGGCGCCGCTGGCCCGCACGATCGCCGTCGTCGCCGAGGGTGCCGAGCCCCAGCCCGACTACCTCAACACGGTGGTCACGGCCATGACGACCCTCGCCCCGCGCGAGCTGCTCGAGGTCTGCCAGACCCTGGAGATCGCGGCCGGGCGCGTGCGCACCGAGCCGTGGGGCGTGCGCACCCTGGACGTCGACCTCATCGAGGTCGAGGGTGTCACCTCCTCCGACCCGGCCCTGTCCCTGCCGCACCCGCGTGCCGCCGAGCGCGCCTTCGTCCTCGTGCCGTGGAGCCAGGCCGACCCCTTCGCCGAGCTGGCCGGGCGCTCCGTGTCCGAGCTCGCCGAGAACGCCCCCGACCGCGGTGGCCTGCGCTGGCTGGCCTTCGACTGGCTCGACTCCGAGTCCCTGCCGGACAAGCCCACCGGCCCCTACGTGGAGCCGCCGGTGGAGCAGGACGCCGCAGGCTCCGAGTCGGGCCTGGTCTACGACGCCACCCGGGATGAGTCCTCCGTGGCCGACGCCTCCCTGGCCGCCGACTACGCCGGCAGCATCGCCGAGGCCTCATCGGCCGCCCCGGAGCCGGCCCCCGCGCAGCCCCTCGGTGACCAGGGGCAGGCCGAGTCCTCCCCCTTCGGGCAGCTGCCTTTCGACACCTCCAACGGGGCGGGCTCCTGGGCCGAGCAGGCCCCGCAGGTCGACTCGCCCTACCAGGCGGCCTCGGCCCCCGAGGCGGCCGGACCGCAGGGCTCCTACGCCCCCGGTCTCTCAGCCGGGCCGGACGGGGTCTCCCACGGCCAGCAGGATGAGGCCGCCGGGGACGCCTGGAAGTCCCCGCTCCAGTGGAATGACGTCATCGGTGGTGGCGCCCAGGGGACAGGTCCCCGTCAGGACGTCTGATGCGGCGCACCCGCTGGACCAGCGCCGTCACCTGGTTCATCGCCGCCGCGGTGACCTCCTGGGTGGTCGGTGACCTCCTGCTGCGCCACGTCGGCTGGGTCCCGGTCCTCTCCCCCTGGGGGGCGGTGACCGCGCTGGTCATTGCGGGCATCGTCCTGGTGGCGGGTCTGGCGGTCAGGCGGCTGCGTGCGCGCGAGCGCACCTGGATCACCCCGACCGGTGCCGCCACCACGGCGGCCGCCGCCCAGGCCTCCGCCATCGTGGGGGCGGTGCTCGGCGGCGTTTACGGCGGCGGGATCATCCTGGCGCTGGTGACGCCGCGCTCGCCGGCCATGACCCACCTGGCCTGGACCTCGACCGGTTGCCTGATCGCCTGCCTCGTGTGGTGCGTCGTCGGCTTCGTCGTCGAGCAGTGGTGCTCCATCTCCGGTGACGGCGACGACGACGGCTCGGCCGGTCCCGCCGGGCGGGCCCCCGAAGGACCAGGAGCCCCCGCATGACCAGTCCCGCAACAGGTCCCGGCGCCATGCCCGGTACCAGCCCCGTTGCACCCACCGCCCCAGCTGCACCCGCTGGCCCAGCCCCGGCACCCGTCCGCGCCGGTGAGCCGGCCACGCGACCACCCGCCGGCGCCGACCCCTTCGCCCCCGACGGCGTCGTCTTCCACCCGGTCTCCCACCGCCTCATCACCGCCCGCATCCTGGGGGTCGGTCTCCTCTGCGCCGTCGTCATCATCGGCTTCGCCATCCCCGGGGTGCTCGTCTCCTCCGGATACTTCATCCCGGCGGGGGTCTTCGCGGCGCTGTTCCTCTGGCAGCTCTGGCTCATTCCGCGCCAGGTGCGGGCCATGGGCTACGCCCTGGCCGACAACCACCTCCTGTGGCGCCACGGCGTCATGTTCCGCTCCATCACCGTCACCCCCTACGGGCGCATGCAGTTTGTGGACACCTCCCAGGGGCCGCTGGCCCGCTGGCTGGGCATCGCCGAGGTCAAGCTCCACACGGCCTCGGCCAGCACCGACGCCACGATCAACGGGCTGCCGGTGGCCGAGGCCGAGCGCCTGCGCCAGGTCCTGTCCCAGCGCGGTGAGGAGAGGATGGCCGGGCTGTGAGCCCCAGCTGGGAGAGCCGGCTGGAGGCCGCCCGCAAGGCGAGGACGGACGCCGCGGGGGAGAGCGGGCCCGCCGCCTCTCGGGATCTGCCCCTGCCCGAGAATGTCACCTGGCACCGGGTCAGCCTCGTCACGCCGGTGCTGGAGGGCTGGAAGATCGTCACCGGTGTCCTGGCCTTCGTTACGGTCCAGAACCTCGACGAGCTGGTGCGCGCCCACCGCTTCATCTCCGAGCACGGCTTCACCCTGGGCGGGGGAATCGGCTACTACCTGCTCGGCCTGATCGCGTTCATCGCCCTGTGGGTGGGGCTCGGGCTGCTCAGCTGGTGGCGGCGCGCCTACGCCGTGGATGCCGACGGCGTCTACCTGCGCTCGGGCATCCTCAGCCGCAAGCTGCGTACGGCCCGTCTGCCGCGCATCCAGTCGGTCGACGTCGTCCACCCCCTGCTCGGGCGCATTTTCGGTCTGGGGCAGCTGACCGTCGAGGTCGCCGGGGGCCGGGACTCGCGGGTCGTCATCGGATTCCTCACCACCCGTGAGCTTCAGACCCTGCGCGACCGCATCCTCGACCTGGCCGCCGGACAGATCGACCTGCCCGACCCCGCTGTAGCGGGCGGCGCCGTCCACGGCAGTGGAACGGGCCACGACACCGGTGGCATCAACGACCTCGCCTCCACCGCCCACCCCGAGGGCCTCACGCCGGAGGAAGCTGCGGGCTCGGAAGCCGCCCCCGCGCCGCGCACCTCGCGGCTGCGGGCCTCCCACTTCCAGGAGCACCCGCTCTACAGCGTCGACGGCGCCACCCTCTTTGGCTCCCTGCTGCGCAGGTCCTCGGTCTATGTGCTCGGGCTGGCGGTCGTCGGCATGCTATCGGCGGGGATCCTCATCCTCGTGTCGGACTCCATGACCGGCAGTGAGGCGCTGACGATCATCTCCTCCTACCTCACGATGGTCATCGCGATGGCGACCATCGTGTGGAGCCAGTTCAACAGTGCCTGGAACTTCCAGGCCGCCGCCACCCCCAGCGGTATCCGCATGACCTACGGCCTCACCTCCGAGACCTCCCGGACGCTGCCGCCCGGACGGGTCCACGGCGTCGGGATCGCTCAGCCGATCCTGTGGCGCGGCAAGGACTGGTGGAAGGTGGACGTCACTGTGGCCGGCCGCGAGGACCGGTCCCAGGACGGCCAGAACCGGCAGTTCGGCAACCTGCTGCTGCCCGTGGGCAGCCGGGACACCGCCCTGCGCGCGCTGTGGCTCGTGGTCCCCGACCTGGGCGTTCCCGACCCCGACAGACTGCTCGCCCAGGCCCTCATCGGCCGCGACGATGACGGTGTCGGTGACCCGCAGGCCCCGGCGGGCTCGGCCGAGCGCGGCTTCGTGCGCATCAGCCGCCGCGGACGGCTCTTCCGCCCCCTGACCTGGCGGCGCGCGGCCATTGCCCTCACCGACACCTGCGTCATCATCCGCCACGGCCGCTGGCGGCGGCGAGTGGCCGTCTTCCCCTACGAACGCATCCAGTCCCTGCGCGTGCGCCAGGGGCCGCTGGCGCGCCGGCGGGGCCTGGCCTCCCTCCGACTCGACATGGTCGCCCAGGAGGTCCCCGCCTCGATCACCAACCTCGATGCCGCCGACGCCAAGGCCCTCGCAGCGCGGATCAGCCAGCGGGCGCTGCACCGGGCCCGCGCCGGGCAGCTCGACCGGTGGCTCGCGCGCGCCGTCGCCGCCGCCCCGGCCGTCGATCCCTCATAGTCAGCCCTCGAGCCGATCCGGCTGCTCGGGGCCCAGGATCTCGCGCAGGCGCAGGGCCTGCTCGGTGGTCAGGCGCCCGGTGGCCTCGCAGCGATCGGTGGTGGCGGCGGCCAGCTGACGGTAGGAGGCGACCACGTCGTCGAGGCCCCGCCCCTGGCTGTCACTCAGCGTGGAGAGCGCCTCGAGGTGGGCGGCCACCGTTCCGGCGTCACCCCTCGAGACCGGGCCGGTCAGGCCCGCCTCGCCCTCGTGCAGGGCTCGGTCCAGGGCCGCCGTGAGCAGGGGGCCGAGCGTGGCCGCACCGTCCTCGACACCGGCGGCCGCCAGCACTCGGACGGCCTGCGTCACCACGGTCAGCAGGTGGTTGGCGCTGTGCGCGAGGGCCGCGTGGTAGGCAGGGCGCGCCGACTCCTCCAGGACGAAGGGCTCCCCGCCGAGCTCGACCACCAGCGCCTGCGCGATCGGCAGCACCGCCGCGGGCGCAGTCACAGCCATCGGGCAGCCGACGAGCCGGGCCACATCCGTGGAGAACCCGGAGAAGGTCATCGCCGGGTGGATCGCCAACGGGATCGCCCCGCAGCGCTGAGCCGGGGCGAGCACGGCGGCGCCGTAGCGCCCCGAGGTGTGGGCCACCAGCTGGCCCGGCTGCCAGCGCCCCAGGTCCGCCAGGCCCTGGACGAGCGGCCCGAGGGCGTCGTCGGGGACGGCCAGCAGGACCAGCTCGGCGCGCTCGACGATCTCCTCGACCTCCAGGACCGGCACACCGGGAAGCAGCATCTCGGCACGCTCGCGCGACTCCTCCGAGACCGCGTGGACGCCGACGACCTGGTGCTCCACCGCCCGCAGCGCGCAGCCCAGGACCGCCCCGACGCGCCCGGCGGAGATGATGCCGACGCCCAGCCGGCCCGGCCTGCTCGGGCTGGTTGGGGCGGCCGGGACCCGGCCCGCGTGCTCGCCGCCTGTACCTGGGCCCGTGCCATCGATGTCGCTCATGCCCCGATGCTCTCATGCCTGCCACCTGCCCCGGTCTGGAGTGAGCCATCAGGGCGAATCTGTCAGTTTTGGCGACTTTTCAGCCGGCCGCAGGCGGCCCGTCGTTCAAGGCGACCCCGGTGACCTGCGGAAACGTGAATCGAGATGGCTGTCTTTCTCGGATTCGGCTCG
Source organism: Actinomyces sp. HMT 175 (assembly GCF_016694895.1). Lineage (NCBI taxonomy): Bacteria > Bacillati > Actinomycetota > Actinomycetes > Actinomycetales > Actinomycetaceae > Actinomyces > Actinomyces sp. HMT 175. Next base: position 561,346 of record NZ_CP068012.1, read on the forward strand.
GAAAAGTCGCCACCGTGGACACTTTCACCTTCCCCCGCGGGCTACCGGCCCGGGAGGGGCGACTAGCGTGGGGCACGTGAGCACTGAACCCGCACCTACGCCCGTTCCCGCCCCCCGATCCGCCGGCGCCGCAACCGTCCTGGCCCGCAGTCGCGCCGACCTCGCCGCCGCCCTGGCCGAGGCCCCGGATCCCCGGGCGGTCGTCATGACGATGGGCGCTCTCCACGAGGGCCACTTCGACCTCGTGCGCGAGGCCGCCCGGCGCGTCGGGCCGGCCGGCACCGTCGTGGTCACCATCTTCGTCAACCCCCTGCAGTTCGCCCCCACCGAGGACCTCGACGCCTACCCGCGCGACCTCGAGGGCGACCTGGCCGGACTGGCCCGCACCCTCACCGGCGCCGACGGCACCCTCGGCGTGGGACGGCTCATCGTCTTCGCCCCCACCCCGGAGGTCATCTACCCCTGCGGGCAGCCGGCGGTGCGCATCGACCCCGGCCCCATCGCCACCGTCCTGGAGGGCCGCACCCGCCCCACCCACTTCGCCGGCGTGTGCCAGGTGGTGCTCACCCTCATGCACCTGACCGCCCCGCGCTGGGCGCTGTTCGGCCGTAAGGACGCCCAGCAGCTGGCGATCATCGAGTCCATGGTGCGCGACCTCGCCGTCCCGCTGGAGATCGTGCCGGTTGACATCCGCCGCGAGAGCGACGGCCTGGCCATGAGCTCGCGCAACGCCTACCTCAGCCCCGAGCAGCGCCACCAGGCCCTGGCCCTGTCCCGCGCACTCCAGGCCGGCCGGGACGCCGCCGCGCAGGCCACCGGCTCCCGACCCGACCCCGCCGCCATCCGCCAAGCCACCCTGGCCTCCCTGGAGGCGGCCGATGGTGTTGAGATCGACTACGTGGCCCTCGTCGCCCCGGACAGCTTCGAGGACCTGGCGGGCGCCGGCCTCGGCCTGCCGCGCAGCGAGCCTGCGGGGGAGGACAGGGGGGAGGGGCTGCCCGCCGTGGGGCTGCTGGCCGTTGCCGCGCGTGTGGGCACCACCCGCCTTATCGACAACACTCTCATCGACCTGCGCCCCTGAGCGGCCCTGTTCAGGCTCGCTCTGGGTGCCCGGCTCGCCCGGGTGCTTGCGCGGGGCCAGTCGCCGTGAACCGGGTTCGGCCCCGCGCGAGAACGCACACGCGTCCCCGAGGACGCACCCTCGAGCGACAGACCCGGCGCCCTATGGCGTGTTCTCGACATCTAGCGGGCCGGCGCGGCTCCGCACAGCCCTGAGCGTCTCGCGCGTGCCTGCCCCGAGCGCACCGATGAGGCCAGCCTGTCAGGTCGCTCACCCTGTGCCGCACCGTACAGTGCGCCGGGCCCGGCGCCGTCTACGCTGTGCGGCGATGAGTTCCCGCACCCGGACGATGATGACGTCCAAGATTCACCGCGCCACCGTGACCCAGGCCGACCTCGACTACGTCGGCTCCATCACGGTGGACATCGACCTGCTCGAGGCCGCCGACCTGCTGCCCGGCGAGCGCGTCGACATCTGCAACTGCACCAACGGCAACCGCCTGTCCACCTACGTCATCCCCGGCGAGCGCGGCGCAGGCGAGATCTGCGTCAACGGTGCCGCCGCCCACCTGGTCAGCCCCGGAGATGTCGTCATCCTCATCGCCTACTCCCAGATGTCCGACGCCGAGGCCCGCACCTACCTGCCCCGGGTCGTCTTCGTCGACGAGGCCAACCGGATCGTGGAGCGGGGCACCGACCCCGGCCAGATCCCGGCCGACTCCGACGTCGCCCGCCTCCAGGGCCTGCGGCCCACCGGCATCCCCCTGGCCGAGGCCCGCGCCTGAGCCGGGTGCCGGTCAAGGGCGAGGCCCTGGGCCCCACCTGGTTCCCGGCCGAGTACTGCGTGTCCGTGCGCCGCAGCCGGAAGGGAGAGGAAGCCGTGACCGGGGCCGCCGTCGTGCCCACCTGGATCTGACCGGAGGAACCGCCGCCCGGTGTGACCAGGATCGGATGTGGATCGGGCATCGTCGGGACCCAGGGAGCGTCTGGGGAGGGCCGGCGCCGTTAGACTCCTTCACGTGACAGACGAGAGCACCCCCAGCCCCGACCCGACCGCCACCGACGCCGCCCAGTCGCCGAAGGCGGACCAGCCCAAGCAGCCCAAGGCCGACCCGGGCCCGGGCGAGCAGTTCGAGGTCCGCGCCGGCAAGCGCGAGCGCCTGCGCAGCGAGGGCTGGGACCCCTACCCGGTCTCCGTGCCCGTCACCACCACCATCGCCGCCGTGCGCGAGGGCTACGCCCACCTCGAGGCCGGGCAGGAGACCGACGACGTCGTCGGCGTGGCCGGCCGCGTCGTCTTCCTGCGCAACACCGGCCGCCTGTGCTTCGTCACCCTCCAGGACGGGGCCGGCACCACCCTGCAGGCCATGCTCTCGGCCAAGGCCCTGCCCGCCGAGGGCCACACCGCGCTCGCGGCCTTCAAGGCCGACGTCGACCTGGGCGACCACCTCTTCGTCCACGGCCGCGTCATCTCCTCACGCCGCGGCGAGCTGTCCGTCATGGCCGAGCCGGTCCTGCGCGAGGGAGCCGAGGCCGCCTCCGCCGGGGACGACGACGTCGAGATCCCCGCCTGGCGGATCGCCTCCAAGGCGCTGCGCCCCCTGCCCAAGACCTGGACCAACGAGGCCGGCGAGGCGGTGACGCTCTCGGAGGAGCAGCGCGTGCGCCGTCGTGAGCTCGACCTGCTCACCCGGCCCGCCGCCCGCGACATGGTGCGCACCCGCGCCGCCGTCGTGCGCTCCATCCGCGAGAACTTCTTCCGCCGCGACTACCTGGAGCTGGAGACCCCCATGCTGCAGGTCATTCACGGCGGGGCGGCTGCGCGCCCGTTCATCACCCACATGAACGCCTTCGACATGGATCTCTACCTGCGCATCGCCACGGAGATCTACCTCAAGCGCGCCGTGGTCGGCGGCGTCGACCGCGTCTTCGAGATCAACCGCAACTTCCGCAACGAGGGCGCCGACTCCTCCCACTCCCCGGAGTTCACGGCCCTGGAGGCCTACGAGGCCTACTCCGACTACGACGGCATGGCCGAGCTGACCCGCAACCTCGTGCAGCAGGCGGCCCGAGACGCCTTCGACCTGCCCGAGGGCGGGGAAGTGGTCACGTTGGCCGACGGCACCGAGTACGACCTGTCGGGCGAGTGGGACAAGATCGACCTCTACACCTCCGTCTCCGAGGCCCTTGGCGAGGAGATCACCGTGGAGACCCCGCGCGAGCAGCTGGTCGCCTACGCCGAGAAGATCGGCCTGGAGATCGACGACTACGCCGTGGCCGGCAAGGTCGTGGAGGACATCTTCGAGGAGCTCGTCGGCAACAAGCTGTGGGCGCCCACCTTCGTCTACGACTTCCCCGAGGACACCTCGCCGCTGACCCGCTACCACCGCAGCAAGCCGGGCCTGACCGAGAAGTGGGACCTCTACGTGCGCGGCTTCGAGACCGCCACCGCCTACTCCGAGCTCGCCGACCCCGTGGTCCAGCGCGAGCGCTTCGAGGCCCAGGCCCTGGCGGCCGCCAAGGGCGACCCCGAGGCCATGATCCTGGACGAGGACTTCCTGGTGGCCATGGAGCAGGGCTTCCCGCCCAGCGGCGGCATGGGCATGGGCATCGACCGACTCCTCATGGTGCTCACCGGCCAGGGCATCCGCGAGACCATCACCTTCCCGCTGGTCAAGCGGGGCTGAGCCCTCGAGCCGTTACTCGGGACCGCGAAACGTCTTTCGATAGGCGCTGGGCGTGGTGCCCACGTGTCTGAGAAAGTGACGACGCAAGGTGCTGGCCGTTCCTAGGCCTGTGCGCGTGGCGATGGCCTCCAGAGGCAGGCCGGTCGTCTCAAGCAGATCCATGGCGGCCAGCACACGCTGGTGGAGAAGCCACTGCAGCGGGCTCTGCCCAGTCTCGGCGACGAACCTGCGTGCCAGTTGCCGTTCAGACAGGTGCGCACGGCGAGCAAGATCCGCGACGCCCACTGGGAGATCGAGGTGCGCCACGACCCAGGTGGTCAGCTCCGCCAGCCTGTTCTCCGGATGACGGGGGCGGGCTGCCGGTGCGACGTACTGGGCCTGGCCTCCTGCGCGGTGGGGTGGGACGACCATTCGCCGTGCGATGCGATTGGCTGTTGCGGCCCCATGGTCACGGCGCACCAGGTGCAGGCACAGGTCGATTCCGGCCGCAACCCCGGCGCTGCTGGCTACGTGCCCGTGGTCGATGTACAGGACATCGGGCGTGACGTCCACGGCCGGGTAGGCCGTGCGTAGTTCCTGGGCGTCCTGCCAGTGGGTCGTGGCTGACAGGCCGTCCAGAAGCCCCGTTGGGGCGAGCGCGAAGGCCCCGGTGCATATGGAGACGACTCGGGTGCCGTGGGAGTGCGCTGATCGCAGTGCCTCGAGTACGTCATCACTGGGTGTGATGTGGGGGCTGTACCCGGGAATGACGATGGTATCGGCTCGGCGCAGAGAGGAAGGATCGCCTACTCCTGCGATCTGGAATCCGGTGGACGACGGCACCTGGCGGCCATCAGATGTCACCACCTCGAAGGAGTACTCATCCTCCTCAGGGTGGCCGAAGACCTGAGCGGCTGTGGACAGGTCGAAGGCGACGACGCCTGGCAGGGCTAGAGCGACAACGGCATGTGTCATGCGCACATGATGGCAGGAATTGCGCGTAGCGTGTCATTTCTGCCACTCGTGCTCGCCCCTCGTGACGACCAGACTGCGGTGATGAGTCGACGTGTTGTCGTCAACCTGTTCGAGCGGGGCGCGTGGCTGAGCATCGCCTCGAGCTCTCTGGCGTCACTCGAACAGACAGGTATCGAGAGAAAGACAGGTGCGCGATGAAGATCGTTACTGCTGGTGATGTCACACTCGACCGGGCGTGGGCCGCTGTTGACCTGGCCCGTATCGCGGATGCCACGGTGCGGCTTCACTGGACTGACGAACCCTATGTCTGGCACACCAACGACGGCGTCGAGGTCTTCGTTGTTCTCGATGGAGCAGTTGACATGCACTATCGTGACGAGGCCGGGACCCACGTGACTCGGCTGGAGCCCGGACGCATCTTCGTCGCCGAGGATGGCGACGAACATGTTGCCCACCCTGTGGGGACGGCCCGGATCCTCGTCATCGAGCAGGCGGGATCCATCTGACCACACTGTTGTCCGCGGAGGGGACTCCCAGGACGACGCACCATGTGTGTGGTGCGGATGGCCGGACAGGCCGCTGCGGGCGGTTAGGCGCCGAACATCTCCAGGCGGCGCTGGGCGGCCTCGAGCTCGGCGCGCAGGTAGGCGTTCTCCTGCTGGAGCTGGGCGATGTACTGGTCCCGCTGAGCGATCGCCTCGGCGTACTGGGCATCACCGGTTCCGTCGGTGCCGCTCGGCGCGGAGTACGACGCACTGCCGTACGTGTTGACTCCGCCGTCCCACGAGCCGCCGCCCCACTGTGCTTCATATCCGGAGGCCTGCGCGCCACCCTCCAGGTACCTCAACGTCTCCACGACGTGGTCGAGGAAGCTGTCGACCTCATCCTGCTCGTAGCCTTCCCGGAACCTGGTGCCTTGGAACTTCATGCTCTGCACGTCGTCAGCCGTGAGCACCTTGCCGCCGGCGATGTCGGAGGCATACCCAGTGGAGTTAGTTCCTGCCTGGAGAACCCTCAGCGTGCTGGCGATCTTCTCAAGAAAGCTATCAACCTCGTGCTGTTCGTAGCCCTCTCGGAACTGGGTGGCCGTGAACCTCACGTTGTCCACGTCATTGCTCGTCAGGATCGTCATGTGTCCTGGTCCTCTCTACGACTGTGTGGTGGCAGATGCGGCGGCGAGGCCTAGACCCCTGTCGTCCCCAGCCGACGCTGGGCGGACTCGAGCTCGGCGCGAAGGTAGGCGACCTCCTGCTGGAGCTGGGCGATGTACTGGTCGCGTTGCGCAATCGCCTCGGCGTACTGGGCATCACCGGTTCCGTCGGCGCTGCCCGGGGCGTAGCCGGTCTGGGCCGGGCTCATGCCATAGGTGCCGCCGCCGTAGGTCCCGCCGGCACCGGCGGCCGGCTGGGCGGCGAAGGAGCCGGCGCTCACCTGTGCCTCAAGTGCCTCCATAGTCGAGACCACCTGGGCGAGGAAGGCATCAACCTGGTCGATGCGGTAACCAGACCACCGGGTGGTCGAGAACCGGATGTTCCTGACGCCCTCGGAGGTCAGGAGGATCTCGGCCTTCCGGTGCGAGGGGCCCGAAGAGTCCTGTGACGTGCCGAGTCGCTCCTCGAACTCCCGCATCGTGGTGGTCACGTCGTCGAGGAAGACGTCGACCTCGTCCTGTTTGTAGCCCTCCTTGAATGAGGAGACCTCGAACTTCACGGTGAGAACGTCGTCGGCTGTCAGCAGCGTCATGCTCTTCTACTCCTTGTTGTCGCATTCTGTGCGTGATCCTGATCCGTGACCTGCAGCCCCAGGTGCTGCGCCAGGAGCGGCGCAAGCTCGCTGAGCTGCCCGCTGCTGACGGTCGCTCCGGCCAGGGAACCGACACCGCTGACTGTTCTCATCTCCAGTCCGCGCAGGTCAACGTCGCTCAGGCTCCCGCCGTGCAGGCGCAGCGTGCCCACCTGGCAGTCCTCGAAGCGGACCCGCTGGGCGTCGATGCCGCTCAGGTCCAGCTCGTCGATCCGGGTGGCCCGGATGAGGAGGTCGCGCACAGTGGTTCCGGCGAGGTTCGTGAAGCCCAGGCGGCAGTTCTCCATGAGGAGCGACTCGACATCGGCGTCGTAGAGCTCCCAGGCCCCGATACGGGAGTCGACCAGCTCCACCGTGCGCCAGGTGGAGCGCGGGCTATGAAGATAGGTGGCGCTCAGGCGCTCCAGGCGGCAGTCGACCAGCCGCGCCGCGGCCAGGTCGGTGTCATTGGCGAAGACCTCCGAGAACCGGCAGCTGAGCAGCGTGAGTGCCGACAGGTCGCCGCCGCTCAGGTCTGCCTCGACCAGCTCCAGGTCCTCGACCATCTCGCCGGCGGTGAGCTCATCGGCCTCGCCGTCGCGCAGGCGACTGAGGTCCGGTGCCGTGAGGGCCGGCGGCCTCGGGCAGGCCGCGGCGGAGGAGCCTGCGGCCGTGTCGGTCCGTCCTGCGGTCATGGTCCTGTTCTATCGCAGATCGGCTCCGGGCACCGGGGGTTGTTCTCCCCGGTGCCCGGGTGCGCAGGAGGGGTAGGTGTCCATATCGGAGACAAAGGAGCTCACAGGCCGTCACTCTGCCGAGAAGAACCGCGAAATCATGCGGTTTCATTGTCTGCGACTGAGGCTGATCGCGGCCTTTGTCACCGATTTGGACACGTCGGTGCGTTCCTACTCGAATCGGACGGTGGTGCCGGCCAGCATGCGCCGGCCGTAGCGGGCACTGGCCAGGGTCGCCACCACCACCAGCGCCAGGCACGCCCCCAGCGCCAGCCAGTAGCCGCCGCCCGGCCAGCTGATGTGGCGCCCCGACACCCCGCCGACCAGTGCCCATGCGGTCAGCCATCCCAGACCGATGCTCATGGCCAGGGCGGTGACCGCCGGCAGCATCGTCTCGTAGGACACCATGGAGCGCAGCGTCGCCGCCGGCATGCCGACCAGCCGTAGCAGACCCAGGACCCGCCGGCGCCCCAGCAGCGCCGCCACCGTCGAGACCCCCAGCGAGACCGCGGAGATGCCCGCGGCGATGAGGATGCCGATGTAGCCCAGCTGGGCGAACTGGTTCTCCATGGCGGTGTCCTGGAGGGCCTGGATCGAGCTGGGTGAGGTTGGGGCGGTCCCCAGGGCCAGGCCCGAGGTGGCCAGAGCGGTGCGGGCTCGCTCGACGGCCCCGGGGCTGGCCGGGTCGGTGCCCACCAGGACGATGGGCGCGCCGTGCTCACGGGCACTCGCCAGCTCCTCGGCGCTGACCGGCGACGGCGAGGCCGCCGCGTTCTCATACAGCCAGCGGGTGCTGATGCTCACCGCGCCATCCGGGGACGCCACGTGCGGCGCTCCGAGGGCCTCGGCCTTGTCAGCCTCGAGGATGACCCGGCTGTCCTGCTTGCCGTCCCCGCTGATCCTCCCCACGGCGACCGTCGTCACCCCGGGCACGGCGGCGAGCTGGTCGACGGCGCTGTTCAGGGTGCCCTCGTCGCTGATCGTCGGTGTCGCCTCGAGCGACGTGGGGCTCAGGTGCCCGCCACCCTGGGTGACATCACGGGTCCCGGCAGCAACGGTGATGGCGACGGCGAACACCGTCATGGCGTAGACGGCGACGACCACGCCCGCCACCGCCCGGAAGACCGCCCGGGGGTGCTGAGTGATCCGGTTGAAGCCGATGACCTGCGCCGCGGAATGGGCCAGGGCCCTGCCGCCTCGGGCCACCCACCAGGTCAGGACCGGCCCGGCCCACAGCAGCCCCAGCATCGTGCACAGGAAGGAGACCGGCAGCAGGTAGATGGTCAGATCGGAGTTCTGGTGGGCCACCGTCGGGGTGCTGACCAGCCCCACGGTCCCCAGGATCACGGGCGCCAGCGAGATGAGGTGGGGGCGGCGCTCAGCGCGCTCGCGGGAGCCGCCCAGCGGCCCGAGGTCGGCCCGTCGAGTGCGCCACCAGGCCACGGCCGCCGCCCCCGCCGTGGTCACGACGACGGCGAGGACCGCGTTGACGGGTGAGCGCAGCAGGTCGGAGTAGTAGAAACGACTTGACTTCAGCGTGATCTGCGCGGCCAGTGGGATCAGGGCCAGGTAGAGGGCCACGCCCGCCAGGGCGCCGACGAAGGTGGTGGCCCCGATCTCCAGGGCCGCGGTGCGGGCGACCTGCTGGGGCGTGGCCCCGATGAGGCGCAGCGTGGCGAAGCGCTCGGCCCGCTGCGCCGCCCCCAGATCCGTGACGATCCCGACGAGCAGCAGCGCGGGTACGAGCACCGCGATGGCGCCGACGATCGTGGCGATCCGATACGCCTCGTTCTCGTAGGGGATGCCTTGGAAGGAGGTGACCACCTGGGGCGGGATGTAGAACTCGGAGGCGGCCACGGTCCCCAGGTCCGTCCCGACGATGGCCACCAGCGAATCCGGTCCCTCGACGGCCTCGGGGGACAGGACCCCTACCTGCTTGCCGTAGCGGTCGCCGAGCTGGTCGGCGGGAAGGGATGCGATGCGCTTGGCCAGGGCGGGGGAGGCCAGGTACTCGCCCCGCTTGGGGACGATGTCGGAGCCCGGGATCCTCACCGAGGTGGTGCCCGACTCCGGCAGGGCCACCCTCAGGACGGTGATCGACTGGTTTCCGACGACGTCGAAGTTGCTGGCGACGGCCAGCTCGCCGGCGGTGAGGGTGTGGTCGGGCTGGAGGTCGGTGTGGTTCGACTGTCCGGGGATGCCGGGTATGAGGGCGGTGGACGCCCAGCTCGAGCGCATGCTGCGCTCGGGGAAGGCCTGGGCGGCGGCCAGCAGCATAAGGAACAGGGTCACCCCCACCATGACGCCGGCGACGATCCCGGCCAGGCGGCGCCGGGCCGAGCGGTCGTTGGCGACGAGCAGCCGGGTCAGGGCGATGCGACTCATGACCGGCTCCTCTCACTGCCCGGGCTTCCCGGCTCGGCGTGCCCCGGCCGGCTCGGGCCGGCTGCGGTGTGCGTGGCCCCGGGACTGATGCGACCGTCGCGCACGGTGACCTCCCGGTCGGCGTAGGCGGCGACGCGCGCGTCATGGGTGATGATGACCAGGGCGGCGCCTCGGGAGTGCACCGAGTTCAGCAGCACCTCCATGGTCCGCTCGGCGGCCAGGGAGTCCAGGGAGCCGGTGGGCTCGTCGGCAAAGAGCAGACGCGGGTTGGTCACCAGCGCTCGCGCGACGGCGGCCCGCTGCGCCTGCCCGCCCGAGAGCTGGGTGGGGCGTTTGTCCAGGTGCTCGCTGAGCCCCAGCTCGCCCAGAGTCTCGCGGGCCTGGGCCAGCGCCCGCCGGCGCGGGGTGCCCGCCAGGAGCAGGGGGATGGTGACATTGTCCAGGGCGGAGAGGTCCGGCAGGAGCTGACCGAACTGGAAGATGAAGCCGAACTCTTTCAGGCGCAGGCGGCTGCGGGCCGCCTCGTCGAGGGCCGCGATGTCCTGGGTCGTGTCGGCTCCGTGGTAGTCGACGCGCCCGGCGTCGGGCACGAGCACCCCGGCCATGACGTGCAGGAGGGTGGACTTGCCCGAGCCCGATGGGCCGGTGACGGCCAGGACCTCACCGGCCGCGACGTCCAGGTCGACGCCGCGCAGCGCGTGGGTCTGCCCGAAGCTCATCTCCAGGCCGCGGGCGCGCATGATGACCTCGCCCGGCAGGCCGGCCTGGCCCTGGCCGGGTGCAGTGGTGACTCCAGTGGTGACGGCGGTGGTGACGGGGCTAGCGTTCATGAGCGCACCTCCTCACGCAGCTCGCTCAGGCGGGCCGCGGTGGTCTCCATCCAGCGCAGGTCGGCCTCGATGTGGAACAGGGCGTGGTCGGCCAGCAGCACCGTGCGCAGGTCTCCGTCCTGCTTGAGGCGGGTCAGCTCGCGCATACGCGCCATGTGCTCGGCGCGCTGAAGGTCGAGGAGGCGTCCGGCGTCGTCGTCGAGCATGAGGGCGATGACGGTCTTGGCGAAGATGTCGGCCTGGACGTCGCCGGCCGGGGTGACCGGGGTCAGCAGCCACTGCTCGACGCTCTGGCGCCCGGCGTCGGTGACCTCGTAGCGCTTGCGCTCCGGGCCGGCTCCGGGCTCGGTCTCGATCTGAGTGATGAGCCCGTCGCGCACCAGGCGGGCGAGCGTGGCGTAGACCTGGCCGTAGGCCAGCGGCTTGGAGGCGGCGAACCAGTGGTCCCAGGAGCGTTTGAGGTCGTATCCGTGCCCAGGCCCGGCGCTGAGCAGCCCAAGAAGAGTGAGTTTCGATTCCATGGCCGCGACTATACGCTGAGTGTATACGCGCGCGACATACTCCGTGAGGAGGATATGCACGAGCACGTCCTTGCTGTTGGGTAGGGGTATCGCGGCGAATAAACCAACAGGCCAGCCTGTGTTTGACAGGCCCTGGCCGGCATCGTAGGTTAGGTTAGGTTGACCTTTGTACTTCAGGTGTGGGGAGAGTAGATGCCGATCGGGGTCCTCAGGGCCGTTGTCGCCCCCGTTCTCAGACAGTGGCGGAGGTGAGTGCCCGCGTGATCGCACGCCGCCCGGCCATCCTCCTGACCGCGGCCATCCTGCTGGCCCTGTGCGTCCTGGCCTCCCTGTTCATCGGCTCCTCCAGGATCCCCGCCGGCCAGGTCGCCCACTACCTGCTCCACCCCGACGCCTCCAACGTCAGCTACAACATCAACGTCCTGCGCGTGCAGCGCACCATCATGGGCGTGCTCGTGGGCGCCGCTCTGGCGGTGGCCGGCGCGGTGATGCAGGCCGTCACCCGCAACCCCCTGGCCGAGCCCGGGCTGCTCGGTGTCAACGCCGGCGCCTCGCTGGGCATCGTCCTGGGAACCGCCGTGCTCGGCGTGCTCCCGGTCCCCAACCAGCTGGCCCTGGCCGCTGGAGGAGCCCTGGTGGCGACCGCACTGGTTCAGGTCATCGGCATGATTGGCGCCTCGAGCCCCTCGCCGGTGCGCCTGGTGCTCATCGGTGTCGCCTTCTCGGCCTTCGCCGGGGCGGTCATCCGGGGCGTCGTGCTGACGATGCCGAACCTGTTCCGCACCTTCATCGACTGGGAGGTCGGCTCCCTGACCCGCACCGACATCCCCCTGCCGCCCGTGGCGGCCCTCGTGGTGGCGGGGACCGGGGCGGCCATCCTGCTGGCCGGCGCCCTGGACAATATCGCCCTGGGCGACGACGTCGCAGCCGCGCTGGGCACCCGGGTCGCCCTCGTGCGGAGCCTGAGCCTGGTGGTCGTCACGCTCCTGTGCGCCACCGCCACGACGGTGGCCGGCCCCATCGGGTTCGTTGGGCTCATGGCGCCGCTGACGGCCTCCTGGCTCATGGGACCCCACCGGGGCTGGATCGTGGCCCTGTGTGCGCTGGGCGGCCCCGTCGTCGTCCTGGCCGCCGACGTCCTGGGCCGCGTCCTGGCCCGTCCCGGCGAGATGCAGGTCGGTCTGCTGACGGCCTTCGTCGGCTCACCCGTCCTGCTGCTCATGGTCCTGCGGATGAAGGACCGGTCCTCATGAGGGGAATCAGACCGGGCCGCGCCGTCTCTCCATCGCGTCTCCCCGCCGGCACCGACCCGCGACGCAGCCTCCACGTGGGGGCCGACGCCGGACGCCTGTGGATCGTCGTCGGCCGCCGGTCGGTGCTCATCACCCCGCGCCACGTCATCGTCGGCCTCATGCTGCTGGTGCTCAGCCTCGCCGTGGCCGTGGTCTCCCTGCGGTTAGGGAAGTTCCCCGTCACCACCCAGGAGGTCATCGATGCGCTCCAGGGGCAGGGGCGCAAGATCGTCCAGGTCGTCGTCGTGAAGTGGAAGCTGCCCCGGATCGTGCTGGGGCTTGTGGCGGGCCTGGCCCTGGGCGTGGCCGGCGCCCTCTTCCAGACCATCACCCGCAACCCCCTGGGCTCGCCCGACCTCATCGGCTTCAGCACGGGCGCGCAGACCGGGATCCTCGTCAGCATCCTCCTCCTGCCCGGCTCCATGCTCTCGGCCTCCCTGGCCTCCTTCATCGGCGGGGCCGCCGTCGGCACGGTGACCTACCTCGTCTCCCTGCGCGGCGGATTCACCGGCCTGCGCTTCATCCTCGTGGGGATCGCCATCAGCTCCATGCTCGTCTCCGTCAACCGCTGGCTGCTGGTACGGGTCGACGACGACGAGGGCCTGGGCGCCCTCAAGGCCATCACCGGCACCCTCGGGGCCGCCCGGTGGCCGGTGGTGGCTCCGACCTGCCTGGCCATCGGGGTTACCGTCACCCTCATCCTGCTGGCCTCCCGCCACCTGCAGGTCCTGTCCCTGGGGGAGCAGGTGGCCACCATCCTGGGCAGCCCCACCCGCCGAGCCAGCGCCGTCCTCATCCTGCTGGGCACCGTGCTGGTGGCGGTGGTGACGATGGCGGCCGGCCCCATCGGCTTCGTCGCCCTCGTGGCGCCCCACCTGGCCCGTCTCCTCACCGGCTCCCCGCAGTCCCCACTGCTCGTGAGCGGCCTGACCGGGAGCCTTCTGATGGTGGGCGCCGACCTGCTCAGCCAGCTCGTGCTCGAGTCGATGCCAGTGAGCGTGGTGACCAACGCCGTCGGTGGCCTCTACCTCATGGTGGCGCTGACCGTGGCAGCGCGCGGAAGGAGATCCCTGTGACCGACCTGTCCTCCACCGAGGCGAACACCGCCGCCGGACCGGCCGCCCCCGGGGCTCGCCTGGCCGCCCGAGGTGCGACCATCGCCTACGAGCGCCACGTGGTCTCCCGCAACCTCGACGTCGACATCCCTGCCGGTGTCTTCACCGCCATCGTGGGGCCCAACGCCTGCGGGAAGTCCACGCTGCTGCGCGCCCTGGCCCGGTTGCACCGGCCCGCCCGAGGAGCGGTACTCCTCGACGGTGCCGACATCGTCCGCCTGGGAACCAAGGAGGTCGCCCGCCGGGTCGGCCTGCTTCCCCAGAGCGCCACCGTGCCCGCCGGCATGCTGGTGCGTGACCTCGTGGCCCGCGGCCGCTTCCCCCACCAGGGCCTGTTCCGCCAGTGGTCGCAGCAGGACAGGCAGGCCGTCGAGGAGGCCATGGAGATGGTGGGGGTCACCGAGCTGGCCGCCCGCCCCGTCGACGAGCTCAGCGGTGGCCAGCGCCAGCGCGTGTGGATCGCCCTGGCCCTGGCCCAGGGCACCGAGACGATCCTGCTCGATGAGCCCACCACCTTCCTCGACCTGGCCCACCAGGTCGACATCCTCCAGCTGTGCCGGCGTCTCAATGCCGACGGCCGCACGGTGGTGGCCGTCCTGCACGACCTCAACCAGGCGGCGCGCTGCGCCGAGCACATGATCGTCATGCACGAGGGCCGGGTCCGCACCACCGGCTCCCCGAGCGCGATCCTCACCGAGGACCTCATCGAGGAGGTCTTCGGCCTGGCGGCCGTCATCGCCCCCGACCCGGTGGCCGGCACCCCTATGGTGGTGCCCCGTCACCTGGGCGCGGTCGCGCCGGCCGGCCCTGCCCCTGCCGCGACCCGCTCCGCTCCCACTGACTCCACTGGAGGTCCGGCCCCACAGCCCTCTGCCGATCCCGCCTCGGCAGGAACCAGCCCGACTGCTCGTTCCCAGCAGGACGGACAAGAAAGGAACACAGATAGATGAACGCATCCTCGCGGCGCTCCAGCCGCCTGAGGCAGGGCCTCCTCGCCGTGGCAGCCATGGTGCTGAGCACCGGCCTGGTGGCCTGCGGCTCCTCCAGCTCGACCTCCACCGCCTCCGCCGCCGGCTCCGCAGGGGCCTCCGGGGCGGCCTCAGCCGGGGCCTCCGGTGCCGCCTCGGCCGCGGCCTCCCCCAAGGTCACTTGGCCGGTCACCATCAAGGGGGACGACGGTGTCGACGTCGAGATCAAGGCCGAACCCAAGAGCATCGTGTCCACCTCCGTGACCCTGACCGGATCGCTGCTGGCCCTCGACGCCCCGGTGGTCGCCTCGACGCCGGCCAAGAAGAAGGATGAGAAGACCGACGACAACGGCTTCTTCACCCAGTGGTCCAAGCAGGCCACTGACAAGGGCGTCAAGGCCATCGACGGCACCGAGGACAACCTCGCCCAGACGGTCGCGGGCAGCAACCCCGACCTCATCATCGTGGCCAAGACGGGACAGGACTCGGCCGCCAAGGTCGTCGAGAGCCTGCGCCAGCTCGAGGTGCCCGTCCTCGTCATCGACTACGGATCGCACTCCTGGCAGGACGTCACCAAGACCCTGGGGCAGGCCACCGGTCGCCAGGCCAAGGCCGACGCCGTCGTCAAGGACTACACCACCAAGGCCGAGAAGGCCAAGGGCGCCATCTCCGTCCCGAAGGGGGCGACCTCGGTCTTCACCGTCCCCGGGGACGGCACCAAGGGCGCCAACGCCTTCACCGAGGAGGCCCCGCAGGCCCAGCTCCTCAAGGACCTGGGCTTCACCATTGCCGCCGTCCCCGACAGCGTCAAGGGCGACCAGTCCATGGGTGAGCGCAAGGACATCGTCCAGCTCTCTCCGGAGAACGTCCAGGCGGGACTGACCGGTGAGAACTGGGTCGTCATTGCCGCCGACGAGACCGCGAAGAACGCCGTCACCACCAACGAGACCTTCAGCTCGGCGGCCCCGGTGACCGGAGGCAAGGTGCAGTACATGCCACCCTCGTCCTTCCGGCTGGACTACTACTCGGCCCTCGAGATGCTCGAGGCCGTCCAGAAGGCCTACCCCAAGGCCTCGTGAAACACTGATGGCAACACTGACGACCTCAGTGTCAACGCGATGGTGCCCCGGGCTCTCGGCCCGGGGCACCACGTATATCGACGACATCGACCCTCGCGGTCGCGCACTGCTCGGGGACGGGCCCCTCAGCCCCAGGCAACCGAGTAGTACTGAGTCTCCTGGAACTCACGGATCCCTTCACGCGCGCCCTCACGCCCGATACCGGACTGCTTGACACCCCCGAAGGGGGCGGCGGGATCGGATACGAGCCCACGGTTGACACCGACCATCCCAACCTCCATGCGCTCGGCCAGGCGCAGCGCCCACCCGAGGTCGCGGGAGAAGACGTAGCCCGACAGCCCGTAGTCCGTATCGTTGATCCACGTCAGCAGCTCGTCCTCGTCGTCCCAGGTGACGATCGGGGCGACGGGGCCGAAGATCTCGGTGCGCACGATCTCCGCGTCGGGGGCGACATTCGTCAGGACCCGCACCGGGACGAACGCCCCCGGAGACTCCTGGGGCCAGGAGGACTCAGCGTGGACGACGGCGCCCCCGGCCACCGCCCCGTCCACCAGGGCGTTGATCTTGTCGCGGGCAGCCGGTGTCACCAGGGGGCCGATCTGGTTCGCCTCGTCCGCCAGGGCCGGCCCCACCCTCAGGTCGCGGACGACGGCGGAGAACTTCTCGGTGAACTCCTGGGCGACGTCACGGTGGACGTAGAAGCGGTTGGCGGCCGTGCAGGCCTCGCCCCCGCCTCGGAGCTTGGCCTGAACGGCACCCGTCACCGCGGCGTCGATATCGGCGTCGGCCGCCACCACGAAAGGTGCGTTGCCCCCGAGCTCCATGGACGACACCAGGACCTTCTCCGCCGCCTGCTTCATGAGCACACGACCGACCTGGGTGGAACCGGTGAAGGAGACGGCTCGGACCCGGGAGTCCTCGAGCCACGTCGTCGAGACCTCCACGGAACGGCTCGAGGGCACGATGTTCACCACGCCCGCGGGCACGCCGGCCTGCTGGATCAGATGTCCCAGTGCCACCGCCGTCAGGGGCGTGAGGGACGCGGGACGGAGCACCACCGTGCACCCGGCGGCCAGGGCCGGGGCGATCTTGCGGGTCCCCATCGCCGCCGGGAAGTTCCAGGGGGTAATCATGGCGACCACCCCGATCGGGCGGTGCGTGACGATCGTCCGGGTCCCGCCCGCCGGGGAGGAGCCGAAACCGCCCTCGGTGCGCACGGCTTCCTCGGAGAACCATCGGAAGAACTCCGCCGCGTAGAGGACCTCCGCCCTGGCGTCGTCCAGGGACTTGCCGTTCTCGGCGCTGATGAGCACCGCGAGCTCCTCGACCTGTCCCACTATGAGGTCGAACAGGGTCCGCAGCAGCTCTGCGCGCTGCCGGGGCGGGGTGGCGCTCCAGGCAGGCAGCGCCTCGGAGGCCGCGTCGACGGCGCGTGCGGCATCCGCCGGAGTCGCATCCGTGCAGCGTGCGAATACGGCGTTGCTGGCGGGGTCGACGACGTCGAAGGTTCCGCCGTCGGAGGCTGCCGTCATCCGCCCGCCCAGGAGCATCCCCTCCTCGGGGCGGATCCTGTGCAGGTAGTCGGCCAGAGCCGGGTGGGCTCCGAGGGTGGTGTACGCCGCTGTGTCAGTTGCCGCGCCGGGTCGTGTGTCAGCCATGGTTGTGCTCCCTGAGTATCGACTGTCGCCTGCCACGCATCACGGGTAGAGACCGCGGGAGACGTGGGCCTCGGCGACGCGCTTGACGGCCATCGTCGTCGCGGCGGTGCGCAGCGAGAGTCCGTGCTCCCTGGAGAAGTCTGTGACCTCGTTCCAGGCCTTGTCCATCCTGGTGCGCAGGCGCTCATTGACCTCCTTCTCGGTCCACCAGTAGGACTGGTTGGCCTGTACCCACTCGAAGTAGGACACGATGACGCCACCGGCGTTGGCGAGGATATCCGGTACGACCAGGATCCCCTTGTCGGCCAGGATCGCGTCGGCCGTGGGCGTCGTCGGGCCGTTGGCGCCCTCAACGACCAGCTTGGCGTCGATCAATGGCGCGGTCTGCTCGGTGATGACCCCTTCGACCGCTGCAGGAACAACGACGTCGCAGGCGACGGCGAACAGCTCGCTCGCAGGGATCGGGTCCGCGCCGGGGAACCCGTCGACGGTGCCGGTCTCATCCACGAAGGCCTCGAGTGCGGGGATGTCGATGCCCTTGTCGTTGCGAATCGTGCTGTAGACGTCCGCCACGGCCAGAACCTTCACGCCCGCCTCGTGGAGGAAGCGGGCAGCGCCGCGACCGACTTTGCCGAAGCCCTGAACGATCGCGGTGGCCTGCGAGGGATTCACTCCGATGCTCTCCATCGCGTTGAGGACGGAGTAGACGACGCCGCGGGAGGTGGCGGCGGCCCGCCCCTGTGACCCGCCGAGGTTGACCGGCTTGCCCGTGACGGTTCCCAGAACCGTGTGCCCGGTGGCCACCGAGTAGGTGTCCATCATCCAGGCCATGGTCTGCTCGTCGGTCCCCATATCGGGAGCCGGGATGTCCTTGTCGGGGCCGATCAGGGGGATCAGCTCCGAGGTGTAGCGGCGGGTCAGTCGCTCGAGCTCTCGTTCCGAGTGGGCCCGGGGGTCCACCTGGACCCCTCCCTTCGCGCCGCCGTAGGGCAGATCGAGAAGAGAGCACTTCCATGTCATCCACATGGCCAGCGCTCGGACCTCGTCGAGGTCCACGTTGGGGGAGTAACGGATCCCTCCCTTCGCGGGGCCGCGAGAGATGTTGTGCTGGACGCGGTGGCCGATATGCAGCTCCATCGTGCCGTCGTCGCGTCGCAGTGGGATGGCGACCGTCACCTCTTTACGGGCGGTCTCAAGCATGCGGCGCATTCCGTCGTCGAAGCCGAGGAACTGGATCGCCTCGGCGAGCTGCGCCCGTGCATCGGTGAGGGGGTGAGGGGTCGAGGGCATGGAGCTACCTCCTGGGTCGGTCGGGTGGATCAGCGTGATCCGGGGCCGGTGCGGCCTTAAGACGTGGGTGGGAGAGGGGATCAGGGCTGGTCTCGGAGCGCCTGCTCGAGGATCTCCATGCCTTCGGCGAACAGCTCGTCCGGCATGGTCACCGGTGGCAGGAGGCGGATGACATTGCCGTAGGTGCCGCAGGTGAGCAGGATCAGACCGCGTGAGCGCGCGGCCTGCGCGACGGCGGCGGTCAGTGCGGCATCGGGCTTCTGCGAGTCGGGGTCGACGAGCTCGAGAGCCATCATGGCGCCCTTGCCCCGGACCTCGCCGATGCGGGGGTCCTTCGCCTTCCACTGCTCCATCAGGCGGATGCCGGTCTCGCCGATCGTGCGGGCCCGTCCCAGGAGATCGTGCTCCTCGATCATGTCCAGGGTCGCCAGGGCGGCGGCACAGGCCAGGGGGTTACCGCAGTAGGTGCCGCCAAGGGCGCCCGGTTCGGCGGAGTCCATGATCTCGGCCGAACCGGTGACCGCCGACAAGGGGGTGCCTCCGGCCAGGCCCTTGGCGGTCGTCACCAGGTCGGGAACGACTCCCTCGTGGTCGCAGGCGAACCACGCCCCGGTGCGGGCGATTCCCGACTGGATCTCATCGGCGATGAAGACCGCGCCGTTGTCATGGCACCAGCGCTGGAGCGCGGTGAGGAAGCCGGGCGCCGGCACGATGAACCCGCCTTCGCCCTGAATGGGCTCGATGATGACGGCGGCGACGGAGGATGCCCCCACCTGCTTCTCGATCTGACTGATCGTGCGCTCGGCGGCGGCCTCGCCGTCCAGTCCGTCGCGGTACGGGTAGGAGCCGGGGACCCGGTAGAGCTCAGGGGAGAAGGGGCCGAAGCCGCCCTTGTAGGGGGCGACCTTGGCCGTCAGTCCCATGGTCAGGGAGGTGCGTCCGTGGAAGGCGTGGTCGAAGCAGACCACTGCCTGGCGGCCGGTGTGCTTGCGTGCGAGCTTGATGGCGTTCTCGACGGCCTCCGCCCCGGAGTTGAACAGCGCGGTCTTCTTCGGGAAGCTGCCCGGGGTCAGGGCGTTCAGGCGTTCGGCGACCTCGACGTATCCGGCGTACCTCGTGACGGCGAAGGAGGTGTGCGTCAGGTTCTCGGCCTGCTCCTGGATTGCAGCGACGACGGGCGCCGCCGCACCGCCCACGGTTGTCACCGCGATGCCGGATCCGAAGTCGATGAGACGGTTGCCGTCCACGTCCTCCAGGACGCCTCGGTCCGTACGCCGTGCGAATGTCGGCATGGCGGCGGTCAGGGCGCGTGGGAGTGCGGTACCTGCGCGTTCGTCGAGGGCGCGGGCCTCGGGACCGGGCAGAGGAGTGGCGAGATGAATGGTCTGGGGCAGCGTTGCCATATGGACCTCACAGTGTGTCGTGACGGGCGGAGATCTGCAGCGGAACAGGGCGCTCCGGGTTGTCGTAGAAACGTGCTCGGCTATGAGTTCCGTCTCAGGTTATGCCCGCCTCTAGGTCTGAGCACCTAAGCCCAATGCACAAAATCTCGCGAATCCTGTGCGTGATGCATAGAATAGTGTTTGAATCCAGGCATGGTGTTGGTGTCGGATCTCATCGATGGAGCGGACCTGGGAGTTCGCGCGGTGCTTCTGCCCGCACCGCACGCCGCGGTCACCTGGGTCGTCGCGACCGAGCTCCTCCAACCGGCCTCCTACCTCGAGGGCGGCGAGCTCGTTCTCACCACGGGTCTCGTCATGGCCGATGCGGAGGCGGCCACGTGGCGGGAGTACGTGGCATCACTGGTCGAGGCGGGAGTCGCGGCTCTCGGACTGGGGACCGGCATCGCCTTCGACACCGTGCCCGAGGACCTGCGCGAGGCCTGCAGGGCCGGGCGTCTCAATCTCATCGAGGTCCCCCTCGAGGTCTCCTTCGCCTCCATCAGCCGCGAGGTCGGGGCCATGCTTCAGGCCACCGAGCCTGAGATCGGTGCCGAGGGGGCGGGAGACGAGGAGACCCTGGTCCTGCAACAGCTGACGCGTGCAGCCGCCAAGGACAACCAGAGCGCGATCATGCGCGCCCTGGCCTCGATCCTCCGGGGCGAGGTGTCCCTGCGGGATGCCACGGGACGCACCGTGGTCGGTCCCTTCGGGCCGGAGGCGACGGGAATCGACGACGAGGTCGCCGAGTGCATCGACAGGATCCGTCCGGGAGGGATGCGAGGAGCCGGGGCGGTCGGCCTCGGCGACATGCGGCTGGTCGTCCGCCCGGTCGGCATCACCGGCGAGCCCGAGCGCTACCTGGCGACCGTTCAGCGCGAGACGCTCACGCGCGCTCAGACCCTGGGGGTCGATCTCGCCTGGTCGTTTCTGAATCTCATCGCCGAGTCCTCCAAGGCCTTCACCGGATGGCTCCTCCAGCTCGTGGGGGCCTCCACCCGGCATCTCCTGGCGGGTGACATCGCGCAGGGGCTGGCGCTGGCGGACCAGGTTCAGGAGCTCGTCCTCACACGCCTGCCGTCTCCGGAGCGGCGATCGGTGCCCGCTACCGGTGGTGGTCATCAGTGGCGGGTTGTCTGCCTCGAGGGTGGCAGTGCTGACGTTGCCGGGCTCTCCACAGTGCTGGCCCGCCTGCTCGTCGAGAGTCGGGGGGCTCCGGTGGGGGAGCAGCTTCTGTGGCGCACGGACCGGGGCGGGACCCGCCTGATGATCCTCGGTGAGGTCGAGCGCGTTCCCTCCCTTCTTGAGGACGGCAGTGTCACGCCCTGGACGGAGCGGATGCGGATCGGCGTCAGCGGTCCTGTCGGCGTCACTGATCTGCCGCGGGGCGCACAGCAGGCGCTGTCCGTCTGCACCGGAACTCGGCAGCTCGGACAGGCGGTGTGCTGGGAGACCTCGGGACTGCCGTCGGTCACGGACCTCCTGGACGAGGAGCGGGCCCAAGCCTTCGCCCGCGCTCGCCTCGGGGGCGTCGCCGATCAGCCCGAGCTGCTCGAGCTGTTGAGGATCTACCTCAGCGAGGCCGGGGCGGTGCAGCGCATCGCCGAGCGTCTGGGGGTGCATCGAAACTCCGTCCCCGCACGTCTTGTGCGCCTGAGGAGGGCACTAGGCGTCGACATCGAGGATGCCGAGCAGCGGGCGAATTTGTGGTTTGCGTTACATTTTTGGGCGGAGTGACGGCTTGTCATCTCGCACAAGGGTGACTTTTCCGCGTTTTGATGCGATTCCTTGAAGTGTGGAACGTGATGTTCGACATACTTGGTGGTGTGTGTTTACTATTACGCCGTCACCTAGGACCTTAGCCCGCGTTGTCGTAGCAGAACTTGTAGCGCATCGGGCGCCGGCGGCGATGTGGCCTGCGCCGGTCCTGCGTGAGCTTGGGCAGTAGAGGCCCGAGCCGTCTCATTTCTTTCGACTCTCGAAACTTCTCACCTCGACACCGACGTCCCGCCGAAGCCAAGAAACAGAGTGATTCACATGAGCCTTCCTCTCCTCCAGAACTTTATCAACGGAAAATTTATTCCGGCAGCCACCGATGCCACGTTCGACGTCGTGGATCCTCGAACGGAACAGGTCGTAGCGCAGTGCCCGGTCTCGGGTTCCGCCGATGTCGACGCCGCCTACGACGCCGCCCTCAAGGCATTCGAGAGCTGGCGGCTGACAACGCCGGCGGAACGGCAGATGCTCCTGCTCCGGCTCGCCGACGCCCTGGAGGCCAACGCCGACCGTCTCGTCGAGGCTCAGCGCCGCAACACCGGTCAGCTCGCCGAGATGATCCGGGCGGAGGAAGTCGTGACAGGGGCCTCTCAGCTGCGGTTCTTCGCCGGGGCCGCCCGTCTCCAGTCGGGTGTCGCCTCGGGGGAGTACGCCGAGGGGCTGAACTCGCAGATTCGCCGCGAGCCCATCGGCGTCGTCGGGCAGATCGTTCCGTGGAACTACCCCTTCATGATGCTCATCTGGAAGGTCGGGCCCGCTCTGGCGGCAGGCAACACGGTGGTGCTCAAGCCGAGTGAGAACACGCCCGAGAGCGCTATCGTCTTCGCTGAGATCGCCAGTGAGATCCTCCCTCCCGGGGTCTTCAACCTGGTGCTCGGCACCGGCGAGACCGGGCGCCTCATGAGCGCTCATCCGGTGCCCGGGCTGGTTGCGCTCACGGGATCGGTGCGCGCAGGCTCGGATCTCGCCGAGCAGGCGGCCGGCAACGTGACCCGCGTTCACCTCGAGCTCGGAGGCAAGGCCCCCGCCGTCGTCTTCGCCGATGCCGACATCGAGGCGGCTGCCGAGGGCATCGCCGCCGCAGGGATATTCAACTCCGGGCAGGACTGCACCGCTGCCACCCGCGTCCTGGTCGAGGCCTCGGTGGCCAAGGAGTTCACCGACGCGCTGGTGCGTCACGCCGAGTCCTTGCGAACCGGCCCGATTCCCGAGGAGGAGGCGTTCTACGGACCCCTGAACAATGCCCGCCACTTCGCCTCCGTGCAGAAGATCGTTGAGGAGCGGCCCGCGCACTCCCACCTGCTGACCGGCGGCCACCGCGTCGGTGAGAGCGGCTACTACTACGCGCCCACCGTCATCTCAGGGCTCAAGCAGGATGACGCGCTCGTGCAGCAGGAGATCTTCGGGCCGGTCCTGACCGTTCAGGAGTTCTCCTCCGACGACGAGGCCCTGGCCCTGGCCAACGGTGTGGACTACGCCCTGTCCTCGTCCATCTGGACGACCGACCACCAGCGTGTCCTGCGATTCAGCAGGGACCTGGACTTCGGCTGCGTCTGGGTGAACTGCCACATCCCCCTCGTCGCGGAGATGCCGCACGGCGGCTTCAAACGGTCCGGCTACGGCAAGGACCTTTCCGTCTACGGCGTGGAGGACTACACACGTATCAAGCACGTCATGAGTGCCCTGTGACGCCCCGGAAGCGAACAGGAGGTCACCCCCATGCGCATTCTGACGGCCTTCACCAACTCGCTCGGCGGTCGAGACTCCTACCACCTCGGGGTGTCTCTCGCTGAAGCGTTCTCGTGCCCACTCGATCTCGTCACCGTCGTCAAGGGCGGCGGGGGACGCTACGTCCTTGACGTCACCGATCACGCCTTCCAGGACGTCGTCGCCACGCAGGTCGACGACTGGATGTCGGAGATCATGGAGGAGCATCGGCCCCGTGTGCCGGTGAACAAGTACCTGCGGTACAGCCTTTCTTTCCCCGAGGGCATCATCGCCTCGGCCGAGGAGCTCAAGGCCGACCTGCTCGTCGCCGGCGGAGGCCGTCACGGGGTCCTGGGGCGGGTGTCCCTCGGCTCCGTGGGGCAGACGCTGCTCAACTCCTCGACTGTTCCGGTCGCCCTGTCCCCGCGCGGCATGAGGCACGCCCCTCTCGACGGGCTCTCACGCATCACGGTCATGCTGGGTGAGTCCGGCAGGTGGAGGGGAGTGCTCAGTAAGGCCAGGACCTTCGCAGACAGAGCCGGTGTCCCGTTGCGTCTCGTCACGGTGGCCACCGGGGACTCACAGGACACCGCGGAGATCGAGAAGCGGACTGAGGCCCTGCTCGCCGAGGTGCGCCTGGATCTCACCGGGCTGGACGACCAGCGTGTCCAGATCGTTCACGCCCACTCCATGAGCGCCGCCGTGCTGGCCATGGAGTGGAGCAGGAATGAGCTGGCCTTCCTGGGGTCGGCGCGCCTGGCCCAGAGCGGGCGCCTGTTCCTGGGGCCGGACGCCAACAAGATCCTGCGGGTCCTGCCGGTGCCGCTCGTCGCCGTCCCGGCTGATCCGGCCGACGTCGGAGGTGGAACATGAGCGCCGCGACCACGAACTCTGGAGGCGGGCTGTCGAAGAAGGGACTGGCTGAGGGCTCTGTCGGCCTGCTCGGCGCCATCATCATCGGCGTGTCCTGCATCGCGCCTCCGTACACCCTCACCGGCGCACTGGGGCCGACCGCCTCAGAAGTGGGCGAACAGGTGCCGGCGATCTTCCTCGTCGGGTTCATCCCGATGCTCCTGGTCGCCTTCGGATACCGAGAGCTCAATGCGGCGATGCCCGACTCGGGCACCTCCTTCACCTGGGGGACCCGCGCCTTCGGTCCGTGGATCGGGTGGATGAACGGATGGGGGCTGATTGTGGCGACCGTCGTCGTCCTGTCGAACCTCGCGGCCATCGCGGTCGACTTCTTCTACCTGTTGCTCGCACAGGTGACTCGCAGGCCCGCCATTGCGGATCTCTCCGACAACGTATGGGTCAACACCCTCACCTGCCTGGTCTTCATCACGCTGGCGACCTGGATCGCGTATCGCGACATGCAGACCACCCAGAAGCTCCAGTACTGGTTGGTGGGGTTTCAGCTGACGGTGTTCCTCGGCTTCGGCGCGGTGGCGATTTACCGCTACTTCACCGGCACCGCTGTCAATCCGACGCCCTTGAAGCTCGAATGGTTCAATCCCTTCGCCGTCGACTCGCTGGGGACCTTTGTGGCGGGCGTCTCCCTGTCCCTGTTCATCTACTGGGGCTGGGACGTGTCGCTGACGGTCAATGAGGAGGCCGACGACGCCAGCTCCACCCCGGGGCGCGCCGCCGTGCTCACCGTCATGACCATCGTCTCGGTGTACATGTTCGTCACGATCGGATCCATGATGTTCGCCGGTCTGGGGAAGGACGGGATAGGGCTGGGCAATCCTGCGATTCAGGACAATGTCTTCTTCGCCTTGGCCAGGCCGGTTCTGGGGCCGTTCGCGATCCTCCTGTCGACGGCGGTGCTGGTCTCGTCGGCGGCGTCCTTGCAGTCCACCTTCGTCTCTCCCGCCCGCACCCTCCTGTCGATGGGGTATTACGGAGCAATGCCGGAGAAGCTCGGTGAGATCTCTCCGCGCTTCCTGACTCCCGGGTGCGCAACAGTCGTCTCGGCGATCGCCGCCTCGACCTTTTACACGCTGCTGCGCTTCGTATCCACCTCCGTCCTGTGGGACACGGTTCAGACCCTGGGGGCGATGATCGCCTTTTACTACGGGCTCACCGCCTTCGCCGCGGTATGGTACTTTCGAGGGAAATGGTTCTCCTCAGTGAGGAACTTCTTCTTCACGCTGGTCTCGCCGGGGCTGGGGGGGTCTCATCCTCTTCTCGCTCCTCGGCCTGACCCTGAAGGACTCCCTCGACCCGGAGTATGGGTCGGGATCGCAGGTCTTCGGCGTCGGTCTCGTCTTCGTCCTCACCCTCGCCCTCATTCTCCTGGGCGTGGTACTGATGCTTGTGCAGTACGTCCGAGCACCGGCCTTCTTCCGTGGGGAGGTGATCGCACGATCCGACGCTGTCACTGAGGAGATGAAGGTGGCGACTGTCTTTGAAGACGGTGACGAAACCTATCCGCTCCGTGCTGCGTCGTGACCGCCGGTGAACCGGAGCGAACGCGCACACATGAAAACAGCTCCCTCCGCGCCAGGCCGGCGGAAGGAACTGAGAGGAAACACATTGTCATCGCATCGACGGACACAGCTGATCGATGCGCCGGTAATCAAACACACGATATGTGGACGCCAGGCCGGACCACGAAGGAGTGAGCAATGAGCATCAACATGGAGCGAGTCGCTGAGCTGACGGAGATCGAGTCCAAGCGCCTCAATGAACGGACCAAGGGATCCGGCGATATGTACAACCGCGCGAGGAACAGTCTCTCCGGCGGTGTCGCCTCCTCATACCAGCTGCGCGAGCCCTGGCCCATTTACCTCGAACGGGGGCAGGGGCCGAAGGTCTGGGATGTCGACGGCAACGAGATGTGGGACTTCCACAACGGCTTCGGATCGATGCTTCAGGGGCATGCCCACCCGGTGATCGGAGAAGCCATTCAGGAGCGGTACGGCAAGGGCACCCACTTCGCCGCCCCGACCGAGGACGCCCTGGCGGTGGCGGAGAACCTCTCGAGCAGGTGGGGGCTGCCGAAGTGGCGCTACACGAACTCGGGCTCGGAGTCCACGATGGATGCCATCCGCATCGCACGTGCCTACACCGGTCGCGACACGGTCATGAAGATCTTCGGCTCCTACCACGGGCACCACGACACCGTCATGGTCTCGATCGGCGTCGAGTACGACAAGATCGGTGACCGTGACAACCTGGCATCGCTGCCCTACGGAGGCGGCATTCCCGACGCCACCGTCCAGATGACGGTGCCGGTTCCCTTCAACGATGCCGAGGCCATGGAGCGCCGCATCATCCGGCTGACTGATGAGGGGCGTAAGCCCGCCTGCGTCATCATGGAGCCGGCCATGATGAACCTGGGCGTCGTGCTGCCGGAACCGGGATATCTGGAGCAGGTCCGCGAGATCACCCGGCGACACGGCGTCGTCCTGATCTTCGATGAGGTCAAGACCGGCCTGTGCATCGGTCCGGGCGGCGCCACCCAGCGCTTCGGAGTGACTCCCGACCTGGTGACCATGGCCAAGGCCCTCGGTGGCGGTCTGCCCTCGGGCGCCATCGGAGGCACCGAGGAAGTCATGTCCGTGGTGGAGGACCACACCGTCTTCCAGGTCGGCACCTACAACGGTAACCCCCTGGTGATGGCCGCAGTGCGGGCCAACCTCGAGAAGGTCCTCAACCCGGAGGCATACGCCCACCTCGACCACCTCAACGATCGCATTCTCGCGGGTTGCACGGAGGTCATTGAGCGCTACAACCTTCCGGGCTACGCGGTGGGCGTCGGCGGCAAGGGGTGCGTCACCTTCTCCCCCAAGAAGGTCGTCGACTACGAGTCCTTCAAGGAGCACCAGAACGCGGAGCTGTCCGAGCTCGCGTGGCTGTTCAACATGAACCGGGGGATCTTCATGACTCCGGGCCGCGAGGAGGAGTGGACCCTGTCAGTGACCCACACGGACGAGGCGATCGACGCCTACGTCAGCTGCTTCGAGGAGCTCGCTGAGGCGATCACCTCCAAGTGACGTCAGCACTCTCTGATCTCATGGGGGCCACCGAAGACGTCGGTGGCCCCCATGAATCGTGTCCTACCCGCGGTGGCGCTCGGTGGCACTCAGTGGCGTTTCCAGGCGCGGATCCTCGTGCGGAAGGAGGTGAAGGGCGCCACCGTGTTGATATGCACCCACGTGGCCACCGGCCAGGCCGACGGCGTCGAGGAGGCCCACGCCCGCTGCCCGGAGGTGAAGAGCTCCTCCCGGCTCAGCGATGCCACGAGGGCGACGACGTCGTCGCCCCGGTTCCGAAAGGCCTCCTGAAGCCGGGGCAGGGAGGCGTCACGCCACTGCTCGTAGAAGGCGCTGTAGAGATCGCCGAGTCGGTTCCACCGGTACCCGGGAGCGGGCGTGACCACCTCGCGTCCGGCCTGCTCATCGCGCTCCCAGCCCAGCAGCAGGTCCATCCACCCCAGCTGGTAGGCGAGCATCTGCGCCGGCGTGCGGTCCACCCCGTCCTTGAGCGTGTGGAGTTCGGAGGCGGGGACGTCGTCGAACTCGGCGATGAACAGCTCAGCGCGCTTGCGGATCTCCGCGATGAGCTCCTCACCGGAGGCGTAGTCCTTCACGGCGGTTCCCTTCTCCATCCTTGCCGGCCCGCCGGCGGCAGTCGGAGGCGTGCGATCGTAGGTTAACCCTCGGGTTCGTACCCTTAACCTACGAACCCGAGACTCAACCTACGAACTCGCGGCGGTCCAGCCGTGCCTAGTCCTGGGAGGTGACCCCGACGTCGGCCATCTTCCGCTCCGTCCACGGGGCGACGATGAACAGGATGATGGCCACGGCGACCGTGACGACGCCCAGGCCGTAGTAGTAGGTGGAGTTCGCGACGTGCTCCGTCCTGGAGATGATGAAGCCGGCCAGCCCCTGGCCGGTGGCCGTCGTCAGCAGCCACAGGCTCATTGTCTGGGAGGCGAAGCTCTTGGGTGCCAGCGCCGACGTCGTGGACAGGCCCACCGGGGACAGGAAGAGCTCGGCGACGGTCTGGATGATGAAGACCACGGCCAGGAACCACCAGGGAGACAGCTTCGCGCCGCCGGTCCAGGTCTGGAAGCCGTAGCCCAGAATGAAGGCCGATACCCCGATGATGAGCACCGAGATCGCGAACTTCATGATGGTGGAGGGGAACCGGCCCGCCCTCCGGGTGAAGAGCCAACCGATGAACGGGGCCAGGATCACGATCGTGGCCGGGTTGATGGACTGGTAGGTCTCCGGGGTGATGGCCCAGCCGAGCCACGGGATACTGCCGTCGGTGTTGTCCTTGGCGAAGGTGGCCATCTTGCCGGCCGCCTGCTCGGAGATCATGAAGAACAGGACCGCGCCGATCCACAGGGGGATGTAGGCGCGCAGGTGGGTGCGCTCGCGGGACGTGACCTTGGGGGAGCGGAACATGAGGACGAAGTAGCCCAGGGCGGCACCTGCCGGGATGATGAGCATGGTCGCGGAGATGGCGTCGAGCAGGCTGCCGGTCAGGGCGCTGAGGACCGCGACGAGTGCGGCCGCGGCCACCACGGTCAGGAGTGAGGCGAGTACGAACCTCCGGCGCTCCTGAGGGTGGATGGGGCTCGGGACGGTGAAGGCGAAGGCGGAGAGCTTGTGGCGGCCGTAGATGAAGGCGATCAGGGCCACCCCCATGCCGACGGCGGCCGAGAAGAAGCCGGCGTGGTAGCCGTAGTGCTCACGCAGCCAGCCGGTCACCAGCGGAGACGCCAGTGATCCGAGGTTGACCGACATGTAGAACAGCTGGAATCCGGCGTCGCGCCGCGGGTCGTCGTCATCGTAGAGACCCCCGACGATCGTGGACAGGTTCGGCTTGATGAAACCGGTGCCCACGGCCACCAGCACGATCCCCGTCCACGAGAGCGCGGGCGTGGGGATGGACAGACAGATGTGGCCCGCCATGATGACCAGGCCGCCGTAGAGGGTAGACAGCCACGGTCCGATGATGCGGTCGGCGAAGATGCCCCCGGGGATGGCCAGCAGGTAGACGGCCGCACTGTAGGAGGCCAGGATGACCTGCCCGGAGTTGGCGCTCAGGCCCAGGCCGCCGCCGGCCACGGTGTCGGTGATGAAGTACAGCAGGATGGCGCGCATGCCGTAGTAGGAGAAGCGTTCCCACATCTCCACGTTGAGCATCCAGGGCAGGCCCCGGGGGTGGCCGAACAGCCCCCGGTCCTCCTTCGACGGCGTCGTGCGCAGGGTGGTGGGTCGCCACCGACTGGCGATCATCCGACCAGTATCGAGATCGTCCTCGACGGGAGTCGGGGTCGTTGACATGAGACTCTCCCTTCCTGTGGTCAGGTGAGGTGTGCCGCCGGACCGTCAGTGTCCGGTACGAACCACAGGTACCCACGCACCCTACCCCGACCGTGAGGCAATTTCGGGAGAACGTGAAGGCGGCTGAGCGAAGCGGCCCATGAGGTCGGCGAGTCGGGGACGCTCAATGCCCCCTCTGGGACCCATCGGCGGCAGCCGCGCCTAGTCCTGCACGGCGACCTCGACGTCGGCCATCTGCCGCTGCGTCCACGGGGCGACGGCGAACAGCACCAGGGCCATGAGCAGCGTGGCCACGCCCAGGCCGTAGTAGTAGGTGGCGTCGGAGGCGTCCTCGGTCTGGGCGATGACGAAGCCGGCCACGCCCTGTCCGGTGGCGACGCTGAGCCACCACAGCCCCATCGCCTGGGAGGCGAAGCTCTTGGGAGCCAGGGCCGTCGTCGTGGCCAGGCCGACCGGGGTCAGGAAGAGCTCGGCGACGGTCTGGATGACGTAGACCAGCGCCAGGAAC
This sequence comes from Actinomyces sp. HMT 175, assembly GCF_016694895.1. Classification (NCBI taxonomy): domain Bacteria; kingdom Bacillati; phylum Actinomycetota; class Actinomycetes; order Actinomycetales; family Actinomycetaceae; genus Actinomyces; species Actinomyces sp. HMT 175. The sequence goes on from NZ_CP068012.1 coordinate 591,432, forward strand.
CACCAGGGGGACAGGTGCTCCCCACCCGGCCAGATCTGGAAGCCGTAGCCCAGCATGAGCGCCGAGAGCCCCACGATGAGCACCGCGATGACGAACTTCATGATGGTGGAGGGGAACCGGCCCGCCCTCCGGGTGAAAAGCATGCCGATCAGCGGGGCCAGGATCACGATCGCCGCGGGGTTGACCGACTGATAGGCCTCCGCGGTGATCGACCAGCCGAACAAAGGCAGCCGCAGATCCGTGTTGGAGTCGGCGAAGGTGGCCATCTTGCCGGCCGCCTGCTCGGTAATCATGAAGAACAGGACCGCGCCGATCCACAGGGGGATGTAGGCGCGCAGGTGCGCGCGCTCAGGGGCGGAGACCTTCGGGGAACGGAACATGACCACGAAGTAGGCCACGGCCGCACCGACCGGCACGAGCAGGCCCGCCGTGGCGACGGTGGTCACCAGGTTTCCGGTGATCGCCTTCAGAGCGGCCACGACAGCGCCGATGGCGACCAGGACGCCGAGGGAGCCCAGCAGCAGTCGCCGGCGTTCCTCGGGGCGGATGGGGCTCGGGACGGTGAAGGCGAAGGTGGAGAGCTTGTGGCGACCGTAGATGAAGGCGCCCAGGGCGAAGGCCATGCCGATGGCGGCCGAGGAGAAGCCGGCGTGGTAGCCGTAGTGCTCGCGCAGCCAGCCGGTCAGCAGGGGAGAGGCGAAGGCGCCGACGTTGATGGACATGTAGAACAGCTGGAATCCGGCGTCGCGCCGGATGTCATCGTCGTCGTAGAGGCCGCCGACGATGGTCGTCAGGTTCGGTTTGATGAAGCCGGTGCCCACGGCCACCAGCACGATCCCCGTCCAGGAGGTCACGGTGCTGGGGATGGTCAGGCAGATGTGCCCGGCCATGATGACCACGCCGCCGTAGAGGGTGGACAGCCAGGGCCCAATGATGCGGTCGGCGAAGATGCCTCCGGGGATGGCCAGGAAGTAGACGGCCATGCCGTAGAGCGCGATGACGACCTGTCCGCTGGTCTCGCTCAGGCCCAGGCCGCCGCGGGCGACCGTGTCGGTGATGAAGTACAGCAGGATGGCGCGCATGCCGTAGTAGGAGAAGCGTTCCCACATCTCCACGTTGAGCATCCAGGGCAGTCCGCGGGGGTGGCCGAACAGCCCCCGGTCCTGCCTCGACGGCGTCGTGCGCAGGCTGCGGGGCCGCCACCGGCTGGAGATGAGGCGGCCGGGCTCGGCCAACCTGTCCTCGCGCTCGTTGACCGCCGTCGCGGCGGCTGACGTTGGGCCGAATGTCGAGTCTGACATCGGGCCTGACGTCGAATCGGACTCGGACTGTGCCATGGCGCTGTCCCTTCCTTGGGGCGGTGGCCACTCGGGGCCGGCCGCAGGGGTGATCCAGGGCGCCGGGTGCTCCGTCTGACGCGAGGGGCACAGACCTGTCGCCGGGGTCAGAAGTGATAGTGCCCAGACCATAGCGCCCGGCCTGTTTCCGGCATGCTTCCGGTTCTTGGCCAGACGACGGCGGCCCCGGAGAGGACCGCAGGGGGTCTCTTCTCCGGGGCCGCTGGGTACCGCCGCGCTGGGCGGATGACGTGGACTCCTCCGACAACGTGCGGAGGGGCAGGCCGGCAGGGCTGTGCGGAGCGGGGCCCTCAGCGGGCCAGGGCGTCGGCTGCAGCCTTGACGTTCGGGCGCACCGGGGTCAGGCGGGTCAGCTGGGTGACGTGGCGCGGCTCGAGCTCGTCCAGGCTGGAGACCCCCAGGAGCTTCATGGTGCGGATGACCTCGTCGGAGAGGATCTCGATCATGCGGTCCACGCCCTCGCGCCCGCCGGCCATGAGGCCATAGAGGTAGGCGCGGCCCACGAGCCCGAACTTGGCACCCAGGGCGACGGCGGCCACGACGTCGGCGCCGTTCATGATGCCGGTGTCGACCATGATCGTGGCGTCCTTGCCGACCTCTCGGACGACCTCGGGCAGGAGGCGGAAGGGGATGGGGGCGCGGTCGAGCTGACGCCCGCCGTGGTTGGACAGCAGGACGCCGTCGACGCCCAGGTCGATGAGGCGCTTGGAGTCCTCCACCGTCTGGACACCCTTGATGACGATCTTGCCCGGCCACATGGAGCGGATGACCTTGAGGTCCTCGTCGCTGATGGTGGGGTCCATGGCGTTGTCGAGCAGCTCGCCCACGGTGCCGCCGGTGGACTTCAGGGAGGCGAACTCCAGCTTGGGCGTGGTCAGGAAGTCGAACCACCACCACGGGCGGGGGATCGCGTTGAGGACAGTGCCGGCGGTGATCTGGGGCGGGATGGAGAAGCCGTTGCGCTTGTCGCGCAGGCGGGCCCCGGCCACGGGGGTGTCCACCGTGAACATGAGGGTGTCGAAGCCGGCGGCCGCGGCGCGCTCGACCAGCCCGTAGGAGATCTCGCGCTGGCGCATGACGTAGAGCTGGAACCAGTTGCGCCCGTAGGGGTTGGCGGCCTTGACGTCCTCGATGGAGGTGGTGCCCAGCGTGGACAGGGTGAAGGGGATCCCGGCGGCGCCGGCGGCCCCGGCTCCGGCGACCTCGCCCTCGGTCTGCATGAGGCGGGTGAAGCCGGTGGGCGCGATACCGAAGGGCATGGACGAGCGCCCGCCCAGGATTTCGCAGGAGGTGTCGACGTCGATGGCCGGGCGCAGGATGTCGGGGTGGAACTCGATGTCGCGGAAGGCCTGGCGGGCGCGGCGCAGGGAGACCTCACCCTCGGCGGCGCCGTCGGTGTAGTCGAAGGCCGCGGCCGGAGTGCGGCGCTTGGCGATCTTGCGCAGGTCCCAGGTGGTCAGTGCGGCGTCGAGGCGGCGACGCCTGGGGTTGAGCTCGGGCGTCTTGAAGTGGAGCAGCTCGAAGATCTCGCTCGGGTTGGGCAGCTGGCGCTTGACCATAGGAACCTCATCGGTGAGTCGGATTCTGGACGCTCCGCGCGGCGCGGAGTGCTCGTGGAGGCGGCCGGCCCCCGTGGCCGGAACTGAGGTCCACGAACCACCTCATGCTATGGGACAAAGGTCACCGAAGCAAGGTTAGCCTAAGCGATCCGTCTAACGGGAGGGAGAGATTTGCAATTTCTGCGCGGGGCCAGTCTCTCCGTCGCGGTGGCGTCTGCTCGCCGTCGGGGGACAATCCACGCGGCCGGGTGCATCTCCTTCCAGCCAGGGGCATTCGACGCCGTCGGGGACAGGAATCCTGCACCCGTACGCGCGCGATGTTCCCTCCGGGAGCGGCACGTCCCCGGGCGCGCAGGATGTCCCCGACCGCAGGACGACGGCGGGGGACGACAGCGCAGGACGACGACAGCGCAGGATGATGACTGGGGCCGACAGCCCGGGCTAGGCCGCCCGGGTGCGGCCGGCCAGAGTGCGCAGACGCGCCCGCGCCCCCTGGCGTCGCAGGGCCTCGAGCTCCTCGACGAAGGTGCGTCGGAAGCGCTCGTTGGTCGCCAGGCCTCCGAAGATCCCCTCGTGGCAGATGAAGGCGGTGCCGTGGCCGGCCCGCTGCGCGGCCATCAGGTGCCTCAGTTCCTCGGCCAGAGGATCGTCGACGACGATCGCCCCGCCGTTCTCATCGTGGCCCTCCGACCCCAGTGCCCACGCGGCCACCATCGCCGTGCCCAGACGGATCGGCCCGCCGGCGGTGAGGTTGTCGCGCACTGTGCCCAGGACGAACTTCGGCATCCGGCTGGAGGCGTCTTGTGCCAGGCGGGAGAGCGTGTCTGCGATCGCCTCGTTGGTGAAGCGCTTGAAGAGCGTACTGATGTAGTCGTCCAGGTCGATCCCCGGCACCGAGCGCAGGGTGGCCCGCGCCTCGCGCTCAAGATAGGCCCTTACCCAGGCGGCGATGTCCGCATCGGCTGTGGCCTCGTGCGCGTACTTGATCCCCAGCAGCCGCCCCCAGTGGGCCAGTCCCTGGTGGGAGGCGTTGAGCAGACGCAGCTTCATGAGCTCGTAGGGGACGACGTCGTCGACCATCTGCACCCCGACCTCCTCCCACGGGGGCCGCCCGGCGGGGAAGTCGTCCTCGATCACCCACTGGGTGAAGGGCTCGCAGACCACCGGCCAGGCGTCCTCCACACCGAGTGCCCGCCGCAGCTCGGCGACGTCGGCCCGCGTGGTGCGCGGGGTGATGCGGTCCACCATGCAGCTGGGGAAGGCGACGTTCCCGTCGATCCAGTCCGCCAGCTCAGGGTCGCTCATCGCGGCCTGGGAGACCACCGCCGTGCGGGCCGCCTTCCCGTTACCGGGCAGGTTGTCGCAGCTCATGATCGTCAGTGGAGCGATCCCCGCCTCCCGACGACGCCTCAGCGCCTCAACGATGTAGCCGAAGGCGGTCGTCGGCTCGCCCGGGTGCTCGGCGTCGTGGACGGCTCCGGGTGCCTCAGTGCGGAACGCGGCGGTGGCGTCGTCAACGTTGTAGCCGCCCTCGGTGACCGTCAGCGAGACGATCCGGGTGGTCGGTGCGCTCAGGAGGGCCAGGACGACCTCGGGGTCGTCGGGGGCGAAGAGGTAGTCGTGGATCGAGCCGATGACCGCTGGGTCGCGCAGCCCACCGGGATGCTTGAGCACCAGGGTGTAGAGGTGGTCCTGAGTCGCCAGCACGTCACGCATCCGGGCGTCCCCGGGCAACAGGCCGACGCCGCAGATCCCCCACTCCAGGCAGGAGCCGCCCGGAGTGGTGGGCTCAGCGCCGTCGTGGGGGCCGGCCCCGGCGCGCCTGCGCATGAGCCTGTCGAGGTAGGCGGCCTCGTGGGCGCGGTGAAAGCCGCCCACACCGATGTGGACGATCCCGGTGGTCATGGCGGAGCGGTCGTAGTCGGGGGCCAGGGGCGACTCAGTCAGTGAGATGGTCAAGAAGAGGTCCTTTCCGCGCTGCCACCAGTGGCCTTCAGTCAACCCGGACTCCTTGGAAATCCGGTGGGCGTCCACTCCGGGAGGCCTCAGCGGAACGGTCCGCCCCTCGCCCTGATCCCCGTGAAACTCTTGCGGGAGCAGGGAAGAGACGACAAGACTCCGCGCCGCCCGAGCAGTGAGCAATCGGGCGACGCGGAGTGAGAGCGGTCTTGATGAACCTCAGTGGGCGATGACGACGCGCAGGTTGCGCGGGCCGTGCACGCCGTTGACACGGACCAGCTCGATGTCGCTGGTGGCCGAGCCGCCGGCGATCCACGTCATCGGGCGCGTGGGGTGCTCTCCCAGGACGTCGACGGCCTGCGGCACCGTCGGCATGATCGTCTCGCGCTCCAGAACCACGACGTGCTTGTCCGGCACCAGCGAGATGGCCCGGCGGCCCTGGTCCGGCTCGCCGTCGAGGACGATCGTCCCCGAGATCGAGATGCCCACACGCGAGCAGGTCAGCACGGCGTCGATCTCATTGAGGTCGAGGGTGGCGATGGCCTCCTCGCGGGAGTCCTCCACCACGGTGCGGCCGCCCCGGGCCGCCGCCTTCTTGTAGTCCTCGGGCAGCCCGGCGGGGACGACGACGGAGCGCGCCTCACCGAGCAGCTCGTCGATGGCATCCAGGATCGCCGCGTCCTTAGGGGCGACGATGACCTCGGCCGAGTAGTCCTCGAGCTTCTCGATCATCTCATCAACCACGGGCTTGGAGCCGGGGGGATTCTCCCCGGAGCGGATGTAGTTGCGCGGGATCGGCCCCACCGGTCGGGTCTGGGACCGCGAGATCGCGTCGCGGGCGCGGGCCAGGATCGCGGACTTCGCATCCATCACAGCTCCTCCTCGCTGGTCGAGCCGGCCGGGGCCTGGGAGGCGGATGCCTCCGGGGCGATCGGCTCAGGGTTGTTGATGGCCGAGCGTGCGTCCAGCGCGGCCGGGGTGGGCTCGCCGTCGGCGCTCGCGCTGCCGGACACCGGCTTGCCAGAAGGCGGGGGCGGGTCGGCCGGGAAGCCGTCCGCGTGACCGCGGCCGCTCTGGGCGCCGGCGACCTGGCTCAGCGGAGTCTCACCCTCGGGGTGAGTGCGCTTCCACCACTGGCGGAAGGTCTCCGAGGGGGCCACCGGCAGGTCGCGCGCCCCGGTCCACAGGGAGGCCGGGAAGGGCAGGGCACCGATCTTGCCCTCCTTGCCGCCCAGCAGCGCCGAGGCCTTGACCGTCTGCGAGGCGGCGGCCCACAGCGAGCTCTTCGACATCACCGGGGCCGAGACGTTCATGGCCACATCCCACACGTCCGGCACCGCGCGACGCTTGACGTCCACGGAGCGGGCCCGCAGGTGGATGAGGATCGTGGGGATGTCGATCTTGACCGGGCACACCTCGCCGCAGGCCCCGCACAGGGAGGAGGCGAAGGGCAGGGTGTGGACCGGGTCGTCGTCGGCCAGCCCCTGGGTGAGCTGAGGCGTGATGATCGAGCCGATTGGGCCGGGGTAGACCGAGCCGTAGGCGTGCCCACCGGTGTGCTGGTAGACGGGGCAGATGTTCATGCACGATCCGCAGCGGATGCAGGCCAGGGCCTGGCGGCCCACCGGGTCGGCCAGGGTCTTGGTGCGCCCGTTGTCCATGAGTACCAGGTGGAACTCCTTGGGGCCGTCGCCCTCGGTGACACCGGTCCACATGGAGGTGTAGGGGTTCATGCGCTCACCGGTGGCCGAGCGCGGCAGGAGCTGGGAGAAGATCTCCACGTCCTGGAAGCGGGGCACCAGCTTCTCGATGCCCATGAGGGTGATGAGCGTGTCCGGCAGGGTCAGGCACATGCGCCCGTTGCCCTCGGACTCGTAGATCGAGACCGTGCCGGTCTCGGCCACACCCATGTTCGTTCCGGAGACGGCCACCGAGGCGTGCAGGAACTTGTTGCGCAGGTGCGAGCGGGCCGCGGCCGTGAGCTCCTTGGGGTCGTCGGAGAGGTCCGCCGGGGCGTCCTCCATACGGTCCAGGAAGATGCCTCGCACCTCGGAGCGGTTGCGGTGGATCGCGGGCACCACGATGTGCGAGGGCATGTCGTCGGCCAGCTGGACGATCATCTCGGCCAGGTCCGTCTCGTGGGCGGTGATGCCCCGGTCGGCCAGGTACTCGTTGAGGTTCGTCTCCTGGGTGGCCATCGACTTGACCTTGACGATGTCGTCGACGCCCTTGGAGGCGATGATGTCGGTGATGATCCGGTTGGCCTCGGCGGCGTCACGCGCCCAGTGGACGATACCGCCGCGGGCGGTCACGTTGGCCTCGAACTGCTCCAGCAGCTCGGGCAGGCGCGAGGCCACCTCGAACTTGACTGCTTCGGCGGCGTTGCGCAGGTCCTCCCAGTCGGGCATCTCGGACACGCGGTCGGCGCGCTTGGAGCGGATGGTGCGCGTGGCGTGGCCCAGGTTGCGGCGCATCTGGGTGTTGGCCAGCGTCTTGTGCGCGCCCTCGGGGAAGGTGTGTCCCCAGCGCAGCGTGTCCTCGGGCTGCTCGACCTCGGTGCGCCACCCGCCCGTGTGGGGCATGCCGAGAAATACCTGTGTCATCGTGCCACCGCCTGTGCGTGCTGAGAGTTACCGGTGTGCTGGACGTGCTTGGGGGCGAAGGAGATGTTGCCCTCGAAGGGCGCGTCCTTGGTGGAGGCCAGGATCTCGGCCAGGTGCATGATGCGCACCCCGGAGTTGACGCGGGACAGGCCACCGCCGATGTGCATGAGGCAGGAATAGTCGCCGGCGCACAGCACCTCGGCGCGCGTGGACATCACGTTGCTCATCTTGTCGGCGAGCATCGCGGTGGAGGTCTCGGAGTTCTTCATGGAGAAGGTGCCGCCGAACCCGCAGCAGACCTCGGCGTCGGGCAGGTCGATGAGGGTGAGGGCCTCGACGGCCTTGAGGAGGCGGTAGGGGCGGTCGGCGACCTTGGCGACGCGCAGCGAGTGGCAGGTGGGGTGGTAGGTGACCGTGTGCGGGAAGTAGGCGCCCACGTCCTCGGTGCCCAGGACATCGATGAGCAGCTCGGTGAGGTCGTAGGTGTGCGCGGCGATCTGCTCGACCCGCTTGGCCAGGGCCGTGTCGCCCACGTGCTCGGCCACGAGGCCCTGCTCGTGACGGGCCGCGCCGGTGCACGAGCCCGAGGGGATGACGATGGCGTCCCACTCGCCGTCGAGCACGGGGGAGAAGGTCTCCACGTGGTTGCGGGTGATCTTGGCGGCCTGCTTGAAGTAGCCGGTGTTGGCGTGCATCTGGCCGCAGCAGACCTGTCCCTCGGGGAAGCAGACCTGGTGGCCGAGGCGCTCCAGGATGGTGACGGTTGCCTGCGCTGCCTGCGGGAACATGGTGTCCGCAAGACAGGTGGCGAAAAGGGCGATTCGCACGATATGCCTCCACGACGTCGTAACTGAGACTGTCACGAGGACCGCCCGGACTCACCTGCCTCGAAGCAGGACGTGATGCGGCCTCGGCTGCGTCTCAGGCTACGGCCCGGAGGCGGCACTCATCTGACGACGACGGACTCCCGGTCGGTTGGTTCCGCTCTCTGAGACAGGTTTTCCGTTGAGGTGGCGCCGATCTGTAAGGGGTGAGGGTGGGCTGAGCAGGGGATGGCCGCGGCGTGTGGGAGGTAAGTCCTAGAAGCGGATTGCGTCATGCATTACTGCCCTTATCTGCGATGGGCTTCGAGCAGGCCTTGGCGGGAGTATGGCCGACGCCGTCGAGAACGTACTTGTGCTGCGAGGACGTACTTTCGCGGCGAGGACTGCGTTTGCCGTCAGGATGATGGTGCCGGGGCGCAGTCGCCGGTGGGAGAACGCAGTCCTCGGCTGGGAAGTACGTCCCCGATCCGACGTCGGAGTTTGGGCTCCCCCTTTAGCCTCACGTGTGTCTGTGCGGTGATGATGCCGGGCTCAGCCGGCGGGGCAGGCCCCGACCTCGAGCTGGCCGTGACTGTTGGAGCCGGTGGCGACGACGCCGCCGTCGGCGCGCAGGCCCACGGTGTGGGCCGCGCCCGCCGCAATGGCCACGATGTCGTGCCAGCGGCCCACATCGCACTGACCGGCCTCCGATCTGCCCGCTGCGACGACCGTCCCGTCGGCCCTCAGTCCGACGCTGTGATAGCTGCCCGCGGCCACGGTGGTGATTTCGATCCAGTGCTCGACCCCGGCCCAGAACTCCGGGCGCCCGGCCGCGAGAACAGTGCCGTTCTCCAGCAGCCCCAGAGTGTGGAAGTAGCCCGCGGAGACCGCGCGCACTCGGTGCCAGTCCTGCACCTCGCACTGGCCGGCGGCGTTGTTGCCGGCTGCGCAGACGCTCCCGTCGGCACGAACGGCCACCGTGTGCCAGTCGCCGCAGCTGATACCGGTGATCTCGCGCCAGTGGTCAACCTGCCGTTGCCCCTCGGCGTCGCGGCCGGTGGTCACCAGCGTCCCGTCGATGCGCAGTCCTGCGCTGAATCTCCATCCTGCGGCGACGGCGACGACGTCCCGCCAGTCCCGGACGTCGCACTGCCCCTGCGCGTTCCAACCGCAGGCCAGCACCGTTCCGTCGTCGCACAGGCCCAGCGTGTGAGACCGGCCGGTGTTGGCGGCCAGATGGACACTGCCCGCCGCCACGGAGACGACGCCTCGCCACTGCGAGACCCGGCACTCTCCGGCACCGTCCGCTCCGACGGCGACCACCCGTCCGTCGGGGAGACATCGGACGGTGTGCCTGCGTCCAGCAGCCAAAGGAGCATGAGTCATCACGAAGTCCTCCTTCGTTCCCATCCCAGCAGAACCGCCCCGCTTTCGCCACCGACGCCGTTGTCGAGAACGCACTTGTGCTGCGAGGACGTGCTTTCTCGGCGAGGACTGCGCTTGCCTCCAGAATGCGAGTGCCGGGGCGCAGTCGCCGGTGGGAGAACGCAGTCCTCGGCTGGGAAGTACGTCCCCGATCCGACGCCGGAGGCTGAGCACACGCACTGCGCCCCCGGAGTCGCGAAGGATCCGGGGGCGCCGTCCGTAGGAGTCAGGCTCGAGCGGACTCAGACCCCCAGCCCCACCTGGGAGGCCAGGAACACGAGAGCGCCCAGCACCAGCAGCAGCCCGATGGAGTAGGGCGCCGCCTTCTTGAGGATCTCGGCGTCCGTACCGGGGGCGTCCACCGCGGTCGAGGCGATGGCCAGGTTCTGCGGGGAGACGATCTTGCCCAGCCCGCCACCGATGGTGTTGGCGGCCAGCAGGATCTTCGGGTCGAGCCCGGCCCCCTGGGCGGCGGTGGCCTGCAGGTTGGCGAACAGGGCGCCCGCGCTCGTCGCCGAGCCGGCCACGGCGGTCCCCACCCAGCCCAGAGCCGGGGAGAGGAAGGCGTAGGCGGCGCCCGTGGCGGCCAGGGCCGCACCGATCGCGGAGGTCTGGCCGGAGAAGTTCATGACGTAGGCCAGCGCCATGACGGCCGCGATCGTCAGGATCGCCATGCGCAGCGTGTAGCAGGTCTTGGCCAGCGTGGCGAAGCCCTTGCCCACGCTCATCTCGAACTTGCCCGGCACCGAGCGCGCCGCGTAGATGAAGGTGACGATGATGGCGGTCAGGAAGATCCAGGTGCCCGGGTTGGACAGGGTCTGAAGGTTGTAGATGGCGCTCTTGGAGGCCTCGCCCTTGGCGGTCAGGAGCTGGCCGTACACGCCGGGCCACTTCACGGGCAGGTCGGTGGCCTTGAAGGCCTTGTCGAGGTTGATGCCCAGGGTCCACAGCTTGGTCGTGGCAATGATGACCACCACCAGGATGTAAGGCAGCAGGGCCAGGATGACGCGCTCGCGGTCGGGGGCGTCGTCGGCGGCCACCTGGGAGCGGTACTCCTCAGGGGTCGTCGGGGTCCACACCAGCAGGAAGACGTAGGAGGCGGCCAGGCCCAGCAGGGAGGCCAGCACGGCGGTGAGCTCGTAGGAGATCGAGGGGGTGAAGAAGTGACCCACCCCGGTGGCCAGCCCCGCCACGATCGCCAGCGGCCACAACTGCTTGACGCCGCGCGCGCCGTCGAGGATGAACAGCAGCAGGAGCGGGATGAAGGCGCAGAACACCCAGGTCAGGTGCCCCATGGCGGTGGCCACGCTCACCGGCTCCTGGCCGCCGAGCTTGCCGGCGGTCGTGGTGGGAATGGCCATGGCGCCGAAGCCCACGTTGATGGCGTTACCGACCATGACGACGACGGCCGCCTTGAGCTTGGGCAGGCCCAGGGTCGCCACCATGGCGGCGGCGATGGCCACCGGGGCGCCGAAGCCGGCCAGACCCTCGAGCAGGCCGCAGAAGGAGAAGGCCACGATGAGGGCCTGGGCACGCATGTCGCCCTTGCCGATCACGTTGAACACGGCCTTGAGGTCCTTGGAGCGACCCGAGACGTCAGTGAGGTTGTAGAGCCACACGGCCGCGATGATGATGTAGATGATCGGGACGAATCCCAGGGCCATGCCCTGGGTTGCGCTCATGACCGTCATGCCCACCGGCATGTGGAACAGGGCGACCGCGGTGACGGCGGCGATCACTAGGGAGATGATGGCGCACCAGTGAGTGGCCACCTTGAACACGCCCATAAGGACGAAGAACACCACCAGCGGCAGCAGACCCACCGCGGCGGTGAGGTAGACGTTGCCGCCCACGGCGGTGGTCGACGGCGTGAAGGTGGCGGGCAGTCCCGCCAATGCTGGGGCGAGTGGTGCCGGATGCATCGGCAGTGCTGACAGGACGGCTGGCGTCATGGTTACTCCACTGTGAGTACTGATGGGGTCGTCCAGGTCGTCAGTGGGGCTGAACTGGCAACCGCGCTGCTACGTCCTGGGTACTAAGGCCCAACGATCATGCCATGGAGATGGTGACTTGTGCACCATATGAGACGGCCGCGTGCCATCTTCTCCCGTCCTTCCGGGTAAAAGTGGGGGGCGTAGGGCGCGGCGGGCCGGCCCGGTCACCAGGGGTGGGGTCGGCGTTGCCGGCACTCATGCACGACGGTGGGGTTCTACTGGAGGAGGGTTGGGTGTACTGCGGGTAGGTGGGGCCTTCGTGCAGTAGGCACGACCCTTGGCCAGTGGATCCCGGCCCTCGTGGAGTAGGCCGGCGCGAGGTGAGGACCGGCCGGCGCCGGTGCTGCGGCCTGTGTCGGTGGGTGTCGGTGGCCGGACGGCTCAGCGCCTGCGGCGGCGCCGGGGCACCAGCCGGGCCGAGTTGAGGATGAAGGCCGATTCGGAGACGACGTGCACGAGGGCCGCGGCCACCGGCCCCAGCAGCCCCAGCCCGGCGGCGATCATGCCGACGACGTCGACCACCACCGTTCCCACGAAGTTCACCATGATGATGCGCCGAGCCCGGCGGGCCACCCGCACGGTCTCGACCAGGTCGGCCGGGGCGGAGCCCACGAGCACCACGTCCCCGGCCTCGCGGGCCACGTCCGTGCCGGTGCCCATGGCGATGCCGACGTCGGCGGCGCCCAGAGCGGGCGCGTCGTTGACGCCGTCGCCCACCATGGCCACGCGCTTGCCGCCTGCCCGGCGCAGCGAGTCGATGACCTTCTCCTTGTCGGTGGGCAGCAGGTCGGCACGCACCTGCTCCTCGGCCAGGCCGAGCAGGCCGGCCACGTGGCGCGCGGAGGCGGCCGAGTCGCCGGTGAGCATGAGGACCTCCAGGCCCATGTCACCCAGGTCCCGCACGGCGGCGGCCGCCCCCTGACGCAGCCGGTCGGCCAGGGCGATGGTGCCCAGGAGCTGTCCGTCGGCCCGCACCTCCACCACCGAGGTGGCCGACGGCGCCTCCGGGTCGGACTCAGTGCTCAGGGCGGCCTCGTCGTCGCAGTCGGAGGCGTCCCGCTCCGGTTGGTTCTTCTGTCCCCGGCAGCGTCCCACGGTGATCTGGCGTCCTTCGACGTGGGCGCTCACGCCGGCCCCGGGGGAGTAGGCGACGTCGCCGGGCATCGGCACCGTCAGGTCGCGCACGGCGGCCTCGGCGTAGATGGCCCGGCCGATGGGGTGCTCGGAGTTCCACTCGGCCGCGGCCGCCAGGGCCAGCACCTCGCCCTCGCCGGCGGCGGCCTCGGTGGGGCGGACGCTCACGACCCGGGGCTCGCCGACGGTGAGGGTCCCGGTCTTGTCCACCACCACCGTGTCCACCGCGGAGAGCTGCTCCAGGTGGGTGCCGTCCTTGACGAAGGCCCCGCAACGGGCGGCGCGGGCGATGGCCGCCAGAACCGCCAGGGGAGTGCCCGCGGCCACCCCGCAGGCCCCGGCCACGATGATGACCGAGATCGTGGCGCGCACGTCCCTGGTCACCAGGAAGGTGACCAGGGCGGCCGCCAGCGCCAGGTAGACGATGCGGGCCGCCAGCCGGTCGGCCAGGCGCTGGACCGGCGCGCGCGAGGACTGGGCGTGGCGCACCGCGGCCACGATCCGCCCGTAGGAGGACTCCTCGCCGACCCGCTCCACCTCGAGCTCCAGGGCGCCACGGGTGATGGAGCCGGCCGGCACCCGGTCGCCCGGCCCGACCTGCACGGGCAGCGCCTCCCCGGTGATCCGGGACTGGTCGACGTCGGCCCTACCGGTGCGCACGACGCCGTCGACCGGCACCCGGCCCCCGGGACTCAGGGCGATGACCTGCCCCGGGCGGACCTCGTCCAGGGGGACCTCAGTGACCCCGGGGGACTGCGAGGCCTCGGCGGCCTCGGCGGACTCAGTGGTCTCCGGGGCCCCCACCACCCGCGCGGTCTGCGGCAGGAAGGACATGAGATCGGTCAGGGCGTCGCGCCCCCGATCCATCGACAGCTCCTCCAGGACCTCGGCGCACAGCGCGAAGACCGTCACGGCCAGGGCGGTCACCCACTCGCCAATGGCGGCGGCCGCCACGATGGCCAGGAGCATCGACAGCTCCATACTCATGCGCCGCTCGCGCAGGTCACCGGCCGCCTCGACCAGGAGCGGCCAGCAGCCCACCGCCAGCACCACCGCCCCGACGGCGCCCACAGCCCAGCCGGGTGCGCCGGTCGTGCCCGCGATCCAGGCACCCAGTGCCGCCACGCCCACCACCGCGATGCGTACGACGTCGGCCCACTCGATCCGCTCGAGGATCCGCTCGCCCGTGCGGGCACCTGAGGGGGTGCCGGCGTTGGAGAGCTCGTCGGAGTCATCGACGGGCAGTGCCGGCGTCGAGGCCGACGGGGCCGAGGCGGGCGGGGACACGTGGGCAGCGGGTGGGTGAGCCGTCATACAGGGACTCCTGGCAGGGGGACGGGAAGTACTCCCCGGGCGGGCCAGGGAGTGTCACCCAGGAATCTACCGACCATTCATGGGCCTCGACAGTGTATGAGAGGACTAGTAGCGCATGAGGACGCCGCCGACGGGCCCATGGGGAGGAGGGCCCGTCGGCGGCGTCCGGGAGACTGGGCGCTCAGGCGGTGCCGGCGAGCGCCGCCTGAGTACTGTCGGACATCGGCCCTACTCGACGACGTCCTCGTCGACCCAGTCCAGGGTGCGCTGGACGGCCTTGTTCCAGTTGCGGAAGAGCCGCTCGCGCTCGGCCTCCTCCATGGCCGGCTCCCAGCGCTTGTCCTCGGCCCAGTTGTCGATGACGTCCTGGGTGCCCGACCAGAAGCCCACTGCGATACCGGAGGCGTAGGCGGCACCCAGTGCCGTGGTCTCGGCGACCTTCGGGCGCACCACGGGCACGCCCACCTGGTCGGCCTGGAACTGCATGAGCAGCTCGTCGCGGGTCATGCCGCCGTCGACCTTGAGCTCGGTCAGGGCCTGTCCCGAGTCGGCGTTCATGGCCTCGAGGACCTCGCGGGTCTGGTAGGCGGTGGACTCCTCCACGGCCCGGGCGATGTGCGCCTTGTTGACGTAGCGGGTCAGACCCACCAGGGCACCGCGGGCATCGGGGCGCCAGTGCGGGGCGAACAGCCCGGAGAAGGCCGGCACGAAGTAGGCCCCACCGTTGTCCTCGACGCTGGAGGCCAGGGCCTCGATGTCCTTGGAGTCGGCGATGATGCCCAGGTTGTCGCGCAGCCACTGCACCAGCGAGCCGGCCACGGCGATCGAGCCCTCCAGGGCGTAGACGGCCGGCTCGTCCCCGATCTGGTAGCACACGGTGGTCAGCAGCCCGTTCTCACTGCGCACCGGGGTGGTGCCCGTGTTCATGAGCATGAAGCAGCCGGTGCCGTAGGTGTTCTTGGCCTGGCCCTTCTCGAAACAGGCCTGCCCGAAGGTGGCCGCCTGCTGGTCGCCCAGGATGCCGCTGATGGGGGTGTCCACCAGCAGGCCGTTCTTGCGGCCGTAGCCGAAGACGCCCGAGGAGGGGCGGATCTCGGGGAGCATGGAGACGGGGATGCCCATGTCCGCGCAGATCTCCGGGTTCCAGTCCAGGGTGTCGATGTTCATGAGCATCGTGCGCGAGGCGTTGGTGACGTCGGTGGCGTGCACACCGCCGTTGACCCCGCCGGTGAGGTTCCACAGCGTCCAGGTGTCCATGGTGCCCATGAGGAGGTCACCGGCCTCGGCGCGCTCGCGGGCGCCCGCCACGTTCTCCAGGATCCAGGCCACCTTGGGGCCGGCGAAGTAGGTCGCCAGCCCCAGGCCCACGCGGTCCTTGTACTTGTCCGGGCCGTCCTCGCCGGCCAGACGGTCGCAGATCTTCTGGGTGCGGGTGTCCTGCCAGACGATGACGTTGTAGACGGGCTCGCCGGTGTTCTTGTCCCACACGACGGCGCTCTCGCGCTGGTTGGTGATGCCTACCGAGGCGATCTCGTGGCGGTTGATCTGCGCCTTGGCCAGCACCCCGCTGACGACGAAGCGGATGTTGTCCCAGATCTCGTTCGCGTCGTGCTCGACCCAGCCGGCGCGCGGGAAGATCTGCTCGTGCTCCTTCTGGTCGACGGCGACGATCTCGCCGTCGTGGTTGAACAGGATGGCGCGTGAGGAGGTCGTACCCTGGTCGATGGCCAGGACGTACTTCTTCTCAGTGCTGTTGGGGCTCAAAGGAATGTCCTTTCACTGCGTTGTGAGGGGGGTGAGGGCTGCGCTGGGCAGCGATGATGTCGATGCGGTCGAGGGTCGTGCGGGCTCAGAACAGCCCGGCGAAGTGGGGGACGATGAGCCCGGCGGCGACGGCGCCGATGAGCGGGCCGACGATCGGGACCCAGGAGTAGGCCCAGTCCGAGCCGCCCTTGCCGGGGATCGGCAGGAGGGCGTGGGTAATGCGCGGGCCCAGGTCACGGGCCGGGTTGATGGCGGAGCCGGTGGGGCCGCCCAGGCTCATGCAGATGACGACGACGACCATGGCCACGGCCAGCGGGCCCAGGCCCGAGGGCGTCTTGCCCGAGGCGATGATCCAGGCCAGCAGGACGAAGGTGCCCACGGCCTCGGTCACGACGTTCCAACCGTAGGAGCGCACCGCCGGGCCGGTGGCGAACACGGCGAGCTTGGAAGCGGCGTCGGCCTCCTGGTCGAACTGCTTCTTGTAGGACAGCCAGACGGTGGCGGCGCCCGCCATGGCACCCACCATCTGGGCCGCGCAGTAGACGAGGATGTTGACCGGTGTGGCGGAGATTCCCTCGGCCAGGGGCCGTCCGGCGACTGCCAGGCCGATGGTCACCGCCGGGTTGAGGTGCGCGCCGGTCTTGTAGGCGGCGTAGACACCCACGAAGACCGCCAGCCCCCAGGCCATGGTGATGACGATCCAGCCGCTGTCCTTGGCCTTGGAGGTGGGCAGCACGACACCGGCGACGACGCCGCAGCCCAGAAGGATGAGAAGAAACGTCCCCAGAGCCTCCGAGGCGAAGATCTGGGTTAGGGTCGCAGACATGTGCGGCTCTCTTTCTGCACGACGGTGTGCGGGTGTACTCGGGACTGCGAGGTCCGGGGTGTGGGTGGTGGGTGGTCGCGGTGCCCGCCTCCACGGGAACTGACGGGCACCACGGGGAGCCTGCTGGCCGAGCGGTACCGGCGGCGGTCCGCTCGACCAGCAGGAGACTAGATCGGCTCGGTGATGTGCGCCACCGCGGCGGCGTCGGTCAGCTCGGACTCTGCTGCGGCGATCTGGGCCACGCGCTGTGCGTAGGCCTCCTTCTGGGCGGCGACGTCCTTTTCGGACCAGTTCAGCAGCGGCGCCATGATCGCCAGGATCTCGTCGGCGGCGGCCAGGCCCCGGTCACGGCGCGAGAGGTCCAGGCGCACCCGGCGCAGCAGGACGTCGTCGAGGCTCTCGGCGCCCTCGTGGGTGACGGCCCAGGCGACCTCGGCGCGCAGGTAAGTGGGGGCCTCGGCCAGCGGCTCGCCCAGGCGCTCCTCGGGACCGGCGGCGTCGATGGCCTGAAGCAGGGCCGGGGTCTCGTCGCCGTAGCGGTCCAGAAGGTGGGTGACCCGCTCCAGGGTCCAGCCGCGCTCACCGGCGATCCGCCCGGCCCGCTTGGCCAGGGCGTGGTAGCCGGCCGCACCCACCAGGGGCAGCTCCTGCGTGGCGCAGGGGTGGGCGTGGGACAGGGCCTCGCCCAGGGCGTGGTCGACGGCGTCGGAGGCCATGACCCGGTAGGTGGTCAGCTTACCGCCGGCGATGGCGGTCAGCCCCGGGGCGATCCGGGTGACCGTGTGCTCACGGGAGACCTTCGTGGAGGCGGCCTCGGCACCCGGCTTGAGCTTGGGCTGGAGCAGGGGACGCAGGCCCGCGTAGACGCCGATGATGTCGGCGCGAGTGATGGGCCGCGACAGCACGGAGTTGGCGTGCTCGAGGATGTAGTCGACGTCGGCGGCGGTGGCCACGGGCTTGGAGACGTCCAGATCCCAGGGGGTGTCGGTGGTGCCGATGACCCAGTACTCGGGCCAGGGGATGATGAACAGGACTGACTTCTCGGTGCGCAGGAAGACCCCGGTCTCGGCGTCGATGGCCTCCTTGGGGACCACGATGTGGATGCCCTTGGAGGCCAGGACCTTCAGGCCGCCGGCGTCGGTGGCCAGGTCCTGGACGTCCTCGGTCCACACTCCGGCGGCGTTAATGGTGCGCTTGGCCCGGATCTCGTGGTCGGTGCCGGTGGCCAGGTCGGTGACGCGGGCGCCGTGGACATGGCCGCGCTCGTCGGTGAGGAAGCCGGTGACCTTCGTGCGGTTGGCGGCCAGCGCCCCCAGGCCGACGGCGGTGCGCACCAGGTCGATGACCAGGCGGGCGTCGTCGACCCGGGCGTCGAAGAAGCGGATGGCGCCAGCCAGGCCGCTGGTGTCCAGGGAGGGGGCCAGGGCGGAGGTGCCCTTGCGGCCCAGGTGGCGCTGGATCGGCACGGTCTTGCGGCCGCGGGAGCCGGCCAGGGCCAGGGCGTCATACATGCCCACGCCGACCGCGGAGTAGGAGCGCTCGTAGTGGTGCTTGAGCGGCCACAGGAAGGGCTGGGCCTTGACCAGGTGCGGCGCGGTGGTGCTCAGCAGGCGGCCGCGCTCGGTGAGGGCCTCGTGCACGAGGGCGAAGTTGAGCTGGTAGAGGTAGCGCAGGCCGCCGTGGACGAGCTTGGAGGACCACGAGGAGGTGCCCGAGGCCCAGTCGCCCATCTCCACGATGCCGGTGCGCAGGCCGCGGGCCGCGGCGTCCAGGGCGATGCCGGCGCCGGTGACGCCCCCGCCGACGACCAGCACGTCCAGGCCCTCGGCGGACGACATCTCCTCCAGGGCGCGCTCGCGCTGGGCGGCGTTGAGCGCGGTGTCCTGGATGGGTGCGGGGTAGGAGGGGCCAGCCGGGCCGGAGCTGCGGGGGGTCTTCTTGGACGAGGGCTTGCGGGTGGAGGTCATGGCTCCTGGGCTCCTACGTGTCGTGAGATCGAAACTGATGGGTCTGTGCGGGGCCGGTCGGCGTTGACCGGGGTGCCGGATGGGAGGCAGGTCGGGTCCCGGCTTCCGGCGCCGGGGCCCGCCGCGTTCCCTCGCGCTCGCACGGCCCTTGTGTGGTGGCGGACACCACTGTCCGCCGAGCGTGGGAGAATGCGCAAGGGATGTGCACGAATGTGCACGACACTTTCGAGGTATCCACAAGAATGTCCGCACAACTGTGTGGACGGCTCTCCTGAACAGGACATCCGATGTCGCAGGCGGCAGGATCGTTCCCTCCCACGGTGCGCAGCAGCCGTGTGGAACGGCCCCGTCGTCGGAGGGCGGAGCCGGGTGGAGCAAGGAGGAAGACGTGACTGGCAGAACCGTTGCTGACGCGGCCGGGAGCGCGGCCAGTGCCGCCGACCCCGGCGGCCTCCTGCGCGCCTATGAGGCGGCCTCCATGTACTACGTCCAGGGCGAGACGATGGAGGTGATCGCCCACCACCTGGGGGTGTCGCGCTCGACCGTCTCCCGGCTCCTGGCACGTGCCCGCCAGGAGGGTGTCGTGCGGGTCAGCCTCGTCCAGCCCGGGGGTGCCGGCTCCCTGGAGGGGCGGATGGCGCAGGTCTTCGGGGTCCGCACGCATATCGTCCCGGTGCGTGAGGGCACCACGGAGATCCACCGCCTCCAGCAGGTCGCCTCCGTCGCCGCCGCGCACATGGTCGATCTCATCGAGGCCCTGGCCGAGTCGGGCCGGGGCCGAGGTGTCGGTGCGCCTGAGTCCGGTGGTCCCGAGGGTGACAAGCCCGCCGCGGCCGGCGAGCCCGCCGGGTCGGGTCGGGACGCTGACGCGGGAGGCGTCGTCGTCGGTGTCGCCTGGGGCACCACCATGTCGGAGGTCAGCGCCGCCCTGCCCTCGAGGTCCGTTCCGGGACTGACCGTCGTCCAGCTCAACGGTGCCTCGGATCCTGTGCGTGAGGGGCCCAGCGCCGGTGAGGTGCTCTCCCGGATGCGCTTGTCGCTGGGGGCGCGCACGATCTCCTTCCCGGTGCCGGCCTTCTTCGACCATGTGGCCACGCGCGAGGCCATGTGGTCGGAGCGCTCGGTCAAGCGAGTCCTGTCTGTGGTGCGGCGCGCGAGCCTGGCCGTCTTCGGCGTCGGCGCCCTCGATGCCCTCAACGGGGCCCTGCCCTCTCAGGTCTACGAGGGCGGTCACCTCACGGCCCGGGACCAGGCCGTCCTGCGCCGCCAGAACGTGGTGGGGGATGTGTGCACCGTCCTGCTGCGTGCCGATGGCTCCTGGCGCGACGTCGCCCTCAACGCCCGAGCCACCGGTCCGACTCCCGCCCAGCTCGCCCGGATTCCGCGCCGCCTGTGCGTGGCAGCCGGAACCGGCAAGGCCCGCGCCCTGCTGGCCGCGCTGCGCGCTCGGACCGCCACGGATCTCGTCGTCGACGATGCCACCGCCCGCGCCGTCCTGGATCTCGCCGAGGCCCGCGGCCAGAAGGGAGGCGGTTCTCGATGAGTCTCGAACGTGGCAGGATGTGGGCCCGGATCGCGCTGCGGTCTGCTCACGGCTCCGACGTCGTCGGTGGAGCACCGGCTCGCGGGGCCCACGACCAGAACTGAGTCTTACTGAATGCGGACGACGATGAACAGCACTGCTGTCAGGACAGATGAACACCAGCCCACCGGCCGGGCAGCTCGCCGGGCTGAGGTCTACGGGGTCGACGGCTCCCGACGCGTCCTTCGGCCGGCTCGCCCGGCGGACGTGCGCGCCATCGCCGAGCTGGTGCGGCCCTACGCTGAGCGCCGCGTCCTCATCGCCAAGGACCTCATCTCCTACTTCGAGGACATTCAGGAGTTCATCGTCGCAGAGGAGATCCCCGGCGTCGCCGGGCCCGGTGGAGCAGACGGCGGAGAGGCCTCGGCCGCGCCCAGGATCGTGGGCTGCGGGGCTCTGCACGTCATGTGGGACGACCTCGCCGAGGTGCGTACCCTGGCCGTTCATCCCGACGCCGTGGGGACCGGGCTCGGTTCGGCCATCCTGCGCGAGCTCATCGCGCAGGCCCGGGAGATGGGGCTCAAGCGGGTGTTCTGCATGACCTTCGAGGAGCCCTTCTTCGGCGCCCACGGTTTCGAGCCGATCGAGGGCACCCCGGTGGGTGCGGACGTCTTCTCCGAGATGCTGCGCTCCCACGACGACGGTCTGGCTGAGTTCCTCGACCTGGCCCGCGTCAAGCCCAACACCCTGGGCAACGCCCGCATGCTCCTGCACCTGTGAGCTGACCGCCCTGGATGGGCCGGGTGTGGTTCGCTGCGGCGCGCCGCAGTCCTGTGCGACCTCGTGGTCGGGTGCGATCCTGTCGGACAAGCGGCCGACAGTTGTGTGACAGCCAGGCGACAACCGTGGAGGAGCACTCATGATCCGCAACGTTCACGAACGCGTCATCAACGCCCCTATCGAGTCCCTTGGGGCCCTGCTTGACGGGCTGGGACAGAAGGACGACCGGCTCTGGCCCTCGCAGTCGTGGACGCCGATGGTCCTGGACCGACCCCTGGCGGTGGGAGCCGACGGCGGCCATGGCGTCATCCGCTACTACGTCAGCGAGTACGAGCCCGGCCGGCGAGTGCGGTTCACCTTCCGTCCGCGAACAGGGATCATCGGCGCCCATGAACTGAGCCTTGACACCCTGGACGATGAGCGCACCCGCATCCGCCACGTCCTCATCGGCCGTGCCCGCGGCGCCATGCGGCTCATGTTCTCGGCCGTGGTTGCGCCCCTGCACGACGCCGTCGTCGAGGACCTCCTCGACAACGCCGAGCGGGAGGCGACCGGTTCGGTGGCCCGGCCCGCGTCCTGGAGTCCGCGGGTACGCGTGCTGCGCCGCCTGACCGGCGACAGATAACCGTCAAGCGCAGGCTGGGCCGATGGGGAGTTCTACCAAAAGCCGGCACAGAGCCAGGGCGATAGGCTGCCGAAGCGTCGTCAGCCCCCATAAGTCCGAAGAACCCCTTGAGGAAAATATTCATGAGTCAGCCGCCGGTCAACGATCCCAATGGTTGGCCTGCCCAGTGGAACCCGGGGCGGCGTCATCGGGTGCCGCCGATCTCGCCGGTCACGGAGAAGCTGGTGCGCCGAACCGCGTTCACCGGCTCCGGTTGGATCGTGTTCATTTTCTGCGGTATCCCAGGGCTGTACCTGCTGAACATCGCGCGACTCTTCGTAGGGGAATGGGGCGGAGCGTTTTTCACGGCGCTGATACTCGGGCTGTTGCTCCTCGTCCCTGTCGCGGTGGCGGCGTCAAGGAGGACGCAGTTCGATGCGGATGGGATCCATGTGCGGGGCCTGTGGAGCGCGCACGACGCCCCGTGGCCCCGCTCCCGCAGCGGGCTGATCGTCCAGCGGCCGGCTAAGAACCCGGTCTTGGGGCTCCTCATCATGGCCTTCGCCGGACTCTTCATCGTGATTCTGGTATTCCTGAGCGATGGGAACCTGACCCTGGATGAGTTCCCCGGCATGAGTCTGGCCGCTCGGACCTACGTCCTCGACTCCGAGGGAGAGGCCGTCTGGCTTGCAGGAATGTCGCGCCGAGGAATATCCAGGTCCGGTATGGAACGCAGAACCGCGGCGGAGCTGGATCGGATCTGGAGCTGGGCCGTCGCGCGCGGCTACACGTGGGAGACCGATACGTACGTGAATCCTGAGTGCCTCCGCGCTGAATGAGAAAGGACCACGGGGACGATGAGGATTGCTGCGGTCCACCTCGTCTCCGAGGGCGGGATGGGGAGTCCTGCCTGAGGCTGCCGTGTGACTGTCTCGGTATCCTGTCCGGGTCCGATCAGGACTCCGCGCATGTGAAGAACCATCGAGGAAAGTGCTCATGAGCCAGCCACCGGCCAACGGCCCCTACAGTCAGCCCGGCCAGTACGGTGCCCCCGCCCAGCAGAACCCCTACGGTCAAGCCGGTGTCCCCGGACCTCAAGCCCAGTACGGCCAGACGAGTCAGGTCGGAGCTGTGCAGTACGGTCACCCCGGACCTCAGGCCCAGTACGGTCAGCAGGCCGGACAGCCCGCAGGGCCTCAGGCGGCTTCCTACGGCGTCGCGGGCGCGCAGCAGTCCTCCTCGGCCCCGCAGCACGAGTACCAGCCCTCCCGGCTCGGCCCCATCCCCGTGGAACAGGACAGGCTGGTCCTCAAGCCCACGGCGACGACCTCCAGCCGTATCCAGTTTCTCGTGGGCGGTGGCTTTGGGCTGGTGTGCCTGGCCGGCGCGGTCTGGAACCTCATTCATCTCGGGGACAAGGGCACGATCAGTGCCTTCGTCATCCTGCTGCTCCTCGGGTTGTTCCTGCTGTTCGGTATCCTGCTCCTCATGTCGGTGCGCACGGTGTTCGACGCCACGGGCATCCACATCGGGGCCGGCGGAAGGGGCCGCGATATTCCCTGGCCGCGGTCGCGCACGGGGCTGTTCGTCAAGGTCCCCGGTGCGCCGGCGGCCCTGGGCGTCGCCGCCGGCAAGGTCCAGATCCGTTACGCCGAGGGGCACGTCATCGACCCCGCCGGCAAGGCATTCGTGCTGGCCGGTCTGACCTGGTCCGGAGTCAGTGCCCAGGCGCTGGAGGCGAAGGGCACCGCCGAGCTGGACCGCATCTGGGAGTGGGCGGTCGCGCGAGGATACACCCAGGAGACGGGCGAGTACGTCGAGCTCAACGGCGTGCTCGGTGTCCAGCAGGGGCTCCGAGCGAGGCAGGAGCGCCGTCAGGGCCTGAATCGCCCCTGAGTCGGGGCGCACACGGTGGACGTCGAGGACGCGCAGCCTCCTCCAGCGTTCTCGGTCGAGGGGGACTGGGCCCTTGGAGGCGGTGTGGTCGCGGCCGGTGTGGAATACGCTCACGGCACCCCACCGCCCACGATCTGGTGCTGACCGCCTTGATGAAGAGGTTCCCATGACGCAACCACCGACAGGCACGTCCGACGGCCGGCCCGCTCCCTACGGCCGGCCCGGGAGCCGCCCCGCCCCTACGGTGGGGGCGCTCCTCAGCGGGCACCCGGTCAGTACGGCTCGGCCGGGTACGGCCGGGTTAGTGACGGTCGATCGAACGACGGCCGACCGAACTGCCAGCAGCCATCGGCCCCTCCGGTCCCCGTTCCCGTCGCTGCGCTCCAGGGAATCCCCGCGGCCCGGACGTTCACGCCGCCGGTGCATCGTCCCGAGCAAGCATCCGCTGTGCCGGTGACCGACAGGTTGGTCCGCCGTACCGCCGCAACCGGGTCCGGCTGGATCGTGCTCGTCCTGTGTGGCGCCGTCGGACTGCTGCTCCTGGTGCTCGGGCTCAGAGCCATCGTTGGCGGCGGGAACGATTCCACGTTCGGCCTCACCATGCTCATCACCGGGCTGATACTCCTGGTGCCGGTTCCGATGATGATGTCCATGCGGACCGAATTCGACTCCAGCGGCATCCACACGCGAGTTCTCGGCTTCCGGCGCGACATCCCCTGGCCCCGCTCCCGCAGCGACCTATTCGTCAAGCGCCCCAGTGCGCCCCCGCTGCTGGTGATTCTCCTGGGGCTCGTCCTCATCGTCCTGGCCCTCCTCGCCGGGGACGCCGGGGACGCTGCCGGCGTGAGCCTGAGCGCCCGAGCCTACGTCAGGGTCCCTCAAGGGCGAGCCGTCTGGTTGCCGGGGCTGACTCGTCGCGGTCTGTCGAGGTCCATGATGGTGCGCCGGGGCGATGCCGAACTGGAGCGTATCTGGACCTGGGCAGTGGCCCGCGGTTACACCCAGGAGACGGGTACGTCCGCGCGATCGTAGGTTAAGCCTCGGCTTCGTAGGGTAAGGGTACGAACCGGCTGCCTACCCTACGATCGCGAGGAGTGCGACGACTCTCAGCCGGCCGGTGACGAAGGCATCCGGCCTCGCCCAAGCCGTTGCCGCTACGGTGTCCCCGTGCCCGCCCGCCCTGCCCCTGACGACACGCTCACTGCTGCGACCTCGGCGCAGGACGTCATGACCTGGTACGACGCCCACGCCCGCGACCTGCCGTGGCGCCGGCCCGGTACGACGCCGTGGGAGGTTCTCGTCTCGGAGGTCATGAGCCAGCAGACCCCGGTGGCTCGCGTCGTCCCTGCCTGGCAGGAGTGGATGCGGCGCTGGCCCGGTCCCGCCGAGCTCGCCCAAGCCCCCACCGCTGCGGTGCTGCGGGTCTGGGGTCGCCTGGGCTACCCGCGCCGGGCCCTGCGGCTCATCGAGTGCGCCCGCAGCGTCGTCGAGCAGCACGGCGGCGTCCTGCCAGATGACCTGGACGCCCTCCTTGCCCTGCCCGGGGTGGGGGAGTACACGGCCGGTGCGGTCCTGGCCTTCGCCCACGGTCGGCGCGCCCTCGTGCTGGACACGAATGTCAGACGGGTCCTGGCCCGCGCTGTCGGCGGTCAGGCCCTTCCTGCCCCCAGCCTCAACCGGGCCGAGCGCGAGCGGGCACTGGGTCTGCTGCCCGACGACGACGCCACCGCCGCCCACTGGTCGGTGGCCGTCATGGAGCTCGGCGCCCTGGTGTGCACCGCCCGCGATCCGGATTGCGGGGCCTGCCCGTGGCAGGCCGGCTGCGCCTGGCTGGCGGCCGGCCGCCCCGTGGACGTCCACGCGGGCCGGCGTCGCACCCAGGCCTGGCACGGCACCGACCGCCAGGCCCGGGGGCTGGTCATGGCCCGCCTGCGCGCGGCCCCCGACGGGCAGTGCGTCGAGGCTGCTGAGCTCAGGGCCTGCGCTGCCAGGGCCGGGACGCGGGCCTCCGGTGGTGCTCGCGACCCCGAGCAGCCGGTGCGCGCCCTGTCCACCCTCCTGGCCGACGGGCTCATCGCCACCGACGACGACGGCGCCACCTACCGGCTTCCCTAGCCGGCCACCGCTGTGCGGACCGCCCCGGTAGCCGGCCAGGGATGCGCTTGGGGTTTGTGCGGACAACGACGAAGGTCTCATCGGCCTCGCGCATCGCCGGGGCGGGGCGCTCACGGGCCCGGGGCCGTGGCGCCGGTAGAGTCGTGACCATGGCCAAAGGACGCGGACGCAACCATGGGGAAAGCGCAGGACGACGAGGCTCGGCCCGTCGCGGCGCAGGCTCCTCATCGGGACGCTCGTCCTCGGGCTCCCAGTCCCGGCCCCACCGGCAAGGTGGTTCCGGCGCCGGGCCGCGGTCGGGTGCCGGACAGTCCTCCTCGTCCCGCTCCGGCGGGACGCCTCGATCCTCCCAGACCAGGGGACGCGGCGGTCGCGCCTCGGGCACGAAGTCGACCGGACGCCCCCTGCACTCGGGGCAGACGGGCCGGCCCGCCAGCGGGCAATCGGGCACGCCGGCCCGGGGCGGCAAGAACCGCCGGCCCCCCCAGGGCGGCCAGGGGACCTCGACGCCTCGCTCACGGCAGGCCGCTCCGGGAACCGCTCGCTCCTCCCGGACGAGCTCGACTCAGGCCGCTCGCTCCGATCGTCGTCGACACAGCTGGGGCGCGGGCCTCCAGTGGACCCATATCGGCGGCGGGCGGCTGACCGGAGCCCCCGACTCGATCCCGCAGGGCCCGGACCAGCCTCGCAGTGGGCGCCTGCGCAAGCCGGTCCCGCCTCAGCCCCGCTACGGTCTGCGCCGTGCCCTGGTGCTGGGTGGGGTCCTACTGGTCCTCTTGCTGCTCATCGTGACCATCGCCGTCGGCTACTTCTGGGTCCGCAACACCATCCGCACCCAGGATGAGGAGCGCGCAGCCGCCCAGGTGCACACCGTCTACCCCACGCCGGGGAAGTGCGACCCCTCGACCTTGAAGAGCACAGTGCAGGGGCCCGAGTCCGTCAGTGTCGGTGCTGGGGCGACCTTCTCCATCTCCCTGGTCAACAGCGGCCAGGCACCCTGCCTGATCGACGTCGGCAGCCAGGCCCTGGGGGTGCGGGTCTCCTCGGGCTCCCAGCAGGTGTGGGACTCTGTCACCTGCCCCGTGGGCCAGACCGAGAAGGCCCTCCTCCTGCCTGCGGGCAAGGGCGCCGATGTCAACGTGACCTGGAACGGTAACGCGGCCACCTCCGACTGCGCAGCGGCCAACGCGGCACCGGCCTCCCCGGCTTCTCCGGCAGGCGCATCGGCCTCCTCGACGCCGAGTGCCACTGCCTCCTCCTCCGCGAGCCCCTCGGCGGGTCAGGCGCAGACCGCCCCCGGCAGCACCGCGGGCGCGGGAACCTATCGTTTCCGCTTCGTCATGGGGGACAAGGACCTCACTGAGGACCGGGTCTTCGTCGTCGGCTGACGGCTTTCTGCAGGCGGGTGCCGGGGCGGCCGCCGGAAAGGCCTGGCGACCGACGAGCTCAGGAGTAGCGCTCGACGACGGAGATCTCCGCCAGCCGTGACAGCCCGTCGCGCAGGGTCCGGGCTCGCTGGGCGCCTACGCCCTCGACGGCCTCGAGCTCCTCGATGGTGGCTCCGAGGACCCCCTGCAGGGACCCCCACTGCTCGACGACGGCGCGCGCCGTCACCACGGGCAGGCGCGGGATCTTCGACAGGATCCGCAGGCCGCGCGGGGAGACCTGGGCGTCCAGGTCCTGGCCGTCGATGCCGCCCAGTCCCATGGAGCGCGCCACCATCGCCAGGTCCAGGAGGGCGGGGGAGCCGACCCACTTCAGGCGCGCATCGACGGTGGTCGTGTCCAGGCCCTCGGGCAGGTAGTCCTCCAGGAGGAAGCCGTGCTCGGCGAGCAGGCCCCGGGTGAGCTCCTCGACCTGGAGGGCCAGGAGGCGCCCGTCGGTGCCGAGCTCCAGGACGTAGGAGTCGATGTCGGCGGAGATGCGGCGGACCATCTCCATGAGCTGGAGCACCGAGGTGACGTCACGGACGGTGACGAGGTCCTCGATCTCCAGGGAGTCCAGGCCGGCGGAGGTCTGGTCGAGGCGGGCCTTGTAGCGCTCCAGGGCGGACAGGGCCTGGTTGGCGCTGGCCAGGATCGACTCGCTGGGCTCCAGGACGTGGCGCTTGCCGTCCACGTACAGGGAGATGATCCGCATCGACTGGCTCACGGAGATGACCGGGTACCCGGTCTGGCGGGCTACGCGCTCGGCGGTGCGGTGACGCATGCCCGTCTCCGAGGTCTGGATCGAGGCGTTGGGCAGCAGCTGGACGTTGGCGCGCCGGATCCGGGCGGTGTCCATGTCGACGACGACGCCGCCGTCCATCTTGGCCAGCTCGCGCAGGCGGGCGGCGGAGAGCTCGACGTCCAGGTGGAAGCCGCCCGAGGAGATGGCCTCCACCACCGGGTCGAAGCCCAGCACGATGATCGCTCCGGTACGTCCGCGCAGGATCCGCTCCAGTCCGTCACGAAGGACGGTGCCGGGAGCAACGAGCGCAAGCGTCTCGTGCAGCTGGCCAGCGGCCTCGATCATCATCTCTCCTGATCTCGCGGTGTCCTGGGGAAGGGATCGCACAGTGAACTTGCCGGGGCGGACCGCGCTCGGGACCCTCCGGTCTCGCGGCATCCAGGTGAGCGCACGCCCCGGTGCTCACGCTCCCATGGTATCGGCAGCCGGGCCGACCTTCGGCGAGGGCCTTCCCACACTGGACCAGTCGGTCTGTTGGCGGCGCCCGGCCGATCCATGACGGTCACGTCACCTGTTCGGCTCCCGTGGCCGCCCCTGGCTCCGGCGTTGTCTGCGTTTGCCTGTACTGCCTCCACCGCTTGTGCTGTATGTGCTTGCCCATGGTGACCGTACTGTCCTGTCAGCCGCGTGGGAGTGCCGCCCCCATGGCCTCACCCACGTGCGCGACCGGCAGCACCTGCATCCCGGCGACCTCGCGCAGCTCGGCCGAGCCCGCCAGCGGCACGATCGCCCGGTCGAAGCCGAGACGGGAGGCCTCCGCAAGGCGCCGCTGGATACCGACAGTGGCCCGCACCTCACCGGTGAGCCCCACCTCGCCGAAGGCCACGAGGCCAGCAGGTGTGGGCAGGTTGCGCGCGGCCGAGACCACGGAGATGGCCACCGCCAGGTCCGTGGCCGGCTCGACGGCGCGGGCCCCGCCCACGGTGGAGACGTAGACGTCCGCGCTGGAGGTGTCCACCCGCAGCCGGGCGCTGAGAACGGCCAGCGCCATGGCCGTGCGCGAGTGGTCCACCCCGGAGGTAGTGCGACGCGGGGACCCGGCGTTGGTGGGGGCCACCAGCGCCTGGATCTCCACCGGCATGGGACGGCGCCCCTCCAGGGTCACAGTGGCGCAGGTGCCCGGTACCTCGGAGCGGGCGGCGGACAGGAACAGGCCCGAGGGGTCCGCCAGCCCCACGATGCCGCGCTCGCCCAGGTCGAAGCAGCCGACCTCATCGGTGGGGCCGTAGCGGTTCTTGACGGCCCGCAGCAGCCGCAGGCGGGCGTGACGGTCCCCCTCGAACTGGGTGACGACGTCGACCAGGTGCTCCAGGACCCGGGGCCCGGCGATCCCACCGTCTTTGGTCACATGACCCACGAGCAGCACCGGGATATTGCGCTCCTTAGCCACCGCGATGAGTGCACCGGCCACGGCCCGCACCTGGGTGACGCCCCCGGCACTGCCCTCGACCTGCGCTGAGGCGATGGTCTGAACCGAGTCCACCACCAGCAGGGAGGGACCGGCCGCCTCCACGTGCCCCAGCAGGGCCCCCAGCTCGGTCTCCGCGGCCAGGAGCAGCCCCGGATCCAGAGCGTCGATGCGCTCGGCCCGCAGCCGCACCTGCGAGGCCGACTCCTCACCGGTGACGTAGAGGACCGGCCCGTCCCCGCGCTCGCGAGCCACAGCGGCTGCCTTCGCGGCGACGTCGAGCAGCAGCGTGGACTTGCCGACGCCGGGCTCGCCGGCCAGCAGCACAACGGCCCCCGGCACGATCCCGCCGCCCAGGACCCGGTCCAGCTCACCCACCCCGGTGGGACGGGCCCTGGCCTCCGTGGCGCTGACCTCCCCGATGGGGCGGGCGGCCACGGTCGGTCGCACGGCGCCGGCAGCGCCCAGGGCCCCGCCGGCGCCCCCACCCGGGGAGTCGGAGACCTGAGTCTCCTCCAGGGTTCCCCACTCGCGGCACTCCCGGCACTGGCCCATCCACTTGGGGCTGGACCAGCCGCACTCGGTGCAGCAGTAGGAGACCTTGGGTGCCTTGGGGCTCTTCGATGCGGGCATGACCGGAGAGTATCGGGCCCCACCGACATCTATTCAGACCTCGACATCGGCGTCCTGCGGGCCTCAGTAGCCGACCGGGCCGCTCTGCCCGGGCTGCCCTCCCTGACCGTGGGGCTGCTGGCTCTGGGAATCCTGACCGTACTGGCCCGACGGCGGCACCTGGCCCGGCTGCTGCTCGCCGTGCGGGGCCTGCTGCGGAGCGGTCCGAGCTGCCTGCTGGCCGGGCACCTGGCCGTAGCCGGTGCTCTGCGGCGCCGTCGGCTGGGCTGCCGGCTGTCCGTACTGGGGCTGTCCGTACTGGCCCTGCTGAGGGACCTGCCCTCCCTGGAAGTACGGGGCCGCGTAGCCGGGTACCAGGTGGGGAGACTTCTTGGCCAGGGCCGCGTCGGCGAATCTGCCGATCGCCAGAGCGCCGACAACGGGAAGAATGAAGACCAGGTAGGGGATGCGCACCCTCCCCTCGGCGTTCGTGATGATCCCGATGAAGATCGCGATGTCGATGACGACGCCGATCACGACCATGATGGTCATGATGAGGTAGTAGTAGCGCGTGCGCAGGGGCTGGTCCTTGCCGGAGTCCTCGCTGTCAGGGATCTGAGGGTCGTTCTGGGCGGGTTGCTGTGCGCTCATGAGAGACGGCCTTTTCTGTATTCGGGGATGGGTGTCGCAGTGCGCCAGGTGGCGCGACCGGGTCCCAGCCTGCCCGCATTTGACCGTCAGGTCACTCTCTCCTCATGGGGAGGGGTACCCCCGTGACATGTGCTCCTCTCATGCCGAGCCGGGCACCTCTCGCGTGGCCCTACAGAAAGACCGTAGGACGACTCGAAAGATGCCCGGCTCGGTGGCGATGGGGCAGTGGGGGTCAGCCGCGGGTGCGGGCCAGCGCCTGGCGAGCCCGCGCGGCGACGTTGTCCCCGGTGAAGCCGTACTCCTCGAACAGGGCGGTGCCGGGGGCGGAGGAACCGTAGTGGTCGATGGAGACGATCTCGCCGGCGTCGCCGACGATCTCGTGCCAGCCCAGGGCGATGCCCGCCTCGATGGCGACCCTGGCGGTGCCGGCCGGCAGCACCTGCTCCCGGTAGGCGGCGTCCTGCTGGGCGAACCACTCCAGGCAGGGGGCGGAGACCACCCGGGTGGGGGTGCCCTCCTTCTGGAGGATGTCCCGGGCGGCCACGGCCACGCCGACCTCGGAGCCGGTGGCGATCAGGACGACCTCGGGGGCCGTCTGGTGCCCATCGGTGTCGGTGGCCTCGGCCAGGACGTAGGCGCCGCGGCGCACGCCCTCGGCGGCGGCCGTGGCGGAGGCGCTCACGGTGAGGTTCTGACGCGACAGGGCGATGCCGGCCGGCTCGTCATGACGGCGCAGGATCTCGGCCCAGGCCGCGGCGGTCTCGTTGGCGTCCCCGGGGCGCACCACGGACAGGCCGGGGATGGCGCGCAGCGCCGCCAGGTGCTCGATGGGCTGGTGCGTGGGGCCGTCCTCGCCGACCCCGATGGAGTCGTGGGACCACACGAAGACCGGGCCGATCCCCATGAGAGCCGCCAGGCGCACGGCCGGGCGCATGTAGTCGGAGAACACCATGAAGGTGCCCCCGTAGGGGCGGGTGAGCCTGTCCAGGGCGATCCCGTTGAGGATCGAGCCCATGGCGTGCTCGCGCACACCGAAGTGGAGGGTGCGCCCGAAGGGCCCGTCGCCCTCGGACTGCGCCAGGCCGGCGGGC
Organism: Actinomyces sp. HMT 175; assembly: GCF_016694895.1. Classification (NCBI taxonomy): domain Bacteria; kingdom Bacillati; phylum Actinomycetota; class Actinomycetes; order Actinomycetales; family Actinomycetaceae; genus Actinomyces; species Actinomyces sp. HMT 175. Next base: position 623,046 of record NZ_CP068012.1, read on the forward strand.
AGGAAGGAGGGCTCCCCGGCCATGGTCGTGTTGTTCGAGCCGGCCAGGTCCGCCGACCCGCCCCACAGCTCGGGCACCACGCCGGCCAGGGCGGAGAGCACCTTGCCCGACGCCGCACGGGTGGCCAGCGACTCACCCACCTCCCAGGTCGGCAGGGCCTCCTCAAGGCCCTCGGGCAGGCGGTGGGCCTCAAGGCGCTCCAGCAGCGCGGCGCCGGCGGGGTTGGCCTGCTGCCAGGTCGCGAAGCGCGCGTCCCAGTCCGCTCGGGCGGCCCGGGCGTTGTCGGCGGCCTGCTTGCGGGCGTGGGAGACGACGTCCTCGGGCAGGATGAAGCTCTGCTCGGGGTCCAGGCCCAGGGCCTGCTTGAGCCCGGCGACCTCCTCGGCTCCGAGCTTGGAGCCGTGGGAGGACTCCTGGCCCTGCTTGGTCGGGGAGGGCCAGGCGATGATGGTGTGCAGGCGGATCAGCGACGGGCGCGCGCTCTCGGCGCGGGCCGCGACGATGGCCTTGTGCAGCTCCTCGAGGTTCTCCGCGTAGCCGTCGGGGCCGGTGCGCCAGTCGACGTCGAGCACCTGCCAGCCGTAGGCCTCGAAGCGGGCCGAGACGTCCTCGGTGAAGGCGATGTCCGTGTTGCCCTCGATGGAGATGTCGTTGTCGTCGTAGATGGCGATGAGGTTGCCCAGCTGCTGGGTGCCGGCCAGGGAGGCGGCCTCCGAGGACACGCCCTCCTGCATGCAGCCGTCGCCCAGGACCGTGTAGACGAAGTGGTCGAAGACCGACTCGCCCAGCGGGGTGCCGGCGTCGAGCAGCCCGTGCTCGCGGCGCGCAGCCATGGCCAGGCCCACCGCGTTGGCGAAGCCCGCCCCCAGCGGGCCCGTGGTGGTCTCCACCCCGGGAACCTCTCCGAACTCGGGGTGGCCCGGCAGGCCGGCCGGAGAGCGGAAGGCCGTGAAGCCCTCCAGGTCGATGTCGTATCCGGCCAGGAACAGCTGGATGTACTGCACCAGCGAGGCGTGCCCGATGGACAGGACGAACCGGTCCCGTCCCAGCCAACCCGGATCCGCCGGGTCGTGGACCATCTCACGCTGGTAGAGCAGCCACGCCACCCCGGCCAGGGAGATCGGCGTACCGGGGTGGCCCGACCCCGCCTTCTCCACGGCGTCGGCGGCCAGGGCCTTGGACACCGCGATGGTCTGACGGTCGAGGTCGGTGAGCAGCGGCTCAGTGCTCATAACTGAGGACTCCTTGTGCATGAGGGTGCGTCTTGCTCGCGGCCACGGGCGCCGTGACGATGGTGCATTGTCGGTGCATCGCGGTGCATCCGCGGGCGGGCATCAAGGGTGATCCTTCCCGCTTCCGCGGGGGCGGGCAAGTACAGACGTGAGCGCGTGTGTCTTTCACACTCGGGGGCTTGTTCCCGCAGGCGGGTGCTCTTGCCCGTAGATTGGGCCGCATATGGGTACAGCAAGAGGGCGCGCGGCGCCGCCGGCGGAGCGCGGGAGCGCGTTGGAGCAGATCGACTCCCGGCCCCTGACGGGCCATCAGCGAAGCATCATCGCTCTGGCGATCGTCGCCAACATCTCTGAGTTCTTCGACATGTTCCTCATCGGCTTCGCCGTCGTCCAGCTTCAGAAGGAGTGGAGTCTGGGCGGGTTCGAGACCGGTGTCATCCTGGCCTGCTCCGGGCTGGGCACGGTGCTCGGCGCGGTCCTGTGGGGCTGGGCCGCCGACCGGATGGGCCGACGGCGCACCTTCTTCTGGTGCGTCCTGATCTTCACCGTCTTCACCCTGGCCTCGGTGTTCACCCCCACGGGCTGGTGGATGATGCTGGCCCTGCTGCGGGTGCTGGTCGGAGTGGGCGTCGGGGGCCTCAACATCGTCTCCATCCCCTACGTCCAGGAGTTCGTGCCCACCAGGCAGCGCGGTCTGCTGGCTGGACTGGGCTCGGTATTCATCCCGCTGGGGCTCTTCCTGGGCTCTGTGTCGCAGCGGCTCCTGCACGACAACTGGCGCGGCCTCATCGCGCTGGGGGCCGTCCCGATCCTCCTACTGGCCTGGATTCGGATCGTCCCCGAGTCGCCCCGCTTCCTGCTCTCCCACGGGCGCGAGCGCGAGGCCCGCGAGTCCATCGCCTGGGCCCTGGAGCTGAGTCCCGACGACGTCGGAGCCCTGCCGCCGGTGCGGACCGGGCCGCGCATCGCCTACGGCGAGCTGCTGCGCAAGCACCTGCGGCCCCTGCTCATCGTCTCGGTGGGCTCCTTCTGCTTCATCCTGGGCTCCTTCACCGTGCAGTCCTGGGGGCAGACGCTCCTGGAGGTCGGCTTCGCCGATATCGGCGCCGACGCCGTGGGGACGCTGTTCATGGGGGTCTCCCTGGTGGATCTGCTCGGCCGCCTGGCCTCGGCCTGGCTCGCCGACCGGATCGGGCGGCGCTGGACCGTGTTCTCCTTCGGTCTCATCGGGGCGCTCGGAGCGGTCATCGTGGCCCTCTCCGCCCACTGGGAGACCTCGTGGATCGTCTTCTTCACCGGCATCTGCCTCACGATGGGCTTCGGCGACGGCGCCTTCGGGATCCTCAACGCCTTCGGCGGCGAGCAGTTCCCCAACGGTGCCCGGGGCACGGGGCTGGGCCTGGGATACGGCATCGGCGCGAGCGCCAAGATCCTCGGGCCCCTGCTCATGGGGGTGATGATCGGCTCCGGCAGCCTTCAGGATCTGGCGCACCCGCTGGCGGCGGTCTTCCCGGCCTTCCTCTTCTTCGCGGTCATGCTGGTCCTGGGCGGCTTCATCTACCTGCTGGCCCGCGAGACCAAGGGTGAGAGCCTCGAGGACATCTGAGTGCCCGAGCGCTTCGGGGGCGTCAGTGGTGGCGGGCTCAGGACTTCCAGGCGGTGGCCGGGTAGAAGGCGCTCTCGTTGCAGAACCCGTAGGGCGTCACCGTCACTATCTCGTGCTGGCCGCCGGTCGGGGACTGTGAGATCACCTCGCCGGTGTCCAGGTCGATGAGGTGCAGGCGGCCTCCATTGAGGGTGAGGTAGAGGATGGAGCCGTAGATCGCCGCACTCTGGTAGGACTCCTCCTCGGTCGACTCCCGGGTCAGCAGTGCGGTCGCCGAGCCGTTCTTGCGGACCTGGATGTGGTCGGTCCTCCTGATGACGTATCCGTTGCTCGCGGTCAGGGTGGGGTGCTTGTCCTCCGTGTCGACCGGCAGGTCCGTCAGCTTGGTGCGCTCACCGGTGGTGAGGTTGATGCTCACCTCGGGGTAGGGCGGCTCCTTCGTGCGGCTGTCGGTGGCGTAGAGGTAGCCCCGGTGCACGAGCTGTGCGCTCAGGTTCTCGATGGGGTGGGTGAGGCCGTCGGCGAGCGTGACGATGGCCGTGTGGACCTTCGCGTCGTCACCGAGCAGGGCCACTGCCTCGCCGCCGGCCACCGCGCAGAAGCTCTGGGACGTGACGGAGGCCAGGTCGAACTGCACGGACAGGTCCTTCGCAGACAGCCGCAGGGCCCGGTGCGGGACGCTGGTGGTGACCAGGAGGTCGGCGCCGTGGGAGGTCAGCGTGATCGAGGAGCCGGCGCGGTAGGTCGACTCCCTCGCCTTGAGGGCGAGATTCTCCCCGAGCAGCGCGCTGGCGACGATTCGGCGGTCGGCCAGGCGGATCTTGAGCAGACTGACTCGTCCCCGGTTCTCGGGGCGCTCGTCGAGGACGTCCTCGCGGCCGGTGATGAGGTAGGCGAACTCGTCGTCGCAGGTGGCGGCGCAGGTGAACTGCTCGGTGACGAGTGTGCCGGGGCTGGGGGCGATGGGGTTGCCTGCGGGAACACCGCCGACGGGGGGAACGGTCATCGGCTCGATGCGATACCCGTGCTCGGAGTCCTCCGGCACGATGCCGTAGGTCGTCGGCCCCTTGAGGTCAACGAGGATGGGGCGGTCGCCGGACAGACCGGCGGTCTCGTCGTCGCTGTTGACGTCATAGGCGATGAGAAAGGAGCCGTGGACGGTCTCGATCATCGCGTTGGTGGGCCAGGGGTGGTTCTGATTTTCCTTGACGCGCAGGGGCCACACCGCCTCACCGCCGAAGTCGGTCGGGATGGAGGGGGCCTTCGGGAGCGTGGACAGTGACGCGTGAAGGACGGTGGGGGGCTGAGGGGTCAGGGTGCGTGCGATGCGCTGGCGGACGTCCGCGCAGCCACTCAGGGACAGGGCGCCGGCGCCCGCGGTGGCGCCGAGTGCGGCGGTGAGAAAGATGCGACGACGCATGATGACCTGCCCGGTACTGACTGTGCGTAATGACGGGGACATGCTACGTGGCCGGGTGCGGTTGAGCGGACATATTCCGCACCCGGCCACGTGGATGATCTCGATTTGTTTCAGACCTACCGGTTGTCAGTGCTCCGAGTGCTCGACGACGGTGGCCGGGGCTGCGCCGTCGTGGTCAGCGGAGCCGGCGTGGTCGGCGGAGGTGTCCGAGCCCGGCAGGTGGCTGCCCACCATATCGGTCAGTCCGGTGCCCACGAGGCTGCGCAGGATGAGATCGAGCTGCTCGACGTTGTTGGCCACCGCCTTGGGCAGGGCGGAGGCGCCCTCGGTGGAGATGATCGACAGGTCGCGCACGCTGGCCAGCGGCTCGCTCAGGGCCCGGGCGATCTCGGGGGCCTTGTCCAGCAGCATCTGGCGGGTGGCGGCCTCGCCGTACTTGGCCAGGGCGTCCGCCTTGTCACTCATGGCCTTGGCCTCGGCCTCACCGGCGGCACGGATCGTGTCGGCCTCGGCCTGGCCTCGGGCCGCGATGGCCTCGGCCTCGGCGCGGGCCCGGGCGGCGGTCGCCTTGGCCTCGGCCTCGGCGCGGGCCACGGTGGCCTGGGCCTGGGCCTCGGCGTCCAGACGGGTGCGCTCGGCGTCGGCCTGGGCCCGCAGCAGCGCCTCGGTCTTGGAGGCCTGAGCCTCCTGCTCGCGCTGGTAGCGGGCGGCGTCGGCGGGCTTGCGCACGGTGGAGTCCAGCTCGCGCTCGGTCAGGGCGGCCTTGGCCTCGGCCGCCTCCTGTCCGATGATGGCGATCTCGCGCTCCTTGGCGGCGCGGGCGATCGGGCCGGCGGAGTCGGCGTCGGCCTGGGCCTTGTCCGTCTCGGCCTTGAGCTGGGCCTGACGCAGGGACAGGTCGCGCTCGCGCTCGGCGATCTGCTGGCGGGAGGTGACCTCGGCGTCGCGGGCCTCACGCTCGGCGTTGGCCCGCGCGATGCGGGCGTCCTTCTCGACGCGCTGCTGCTCGGGCACACCCAGGGACTCGATGTAACCGCCGGCGTCGGTGATCTCGGAGACCTGGAGCATGTCGATCTCCAGACCCATGTTGGCCATGATGCTCTTGGCGTCGTCGAAGACGTTGCGCTGCAGGGCGTCGCGGTCGGAGATGAGGTCGGTGACCGTCATGTGGCCGATGATCGAGCGCAGGGAGCCGATGAGCGCCTCCCGTGCGGAGTCGGCGATGGCCTGGTCCGTGTTGGGCTTGCCCAGGAAGCGCTTGGCCGCGGCGCGCACCTGCTCGTCGGAGTCGCCCACCTTGACGGCGGCCACGGCGGCGACGTTGACGTTGATCTTGTTCTCGTCCTCGGCGGTGACCTTGAAGCCGATCGTGGTCTGGGTGAAGGGCAGGTACTGGATGGTCTGGATGACCGGCAGGACGAAGTCGCGTCCACCGGGGTGGACGATCTTGACCGTGCCCCGGTTCGATCCGGAGATCAGACCGGTGAGGTTGGAGGGGACGACGACGATGCGGCTGAACAGGTAGGCGACCGCCGCCAGCACGATGATGGCGACGATGGCGATCAGGCCGATGAGTGATACACCCATGCGGGTTCCTTTCTGTGCGGGAAGATGGGATGAAGGAGAATGGTGGGCAGACGGCGCAGTAACAGGTGGGGTGCGGTCCGTCAGCGGCTTCCGGTGGGCTCAGTCGCTGATCTGCTCCCAGGGGACGATGGCCAGGGTGGAGTCGATGGCGTCGAGCACCCAGGCGCTCTGCCCCGAGCGCAGCGGCTGCTCGGAGTGCGCCGGCAAGGTGAGCTGGTGGCCGCGCGTGACGGCGCGAACCTCACCGCTGCCGTCCTTCCACCACAGGACGGTGACCTTCTCACCGACCAGCTCGGCGGCGGTGGGCGGAGCCGTGTCCAACGGCATGGAGCGCCTGAGCCGGTTCCACAGCCAGCGCATGAGTGCACCGGATCCGAGGGCTGCTGCGGTGGGAACGCCCCACAGCACCGCCGCCGGCACCTGCGCTGCGGCCGAGCCCGTCGTCGCCGTCACCCCCATGCCGATGGCGCCGAACACGGCCACAGGCAGAGCGAGGATCGGCACGAGCCCGTCGGGCAGGAGGGCGTCCAGCAGTCCGTCGAACAGGATGCCGGCCACCAGGACGGTGCAGCCGATGATCGCGCACCAGGCGAAGACGCCCACACCAGCTCCCTTCCGCGCAGGCCCCTCGACCTCCGACACCTGGATTCTGCCACGCAGGCCGGCACATCAAGCCGGGGTTGGGATGGGAAGAACAACCCAGGTGGACTCAGGCGCCGCGGGCGCGCGGCAGCCGACCGGAGTCCTGCAGGGGCGGCGCAGCCGAGGACCAGGACGTCGCCGTCGGGATGGCTGTCGCAGCAGAGGGGTTGGTGGGAATGGTCATGGTCTCCTGCATCGCCGGATCGGTCCCCTGCTCGGGGCCGGCCGGGGCGGCGGTGCTGGCGGTCCTACCTGTGCCGGCTGTGCCAGCCGTGCTCACTGTGACCGCTGCCTTCCGGTGGGATCCGACGGCGTCGGCGGGGACGGCGCCGGCGGCTGCCACTGCCGAGGACTGGTCTGCCTGCTGGGAGGCGGTCAGGATGGGCGGGCCCGACGGTGTGGGGACGGGATGGCCGGCGCTCCCGGGTGCCTGGGGTCTTCCTTGGGGCGGTAGGAACCCGTAGCCGGTGGCCGCCGTCGGGCCTGCGGCCGCGGCCGGAATCGCAACGGCTGCCGCGGCCGAGGAGGGCTGGGGCCCGGTGGGTCCGGTGGGTACGGTGACGGTTTGCGCGGATACAGCCACGGCCCTCACTGGTGACCCGACCTGGCGCTCGGCCGGCGGGTTCGCCTGGGCACCGGTGTGCTTGGGGCGCGGCTGGGCCGGCTGGGCCGGTTGGGGCCTTGCCGGTGCGGCGCCGGCGGCAGCGGCCGCTGCGATCGGTGAGGCGGGCGCCTCGGTGGTGTGGCGCCCGGTCTGCGTCCCGGGGGGAGTCGAGGCGAGAACCGGCTCGGTCTCCTCGGTGTTGGCCGAGGCCGTCGACGCTCCCGAGGTCGCTGCCACGGAGGCGGACAGGGGCGAGGTTGTCACCGTCCCCGTGACCGTGATGGCGTCAGGGGCCGCGGCCGCCTGCATGGAGGAACCAGACAGGGCGGCCTGGGTCCGTCGACGCCGGGAGATGCGACTGGGGGTCGGGTCCTCGAAGACTCTCCTGGGCGCCTGGGGCTCCCGGTGACTTCTCGGGCCCGCGGGGGAGTGCTGGGGCTGGCCCTCAGGTGCGGAGGTCTGCTCCGGTGGCGCCGACTGGGCGCCGGCTGCCTGTAGCGGGGCCTCGGGCAGGGAGTCGGTGGACGGCCCGGAGGGCGCGTCTGTCCGCGGCTCCAGGATGGGGGCGGCAGCCGCTGGATCCGGCGGCTCCGCGCCGCCGGGGCGCTCGCCCAGGGCGGCGGCTGAGAAGGATGGCTCGGGCACCGGCGCATGTGAGCCGGTGGTGGCGGTCGTCGTCGCAGGCGCTGCTGGCACCACCGGCCGGGCCGGCTCGGGAATGGTCATGGAGCGTGCCGGAGCCGCTGCTCGCCCGCCCCGGCGCCCGGGGGTGATCGGAGGCCAGACGACATCGGCGTCGGACACCGGGGCGGCGGCCGGCCTGGAGGGCGCCTCCGAGGCCCTCCGCTCCACCCGGTTGCGCGCCCGGCGTGAGCGCCGCCGGGGCTCGGAGCCGGAGGCGCGGGCGCCGTCCGTCGAGGGCACGGCCCTTGTGGCTCCAGTGACTCCACTGGCCCGGGTGGCCCCGGCGGGGGAGGCGGGGCTCGGGTAGTCGGCGAACTTGGCGATGTGGTCCAGGTCGTAGTGGGTCGGGTCCTGTCCGGCGTTGCGCAGCACGTCCTCCAGAGGACTGAGCAGGGCCAGCCGGAAGGCGGGGTCGACACAGCGGGCGTTGACCGCGCCCCAGATCTGGTCGGCGGTCAGGGACTCCTCGGAGGATCCCAGGTCATTGCGGATCGCGGTGACCAGGTCCGACTCCAGGCGCGCGTAGGCCATGGCGTAGGCACTCGGCCACGGGGCCTCGGGCCGCTGAGTGCGCAGGAGGGCGAAGTTCCGCATGGCGCGCAGCACCTCGTCCGAGCCACCCACCAGGGCCCCCACCCGCAGGCGGTCCAGCGCCTCATTCTTCATCGTCCCGGTGCCCTCGGGGCCCAGCAGGTGCTTGGAGTCCTCGACGACTTCACGCAGGAAGACCCGGTAGGCGGCGACGCTGTCAGGGGTCGTGCGCTCCTTGGTCATCGAGCGCAGCCGCTCGGCGGCGTGACGGGCCGCCAGGCGGGCCGAGCTGGCCTCGGACTGGACCTCGTTGATCCGCGAGATACTCGCCCGGGAGATCCGTGAGGCCTCCTTGAGGGCCAGGTCCGCATGCGCCGTCGAGCGCCGGGCGGCGAAGACGGCGGCAACGGCGACCAGGATGGAGACACCGGCTGCGATAGTGGCCACGACGGCGACGACGGACAGATCCATACCCCTATCCTGCCCGTAATCGACTCGATGGTGCCGCGAAAAAAGGGCCTCCCCAGATAGTCCCCAGAATCTCTGCGGGTGACGCCCAGGCCGGGTGGTGGCCGCGCTCACGCTGAGGAGGGCGAGGGGGTGACACCGCTGGGGCGGCGCGTTGGGAGGGGCCGCCAGCCGCTGCGGCGCGTTGGGAGGGGCCGCCGGCCGCTGCGGCGCGCATCCGCCCCGACAAGTCCTCGGCAGCCTGCACCGATGTGCACGGGGCGAGGTCCTCAGTGCCCGAGGCGCCCCACGCGGGCCCGTGGCGCGGTAGCGTCAGCACCATGAAGAAACTCATCAACGCCGTTGACAACGTGGTCACGGACGCCCTGCGGGGCATGGCCGCAGCCCACCCCCACGAGCTCGACGTCGACCTCGACCAGCACATCGTCTACCGCCGCCGACACAAGGAGCAGGGCAAGGTCGCCATCATCTCCGGGGGAGGCAGCGGGCACGAGCCCCTCCACGGCGGCTTCGTGGGCACCGGCATGCTCGACGCCGCCTGCGCCGGAGAGATCTTCACCTCCCCGGTCCCCGACCAGATGGTGGCCGCCACCAGCGCCGTCGACCGTGGAGCCGGCGTGCTGCACATCGTCAAGAACTACACCGGCGACGTCATGAACTTCGAGATGGCCGCCGAGATCGTCGACGCCGAGTCCGGCATCCAGGTGGCCAGCGTCGTCACCAATGACGACGTCGCCGTCGAGGACTCCCTCTACACCGCCGGACGCCGCGGCGTGGGCGTGACCGTCATGGTGGAGAAGATCGCCGGCGCCGCCGCCGAGCAGGGACGCCCGCTGGACGAGGTCGCCGGTATCGCCGCACGCGTCAACGCCGCCGGCAGGTCCATGGGGATGGCCCTGACCTCCTGCACCGTCCCGGCCAACGGCAAGCCCTCCTTCGACCTGCCCGAGGGCGAGATGGAGATCGGCATCGGCATCCACGGCGAGCCCGGACGCCACCGCGAGAAGATCGCCCCCGCCGCTGAGATCGCTGAGCGTCTCGTCACCCCCATCCTGGCTGAGCTCACCGCGCTCACCGAGCTGGAGAGTGCCGGCGCCGACGAGGGCGTCATTGCCATGGTCAACGGCATGGGCGCCACCTCGTTGCTCGAGCTCTACCTCATGTACGGGGAGATCGCCCGCCTCCTTGAGGGTGCCGGGATCACCGTGGCCCGCAACCTCGTGGGCAACTACATCACCAGCCTCGACATGGCCGGCTGCTCCCTGACCCTGGTGCGTGCCGACGCCGAGCTGCTGAGCCTGTGGGACGCCCCAGTCAACACGCCCGGCCTGCGCTGGGGAGCGTGAGGACCTGACACAATCGGGGTGCCCGATCGCCTGCGGGCACCCCAAGGAGACTGTAAGGAGAAGCGACATGACCGCAGAGGTGGGAGCCGCCCGCCACTCGCTGAGCGTGGCGGACTTGGCTGCCTGGGTGCGCCGTAGCGCCGCACTCATCGCCGAGCACGCCGAGGAGCTCACCGACCTGGACGCCGCCATCGGCGACGCCGATCACGGCACCAATATGAAGCGCGGCCTGGCCGCCGCCGCCGAGGCGGTGCAGGCCGGCAGCTTCGCCAGCGCCGACGCCCTGCTCAAGAAGGTCGGCACCACCCTGGTCTCCACCGTCGGCGGCGCCTCCGGGCCCCTGTACGGCACCTTCTTCCTGCGCGCCGGGGGCGCCGTGGCCGGCCTGGAGGTGCTCGACGCCCAGGCGCTCGCGGGCGCCCTGGAGGCCGGGGTCGGCGGACTCGCCGCACGGGGGCGGGCCACCACGGGGGAGAAGACCATGCTCGATGCCTGGAGCCCGGCCCTGGAGGCCCTGCGCGCCCACCCCGGCGACCTCGCCGCCGGCGTCGCGGCCGCCGCGCAGGCCGCCGCCGAGGGGCGCGAGGCCACCAAGCCCATGGTGGCCACCAAGGGACGGGCCTCCTACCTGGGGGAGCGCTCGGTGGGGCACATCGACCCCGGTGCCGCCTCCACCGTCCTGCTGCTGACAGCCCTCGACGACGTCGTGGCAGGGAGAGCGTCGTGAGTGCCGTGAGCGTCGGCATCGTCCTGGTCTCCCACTCCCGGGCCCTGGCCGAGGCCGCCATGGACCTGGCGCGCCGGCTCATCGTGGCCGTCGACGTCCCCGTCGAGCTGGCCGCGGGCCTGGCCGACGGTGGGCTGGGTACCGACCCCGGGGCTGTCGTCGAGGCCGTGGAGCGCCTGGCCGAGCGCTGCGAGGGCGTCCTGGTCCTGGCTGACCTGGGCAGCGGGATCATGAGCGCCGAGATGGCTCTGGAGATGCTCGAGCCGGCCCTCGCTGAGCGGACGCGCCTGTCGGCGGCGCCCTTCGTCGAGGGGCTGCTCGGCGCCTACGGCGCCGCCGGGATCGGCAAGGATCTTCAGGCCGTGGCCGCTGAGGCCGACGGCGCCGCCGAGGCCAAGCGCTCCCAGGTGGCCGCCTTCTGACGCACTTCTGACGCGCGTCGTTGGGTCAGGGGGTGCCCGGCCGGCTCATGCGCGGTTGGCGAAGCGCTCCAGGAGGGCGGCGTCCCCGCCGACGACGAGCACGTCCTCGGCCGACACCAGGGTGTCCGGGGTGGCGTACTCGAAGGGCTCGCCCGGGCTCATGAGACCGAAGACGGTCACCCCGTAGCGCGAGCGCACCTTGGACTGGCCGATGGTGAAGCCGTGCAGCTCCGTGGGCGGACGCATCTTGACGATGGTGAAGCCGCCCTTCTCCATCTCGATGTAGTCGAGCATGCGGCCCGAGACGAGGTGGGCGGCCCGCTGACCGGCGTCGAACTCGGGGTAGACGACGTGATGGGCGCCGATGCGGCGCAGGATGCGGCCGTGGGCGCGGGAGATCGCCTTGGCCCAGATCTGGGGGGTCTCCAGGTCCACGAGGTTGCCGGTGATGAGCACGGAGGCCTCCAGGGAGGTCGCCACCCCCACGACCGCGGTGCCGAACTCGGTGGCGCCCAGCTGCTCCAGGGCCTCCACGTCCGTGGCGTCGGCCTCCACCAAGGGGATGCGGCCGGTCCACCGGCGCACGGTGGCGGGATTGGCCTCCACGGCCAGCACCTCGCGCCCCAGCCGGTCCAGGGTGGCGGCCACGGCCGAGCCGAAGCGTCCCAGCCCGATGACGAGCGTGGAGTCAGTGCGCGAGAGCGGGGCAGGCATGAGGTCTCCTGAGGTCGGCCGTGAGGCAGTGGCCCCTACGCTACCGCCTGCGGCGACGGCGGAGGCTCAAGCCGATCCCACAGGCCACGAGGATGACGACGGCGCCGGCCAGGACCCAGGCCATCATCGAGAAGCCGCCGGAGTAGGCCTCGATCTGAGCCCGGTCGATCAGCTCGGCCTTGAGGGACTCGATGATCCGCTTGCCTGCGGGCGACTGCGGCAGGGCCTGAGCCCGCATCATTGCCTCCATGGCGGCCGCCTTGACCTCCTCGGTGTGCTCGGTCACGTAGTCCTCGGCGTGCTGGGTGGCGTAAGAGGTCATGAGTGCCACTCCGAAGGAACCGCCGATCTGCTGGGCCGCGCTCAGGATCGCTGAGGCCAGCCCGGTCCGCTTCGCGTCCACCCCGCGCGTGCCGGAGTTGAAGGTGACCGGCATCGTCAGCCCCAAGCCGATCCCGAAGACGATGAGGCCGGGCAGGGCGACCTGGGAGTAGGTCGAATCCGTCGTCATGCGCGAGAGGATGAGGAAGGAACCGGCCAGTACCGCCACCCCCAGGGGCAGGGTGCCGCGCGCCCCGAGCCTGGGCACGATGACGCGTCCGGCCGGGATCGCGGTCGCGATCAGGGCGAAGACCATCGGGAGGAAGACGACTCCGCTCTTGAAGGGCGAGTAACCGAGGTGGTTCTGCATGTAGTAGGTCAGGTAGATGATCGCCCCCATCTGTGCGGCGCCGGCGATGAACTGCGTGGCGTAGGAGGCCGCCCGCACGGGCAGTGCCATCATCGACAGGGGCAGCACCGGGCGGCTCGCGAGGTGCTCGCGGACCACGAACAGCGCCGCGGCGATGCCGCCGAGTGCCAGCCAGCTGACGGTCGATGTGGAGGTCCAGGAGGTCTGCTGGGCCCGGTCGAGCCCGTAGACGGCGCTGAAGCAGGCTCCGCAGCCCAGGACCAGGCCGCTCAGGTCATCAGTGATGCGCGAGCCGCGGTCGCGCTGGTTGGCCGGCGGAAGGCTGCGCTGCCCGATGAGCAGGGCGGCGGCGGCCAGGAAGATGTTGATGTAGAGGGCCCAGCGCCAGCTGAACCAGTCGGTCAGGGCCCCACCGACGAGTAGTCCGATGGCCGCGCCCAGTCCGGCAGTGGCACCGAAGACGGCGAAGACCCGCTCTCGCTCGGTGCGCTCCGTGAAGGTGACGTTGAGCAGCGCCTGCGAGGTGGGGGCCAGTAGGGCGCCGAAGCAGCCCTGGGCCACGCGGGCCACCAGCAAGATGGGGAAGGAGGTCGCCATCCCGGCTGCGAGGCTGGCGACCCCGAAGCCAATCAGTCCCACCTGGTAGGAGCGGCGGATACCCGCCACGGCGCAGAGCCTTCCCCCGAAGAGCACGAGGCTACCGAAGGCCAGGCTGTAGCCGGTGACCGTCCACGGGCTCTGGGACACGGTCATCCCCAGGTCGTCCTGCATCCGAGGCAGGGCGATGGCGATGATCGTCAGGTCCAAGACGATCATCAGCTGAGTGAGAACGGCGCTGACCATGACTGCACGGCGACTGGGGCGCCGCGCGGTCATGACGGTCGTCTCCTCCTGTGTCTCTTGTGCCGACTCGGTCCGCTCCTTGAGGGCGGATGCCTCTGAGGATGTCATTGCGACCTCCATATCAAAATGATCGTTTTCGTTTGCGTTCGGGAGTCTAGGGAGTGTGTGGCGGCTAGTCAACAACGATCGTTTCGATTTGGAGTGTGCTCTGAGTCGCTTATCCTGAACTCATGCCACGAGTGACTGCCGCCTATCGGGAGCGTCAGACCGACCGGATCCTGCAGGCCGCCGAGGAGTGCTTCGCGCGCAGCGGTTTCCAGGCCGCCTCCATGGACGAGGTCATCGCCGCGGCCGGAATGTCGTCGTCGACCGTCTACCGCTACTTCCCCGAGGGCAAGCGATCCCTCATTCGGGCGGTCCTGACCCGGCGCATGGGGCCGCTCGCCGAGCGGATCAAGCGGATCGCCGAGTCCGACGAGCCTCTCGACTTCGAACGGGACTTCATTGAGGCGCTCACCCTGCTCAACTACCGGCGGCACGGGGCGGCAGACGACTCAGAGGCGGGCCGGCAGGATGAGGCTCTTGGGGTTTCTGACGACGTCGGTCTGAGCTCCTGGGCGCCTCTGGCCTACCACGCCTGGGGGGAGCTGACCCGTGATCCCGAGATGAGCGTCCTGGTCCAGGAGAGCTACCGGGACATCCACGGAGGTCTTGCCCGCCTGTGTCGCAATGGGCAGAGGGTGGGGACGATCTCCTGCCGTCTGAGTCCCGATCAGCTGGCCTCCCTCATCCAGAGCGTCTCCTTCGGTCTCATCGTCGAGCAGCTCATTACCGGCCGGGCTGATGTGGAGGGCGCGGCCGCCACTCTCAGGCAGCTGCTCGCGCCGGATGGGCCGAAACCCGAGGGGAGCTGATCGTTCTCCCTGGTGCCTGCAGGCTCTCGGGTGAGCAAGTGCGGAGAGCAGGGCGGTGGGCGCTAGCCGATCATCGGGCTGGCCTCGGGCATCCGGATGACGCGGCGCCGCTCGCGCAGCGCCAGGGCGCTGGCCGCCGTCATCGTGCCCACGCGGCCCACGAACATGAGCGCCACGATGACGTACTTGGCCCCGTCCGGCAGGGAGGGCGTGATGCCCGTGGACAGGCCCACGGTCGCGAAGGCGCTGATGACCTCGAAGAGAATCCGGTCCAGGGACAGGTTGGTCATCTGCAGCAGCAGGAGCGTGGCCAGGCCGATGATGCTGGAGCCGATGAAGGCCACCGCCACGCTCAGGCGCACGGTTGAGGGGGTGATGCGCCGTCCGAAGGCCTCGATGTCCTGGTCGCCGCGGGCCTCGGCGAGGATCGCCAGCAGCAGGACCGCGAAGGTCGTCACCTTGATGCCGCCGGCCGTCGAGGCCGAGCCGCCCCCGACGAACATGAGGGCGTCCTGGAGGAACCAGGTCGCCTCGTGCATGTGCTCGGGCGGGATCGTGGACAGCCCCGAGGAGCGGGCGTTGACGCCGTTGACGAGCGCGGTCATGATCTTCCCGCTCGTGGGCAGAGAGCCGTAGGTGAGGGGGTTGTTCCACTCGAAGGTGGCGATGGCGATGGTCGAGGCGACCGTGAGGGCCAGGTAGGTCGTCAGGGTCAGCTTGGTGTGCAGGCTCCACGTGCGGGGGCGGCGGCGTCGGCCCATGATGTCCAAGATGACGGGGAAGCCGACGGCGCCCATGAAGGTCCCCAGGATGATCGGCAGGCCGATCCACCAGTCGGTGGAGTAGGCCTCCAGGCCCTCGGGCATGATGACGAAGCCGGCGTTGTTGAAGATCGACAGCGCCATGAAGACCGCGTACCACAGTGCGTGGCCCACATCGAGACCGTGACTGAGGAAGGGTGGCAGCAGCATGAGCGTCAGGAGGAGCTCGCAGCCGGCGGCCGTGTAGATGACGGCGCGCAGCAGCCGCCCCACCTCGCCCAGGCGCGACTGGTTCTCCGAGGCCGCCAGCATCCGCTGAGTCAGTCCCACGTGCCGGGACACCGCCAGGGACAGCAGGGAGGCCAGGGTCATGACTCCCAGACCGCCCACGGCCGCGGCCAGGATGATGACGACGTGTCCGAAGGTGGACCAGTAGGCAGCCGTGTCCACCGTGCTCAGGCCGGTGACGCACACGGCCGAGGTAGCGGTGAACAAGGCGTCGAGGAAGTCGGCGTGCTCCCCACTGGTCGTGGCGATGGGGAGGCTGAGGAGGCCGGTCACCACCACGATGATGGCCGCGAAGACGATGACGGCCAGCCGGGCCGGGTAGAAGCGGGCGGCCCTCGCGATCTGGCCGAGGGGCTCGATGTGCCTGAGCAGGCGGCGAATCCCGGTGGGCTCCGTACCCGGCAGCGGGGGGCGGGGCAGCGGCTCCTCGAGGGGGCCGGCTCCCTCTCTGGAATTCGGGGGCTTCTTGTGGCGCTTCCACGCATGGCCGACGACGCCCACGAGTGGGGCGTGCCAGTGGGCCTGACGGCGCCGGCCGGCCTGGGAGGCGCCGCGCTTCCCGGGCGGGGTCTCGCCGCGGGATCCGCGGCCGGGCTCCGGCTCCTGGGCGGTGTCTGTCTGGGGCACGGTCGCCATTGTGGTCCCGCTGGTGGGGCTTCGTCACGTTTCCCGGCGTCGTGGGTCGGGTGTGTTCGAGTGGGGCCGGTGAGCGGGCTCCGGTGCTCGCCGTCGTGACGGCCGGATCGGGGGCGGATCTGTGAGGATGCCGCAGCGACAATTGGTGACCGAGTGTGAAATGCGACGCCTGTGGCGAATGGGGCCCGAGAAACCCTGTGCGAAGGCTGGTGCGGAGATATATTGGCTGTGTTCCTGCCCCGACGGGGCCACCCGCGACGAACGGACCTCAAGCTCATGGCACCGGGCCTTCCCACATCCCCCAGCGCCTCCGGCGCCCCCTCGTTCCTCACCGTGGCTGAGGTGGCGGCGATGCTGCGCGTGTCCAAGATGACCGTCTACCGGATGGTGCACTCCGGTGACCTGCCCGCGATGCAGGTCGGACGCTCCTTCCGCGTCCCCGAGCGTGCCGTTCACGACTACCTGTCCGCCGGGCTGGGTGACTGGGGCCACGACGCGTCAGAGGCATCAGGGTCCTAGGAGCCGCTACACTCAGGCGGTCACCTGCGTGGTCGGCCGCTGAGCCTCACGCGCCGACCAACCGCCCCATGGCATAACCCTCGCCGGCCTGCCTCGGCCCGCAGGGAGGGTCTGCGGGCACTACAAGCGAACTGCGAGGAGATCTCATGGGATCCGTCATCAAGAAGCGCCGCAAGCGCATGGCCAAGAAGAAGCACCGCAAGCTGCTTCGCAAGACGCGTCACCAGCGTCGCAACAAGAAGTGAGACGAGCGGCCCGCCCGCGTCTCGGGGCTCCGTGCACACTACTGGTGTGAGCGGGGCCCTGCTTGTCTCACGAGGAACCGATCAGGAAGAGCGGAGACCTCCGTTGACCACCACCCCAGATGACCGCGCCCCCGCTGCCCCCGCTGAGGCCTCGACGGTGCCGGCTGCGCCGTCGATCGAGCCGCAGCTGGTGGCAGGCGACTGCACCGTCCCGCTGAGCGTCGACGTCGACCCGTCCGCCTGGCCCGCACCCGTCCAGGCCCTGGCGCACACGCCCGGCTCCGACGCCCGGCCGACCAGCCTGGCCGAGCTGACCACGCTTCGTGTGGGCGGCCCGGTGGGTAGCTACGTCGAGGCCACCACGCAGAGCGAGCTGACCGAGGCGATCCGCGAGGCCGACGCCGCCGGAACGCCCGTCCTCGTCATCGGCGGCGGCTCCAACATCTTGGCCTCCGACGCCGGCTTCGACGGTCTCGTCATCCGGGACACCCGCGCCGAGGTCTCGCTCGTCTCGGACTCGGTGTGCGGCGGCGTCGAGGTCACCGCCACCGCCGGCACCACCTGGGACGACCTGGTGCGCGAGGCCATCGCCAGCCAGTGGGCCGGGTTCGCGCCCCTGTCCGGGATCCCTGGCACGGTGGGCGCCGCCCCCGTGCAGAACATCGGGGCCTACGGCGCCGAGGTCGCCGAGCTCATCGCCAGCGTGCGTGCCTGGGACCGCCTGCGCAACCGGGTGGTCTGGCTGGCCCTGGGCGAGCTGGGGCTGGCCTACCGGGACTCGCGCCTCAAGCAGTCCCTCACCGACACCGAGGTGGGCGGCGGGCGCCTGTGGGGGCCGACCGGGCGCTGGGTGGTTCTCGACGCCACCTTCGCCGTGCGGCAGGGCTCCCTGTCCTCGCGGCTCGCCTACTCCCAGCTGGCCGGGGCGCTCGGCGTCGAGCTGGGTGAGCGCGTGCCCGAGCGCGAGCTGCGTGAGGCGGTTCTCGAGCTGCGCCGCTCCAAGGGGATGGTGCTGGACGGCACCGACCACGACACCTGGTCGGCCGGGTCCTTCTTCACCAACCCGATCCTGACCACGGAGCAGGCCGAGCAGCTGCCGGAGGACGCGCCGCGCTTCCCGGTCACCGACCACTCGCAGGTGGTGCTCGGAACCAAGGCCGCCCCCGTCATCGAGGGGCTGGTTAAGACCAGCGCCGCCTGGCTCATCGACCACGCCGGCTTCAGCAAGGGCTTCGCCGTGGAGGCCGGCGCACCGGCCGGGCTGTCCACCAAGCACGTGCTGGCACTGACCAACCGGGGCGGTGCGACAGGGGCGGACCTGGCGCGCCTGCGTGACGCGGTGGTGTCCGGCGTGCGTGAGCGCTACGGCATCACCCTTGTGCCCGAGCCCGTCCAGGTCGGCTTCTAGGCCGCCTGTCCACAGCAACGGTGGCCCCGGGGCTCGCCGCGCGAAGACGCGGTCAGTCATGGACGCCCCTGGCCCTGGGCGGCGGTCGCTGCCGGCACAGCCTGCGCGCCGGACCACGTCAGCGCGTAGCGGCACCCCGCATCCGGCAAATGCTCGCAGCCGGTCCTGGCCCCCTAGGGCCTGTTGCGAAAGTGGGGTGAAGCGTCCGCGTGTTCGTACCTTAGGGCGCGCGTTCGTACCCTCTACCCCTCGAATGCGAGCCCTAAGGTACGACCGCGATGTCGGCCACTGGCGAGAACCGGCCTCCGCCCGGACATACGCAACAGGGCCTAGCGCGCGACCGGGTGAGGCTCGAGGTCGCCGGCCTCCGGGCCGTCGAGGCTCTCCGCTCCCGGAGCCTGGTCGGGTGCCGCCAACCAGGCGTCCACCTCGGCCAGCCAGGCCCGCTTCGCGGTCGGGGAGGCCAGGCAGGCGCGGATCGACCCCCGGGCCAGCTCGGCCAGCTCGGCGTCGCCGCAGCCCAGGGCCCGGGCGATCTCGTACTGGTCGACGAGCCGGGACTGGAAGAGCAAGGGGTCGTCGGCGCTCAGGGCGATCTGCGCCCCGTGGCTCATGAGCGTACGCAGAGGGACGTCGTCGGGGCTGTGATAGACCCCCAGGCTCACGTTGGAGGCGGGGCAGACCTCGAGGCTAATGCCGGAAGCGACGATCGCGTCCAGCAGGGCGGGGTCCTCACCGGCGCGAACCCCGTGGCCCAGGCGTGTGGGGCTAAGCGCGGAGACGACCTCGCGCAGGTGGTCGGGCCCTAAGAGCTCGCCTCCGTGCGGCATGGAGGCCAGGCCGCCCCGGCGGGCGATGGCGAAGGCCCGCTCCCAGGAGGACGTCTGCCCGGCGCGCTCATCGTTGGACAGGCCGAAGCCGATCACCTCGCCCGGCTGGTCCCCGGCGTAGCGCACTGCCAGGCGCGCGAGCGTGCGGGCGTCCAGCGGGTGACGCATCCGGGAGGCCGCCACGATGACCGCCACCTCCACCCCGCTCAGGGTCGTGGCCTGCTTGGCGGCATCGAGGATGATCTCCAGGGCGGGGGTGATCCCGCCGACGAAGGGGGCGTAGCTGGTCGGGTCGACCTGGATCTCCAGGCGGCGCGAGCCCTCGGCGGCATCATCCAGGGCGGCCTCCAGGACGATGCGGCGCATGACCTCCTCGGTGCGCACCAGGGCCCGGGCCGTGTCATAGGCGCGCTGGAAGCGGAACCAGCCGCGCCGGTCAGCGGGCACGCGCAGGGGGTCGCCGTCCAGGAAGTTCGAGGGCAGGCGCGTGCGCGCGCTGGAGGCCAGCTCAATGAGGGTCTCCAGGCGCATCGACCCCGTGAAGTGCAGGTGCAGGTGCGCCTTGGGAAGAGTGGCGAGGTCTCGCATGGGTGGATTCTTCCACGCGTTCGCACTCCGCCGGCAGCCCTCCCACGCGAGGTAGGAGGCACCGAAGTGTCACGATTGGCGACTTTTCCCGGAGCCACTGACAGCCTGCGAGGGGAGAGGATGGAGCGGACCAGCGCAGATAGGGGAGAGGTGCCCGGCCACCCCGCCTCGACTCGACCTAAAAGTCGCCAGGAGTGACATCCGGGTGGATTCCGAGCCGGCGCGCCACCGAGGAGACGATCCGCACCGTCTCCCGATCCAGTACCTGGTCGCTGGTCAGACGCAACGGGGTATGACCGCGAGCGAGAGCAGCCTGATCGCGTAGGTGGTCGCTGTGCCAGTCCGGGCGGGAGGAGTGGTAGGTGTAGCCGTCTGTCTCGATGAGCAGGGCCGGGTAGGCCGCTGCGGTGAGGACATGGGTGCCCTCCGCAGGCCCGGGAACGATCGCCTGAGGCATCCGGCTGAGAACCAGGTCCACCTCGCCGACCCCGTCCACCATGACCGCCGCGACGGGGCGGTAGCCGGCCTGCTCCAGGTCGTGGCGGGCGATCGTCTCCAGCAGGGAGCGCGCCCCTGGGCAGGCCTGGGAGAGCAGGGAGCGCAGCGATGCGTTGCGCGGGCCCGGCAACGCGGATTCCAGTTGAGCGCGGGTCGTGTATCCCAGGCGCAGGGCCGCATCCAGAGCGATGAGGGCATCGAGCTCATCGGCGCAGCGCATGAAGCAGATGAGAGCCTGCTCGACCTGCGCAACTGGTGGCTGAGTGTCCTCGGGCAAGGCCAGTCTCCTGACGCGGTGGACCACTGTGCGGCCGATCGCATCGGGAACGCGGCTTCGCTGTGCCGGGATGGCGACATGGAGAACACCGGGTAATGTCCTCAGCGGAATGCCGTAGTGCTCCATCGCGTGTCCACAGCTCACCACGCCTCCCAGCCGGCGGCAGGTGACGACGAAGGTCTTGGCCGACGGCAGGGACACGACGTGACCGGGGTGGGAGGTCAACGCCTTCTCAGACAGCATGCGCGCCACCGTCCTGCGCTCTGACCGGGTGAGGCTCAGTGAGGAGAGCCGGGCTGCGCCGTTCCTGGCCAGCAGCCGGGCGCGCACATCGCTGCGGCGGACATCATCAAACATATTTAAATCATGTCAAACAGTACTTCAAGGTAAAAGGCGTGGGTCGGCGTTGTGGATAACGTCGGGCGTCCCTCGGTGTTGTCAGTGCCTTCGTTGTCACGATTGGCGACTTTTCTGCCCGGTACCGACAGTCTGCGACAGGTGGGAACGGCGCTGACCTGCGCAGATAGAGGGCAAGGTCCCGGCGCTCCCTCCCCGAGCCGGCCTGAAAGTCGCCAGGAGTGACAGATCTAGTGACAGATCTGTGCCCTTGCACGTCCTCCACCTGGATCACCTGGCGCACCGTGCGGGAACGGGTGGGCTTCCGCTGTTGTCGAACACTCGGGGCCGTTTTGGAGGCGAACCATCAGGTGGGTGGGGCAGACTAACTGCTATGAACCACTCGTCGGCGTCCCAGGAGCCCGAGGAGGTGGCCCTGCTGACGGGGCCGCGTGCCGCGTCCGTGCTCTCCGCCGCCCTCGCCCCGGCCGGCCAGCGTCTGGCCAGCTGGGAGGTCCACTCAGTCCACCATCGCCCCGGAGCGGGGGTGTCCGTGGGGTACACGGCCGTTGTCGTCGCGCCCAACGGGCGTTCTACAACCGAGTACCTGTGTGCTACGACGGCTCGCCTGTCCAACGCGCACGCACCGGGACTGACCCGGGTAGCCCCCACCGGCGGGGACGGCCCCGCGGTCCATGTGTGGCGCCACCCGGCCGACCCCGAGCTTCCCGGCCTGGTGGTGGCCTGTACGCCCTCGCTGCTCTCGGCCCGGATCGGCACGCAGGTCAAGGCCACGATGGTCGCCTACCGTCCCACCCGTCGAGCGGTCGTGCGCGCCACCTTCCCGGATGAGACCACCGCCTACGCCAAGGTCCTGCGCCCGAGCCAGGCCCCGTCCTTCGCCCAGCGCCACCGCCTGCTGACGGCCTCAGGCGTGCCCGCTCCCGAGGTCCTGCGGGAGGACCCCGATGGGCTCGTCCTGCTGTCCACCGGTCGAGGAGTGGCCCTGTCCGGCCTGCTGTCCCAAGGCATGAGCGTCTCGCGCAGCGAACGCGTCTTCAACGGCCTCATCTCATTGCTGGACGCCTTGCCGGCCAGCGCCATGCAGCTGCCGGCGCACGCCGCCTGGTCGGAGCGGGCCCGCCACTACGCGCACGCCGCCGCCACGGTCCTGCCCGAGCACGCCGCCCGCGCTCGGGCCGTCGCCGAGGGGGTCGAGCAGCTCATGGCCGCCTCCGACGCCGGTCGGCCGGTCCCGGTCCACGGCGACTTCTACGAGGCCAATGTCCTCATGGAGGGCGAGTCGGTCACCAGCCTGCTTGACGTGGACTCCCTGGGGCCCGGCTACCGGGTTGACGACCTGGCCTGCCTGCTGGGGCACGTCAGCGTGCTGGACCACCTGGCGCCCGCCTCCTACCCGAAGCTGCGTCCCATCCTGGAGACCTGGACCCGCATGGCCGAGCGGCAGGTGGATCCGGTCTCCCTACGTGCGCGCTGCGCCGGCGTGGTCCTGTCCCTGGTGGCCGGCGCCCGCCGCGAGGACGGCGGTCCGTGGCGCCCCGACGCCGAGGGCCGCCTGGCTCGCGCCGAGACCTGGCTGGCGCAGGGCCGAGAGATCCAGGCCCGCCGCGGCGCCCACTGACAGTCCCGCCGGATGCTCGGCTCGAGGTCGTCAGAAGCGGATGAGTGACTTCCTGGAGATGGTGAATCCTCGTCCGGTGATCGTGTTCCAGCAGGTCATCCCCTTGGACTGCGAGGTGCAGGCGTAGTCGGAGAACATCGTGGTCTCCCCGTACTCGAGCGTGTGGAAGGTGTCCCCGGGCTGTCCCAGGTACTCCTCTCCGCAGCGGACCTCGGTGCGACCGGCGAGCGCCATGATGGAGAACTCCCGGTCGGGGCAGTCCTGCATCCCGGAGGAGGCGTAGTTCCTCTCCAGGATCGAGCAACCGACTCCCTCGTTGGAGAGGATGCAGGAGATGTTCTTCGACGGGGTGTCCACGTACTGGTAGGAGTACGTCGTTGTGGACGTGGGGAGGGCGGGGCCGCTGGGGAGTATCGGCCCACCGGTGGGGGGTGCGGCCTGCTCTGCCGCAGTACCCGCGCTTGAGGAGGGGGCCGCAGTGGCGGCCGAGGCGGATGTCGTATCGGACTGTCGTCCACGGTTCGCCAGCAGCATGCCGCCGAAGACTCCGGCCGCTGCGACGACGAGGATCAGAACGACAACCAGTGCGGTCATGAGCCCAGCATGAGAGCTGGAACGAGGTGCAGGACGGTTGAGAGGCGGTGCCGGCGCCGCCGAGGCTGCTGAGGCGGTGCCGGACATGGGTGGCGCTGCGGTCCCTGGAGCTGAAGCCGTCGCTGGCGCTGCCGACGAGGCTCCCAGCACCATCGTCTGAGGAGCTGTCTCGACGGGGATCGCGGAGTATGTCGAGACGCTGCTGTAGTCCGCGGTTGATGCCGTGGGCAGGCACGCGGTTTCCGCGGTCCTCGGACGGTTCGTGTCTGATGCGTCCGTGGTGCTGGTGGGGGATGCGGGTGAGACGTTGGGGAGATCGTTCGCGCCCATCTGGAGAACCTGCTCGCGCAGCACCGCGGGGATGGCGGGATTGGCGGCGACGACCGGTCGTAGGTCGGGAAATGCCTTGGCGAGGTACTCCAGCACCTCGGGCTCGGTGCTGGGGTCGGCGGCGCGACGTTCATCGTCGGGAGTGTGGGCGGGCACGAATCGGATGATAGATCCCTCAAGGAGACGGAAGGCCGGGCCGCAACCACATTGGTATCAAACGCCGAGCCGGGCAGGTTTTGCGGCGCCCGACAGACGTTCTGTCGGCTTGCGCGAAACCTGCCCGGCTCGGCGAGGAGGCGGAGGGGTGGAGCCTCAGGCGCTACTCGACCTCGGCCAGCAGCTTCTGGACCCGGCCCACTCCCTCGACCAGGTCGTCGTCGCCCAGCGCGTAGGACAGCCGCACGAAGCCCGAGGGGCCGAAGGCCTCACCGGGAACGATGGCGACCTCGGCGTGCTCGAGGATGAGCGCGGCCAGCGTGGCCGAGCTGTCGATCGTGGTGCCGCGCAGCGTGCGCCCCACGAGCCCCTCGATGCTGGGGTAGGCGTAGAAGGCGCCGCGGGGCACGGGCACGGTCAGCCCCTCGATCTGCGAGAGCAACTCCACCATCGTGCGCCGGCGCCGGTCGAAGGCGGTGCGCATCTGCTCGACGGCAGCCAGGTCGCCGCTGACGGCTGCCAGCGCCGCGCGCTGCGAGACGTTGGCGACGTTGGAGGTCAGGTGCGACTGGAAGTTCGTGGCCGCCTTGATGACGTCGCTGGGGGCGATCATCCAGCCCACGCGCCATCCGGTCATGGCGTAGGTCTTGGCCACGCCATTGAGGACGATCGTCTGCTCAGCCAGCTCGGGAACCAGCTTGACGACGTGCGCGCTCTGGGCGCCGTCGTAGAGGAGGTGCTCGTAGATCTCATCGGTGATGACCCAGATCCCGTGCTCCAGGGCCCACTGGCCGATGGCGGTGAGCTCCTCGGGCGTGTAGACCGAGCCGGTCGGGTTGGACGGCGAACACAGCAGCAGCACCTTGGTGCGCTCGGTGCGGGCGGCCTCGAGCTGGTCGACGCTGACCTTGTAGTCCTGGTCGGCCCCGGCGAAGACCTCGACCGTGGTTCCTCCGGCGAGGGCGACGGCCTCGGGGTAGGTGGTCCAGTAGGGCGCGGGCAGCAGGACCTCGTCGCCGGGGTCGACGAGTGCGGCGAAGGCCTGGAAGACGGCCTGCTTGCCGCCGTTGGTGACCAGGATGTCGTCGGGGGAGACCTCGTAGCCGGAGTCGCGCAGCGTCTTGGCGGCGATGGCCTCGCGCAGGACCGGCAGTCCCTTGGCGGGGGAGTACTTGTGGTTGGCCGGGTCCTTCGCGGCGGCGACGGCGGCCTCAACGATGTAGTCGGGGGTGGGGAAGTCGGGCTCTCCGGCGCCGAAGCCGATGACGGGGCGGCCGGCGGCCTTGAGGGCCTTGGCCTTGGCGTCGACGGCCAGGGTGGCGGAGGGGGCGATGGCGGACAGTCGGGCGGAAACGCGGTGCGTGGGTGCAGGTGTCACCCGACCATGGTCCCACGACCAGCGACATCCGTGCGTCTGAAACACGTCTGATCCGCTGATGACAACGCCGGAGAACCTCCGGGGCGCCTCCAGGGTTCCTCTGGTGACGCGGCAAGGCACTGCACCCCGGCCGGCCCCGGCGTGGCGCACCCCACGGCCTGCGGTTACCGCAAAGGCTTCCTCGTATGGCAGACTAGAGCACCGCTGAAGGGCAGTGGCGCAATTGGTAGCGCACCGGTCTCCAAAACCGGCGGTTGTGGGTTCGAGTCCCGCCTGCCCTGCTGAGAACGGCGGATCTGTCGGGAGATCCCGTCGGTTTCGTCTTCTCCCCGCTGTGCGGGAACTGACCTGACCGTCGACCCTGAGGACCCATATTCATGAGCGAGAGCGCACGCGCTGCGACAGGCAAGTCGGCCACCAAGCGCGGCTTCTTCGGGCGCATCGCCCTGTTCATCCGCCAGGTCATTGACGAGCTGCGCAAGGTCGTCTGGCCCACCATGAACGAGCTGTGGACCTACTTCACGGTAGTGGTCGTCTTCATCATCGCCATCATGGCCTTCACCGGGGTACTGGACTTCGCCTTCAACCGGGCCGTCATGTGGCTCTTCGCCTGACCTCCCGGCCTCTGCGGCCGTACCCTCATTGGGGATGCGCGGTTGCGCCCCTGACCACGTCTACTCCCGACGCCGCTGCTGTTCGCGCGGCCCGTCGCATCCGCTCGTCTCACGCCACTGGAAAGCAGGTACACCATGTCTGAGGATGTCTCCTCGCAGACCACTCCCGACGACGTCGAGGCCCTGACCTCGCTCGCGACCGACGACGCCGGTGACGCCGTCGAGCCGGTTGAGGCCGCCCAGGCCGATGCGACCGACGAGGCCGCCGAGCCGGCCGAGGAGGCGCCCGTCGTCGACCCGCTGGCCGAGTTCCGCCGCCAGATGTCGGCCCTGCCGGGCCAGTGGTATGTGCTGCACACCTACTCCGGCTACGAGCGCCGCGTGGCCGCCGACATCATGGCCCGCGCCGAGAACTTCGAGGTCGAGGACTACATCTTCGACGCCACCGTCCCCATGGAGACGGTCATCGAGATCAAGAACGGCAACAAGAAGAAGGAAGTCTCCCGGGTGCGCATCCCCGGCTACGTGTTCGTGCGCATGGACCTGGATGACCCGGAGACCTCGGACAAGGTGTGGCGCACTATCAAGGACACCCCGGCCGTGACCGGCTTCGTGGGGGACCGCTACAACCCGGTGCCGCTGACCTTCGAGGAGGCCGTCGCCCAGCTCGGCCCCACGCCCGAGGAGATCGCCGCCAAGGAGGCCGCCGCCGTGGAGGCCACGGCCCCCGAGTCCGGCTCCGGCACCCAGATCGCCACCGGCGGACAGGTCTTCGAGGTCGCCTTCGAGGTCGGCGAGTCCGTCATCGTCACCGACGGCCCCTTCGAGTCCCTCCCGGCCACGATCGCTGAGATCCTCCCCGAGACTCAGAAGCTCCAGGTGCTCATCTCCCTGTTCGGCCGCGACACCCCGGCCGAGCTCTCCTTCAACCAGGTCGCCAAGATCTGAGGCGGACCTGAGGGCAGGCCCCGTCAGCCGTTGTGGCCCGACGACGCAAGCAGGCGTCGTCGGGCCACAACCGCCTGGGTCGCCCAGAGCGGCCACGGCACGGGAGCCGTGAATCACAGGCGGATCTCCTGTGATACCGCGCACCGGGCTCCCTGCGCGGCCCAGCAGCGGGCTACGATGAGCGCTTGTGTGTGCGCATGCACCCACGGCTGCACGGCAGGCGTGCAGCACATCCGGACAAGTAAGAAGGACCCATTCCTATGGCCCCCAAGAAGAAGGTCGCCGGGCTGATTAAGCTCCAGATCCAGGCCGGCCAGGCCAACCCCGCTCCGCCGATCGGCCCCGCCCTGGGTGCCCACGGCGTCAACATCATGGAGTTCTGCAAGGCGTACAACGCGGCGACCGAGTCGCAGCGCGGCAACGTCATCCCCGTGGAGATCACCGTCTACGAGGACCGCTCCTTCACCTTCATCACCAAGACCCCGCCAGCTGCCGAGCTCATCAAGAAGGCCGCGGGTGTCCCCAAGGGCTCCGCCACCCCCCACACCGTGAAGGTGGCCTCCCTGACCCAGGCTCAGGTGCGTGAGATCGCCGAGTCCAAGATGCCCGACCTCAACGCCAACGACATCGAGGCCGCCGCCAAGATCATCGCCGGCACCGCCCGCTCCATGGGCATCACCGTCGAGGCCTGAGACACTCGCCGGCTCACCGGCTCTCTCAACTCAATCCCCATACGAAACCGTGGAAGGGCCTCGCGCGGCCCGAACACCACGACTGCAAGGAGAAGCAGATGACCAAGCGCTCCAAGGCCTACCGCGCCGCGGCTGAGAAGATCCAGTCCGGAGTCCTCTACACCCCGGCCGAGGCCGTTCACCTGGCCAAGTCCACCTCGATCACCAAGTTCGACGCCACCGTGGACGTCGTCTTCCGCCTGGGGGTCGACCCCCGCAAGGCGGACCAGATGGTCCGCGGCACCGTGTCCCTGCCGCACGGTACCGGTAAGACCGCCCGCGTCGTCGTCTTCGCCCAGGGTGAGCGCGCCGAGCAGGCCCTCGCCGCCGGCGCGGACGAGGTCGGTGGCGACGAGCTCATCGAGAAGGTCGCCAAGGGCTACACGGACTTCGACGCCGCCGTGGCCACCCCGGACCTCATGGGCAAGGTCGGCCGCCTGGGCCGCGTCCTGGGCCCCCGTGGCCTCATGCCCAACCCCCGCACCGGCACCGTGACGATGGACGTGGCCAAGGCCGTCTCCGACATCAAGGGCGGCCGTATCGAGTTCCGCGTGGACCGCGCCTCCAACCTCCACTTCATCATCGGTAAGGCCTCCTTCACCGAGGAGCAGCTGACGGAGAACTTCCAGGCCGCCCTGGAGGAGGTCCTGCGCCTCAAGCCCTCGACCTCAAAGGGCCGCTACATCCTCAAGGCCACCATGACCACCACCATGGGCCCCGGCATCCCGATGGATGTCACCAAGGCCTGAGGCTCTCTTTCTTCACGACGGCGTCGGCCGCCTCCTCATGCGGGAGACGGCCGACGCCGTTCTTCGCCTGTACGGGTTTCGTGCTGCCCGGGGACTGCACGAGCCCTCCACGGGGGCATCTGCCCATGGTCCGCGGGGTGCCGCGCTGACTACGGTGAAGGCGTCGGTGGCGCACCGAATGGGGGAGGGAAGTGGAAAAGCCGGTCGTCCCCGTCCTTGCCTCTCCCTCTCGCAAGGATGGGGACGACCTCTCCGCCGTGAAGGAGGCCCGGACAGGTCTCCGCGTCGGAACCGGCTACTTAGCGGAGTTCGCAGCGCAGTGGAATTCGATTGAGTTAGCCTGGTGTCATTTTCGACGTCGAATGGTCCACCCTATAATAGTTCCGAACAATGAGGTCAGGAATCCGAGCGCTATGACTTCGGAAACATATAGTTCGCGGTTGGGGATGCCGTAGGGGATTAGGAAAGTCGATCCGATGCACAGAAGTGACGGGATGGGGAAAGAAAATGCGCAGCACGTCACGAATCTCTTGGCCCACCAACGTGGGATGAGGAAGGTGCTGAAGAGTGAGGTGCTCGAAGGTATCATAAGTGCCAAAATGCCGGCACCACTCACTCCTATGGATTTTATGATGGAATCGTGTAGGGTTGAAAGGCCTAGGCATGACAAGAGGAAGTATCCGGCACTCAGTGTCCAGGTCAGCAATAAAGCGGGATATGGGCTTCGTTTCTGTGGTGTGCTGTGAGTGTCAATCATGGTTAATCTCGATTCCGGCCGCAAACGTCTTCAAAAGTTCTTCTGTGATTCCAAGGCCCGTCAATCCAACGATCGCAAGTTCCGGTTGTCCATAAAGTCACGACGTCGCATAGCGTCCTCTCTGTTGTGTGCGCTCCGCTGAGGTGCGGTCTCCAGTTCGTGGACAACCTCGCCTCCTTTGCATTGTCAGCTGTTCTTGACGGGGATGTCAGTGAGACGGAAGGCAGTGGTCGAGTAGCTGCCCTCTGATTGGGGATGGTCGAGCGTGACTGTGTCGCCGCCGGGGTCGGGCCAGACGACGCCAACGGCGGTGACAGTTCCACCTAGGAGTTCGTCGCCGACATAAAGCTCGGTCAGCGGTATATGAGCTTTGATGTCGGCCTGCTCATAGTCGGCGGGGAAGACTCGTTCGGTGCCTGAGATGAGAGTCAGCCCGTCGGTGGCCATGAAGGTTGCGGTACTTCCAGTGTCCTCATCTCGCTGGTTTCCGGATCTGCTCTCCAGGTCGGTGAGTAGCACGGTGAGATTTGCGCTGTGAGAACTGGGCTTGACGGTGCAGGTCAAGGTGCCCAGAAGGTAACCACCTTGGCGAGTGACATGGTCGAGGACAATGGTGACCTCGCCGTTGCTGCCAGCACTCTTAGCCGTCACAGTGACGCCGTCGGAGCCTTTGGCGGTGGGTCCTTCAGAGGCTGGCAGGGTGCCGGGATTGCGTCTGTTGGGGGTGGAGGATGCGCCCTTCTTGGTAGTACCGCTGGTGGGGGTGAGGGTGATCTCGACGCGTCGGTTAGCGGCGCGGGCCTCGTCGCTGTTGTCGTTGATCTTGGGCTCGGACTCGCCTTTGCCGGTGGCGGATGTCTTCCACTTGTCCAGGCTGGTGATCTGCTCAAGCCTGGTTTTGACGGCGTTGGCGCGCTTCTCGGACAGGGTCTGGTTGTAGGCGTCGTCCTGGACGTCGTCGGTGTGGCCCACGATGGTGAGTGTCCCGCCGTCGGGGTACTGCCCCAGCTGGCTGGCTACACTCTGGAGCTGCGCCTCGGCACCCGACGCCAAATCAGCTGAGTCGGAGGCGAAGGTGACATCGCTGGCCAGGGTGACGGTGACGTCCTTGCGGCCCGTGTGGGTGCTGGTGGAGTCGTCCAGAGAGCGCGTGTATCGCTCAATGGGTGCCGGGGTGGCGAGCGTAGTATTAGGGTGCGTATCCAGTTCGGTTTGAGCCGCAGATAGGTCGATGTTTGCCTGTTGGGCGGATCCTGCCCCGAGGACCGAGACAGTCACGAACCCGGCCATAGGAACGAAGACGGTCACTTGCTCGGAGTCGACCTTGCCGAAGACAACGTAGTAGGTGACCTTTTCTCCCGGTGCGATCCCGGGGTCGGTATTACTTCCATCGATGGAGTTCCATACGTGTCCGGTCTGCAAGTCCATGATTCTGACAGCCGAGGCGACGTTCCCTGGTTGAAGGTTTGCTCGGCTTCTCCAGTAGTCAACAATGGTGATCTTGTTTTCCGGCGTAGAAGACGTTGGCTTGTTTTCTGTGCGGTTTTTGTCATCGGATGCTCGAACTAGCTCCAAGGCCAGAATCGAGGTGGTTTCATTCTTGCGAATAATTGGGGAGACGTTCACGATGATGTGATGACCGGCGATGTGGCCGTCGAGCTGCTGCCAGCCCTGCGGCGCCGCAGAAGTCCCCGCTGCCCCACCCGCCGAGGCCGAGGTCGAGCCGGTCTGACGCTTCGACTGCCAGGGGGCCTTGCAGCCGGCCAGCAGCGGCACGCCCACACCGGTCAGGATCGCTCCGGAGAGAACTACGCGACGACGCATGGCTGCGGGTCCTTTCAGTTGTTCTTGATGGGGATGTCGGTGAGGCGGTAGGAGTTGCCTGGGATGGAGTACTTGCCTTTGGCATGGTCGAGGGTGATGGTGTCGCCGCCGGGGTCGGGCCAGACGATGCAGATGGTGGTGGTGCCGGTCTTGAGGTGGTCGCTGAGGTTGAGCTCGGTCAGGGGGAGGTGGTGGTCGACGTCGGCGTCGTTGTAGTCGGCGGGGAAGATACGTTCGCCGTTGCTGAGGAGGGTCAGGCCGTCGCTGGCGTAGAAGGTTGACAGGGCGCCGCTCTCGGAGCGTTGGTTGGTCAGGGCGGTTTCGGGGTCGTCGAGCAGGGGGTGGAGTTGTGCGCCGGTGGAGCCGTCCTTGACGGTGCAGGTGACGGTGCCCAGGAGGTAGCCGCCGGAGCGGGTGACGTGGTCCAGGGTGATGGTGACATCCCCTTGGGTGCTGCCGCTCTTGGTGGTGAGGGTGACGCCCTCGGGGCCCTTGGCGACGGGGCCCTGAGGGTCGGGCAGCTTACCGCCACCGTTGCCACTGCCGCTGCTGCTGTTGGGGGTGGGGGTGGTGGTGTTCTTGGGGGTGGTGCCGCCGGTGGGGGTCAGGGTGATCTCGACGCGTCGGTTGGCGGCTCGGGCCTGGTCGGTGGTGTCCTTGATCTTGGGCTCGGACTCGCCCTTGCCGGAGACGGATGTCTTCCACTTGTCGAGCTTGGTGAGTTGCTCGAGGCGGGTCTTGACGGCGTTGGCGCGTTTCTCGGACAGGGTCTGGTTGTAGGCGTCGTCCTGGACGTCGTCGGTGTGCCCCACGATGGTGAGCGTGCCGCCGTCGGGGTGCTGGCCGAGCTGGCCGGCCACGGTCTTCAGCTGGGCCTCGGCGCCCGAGGCCAGGTCGGCTGAGTCGGAAGCGAAGGTGACATCGCTGGCGAGGGTGACGGTGATGTCCTTGCCTCCGGCGTGGGTGCTGGTGGAGTCGTCCAGGGCCCGGGTATAGCGCTCGATCGCGACGGGGTCGGCGAGCTCGGGGACGTCGTGGGAGGACTGCTTGAGCGCGGCCTGGGCGATGGACAGGTCGATCTTGGCTTTCTTGGCGTCTTTGGCGTCCAGGACTGAGACGGTGGTGAAGCCGGCCATGGGGACCATGACGGTGACGGTGTCGGTGTCGACCTTGCCGAAGGACAGGTAGGAGGTCATGTCCTCGCCGGGGGCCAGCTCGAGGAACAGTCCGCTGCCGTCGATGGCGCTCCACACGCGCCCCGAGGCGGTGTCCAGGAGCTTGACCAGCGAGGCCCCGGTACCGGGACGGTAGATTGACGGCACTCCCAGGTAGTTGGAGATGTTGAGCTTGTCGTCGCTGGAGGTGGAGGCGTGGGCGTTGACGGCGTCGATGGAGGCGTCGTCGGATGCGCGGGTGAGCTTCACGGCGATGTACGAGGTCTTGTCGTCCTGGCGGACGACGGGGGAGACCTCCACGCTCACCTTGTGGCCCATGACGTGACCGTCGAGCTTCTGCCACTCGGTGCTACCCGCCTTAGTCGCGCCGGCCGAGGCCGATCCCTTAGCTGAGGCTGTGGAGCCCGACGGTGAGGCCGCCCCTGCCTTGTCCTTCGATGTCCCCGGCAGGTCACAGCCCGCCAGCACCGGCAACCCGAGTCCCGCCAGGGCCGAGAGAGCCACAAAAGACCGACGAGACGGTGCCGAAGAAACACAAGACGAACCAGACAATACAGGCAACACAAGAACTCCTTCATAGGGCCGCTGAAATTTCTTAACGATCGAGAGTAATCATAACGTAATCATTCCAGCAAGAGGAGCTACCCGGGTACTCCCCATCGCTCCCCAGGTACTCCCCATTGCTGCATGGGGAGCATGTGGGTCCCCTGGGCTCCCCGTAGAGCACCGGGTACTGCACAGTTTTTCCCCGTGGGAGTATCCCCATTTCTCGAATGATGGGTGCTGCATAGAGTCTCGGTATTCCTCAGGTCGACGTGGCCTGATCGAGAGCAACGGAGGTTCCATCATGATGACTGCTTCGAAGCGAATCCTGGCTGCCATGAGCGCCATTGGTGTGGCGGCAACCCTGGCGTCCTGCCAGCTGCCGGGAGGCTCGGGGGCGAACGGGGAGGGTGCGTCGGCTTCCGCGTCCGCATCGAAATCGGCGCAGGCCGGGGGTGGCGGTCATGGCGCGGCCATTGAGTCTCATCCCACGACCGTTGACAGTAAACCCGGGACTGTCTCTCTGAACTCCGTGTCCGGTGCAGGAACCACGATCACCGTCATGTTCTCCGTGACGAATAATGACAAAAAGAATGACATGTGGATCTACGACTCATTCTCCGACGGAGACGACTCGGTGCCTCAGCCCAGTGGAAAGGCGAGCCCGGGAGGGAGTACGAACAACGCTGACGGCCTGACGCTCATTGAACCGTCCTCCTCAAGCATCTACCGCGTCTCCTACGACTCCCAGGGCGGCTGCCTGTGCTCCAGCGACCTCACGGAGTACATCAAACCCGGTCAGACGATCGCGCTTCAGGCGACCTTCACCGGTGTACCGGCCGAGGCGAAGAACGTCACCATCACCATCCCGAATGGAGGGACCTTCAGCAACGTGGCGGTGACCCGATGAGACGGCAGATGAATGGGGGATGGGCAAGGGGCGCCACGTCTCGGCCTCGGTCAGGGGCGCTTGCCGCCGCGGTCGTCGTCGTATGGGCAACATCGTGGTCAGTGTCCGCCTCGGCTGCTGCCCTACCCGCACCACCGCAAGCGGGCCACCCATTGGCGGCTGCGAGTAACAGCGCCACAGCCGACCCGACGACGATCACCAAGCAACCGGAGAGTGCCGGGCCGGGCAACCCCCGGGTGGCTCAGACCGTGGACCGCGTCGTCACGCCGGTGTCGCGTTCGAGCAGCTCGGACAGCGCGGTCACCTACTCCTCGGACGGCCAGACCACGGTGGCCTCACTGTCCGGAGACGTCACCTTCGACGTCGACTCCTCCGCCCTGACCGACCGCGCCAAGCAGGTGCTCGACGAGATCGTCAAGCGCTGGAATGGTAAGCCGCCCGCCACGGTCACCGTGGTGGGGCACACGGACTCCGTCGCCGACGACGCTCACAACCAGACGCTCTCCGAGCAGCGGGCCAAGGCCGTCGCCGACTACCTGACCTCCAAGGTCCCCTCCCTGAACGTCCAGTCCTCTGGCAAGGGGGAGAGCGAGCCTGTGGCCTCCGAGACCAACACGGACGGCAGCGTCAATGAGGCGGGCAAGGCCGCCAACCGCCACGTTGATGTGCGCTGGGGGTGAGGGGGTGGACGCCCCGCCTCAGCGCAGCTCGATCCACTGGCCCAGAGTCGAGATCTGATCGCTGGTGATCTTCTCTCCGGAGAAGTCCACCAGACAGATCTTTGAATCTCGGCTGATGGCCCAGAGGGAGCCCTTCTTCTGGTAGGGCCAGGTGGTCTGGTACTGCTGCTGTGCCAGGATGATGGAGCCGTTAGTGACAGCGGTCCGAGAGCCAACGGGCTGGTAGCCGCGAGTGACGGCCCGGGCGGCGTTCATGGCGAGGTCGAGGGCGTCATAGCCGTCCGTTGCCTCGATGGACTGGGCTGTCATGAGGACGGCGGACTTGTCTGACGGGTCGGTCCACTTGGTGCCCCAGATGCTGGACTGCGCCACTGACCGATCCCAGCCCTTGGGAACCGCGAGAAGCAGGTCGCCGTCCTCAAGGCGGTCCCAGTCACCTTTTGGGCCTGGGTGCTTGGCGAAGGAGCAACCGCTAAGAAGTGTTGCGGCTGTGGCCGTTGAGGCTACCAGGAGGGCACGTCGTCGTTGGATGGTCATTGTTGCTGCCTCGTCAGGGTCAGAGAGTTCTCGATGCCGTTGCGAAGCCCGTCATCCAGGGTGGTGCTCAGAAGAGTGACGACGCCGGTCCCCACCTGTGACGCAAGCAGCCAGGTCCACCCCAGCCAGGATGTTGCAGGTCCCCAGGAGAAGGCGATTCTCTCCGTGGCTGGTTTGTCCCCGCTGGCCTCCCAGGAGACCCGACCGATCTCCGAGTAGTTCTCAAAGAGGTAGGAGCTCGTGAGATCGACGGTCTGCCTGACGCCGTCGGCAGTGGTGCTCGCGTCGATGCCGGAGAGCAGGACCCGCTGCTCGAAGCTGGTGTCGTTGGTCTGCAGGTCGTAGGAGACGGCATACGGGGGCCACCCGCTGCGCCGAGTGGGGCCCTTGAGGGAGGACAGCAGACTGACAGAGATGCCGGAGAAGTTCATGCTCATCCAGGCCTGGGGAGCATCCTGTGGACTCTTGGACGGGGCTTGAGGCTGCTTCACGTCCTCAACCGAGGTCATTCCTGACACAGGGGTTTTCTCTGGAGACTTGCTGCATGAGGCGACTGCGGTCAGGGAGGCGATACCGCCGGCGGCCATGAGGAGGCGGCGCTTCATGAGGCGCTCACCGCCACTGACGTGAGGACGGACGACATGCGGTTCAGACTCTCCTTGTTCTTGGGGTCCGCGAAGACATAGACGCCGTAGCTCTCTCCACCTGGGCCGTCGACGATGATCCCAGCGCAGGTGATGGGAACCTCGGAGGTCTTACGGTCCTGCAGCCATGGCGGG
This sequence comes from Actinomyces sp. HMT 175, assembly GCF_016694895.1. Lineage (NCBI taxonomy): Bacteria > Bacillati > Actinomycetota > Actinomycetes > Actinomycetales > Actinomycetaceae > Actinomyces > Actinomyces sp. HMT 175. The sequence continues at coordinate 658,210 of NZ_CP068012.1, forward strand.
ATCGCCGTGGTCTGCCAGTCCAGACGGTTCGCGCCGGATCCGCCGGGGACGTCAACGGGGGTGACCTTCGGCTGGATGGACTGAGCGGTCAGAGCCTGCTGCTCTGCGGTCAGGATGCTTGCCGCGGGCTTGGCCCCGGCGGCGTAGTACTCGACGGCAACAGTGAGGGGTGCGCCTCCTCTACTGTCGTAGTAGGTCTGTTGCATGCCGTCGTCATAGGTCGTGGTGGCCTCTGTGATGGCGTCCCCGGGTACCTGGATGACGAGGTTTCCAGTGGGCAGAAGGGTCATCATGCCGTCCGACGCCGCCGCACTGGAGTCATTCGACGTCGATGGCTGAGATGCGGATGCTGCAGCCGAGGCGGTGCTGGAGTCTGAGGCGCCGCTGTGGCCGCAGGCGCACAGGGCGAACGCGGCCATCGCTGCCGTCGCAGCTCTTACAGGAGTCTTCATACGCTGTCCTTGCGTTGTCGTCAGGCGTCCACAAGAGGAACCGGCTAATGGGTCTGACTTGCCAGCTGCTTACGGTCCTTCGTGAGCTTGTCGGTGCTCCAGCTCCCGGAGAGGGCGTCGAAGCCGCCGTTATCGGTGATCGCCGTGCCGTTGACAACGAGCTGCCTGGTGCTCGCCTTGGTAGCCAGGACGGCGGCGAATGTGCCACTGGCAGAGGAGCCCTGCGGATCACCCACGGACAATGAGGCCACGGGGATGTTGACGGTGCCCGACGAGAGCAGGACGGTTGAGGCGTAGTCGTTGGCCAGATCGCGATCCGATCCACTGAGTGCTGAGACGTCAAGTGTCGTGGTGACCACCGTCGTGACCGCCGTGCCCGCGGCGACTCCGGAGATGCCGCCGTTAGCAGATCCCTCGGTGACATGGGTGAAGGTCATCTTGTCGAGGTCACCGCCGGTGTCGTAGGAGAGAGCGAGGTTTCCCAGGCTGATGCGCTGCCCTTTCGGGGGAGAGACGATACCGAAGCTGTTCCATGCCGAGTCGACTTCCTGACTGTGCTCCGGGACTGGGACGTCGGCCTTGTAGGAGAGCGTATGGCTGACGGCGCCGGTTCCATCGGGTTCAGCGGAGGTTGCTCGCCGGTAGGTGACATCACCGCTGATGGTCAGAACCGGATACGTGACCGAGGGCTGGGGCGTCGCCGAGTTGCCGGGAGCCTTGCCCGACGCCGTCGTGCCGACTGTCAGCTGGCTGGGTGACGACTCGAGCGTGGAGTCGGGTTGAGATGCCACAGAAGGGTGAGAATGCTTGGCCCGACCGGCCCCCGTGTTCTCCGCCTGCTTGGTGACCTCCGGGGATGAGGGAGATGGGCAGGAGCGCTGGTTGGCGCACTGAGACGTCGCTCGCTTGGCCCTCGCGCCGGTGACTTGTGCGGTCACCGGGTTGGTTCCGGAACTTTCCGCGCTGTATCCGCTGGTCAGTGACCGTGTGGTACTGGTGGCCTGCTTCCCCCCTGAGTCTGGGACTGCGGCAGCGGGCTGAATGGCGCTGACTGAGATACCGACGAAGAGTGTGAGGACGACTGTCCTTGCCAGCCGGGGAAACTGGGAACGGCAGCGCACGGAGTGCGTCCTTTCGATGAGGCGACAGATGCAGAGCGGTGTCGTCGGGGTCGATACCGTTATCTGACTGAGACTCTACGGACTGAGATGCGCCAGCGCCAACGTTTGTCGAGGTCGGTCGGTGTCAGGTGGGGCATGGCGTCTTCGAGACGAAGCCCCCTGCTCTGGAGCCTAGAGCTCAGGCTGAGACCAGGTGGGTGGAGACCTTGGCCTTCTTGCTCATCCCCGCAGGCACCTTGAAGGGAGCCTGCTTGGCACCGGCTTGAGGGGCCTGCTTGGCACCCTTCTTCTGATCTGGGCTCTTGGCCTGGGGACGCCTGGTGACGCACTTTCCGTGGATCTCGAAACCGACCTGGCCACCGCTCAGGCACGCACCGTCCTCAAGCTCGATCTTCGCGGTCGAGGTTGCAGTGAGTCGTTGGTTGGTGCCGGTGACGGCGGACTTCGTGCGGACCGACACGGTGACGGTTCCGCGAGCCGTGTCCACGGAGTACGCAGTGAGCGTGGCCCCGTCCAACGAGGCATAGCGTTCCGCTGCTCGCTTGGCTCCCGGACCGGCGAAAGAACCCAGTCCCCGGCCGGCATTGCTCCAGAGCCCGTCCTCGCTGGTGGCATCCACGGCGTTCCCGTAGGTCGACTCAATAGAATCAGCCCAGGCTCGTGCTGCCGCCAAAGCAGCTGCATCGGCCGCGTTACTGGCATCCCGGCGGTGCAGGATGGCGTCTCCGAGGCCAGTCATGAGTCCCAGCGCCACGAGTGCGACGAGTGCAGCGGCAACGCTGAGGTAGGGCAGGATGCTGCCGCGTTCAGTGCTTGCCGGTCCGGATGGAGAACGGGGGGGCTTACGCAGAAGACGAGACATGGTGGTGCTCAGCTGTTCTTGATGGGGATGTCGGTGAGGCGGTAGGCGGTGTCTTTGGGTGAGAACTTGCCCTCGGGGTGGTCGAGGGTGATGGTGTCGCCGCCGGGGTCGGGCCAGACGACGCAGATGGTGGTGGTACCGGTCTTGAGGTGGTCGAGGAGGCGTAGCTCGGTCAGGGGGAGGTGCTGCTTGGCGTTGGCGTCGTTGTAGTCGGCGGGGAAGATGCGTTCGCCGTTGCTGAGGAGGGTCAGGCCGTCGCTGGCGTAGAAGGTTGAGATGGCACTGCCGTCCTCGTCGCGCTGGTTGCTCAGGGCGGTTTCGGGGTCGTCGAGCAGGGGGTGGAGTTGTGCTCCGGTGGAGCCGTCCTTGACGGTGCAGGTGACGGTGCCCAGGAGGTAGCTGCCGGCGCGGGTGACGTGGTCGAGGGTGATGGTGACATCGCCCTGGGTGCCGCCACCCTTGGTGGTGAGGGTGACGCCCTCGGGGCCTTTGGCGACGGGGCCCTTCGGGTCGGGCAGCTTGCCACCACCGCTGCTGTTGGGGGTGGCGGTGCTGCTGCCCTTGGGGGTGGTGCCGCCGGTGGGGGTCAGGGTGATCTCGACGCGTCGGTTGGCGGCTCGGGCCTGGTCGGTGGTGTCCTTGATCTTGGGCTCGGACTCGCCCTTGCCGGAGACGGATGTCTTCCACTTGTCGAGCTTGGTGAGTTGCTCGAGCCTGGTCTTGACGGCGTTGGCGCGTTTCTCGGACAGGGTCTGGTTGTAGGCGTCGTCCTGGATGTCGTCGGTGTGCCCCACAATCGTCAGGGTCCCGCCGTCGGGGTGCTGGCCGAGCTGGCCGGCGACGGTCTGGAGCTGGGCCTCGGCGCCTGGGGCGAGGTCGGCGGAGTCGGAGGCGAAGGTGACGTCTGATGCGAGGGTGACGGTGATGTCCTTGCCTCCGGCGTGGGTGCTGGTGGAGTCGTCCAGGGCCCGGGTGTAGCGCTCGATGGCGACGGGGTCGGCGAGCTCGGGGACGTCGTGGGAGGACTGCTTGATTGCGGCCTGGGCGATGGACAGGTCGATCTTGGCTTTCTTGGCGTCTTTGGCGTCCAGGACTGAGACGGTGGTGAAGCCGGCCATGGGGACCATGACGGTGACGGTGTCGGTGTCGACCTTGCCGAAGGACAGGTAGGAGGTCATGTCCTCGCCGGGGGCCAGCTCGAGGAACAGTCCGCTGCCGTCGATGGCGCTCCACACGCGCCCCGAGGCGGTGTCCAGGAGCTTGACCAGCGAGGCCCCGGTACCAGGACGGAAGGGGCCTGCTCCCAGGTAGTTGGAAATGCTGAGCTTGTTGCCGCTGTCGTCCTTGTAGGAGCTGGCTTTGACCGCATCGATGGAGGCGTCATCGGATGCACGGGTGAGCTTCACGGCGATGTAGGAGCTCTTGTCGTCCTGGCGGACGACGGGGGAGACCTCCACGCTCACCTTGTGGCCCATGACGTGACCGTCGAGCTTCTGCCACTCGGTGCTACCCGCCTGAGCCGGAGCGCTGGCCGAGGCCGATCCCCCGGCCGAGGCTGTGGAGCCCGACGGTGAGGCCGATCCACCCTTGTCCTTGGAGACTCCCGGCAGATCACACCCGGCCAGTACCGGCAACCCGAGTCCCGCCAGGGCCGAGAGAACCACGAAGGACCGACGAGACGCCCCCCTCGAAGGAACAACTAGTGAACGCGAGAACGCAGAGGACACAACAACTCCTAGGAAAAATCAGCAGAGTTTCCTCATCAGAGACAATTGTCTCTGATGAGGAAACTCTGGCGCATACAACCACGAGGTGGCAAGCGAGTAGTGGAACTACTAGCTGTGCAGGTCCTTGATGGCTTGGGCGATCTTCTTGGTGATAGCCTCCCCAATGTCGCCAGCTCCGCCCCCAACCGCACCGACGACGGCAACGATAAGCGCTGCGACGATGAGACCGATGCCAGCGTACTCAACCATCGTCTGTCCGCGCTCATTGTCGCGAACGTTGATCCAGGCCTGCTGGAGACGGACCTGAAGGCGGAGCAGTGCGTTGTTGTTCATGATGACCTCCATTGCTGGTTGGCGCCGTCATTCCGGTGCCTCACGTGTTTGACGATATCTAAGGTAGGGGGCCGCGTGCCCCACCGGGTAGGGGCGTGCGCCCTGTCCTGTGGCCTACCGGTGGGTGGGAGGAAGGTGACATCCAGGCGGCGATCGCCTCGGCGCGGCTATGGACCTGAATCTTGGGGTAGGCGCTGTTGAGGTAATTTTTGACGGTTCTCTCAGACAAAAAAAGTTGCCGGGCGATCTGAGTGTTGGACATACCGGTTGCGGCAAGATCCAAGATCTCGGCCTCCCTGTCGGAAACCTGGTCTCGCAAGGGATTGGGCACGTCTTGTGTGGAAGGGTTCAGCATGACGTCAGCCGCTTCTCTACCGAGCACCAAGCCGCCACTGCGGCAGGTCTCGATAGCTCCGGCCACCTCGTTGATGCCCAACTGGCCATGGACCAGATAGCCCCGCGCACCGGCGTCGAGTGCCCGGCGGATACTGCTCGGGTCACGATTCGAGGTGAGCATGATGACCGATGCGTCACTGGCAAGCTCGGGAAGGATATCAAGTCCGCTGCGCCCGGGAGGCATAGAGACGTCAAGCAAGATGATGTCGGGGGAATGTGTCTGACTCGCCTCGAGCGCGGAAAAAGCGTCGTTCGCTTCGATGACCTCATCAACGGCATCAATACGGTTGAGTACCGAGCGGAGTCCGAGTCGGACGATGACATTATCGTCGACAACCATCACCTTCATATGATCTTCTCCTTGTTCGTAGTGCTGTGAAGTGAGGCGATAGGTACGCGAAGTCGAACATGAGTCCCGTGAGTCGATTCGGAACGTGAATCTACAGTAAAAGCACCGTTCAGTGTTTCGGAGCGTTCTTTCAGTCCGGCCAGCCCATAGTGCCCCTCTCGATGAAGGTTTTTGAAGTCCTTGTCGAGGCCGATACCATCATCGCGGACATCCAGGCCGAAGCAATTGTCGTCGTGGAATATGAGGAGGTCGACTGACGTGGCATGAGCATGTTTTTCGATGTTGGTCAAAATTTCACCCAGAATACGCTGAAGCTGCCACATTGCCTCAGTTGAACAGGGCAGAGGGGTGTTCGATCCAGTGCGGTCGACAGAGACCGATAGGCCTGTGCGCGCCCCCCATCTGTTTGCTTCTTCTATGAGTGCGCCGATGATGTCCTCATCGCCACCTGAGCGTAGACCGTCGAGGACGAGTCGCGCTTCTCTGCTCGCTTCATCCGCCGACTCGAAGAGTGTGTGACTGAGTGGAGCATTTGGGTGATGCTCGGAGGTGAGGGAACTGTCCAAGGTTTCGGCAAGCATGCGAATACCGTGAACGCTTTTTGCGAGCGAGTCGTGCAGGTCCCGAGCGATGGTGAGTCGCTCCGCTAGTGCACGTTCCTCCGCTCGCGCGGAGGCGACTTCGGTGGAAAGACGACTGATTTCCGTGAACTGTCGGTTCAATCGATTTCCTAAGAGGGTGCTGGCGAATATGCCCACGACCATCGTGGCTGCCACGACTGTGGAGAGTTCAGTGTGTTGAAACTTAAGAAGGGCAAGCGACAGTACGACGCCTGAACTCCAAAACGATGTCCAAAGCGTTTGGTTGACTAGTCCGATGAGAACGGATGAAACGAGGATGTAGGCGAGTGAGAGGTGAAGGCCTCCGGAGAACGATGCTGGGAGTGCAGTGATGATGATGTATGTGACTATGAGATCAGTGCATGAGAACGACCAAGAGTTGACAATCAAGGATGAACGGTTACGAAACAACCTTAACGTCACCCAGTTGACAGCTATGCCGAGCAGCGGGATAATCATTAACTGTCGTTCGTTGTCGGAGGTGGTGATCCCAAGTTCACAGGCTAATAATATGCCTAGACGTATGTCGCAAATTAGAACAACAGCGCTGAATAGGGTTTGTTGTTGAACGGAATGGTCGGGAAGCTGCGAAGCGTGGCGAGTAAATGTCAACACGTCACCCCCCAAACAGCCTGATAAACATGTCTCGATTGGCGTATACCATGCCGCCAAGCATAAGAATCATGGCGCCTGGCACCATGGTGGTGGTAGCGACGAGCGACACCTTGGGCTGAGCCTTGGCGGCGGCACGCCGAATCTGCTGCGCTCGTTCGCGTCGAATCTCCTTGACGATCGAAGTGAGAGCTTCACCGATTGGGGTTCCCAGTTCTTCAGACTGAAGTAGTGCGGCGACGAAGTTGTCGACATTATCGGATCGGCAGCGCTCCTTGATGGCTGTGAAGGCGTCTCGGCGTGACACTCCGAGCCTCATTTCATGAAGGGCCTTACGCATTTCTTCGGCTATCGGACCCTCGAAATGATCGCAGACGCGTTCCAAGGAACTTCGAAATGACATGCCTGAGCGCACTGTAATAGCAAGAACGTCGAGGAAGTCGGGCAGGTCGCGGTCAATGGATGCCTGCCGTTTACGTACCGCCAGGAGCAGCCACAAGTACATCCATCCAGAAAATACTATGCCGAAGACGATTCCCAGAAGAGGCCGTCCGATAAGCGTGATTATCGCAAAAAGGAGAATGCTGAGGGTGATAAACCCCGCTTCTCGTTGAATGAAAAGATCGAGGGAGAGTCCCTCCGGGTTTCCTGCATTTTTTAGGCGGCGATCAAGAGACCTTAAGTGGGTGGCGCCGTAGATCTTGCGAAGGAACTTCTGGGTTTTAATGCCGAGGGTGTCGATGAGCTTGACAAATGCACTAACTTGCTGGGTTTTGTTTTCAATGTCGACGTGCAGGCCAAGCTGGCTGGTGCCATCATCTCTAACGAGGTGGAGGCCGTAAGCAGCAATGAGTACAACTAAAGCCGCTGTTGAGGAGAAGATTAAAGGTAGCACTTCATACCTCCACGCGTGAAACGAGTTTCATCAACAGTGCCCCTAATCCGAAGCAGATTAAAGCCGCGAGCAGGATGAGGCGTCCGATAAAGGATGATGCCATGTCGTCTAGAACGCCGGGCTTCATGATGTTCATGAAGATAATGGCTGCGAGTCCGATTAATGGTACGAGGTAGGCGCTGAATGCCGATCCAATGATGGCGGTCCGGACTTCGCGGTGTAGTTGTTTGCGGTCCTCTAGGGCTAGGGCGATGTCGTGCAGGGCGCTGGCGAGCGCACCGCCAGCTGTCGACTGGATGATGATGGTGCGCACGAGGACATTGAGCTCGCGAGAGGGCATCCGTCGAGCGAGTTCGGAGAGAGCTCCGTCCAAAGACCATCCGAGTGCGAGCTGAGAGGTGGTTCGCTTGAGCTCCACGCTCGCCGGTTCGGACATCTCATGGGCCGCCAGGATAAGAGATCTTTCCACGGACATTCCGGCGGATGTTCCATTGGATAGAATGCGGGAGAGTTCTGGGAGCTGGGCGATGAATCGCTCCACTCGTTGAGTTCTGCGTCGATGCAACCATCGGAAGAACACGATGGGAATGAGCGCTGCTAGGATGCCGCTGGCGATCTGTCCGATCAACGGGCGTGTCAGGGAAAACGTTGCGATGGTCGCGGTGATGAGCGCCAGCTCGGTGATGGCTACATCCCAGCTCAACCCGGCGCTGGAGAGCCGCCGCCGTAGCGGCTTGCTGAAAGGGAGTCTACGAAGGAGGGCGAGAAGAGCGCTTCCAGCGGTTCCTCGCTGAGTGATGTCTGCGGCACCGACACCTTGTGCGAGCTCGGCGGTACGCCCCGCATTGGTGGACAAGGTGATGAGCGCAGCACTTCCAATGATGAGGGTGACGGCTCCACAGATGTAGATGAGAAGGACATTGCTCATGATGCTGTCTCCCCCACAAGGAGCCCCGCTGGGAGCTGCAGGCCGTGCTGTTGAATCCTGTCCGCCATGGCCCGTGAAATGCCGTGGAACTCGAAGTGTCCTTGATCGCGCTGGGCGGCATGGACGTAACGCATCATGAGTGAGGTCGCGTAATTCTCGCGGTGACGGGATGTCACTGCCTCAATGGTGCTGACCCGTCTCACGCCGGTGGAGTCGCGTTCCAGCTGGATAATGACGTCGATGGCGCCATTGATCTGATCTCTGACGGTCTCGACTGGGAGCGTGACATCGGACATGGAGGACAGCGTCTCCAGGCGACTCAGCGCATCAGTGGCGGAGTTGGCGTGCACTGTGGTCAGCGAGCCCTCGTGACCGGTGTTCATCGCCTGGAGCATGTCGAGCGTTTCGCCGCCACGGACCTCGCCAACAATGATGCGATCGGGGCGCATACGCAGTGAGTTTTTCACGAGATCACGAATCGTTACCTGGCCTGCTCCCTCGGTATTGGCCGGCCGCGCCTCCAACCGGACCACGTGGGGCTGCTGAAGGGACAGCTCGGCCGCATCCTCAATGGTGATGATCCGCTCGCGATCGGAGATCATCCCGGACAGCGCGTTGAGGAAGGTGGTTTTGCCGGAACCGGTTCCGCCGGAGACAAGAATATTGAACCGAGCGGCCACCAGGGCGCCCAGAAGGTCGGCGGCCTGCTGCGGCAGGCTGTTGCGAGCGACGAGATCCGGAAGGCGGAAGGGCTGAGGGAACCGTCGAATGGTGATGGTCGGCCCGTCGAGCGCCAAGGGTGGGATGATGACGTTGACACGCTCTCCTCCGGGCAGGCGTGCGTCGACCATCGGACTGGACTCGTCCACCCGGCGGTTGACCGAGGAGACGATGCGGTCAATGAGCTGGTACAGCTCGGCCTCGGAGGTGAAGCGGGTGGGCACCCGCTCGATTCGTCCGGATCGCTCGATGAAGACGTCCTCCGGGCCGTTGACCATGATTTCGGTGACGGAATGATCTGCGATGAGGGGCTCGAGCACTCCCAACCCAACGGCATCGTCGATCACACGCTTGATGAGCCAGGCCCGCTCGCGTGGAGACATGACGGGGCCCTCGAGTGACAGAAGCCGCGAGAGTACCCGCTCCAGTCGGGCGCGCTGCTGGGCCAGCTCCAGTCCGGCAACCTCTTCAAGGTCGATCTCATTGAGCAGGCGGGTCCGGTAGAGCGCCACCAGGTCCTCTCTGCTGCCGGCGCTCTGCCGTTTTCCTCCCTGGGGCTGGGCAACTCGATCTCGTAGTGCCATCTCAGCCCTCGGGGAAGTAGGCCGTACGAGTCACGGTGAGGTGCTCACTGGTGATGGCTGGGATACCGATCGGCACCCGAGCGGTGACCTGGACACAGTGTCCGGAACCGCAACCATCCGACACGGACTCCAGGCGCACCCAGTCCGGTAGCGCCTCATGCGCGGCCTGCTCGGGGGAGCGGCCCAGCATGGCTGCGCGCGCGCCGTCTCGAGCTGCTGCGCTGACGGAGGTCACTGTGGAGACGGCGAGAAAGCCTTGAACGAGGAACATGGTGACTAGGACCAGAATCGGCACAAAGCCGATGAGCTCAATATCAAGGACACCTCGCTCCTCATGACGCAGGCGACGGATCAGCCGCTTCGGGGATGAGGTGAGACGGGCAGGGCGGAGGGTTGTAGCCGTGGTCGTAGTACTCATTACTTCTCCCAGACGATTCCGGCGCTTGCGGAGGTATTCATATCGACAACGGAGAGGACCGGAAGCGTGACGGTGACCCTGTCCGCTCCGGAACGTGTCACCTTGGTACGTGCGGCGTAGCTGTTGGGCAGGCGGCTGGTGACCTCGTGCTGCACCTGACCCGGGCTCTTCCCGATGGCATAGGCGTGGGCCGCCTCATTGGCGGCATGGGTGGCATACATGTAAGAGATTCCAAGGCTGAGTGCCTGGATGCACAGCAGAATCGCAACGGTTGCCAGAGCGAAGACCACCGGGAACTCCACCGTGATCTGGCCCCGTTGCGAGCGGCGGCGTTTGCGGCCTCGTCGCGCGGCCTTGGTTGAGCCGGCCGTCGCGCTCTGATCGGGAACGCTGCCGGGGCCGGGCGCCGTTCCGGCCGTGATGGCGCCGGCGATGGACTGTGCGGCTTTAGCCATGGCCGGCACTCGTGATGTCAGCAGAGTGTTGGAATTGACGGCCATCTCGATCTGCGCCGTCAGATCGGGAATGCTGGCGGCCAGTGCCACTCCCGTCATCTTCGCTGCGGTGGCCGGCTGGATCTCACGTTGCCGGCTGGTCAGGTTGACCACCAGGCCGAAGGGGCGTCCACGGGCGATATCGAGGCGGTCGAGCGCATCGCTCAGCCTGCGTACCGAGCGCAGGGCCGGAGCGTCGGGGGTTGTGACGATGAGAGCCCGGTCCGCGGAGTCGAGCCCCATGGCCAGGATGTCGTCAAGCCGGTTGCCGCAGTCCAGGACCACGTGGTCGAACTGGTAGCGCAGCATGGTGAGGATCTGACGTGTGGCCGACTCCGTCAGCATCTCGCCGGTCTCGCCCTGTTCCGGGGCGGGCAGGAGGGCGATCCCACCGGGGAGGGGGTACATGACCTCGGAGATCTCCCGGGCGCTGACCTCCGCAGCGATGTCGGCCAGGTCAGTGATGGAACGTCGCACCGAGATCCCGGTCATGGCGGCGAGATCGCCACCGCGGACATCGAGATCCACCAGGCAGGTGCGAGCGCCCTGAGCGAGCTGAGCGGCAGCCATGAGCGCGACGGTCGAGGTGCCCACGCCGCCCTTGGCGCCGACGACGGCAGTGATCGTGCCCTGGCGACGTGCAGTGATCTCCTCCCGGCTCGAGGCCTCGCTGCGAACCGCCCGCGACCATGCCAGGACCGGGAGCAGACGGTTGGAGATCTCCTCGAGGGACAAGGGCAGCGCCAGCACGGTCCGTGCTCCGGCGTCCATCGCTGCCACAACGCTCTCGGAGGTACGGGCCCGGCTCAGCAGGACAACGGGAATGAGTGGGTAGGTGCGGGAAAGCTCTTGAACGATGGGCAGGGCGATCCGCCCCTCCAGGGCCTCATCGACCAGAATGCACGATGTGACCTCCGGTTCCAGAAGCTCTCTGAGCTTCTCGGGCGAGGCGACGGTACGAACCTCGCCAAGCCCCTCGGCCTCGGACATCGCTGCCAGTACCTGCTGACGGGTCTCCTCATGATCGGTCACTAGGTACTGCATCAGTTCGCTCCTTGAGCAGGGGTTCCGGGATTGGCGGAGTACTCCGGGGTCTGGGCGGTGCCCTGGTCGCCGTCGCGGCGCAGCAGGAGGCGGACCTTCTTCGAGAAGCTCTCGGCGTAGGCGAGCTTGAGGGACTGCTCAGGCGTCAGTGAGAAGGTCACCGGGACACTGTCCTTCTCCTCGGAGAAGTTCCCGTTCTCGTCCTTGTCCTGGACCTTCGTGGTCACGCCGACCTCGGTGATGAGCGCGTTCTGAATGATGATCTCCGACTTCTGCGCCTTGGTGTTGGGGTCCTCCACCGTGGAGACGATGTCGACGCGGGAGCCCGGGGTGACCTTGCCGGCGACGCCGGTCTCGGCGTCGATCATGATCGACACCTCTCGATATCCCTCCGTCAGCTGCGGAGGATCCTGAAGCATGCTGGTCTGCAGCACCGCGCCCTTGTTCAGGGTGGCTGCTGCCACCTTGCCCTTGAGGTCATTGACGTCATGGATGGCGTCTTCGGGAACCCATCGCTTGGGAACCTGCTCGGTGACCACGTCAGCCGCAGTGACCTCCTTGAGCTCGGTCACCTGCTGCGACAACTTGAGAACGGTCGTCATCGGGCCGACCTGAGAGGAGATCGACTGGACGTAGCTGAACATGGCTACGAAGGTGACCACTGCTCCGAGGACCGTGACGAGGATGAGCAGGACGCCTCGCCGTTGACGCGGATTCATCTGGACTCCTTGACTGGGTGGGGGGCGGAAGTGCGGGGCGGCTGCACAGGCACGTTGGGCCAGGTGCCGCACAGGAGGCAGCCCTGTGGGACGGCCATCTGACCGCAGTAGGGGCAGTAGGTCTGGGCGAGGGGTGCCAGCGCCTGAGAGACGAGAGGGCCGGGGTCGGTGATGAGCATGGTCATCTCCGCCCATGACTTGGCCGGCCAGGTGTGGGACATAGGGAGTAGGGGTTCCCGGTGAAGCCCCAGGGAGGCCAGGGCGCCCGTGACGCGGTTCTGCTCGTCATCGGCTGCCCAGATCGCCAGACTTCCCTGAGGCGGTTTGTCCCAGACCACGTTCTTGACCTTGGTGACACGGCCTTGTGCCTTCCCCAGGTCCAAGGTGAAACGAGAGCCCGGCACCATCGACTGGAGGTGCTGCCCGATCGTCGGCGACGGGTTGGTGAGCTTGCTGACGGAGCTGAGGGCCACTCTGGTGCGCAGTGCCGGCCGCAGCGCGTCGACCACGACCTGTGCCTGACCGTAGACCCGGGAGTGAAGCTGTAGAAGGCAGTAGCCCAGGGCGCGGAAACGGGTCTCCGGCTCATTCACTGCCAGGATGCCGAGGTCCTTGCGCTTGAGTATCCCTCGAACGGAGCGAGCTGCGTGCTCATCCTCCCCGGTGCGGCACAGCAGTAGGGCCGGTCCTTGGCCCACCTGCTGCAGGATCGCGGCGGCCTGGCCCATATCCCAGTCCTTGGTCGCGTCCGGGTGGGACCGGGAGCCGGTGAGCACTAGCATGAGAGGCCTTACGTTGTCTTGCCCCGTAAGGGACGGAGTCGATGGGACGGGAAGTCGGGCGAAGGGGCGGCGGAATTCTCAATGGTGGTCCGCGCCACACCCAAAGGTTACAAAGTGGTAACGCGTTATGACCGTACCACGAGGAGGTGCTGGTGGCTTTGTGGAGTTCTCACCATGTGGTGTGACTCCCCTCCTTGTGTCAAACGATCGCCAGCGGCCAGGTGAGCAGCGCTCCTGCGATGAGGTACGGGCCGTAGGCCATGGGGTCCTTGCGAGAGGCTCGGCGGGTGATGAGCAGGAACAATGCGGCGATTCCGCCCAGGAAAACTCCGATGCACAGTCCGAAGGCGAGCATCCAGGGGTCGAGCCATCCCAGCCACAGACCGATCACCGCGCCGAGCTTGACGTCTCCCAGTCCCAGGCCGGTGCGGAGATACGCCAGGGCCAGGCTGACGCTCCCCACTGCCAGTGCGCACAGTGCTGCGGTGAGGGCGGTACGCGCCCTGTCGGGATCCAGGACGACGGCGACCACTCCGCATGCGGTCAGCCAGGCGGTTGTGGCGCCCAGCAGGCGGTTGGGGAGCAGGTGCGCCACGGCGTCGACGCTTCCGGCGCATCCGAGCAGCGCGTACACAGGGATGGCGGTGAGCGTCGCGGCGGTGGTGCCTATCCGGCTGCCCCACCAGGAGCACAGAAGGCATAGGGCCAGAGCCAGTAGTCCTTGTGGCGCCGTGCCGAGGAGGCCGGGATGCTTCAGTGTCGGATACTCAGGTGAGGCGGGAGGCTCTGAGGCTTCTGAGAGTGGCTCGGTGGCGCCGCCTGTGCTGGCCGTGGTGCCATCCGCGGCGTCTTCTGAGGTGACCGCCGCGGAGCGCGCGCCGGCGTCGGACTTGTCCTCGTCGTTGAGAGGCTCGTGCACGTAGCGCCTCGTCCATGCCGAGACGGGGCCGGCGATGAGCGCGACGGAGACGAGCGCCACGGTGCCGAGCAGCCAAGGTTGGGGAGACATGAGGGGCCTTTCAGTGAGTCGAGCCGAGCATGGTGTTCTGGGCTCCCGCTGAAGCGGGATCGGGCTGTGGGGGCGGATCGGTGGGAGCTGCGGCCAGGATGCTGCCCCTGCGGATTCCCAGGCGAGAGGCGTCTCCCTGCCGCATCTCGACGACGGCCGTCGCGAGCAGCCGGGGCATTCCCATCCGGTTGGGCGGCATCGTTGTCACTGCGACGACCTTCCCTCGGCGCCCCACGTAGACGACGTCGATCGTGTGACGCATGCGGAAGCAGTGCACCCAGTTGCAACGAGTGATCCACAGGGCCCCGTCGATCGAGTCGGTGCCCAGCAGGCCGATGTTGCGCTCGCGCCGGGTGCGTGCGGTCCACAGCGCCAGTCCGGTGTCCTGCCCATCCACGGTGAGGTGGGGGAGGGCGCCTACCGGAACGGTTGACCAGGTGGGTGTCGTCGTGCTCATGCTTAGTGATGGTAGGAGGGGCGGCTTGAGTAACGTCAGGGGCGTTCGCCCCATCGTTGCGGGGTGCGGCCTGTGGTGCTGTTCGAGTATGGCGTGTCCAGCACCACGCCCTCACCTCGCCCTCCGCCCTGGCGCCCTCCTGCTGCGAACGGGTAGCCTGGCCGACGGTGCCCGCAGACGGGTCACCGCATCTCCATTCCGTTCCCAGCGACGTCGGCTTCGTCCAGGCCTCAGGCCTGCTCGGCTCAGGTGCGACATCGTGACGCGGGTCTGCCGCGGCGGGAACCGACGGGCCCCTGTACTGCGGGGCTCCGGACGTCGTCTTCGGGCTCGCCCCGATCCCGGCGGGCCGGCCCTCTCCGCGGTGACGTGCGCCGTCGAGCCACCAATGGGGGAGCGGCCCGGCACGCAGGCAGCAGCCAGATCAAGACTCACGTCCCCATGGAGAATCAGTAGTGCCTACCATTCAGCAGCTGGTCCGCAAGGGCCGCTCGACGAAGCGCTCCGCGTCCAAGACGCCGGCGCTCAAGGCCAGTCCGCAGCGCCGTGGCGTGTGCACCCGCGTGTACACCACGACCCCCAAGAAGCCGAACTCCGCCCTTCGTAAGGTCGCCCGTGTGCGCCTGTCCACCGGTATCGAGGTCACGGCCTACATCCCCGGTGAGGGCCACAACCTCCAGGAGCACTCCATCGTGCTCGTGCGCGGTGGTCGTGTGAAGGACCTTCCCGGTGTCCGCTACCACATCGTGCGCGGTGCCCTCGACACCCAGGGTGTCAAGGGCCGCCAGCAGGCACGTTCCAAGTACGGCGCCAAGAAGGAGAAGAAGTAATGCCTCGTAAGGGTCCCGCACCCAAGCGTCCGCTCGTCGTCGACCCCGTCTACGGCTCGCCGGTCGTCACCCAGCTCGTCAACCGCGTTCTGCTGGACGGCAAGAAGTCCACCGCCGAGCGGATCGTCTACGGCGCCCTGGAGGGCGTGCGCTCCAAGACGGACCAGGACCCGGTCTCGGTCCTCAAGCGCGCTCTGGACAACATCCGCCCCGCCCTGGAGGTCCGCTCCCGTCGCGTCGGTGGCGCCACCTACCAGGTGCCCGTCGAGGTCCGCCCCGGCCGCGCCACCACCCTGGCGCTGCGCTGGCTCGTGGACTTCTCCCGCCAGCGCCGCGAGAACACCATGACCGAGCGTCTCATGAACGAGATTCTCGACGCCTCCAACGGCCTGGGCGCCGCGGTCAAGCGCCGTGAGGACATGCACCGCATGGCCGAGTCCAACAAGGCCTTCGCCCACTACCGCTGGTAGTGCCGGAATCAGCTCCGTACCCCACACGAACGAAGGACACCACCAGTGGCACTTGACGTGCTGACAGACCTCACCAAGGTCCGCAACATCGGCATCATGGCCCACATCGATGCCGGTAAGACCACCGTGACAGAGCGCATCCTGTTCTACACGGGCATCAACTACAAGATCGGCGAGACGCACGACGGCGCCTCGACGATGGACTGGATGGAGCAGGAGCAGGAGCGCGGTATCACCATTACCTCCGCGGCCACCACCTGCTTCTGGAAGAACAACCAGATCAACATCATCGACACCCCCGGACACGTGGACTTCACGGTCGAGGTCGAGCGCTCCCTGCGCGTGCTCGACGGCGCCGTGGCGGTCTTCGACGGCAAGGAGGGTGTGGAGCCGCAGTCGGAGACGGTGTGGCGCCAGGCGGACAAGTACAACGTCCCGCGCATCTGCTACATCAACAAGATGGACAAGCTGGGCGCGGACTTCGACTTCTCCGTCCAGACCATCCGTGACCGCCTCCACGCCACCCCGATCGTCCTCAACTTCCCGATCGGCGCCGAGAACGACTTCTCCGGCCTCGTCGACGTCCTGGAGATGCGGGCCATCCGCTTCCCCGAGAAGGACGCCGACGGCAAGGAGACCCGCGGCTCCGTCGTCGAGTACGAGGAGATCCCCTCCGAGCTGGTCGCCAAGGCCGAGGAGCTGCGCGCCCAGCTGGTCGAGACGGTCGCCGAGGCCGACGACGCCCTCATGGAGAAGTACCTCGAGGGCGAGGAGCTCAGCATCGCCGAGCTCAAGTCCGGCATCCGCAAGCTCACCGTGGCCGGTGAGGCCTTCCCGGTCCTGGCCGGGTCCGCCTTCAAGAACAAGGGCATCCAGCCCGTGCTCGACGCCGTCCTGGACTACCTGCCCTCCCCGCTCGACGTCCCCGACGTCGAGGGTCACGCCGTCGGTAACGAGGAGGAGGTGCTCACCCGTCCGGCCGACGAGAAGGCTCCCTTCTCCGCCCTGGCCTTCAAGGTGGCCACCCACCCCTTCTACGGCAAGCTCGTCTACGTGCGCGTCTACTCCGGCAAGGTCTCCCAGGGCGAGATGGTCCTCAACGCCACCAAGGGCAAGAAGGAGCGCATCGGCAAGCTCTTCCAGATGCACTCCAACAAGGAGAACCCGGTGGAGGAGGCCCACGCCGGCCACATCTACGCCTTCATCGGCCTCAAGGACGTCACCACCGGTGACACCCTGTGCGCCCAGGGCTCCCCGATCGTCCTGGAGTCCATGACCTTCCCGGCCCCGGTCATCCACGTGGCCATCGAGCCCAAGACCAAGGGTGACCAGGAGAAGCTGGGTGTGGCCATCCAGAAGCTCTCCGAGGAGGACCCCACCTTCACCGTATCCCTCGACGAGGAGACCGGCCAGACCGTCATCGGCGGTATGGGCGAGCTCCACCTGGACGTGTTCGTGGACCGTATGCGCCGCGAGTTCAAGGTCGAGGCCAACGTGGGTGCTCCGCAGGTCGCCTACCGCGAGACCATCCGCAAGAAGGTGGACAAGGTCGAGTACACCCACAAGAAGCAGACGGGTGGCTCCGGCCAGTTCGCCAAGGTGCAGATGAGCTTCGAGCCCCTCGTGGCCGACGAGGCCGCCGAGACCGCCGACGGCGAGAAGGCGCACTACGAGTTCGCCAATGCCGTCACCGGCGGCCGCGTGCCCCGCGAGTACATCCCCAGCGTGGACGCCGGAGTCCAGGACGCCATGCTCACCGGTGTCCTGGCCGGCTACCCGATGGTGGACATCAAGGCCACCCTCATCGACGGCGCCTACCACGAGGTCGACTCCTCCGAGATGGCCTTCAAGATCGCCGGTTCCATGGCGTTCAAGGAGGGTGCCAAGAAGGCCTCGCCGGTCCTCCTCGAGCCCGTCATGGCCGTCGAGGTCCGTACTCCCGAGGAGTACATGGGCGACGTCATCGGTGACCTCAACTCCCGTCGCGGCATGATCGCCTCGATGGAGGACGCCGTCGGCGTCAAGGTCATCCGCGCCAACGTGCCCCTGTCGGAGATGTTCGGCTACGTCGGTGACCTGCGCTCCAAGACGCAGGGACGTGCCGTGTACTCCATGACCTTCGACTCGTACGCCGAGGTTCCCAAGAACGTCGCCGACGAGATCATCGCCAAGGTCAAGGGCGCCTGACGCCCTGCCTCCGGGGTCCGCACCGGCTGCACGCAACCGCGGCGGACCCCGGCCCGACGGCGCCCCTCGGGTGCCGACCGGGACCCAGTTCAGTAAGATTTCCAACATCCACCAGTAGAGACTCTCGACGCCCGGGCGGCTAGCATGTGTGCTAGTCGAATCCCGACGAAGAGAACTACCCGAGTCCCAGGAGGACACCAGTGGCCAAGGCCAAGTTCGAGCGGACCAAGCCGCACGTCAACATCGGAACGATCGGTCACGTCGACCACGGTAAGACGACGCTGACCGCTGCGATCTCCAAGGTTCTGCACGACGAGTACCCCGAGCTGAACCCCTTCACCCCCTTCGACGAGATCGACAAGGCTCCCGAGGAGCGTCAGCGCGGTATCACCATCAACATCGCGCACGTCGAGTACGAGACCGACAAGCGCCACTACGCGCACGTCGACGCCCCCGGGCACGCCGACTACATCAAGAACATGATTACCGGTGCCGCCCAGATGGATGGCGCGATCCTCGTGGTCGCCGCCACCGACGGCCCGATGGCCCAGACCCGTGAGCACGTCCTGCTCGCCCGTCAGGTGGGCGTCCCCGCCCTCCTCGTGGCCCTCAACAAGTCCGACATGGTGGACGACGAGGAGCTCCTCGACCTGGTTGAGATGGAGGTCCGTGAGCTGCTGTCCTCCCAGGACTACGACGGCGACGAGGCTCCCGTCATCCGCGTCTCCGCTCTCAAGGCCCTCGAGGGCGACGCCGAGTGGGCCGGCAAGATCAAGGAGCTCATGGACGCGGTGGATGACTTCATCCCCACCCCCGAGCGTGACATGGACAAGCCCTTCCTCATGCCCATCGAGGACGTCTTCACCATCACCGGTCGCGGCACCGTCGTCACCGGTCGTGTGGAGCGCGGCAAGCTCCCGATCAACTCCGAGGTCGAGATTCTCGGTATCCGCGAGGCTCAGAAGACCACGGTCACCGGTATCGAGATGTTCCACAAGCAGATGGACGAGGCCTGGGCCGGCGAGAACTGCGGTCTGCTCCTGCGCGGCACCCGTCGCGAGGACGTCGAGCGCGGTCAGGTCGTCTGCAAGCCCGGCTCCATCACTCCGCACACCGAGTTCGAGGGCCACGTCTACATCCTCACCAAGGACGAGGGTGGCCGCCACAACCCCTTCTACTCGAACTACCGTCCGCAGTTCTACTTCCGTACCACGGACGTCACCGGTGTCATCACCCTCCCCGAGGGCACCGAGATGGTTATGCCCGGCGACACCACCGAGATGACCGTCCAGCTCATCCAGCCCATCGCCATGGAGGAGGGCCTCGGCTTCGCCATCCGTGAGGGTGGCCGCACCGTCGGCTCCGGCCGCGTCACCAAGGTCATCAAGTGACCCACTGACGCTCCGCGCCTCCGCGTAGCACAAGACCTCCCCGGTCAGAGCATCTGCTCTGACCGGGGAGGTCTTTTTCGTGTCCCATGACGGGAAAGGGCACAGCCGACCGTCAACATGAATAGAAATATGAATGACACGATTTCCGCGTCTTCGTGATTCCGATGTAATGAATTGTGTCGCAATGCTATAACGGACGATTTCAGATCCATCACCGATCCTGTATTGCCCGGATACGTCAACTAAGTTAATCCCTGTTGCCAAGGGCATGGAGTCGACGCCTAAGAGAGGGCGGTCCCAGCGCTGTTGGTTCCTCATGAATTGGAGTGTGTTCCCTTTGCTGCGTCGTCGTGCCATCAAGCCTCGCCTGCGCAAGCTCATCGCCGGCGCTGCGGCACTCACCTGCGTCGCCGCGGCGCTCGTGGGCACTGAGCAGCCTTCTGCCGGGGCGGCCCCGAGCGGGCTTCCGGCCGACGCGCTTCCGGCGGTCTTCGCCCAGGGCGGCACCAGCTGGTATCGGGACACCATCCAGTGGCTCCAGTGGGCGGACTATGACCAGAACTTCGCCGGCCAGGCCAAGCCGAATGTTCCCGTGCTCGACTACGGGCAGCGCAGGACCTTCACCAACTACCGCGACCTGGGGGAGGCCGGATACCTGGTCACCACCTGCAACCTGTCCAATCTCAAGCACCTTGGTCACCGGAAGGACTTTCCCGACGACCTTTCTCGCGGCCCGCTGGTCGCCACGATTCCGGGCACCTGGGCCGGTGACATCCTCGACAACCTCTACAACACTGGTGGTGCCGGAAGCTGGAGCAACGGCGGTATGGAGTGGCAGAGCGGTCTGAAGTACCCGGACAACTACGTCAACCACAACCAGATGGTCATCGGGCTGGCCAACGGCTATGCCTACAACGGGGAGAAGACCTGGGACGGCAGGGACAAGAACGATCGTCGGGCCGACCGCACTCCCACGGGCGGATACTCGCGCATCAGCTTTGACGTCTCCTGCTCGGCAGCTGTCCAGGCCCCCGACGGCAGCTCCACGCCGGTGGCCCTCAACGGCCTGGTCTTCGCCGACGCGGAGGCCTCCAACCCCGGCAGCACCAATGACCCCTTCGACGGCGAGTGGATCCAGGCCCAGGTCCCCAATGACCAGCGAGTCACCTGGCGCCTCCTCGACGGTGGGCGCTCCAGTAACTGCACGGACACCAGAGGAGGTACCGGGCGGCCGGTCACGACCCGCGCGTCCTTCTCCAACGGGAACCACACCCTGAGGCTGGATAACACGGCACAGGAGTGCGTCTACCAGAGTGGCGGCGGTTACTCCAAGCCCAACGGCATCGGTGGTCCCGCGGTCTCCATGTTCATGGAAGGGGCCACCAGCGCCACCATCACCATGCAGGGGTCGGGCTACTCCGCCGTCGCCCTCGGGCTGGTCCTGGTCACCGACTTCGGTGACGCGCCGGTCTCCTACGGCAGTGCCTCCGCTCTCCTGCAGCCCAGGTGGGATGGTGGTGAGGTCACGAACCGCAACGGCTATGACCTGTTCGGTGGCCGCCTCATCAACACCACCCGCATGCAGCCCACCGGACCCTACCTGGGCTCGGGTACTGACGCCGAGTCCCAGCAGCGCTTCAGCGACGGGGCCGACGGCGACGACAACGACGGCTGGTACGGCAACGACGAGGACGGTGTCTCCATCCCCGCCTCAGGCATTGAGACCGCCCCGGGACAGCAGTACACCACCAACGTCCGCTGCGGCGGCCGGGGAGCGGTGGCCGGTTGGATCGACTGGAACCACAACGGCGTCTTTGACGCCACCGAGAAGAGCGGTCAGACCACCTGTGACGGCTGGGGCAATGCCACACTGCGTTGGACCGTCCCCGAGGACGTCGTGCGCAGCATCGATGGAGAGGCCGGATCCCAGCCCCACACCTACCTACGGGTGAGGACAGCTGAGGCAGGAGTGAACCTCAAGCCCACCGGCAGCACGATGGGCGGCGAGGTGGAGGACTACCGGATCGCGGTGCGCGTCCCCACGATCCGGCTCGTGAAGAACGTCCAGGCCCCTTACACCGGGCAGGTCAGGGCCCTCGGGGCCGACCAGTGGACCCTCAAGGCCCAGCAAGGCAACGGTGG
This sequence comes from Actinomyces sp. HMT 175, assembly GCF_016694895.1. NCBI lineage: Bacteria > Bacillati > Actinomycetota > Actinomycetes > Actinomycetales > Actinomycetaceae > Actinomyces > Actinomyces sp. HMT 175. Next base: position 679,752 of record NZ_CP068012.1, read on the forward strand.
GGCGGCGTCCCAGCAGGTGACCGGCAACGTTGACACCGGGATCAAGGCGGTGCGTCCAGGACAGTACGTGCTCAGCGAGTCCTCCACGAACCCCCAGGCACCGGGCTACGAGGCGAGCGCATGGCAGTGCGCCCAGACCCCCGGGACGCGCGGCAGCTGGAGCCGCTCGAGCCTGACAGGATCCAACATCCAGGTGCGGGGCACCGATCGCCTCACCTGCTCGGTCACCAACACGACCAAGCCCGGAGCGCTGTCCTGGACCAAGGTCGACCAGGACGGTCAGACACCCCTGGGCGGTACCAGCTGGACCCTGACCGGTCCCGGCGTCCCCGCCGGCACCGTCGTCGAGGACTGCCAGGCGGCGGGCTGCCGCGGCGGCGCCTACCGGGACACCAACCCGGCTCCGGGTGTCTTCGAGGTCAGTGGACTGGCGTGGGGGAGCTACTCCGTCACCGAGAGAACCGCCCCCAGTGGATACCAGCGCCTGGACAAGACCTTGGCCTTCAACGACGTCTCCGGCGCCAACCTCAAGGCTGGGCTCAAGGACACCACCGGTGTCACCAGGGGAGCCGTGACCAACCAGCGTCTGACCGGAGCCGTGTCCTGGAAGAAGCAGGACACGAGCGGACATGCCCTGGGCGGCTCGGAGTGGACGCTCAGCGGCCCCGGAGTCCCGGCCAGGACCACCGTCACCGACTGCGTCATCGCCGGTGGCAGGGGACGGTGCCCGGGCGGCCCCTACGCCGACACGGACCCCGCGGCCGGTTCCTTCACCTTGACCGGCCTGCCCTGGGACACGCGCTCCTACTCCCTGGTGGAGAAGCGGGCTCCCGCGGGATACCGGCTTGACACGACGAGCCGCAGCTTCGCCATCAAGCCCAACGCCCTCCAGTACTCCTTCTCGAAGGCCTTCACCAACGAGAAGGCGGCCACCCCCCGCTTGCCCCTGACAGGCGGACGCGGTGCGCACATCTTCCTGATCGCAGGAGCGGTCGTCTCCGCTCTGGCGATCTCCACCGGACTCCTCAGGAGGCGCCGTCACTGCAACCTCGACTGATCCGCCCACCGACCCACGCATGAAAGGTCGGAGGCGCCGGTGACGCCGTCGGACAAGACGGAGCCGTCCACCGGAGAAAAACTCCCTATCCATACCTCTGCCACGCGTTCGCATCTCCCCGCGGCGCACAGTGAAAGGAAATCCCAACCCATGAAGCACAACGCCAGCACGCTGGGGCGTCGGGCTGCTGCCGCAGCCGGTGTCCTCACCCTGGCCTTCCTCGGCCTGGCCCCTTCGGCCGTGGCCACGGAAACGCCTAACTACGGCAACATCAAGACGGATGCGACGGGCTCCCTCGCCATCCACAAGCACCTCACCGGCGGCGGCAAGGACATCGGTAACCCCACCGGTACCCCGCAGAACGCGGACAGCAAGGGGGCTCCCGTCCAGGGCGTCGTCTTCACCGCCTACCCGATCACCGACATCAACCTGAAGGACCCCGCCGGGTGGGACACGATCAGTGACCTGTCCAAGGCCGGCGTGCCGGACAGCGCCTGCACCAACCCCGCCGCCCCCACGCTGGGAGCGCACAAGTTCGGCACCCCCAAGGTCTCCCCGGCCACCAACAACGAGGGACTCGCCACGATTACGGACATGCCGGTTCAGGCCTACCTCGTGTGCGAGACCACGACCCCCGGCAACATCGTCCAGAAGGCCAAGCCCTTCGTGGTGACGGTTCCTCACCCGAACACCGCTGCGGGCGCCGACGGCCAGTGGATCTACGATGTCCACGTCTACCCCAAGAACGAGGCCATCAGCGTTGAGAAGAGCATCCAGGAGCAGAAGCTCAACGGCTACGGTGTCGGCTCCCTCATCAAGTTCCCGGTGAGCTCGACGGCGCCGACTCTCGACGCCAAGTCCTTCTACAAGTACTTCCAGCTCAGGGACACCCTGGACGACCGCCTCACGGCGGTGACCGCCACTGAGGTCTCCCTCGAGGGCACGACCCTGGATCCCACCGACTACAAGGTGGACACCAAGGGGCAGACCGTCACCGTCACCTTCACCGCCGAGGGTCTGAAGAAGATCAAGGCCGCCCCCGGCAAGAAGGTGTCCGCCGTCTTCCAGGGCAAGGTGACCGAGGCCCGCAACGGCGCCATCACGAACCGGGCTCAGGTGATCAGCGACACCGTCTACGCCGAGCAGCCCCCGACGCCCGAGGAGCCCCCGGCGAACCCCAACGACCCGCCGACCTCTAACGAGGTGACTTCCCGCTGGGGCGACCTGCTCATCAAGAAGGTGGACAACCACCAGCAGGGCCAGGACAAAGCCGGCCTCCAGGGCGCTCAGTTCCAGCTGTACAAGGCCAAGAACGCCTACGCCAACACCTGCACCAAGGACAAGGAAGGCGACCCCATCGCCATCAACGGCGAGACCACGCTGACCACGGACGCGCAGGGCGCCATCAACGTCAAGGGCCTGTTCATCTCCGACTCCATCGACGGTGCAGACCGTGACAACCAGAAGGATGCCACCGCGCGCTGCTACGTCCTGGTCGAGACCAAGGCTCCGGCCGGCTACGTCCTGCCCGCCGGTGACGGCGCCGTGACCCCCGTCAAGATTGAGGTCGGTGCGGTGACCACGGACAACGTCACCATCGAGAACACCAAGCAGTCGGTTCCGGGCCTGCCCCTGACCGGTGCCAACGGCATGCTCATCCTGACCGCCTCCGGCGCGTCCCTGCTGATGATCGCCGTCGGCTCCGTCCTCGTGGCCCGCTACCGCGAGCGCAAGCAGAACGCGAACCTCGCGCTCTGATGACACCGGCTGTCGGTCGGGACCAGTGAGCCCCGGCCGACAGCCACGACCGCAAGGGCACCACCTCACCCACGTCGTGACCGGTTCTGAACCCGTCTCGATCGTGAGGTGGTGGCCTGAGCGGAACCGGTGCAGGCACTCGACGGACCCCGATCCGCCGGGCGCCTGCACCGCCATGTGCGAACCCGCACCATCCCCACCCCGACACACCCGACCCTGGAAGCGCACGAGGCCCCCATGATCTCTCGCAAAGCACGCACACCCCGCACCGCCCGGACTCCGCGCACCCGCGCCTCGAGCCTCCAGAAGCATCGTCGTCCCCGGGCCTGGCGCCTGTCGGTCTCCGCCCTGGTCACCTCCATCATGGCGGTGGTGGGCATGGGGCTGCTGACCTATCCGACGGCGGCCTCCTGGGTCTCCCAGTACAACCAGTCGAAGGTGACTGCCGACTACTCCGCCCAGGTCGATGGGGCTCGTCCCGATGCCAAGACCCAGGTCGAGCAGGCGCACGCCTACAACGACGCGCTTTCGGCTGGGGCGGTCCTGGAGGCCAACAACCACGTCCCCACCGGTGCCGGCTCGAGCAAGGACAGCTCCCTGCAGTACGCCAACATCCTCAAGGCCAATAACGAGGGCCTCATGGCCCGTCTCAAGATCCCCTCCATCTCCCTGGACCTGCCCGTCTACCACGGCACGGCCGACGACACCCTGCTCAAGGGCCTGGGGCACCTGGAGGGCACCTCGTTGCCGGTCGGGGGAGAGGGGACCCGCTCGGTCATCACCGGGCACCGAGGTCTGGCCGAGGCCACCATGTTCACCAACTTGGACAAGGTCAAGACCGGTGACAGCCTCATCGTCGAGGTCTTCGGAGAGGTCCTCACCTACCGGGTCACCAGCACCAAGGTCGTCGAGCCCGAGGAGACCGAGGCTCTGCGCGTCGAGGAGGGCAAGGACCTGCTCACCCTGGTGACCTGCACGCCCCTGGGCATCAACACCCACCGCATCCTGCTGACCGGCGAGCGCATCTACCCGACCCCTGCCAAGGACCTCGCGGCGGCGGGCAAGCGCCCCGACGTTCCCCACTTCCCCTGGTGGGCCGTGGGTCTGGCCGCGGGGCTCATTGTCATCGGGCTGTACCTGTGGCGCTCGGGCTACGCGGCGGCGCGGGCCAAGGAGCGGGCCCTGGCCAGGGCCCGTGCTGCGCAGGAGGAGCCGCGCCCCCAGACCTGGGCGGAGCAGATGCGGATCTGGATGGATGACGACGCCGGTGTCGAGCCCCAACGGTGGTTCACCGACCTTCCGGTCCCTCCCCAGCCCTCCGAGATGGAGAACCTGGCGCTCCTGGAGGAGATCGCGTCGCTGTCGGCGCCGTCGGGACAATGGGATAACCAGGAGCTCATCGATACCGCGGAGATCCCGGTACTGGACGCGACACGCCCGAGCGCGGGGGCCAGTGGGCGGACTCACAGCCTCTAGGCCCGATCCTGGGTTCCGCTGCCCGCGCGGGCCCTGATAACGTAATCCGGCCGGCCAAGGGCGTGCACATGCGTGCCCCTGGTTGTGCCGCCCCGGGATCGCCCCGGGATTCATACTGACGGACCCGTTCCTCCTGAACGGGTTTCCGTGTGTCCAGACCGGTTCACCGCCTCCCACCACGGGAGCGGCGCGCGTCCTGAAGCGACACGCCCGAGCGCGTGGACCGGCCAGAAGCAAGTACAAGAGAGGTTAGGCGCCATGGCGGGACAGAAGATCCGCATCCGGCTCAAGTCCTACGACCACGAGGTCATCGACTCCTCGGCGCGCAAGATCGTCGACGTCGTGACCCGCGCTGGCGCGACGGTCGTGGGCCCGGTGCCGCTGCCGACCGAGAAGAACGTGTTCTGCGTGATCCGGTCGCCGCACAAGGACAAGGACAGCCGCGAGCACTTCGAGATGCGCACGCACAAGCGGCTGATCGACATCGTCGACCCGACGCCCAAGGCCGTCGACTCGCTCATGCGTCTCGACCTGCCCGCTGACGTCAACATCGAGATCAAGCTCTGAGGACTGCCATGACAACGCTTAACACGCCGGCTGCCGCCGCGCCTGCCAAGGCGCTGCTCGGCACCAAGCTCGGCATGACGCAGATCTGGGACGAGAACGGGGTCCTGCGCCCTGTGACCGTCGTCCGGGTCGACACCAACGTCGTGACCCAGGTCCGCACCATCGAGACCGATGGCTACGAGGCCGTTCAGCTCGCCTTCGGCGACATCGACGTCAGCAAGGTCACCAAGCCGCTCGCCGGCCACTTCGCCAAGGCCGGGGTCGAGCCCCGCCGCCACGTGGCGGAGATCCGCACCTCCCTGGCGTCGGAGTTCACCCCCGGCCAGGAGCTGGCCGCTGACACCTTCGAGGTCGGCCAGCTGGTCGACGTCACCGGGACCTCCAAGGGTAAGGGGTTCGCCGGTGTCATGAAGCGCCACGGCTTCGCCGGTGTGGGCGCCTCCCACGGTGCTCACCGCAACCACCGCAAGCCCGGCTCCATCGGCGCCTGCGCCACCCCCGGGCGCATCTTCAAGGGCCTGCGCATGGCCGGTCGTATGGGCCACGCGCGCCGCACCGTCCAGAACCTCAAGATCCGCGGCATCGACGTTGACAAGGGCGTTCTGCTCGTCAACGGCGCGATCCCCGGCCCCAAGGGCTCGGTCGTCGTCGTCCGCACCGCCGTGAAGGGAGCCTGAGACCATGACTGAGGCACTCACCGTCGACGTCGTCGACTCCGCGGGCAAGAAGACCGGCAGCGTCGAGCTGCCCGCCGAGGTCTTCGACGCCCCCCTCAACATTCCGCTCATGCACCAGGTGGTCGTCGGCCAGCTGGCCGCGGCCCGCCAGGGCACCCACGCCACCAAGACCCGCGGCGACGTCCGCGGCGGTGGTCGCAAGCCCTACCGCCAGAAGGGCACCGGCCGCGCCCGCCAGGGCTCGACCCGCGCCCCGCAGTTCGTCGGCGGTGGCACCGTCCACGGCCCGCAGCCGCGCGACTACACCCAGCGGACCCCCAAGAAGATGAAGGCCGCCGCCCTGCGCAGCGCCCTGTCCGACCGCGCCCGCAACGGCCGCGTCCACGTCATCACCGAGTTCGTCACCACCACGGTGCCCTCCACCAAGAACGCCCTGGTCGCGCTGCGCAACCTCACCGACCGTAAGGCCCTGGTGATTGTGGACCGTCAGGACGACCTGTCCAGGCTCAGCCTGCGCAACGCCCCCGAGGCGCACGTCCTGTGGGCCGACCAGCTCAACACCTACGACGTCCTCAAGTCCGACGACGTCGTCTTCACGGCCTCTGGCCTGGACGCGTTCCTGGGCAAGGGTGAGGAGGAGTCCAAGTGAGCCTCGAGAAGTCCAAGAACCCCCGCGACGTCATCATCGCGCCGGTGGTCTCCGAGAAGTCCTACGCCTGCATGGACCGTGGCCAGTACACGTTCATCGTGGCGCCGGGATCCAACAAGACCGAGATCAAGCAGGCCGTTGAGGCCATCTTCGATGTCAAGGTCTCCTCGGTGAACACCATCAACCGCAAGGGCAAGACGCACCGCACCCGCACCGGGATCGGCAAGTCCAAGGACACCCGCCGTGCGATCGTCACCCTGCGCGAGGGGACCATCGACATCTTCGGTGATGTGGCCTAGTGCGCCACGGAAGGTAAAGGATCGATATGGGAATCCGTAAGTACAAGCCCACGACCCCGGGTCGTCGCGGCTCCTCCGTGGCCGACTTCGTGGAGATCACGCGCAGCACGCCCGAGAAGTCGCTGGTGCGCCCGCTGAGCAAGTCCGGTGGACGTAACTCCTCCGGTCGTATCACCACCCGCCACAAGGGTGGTGGCCACAAGCGCGCCTACCGTCTCATCGACTTCCGTCGTCACGACAAGGACGGCGTGCCCGCGAAGGTCGCTCACATCGAGTACGACCCCAACCGCACCGCGCGCATCGCCCTGCTGCACTACATGGATGGCGAGAAGCGCTACATCATCGCCCCGAACAAGCTCCGTCAGGGCGACGTCGTCGAGGCCGGCCCCAGCGCCGACATCAAGCCCGGCAACAACCTGCAGCTGCGTCACATCCCCACCGGTACGGTCGTCCACGCGGTCGAGCTGCGTCCCGGTGGCGGGGCCAAGATCGCTCGCAGCGCCGGCACCTCCGTCCAGCTGGTCGCCAAGGAGGGCAAGTACGCGCAGCTGCGCATGCCCTCCGGGGAGATCCGCAACGTGGAGGCCGCCTGCCGCGCCACCATCGGCGAGGTCGGCAACGCCGAGCAGTCCAACATCAACTGGGGCAAGGCCGGCCGTATGCGCTGGAAGGGCGTGCGCCCGACCGTCCGCGGTGTCGTCATGAACCCGGTGGACCACCCGCACGGTGGTGGTGAGGGCAAGACCTCCGGTGGTCGTCACCCCGTCTCGCCGTGGGGCAAGCCCGAGGGCCGCACCCGCCGTCCCAACAAGTCCAGCGACCGCCTCATCGTGCGTCGTCGTCGGACCGGCAAGAAGCGCTGATAGGAGCCTGAATCATGCCGCGTAGTCTGAAGAAGGGTCCCTTCGTCGACGACCACCTCCTTAAGAAGGTGGACGCTCAGAACGAGAAGGGCACCAAGAACGTCATTAAGACCTGGTCCCGCCGTTCGGTCATCACGCCGGACTTCCTGGGGCACACCTTCGCCGTCCACGACGGTCGCAAGCACGTGCCGGTCTTCGTTACCGAGTCCATGGTGGGCCACAAGCTCGGTGAGTTCGCTCCGACCCGCACCTTCCGCGGGCACGTCAAGGACGACCGCAAGTCGCGTCGCTGACGGACGTCGGAAAGTTTGAGAGGCAGAGAACATGGAAGCCAAGGCGCAGGCCAAGTACGTGCGCTGCACGCCGATGAAGGCGCGCCGGGTCGTGGATGTCGTCCGCGGCAAGCGCGCCGTCGAGGCCGTCAACGTGCTCCGATTCGCCCCGCAGGCCGCTGCGGTGCCGGTGCGCAAGGTCCTCGAGTCCGCAATCGCCAACGCCCGGTTCAAGGCTGAGCGTGACGGTGAGCGTTTCGACGAGAACGACCTGTTCATCATCGAGGCGTTCGCCGACGAGGGTCCCACCCTGAAGCGGTTCCGTCCCCGTGCGCAGGGTCGGGCCAGCAGGATCCTCAAGCGGACCAGCCACATCACCGTCATCGTCGGGGACAAGTCCGACGCCGCAACGAAGGAAGGAGCCCGGTAATGGGGCAGAAGGTCAACCCGACCGGGTTCCGCCTGGGCATCACCACGGACCACCGCTCGCGCTGGTTCGCCGACTCCACCAAGCCCGGTCAGCGTTACCGCGACTTCGTGGAGGAGGATGTCAAGATCCGCCGCCTCATGGAGGACGGCATGGAGCGGGCCGGAATCTCCAAGGTCGACATCGAGCGCACCCGTGACCGCGTGCGCGTCGACCTGCACACCGCCCGTCCCGGCATCGTCATTGGTCGCCGTGGGGCCGAGGCCGAGCGCCTGCGCGGTCAGCTCGAGAAGCTGACCGGCAAGCAGGTCCAGCTCAACATCCTCGAGGTCAAGAGCCCCGACCTGGACGCCCAGCTGGTCGCCCAGGGCATCGCCGAGCAGCTCGCCTCCCGCGTGTCCTTCCGTCGCGCCATGCGCAAGGGCATGCAGTCAGCGATGCGCGCCGGCGCCAAGGGCATCCGGGTGCAGTGCTCCGGCCGCCTGGGCGGCGCCGAGATGAGCCGCAGCGAGTTCTACCGCGAGGGACGCGTGCCGCTGCACACCCTGCGCGCGAACATCGACTACGGCTTCTACGAGGCCAAGACCACCTTCGGCCGCCTCGGCGTCAAGGTGTGGATCTACAAGGGCGACATCACCGAGCGCGAGTTCGCCCGCCAGCAGGCCGAGTCCGGCTCCCGTGGCCGGGGCCGGGGCGAGCGCCGCGGCGGCCGTCGTGGCGACCGCGGTGAGCGCGGTTCGCGTCAGAACACCGAGCAGCAGCAGGCAGCCGAGCAGACGCCGGCCGCCGAGACCGCTGCCGCAGACCAGGGAACGGAGGCCTGAGCCGTGCTCATCCCCCGCCGGACCAAGTTCCGCAAGCAGCACCGCCCGCACCGCACGGGCCTTTCCAAGGGCGGCAACCAGATCGCCTTCGGTGAGTACGGCATCCAGGCCCTCGAGCCCGCCTACATCACCAACCGCCAGATCGAGGCGGCCCGTATCGCCATGACCCGCCACATCAAGCGTGGCGGCAAGGTGTGGATCAACATCTTCCCGGACCGCCCCCTGACCAAGAAGCCCGCCGAGACCCGTATGGGTTCCGGTAAGGGTGCACCCGAGTGGTGGATCGCCAACGTCAAGCCCGGACGCATCCTGTTCGAGCTCGGCGGTGTCGACGAGGCCCTCGCCCGCGAGGCCATGCGCCGCGCACAGCACAAGCTTCCGATGAAGACCCGTTTCGTGACTCGTGAGGGTGGTGACGTCTGATGGCAATCGGTTCCAAGGGCCTGACCCCCGCCGACCTCGACGGCATGGACAACGAGCGCCTCTCCGAGGAGCTCTCCAAGGCCAAGGCCGAGCTGTTCAACCTCCGGTTCGCCTCGGCGACCGGCCAGCTCGAGGACCACGGACGTCTCAAGGCTGTGCGTCGCGACATCGCCCGCATCTACACGATCGTGCGCGAGCGTGAGCTCGGTATTCGCACCGCCCCGAGCACGGAGGAGTCCAAGTGAGCGAGCAGACCAGCACTGAGAACGTCGAGCAGTCCACCGAGCGCCCCCAGCGCAAGGTGCGTCGCGGCTACGTCGTCTCCGACAAGATGGACAAGACGGTTGTCGTCCTCGTCGAGGAGCGCTACAAGCACTCCCTGTACGGCAAGGTCCTCCGTCGCTCCAAGAAGGTCAAGGTCCACGACGAGAACAACGAGGCCGGTGTTGGCGATCTCGTCTCCATCATGGAGACCCGCCCGCTGAGCGCCACCAAGCACTTCCGCCTCCTGGAGATCCTCGAGCGCGCCAAGTGACCCTCGGCTGAACGCCGCCCTCGACTCGGTCGAGCCGGCCCCCGACGCCGCAGCATCCCACCCGGGAGGCTGCGGCGTCGGCGTTGTTGACGGCGAGGTTCTCAGGGGCGGCGGCCCCACGGGATGTGAGCAGCCTTGCGGTGCGGCGCCGGTGCCGGACCGCGTAGTACTCCACGAGGGTCGGGCACTACTGGAGGAGGATGGGGTGTACTGCGGGTAGATGGGGCCTTCGTGCAGTGTGCACAACCCTTGGCCAGGAGATCCCGACCCTCGTGGAGTAGAGGCGGTTCTGAAAAGGCCCGGGCCAGGGCCGGCTGCGGACCACGGCCGACAGTCAAGTAGGCGGATCGGGGACTGCGGTGTGCGACGGGGACGTCCTTGACCTCCACAGGGCGACGGTCGCACCCCAGTCGTCTGGAGGGCAACGCAGTCCTCGGCGGGCCGGTACGTCCTCGACCAGGGGTCGATGGGCCGACCGGGTGCTTCGAGCGCCGGCGTCGGAGGTCCGGGAAAAGCCGGTGAGCAAAGGCACAGGGCGGGCTGGTCATCTCAGGTTCCGCGTGATGCGGCGGCTGGACTAGGCTAATGGAGTTGCGCGCGCCCTCGGTGCGCCCGGCAGAGACCTCGTGCAGTCTGCGCCTGTGTCTGTCGGGACAACGTACCGCGGGAATCCCCTATCCCTGGGTCAGCATCGTGCGGCCTGCGGCCGGGGGAGACGTGTGCAAGACCAGAAGAACGTTCGGCCAGGCTCAGGAGCTTCCTGAGAACCGGCTCGACGACAGGAGAACACTCAATGATCCAGCAGGAGTCGCGACTGAAGGTCGCCGACAACACCGGTGCCAAGGAGATCCTTTGCATCCGTGTTCTCGGTGGATCGGGTCGGCGCTATGCGGGTATCGGCGACACGATCGTCGCCACCGTCAAGGACGCCATTCCCGGCGGCAACGTGAAGAAGGGCGAGGTCGTCAAGGCCGTCGTCGTGCGTGCCCGCAAGGAGCGTCGTCGTCCCGACGGCTCATACATCCGCTTCGACGAGAACGCCGCCGTCATCCTCAAGAACGATGGGGAGCCGCGCGGTACGCGCATTTTCGGACCCGTCGGCCGTGAGCTTCGTGAGAAGAAGTTCATGCGCATCGTCTCGCTCGCCCCGGAGGTGATCTGAACATGGCACGCATCAAGAAGGGCGACCAGGTCATCGTCATCGCCGGTAAGGACAAGGGCAAGACCGGTCGCGTTCTGGAGGTCCTCAAGGGCACTGACCGTGTCATCGTCGAGGGCGTCCAGCGCGTGACCAAGCACACCAAGGTGGGGCAGTCCCAGCAGGGCGCCCGCACCGGCGGCATCGAGACCGTTGAGGCGCCCATCCACGCCTCCAACGTCATGCTCGTCGACCCCAAGACGAAGAAGCGCACCCGCGTGGGCTTCCGCGTCGAGGAGGGCGTGCGTCCCGACGGCCGCAAGCGCACCGTCCGCGTGCGTTACGCCAAGAAGAGCGGGGAGGACCTGTGACCATGGCTGAGAAGACCACCCCCCGTCTCAAGACGAAGTACGCCGAGGAGGTGCGCCCCGCCCTGCTCAAGGAGTTCCAGCACGGCAACGTGATGGAGGTCGGGCGCGTCGTCAAGGTCGTCGTCAACATGGGTGTGGGCGAGGCCGCCCACGACTCCAAGATGATCGAGGGCGCCGTGCGCGACCTCGCCGCCATCACCGGCCAGAAGCCCCAGGTCACCCGGGCCCGCAAGTCCATCGCGCAGTTCAAGCTGCGTGAGGGTATGCCGATCGGCGCGCACTCCACGCTGCGCGGCGACCGCATGTGGGAGTTCCTGGACCGTCTGGTCTCGATCTCGCTGCCCCGTATCCGCGACTTCCGCGGTCTGAGCCCCAAGCAGTTCGACGGGAACGGCAACTACACCTTCGGTCTGACCGAGCAGGCTGTCTTCCACGAGATCGACCAGGACCAGATCGACCGCGTCCGCGGCATGGACATCACCGTGGTGACCACGGCCAAGACCGACGAGGAGGCCCGCTCGCTGCTCAAGCAGCTCGGCTTCCCCTTCAAGGAGAAGTGAGATGGCGAAGACCGCACTGATTGAGAAGGCGAACCGCAAGCCCAAGTTCGGTGTCCGTGCCTACACGCGCTGCCAGCGCTGCGGCCGCCCGCACTCGGTCTACCGCAAGTTCGGCCTGTGCCGTATCTGCCTGCGTGAGATGGCCCTTCGCGGCGAGCTCCCGGGCGTGAGCAAGTCCAGCTGGTAAGAACTTACGTCGCAGGTCCGCTGAGGAAACCACGACGAGGAAGGGCTAAGGCCCACTCATGACAATGACAGACCCCATCGCAGACATGCTGACCCGTCTGCGCAACGCAAACAGCGCCTACCACGACACCGTGTCGATGCCGTCGAGCAAGCTCAAGGTGAACATCGCTGAGATGCTCAAGGCCGAGGGCTACATCGCCGGCTACGAGGTCACGGACGCCGAGGTCGGCAAGACGCTCACGCTGAGCCTCAAGTACGGAGCCAACCGCCAGCGGGCCATCCAGGGCCTGCGCCGGATCTCCAAGCCCGGCCTGCGCGTCTACGCCAAGTCCACCAACCTGCCCAAGGTCCTCGGCGGCCTGGGAGTGGCGATCCTGTCCACCTCCTCCGGCCTCCTGACCGACAAGCAGGCCGAGTCGCGTGGCGTGGGCGGCGAAGTCCTCGCCTACGTCTGGTAAGAGAAGGAACGGAGGAAAACCATGTCTCGTATTGGACGGCTCCCCGTTCCGGTTCCTGCCGGAGTGGACGTCACCATCGACGGCCAGGACGTGACGGTCAAGGGTCCCAAGGGCACCCTGTCCCGCACGATCAGCGAGCCCCTGAGCGTCACCCGCCAGGAGGACGGCTCCATCCTGGTCACGCGCCCCGACGACGAGCGCCGCTCGCGCTCGCTGCACGGACTGTCGCGCACCCTCATCAACAACATGGTGATCGGCGTCACCGAGGGCTACTCCAAGCAGCTCGAGATCGTCGGCACCGGTTACCGCGTCGCCGCCAAGGGCCAGGGCATCGAGCTCTCCCTCGGCTTCTCCCACACCGTGACCGTTGAGCCCCCCGAGGGCATCACCTTCACGGTCGACGGCAACCTGAAGATCACTGTCTCCGGTATCTCCAAGGAGCAGGTCGGCGAGGTCGCGGCGAACATTCGCAAGATCCGTCCGCCGGAGCCCTACAAGGGCAAGGGCGTGCGCTACGCCGGCGAGAACGTGCGCCGCAAGGTCGGAAAGGCTGGTAAGTGACCATGGCTTACTCGATCAAGAGGGGCAAGGGCAACCCCCGCGCCATCGCCCGCAAGATCCGTCACCAGCGCGTGCGCAAGCACATCTCCGGCACGCCCGAGCGTCCCCGTCTGGTGGTCACCCGGTCCAACCGCCACATGGTGGCTCAGGTCGTGGACGACACCATCGGCCACACCCTGTGCGCCGCCTCCACCCTGGAGGAGGCCGCCAAGGGCGTCGAGGGCCACAAGGTGGGCGCCGCCCACAAGGTCGGCGAGCTCATCGCCGAGCGGGCCAAGGCACTGGGTATCGAGGCAGTCGTGTTCGACCGCGGCGGCAACAAGTACCACGGCCGTGTCGCGGCCGTCGCCGAGGGCGCCCGTGAGGGCGGCCTGAAGCTGTGAGCACTAAGACGACGAGAAAGCAGAGGAACATCTGATGGCTGCACCGCAGCGAGACAGGTCCGCGTCGTCCGACGGCTCGGCCCAGCGCGAGAACGACGAGCGCCGGGGCGAGGGCCGCGGCCGCCGCGACCGCAACAACGACCGCCGCGACCGTGGTCGCGGCAATGACGACAAGTACATCGAGCGCGTCGTCACCATCAACCGCGTGTCCAAGGTCGTCAAGGGCGGCCGCCGCTTCACCTTCACGGCTCTCGTGGTCGTCGGTGACGGTGAGGGCACCGTCGGCGTGGGCTACGGCAAGGCGAAGGAAGTTCCCTCCGCCATCGCCAAGGCCGTCGAGATCGCGAAGAAGAACTTCTTCCACGTCCCGATGATCCGCCGCACCATCCCGCACCTGGTCCAGGGTGAGGACTCCGCCGGAGTCGTCCTCCTGCGCCCGGCGTCCCCCGGTACCGGTGTTATCGCCGGCGGTCCGGTGCGCGCCGTGCTGGACTGCGCCGGTGTCCACGACATCCTGTCCAAGTCGCTGGGCTCCTCCAACGCGATCAACATCGTGCACGCCACGGTGGACGCCCTCAAGCAGCTGGAGCAGCCCGAGGCCGTTGCGGCCCGCCGTGGCCTGCCCCTGGAGGACGTCGCCCCGCAGTCCATGCTGCGGGCCCGCGCCGAGGGCGAGGCCGACAAGCGCGCTCAGGCTGAGAAGCAGGAGGCCGAGAAGGCCGCTGAAGGAGTGGGTGCGTGATGGCTGAGACCGCGTCGAAGCAGATGACCAAGCAGCTCAAGGTCACTCAGGTCCGTTCTGGCATCGGGGGCACCCACCGCCAGCGCGAGTCCCTCAAGACCCTGGGTCTGCGCAAGATCCGCCAGTCCGTCGTGCGCGAGGACAGCCCCAGCGTGCGCGGCCTGATTGCCACGGTGCACCACCTGGTCACCGTTGAGGAGGTCTGAGATGGCTGACACCGAGAACACGCAGGAGGAGAAGGTGCGCGTCGTCAAGCTGCACCACCTGCGTCCCGCCCCCGGCGCCAAGAAGGCCAAGACCCGCGTGGGTCGTGGTGAGGCGTCCAAGGGTAAGACCGCCGGTCGCGGTACCAAGGGCACCAAGGCTCGTTACCAGGTCCGTCCTGGTTTCGAGGGTGGCCAGATGCCGCTGCACATGCGTCTTCCCAAGCTGCGCGGCTTCCGCAACCCCAACCGGGTCGAGTTCCAGCCCGTCAACGTCGGCCGCATCGCCGAGCTGTTCCCCGAGGGCGGCACGGTGACCGTGGAGGACCTCGTCGCCAAGGGTGCGGTTCGCAAGAACCAGCTCGTCAAGGTTCTCGGCGGCGGCGACGTCACCGTGGCCCTGACGCTCACGGTCGACGCCTGGTCCGGCTCCGCCAAGGAGAAGATCGAGGCCGCCGGCGGCACCATCGCCACGCGCTGAACGTCGTCGGGCCGAGCCCGGCACGGGTGACACCCCGACGGCGCAGCCCTGACGAGAAGCGACATCACAGACCCCGGCGGTCCAGGTAAACCTGGGCCGCCGGGGTCTGTCGCGCGCGGGCGTCGCACCGCACGGCGGCTCCTGCGCACCTGTGGCCGGGTGCCTTGGATCACCCCGGGCCACCGCACCGGGACGAGACGTGAGAAAACCCGCACCCCAGCCACGTTGCAAGCCCATCTCAGCGCCCAGGTGGCGAGCTCGGCGGGGTAGTCTGGGCCGGGCGCAGTTCCCCTGCGCTCCGCCTTGCTGCCCGCAAGGCCGAACCCACCCCCGAGTCCACAGGAGATCGAGTGCTCAGCGCGTTCACTCAGGCGTTCAGAACGCCAGACCTCAGGGCGAAGCTGCTCTTCACCCTCGGCATCATGGCCCTGTTCCGGCTCGGGTCGATCCTGCCGGCGCCCGGCGTCAACCTGGCCAACGCCAAGTACTGCATCGGGGAGGCCGGCAAGGACCAGAACCTCCTCAGCCTGGTCAACGTCTTCTCCGGTGGTGCGCTGCTCCAGCTGAGCGTCTTCGCGCTGGGCATCATGCCCTACATCACCGCCTCCATCATCATCCAGCTCCTGCGGGTCGTCATCCCCCGCTTCGAGGAGCTCCACAAGGAGGGGCAGGCGGGCACCGCCAAACTCACCGAGTACACCCGCTACCTCACCATCGGCCTGGGACTGCTGCAGTCCAGCACCATCGTGGCCACGGCCAAGAGCGGTCAGCTCTTCCAGGGGTGCGCCAGGGCCCAGCACATCATCGCCGGCGACTCGATCGTCACCCCGCTGCTCATCATCATCACCATGACCGCCGGCACCGGCCTCATCATGTGGCTGGGTGAGCTCATCACCGAGCGCGGCATCGGCAACGGCATGTCGCTGCTCATCTTCACCTCCATCGTGGCCCAGTTCCCCTCCAACATGTTCTCCATCGCCGGAGGCAACAACGGCGCGGCCAACTTCGCCATCATCGTGGCCGTCGTCCTCCTGGCCACCCTGGCGGTGGTGTACATCGAGCAGGCCCAGCGGCGCATCCCCGTGCAGTACGCCAAGCGGATGATCGGGCGCCGCCAGTACGGCGGATCGACCACCTACATCCCGGTCAAGATCAACACCGCCGGGGTCATCCCCGTCATCTTCGCCTCCTCGATCCTGGCCATGCCCCAGCTCATCGCCGGCTTCGGCAACCAGACGAGCAAGTGGGTGCAGTGGATCATGACGAACCTGCAGCAGACGAGCCCGATCTACCTGACTGCCTACGGCGTCCTCATCCTCTTCTTCGCCTTCTTCTACACGGCCATCACCTTCGACGCCGAGGAGATCGCGGACAACATGAAGCGCTACGGCGGCTTCATCCCCGGCATCCGCGCCGGTGAGCCCACCGTGCGCTACCTGTCCTACGTCATCAACCGCATCACGACGGCGGGCTCCATCTACCTGGTGGTCCTCGCCCTCATCCCGACGCTCGCCGTCATCTGGCTGGACCTGGCTCAGCACCTGCCCTTCGGTGGAACCACTATCCTCATCATGGTGGGTGTGGGCCTTCAGACCGTCAAGGAAGTCAACTCCCAGCTGCAGCAGCGTCACTACGAAGGGTTCTTGTCATGAGTGCACGCATGGTTCTTCTCGGTCCCCCCGGAGCGGGTAAGGGCACCCAGGCCGCCCGGATCGCCGAGCGCCTGAGCATCCCGGCCATCTCCACCGGAGACATCTTCCGCGCCAACGTCGCCGGTGCCACCGAGCTCGGCACCCAGGCCAAGGCCTACATGGACAAGGGCGAGTACGTCCCCGACTCCATCACCAACGCCATGGTGGCCGACCGCATCGCCCAGGCCGACTGCGAGAACGGATTCCTCCTGGACGGCTACCCGCGCACCACGGCCCAGGTCGGAGAGCTCGACTCCATGCTGAAGGCCTCCGGCCTGGCCCTCGACGTCGTCGTCGAGATTACCGCCGACGCTGAGGCCGTCGTCGCCCGCCTGCTCAAGCGGGCCGGCGAGCAGGGGCGGGCCGACGACACCGAGCCGGTCATCCGCCGCCGCCTCGAGGTCTACGCCGAGTCCACGGCGCCGCTGGCCGACCTCTACGCCGAGCGCGACCTGCTGGTTCAGGTCGACGGTATGGGCGAGATCGACGTCGTCACCGGCCGCATCATGGAGGCCCTCGCCTCCCGCGGTATCACCGGCTCCTGAAGCCCACGCTCACCGGCGGGTCGTCTGCTTACGCGGACGACCCGCCTGCGCATGCTCCGGCCCGTCCCCGTCCCTGACGGGGGAGCCGGAACCGCCCCAGGCCCAGCCCGCTACACACGACCCCAGGAGGCACCCGTGCTCTCACGCGAACAGATCCAGATCAAGACGCCAGAGCAGGTTCGTCTCATGCGCCGGGCCGGGCTCGTCGTCGCTGACATCCACGCCGCCCTGCGCGAGGCGGTGCGCGCCGGCATCACCACCGCCGAGCTCGACGCCGTCTCGGCCGGCGTCATCAAGGCCGCCGGCGCTCACTCCAACTTCCTGGGCTACTACGACTACCCGGCCACCGTGTGCATCTCGGTCAACGAGGAGGTTGTCCACGGCATCCCCGGTGAACGGGTCCTGGCCGACGGCGACCTGGTCACCTTCGACTGCGGCGCCTACATCGTCGACGAGGACGGCACCCAGTGGCACGGCGACGCCGCCTTCACCACTGTCGTCGGCGGTAACTACCTGAGCGAGACCGACCGGCTCGTGGACACCACCACCCGACAGGCCCTGTGGGAGGCCATTGCCGCCGTCGCCCGCGCCGCAGCGGGGGAGGGGCGGGGGCGCCAGCTGTGCCTCAACGCGGTCGGCGACGCCGTCGAGACCGTTGTCGCGGACGTGACCGAGCGGGAGGGCCACGAGCTGGGGATCCTTCAGGAGTACGTCGGCCACGGCATTGGCACGAGCATGCACATGGCCCCCGACGTCCTCAACTACTCCGTCAAACGGCGCGGCCCCCGCCTGCGCCCCGGCATGGTGCTGGCCATCGAGCCCATGCTCACCGCTGGCAGCCCGGCCACCCGCGAGCTCGACGACGGCTGGACCGTCGTCACCCGAGACGGCTCCCACGCCGCCCAGTGGGAGCACACCGTGGCCATCGTCCCCGGCGGTGTCTGGGTCCTCACCGCGCCCGACGGCGGAGCCGAGGGCCTGGCCCCCTACGGCATCGAGCCCAAGGCGCTGGGCTGAGTCGCTGATGCGGGAACTGCTGCGGGGGTGCGTCCTCGACGACGCACGCGCCTGCGGTGTGTCAGGAAACACCGCGTGATCGCGCCATCTGGCATGGTGGAGCCTGGGCCGTCTGCCGTAAAGTTATCCGCTGGACGCGCGTCCGTCGATGACGCATGCCCTCATACCGCATTCACGACCCTGGCAACGGGGACCCGCCCGCGGTGGGCCTGCGCAACGGCGACCGCGGCTGCCCGGCGGCGACGTCGTCGGGGTGAACTCGAGCGAGAAAGCACCGATGGAGGAACATGGCTAAGAAGGACGGAGTCATCGAGGTCGAGGGATCGGTCGTCGAGGCCCTTCCGAACGCGATGTTCCGGGTGGAGCTGAGCAACGGGCACGTCGTGCTCGCGCACATCTCCGGAAAGATGCGGCAGCACTACATCCGCATCCTCCCCGAGGACCGGGTGGTCGTGGAGCTGAGCCCCTACGACCTGTCCCGCGGCCGAATCGTCTACCGGTACAAGTGACATGTCGGCTCTCAGAGCCGGCGGAGGAACATCATGAAGGTCAAGCCGAGCGTCAAGAAGATCTGTGACAGCTGCAAGGTGATTCGTCGCCACGGCCGCGTCATGGTCATCTGCGAGAACCCGCGGCACAAGCAGCGTCAGGGCTGAGTCCCCGGCGCCGGGCCGCCCAGAGACCTGGACGGCCCTTTCCAGCACCCATCCCAGCGCACCCGCACCGCGGGTCCGCAACCCCCGGTTCTCGGAGGCCGGGGCCACCAGGCGAGGTGGAGGAGATGGGTGACGACCTCCGGGAGCACACAGGAGAACCACACCGTGGCACGCATTTCCGGTGTCGACCTGCCTCGCGAGAAGCGAGTCGAGATCGCACTCACCTACATCTTCGGGATCGGACGCACCCGCGCGGACGAGACCCTGAAGGCGACGGGCGTCAACCCTGACACCCGCGTCAAGGACCTCACCGAGGAGGAGCTGGTCAAGCTCCGCACCCACATCGACGGCAACTACCAGGTTGAGGGTGACCTGCGTCGTGAGGTTCAGGCGGACATCCGCCGCAAGATCGAGATCGGCTGCTACCAGGGCCTGCGCCACCGCCGCCACCTGCCGGTGCACGGTCAGCGCACCAAGACCAACGCGCGTACCCGCAAGGGCCCCAAGCGCACCGTGGCCGGTAAGAAGAAGGCCAAGTAAGCAGCAGCTCGCGCCCCGCCCAGCGCAGGGCGCAGTGACGACCTCATCACGAAGAAGGAAGAATGCCTCCCAAGACCCGCGCCGCCGCGCGCAAGACGCGCCGCAAGGACCGCAAGAACGTTACCCACGGTCACGCCTACATCAAGTCCACCTTCAACAACACCATCGTCTCGCTGACGGACCCGCAGGGCGCCGTCATCGCCTGGTGCTCCTCCGGACAGGTCGGCTTCAAGGGCTCGCGCAAGTCGACCCCCTACGCCGCCCAGCTCGCCGCCGAGGCCGCCGCCCGGCGCGCCCAGGAGCACGGCATGAAGAAGGTTGACGTCTTCGTCAAGGGTCCCGGCTCCGGCCGCGAGACCGCGATCCGCTCCCTCCAGGCCGCCGGCCTCGAGGTCGGCTCGATCACCGACGTCACCCCCCAGGCCTTCAACGGCTGCCGCCCGCCCAAGCGCCGTCGCGTCTGAGCTTTAAGGGACGACGGCGCAGCCGGTTGCTGCGTCGTCGTCTCACCACGTTCCGCCCCCACGGCGGGACGCGGAGTAGGGCCGGCCCGGTCGGGCCGGCTGCTCCACCCATGAGGAACGGCGTCATATAGCGGGCGCCGCGACGAAAGGAAACCACGTGCTCATTGCACAGCGACCCACGCTCACCGAGGAGGTCGTGGTCGAGGACCGCCGCTCGCGCTTCGTGCTCGAGCCCCTCGAGCCCGGCTTCGGCTACACGCTCGGCAACTCCCTGCGCCGCACGCTGCTGTCCTCCATCCCGGGGGCGGCCGTGACCAGCGTCCGCATTGACGGGGTGCCCCACGAGTTCCGCACGATCCCCGGGGTCAAGGAGGATGTCGCCCAGATCATCCTCAACATCAAGGAGATCGTCCTGTCCTCGGAGAACGACGAGCCGGTCGTCATGTACCTGCGCAAGTCCGGTCCGAGCGAGGTCACTGCCGGTGACATCACCCCGCCGGCCGGCGTCGAGATCCACAACCCCGATCTGGTCATCGCCACTCTCAACGAGAAGGGCAAGCTGGAGATCGAGCTGACGGTCGAGCGCGGCCGCGGCTACGTCTCCGCCAACCAGAACAAGGACCCCAACGCGGAGATCTCCCGCATCCCGGTGGACTCGATCTACTCGCCGGTCAAGAAGGTCTCCTACTCCGTCGAGGCCACCCGTGTGGAGCAGCGCACCGACTTCGACCGTCTCATCGTCGACGTCGAGACCAAGTCCTCCATCACCCCGCGTGACGCCCTGGCCTCGGCCGGTAAGACGCTCGTGGAGCTCTTCGGCCTGGCCCGTGAGCTCAACGTCGAGGCCGAGGGCATCGAGGTCGGCCCCTCGCCGATCGACGAGGCCTTCCAGCAGGACCTGGCCCTCATGATCGACGAGCTCGACCTGCAGGCCCGCTCCTCCAACGCCCTCAAGCGCGAGGGCATCCACACCGTCGGTGAGCTCGTCTCGCGCAGCGAGGCCGACCTGCTCGACATCCGTAACTTCGGCGCCAAGTCCATCTCCGAGATCAAGGACAAGCTGGCCGAGCTGGGGCTCTCCCTCAAGGGCTCCCCGGTCGACTACGTCTCGGACGACGACTACGCCAACCCCACGTTCAGCGACGAGACCCAGGCCTGAGCCGGCTCGTTATTCACCTAGGAGACAACCATGCCTCGCCCCACTAAGGGTCCCCGTCTGGGCGGCAGCGCCCAGCACGAGCGTCACCTGCTCGCCAACCTGGCCACGCAGCTCATCGTTCACGAGTCGATCAAGACCACGGAGGCTCGCGCTCGTCGCCTGCGTCCCTACGTCGAGAAGCTCATCACCAAGGGCAAGCGCGGTGACCTGCACGCCCGCCGCACCGTGCTGAAGAAGGTGACGGACAAGTACGCCGTCTACCGCCTCTTCGAGGAGCTCGCCCCCAAGTTCGAGGGCCGCGAGGGCGGTTACACCCGCATCATCAAGACGACCCCCCGCAAGGGCGACAACGCCCCCATGGCGGTCATCTCCCTGGTGCTGGAGCCGGTTGCCCGCAAGGAGATCGTGGAGGACGCGGTCGCCACCGCCAAGAAGGCCGCCCAGAAGGCCGTCGCCGACGAGGACAAGGCCGAGAAGAAGGCCACGACCGAGAAGGCTGAGGAGAAGGCCGACAAGGCTGACAAGGCTGACAAGGCCGAGTACGCCGGCGCGGTCCGTCTCGAGGAGGGCGCCACCGACGCTCCCGACGACGACCACCTGGTCAAGGGCAACGAGGACTCCATGAAGTACCACGTTCCCGGCTCGCGCTGGTACGACGCCACGGTCGCCGAGGTCTGGTTCGCCAGCGCCGAGGACGCCGAGGCCGCGGGCTTCGCCCCCGCCGGCGGCGCCGCCGCCCAGAAGGTCGAGAAGTGAGCCAGAGCTCGACGCTCTGAGTCAAAACTCCGGGGAGGGCCGGTCACCTGATGGTGACCGGCCCTCCCTGTGTGTGGCGGAAGATGCTGGCCGACGGCATCGGCACTGGCCGGGGCCTGGCACGCACCAGAGGAGGATGCGGCCTGCCCGTGCTGACTCCCCGCACTAGTAGACGACGACCACCCAGGTATGCCGCGATGGGGTGGGGCTGACGAGGCAAGCGGGAAGTTCAGGGCAGGCCGGTAGATCGGGACCGTGTGCGTCGGACATCGCGATCGGGGACGTACTTCGCCGACGAGAACTGCGACGTCCTCCAGATCACTGGGGACGGGCCGCAGTCGTGTGGGGGAGAAGTACGTCCTGGGCGCAGATCGCAGTTCCCGATCCGCCCGGCTTTGCGTGTCGCACTCGCCCGCCCGCACCGTGGCACTGCCGGGCCGGCGCCGCCCCTCAGAATCCCCTGATGGAGTCCTCCAAGGCCTTGTCCTCTGTCATGGCCTCGCTCTCCTGGCGGATGCGGGCGGCGTCGGCCTCCCTGCCCGCCCACTCGAGGACTGACGCATAGGTTCGCAGCGCGCCGGCGAGCCCCCGGCTGAAGTCCTCCGGGCGCCTGCGGGCCAGGCTCCGGTAGAGGGCGACCGCCTCCCGTGCGGTCTCCAGGGCCTCGCCTCGGTGACCGGCCTCGGCCAGGCGCTTGGTGAGCCGGTGCAGGCACGGGGCCAGCGCCGGGGCGTGCGTCGCCGGATCGCGCTCGGCCAGTTCTCGTCGGATGGCCGCCGTCTCCCGGATTGCGGCCAAGGCAGCGGAGCGGTCCCCGACGTCACTCAGGCACGTGGCCAGGTTGTGCAGGCAGGCCGCCAGGTCCGGCTTGTAGGCGGCCGGATCGACCTGAGCCAGGCTCCGGTAGAAGGTGACCGCCTCCTGCACCGCGGCCAGGGCCTCGTGCGCACGCCCGGCCCGGCTGAGGTTCAAGGTGAGGATATTGAGCGCCCGAGCCAGGTCGGCGGTATGAGGAGCCGGGTTGGTACGGACCAGCTGCCGGTAGATGTCGATGGCCTCCCAGGCCATCGCGAAGGACTCCTGCAGTTGCCCGGCCGTGTACAGGTAGACGGCGAGGACGTACAGGGACTCAGCCAGGGCCGGGGTCTCAGTGCTGGGGCGGCTGTGCTCCAGTGCGCGTCGAATGCTGACCGCCTCCCGTGCCGAAGCCAGAGCGCGGTCCAGCCTGTCAGCCTCACGCAGGCAGGCGGCCTGGACCGTGAGGGCGTCGGCCAGATCGGGCAGGTGGGTGTCGGGGGTACTGTGGGCCAGAGCGCGAGCGAGGTTGACTGCTTGCTCGCCCGCGGCGAGTGCCTCACGGTGCCGCCCCACGTCGCTCAGGCGCCGAGCCTGTGTCCCCAGGGCATGGGCGGCCTTCGGCGAGTAGAGCGCCGGCGTGCGACGGGCCAGTCCCCGGTAGAGTGCAGCGGCCTCCTCGGCCGCCTCCAGGGCCTTGGTTCGACGCCCGACGGCGGCCCCACAGGCGGCCAGCACCTCCAGGGCACCGGCAAGATCGCCGGTGCAGGAACCGATCTCCTCCTCATCGAGGCGGCGGTAGAGACCCACGGCCTCCCGGGCCAGCTCGAGGGCCTCATCGACATATCCCACCGTGCGCAGTCTGGGAGCCAGACGGGCCAGGTCCGCCGCGAGTCGGCGCGTGTGCACATCCGGATCAGCCCGGACCAGACGCCGTCGGACGGTGAGGGCCTGCTGGGCGGTGACGAAGGCGTCGCTGGGCCGACCGGACTCACTCAGGCAGCAGGCGAGTGTGACCAGTGCCTGAGCCAACCCGGTCTCGTCGTTGACGGGATCATCCCGGCGCAGGCCCCGGTAGAGGTCCACGGACTCCTGAGCGCTGGCCAGGGCGTCACGCAGATCGCCGGAAGCGCTCATGTCGACGGCGAGGCGGCACAGAGCCTGCGCCAGCCCGGAGGCGTGGGCGTCGTAGTCGTACCGGGTCAGGCGCCGTCGGAGCCGGACCGTCTCCTGCGAGACCGCAACCCCCTCACGCATGCGGCGGGCCTCGCGCAGGCGGTCCGCCATGACCGACAGCCCCTCTGCCAGATCGGGCAGGTAGACGTCCGGACTGAGCCGGGCCAGGCTCCGGAGAACCTGGCAGGCATCCCGTGCGGCATCCAGAGCCTCCCCCCGACGGCCCGACTCTGCCAGGCGCTCACTGAGCTCCAGCAGCCGACCGGCGCGAGCAGCTCCCTCGGGGGCGGCGCAGGGGGAGAGCAACACGTCTGACAAGCCTCAGGAACAGGGGGAAGATGGTGTGCTCACGCTAAACGGTGCCTGCGCGGCGCCGCGATGGGGAGACATCACCAAAGGCGCGCCCGGCCAGGGGCTCCTTTAGAATCGGCGCTGTGCTGGCAGCGGGCCGGCAGGGGGCCGGCGGCGGCCGGCAGGACAGGCACGGTGACGACACGGAAGGGAGTCGGTGTGGACACGCTGTTCAGCCTGAACCACGTGGGGGTGCAGGTCGTCGCGATGCTCGCCACCTTCGTCCTGTGCCTGACGCTGGGCGCCGAGCGCCACCTGCGCCACAAGGACGCCGGCGTCAAGACGCACGTCCTGGTGGGACTGGGCTCGTGCCTGTTCACCCTGGTGTCCGCCTACGGCTTCGCCCCGATCACCGGCTCGGATGTTGCAGTGGACCCCAGCCGCGTGGCCGCGCAGATCGTCTCCGGTATCGGCTTCCTGGGTGCCGGGGTCATCTTCGTCAACAACGACACCGTCCGGGGCCTGACCACCGCCGCGACCGTCTGGCTCAGCGCCGCCATCGGCATGGCCTGCGGGGCGGGCATGATCCCCCTGGCGGCCACGGCGGTCGCGCTGGACTACATCGTCGTCCTGTTCCTGGGGCCCCTCACCTCGCGCCTGCAGCGCCGCCGCGGCGAGGTGACCGTGCGCATCGACTACGAGATCGGCAGCGCCGTCATGCCCGAGATCCTCCAGGTCGCCACCGCATCGGGCTTCACCGCCACCCTGGAGGAGACCGAGGTGACCCGCGGCGAGCACGGGCGCACCATGAACGCCGTCATGCGCTTCCACGGGCAGCGCCCCGCCGTCAACCTCATCGAGGCACTCTCCGGACTCGACGGCGTCGACGGCGTCGAGTGCCTCGAGGGAGGCCGGCTCGACTGAGCCCGCCCCTCCTACTCCAGGGCGCGGATGATGGCCTCGACCGTGTCCTTGGCGTCGCCGAACAGCATGGAGCTGTTCTCCCGGAAGAAGAGCGGGTTGTTCACCCCCGCATAGCCGGTCGCCATGGAGCGCTTGAAGACGATGACCCGGCTGGCCTCCCACACGTGCAGTACAGGCATGCCCGCGATCGGGGAGCCCGGCTCCTTCGCGGCCGGGTTCACGGTGTCGTTGGCGCCGATGATGAGGACGGCATCGACCTCGTCGAAGGAGTCGTTGACCTCGTCCATCTCCAGGACGATGTCGTAGGGGACCTTCGCCTCGGCCAGCAGCACGTTCATGTGCCCGGGCAGGCGGCCCGCCACCGGGTGGATGCCGAACGTGACCTCCACGCCCTCCGAGCGCAGCATCTCGGTCAGCGTGGCCACCGGGTACTGGGCCTGGGCGACGGCCATCCCGTAGCCGGGGGTGATGACCACGCGCCGGGCGGACTGCAGCAGGTGGGCCACCTCGCCGGCAGTGGTCTCATGCACCGTGCCCTCCTGTCCCGAACCGCTCGAGGCGGCGCTGGTGGAGTCGGTCCCGTAGCCGCCCAGCAGCACCGAGACGAAGGAGCGGTTCATGGCCTGGCACATGAGGTAAGACAGGTAGGCCCCCGAGGAGCCCACCAGCGCCCCGGTGATGATGAGCAGGTCGTTGTCCACCATGAAGCCGGTGAAGGCGGAGGCCCACCCCGAGTAGGAGTTCATGATCGAGACGACCACCGGCATGTCGCCGCCGCCGATGGCCAGCACCAGGTGCGCCCCCAGCGCCAGCGCGATGAGCGTCATCACCGCCAGGAGGGCCCAGCCCGCGGCGGAGCCGGCCGGCGCCATCATGAAACCGACCATGAGGACCAGGGAGCCGATGAGCGCCCCCAGGTTGAGCAGGTTGCGGCCCGGCAGCGTCAGCGGCCGCCCCGGCACCCGGCCGGCCAGCTTGGCGGCCGCCAGGACCGAGCCGGTGAAGGTCACCCCGCCGACGAACACGCCCAGGAAGACCTCACCCAGGTGGAAGGCGCCCAGCGAGGCGGACAGGGCGTCGGGGGAGACGTAGGAGTTGTAGCCCACCAGGACGGCCGCCAGCCCCACCAGCCCGTTGAGCACGGCGATGAGCTGGGGCATCCCGGTCATGGCGACGCGCCGGGCCACCACCAGCCCGATGACCGAGCCCAGGGCCAGGCCCATGGCGATGAGCAGCAGCGTGGGCAGCACACCGCGTGCGGGGTGGTTGCTCAGGGCCAGGCCGATGGCGGCCAGCACCGCAACTCCCATGCCGACGGCGCCCGCCACGTTGCCGGCCACGGCCGTCTCATGGCGGGACAGGCCGGCCGCGGCCAGGATGAACAGGATCGCGGCGGCGATATAGGCCAGGACCACCGGCGAGGGCAGCGACGGCACGGCGGCGATCAACGTG
Organism: Actinomyces sp. HMT 175; assembly: GCF_016694895.1. NCBI lineage: Bacteria > Bacillati > Actinomycetota > Actinomycetes > Actinomycetales > Actinomycetaceae > Actinomyces > Actinomyces sp. HMT 175. Next base: position 706,128 of record NZ_CP068012.1, read on the forward strand.
CTTGACGACGTGGCCGGCATCAGGATGTGAGTCATCATCTGCTCCTCACCTCAGTCCTTCGTGAACATGGCGAGCATGCGGTGGGTGACCGCGAAGCCACCGACGATGTTGATCGTGGCCAGGACCACCGCCGCCAGGCTGATGGCGCTGATGAGCGGATGGGGGTGGCCGACCTGCGAGATCGCCCCGACCAGGATGATTCCCGAGATCGCGTTGGTCACCGACATCAGCGGCGTGTGCAGGGCCGGGGTCACGTTGGAGATGACGTGGAAGCCCAGGATCACCGAGAGCATGAGCACGATGTAGTGGCTCGTGGCGGCCGACGGCGTCACCAGCACCAGCGCGGCGGCCACCAGGGTCGCCGCGGCCAGACCCAGCCACTGCCGGGAGCGTGAGCGCGCCTGAGCCGCGCGGGCGGCCTCCTGGGCGGCCGCGTCGTCAGCGGCCGTCCGCTCCGGCTGGCTCGCGGCGGGGGCGGCCGAGACCTGGATCGGGGGAGGGGGCCACAGCAGTTCGCCGTCGTGGGTGACCGCGATGGCCCGGACCACCTCATCGTCCAGGTCCAGGGCGAGGGTCCCATCCTTGTCGGGGGTGACCAGGCTCAGCAGGTTGACGATGTTGCGCCCGTAGAGCTGGGTCGCCTGTGCGGGCAGCATCCCGGCCAGGTCCGTGTGCCCGACGATCGTGACACCGCCGTCGGTGGTGACCACCTGACCGGGCACCGTCAGCTCGGTGTTGCCGCCGGTGGCCGCCGCCATGTCGATAATGACCGATCCGGGGCGCATGGCCTCGATCGCGGAGCGGTCCAGGAGCACCGGGGCGCGGCGCCCCGGGATGCTCGCCGTGGTGATGACGACGTCGGACTCGGCGGCCTGCTGGGCGTAGAGCGCGTTGGCCGCACTCGCCTGGTCGGCGCTCATCTCCTTGGCGTAGCCGTCGGAGGACACCTCCTGGGCGCTGGGCAGCGGCACGAACTGAGCCCCCATGGAACGCACCTGGTCGGCGACCTCCGGGCGCACGTCGGAGCCGCGCACCTGCGCGCCCAGGGAGCAGGCGGTCCCGATGGCGGACAGGCCGGCCACGCCCGCGCCGATGACATAGACGGTGGCGGGCGGGAACTTACCGGCGGCGGTCACCTGCCCGCTGAACAGCCTGCCCAGGTGGGAGGCCGCCTCAATGACGGCGCGGTAACCGGCCAGGTTCGCCTGCGAGGAGAGCACGTCCAAGGACTGCGCCCGCGAGATCCTGGGGACCACGTCCAGGGCCAGGGTGGTGATGCCGCGCTCGCGCAGCGACTCGAGGAGCTCGGGGTGGCGCGCCGGGTCCAGCCGGCAGATGAGGACCGCGCCCCGGCTCATGAGTGCCAGGTGCTCCTCGGCAGGGGCCGACGCGCTCACCACGACGTCGCAGCCCCAGACCCGGGCCCCGCCGGCCAGGCGGGCCCCGGCGGCCTCATAGGCCTCGTCGGGGAACTGCGCCCGCGCCCCGGCGCCGCTCTCCACCAGGACCTCGTAGCCCAGGCGGATCATCCGCTCCACCGTCTGCGGGCTCGCAGCGGCACGCGGCTGATCGGCTGGCTCGCAGGGGACTCCGATACTCATAGTGCCTCCTTGCACAATGAGGGTGCCGCCGTGGGCACGTCGCATAACTTATCGGCAAGATAGAAGGTGATGCGCCCCTCGGCAAGGGACTGTTGGTGCTGAGTCGGAGATGTGAGCGGCCGGGTGCGCCGCGAAGGTAACCGGCCTCCCCTGGGGGAGGGTGCCGGCGACGGACGGAGTAACGGGAATCAGGGGCGGGCCATGTCCCAGCAGCGGGCGCCCCCGGTCATGCCGGCCTCGTTGGGGACCACGACGACGTCGTCGCCGATCTTGGCCAGCTGGGCCGCCGTGATCCGCCGCGAGTTGCCGCCGCCCAGGTAGAGGCGGTCCCACAGGTACATGGGGCGCAGGGCGTCGACGACGCGGCGCACCCGGCGCGACCAGTGCGCGTCGCCCAGGCGCAGGCGCTCGTGCTCGCCGATGTAGTCGTCGTACGTCAGTCCCCAGCGCACCGGCCCCTGGGAGACCTCCACGTGCGGGGCCAGGACCCCGTTGTCGAAGACGGCGTTGCCCAGGCCCGTGCCCAGGGTCACGATCATCTCCAGGCCGTGGCCCGTGACGACGCCGGCCCCGGCGACCTCGGCGTCGTTGAGGACCCGGGAGGGGATGCCCAGGGCCTTGGAGACGGCGGCACCCATGTCGAAGCGGCCCCAGGCCTCCACCAGGTCGGGCAGCACCTTGGAGCGCGGGCCGTCCTTGGTGATGTAGTGCGGCGTGGCGATGACGACCCCGTGGCGGATCATGCCCGGCATCCCCACCGTCACCCGGTCCGCGCCCGGCAGCTGGGAGGCCAGCGAGGCGATGGTCTCCACCAGCTTCTCCGGCGGCAGCGGGTAGGGGGTCGGGGTGCGCACGGCGCGGGAGATGATGTTGCCCTCGCAGTCCAGCACCGAGGCCTTGATGCCGCCGCCTCCGCAGTCCACGGACAGAGTCGTTGTGCTCACGGCCGCGAGCCTAGTGGAAGCGCGAAGCCGGTGCGGTTCAATGGGGGCATGCCACGCATCCGCCTCGACCTGGCCTACGACGGCACCTTCTTCTCCGGGTGGGCCGCTCAGCCCGGGCTGCGCACCGTCGAGGGGGTCCTCACCTCCGCCCTGGCCACCGTGCTGCGTGAGCCCGTCCGCCTCACCGTGGCTGGACGCACCGACGCCGGCGTCCACGCCGCCGCCCAGGTGGTCCACCTCGATGTGAGCCCCGAGGCCTGGGCCGCACTGCCCGGACGCTCCGAGCGCCTCCCCGAGACCGCCCTGCTCACCCGGGTGGCGGGCGTCCTGGCCCGTGAGGCCCAGCAGAGCCTGGCGCGCACGCCGCGCGGGGCCGGCGACGTCGTCATCACCGGGGCGCGCACCGTGCCGGAGGCCTTCGACGCCCGCTTCGGCGCCCTGAGCCGCCGCTACACCTACCGGATCGCCGACGCCGCCGCCCCGCGCGACCCCGCCCGGCGTGCCACCGTCCTATGGCTGCCCGATGTGCTCGACGTCGAGGCCATGGACGCCTGTGCCCGGCCCCTGCTCGGCGAGCACGACTTCCTGTCCTACTGCAAGCCCCGCGAGGGTGCCACAACCATCCGCACCCTGCGCACCCTGCAGTGGCGCCGGGCCGAGGCCGGGCCGGACTCGGGGCCGGACGCGGGGCTCGTGACCCTGAGCGTCGTCGCCGACGCCTTCTGCCACTCCATGGTCCGCTCCCTGGTGGGGGCCGGCCTGGCCGTCGGGCAGGGACGCAAGCCGGTCACCTGGCCGCGCGAGCTCCTGGACGCCCGCACGCGCCAGAGCGCCGCCCCCGTCGCCCCGCCGCACGGGCTGACCCTGGAGGAGGTCACCTACCCGGCCGACGACGAGCTCTCCGCCCAGGCCGAGCGGGCCCGCACCACCCGGCGTCTGAGCTGCTGATCGGCGGTTAGGAACCCACCGGGCCGCGTGGTGCGATTCACGGAACTGGGAAGCCGCACCTTTTGACCCTTCCGCGGGGCTCCCGGTACTGTTGGCAATCGTCGTGCAGCACACGTGTGCGTGTCCGCGGTGCCGTCCCACTCGCCCCGGATCGCCTGTGCTCCGACCACTCACCTGACCATGGTGGTCTCGCCGAACCGCGAACGCTTCACCGCGCTTCGGCGTGCCCACTCGCCAAGAGAAACGAAGGCAACGCCCGTGCGCACGTACACACCGAAGCCCGGCGACGTCGAGAAGAACTGGTACGTCATCGACGCCACCGACGTCGTCCTGGGTCGACTCGCGGCCCAGGCCGCCACCCTGCTCCGTGGGAAGCACAAGCCCCAGTTCGCCCCCAACGAGGACTGCGGCGACTACGTCGTCATCATCAATGCCGACAAGGTGGCTCTCACCAACGGCAAGGCTGACAAGAAGTTCGCCTACCGCCACTCCGGCCACCCGGGTGGCCTGACCGCTGTCTCCTACCGCGAGCTGCTGGCCACCCGCCCGGAGCGCGCCGTCGAGAAGGCCATCAAGGGCATGGTTCCCCACACCAAGCTCGGTCGCGCCCAGCTCAAGAAGCTCAAGGTCTACGCAGGTGCCGAGCACCCGCACGCCTCCCAGAGCCCGAAGACGTTCGAGATCACCCAGGTCGCCCAGTAAGCGCTCCAGCGCTCGGCACCCCGCGACAAGCAAAGGACATATCGTGGCTGAGACCACTGTCGACATTGACGCGCTGGACGAGGAGAACGCCCCCTCCAGCTACACCACCGAGACCGAGGAGTCCGCTCCGGGTCGCGGCCAGTCCATCACCGCCCCCGGCTCCGGCCTGGGTCGCCGCAAGGAGGCCGTCGCTCGCGTGCGCCTCGTTCCCGGCACCGGCCAGTGGACGCTCAACGGCCGCTCCCTGGAGGACTACTTCCCCAACAAGCTGCACCAGCAGCTCGTGCGCGCCCCCTTCACCATCCTGGACCTCGAGGGCCGCTTCGACGTCGTCGCCCGCATCAACGGCGGTGGCGTCTCCGGCCAGGCCGGCGCCCTGCGCCTGGGCATCGCCCGCGCGCTCAACGAGATCGACCGTGAGGCCAACCGCGCCACCCTGAAGAAGGCCGGTTTCCTCACTCGCGACTCGCGCATCGTGGAGCGCAAGAAGGCCGGTCTGCACAAGGCCCGCCGCGCCCCTCAGTACTCCAAGCGCTGATCGGGTCAGGTCCTGGCCGAGCCGGCCGGGCCTTCCCTCCGCTTACCTACGACGGCGGTCGCCCCCTTCCCGGGGCGGCCGCCGTCGTCATGTGTCAGGGGTGGTGGGGAGCCTCCCGGGCGGCGGCGCATCAGTCGATAAGCGGCCGACAGACGTCCGAGGCGCGGCGGTGAGGGGCGCGATCTCAGGCGCGAGCCGCCGGGCCGGGGTCGGCGCAGGACATCAGACCTTGTGCTCTGGCCGAAGGTTGGGCCCCGATGTTCGGCGCCCCGTGGCAGGATGGTGCTGTTTCGTCACCCTTCAGGAGGATTTCCATGGCTCGTCTCTTCGGAACCGACGGCGTACGCGGCCTGGCCAACGACCTGCTCACGCCCACCCTGGCCGTACAGCTCGGTGAGGCCGCGGCCCGCGTCCTGACCAAGGACACGTCCGCCGCACGGAGCTCACGCAGCGGCCGCCCCCGCGCGATCGTGGGCCGCGATACCCGCGCCTCCGGAGAGTTCCTCGACCACGCCATCAGCGCGGGCCTGGCCTCCTCCGGCATCGACGTCACCCGCGTGGGCGTCCTACCCACCCCGGCGATCGCCCACCTGACGGCCACCCAGGACATCGAGCTGGGCGTCATGATCTCCGCCTCCCACAACCCCTTCCCGGACAACGGCATCAAGTTCATCGCCCGTGGCGGCTACAAGCTCGCCGACGCCGTCGAGGACGAGATCGAGGCCCTCCTGGGCAAGGTCAACGACCGCCCCACCGGCGCCGACGTCGGCCGTGTCATCAAGGGGGAGACCGTCGCGGATCAGAACTACATCAACCACCTCGTCGACTCCGTCGCCACTGACCTGTCCGGCCTGCGCATCGTCGTCGACGCCTCCAACGGCGCCGCCTCCGTCGTCGGCCCGGCCGCGCTGCGGGCCGCCGGCGCCGAGGTCATCGTCATCAACGCCTCCCCGGACGGCCTCAACATCAACGACAACTGCGGCTCCACCCACCCCGAGCAGCTGCAGAACTACGTCACGGCGGTCGGGGCGGACATGGGTGTGGCCTACGACGGCGACGCCGACCGCTGCCTGGCCGTGGACGCCGACGGCAAGCTCGTCGACGGTGACCAGATCATGGGCATGCTCGCCATCGGCATGAAGGCGGACGGCACTCTCGGCTCCGACACGCTCGTCGTGACCGTCATGAGCAACCTCGGCCTCATCCTGGCCATGCGTGAGCACGGCATCCGCACCGTCCAGACCGGCGTGGGCGACCGCTACGTGCTCGAGCGGATGCTCCAGGGCGGCTACACCCTGGGCGGCGAGCAGTCCGGGCACGTCATCGACACCGTCCACGCCACCACCGGTGACGGCGTGCTCACCTCCCTGCACGTGGCTGCGCGCGTCAAGCGCACCGGCAAGACGCTGGCCGAGCTCGCCAGCGTCGTCACCCGCCTGCCCCAGACCCTCATCAACGTCAAGAATGTCGACAAGGGCGCCGCCAGCACCAACAAGGCCGTGCAGGACGCCGTGGCCTCCGCGGAGAAGGACCTGGGCGAGACCGGCCGGGTCCTGCTGCGCCCCTCGGGCACCGAGCCGCTCGTGCGCGTCATGGTCGAGGCCGCCACCCAGGAGGAGGCCGACCGCGTGGCCCGCTCCCTGGCCGACACCGTCAAGAACAACCTCAGCCTGTGAGCTGACGGCGGTTTCCTCCCCGGGGCCGGTCGCAGCCGCCGCCACCAGTACGGTGGCCGGCGTCGTGACCGGCCCCGGCACGTGGAGCACCGCCTCACGGTGATGGGTGAGAATGGCCTCGTGACCTCCTCGTACCGCCTGGCTCTCCTGACGGAGCCGCCGACCTGGCAAGGCCGGCCCTTGAGCGGAAGGAGCCTTGACCTGCTCGCCGTGCTCGCCGGCAGCCAGGACGCCAGGGTGAGCGACGGCGCCCTCATTGAGGCCCTGTGGCCCGACGACGCCCCGGCCCGGCCGCTGCGGGCGCTGCACGTCGTCGTCTCCCGGCTGCGTGCCGTCGTGGGGGAGGGTGTCGTCGAGCGCAGCGGCGATGGCTACCGACTGGAGCTGGCGGAGGCGGAGGCTGATGTCCGGGACCTGTCGTATCGGGCGGAGCGCGCCCGAGCCTGCGCCGCTGCCGGCCAGTGGGAGCAGGTCCTCGATCTCACCGACCGACTGCTCCAGGTGCCCGTTCCCGACGAGGCCGATGACAACGGTGGAGCAGGAGCCGCCCCTATGGCCCTCTTGCGAGAGCGGGCTGCAGCCCTGACCGAGGGGGCCCGCCGCGACCGGGGGCTCGCCCTGGAGGCCACCGGCGAGTACGAGCGGGCCGCGGATCTGTTGCGTGAGGCCTCCCAGCGTGACGGCGGCGATGAGGCGGTCCTGGCCGCCCTCATGCGCGCCGAGTCCTGGGTACGCTCACCGGCTGCGGCCCTGGAGATCTACGAGCACTACCGCCGTCGACTGCGTGAGCTGGGAGCCGTGCCCGGTCCGGCCATGCGCGCCGCCCACGAGGCGGTCCTGGCCGCCGAGAGCCCTGTGCGCCACGGCCTGCAGCCCGAGCCCGAGCACTTCCTGGGGCGCGAGGCGGACGTGACCGGTGTTCTCAAGGCCCTGAGCACCCACCGTCTGGTGACGCTCACCGGCCCCGGTGGGGTCGGCAAGACCACCCTGGCCCAGGTGGTGGCGGCCCGCAGCCGCCGCCCCGCCGTCTACGTCGTCGCCCTCGCCGAGGTGTCACCCGGAGCCGATCTGGCCAGGGTCGTGCTCGACGCGATCGGAGGCCCTGCAGTCGTCAACGGTGACCCGCACCGCGATCTGGCCGCCGCCCTCTCCCAGCCCGGAACCGTCCTGGTGCTGGACAACTGCGAGCACCTGGCCGGTGAGGCGGCCGACCTCATCGGGCCGCTCCTGGTCGCCTGCCCCGACCTGCGCGTCCTGGCGACCTCGCGCCGCCCCCTCGACCTGGCAGCGGAGCACGTCCACCGCCTCGAGGCCCTCGATGCCGCATCGTCGACTGAGCTGTTCCGTGCCCGCGCTCTGGCCGCTCGCCCCGGCCAGGTCATCGACGATGACGACCTAGGCGAGCTCCTGAGCCGGTTGGAGGGCATCCCCTTGGCCATCGAGCTGGCCGCCGCACGCACCCGCAGCCTGTCGGTCGGCCAGATCGCCGAGCGACTGCCCGGCAGACCCGATCTGCTCACCGCCGCCCGTGACGCCCCGGCCCGTCAGCGCACCCTGACAGCGGTCATCGACTGGTCCTGGAACCTGCTCGACGCCGCCGAACGCCGCGCCCTGGCCCGGCTGGCCCTGCTCGCCGACGGCTTCACCCTCCTGCCCGCGGAGGCGCTCATCGGCGCGCAGGCCGCCGACCTCCTCGACGCCCTGGTCTCCCACTCCCTGCTCGTGGTGCGCGACCACGGCCTGCCCCGCTTCCACATGCTCGTCACCGTCCGCGACTTCGCTCTGGCGCAGCTGTCCGCCTCCGGTGACGAGGCCGAGGCCCGCGCGGCCCTGCGCCAGTGGGCGGTGGACCTGTGCTCCCAGATCCGTTTTCCCGTGGACGCCGGCGACTTCGGCGACGCCCGTCACCCCGAGGCGCGCCGCCACGACCTTCTCTTCCGGCAGGTCTCCCACGATGAGGCCGTCATCCTTCAACAGCTCGACCGGCTCCTGGCACAGGCCGACGGCCACGGCACGGATCACCTGCCGGCGGAGCTGCGCGACGCCATCTGCCTCATCGGTGCCGCCCTCATGCGCCTGTGGAGCGTCACCTGGAGCTATGAGCGCATCGCCGACTACGGTGCGCGCCTCATCGCTTCCGCTGTCCAACCCGCCCAGGACTCACGCGGCAATGAGGCAGGCCTGAGCGTCCTGGCCCTGTGCGTCACCCTCTTCGGGCTCCTGAGCCACGTGCCCGCACAGGTCCGCTCCCTGCTGCCGGCCTCCTTCGACGGAGAGGGACCGTTCAGCCGGGTCAGGCGCTTCCTGCGTGCCAGCGACGAGCAGTGGCCCGAGCTGACCGGCGACGCCGACCCCTGGGTCGCCTGGGCGGCGACCCGCTGCCTGGCCGCCCAGCAGGAGGACGACGGCGACCCTCAAGCCTCCCTGGAGACCATCGAGGCCCTCCTGGGGCGGCTCCACGGCCACGACCTGGCCGGCATTCACCTGCTCGAGCTGCACCTCCACCGGCTGCAGGTGCTCATGTCCCTGGGACGCTACAGCCAGGTCGTCGACGCCTGCTCGCGCGCCCAGGTGCTCCTGGAACGGGTCCTGCCCAGCTGGGGCGAGTTCTTCCACACGACACTGCACATGGAGGGGGCCTACTGCGCGGTCTACCTCGATCCGCGCCCCGAGACGGCGGGCAGGCTGCTGGAGAGCCTGGAACCGGTCGACCTGCCGGGAACCATGCGCTTCATCGCCCGCTCCGTGCGCGGCGAGCTCGAGCTCACCCGCGGGAACGTGCGCACCGCCGCCCTCATCCAGCGCGTGAGCCTGCGCTACGCCGGGAACTGGCGCTCCATCCTGGGATCGGGCTCCCAGTGGGAGCTCTACATCCTGAGCATGTGCCTAGTCACCGACGTCGAGCTCAGCCCCGACGATGCCGTCGAGCTCGATACCCGAGCCGTCCGTGCCCGAGCCACCTCCCTGCTGCGCGAGATCCTCTCCGATCCGGCTCCACTGCAGCGTGACATTCCCACGCTCATGGCTTTCGCGGCCGCCGTCGGCCTGTCCACCGTGGCTGCTGAGGACGCGGGCTCCGACCGGCGGGCAGTAGGGGGCGAGCTGGTCGCCACCGCCCTGGCGGTGGGCACCAACCAGACCTGCCGCCTGCTCTCCCACGACTACCTGCGCAGCCGCACTGAGCGGCTGGACGCCCGGGCGCTGGCTCAGGCCGAGGAGAGGATCCGGCCCCTGGACCGCGGCGGGCTCGTGGCTCACGCCGCCGACCTCGCCGGCCGTCTGGCGGGCGAGGTCGGCTGAGTCCCTGAGGTGCGGCTCAGGCGTTGCGCCGCTGGTAGCGCACGACCGTCAGGGGAGCCATGATGGCCAGGATCAGCAGCGAGCCGATGATCGCGGCCCGCACGTCCCCGGCCGAGCCCGCTGTTCCGTCCAGCAGGTACCGGCCGCCGTCGACGATGTGCGAGACCGGGTTGTGGCGCACGAAGGCCTTGAGCCAGCCCGGTAGCGTCGAGGTGGGCACCATGGCGTTGGACAGGAAGGTCAGCGGGAACAGGACGATCACAGTGAAGGAGGTCACCGCCTGGGCCGAGGAGAACACCGTCCCCAGGAAGAGGAAGATCCAGGCGATGGCCCAGGCGCAGCCCGCCGCCAGGGCGATGGCGCCAATCGTCCCCGACCAGCCGTTGCCAGGCCGGTAGCCCAGGACGTAGCCGGTGAGTACGGTCAGTGAGGTGCAGATGAGGTAACGCAGCACGTCGGAGACCATCGGCCCCAGGACCGGCGCGATACGGGACATCGGCATGGTGCGGAAGCGGTCGAAGACGCCCTTGTCCATGTCCTCGCGCAGGTCCACGCCCACGCTCTGGCTCGTGGTCAAGGCATTCATGATGATGAGACCCGGGACGATCGTGGGCAGGTAGGCCTTGACGTCACCGGCGATGGCGCCGCCGAAGAGCTCGCCGAACAGGACAGTGAACATGACCGGCTGGATGAGGATGTCGTAGAACTCCCCGGGGTTGCGCACCATGGTGATGAGTGAGCGCCAGGACATGGCCAGGGTGTCCGGGACGAGCCGGGCCTCGCTGAAACGCCGGACGCCGGGGGAGAGGGAGCTACTGGTCGGTGCGGTCGCGGTGGTGGGGACGGTCATGACTGCTCCTGAGAGTCTGCGGGACGGGAGGACGAGGAAGCGGGTGATGGCGCCGACAGCGCGGCGACATCGGGTGAGGCCGCGTCATCGTGCTTCGTGGGTTGCCCGGTCAAGGCCATGAAGACCGAGTCCATACTGGGGCGGTCCACCGAGACGGTTCTGGGCGACAATCCGGCGTCGCGTAGGGCCACGAGCACCTCGGTGGCCACCGAGGCCTCGCTCAGCGGCGCCTGCAGGTGGGTGCCCTGGTCGACGGTCGCCGGGGCGTGACCGGTCACCCGCTCGATGATCGCCGCGGTGGCCCCCTGGTCCTCGGGGGTCGCCGGCGTCAGCATGAGGGAGCTGCTGCCCACCCGGTCCTTGAGCTCATCGGGGGTGCCCTCGGCGATGAGCCGTCCGGCATCGATGATGCCGACCCGGTGAGCCAGACGGTCGGCCTCCTCCAGGTACTGAGTGGTCAGCAGGATCGTCGAGCCGCCCTCCACCAGGGAACGGATGACGTCCCACATCTGCTCACGCGTACGCGGGTCCAGACCAGTGGTGGGCTCGTCGAGGAAGATGAGCGGGGGACGGGAGATGAGCGAGACCGCCAGGTCCAGTCGCCGCCGCATCCCACCGGAGTAACCGCTCACCCGCTTGCCGCCTGCCTCGGTCAGGCTGAAGGCGGCCAGCAGCTCCTCGGCCCGCTCCCGCGCCCGACGCCGGCCAAGGCCCAGCAGGCGCCCGAAGAGGCGCAGGTTCTCCGAGCCGGTGAGCGTCTCATCGACGCTGGCGTACTGTCCCGTCACCCCGATGAGGCCGCGCACCGCGTGGCGCTCGCGGACGACGTCGTGCCCCAGGACCATCGCCCGGCCCCGGGTGGGGGCCAACAGGGTGGTCATCATGCGCAGCGCCGTCGACTTGCCGGCACCGTTGGGGCCGAGCAGGCCGTAGACGATGCCGGTGGGGATCTCCAGGTCCAGGCGGTCGACGGCGGTGAAGGAGCCGAAGGTGCGGGTCAGGCCATCTGTCCTGATGGCCGGTGCCTCGCCCGGTGAGAGCGATTCGTTTGCTGTTCGTGTTGCCATGCTGCGAAGGCTGGACCCCGGCGGTTTCACAGCGGCTTCACCGCGACGCCACTCGGTTTCACGCCGTTTCGTTCCGTCCACGGACCATGCCAGGTAGGTGCTGATCGTGACGGGTGGCCTTGTCTTGGGCCGCCTCGTAGCTTCTGTAGAAGATGGGCGCAGAGACTCCGTTGGTCCGGCCCTGCTCGTAGACGGTCCGGCACACGAACAACAGGTCGGCGGTGTTGCCATGCAGTGTCATGATCCGTCGGGTGAGGAGATTCCTGGCGAACATCCGCTTCATGAGGGGTGCGGACACGGCGGTCGGCAGCCGGTAGGCGAGCATCTCGCCGCGGTAGTGCCTCAGATCAACGCCGCGCGAGGCCACGATCCTCGATGCTTCCCGGATCGCCTTGACCACCCGGGCGAGCATCCTGGTAGAGCCCATGAGCTGCTCGGCGGCGCGCGTCGTGTCCTCGACGTCGCCGTACATTGCTGCCACGGCACCGACACCGGCGTTGATCGCCATATGCAGCCAGATCCACTCGAGCATGTCATGGGGGTGCTCGAGGCTGATGCCGCAGGAGCCGAACAGCGCCTCCACCCCCTCGTAGCCCGGGAAACGGGCTCTGTCGTGCCGCTCCAGCATGACGTGGTCGAAGACGCAGCAGGTGAGCCGTTCTCCCGTGATGCTCCCGCCCGCCACCGGGTACCCCAGGAGGACATCGCGGCCGGCCATCAAACGGTCGAGCTCCTCGCGCTCTCCCCAGAACCCGCAGAACAGAAGCACAGGTCCCTCGATCCCACCCGTACGGAGGGCGGCCATTGCCTCGGCGATCCTGCCCTGCGGCACCGAGACCACGATGAGGTCGTAGCTCGTGTGTCCTCGGTGGTGAACGGTGTACTGGTCGCGGGTCAGCGAGCCTTTCGGGTCAGTCCTGCCATCGAGGATCTCGACCTCGAGCGAGCTGACTGAGGCCCTCGTGCTGCTTTGTCGCACCAGGTGCTCGACGTGGTGACCGGCCTTCTGAAAGAGGTATCCGTACGTCGTCCCGATCACCCCCAGACCGACGACGAGGACGTTCATGGGAGCTGTAGGTGTTGCCTGGGTTGTCATGACCGTGAGCCTGTGGCCCTCCGGTTTCAGACCGCCTTCACGGTGGCTTCAGGGACGGGCGCTCAGGACTTGCGCCGCAGGACCCGGCTCATGCGGTGCTCGGCGTCCTTGGCCGGGACCAGGGCTGCCCGCCCCGGGAAGGTCATCAGATCAGGATCGGTGAAGGGCGGGTTCTGGTGTGATTCAAACAGGCGTGGATGCCACTATTTTTAACATGTAAACCTCATCGTGTCTGTTTTGTTTGATTGACGACCATAGTGTGTCGTTTTATCATTCATTTATGATTAGTAGTAACATCGCCGCCTTGCGTAAAAAGCATCGCTGGACTCAGGAAGCATTGGCAAACAAGGTTGGCGTCTCTCGGCAGACCATTGCCAAGTGGGAGGCTCCGGGTGGTAATCCCGACATTTCCTCATGTGTTCGCCTAGCGCAGCTGTTCGATGTTTCGATCGACGATCTTGTCAACGGCGACACTTCATTTGTTGCGATGCTCGATCGCCCCGGCAAATACATATTTGGCACCGTTGTCATCGATCAGGATGGGAGACTCACGCTTCCAGTACGTGCCAGAACGGTTTTCAACATTAAGGCTGGTGACGAGCTCCTACTTATTGGCGACATCGACCGGGGGCTCGCTTTGATGGATACGCAGTTCTTTGTGCAGGCTGCTCGTCACGTGGAGGGGGACCATCGTGCGGCACATGACAATACTGAAAACTAAGCGAAAGAGGGTGCGTGTGCTGATAATCGTTTGCGTCGTGCTTGGCCTGCTTGGGGGAGGTGTGACTTATTATGCTCATCGAAATATGACCTATGATCGGGCAGCGGGGGCGGTTGTTCGTCGTGCTGGTTTTGTTGAAAGGCGTGTAACGTTGCCGAGCGGTGCAATCATTCACTATGGTGAGGGACCGAACAATGGTTCACCGCTCATGTTGGTTCACGGTCAGCAAACAACGTGGAGGGACTATAGTGCGGTGCTTGGAGAGCTATCTCAACGCTATCACGTGTTTGCGGTCGACTGTTATGGTCATGGTGGATCGAGTAAAAATCCGGCAGATTATACGGCGATCAAGAATGCGATTGATTTCGTGTGGTTTATCCAGCACGTTGTCAAGTCTCCTGTCCTGATCTCCGGTCACTCTTCGGGAGGTCTGTTGGCGACCATCGTTGCCGCCAGGGCTCCACAGCTTGTCACTGGTTTATTGATTGAGGATGCGCCATTCTTTGCGACTGAACCTGGAAGGGCCGAGAAGACATTTGCCTGGCTCGGGTTTCGCGATATGCATCATTTTTTGCGAAGCGGTGAACGAAATTTCACCCGCTACTCGCTTGAGCACACCTATCTTGCGCAAGTTCTTGGGAAAAAGAACTTTGATGTGTTTGTTAAGCGGCCTGCCCTCGATTACATGAGGCGTCATCCCGGCGAAATACCGCGTCTTTGGTACTACCCTCCTGAGTTGCATGTCAATGAGTTCTTCGACTTGACGGCTAACTTGCAGGATGGTACGGGCGCCTATGACTTACGATTTGGTGAGACCTTCTATGATTTCTCGTGGTTTGCAGGTTTTAATCAGGTGGAAACGTTGAAGGCTGTGCGCTGTCCGTCAATTATTTTACATGCTGCTCATCCGTCAAACATGCGGGGCTACTATGATGATCGTGGGGTACTGCTCGGTGCTATGGATGATCGTGACGCGTCGCGTGTCCACTCGCTTCTCTCTCGTGGCACTCTAGTCGACAACGTTAAAAGCGGTCATGATATTCATTCTGAACAACCTGAGGTTTTTATCAAGGCCGTCGATGATCTTCGTTAACCTTGTTGCAGGAGTGGGATAGGAGTGTTTTCTGAAAATTAAAATCGGTGCCGACACCACGGTGTTAACGCTGGGTGCTACACTGGACTCTTCGGGGAATCGGCCTGTTGGTGTCCATATCGGTGACAAAGGGATGTTCGAACTCCAGGTCGCGTGAACGAGAACCTTGAAATCATGCGGTTTTGCTTCGTCACCACGAGAACGGTCTGGGCCTTTTGTCACCGATGTGGACATCCTTGGCCCCTCTTCGGGTTGCTGACGGTGCATGTCTGATGCCGGTTCGGGCATGTCCCTCTTCTGGTGCGGTCTACTCCACGAGGGTGGGGATCTACTGGCCAGGGGTTGTGCGCACTGCACGAAGGTCCGACCTACCTGGAGTACACCCAACCCTCCCGCAGTAGCACCCGACCCTCGTGCAGTGCGCGCCCAAGGCCTGCACGGCGACAGCGGGCGGCCCGCCCCTCCAAGGAGCCGGCGGACGACTCCCACCCCCAGGCGGCTCGCCCCCGCTGGAGTCTCAGCGCGAGGACGAGGGGGACGGGCGCTCAGGACTTGCGCAGCAGGACCCGGCTCATGCGGTGCTCGGCGTCCTTGGTCAGGACCAGGGTGGCCCGCCCTCGGGTGGGGGCGATGTTCTCGCGCAGGTTGACCAGGTTGACGCTCTCCCAGATTTCGTTCGCTCCAGCCAGGGCCACGTCGTCGGGGATCTCGGCGAAGCGCCGGAAGTACGAGCCCGGCTGGGTGAAGGCCGTGTGCTTGAGGGTGAGGAACCGGTCCAGATACCAGCGGCGGATGTCGCCGGGGTCGGCGTCGACGTAGATCGAGAAGTCGATGAAGTCGCTCACCGCCAGCGCCGAGGCCCCCGGCCGCGATCCCCGCGGGGCGGGCTGGAGCACGTTGAGTCCCTCCAGCACGAGAATGTCGGGGCGCTCCACCGTCACGTGCCGGTTCGGGACGATGTCGTAGACCGTGTGGGAGTAGACGGGCGCCTGGACGCGCTCGCTACCGGACTTCACTGCCGCGACGAACTCCAGCAGGGCGCGACGGTCGTAGGACTCGGGGAATCCCTTGCGGGCCATGAGTCCGCGCTCCTCAAGGACCCGGTTGGGCAGCAGGAAGCCGTCGGTGGTCACCAGGTCCACCCTGGGCGTATCCGGGAAACGGCCGAGCAAGTGGGCGATGAGGCGCGCCGTCGTCGACTTGCCCACGGCGACCGACCCGGCCACCGCGACAATGAAGGGCGTGGGCGGCTCGCTCACCCCCAGGAAGGCGCCGGTGCGGTGCGCCCGCTCCCGTGAGGTGGCGATGTAGTCCTCCAGCAGAGCGGTCAGGGGCCGGTAGACGGCGTCGACCTCGGCCAGGTCGATGGGGTCACCCAGTCCCCGCAGCTTCTCGACATCGGCCTGGGTCAGCGGCAGCGGCGCCGAGGACGCCAGGGCGGACCACTGGTCCCGGTCCAGCTCAATGTAGGGCGAGGCGCCCGGAATACCCAGGTCACTCGGGTCGCTCAGCTCGGATGTCACCGACACAGTGTCGCAAATGAAGACGCCCGGCGGACAATCCCCGAGGAACGAATGGGGCCCGTCGGGGTGTCGGTGGGGCGCCGACGGGGAACGGGATCACGCAGAGATCACACCGAGATCACATCGACGTGTGCCTGCGCTCGTTGTCAACGCCGCGCCGGCATGATTCGATCGGAGCATGTGTGGAATTGTCGGCCACGTCGGCCCTCTGAGTGAAACTGGTTCCTCCCGTTCCCTGACCGTTCTCATGGATGGCCTCGGCCGTCTGGAGTACCGCGGCTACGACTCTGCGGGCGTCGCGCTGGTGGGGCCCTCCGGCCTGGATGTCGTCAAGGAGGCGGGCAAGCTCTCCGGGCTGCGCGCCATCCTTGAGGCCACCCCGCCGGCTCCCGCCACCGCGGGCATCGGACACACCCGCTGGGCCACCCACGGCGGCCCGACGACGGCCAACGCCCACCCCCACCGCGCCGGCCACCTCGCCGTGGTCCACAACGGCATCATCGAGAACTTCCGCCCGCTGCGCGAGGAGGTCGAGGCCGCCGGGCGCGAGCTCGTCTCCGACACCGACACCGAGGTCGTCGCCCACGTCCTGGACATCGACTTCACCTCCCGTCTGCGCCAGGACCCGTCCGCCGCCTCCGACCCGACCCGGGTCGCCGACCTCCTGGTCGCCTCGATGCAGGCCGTCACCGCCCGCCTCGAGGGCGCCTTCGCGCTGCTGGCCGTCACCGACCTGGCCCCCGCGGCGATCGTCGCCGCCCGCCGCTCCAGCCCCCTGGTCATCGGCCTGGGCGAGGGCGAGAACTTCCTGGGCAGCGACGTCGCCGCCTTCGTCGCCTTCACCAAGAAGGCCGCCGAGGTCGACGACGACCAGGTCCTCCTGCTGACCGCCGACGCCGTCCACGTCTGGGACAAGGACGGTAACGCCGTCGAGCCCAAGACCTGGGAGGTCTCCTGGGACGCCTCCGCCGCCGTCAAGGGCGGCTACGACACCTTCATGGACAAGGAGATCCACGAGCAGCCCACCGCCGTGGCCGACACCCTGCGCGGCCGCGTCGATGAGCGCGGTGAGCTCCAGCTCGACGAGATGCGCATTGACCCCGCCGTCCTGCGCAGCGTCGACAAGATCATCGTCATCGCCTGCGGCACCGCGGCCTACGCCGGGCACGTCGCCAAGTACGCCATCGAGCACTGGTGCCGTATCCCCGTGGAGGTCGAGCTCGCCCACGAGTTCCGCTACCGCGACCCGGTCGTCAGCGAGAAGACCCTGACCGTGGCCATCTCCCAGTCCGGCGAGACCATGGACACCATCCAGGCCGTGCGTCACGCTCGCGAGCAGGGCAGCAAGGTCCTGGCCATCGTCAACACCTACGGCTCGACCATCGCCCGCGAGGCCGACGCCGTCCTCTACACCCACGCCGGCCCGGAGGTCGCCGTGGCCTCCACCAAGGCCTTCCTCGCCCAGATCACCGCCTGCTACCTGCTGGGGCTCTACCTGGCCCAGCTGCGCGGCAACAAGTGGCCCGACGAGGTCGCCGAGTACCTGGACAACCTCGCCGCCATGCCGGACCGCATCCAGCACGTCCTGGACCACGAGGAGGCCCGCGTGCGTGAGCTGGGCTCCGAGCTGGCGGACAAGTCCTCCTTCCTGTTCCTGGGCCGCCACGTCGGCTTCCCGGTGGCGCTGGAAGGGGCGCTCAAGCTCAAGGAGCTCGCCTACGTCCACGCGGAGGGCTTCGCCGCCGGTGAGCTCAAGCACGGCCCGATCGCGCTCATCGAGGAGGGCCTTCCGGTCTTCGTCATCGTGCCCACCCCGCGCCGCCCTGTCCTGCACGACAAGGTCATCTCCAACATCCAGGAGATCCGGGCCCGCGGCGCGCGCACCATTGTCATCGCGGAGGAGGGGGATACCGACGTCGAGCCCTTCGCCGACCACATCATCCGGATGCCCGTCACTCCCACGATCCTGTGGCCGCTGCTGACCGTGGTGCCGCTGCAGATCTTCGCTGCTGCGCTGGCCGGGGCCAAGGGGCTGGATATCGACCAGCCGCGCAACCTGGCCAAGTCCGTGACCGTTGAGTAGGACCGACGCCGAGACGTCGACTCGCCCCGCAACGGTGCCGAGCCCGCAGTCCGGGCTCGGCACCGTCGTCTACAGGGCCGGGCGCAGGGACCGGATCTGCTGCTTCGTGCGGGCCTGTGAGCGCTGAGAGGACAGAGTCAGGTCGTCGTCGTTGTCGACGCGATCGGCCTGGGCGACGACGAAGGCCTGGGCCATACCGCCGTCGTGTGCCAGGGAGA
This sequence comes from Actinomyces sp. HMT 175, assembly GCF_016694895.1. Classification (NCBI taxonomy): domain Bacteria; kingdom Bacillati; phylum Actinomycetota; class Actinomycetes; order Actinomycetales; family Actinomycetaceae; genus Actinomyces; species Actinomyces sp. HMT 175. The sequence continues at coordinate 724,488 of NZ_CP068012.1, forward strand.
TGTGCCAGTGGCCGATGCCGGCCTGGCGGGCGGCCATCGCGGCCGCCCCGGTCAGGCGCAGGCGCGGTGGGGTGCCGGGCGTGGAGGTCACCTCGATGTCCTGGTACTCCCACCCCTGGGGCGCGTCCAGCCCGAGCTCGGCGTAGGCCGACCCCAGGGCCTTGAGAACCGCCTCCTTGGCCGCCAGGCGCGCCCCGAGTGAGGCGGCCCGCTTCTGGCAGGCGGCCAGCTCGGCGGGGGTGAAGAGCCGCTCGCGCAGGCCGGGTACCCGGTCCATGTAGCCTTCGAGGCGGGGGATATCAACCAGGTCGGTCCCTACAGCGCGGATCACTCGGCCATTGTGCCGGGTGAGCGGGCAGCGCGAGGGGTGAACGCGCCACCAATTCTGGAAAAGACAACTTCTTGGCGCTCGGCCGCGGACGGACAAAGCGGACCGGCGGCCACCCGCGAGGTCTTGCTCTGTGAAACTGCCCGTCTCAAAGTCGTGTTGAAGGGGCGAGGAGAGCGGAGCGGAGGACAATGGGACGGATGAGTGACCTCAACGACCTCCCGCGTTCCCACGACGTCACCGACCCCACCACCTGCGCCTGGCCCGCTCAGGAGATAGCGGCCGCGGAGGCCCCTGTCACCGCAGGCACTGACCGCTACATGAGAGCCGCCGCCCACGCGGTGGCCCGGGCGGCGCTGCGCGAGCTGCGCCAAGGAACCGGCAATGCGGGCGCCGCGGTGGCCCCCGCCCGGCCGGTTCCGGCGCCGTTGACCTCGATGAGCCCCATGGGGGTGGCCGCCACCCCAGCCTCACCGCTGTCCCCGGCGACGCCGCTGGGAGGAGCAGGTGAGACGGCGGGGACGCAGACAGGCCCCGGATGGATCTCCGGGGCCCCGGTACTCCTCTTAGTCGGCGGCGGCCACAACGGGGCCGACACCCTCCTGGCTGGAGGTCTGCTCGCCCACAGCGGCTGCGCGGTCAGCGCCGTGCTCGCCACCGAGCACCCCCATCCCGTCGCCCTGGAGGAGGCCCGCGGCCACGGCGTCACCATTCACGGCGCCGGCTACCGCAGCGACGACGGAACCGGCCAGGACTCCGCCGAGGCCGTGGCCGCTATCGAGGCCTTCCTCGTCCACGGCGGACTCGTCCTGGACGGGCTCACCGGCATCGGCGCCACCGGGGCGCTGCGACCTGACGCCGCCGCCCTCATCGCCCCGCTCATCGCCGCCGGGGAGCCGGGGCGTCGCCCGCTGCGCGTCATCGCCGTCGACCTGCCCAGCGGAACCGGCGTCGACGACGGCACAGTGAACGGCCCGGTCCTGGCCGCCGACCGCACCGTCACCTTCACCTGCCTCAAGGGATGCCAGTGCCTGCCCCCGGCCCGGCACCTGTGTGGCGTCGTCGACGTCGTCCCCCTCGGGCTGCCCGCGCCCACGAGCCGGCCCCTGGCCCGCCGCCCCGTCGACGGCGCCCTGGGCGACTACCTGACCCGCGCCGTTGGCGAGCCCGGCCCCGGCGACCACAAGTACACCCGCGGCGTGGTCGGCCTGTGGGCCGGCAGCGAGACCTACCCCGGCGCCGCCGTCCTGGTCGCCAGCGGTGCAGTACGAGCCGGCGCCGGCATGGTGCGCCTGTCCGCCCCCAGGCGCGTGGAGGACCTCGTCCTGGCCGCCCGACCCGAGGTCGTCCCCGCCGCCGGACGCGCTCAGGCGCTCGTCCTGGGGCCGGGCATCGACCCCGCTGACACCACCAGGGCCGATGAGGTGCGGACCGTACTCGCCTCCACCCTGGGTCCCTGCGGCAAAGACCGGCAGTGCCCGACCCGGATCCCCACCGTCGTCGACGCCGGCGCCCTGAGTATCCTGCCCGAGCTCCTCACCGAGGACCTGAGCTGCACACCGCTGCACGTGCTGACCCCGCACGCCGGAGAGGCCTCCGCGCTGCTGAGCGCACTGGCGGACAAAGGGCCGCCGACGCAGGAGACCCGTCGCTGGAGCCGCGAGCGCGTCGAGGCCCACCCGGGGCTCGCCGTCCGCGAGATCTGCCGCCTCACCGGTGCCACCGTCCTGCTCAAAGGGGCCACCACCCTCATCGCCGCGCCGCAGCGCCCCCTGGTCAGCGTGGACGGAGGACCCGGTTGGATGGCGAGCGCCGGAAGCGGGGACGTGCTCGCCGGGATCCTCGGAGCAGTCCTGGCCGGCGCCGCAGCCCTCTGGGAGCAGGGCGCGCCGGACGCCTCCGGGGCGGACCCGGTGCTGGACGCGCTGGTCGACTCGGTGGCCGCCGGCGTCAGGCTGCACGCGCTCGCCGGGGCTTACGCCGCAGCAAGCCCGCAGGGCACCGGGAGCGCGGGGACCGGCGGGCACCCGATCGCCGCCCTGGACATCGCCGCTGCCCTCGGTCCGGCCCGCCTCGAGCTCAACTGGCTCCAGGCGGTGCCCCACGCCTGAGACGTGTCAGCCACGCGGTATCCGTCAGGACTCCTGACCGGAGGCGTGCGCCAGGAAACAGCGGCGCTACCGGCCCCAGTGCGACAATCGCGCCGTGACCACCTCCTTGGACTCAGCCGCAATGCCCCCGTCCGCCGCTCCGCGCCCGGCAGTCGCCCAGTGCGCGCCACCACTGGCGGCCACTACCTCGCGGGCCGTCGTCGACCTGGCGGCTGTGGCCCACAACGGGCGGCGCCTGGCGCAGGTGGCGGGCGTGCCGTGGATGGCCGTGGTCAAGGCCGACGCCTACGGTCACGGGCTGGGGCCGGTCGCTCTGACGGCCCTGTCGGCGGGAGCCTCCTGGCTGGGGGTGGCCCAGCTCGCCGAGGCCCTGACTCTGCGTGCCCTTCTGGACGAGGCCGGTGTGAGCCGCCCGGCGGGGGAGCCCGCCTCGCAGGCCCCCCGGCTCCTCACCTGGCTCCTGCCCGTCACGGAGCCTGACCGAGCGGCCGCCGAGGACTCGCCCCTGCGTGCCGCCCTGGCGGCCGACCTGGACCTGTCGGTCTCCACCCTGCCCCAGTTCGAGACCCTGTCTGCGGCGGCCCGGGCGCAGGGGAGGGCGGCGCGTCTCCATCTCAAGGTCGACACCGGCATGTCGCGCGGCGGTGCCACCGTCGAGGAGCTGCCCGCCCTGGCCGCCGCGCTGAGGCGGGCCGAGGATGAGGGAACGGTCGACGTCGTCGGCCTGTGGTCGCACCTGTCGCGCGCCGACGAGCCGGCCAGCGGCTCCACCGAGGAGCACCTGGAGCGCTACCGGCAGGCCGAGCAGGTCGTACGAGACGCCGGCCTCAACCCACCCACTCACCACCTTGCTGCCACCGGAGGACTCCTGTGGCACCCGCAGGCCCGCATGGACCTGGTGCGTGTGGGGATCGGCCTGTACGGGCTGAGTCCCGACCCCTCCGTGGCCACCGGCGCCGAGCTCGGGCTGCGGCCCGCCATGCGCCTGGAGTCCCCGCTGGTGCAGGTCAAGCGCATCGAGGCCGGGCAGGCCGTCTCCTACGGGGGGACCTGGAGCGCCCCCACTGATCGCTGGGTGGGGCTCGTGCCCCTGGGCTACTCCGACGGCATCCCGCGCGCCGCCAGCTCCGCCGGTCCCGTGGGAGTCGGCAGCCTCATGACCTCCGTCGTGGGGCGGGTGTGCATGGACCAGGTGGTTATCGACCTCGGCCCGGCCGTGGACGAGACCGGCGCGCCCCTGCCGGCAGCGGCCCGGGTCGGGGACACCGCCGTGCTCTGGGGAGCCCCCGCGGTATCAGACCAGGAGGCCGTCCCCACCGCGGATGAGTGGGCGCAGGCCTGCGGCACCATCAACTACGAGATCGTGACCCGGTTGGGAGCTCGTGTCCCGCGCTGCTACGTCGGGGAATCCGGCACCGGCGACTACTCTCGACCCTAGACAGCAGACGTCGGATATCGCCGGTCCCCGCCGGGCCGACCGGTTCCACCATCGGAGCCATGCATGGAAGAGGAGGGAATATGAGCCCAGCGCCGCACACACCGCAGACCGCCCCCGGGATCACCGTCGCCACCGGCGACGCCGAAGAGACCCGGGCACTGGGGGCCCGCCTGGCCCGCCTGCTGCGCGCCGGTGACCTCGTGATGCTCTCCGGGGGGCTGGGGGCCGGCAAGACCACGCTCGCCCAGGGCATCGGCGCAGCCCTTGAGGTGCGTGGCCGGGTCTCCTCACCCACCTTCATCATCGCCCGCGTGCACCCCGCCCTGTCCGACGGCCCCGACCTCATCCACGTGGACGCCTACCGGATCACCTCCCTGGAGGAGATCGACGCCCTCGACCTGGACTCCTCCCTGGAACGGGCCGTCACCCTGGTCGAGTGGGGCGAGGAGAAGGTCGAGGCCCTGAGCCCCGACCGCCTGGAGATCCAGGTGCTGCGCCCCCACGGAGCCGTGCGCGCCGAGCACCCGCAGCCCGACGACGCCCCCGCCGGGGCGGAGTCTCCCGCCGGCTCGGTGGCCGGGGAGCCGGTCGTGGACCTCGGCGAGGTCGACGACGGCAACCGGACGATCATCGTGCGCGCCGTCGGTCCGCGCTGGGCCGACGTCGACCTGAGCGCACTGGGAGCAGACGCCTCCTGCCAGCCGGGAGTGCCGCTGTGAACACTCCCGCCACCGTGGCACCGGTCCGCAACGCCATCCCCATCCGGGCCGCTCAGCGCTCCCGGCGTCCCCGGCGTTCTCGGCGCCTGATCCTGCCGACTGCGGCGGCGACGCTCCTGGGTGTCTGTCTCCTGACCCCGGGGCCGGCCCGCGCCGTTGCCGACACCGGCCCCCGCCCCGTGCCGATCACGTCGGCCGGCGGCGTGGCGGGTGTCCCAGCCGACGCCGACTCGCGTGACGAGGCCAAGGCGCTCATGGAGAGCGAGTGCGTGGCGCAGGTGCGTCAGAGCACCGGCGAGCAGGGCGAGATCACGGTGGGTGAACCGCGCAGCGTCTACACCTGGGCCTCCGGCTTCCTCGACGGCTCCCAGCCCTCCGCCCAACCCGTCGACACCGGCGACTGGGCCGCGACCGTCTCCTCGGGCGGCAAGCCCGTCGGTCTTCTCGAGGTGGTCCATGACAAGGGGCACGCCACCTGCACCCCCGTCTTTGACGACGACCTGGCCACCGACGTCGACCAGATGGGCGAGGCCCACCTCGTCCACGACCGCAACGCCAACGCCTGGTACTCGCTGAGTGGCACCACGGTGACGGCGATGGGGGAGGCCGCCACGCGGCGCCTGGCCGGCCCCATCGAGCTGCGCGACTACGGAGAGATCCTGCGTGAGCGCGCCGGGTCCAAGCCCAAGACCTCTGCCGCTCAGAGCGAGGAGCGTTCCACTACGGGGGGCTGGGCGATCTGGGGGCCGGTCCTGGCGGTCGTCGTCGTCGGGATCGTCACCGTCATCATCACGGTCCGTCACGAGCGCAAGGTGACTGCCCCGCTGCGCCAGGCCCGCAACCGCGCCGACATGGCCGAGCGCGCCGACCGGCTCAGCCGGAACGAGTTCGACACCCAGGGCGCCGCAGTACGGCGGGGCATCCCCCGCGCCGCCATCGACCTGTCCCTCCTGGGGGACGGGGCCGAGGACGACGCCGACGCGACCGCCGGTGAGACCCTGGGGGACACGATCCCCGAGAGCCGCGTCAACCTGCCGCGAGACCCGAGGGCATAGGCTGGTCCGGTGCGAATCCTCTCCATCGACTCCTCCCTGGGGACTCAGGTCGCGGTCGTCGACGCCGCCCCCGCCGCCACACGCGCCCTGCAGGTGCTGAGCCAGGACGAACAGGCCGATACCCGCCGTCACGCCGAGTCCCTCGGACAGATGCTCTCCCAGGCCATGTCTGCTCCCGAGGCGGCCGAGCGCCCGCTGGACGCCGTGGTCGCCGCCACCGGACCGGCCCCCTTCACCGGTCTGCGCGCGGGCCTGGTGACGGCCGGGGTCGTCGGGCGCACCCGGGGCATCCCCGTTCACGGTGTCTCCAGCCTCGACGCCGTCGCCCGCCGCGCCCTGGACGAGCTCGGAGCCCAGGAGGGGCAGGCGGATCCGGTCGTCCTGGTCGCCACCGACGCCCGCAGGCGCGAGGTCTATACGGCACTCTTCCGCGCCAACGGTCCCGACGACGTCACCCGCCTGACCGAGATCATCGTCTGCCCCCCGGCCCAGGTCGCCCAGCGCCTCGCCGAGCAGGCACCGGGACCGGGCGGGGGGAGTGGAAGCATCGACGTCGTGGCCGGCTCCGGCGCTGTTCTCTACCCCGAGCTGGTGGAGACGGCCTCCTGCCGCGAGGCCCTGGCTCCCGTCTCCGGTGACGTCCTGACCCAGGTGCGCATCGCCCTGGCCCGCCTCGAGCGCGGCGAGGAGCTGAGCACTCAGCCGCTCTACCTGCGCCACGCCGACGTGCAGATGCCCGCTGCCCGCAAGCGCGTGCACTGACACCGGGGTGAAGAAGGACACTGAGGTGCCCGAGGCGACCGGAGCGGGCCGGGCCCCCGGTCTGCGGGAGATGGCGGCGGGGGACCTGGAGGCCGTCGCCCGACTCGAGGGCGAGCTCTTCGGAGCCGAGGCCTGGAGCCGAGACCTGCTGGCCGCCGAGCTGGCGGCCTCCCACGGGCCGATGGCGGACCGCCGCTACGTCGTCGTCGAGTCCGAAGAGAGCGATGGCGACGGTGACGCCTATGACCCCGCGGATTGCGCTGTTGGAACCGGGGCGCACGGGCCACGGCTCCTGGGCTACGCCGGGCTCTACCACGCCGGCGGTCTGACCAGTGCGGACCTGCTGACCATCGCCACCATCCCGGCCGCGCGCGGACGAGGGATCGCCTCCCTCATGCTCACCGAGCTCGTCTCCACCGCCCGAGAGGCGGGCTGCCCCGATGTCCTGCTGGAGGTGCGCCAGTCCAACGAGGCCGCCCAGCGGCTCTACACCAGGCACGGCTTCGTCCCCATTGGCCGGCGCCGCCGCTACTACCAGGTGCCGCCGGAGGACGCCGTGGTCATGCGTCTGACCCTGCGCCCGCGCCCGGGGCCGGTGGGGGCCGAGGCCGGTGAGCCCGGCGAGACCTGAGTCCGTGGGGCGTCTCACCGGGAGCAAGCCCCAGAGTCCGACTGGACGGATTGCGCTGGGCCTTAAGAAGCAGATGGATGCTGCAGCGACCGGAGATAAACACGGGCCGCGGGAGGACAAGCGGTGAGTGTCGGCCACTTCACAGATTTGTCTGACGCCCCCGTGACGAAAAGGAGGCCTCAGACGTCGGCGTCAGCATATTCCGCGGCGTTGAATGACGAATCGAGACCCGTTGAGATCCCCAGGATTCCGCGGATCGTCTCCCCAACATCGCTGGTGGGGGCGCAGATGGGGCCTACGGGACCTGGTGCCCGGCTAGCCTTCTGCCGTGGCCAAAACATCTGCTCCTTCCCTGAAGAGGCGGACCGCCTTCTCCACGACCGTCTTCATGAAGCGCATGATGGCGATCTCGGGACTGGTGTTCCTGTTCTTCGTACTCTTCCACGCCTACGGCAACCTGCACTACTTCGAGGGTGAGGTCGCCTACGATCACTACGCCGTGTTCCTGCGAGCACTGCTGGTGCCGATCATGCCCTACGGCGGTGTCCTGTGGATCCTCCGCCTGGCTCTCATCGCCTGCCTCCTGGCTCACGCCGGCAGCGCCTTCCACCTGTGGGCGCGCAACAAGCGGGCCCGCGGCAACGACAAGTACGCCGTCAAGAAGCCCGGCGCCGAGTACTTCGCCTCCCGCTACGCCATGCGCACCATGCGCTGGGGCGGTGTCATCCTCCTGCTGTTCATCATCTGGCACATCCTGCAGTACACCACCCTGTCACTGACGCCGGGGGGACACTACGTGCACGGACGGGCCTACCTCAACATGTACTACGGCTTCCAGCTGTGGTGGGTGTGGCTCATCTACGCGGTCGCTCTGGCCGCCCTGTGCCTGCACGTGTGGCACGGCGTGTGGTCCGCCCTGCAGACGCTGGGCGCGGTGCGGGGGAACACCGTCCCCTTCATCCGGCTGATCGCCTTCGTGCTGGCCTTCGCGCTGTTCGCCGCCTTCATGGCTGTTCCGACGGCGATCCTCTTCGGCTATGTCGATGCCCCCATGGCCACTGGCGACTACTACCCGCAGTTCTGTGACGCGATCGGCTCCTCCGCCGAGCACTTCGCCGAGTGTGTTGCGGCGACCCACTGAGAGTGAACGACTATGACTGAACTCATCGACGGCCTGTACTACGAGGGCGAGAAGATCGCCGACACCAAGGCCCCCCACTCCGTCCCGATCGACCGGCGCTGGGAGCAGCGCAAGTTCGAGGCCAAGCTGGTCAACCCCGCCAACCGCCGCAAGCTGGACATCATCGTCGTCGGCTCCGGCCTGGCCGGCGGCGCCGCGGCCGCCTCCCTGGGCGAGCAGGGCTACAACGTCAAGGTCTTCTTCTACCAGGACTCGGCCCGCCGCGCACACTCCATCGCCGCCCAGGGCGGTATCAACGCCGCGAAGAACTACCGCAACGACGGGGACTCCGTCTACCGGCTCTTCTACGACACGGTCAAGGGTGGTGACTACCGCGCCCGCGAGGACAACGTCTACCGCCTGGCGGAGGTCAGCGCCAACATCATCGACCAGTGCGTGGCCCAGGGTGTCCCCTTCGCCCGCGAGTACGGCGGTCTGCTGGACAACCGTTCCTTCGGTGGCGTGCAGGTCTCCCGTACCTTCTACGCCCGCGGCCAGACCGGCCAGCAGCTCCTCATCGGTGCCTATCAGGCCCTCGAGCGTCAGGTGCACGCCGGCACGGTCAAGGAGTTCCGTCGCCACGAGATGGTCGAGCTCATCATCGTCGACGGTCGCGCCCGTGGCATCGTCACCCGCGACATGGTCTCCGGGAAGATCGAGACCCACCTGGCCGACGCTGTCGTGCTGGCCAGTGGCGGCTACGGCAACGTGTTCTTCCTGTCGACCAACGCGATGGGGTGCAACGCCACCGCCGTGTGGCGCGCGCACCGCAAGGGCGCCTACTTCGCCAACCCCTGCTACACGCAGATCCACCCCACCTGCATCCCGCAGTCCGGGGACTTCCAGTCCAAGCTCACCCTCATGAGTGAGTCCCTGCGCAACGACGGACGCATCTGGGTGCCCAAGAAGGCCGAGGACTGCGACAAGGACCCGCGCGACATTCCCGAGGAGGCGCGGGACTACTACCTCGAGCGCATCTACCCGGCCTTCGGCAACCTCGTGCCGCGTGACATCGCCTCGCGCCAGGCCAAGAACATGTGCGACGAGGGTCGTGGCGTGGGGCCGGCCATCAAGGAGCGCGACGCCAACGGCAACGAGCGGATGATGCGTCGCGGCGTCTACCTGGACTTCTCCGAGGCCATCAACCGCCTGGGCAAGGACGCCGTCTCGGCCCGCTACGGCAACCTGTTCGAGATGTACCAGCGCATCACCGGGGACGACCCCTACGAGGTCCCCATGCGCATTTACCCAGCCGTGCACTACACGATGGGTGGCCTGTGGGTGGACTACGACCTGGAGTCCAACGTCCCGGGCCTCTACATCGCCGGAGAGGCCAACTTCTCCGACCACGGCGCCAACCGCCTGGGTGCCTCCGCCCTCATGCAGGGGCTGGCCGACGGCTACTTCGTCCTGCCCGACACCATGAACGACTACCTGGCGGACATGCTGCGCCTGGGCAAGGTCGACCCCAACGCCCCGGAGATCGCCGAGGCCAAGCGCTCCGTCGAGGAGCGCGTCGCCCGCCTCATGGCTCTTCGCGGCACCCGCAGTGTGGACGACTTCCACATGGCCCTGGGCCGCATCATGTGGGAGTACTGCGGCATGGAACGGCGCGATGCCGGGCTGCGCGACGCCATTGGGCAGATCCGGGCCCTCAAGGAGGAGTTCTGGCGCGACGCCCGCATCACGGGCCAGGCCGACGAGCTCAACCAGGCCCTGGAGAAGGCCGGCCGACTGCTGGACTTCTTCGAGCTGGCCGAGCTCATGTGCATCGACGCCCTGCACCGGCGGGAGTCCTGCGGTGGCCACTTCCGGGCGGAGTCCCAGACTCCCGAGGGTGAGGCCCTGCGGCACGATGACGAGTTCCTCTACGTCGCCGCCTGGGAGTGGGGCGGGGAGAACCAGCCGCCGATCCTCCACAAGGAGGACCTCGTCTACAAGGACATCGAGCTCAAGCAGCGGAGTTACAAGTGAACATCAAGCTCAAGATCTGGCGCCAGAAGAACCAGGACTCGAAGGGCCACTTCGAGGAGTACGCCATGAGTGGGATCGAGGAGCACATGAGCTTCCTCGAGGTCCTCGACCTGCTCAACGAGCAGCTCTTCGCCGAGGGCAAGGAGCCGGTGGCCTTCGACTCCGACTGCCGCGAGGGCATCTGCGGTCAGTGCGGTGTGGTCATCAACGGGCAGGCCCACGGGCCCATCCGCTCGACCACCTGCCAGCTGCACATGCGCCACCTGGCGGAGGACCCCTCCTTCAAGGACGGTTCCACCATCACGATCGAACCGTGGCGCTCCACCGGCTTCCCGGTGCTGCGCGACCTCATCGTGGACCGCTCCGCCCTGGACCGCATCGTCCAGGCCGGTGGCTACATCTCGGTCAACACCGGTGGGGCCCCGGAGGCCCACTCGGTGCCCGTGCAGAAGGAGAAGGCCGACGCCGCCTTCGAGGCGGCCGCCTGCATCGGCTGCGGTGCCTGCGTGGCGGCGTGCCCCAACGCCTCGGCCATGCTGTTCACCGGTGCGAAGATCTCGCACCTGGGTCTGCTGCCGCAGGGTCAGCCCGAGCGCCTGGCCCGCGTGGTGAGCATGCTCAACCAGCACGATGCCGAAGGCTTCGGCGGCTGCACGAACATCGGCGAGTGTGCGGCCGTGTGCCCCAAGTCGGTTCCGCTCGAGGTCATCTCGCGCCTCAACCGGGATCTCGGCCACGCCCTGTGGAAGGGCCAGCACGCCCACTGATCCACCTGCCTCACTCCATACCGAGCCGGGCACGTCTCGCGTCGTCCTCCAGACATTCTGTCGGGGATCGCGAGAAGTGCCCGGCTCGGTGGTGTTCTACGTGCATACCTTCTACCAGCGCACGCCGGTGGGGGCATTCTGCGCGTGCGGGGGCATTCTCTTCCGGACGGGGGCATGTTGCGCGTACGGTGACAGGATTGCTGTCCCCGACGGCGTCGAATGGCCCCGCCCGGAACGACGCGCGCCCGGCCGCGTGGAATGTCCCCGCCCGTGAAGTGCCCGGCTCGGCGTTAATGGATGGTGAAGGTGATCCCGGTGAAGTCCGCGATGCGGGGGACGTGCGAGCTGGCCTCGGGGACGCCGTCGCCCACGAGGAGGACCTGTGCGCCGGCGCGCCGGGCGGAGGTCACCAGGGCCAGCGGAACGCGGGCATCGATCAGGGCTGTCATGAAGGCTGCGGCACCCGAGGCCTCGATAGGCGCCTGTTCGGCGTCCGTCTCTCCAGGCGATAGTCTGGCCCCGTGAGCGACCCTCTCATTCTCGGTATCGAGTCCACCTGCGACGAGACTGGCGTGGCCCTCGTGCGCGGCCGCGAGCTCCTCGCCGACGTCACCGCCACCTCCATGGACCAGTACGCGCGCTTCGGCGGCATCATCCCCGAGATCGCCTCACGCGCCCACCTGGAGTCCTTCCTGCCGACCCTCGACGCCGCGCTGGAGAAGGCCGGTGTCGACCTCAGCGAGGTCGATGCCGTCGCCGTGTGCGCCGGTCCCGGACTCATCGGCTCCCTGACCGTCGGCATCTCCGCCGCCAAGGCCCTGGCCGCGAGCCTGAACCGGCCGATCTACGGCGTCAACCACGTCATCGGGCACTTGGCGGTCGATGAGCTGGTTGACGGCCCCCTGCCGGAGCATTTCGTCGGACTCATCGTCTCCGGCGGCCACTCCAACCTCCTGAGCATCCGTAACGTCGCCACCGACGTCGTCGAGCTCGGCGGCACTCTCGACGACGCCGCCGGTGAGGCCTTCGACAAGGTCGGCCGGCTCCTGGGCCTGCCCTACCCCGGTGGCCCGCACGTGGACCGGCTCTCCCAGGAGGGCGACCGCGGCGCCATCCGCTTCCCCCGGGGGCTGGCCGCGGGCAAGGACAAGGAGCGCCACCGCTACGACTTCTCCTTCTCCGGTCTCAAGACCGCCGTGGCCCGCTACGTGGAGTCTCTGGAGGACTTAGACCAGAAGGTGCCCAGTGCTGACGTCTGCGCCGCCTTCTCCGAGGCCGTCAACGACTCCCTGACGGCCAAGGCGGTCCAGGCCTGCCTGGACACCGGCTGCGACACGCTCGTCGTCGGGGGAGGGTACTCGGCCAACTCCCGCCTGCGCTCCCTGGCGGCCGAGCGCTGCGAGGAGGCCGGCATCACCCTGCGCCTGCCACCACTGCGCTTCTGCACCGACAACGGCGCCCAGATCGCAGCCCTGGGGTCAGCGGCCGTGCGCGCCGGTGTCGCCCCCAGCCCCATGGACTTCGCCCCGGACTCGGGGATGCCGCTGGACGTCAGCGTCGCCCACTGACGTCGCCCCCTGACGCCGACTGCCCTCCCGTATCCGTTGCGCTCGGGGGCAGGCCCACGGCCACTCCCCGGATGATGATCTCGATCTTGCGGTCCAGGCCGCCGCGCTCCAGCCAGCTCTCGTTGGGCGTCAGCGCCTCGGGCAGGGGAGGGTTCCCGGCGGCGGCCGCGAACCGGCTGGTCTCCTCCAGTCCTGTGGGGCCGCCCAGCCCCGAGGAGGCCACGGGGGAGCGCATGACCTCAATCTGCGCGTGCGTGGAGATGACGGTGTCGCCGACGAAGTCCAGGACCACCCCGGCCTCCTCGACCCCCAGGCCGCCGTCGACCAGGACCTGGCACGCCTGGGCCACGGGGGCGGCGAAGAGCTGGTGGGCCCACGGCACCCCCATGATGACTCCGGCCAGGCCGGGGTAGCGCTCCAGCATCGCCCAGATGGCCTCGGCGTGGGCCCGCACCGCATCGGGCCAGCGCCTCCCGGCGCCCGGAGTCTCCACCTCGGCGGCGATCCTCTCCAGGCAGGCGGCCAGCAGATCCTCGCGCGAGGAGATCGTGCGGTACAGCCCGGAGACCGCCACCCCCAGGTGTTGGCCACCGCCGTGAGCGTGAACTCCGCGATGCCGATCCCGAGGGCGGCATCGACGACGTCGTCGCGCGAGAAGCCCGGTCTCGGTCCGGTCGGTCGGCCCAGTCGCGCAGATCGTGTCATGGCAGCACCGTAGTGGTCCGTGCGAGCTGTTGCCCGAGGTTCAGCGGCGAGAGTAAGGTGGACCTCACTAAGTTCTGAAAGCCATTCAGAATTAGGGTCGACGGAAGGTTGGGATACCTGATGAGCACGCGGACACAGTCGTCAGCTCCGGGAGCCTCGCCGCATCCATCGCCCGCGCCGTCGTCGCCGCCCTCAGCCGGTGCAGCAGCGCCTGACGACGCAGCTGAGCCGACCACTCAGGGCAACGCCCAGCGCTCGCGCGAGGGGCAGGCAGCCATCGCCCGCCTCGGCGCCCCCGTGCGCACCCGCCTGCGGATCGGTCAGGTCCTCGTCCTGCTCTCCGCGGTCCTGGCGGTGGCCCCCTACATCGCACTGGTCCAGCTCGGCGATATCCTGCTGCGCGCCCACCGGGCGGGCCTGAGCCCGGATCCTCAGCAGGTGTCAGGCGTGGTCATGGTGCTCGTGAGCGCCTACTCCACCCGCCTGCTGCTGTACTTCCTGGCGCTGCTCATCACCCACCTGGCCGACCTGTCCCTGCGCGACCGCCTGCGCCGCGACATCGTTGCGCGCATCTCCCACGCCCCGCTGTCCTGGTTCACCGCCTCCACCTCCGGGCGCCTGCGCAAGGCCGTTCAGGACGACACGACCCTCGTCCACACCGTCATCGCCCACGGTCCCGTCGAGCGCCTCAACGCCATCGTCACCCCGCTGGCCCTGCTGGGGTGCGCCTTCTGGATCGACTGGCGGCTGGCCCTGCTGGCCGTCTCCGCACTCGTCCTCTACGCGCTCACCTACTCGGTGTCCATGCGCGGCATGAACGAGAAGACCGTGGAGATGGACCGCAAGCTGGCCGCCATCTCCTCGGCCATGGTCGAGTTCGTCTCCGGGATCGGTGTGGTCAAGGCCTTCGGACGCGTGGGACGCGCCCACTCGGCCTACCTCACCGCTGCGGACGAGTTCTCCGCCTTCTACCGCGCTTGGGCGATGCCCTTGGTGACCGTCACCTGCCTGTCCTTCACCTGGGTCTCCATCCCCGTGCTGCTCCTGGTCAACCTCGGCGGTGGGGCGCTGCTCATCCACGCCGGGGCCGTCACCCTGCCCCAGGTCCTGGCCACCACCCTCGTTGCCCTGGTCCTGCCCGCCGCCCTCATCACCATCGCCTCGATCTCCTGGTCCTACCAGCTCGCAGGCGCGGCAGCCCTGCGCCTGTGCGAGGTCCTCGACACCCCCGTCCTGCCCGCCGCCGACCGGCCCGCACAGCCCCGCGCGGAGCGAGTCGAGATCGACCACGTCTCCTTCTCCTACGGGGAGGTCCTCGCCGTCGACGACGCCTGCCTGACCCTGGAACCGGGAACCGTGACCGCGTTGCTGGGCCCCTCCGGCTCGGGCAAGTCGACACTGGCCACCCTCATCGCCCGCTTCGCCGACCCCGACGCCGGAGCCGTCCGCATCGGCGGGGTGGACCTGCGGGACATGGACGAGTCCACCCTGTACTCCACCGTCTCCTTCGTCCTCCAGGACGCCCAGCTGCTTGCCACCACCGTGCGCGAGAACATCGCCCTCGGGCGCCCCGAGGCCGATCTGGCGCAGGTGCGCGCCGCCGCCCGCGTGGCCCGCATCCACGAGGAGATCATGGCGCTGCCACAGGGCTACGACACCGTCCTGGGGCAGGACACGGCACTGTCGGGTGGTCAGGAGCAGCGCATCGCCATCGCCCGCGCCATCCTGCTGAACACCCCCGTCATCGTGCTCGACGAGGCCACCGCCATGGCCGACCCCGAGTCCGAGGCCGAGATCCAGCAGGCACTGAGCGCCCTGGTCAAGGACCGCACCGTCCTGGTCATCGCCCACCGGCCGGCCGCCGTGCGCGGCGCCGACCGCATCGCCGTCATGGACGGCGGACGCATCGTCGCCGCCGGCGCCCACGATGACCTGGCCGATGAGCCCCACTACCGGGCCCTGCTGCGCCAGGCCGGCGAGATCGAAGGTGCCACGGAGGTGGACGGTGACGAGACTGAGACCAGGACGGTTGGCCCCGCCCTCGCCGACGGCGCGGCCGACAGTCCGGACGACGGTGTGGCCGACAGTGCGGCTGACGGCGGTGCCCCGGCAGCAGTGGCCTCCCACATCGATGACCGGGGCGGGCGGACGGGGGCCGCGCGTCCGGAGCCCTCGGCTCCCGGTGGGTCCTCCCAGCCGGCGGACTCCCTGCTGTCCCGCTTCCGCCGACTCATGACCGACTCCTCCTGGAGACAGACCCGGGGGTGCATTGCCCTGGCGGGAGTCAACGGGGTCCTGGTGGGACTGGCGCTGCTGGTGCTGCTGCCCGCCTCAGTGGCTCTGGCAACCGGAGCGCCCCGGTGGGGGCTGTCCTTCGGTGGCTGGCTCGTCGTGCTGGTCGTTCTCGGTCTCGGTGCGGCCGTCTGTGACTTCCATGGGCGGCGCCTGGGCATGTCGGGGGCGCTGGGCTTCATGCACGACGTTCACCACGCAGTGGGCGACCGGATCTCGCGCCTGCCCCTGCGCTGGTTCACCGCCGACTCCGCCGGTACCCTGTCCCGGGCTGTGAGCCAGGAGATGGTGGCCCTGGGGGAGTCCGCCGCCCACTTCATGTACCTGCTCACCTCCACTGCTGCTGCATGCGTGGTCGTCGGGGTCGGCTCCTGGGCCTGGGACTGGCGCCTGGGGCTCCTGCTGACGCTGGCCGCGCCCCTGTTCGCCGGACTCGTGCGCCTCTCGCGCCGTCTGCTGGACCGCGGCAAGTCCATCTCCGAGCCCGCCGAGCGCGAGCTCGCCACCCGCATCGTCGAGATCGCCCGCTGCCAGGGCGCCCTGCGATCCTGTCGGGCAGCCTCCGGCTACAGCCGCCTGACCGCCGCCTTCGACGACGGGGCCCGAGCCTCCAGGCACGCCCTGTGGTGGGAGTCCGCCGGCAACCTCGTCAACGGCGCGCTGAGCCAGATCGTCGTCGTCGCCATGATCGTCCTGACCTCCTCGCTGGCCGCCTCTGGCGCCATGGAGCCGCTGGTGGCCATCGCCGTCATCGGCATGTGCCTGCGTTTCACCACCATGCTCGACGACATCGGAGCAGCCGTCATGGGCGTGGAGGAGCGGCGCCAGATGATGAACCACCTCGACGCCGTCATGGACGCCGAGCTCATGGCCGAGCCGCAGGAGCCCAGCTCGCTGCCCGAGCCGGGCGTCGTCGAGCTCGACGATGTCGTCTTCGGCTACCGCCCCGACGCGCCCGTCCTGACCGCGGTTTCGATGAAGGTGCCGGCACGCACCATGTGCGCGATCGTGGGTCCCTCCGGCAGCGGAAAGACGACTATCGCCCGCCTCGTCGCCCGCTTCTGGGATGTGGACTCGGGAACCGTGCGTGTCGGCGGCACCGACGTGCGCGATATGCCGACCTCCCAGCTCATGGAGCAGCTCTCCATGGTCTTCCAGGACGTCTACCTCTTCGACGACACCCTGGCCGCCAATATCCGCATCGGCAACCCCGCGGCCGACGACGCCCAGGTGCGCTGGGCCGCGGACCTCGCCGGCGTCACGGAGATCGTCGACCGCCTGCCCCATGGCTGGGACACGCGCGTGGGAGAGGGCGGGCGGGCCCTGTCCGGTGGGGAGCGCCAGCGCGTCTCCATTGCCCGTGCCCTGCTCAAACGAGCCCCGATCGTCCTGCTCGATGAGGCCACCAGCGCACTGGACGCCGAGAACGAGGCCAATATCGTCGCCGCGATGCAGGAGCTGCGCCGCACCTCGACCCTCATCGTCATCGCCCACAAGCTTGAGACGATCGCCGCCGCCGACCAGGTCGTCGTCCTCGACGACGCCGGGCACGTCGCCCAGCGGGGGCACCACGACGAGCTCGTAGCCGTTGAGGGGCCCTACCGCAGCTTCTGGGAGCAGCGCACCCGGGCACGTGGTTGGGCCCTCGTATCAAGTCAGGAGTGATCGCCCCGGAGAACAGCGATTACGGGAGAGTACTCGGGCCCGTGCTCGCTCGGAATCGGAACAGGGTGCGGGCCCGGATATCAGGCTGACTTCTCAGTTATGGGCTGAGTCAGCGGTTCAGAGGATCCATGGCGTTGATCTGTTCGATGATCCGCTCCGCACGGGCCTGAGTGCGCTTACGGAAGAGCCCCTGGGTGACGGCGCCCGGTAGCACCACCTGCTTCTCATCCAGAGCGACGCTGATCTTGCACACGGTGATCGCCCAGCTGCCGTAGATATGGGCGGTGTGGAGCCAGATGCGGTCATGGGCCTGCTGCCAGCTCAGCGTCTTTGTCCGTCCGATGAATGGGTGAAGCTCGAGTCCTGCAGAGCTGACGATGGTGCGGGAACGCGCGTTGCCGGCCGCTACTCCAAGAAGAAGCAGCCCGATGACGATGATGGCGGCACTGACCGCGCCGATCTGTGCGAGGGTTCCTCGCTGAATCGCCACTGTCACCAGGAAGGCGGCGAAGCCGATCAGGGCGGTGCCGATCAGGCCCACGAGGGCGCTGCACGTCATCATGAACCAACCCGGGCGCACGGTCAGGGGCTCGCTGCCTCCTGCGAGGGGCTGTGACGAGACGCCGATTCCGCTGGTGCGCAGAGTCTCAGGGGAGGACTGAGAGGGGAATGAGGTCATGGGCGCGAATGTAGGATGTTCATTATTTAAACGCAATGTTTCGGAGTATTGCGGTGGCAACAATTCAACGGCGTGGCAAGTACGCGGCGCGGGTGGAGCGGAAAATGCTCCGATATCCCCTCAGTATTTCGCTCCTTATTCTGCTGTGGCGCCAGTGCGTGTTATTCTCTCGTGCATTTTCCATTTTTCGTCCCGTGGGAAGATAAGGAGAATTCGTGTCCACATCTTCTGTTGCAGCGCACGCCGACCCCTCCGCCCGGGTCCTCTCCGCCTCCTCGGCGGTCCTTCGAGGAAAGCTCGGCGCTCTGGTCATGTTCGTGGTCGTCGGGATCGTGAGCGCGTGCCTGTGGGTGGGGTATCCGGTGGACTTCCTGTCGCAGTACCGCAGGCTGCCCGTGATTGCGATCGTGGGCGTGGTCGCCTGCGCCGTCGGACTGCCGCTGAGCCTGGTGGACCTGTGGCGATACCTGTCCGGACCTAAGCCGACCCTGGTCATCGACTCCGCGGGCGTGCACGACCGTATGGGGCGAGACTCGGTGGGTCTCATCTGGTGGGAGGAGATTGAGGGCTTCGGTGCGCGCACCCTCAATGGCTGGTTCAAGGTCGGCAACAACGACTGTGTCCTGGTCCACCTGCGTGCGCCGCAGGCGACTCTGGCGCGCCTGCGCCCCACGCTGCCTCCGCGGGTGGTGCGCAGGCTGGAGAGGAGCTTCTCCCACGGTCACACGACGATCCCGCTTCCCGCCCTGCTGGGGATTCCCGTCACCAGCATGACCAGCCTCCTGCGTGAGGAGATGCGGAAGCGCACAGGGCGCTCCTGAGCCGCAGCCGGGGCCCCGACGCCACCGGCCACAGGTAGGTCGCCGGCGCTCGGCTCAGGACTTGGCCGCCAGCGAGAGCACCTCGGTGGGACGCAGGGGCCTGCCCGCCCGGGCCTCGGCCAGCAGCAACCTGACGGCCGCCTCCCGCTGCCCTCCGTAGGCCCTGACGGCGGCGATCTGACGCTGGTAGGAGGCCCCCGTCTCCAACGTGGTGCGCACGGAGTCCAGTTCGGCGGCGCAACCGAGATCCTCGGCGACGGGAGCGAGCTCGGTGAGCATCCGCTCAACCGTGTCTCCCACCAGCTCCTCCTCACCGGCGGAGTTGACGATGAGGATCGCGTCCATGCCGTAGCGGGCTGAGCGCCACTTGTTCTCGGCGACGTACCAGTCCGGCAGCGCATCGAGCTCCTCACCCCGGTCCAGGGTGCGGGAGAAGGACTCCACGAGGCACTGGGTCAGTGCCGCCATGCCGGCCAGCTCGGTCAGGTTCGTGGCGGCGTCGCAGGCCCGCACCTCGATGGTTCCCAGGCGCGGCGAGGGGCGCACGTCCCAACGGATCTCGGTGAAGTCCTCGATGACGCCGGTGTGGACCAGGTCCCCGGTGTAGCTCTCCAGCTGCTCCCAGGTGCTGAACTGCTCGGGGGCGCCGGCGGTGGGCAGCTGCTGGAACATCATGGCGCGGTTGTCCGCGTAGCCAGTGTCCGCCCCCGCCCAGAAGGGCGAGGAGGCGCTCAGGCACTGCAGGTGGGCGGTACGCGTGAGCAGGGCCTTGAGGATCGGCAGGACCTTGCTCCGGTCCTCGACGCCGACGTGCACGTGCGTGCCGAAGATGAGCATCTGGTGGCCCCACAGCCGGGTGCGGTCCACCAGGCGCGCGTAGCGCTCGGCATTGGTCACCTTCTGCACCAGCGGGTCGGCGAAGGGGTGGGTCCCGGCCGAGGCCAGGTCCACGCGCAGCGGGTCGGTGACGGAAAGAACGCGGTCGAAGGCGAAGGCGATGTCCTCCATGCACTCGGCCACGGTCCTGCGCGCCCCGGAGACCAGCTCGATGGTGTTGAGCATCATCTCGCCGTGCACGTGCGGGTCCGGGCCCACCTTCTGGAGGATCTCCTCGGCGCACTGACGCAGGTCGAGGCTGTCTCGGTCGATGAGGGCCAGCTCCCACTCCACCCCCAACGTGGAGCGGGCCGATCCGGCGAAGTCAAGGGACTGGGGGCGGCGGGCCGGCGGCAGTTGAGCGTCGGCGGACGCGGCGTTCGGGCTCGTCGTGTCAGTCGTGTTCTGCATGTCCTGGCCTCCTCGGGTTCCCCGGTTCCCTCGCGGGTGCTGACCGGGGGTCTGTCGTCGCGGGAATAATGGGGGTCTGTTATGTCGATGAGTGAGCTGATGAGGTGCCGGTGATCGGTTCGACGACGAGGACGGCGCCCTTCGCCTTGTCTCCCAACCGGGTCAGGATCCAGGTCTCCGATTCTTGGCCGCTGAGCCTCAGCGAGGCGCGCAGGGCGTCGGGGGAGACGTCGACTCCGCGCTTGAGGATCTCCAGGCGCCCGATGCCCAGCTCGCGCCCACGGGAGCGCAGGGTCTTGAGCCGTAGCGGCAGGACCTCGGTGAGTCGGAAGGAGCGTACGAAGGGGGCAGTCGCCTCATCGGGCAGGCGCTCGCCCGTGAGGTAGCCGATCCGGGGTCCCACTGGCCTGGCGTCCAGGGTCTCGCACAGGTGGGCGATGAGTCCGGCGCGCACGGCGGCGCCGTCGGGAACGTGGATGATGCTGCCCAGTTCCTCGGGCGAGTTGATCGGATCGACCTGGACCGGCGGCTGCGAGGGGTCGGAGGTGCTCGGATCAACCAGTGTGCAGGCGGTTGCGTTCTGCGCTCCTGAGCGCAGGATCAGTGCGGAGCGCCCGGGGCCCTCCGGCGCCAGCGGTCCGCACCAGATGGCCGCTTCGACGACGTCGCCGTCCACGCTCACCCACTGGGTGTGGGCGTCCGATGGCAGCGCGGCGTGGTCGATGCCGGGGGCGACCTTGACGCCCAGGGCGGGCACGGTCTCGCGCAGTGCGAGCACCTGCGACAGGGCCGGGGACCACTGCTCCGGATCGGTGATGCGACGTCCCTCGGCGCGGCGTGCGGGGTCGGCGAAGACGGCGTCCACCCCTCGCTCGACCAGGTCGATCTCCAGGGCGTCGGCGCACTCGACGCTCGCGTGGGGGAAGGGCATGAGGTTGATGGTGGCCAGGGCGGCTGCGGCCTCATCTCGGTCCACGGCGAGTACCGGCAGGTCGAGCCCGGCCAGGGCGACGGCGTCGCCCCCGATCCCGCAACCCAGGTCCGCGACCTTCGTCACGCCCGCGGCCGCGTAACGGGCCGCATGGTGGGCCGAGACCGTCAGGCGGGTGGCCTGCTCCAGGCCGTCGGCGGTGAAGAGCATCTGCTGGGCGAAGGGGCCGAACTTCGCCGTGGCCCGCTCGCGCAGGCGCTGCTGCGTCAGCGCGGCCGCCACCAGGGCGGGGGAGTGTCCCTCCTCGCGCAGAGAACGACCCAGGGACAGGGCCTCGGAGGGGTCGTAGGGGGGCAGGGAGGACAGAAGCTCCCAGCCCTCGGGGGTCAGCAGGAGCGCGACGTGGTTCTCAGCCATCACCCCCGATCATTCCATGCAGAACCTGCCAGTGGGCGTGATGTTCACTGGGTGGAGCGGGAAGGGGCCCACGCAGGGAGGTCGGGAGAGGGGCTGAGAAGGCCCTGGGGCCCTGCCTGGCAGGCGGTGAGTAGGGTTGTGTGCCGAGGCGCCGCGCACCGGCGGGGCCGAAAAGGCGCTGGACGGGAAGACGGGTGGGGACTGATGACTGAGGGGGAACCCCGGGGCGGTGCCAGTCAGGGTGCCGGTGCCGTTGCGGGGTGCGAGGACGACGGCGTGAGCACAGCCCGGCGGCCTGACGTTGCGGGGCGCCCCAGGGCGCTTCTGCGGTCGCTGGTGCGGATCTCTGCGGCAGTTATGGGGGTCATGGCCCTCCTGGCGGCCGGGGCCAGTATCTGGGCGTGGACGATCAGCGCCGGGCACATCGAGATCGCCGGTAAAGGCCGCGGCGACGGCGAGGCTGCCAAGGCGCCGGTGGCGATCGTCCTGGGGGCGGCCGTCGACGCCGACGGACAGCCCTCGCCCTGGCTGGCTCACCGCCTTGACACCGCCGCCGAGCTCTACACCAGCGGTCGCGTCGAGGCGATCCTGGTCTCCGGGGACAACCGGCGCGCCGGCTACGACGAGCCCACTGTCATGCGCAGGTACCTCCTCTCCCAGGGGATTCCCGACCAGGCGATCGCCGTGGACTACGCGGGCTTCGACACCTACGACACCTGCGTGCGGGCACGCAGGATCTTCGGGATTGAACGGGCCCTGCTCGTGACCCAGGACTTCCATGAGCCGCGCGCGGTCGCTATCTGCCGTGCGGTCGGCGTCGACGTCGAGGGCGTCGGCGACTCGCGGGCCCGCAGTGACCGCATCGGGTGGGCGGTCGGCTGGGCGCGCGAGCGAGCGGCGGCGATCAAGGCCGTCGCCGATGTCGTCTCCCGACGCGACCCGACCCTGGGACGTCAGGAGACGAGCGTCAAGGAGGCTGTCGCCTGGACCCGGGAGCGCCGGCGCTGACGAGGGCTGACGCCCACGGCGAAACCGCCGCCACGCTTTGGCACTCGCGTTGACTGAGTGCTAACGCCGACGTAGATTCTCCGTCAGGCGCAGCGGAGTGCTCTCCCGGTCCTGGGACGCAGGGCGGGCACCTTCTGCGACTCGCACTCCTGCATCGTGCCGGACCGACCCCCGCGACGGCGGCCGGGCACGCCTGGGGAGGGCGAACAAGCCGTTCTACTGCACGTTGAAGAGAAGGAGGAGGTCTCCAATGTCGATCTCCATCAAGCCGCTCGAGGACCGTATCGTCGTCCAGACCGCTGAGGCCGAGCAGACCACCGCATCCGGCCTGGTCATCCCCGACACCGCCAAGGAGAAGCCCCAGGAGGGCAAGGTCGTGGCCGTGGGCCCGGGCCGCGTCGATGACTCCGGCAACCGCGTGCCCGTCGACGTCGCCGAGGGCGACGTCGTCATCTACTCCAAGTACGGGGGCACCGAGGTCAGCTACGCCGGTGAGGACTACCTCATCCTGTCGGCGCGCGACGTCCTGGCGGTCGTCACCAAGTGAGCCGTTGAGGTCGTGTGCGCCGCCCGGCGCCACGGCATGGTGAAGGGGGAGGCACCTTGGGTGCCTCCCCCTTCACCATGTGCACGCAGTGCCTGCTTCATTGAAGCACTGCGTCTGGATGATTGTCGTGAGTTGGGAATGTCCGTGCTGTCGATTCCCTGATGCAGGGCGGAGCGTTAGGCCGGTTCGTCGGCGAAACGGCGTGCCTGTCGCTCGTAGTAAGCGCGCCGCTCCTCCTCGCTCATGCCTCCCCAGACGCCGTAGGGCTCGCGGGTGCTCAGGGCGTGGTCCCGGCACTCGTCCAGGACGGGGCAGTCCTGACAAATGGCCTTTGCTCGTTCGTCCCGCCGTCGACGGGAACCGCCTCTCTCTCCTTCGGGGTGGAAGAAAACCGAGGAGTCCATGCCGAGGCAGGCCCCCCGGTACTGCCACTCCCAGAGGGTGGAGATCGGGCCGGGCAGACGCGATGAGTCGTGCATTGCCTCCCTCCCCTCCTTTGGATATGGCGGTCGAGCACATCGAATGTGATGCGCTATATCTAACGATAAGATCGCGCGGTGCGTTAATCAAGAAGAATCATTCTATCTCACAACGAAACTTTCTCCAGATTTGCTGGATGTTGGCGTTCTAGGTGTCTGAAAACGTGCGCCAGAATGTGGCGCTCGAATAGCAGAAACGTTTTGTGAATGATGTATGTCTGAGGAGCATCTTTTTTCTGAAACGTTCCGCATTCATTGTTGCTTTATTCCTGGGACGCCTGTCACCTCGGTACGGTGGTCGCGCCGTCGGGCCGGCTGCCGTGTCGGGCGTCGGGTCGAGTGCTCCGCTCTGCCCTCGGGGCGCGTCGGTGCCGGACGGCTCGATGGGGACGGCCGTGTGGGGTGCCGGTGGGGCAGCGGGCGGACAGGCCGGTGCCGGCGGATATGCACAGGGTGGTCAGGACGTCCTACGATGGCCCCGTGAGCGACTCGATCACCAGCCCTGACGTCTTTGCCCCCACTGGACTCACTTACGACGACGTTCTCCTGCTGCCCAGGCTGACCGACGTCATCCCCTCCGAGGTCGATACGACCTCCAGACTGACCCCGAGGATCAACCTGGCCACCCCGCTGCTCTCGGCCGCGATGGACACGGTCACCGAGTCGGACATGGCTATTGCCATGGCTCGTCAAGGTGGTATCGGCATCCTCCACCGCAACCTGTCCATCGAGGACCAGGCCCAGCAGGTGCGACGCGTCAAGCGCTCGGAGTCCGGGATGGTCACCGACCCGGTGACCGTCGGACCGGATGCCACCATCGCCCAGCTCGACGAGCTCTGCGGCCACTACAAGGTCTCCGGCCTGCCGGTCGTCGACGCGGGAGGCAACCTTCAGGGGATCATCACCAACCGCGACCTGCGCTTCGTCCCCCCGGAGCGCTGGGCGAGCCTGACCGTGCGCGAGTGCATGACACCGCGTGATCGCCTCATCACCGGTGAGACCGGCATCTCGCGGGAGGACGCCAAGGCGCTCCTGGCCGAGCATCGCATCGAGAAGCTGCCCCTGGTCGATGCCGAGGGACGCCTCACCGGTCTCATCACCGTCAAGGATTTCGTCAAGACCGAGCAGTACCCCCACGCCACCAAGGACGCCGAGGGGCGCCTCGTGGTGGGTGCTGCCGTCGGCTACTGGGGAGACACGTGGGAGCGCGCTGGGGCCCTGGCCGAGGCCGGCGTGGACGTCCTCATCGTCGACACCGCCAACGGCGGCGCCAAGCTGGCGCTGGAGATGATCTCCCGCCTCAAGTCTGATTCCGCCTTTGGTGGTATCGAGGTCATCGGCGGCAACGTCGCCACCCGGGAGGGCGCCCAGGCGCTCATCGACGCCGGGGCCGACGCCGTCAAGGTCGGGGTGGGGCCGGGTTCCATCTGCACCACGCGCGTCGTCGCCGGCGTGGGGGTGCCCCAGGTGACGGCCATCTACGAGGCGGCCCGCGCCTGCAAGCCCGCCGGGGTGCCCCTCATCGCCGACGGCGGCCTGCAGTACTCCGGTGACATCGCCAAGGCCCTCGTGGCCGGGGCGGAGACGGTCATGCTCGGCTCTCTGCTGGCGGGCTGCACGGAGTCTCCCGGCGACCTTGTCTTCGTCAACGGCAAGCAGTGGAAGCGCTACCGCGGCATGGGCTCACTGGGCGCCATGAGCTCGCGCGGGCGCACCTCCTACTCCAAGGACCGCTACTTCCAGGCCGACGTCTCCTCGGACTCCAAGATCGTCCCCGAGGGCATTGAGGGGCAGGTCCCCTACTCCGGAGCGCTGGGCGACGTCGTCTACCAGCTCATGGGCGGGCTGCACCAGTCCATGTTCTACGTGGGCGCACGTACGATCCCCGAGCTCAAGGAGCGCGGGCAGTTCGTGCGGATCACGAGCGCCGGTCTCAAGGAGTCCCACCCCCACGACGTCAAGATGACCGTCGAGGCCCCCAACTACACCGGCCGCGACGGGGTCTGAAACGTCGGAGTCCAGCTGACCAGACAGGCTCAGCAGAACGTTGCCGCGCAGGGAGCCGGCCGGAGTGATCCGGCCGGCTCCCTGTGTATGGGCGTGCCTGCCGTTTGTGCGGCAGGGGTGCTTGGAGGGGCTCAGTGCGTGGGGGAGTCCGGCAGCGGCCAGGCGGTCTGGGCCGGGGTCCGCGAGGGGTTCTTGCGCGCCAGCCACTCGTTGAAGGACTCCGCCCAGGTGCGGTGGGCGCGGGCCTGGTAGGCCACGAGCTCATCGGGGCTGAGCTCTGAGAGCTGCGGGTGGGCCGCGGCCAGGGCCTCGAGCACATCGAGTGTGGCGGCCACGTCCACCTCCGCGGTGTGCAGGGCCTCATCGACGTGCACGCCGTAGACCTCGCAGAGGTCGCCCAGGCGGCGTTTGCCGCGGCGGTAGCGGTCCACGGCCCGGTCCAGGACCAGCGGGTCGGCGATGGGCCCCAGCTCTCGGCCAAGGCGAGAGCGCATCGTGGGCAGCCCGTGGCGAGCGAGCTCGGCCTCCATGAGTGTGAGGTCGTAGGAGGCGTTGAAGGCGACGACCGGGGTGCCGGCCGCCATCGCCTCCACCAGGTGCTCACTGACCTCTGCCAGCACCTCGGTCACCGGCCGCCCCTCGGCGCGGGCCCGCTCGGTGGTCACGCCGTGGACCGCGGCGGCGGCCTCGGGGATCTCCACGCCGGGGTCTGCGAGCCACGTGGTCACCGACTGCGGCCGGACGCCGTCGGCCCGAGGAGCCGCCCGCCAGACGAGCGCCGCCGTGACCAGACGGTCGCCGGAAGGGTCCACTCCGGTGGTCTCAGTGTCGAAGCCGAGCAGGGGGCCGAAGGGCCAGGCGGAGGGAACGGGGGTGGCGGCGTCGGACATGGAGGAGGAGTGCGGGGTGCTCATGGGGCCAGCATGCCACCGGGCTGCGACATCAATGCGCCGGTGCCAGTGCGCCTCGGCCTGTGTCCGGTGCCCCCGTGCGCGTGGCCGCCCCGCCGGTCGCTCCGGTGGATACCGGACCGGCCCCACTAGGATCGGGCCATGAGCACAGAGGTCGAGATCGGACGCTCCAAGCGTGCCCTGCGCGCCTACTCCTTCGACGACATCGCCCTGGTGCCGGCGCGTCGCACCCGGGACACCTCCGAGGTGCGCGTGGGCTGGCAGATCGACGCCTACCACGTGGACCTGCCGGTCATGGCCTCCCCCATGGACTCGGTGATGAGCCCCGAGACCGCCATCCTGGTGGGACGTCTGGGCGGGATCGGCGTGCTGGACCTGGAGGGGTTGTGGACCCGCTACGAGGACCCCACCGAGGCGCTCGAGCGCATCCGCCGGGCGGATCCGTCCCGGGCCACCAGCGTCCTGCAGGAGGTCTACCGCGCCCCGGTCAGGCCCGAGCTCATCACTGAGCGGCTCACCCAGATCCGTGCCTCCGGCGTCGTCGTCGCCGGGCGACTCAGCCCCGCCCAGACACAGCGTCACTGGCGCACCGTGGTCGAGGCGGGTGTGGACCTCATGGTCATCCGCGGCTCCTTCGTGTCGGCCGAGCACGTCTCCGGATCCGTCGAGCCCCTCAACCTCAAGCGCTTCATCTACGAGCTCGACGTGCCCGTGGTGGTCGGCGGGGTGACCACCTACACCGCCGCCCTCCACCTCATGCGCACCGGCGCGGCCGGAGTCCTCGTGGGGCAGGGTGGCGGCGCCTCCTCCTCCGTGCGCCAGGTCCTGGGGCTGCACATGCCCATGGCCACCGCCGTGGCCGACGTCGCCGGGGCCCGGCGCGACTACCTCGACGAGTCCGGGGGCCGCTACGTCCATGTCATTGCCGACGGCTCGGTGGGCAACTCCGGCGACGTCGTCAAGGCCATCGCCTGCGGCGCGGACGCCGTCATGCTCGGGGCCGCCCTGGCCCGGGCCGAGGAGGCTCCCGGCGGCGGTTACCACTGGGGCGCCGAGGCCCGCCATGAGCGCCTGCCGCGGGGCTTCCGCAGCCACGTGGGCACGGTCGGCACCATGGCCGAGATCCTCAACGGCCCCTCCGACCGCGCTGACGGCACGCTCAACCTCATGGGCGCCCTGCGCCGCACCCTGGCCACCACCGGCTATGCGGACGTCAAGGAGCTCCAGCGGGTCGAGGTCGTCCTGGCGCCATACACCGGTTCTTGAGGAGGCCTCCTCGACGAACCGTGATTTTGAAGGGAGGAACAGTGCAACAGAGCCGTGATCTCGGGTAGTCTCGGCCGGGACAGCAGCCGCTGCGCTGCTCAGATCGGTGTGGGGGCATGATCCGCTTCCCACACTGTTAGCCCCCACATGTCACAAGGAGCTTCACATGGCCCAGGTCACCGCCACCATCGCTTCCAAGGTCGGTCTGCACGCCCGTCCTGCTGCCACCTTCGTCAAGGCCGTCGCCGAGAAGGGCGTCCCGGTCACCATCGCCAAGGAGGGCGGCGCTGCGGTTGACGCCTCCTCCATCCTCGGTGTGATGACCCTGGGCGCCGGCTTCGGCGACGTCGTCACCCTGGCCTCCGATGCCGACGGCGCCGAGGCGGCCCTCGAGGACCTCAAGGCCCTCCTGGAGACCGACCTGGACGCCTGAGAACAGGCCCAGCCGGACGGGGCGCGCTCCACTGCGGGGCGCGCCCCGTCCGCGTTGAGACGCAGACAAGTACCCGTGTCGAAGAGCGTTGCGGACCCGCCATGAGCATTGCCATCGCCCTCGTGCCCTCCCTGCTGTTCGGGGCACTGTCCCTTCTTCTCGGAGCCTTCCCCACCGACATCCGCCGCCAGAACACCGCGGTCATGGTGGGAGCGGGAGCCGTCTCGCTCGGATGCGCCGCCATGCTCGGCTCGCCCTGGTCCCTGAGCGCCACCGTGTGGGGCGTGGCCTGCGGACTCATGTGGACCGGTGGGCAGGTCTTCGTCCTGTGGGCCTTCCGCGCCTGGGGCGTCAGTCGCACCATGCCTCTGACCACCGCCCTCCAGCTCCTGCTCAACGCCACCCTGGGCGTGAGCCTCTTCGGTGAGTGGCGCGCTCCCGGGGCCCTGATCCTGGGGATGGTGGCGCTCGCGCTCATCATGCTCGGCGCCGCCGCCTGCTCCTGGCAGGAGCGCACCGGCCCCGGTCCCACTCCCGCGCAGCGACGTGCCGGTCTGCTGGCCACTGCCGCCTCAGCCGTCCTCTACGGCTCCTACCCCTCGCTGCTGCGCGCCGTCGAGGTACCCCCGGCCCACGCCGTCGGACCCATGGGGCTGGGACTGCTGGCTGGTGCCGGACTGTGCGCCCTTATCCAGCCGCGGCGCGCGCCCCTACGAGGCCCGAGGATCGTTCCGGCCGCGCTCGCCGGGGGCCTGTGGGCGGTCGGTAACGCCCTCATGCTGCGCTCGACGGCGGCCGTTGGGGTGGCCTCCGGCTTCACCCTCTCCCAGCTCGGCTTCGTCCTGGCCACCCTCGGTGGACTGACCATCCTGGGGGAGGAGCGCACCGGGCGGGAACGCACGGCGGTGGCCGCCGGCGTCGCGGCAGCCGTCGTCGGTCTGGTCCTCATGGGCCTGGCGACCAGCATGGACACCGGCGCGTCCCCCTCACAGTAGCCGGTGCTCTGGAGGCGGATCTTCTGACCTGAGTTGCACAGTTTTTAGTGCCCTGTTGGGATGCTCAGGGCGGTGAGGATTTCTTCGGCTTCGGGGGTCAGGGGGTCGGCGGCGGTGAGGTGGTGGCCGTTGAGGTTGATGCTGATCCCGGTGGTGTCCTGGAGGTGTCGGGCGATGGCCAGGGCGGCCATGACCACGGTCAGGTGCGCCTCGATGGCATCGCGGGTGTGGTGGAAGACGGGGCGGGCTCTCAGGTCGTGCTTGCTCATCGGCGAAGGACTGCCCGGGCGTGCCACAGCTCGTGATTCGAGGAGACGACCTCACCGGCGCCCATCAGGCGGGACGGAACGAAAGGTGGCGTAGCCTTTGAGTCCCACCAGGGAACGGGCCCTGGCGATGGAGGCCTCGTCCAGGGTGGTGTCACCGGCGTGGGTGGTGACAAAACGTGTGCCCTTGGGGCGCTTCTCGCCGGCGACGGATGGCCCGGGCGCGGTTGGCCTGGGTGGTCAGGGTCTGGTTGTCCCTGGCGGCGCGCTTCTTGGAGTAGGACCAGATGGCCCTCCATGAGCCTGGGTGGGTGTGCGGGTCCCAGACGGGCTCAGCCCTGACAGCCTTGTCCCGCTCGCTCCTGGAGCCCCGCTTGGGGGTGATGGTGTCGATGACCTGGCCGTCGGTGAAGGCGTCACCTTCCCAGTGGAAGTGGGCCTCCAGGTCGCCTGGGGCCCGGGTGGTGCGGGCCCCGACAATGAACCGCAGCCTTGCCTCATGCAGAGACTTGAGGTTGGCCGCTGAGAGCATGCTGGCGTCGGCGACGATGATGAGGTCCTCGATGCCGTGGGCGGCCTGGAAGGCCTCCACGACGGGGATGATCGTGGTGGTCTCGGCCTTGTTTCCCTCCCAGCAGCCGACCTGGAGGGGGAAACCACGGCGGTCGACCAGCAGGCCGACGATGATCTGGGGGTCGACCCTCCGCTCTTTGGAGTAGCCGACCCGCCGCAGGTCGTCCTCACGCTCGGCCTCGAAGTAGAGGGGGTGACGTCGTACAGGCACAGGGCAAGGCCCCCACTGGCGGTGACGTGCTCGAACAAGGCCCCAGAGATCGCCTGGCGGTAGCCCCGCTCGACGCAGCGGCCCAGGGACGCGTACAAGGTGTTGCGGTGAGCCGGGAACGACCACCCCACCCCCACAATCCCAACGAAAAACCCCACTCTGAAACACAAACCACCCCAACCCGTGCAACTCAGGTCTGAAGCCCGTGCGCGGCCACGCCGACGGCGTCGTCGCAGCGCGGGGCTGCGGCGACGCCGTCGATCGGAGGGTAGGTGACGGGCGGGAGGCCTTCACCGGTGCGGGCCCAGTGCAGCCTGGCCAGTCTCCGCCTTACTCGCCCCCGGAGGGATTCGGCTTGATCCACCACCACAGGCCCATGCCCGCGGCGATGGCCAACAGACCCAGACCTGACCACAGGTTGGCGTTGATGCCGCCGGTCTTGCTCATCTCCTCGGCGCTGTTGAACAGGACCGAGCACACCACCAGGTAGAGGCCGATGAGCCCCAGAGCCCCGGTGATGACCGCCCGGATGTCCGTGAGTGAACGATTGCTCATGAGTGTTCTCCTTCGTGTGTCCGGGCCGGACTAGTGGAAGATGCTGTTGAGTACGATGACCAGGACCCCGGCGATGATCCCCAGCGGGATCGGACGGCGGTACCAGGGCAGCTCGTGCAGGTGCGGGTCGGTGCGCTCGCTCTTGGGGGTCAGGGCGTAGACGAAGCCCTTGAGCTCGGAGTCGGGCTTCGGCTTCGTGGCCATGGAGACCAGCACCGTGATGACGACGTCGACCGTGAAGGCCACTCCCGCCGCCAGGAAGGCGCCGCCCTGTCCCGGCATGACCAGGTGCTTGGTCCAGATGAGGATGTTGACCCCTAGGGCGCCCAGGGTTCCGCTGATGAGGCCGATCCAACCGGCGTGCGGGGTGGCCCGCTTCCAGAACATCCCGATGATGAAGGTCGCGAACAGCGGCGCGTTGAACATCGAGAACAGCGTCTGGAGGTAGTCCATGAGGTTGGAGTAGCTCGACGCGATGATCGCGGTGAGGATCGCGACCACGGAGGCCGTCAGGGTCGAGAGCTTGCCGACCATGAGGTAGTGGGCGTCGTCGGCGTTCTTCTTGATGTAGTGCTGGTAGATGTCCACGCCCCACACGGTGTTGAAGGCGGAGATGTTCGCCGCCATGCCCGCCATGAAGGAGGCCAGTAGACCCGTGATCGCCAGCCCCAGCAGACCGTTGGGCAGCAGGTCGCGCATGAGGTAGAGGACCGCGTCGTTGAACTGGTATCCAGCCCCGGAATCTGCCTTGAGCTGTTGGATCTCCGAGACCATGACGCCGGCGACCATTCCCGGGACGATGACGAGGAAGGGCACGAACATCTTGACGAAGGTGCCGATGATCGGGGTTGACTGGGCCGAGGAGATCGAGTCCGAGGCCATGGCCCGCTGCACCTCGACGAAGTTCGTCGTCCAGTATCCGAAGGACAGCACGAAGCCCAGGCCGAAGACCAGGCCGACGACGGACAGCAGGTTGGAGTCGAAGCCGGAGATCGAGTTGCCGGGCCAGGAGTGCAGCTGCTGAGCCGCGACCTTGGCTGCCTCGCCGGCGTCGTCGGGGTGGGCGGCCGTGGCAGCGGCAGTGATCTTGCTGGTCAGGCCGTGCCAGCCGCCCACGCGGTGCAGGCCGATGAGGGTCAGGGGCAGCAGGGCCGCCACGATGACGAAGAACTGGAGGACCTCGTTGTAGATCGCCGCGGAGAGCCCACCCATGGTGATGTAGGAGAAGACGATGACGGCCGCCACGATGAGCCCCACCCACAGGGGCCATCCCAGCAGCCAGTTCATGATCTTGCCCAGCAGGTACAGGTTGATGCCGGCGATGAGCAGCTGGGCCAGGGCGAAGCTGAGCGCGTTGACCAGGTGCGCGGCGGTGCCGTAGCGCTTGAGCATGAACTCGGGCACCGAGCGCACCTTGGAGCCGTAGTAGAAGGGCATCATGACCAGACCCAGGAAGATCATGGCCGGGACTGCGCCGATCCAGAAGTAGTGGAAGGTCGGCATGCCGTACTCGGCGCCGTTGGCCGACATTCCCATGATCTCGACGGCGCCGAGGTTTGCCGAGACGAAGGCGATACCGGTCACCCAGGCCGGCAGGGAGCGGCCCGAGGTGAGGAAGCCATCGGCTGTGGCCGCCTTGGCGCGGGCGATGAGCCCGACGCCGATGACGAAGGCGAAGTAGATCGCGATGGGGATGTAGTCGTACCAGCGTGCGGCGATGAGTGTGCCGGGTGACGCTGACGAGGCTGACAGAGCGTTCAGCGTGGAGGACATCGGTGTACCTCTCAAGGGATAAGTGTTCACATGGGCAGGGTCGTTCATGCCCGCCCGGCAGGCTAACATAATCCGTCCTGAGCAGGGCTTTTGCGGCTGGCTGCACGCCAGGGAAGATCGTGCGAGTTCGCTGAGTGGGGTGCGTGTCCAGCCAGGCGCACCGGTACGTGAGCACGGCGGACGAGGGTGGGTGACCGGCCGGTGGGCCCGCGGTGGGTAGAGTGCCCTCCATGACGCTGACTGCTGCTGCCGACGGCTCCTCCCTGGGCAACCCGGGACCGGCCGGCTGGGCCTGGTACGTGGACGATGACTGCTGGGCCGCCGGAGGCTGGGAGAGCTCGACCAACAACCGCGGCGAGCTCACCGCCGTCCTGGAGCTCCTGCGGGCCACCGAGGCCGCCGGGCTCGCCGGCGAGGAGCTCCTCATCCAGTGCGACTCCCAGTACGTCATCAACTCCCTGACCAAGTGGCGCCACGGCTGGAAGAAGCGCGGCTGGCGCAAGGCCGACGGCAAGCCCGTCCTCAACGCCGACCTCGTCAAGGACCTCGACGCTGCGCTCGCGGGCCGCACCGTGCGCTTCGAGTGGGTGCGCGGGCATGTCGGTCACCCCATGAACGAGGCCGCCGACTCCCGGGCCCGCGGCGCCGCCACCGCCTTCCAGCAGGGCCGCCCGGTGCCTGAGGGGCCGGGCTGGACCCGCGGCGGCCGGGCCCCGGGGAACCGGGAGACGCAGCAGGCACCTGGTGCCACGCCGTCGAGCGCCCCCACCAAGCCACAGACCGACGCCCTGTTCTGACGGCGAAAGAACGGGGCCCGCAGCCCGCAGGGCCCCGTGAGCGTCTCTCACAGAAACGGCACAGGTCCGTCAAACACGTGGCTTAAGGCCTCCGGCGAGGCTTACTGCCATGACGACGACGAGCCCCGCCCTCCCCGCTTCCCGCCCGACGATCCTGAACCGCCTGGCCGGCCTGCGCCGCCGCATCCCCACGGTCGTCCTCTTCGCCGCCGTGTCCTTCACCGGCTGGAGCGTCGACTACGCGCTGGTCCTCATCCTCAACTCGCTGACCGACTCGGTCCTCTACGCCGTCCTCGGAGCCCGGATCGTCTCCTGCACCCTGGGCTTCCTGCTCAACCGGCGCCTGTTCGGGGCTGGCCCGGAGACCTTCTGGCGCTCGGCCGGCGGCTACGCGGCGGTCCAGGGCGGGGTGGCGGCGACGTCCTACGCCGGCATCGCGGTCCTCACCGGTGCCGGCGCGCCCCTGTGGCTGGCCAAGGTGCTGGTGGACTCCACGCTCTTCATCGTCAACTACCTGGCCCAGTCCCGCCTCGTCTACCGCGTTCCGGCGCAGCAGCCGGTCCCGGTCCCGACCCTGGCCACCGCGGCCTGAGGGGGCGGGGCGGAGGCTCAGGACTGGGCGTCACGCATGAGGATGACGAGCTGGACCCGGTCGCGCAGGTCCAGCTTGGTCAGGATCCGGGTGACGTTCTTCTTGACCGAGTCCGGGGCCAGGACGAGGCGCTGAGCGATCTCCGCGTTCGTCAGCCCCTGGGCCACCAGGTCCGCCACCTCGCGCTCGCGGGGGCTGAGATCGTCGAGGCGCTGGCGTGCCGCGCGCTGACGGGGTGAGGCCACGGGGCTGAGCATGTGCCGGTTGAGCAGCTCGCGGGTGATGCGCGGAGTGAGGATCGCGTCCCCGGAGCTGACCGCCCGCAGCGCCTGGTGGAGGTCGGCCGTGCGGGTGTCTTTGAGCAGGAACCCTGAGGCGCCGGCCGACAGCGCCCCGAAGGCGAACTCGTCCTGGTCGTAGGTGGTCAGCACCAGGACCCGGATCGAGGGGTAGAGCTGGGAGATACGGGCCGTGGCATCGATCCC
Organism: Actinomyces sp. HMT 175; assembly: GCF_016694895.1. Classification (NCBI taxonomy): domain Bacteria; kingdom Bacillati; phylum Actinomycetota; class Actinomycetes; order Actinomycetales; family Actinomycetaceae; genus Actinomyces; species Actinomyces sp. HMT 175. The sequence goes on from NZ_CP068012.1 coordinate 758,716, forward strand.
GTTGAGCACCGGCATGCGTACGTCCATGAGGACGACGTCGGGAAGCGGCCGGCGCTCCTCAATCAGGGCGGCGAGCTGGTCGAGGGCGTCCTGACCGTGGACGGCCTCGGCCGTGACCTGTAGGTCGTCGGCCCGGTTGATGATGAGGGACAGACCCATGCGGGTGGCTCGCTGGTCATCGACGATCATCACCATGATCGGGGAGCGGCCGCTCGATGAGCCCCCGGTGCCAGGCCCGGAGGGGGCGGATGGAGTCATCGTGATGCCCCTTCCGGGAAGGGGACGAGGGCGTGCAGCACCCAGCCGGATGCGCCCTCATCGGTCGCGGGGCCGGCGGACAGCATGCCGCCGTGCTCGCCGACCGTGGCGGCCAGGTTGGCCAGCCCGTGGCCGGCCGTCGGGGGCGCCTGCGTCGAGCCGGGGGCGCCGCGACCGTCGTCGGACACGGTGATCCGGGTGGCGGCCTGATCGTGGTCCAGGGAGACGACGACGCGCGTGGCGCCCTCTGCGTGGCGCATGACATTGGTCAGGGCCTCCCGGACGACGACGTAGACGACCTCCCCGAGGGCCTGACTGTCCACGGCGTCGAGGGGGCGCCTGCCGGTCTCGGTGAGAGCTGCACTGATACCGGTGGCTCTCACCGTGGTCAGCAGGTCGTCGAGCCGGTCCCAGCCGGCTGCGCCCGAGGGGGACTGCGGGCCCTCCGAGACCCGGTCGGTGAGGGGATCGGTGGTCTCGGCGTTGTCGGGGGAGGGGCCCGGTGCCGTCTGGAGTGAGGCGACGGCGCGTCGGGTGTCGGCCAGACCCTCGCGGGCCAGGGCGTTCATCATGTCAATGGCCTCATCTGTCTGTGGGCTGCCGCCGGCCCCCTGCATCCCCTCGGACAGGGCGATGATCGCGGTCAGGGCGTGGCCCACGGAGTCGTGGAGCTCGGCCGCCACCCGGGCCTGGTGGCGGGCGGCGTCGCGCTGGGCGACCAGCCGATGTTCGGCGGACTGTGCTGCCAGCTGGGCGTCCCCGTGTTCCAGGGCCTCCCGGCGTGAGCGGGAGATCGAGGCCACCGCGAGCACGAGGACCAGGATGAGGATTCCCGGGCTCAACGTGCTCACCTGTGGCCACTTGGCCAGTGCCGTGGGGACGAGGGTGCACAGCGCGCTGATGCTGAAGCCGATGATTCGGTCGCGGGTGGGGGCGGCCACGAGCAGGGCGTAGAGGGCCAGCATGGACAGCAGGTTGAGTCCGCCGCGCGTCCCCCACAGGTCGACGGCGCCCGAGGCCAGGCTCGTGACAATGACGACGGCGAGGGGCCAGCGGCGTCGGGCCACCAGTGAAGCAGCGAGCAGCAGGGCGACGATCACCCAGCCTCGCAGGGGCAGGTGCGGGTAGGTGTACGAGGCCACGTTCAGCACCATCAGCTGGAAGAGGCCCGCGGCCCCGGCCACCGCCCACAGGGTCAGGGCGCTGGTACGCCACCACTGAGCCACCCGGTCCAGGAGGGTCCGCGGGACCCGGGAGACGTGTGCCGGCTCGGGCACTGCGGGAACGTGGCTCATGACTGTCGCCTCACTGCGCGGCGCAGAGCCAGGGCCAGCAGGGCCACCCACACCAGGCAGATGACGCCCTCGAATGCTGCGGCGCCCGGTGAGGCCACGTTGCCCGGGCTCATAGCGGACGTGGTTCGGGTCAGTGAGGCTGCGGGGTTGAGGACACTCAGCGGTCGGGCCGCGAGAAGCATCGCCATCCCCGCAATGGTGCTCAGCAGCACGGTGGACATCGTGGTGGCGAAGGACGTCATGACCGCGCCCAGCCAGGTGACGAAGGTGAGGATGACCCACATTCCCAGCGCGACGACGGCGAAGCGCGGCAGGTAGGCGACCAGACCCACCAGGTTGAAGCCCAGGGCGAGGCCCGTCACCGCGGTGGTCAGGGCCAGGACCGCGGTGGTGAGAGCCGCGACCTGGAGCCCGTGCAGCAGCTTGCCCGCAACCATGGCGGTCTCCAGCCCGGTGGCGCTCATTCTCTGCCAGTTTCTTCCCTGGTGCTCACTGCTGGCGATCTGCGCGGCGAAGGCACCCAGCGCCAGCGGCAGGAACAGCATCGAGAGCAGGAGCGTGGACTGGGACCACGTGATCTCCCAGGTGGCGCCCTGAGCCTCGAACTGGCTGCGGTAGCTGCGGTACTGCAGGTAGCCGGACAGGGAGCCTAGGGAGCACAGGATGGTGACGGCGACCCAGTACCACCGGTTGGGGGCCTTGCGGTTCTCCCAGTACCAGGCGGCTCGCACCGACGGGCGGGACTGGGGAGCGGGTGGAGCAGACCGGCTCAGGATAGTCGGTTGCGGCGTCGTGGATGGGCCGGAGGGACCGGGGAGCGTTGACGGGTGCTGAGCGGGCCGGAGGGGCCGGCCTGCCGTGGAACGTGTGACTGGTGCGGTGGTGCTCATCGGTGATTCTCCTGGTGGACGATAACGAGGTGGGCGGCGACGGTCCACCCGACCGCGACCAGCGCGGCGAGCGCCGCCAGGGTCCACGGCTGGGACGCGAGTGTCATGTCGCCGATTTCCCGCATGGACTTGTAGGAGGCGACCGTGTCAATGGGGGTGGCGGCCGGAACGATGCCCCAGGGCAGCAGCCATGAGAACTTCCCGAGGTAGGCGTAGGGCAGGCTCTCGGCGATGAGACCGCCGATGGCCGCCACCCCCAGGCCGATGCCCTGCTTGTCGAAGCAGGTGGACAGCGTCAGCTGGACCGCGGAGATGGCCAGCGTTGAGCATGCCACCACCACTAGGGCAGGAGGCAGCGTGCGCCAGTAGGAGTCGGTGACGGTCAGCCCGATCGGGCCGGCCAGCACGGTGACAAGTGTGAAGAGGGCCGTCTCCATGCACAGGACCGTGAGGATCACGATGACCAGCTTGCCCCGGTAGCGGGTCAGGGCGCTCTGCCCCAGCGCGGTCATCAGCTGCCCCATGCGCTCCTCGGTGTCCACGGTGACGATGCGCGAGGCCAGGACCGCGGTGATGAGGGGCATGAGGAAGGCGATGATCTGGATGAACTCATCCAGGGCGAGCGTGGCGTGGCGTGCGGCAACCGGGCCGCTCGCCCGATGGGTGATGAGCATGCTGCACCATGCCAGGCACACGGCGGTGGCGCTGGCGGCGATGAGCCAGTAGCGCTTGCGGCGCAGCTTGCCCAGCTCGAGGGCCAGGGTGGTCCACGCCCTGCTCAGCGGAGAGATGGGGAGTGCGCGCGGCGCCGCCGGTCGCGTCGGGGGCTGTGTCAGGTGCTGTGTCGGTGGTGTTGGCTGCGCGGCCGTGGTGGCCGCCGGGCCCGCTGTACTCACTGGGGTGCTCATCGGTTCATCTCCTGAGAGGCGAGGGGCGGCTGGGCGGCCAGGACCGGCTCGGTCAGCTCCAGGAAGGCCTGCTCGAGGGTCTTGCGCACGGTCTGGACCCGGTAGACGGTCGTCCCGGAGGAGACGATGCGGGTGATGAGCTCGCCGACGACGTCGTCGGGCATCATGGGGGTGCGCACGGCGCCGTCCCGCACCTCGTGGGTCACCCCGAGGGAGGTCAGGAGCGCGGCGACGGCCGCGGGCTCGGAGACGAGCAGCTCGATGACCCCCTCGTCGCGCAGCCCGGCCAGGGTGCCCTGATAGCGCAGGCGTCCGGCGCAGATGATGCCGACGGTGTCGGCCATCTGCTCGATCTCGGACAGGATGTGGGAGGAGACGATGATCGTCACGCCCTCCTGGCGGGCCAGGGTGACGATGAGCTGGCGGATCTCGGCCACCCCGGCGGGGTCGAGCCCGTTGGTCGGCTCGTCCAGGAGCATGAGGGCCGGGTTCGACAGCAGCGCCATGGCCAGTCCCAGGCGCTGCTTCATGCCCATGGAGTAGTGCTTGACCTGCTTGTTCTCCTGCCCGACGAGGTTGACGGTGGCCAGGGCGTGCTGGACGCGGTTGGAGGCCAGCCCCAGGTAGGAGGCCACCATGGCCAGGTTCTCCTTGCCGGTCAGGCTCGGGTAGTAGGAGGGGCCCTCGATGAGGGAGCCGATGGTTCCCGGCGGCAGGGGGTGGCGCTGGCTGACCGGGCGTCCCAGGACGCTCATGCTGCCCGACGTCGGGCGGGTCAGTCCCAGCAGGAGCTTCATCGTGGTGGACTTGCCTGCACCGTTAGGGCCCAGGAAGCCGTAGATGCCGCCGGCGGGCACGGACAGGTTCAAGCCGTCGACGGCGTTGACACCGTTGTAGGTGCGGGTCAGTCCCTCCGTGACCACCACGAGTCCCTCCGAGGGGGAGGAGGCGGCTGGGGCGGGCACGGCGCCGGGGGCGGCCGGGGCGGGAATGAAGGGCGTTGCCGGTTGCGGAGCCGGTGCGGGGGCCGGCGCGCCCCCGTTCATGGCTGCGGTCTGGGGCAGGTGTGTTGTTGGAGGGGCGGGGGGCCTTGGTGTGCTGGTGACAGGTGCGTTGCTCATGACTCCATGGAAGCCCTCAGGCCCTCGCGCGCGCACCGCCGTCGGCCGGTTTGTCCCCCCTGGGGGACGACGACGGTGCCGCAGCATCCCCTGGTGGGGCGGCTGCGGCACCGCGTGATCGTCCTGGCCCGGCAGTGCTGGGCGTCAGATCCTTGTGCGCACTTCCGGGAGCGGCTCAGATGAGGGTGAGCGCCTGGCGCGCGATGGCGAGCTCCTCGTTGGTGGGCACCACGAGCACGGTGACCTTCGAGTCCGGGGTGGAGATGACGCGCGGCTCGTCGGAGCGGGTCTCATTGACCTCCTGGTTGATCTTCACACCCATGAAGCCCAGGCGCTCGCCGAGCTCGCGACGCAGGTTCGCGTCGTTCTCGCCGATACCGGCGGTGAAGGTCAGGGCATCCAGACCACCCATGACGGCGGTGTAAGCGCCCACGTACTTCACGAGCCGGTGCAGGTAGATGTCCATAGCCTCGCGGGCCTCCTGCTCACCGGCGCCGATGCGCTTCCACACCTCGCGCATGTCGTTGTCCCCGGCCAGGCCCTTCATGCCCGAGCCGCGGTTGAACAGGTGGTCGATCTCGTCGATGGACATGCCGGCCACGCGTGCCAGGTGGAAGACGGCGGCCGGGTCGATGTCGCCGGTGCGCCCGCCCATGACCAGGCCCTCCAGCGGGGTCAGGCCCATGGAGGTGTCCACGGCGTGCCCGGCCACGACCGCCGAGGCCGAGGCCCCGTTGCCCAGGTGCAGGACGACCTGCTTGAGGTCGTCGCGCCCCAGGAGCTCGGAGACCGCCCCGGAGACGAACTGGTGGCTGGTGCCGTGAGCCCCGTAGCGGCGGATGGAGTAGGTGTCGGCGACCTCGCGGTCCAGGGCGTAGCGGGCGGCCTCCTCGGGCAGGTCCTGGAAGAAGGCGGTGTCGAAGACGGCCACGTGCGGCACGTCGGACAGGAGGCGGCGCCCCACCTCGATGCCCTTGAGGTGGGCGGGGTTGTGCAGCGGGCCCAGCGGCACGAGCTGCTCGATACGGGCCACGACGTCGTCGTCGATGAGGGCCGGGCCGGAGAAGTAGCGCCCGCCCTGGACGACCCGGTGGCCCACGGCCACGATGTGGGCGTCGGCCAGCGAGGGGCCCTGCTCCTCGAACAGGCGCAGCACCTCGGACAGGCCGAAGCCGTGGTCGGGGACCGGCTCGGTGATCTCGGTGCGCTCCTCGCCGTGCTTGTGGGTGATGGCGCCGGTCTCCTCACCGATGCGCTCCACCAGGCCCGAGGCGAGCGAGGCGCCCGAGTCGGGGTCGACCAGCTGGTACTTGATGGAGGAGGAGCCGGAGTTGATAACGAGGACGGTGCGCTGAGTCACGGGGTGCCTTTCAAGAACGGTCGGGGATGAACGCGGGGATGACTGGATGACTGATACCGGTCCCGGGTGGGCCTCAGCGGCGTGGGGCCGGGTCCCGGCCCCACGCCGCTGAAGGGCTCAGCCCTGGGCCTGGATGGCGGTGATGGCGACGGTGTTGATGATGTCCTCCACCAGGGCGCCGCGCGAGAGGTCGTTGACCGGCTTGTTGAGCCCCTGGAGGACCGGGCCGATGGCGATGGCGCCCGAGGAGCGCTGGACCGCCTTGTAGCCGATGTTGCCGCTGGACAGGTCCGGGAAGATGAAGACGTTGGCCCGCCCGGCCACGAGCGAGTCCGGGGCCTTCTTGGCGGCCACGGTCGGGTCGATGGCGGCGTCGTACTGGATGGGGCCCTCGACGGCGAGGTCGGGCTCCTTGGCCCGCACCAGCTCGGTGGCCTCACGGACCTTGTCCACGTCCGCGCCCTTGCCGGAGGTCCCGGTGGAGAAGGACAGCATCGCCACGCGCGGCTCGACGCCGAACTGGCGGGCGGTGGCGGCCGAGGAGATGGCGATGTCGGCCAGCTCGGCGGCGTTGGGCTCGGGGTTGACGGCGCAGTCGCCGTAGACGAGCACCCGGTCCTGCAGGAGCATGAGGAAGACCGAGGAGACGATCGAGGTCCCCGGCTTGGTCTTGATGATCTGGAAGGAGGGGACGATCGTGTGGGCGGTGGTGTGAGCGGCGCCCGAGACCATGCCGTCGGCGTCTCCCATGTGGACCATCATCGTGCCGAAGTAGGACACGTCCTGGACCTTCTCGCGGGCCTGCTCGAGGGTGACGCCCTTCTTGGCGCGCAGGCGGGCGAACTCCTCGGCGTACTTCTCCAGGAGCTCGGGGTCGTCCGTGGCGACGACCCGGGCGGCGGCGATGTCCAGGCCCAGCTCGGTGGCGCGGGCCCGCACCGTGGTCTCGTCACCCAGCAGCACCAGGTCGGCGATGCCACGGCGCAGGATGGCGTCGGCGGCCCGCAGGACCCTGTCGTCGTCGGGCTCGGGCAGGACGATCGTCTTGCGGTTGGTGCGCGAGCGCTCCACCAGCTCGGCCTGGAACATGATGGGGGTGACGACCTCGGAGGGCTCGACCTCCAGGGCCGACAGGAGGGCCTCGACGTCGGCCTCCTGCTCGAAGGTGGTCATGGCGACGTCGATCTTGCGCTCGGAGCCGTGGGCGAGCAGGCCCTGCAGGGAGCCGGCCGCGGAGGCGGCGGCGAAGGTGTCCAGCGGGGAGGTGATGACCGGGATGTTGACGTCCAGTCCCTCCAGGAGGCGCAGCGCGTGGGGAGCCACCTCGAAGCCGCCGTTGAGGACGAGGCCCGACAGGATCGGGAAGCTCGAGGAGGCCTGGGCCGCCATGAGGGAGATGAGCATGGCGGAGCGGTCGGCCGGGACGATGGCGAGCTGTCCCGCGGTCAGGCGCTCCAGGACGTGGGAGACGTCCATGGCGCACACGAGGACGGACTCGGCCTCGCGGTCGAGGAGTGTCTCGTCACCGGCGATGAGGGTGCCCTCGACGGCGTCGAGCACCTCGCGCACCACCGGGGCCGCCAGCAGCGGCACCTCGGGCAGCGTGGTGGAGGTGATGCCCTCGATGGCGGTCAGTGCCTCGCCGACGGTCTGGCGGGTCTCAGGCAGGCACTTGTTGGCCACGACCGCGACGGTGCGGGCGTGGTTGTCGGCGATCTCGGCCATGGAGACCTCCACGGAGGCGACGACGTCCTCCACGTCATTCTGCCCGGAGACCACCAGCAGCACCGGGACGCCGATGTTGGCGGCCACCCGGGCGTTGAGGGCCAGCTCGGGGTTGCCGGCGACGTCGGTGAAGTCCGAGCCGTCGATGATGACGACGTCGTGCTCGCGCGCCATGGCCCGGTAGGCGTCGACGATGCGTGCCAGAGCCTCCTCGGGGTCGGCGTGGAACTCGTCCCAGGTCGCGCCGACGCACTGCTCGGGGGGCGTGGTGGAGCCGGCACGGTTCAGCAGGAGGCTGAGGAAGGCATCGCCCTCACGGCTCTCCACGAAGGGGCGGAAGACGCCGACCTTGGCGACCACCTTGGTCAGACAGGAGACCAGCCCGAGGGCCACCGTTGACTTCCCGGTTCCGGCGTTGGGTGAGGCGATGTAGATACTGCGCGCCACGTTAGGTCCTTCTCGCGTTGTCTTGGAGTCAGGGGCGCCGGCTCATTCCGGTGCCGTACGGGTCCGATTGTGCCCCCACCTGCGGGTCGTCTGCGACCAAAGGCCCGATCTCCGCCCGTCTTGTGATGTGGGAACGGGCACATACTCAGGTGCCGGCATAGGTGTCATAGGTGCTAGTCCGCCCGAGTGGTCGGCCGGTGGCCGGGCGTGGAGGGGATCGCAGTTCGCCCGGTCCCGGGGTCGACGTTCACTGCGATGCTCACCGCGACGTCGTCGGGGGACTGCCCCGAGGCGAGCCGTTCTCCGTGAGCGACCCAGACCGTGTACGTCGACGACGGGTCGCTGGGTTGAGGCAGGAACAGGGCGACCGCCTGTCCGCCGCCGGCCTCCTGCGCGGCGGCGACGGCGCGATGAGGCCCGATGTCCTGGGTCTGGCCCGTGCTGGTTGATCCTGCCGGGGACTGGTGAGCGGTCATGGAGGCCGGTGCGGCCGGTTGGGTGGGGCGGATGTTGAACGCGCTGGCGTAGTAGCCCCACAGGAACAGCAGGGGGAGGAGGACCAGTCCGGCCGCCTTGAGCAGGTCGGTGTCCCGGGAGAGGCTCTGGGTGCGCCGGCGGGCGGACAGGGCAGTGCGTCGATGGCGCTGCAGCGGCCACCACGTGCGCAGCCCACTGACGGTCAGGACCGCGAGGACCACTCCCAGGGTGGCGACGACCAGCCCCCCGACGGTCAGGCCCCGGTGACCGTCACGCCAACCGGTGTGGGGGATCTCCTGGGACATCCAGCTCACGTGGCCGGGCCCCCGACAGGACAGCAGACAACGGTGCAGGTTGTCCAGGACGGAGACCCAGGCCGGGTTCGCCGTGGCCCTGCTGGTCTCGTGCCCGGTGGAGGGTTCGATAGCGTAGGTGGCCTGCTCGGTCCGCACCTCGACGACGTCGGTGTCCCACCTTGCCGACAGGACGGGCTCGTCGGGATGGGCGTTCTTGATCGTCTCGACCGCCTGAGGCAAGGAGTCCTGACCGGAGCCGGCGTCGTGGGTGGAGACGGTCGGGTTCAATGCGCGCAGGATCTCCCCCTGGTGGGGCAGGAGCATGCCGCTGAGAGTGATGATGAGCATCCCGAGGGCGGCCGCCGCCGACAGCCAGCGGCGCACGTGGGCCATCGCCCGGCGGGTGCGGGAGGGTGGGGAGGGGAGGGGAGCGACCGAGGGATCCATGGCAGTCTTCACCGGGGAGGGCTAGGACCCGGCGGGGGCCAGCAGGGCGGCCACGGCGCACAGGCAGGTCAGGACCGCAATGAGGGCGTAGACGAAGTAGCCGTGCTCGCGCCGCCGCCACAGGGAACAGGCGCCACTGACGCTGATTGCGGTGCCGGCGACCTGGATGACCAGGGCGGCGCCGACGGCCAGGGGGCCCGCGGCGCCGATGACGGGAGCCAGGGCGTAGACGATGACGCACCTGAGGCCCGAGGCCCACAGTCCCAGCATGACGGCATGGATATCGGCGCTGACCAGGAAGGGGGCTGCCGCCTCGTCCTGCGTGACGGGGGAGGTGATCGGGGATGCGACAGCGTCGACGTCGTCGCCGGCCACCTCGCCGGGCGAAACGTCAACATAATCAATACTGGCCGTACTCTTCATACTGATGAATACGGTAACGGTCAGGATAAATCGCGTCAACGCTCCGCCATGGGCTGGCGATGTGATGTCAGACAGGCGTGTTTGAGGGAAATAACCGCTGGTGGGAGCCTGTTTTGTGGGCCGGAGAAATAGGGGTCGTGCGGCTGCGTGCCGGACGCGGCCCGGCAGCCGGACCGGGCTAGCGCAGCAGGGGCAGTGCGGAGATGACGGTCAGGACGACGATGATCGGCTCGAAGACCCGCTGATCCATGTGCTCGGCGAGGCGTCGGCCGGCCAGGGCCGAGGCGATGACGACCGGTGCGGCGATCGCCGCCAGCGACAGGGTCGTGGGGTTGACCAGGCCGGCTGAGACGGAGAAGGGCAGCTTGACCAGGTTGACCAGGAAGAAGAACCAGGCCGTTGTCCCCAGGAAGGCCTTGACCGGATAGCGGCAGGCCAGGAAGTACATGGAAGTCACCGGCCCGCCGGCGTTGGCGACCATCGTGGTGAAGCCGGCCAGGCTGCCGTAGACCAGTCGGGCCAAGCGGCTGCCGGCCGGGGTTGGGACGGCGGCCTCGGGCACGTCGTCGGACCTGTTCCTGGTGGCCGAGCGGCGCTGGTACAGCGTGACGGCGACCAGGATCAGCAGGATGGTGCCGATGAGGCGGCGAGTGGAGTCGTTGGAGGCCAGGTGCAGGAACAGAGCGCCGGCGCCGACGCCGGCCAGGACCGCCGGGACGAGCCTGCGCAGCATACGGAAGTCCGCGTCGCCGCGATAGCTCCATACTGCCAGCAGGTCGCCGGTCATGAGCATGAGCAGGATGGCGCCGGTGGACTCCTTGGCCGGCAGTGCCGCGGTGCACAGGGCCACGGCGATGGTGGCAGCCCCGGGCAGGGCGGTCTTGGCGATACCGCACAGGGCCGCCACGACTACGAGCAGGATCCAGGCGGTGGTGGTCAAGGTGGGGAGCACGGGACCTCTCAGCGGTGAGAAGAGTCGGAGTCTGGTCTGAACTTTGTCCGGACTAATCATAGCCATCGACGGCGAGGGCCGGTGGGGTCCTCGCCGTCGGCGGTGGCTTGCGTGAGTGCTGCCGAGGCTGCGTCAACGGGGTGCCGCAGCGGTGCGCAGCAGCGTGGCGATCCCGGAGACACCCAGGAAGATGAGTGCCGTTGCGGGCAGGGTTGCACTGAGCAGGTGGTCCCAAAGAGCAGTGCGCTGGGTCGTCAGTCCGATCCCGTGAAGCAGGCCGAGAGCGGCTGCTCCTGCGCCGATCGAGAGGATCGAGACCGCGGCTCGCAGCGCCCGTCTGGCAGCCGGCCAAGGGGTGATGAGCTGCAGCGGGGGCAGGGCCGCCCAGGCCGTGATCCCGGTGATGCCGCAGACAAGTGCGCTCGAGGCGGGTGAGGAGTCATGGAGGAGGTGGTCAATCATCCCCTGGACCGCGACGAACCAGAAAAGGGTGCAGTAGGCGACCAGCAGACCGTCGCTCCAGGTGAGGCGGTGATCCGTGCGCTCCCAGCGGCGGACATCGGAGAAGAACCCACTCACTGTGCCTGAAACCTGCATCGAGGACATGTCCCTTCCTCCTGTGCGTCATCACGGTCAAGAGTGCCCTTTCCAGAATAAACCCGCCGGTGCGCTTGAGCGAAGGGTGATGGTCGTCGGGTCGCGGCGAGGCAGACGGTCCGCCTTGGCCGGTGTCCTTCGGCACTCTGGCAACGACGATGCTCCCGACTGTGCTGTCTCCTCACTTCTGAGACATTTGAGTGTCATGACTTCTGAGACACTCGCTCGGGCGGGAACCTTGGGCAGGCTGGTGGCCCTGGGGTCGAGGACGGGCCGAAGGGAAGAGGTCTGGCGGGTCCTGGTGTCCATGGTGCTGACATTAAAGGCGCACCGGCGCTGCATGCCGGAGAGAAACCGCAGGATTTCAACGATCTCTGCTGGGTGCTTTGACGGCAGGCTCGTTCATGTCAGCGCTGTGGACACCGGGTCGCGCAGGAGTGAGTCCGGGGTTGTTACGGCAGAGCGGCTCCTCCGTCACAGGTTCTCCTCCACCGCTCCCTGACCGTCGTCTGCGCAGGGTCCCGGTGGTCATGGTTGGACGCCGGCTCTGCCTTGAGTCTCGCCTGGAGTCGGCCCGAGTCGGCCTGCTCCACGAGGGTCGGGATCCACTGACCAAGGGTTGTGCGTACTGCACGAAGGCCCCACCTACCCAAAGTGCACCCAACCCTCCTCCAGTAGCACCCCACCCTCGTGCATTGCGTCCAGACGATGCCGGCAGCCACCACAGTGACCGGGGCAGTCTGCTCCGGCAGGCCGAGGCATCAGCTCTCCGTCCGGCAGACCCACCCCCGACCGGTGTCTTGAGACGTCATGACATCCGAAACTCTCAGAAGTCATGAGACAACACAGACGACGCTCCCGACCATCACTGGTCGGGAGCGTCGAGGTGAGGCGTCAGCCGGTGGGGTCCGCACGGAGGGGGAGTCCGCACGAACCTCGCGACGTCTCAGGCCTTGAAGAGGGTTCCCTCAAGGTAGGCGCGTGCCTTGCGGGCGTACTCCAGGGGGTTGGCGATGGCCGGGTCCTGCTCGGCCTCCACTAGGATCCACTCGGAGTAGCCGTGGTCCACGAGGACCTTGTAGGGCACGGTGAAGTCGATCGTGCCGTCGCCGGGGACGGTGAACATGCCGGCTAGGAAGGAGTCGAGGAAGGAACGCTCGGCAGCCTTGGACTCCTCCATCTTCTCGGGACGCACATCCTTGAAGTGGACGTGCTTGACGCGGTCGATGGTGGCCTCCAGCAGGCCCATGACGTCGCCGTCGCCCACATAGGCGTGGCCGGTGTCGAACAGGAGGGAGACCTTGGCCGGGTCGGTCAGCTCCATGAGGCGGATGGTCTCCTCCTTGGTCTGGATGACCGTGCCCAGGTGGTGGTGGTAGACGAGCTCCAGACCGTGGGCGTGGGCGACGTCGCCCAGCCGGTTGAGGCCCTCGGCCAGCACCGGCCACTGCTCCTCGGTGAGCACCGGCTTGTTGGTGAAGATGCAGACGTCGCGGATGCCCTGGACCGAGCCGGTCTGCTCGGAGACGACGACGCGGGTGGCGCCCAGGTACTCCAGGTAGGCGCAGGTGGCCTCGAAGTCGGGGATGACGGCCTCGACGCCGTCGCGCAGGATGAAGGAGGAGAACCACTGGGCGACGATCTTGATGCCGCGGGCCTCGGCGGCGGCCTTGACCTCCTCCTTGGGCGGGAAGAAGCCGGCGCACTCGGTACCCGCGTAGCCGGTGTCGGCCAGGTCCAGGAGCATGTCCTCCAGGGTGTTGAAGGCGCCGACCTCGGGGATGTCGTCATTGCGCCAGGTGATCGGGTGCATGCCCCAGGAGATGCCGTGGGGGTCGGAGATGGCGGTTGCAGGGTCGAGGGTGAAGGACATCGTTGCTCCGTGTTCTCGCTCGGGTGGTGATGTGCGGTGGTCAGTGGATATGTGCGGTGAGGTGGCAGTGACGCGCGGGCGGCTGCTGCGCCGTCGGCTCGGGGCCGCCAGTGGTGCGCTCCCGGGAGGAGGGTGCCGGCGTCGGTGCCGGGCGGTGGGCCCGTGCCTCGAACCTAGCAACAGGACTTTGTCCTGACAAGCCCTTCTCGGGTCCTCCCGGGAGCGCGTGTGCTGGGGGCGGGGTCAGGAGTAGAGCTTCTCCATCTCGACCTCGATCTCCTCCAGGGACTTGTCCTTGGTCTCCGGCATGATCTTGAACAGGACGACGGCGACGACCAGGTTGAGCACGCCGTAGATGGTGTAGGTGATGCCACCGCCCAGGGTCTCCATCATGGGCGGGAAGGTCCAGGTGATGATGGCGTTGGCGGTCCACATGCAGAAGATCGCCGTGCCGTTCATGATGCCGCGGACGTTGGCCGGGAAGATCTCACCCATCATCGTCCACACGATCGTGCCGTTGGAGGACTGCACGATGAGCATGAAGACCGACATGAGCCCCAGGATGAGGTAGGCGGCCCAGGTGGGCGGAGTGGTGTGGTTGGCCATGTGCGGGGCGATGAAGAACTGGAAGGTCGCCGCGATGCCCAGCAGGGTGATGCCCACGCCGATGACGTCGCCGATGAGGACCTGGCGGCGCCGGAACTTCAGGATGAGCCAGATGCCGATGGCGGAGCCGATGACCGACATGACGCCGTTGGCCACCTGTGCGGTGATGGAGGCCGAGGTGGACATGCCGGCGTACTCCAGCACCTTGGGGGCGTAGTACATGACGGTGTTGACGCCGGTGGTCTGGTTGACCACGGCCAGGAAGATGCCGACCAGCAGCAGCTTGCGCAGCCAGGGCGTGGCCATGACGTGGCTGAAGCCCTTGCGCTGGGTCTCCTCGTCCTTCTCGTGCCGGCGGGCCTCGACCATCTCCATGATCTCGTCCTCGATGGAGCCGTCCTTCTCCGGGACGCGCACGCGCTTGAGGGCGCCGATGGCGTCGTAGAGGCGCTCCTTGGCCAGGTACCAGCGCGAGGACTCGGGCATGAGGCGGATGCCGATCCACAGGGCCACGGCCGGGATGGAGCACAGGACCAGCATGTAGCGCCAGGCCTCGCCGTTACCGGCGCTGATGCTGAGCTGGTCGAGGAAGGCGTGGTACTGCTCGGCGTTCATCGGGCCGCCCTTGGAGGACTGGAGCTTGGCGATCTCGTCGAAGACGTACTGGCCCGGGGTGAAGTGCCCGCTGGGGTCCTCGGCGATGGTGACCCGCGGGCCGCCCTGGAGGGAGTTGATGATGGCGTTCATCGAGAAGGCGAGCAGCTGGCCGGTGACGATCATGAGCTGGTCGATGGCCACGATGGAGCCGCGGATGCGTTTGGGTGCCGTCTCCGCCAGGTAGACGGGGACTGTCGCGGAGGCGGCGCCGACGGCGAAGCCCAGGACGACGCGGAAGGGGTACATGACCCAGACGTTGGGGGCGATGGTGGTGCCGATCGCGCCGGCGAAGAACAGGAAGGCCAGGAAGGTGATGTTGTGGCGCCGGCCCCAGCGGTCCGACATCAGGCCGCCCAGCAGCGCGCCCAGCGCCGCGCCGACCAGCAGGGTGCCGCCGATGGCGCCCTCCTCGAAGGAGGTCAGCTGGAGGCCCTTGGCGTCGAAGGGCATGTACATGTACGGCAGGGCGCCGGATATGACACCGGTGTCGTACCCGAAGAGCAGTGAGCCGAGCGTGGCCACGGCGGCGATGGCGATGACGCCGCGGTGCTTGCCCGAAGGCGGCGTCTCGGCCACCGCCTTGTTGAGCTCTTCCCTGGTGAGTCCACGCAGGGACGTCGTGACTCCCTGAGACATAGGGGGTCTCCTCTCAGTCCTGCGGCGGCGATGCCGCAGGGGTTGTCGTGATGGGTGGGTGGTGGAGTGAAGAGATAGGTGCGGTGTGGGGCGGCTCAGGCGTCGAAGGTGGTGCGTCCCTCGACACGGGGGACCTCGTGCCACTGGCCGTCGGCTGCTGAGGCGACGACGGCCTCGTCGACCTCCGCGGCGCACCAGGCGTCGGCGGCCGAGGGGGCCACCTGCTTGCCGGTGAGGATGGACTCGATGAACTGCGCGGCCTCGATGGCCTTCATGTCGTCAAAGCCCATGGAGGTGCCGATGGCCGGCTGGAAGCGCTGCCACTGGCCCCACTGGGGGCCGGCCATGGCGCGGGTGTAGCCGTGGGAGGCGCCGCCGTCGAGCACGGGGCAGATCTCCAGCTCGTTGAGGCGCTCGAAGTTCCAGCGGGCCGAGCCCTTCGTGCCGTAGACCTCGACGACGTACTCGGCGCGCGGTCCCACGCTGACGCGGGAGGACTCCATGGTGCCCACGGCGCCGTTCTCGAAGCGCACGAGCATGGAGACGTAGTCCTCGTTCTCCACCGGGCCCACCTCGTCGCCGATCTCGAAGCCCGAGTGGCCGATGCCCATCTTGGTGGGGATGGGGCGCTCGGTGATGAAGGTGTCGGTGACCGCGGTGACTGAGGCGATGCGACCCACGATGTACTGGGCCAGATCCGCCCCGTGGCTCATGAGGTCGGGCACGACGCCGGCCCCGGCCTTCTCCTTCGAGGCCCGCCAGGTCAGGGGGCCCAGGGGGGAGGAGTTGTAGTCGGCGATGAACCACACGCGCACGTTCGTGATCCGGCCCAGCTCGCCGCCGCGTACCAGGGAGCGCAGGTACTCGATGGCCGGGGTGTGGCGGTAGTTGAAGCCGACGGCGGTCATCAGCCCCGCCTTCTCGGCGGCCTGGGCGATCTGCCGGGACTGCTCGGCGCTGACCCCCATGGGTTTCTCGATCCAGAAGGGCTTGCCGGCCTCGATGGCGGCCAGGGCCATCTCGTGGTGGAGGAAGTTGGGGGCGCAGATGGAGACGGCCTCCACCTCGGGGTCGGCCAGCAGGTCGCGGTAGTCGGCGTAGGCGCGCTCGAAGCCCAGGTTGTCCACCGCCTCCTGACGCACCTCGTCCACCGGGTCCGCGGCGGCGACCAGGCGTGGAGTCACCCCCAGCTCGGGGAAGCGCTCGGCGATGGCGCGGTAGCTGCGGGAGTGAAGCCGTCCCATCCAGCCCAGGGAGATGACTCCGATGCCCAGTATTGACTTATTGGCCATAACGGTCCTTCCCGACAACATTGTCGGCTGCTGCGTGTGTGGAGGTGTCTCCGGAAGCCCCAGGAGACACCCGTCGTTAATGACGTCACAGGAAGATATCAGAGCAACTTTGTCCTGACAAGAGGGAAGTATGAGGTCTGATGTCCTCTCTAAGCAGGGCCTCGTGCTCACCGGTGTTGTCGGATAGGATGTGCTCAACCGGTGTCCAAGGATGGACCCCGGATCCCGCGGATCGTGCCGGTCCGTGAGGCACAACGGCGTGGAAGGGGAGACGTCTGCCGTGGAAGGACCTCGAGGACGAGGCGGGCGGGTCACGATCAGGACCGTCGCCGAGCGCGCCGGCCGTTCCATCTCCACCGTCTCGGCGGCTCTCAACGGCTCCGACGGCGTCGCCGAGAAGACCCGTGGCGAGATCCTGCGCATCGCCTCCGAGCTCGGCTACCAGGCCGACCCGCGCGCCCAGTTCCTGCGCCGTAGCCACACCGGGCTCATCGGTGCCAGCTTCGCCATTGGGCAGGCCTACCAGGGCCTCATTGTGGACGGGCTCTTCCAGGCGGCCTCCGCCCTGGAGCACGCGCTGGTGCTGGCCACCTCCACCCCGCACCGTGATGTGGCCGACGGGCTGCGCTCACTGCTGCTCCAGCGCTGCGAGGGCCTCATCCTGGTCGACCCCGACCTCTCCGTGGACGCCCTGGCCGGCATCGGGGACCGTCCGCCGGCGGTCCTCATCGGGACCAGTATCGAGATGGAGGACGTCGATGAGGTCCACTCACGTGACGACGTCGGCATCCAGATGCTCGTCGATCACCTGGTCGACACCGGGAGGCGCTGCATCACCCACGTGGACGGCGGGAAGGAGACCGCCGCGGGACGACGCATCCAGAGGTTCGGCCAGGCCATGGAGAGCCGGGGGCTGGGGCGAGGCGCGCGGGTGGTGCCCGGGGGAGGTGATGAGGACAGCGGCGCCAGGGCGGTCCGCCACCTCATCGAGGCCGGTGAGCTGCCCGAGGCGCTCCTGTGCTTCAACGATCACTGCGCCGTCGGTGCTCTCATGGAGCTGCGCCGTCAAGGGGTGAGGGTGCCGCAGGACCTGGCCGTCACCGGCTACGACGGCATCCCGGTCACAGCGGCCTCGGCCTTCTCCCTGACCACGGTGCGTCAGGACGCCCGCCTCATCGCCGAGGTGGCGGTCCGGGCGCTGCTGGCCCGGATGCACCCGGGTCAGGATGGCAAGATTCCGGCGGAGGTGGCCGGTGAGGACCGGCCTCTGGGGGGCCGCCTCTACCGGGTGGTCCCCGAGCTCGTTGTCCGCGACACGACGGCCCCGCCGCGCGAGCGTCAGGCTGAGGCCTGTGCCTGATGCGGCACGCGGCTACGGTAAACCTCACCGAGGAACGAGGAAGCTATAACCGAGGGGCGCACGCCCCGAACACTGGGACAGGAACCATGATTAACGGAGAACTCATCGACCTGGTCGCCGGCGACTATGAGGCGCGCATCGCCTCATCGGGTGCCATGCTCGTCCACCTGCGCCGCCAGGGGCGCGATCTCATCATGCCCTTCGACGCCGAGGCCACGCTGCCCGCCGGCTGGCAGGGCAAGACCCTGTTGCCGTGGGCCAACCGCATCGCCGGGTCCCGCTACGACTACGCGGGCACCGAGTTCCTCGTGGGCTGCAACGAGCCGGCCAGTGGCTCGGCCCTCCACGGCCTGGCCGGCTGGATGGACTGGCAGGTCGCCGACGACGACCCCTCCGGCCCCGACGACGGCGCCCCCCGCAGCCGCGTCGTCCTGGAGCTGAGCCTGCTGGCCTCCTACGGCTACCCCTGGAGTCTGGAGGCCAGCGCCTGCTTCGAGCTCGACGCTGAGCGCGGACTGAGCGTGACCGTGACCGCCACCAACGTCGGTGCGGCCCGCCCCGCCCCGCCGGTCCCAGGCGCGCCGGAGGTCAAGGGTGAGCCCGCCCCCGCTCCCTACGGCGTGTCCTGCCACCCCTACCTGACGCGCTCGGTGCCCCTGGACGACTGCGTCCTGACGATCCCGGCGGCCGAGGTCCTCGACGTCGACGAGCACATGGCCCCCACGCACCGGCGCAGCGTGGAGGGCACCGACTGGGACTGGCGGGGCGGCCGGCTCGTCGGGGCCACCCAGACGGACAATGCCTACACCGCCCTGCCCGAGGGCACATGGGAGGTGAGCCTGCGCGGCGGGCAGGGGAACCGCGCCGTCGTCATGAGCTCAGACGTCCCCTGGGTGCAGGCCTACACCGCCGACGAGCTCTCCCGGCCCGGCGTGGCCATCGAGCCCATGACCTGCCCTCCCAACGCCTTCAACAGCGGGGAGGACCTCATCGCCCTCAAGGTGGGGCAGACCCACTCCTTCACCTACCGCCTCCACGAGGAGGACTGAGCGCGCACGCGGCCTGTACCGAGTGTCTTGTCGCCTCACTTCTGAGGTGCGGCGGGTTGCTTGCCCTGGAACTGACGGCGGCGGGATCGAAGGGAAGGGGGCTGGTGGGGCGTCAGTGTCCATGGTGCTGACATCAACCCCGCTCTGGCGCTGCACACCGGAGAGAAACCGTAGTATTCCAACGATTTCTATGGGGTGCTTCGACGTCGGGCCCGTTAATGTCAGCGCTGTGGACACTGGCTGCCGGCAGGATCGACTCCGCGGGGCCCTGGCGGCCGTGCCGGATGCTCTCGCCCCGATGCCGGCTCCGGCCCGAGTCCTGCCCTGAGTCTGTCTGGTCCACGAGGGTCGGGATCCACTGGTCGGGGGTTGTGCGTACTGCACGAAGGCCCCACCTACCTGGAGTGCACCCGACCCTCCTCCAGTGGTCCCTGCCCCTCGTGCAGTACAGGTCAGGCGCCACCCGAGCGGCTGCGAGCAGTTCAGCCAGCCCCGGCCAGCCTCGGCCAGCACAGTGGAGTGGCTCGACTGAGGCCGCGACGAGGCGCTGAGAACGCGGGTGGGCGTCGTCGAGACGGAATGCTCGACGACGCCCACCGCGCGTCAAAGGGGGCGGTGCTCAGCTCAGACGCACCGGCTGCCCGGAGTGGGCCGACTCCGTGGCGGCCTCGGCCAGGCGCAGGGCGGCGATGGCGTCCTCGATGCCGGTGGGAGGCGTGGTGCCGGCCTCGACGGCCTCGATGAAGGCGCTCAGCTCGATGCGGTAGGCGTCGGCGTAGCGCTCCAGGAAGAAGTCGAGGTAGGGCTCCTGGGCGTCGGTGACCTCGCCGTTGGACAGGCGCACCGTGGTGGCACGGATGTTCTCGGCGAACAGGGCGCCCTCGCGGCCCGAGGCCTCGAGGCGCTGGTCGTAGCCGGAGGAGCAGTGGCGGTTGTTGATGATCGTGGCCACGGCGCCCGAGGCGGCCTTGAGGGTGACGACGGCGGCGTCGAAGTCGCCGGTGTCCTTCAGGGCCGGGTCGAGGTTCTGCCCGGCGGCGTAGACCTCCTCGATCTCACCCAGGAAGAAGCGGGCGGTGTCGAAGTCGTGGATGGTCATGTCGCGGAAGATGCCGCCGGAGACCTTGATGTACTCCGCCGGCGGGGCGGCCGGGTCGCGGCTGATGATGGTCAGCTGCTCGATATCGCCGATCTTGCCGGCCTCGACCGCGGCGCGGGCGGCGGCGAAGCTGGGGTCGAAGCGGCGGTTGAAGCCGAACATGACGGGGACCGTGACGGCATCGAGCTCGGCCTGGGCGGCCTCGACGTCCTTCATGTCCAGAGCGATCGGCTTCTCGCACAGCACCGCCTTGCCCGCCTTGGCGGCGGCCAGCAGGTGGGGGATGTGCAGCGGCGTGGGGGAGCCGACGATGACGGCGTCGATCTCGGGGTCGGCGAAGACCTCCTCGGCGTCCTTGCAGGACCGGGCCCCGTAGGTGGCGGCGAGCTTCTCGGCCGCGTCCTCGAAGGGGTCGCAGACCAGGGCGAGTTCGGCCTGGGGGTGGGCGGCGATGGTCTTGGCGTGGACGTGGCCGATGCGGCCGGCACCGATGACGGCGATGGAGAGCATCCTTGCTCCTTCTGCGTGTGAGTGGGTGTGTGGGGTGGTGTCTGAACTGCGGACAGTGGTGGGGTGGGCGGTTCGACGGCGCGGAACGTGTGGACATGACCGAACACGCCGTGGACCCGCCCGGTGCGGCGGGTGCCGCTGCGGTCGTCCGGGCCCCCACCGGGACCCGGACGATCCCGACTGGAGTCGATCAGGGCTGGGGCATGATGACGTCGCGCACCAGGGCGTCCAGGTCGGCGTCGGCCTGGAGGAATCCGCGCAGGGTGCGGCGGGTCGCGCCGAAGGTGTCGAACTCCTCGGGCGTCATGCCGTCGGGCTCGTAGGCGCGCACGAACTCGGGGATCGACAGGAGCGTCTCCATGATCTCGGGGGCCACGGGCTCGTTGATGCGCTCGACGACCTTGTAGTCGGAGTCGTTGATGAGCTTCTGCCAGGCGAAGGGCGGGGAGACGACCAGGTCGCCGCCGACCAGCTCGGACCACTGCAGCACGTTGCGGAAGGCGGCCGACAGCACGCGGGCGCGCAGGCCCCGGGCCTGGAACTCCTGGTAGGCGCGCTTGAGGGCGGCCACGCCGCCCCACTCCAGGTGACCGGGGTCGATGAAGAGCTTGTCCCGCTTGGCCACGATCTTGAGCCAGTCGTCCAGGCGGCCGCCCATGAGGGTAACGACCGGACCCATGGTGGAGACGTCCTTGCCCTCGGCCTCGCGGCGCTTGAGGCCGCGCTCGATGGCCTCACCGGTGGCCACGGCCTGGGGCACGGAGAAGGAGACGGTGACGTTGACCGACACACCCCGGTAGGTGGCGTCCTCAATGGCCTTGACGCCCACGGAGGTGGCGGGGATCTTGACGATGATGTTCTTGGCCAGGTTGGAGAACTCCTCGGCCTGGTCGGCCAGGGCCTTGGCGCTGCGGGCCAGGCGCGGGTCGGTCTGCATCGACAGGCGACCGTTGCGGCCCTTGTGCTCCTCGAAGATGGGCTCGAGCAGCGTGGCGGCCTCGATGCTCATCTCGCGGACAACCTGCCAGCCGATCTCGGACTCGGTGGCCTCGGGCATCTCCTCGGCCAGCTCGGCGATGCGGGGGAGCCACACGTCCTTGCGCTGGTTGATGCAGGTGTAGGCGATGGTGGGGTTGCAGGTGGCGCCGACGCCGCCGAAGGAGATGGACTGGCGCAGCTCGTCGGGGTCGGCTGAGTCGTTCCACAGGGCGGTGGGCGTGTTGCGGGCGGCGTCGAGAAGGGGTCCGGGGGTGTAGTCGATGCTCATCGGTTCTGTGCTCTCTTTCGGGTTCATCCGCGCAGGCGTCCTTGCAGCCGCGGTCCGGTAGCCCCTATTGAAGTGTGCTCGACGGCATCTGTCAATAAAATGTCAGGACAAAGATTCCTGGGAGTGGTGGCTCCTGTGTTGGGGTGAGAGCTAGCTGGAGAACAGCGAGGTCTCGAAGGTGTAGCGCGAGGCCCGGTAGATGTGCTGCCCGTACTCGATGATGCGGCCCGACTGGTCGTAGGTGATGCGGGTGGCGGTCATGAGGGCGGCGCGACGTCGCTCGTGGAGGAGGTCGGCCTCGCGGGCGGTGGCATTGCGGGCCCCGATGATCTGCTTGGCCGTGGTGGGGATGACGTCCTGGGCGCGCAGCAGGTCGTAGAGGCCTCCGGCCTCCAGCTCCTCACGGGTGGGGGCGATGGCTGCCGGCATGAGGTTGGACAGCACCGCGATCGGCTCGCCGTCGGCGCAGCGGATGCGGGTGCAGGTCACGACGGCGGCGCCCTCCTCGACCTCGAGGTGCTCGGCGGCCTCGGCGTCGGCCTCGTGCTCGACGTAGTCCAGCACGCTCGTGGAGGTCGTGTGGCCGGCCGCGGACAGGTCTGACAGCAGGCTCGTCAGCTGCATGGGGCGGTGGACGTGCATGGGGGAGACGATCGTGCCCACACCTCGACGACGCTTGACCAGGCCGCGGTCTACTAGGTGCTGAAGGGCCTGGCGCGCCGTGGGGCGGGAGACCTTCAGTCGCTTGGCCATCGAGAGCTCGTCCTCCAGGCGGCTGCCGGCCGGCAGTGTGCCGTCAAGGATGAGTGCGGCCAGCGGCTCGGAAATTTGTGTGTGCAGCGGCGTCTTGGACTCGCGGTCGATCGTGATGTCGAGGGCGAAAGGGGATGTTGAATCGGGCATGAGATGAGCCTGTGTCAGACGTGATAATGCCTCGAGCATACGGATGCTGTGTGCTGATGTCACGCACTGTCGTCATCCTGCGGCTGCAGTTCGGGATGATGGGCCCCTAAATGTTCTGACAAATGCTTGACCTGGAGCGGTCCAGTGGGGCAGGCTTCGCAGTGACGCCCGACGCAGACCTCCGTTCCGCAGGCCTGCAGCCCCCAAGGATGTGGAGACGCGATCACCGTGACGACAGCAACGACGGCAACGACCCGGGCGACCGAGGCGGTCGCGCCCGAGAGCTCACCCGCAGGCGCCGGAGACGCCGACCGGCTCGACGTGCTCACCATCGGGCGCTGCGGCATCGACATCTACCCCCTCCAGGTCGGCGTCGGGCTGGAGGACGTGGAGAGCTTCGGCAAGTTCCTGGGCGGGAGCCCCACCAACGTGGCGGTGGCCGCCGCCCGCTACGGGCACCGCTCCGCCGTCGTCACCGGCGTGGGAAACGACCCCTTCGGGCGCTTCGTGCGCACCGAGATGCGCCGCCTGGGGGTCGACGACCGCCACGTCGTCACCAAGGCCGCCTACAACACCCCGGTCACCTTCTGCGAGATCTTCCCGCCGGATGACTTCCCCCTCTACTTCTACCGTGAGCCCTCGGCCCCCGACCTGGAGCTGACCTGGGAGGACCTGCCGCTGGAGGCCATCCGCGACGCCTCGATCTTCTGGATCTCGGCGACCGGCCTGAGCAAGGAGCCCTCGCGCTCGGCCCACCACGCGGCCCTGGGCACCCGCGACCGGCGGCGCTTCACGATCGCCGACCTCGACTACCGCCCCATGTTCTGGAAGGACAAGGAGACGGCCCACCGGGAGGTCTCCAGGATCCTTCCCAAGGTCACCGTCGCCATCGGCAACCGGGAGGAGTGTGAGGTCGCCGTCGGCGAGCGCGACCCCGAGCGGGCGGCCGACGCCCTCCTGGAGGCCGGCGTTGAGCTGGCGATCGTCAAGCAGGGCCTGGAGGGGACGTTGGCCAAGACCCGCACCGAGCGGGTGGAGATGCCCGTGACCTCGGTGGAGACGAAGAACGGCCTGGGAGCCGGGGACGCCTTCGGTGGGGCCATCTGCCACGGCCTGCTGTCGGGCTGGTCCCTGGAGAAGACCATCTTCGCCGCCTCCACCGCAGGAGCGATCGTCTCCTCGCGACTGGAGTGCTCCACCGCTATGCCCACCGAGCCCGAGCTGCTCGAGCTCATGCGCGCCCGCCGCGACGAGGTCGCCCCGGGGCTGACGGACCTGTGAGGAGCCCCCGATGAACGCATCATCCACCCCTGCCGCCTCCGGGCCGCGGCCGTTGACCGACGCCGTCACCGAGATCCGGGTGACCGACCCCGGCCGTATCGGCCGGGTCCTGGCCCAGCGCCCCCGCGCCGACCTGGCCGGGGCCGGGCGCCTCATGGTCATCGCCTGCGACCACCCGGCCCGCGGGGCCCTGGGGGCCGGCGAGAGACCCCTGGCGATGGCCGACCGCGAAGACCTCCTGCGGCGCTGCATGACGGCCCTGTCCCGGCCCGGCGTTAACGGGTTCCTGGGAACCGCCGAGATCATCGAGGACCTGACCCTCCTGGGCGCCCTGGACGGCAAGCTCGTGTGGGGCTCGATGAACCGGATCGGCCTCCAGGGGGCCTCCTTCGAGATGGACGACCGCTTCGGCGCCTACGACGCTGACGGCATCGAGGCCTCCCACCTCGACGGCGGCAAGATGCTCACCCGCATCAACTACGCCGACCCCGCCAGCGCCGCCACCCTCGAGGCCAGCGCCAAGGCCATCGACTCCCTGTCCGAGCGCGGCCTGAATGCCATGATCGAGCCCTTCATCTCGCGGTGGGAGGGCGGCCGGATCGTCAACGACCTCAGCGAGGAGGCCGTCATCCGCTCGATCTGCATCGCCCAGGCGCTGGGGCGCAGCTCGGCGCACACCTGGCTCAAGCTGCCCTGCGTCAGCGATCCCGTCTCGATGCGGCGCGTCATGGCCTCCACCTCCCTGCCCAGCCTCATCCTGGGCGGCGAGGTCTCCACCGACCCCGAGGCCACCCGCGCCTCCTGGGCGGCGGCCCTGGAGCTTCCCAATGTCAGGGGACTGGTCGTGGGCCGCTCCCTGCTCTACCCGGGCAATGACGACGTCGAGGCCGCCGTCGACGCCGCCGTCGCCCTGCTGTGAGCACCTGACACGTCCCGCCAACGGACCCACCGCCCCGGCACGTACGTACCGCAACCGCCGCAACCCCCGTCAATCGGCCCCGGCCGGGCCACCCCATACGAGACAATCCCCACGATTACCCCCAGGAGCTGAAGGAGCACCACCATGGGCCACACCGACCGCACCGCCCCGTCCGAGACGTCGGACCAGTCCCGCTACGTCATCCGCGCCGGCGAGCTCGCCCACGACAGCTACGAGCTGGACCTCACCCCGGAGCGGGCCGGCTGGGAGTGGTCCTCCCTGCGCGTGGTGGCGCTCGCTCCTGGGAAGCCCCTGACCGTGCCCGCCGGTGAGCACGAGTACCTCGTCCTGCCCCTGTCGGGAGGCTGCACCGTCCAGGCCGGCGGTGAGGGCCTCGAGGTGGCCGGGCGCGAGTCGGTCTTCACCGACATCACCGACTACGTCTACGTCCCCCGCCACACCGAGGTGACCCTCACCAGCGCTGACGGCGCCCGCATCGCCCTGCCCGGCTCCAAGGCCACCACCGACAAGCCGCTGCGCTACTGCCCGCGCTCCGAGGTCGGCACCGGCCTGCGGGGGGCCGGCCCCTCCTCGCGCCAGGTCAACAACTACGCCCTGGGCAACGACGTCGAGACCTCTCACCTGCTGGCCTGCGAGGTCCTGACCCCCGGAGGCAACTGGTCCTCCTACCCGCCCCACAAGCACGACGAGCACACCGAGGTCGAGCGGGTCCTGGAGGAGATCTACTACTACCAGGTCCGCGCCGGCGAGGGCGATGCCGAGGGCTTCGCGCTCCAGCGCATCTACCCCTCGCCCGGCCACGACATCGACGTGTGCACCGAGGTGCGCGGCGGCGACGTCGTCGTCATGCCCTACGGCTACCACGGCCCCTCCGTGGCCGCCCCCGGCTACGACCTCTACTACCTCAACGTCATGGCCGGCCCCGCCGAGGAC
This sequence comes from Actinomyces sp. HMT 175, assembly GCF_016694895.1. Lineage (NCBI taxonomy): Bacteria > Bacillati > Actinomycetota > Actinomycetes > Actinomycetales > Actinomycetaceae > Actinomyces > Actinomyces sp. HMT 175. The sequence goes on from NZ_CP068012.1 coordinate 784,318, forward strand.
TCCGTGTGGCTCATGACCGACGACCCCCACCACACCTGGGTGCGTCAGACCTGGGAGGGCCAGGAGGTCGACCCGCGCCTGCCCATGACCCCCATGAACGACTAGCGATCCGCCTTTCGACCGCCCCCACCACCTGAGAAGAGCAGAGAAGAACCACGATGAGCAACGAAGCCTACGCCGGCACTATCCGCCTGACGGTCGCCCAGGCCACCATCCGTTTCCTGTCCAACCAGTACTCCGAGCGCGACGGCGTCGAGCAGCGCCTCATCGCCGGGGCCTTCGGCATCTTCGGTCACGGCAACGTGGCCGGCATCGGCCAGGCCCTCCTGCAGAACGAGATAGCCCGCGCCGACGGCGAGCAGGAGATGCCCTACATCATGCCCCGCAACGAGCAGGGGCAGGTGCACGCGGCAGCAGCCTTCGCCAAGACCACCAACCGCCTCCAGACCTACATGTGCACGGCCTCCATCGGCCCGGGCTCCCTCAACATGGTCACCGGGGCCGCCCTGGCCACCACCAACCGCCTGCCGGTGCTGCTCTTCCCCTCCGACCAGTTCGCCACCCGCGTCCCCGACCCCGTGCTCCAGCAGCTGGAGGACCCCACCAGCCTGGATGTCAGCGTCAATGACGCCTTCCGCCCCGTCTCGCGCTTCTTCGACCGCATCAACCGGCCCGAGCAGCTCATCCCCTCACTGCTCAACGCCATGCGCGTGCTCACCGACCCCGCCGAGACCGGCGCGGTCACCATCGCCATGCCCCAGGACGTCCAGGCCGAGGTCTTCGACTGGCCCGTGGAGCTGTTCCGCAAGCGCGTGTGGCACGTGCGCCGCCCGGTGCCCGAGCCCGCCGCCCTGGAGCGCGCCGTCGCCCTCATCAAGGCTGCCAAGCGCCCCCTCATCATCGCCGGCGGCGGCACCATCTACGCCGGAGCCAGCGAGGAGCTGCGCGCCCTGGCCACCGCCACCGGCATCCCGGTGGGCGACACCCAGGCCGGCAAGGGCGCCATCAACTTCGACCACCCCAGCGCCGTGGGCGGCGTGGGCTCCACCGGCTGCGACTCCGGCAACCACATCGCCGACAAGGCCGACCTCATCATCGGCGTGGGCACCCGCTACTCCGACTTCACCACGGCCTCCAAGACCCAGTTCAAGAACCCCGGCGTGAAGTTCGTGAACATCAACGTCACCCCCTTCGACGCCGCCAAGGAGAGCGCCGAGATGGTGGTGGCCGACGCCCGCGAGGCCCTGGCGGCCCTGACAGAGGCGCTCGCGGACTACCGCGTCGAGGCGGCCTACTCCGAGGAGATCACCGCGGAGAAGGAGGCCTGGCTCAAGGCCACCGAGCGCTGCTACCACCTGGACCACGGACCCCTGCCCGCCCAGACCGAGGTCTTCGGCGCCCTCAACGAGCTCATGGGGGAGGAGGACGTGGTCATCAACGCCGCCGGCTCCATGCCCGGTGACCTCCAGGCCCTGTGGCAGGCCCGCAGCCCGCTGCAGTACCACGTGGAGTACGCCTTCTCCTGCATGGGCTACGAGGTGCCCGCCGCCATGGGCGTCAAGCTCGCCCGCCCTGAGGCCGAGGTGGTCGCCATCGTGGGCGACGGCACCTACCAGATGCTCCCCATGGAGCTGGCCACCGTGGTCCAGGAGAACATCAAGGTCATCTACGTCCTGCTGCAGAACTACGGCTTCTGCTCCATCGGTGCTCTTTCGGAGTCCCGCGGATCCCAGCGCTTCGGCACCAAGTACCGCCGCCGCGGCGAGGGCAGCCACCTGGCCGACGAGCAGGTCATCGACGGCGTCGACATCGCCGCCAACGCCCGCTCCTGGGGCCTGGACGTCCTCGAGGTCCACACCATCGCGGAGTTCAAGGATGCCTACCGCCAGGCCGAGGCCTCCGACCGCCCCACGATGATCCACATCGAGACCGACCTCTACGGCCCCAACCCGCCCGGCTCGAGCTGGTGGGACGTGCCGGTCTCGGGGGTCTCCGAGCTGGAGTCCACGCAGCGCGCCTACGAGGAGTACCTGCGTGACCGCAAGCCTCAGCGCCACTACCTGTAAGGCCTCTACCTGAAGGGATCGCAGGTAGGACGCGGATCACGGCGCGCTTCTGCGCCGGCCGCGACGGCGGGGGTCCACGGCGGATGGTGCCGTGGACCCCCGCCGTGTGCGTACCCCCGTCCGGTGAGGACGTCGCCGGTCGCTGTGCCGGTGGCGCCGCGAAGGGGGTGCCAAGATCACGATGTGGTCAACGCCCCGATTATGTTCTGACAAAACGGCACCATTCGCCGTCTGGGACGTTAGGCTGGGGGCACATGCAAGGCGCTGGGCGCCCGGCCGGTCCGCCAGTGAGACCTTGGTCCGAGTCCGGCCCTACCCACCCCATAGGCGGGGCGGGTCCGCGAAACCGACAATCAGGAGTCGATAACGATGAGAACCATTGCGCACTGGGTTGACGGAAAGTACTACGAGGGAAACCCGATCGGGCGCTTCGCCGTCGAGAACCCGGGAACCGGTGAGGTCGAGGCCGAGCTGCTCCAGGCCTCCGACGCCGACCTCGACCACGCCGTCGAGGTGGCCCGCCGCGCTCAGAAGGAGTGGGCGAAGGTCTCGCTGGCCAAGCGCACGGAGATCATGTTCCGCATGCGCCAGCTGGTCCTGGACCACCAGGACGAGATGGCCAAGATGATCGTGGCCGAGCACGGCAAGAACTACTCCGACGCCATTGGCGAGATCCAGCGCGGGCGCGAGACCCTCGACTTCGCCACCGCCATCAACCTGGCCCTCAAGGGCGAGCACTCCTTCGACATCTCCACCGGCGTGGACATCCACACCCTGCGTCAGCCGGTCGGCGTCGTCGCCGGCATCTGCCCCTTCAACTTCCCCGCCATGGTGCCCATGTGGATGCACCCCATCGCCATCGCCACCGGTAACGCCTTCATCCTCAAGCCGGCCTCGGCCACGCCGTCGGCGGCCCTGCTGACGGCCGAGCTCTACAAGGAGGCCGGTCTGCCCGACGGCGTCTTCAACGTCGTCTCCGGCAACCGCACCATGGTCTCCAAGGTCCTCGAGCACCCCGGTATCGACGCGATCTCCTTCGTGGGCTCCACTCCGGTGGCCCACATCGTCCAGAACACCGGCGTCACCCACGGCAAGCGCGTCCAGGCCCTGGGCGGGGCGAACAACCACGCCATCGTCATGCCCGACTCCGACCTGGACTTCGCCGCCCAGCACATCTCCGCCGCCGCCTTCGGCGCGGCCGGCGAGCGCTGCATGGCCCTGCCCGTCGTCGTGGCCGTGGGTGGCTGCGGCCCGGACCTGGCCCGCCGCGTCAAGGCCCACGCCGAGAAGATCAAGGTCGGCTACGGCATGGACGAGGGCGTCGAGATGGGCCCGGTCATCGACGCCAAGTCCAAGGAGTTCATCACCGGACTCATCGACGACGCCGAGGCCAAGGGCGCCGAGGTCGTCCTCGACGGCCGCCCCCTGGTCATCCCCGGACACGAGAAGGGCCACTTCCTCGGCCCGACCATCGTCGACAACGTCCCCCTGGAGTCCTCGCTCTACACCGAGGAGGTCTTCGGGCCGGTGCTCGCGATCGTCCACGCCGACACCTACGAGGAGGCCATCAAGCAGGTCAACTCCTCGCCCTTCGGCAACGGAGCGGCCATCTTCACCAACGACGGCGGTGTGGCCCGCCGCTTCGAGCTCGACGTCGAGGCCGGCATGGTGGGCATCAACGTGCCGATCCCGACGCCGGTGGCCTACTACTCCTTCGGCGGCTGGAAGGAGTCGCTCCTGGGTGACACCCACATCCACGGTCCCGAGGGCGTGCGGTTCTACACCCGCGCCAAGGCGGTGACCACCCGCTGGCCCTCGGAGAAGACCTACGCCGCGACCATGTCCTTCCAGCGCGAGGAGTAGGCCCGGCTGCTCCGCCACCCAGCAACGCGGACGCACCATAGACCTTGAGGACCGATCCTTCAGGATGAGTCCGCGAGCCCTATGGTGCGTCCGCGCCTTTGTCGGGGCGGGAGGGTGCCCCCTATTTACAGAAGTCAGCCACCGGGCGCCACAGGCGCGCGGCCGGGTGAGGGAAGAGCGTGAGGATCCGGTGGCGCGGCGCGTCCAGATCGCCGACATCGCTCCCAACGAAGCGCTCAGTGTGACAGCCGGGGACATTCCGCGCGGCCGGGTGCGTGTGCTTCCGGCCGGGGACCTTCGACGCCGTCGGGGACAGGAATCCTGTCCCCCTACGCGCAGGACGTCCCCGGCCGGGGGATAGTGCACCTCCACGCGGAGGATGTCCCCGCTGGCGAGCAGCCGACTCGTGGCGCAGAGCCAGGGCTGGGGTCGGGGCTCGGGGCTGAGGGTGCGTTCTCGCGGAACAGGGGGAGGGCTCGGTGGCTCGGGCGAGTGGAGGAACGCGAAAGATCAGACGTCTTTGTTCGTACAAAGCCCTAGATTCTTGGTCGGTGAGGGCGTACAGTGGATGTCGCGTCCGAAACGATTCGGATGTCGTCCCACGAAGGAGACAACGATGTCCAAAGCCGTCAACACCAACGATTCCAAGTACTCCAAGCTCACCATCGGTGTCTGCCCCGACCAGTGGGGCGTCTGGTTCCCCGAGGACCCCAAGCAGATGGACCCCCGTCAGGCCTGGGAGGAGATGGCCGAGGCCGGCTTCGAGGTCATTGAGACCGGCCCCTTCGGCTACTTCCCGACCGACCCCAAGGAGCTCCAGAAGTGGTGCGACGAGTTCGGCATGAGGGTGGTGGCCGGCACCGGCTGGGGCATCCTGCACAAGCAGGAGGCCTGGGAAACCACCCTCAAGACCTTCCGCGCCATCGCCGAGACCCACGCCGCCGTCGGTGCCGAGTACATCGTCCACCTGCCCCCGCTTTATCGCGACGACAAAACCTGGGAGTGGACCGACGACCGCGTCCTGTCCGACGACGCCTGGAAGCTCTACGTCGAGCACGCCAACGCCCTGGGGCAGATGCTCCTGGACGAGTACGGCCTCAAGATGGTCCTCCACCCCCACGGCGACTCCCACATCGAGACCCCCGAGGAGATCGCCCGTATCTTCGACGCCACCGACCCCACCTACGTCAACCTGTGTCTGGACTCCGGGCACGTCGTCTACGGCGGTGGTGACCCGGTCGAGCTGTGCCGGAAGTACCCCGAGCGCATCACCTACGTCCACATCAAGGCCTTCGACGAGGACATCACCCGCGAGGCCCACGAGAAGGACTGGCCCTTCGGTGAGGCCGTCACCAAGGGTGCCTCGGTCTGCCCGCCCGCCGGCCTGCCCGAGATGCACGAGTTCGTCGACGCCCTGGCCGCCCTGGACAAGCCGATCTACGCGATCTGCGAGCAGGACTGCTACCCCTGCGAGCCCACCTTCCCCAAGCAGAACGCCATCAACATGCGCACGTACCTGGCCGAGTGCGGCCTGGGACTCGCCTGAGGCCCTGCCGCATCACAAGCCGACCTACCACTGACACCACCTCAACGAGGAGACACGCATGACTGTACGCATCGGACTCATCGGCGCCGGCGGCATGGGCCGCGCCCACCTGGCCCGCATCGCGGGCGTGCTGTCCGGCGGCGAGATCGTCGCCGTGGCCGACATCAACCACGAGGCCGCGGTCTCGGCCGCGCAGCCCTACGGTGCCAAGGCCTACGACAGCGCCGACGAGCTCATCAATGACCCGGACGTCGACGCCGTCCTCATTGCCACCTTCGGCAAGGTCCACGCCCCCGATGTCATCAAGGCCATCGAGGCCGGCAAGTACGTTCTGTGTGAGAAGCCCCTGGCCACCACTGCCGAGGACTGCATCGCCATCATGGAGGCCGAGCAGAAGGCCGGCAAGAAGCTCGTCACCGTGGGCTTCATGCGCCGCTTCGACGCCGCCTACAACGAGATGAAGAAGATCCTCGACGACGGCGACAACGGCCAGGCCCTCCTGGTCCACAACCGTCACCGCAACCCCACCGTGCCGGAGTCCTACACCTCGCGCATGGCCATCGACGACACGGCGATCCACGAGATCGACACGATGCGCTGGCTCCTGGGCGAGGAGATCGTCAAGGTTCGCGTCGAGCGCCCCAGGTCCACCACCCACCGCTTCGACCACCTCATCGACCCGGTCGTCGTCGTCATGTACACCGAGTCCGGCGTGCGCATCGACGACGAGGTCAACGTCAATCTGCAGTACGCCTACTCCATCGAGTGCGAGCTCGTGCTGGAGACCGCCGCGGTGAGGCTGGGAGACCAGGAGCGGATCCACATCCGCGACATCCACGGCAATCGCAACGCCATGTGCCAGTCGCACATCGACCGCTTCGAGGATGCCTTCAACCGCGAGGTGCAGGAGTGGATTCACGCCGTCGCCCGCGACGAGCACACCGGCTCGACGTCCTGGGACGGCTATGCGGCCACCTCTGTGGTTGACGCGGCGGTCGCCTCGCTGGAGGACGAGTCCTCGCCGTTGGTCGACGTGACGCTCATCGACAAGCCCGCCTTCTACGCCTGAAGCCTCCCGTCATCGTCCTCGCCGATGCGGCCGCCTTCCGGAGCGTTCGCGATTGCTGCGTGTTCGCGAGCGCGCCGGGGTCGCCCTCGGCGGGGCGGTGACGGGTCACATCCGCCGCATTCGTCCCGGGAGGCCTGAGCCCCGCCTCCCGGGACGAGGACTTTTCGTTGGCGAGACAGGGATCTTCTGTCGCGCCGTCGAGGGATCTGAAAATACCCGCCCCGACCACTTCCCCAGACGCTATTGTCATGACATTATGGGGGTGTCGACATGGATGTCGGCACCCGAGAGGAGACCTCCTTGGTAGACATCGCCCTTGACCCGAACATGTACTACCGCACCATGTCCACGGTGCGCACGCTCTACAAGGCCGCCGAGCTGGGCTTCGAGCACGTCGAGCTCTCACCCAACGCGGACTTCCACTTCTGGCACCACCGCCCCGCCGCCGACGACGCCTTCGTCGCCGAGCTCAACAAGGCCCAGAAGGAGACGGGCGTCAAGGTGCGCACCCTCAACCCGGTCTTCAACTGGTCCTCGCCCGACGAGGAGGAGCGGCGCGCCCAGGTGTCCAACTGGCGCCGCCTGCTCGAGCTCGCCGACCAGATCGACGTCCGGGAGATCACCTCCGAGTTCTCCGGAGACCGCAACCAGGCCCGCCGCAGCGAGGAGCAGTGGTTCCGCTCCATCGAGGAGCTCATCCCCGACTTCGAGCGCTACGGCATCCGCCTCAACATGGAGGCCCACCCCTACGACTTCGTCGAGCTGCACGACCCCGCCCTGAACCTCGTGCGCGCGGTCAACAAGGACTGGATCGGCTACGAGTTCTGCTGCCCCCACGCCTTCCACCTCTCCGACGGCGCCGGTGACGTCGAGCGCATGATCCGCACCGCCCACGAGGCCGGCAAGCTGCGCGAGGTCCATATCGCCGACGGCTTCAACCACCGCGCCAACGACGGCAACCGCTACATCGTCAACCCGCCCGGCGCCGACGTCACCGTCCACCAGCACAACGAGGTCGGCAATGGCGAGGTCGACTGGGACGCCGTCTTCTCCACGCTGCGCGACATCAGCTTCGACGGTGTGCTCTCCGTGTGCGTCTTCGGCTGGCATGAGCGCGCCGATGACATCAACCGCCGAGTGCTGGCCCGGCTCCGCGAGGAGCTCGGCTGACCCTCGTCGGCCCTCCCCGCTGGCGGTGAGGGCCGCCCATGCTGCCGGCTCCCGCTCCTGCGCTGCGGGGCGGTGACCGGCGGGCCGGGCCATCCGGTCCACCCAGCAGCGCTCTCTTTCGCCTCCGCCAACGATGGCGGACGACCCAAGGAGTTCCTTCATGTCCACAACACCCAGTTCTGCGGTGCACTACACGCCGGAGAAGATCCGGGAGCTGGTCGACCAGACCCCCGCCTCAGGGCCGAAGCGCTCGCTCGGACTCATCGCCCTGGTCGCCACCCTCGGCTCGCTGCTCTTCGGGTACGACACCGGTGTCATCTCCGGTGCCCTGCCCTACATGTACCTGCCGCACGGCGCCGACGGCCTGCAGATCACCTCCTGGGAGGAGGGCTGGATCGGCGGCCTGCTGTGCATTGGCGCCGCGCTCGGCGCCTCGGTGGGTGGCAAGCTCTCCGACAAGTACGGGCGCCGGCACAACATCATGCTCCTGGCCATCGTCTTCTTCTTCGGGGCGCTGGGCTGCACGATCTCGCCCAACATCTGGGTCCTCTACTTCTTCCGGATCGTGCTGGGCTTCGCCGTCGGTGGCGCCTCGGCGATCGTTCCCGTCTTCCTCGGTGAAACGGCCCCCAAGCGCATCCGCGGCACCCTGGTGGCCGTGGACCAGATGATGATCGTCTTCGGCCAGTTCCTCGCCTTCTCCATGAACGCCGTCCTGGCCCGCATGCACGGCGGCCCGGAGGTCACCCTGGCCAACGACGTCGTCAACAAGTCCGGTGAGGTCGTCGCCAAGGCCGGCGACAAGGTCGCCTGGGAGACCGTGCAGCACTTCAGCAACGTCGTGATCGAGTCCGGCAACGGCATGACCTGGCGCTACATGCTCGTCCTGGCCACCCTGCCCGCCGTGGCCCTGTGGTTCGGCATCCGCCTCATGCCGGAGTCCTCGCGCTGGTACGTCGCCAACCTGCGCATCGCCGAGGCCATCGGCTCCCTCAAGCGGGTGCGCGACGAGTCCAAGGACGGCTCCATCGCTGAAGAGGTCGACGAGATGCTGGAGATCCAGCGCAAGGAGGCCAACCAGGAGAAGTGGGGCCTGGCGCAGATCATGGGCGTCAAATGGACCCGCCACCTGCTCTTCATCGGCATCATCCTGGGCCTGGCCGACCAGGTTACCGGCATCAACACAGCTATGTACTACACGCCCAAGGTGCTCTCCGCGGCCGGCCTGCCCATGAGTGATGCGATCTCCCTCAACGTCGTCTCCGGATTCGTCTCCTTCGTGGGCTCCGCCATCGGCCTGTGGCTGGTCACCAAGTTCGCCCGCCGCCACGTCGGCATCTACCAGGAGGCCAGCATCGTGGTCTCCCTCGGGCTGTTGGCAGCGGTCTTCTACTTCCTCATCCAGCCATACCAGGACGCCGACGGCAACATCACGGGAGCCCCCGCCTTCGCCCCCTACCTGGTGCTGCTCATCGTCTCGCTGTTCGTGTTCGCCAAGCAGTCCGGGACAGTCACCTGGGTCCTCATCGCGGAGATCTACCCCGCCAAGGTTCGCGGTACGGCCATGGGGCTGGCCGTGGGCACTCTGTGGATCGGCAACGCGATCGTCGCCGCGGTCTTCCCCGTCATGATGGAGAAGCTCGGAGGGGCGGGGACCTACCTCATCTTCTGCCTGCTCAACGTCCTGTCACTCATCTTCTACATGAAGTTCGTGCCTGAGACGAAGTACCACTCCCTGGAGGAGCTCGAGGTGCGATTCGAGAAGGAGTACAGCTGAGGCCAAGGGGTGAGGGACTGCGGCAGTGGCCAGTGAAGCTGAGCCGAGACGGTCGGATTGAAGCAACCGTCAGGCTCTGAGAAACTGCCGCAGTTCCCCTCCCGACCTCTCCTTGTTCAGACAGCACTCCTCCCAACTGAGCTCATCACATATCTGCCGCCTATGACGTACACGGTGACTGGTCCATGAACCCGCATCCGCCGCGCAGCGCGCCACCCGCTCCGCTCCGCCTCCGCCTGTACGCGTGGGCGGCAGGTCTGTTCCTCGGCGCCTTGGAAGGGGCGCTGGCTATCGAGGTCGCCGGCGCGCGCGGCGCCGCTCTGCCCCTGCTCGGTGTCGTCGCTGCGGCGATGGTGCTGGGAACCGTCACCGGCCGCCCCCTCGCCCGGTATCTGGGGCGACGGAGAATGGGCCTGCTCATGGGGGCTCTGGCAGTGCTGGGCGCCGGGGTCGCAGCCGGGCTCGGCGGCGTCGTTGGCCTGATCGGGGCGGGCCTGGTGGGCCTTGCCGTGGGTGGGGTGCTCGTTGTGGCGCCATTGGTGTGCCACGAGCTCTCTCTGCGCGGCCACAAACGGCTCATGCCGCAGGCCATGGCTCTTGGTCCGGCGGCGGCCGGTGTTGTGGTCCTGGCGGCCTGGTGGAGTCCCCCGCGGCTCCTCATCGCCTGGGCGATGGTCGCCCTCGCTGCGCTGGCGTATCTAGCCTGTGCCCTGCTCCTGCCCGAGAGCCCGGTCTGGCTGGTGCGGCAGGGGCGCGACGTCGAGGCCTTCGAGGCGCTGCGCCGCCTGCACGGGACCCTGGAGGCCTCCGTGGCCATCGACTGGACCCGGCTGGACGCGGAGATGATGGCCGAGCAGCAAGCCATGTCTCCCGCTGAGCTGCGAGTGCCCGAGGTGCGTGCCGCCGTGCTCACCGGCGCCGTCCTCATCATCGCCCAGGAGGCGCCCCTGGGGGCGGCGGCCTTGGTCCTGGCTCCGCTGATCGCCACCGAGCTCGGCCTCGCATCCGTAGCGATCGCCGTGAGCGCCGCGACCTGGATGGGGTTTGCGCTCCTGGCCCTGGCGCTGGTGACCCGGGTCGAGCAGCTGCGCTTCCTGCGGGTGGTGCTGGGAACGGTCGTCGCCGTCCTGGGGGCCACCTTCCTGGTGACCGGCATGACCCTGGGGGGTGTGGGCGGCGCCTGGACGATCACCATCTCCCTGACGATCCTGGTCGCCAGCCAGTCGGTCCTGGTCCTGCCCGCCTGCCAGGGGGCGATCGACCCGCGGATCCCGCCCTGGCTGGTTGAGGCGCAGCGGCGCGCCTCGGCGACCGGGGGAGTCCTGGCGCGTGCCGGAGTCCTCCTGGCCTCACTGCTCATCGTGAGCTACCTCGGAACCCACGCCCTGTTCTGGGCGGCCTTCACGCTGTCGGTACTCAGTGTCGCCGTCGTGCTCCTGCGCCTGCCGCGCGAGCTCAAGGTCTAGGGGTCTGGCACGCAGGACGTCTCTGAGGACCGCGCCCTGAGCATCCGACTTCGGACCTATGATTTGTCAGGACAAATGTCGTATGGTGGAGGTGTGGCCGCAAGGAGCCACTCGGCGGCCCGACGTCGTCGACACCTGACAGAGAGGCACCTGAGCATGACGAGCAACGAGGCAGTCCAGGCCTCAGAGACAACCGTGTCCATCCCCGAGACCATTCCTGAAACCATGAAGGCCGCGGTCCTGCGGGACCACGAGGTCGGCCTGCAGATTGAGACCCTGCGCACGCCCCGACCCAAGAGCGGCGAGGTCCTCATCAAGGTGGCCGCCTGCGGGCTGTGCCACTCCGACCTCCACGTCATCGGTGGCGCCATCGCCTTCCCGCTGCCGGCGGTGCTCGGCCACGAGGTCTCCGGCACCATCGTGGAGCTCGGCCCCGGCAACGAGCACACCGGCCTGACGATCGGGCAGAAGGTGGCCGGCGGCTTCCTCATGCCTTGCGGTCAGTGTGACGCCTGCGCCTCGGGGCGTGACGAGCTGTGCGGCCCCTTCTTCGACCTCAACCGCCTCAAGGGCGTCCTCTACGACGGCACCACCCGCCTGGCGACCCCCGACGGAGAGCCGGTGGCCATGTACTCCATGGGCGGCCTGGCCGAGTACGCGGTCGTTCCCTCCACCGCGGTGGCCCCCGTGCCGGACACCATCGACATGGTGCCGGCGGCCATCCTGGGGTGCGCGGCTATGACCGGTTATGGGGCCGTGCGCCGCGGCGCCGACCTGCGCTACGGGGAGACCGTCGCCGTGGTCGCCACCGGCGGCGTGGGCACCAACATCGTCCAGATCGCCCGGGCCTTCGGCGCCAACCAGGTCATCGCCATCGACGTTGATGACGAGAAGCTGGCCCCCATGCTCGACTACGGGGCCACGGCCGTGGTCAACTCCGTCACCCAGGACGCCCGTGAGGAGGTCTTCCGGCTTACCGGCGGCAAGGGTGTTGACGTCTCCTTCGAGGCTCTGGGCATCCCCGCCACTTGGACCACCGCCCTGGATGTCCTGTCCGATGGTGGCCGCATGGTGCCGATCGGTCTGGGGGCCGGCGTGCAGACCGCCGGGGTGGAGATCAACCGCACCGTGCGCCGCTCGCAGTCGATCCTCGGCTCCTACGGGGCGCGCACCCGCCAGGACCTGCCGGCCGTTGTCGACCTGGCCGACAAGGGCGTCATCAACTACCGCGATGTCGTCTCGCGCCGCCTGCCGCTGGAGGAGGCCGGTGCCGGCTACACCGCGCTGCGCAACCGCGAGATTCAGGGGCGCGCCGTTGTCGACATGTCGCTGTGATCCCAGGCGGTCAGCCCCGGTTTTCCGGGGCTGACCGCCTGCTCTCATCCTCGCGCCTCCTGCTCGGGGCCTCGGTCTGGGTGGGAGGCGCGATGCCTGATCCGAAACCGAGGAAGAGGGTGCTTGGTGTCCACATCGGAGACAAAGGAGCCGGCGGCTCGATCAGGCCGCTGATGAAACCGCGGAATCATGCGGTTTCTTATTGGTGCTGTGAGCCTGGATTCCGCCTTTGTCTCCGATGTGGACATCTCGGGTGTCGCGGCGGTGCAACGTCGACCGCGGAGGGGCTCCGACTTACCATCGTGACCGTTGTTAAGAGGAGGAGTCCCGTATGTCCACTGAGCTGGAGCGCACCCTGGAGCGCAACAAGGAGAACGTGAAGGCCTTCTACGATCTGATGTTCAATCAGTGTCGGCCGAGGGAGGCGCTGGAGCGCTACGCCGGCGAGGAGTACCGGCAGCACAACACTCACGTGGCCGACGGCAAGGAGGCCTTCATCGAGTACTTCGAGCGGATGGCTCGCGACTACCCTGGCAAGAGCGTGGAGTTCGTGCGCGCCTTCGCCGAGGGGGACTACGTCATCCTGCACTGCCACCAGCGGTGGCCGGGGTCGAATGACTACGCGAGCATCGACATCTTCCGCCTCGATGAGCGCGGCCGAATCGTCGAGCACTGGGACGTGCTCCAGGTGATCCCGGAGACCTCCGCCAACGACAACGGCATGTTCTGAATCCTGCGTGAGTGCCGGTGCATTGGTTCGGCGCCGCTCTGCTTTCCGCTCCTGATGTTGGCGCGGGCATGAGAAAAGGGGCGCCGCGTGTGCGGTGCCCCTCGGGTTGCCATGTCTGCGCGGGCTTCCTTGGCCGCGCAGCCTCGTTGTTTCTGCGCCCTTGCCGGGCTGGGTCCGGGGCCTGCGTTGCTTGTGATGCGTGGTCCGGATCCGGTGGAGCTCCAGCGAGCTCGTTGGAGTCGTCTACGCTCAGCGGGCCTCGAGGAGGTTGACGCCGGTGTAGATGCCCACGCCCATGGTGATCGCGGCCAAGACGGAGGAGGCGAACATGAGGGTCGGGATGCCGGTGACGGCGCCGACAACAGCCATGACCATGACGGCGAACATGACGGCGATCATGGCGACGGCGAAGGTGAGGCGGTTGGCGTCGGTCTGCGTGCCGGTGGTCGCCTGGGTGGCGGTGGCGGCAGCGGTGGTCTCGACGGTCTGGGTGGGGCGCTCGGTGATGGTGGCGGTCATGTGAGTGTTCCTCTCGGTGTGTGTCGAGCAGGTCCGCCTGACCATGAGTCGTGCGTCCCTGCACGACTGTGTGCAGCCCGTGGGCCGGACGGAGGTTTCTCCGTCACGTAGAACTCTAGGAACGCTCCATCCGATTGTCTAGACAAAGGATCGTGACGTGTGTTGCGTCGGTGGTTCGTGGATCACAGGACGTCGTAGGGAGATGGGGTGATCGCTCTTGGAGGGGCGTGCCCGATTGTGGCGTCATTGAGGGGAATCATGGTCTCAGAGGAACATTGAGGGGACCGGCGTCTCGGTGGTTTTGATACGGAGACGTGACCTGTGTGGCAGGAGTACGACGTCAACCACTGGTCTAGTCATCCTGTGATGGCGGGCAACGCCGAGAGATGGCGTCATCGCCGGACGGCAGGGCGGAAGGCGGCCGGTTGCCGCCCCGGCTATTCTGTTCCGGTGACGACCAGCCAGACTTCTTCCAGCGCCGTCGGCCCTGTCCTCGTGGTGGACTTCGGCGCCCAGTACGCCCAGCTCATCGCCCGCCGCGTGCGCGAGGCCGGTGTCTACTCCGAGATCGTGCCCCACTCCATGGATGCCGCCGCCATGCTGGACAAGCAGCCGTCGGCCATCATCCTCTCCGGTGGCCCCTCCTCGGTCTACGCCGACGGCGCCCCCTCCGTTGATCCGGCCATCTTCGACGCCGGAGTGCCGGTCCTGGGCATCTGCTACGGATTCCAGGCCATGGCCCAGGCCCTGGGCGGAACGGTCGGGCGCACCGGCACCCGCGAGTACGGGCACACCCCCGCCCGCGTGGCTGAGGGCTCCTGCCTGTTCGACGGCACCCCGGACGACCAGGTGGTGTGGATGAGTCACGGCGACGCGGTCCAAGCCGCCCCTGAGGGCTTCACGGTCACCGCCTCCACCTCCCAGACCCCGGTGGCCGCCTTCGAGAACCCGGGCCGCCGCCTCTACGGGCTGCAGTGGCACCCCGAGGTCCTCCACTCCGAGCACGGGCAGGCCGCCCTGGTCAACTTCCTGCACAAGGAGGCGGGGCTGCCGGCCACCTGGACGCCGGACAACATCATTGACGAGCAGGTGGCCCGCATCCGCGAGCAGGTGGGCGACGCCCACGTCATCTGCGGCCTGAGCGGGGGAGTGGACTCCTCCGTGGCCGCCGCCCTCGTCCACCGCGCCATCGGCGACCAACTCACCTGCATCTTCGTCGACCACGGCCTGCTGCGCGCCGGCGAGCGCGAGCAGGTCGAGCACGACTACGCCGAGGGCATGGGCATCCGCGTCATCACGGTTGACGAGACCGAGCGCTTCCTGAGCGCCCTGGCCGGCGTCACCGAGCCGGAGGCCAAGCGCAAGATCATCGGCCGGGAGTTCATCCGCTCCTTCGAGGCCGCCCAGCGCCGGGTCATCGAGGCCGTGGGTGCCGAGGGCGGAGAGATCCGCTTCCTGGTCCAGGGGACTCTGTATCCCGACGTCGTCGAGTCCGGCGGGGGAGAGGGCGCCGCCAACATCAAGAGCCACCACAACGTGGGCGGCCTGCCCGAGGACCTCGACTTCGAGCTCATCGAGCCGCTGCGCGAGCTGTTTAAGGACGAGGTACGTGCCATCGGCCGCGAGCTGGGTGTGCCGGAGAAGATCGTCGCCCGCCAGCCCTTCCCCGGGCCGGGGCTGGGCATTCGTGTCATCGGCGAGGTGACGGCCGAGAACCTGCGTGTGTTGAGGGCTGCCGACGCCATCGCCCGCGAGGAGCTCACCGCCGCCGGGCTCGACGACGAGATCTGGCAGTGCCCGGTGGTGCTGCTGGCCGACGTGCGCTCCGTAGGGGTGCAGGGCGACGGACGCACCTACGGCCACCCCATTGTTCTGCGGCCGGTCAGCAGCGAGGACGCCATGACCGCGGACTGGACCCGCCTGCCCTACGACGTCCTGGCACGCATCTCCAACCGGATCACCAACTCCGTGCCGGAGGTCAACCGAGTGGTGCTCGACTGCACGAGCAAGCCCCCTGGCACCATCGAGTGGGAGTGACGGGCGAGTCGCAACGATAGCCCGCCGCCTGCTAGGCCCCGCCGGTGCAACGCGCCGGCGGGGCCTAGCTGTGCTTGTGGTGAGCGTGATCCGGCGTGCCTGCCTGTGTCGGGGCGGGATCGGGGTCGGCTGCCAGGTGGGGTAGTGGGGGCCTGACTACCGAGGACTGCGATTCTCGCCGAGGACGTACGTATCCTCCAGATTACTGGGGTTCCCCCGTAGTGGTTTGGAGGAGAAGTCAGTCCTCGTGCAGGAAGTACGTTCCCGATCCGGTGAGGTATGGACTTGGGGTGGCAATTGCGTGAGCTACGGGAATGTTGGACGCTTTTCTGAGTGTCAGCTGGAGTCTTGAAAAATCGTCGGCAGATCGATAGTGGTTCTCGAGTCCTGTGCGTCAATGGACTTTGAATCTGGGGTGAATGATTGTTGACGCCTACTCCATTTTGCGGGTCGCCATATTTCTTTGGTTGGGCCGTTGAGGTGCGGTGGTCGATGTGCGCAAATGTATGTCCTGGCGAGTAGTGGTCATGTCACTGGTAGTTGCGATGACATTAAGTTTCATTCGGAAGGTTAGTGTTCATTTTGGGATGTAATAGTTCTGAATACTTCGCTTCTGGGTGTGCTGTCTGGGTGGTGTGCTGGCTACGATGAGCGGTGCAGCGGATGTCGCTGCATTCGTTTGTCCCGTTTCGGCCTATCGCCGAATATCAGGAGCCACAATGTCGTACCCTCCTCAGTCCGTCCCTCCCCAGCAGTACCCGCCTCAAGATCAGGTTCCTGTGCCCATTCAGCAAGCGCCTGCGCCAGTAAAGAAGGGGCGCAACACCGTGGGCATCGTTGCTCTGGTGATGGCGATCATCGGGTTCATCTTCGCCTGCGTCCCTGGCGCGCTCATCGTCGGCTGGATTCTGCTGCCAATCTCCTTCATCGTCGGTTTGGTGGGTCTCTTCCGGAAGGGGGAGGTGATCTGGCCTGCAATCACCGCGGTGATCGTCTCGGTTGTCGGAACTGTCGTCGGTGTCTTCGTCTTCCTTGTGGTTGTGAGCAACGCTGTCGATGAGGCGATGTCCTCCACGAGTGCCGTCTCTGCGGCACCGGCTCCCGATGGGGCGTCGTCGAACTCAGGAGGATCGAGTGCTGCGGACTCCGCGCAGGGAAAGACTCGGGAGAACCCCTACCCGCTCCGTACCGAGATCTCCAGCAAGGAATGGAAAGTGGTCATCAACTCGGTCACTTTCAAGGCTGACGATCAGGTCGCCGCGGCCAACCAGTTCAACGACCCTCCCGCTGAAGGGAAGGAATACGTTCTCATCAACTACACCGCCACCTACATCGGCAACGACCCAAGCGGAGACACACCTGCTTTTGTGCTGGTCGACTTCGTGACGGCGGATGGTGTCACCGTCGATGGGGCCGACTCCCTCGCCGTCGCCCCGGATGCCATCGATACTCTGACCACGCTGTACAACGGGGCCAGCGTCTCAGGCAACGTTGTGCGCGCGGTGCCGTCGGCCAACGCCCAGGACGGGGTTCTTGCGGTGACCCCCGGTCTTCTCGCCGATAAGGTCTTCGTCGCGGTGAAGTGACGACCGCGGCGTCGACCGTAGGGCCAGACTTTTGGGGCCGGTCACCAGGTGGTGGCCGGCCCCAAGGTCGTGTTGGCGGGTGCTCCGCGCGCCAGTGCCCTACAGGGCCGACCGGGCCCGGGCGCGCCCCACGGCCACGGCGACGGAGAAGACCGCGACGGCGAACAGGGCGCAGATGCCGCAGTCCACGAGCAGGGGCCCGATGACGGCGGCGGACATGGAGGTCGCCTCGTACGCCCCGGAGATCGCTCGGTCCGCCCAGTAGCCGGGCGTGAGCCTCGCCGCCCGGGCGAGCGAGTCGGGCAACCCCTCGATGGGCACCCACGCCCCACCCAGGAAGGACAGGGCCATGCCGCCGATGTTGGCGACCGCGTTGGCCGCGTGCTGTCCCAGACCTATCTGCCCCATGAGGAATCCGATCGAGACCGCCACGAGCGTGTAGCTGCCCACAGCCGCAGCGACCACCCCCAGCAGCGGGGTCGACGTCGCCACGCTGCCCAGGCCGAAGGTCGCCACTCCCAGCCCGAAGACCCACAGCCACCCGGCGAGCCCCACCACGAGGCACGCGCCCAGCAGCCCGAGGCTGCGGGAAGTGCCGCTGACCGGGGTGGCCTCGAGGCGTGCGCGCACCGCCCGGCGCCCCAGCGCCGCCATCAGCGTGGAGATCGTGACGACCGCGAAGGCCATGAGCGGGTAGAAGGAGAACCTGGCGTAGGTGACGAAGCTGTGGGACAGAGGCGTGGCGTCCGGGGTGATCCGTTTCGCGGGGGCGGAGTGGTTCATCGTCTCCTTGGCAAGTGCCACGGCCCGGGCCGGGTCGTCCGTGGTGGTCGACAGGTAGTCGCTGACCTGCCCCACGTAGGAGTCGGTGCGCACATTCATGAGCGCGCCGGACGCCGACTCATACCCGATGACCGTGTCCATGCGGGGCGGCTCGGTGCCCTCGCGAGCTGCCTGCTGCAGCCTCTGCCCGTAACCGGCGGGAATGATGAGGATGTAGCTGATGCGGTTCTGCGCGGTGGCGTCCTGGAGGGCCTGCCTGGAGTCCTCAAGCGGCTGAGCCTCACCGACGGACTCGACATAGCCCTTGACCCCGCGGGAGATCGTGGAGCCGTCGCGGTCGATGACGGCCACACTCGCCGTGGCGACCGTGACCTCATCTGAGCTGTCCTCGGACTTGGCCATCCCGGTGAACAGACCGAACAGGCTCAGCACCACCAGGTAGATGAGGATGTACAGCCGGTGAGCGGCCACAACTCTCACACATGTCTTAAAGGTGCTCATGGGTCATCCTCCTGGCGCGGATCAGGGCGATGGTCAGGAACAGGCACGTCATGCCCAGCAGGACTGCGCAGCTGCGGGCGAAGGGCGCCAGAGAGTCGTAGTACAGGAGCCCGTAGAAGCAGCGGGCCGTCTGCCACAGGGGATTGGCCTGCGCCAGCAGCGGTGCGTGCTGCTCGATGGAGCGGGCCAGGGACTGGGATGCGGGCCCGTACAGGCCGGTGAACAAGGACAGCAGAGAAGTGAAGCCGGAGATCATCCCGATCTCCAGGCGGGCCAGCGTCCCCAGGGCGGCGCCCACCGCGCTCGCCATGAGGCTGCACACCCCGATCGCCACGAGGCACAGCAGCACATGGGGCCCGAAGTCCACACCCACGACCGAGGCCATGAAGGCGAAAGCGACGAGCAGGCAGACGAACACGCACACCCAGGAGGCCGCGAGCGTGGCCGTCAGGACCTTCCAGCGGGGCAGACCCGCCAAGGTCTGCCGGGCGCCCACCGGCGAGACAGCCATAGTCCCCTTCACAGCCGCCATGGCCACGGTCGTTCCCATGCCGCAGGCGAAGGCCAGCAGCGCGAAGTAGTAGTGGGTCTCCGGCTTGACCGGGGAGGGCGTCACCGAGATCGAGTGGGTGAAGGCCTGATCGGTCTCCAGCGCGGCCAGCTTCTCAGGAGCCGCCCCCGCCTTGGCCAGGGCCACGTACTCGGCCCGCCTCTGGAGGTAGGAGTCCATGACCACTCGCAGCACCCGAGTCGTCTCGGCCTCGTTGCCCTGCTGAGTCACGTGCAGCACAGGATCGCTGTCCTCGACGGCGAGATACCCGTTGGTCTCTCCCCGCTTCGCGGCGGTCTCGGCCTGCGCGACCGAGGAGTGGATGACCTTCGTGATGAGGTGATGATCGGCGTCGTCGGAGGAGATGCGCTCCACGACGGCGTCCAGCCCCGGAGCGGTCCGGTAGGCCTCGTCCTGGACGACGCCGAAGCTCATGGGGGTGGCCTCGTAGACCTTGTCCAGGTTGGAGAACATCGCCATGAAGATGAGGGACAGGACGACGGGGAAGCCGAGCGTCCACACGAGCAGGACCCGGTCTCGCAAGAGCCTGAGTACTTGGTACAGGAAGACGGTCAACATCTCAGGCCGCCTCGTCTCGCAGGGCCCGCCCGGTGATCTCCAGGAAGACATCGTTGAGGGTCGGGGGCTCGGAGGTCACCCGGCCGCAGGTCGCCCCCGCGGCATCCAGCGCCCTCATGACATCGGTGAGATTGTGGGCCCCGGGGGAGCACTCGATGAGCACCTCACCGTCCAGGTAGGCGGCCGTGCGCACATGCTCCAGGCGGCGCAGGCC
The DNA here is from genome assembly GCF_016694895.1 of Actinomyces sp. HMT 175. NCBI lineage: Bacteria > Bacillati > Actinomycetota > Actinomycetes > Actinomycetales > Actinomycetaceae > Actinomyces > Actinomyces sp. HMT 175. Next base: position 804,109 of record NZ_CP068012.1, read on the forward strand.
CTCCAGGGCCTCCTCGCCCAGCGGGGCGGGGTCGATGACCTCCACCCGGATGCGCTCACCGGTGCCGATCATGGCCTTGAGCTCGTCGGAGGTGCCGGAGGCCACCTGCCGGCCGCGGTCCATGATGACGATCCGGTCGCACAGCTGCTCCACCTCCTCCATGTAGTGGCTCGTGTAGATGACGGTGGCACCGCGCTCGTTGAGACGCTTGATGCCCTCGAGAATGGCGCCCCGGCTCTGCGGGTCGACGGCGACTGTGGGCTCATCGAGGAAGATGAGGTCGGGGCCGTGGGCGATGCCGCAGGCGATGTTGAGGCGTCGCAGCAGGCCGCCGGAGAGCTTCTTGGGCTTGAACCTCACGAACTTCTCCAGACCGACGAAGGCGATCGCCTCGGCCACCAGGCGGCGCCTTTCGGCACGGTCACGCACGTAGAGGGCGCAGAAGGCGTTGACGTTCTCCGCCACCGTGAGCTCATCGAAGACGGCGACATCCTGAGGCACCACGCCGATGCGGCGCTTGAGGCCGTAAGAGGTGGGCGTCATCGGTTCACCGAAGACGCGGATCGAGCCCTTGTCGTAGGTGAGCAGCTGAAGGATGCAGCTGATCGTCGTCGTCTTGCCCGAGCCGTTGGGGCCGAGCAGCCCCAGCACCTGACCGCGCGGGATCGTCAGAGACAGTCCGTCCACCGCGACCAGCTCCCCATAGCGCTTGACCAGGGAGTCGACCTCCACCGCCAGGCCCGCCTCGTGGTTCTCATCCTCGCCGTCCATCTCGGCTCCTTCCTTTGTTCCGCCGGTGGTCCCCGGCTCATGGCATCCATGGTCCCGGGGCGCGGTGGCGCTCAGAAGTGCCTGGTGTCATGACTGCGGCCGGGCCCCCATGACTTCTGTCATGAGATGCCGGAACGAGTCCCCTAACGGCATGCCGGGCCCGCGAGCGCCGGCCACCGACCGATAATCGAGGGGTGAAGGTTCTGGCCGACAAGGGCGCACTGCTGTGCGGATGCCTCCTGCTGGCCCTGATCGTGGGACAAGCGGGGACGGCCACCGTGATCTGGCTGATCGCGGCCGTGACCATCGCCGGCCTGAGCATGAGCGCCGACCAGCGACAGCGGGGGATCGCCGCGCCGGCCGCCTACCTCCTGGTGGGAGCCCTCTCGGCGGACTCCGTGGCCGGGGCGCCGCTGGTCGTCTACGCCCTGGCCCGTCTCGGTGCGCTCACGACCCGGCGTGCGCGAATGACGGCGGTAGCCGCCTGCGTCCCCTTCGTGGCCGCCGTTGCCTCCCGGGTTCGGGACATGCCCGTGCTGGCCCTCGCTCTGGCGGTCTGCGCTCTCGCGGCCCTCCTCGCGCTGCGCACCGTCCAGGAGGAGGCGGCGCGAAGGAGCCTGCACGTGGTGCGCGACGACCTGCGCGAGAAGGTCCTTACCCTGCAGGACACGAACGCCCGGCTGCTCCAAGCCCAGGACTACGAGCTGCGCGCCGCCGCCCTGGCCGAACGCACCCGCATCGCCCGCGAGATCCACGACGGCGTCGGCCACCTCCTCACCCGCCTCCTGCTGCAGGTCAAGGCCCTCCAGGTCGTCCACCGCGAGGAGCCCGGCGTCGTCGCCGACCTCACTACCCTGGACGGTGGCCTGGATGAGGCCCTCGACTCCATGCGCCGCTCCGTCCACGCCCTGTCCGACGACGGTGAGGAGCTGGCCACCTCCCTCAACTTGCTGGGCTCGCGCTGCGGCATCGAGTCGGTACGTGTGGACTGCTCCACCGAGGCCGAGCCGCCGGCAGCGGTGGCGCGCTGCGTCGTCGCCGTGGTGCGCGAGGCCCTGACCAACGCCGCCCGCCACGGTGGGGCCCGCTCGGCCCGCGTGGCCGTCACCGACTACCCTGCGTTCTGGCAGGTGACCGTTGACAATGACGGCATCGTCCCCGCCGAGGGGGAGCCGGCCGCCGCTGGCCGCGGCGGCTCGGGCCTGGGCCTGCGCTCCATGACGGAGCGGGTCGAGGCCCTGGGTGGCCGGGTGCGCATCACCCCGCGGCCACGGTTCACGGTCTTCGTCACGATCCCCAAGGACAGACAAGGGAAAGAAGGAACATCATGAGGGTCCTCATCGTCGACGACGACGCGCTCGTCGCCCAGTCCCTGTCCACGATCCTGTCGGTCGAGGATGACGTCGAGGTCGTCGGTCTGGGCTGCTCGGGACCCGAGGCCACCGAGCGCTACCGGGAGCTGACCCCCGACATCCTCCTCATGGACATCCAGATGCCCGGCGGGGACGGGCTCAGTGCGGCCGAGCGGATTCTGGCCGAGGACGCCGGGGCGCGCATCGTCTTCCTCACCACCTTCTCCGACGACGAGTACATCGTGCGAGCCCTCAAGATGGGGGCGCGTGGCTACCTCATCAAGCAGGACGTTGCTCAGGTCGCCCCGGCGCTGCGCTCCGTCATGGCCGGGGTCTGCGTCCTGGAGGGAGAGGTGCTCGAGCGCAGCACCACCATGGGGCTCGGTGGGCCCGCCGGAGGGCGGGAGCAGGCCGAGGAGGGTCCGGGACCGACCGCCAAGGATCTGCGGAGCACGGCTTTCGCGGCCCTGACCGACCGCGAGTACGAGGTCGTCGAGGCCGTGGCCGAGGGCCTGGACAACGCCGAGGCCGCGGCGCGGCTGTTCATGAGTGAGGGCACGGTGCGCAACCACATCAGCGCGATCCTGGCCAAGCTCGGCCTGCGCAACCGCACCCAGGTCGCGGTCATGTACTACCGCTCCGCACAGACTGGGTGAGCCGGGCCAAGACGCGCGGTCTTGACCTGGATGAGTTCTTCACCGTCGATGACGTGTCTCCGGTGAGCGAGCCAGTTCGAGTTCACCTGGTCAGTAAACGCCACATGCCGGATCGAAACGACGCCACATGCCGGACTGGATGGGCGTCACATGGGGGATTAGAATGGCGCCAATATCCGGATCGAAGCCGGATCCTGCAAGAGAGGCTGAAGAACTGGTGGGTCAGAACGGCTATCTGCCGCGGGTTGTCGACCACGTCGTCCAGGACTCGCTCGGCTACTCGGGAGGCGTCCTCCTCGAGGGAGTGCGGGCCTCTGGCAAGACCATGACCGGCCGCCGGCACGCCTCCTCCGAGGTGGCCCTCGACTCAGGGCTGCCGCAGCTGCGCGCGGCCCTGGAGGTCGACCCGTCCCTGATTCTGGCCGGGGAGGCCCCGCGTCTTATTGACGAGTGGCAGATCGAGCCCTCCCTGTGGAATCTGGTGCGTCGAGAGATCGACTCACGTCAGCGTCCGGGTCAGTTCCTCCTGACCGGATCCTCCGTCCCGGTTGAGGATGCTGCCCGCCACTCAGGCGCACATCGGGTATCGCGAATCCGTATGCGTCCGATGACTCTGTTCGAGCGTGGTCTCGGCGATGGAAGCGTCTCACTTGCGGGACTGTTCGATGGTCAGGCTCCCGAACCTGTGCTGGTCTCGGGAACGAGCGTGGCCGAGGTCCTTGACGAGCTGGTCCACGGAGGGTGGCCCGGGGATCGTGATCTGACGACTTCTCAGGCACAACGTCATCTGCGGGACTATATCGATGACATCATCAGTATCGACATCGGCCGTCTCGATGGTGAGCCGCGCCGGGACCCCCTGAGGATGCGTGCCCTCATACGGTCTCTCGCCCGGCATATTTCGACGGAAGCCTCTTTCGCCACCATCGCGAAGGATGTCTCCGGACAATCGTTGTCTGCAGAGACGGCGATCGCTTACGTGAACGCCCTCAAGCGCCTGTTCGTCGTCGAGGAGCAGCCGGCCTGGGCTCCTCATTTGAGGTCTCGCTATGCGGTGCGGACGTCGTCGAAACTGCACTTCGTTGATCCCGCGCTGGCTGCGGCAGTGACCGCGACCTCGCCGGGGCGTTTGATGCAGGACCTGGAGACGGCCGGGTTCTGGTTCGAGTCGCTGGTCGTGCAGCACCTGAGGGTCTTCGCTGAGGTACTGGGCGGTCACATCTATCATTTCCGGGACAAGTCGGGCAGAGAAGCGGACGTCATTGTCGAGCTCGATGACGGGCGGTGGGCCGCCTTCGAGGTCAAGCTGGGACAGAGGCAGATTCCTGCGGCTCAGTCCTCGCTGGCGGCGTTCGTGGGAAATGTCGACACGACGCGGACACCTCTCCCACAGTTCAGGGCTGTTGTTACTGCGGACGGTCCCACGATGATGCTTCCCGATGGCGCTGTGACCTTCCCTCTCAAGGCTTTGAGTCCCTGATCGCCGCACTGTCATGTGACGACGATTGCCGCCGTACTTTTTACCGCCAGTGGCGGTAATAGGGGGCGTGGTTGGGCTAGGCGAGCTCCCCGGTGATGAGGCGGACGAGGTCGCGGCGCGCCCGGCGGCCCTCGGGAGTGGGGAACATCGGATAGGCGTGGTTGAGGTTCTCGCCGACGTGCAGCGTCGAGTCAACGCCCGCCTCCAGGAGCTTGGCATGGAAGAGCGCATTGTCCGGAAGGAAGATCTCCCGGGTCCCCACGAAGGTCGTCACCTTCTTCAGGCCCGACAGGTCACCGTAGATGGGTGAGAGGTGCCAATCGGTCAATGGGGTATCGCCTGCCCAGGAGCGACCGATCTCGGCGAGAGGCTCGGGAACCATGAGCGGGTCGGCGTCGACGTAGTCGGCGATATCCGGGTTGGTGTTGGTGATGTCGACCCAGGGCGAGATGAGAACGAGCTCGTCGGGCTGGGTGTCGCCGGCCTCGGCCAGGGAATGGGCGATGACCGCCGCCAGGCCCCCGCCTGCGCTGTCCCCCATGAGGATGATCCGCCTACCCGGGTTCTCCGCGACCGTGCGCCGATAGAGCTCCAGCACCAGCCGGTGCGCCTCGGACCAGGTGTGGTGAGGCGCCAGCGGGTAGAGCGGCATGACGACGTCGGCCCCCGTCCTACGGGCCAGATGATCGACCAGCCAGGCGTGCGCCGAGACCGCCGTGGAGATGTAGCCGCCGCCGTGCAGGTAGACGATGACCGCGCTCGACGGCGTCCGCTGGCGGACGTGATAGACGGGCATGCCGGAGTCCTCGCTCCGCTCCAGGTCGTAGAAGAAGCGACCCCAGGCCGGGAAGGTGACGGAGCGGGCAGGTTCGGGGCGGTCGGCCAGACGCGCGATCCGCTCGGTCATCGGAATGCGGGCCGCCAGTGTCTTGACCGGCCGGACGCCGTACTCCGCCAGGCTCGCCGCGGCCGAGCGGCCATATCGCTTGCGGGAGTAAAGGCTGAAGGCCCCCACCGTCAGGCCCACACTGGCCATGCCGACGGCGATCCTGCTCCCGTTGAGTCTCCTGGGTGCCTTCATGATTTCCTCCACTCCGCAGAGCCCCGAGTGCTCTCCGGCATCATCTCCGGATCCGGTGTCTGCTCCGTTATCGTAGGCATCAGAATGCCGCGATGATGGGGTGAATCCAGCTCGTTCACTCAGTGCGGAGGCCGGCACGTGGTGGAGCCGTCGGCATGACAACAGGAGACTGCGATATGGAAACCTACGAGATCGACCACCTCGCCGCCGTCCGCGCTCTCGCCCCCGAGTGCATGGTGCTGCTGCGCTCCAATGGCGCCTTCCCCTTGGCTGAGCCGGGCGAGATCGCCCTGTTCGGCTCCGGTGCGCGACACACCATCAAGGGCGGAACCGGCAGCGGAGACGTCAACTCCCGCCACGTCACCACCATCGAGGAGGGCCTGGAGGCGGGCGGCTTCACGATCGTCTCCCGGCCATGGCTGGAGGCCTACGACCGTATCCGTCTCCAGGCCCACCAGGACTTCATCGCCGCTATCAGGGCCGAGGCCGCCAAGCGCGGCGTCCCCGCCATCATGGTCGGCATGGGCTCGGTCATGCCCGAGCCGGAGTACACGATCCCCCTCGATATCCAGGCCGGCACCGACCCGCACGCAGCCGTCTACGTCCTGTCCCGAACCTCCGGGGAAGGCAGCGACCGCATCCCCGAGGCCGGAGACCTCAGACTCACCGACACCGAGATCCGCGACATTCTCGACCTCAACGGGCGCTTCGAGCGGTTCCTCCTCGTGCTCAACGTGGGCGGCGTCGTCGACCTCAGCCCGCTCGACGACGTTGCCAACATTCTCCTGCTCTCCCAACTCGGCGCGACCGTCGGCGACGCCTTCGCCGACGTCCTCCTGGGAAGGGCCTACCCCTCCGGAAAACTCGCCACCACCTGGGCCACCTGGGACGAGGGCGACCAGATCGGCGACTTCGGCGACCCGGACGACACTCACTACCGCGAGGGCGTCTACATCGGCTACCGCTTCTACGACTCGGTCGGCAAGGAGCCGCTCTTCCCCTTCGGATTCGGCCTGGGCTACACGACCTTCGACGTCCAGATCCGCCAGGTGAGCCTCGACGGCGCCCGCGTGAGCATCGACGTTGACGTCACCAACACCGGCGGCTACCCGGGCAAGGAGACCATCCAGGTCTACGCCAGTGTCCCGGCCGGACGCCTCGACCAGCCCCTCCAGGCGCTGGCCGGCTTCACGAAGACCGACGAGATCACCCCCGGCGCCACGGCACGGATCACCGTCGACGTCGATCTGACCGACCTGGCCTCCTACGACGAGGCCGCCCGTGCCACGGTCCTGGAGGCCAGGCGCTACCTGCTGCGGGCGGGAACCTCCAGCCGGCAGCTGAGTCCCGTCACCGTCGTCGAGCTCGCCCAGGACGCAACCGTGCGACACCTGACCGGTGACCTGGGGGAGCCCGGCTTCACCGACTGGAAGCCCGAGGCGCCGACGTCCCTCGACATTCCGGCCGGCCTGCCGGTGCTCACCGTCGACCCAACCGACCTGCGTCTGCCGGACCACGCCGAGCCCGACGAGCAGTCCGCGCTGGAGGGCTTCAGCGAGGCCCACACCCTGGCCCGGGGGCTCTCCGACAACGAGCTCATGTATACCGTCCTGGGGGACTACCGCCGCGGCGAGGAGTCCGGCTCCATCGTCGGGGCCGCCTCCACCACTGTCATCGGCGCGGCGGGCCAGACCACCTCCCGGATCCCCGGCCTGCCCAGCATCATCATGGCCGACGGGCCCGCCGGCCTGCGCCTGGCTCCCACCTACGGCGTCGACGCCGAGGGCCCCTTCTCACTGGGCGACTCCAGCCTGCCCGCCACCTTCCTCGAGCTCATGGACGACGCCGGACGTGAGGCCCTCGGCATCGCCGACGAGCCAGAACCCCGCGAACCCGCCGAGATCCGTGAGCAGTACGCCACCGCCATCCCCATCGGCACCGCGCTCGCCCAGTCCTGGAACCCTGCGCTGGCCGAGCAACTCGGCGACGTCGTCGGGGCCGAGATGGAGCGCTTCGGCATTCACCTCTGGCTCGCCCCCGCCTTCAACCTGCACCGCAGCGTCCTGTGCGGACGCAACTTCGAGTACCTCTCCGAGGACCCGCTGCTGGCCGGACGCATCGCCGCCGCCATCACCCACGGGGTCCAGTCCCACCCGGGGCGGGGCGTGACCATCAAACATCTGGCCTGCAACAACCAGGAGACCAATCGCCTCAACTCCAACAGTCGGGTCAGCCCCCGAGCCCTGCGCGACCTCTACCTGCGCGCCTTCGAGATCTGCGTGCGCCAGGCCCGCCCCGCCGCCGTCATGACTTCCTACAACCTCATCAACGGCGTCCACACCTCCGAGTCGGCCCAGCTGCTCGAGGTGATCCTGCGCCGGGAGTGGGGCTTCGACGGACTGGTCATGACCGACTGGGTCGTCGACGGCATGACCCGCAGCGACATGAAGCACCCGCGCGCCACCGCGGCCGCCACCATCAAGGCAGGTAACGAGCTCTTCATGCCCGGAGGCGAGACGGACCGGGAGGACCTCCTGGCGGCCCTGGAACGGGGGAGCGCAGGGCGTGGCACGGGAGACCGGAGCGCGGCGGAAGACGGAGGTGCGGCCCTGACGCGCGACGAGCTCGAGAAGCAGGCTGCCCGGGTCATCCGCGCGGCCTGGAGGATAGCCAAGATCTCGACATCCTGATGCTCGTGCTGTAGAATTAATCGAAGGATTCAGCAGCGGGGGGTGTGATGCCGACGATCAAGCCAGTATCAGATCTGAGGAGCTACACCGACGTTCTTAAGGATGTTGCGGAGGGCTCGCCTGTTTTCCTCACCAAGAATGGTCATGGGAGGTACGTCCTTCTCGATATGAAGGACTATGACCGCATTAAGGCGGGTCGTCGTCTCCTCCGAGAGGTCGAGGCGGGTCGGATTTCTGGTGAGGAGCAAGGGTGGGTTAGTGCTGCAGACGTGCGTGCGCACTTCGTCGCACGGCGGGATTCCGCTCATGAGTGCTGAGATCGTCTACTCCACTGATGCTCTCATTGATCTTGATGAGGCCTGGGATTTCACGGTTGAGACCTCAGGCGACCCGGACTTAGCGTTTCAACAGGTGGATGCCCTGCTTGAGGCGGTCGAAGGGGCTCGTAGCTTCCCGTTGGCCGGGAGCAGGTTGGATGTTGTTGTTGGCACGCCAACTGATAGTCGCTATGTTGTGGCTGGTCGTCTGCTGGCTGTTGACAGCATTGAAGAGCACTTCATTCGGGTGGATCGGATCTTCGATACTCGGCAGGACTGGGTCTCTGTGCTCGTCCGGCGTGGCTGAGATCCCGTGTTCTGGGAGGACTGCTGGGGCCTGTCGCTGGGGCATTGAACGTGACATGCTCAGCAGGAGCCACCTGCACATCGTAAGGAGCCCTCCATGGCGCTGACACCTCAAGCACGTGAGACCTTCACCAGGCTGTTCGGGGTGGAGCCCCAACCTCACCCCACGGACCCCGAGCTGTTCGACATCCTCCAGAACGGGATCTTCGACGAGGCCTTCTCCACAGGCGTCCTCACCGACGTCGAGCGCGAGCTGCTCACCATCACCGCCCTGACCGCCATGCAGACCCTCCCGCAGCTGCAGGCCCACGTGGGGGCCGCCCTCAACATCGGAGCCAGCCCGCTCCAGCTGCGCGAGACCATCTACCAGTGCGCCCCCTACATCGGTTTCCCCAAGACCCTCAACGCGATCGACATCGCCAACGGGGTCTTCGAGGCCAACGGCATCTCCCTGCCCCTGGAGAATGCCGGCACCGTGGATGCCACTGACCCCAGTGCTCGCGAGCAGGCCGGCGCCGCCATCCAGGCCCCGCTGTACGGCAACGAGGTCAAGGAGGTCTTCTCCGCCCTGCCTAAGCCCTTCGACGAGTTCGTGCCCCACCTGCTGACCTCCTCCGCCTTCGGCGACTTCGCCACCCGCGGCGGCCTCGACGTCGCCCAACGCGAGCTCATCAGCCTGGTGGCCATCGCCGCCATCGGCGCCACCACCCAGCTGCGCCCGCACGTTGCCGGGGCGATCCGGGCCGGTTCCTCCCGTCAGAAGGTGGCCGCCGCCCTGGTCCACGTCATGCCCTACATCGGAGGCCCCTACGCCCTGTCCGGCCTGGTCCTCGTGGCCCGCTACGACGAGAGTGCCTCCGCAGAGGCCTACCGCTGAGAGGCAGGTCCGCGCCCGGCCCGGCGGCCCGTCTACGATGGCCGCCGGGCCGGTTCTCGTTGCCGGCCCCGCACAGCAAGGAGAACACGTGACGACGACGCAGCCCTACCTCTCACGGCAGGTCACCCTCACCGTCCAGGGGCAGAGGCTCGGGGGACTGGCCTATGTCCCGCGCACGGCGTCGTCGGCCCCCGCGCCCCTGGTCATCTGCTGCCACGGCATGGAGGGCTCCCACACCCGCGTCGCCCCCATGGCCCGGCGCTTCGCCGGGGCCGGGGCCGTGGCCATCTGCTTCGACTTCCGCGGGGGCGGCGGCAGCGCCAGCCAGGGCGAGACCACCGCGATGTCGGCCCTCACCGAGCTGGCCGACCTCGAAGCCGTCCTCACTGCCGCCTGCGCCTGGCCGGAGGTCGACGCCTCCCGGGTCGCCCTGTTCGGGCTGAGCCTGGGCGGAGCGGTCGCAGCGCTCGCGGCCGCCCGCCACCCGCAGCGGATCACCGCCCTGGCCCTGTGGTACCCGGCCCTGCGGCTGGGGGAGAACCTGCGCGCCGCCTTCCACACTCCGGCGGCCGTTCCCGAGGAGTTCGACTGGGCGGGCACCCGCCTGGGGCGCGCCTACGCCGTCGACGGCTGGAACCTGGAGGTCGGGGCCGAGCTGGCCACCTACCGCCGTCCCGTCCTCATCGTTCACGGGGACCAGGACCGCGCCGTGCCCATCGAGGTCTCCCGGGCCGCCGTGAGCGCCACCCCCGACGCCGAGCTCGTCACCATCCCCGGCGCCGCCCACGGCTTCGGCGACGCCAACTGGGAGGAGGCCATGCGCCGTACCATCGGCTTCCTGGCCTGGAACGGGGTCCTCGAGGAGGACCGAGAGGAGTGAGCCGCGCGGCGAACAGCGGGAACGGGCGGCGCAGCCCGTTTATCTGACAGCGGTGGTTCCCGAGCCGCAGGCGTCGCAGAATTGACCGCATGAGCGCACACGGGACTGCGGACCTGACCAGTGTCAGCAAGACGATGCTGCTGACCCTCCACGCCAGGGCGGAGCACACGCTCTCCGAACGGCCGCGCTTCACAGACCCTGCCGCCGTTGAGCTCGTCTCCCGGCTCGACTACGACTTCACCATGGCCAGACAGGACCGGCTCATGGCCGACGGCGTCGTGCTGCGCACCCTCACGCTCGACCCGCTCGTGGCCGGGTACCTGGACACCCACCCCGGCTGCACGGTGGTCAACATCGCCTGCGGGCTCGACACCCGTTTCCAGCGCCTCGACGACGGGCGCGTCACCTGGTACGACCTCGACCTGCCCGACGTCATCGCGCTGCGACGTCGGCTGCTCGAGGACGGCGAGCGTCACCGCACCATTGCCGCCTCCGCCCTCGACCCCGACTGGCCCGACCAGCTGGAGGACATGAGCCGCGACGTGCTCGTCATCATCGAAGGACTGAGCATGTACCTCGAGCAGGAGGAGGTGCGCATGCTCCTGGACATCATCGCTGCGCGCCTGCCCGGTGCGACCGTCCTCATCGAGGTCATGCCCCGCCTGTTCCAGAAGTACGGCCGGGAGCGCTCAGTGGAGGATGCCGGTGCGCGCAACACCTACGGCTGCTCCAGCGCGGCCGAGTTTCGCCGCACGGTGGCCCCCGGCTACACGCTGCTCCACGACGTCCCCTTCACCCGCACCATCGCGCGCTACCATCCCCTGCTCTCGCCCCTGACGCGGCTGCCGCTGGTGGGCAGACTCTCCGAGCGCATCGTGGTGCTGCGGGCACCGGCCTGAGCGCTGGATGGACGCTGGTTCGGTGCTGGGTAGCGGCCTGGGGAAGGACCCGGCCTGGTGCCGGTCTGGCACTGCTCAGCACTGAACCGACACGAGGCCTGGGCGGCCGATCTCGACGGGGACATCCTGCGCGTGGGGGTGCATTCCCTCCCGGTCGGGGACAGCCTGCGCGTTGGGGGACAGGAATCCGGTCCCCGACGGCGTCGAATGCCCCCGGCCGCACGGAAACGTCCCCGGCCGCGTGGAATGTCCCCGATGGCGCCGGACGCCCGGGCCTGGAGGCGTGCGTCTCCAGGCCGAGAGGCCGACGCCGTGTCCCGCCGTGCTGCTCTATTCCGAGTCGCGGCCGTGCCATTGAGACAGGGCCTCAGTGATCTCCTTGAGTGAGAGCTTCCCAGTGGCGACGTCCATCGCTAGCCGGTAGGCGTCGTCGTCGGGGGCCTCGACCCAGTGGCCGTTGATGTCCAGGAAGACCAGCGTGGCCAACCACCCCAGGCGCTCGTTGCCATCCGCCAGTGGATGATTGCGGACCAGGGAATCGAGCAGCGCCGCCGCCTTCTCATCGATCGTGGCGTAAGCGTCGTGTCCCCAGAGCATGGTCGCAGGTCGGTGCAGCGCCGAGTCGAGCAGGCCGAGATCCCGGACCGGTCCCACAGCGAGGTCCTCAATGAGTGATAGTGCGTCCTCGAGCGTCAGGTACTCGACCATCTCTGCCCGATCAGCGGCCGAGGCGTTCCAGGACTTCGGCATACCGGTTGCGGATGCGGGCGGAGGCGTCCGTGACTCGCTGCTCATGTCCGCGGCGGGCGGCCACCTCGTGGATCGCCCGGATCGTCGCCTCCTGGCGGCTGACCCCGTCCTCCTCCGCAAGGAGCGCGAGCAGCCGCTCATCCTCTTTGCTCAAGCGCAATGTCATCGCCATGCCTCCACAGTAACAGGTGGTACCAGACTGGTATCAGATGGGGTGTTGGGTAAGGGCCTGGCTGGTGCTGGCTTGGCACTGGCCCGGCACGGGTCGGCACTGGACCGACACGAGGCCTGGGCGGCCGGTCTCGACGGGGACATCCTGCGCGTGGGGGTGCATTCCCTCCCGGTCGGGGACAGCCTGCGCGTTGGGGGACAGGAATCCGGTCCCCGACGGCGTCGAATGCCCCCGGCCGCACGGAAACGTCCCCGGCCGGAAGGACACGCACCCGGCCGTGCGGAATGTCCCCGACGGCATCGGATGTCCAGACCCGGAGGTGCGTGTACCCGGTTGGTACCGATGGGGTGAGCCGGCACTACTATTCCCCCTGGACGTGCCCGCAGCGCTGCGGGCACGGGCGACGAGGAGGAATCATGAGTGAGCCGATGACGGCGTCGGATAAGGATGCTCAGACGGCCGGGGAGCAGGAGCGCGGCTACTGGCTCTACGTCCCGGGCGAGGGCGCCGGGAAGTGGGAGGAGTTTCGAACGGCCGGGATCATGGCGCTCAACTGGGATCGGATCGGTGACCCCACCAGCTACCCGAATGAGGAAGCCGTCATCGAGGCGCTGGAGACCGGCTACGGGGACTGGGGAGGCAGGCCGACAGGCGCGGCGGGAATGATCCGGGACTTCACCCGCACGATGCGTCCCGGCGACGTCGTTTACGCCCGGCGCGGTCCGACCGAGATCATCGGGCGCGGCGTCGTCCGCTCGGAGTTCCGTTACGACGACGCCCGGCCCGCCTACCGCTGCGTGCGCGACATCGAGTGGACGCATGTCGGTTCCTGGCTGCTCGACCGGCGTGTGGGCGCAGTGAGCCTGCAACGAGTCACGGAGAACACGAGCTACAACCCGGCCCAGCTCGAGTCGCTGTTCCGGGACCGGAACGCCTCAGGTGCGTCGACTGCCTCCGCCCGGGCGCAGGGTGTCGGGGACTCCAATCAAGCCAAGAAGCATGACCTCCAGCACTGGCTCTATACCCCGGGCGAGGGTGCAGCGAGATGGGAGGAGTTTCGAACGGCCGGGATCATGGCGCTCAACTGGGACCGGGTCGGTGATCTTGCCTCCTTCCCCGACAAGGAGTCACTTCTGGACGCGCTCTACACCCATTACGGGGACTGGGGCGGCCGTCCGCGTAAGGCCGCGGACTCGGTGTGGGACTATATCCATGCCATGAAACCGGGCGACATCGTCTATGTCCGCCGCAGCTTCAATGAGATCGTGGGGCGTGGAGTGGTTCGCTCTGACTATCGCTATGACGAGGACCGGTCATCCTTCCGGGCGGTGCGTGACGTCGAGTGGACGCATGTCGGTTCCTGGCCGCTCGAGCAGCGGATCGGCAGACTGATGCTGCAACGCCTCACAGAGAACACGAAGTACACACCGGACCAGCTCAACGCACTGATCGGAATCGAGGACTCGCACTCTCCCTCGTCCGTGGACGAGCGGCGCGGGAACAACGATCTCGATGAGGCGGACGAGCACTACACCAGTGCCGACTTCCTGGACGAGGTCTTTCTCAGGCCCGAGGACGTGGAGCAGATGCTCGGGCTGCTGCGACGCAAGAAGAACCTCATCCTCCAGGGCGCTCCGGGCACGGGAAAGACCTTCGCGGCCAAGCGCCTGGCCTACGCCCTCATGGGCCAGACGGATGACTCGCGGGTGGAGGTGGTGCAGTTCCACCAGTCGACCGCCTATGAGGACGTCGTCGTCGGGCTGCGCCCCACGGCCGAGGGCGGGTTCGCGGCCGCCGAGGGCGTCTTCGCCAGGTTCTGTCGGCGTGCCGCCGCCGACCCGGGACGGGACTACGTGTTCATCATCGACGAGATCAACCGGGCCAACATCTCCAAGGCCTTCGGCGAGCTGCTCATGCTCATCGAGGCCGAGCACCGTGGGGAGGCACTGCGCCTGCCCGTGTCCGGGGAACTGCTGTCCGTCCCCAAACGGCTCCACATCATCGGCATGATGAACACCGCCGACCGGGGCCTGGCCCTCATCGACTACGCGCTACGGCGCCGTTTCGCCTTCTTCGAGATGAGGCCGGCCCTCGATCACCCCGGGTTCCTCAGGCACGTCGAGGCCGTGGGCAGCTCGAGGCTGGAGGCGCTGGTCGACGTCGTACGCCGCCTCAACCAGCGGATCGCCGAGGACGAGGCCCTCGGCCCCGGGTTCCAGATCGGCCACTCCTACCTGTGCCTGCCTGCGGCCGGCCCCGAGAACCCCGCGGGCACGGATGCGGACGTGACCTCGGTGGTGCGCTACGAGCTGGAGCCGCTGGTGCGCGAGTACTGGTTCGACAATCCCTCAGCGATGGACGAGAGCATCCACGAGCTGGAGAGCGTCCTGGGATGACGGCCGCCCTGCCCGGCCGGGCGCGAGACGGGGCTCCCGGCCGACCGCACCAGCGTGGTCCCAGCACCGTCCTGCTCAAGAACGTCTACTACATGCTCGCCTACGCCTTCAAGGCCCTGGGAACCGGCGAGCACCGGCGCCTGGCGGCCGAGGACTTCGAGCACGTCCACGACATGCTCGCCGCGATCCTGGTCGGTGGGCTGGACAACCAGCGCCGACGCGGTTTCGAGCGGGACTATCAGCCCTTCAGCGAGGACCTGACGGTGGTGCGGGGACGCATCGACCCGGCCGCCACGATGCGTCTGAGGGCGCGCCGCAGGAGCCTGGTGCGCTGCGGATACGACGAGCGCACCGAGAACACCCTCATGAACCGGCTCCTCAAGACCGCCGCCCTGCGCCTGATCCTGCACGGCGACGTCGCCCCGGCCCGCCGGAAGCGTCTGAAGTCCACACTGCTCGTCATGGGCGACGTCGAGGTGATGAGCGTCGGGGACCTGCGCCAGCTGCACTGGGACAGCCTGCGCTTCCACCGCGGTAACCGCTCCTACCGGCTGCTCATGGGCGTGTGCCGACTCGTCCTGGACGAGCGGCTGCTCAGCGGCGCCGACGGCGCAGTCAGCCTCGCCGACTTCCTCGACCCCCAGGAGCTGAGCGCCCTGTACGAGCGCTTCGTCCTGGCCTACTTCCGCCGCCACCACCCCCACCTGCGCGCCGGCGCTCCCTGGGTGAGCGGCGGCATCGAAGACGCCCCGGTCTTCCTCCCGGGACTGCACACCGACATCGTCCTGACCGGGCCGGAGCGGACCCTCATCATTGACACCAAGTGCTACGGGCGCATTCTCGGCTCCCGCTACGACAGGTCGATCCTGTCCCCGGCCAACCGCAACCAGATCTACAGCTACGTCATGCACGAGGCCAGTGACCCCCGGCAGTCCGGGCGTGAGGTCGCCGGCATGCTGCTCTACGCCCAGACCGCCGTCGACCCGCCGATCCGCGAGACCTGGACCGAGACCGGGCACCGCTTCCACGTGCGCACCCTCGACCTGGACCGGGACTTCACCGAGATCGCCGTACAGCTCGACGACGTCGCTGCCCTGCTCGCACCAACCTGATCTACTCGCGAGTCGCGAGCGGCGCCGTTGCGCACCGTCCACATCGCATCCTTCCCTCGGCCGGGGGCATTCCCCTCCGGCGGGGGACATCCTGCGCGTGGGGGTGCACTGTCCTCCGGGCGGGGACAAGGTGCGCGTCGGGGGACAGGAATCCGGTCCCCGACGGCGTCGAAGGCCCCCGTTCGGAAGGACACGCACCCGGCCGCGTGGAATGCCCCCGGCCGTCACTGCGTATTGGAGACCAAGAGGCACGGGACGGGTACCGACGACGCCGGTGTCCACAAGGGCGACTGTCTCGCCGCGGATTCCCCGTGTTGTGGAGTCCGAGAAGGGCTGTCGATGCTCGTTGGCATGATGGGTGATGCCTCCCATGGCATCTTCTCCCGGAACACTCATGTCCTTGCCGGGGAGGAAGGGGCCGGGAGGAGGTGAGGGCCGTGTCCAAGCCGAGAGGGCGACGCGCAGAAGTCCGCAAGGGCAAGGTAACGGCCCGGAAGGTGAGCGAAGTACTCAACGCTGTCGCTCGCCTGATCCGGGCCGTCGGTGTCCTTGTGGATGCCCTCAGCACGTGGATCGGCTAGGCCGTTCCCTTGCGAGGGGAGTCGCCCGGCTAGCACCCGGGTGGCTCCCCACCATTATGAGGCCGCCCATCCGCAGTGTCCACATCGCATCCTTTCTTCGGCCGGGGACATCCTGCGCGTGGGGGTGCATTTTCTCCCGGCCGGGGACATGTCGCGCGTCGGGGGACAGGAATCCGGTCCCCGACGGCGTCGAACGCCCCCGGACGGAATGACACGCACCCGGTCGCGTGGAATGTCCCCGGCCGAGGGGGAGGGCTGGCAGCATCGGAACCGTGACCGAGAACCACGCCCAGCCCAGCCCCGCCAACCCGGACGATGTCGTCAACCCCCTCCTGCTCCAGGCCTTCGCCTGGGACCTGCCCGCCGACTCCACCCACTGGCGCCTCCTGGCGGACAACGCCGCCCTCTTGGCCGACTGCGGGGTGAGCTCGGTGTGGCTGCCTCCCGCCTATAAGGGCCAGGCCGGTGTGGAGGACGTCGGCTACGGCGTCTACGACACCTACGACCTGGGCGAGTTCGACCAGAAGGGCACCGTCCCCACCAAGTACGGCAGCAAGGAGGACTACCTGGCCGCCATCGAGGCCCTGCACGCGGCCGGCATCAGCGTCGTGGCGGACATCGTCCTCAACCACCGCATGGGCGGGGACGCCACCGAGGTTGTGCGCGCCACGCCCGTCGACCCCCACGACCGCACGCGCCCCATCGGTGAGACCGAGGAGATCACCGCGTGGACCCGCTACACCTTCCCGGGGCGCGCCGGCGCCTACTCGGACTTCACCTGGGACTGGACCTGCTTCCACGGCACCGACTGGGACGAGGCGCGCCACCAGCAGGGCGTCTGGCTCTTCGAAGGAAAGCAGTGGAACGAGAACGTCAATGACGAGCTCGGCAACTACGACTACCTCATGGGCTCTGATGTCCACGTCATCGACCCCGCCGTCAGCGCCGAGATGGACCGTTGGGGGCGCTGGTACGTGGAGACCACCGGCGTCGACGGCCTGCGCCTGGACGCCCTCAAGCACGTCGGCGCCGACTTCTTCGCCCGCTGGCTGCCCGAGCTGCGCCGCGCCACCGGCCGCGCCCTGCCGGCCGTGGGCGAGTACTGGTCCCGCGACGTCGCCGAGCTGGAGGGCTACCTGGAGGCCGTGCCCTTCATGAGCCTGTTCGACGTCCCCCTCCACTTCCACCTGCACGCCGCCTCCAGCTCCAATGGCGACGTCGACCTGACCCGCCTCTTCGAGGGCACCCTCGTGGCCGCCGACCCCGCGCGCGCGGTCACCTTCGTAGAGAACCACGACACCCAGCCGGGCCAGTCCCTGGCCTCCACCATCGAGCCCTGGTTCAAGCCCTCGGCCTACGCCCTCATCCTGCTGCGCGAGGCCGGAACCCCTTGCGTCTTCTGGGGCGACCTGTTCGGCACCCCCGAGACCGGTGACCTTCCGGCCGTCACCGAGCTGCCGCTGCTCATGACCATGCGACGCGCCCTGGCCCACGGCCCCCAGCACGACGCCTTCGACGACCCCGACGTCGTCGGTTTCGGGCGCGAGGGCGACGAGGCCCACCCCGGCTCCGGGCTCGCCGTTGTTCTGTCCGATCGCAGGGCCGCCACTAAGCGTCTCCACGTCGGGGCGCGGCACGCCGGCGAGCAATGGATCTGCGTCCTGGGCGGGCACGAGCCGGTCGCCGTCGCCGACGACGGCAGCGTGGAGCTGCCCGTGTCCGACGGCGGCCTGAGCGTCTACGCGCCGCAGGCCGCCCGGCCGATCCTGGACAGCGCCGAGCAGCACCTCCTGCGCCAGCGCTGAGGATTGCCCGAAGAGTCGGGGAGGCGCGGTTTCCTTCACGCCCGGCGTCACGGGCGCGTAGGGTGATGGCGCCAGCCGCACTGACCTGAGCCGACCTTCCTGGAGGAGACATGCCCGCTTTCCACGCGCCCACCGATCAGAGGACCGACAAGGCCGTCGCCGTCTTCATCGCCCCCGGGCTGGAGGAGGTCGAGGCGCTGGCGACCGTGGACATCCTCTTCCGCGCCGGTATCCCCACGACGATGATCTCCGTGACTCCCGAGCGGGCCGTCGTCTCCTCCCACAACATCGTCGTCACCTGTGACCTCGCCCTGGCCGAGGCAAACCTGGACGACTACGACATGCTCGTCCTGCCCGGCGGCATCCCCGGCACCCCCAACCTCAAGGCCGTTGAGCCCCTCATGGCTGCGGTCACTGAGCGGGTGCGCACCGGCCGGCCCGTGGCCGCGATCTGCGCCGCCCCCTCGATCCTGGCCGAGCTGGGCCTGCTCGAGGGCCGCCAGGCGACGTCGAACCCCGGCTTCGTGGGCGTGCTCGCCGAGCACGGCGCGCAGGTCAGCCAGGCCGCCGTCGTGACCGACGGCCCCGTCATCACCTCCCGCGGCATGGGCACCGCCATCGACTTCGGCCTGGAGATCGTGCGCCACTACCTGGGCGAGGAGGCCGTCGACGACGTCAAGGCCAAGATCGTCTACCAGGGCTGAGCCCTCACCCCGGACTCCGACTAACCCCGACCGGCTCCCTCACCAAAGTCGCTGCGTGGGGGAGCCGACCTATGCGCTCTGTGTCAGTTCCGCGGCGCACCTGCGGGCCTGAACGTGAAGGAATGCGATACCGGCAACCGTCTGAATCAGCATGATGGCCATGGGGATCAGCATCGAGATCGTCTCATGCAGGGCCGCCTGAACGGCGAAGAGGACAGCTGAGTCGAGGAGGACCACACCCACTCCGATGGTGGCCGTCGAGCACCGGGCCTGCATCGTGTACCAGTTCTCCTCCGAGCGCAGCGCGATCTCGTCACGCACTCCTGCCCACGAGTTCGGCGGGAGCCGGCGCTGCGCCATCCGGCGTCCCAGCACCACGAGGAGGATGCCTGTCACGCTCAGGATCAGGCTCATGAGTACGGAGCATGTTGTCTCAACCATCGATGTTCCTCGTTATCCGTCGCAGTGGTGGAGGTTCTCGGTTCCGGTGAGTTCTCTTTGAATAGTACGCCGCGAGGACGCACGGTGGGTCTCGCGGCCGCACCGTGGAGGTGCAGTCGGCGGGCCCTGAGGTGCGTCCTCGCGGCTCGATCGGGCGAATGCGTGGTGAATGCGGATCAGGACTTCTTGGCGCTGCGGCGCCCCTTGGGGATGAGGGCGGCGACCACGAGCAGGGCCCCCAGACCCGCCAGGCAGGCGATGGCCGTCGTCGTGAAGTCGAAGCGCAGCCCCAGGCCCGCCGCGATGAGCAGCCCGCCCACCAGGAGCAGGAAGGCCCCCCACAGGAGAGTGGAGCCCTTGATGTCCTGGGGCGCCTGCGGGCGGTCCTGCTCAGTGACCGTCCCGGCGCTCCAGACCGGGCTCGACGCCGAGGACGCAGGAGCCGAGCCCGTGGAGGCCGTCTCCGCGCCGGCGTCCTGAGAGGCGGGCAGTGGCATGGTGACCGGCTGAGTCTCCGACTCAGCCGCTGGCTCGGGCGCGAGCTGAGTCACCGGTGGGGTCAACGGCTGGGTGTCTCCGGCGGCCGGGAAGGGCCTGGTGGCGTCCTCGCCGGTCGCCTCGGTGCTGGTGCTGCCGACGTCTTCGGGCGACGTTGTGGAAGAGGTGCTGCTCATGAGGGTCTCCTTGGGTGGGCCCGGGACGTGCCCGGGGAAGAGTTCTGGTGTGTGAGTCCGGCTCGCGGGCGCGATCAGCCGGCTGTCGGGCTGGCCGAGGCGGACTGCTTGGTGGGAGTCGGGGACGGTGTCGGGGTTGCCGATCCGGACGGGCTTGGGCTCGCACTGGGCTGCCCGGCGCCCTGCCCGGACAGGGCCCTTTGCACGCAGGAGTCGTAGGAGGCGCGCTCCTTGGAGGTCAGGTCGGACAGGTTGCTCCACCCGACGTCCTCGCTGCGGTCATCCTCGTCCACGCTCTCGTGGGCCGTGCGGATGCAGGTCTCAGCGTCCTTGGCTGTGATGGCCTGGTGGTTCATGCCCGGAACCGGCAGGTCGTCGCCGTGGGCATCGCCTTTCTCGTCGAACCAGGTGCTGACGATCCACACGGGTTCCTCAGCGTTGCCGTACCAGGAGACGGTGTTGCTACGCTCCTCGATGTTGATCGTCCCGGTGTCCACTGAGGCGTTGATGGTGATCTGCGGCCGCCCGTCATCGCTGCTGGGGGAGGTCAGGGTGCGCTTGGCGTTCAGCCCGCCGCTGGAGCTGGCGTAGGTGGTGATGCTCTTGCCGGTCACGTCGTGGCGGTGCGGGCCCTGGTCATTCTGATCCATCTGGCGGCCGTTGACGGTCCAGGCCCGGGCGACCTGTGAGTCGATCGCTCCCATGTCGACGTCGGCCCTGACCTCCACCCGCTGGTCGGTGTCGGTCTTGATGCGCAGGGTGCCGACGTCGAGGTGGGTGGTGATGGTGGAGAGCTTGCTGGCCTCCGTGGCGGGCATGCCGCGCAGATCCAGGGTGAGGTCACCAATGTCCTTGTTGCGGGTGACGCTGCCGCTGCTGGCCGATGCCGTCAGCTCCTGCCAGGTCACCGTGCTCGAGGTGGCGGTGGTTGCGTTCCTGAGGCTCTCGAAGGGCATGCGGGCCAGGCTCGTGGGGACGATCGAGGCGGTGGCCAGCGCGGGGATCGCAATGACGAACAGGACCGGCCAGCCCAGCACCGTCATCCAGCCTCCGTGCCGACGACGCAGGCCACTGACGACGATGCCCGCTCCCAGGAGGGCGACCAGGGTGCCGATGAGGATGAACTGACCCTGGAGCAGACCCAGGTGGTGGGTCACCGTGGCGTACCAGACGCCCGCCGCGGTCAGGAGTCCCAGGCCCAGGACCGCCAGCGACAGCGAGGAGCCGGGGCCGGGACGGCGCGGGCGGGCCGGGCGGACCGGCACGGGTGGCTGCTGGTAGGACGGGTACTGCCGGTAGGAGCGGCTCTGCCAGCTCTGGCCGCCGGCCGGCTGGTTGAAGGCCGGGGCGCCGGAGCCGGGCGTCGAGGAGTCCCAGGCCGATGCGGAGCCCGCCGCCGGGGTGAAGCCCCCGGCCTGACCCGCCGGACCGGCAGGGCCGGCCTGGCTGCCGGGGCGGTTCCCCGGTGCCTGCGCGGCGCCGGGAGCGTAGTTCTGCCAGGGCTGGGGTCCCCGAGGGCCTCGAGCGGCCTTTCGGTTCGCGCGCCGCTCCTGGGCGCTGCGGATGAGGAAGACGATGGCCAGGACGATCAGCCCCAACCAGAACAGGGGCCACAGGGCGGCGGCGATCCCCCCGGTGCCCGCCTCGTGGATGTACCAGCTGGGGATGAAACCGCTACCGAATGTCGACATACCGATGATCGTCATCCCGATGGCGCCCGCCAGGCCCGCGTTGAAACGGCCGGAGAGGGCCTCCTCCAGGTGGATGCGCCCATCGGACTCCTCGGGCAGGAGGGCCCAGGCCAGGCCGTAGAGGACCAGCCCGACACCGGCGAAGAGCGAGAGCACCACCCACACGCAACGCACCAGGGTGGGGTCCAGGTCGAAGCGGTGGGCTACGCCCCCGGCCACGCCCGCGATCCAGCGCTCGTTGGTGCGCATGAGGCCCGAGCCGCGCAGGGAGTCGAAGAAGCGGTGAGTCGATCCGCCCTGAGGCCCGGGCTGGGGGCCGCCGTACTGCTGGAAGGAGGGCGCGGGACCCGGCTGCGGTCCGTGCTGCGCTCCCTGCCGGGAATCGCGCTGGGCGCCGTCGGCACCCTGTGTGTTGGCAGAGGGGAAGGATGCGGAGGAGTCAGAGGAATCGGAACCGGTGGGGGAACCACCGTCAGACGGGGAAGTGGGCTTGTCGTTCATGTCAATAATTCTTCGCGTCCGTGGCCTGCGGCACGATCAGGGGAACCCCTGAATGATCCCGGATTGTCCCCCCAATCCGCCGGGGGACCCTCGGGGCGGCGACCCTGACGTGCCACGATGGTGCCATGACGACAGCTCAGCAGCGGGGTACGCAGCCCTCGCCGACCGCCGGCGGGCCCGCGTACTCCTGGAGCCC
The DNA here is from genome assembly GCF_016694895.1 of Actinomyces sp. HMT 175. Taxonomy (NCBI): domain Bacteria; kingdom Bacillati; phylum Actinomycetota; class Actinomycetes; order Actinomycetales; family Actinomycetaceae; genus Actinomyces; species Actinomyces sp. HMT 175. Next base: position 826,441 of record NZ_CP068012.1, read on the forward strand.
CCCGCGCCAGCTGCGGCGACGCCCCCCTCTGCGCCGCCTGCCCCACCAGCTGGGGCCGGCGCCGGCCGACCTGTCCGTCGAGGCCGCCCGTATGCGCCGCCCCGCCCGCATCGCCGGCGTCTGCGCGGGACTGGGGCTCCATCTGGGCATCCCCGTGCGATACATCCGCGCGCTCATGGTCGTCCTCGCCCTCGGCGGCGGCGCGGGAGCCCTGCTCTACGCCCTGCTGTGGGGGACCCTCCCCGGGGAGAACGGGCCTGCAGGAGAGGCGCCCGCCTCGGTGGTCTCCCGTGCTCGCCTGGCGGCTCGCCTCAGGAGTGGGAGAGGTACCGCAGAGTCTCGGGCCGACGGCGGCGCCCCCCTGGGCCTGTCGCAGACGGTCCTCGACGGCGGCGCACTCCTCCTGGCTGCCCTGTTCCTGGCCTCCTGGCGTTTTGGGCTGCTGGACCGGATTGGTGCGGTGGGAGTCATCATCGTCGTCATCGCCGGGGCGGCCCTGGCCTGGTCGCAGATGGACAACCTGGTCGGCCCGGACCGCAACCTGAGCGCTGTCCTGCGGGTGGCGGGCGGGGTGTGCCTGGCCGTCGTCGGGATCCTGGTGTGGGTGGCCGCCGACAGCACCCCCTACAAGCTCATCTCCGGGCTCCTCACCGGAGGGGCGCTCGTGGTGGGCATCGGCGTGGTCCTGGCACCCCTGTGGCTGCGGACCAACCGGGCCCTGGCCGACACCCGCGCCGCCGAGATCCGTGAGGCCGAGCGCGCCGACATCGCCGCCCACCTGCACGACTCCGTCCTCCAGACCCTCACCCTCATCCGCAAGCGCGCCGACGAGCCTGAGACGGTGGCCCGCCTGGCCCGCTCCCAGGAGCGCGAGCTGCGCGCCTGGCTCTACACCGACCGTCCTGCACCGGGCACCTCCGTGGCCGACGCCTTCACCGACCTGGCCGGTGAGATCGAGGACCGCTACGGCGTGGCCGTCGACGCCGTGTGCGTCGGCGACCGGGCCCCCGACCGCGACACCGAGGTCATCGTCGCCGCCGCCCGCGAGGCCCTGTCCAACGCGGTGCGTCACGGCGCCCCACCGGTCTCCCTCTACGTCGAGGCCGGCGAGGAGGGCCTGGAGGTGTTCGTGCGCGACCACGGCCCCGGCTTCGACCTCGACGCCATCGCCGAGGACCGCCACGGCGTGCGCCAGTCCATCATCGCCCGCATGGAGCGCCACGGCGGCAGCGCCCGGGTGCGCCGCATGTCCACCGGCACCGAGGTGGCACTGACTCTCCCCGTGCGAGCCCACTGAGCCGTCTATCGTTGCTTTGTCTCCTTGGGCCGCACCCGGCCCCTCACTCCTCGATCACCCCACGTCACCACCAGGAAGACCCTCATGGCTGACACGCCCGCCGGTACCACCACAGACCACCACCAGCCCGCCGATGCGAGCGCGTCCCTGCGGGTCCTGGTCGTCGACGACCATGCCCTGGTCCGCTCCGGGGTGCGCTCCGAGCTGACCGCCCACGCTCCCGACCTGGACGTCATCGCCGAGGCCGACGACGTCGAGGGCGCCATCGCCGCCGTCCACGCCCTGCGGCCCGACGTCGTCCTGCTCGACGTCCACCTGCCCGGCGGCAACGGCGGGGGAGGGGCCGAGGTCGTCGCCTCCTGCCACGACGTCCCCGAGACGCGCTTCCTGGCCCTGAGCGTCTCGGACGCCAGCGACGACGTCGTCGGCGTCATCCGGGCCGGCGCCCGCGGCTACGTCACCAAGGCGATCTCCACCGAGGACCTGGCCCAGGCCGTGCGGCGCGTGGCCGCCGGAGACGCCGCCTTCTCCCCTCGCCTGGCCGGATTCGTCCTGGACGCCTTCGGTGCCGGGACGGGCGAGGTGGCCGTGGCCGACACCGAGCTCGACCGTCTCTCAGCGCGCGAGCGGGAGGTCATGCGACTCATCGCCCGCGGCTACACCTACAAGGAGTGCGCCTCCGAGCTGTTCATCTCGGTCAAGACCGTCGAGACCCACGTCTCCGCGGTCCTGCGCAAGCTCCAGCTGTCCAACCGCAACGAGCTCACCCGCTGGGCCGTGGCCCGCCGCATCGTGTAGGGCCCGACGTCGTCCCGGGCTCATCCCGGAAGCGGACCGAGGGATACGCCGATGGGGCCCCGGTCAGATGACGGTCCGGCATCGCGTCGGGGCCCACACCTCCGCACTGTCCCGCCACCGACCCGATCCGTGGCAGGATGCGGGACGTGAGCCACCCCCCGCAGCCCTCCGCGAGCACCGCTCATCCCCACCCCGACCCCCTTCAACCGGCCTGCGATCACCTGCGCGCAGGCGGGCTCGTCATCCTGCCCACGGACACCGTCTACGGCATCGGCTGCAACGCCGCCGACGCCGCGGCCGTCGAGCGGCTGCTGGCCGCCAAGGGGCGCGGACGCCAGATGCCCCCGCCGGTCCTCGTGGCCGACCCCGACGACCTGATCGGGCTCGTCGCCCAGGTGCCCGAGGCCGCCCGAGCCCTCATGGAGGCCTTCTGGCCCGGGGCGCTCACCCTCATCCTGGAGGCCGACGAGACCCTGACCTGGGACCTGGGGGAGACCGGCGGCACCCTCGCCGTGCGCATGCCCGCCCACGAGCTCACCCTGAACCTCCTGCGCCGCAGCGGCCCGCTGGCCGTCACCTCCGCCAACCCCACCGGCGCGCCGCCCGCCACCGACGCCGCCTCCGCCCGGGCCGCCTTCCCCGGACGGGTCCGGAGCGTCGATGAGCTCGCGCCGGATGGTGAAGCCGCCGGCGCCGTCCGGCGCGAGGACATCCTGCTGCTCGACGGCGGAGCCACCCCCGGACCGGTTCCCTCCACCATCGTCACCCTCGCCGGGGAGCGCGCCCGCGCCCCCCGGATCCTGCGCCAGGGGGTCCTGGCACTCGCGGACCTGGAACGAGTGGCCGGCGTCGCCCTGTCCGAAGGGACGGCAGGCGCGGCCCGCGGCAGGACGGGGGTGGGCGCGTGAAGGTCTACCTCCTGGTCATGGCCATTGCTGCGGCGACCACCTACGTGGCCGTGCCGATCATCCGGCACATCGCCCTGGTGGGTAACGCGCTGACCCCCGTGCGGGCCCGCGACGTCCACTCCACGCCCATCCCGCGCCTGGGCGGCGTGGCCATGTTCTTCGGCCTGTTCTCCGCAATCTCCGTGGCCTCCACGATCCCCTACCTCTCCGACGTCATCGACTCCAGCGCCTGGGCGGTGGTCCTGGGGGCGGGACTGGTCTGCCTGCTCGGCGTCGTCGACGACCTGTGGGAGCTGGACTGGATGACCAAGCTCGCCGGCCAGATCCTGGCCGCCGGCGTCATGGCCTGGCAGGGCGTCCAGCTCCTCACCTTCCCCGTGGCCGGGCTGACGATCGGCTCCTCGCGCCTGTCCCTCATCTCCACCGTCATCGTCGTGGTGGCCGCCATCAACGCCGTCAACTTCGTCGACGGGCTCGACGGGCTCGCGGCCGGCATCATCGGGATCGGCTCAACCGCCTTCTTCCTGTACACCTACGTCCTGACCCGCGCCACGAGCCCGGGCTCCTACAGCTCCCTGGCCGCCACCATCGTGGCCGCGCTCATCGGCGTGTGCGTGGGCTTCCTGCCACACAACTTCAACCCCGCCACCATCTTCATGGGCGACTCCGGGGCGATGCAGCTGGGCCTGGTCTCAGCCGCCTCCACCATCATCGTCACCGGGCAGATCGACCCCGGCAGCTTCGACGGCTCGCGCGCCCTGCCCGCCTTCATGCCGATCCTCCTGCCATTGGCGGTCCTCCTGCTGCCCCTGACCGACATGATGATGGCGATCGTGCGCCGCACCCGGAAGGGGCTGAGTCCCACCCACCCCGACCGCATGCACATGCACCACCGGCTCCTGGCCGCCGGGCACTCCCACCGCCGCGCGGTACTGGTCATGTACCTGTGGGCGGCGGTCGCCTCCTTCCCCGTGGCCGCCATGGCCTTCTTCCCCCTGCCCTGGGTGCTGGCGGGGCTCGCCCTCGCGGTGCTGTTCGCCTTCGTCGTTACCGTTGACCTCATGCCCGGGGTGCGCCACGGCCTGCGCTCGGCGCTGCGCCGTCGCCAGGACCGCCAGGAGCAGCGGATCGTCATCTCCCGCAACGTCTCAGGAACTGGTGAAGTGACGCGCCCGGCCGAGGGGCAGGCGCCGCAGGGGAACGCCCTGCAGGCGTCACCCGGCCCCTTTGAAAGGACCCGCCAGTGAGCCAGACGCCTCCCACGAACGCCCGCACACTGCGCCAGGCCTCAGCGAGGCTGCGCCGGATCCTCGCCGTGGCCGCCGTGGTCCTCGTCGTCGGCGAGGCCCTGTGGTGCCTGGCCGGCGGAGCCCGCAGCGCCGTGGCCCAGCCGCTGGGCACGCTGCTGGCCGCAGCGGCGGCCACGACGCTGCTCCTGGCCGCGACCTGGTGGTTCGTGGACCGCATGGTCCATTCCGACACGGGGGGCCTGGTGGTCTGGGTGGCTGGCGGATACCTGGGGAAGATCGCGCTCCTGGCGGTGGGGCTCCTGGGAGGAAGAGCCCTGGGATGCGACACGAGAGTGATTGGGGTCTCACTCATTGTGGCGATCCTGGTGGGCATGTTCGCCGAGGCGACCGTCCTGGCACAGGCGCGAATCCTTGCGGTGGAGCCGAAGAAGGGGGAGTCGGCGGACCGCCCCTGACCGGTGGGCGGGACCAGTCGTAGGGCCGGGTGGATGCAACGGGCCACCGCGAGGCGACCCGTTTGCTTCGTGAGGCCCCTGTGAGGCGTTAGCATGGCCCATGATTAGCAGGCCTGTGCGGACAGGCCTCGAAGCGTGAGAGACATTGGGAGGATCTCCTGTCCACCAACACCGTCACCGAGAACGGCACGGCAGCCGACGACGTCGCCGTGCCGCGGACGGCTGACGCCAAGCCGTTCACCAAACCGTTGTGGTACTGGGTGCTCCTGATCGTCCTGGTCGCTGTCATCGCACTGACCGCGGTGCCCGCCTTCACTCAGCACCCGCACTCGCCCAGCGTCGAGGACTTCTTCCCTGAGGCGCTCTTCGGTGAGGGCACCTTCATGGAGTTCAACCGCCTCACCTTCGTCCGCCTGGTCATGGGGGGACTCCTGTGCCTGACCCTGGGACTGGCTGCCGCCCGCCGCTTCAGGCTGGTTCCCGGACGCGGCCAGGCCCTGCTGGAGATCATCGCCGACTTCGTGCGCAGCAACGTGGCCTTCATGCTCCTGGGCAACAAGAACGGCCGCCGTTTCGCCCCGCTGCTGGGCACCCTCTTCCTGGGCGTGCTCGCCATGAACCTCTCCGGCGTCATCCCGGGCCTCAACATCGCCGCCTCCTCGGTGGTCGCCGTACCCATGGTGTTCGCGGCCCTCACCTACATCACCTTCATCGGCGCCGGCATCAAGGAGCAGGGGGCCGGGCACTTCTTCGCCGCCCAGCTCTTCCCTCCCGGGCTGCCCAAGGCGATGTATCTGCTCATCACCCCCATTGAGTTCCTCTCGAACTTCATCGTGCGGCCGGTGACGCTCACCCTGCGTCTGCTGTGCAACATGGTCTCCGGGCACCTGCTGCTGGGGATGACCTTCTTCGGCACCACCAGCCTGCTTCTTCACCTCCAGGCCTCCTCGACGATCAGCCTCCTCACCGGTGCCGCCATGATCGTGGTGACCCTGTTCGAGGTCTTCGTGGCGGTCCTGCAGGCCTACATCTTCACCATCCTCAGCGCCGTCTACATCAAGCTCTCCATCGAGGCCCACTAGACGTCACGGTGCGTCGCCCAAGCCTCTTCCACCGACCCCACCTGCGCCACCCGGCGCCAGAAAGAAGGAACCGCATATGTCCCTCACCGCGCTCGCATACGTCGGCTACGGCCTGGCCACGCTCGGCCCGGGCATCGGCATCGGCCTGCTCGTCGGCAAGACCCAGGAGGCCACGGCCCGTCAGCCCGAGGTGGCCGGACGCCTGTTCACCAACATGATTATCGGCGCGGGCATGGTCGAGGCCCTCGGCCTCATCGGCTTCGTTCTGCCGCTCGTCGTCAAGTGATGCTTCCCCTGGCTGCCGAGGGCGGGCAGGGCGGAGGCACAGCCTTCATCCTTCCCCCGCTCTATGAGATCTTCTGGGCGGCGATCGTCCTCCTGCTCATCCTCCTGGTGGTGGGCCGCTACGCCCTGCCCCGGCTCTACGCCGTGCTGGACGAGCGGGCCCAGCGCATCCAGGAGGGCCTCGACCTGGCCGACAAGGCCAAGCAGGACCAGGCCGACGCCGAGAAGCGCGCCACCCGGCTCGTGGACGAGGCCCGTCGCGAGGCCGCCCGCATCCGCGACAACGCCCAGGGCGAGGCCAAGGAGATCGTCGCCAAGGCCCGCACCGACGCCCAGGCGGAGGCCGCCGGCATCATCGAGGGCGCCCAGCGTCAGATCCTGGCCGAGAAGCAGGCCGCGCAGATCTCGCTGCGCACCGACGTCGGCATGCTCGCCTCCACCCTGGCCGAGCGCATCGTCGGTGAACAGCTGAGCGACACCGCCCTGTCCGAGCGGGTCATCGACCGCTTCCTCGACGAGCTCGAGACCATGGAGCCGGTCGAGGGGCTCGACGCCGGCGCCTCCTCTGCGGAGGCGACGCGGTGAGAACAGGAACTGCCGCCACCCGTGAGACCGTGAGCCAGGCCTGGAGCCCGGTGCTCACGGCCGCGGGCGTCGAGGGCCAGGAGCTGGGTCGCCAGATCCTCGCCCTGGCTCACCAGGTCGCCGTCCACTCGCTGTCCGCGCCGCTGACCGACCCGGGCCGGGAGGCCGAGGACAAGGTGGCCCTGGCCCGCCGGCTCTTCACCGGCACCGTGGACGAGCGCGTCGTCGACCTGCTCAGCGCCATGGTCCGCGGCCGCTGGTCCAAGGCAGTCGACCTGGTCTCCGCCCTCCACGACATGGGCATCGAGGCGATCCTCGCCGGTGCTCACGCGGGCGGCTCGGCGGAGGAGATCGAGCAGCAGCTCTTCGAGGTCCATGAGCAGATCGCCGACAACCGCGAGCTGCGCGAGGCCCTGACCCCCTCACGCCGCACCGGCACCGAGGCCCGGGTCCGCTTGGCAGAGGGCGTCTTCGCGCCCCACATCAGCGCCCCCGCCATGAGCCTGGTGGACTGGTGCGTGCGCCACCACGCCGAGGGCGGACCGCTGCGCAACCTGCGCCGTGTCGTCGAGCTGGCCGCCGAGATGCGTCAGCGCACCATCGTCGACGTCGTCACCGCCATCCCCATGACCTCGGCCCAGGAGGAGCGCCTGCGCACCATCCTGGAGCGCCGCCTGGGCACCAGGATCGACCTCAACTGCGAGGTCGACCCCACGGTCATCGGCGGAGCCCGCATCTCGACGCGGAACTACGTCATGGACCGCACCGTGCGCAGCGCCGTCGCCGAGCTGCGCACCCGGCTGGCGGGCTAGCCCGCTCATCGCACGCCGACCCACAACTTCACCACCCCACCCCGCGCCGTCGTCGCTCACGCCCAGCGCCGCCGGCCCCCAGAACGCAACCAGCAAGGAGACGAGATGGCAGAGCTGACCATCAGGCCCGAGGAGATCCGCTCGGCCCTGAACGAGTTCGCCGAGTCCTACAAGCCCGCCGAGGTCGCGGCCGAGGAGGTCGGGCACGTCGTCTTCGCCGCTGACGGCATCGCGCACGTCGAGGGCCTGCCCGGCGTCATGGCCAACGAGCTGCTCACCTTCGAGGACGGCACCGCCGGCCTGGCCATGAACCTCGAGGAGCGCCGGATCGGCGTCGTCGTCCTGGGCTCCTTCGACGGCATCGACGAGGGCCAGGTCGTGCGCCGCACCGGCGAGGTCCTCTCCGTGCCCGTGGGTGACGCCTACCTGGGCCGCGTCGTCGACCCGCTGGGCCGTCCCATCGACGGCCTGGGCGAGATCGAGGCCGAGGGGCGCCGCGCCCTGGAGCTCCAGGCCCCCGGCGTCATGGCCCGCAAGTCCGTCCACGAGCCCCTCCAGACCGGGCTCAAGGCCATCGACTCGATGATCCCGATCGGCCGCGGCCAGCGCCAGCTCATCATCGGCGACCGCCAGACCGGCAAGACCGCCATCGCCCTGGACACCATCCTCAACCAGAAGGAGGCCTGGGAGTCCGGCGACCCGAACAAGCAGGTGCGCTGCATCTACGTGGCCACCGGCCAGAAGGGCTCCACCATCGCCGCCGTGCGCGCCACCCTGGAGGAGCGCGGCGCCCTGGAGTACACCACCATCGTGGCCTCCCCGGCCTCCGACCCGGCCGGCTTCAAGTACCTGTCGCCCTACACGGGCTCGGCCATCGGCCAGCACTGGATGTACCAGGGCAAGCACGTCCTCATCGTCTTCGACGACCTGTCCAAGCAGGCCGAGGCATACCGCGCCGTCTCCCTGCTGCTGCGCCGTCCGCCGGGCCGCGAGGCCTACCCCGGTGACGTCTTCTACCTCCACTCGCGCCTGCTGGAGCGCTGCTCCAAGCTCTCCGACGAGCTGGGGGCGGGCTCCATGACCGGGCTGCCGATCATCGAGACCAAGGCCAACGACGTCTCGGCCTACATCCCCACCAACGTCATCTCCATCACCGACGGGCAGATCTTCCTCCAGTCCGACCTGTTCAACGCCGACCAGCGCCCCGCCGTCGACGTCGGCATCTCCGTGTCCCGCGTGGGCGGCGCCGCCCAGGTCAAGGCCATGAAGAAGGTCGCCGGAACCCTCAAGATCACGCTGGCCCAGTACCGCTCCATGCAGGCCTTCGCCATGTTCGCCTCCGACCTGGACGCCGCCACCCGCGCCCAGCTCACCCGCGGTGAGCGCCTCATGGAGCTGCTCAAGCAGCCCCAGTACACGCCCTACCCGGTGGCTGAGCAGGTCGCCAGCGTCTGGGCCGGCACCAAGGGCTACCTCGACGACATAGACGTCTCCGACGTCCTGCCCTTCGAGGCCGCCTTCCTGGACCACCTGCGGCGCAACACCGACATCCTCGACACCATCGAGTCCACCGGTCAGCTCACTGACGAGACCGAGGAGGCCCTGGTCAAGGCCGTTGAGGCCTTCCGGCGCACCTTCGCCTCCGGTGAGCAGATGCTGGGCGCCCAGGTCGCCGAGCCCGAGGAGGAGCCCGCCGCCGAGAGGACCACCGAGCAGCTCGTGGTCAAGAGGGGCTGACGTGGCAGGAAACCAGCGCGTCTACAAGCAGCGCATTCGATCGACCCAGACCCTCCAGAAGGTGTTCCGGGCGATGGAGCTCATCGCCTCGTCCCGGATCGGGCAGGCGCGCCGCAACGCGCAGGAGGCCTCGCCCTACGATCACGCCCTGAGCCAGGCGGTGGCTGCGCTGGGGACCTACTCCCGCTTCGAGCACCCCATCACCCAGGAGCGCACCGACACCAAGCGCGTGGCGATCCTCGTGGTCACCTCTGACCGCGGCATGGCCGGCGCCTACTCGGCCACCATCCTGCGCGAGACCGGCCGCCTCATCGAGGAGCTGGTCAAGGAGGGCAAGGAGCCGGTGATCTTCACCTTCGGCCGGCGCGCCCAGAGCTACTTCAGCTTCCGGGGCACGCCGATTGAGTTCTCCTGGACCGGGCAGTCGGACCGCCCCAGCAACGAGGCCATCGAGGAGGTGGCCACCACCCTGCTGGACTACTTCCTCCAGCCGGCCGAGGCCGGCGGCGTCGCCGAGGTCCACATCGTCTTCACCCGCTACGTCTCGATGGTCTCCCAGGTCCCCGAGGTGCGTCGCATGCTGCCGCTCAAGGTGGTCGACGTCGAAGGGGCCGGCGAGCTCGACGACGCCGGCAACGAGGCCCTGGAGAAGGAGCTGGCGGCCAAGCACGGCAGCTCCATGCCGCTGTACGAGTTCGAGCCCGGTCCCTCCGAGGTGCTCGACGCCCTCCTGACCCGCTACATGGGCTCGCGCATCCGCAACGCCCTGCTGCAGTCGGCCGCCTCCGAGCTGGCCAGCCGCCAGCAGGCCATGCACACGGCCACGGACAACGCCGAGGACCTCATCATCACCTACACCCGCCTGGCCAACGCGGCCCGCCAGGGCGACATCACCCAGGAGATCACGGAGATCGTCTCGGGTGCCGACGCCCTGGGGTCCGAATAGGCCGGGAAGCCCCCGACGTCGTCGAGAACCCCACACAGACTCACCTCACCGAGCAGGACCCCTCTCAGCTCTGGAAGATACGGAAGAACGCACATGGCTGACACCACCACCCCCGGGACGGGACGCATCACCCGCATCATCGGCGCCGTCGTCGACGTCGAGTTCCCGCCTGATGCGATCCCGGCGATGTACAACGCCCTCAAGGTGACCGTCCAGGCCACCAGCGCCGGCGAGGAGCCCCACGAGATCACCCTGGAGGTCGCCCAGCACCTGGGTGACAACATCGTGCGCACGATCTCCCTCAAGCCCACCGACGGCCTCGTGCGCGGCACGCAGGTGCGCGACACCGGCGCGCCGATCTCCGTGCCCGTGGGCGACGTGACCAAGGGTCACGTCTTCAACGTCACCGGCGACGTCCTCAACCTCGGCCCCGGCGAGCAGCTGGAGATCACCGAGCGCTGGCCCATCCACCGCCAGCCCCCGGCCTTCGACCAGCTCGAGTCCAAGGAGCAGATGTTCGAGACCGGCATCAAGGTCATCGACCTGCTCACCCCCTACGTGCAGGGCGGCAAGATCGGCCTGTTCGGCGGCGCCGGCGTGGGCAAGACCGTCCTCATCCAGGAGATGATCCAGCGCGTGGCCCAGAACCACGGTGGTGTCTCCGTGTTCGCCGGCGTGGGGGAGCGCACCCGTGAGGGCAACGACCTCATCGTTGAGATGGACGAGGCCGGCGTGTTCGACAAGACCGCCCTGGTCTTCGGCCAGATGGACGAGCCGCCGGGCACGCGTCTGCGCGTGGCCCTGTCCGCCCTGACGATGGCCGAGTACTTCCGCGACGTCCAGCACCAGGACGTGCTGCTGTTCATCGACAACATCTTCCGCTTCACCCAGGCCGGCTCCGAGGTCTCCACGCTGCTGGGCCGCATGCCCTCGGCCGTGGGCTACCAGCCCAACCTGGCTGACGAGATGGGCCAGCTCCAGGAGCGCATCACCTCCGCCGGCGGCCACTCCATCACCTCCCTGCAGGCGATCTACGTGCCCGCCGACGACTACACCGACCCGGCGCCGGCGACGACCTTCGCCCACCTGGACGCCACCACCGAGCTCAGCCGTGAGATCGCCTCGCGAGGCATCTACCCGGCCGTGGACCCGCTGACCTCCACCTCGCGCCTGCTGGCCCCCGGCTACGTGGGCCAGGAGCACTACGACGTCGCCACTCGCGTGAAGTCCATCCTCCAGAAGAACAAGGAGCTCCAGGACATCATCGCGATCCTCGGTGTCGACGAGCTCGGCGAGGAGGACAAGGTGACGGTGGCCCGCGCCCGCCGCATCGAGCAGTTCCTGTCCCAGAACACCTACATGGCGGAGAAGTTCACCGGCGTGGCCGGCTCCACCGTGCCGCTGTCGGAGACCATTGAGGCCTTCCGCCGTATCTGCGACGGTGACTACGACCACCTGCCGGAGCAGGCGTTCTTCAACATCGGTGGCATCGAGGACCTCGAGCGTCGCGCCGCCGAGCTCAACGCCTGAGTCGTTAGGATCCGGGTAGAGCCGGGCGCAGGAAAGGAGGGGGACATGGCCTTACATGTTGAGGTGGTCTCGCCGGCGGGCGAGGCCTGGACCGGTGAGGCGACGCAGGTCTCCGTACCCCTGATTAACGGGGAGCTGGGGATCCTGCCGGGTCGTCAGCCCCTCGTGGCGGTCCTGGGGGCCGGTCCGGTGCGGCTGAGTCCCATCGACGGCGAGATGTGCAGCATCGAGGTGTCCGGCGGCTTCTGCTCCGTGGACCACGACGTCATCACGATCGCCGCCGACCACGTGAAGCAGGGCGCGGAGGCCTGAGTCATGGGGCAGCACGTGTGGACGGTCGTGGCGATTGCCGTCACCGTCCTCGTGCTGCTGGCAGGCGGGTTCCTGCTGCGTTTGCGCTACCTGGCCGGGCAGGTTGGCTCCTTCGAGTGCGCCCTGCGTCCACGCGGGGCGCAGCGCTGGCTGAGCGGGGTGGCCTCCTTCCGGCTCGACTCCCTGGAGTGGTATCGCCTCGTGTCCTTCTCCACCAGGCCGTCGCGCTCATGGAGCCGCTTGAACCTGGAGCTCTCCGAGGCACGGCGACGCCGGGAGCAGGGGCGCGTCGTCGAGGTGCACTGTGTGGACGCCACCCGCAGCCCGGAGGGCTTCGACCTGGCCATGATGGAGGAGTCCCACTCGGCGCTAGTCGCCTGGGTGGAGTCCGCCGCCCCTGAGCAGCCCCGGCTCTTCTGAGACCCGACGCCGGGGCTCGGCGATGCGGCTGGCTACTGAGCCTGGCGGCTGCGGCCGGCCGGTGAACCCGGCGGCCGGATCCGCCGGGGCGGGGCGGGGCCTCCTGGCCGGATCGGCGACGTACCTTTCGTCCGAGGACTGCGTTTTCCTCCAGGCCACTGGGGTCCCTTCCCAGTCATCTGGAGGACATCGCAGTCCTCGATCACGACGTACGTTCTCGACGACGGGGTGGGGCGCCGCCATCGCCTGACGCTGCGTCCCCAGGCCCCGGGGCACGCCTGAGACACGACGTCCGATCCGGTGTGGATGCCGTGCATGGACAGTGGAGGGGAACGCCTCGGGTGACACGATGCTCAGGCCCGCCGGCCCCGGCGTCGCGCCGAGGCCGGGCCCGCCCCGCTAGGGTGGACGGGTGCGCCTCGTTATTGCCTCCTGCTCCGTCGACTACTCCGGCCGCCTGGACGCCCACCTGCCCCGGGCCACTCGCGTGCTCATGCTCAAGGCCGACGGCTCGGTCCTCATCCACTCCGACGGCGGCTCCTACAAGCCCCTGAACTGGATGAGTGCCCCGGCCCGCCTGGCCGTCACCGAGCCGGACGAGGAGGCCGCCGCCGACGGCGTGCGCGAGGTTTGGGAGGTCAGCGCCACCAAGACCGATGACCGCCTCGTCATCCGCCTTTTCGAGACCATCTCCGACGTCAGCCACGAGCTGGGTGTGGACCCAGGGCTCACCAAGGACGGCGTCGAGGCCCACCTCCAGGAGCTCCTGGCCGAGCAGATCGAGGTCCTGGGTGCCGGCTACCGCCTGGTGCGCCGCGAGTTCCCCACCGCCATCGGCCCGGTCGACATCATGGCCAAGGACGCCGAGGGCCGCTCCGTGGCCGTGGAGATCAAGCGCGTCGGCGGGATCGACGGCGTTGAGCAGCTCACCCGCTACCTCGAGCTCCTCGACCGCGACCCGCTGCTGACCCCCGTCCAGGGCGTCTTCGCCGCCCAGACGATCAAGCCCCAGGCCCGCGTCCTGGCCGAGGACCGCGGCATCCGCTGCGTCACCCTCGACTACGACGCCATGCGCGGCATGGACGACCCGAGCTCCCGCCTGTTCTGAGGAGACTGCCATGCCCGCCGCCCGCACGTCCTCCGCAACGCTGCCGACCGAGGTGAGCCTGGCCCGCATCATCTCCCAGGACCTCGTCCCGGCCACTGCTGCGCCCGACGTCGTCGCGGCAGTGTCCCGCCAGCTCGCCATCCAGGGCCAGCAGGTTTCCGCCGTCCCCCACGCCCTGCTCGTGCGCGCCCCGGCCGCTACCCCGGCCGACGTCGAGGCGGCCTTCGCGCGAGGCGACCTGGTTCGCTCCTGGCCCATGCGCGGCACCGTCCACATCACCACCGCCGCCGACCACCACTGGCTGCGGGCCGCTCTCATGCACCGCACCGACGCCTGGGTGCGGAACAGCGAGAAGGCTTACGGCGTCGATTCCGCCCTGTGCGAGCGCGCCGCCGAGGTGGCGCTGGGCCTCATTGAGGACCAGGGCCCGCTGAGGCGCTCGGTGCTGCTGGCGGCCTGGCAGGAGGCCGGCCTCATGGAGGCTTTCCGCGGTGAGGACGTCTCGGCCTACCGGCGCCGCCACCTCCTGGTGCGCCTCCAGCGCGAGGGGATCCTCGTCCAGGGTCCGCGGTCCGGCAACGAGCACCTCGTCATGGACGCACGTTCCCTGCCCGACGCCGACTCCGGGCCCGCCGGAGCAGGCGTCGCCCACGGCGGGACTGGCCACCGCGCCGCCTGCGCGCACATCGCCTACCGCTACGCCACCAGCCACGGCCCGGTCAGCGCCGAGGACCTGGCCCGCTGGACCACACTGCCCAAGACTCAGGCCGCCCGCGCCCTGGAGGACGCCGTCGAGCTGGGGGAGGAGCAGGCCCCAGCCGCGGTTAATGCTGCCGGTGAGCCGGCCGGGCCCCGTGTCCCGCTCGTGCGCGCGGTCGCCGAGGGTGGGACCCGCGGAGGCCTGCGCCCGCTCGGTCCCGGCGAGTCGGCCCCGAAGACCGGCCTGCTCTACATGCGCGCCGACCTGCCCGACCTGCTGTCCGCCCACCGCAACGCCGCGCAGGCCACGCACTTCCTGGGCTCCTTCGACGAGCTGCACGTGGGCTACAAGGACCGCTCCTGCCTTACTGATGAGGACGGCGAACGCCTCATCTGCCCGGCGAGCAACGGCATGTTCCGCCCGATCCTGGTGGACCGGGGCCGCCTCGTCGCCGTGCGGCCGGTCGGGGAGGGCCTGCTGTGGAAGGGCGGGGCGGCGCCGTCGGCGCGCGTGGAGCGCGACGTCAACCGGGCCGTCTCCCGCATGGAGCAGCGCCTGGCCGGGTGAGCGGAGCGGAGCCGAAACCTGCCCGGGCAATGTGGGGGAGGAGACGCCCCGAAGGAGGTTGTCTGATGTCTGAAGTGGTGACAGAATCCGACTCATGAGCAACGAAGCCATGCAGGTCCGCGCACTGCGGGGACGTGTCGTCACCCCCGACCACATCATCGACGATGGGGTGGTTGTCCTGTCGGGATCCCACATCGCGTGGGTCGGGCCCGCTGACCAGGCCGCACGGGCCGGCTTCGCAGACGCCGTCGAGCAGGCTCAGGCCGCACCCGAGGGGGGCTACCTTTTGCCGGGCCTGGTGGACGTCCACTGCCACGGTGGGGGCGGTGAGTCCTTCCCCAACGCCGAGACCGCCGAGCAGGCCATGGTCTCCGTGCTCGAGCACCGCCGCTTCGGCACCACGTCTCTGGTGGCCTCCTGCGTGACGGCCGCCCCCGAGGTCCTGCGCGCGCGCACCCGGGTGCTGGCGGGGCTGTGCGAGGACGGTGAGCTCGCCGGCATCCACTTCGAGGGGCCCTTCGTCTCGGTGGAGCGCTGCGGCGCCCAGGACCCCACCTACATCATCGATCCCGACGCCGCCCTGACCCGCGAGCTTATCGAGCTCGGCGGCGGGCACGTCGTCACCATGACCATCGCCCCGGAGAAGCCCGGCATCACCGGCGACGACGGCGTCAACGCGGCCCTCATCGAGGGCGGGGCGCTGCCCTCCTTCGGGCACACCGACTCCGAGGTCGCCCCCGTGCGCGCCGCCCTGGCCGACGCCGCCACCCGCATCGCCGAGCGCCTCGAGGCCGGCAAACCGGTCCGCACCCCGCGCTCGACAGCCACCCACCTGTTCAACGGCATGCGCCCCATGCACCACCGCACGCCCGGGCCCGTGCCCGAGTTCCTGGCGGCCGCCCAGCGCGGCGAGTGCGTCTTGGAGATGATCGGCGACGGCGTGCACCTCAGCCCCGCCATCGTCCTGGACATGTTCGAGACCCTGGGGCGCGACAACGTCGTCCTGGTCACCGATGCCATGGCGGCGGCCGGCATGGCCGACGGCGACTACGTGCTCGGCTCCCAGCCGGTCACCGTGGCCGACGGCGTCGCCCGCCTCACCGAGGGCGGCGCGATCGCAGGGGGGACCGCCCACCTCATCGACGTCGTGCGCACCACCTGGCAGGGGGGAGTCGACCTGGTCGACGCCGTCTACGCCGCCAGCGTCCAGGGCGCCCAGATCCTCGGCGACTCCTCCGTGGGGGCGCTGCGGGCGGGCCTGTGGGCCGACGTCGTCGTCACCGACGCGGAGCTGCGTCCCGTCACCGTGCTGCGCCGCGGCGAGGCGGTGGAGCCCGCCGCCTGATCCTCCCGCACCACCGGCCCACGCGGGCCCCAACAGACTCTTGTCATGTGGGAGCCGTTCGCCCCGACCTGAACCGCCAGGTCGGGGCGAACGTGTGGTACGGGGGGGTGCGCGCCTAGCCGGGCAGGCCCAGGAGGCGGCGGGTATAGACGGCCTGGCCGGAGTGTTGGGCGGCGTCGTCAATGACTGAGGCCAGGCGCACGGCCCGAGTGACGGGCGGGTCCCAGGACTCGTCAACGATGTCATCGAGCGACTCCGGCGTGAGGGAGCGCAGGTAGGTGGTGGCCAGGGCGTAGGCGTCGTCAAGGTAGGAGAAGAGGAGACCCAGGTCGCCGACGACGACCTGAGCGGCCTGCTCGGGCGTGTGGCGCCAGTCCTCGGTATCGTCGGGCAGGGGCAGGTCGAAGCGCTCGCGGTGGCCGCCGGTGATCCAGACGGGTTCAACGCCCGCCAAGGGCGCGACCTGAATGTCGAGCTCGCGGGCCGTGTGCCAGGCCAGCCAGGTCAGGGAGTCGATGCGGGGTGCCAGGTCCGGGGCGGGCCGGGTGTTGGCCTGCTCGAGTGTGACGCCATCAAAAGCGCGGTCGAATCGCTCGCGGGACCGGGACAGGACGTCAATGAGCATCTCAAGAGTCGTCATGATGTCAGGCTACGTGGTGGGCCTGGGCGGTGGTGGGGTCGATGAGGAACTGATGAGCCGTGAGGGGCTCCACCCTTGGGGATGGTGTTTAAGCGTCGTGATGTTTGCTCGCATCTCGCGAGTTGAGGTGGCGGGTTGTGAGGTTCGGTGGACGAGCCGGCTGTTCGTGCCCGCTGATGGACTCCAAGAACTCGCTGAGGTCGTGTGGGGTCTGGCGTGGGGCGCCGTGTGCATTACCGGTGGCCCGCGGCGTCTGACTGGCCTCCGGGCGGTGTCTGGGGTCTGTGACGGGCGTCCCTGGCCGTCGCGTTCGTACCTTATGCCTCGCGTTCGAGGGGTAAAGGGTACGAACAGGCCACCTACCCTACGACCGCGTGCGTCGGACGGTTCAGCGGCCGGCCTCAGTGGGGCGTTGCGAGGCCTTGGTGTCACGTTTGGCGACTTTTAGGCTGTCCATTGGCTGACGTGCCCGGTCCTGTGCGGCTTTGACCTGCGCATATGTGCCACGGAGGGACGGTCATGAGTCTGGATGGTCCTTAAAAGTCGCCGTTTGTGACACCGCGTTCGCTGAGTGGGCTGGTGGGCTGAAGGTGCGAGCGTGTGCGCTGGGGTGTGGGGGTTAGTGGCCTTGGGCTTCTTCTGCGTCGTCGGTGAGGTAGGTGACGATGCGGACCAGGTCGTAGGGGGTGGAGGTCTCGGTGGTGGTGATGGTGCCCTCGATGGGTCGCCACTGGCTCTCGCCGGCGGGGCGGAACCTGGTGGTCCAGGTCGTGGTCAGGGTGGTGGTGACGCCGGTGGCGGTGTGCTGGTAGTAGTGCGTCACCGTCTGGTGGGGGTAGGGGGCGCCTGGGTCGGTGGTGGTTGTGGTGGTGCCGTCTCCCCAGCCCCAGGTGTAGGAGGTGGGGGTGAACTCGACCTCGATGGGAGTGCCCAGAATCGTGGTGGTCTGGTAGCGCACGGTGGGGTTGGTGTAGACGATGAAGGCCATGGAGATGATGACCTTGGGGCCCGGGGGCTGACGCGTAATCCCAGAACCCTGAGCAATCAATGTCGCGGCCTGGCGGGTGGTGATGGTGACCGTCCGGGCACCACCGGTGGTGGGTTGGTCGGGTTGGGTGGGGCGGTGGAGGGTGGACAGGTTGCACTTGTACTTGTCCAGCCCGTACTCATCCTTCTCCGTGGAGCATTCCTGGTGGGGCTGCTCGTCCCATGTCGAGCTGTCTTCGTACTGAGTTGTTACGCCGTCACCAGAGGAGCCTGAACCTGTATCCTCGGATTCGGGGTTGGAGGTTACTGATCTCGAGGCATGTCCGGCAATAGTGGTGTAATCGTCTGTCGCCTGTGTGTCCCAACTCAATTCACCCTCTCCGGTTTCCTCGGCTAATGAGGGGGAAGTGAGGAATGTGGAAAACGCTATTGCGAAGATGGATGCCGTCGTGAGCGTGTGTTTCATTGTGTTTTCTCTACTTCCACTCCACCAACTAGCCAGCGGCCATTCATGTAATGAACTGCGAAGTTGAGTGTCTGACCTTGCATCGCTTCGGTTATCTTAGTTTCTGTCCCTCCTTTAGGGTGACTTATCTGTTCGCCGTGATCGGCGATTACTTTGATTCTGTTGTAATTGTAGCCGTCGAGTTTTTCGTAGTAGGTTAGATCGGTTATGGTTTGTTCCCATCTGTCGGCCCAACCGCCACTGTTGTGGAGCGTGGTGGCATTGTTGATCGTTGATTGGCAGAACTTGCAGCGGTCGTCACTCATGGCGGCGAACTCGGTGGTGTCGCCGGTCATGAAGGCGTAGCGGTAGAGGTTGAGGAAGTAGCCGACGCTGGCTGCCGCACCCTCGGCGCTCTCCTCGTTCAGCTGCGGGGGCTTGGCCGGTTCGGGTTCGGCCAGGGCGGCGTCGCGCTTGGCACGCAGCTCAGGAGTCAGAGCCGCTTCCCGGGAGGCGGTCGCTGAGGCGTTGGCGTCAGCGATGCCCTTCTCAGCCCGAGCAATAGCCGCCGACGCGCTGGCACTGGCGCTCGCGCTGGCCTCAGCCTTGGCGTCTTTCACCGAGCAGGCCGCCACCCCCAGCGCCAGCACGCACACCGCCACCAACCCGGCCACGCCTCTCCGGCGGCTGTGCGCGGCAGGGCGGCGCTTCAAGATGGTGACCTGGCTAGAGCCGGATGCAGGACGCCGGGTATCTGTGGGCTCGGGGGATCGTAGGGACGTACTCATCACGGAAGCCTCCTCGCCACCGAAACAACTCCATACCCCGCCCGGCTGGGCGACACTGCCCGTTCAGACGGTGCATTGACATTACCTGCCCCAACGTCCCCAAACCAGGCCCCGAGGACACTCTGTGGAAAACCCGAAACGGGACTCCCCGAGGAGGGCGGCGCCTCTCGCGTCATCAGTCCACAACCGTCGACTGTGACCGGTACCAGAGAGAGTCATGGTGGCTGCGTGAACCGTGCTCACACTCGGCCACCTGACCTTGCACGATTCCACCAGCCGCTGTGTTGTCTCATGGCTTCTGAGAGTTTCGGATGTCATGACATCTCAAGACACCGGTGGGGTGCGTCTGCCGGATGGGAGAGCTGCTGCTTCAGTCTGCCGGAGAGAGGCTGACCCGGTCAGTGTGGTGGCTGCCGTCGTCGTCTGGACGCACTGCACGAGGGGTGGGGTGCTACTGGACGAGGGTCGGGTGCACTTTGGGTAGGTGGGGCCTTCGTGCAGTACGCACAACCCTTGGCCAGTAGATCCCGACCCTCGTGGAGCAGGCCAACTCGAGGCGAGACTCAAGGCGGAGCCGGCGTCGGGTCATAGCCTCCAGGCCCCAGCACAGACGTCGGTCAGAAGTCGGTCGGGCGGACCTGTGACGGAGACGCCGGGCACTGCCGCAAGACCCACGGACTCTCGCTCCTGCGCGGCCTGGTGTCCACAGTGCTGACATTAACGGGCTCGGCGTCAGTGCGCCCAGCAGGGATCGTTGAAATCCTGCGGTTTCTCTCGGGTGTGCAGCCCCGATTCGGGGGTTAATGTCAGCGCTGTGGACACCACTCTCGTCACGCCCCATCCCTTCGGCCCCCTCGCCTCCTGGACCACCAGCCTGCCCCGGGTTCCCGCCCGAGTGAGTGTCTCAGAAGTGAGGAGACAGCACAGATTCCACCAGCCGCGTTCACAACCTCACGGGGAAGTACATCGTCAGTGCTCCAGCACTTTGTGCCATCCGAGTCGCCCACGTCACCGTCCGGCCTCTATCCGGACGGTGACGGGCCACCCCACCCCGCCTCTGCTCAGGCGAAGACGACGGTGCGGTGCCCGTTGAGCAGCACCCGGTGCTCGGTGTGCCAGCGCACCGCCTGCGCCAGCACCCGACGCTCGACGTCCTGTCCCTTGGCCTGCAGCACGGACACCGAGTCCTCGTGCCCGGCCCGCGTCACGTCCTGCTCGATGATCGGCCCCTCATCGAGGTCCGCTGTCACGTAATGCGCCGTCGCCCCGATGAGCTTGACCCCGCGTTCGTGCGCCTGGGCGTAAGGGCGCGCCCCCTTAAAGGACGGCAGGAACGAGTGGTGAATGTTGATGACGCCCCCGTGCAGCCGCTCGCACAGGGCGGGGGAGAGGATCTGCATGTAGCGGGCCAGCACCACCAGCTCGACGTCGAGGGAGTCCACCAGCCCCAGCAGCTCGGCCTCGGCGGCCTCCTTGGTCTCCTTGGTGACCGGGATGTGGTGGAAGGGCACCCCGTAGAACTCGGCGACATCCCGTAGCGTCTCGTGGTTGCCCACCACGCCGACGACGTCGACCGGCAGTCCCTGGCTGCGGGCCCGGAAGAGCAGATCGGTCAGGCAGTGCCCCTCCTTGGAGACCATGATGAGGGTGCGCATCGCGCGCCCCACCTCATCGAGGCTCCACTCCATCTCGTACTCGCCGGCCAGCTCGGCCAGGTCCTTCTCCAGCTCCACGCGCGGCACGGTGGTGAGCACCTGGACCCGCATGAAGAACAGTCCGGTGGAGGAGTCCCCGAACTGCTTGGACTCGGTGATGTTCCCGCCGCGGCGCGCCAGCGTGCCGGTGACCGCGTGGACGATCCCTGGGCGGTCGGGGCAGGACAGGGACAGGACCAGGTGGGCGGCGGAGTCGGTGTGCGCCGTGGAATGAGCCATGGCCTCAGCCTAACCGGGACCGGCCCCTGCCGTAGAAACGGCTCAGGTGCCGGTCCCGGAGGGTCCGTGTTCCTTGGATTATCGTCGCGGCTCAGCCCTGACGGGCCTTGAGGCGGGGGTTCTTCTTGTTGATGACGTAGGTGTGGCCGCGGCGTCGGACCACCTTGGACCCCGGCTGCTTGGCCAGGGACCGGATCGAGGCTCGAACCTTCATGTCGGTTCCTTTCCTTCTTCGTGTCCAGTGAGGGCGGTGAGAGATCGACGGGGAGAGGCTTGGGTGCTTCGCCTGTACGCCTACCGCTTGCGCTTGCCGTAGCGGCGCTCGAACTTCTCCACCCGGCCGGCCGTGTCCAGGATGCGGCCCTGGCCGGTCCAGAACGGGTGCGAGGCGCTGGAGACCTCGACGTCGTAGACCGGGTAGGTGTTGCCGTCCTCCCACTCGATGGTCTCCGACGACGTCAGGGTCGAACGGGTCAGGAAGGCGAAGCCTGCGGACTTGTCGCGAAAGACAATGGGCTGGTAGCTGGGGTGGATCCCAGGACGCATACGAGCTCCTTGGAAGGGGGTGAATATGAGAACTGACGTGGTGAACGAGTACCGGCAGCGGTGCTGAGAGGGGCGCGGTTGCGAGCGTGCTACGCCGCATCGTGGGCCCCGGCGGGTGCGGGCCCGCAGACCCACCCCGCCCGCACCCGCCTACCAGGAGGACTTGACGATGCCCGGAAGCTCGCCGCGCAGCGCCATCTCGCGGAAGCGCACTCGGGAGGTCCCGGTGACGCGCAGGTGGCCGCGCGGGCGACCGTCCACCACGTCACGCCGACGCAGACGAGTGGGGGAGGCGTCGCGGGGCAGCGCGTGCA
Organism: Actinomyces sp. HMT 175; assembly: GCF_016694895.1. Lineage (NCBI taxonomy): Bacteria > Bacillati > Actinomycetota > Actinomycetes > Actinomycetales > Actinomycetaceae > Actinomyces > Actinomyces sp. HMT 175. The sequence continues at coordinate 848,232 of NZ_CP068012.1, forward strand.
GCGCCGCCATCGCCTCATCGCGCTCGGCCTGGCTCAGGTGGGGGTTGACCGAGGTCCGCTTGAGCTCGGCGCGGCGCTCGGCGTAACGCTCCACCACCTGCTGGCGCCGCAGCTCGGCGGCGATCTTGGACTTCTTGGCCATCAGCGCGACTCCTTGTACTCCACGTGCCGGCGCACCACCGGATCGAATTTGCGCAGCACCAGCCGGTCGGGGGTGTTGCGGCGGTTCTTGCGGGTCACGTAGGTGTGACCTGTCCCCGCGGTCGAGACCATCTTGATGATCGGCCGCAGGTCCTTGCCCTTGGCGCCGCTCATGACAGCTTCTCCCCTCGGGCGAGCATCTGAGCCACGACGACGTCGATGCCCAGCTTGTCGATCGTGCGGATGCCCTTGGCGGACACCGTCAGGCGCACGGTGCGCCCCAGGGAGGGCACCCAGTAGCGCTTGCGCTGCAGGTTGGGGTCCCAGCGCCGGGGCGTGCGCTTGTGGGAGTGGGAGACGGACCGGCCGAAGACAGGCCGGGCCCCCGTGACTTGGCAGTAGGTGGTCATGACGAGCATGATATAAGAATGATTCTCAGTTTCGTCAACTCTGCTGGAGGACCTCGTGACCGATCCCTCGGATGACTTTGCCGGCAACCGCGCTGACATCCCCGGCTCCCCGGCCGACGGCCGGCACACCCTGGCCGTCATCGGCGCCGTCGACCCCGCCCTGCTGGACCTGGTCGACCTCGCCCTGGCCGGCCAGGACGCCGTCGTCATCCGCGCCGGACTCCACTTCGGCGCCGACGACGATGCCGGCAGCAGCGACACCGATGACGACCTGGTCCGGCTCGTCAGCCACAGCTCGGCCGACGGCTTCGACGACGAGCCGGTGCGCCTCGACGTCCCCATGCCCTACACCTGCCCCACCTGCTCCCTGCGGGAGGTCCTGGTCGCCGTCGCTCAGGACCGCGCCGCCCAGGAGCCGGGCGGCACCACCGTCATCCTCCTGCCGGCGGCCATCGAGCTCGCCCACCTCCTGCCCGGCCTGGCCGAGGAGCTCGCCGGCACCGGGGTGAGACTGGCCGGAGCCGCCCACGTCCTGGACGCCACCACCGCCCTGGACGAGCTCCTCGAGCACCGCCAGCTGAGCGCCTTCCCCGGCGACTGTCGCTGCACGGGCGCCGTCCACCTGACCAACCTCGGCTACGCCGACCTCGTCCTGGCCCTGGGGCGCGACGAGAACCCGGCCGGGGCCGACCTCATCGAGCACCTGCGCCCCCACGACACCCTCCTGCTCCCGGGGCTCGACGCACCCCTCCTGGAGGCCCTCACCTCCCTCACCCACGACGCCGCCGCCTCCCTGAGCCGCATCCACCCCGCCACCACCAGCGCCTGGGGTGGCCCCGACGAGCACGGCGTGTGGACCCTCGACCTCAGCGCCTCCCTGCCCTTCCACCCCGAGCGCCTGCGCTCCCTGGTCGTCGAGCTCGCCGGCCAGGGGCTGTGCGCTCGCGGCTGCTTCTGGCTGCCCAGCCGCCCCGGCCGGGTCTGCACCTGGGAGGTCGCCGGGGGTGCCGTGAGCGTCGGCGACGCCGGCACCTGGGCGGAGGTCCCGGCCGCCCCCGCCGGCGCCGGCGACGACGCGTCCGCCGAGCCCCGCTGTCACCTCGTGGTCACCGGCGTGGGTGACGAGGAGATGCGCGAGCAGGTGCGCCGCGCCTTCTCCAGGATCCTCCTGCGCCCTGAAGAGATGGCCCAGGCCCTGGCCTGGATCGGCGCCGACGACGGTCTGGGCGACTGGTTCGGGCAGGAGGACCCGGAGGGCTGAGCGCTCGCCCCGTGGTGCGAGCCCCTCCCCGAGGCGCCACAGCGCGGCGCAGGACAACGCGGTGCGGCCCGGGACGGGCACGGCTCCGCTCCGGCACGGTAGGGTGTTCCTGTCGCGACTGGCGCCGGGTGGATCACCACCGGGGAGCGGCACGAACACGACTCCGGGGTCGCCCGCCTGGGCCACGGATCGCCCACCAGTGCGCGCACGGCCGCCGCGTCACCGCGGCCTGCGCCTGACACCTGAGGAGAGACATGACCGCGCAAGCCGTCACCCCGTCCCTGAACCAGCCCCTGGCCGAGCTCGACCCCGACATCGCCGAGGTCCTCACCGGCGAGCTCACCCGCCAGCGCGAGACCCTGGAGATGATCGCCTCGGAGAACTTCGTTCCCCGTGCGGTCCTGGAGTGCCAGGGCTCGGTCCTGACCAACAAATACGCGGAGGGCTACCCGGGGCGCCGCTACTACGGCGGCTGCGAGGTCGTCGACGTCGCCGAGTCCCTGGCCATCGAGCGTGCCAAGGCCGTCTTCGACGCCGAGTGGGCCAACGTCCAGCCCCACTCCGGTGCCCAGGCCAACGCCGCCGTCCTCCACGCCCTGGCCACCCCCGGCGACACCCTCCTGGGCCTGTCCCTGGCCCACGGCGGCCACCTCACCCACGGCATGAAGATCAACTTCTCCGGCAAGAACTACAACGCCACCGCCTACGGCGTGGACGAGACCACCATGCGCATCGAGATGGACCAGGTGCGCGAGGCCGCCCTGCGCGAGCGCCCCGCGGTCATCATCGCCGGCTGGTCGGCCTACCCCCGTCACCTCGACTTCGCCGCCTTCCGCTCCATCGCCGACGAGGTCGGCGCCGCCCTGTGGGTCGACATGGCCCACTTCGCTGGGCTCGTTGCCGCCGGCCTGCACCCCAACCCCGTCCCGCACGCCGACGTCGTGTCCACCACCGTCCACAAGACCCTGGGCGGCCCCCGCTCCGGCATGCTCCTGTCCAGCCGCGCCGAGCAGTGGGGCAAGAAGCTCAACTCCGCCGTCTTCCCCGGCCAGCAGGGCGGCCCCCTCATGCACGTCATCGCCGCCAAGGCCGTGGCCATGAAGATCGCCGGCACCGAGGAGTTCCGCGAGCGCCAGGAGCGCACCGTGCGCGGCGCCGCCATCATCGCCGAGCGCCTGGGAGCCGACGACGTGCGTGCCGCCGGCGTCAGCCTGGTCACCGGAGGCACCGATGTGCACCTGGTGCTGGTGGACCTGCGCGACTCCTCTCTGGACGGTCAGCAGGCCGAGGACCTCCTGCACACCGCCGGCATCACGGTCAACCGCAACGCGGTCCCCTTCGACCCGCGTCCCCCGCGCGTCACCTCCGGCCTGCGCATCGGCACCCCCGCCCTGGCCACCCGCGGCTTCGGTGACGCCGAGTTCACCGAGGTCGCCGACGTCATCGCCGCCACCCTCGTCCACGGCGCCGCCGGCACCGCCGACGACGAGACCCTGGCGACCCTGCGCGGTCGCGTGCGCGCCCTGACCGACGCCTTCCCCCTCTACCCGGGGCTGGCCCAGTGAGGGCTCCCTGGAACGGTGCGGCCCGGGTCCTGGATGGCAAGGCCACGGCCGCCGCCCTCAAGGCCGAGCTCAAGGAACGCGTCGCGGTACTGCGCGAGCGCGGCGTCACCCCCGGCCTGGGCACGATCCTGGTGGGGGAGGACCCCGGCAGCGTCAAGTACGTCGCCGGCAAGCACGCCGACTGCGCCGAGGTCGGCATCCTCTCCATCCGCGAGGACCTGCCGGCCACCGCCACCCAGGCCGAGGTGGCCGCCGCCGTCGACCGCCTCAATGCGGATGACGCCTGCACCGGCTACATCGTCCAGCTCCCGCTGCCGGCGGGCGTGGACACCAACGCGATCCTGGAGCGCGTGGACCCGGCCAAGGACGCCGACGGCCTGCACCCCACCAACCTGGGGCGCCTGGTGCTGCGGGCCTCGGGGCCCATCGACTCGCCCCTGCCCTGCACGCCGCGCGGCTGCATCGAGCTCATGGAGCGTCACGGCATCGACCTGGCCGGCCGCAACGTGTGCGTCGTCGGCCGCGGGGTCACGGTGGGCCGCTCCATCGGCCTGCTCCTGGGCCGCAAGGACGTCAACGCCACCGTGGACATCTGCCACACCGGAACCACGGACCTGGCCGAGCACGTGCGCCGGGCCGACGTCGTCATCTCCGCGGCCGGCAGCCCCGGCATCATCACCCCGGAGATGGTCGCCCCCGGCGCCGTCGTCCTGGACGTGGGCGTCTCGCGCGTCGTCGATCCGGCCACTGGCAAGGGTCGCATCGCCGGTGACGTCGCCGACGGCGTCGACGAGGTGGCCTCCTGGCTCTCGCCCAACCCCGGCGGCGTGGGCCCCATGACCCGCGCCCTGCTGCTGGCCAACGTGGTCGAGACCGCGGAGCGCTCGCTCTGAGGGACGTCGCCGCTCGCCCGACCGGCCGATAACCTTGAGGCCATGACGGACGAGTCCCACGGCGCCCATCCCTCCCATCCTGACCACCCCACCCATCCGGCTGAGTCGGCAGGCTCCCCGAGCTCCTCGGAACCTGCGCCGACTCAGCCGGAGGTGTGTCCGCCGACCCCCGCGGACACGGCGCCTGTGTCGCCCTCGCCGGAGGCGACCGGCTCCCAGGCCCCGCAGCCGCACGGGACCGGCCTGCGGCGTCGGACCCTGATCCTCGGCGCGGTTGGTGCCGGCGCTCTCATCGTGGGCGGAGCCATCCTGGTGCGCTGCACCACGGGGCGCCGGAGCTCGCCGACGCCCACGGCCACCGACTCGGCGGCCTCGGCCGCCTACCGCCCCGCCTACCACTACAGCCCCGCCACGGGGAATCTCGCCGACCCCAACGGCCTGGTCCTCTACGAGGGCGAGTACCACCTCTTCCACCAGCAGGACGGCACCTGGGCCCACGCGATCAGCCCTGACATGGTGCACTGGAAGCGCCAGGGGACGGCCCTGAAGCACGACGCGCAGGGCCTGGCCATGTCCGGCAGCTGCGTCGTCGACGGCGCCGACACCTCCGGCCTGGTCAAGGGCGGCGGCATGGTGGCCGTCTACACCTCCACCGAGGGCGGTGAGGCCCAGTCCCTGGCCTACTCCACCGACCGGGGGAGGAGCTGGCGGCGCTTCTCCGGCAACCCCGTCATCCCCAACGACGGGCGCAAGGACTTCCGCGACCCCAAGGTCTTCTGGCACGAGGACTCCAAGGCCTGGATCATGATTGTCTCCGCCGGGGACCACGTCTCCCTCTTCCGCTCCACCGACCTCAAGGCCTGGAGTCACGCCAGCGACTTCGGCCAGGGCATCGGCTCGCACGCCGCCGTGTGGGAGTGCCCCGACCTCTTCCCCCTGACCGACTCCAGCGACGGGCGCACCCGCTGGGTCATGACCCTCTCGGTGGGAGCCAACGAGGAGACGGGCGGCTCCACCGCCCAGTACTTCATCGGCGACTTCGACGGCTCCGTCTTCTTCCCCGAGGACCGCGACACCCGCTTCACCGACGTCGGCCAGGACTTCTACGCCGCCCAGAGCTTCGAGCACGTCGAGGGCCGCCGCGTGTGGATGGCCTGGCTGGGCAACTGGAACTACCCCTACTCGCTGCCCACTGGGGACTGGCGCGGTGAGATGAGCATCCCGCGCGAGCTGTCCCTGACCACCGTTGGCGGTAAGCGCACCCTCGTGCAGAAACCCGTCCCCGAGCTCGACGCCCTGCGCGGGCGGGCCACCGACCTCGCCGGCCTCAAGGCCACCGACACGGTGACGGCTCTAGGCTCGGGCCGCACGGTCGAGATCGACCTGACGCTGGATATCTCCCAGGCCTCCGAGGCCTGGCTGGGCCTGGCCCGCGGGGAGGTCGACGGCAAGACCCAGGAGGTGCGCGTCGGCGTCAACGTCTCGGCCGGCACCCTCTACCTGGACCGCACCGACGGCGGGCTCACGCAGGTCGACGGCAAGGACGAGGGGACCACCACCGACTTCGCCCTGCGCCGCCAGACGCAGTACCGCCCCGCCGGCTCCACAGTGCGTCTGCACCTCTACCTGGACCGCTCCAGCCTCGAGGTCTTCGTCGACGACGGCGCCACAGTCGGTAGCCTCCTGGTCTTCACCGCCCCCTCCTGCCAGGAGATCGTCCTGGGAGCCAAGGGCACGGCCACCATCACCTCCGGAAGCCTCACCCCTCTGGCCGCAGCCCTGTAAGGGCGCCGCAGGACTACGACGACGAGGAGGTGGGGCCGCCGGAAGATTCCGACGACCCCACCTCCTGCTCAAGCAGTGACGCTCGGGGCGACGCCTACTTCAGGCGCTGCGGGCGGGTGTCACCGCCGTTGGAGCGGGCCCTGTCGGAGGGGATGTCCGCGAAGCCCCCCAAGCCGTTGGTGCCGTAGGTGCGGTCCACCGAGGTGGTGTCCCCGGAGATGGTGAGCTTCACCGTCGGGGCCAGCGAGCCTCCACGCACCGGGTTGCCGTCCTTGTTGCCGCCGATGGAGTCGATGAAGGACTCCACCAGGCCGCCGGGCATGACGTAGTGCGAGTAGGACTGGAAGGTGTACGGGCTCTGGTTGAAGTCCGGCGAGTAGGGCTTGCCCGGGTTGAAGTTGAGGTTGATGGGGTTGCCCAGCGCGATACCCGTGTTCTGGTTGAGCGGCTTGTAGTCGCTTCGCAGCCCGTCGCCCACGAAGCCGTAGACGCCCTCAGGTCCCTGGAGCCCGTCGGCGTAGGTCTCCCGGTGCGAGATCGTGAACAGGTAGTACTTGCCGTCCTGGAAGTAGATCTGCGGCCGCTCAGTCTGATCGTTGACGCAGTTGCCGCTCAGCAGCGGAGGCAGGTACTCCCACTGGGTCATCGCCTTGTTCTTCGCCCGGGCCAGACCCACGTTGGCCAGCTGGTAGCGGCCGCCGCGCTGGTTGACCGCCTCGACCGTCTCGGCCTTGGGATCGCCCTGCTCGTAGCCGAGGTCCTCCGCGGTGCAGGTGGCCAGAGTGGTGTTCTGCCCGGCCTTGGCCGCGGCGTCGACGTACTGCTGCTCACGGACGAAGGCCGAGTTGCCCTCGAAGACCATGTACTCGGTGGGGTCCGAGGGGTTGTTCTGGTCGCGGAAGGTGAAGGGGTCGCGGAAGTTCACGCCCGGGTTCTGCTCGCGGGTCTGGTAGTACTTGCCGTCCGGGACGAGAAGCTGGTGCTGGGTGCGGAACCCGGTGAGCCACACGCCGCTCTCGTCAGCGTAGATGCGCCCCTCGGACTGCACGATCCGCGGATCGTAGGGCTTGGAGGACCCGCCGTTGCCGTCCTGACCGTAGCCCTTGTCGCCACTGCCACCGGTGGCGGTGTTGTAGAAGGCCACCGAGGTGTAGAACATGCGGATCTTGTTGCCCTCCATGAGGCGGGCCGAGCCGGACCACTCGGTCTGGGCCGTGAAGCTCTGATCCTCGAAGATCGAGCCGGAGGCGCCGTCGGGGAAGACGTGTCCGCCGTAGATCCAGCCGCCGTTGGAGCTGCCTGCGCCGTCGGCCGAGGAGGTCTGCGTGCCGGCCTTGCGGTAGAAGAAGCCCAGTCGCGCGTGGGTGTGGCGGTCGTCGAAGGTGTAGCCGGCGTGCCGGTCGGCTACCAGGGAGAAGGCGATCTCCCAGCCGTTGTAGGAGATCTGGTGGGCGGCTTCATCGGTCAGCGTCCAGGTGTCCCACACCCACACGTCCTCGCTCGTGGCCGGGAAGCCGTTGGAGATCTCCGGCATCGTGAGCTGCTCGGGCATCGAGTTGGTGCCCGACGGCGCATTGGGGTTGGAGACGCGTTGGATCTGCATGGCGTCGGCGCGGGTCCACTTGGCGGTGTAGTCCTCCTCGACCCCGTGTGCCGCACCGGTGTGCTTGGTGGCGTTGGCCCAGCCGGGGTTATCGGCCTTGAATCCCTTCGCGTTCTGGGCCGCGGCTCCGCCGGCGGCCTGCTGGTCGCTCTGGCCCGCCTGTGCCTGCTCGGTGGGGCTCTGGCTCGCCTGCGCCTGGTTGGCAGGGGACTGGTCGTTCTTCTGGTCCGCTCCCGCCTCGGGCGAGGCCTCGGCAGTAGCGGTGGCGGTGGGGGAGGTGTCGGGGGAAGGTGCCTCATCGGCGAGCGCAGTGGTGCCGGACCCGGCCACCAGGAGTCCGAGCGTTAGCGCCACGGCCAGTCGTCTGCGACGGGCGCGGAACGAAGTGTGTGTCACGGTCATTGTCCGTACTGTCCTTACTCATGAGGGATGAGGGTGTCAGTGCGCCGTGAGCCTTTGTTATGTGATCTCCCAGGCCCAACCTTAGGAGAACCTGGGGGCGGAGGAACAGGTCTTTGGACCGCTCTGTCAATATCGGGACACTGCCACCAAAGACGTAGCCCCTGCATTCTCAGGGTTTCTTGAGGTTTTCGGCACTTTGGTGACATAGACCACAAGCAAAGGTCTTATCGTCCGGTTAGTCTTGAACGCGTTCTCCGTGAGCTGTTCGGTCTCCCATGCCTGTCGGTTCAGGTGGTCGCTCAACGCTGGGCGGCCCCGTGTCTAACGGAGATCCTGTGAATACTCTTCCCATCCGTCTGCGACGGTTATCCGCTTCAACAATCGCTTTGCTGGCTGCGCTCGCCCTGAGTGCGGCCGGCCCGGCGGTGGCCGCTACAGCGCCGAATACGGCGGGGCAGTCCACCACCTCCCTGCGCAACACCTCCACGGTGAGCGCCCAGTCCCTGGCTCAGATGGTCGCCGGTCCGAAGGCGACAGTCTCCAACGCCTCCGTCTCCGGCAAGGACGTCCAGATCGGCACGGTCAAGGGCCTGCCCGGTGACGGCAACGCCATCACTGAGGGTGTCGCCCTGTCCACCGGCTCCCTCGTCGACCCCGATCCCACTGCTGACTCCGATACTGACATCACCCGCTCCGCGGTCCTGGGGCCCAATGACGCCCTGGACACCACCGGTGACTTCGGCGTCGTCGAGGACCCGGCGGGACTGGCCAAGGTGGCCGGCACCGACGTCTACGACGAGGCCGTCCTGGAGTTCGACGTCACCGCCACCAGCTCAAACATCGTCCTCTACTACAGCCTCGGCTCCGAGGAGTACGCCGGCGCCACCGAGGGCACCCCGGCCTCTTGGCAGTCGCGCGGATACAAGGACCCGCTGAGCATCCAGGTCAACGGCACCGAGTGCGCCCACGTCCCCGGCACGCAGACGGCGGTGAGCGCCGCCTCGATCAACGAGTCCTCCAACGCCGCTTACTACACGGCCAATGTCTCTGGACACACGCCGGGTCAGATCCCCGTGGAGTTCAACGGCTACACCTCCGCCCTGCCCTGCCAGGCCTCCGTCACCCCGGGGCAGAAGGTGCACGTGCGCGTGGCCATCGCCGACGCCCAGGACGGCCAGCTCGACTCCACGGTCCTCCTGCGCACCCAGGGACTGGGCTTCACCGACAAGCCGATCACCGACCCCTGCAACGCCAAGGCCGGCAGCTGTGACATCCCCGGCAACAGCAACGGCTCCAACGGGAACGGCTCCAACGGGTCGAACAACGGCAAGGACTCCACCACTCCGCCCGGGCAGGGCAAGCCGGGCGTGACCGACTACAGCGCCGCCTCGCCCACCGCAAGCCCCAAGAAGACTGTGGCCGGTCTGCCCCTGACCGGAACCCAGGCGCTCTTCCTGGGAGGCATCGCCCTGCTGCTCCTGGCCGGCGGCGGTGTCGCGCTCATGCTGCGTCGTCGTCGCCTGACCGGCTCTGAGGCCGGCTGACGGCGAGACTGCGGCCAGCAGACGGCTGACGGGGCGGATGAGGCTCTCCTCATCCGCCCCGTCAGCCTGTGTCTGCGGCTCACCGCTGTCGGGCGCTCAGTCCTCCTCTTGCCGGGAGGCGCGACGCGCCGCCAGCTCCTTGGCCAGCATCGCGCATCCCAGGATGCACAGCGGCATGGAGGCCAGCCACAACAGGGTGCTGATACGGGACAGCAGCGAGGTCTGAGCCAGGACGGGCAGGACGGCGGCGATGACGATAACCGCCATCCACGCGCCGACTCGTCGGGCGCTGCGCGGCGCCTGGGCGTCGTCGGGTTCCATGGCCCGATCCTCTCACCCGGTGATCTCGAACCTGCGCTCATCCAGGCAGCCGGCGTGCAGGTCGGCGACGGTGAGCCGGCGCACCGAGGCCCACCGCGGGCCGCGCCTCAGCCACGCGATCAGCCGGCCCACGGCCTCCGGCTCGCCCTGAGCCATGACCTCGACGTCGCCGTCGGGCAGGTTACGGACCTGCCCCACCACCCCCAGCTCCTGGGCGGTGTAGGCGCAGTAGTAGCGGAAGCCCACCCCCTGGACCGTGCCCTGGACCAGGACGTGAACAGTTCTCACGGTGCTGGCACTCCTACCGGCGTCGCTCATGCCCCTATCGTCTCAGGCTCAGGGCCGAACGCGTAGGCTTGCCGCCATGCGTATCGCCACCGTCAACGTCAACGGCATCCGGGCCGCCGCCCGCAAGGGCATGGGGGAGTGGCTCACCGCCTCCGCCCCCGACATCCTCCTGCTCCAAGAGGTCCGAGCCGACGAGCAGATCGCCGTCGACCTCCTGCCCGGCTACGAGGCCGCCATCTGGCCCTGCCGCATCAAGGGACGTGCGGGCGTGGGCGTCGCCGTGCGCGAGGGCGGCTCCGCCACCCTCGGCGAGCTGCGCTACGGCGTGGCCGCTGCCGGCACCGAGGAGCCCGACGTCGACTCCGGCCGCTGGCTCGAGGCCGACCTGAGCCTCACCGACTTCGACGGTCTCGAGCGGCTCACCGTCATCTCCGCCTACCTGCACTCGGGCCAGCTGGGCACCGAGAAGATGGACCAGAAGTACGCCCACCTCGAGCTCGTCGATGCCCGCATGGCCGAGCTCCTGGCCGCCGCCCGTGATGGAGGGCCCCAGGTCGTCATGGCCGGGGATCTCAACGTGGTGCGCTCCGAGCGTGACATCAAGAACTGGAAGCCCAACCACAACAAGATCGCCGGCGTCATGGACGAGGAGATCGCCCACCTGGAGGGATGGTTCGCCTCCGGCTGGGTGGACGCCTCGCGTCACCTCGTGGGGGACGAGGAGCAGGGGCCCTACACGTGGTGGTCCCAACGCGGCAAGGCCTTCGACAACAACACCGGCTGGCGGATCGACTACCAGGTCCTCACCCCCGCCCTGGCCGAGCGGGCCCACAGCGTCACCGTGGACCGGGCGCCCGACTACGCCTCACGCTGGTCCGACCACGCCCCGCTCGTCGTCGAGTACCGCTGAAGACGCGGCTGACCTTTTCGGAGAACACGTCGGGGTCGGGCACCTGAACGGCCCGACCCCGACGGCTTCTCAGTAGCGGATCGCGTCGATCGGCCGGATGCGGGTGGCCACGATCGCCGGAATGATGCCCGCCAGCGCGCCCACAGCGGTGGCCGCGACCAGGCCGATGACAGCCGCCACCATGGGGAAGGGCGGGGTCGTGGTCACCGGGATGCCGAGGAAGGCGCTCAGCGGCATGACGCGCATCCCCACGATGGCGATCCCGATGCCGACGACGCCGGCGACCACGGTGGCCACCACCGACTCCAGCATGATGGAGAAGAAGATGCGTCGGCTCGTCGCCCCGAAGGAGCGCCGCACCCCGATCTCGTGGATGCGTTGACGCACGGTCACCAGTGAGATGTTGACCAGGCTCAGGGCCCCCAGCAGCATGACGAACACGCCGGCGGCCGTGACCACCTGGGTGAAGGTGTTCGCGCTGGAGCTGAAGCCGCCGCCCTGGAGGTTGTCCTCGGCCTGGGTCGAGCCCTGACCGAAGCGCGCGTCCAGGTCCTTCTTGGCCAGGCTGGCGACCTCCTTCGCGCCGTCCTGACCGGCCCAGATCTCCAGCGTGGGGGCGGGGCGGGCGGCGTCCTTGGGCAGCCAGTGCTCATAGGGCGTGTTGAGGGCGAAGGCGGTCACGGGCTGGGTGCACGGCAGGCCCGCGTCCCGCTCGGGGTCGCCGCTGCAGCCCATGAGGGAGAGGTCCTCCGCCTCCAGCACGCCGACGATCGTGAAGGAGGTCTGCACCGGGGAGAAGGAGGTGATGGTGACCGGCTCGGTGAGCTGCTGGATCCCCAGGGCGTCGAGGAAGCCCTGGGTGACGACCATGCTCGGGGAGAGGTCGTCCTCGTCCTGCGCGGTGAACCAGCGCCCCTGGGAGACGGTCTTGTGGTGCAGGAGCCCGTAGCTCAGGCTCACGGTCTGGGTGGGCACGCTCCGAGCGCCGTCGGGGAAGGAGAAGCGCACGTTGGAGGTGTAGGTCGTCGCCCAGGACTTGACCTCGTAGCGCTCGACGAAGCTGTTCATCGCCGAGGAGATCTTCGCCGCGGTCGCAGCGCTGGTCGTGGAGCCTCCGCCCGCGCTACCAGCGCCCCCTGCGGCGCCCGCACCGCCTGCGCCGCCGGTACCGCCCGCACCGTCGCTGCTGCCGCCGCTGGCACCTGAGTCTGCGCCGGTGCTCGACTCGGGGGCGTCGTCGGCCTGGAGGGCCTGGTCCAGGCCCTTTCCGGTGGGGCTGACGTTGATCGTCACCGTGCCCGGGCGGCCGGTGTACTTCTCGCTGACCTTGTTGATGGCGTCGACGGAGACCTGCCCCAGGGCGATGACGAAGGTCATGGCCGCCACCGCCGCCGCCACGCCCACCAGCGACAGCAGGACCCTCAGCTTGCCGATGCGCAGCTGGGCCCAGGCCTCGACGATGGCGCCGAAGAATCCGGTGAGAATGCCGTTCATGAGGCTCCTTCGTGGCTGGTGGGCGCGGACGGGTAGGGGGATGCCGGAGGGGTGGTGACGACCTCACCGAACTCCTCCAGGCTGCCGACCTTGCGACGCATGACGGAGATCGGGGTGAGGGCGCCGTGATCGAGCCGGTACTGGGTGTGAGCGCGGCCGGCCACGGCCAGGTCGTGCGTGATGATGATGAGGGCGGCACCGTTCTCGGCGCACTGACGCTCCAGGAGCGTCATGACCGAGTTGCCGGTGTCGACGTCGAGGGCGCCGGTGGGCTCGTCAGCCAGGATGACGCTGGGGCGGCGCGACAGCGCCCTGGCGATGGCCACCCGCTGCTGCTCGCCTCCCGACAGGCGCGAGATGGGCGAGCCCACCTTGTCACCCAGGCCCACGGCCTCCAACAGCTCGGCGGCTCGTGTGCTGCGGGTCCAGAAGGCCCTGCCGGTGTCGTACAGGAGGGGAGCGGCCACGTTCTCGGTGGTGGTCAGTCCCGGGATGAGGTTGAAGGACTGGAAGACGAAGCCGAAGGTCTGCCCCCGCAGGTGGGCGCGGCGACTCTCCCCGAGCCGGGAGGTGTCGGTGCCCGAGAGCGTGTAGTGGCCCGATGTCGGCTTGTCGATGAGACCCAGGATGTTGAGCAGAGTCGACTTTCCCGTTCCCGAGCGTCCCACGATGGCCACGTGCTCACCGGGGGAGACGCTCAGGTTGACTCCCGTGAGGATGTGCAGGGGCTCGGAGTCGGGGACGGTGAAGGTACGGGTGATCTCCCGCAGCTCCAGCAGCCCGCTCACAGGATCTCCTTGCCTTCGGAGTCGTAGCAGGCGGAGTTGTCCGGCTCGCAGGTGTCCGGCGTCCCGGTGCGGCGCGTGTCCTTGTTGGGGACGAACTGCAGGACCTGCTGGTCGGCCTTGAGACCGGCGGTGATCTGGATGTTCGTACCGTCCGTGATCCCCAGCTTCACAGCGGTCTTGACCGCCTTGGAGGCGTCCCCGGACTCGGGCACCAGCCACACGAAGCCCGAGCCGACCTTGCCCTCCACGGCGGTGACCGGAACCATCAGGGCCTCTGAGGCGCTGCCGGCGTCAACGCTGATGGTCACCGGCATTCCGGCGAAGACCTTCTGGTCGCCGGGAACCGCACAGCGCATCTCCACGCTGGTGCCGTCACCGGAGGTAGTCGTCGTCGAGCCGTCCCCACCGGTGGTCGTGGAGGTGGAGGCCTTGGTGCCGACCTTGAGGTTGTTGCACTGGAAGGGTGCCGGGCCCCCCTCCAGGGTCAGGGTCGCGGCAGTGGGAGCGTTGGTGAGCCGGTACTGCTGCGCCGCGCTGACGGTGCCGGTGGCCGAGTAGGTCGCGGGGGTGATGGTGGCCACGACGACGCCGACGCCGGTCTCCTGCTGCTTGAGGACCTTGGGGGTCACGGTGCCACTGACGGGGGCGTAGATCGTGGACCAGGTGACCTTGTCCTCGGTCGGGGTCTGGGTGACGTTGCCGCTCTCATCGGTCTTGGTCACCGGGGGCTGGGACTCGGAGTGCTTGATGTAGAGCAGCGGGTCACCGGCACTGACCTGGGTGTCCTTCTCCACGGCGACGGAGTCCACCACGCCGGCCAGGTCGGCCTGGACCTCGACCGTGGCGTCCTGAACGATGTGACCCTTGACCGAGACCGTGTTGGAGATGCTGCCTTTGGTCACGGGGACGGTCTTGACGTCGGCGGCGTAACCCGGGGAGATGTCAGCGGTCGTCCCGTCGCCCTGCGAGGGGAAGAAAGCGATCTTCACCAGGGCGACGGCGACGATCACCGCAATGAGGGTCTTGAGGGCGGGCCAGACGAAGCGCTTCACGGCGTCCTCCATGGAAGGCGGCGGGATCAGAACCGGGTAGGGACCCCGGGCTCCTGATTAATACGCGCAGAGACTACGGCACAGGCGGTTGTCTGACCTCATCCTGAAGGAGGAATGCTGACAGTCCTCTCCAACCGAGGTTGGAGAGGACTGATGGCCGTCAGGCGTGGAGGCTCAGCGGTGCCCCAGGCCGCTCAGGCGAGCCTGCCGGCCGGGGCGGCGGGAACCGCGTCGAGGAAGGCCGGCGGGTTGAAGCCCTCGCGCTGGTAGGCCTCGGCCACGGCGCGGGCCACGTCGTGGACGGCGTCGGCGTCCACCAGGGCGATCGCCGAGCCGCCGAATCCGCCGCCGGTCATGCGCGCCCCGTGGGCGCCGGCGGCGCGGGCCGCCTCCACAGCCACGTCCAGCTCGGGGCAGGTGCACTCGTAGTCCACACGCAGTGACTCGTGCGAGGCGTCCATGAGCCTGCCCGCCTCGGCGAGCTTCTCCCCGCGCAGGGGCTGCCCGTCCTGCAGGAGCGCCACGAGCCGGCGGGTGCGGTCGATCTCGGTGACAACGTGGCGGGTGCGCTTGACCAGCTCGTCGCCGTCGGTGGCCGCGAGGCGCTCCAGGGCGCCGGGCAGGTCCTCGATCGCGATGTCCGCCAGGAGCTCCACCCCGAGGATCTCAGCGGCCCGCTCGCAGGCCGCTCGCCTGGCCCCGTACTGGCCGTCGTCCAGGGAGTGCTTGGCCTTGGTGTCGATGACCAGGAGGGCCAGGCCCTCGGCGGCCAGGTCGAAGGGCACGTGGGTCACCGAGCCGTCGCGGCAGTCCAGCTCCAGGGCGTGCCCCTCGCGGCAGCGCAGGGAGGCCGACTGATCCATGCCGCCGGTGGGGGCCCCGGCCATCTCGTTCTCCGTGCGCACGCAGTTGGTCACCAGGCGGGCGCGCCCGGCGTCGTCGGGCTCCTGCGCAGTCCCGGCCATGCCCAGGTGCGCGACCTCGTCAATGGCGACGGCGGCCGAGCACTCCAGGGCCGCCGAGGAGGACAGTCCGCCTCCCAGGGGCACGCAGGAGACGAGTGCGGCGTCGAAGCCGGGCAGGTTCTCGAAGCCGTCGCGCTCCAGGGACCAGGCGACGCCGGCGATGTAGGAGGCCCAGTGCGCCACCTCCCCGGGGGTTCCCTTCGGGCCGATCGTGTCGAGGTCCATGACGTCGACCTTCTCCCGGGTCTGGGGGGAG
Source organism: Actinomyces sp. HMT 175 (assembly GCF_016694895.1). NCBI lineage: Bacteria > Bacillati > Actinomycetota > Actinomycetes > Actinomycetales > Actinomycetaceae > Actinomyces > Actinomyces sp. HMT 175. The sequence continues at coordinate 863,910 of NZ_CP068012.1, forward strand.
ACCAGCCGCACGACGCGGTCCTCGCGGCGCCGCAGCGCCAGGTGCGCCCGGTGGGGCAGGGCGATGGGCAGGGCCAGGCCGCCGTTGTAGTCGGTGTGCTCGCCAATGATGTTGACGCGCCCGGGGGCGTACCACACGCCGTCGGGCTCGGCCTCGAAGACCTCCCGGAACAGGGCGGTGGCGGCCTCGGCGCCCTCCTGGGGGCTCAGTGCAGGGGCGAAGACGGGAGCATCGTTGGTCATCGTGTTCTCCTGTGGTGGGTTGTTGTGAGTGGGCGGACAGGCTGTGGAAGGGAAAGGCCCGCGGGACGGGGTCAGGTGGCGATGGTCAGGCGGGTGCCGGCCTGCTGCAGGGCGTCGACGCCGTCGGCGTCGGGCTCGGCCTCGGTCACCAGGACCCCGATGTCCCGGGTGGCGCAGAAGGAGCGCAGCCCCAGGACCCCCCACTTGGAGGAGTCCAGCGTGGCCACCACCGTGCGTCCGGCGGCGACCAGCGCCTGGTTGGCGGAGGCCTCCTGCAGGTTGGGGGTCATGAGCCCGGCCTCGGGAGTGAATCCGTGGGCGCCCAGGAAGACCCACTCCACGCGCATCGTGCTCAGTGCGTCAATGGCCACCAGTCCCACCAGGGCGTTCGACGGCGTACGCTCGCCGCCGGTGATGACCACCGTGGGGGCGTCGCGGTTCTCGGCGCGGGCGGCGTCGGCGGCGTCGAAGAGCACCTGCGCGGCGGGCAGCGAGTTCGTGATGACGGTCAGGGTGGGGAAGTGCTCCAGCTCGGTCAGGGCCTGGGCGAGCGCCAGCGTGGTGGTCCCGGCCGACAGCGCCAGGGAGTCCCCGGGGCGGACCATGGCGGCCGCGGCCTGACCGATGCGGCGCTTGGCCTCCAGGTTGAGGGTCGACTTGGCGGTGAATCGCGGCTCGAGGGTGGTGGGGCCGGCGGCCACCGCCCCGCCGTGGACGCGCTCGACCAGCCCCTGGGTGACGAGCTCGGTGATGTCACGGCGCACGGTCATCTCGGAGATACCCAGCTCCTCGACGACGTCGGCCACCCGGACCCCGCCGGTGGCCGCGACCCGTTCCAGGATGTGCTCCTGGCGCTGACGGGCGAGCATCGGGGCCGGGCGGGGCGATCCGACGGCGGAGGCTGAGGGGCCGGGTTGCATGGGCCCAGTCTGCCAGACCTCGACGTCGAAAACGCCATGTCCGCACGTTCCCGCACAGAGTCGCACAGGCGGCGGTGGTGGCGGCCGTTCCACCCGTTCGGTCGGTCATGGCACACTATATCCCGCTCGTGCTGCGCTCCCGGCTGGGATAACGGGGGTGTGACACGGTAATGTGTTCGGGTCGCCCTCGTGGTCATGCGTTCTCCGGACGCAGGAACTCACATCAGCCCGATCAACCAGTCATCCCGTAGGAGCCCAGGAGTCATGCAGATCCCCGCACCAGACGCGCACCAGTGCGTCATCGGTGTGGCCATCGCCCTGCCCTCCCACTACGCCGCCCAGGTGCGGGCGGTGCGGGAGGCCGCCGGGGATCCTCTGGCCGAGGTCGTGCCGCCCCACATCACGCTGCTGCCGCCCACGGCCGTCGACGTCGACTCCCTCGACGAGGTCATGCGGCACCTGCGCAACGTGGCTGCTGGGACGAGCCCCTTCGAGGTGCGGCTGGACGAGGTCGGCACCTTTCGGCCCGTCAGCCCCGTGGTCTACCTCGGGCTGCGCAGCGGCGCCGAGGAGTGCGACCGTCTTCAGGTGCGGGTGCGCGACCGCCGGGGACCCCTGGCCCGTTCGCTCAGCTTCCCCTTCCACCCGCACGTGACCCTGGCTCACGAGGTTGCTGAGGACGGCCTCGACACCGCGGCGAGGAAGGGCGAGGACCTGACCATGAACTTCACCGTCACCGAGCTTCATCTCTACCGACACCGCAGCCGGCCCGCCGGCCACGGCGGTGGCCGGTGCTCGGCTTCGGAAGGGGGCTGGGACGTGGTGGCCGCTTTCGCCTTCGGGGGCTCCCTGGCCCCTGACGCCTCCGCCGACACTGCTGTGCCCGCAGTGTCGGTGCCCCCGACGACTCCGGTGGTCTCGGTGTGATCGAGCGCGTCAAGGAACTGCTGGAGGCCGGGCGGCGCACGCGGGTCGGCCGGGCCCTGATCCGCTACGGCACGGCGCGAGGCGCGCTCATGGCCGGAGGAATCGCCTACACGGGTATGTTCTCGGTCTTCGCCGTCCTCGTCATCGGCGTGAGCATGCTCATGGCGATGCTCGGTCAGCACCCCACCATCCGGGCCGCCGTCGTGGACTCCATCAACTCACTGCTGCCCGGTGTCATCGACACCGGCAACGGCAAGGGACTGGTCTCGGTCGAGCAGCTGACCCTTCCCTCGGCGCTCAACCTGGGATCGGTGCTGGCGGCCGGGGCCTTCATCTACTCCGTCATCAGCCTCATGGGTACTCTCAAGATCGCCTTGCGGGCCATGTTCGGACTGGTCAATCCCGTCATGAGGCCGGTGATCGGGCAGCTGGCGAATATCGCGGGGTTCCTCGTCATCGTGGCCGGAGTGCTGGTGACGGCCATCGCCTCGGTGGTGACGACGACACTGTCGGGCAGCGTCGGTCGTTCCCTGGGCCTGCCGCAGTCGCTGACCGGAACCGGGGCGTGGGTGATGACGCTCATGCTCTCCTTCCTCATCGACACCGGTGTCCTGGCGCTCCTCATCACTGTGTGCGGCATCCGCCCTCCCCGACGCGACCTGCTGCAGGGCTGCATGCTGGGCGCCTTCGCCCTGGGCGTGCTGCGCCAGGTGGGGACCGGGGCGGTCGGCTCGGTGACGCGCAACCCGCTGCTGGCCTCCTTCGCGGCCATCGCCGTCCTCATCCTGTGGCTGCACCTGACCAGCCGCGTCGTGCTGCTCGTGGCGGCCTGGATGGCCAACCCGCCGCTGCCCCGCGACGTCGACCACCCCGACGAGGTCCACGCCCACGAGCGCCCCAACTACGTGACGCTCTCCGTGCCCGAGACCCTGGCCTGGCCCCGCCAGTCCATCACCGGCAGCCTCGAGGCGGACCCGACGGCGCACCCCGACTACGTCCCCCCGGTGCCGATCCCGTGAAGGCCGGGTCCCGGCGCTGCCGTGAGCCCGACCTGGTGAACAGGCGGCGGGCCGGGACGATAGCCTGTGGCGGTGACTGAGATTTCTGGCAACCCTGGCAAGCCCGATCGCGCCGTACAGCCCGACAGCTCGGCGCCGGCCATTCACGCCATCATTCCCGCCGGAGGTGCGGGCACCCGGCTGTGGCCGCTCAGCCGACGCCGGCGCCCCAAGTTCCTCCTCGACCTCACCGGGGTCGGCCGCAGCCTCCTGCAGGACACCGTTGAGCGCCTGGCGCCGGTGACCGCGACGACGACGGTCGTCACCGGCGTCGCCCACATCGCCGCCGTGGCCGACCAGCTCCCGAGCGTTCCGCGCGACAACCTCCTGGCCGAGCCCTCCCCGCGAGACTCCATGGCGGCCATCGGTCTGGCCGCCGCCGTCATCGCCCACCGCCACGGGCGAGACGCCGTCGTCGGCTCCTTCGCCGCCGACCACACCGTGGCCGACCGGGTCGCCTTCGCCGACGCCGTCCGCCAGGCCGCTCTCCTGGCCGAGCAGGGCTGGGTGGTCACCATCGGGATCGAGGCCACCGGCCCCTCGACCGCCTTCGGCTACATCCACGCCGGCGACCCCACCGACGTGCCCGGGGCCCCCGACGGACGCCGGGTCCTGGGCTTCACCGAGAAGCCCGACGCCGACACCGCCGCCGCCTACCTGGCCACCGGCGACTACCGCTGGAACGCAGGCATGTTCGTGGTCCGCGCCGGCGTCCTCCTGGACCACCTCGCCGAGCTCAGGCCCCAGCTGGCCCAGGGCATCGAGGCCATCGCCGCCGTCTGGGACGCCCCCGAGCGCGAGGAGGTCCTGGCCGAGCGCTGGCCCGCCCTGGAGAAGATCGCCATCGACCACGCCATCGCCGAGCCGGTGGCCGCCGCCGGGGGAGTGGCCACTGTGCCGGTCTCCATGGGCTGGAACGACGTCGGTGGATTCGACGCCCTGACCGACCTCGTCCCGCCGCGCACCCAGGGCCCGGCCACCGGTGCCAGAGTGCTCGACGACACCGACGACACCGACGGCTCTGCCGGAACGGGCACTGCCGGGACTGGCACCGTCGGAGACGCCGCCCCGCGCGCAGAGATCCGGGCCCTCGACTCCGACGGCGCCCTCATCGTTTCCACCTCCGGACGCACGGTGGTGCTCCTGGGAGTGCCGGGTGCCGTCGTCGTCGATACGCCCGACGCCCTCCTGGTCACCACCCCCGAGCGCGCCCAGGACGTCAAGAGCGTCGTCGACGTCCTCAAGGCGGCCGGCCGAGAGGACCTGCTCTAGCCGAACCACTGCACCGGGGACCGTCTTGTCCCCTCGACTTCTGAAACGCCCACGCGGGCGTGATTCCGGGTATGGCTGGCCGCCCCGAAGGCAATGGTGGGTCGATGGAAGAGGTCCGGCGTCTCGCCAATGTCCATGGCGCTGACATTAGCTCCGCTCTGGCGCCGCACGCCGAGGGCAAACCGCGGAATTTCAACGATCCTCACCGGCCGCTTCCGTGGCGGGTTCGCTAATGTCAGCGCTGTGGACACTGGGCTGCCTTCGGCGTCGGCTCAGCGGGGTTCTCGCGGCGCAGCCCGACGCCCTCACCCCAGGTTCGACCCCACTGGCCCTGCTCGGCTCCTGATCGGGGCCTGGAGGTTGTGGTCCGACGTCGGCTCCGGCCCGGGGCTTGTGAGAGCCGCCCCTACTCCACGAGGGGCGGGAGCCATTGGCCAAGGCTTGTGCGTACTGCACGAAGGCCCTCCCTACCTGGAGTACCCCCATCCTTCCTCCAGTAGCACCCGGGCCTCGTGCATTGCGACCAGACGACGCCGGACGCCACCCGATCTGCCGCGAGCAGCCTCGCCGCCCCTGTCGGTAGGGCACGCAGCGGCAATCGGGGTCGGTCAGCCGGCCCTTTGAGGGCCCGGCGCCGGAAGAAGACAGCCCTCTGGTGCCGGGCCCCTCATTGAAACCACGACGATCACGTGCTCATCCCGGTGGAACACGTGGTGTGAGAATGGGAGGTTCTCGCCTATCCTTGACACTCGAATGTGTCCCCCGTCGCACGCGAGAACCACGGAGGTTTCCATGAAGAAGGCCTGCTCCGCGATGACGCTCGGCGCGGCCGTGGCCCTGGCCCTGGCCGCCTGCGGGACGCCACCGGCCCAGCGGCCCGCCCGCAACCTCGAGGGCGCCAAGAACTTCACCGCCTGCATGCTCTCCGACGAGGGCGGATTCGACGACCACTCCTTCAACGAGTCCGGCAAGAAGGGCCTGGATCGGGCCGGCAAGGAACTGGGAGTCAAGACCATTGCCGTGCAGTCGGAGAACTCGGCCGACTACGCCACCAACATCTACGCGCTCATTCAGCAGAACTGCAAGCTCGTCATCGGCGTCGGCTTCAACATCGCCGCCGACCTGACCGAGTCGGCCAAGGCCAACCCCGACATCCAGTTCGCCCTCATCGACGCCTCCTTCATCGGCGCCGACGGCAAGCCCGCCACCCTGCCCAACACCAAGCCGCTGCTGTTCAAGACGGCCGAGGCCGCCTACCTGGCCGGATACGCCGCCGCCGGTACCTCCCGCACCGGGGTCGTGGGCACCTACGGCGGCAAGCCCCTGCCCACCGTCCAGATCTTCATGGACGGCTTCGCCAAGGGCGTGGCCCGTTACAACCAGGACACCGGCGCCCAGGTCCAGGTCAAGGGCTGGGACACCACCACCGGCAAGGGCGGCTCCTTCGTCGGCAACTTCACCGACGCCGCCAAGGGCCAGGCCATCACCGAGCAGTTCATCTCCCAGGGTGCGGACATCATCATGCCGGTGGCCGGCCCCGTCGGCCAGGGCACGCTGTCCTCCGTGCGCCAGAAGAACGACGCCGGGGGCACCAACGCCGTCATCTGGGTCGACTCCGACGGCTACACCTCCTCCGGTGACGGCAGCATCATCATGACCTCCGTGGTCAAGGAGATCGGCAACTCGGTCTTCGACACCGTCAAGAACGCCTCCGAGGGGAGATTCTCCTCCGAGCCCTACATCGGAACCCTCAAGAACAACGGGGTGGCCGCCGCACCCTTCCACGACTTCGACTCCCGGGTGCCGGCGCCGGTCAAGGCCAGGCTCGAGGAGCTGCGAGGCCAGATCATCGACGGGTCCCTCGACGTCTCCACCCCCTACGACCCCTCCTGACCGCCCGGCCGGGGCCGGCGCCCCGAGCCTCCACCGCCACCCGGAAGCGAGCCTGTTGTGAAGCTTGAGCTGCGCGGGATCACGAAGGCCTTCGGGCCGCTCGTGGCCAACGACCATATCGACTTAACCGTCGAACCCGGCCAGATCCACGCCCTCCTGGGCGAGAACGGCGCGGGCAAGTCCACGCTCATGAACGTCCTCTACGGCCTCCACCAGCCCGACGCCGGAGAGATCCTCATCGACGACGAGCCCGTCACCTTCTCCGGTCCGGGCGACGCCGTGGCCGCAGGCATCGGCATGGTCCACCAGCACTTCATGCTCGTGCCCGTCTTCACCGTGGCCGAGTCCGTCGCCCTGGGCTACGAGCCGGTTGGGTCGCTGGGGCTCCTCAACACCGGCGCCGCCGCGGCCAAGGTCACCGAGATCTCCCGCCGCTTCGGCTTCGACGTCGACCCCCACGCCCTCATCGAGGACCTGCCCGTGGGCGTCCAGCAGCGCGTGGAGATCATCAAGGCCCTGGCCAGAGACGCCAAGGTCCTCATCCTCGACGAGCCCACCGCCGTGCTCACCCCGCAGGAGACCGACGAGCTCATCACCATCATGCGCGAGCTCAAGGCCTCGGGCACCTCCATCGTCTTCATCACCCACAAGCTGCGCGAGATTCGCGAGGTCGCCGACACCATCACCGTCATCCGCCGCGGCCGCGTCGTCGGCACCGCTGAGCCCACCGCCTCGGCCGCCGAGCTCGCCGGCCTCATGGTCGGCCACGACGTCTCCCTGACCGTGGACAAGCCCCCGGCGGCCCCCGGGGACGACGGGCTCACCCTGGAGGGCATCAGCCTCATCGAGGACGGCACTACCCTGCTTGAGGACATCGACCTGCACGTGCGCGCCGGCGAGATCCTCGCCATCGCCGGCGTCCAGGGCAACGGCCAGACCGAGCTGAGCGAGGTCATCCTCGGGCTGCGTCCGCCCACCACCGGCTCCATCGCCTTCGACGGTCAGGACGTCACCCGCCACACGGTGCGCCGCCGCCTGCGAGCCGGACTGGGCTTCGTGCCCGAGGACCGCACCACCGACGGCATGGTCGCCGAGCTCTCCGTCGCCGAGAACATGGTCCTGGACCGCTACGACGACCCCTCCCTGGGGCGGGGCCCGTCACTGTCCCCGACGCGCGTGCGCCACGCCGCCCACCGGATGCGCGAGGAGTTCGACGTGCGCGTCACCGACGTCGACGACGCCATCTCCACCCTCTCGGGAGGCAACCAGCAGAAGGCCATCCTCGCCCGTGAGCTCTCCCGGCCCCTCAAGGTCCTCGTCGCCTCCCAGCCCACCCGAGGCCTGGACGTGGGCTCCATCGAGTTCGTCCACCAGCGCATCGTCGCCGAGCGCGACACGGGCACCGCCGTCCTCATCATCTCCTCCGAGCTCGACGAGATCTACGCCCTGGCCGACCGGATCGCCGTCATGTACCGCGGACGGATCGTCGGCACCGTCCCGGCCGACACCGCCCGCGACGCCCTGGGCCTCATGATGGCCGGCACCCCCGCCGAGCAGGCCCTCGACCCTCAGGAGCAGACACGATGAGCACCCCCACTACCGGCTCCAGCACCGAAGCGACCCCGACGCCCCCGTCCGAGGACCACCCCGAGGAGCAGACCAAGCACGGCCCGAGCGGCCAGGCCGCCCTGCTGCGGCAGGTCGCCTCCTCACCGGCCGTCGTCGGGTTGCTCGCGGTCCTGACCGCCCTGATCCTCAGCTCGATCCTCATCCTCGCGGCTGACTCCGAGGTGCGCTACACCGCCACCTACCTGCTCAACCGTCCCGGCGACTTCCTCCACGCCACCGCCTCCACCCTGAGCGAGGCATACAGCTCCCTGCTGCGCGGCGCCGTCTTCGACTGGCGCGCCACGACGGGCGTGCGCATGATCCGCCCCATCACCGACACTCTGACCAACGCCACCCCGCTCATCATCGCCGGGCTCGGCATGGCGGTGGCCTTCCGTGCCGGCCTGTTCAACATCGGGGGCCAGGGGCAGATGATCCTCGGGGCGATCACCGCCTGCTACGTGGGCATCGCCTGGAACCTGCCCCCGGTGGCCCACCTGCTCGTCGCCGTCGTCGGGGCGGCCCTGGGAGGACTGGTGTGGGGCGGCATCGCCGGCGTCCTCAAGGCCCGCACCGGCGCCAACGAGGTGATCGTGACGATCATGCTCAACTCCATCGCCGCCCACCTGCTGTCCCAGGTGCTCAGCCTCAAGGCCTTCAACGGGGAGGGGGAGACCGGCAACCGCAAGTCCCTGACCGTGGCGGATGCCGCCCAGTACCCCTCACTGGCCGGCGACTCCTTCCGCCTCCACGCCGGTTTCCTCCTGGCCCTGCTGGTCGCCGTGGCCGTGTGGTGGCTCATGGAGCGCTCCCGCCTCGGCTTCCAGCTGCGGGCCACCGGCCTCAACGCCGACGCCGCCCGCACCGCAGGCATGAGCGTTCCCTGGGTGACGAGCCTGGTCATGATGATCTCCGGCGCCCTGTGCGGGCTGGCCGCCACCGCGCCGGTCCTGGGCACCCAGAAGAGCATGGACGAGTCCGTCGTGGGCACCATCGGCTTCGACGCCATCACGGTGGCACTCCTGGGCCGCTCCCGCCCCCTGGGGACCGTGCTGGCCGGCCTGCTCTTCGGGGCGCTGCGCGCCGGGGGCACCGCCATGCAGGCCGCCCCGGGCACCCACATCAAGATCGTCCTGGTCCTGCAGTCCACGATCGTGCTGTTCATCGCCGCGCCGCCCCTGATCCGGGCCATCTTCCGGCTCCCGGAGCGCCGCGACACCCTCGGCGGCACCGCCCCGTCCCCCGCCTCAGTGCCGGCCGCAGCCCCGGCCGCTCCCGCCGCGAAGGAGGCCTGAGCCATGAGCGCATCAACCGCTTCCGCCGACTCTCACGCCGCGACCGCACCGGATGCCTCCGCACCCGCGGCGCTGGCGCCCATGGATCTGAAAATCCCGATCACTGGCGTCGTCGTGCTCCTCCTGCAGGGGCTCATGGCTCTGGGGGCCCGCGGCTCGACGACCTTCGACCTGACCGCCTCCTCCGACCTCTTCCGGCTCGGTGCCCCCGAGCTCAACGCGCGCCTGGTCATCCTCGCCGCCGCTGGGATCGTCGCGGCGGCCACCGCCGTCGCCTTCGACCGGGCCCGGCGCCGCCGCAGGATCCCCACCTGGGCCGTCATCCTCATCGGCATCGGATTCGTCCTGGCCTTCCTGGCCTGGGCAGGGGCCGGAAGCCGCGGCGTCATCCCCCTGGTGACCATCCTGTCCTCCGCGCTGGGACTGAGCGTCCCCCTCGTCTACGGCTCACTGGCCGGGATCATCGGGGAGCGCTCGGGCACCATCAACATCGCCATCGAGGGCCAGCTCCTGGGCGGGGCCTTCCTGGGGGCCGTCGTCGCCTCGGCCTGCTCCAACCCCTGGGTGGGGATCCTGGCCGCCCCCGTGGCCGGAGTCCTCGTGGCCCTCCTGCTGGCCCTGTTCGGCCTGCGCTACCGGGTCAACCAGATCGTCGTCGGCGTCGTCCTCAACGTCCTGGTCTCCGGGCTCACCGGCTTCCTGTTCTCCACCTTCCTGTCCTCCAGCCCCAGCCTCAACCGGGCCCTGCGCCTGCCCACCCTGGCGGTGCCGCTGCTGTCCCGGATCCCGATCATCGGGCCGGTCCTCTTCCGCCAGACGATCCTCGTCTACCTCATGTACGCGGCCGTGGCAGTCCTGTCCGTCATGCTCTTCCGCTCCCGGTGGGGGCTGAGGCTGCGGGCCTGCGGTGAGCACCCCAAGGCCGCCGACACCGTCGGCATCAACGTCATGCGCACCCGCGTGGCCAACCTGGCCCTGGCCGGGGCGCTCGCGGGACTGGGAGGGGCCTTCTTCACCGTCGGCTCGGGCCTGTCCTTCGAGAACGACATGACCGCCGGCAACGGCTACATCGCCCTGGCCGCCATGATCCTGGGCGCCTGGCGGCCCCTGGGCTCCCTGGGGGCGGCCCTGCTCTTCGGCTTCGCCACCTCCGTGGCCCAGACCCTGCCGGTCATCGGCAGCTCGGTCTCACCGGACATCATCTCCATGATCCCCTACATCGTCACGATCCTGGCGGTGGCCGGATTCGTGGGCAAGGTGCGTGCGCCGGCCGCCGAGGGGGTGCCCTACCCGTGAGCAGCATCGTGCCCACCGAACTGACCGACGCCCACTGGCGGGCCCTGCACGAGCTCGCCGTGGAGGCCATGACCCACGCCTACGCCCCCTACTCCCGCTTCAAGGTCGGTGCCGCCGCCCTGGTCGACGACGGCCGACTCGTCTCGGGATGCAACGTGGAGAACGCCGGCTACGGCGTCACCCTGTGCGCCGAGTGCGGCCTCGTCTCCGAGCTCACCCGCACCGGGGGAGGCCGCCTGGTCGCCTTCGCCTGCGTGGACGCCCACGGCCGGGCCCTGGCACCGTGCGGGCGCTGCCGCCAGCTCCTGAGCGAGCACGCCGCCGACGGTATGGTGCTGGCCATGCCCTCAGGGAGGATGACTATTGACGAGGTCCTGCCCGACCGCTTCTGCGCCGACGACGTCGAACGCGTCGTCGGCCCGCAGAGCTGAGGGCCGGCTGACCAGCAGCCACAGATGGAGGAGAAACCCCGTGACCGTCCCCGCCACGCCCGCCGTCGAGCCCTTCGACGCCGTCGACGTCATCGCCGCCAAGCGCGACGGCGCCACCCTGACCGACGCCCAGATCGACTGGGTCGTGGACGCCTACACCCGCGGCGCCGTCGCCGAGGAGCAGATGAGCGCCCTGGCCATGGCCATCTACCTGCGCGGCATGAGCCGGGCCGAGATCGCCCGCTGGACCGACGCCATGATCGCCTCCGGAGAGCGCATGGACTTCTCCGGCCTGACCCGCCCCACAGCGGACAAGCACTCCACCGGGGGAGTGGGGGACAAGATCACCCTGCCGCTGGCGCCGCTCGTGGCCGTCTTCGGCGTGAGCGTCCCCCAGCTGTCCGGACGCGGGCTCGGGCACACCGGCGGGACCCTGGACAAGCTGGAGTCCATCCCCGGCTGGCGGGCCGACCTCACGGGCGAGGAGATCGCGGCGATGCTCGGCGCCGACGGCCCCGGCGCCGTCATCTGCGCCGCCGGGGCGGGACTGGCCCCCGCCGACAAGCGCCTCTACGCCCTGCGCGACACCACCGCCACCGTCTCCTGCGTGCCGCTGATCGCCTCCTCGATCATGTCCAAGAAGATCGCCGAGGGGACCGGCGCCCTCGTCCTGGACGTCAAGGTCGGCTCGGGCGCCTTCATGAAGGAGTTGGGCCAGGCCCGCGAGCTCGCCTCCACCATGGTGGCCCTGGGCACCGACGCCGGCGTGACCACCCGCGCCCTGCTCACCGACATGTCCACCCCGCTCGGGCGCACCGCAGGCAACGCCCTCGAGGTCGCCGAGTCCCTCGAGGTGCTCGCCGGCGGGGGACCGGCCGACGTCGTCGACCTCACCGTGGCCCTGGCCCTGGAGATGTGCGCCGCCGCCGGCAGACCCGTCGAGGAGGGCCAGGCCCGCGCCGCCCTGGCCGACGGGCGCGCCATGGACATCTGGCGCGACATGATCTCCCGCCAGGGAGGTGACCCGGACGCACCCCTGCCCCTCGCCCCGGAGACCGAGACCGTCACCGCCCCGGCCGACGGGGTCCTCACCACCCTGGACGCCCTCGCCATCGGGGTGGCCGCCTGGCGCCTCGGGGCCGGGCGGGCCCGCAAGGAGGACCCGGTCCAGGCCGTCGCCGGCGTCACCATGCACGCCAAACCGGGAGACGAGGTACGCGCCGGCCAACCGTTGCTCACCCTGCACACCGCCACCCCCGAGCGCTTCACCCGCGCCCGGGAGGCACTCGCCGGCGGCATCGTCATCTCCGAGGCCGGATCGCTGGAAGCGGCCGACGCCGTGGCCCGCCGTCAGCGCGGCGTCATCCTGGAGCGCATCGGATGACCACGCCCCGGCCGGTGGGGCCCGCCATCGTCGCCCGAGCCGTCAACTCCCGGCTGCGAGTGGGCCGCCTCGCCCAGGCGGGCCAGGCCATCACCCTGACCCAGACCGACGCCACCACCTGCGGGCCCACCTGCCTCCTGGCCGCCCGACTGCTCCTGGCGCCCGGCGAGCGCGCAGCGGTGACGGATGACCTCGCCCAGGAGATGACCCCCTCGCCACCCGGCCGGGAGGGCAAACAGCTGGTCTCCGTCCTGTCCCGCCAGCAGCTGCGTCTCCAACGGGCCATGAATGTCCGCGGTCTGGGGGTCCTGCCCTGGCCGAAGGCGCTGGGTTCCACGCCCTGGTCCGTGGCCCGGCAGATGACCGACATTGCGAGCACCTGCACTCCGGGCGGAGGGCGTCGTCGTTACACGGTGAGGTGGGTGAGCGACCACGGCCCCGCCTGGGGCAGTGAGGTCACCTCGATCCGAGATGCGCTGGCAGGCGGACTCCCGGTCATCCTGGTCACCGGCGGCCCGCTCGTCCTCGACGACGTCTCCGAGGGCGAGCCCACGGCGAGGACGAGGCTGCGCACGTCCCTGGCACGCACCCCGGCCGTGCCTCGCCACTACGTCCTGGCCCTGCCCTGGCGGACCGTCGGGCAGGAGGACCCCGGTGAGGGGAGCGCACACGTCTACGAGCCCTCCAGCGGCGCCGTGCGCCCCCTCGACCTGACTGCCCCGCGCGATCCGCACCGCCCCGGCCCCCGCGAGCTCGGCAACTGGCCCCGCGTCCTCGCCGTCATCGCGCCCGAGAACTGACCATGGCGAGTATTCTTATGGCCCGAGAGGTTGGGAACCAGATACGCGAATCTACTTTCCGGTAAGGGCGGTGCCTGATGTCGACTGTCAGCCATGATGAGAGTCTCCGGGATATTCAGCGAGCCCTGGCGATCATGATCTTCACCGTCGGAGTCCTCGGGGCGGTGGCGATCCTGTCGGTTCCCTTCGCCATCGGCCTGTATGGCCTGCGCGGATTATGGCTCCCGGTAGTTCTCCTCATCCCGCTCGTCCTGCAGGCGTGGGCGCTTCGCGTCCTGCGCCGGGCCGAGTCGACGTTGCCCGGATGAAACGGGTCGGGACATGATGTCGTGACTGCCCACCAGGAAGGACCCCCATGACCACGCGCGCCCGGATCGCCCGCCTCATCGACCACACCCTCCTCAAGCCCGAGGCCACCACTGCCCAGGTCGACGCGCTCATCGCCGAGGCCGCGGACCTGAACACCTACAGCGTGTGCGTCTCCCCGAGCCTCCTGCCGCTGGAGGTTCCCGACGACCTGCACGTGGCCACCGTCTGCGGCTTCCCCTCCGGCGCCCACGCCACCGCCGTCAAGGCCGCCGAGGCCGCCGACGCCCTGGCCAAGGGCGCCGAGGAGATCGACATGGTCGTCAACCTCCGCCTCGTCAAGGAAGGTGACGCCGACGCCGTCGAGGCGGACATCCACGGCGTGCGCGAGGCCTGCCGGGGTGCCCTCCTCAAAGTCATCATCGAGTCCGCCGCCCTCACCGATGAGGAGATCGTCTCCACCTGCCGCGCTGCCGAGGCCGCCGGGGCCGATTTCGTCAAGACCTCCACCGGCTTCCACCCCGCCGGTGGAGCCTCCACCCACGCCGTCGCCCTCATGCGCGCCACGGTGGGAGAGCGCCTCGGCGTCAAGGCCTCCGGCGGCATCCGTACCGCCGCCGACGCCCTGGCCATGGTCGAGGCCGGAGCCAACCGCCTGGGCCTGTCCGCCAGCGCCGCCGTCCTGGAGGGGCTGGAGGACTGAAGGGAACCGTGCGTCGTCGCACATTACCGCACCTCACGGACGGGCCCGGCATAGCAGCCGGGCCCGTCGTGTCCCCTTCGGTATGCAGTAGGAAGGATCGCCTCAACTTGCCAAGTTTCGGGTCTCCGAAACTATACTCGGCTCTATGAGAACCATCCCCAGTATGAGTCGCCGCAGCGCCGCGGCGCTTGCCTGCCTCGCCCTGTCCGCTCCCGCCCTGGCTGCCTGTGGTCACAGCTCGACCTCGGCCGACGCCGCGGGAACGGTCAAGGCGGTCGCCTCCACGACGCAGATCTGCGACTACATCACCCAGCTCGCCAGCGGCGACGCCTCCAGTGATCTCTCCTTCGACCGCACCGGCGCGGACGGCAAGACCCAGCACTTCGGAGCCGACGCAGCCAAGGCCACGTCCCACCTCACGCTCACCTGCCTGCTGGCCCCCAACGCCTCAGCGCATGAGCACGACATGACCACGGCCCAGTCCAAGGCCTTGTCCGAGGCGGATCTCTTCTTCGTCTCCGGCGTCGACCTCGAGCACTTCCTGGACTCCGCCGTCGACTCCTCCGGCTTCAAGGGCACCATGGTGGTGACCTCCGGGGTCGCTGGGGCCGCCGACGTCGATGACCTGGCCGCCCAGAAGAAGAAGGAGGAGGCCAAGCCCTACAAGGTCGACCGGGGCAGCGCCAAGGTCGAGGTCGCCAAGTGGCCCTTCCCGCCGGAGGAGGGGGAGAGCGAGCCCGAGTTCCGCTTCGACCCGCACGTGTGGACCTCACCGAAGAACGCGATCGTCCAGGTCACCAACATCGGTGCCGCCCTGGAGAAGGCCGCCCCCGACCAGGCCGGTGTCTTCCGCAGCCACGTGGACGCCTACGTCGCCAAGCTCAAGAAGCTCGACGAATGGGCCGCAGGCTCCCTCAACTCGGTACCCCAGGACAAGCGGGTCCTGTTCACCAGCCACGACGCCTTCGGCTACTTCAGCAAGGAGTTCGGCGTGAAGTTCGAGGGTGCCGCCCTGTCCGACTTCAACGCCCAGCAGGACGCCACCGCCGACAAGATCCAGCAGACCGCGGACAAGGTCAAGTCCTCCGGAGCCGTGGCCATCTTCGCTGAGAACTCCAACAACCCCAAGTCCATCCAGAAGGTCGCCGAGGTCGCCGGAGTCAAGGCGGTCATCGGTGACGAGGCCCTCTACGGCGACTCCCTGGGGACTCCCGGATCCGACGGCGAGACCTACATCGGCTCCATCCTCCACAACGTCTCCAACCTCACCAAGGCCTGGGGCGGCACGGTCACCGAGATCCCCGCCGACCTCGCCCAGTGGAGCCCCAAGGCCTCCGACGTCAAGTGAGGAACCGAATGACAGACCCCCGTGATCGCACTCCCGCGATGACCTCCCCAACCACCCGGACCGCTGCTGCCGAACCAGTCGTCACCCTGGAGGACGCGTCCTTCTCCTACGGCTCCTCCACCGTGCTCACCGGTGTCACCGGTCAGGTCCCGGCCGGGCAGGCCCTCGCCCTCGTGGGTCCCAACGGCTCGGGCAAGACGACACTCATGCGGGCACTGCTCGGCATGGTGACCGTCAGCAGGGGCCGGGTGCGTGTCAACGGGGCGGCACCGGGCAGAGCGCCACGGGGGTCCGTCGGATACGTTCCTCAGCTCAGCGACCTCGACCCCACCTTCCCCGTCACCGTGCGGGAGGTGGTCCAGATGGGCATGTACTCCCAGCTCGGCATCCTGCGGCGCCCCGGTGCCGAGGCCCGTCGTCGGGCGCTGGAGGCCCTTGACAGCGTGGGTCTGGCCGACCGCGCCGACAGGCGCTTCGGCACCCTGTCCGGCGGCCAGCAGCAGCGCGTCCTCGTGGCGCGCTGCGTGGCCGCCCGGCCCCGCCTCATCCTCCTCGATGAGCCCTTCAACGGCCTGGACCAGCCCAACCGGGACGCCCTGCTATCCATCATCACTGACCTCAAGGACCAGGGCATCTCCCTGGTCATCTCCACCCACGACCTCGTTCTGGCCCAGGAGACCTGCGAGCAGGCGGCCCTCCTGGCCGGACGGCAGATCGCCTTCGGACCGCGCGACGACGTGCTCGTGGCCCGCTACATCGACGAGGCCTACGGCGGCCACGGCACCACCCGGCTGCTGGGGCTCCGTTCCGGCGCGGGCACGCAGGAGCCGTCATGAGTGAGGCGATGACGCTCTTCACCCAGGCCCTCGAGCAGCTGCGCCTGGCGGCCCTCAACATCCCCGGGCTCACCGAGCTGGCGACGTATCCCTTCCTCTTCCGCCCCCTGGTGATGGTGGTGCTCCTGGGCGTCGTCGCAGGCGTCATCGGTGTCATCGTCAACCTGCGCAGCGCCGAGTTCAGCGCCGAGGCCATGGTCCACGCCGTCTTCCCCGGGATCGTCGCCGGCGCCGTCTACTGGGGGATCGACGCGATCATCCCGGCGGCCTCCGTCGTCGCCGTCGCCGCGGCCGTGGTGCTGACCATCGTCTCGCACCGCTCGCATCGGGGGGAGGCCTCCGAGGCCGGCACCGCCGTCGTCCTCACCAGCTTCTTCTCCGTCGGGCTCATCCTGTCCCTGGCCAAGGGCGACATGTCCGGCCAGCTCGAGGCCCTCATGTTCGGCCGCCTCCTGGAGGTCACTGATGCGCGCCTCGCCCAGGCGCTCATCGTGTGCGCCGTCGCACTGCTGCTCATTGCGGCGACCTGGAAGGAGCAGGTGGCCTACGCCTTCGACCGCACCGGCGCCCGCGCCTCCGGGCTGAGGCTGCTCGCACTCGACCTGATCCTCAACACCGCCATCGCTGCCGCGGTCGTTTCCGCCTCGACGGCGGTGGGGATCCTCCTGGTCATCGGCTACCTCGTCATCCCCGGTGCGACGGCGCGCGTTCTTGCCTCCCGGGTACGCACCATGGTCCTGGTCGCCATCGCCGTGGGTGTGGGCGGGGGGTACCTGGGCATGCTGCTCATGGCCCTGCCCGAGACCTCCGACAAGCCGATCTCACCGCAGGCCACCGTGGCCCTGGTGATGACCGGGATCCTCCTGATCGCCGTCGGCGTCTCAACCGCGCGCGAAAGGCTGCGCGGGCCGGCTCGGCGGGCCGGCTCAGTGCAGTCCGCGGCAGCTGCGTCGACCTCGACGACGGTAGGTGCGCAGGCCAGTGCCGATCCCGTCGGGGGACCGGAGGACTCGGCGAGAGGCGTGACCCCGACGACCGAGAGGAGCCGGGTATGAGAATCGGGTTCGACATCCTCCTGCTGCCCATCGTCGAGGTCCTTCTCATGGGGCTCCTGGCCGGGCTCGTGGGGGCGCTCGCGCTGGTCCATCGCCGGATCTTCTTCACCGAGTCACTCACTCACGCGACCTTCCCCGGAGCGATCGTCGGCGTGGTCACCGCCGCCTGGTTCTCGCGGGCGGTTCTCGGCCAGCACGCCGACTTCACCCTCCTGTCCGCGCTGGTGCTGGTGGGAGCCGCCTTCATGTGCCTGCCGATGATCTGGCTCATGCGGCGACTGTCCCAGGTTCCCGGGATCTCCTCCCAGTCGGCCGCCGGCGTTGTCCTCACCTTCGGATTCGCCCTGGGCTACTTCCTCAACAAGTGGTTCGCCCCGCTGCCGATCAAGGTGGACTCCTTCCTGGCCGGTTCCGTGCTCAACGTCAATCGCGTCGATGTCATTGCCGTCGGCACCGTCCTGGCGCTGACGGTCCTCGTGCTCGCGGTGGCCGGGCGGTTCCTCACCTTCTACAGCTTCGACCCGCTGGGATACCGCGCCAGCGGTCTGAAGCCCGCCTGGGCCGAGGGGACCGTCATGGTCATGATTACCCTGACCATCGTGATGCTCGTTCCCGCCGTCGGCACGATTCTGCCCATCGCGCTCATCGCCGCGCCCGCGGCCGCGCTGGCGCCGTGGACGCGCACCATGAGCCGGCTGCTGATCGGCGCCCCGATTCTCGGTGCGGCGACGTCCCTGGCCGGGCTGTTGATCGCAGTGCAGCTGAACCTGTCCGCAGGCGGAGTCATCGCCGTGGCCTGTGGAGTGGTCTACCTGGTCTCAGCCCTGCTCCACTGGGCCGCGACGCGCGGTGCCTGGGTGCGAGTGCCGCTGCTACGCCGGGGCTGAGCCCGCGCCGATCCTGCGCGGGCGCTCCCGGCGACGCCGGAGCCAGGCCTGCAATGGGGGTTGTTCAGGCAGCGATCCCCAGAATGCCGCGCAGGTCGGCCTTGATGGCCTCCAGGCGCTCAGCGGCCGCCTCGCGCACCTGCGCCACCGGAGTGTCATTCGTCGGCAGAATCACTTCGCAGTAGCACTTGAGCTTGGGCTCGGTTCCCGAGGGGCGCACGACCACTCGGTCATCCGAGGCCGTCACCCACACCAGGCCGTTCGTGGGGGGAAGGGTACCGCCGTTGCCGTCCGAGACGCCGTCGAGCAGATCCACCGTCTTGGTGACCGGGGAACCGGCGAGCTTGGCCGGCGCCCCGCCCGAACGCAGACGCTCCATGGTGCTGGTGATGATCTCGAGGTCCTCGACCCGCATGCTCAACGGGCTCGTGGCGTGCAGACCGTGGTCACGCGCGAGCCGGTTGAGCAGATCCTGCAGGGTCCGGCCCTGCTGCTTGAGCACGGAGGTCAGCACCGCCAGCCGCACCGAGGCGGAGATGCCGTCCTTGTCCCGCACCGCGGCGGGATCGACGCAGTAGCCCAGGGCCTCCTCGTAGCCGAAGACCAGGCCCGGCTCCCGGCTGATCCACTTGAAGCCCGTCAGCGTGCGGCGGAAGCCCAAGCCGTGGGACTGGGCGATCCGGCGCAGCAGGCGGGAGGAGACCACGGAGCAGGCCAGAACCCCGTTGCCCGCGAAGGCAGCCAGCTCGGCGGCCTGCTCACCCAGGAGCGCGCCGACCTCATCGCCCGTCAGCTGACGCCAGCCGCCGGGAGCATCCTCGTCCGGGATGGCGGCGGAGCAACGATCCGCATCGGGATCGTTGGCGATCACCAGGTCCGCCTCGACCCGCCGGGCCTTGTCCAGCGCCAGGTCGAGCGCCCCGGGCTCCTCCGGGTTGGGGAAGGCGACCGTCGGGAAGTCCGGATCCGGCTCGAACTGCTCAGCCACCTCGACGACGTCGGTGAACCCGGCTCGCGCGAGCACCTCCCGGCAGGTGGCCCCACCCACGCCGTGCATCGCCGTCAACACGATCTTCACCGGGGCGGGGGCCGTCATCCGAGCCGCCTGAGCGGCCCGCTCGATGTACTCCTCCCGGATCTCCGGGTCGACCGTCTCCCAGCCCGACTGCGGGCGGGGCACGGAGCTGACCGGGCCGACGGCGTCGATCGCCGCAGCGATCTGGCTGTCATAGGGGGGAACGATCTGGGCCCCCTGACCTGAGTCGGTCACGGCCCGCCCGCCCAGGTAGACCTTGTAGCCGTTGTCCTGGGGAGGGTTGTGCGAGGCCGTCACCATGACGCCGGCGTCGGCCTCCAGGCGCCGCAGCGCGAAGGCGAGTACCGGGGTCGGGCAGTGCGACTCGAAGAGAATGGCCCGACCGCCCGCACCGGTGACGACCGCGGCCGTATCGAGGGCGAACTGCTCGGAGTTGTGGCGGGCGTCGTAACCGATGACGACGCTGAAGCCCTCACCGAGACGGTCCTTGAGGTAAGCGGACAACCCCGCCGCGGCGCGGATGACGACGACCCGGTTCATCCGGTTGGGGCCCCCGCCCAGGCGGCCTCGCAGGCCGGCCGTGCCGAAGGCGAGGGTGCCGCTGAAGGCGTCGCTGAGTGCCCTGCGAGCCGCCTGGGCCTGCTCGCCATGAGAACGGGCGGCGCTCAGCAGCTCAGTGAGCTCGGCGCGGGTGACGGGGTCCGGATCGTCCTGGATCCACGCGTCCACGGCAACGTCGTCGTACACATCTTCAGGGCCTCGGGTCATATCTGCGACGGTACCGCGCGATAACTTCTGGAAACGCTCACAATGACGCTCCTCACTGGTGTTTCCAAACACAAGGAGAATTCAGTCACCAGGGTGACGGAGAGCCCCTGAAGATAAGATGTCTTGAATTAAATTGGCGGTATAATTCGGGTTTGTTCTGAGAGTTCTGAGAGATGAGATGCTGGTGAGAAAGGTGTGGGTGGCGGGGATGAATTTCTGGGACTTTTGTCCCTCACGTGTCCTCTTCTTCTGCGCACTGAATACGTCGCCGTCTCGGCGGGATTAGGGGATCATGGCCGCATGAGTTCACGTCAGTCCTACCGCAAGGGACCAGTGGTGCTGCGCGGCACCCAGATCCCCACCCAGACCACCGACGCGCGACTGCTGAGCAGTGACGCCGACGCCGACTGGCTCCACGCCGACCCGTGGCGGGTCATGCGCATCCAGGCGGAGTTCGTCGAGGGCTTCGGGGCCCTGGCGGAGCTGGGGCCGGCCATCAGCGTCTTCGGGTCAGCCCGCACCAAGCCCGAGGATCCCACCTACCGGGTGGCCATGGAGGTGGGGGCGGGGCTGGCACGCGCCGGCTACGCCGTCATCACCGGAGGCGGCCCGGGCATGATGGAGGCCGCCAACCGCGGCTGCCACGAGGCCGGCGGCACCTCAGTGGGGCTGGGTATCGAGCTGCCCCACGAGCAGGGCATGAACGAGTACGTCGACCTCGGGGTCAACTTCCGCTACTTCTTCGCCCGCAAGACCATGTTCGTCAAGTACTCCGACGGATTCGTCGTCATGCCCGGCGGAATGGGGACCCTCGACGAGCTCTTCGAGGCACTCACCCTGGTCCAGACTCAGAAGATCTCCTCCTTCCCCATCGTCCTGGTGGACAGCGGCTACTGGGGTGGGCTGCTGGAGTGGCTGCGCACCTCGATGATCGAGCGCGGCATGATCGCTGCGAGCGACCCCGACCTGCTGCACGTCGTCGATGACGCTGAGGCGGCCGTGGCCTACGTGGTCAGTGCGGCCCGCAGGCTGCGCGACGGCCGGGCGGGGGCGTGAATCGCGTCATGGCGGGCCCGTCCTCGAACCTTGCACCTTGAATGTCGTAGAATATGACAGGTCGCGCGGCGATGTGCCCGCGCAGCACTGACGAAAGGTGAGCACATGGCTGCCATGAAGCCCCGGACCGGAGACGGCCCCCTCGAAGTCGTCAAGGAAGGCCGCGCCATCATCATGCGGGTTCCGCTTGAGGGTGGTGGTCGACTCGTCCTCGAGATCACGGCCGATGAGGTCAAGGCACTCGGAGAGGCCCTGGCCAACGCCAAGATCTGACCGATCCTGGCGCCCGGGGGCAGCCGGGTACCACTGGGACCTCGGCGTCGAGGAGCCGGTGGCCGAGTCATCCAGCCTCGCGAGAGAGGGCCGGACCCCATGCGGGTCCGGCCCTCTTCGTCGTTCCGGCCGGTTGGGCGGTGAACAGTCAGGTCTGGCGCACGGAGACGAGCAGGCCGTCTCCGACGGGCAGCAGCGTGGTCAGCAGCGCGCGGGAGGCCCGCAGCGCCTTGCCGAGCTCGCGGGCTGCCACGGTGGTGACGTCACGGCGGGCCGGGTCGGCCACGTGGTCGTTCCACAGGGCCCGAGTGACGGCCAGGACCCCGCCGGGGCGCAGCATCCGCAGGGCGTTGGAGGCCAGGAGGATCGCCTCCTCCGGGGCGACGTCGAGCACCACCATGTCGTAGGAGCGGGCCGCCATCCGGGGCATGACGTCCGAGGCCCGCCCCTGGATGATGCGGGTGCGTGAGGAGGGATAGCCGGCCCCGTCGAAGGCGCGACGCGCCTCGCGCTGGAGCTCGGGCTCGACATCGATCGTGGTGAGGACCCCGTCAGTGCCCATGCCGCCCAGCAGCCACAGGCCCGAGACGCCGGTGCCGGTGCCGACTTCGGCCACGGACTTGGCTCCCACTGAGGCGGCCAGCATCCGCAGCGCGGCTCCGGTCCCCGAGGACACCGGGGTGATGCCGAGCTCGAGCCCGCGTATGCGGGCCTGGGCGGTGGCCTCGTCCTCCGCGGTGAAGTCCTCCGTGTAGGACCAGCTCAGCGTCTTGTCCGCACTCACTGTGAGCCTTTCTTCTGCTGCGGGGTGCCAGGCGCACCCCTCAAGCCACATTGTTCCAGGTGTTCGGCCTGATAGGCGGAAGGGCGCTCGCCCGGGTGAGTCCGCCGGTAGGCGAACCGAGGCGGATTCGGACCGGTGGGACTCCCTATACTGAGCGGCGTGTTCGGCATCAACGGATCTGAGTTCCTCGTCATCATCCTGGTGGCGGTGATCGTGGTGGGGCCGCAGCGCTTGCCCGAGTACACCCGCAAGCTCACGCAGATGGTGCGTCAGCTCCGGGTGTTCCTGGACAACGCGCGCAGCCAGATCGCTGAGGAGGTCGGCCCCGAGATGGCCGACCTGGACCTGTCCAGCCTCGATCCGCGCCAGTACGACCCGCGCAAGATCGTGCGCGACGCCCTGGGGGAGGACATCGACGCCATCCGCGAGGATCTCGCCCACCCCTTCCGCTCCGTCGGCTCAGCCGCCAAGGAGATGTCCGACGACGCCGCACAGGCTGTCAACGACGTGGTCAAGAAGGATCGGGCCACGTCGCTGAGCAAGCAGATCGAGGCCAAGCGCGACGAGCGGCTGGCCGAGAAGGATGCCGAGAAGGCTGAGAGCAGCGGGAGCACCGAGGGCTCCGAGAACTCCGAGAGCACTGAGGGTGTCGAGAACGCTGAGAGCCCGCAGAGCGCTGAGCAGGCAGCTGCCGCTCCGCCGCGGGGAGTGCTCCAGCAGGCGGACGACGTCGAGGATGACGCCGAGGCCGAGACTGAGGCTGGGTCAGTCGAGTCGGTCGAGTTGGTCGAGTCGGCCGACGGGGCTGAAGAGACTGAGCCGGAGAAGACAGAGCCCGAGCAGTCCGGGGAGGCCGAGGACACGGAGGGCACTGAGCAGCTGGAGCAGTCCGAGCGTCCGGCCGAGCCGGAGCCGGTCGAGGTCCCGACAAGCCTGGTCGAGCCGCAGGCCGCTGCCTCCGGCGAGGATGCAGGGGACGCCACCGCGGCGGGTGATGACTCCCGTACCCGCGTGCGTCCTCTGTCCCCTCGCGACATCGTGCGCGCCGCCAACGCCGCCGCCCGCACCCGCGCCGAGGCTGCGCGCATCGCCGTCGACTTCTGACCCGTACGAGCTTCGCCCCATCGTGCCGGGCGAAAGAGCCGTCGGGCGATGTGACCAATGCCGGACTCGGTCAGAGAGCCGGCGGGGCCGGCATCAGGCCGGGGTGACCCCCAGGCTCTTGCCGGCCAGGCCGCGGGAGCGGTGAGTCAGGCGCTGGGCCACAGCGGACAGTTCCAGGGCTGCGGGGGCGTCGGCGGCCGGCTTGCCGTCCTGGGCCACGGTGGCCGGCAGTCCGGTGTCGGAGCCCTCGCGCAGGCGGATGTCCAGTGGCAGCTGGGCCAGCAGCGGCACCTCGTAGCCGAGGGTCTCGCTCAGGGAGGCGCTGACGATCTCGCCCCCGCCGGAGCCGAAGATCTCCAGGCGTGAGCCGTCGGGCTGGGGCATGTAGGACATGTTCTCGATGACGCCCACCACCTTCTGGTGCGTCTGGGTGGCGATGAGGCCGGTGCGCTCGGCGACCTCGGCGGCGGCCGTCTGCGGGGTGGTGACCACGAGAATCTCGGCGTTCGGGAGCAGCTGGGCCACGGAGATCGTCACGTCGCCGGTGCCGGGCGGCAGGTCCAGCAGCAGGACGTCCAGGTCGCCCCAGAACACGTCGGACAGGAACTGCTGGACGGCGCGGTGCAGCATGGGGCCGCGCCACACAACCGGCTGCTTGTCCTCCACGAACATGCCGATGGAGATGACCTTTACCCCGTGGGCCACAGGCGGCACGATCATGCCGTCGAGCTGGGTGGGCACCCGCTCCACCCCCAGCATGCGGGGGATGGAGAAGCCGTAGATGTCGGCATCCACCACGCCCACGCTCAGGCCCTGGGCGGCCATGGCGGCGGCGAGGTTCGCGGTCACCGAGGACTTGCCGACCCCTCCCTTGCCGGAGGTGACGGCGTAGACCCGGGTGAGGTTGCCCGGCTGGGTGAAGGGAACCACCGGTTCGGCGGCCCCACCGCGCAGGCGGCGCCGCAGCTCGGCCTTCTGCTCATCGTTCATGACGCCCAGGCTCACCTGCACCTCGGTGACACCCTCGACGGTGCTGACCTCGCGTCGGGTGTCGGCGGTGATCGTGTCCTTCAAGGGGCACCCGGCCACGGTCAGGAGCACCTCGACGCTGACCACGCCGTCCTCGGCGATGTCAACGGAGGAGACCATTCCCAGGTCGGTGATGGGGCGGTGCAGCTCGGGGTCGATGACCCTGGTCAGCGCCTCCATGACGGCGTCATGAGTCGGTTGCGTCATGGGCCCATCCTAGGGGTGCCGTCGAGCGCCACGACAGGTGGCGAGTCCCACGTGAGGGCCGGGTGCCCCTCACTGAGCGGTGCGCTGCTCAGGGATGGTGTCGGGCTCGTCATCGCCGCTGTCCTGGAACTCGGCGATCTCCTCACGGGTGAGGCGCTCCTCGGCGAGGATCTCGCTGAGCATGTCGCGAAGTTCGCTGCGCACGAAGTCGCGGGTGGCGACGTCGTTCATGGCCAGGCGCAGGGCGGCGATCTCCCGGGTGAGGAACTCGGTGTCCTCCAGGTTGCGCTGGGCGCGCTGGC
The DNA here is from genome assembly GCF_016694895.1 of Actinomyces sp. HMT 175. NCBI lineage: Bacteria > Bacillati > Actinomycetota > Actinomycetes > Actinomycetales > Actinomycetaceae > Actinomyces > Actinomyces sp. HMT 175. Next base: position 888,730 of record NZ_CP068012.1, read on the forward strand.
GGTCCTGCTCGGCGGTGACGCGGTCGCGGTCGTCCTGTCGGTTCTGGGCCAGCATGATGAGGGGGGCCGAGTAGGAGGCCTGGGTGGAGAAGGCCAGGTTGAGCAGGATGAAGGGGTAGGGGTCCCAGGCCTGCTGCATCTTGGCCAGGATGAGGTTCGCCACGATCCACACAGCGACGAAGATCGACATGTAGAGCACGAACTTGGGCGAGCCCATGAAGCGGGCGGTGGCCTCGGCGAAGCGGCCGAAGCCGTCCGAGCGCGAGGCGTGGGCCGGATGCGTCCTGCGCAGCCACCGCAGGCGACTGTCGGGCAAGGGCTGGTCGAGCTGGTCAGGCATTGGCGCCCCTCTCGATCGTCTCGTCGGTGACGGCCTCGTCGGCCACGCGCCAGTCGTCGGGCATGAGGTGGTCCAGGACGTCGTCGACACTGACGGCGCCCAGCAGGCGTCCGGCGTCGTCGAGGACCGGCAGGGCCGTCAGGTTGTAGGTGGCCAGCAGGCGGGTGACGGTACCGATGGAGTCCTCGGGGCGCACGGAGTCGACGTCGGTGTCCACGATGGAACCGACCATGCGCTGAGGGCGCTCGCGCAGGGCCCGCTGGAAGTGGATCATGCCCACGAACTTGCCGGTGGGGGACTCCAGGGGCGGGCGGCACACGAAGCCGACGGCGGCCAGGGCGGGAGGGATCTCGGCCTTGCGGGACTGGGCCAGGAAGGTCGCCACTGTTGACTCGGGGGGCAGGATGATCGGCTCGGTGGTCATGAGTCCGCCGGCGGTGTACTCGTCGTAGGCCATGAGGCGGCGCACGTCCTCGGCCTCCTCGGGCTCCATGAGGCCCAGCAGCTCGGCGGCCTTGAGCTGGGGGAGGTCGGCGACCAGGTCGGCGGCGTCGTCGGGCTGCATGGCGTCCAGGACGTGGGCGGCGCGCCCGGCCTCCAGGCGGGACAGGAGGGCGACGGCGTCCTCGTTGCCGAGCTCCTCCAGGACGTCGGCCAGGCGCTCATCGGTCAGCTCGGCGGCCACGCGCATCTGGCTGTCCTGGGGCAGGTCGCGCATGACGTCGGCCAGGTCGGCCGGCTTGAGGTCCTCCAAGGTGGCCAGCAGTGCGGTGGCGCCCTGCTGGTCGGCGCTGGCGGCCAGGCCGCTGACCTCGTCGGGGCGCACCGTGAAGGTCTCCCCGCGGCGCAGGCCCAGGGGGCCCGAGGAGGCCCGCTGGACGAACAGGCGGGTCACCTTCCAGTCCATGCCGCGGTCGCGCTCGATGGCCACGTCGCGCACCGTGACGTTCCCCGAGCCGTCGCGCATGGTGACCACCCGGTCCAGCAGCTCGCCGACGACCAGGGTCTCCACGTGGCGCTGGGTGAAGCGGCGGATGTTCATCAGGCCCGTGGTGATGACGGCCCCGGGCTCGATGGCGGTGATCCTCGACAGGGGCAGGAAGACGCGGCGCCGGCTGGAGACCTCGATGACGAAGCCGACGGCCCTGGGCTCTCCGCGCATCTGCAGCAGGACGACGACGTCATGGACCTTGCCCACCTCATCGCCCAAGGGGTCGAAGACGGAGGTACCGATGAGGCGGGCCACAAAAACCCTGCTGGTCGTGCGCGTCCTGGTGTTCTCCACAAGCCAAGCCTATGCGCCTGAGGCGTGATTGCCTGCCGATGGGCCCGTACCGCGTGCCCGCGCGTGCGACGATAGCCCCCATGAGTGCCAATCCGAGCCCGTTGTCCTCCCTGACCTCGTCCAGTGGTGGTGTCATGCCCCAGGGGGAGGAGGTGGCCTCCTTCGCGACCTACCCCGAGGCGCAGAGGGCGGTCGACGCTCTGTCGGACCAGGGCTTCCCGGTGCAGCACCTGGCGATCATCGGCACCGACCTGCGTCAGGTCGAGCGCATCACCGGGCGTATGAGCTGGGGGAGGGCGGCGATGTCGGGGGCTCTCAACGGCCTGTGGATCGGGGTGTTCTTCGGCATCATCATGTCGGTGGCCGGCAGCAGTGGTCCCAGGCTCAACTTCTGGGCCTGTGTCCTGCTGGGGGTGCTGTGGGGGATCGTCTTCCAGCTCTTCAGCTACGCCCTGACCCGGGGGCGGCGCGACTTCACCTCCATCAGTCAGGTCGTGGCCTCGCGCTACTCGATCCTCGCCGCCCGGGAGATTCACGAGGCCAGCCAGGCTCTGGCCGACGTCCCGGGCAACCTCGCGCGTGGGGCGGGCGCGCTGCGGCGCTCCCAGGAGCGGCGTCGTGCGCGACAGGAGGCCCCCGGGCCCACCGCCTTCGGCTCGCGCCCCGACGAGCAGCCCCGCTTCGGGGTGCGCCTGCCGCAGCCCGGCAGTGACGCTCCTGAGCGGACCCCCACTGCCTCGGCCGGCTCCGCCTCCGGCGCCCCGGCCATTGCCGAGGACTACGACCCCTTCCTGCGTCCCTCGCGATCGGAGGGTCGCAAGGAGCCGGGGGCCCCGGCGTCGTCGCAGGAGTCCGGCGATGAGACCGGCTCCGGTGACAAGGGCTGAGCGGCACTGAGGGACGAGGGAGCGCGACAATGAGCATTCCGGTGGGGCTGTCGACCGCCTGTGTGGTTCCTGGCAGTGTTCCCGACACCTTCGCCATCGCCCAGGAGCTGGGCTACGACGGCGTCGAGATCATGGTCTGGAGTGAGAAGGCATCCCAGGACGCCACCCGGCTGGCGGCCCTGGTGGAGAAGCACGACCAGCCGGTGCTGGCGGTCCATGCCCCCACGCTGCTGGTGACCCGTGGGGTCTTCGGCGCCGATCCGTGGGACAAGGTGGACCGCTCCATCGAGCTGGCCCACTACCTCGAGGCGCCCACGGTGGTGCTGCACCCGCCCTTCTTCTGGCAGACCCGTTACGCGCGCTCCTTCATCGCCGGGGTCGCGCAGCGCGAGGCGACCACGGGCATCCACCTGGCGGTGGAGAACATGTTCACCTGGCGGCCCCGCCACGCCCACTCCACGCGCGATTTCCAGGCCTACTCGCCCACCTGGGATCCGGTGGGGCAGGGCTACAAGTCAGTGACTCTGGACATCTCCCACGCCGCCACCTCCGGCTCCGACGCCCTGGCCATGGCCCGCGCGCTGGGGCCCACGCTGCGCCACCTGCACCTGACCGACGGCGTGCCCGGGCCCCTGGACGACCACCTGCTGGCCGGGCAGGGCAACCAGGACTGCGCCGGGGTCCTCAAGCACCTGGTGGCCACCGGCTTCGAGGCCGGTGGGGGACAGGTCGTCGTCGAGGTGACCACCCGGTCCATGACGGCCTCCCAGCGTCTCGAGGGCCTCGCCAGCGCGCTGGCCTTCGCCCGTGAGCACCTGGAAGGTGGGGAGCCGGCTCACATTCCCGAGCCGACCCGCAAACGCTACCGCCGTTCCTGACCCGGCCTAGCAGTAGGCGGCCTCGTGCTCGAGGTGCGAGACGGGCTCGAGCTGGAGGGTCGCGTGCTGGATCCTGACCGGGAAGTGCTCGGCCACGCAGTTCTGGAGCCGGTCGAGGATCTCCTCGGTGTGACCGTCGCGCAGGCACTCGTCGCGCACGACGACGTGCGCGGTCAGCACCGGCATGCCCGAGGCGACGGTCCAGGCATGCAGGTCGTGGACCTCCTCGACGTGGTCGATGCCGAGCATGTGCGAGCGCACCTGCGCCAGGTCCAGCTCCCGGGGAGTGAAGTCCATGAGCACCGCCAGGGCCGAGCGCAGCAGCGTCACCGCCCGGGGCAGGATGAGGACGGCGATGAGCAGGGAGGCCACGGCGTCGGCCCGCGTCCAGCCGGTGCGGGCCACGACGGCGGCAGCGATGATGACGCCCACTGATCCCAGGGCGTCATTGAGGACCTCCAGCAGAGCGGCCCTCATGTTGAGGTTCTCGCCGTGTCCGTCATGCCCCCGGCCGCCAGAGAGGACCAGCAGCGCGATGACGTTGGCGGCCAGACCGATGACACCCATGACGAGCATGCCCGAGGCCTCGACCTGCGGGGCCACCAGCAGGTTGTGAACCGCCTTGAAGGCCACGAAGAGCCCGACGACGGCGAGCATGCCCGCCTGGAGCGCGGCCCCGATGACCTCGGCGCGACGCATGCCCCAGGTGGAGCGGTCCGTGGCCGGACGCGTGGACAGCTGGGCGGCCGTCAGGGCCATGGCCAGGCCGGCGACGTCGGTGAGCATGTGCCCGGCGTCGGCCAGCAGCGCCAGCGATCCGGTGACAAGGGCGCTGACGATCTCGGCCACCAGGACCGTGGTCGACAGGCACAGGGCGACCAGGAGCCGACCTCGTGAGGCCCCGGCGCCGTGGTTGTGCGAGTGACCGTGGGAGTGGTGGTGGGAATGGGTGTCGGGCTCGTGACCGGCTGGGGTGCTCACTGCGGCTCCTTGCCCCGGCTCACTCCGTCCGCGGAGATGACGGCGGCCAAGGACTCGGCAGCGGCCAGGACCTGCTCGATGGCCTCGGGATTCTCGATCCGGCTGACGTTGGCCCGTCCGTGGGAGTGGCTGGAGATGAGACCGGCGCTGCGCAGGATCGCCAGGTGCTGGGAGACGGTCGACTGGGCCAGGCCCAAGTGCTCGGTCAGCTCCACCACCCGGTGCTCGCCGCCGTGGAGGTGGCGCAGGATCGCCAGGCGGGTGGCGTCCCCCAGGACATCGAGCAGGGAGGCCACGGTGGAGGCCTCGCGCACAGCACCGTGGTCCTGGGGGCGGTCCTCGGGCAGCAGCCCATGTTTCATCGTCATGCGGCGATGCTATCTACAAATAGCGATGAGCGGCAAGGGGGGTGGCCGAGCAGTCAGTCAGTCGGCAGTCAGTTGGCGATGAGCCCGCTCACCCAGGCCTCGACCTCCTCCACGGTGCGGGGCACGTCCTGAGTGAGGCGCTCCACGCTGCCGTCCTCACGCACCACGACGTCGTCCTCGATGCGCACGCCCGTGCCACGCATCTCGGCGGGCACCAGCAGGTCGTCCTCGCGGAAGTACAGTCCCGGCTCGATGGTGAAGCACATGCCCGGCTTGAGCTCGGCCTCCATGTACATCTCGCGGCGCGCCTGGGCGCAGTCGTGGACATCCAGGCCCAGGTGGTGGCTGGTGCCGTGCACCATCCAGCGCCGGTGGTACTGGCCTTCGGGGGCCAGGGAGTCGGCTGCGCTGACGCCCTCGGGCAGCATCCCCCACTCCTCGAGGCGGGCGGCGATCACCTCCATGGCGGCGGCGTGGACGTCCTTGAAGCGGCAGCCCGGGGTGCCCGCACGGGCGAAGGCGGCGTCGGCGGCGTCGAGAACCGCCTGGTAGATCCGGCGCTGAGCCTCGGTGAAGCGACCATCGACCGGGATCGTGCGAGTGACGTCAGCGGTGTAGAGGGAGTCGACCTCGACACCGGCGTCCACCAGGACCAGCTGGCCGGGCTCGACAGCGCCGTCATTGTTGATCCAGTGCAGGGTGTTGGCGTGGTTGCCGGCCGCGGCGATCGTGTCATAGCCCAGGCCGTTGCCCTCCTCACGGGCCTTGGCCCCGAAGGCCCCCTCCAGGACCCGCTCACCGCGCCAGTGGCCGCGGGCCCGGGGGATGGAGCGGATGAGGTCGTCGAAGCCGGCCTTGGTGGCGGCGACGGCGGCACGCAGCTGGTCGATCTCCCAGGGGTCCTTGACCAGGCGCAGCTCGCTGGCGGCCTCGGCCAGACCGGCGTCGACCTCCGCGGCGCCCTGGCCGGTCTGCAACCCGACCTTCTCCCGCGTGGAGGTCACCAGAGCGGTGACGGACTCATCGGCCTCGGCGACGACGCGCAGCTGCACCGCGTCGGGACCGGCATCCTTGGCCAGCGCGTCGGGCAGGGAGTCGATGTGGGCGCAGCGCATGCCGGTGGAGGCCTCGACCTCCTCCAGGGAGGGCCGCACCCCCACCCACAGCTCGCCGTAGCGGGGGTCGCCGTAGAACTCCTGGCTGGATCGCGAGGCCCGGGGCCGGAAGTAGAGGACTGCCTCATGCGTCGGGGCGACGTCGTCGGTGTCATCGGAGCCGTCCGCGGAACCGGCGTCCTGACTCGGCTCGGTGAGGGGGTCCAGGACGAGCACGGCATCCGGCTCGAAGTCCGTGCCGGTTCCGGCCAGGTGGGCGAAGGCGCTGTGGGGCCTGAACCGGTAGTCGCAGTCGTTGTTGCGCACCTTGAGCGCGCCCGCGGGCAGGACCAGGCGCTCGCCGGGGAAGAGCCTGCCGAGGGCCTCACGGCGGGCGGCCGCCCAGGGAGCCGCCTCGCTGCGGGCGGGCAGACCCTCGGGACGCGGCCCCCACCCCGAGCCGATGAAGTCACGGAAGGCCTGGTTCTCGGGCTGGCGGGACCGGTTGGAGCCTCGCGCCGCCAAGGACTGGGGGGCCTCCTGCGAGGAGGCGGGGGACTCGTCGGACGGGTGGTTGTCTGCGGAAGAAGTCGGTGTCATAGGGGCATCATCCCACTGTTGGGCCCCAACCTGCGCTCGGTGGGGGGCTCAGAATCGGGGACGGCTCAGTCCTGCTCATCGGCCGGGAAGCGCACCCCCACCTGGCGACGGGCCTCCTGCAGAACCCCGACCGCCGCCACGGAGCGGCTCAACGGGTGCAGATCGGACTGGCGCGCTCCGGCCCGCACCAGGCGGCACACCTCGGCCAGTTCGTAGACGAGCTGGTGACCGGACGCCTCAGCGCCGCGCTCGACCGACAGGTCCTCACCCGTGCCCGTCGCCGCCGTCGGGCCGCGCAGCCCAATGCGCCGGGGCCACTGGCAGTCGTCAATGCTCAGCACGTCATGGTCCCCGGCGAAGATCGACTCCATCCCCGGGGAGGTCTTGGAGTGCAGGCAGACGACCTCCAGCCCGGCGTGCTCACCGCAGTCGTAGGACAGGACCACCGTGCCCCGTGCGTCGACACCGCACTCCAGCAGCGTCCCCGTGGCCGTCACCCGGTCCGGCTCACCGAAGAGGTGAATGGCCAGGCTGACCGGGTAGATGCCCAGATCCATGAGGGAGCCGCCGCCCAGAGCCGGATCGAAGGCCGGCGGCAGGCCACCGGAGCGGTAGACCTCCATCCGCGAGGAGAACTGCTCCTTAGACAGCACCACCCGGTGCAGCCGCCCCAGCCGTGGAAGGTGCTTACGCAGCTGAGCCACTCCGGGCTCGAAGGCGGACAGCCACCCCTCCATGAGGAAGCGGTCGGTCGCCTGTGCCGCCTCCACCATCGCCTCGGCCTGCGAGCGCGTCAGGGCGAAGGGCTTCTCCACCACCACGTGGAAACCTGCCTCCAGGGCCGCGATCGAGTGCTGCGTATGCAGGGAGTTGGGGGAACCCACATGGATGACGTCGATCGGGTCGGGCGAGCCCGGGCCGTGGGCGGCGAGCATCTCCTCAAGCGAGGCATAGGCATGCGCAATCCCGTGCTCGGTGGCGAAGGCGGCGGCGCGCTCGCGGTGGGCGGAGGTGACGGCCACGATCTGTGCACCCGGCTCGCGGGCGACGGCCTCGGCGAACCAGCGGGCGATGAAACCGGCCCCGATCACCCCGAAGCGGACCAGGGCGTCGTCGGTGCGCCGCGTGGTGGGCACAGTACTGCTCATACGGCTCGACTCGCTCATGCCGTCCAGTCTTCCACGCCTCCCTGCGCGCTGCCCGCACTTACCTACACTGTCCCGGTGCGCATCGACCCCCACACCCACTCGGCCTGCTCCGACGGCACCGACTCGCCCGCCGAGCTCATGGAGAAGGCGGCCGAGGCCGGCCTCGACGTCGTCGGCCTGACCGACCACGACACGATGGCCGGCTGGCAGGAGGCGGCCCGGGCCGTTCCGTTCGCCGGTGTCGCCCTGCTGCGCGGCACCGAGATCTCCTGCGCCGCCGATGGGGTCACCCTCCACCTGCTGTCCTACCTGCACCGGGCCGACGACGCCGGGCTGGAGGCCGCCTTCGCCCGTGCCCGCCGCTCGCGCGACAGCCGGGCCCAGCGGATGGTCGAGCGCCTTAGCGAGGACTACCCGGTCACCTGGGAGGACGTTCTGACCCAGTCGGCCGACTCCCACACGATCGGCCGGCCCCATATCGCCGACGCCCTCGTAGCGGCCGGCTCCTTCCCCGATCGCAACGCCGCCTTCGCCGGGCCGCTGGCCACCTCCTCGCCCTACTATGTCCACCACTGGGCGCTGGACCCGGTGGAGGCCTGCCGCCTGGTGCGCGCCGCCGGTGGGGTCCCGGTGGCGGCCCACCCGCGCGCCGCCTCCCGCCAACGCCGCCTCGTGCCCGATGAGACCTTCGCCCAGATGGCCGAGGCCGGCCTGGCGGCCCTGGAGATGAACCACCGCGACCAGGACCCCGAGCAGCGCGAGCAGGTTCGCCTCCTGGCCCAGCGCCTGGGCCTGGGGCTGTCGGGGGCCTCGGACTACCACGGCTCCGGCAAGCCCAACCGCCTGGGGGAGAACCTCATGCCGCCCGAGCTGCTGGAACAGATCCTCGACGAGGGCGCCCTCGACCTCGTCCGCCCCTGAGGGCCGACCGGCCACGGCACCCGACTCCCGCCGAGCGGTGGTGATAGAAACGCCCCATGCTGCAGTCCGTCTTCGACACCACGGTCTTCGCCACGACCTTCACCACGCTCCTGGTGATCCAGGACCCGTTGGGCGCCATCCCGATCTTCCTGTCCCTGACCTCGCGGCAGACACCCCCGGAGCGCGCCGCCTCCGCACGCCAGGCCACGGTCGTCTCCTTCGCCGTCATCGTGCTCTTCGCAGTCTTCGGACGCTACATCCTGAAGTTCCTGGGGATCTCGGTGCCCTCCCTCCAGGTGGCCGGCGGACTGCTGCTGCTCCTGGTGGCCCTGGAGCTGCTGACCGACAAGGTCGATGAGAGTCCCGATCCTGACGCCGTCACCGCCAACGCCGCCCTCGTGCCCCTGGGCACGCCCCTGCTGGCCGGGCCCGGCGCCATCGTCGCGGCGATGGTCGCCGTGGACACCACCGGAGGCGGGGTGGCCGGGTGGGTATCCGTGACGGCCGCGATCATCGGCACGCACATCGCCATCTGGGCCTCGCTGCGCTTCTCCCTGGGGCTCAACCGGGTGCTGGGCACCTCCGGCATCCGGATCCTCACCCGGGTCATGGGACTGCTCCTGGCGGCCATCGCCGTCCAGATCATGGCCGACGGCGTCTTCGCCTTCCTGGCGACCCGCCTCTGACCCGGCTTCGCCCCGGAGTCGGGCAGCGGCTGAGACCCACGTGAGTCTCAGCCGCTGCCTGTCAGTCCTACTCGCCGGCGGTCCCGTCAACCGGGCGGCCGCCGCGCGTGCGCTTACGGGTGCGTTTGCGCCGGGGCTTGGCCTCGCCGTCGGCGGAGCGCCGGGAACGCTCACCGCGCTTGGAGTCCTTGGCGCCCCTGCCGCCCCGGCCGCGCTCCGAGCGCCCGCCCTGTCGGCCGGACTGCTTGCGCCCACGCTTGCCGGTCTCACCCAGGTCCTCGATCTCCTCGGCGTCGAGCCCCTCCAGGGTGCGCTTGTGACGGGGCAGGCGGCCGGTGACCTTCTCCGGGATCGACAGGTCGGAGAACAGGTGCTCGCTGGTGTGGTAGGTCTCCACCGGCTCCTCGATGGGCAGGCCCAGAGCCTTGGCGATGATCCGCCAGCGCGGCACGTCGTCCCAGTCCACGAAGGTGACCGCCGTGCCGGAGTTGCCGGCGCGTCCGGTGCGCCCGATGCGGTGGACGTAGATCTTCTCGTCCTCGGGGCACTGGTAGTTGATGACGTGGGTGACGTCGTCGACGTCGATACCCCGAGCGGCCACGTCGGTGGCCACCAGCACGTCCACCTTGTTGTTGCGGAAGGCGCGCAGGGCCTGCTCGCGGGCCCCCTGGCCGAGGTCGCCGTGCAGGGCCCCGGTGGCGAAACCGCGGGCGCGCAGGTCGTCGGCCACCCGGGCCGCTGTGCGCTTGGTGCGCGCGAAGATGATGGTGCGCCCGCGCCCCTCGGCCTGGAGGATCCGGGAGACGACCTCCACCTTGTTCATCGAGTGGGTGCGGTAGACGACCTGCTGGACCGTCTGGACGGTCATACCCTCGTCGCCCGGGTCCTGGGCGCGGATGTGGGTGGGGCGGGTCATGTAGCGGCGCGCCAGGGCGACCACGGCCCCGGGCATGGTGGCGCTGAAGAGCATCGTGTGCCGGTCGGCGCGGGTGCGGGCCAGGATCTTCTCCACGTCGGGAAGGAAGCCCAGGTCCAGCATCTCGTCGGCTTCGTCCAGGACGACGGTGGTGACGTGAGCCAGGTCCAGCACACCGCGCTCCATGAGGTCGATGAGGCGGCCGGGCGTTCCCACGACGACCTCGGCTCCCCGCTCGAGGTCCTCGATCTGGGGCTCGTAGGCGCGCCCGCCGTAGACCTGGACGATGCGCACGGTCCGCTTGGCGGCAGCCGTGGACAGCTCCTCGGCGACCTGCTTGGCCAGCTCACGGGTGGGCAGGATGACCAGGGCCTGGGGGCTGCCGGAGGCGGGATCCTCGTCCCAGCCCTCCTCCCCGGGACCCAGGGTGTCCATGAGCAGGGGGATGCCGAAGCCCAGGGTCTTGCCGGTGCCGGTCTTGGCCTGACCGATGATGTCCTGCCCCTCCAGGGCAACTGGCAGGGTGAGGGCCTGGATGGGGAAGGGGTGGGTGATGCCCTTGGCGTCCAGGGCCTCGCAGATCTCCGGCTCGACACCGAAGTCGGCGAAGGTCTTGCGGCTCAGGTCGGTCTGGTCGCCCTCGTCGGTGATGTCGGGAGTGGCCTCGTCCAGGACGGGGGCGTGGGCGCCGGCCGTCTCGATGATCCCGGACGGGGCGGTCGTGGCGCCGGCAGCGGCGTCGGCACCCTCGATGGGGGTCTGGTCGTCTGTGGAGTTGTGGTCGGGCTCGACGGCGTCGGCCCCGTGCTGCTCGTTGCTCACGAGGTTCCTTGTCTTCTGATCGGGTTGAACCGCTCCGGCGCGGCTGTCGCTCGCGCGCACAGTCGGGTGCGCTGCGTGGGCGTCGGCGCCGTCGGATCTGGCAGCCGATCGCGAGTCATAGCTGAGTCCATCTGACGACCGGGCAACCGTGGACGCCGTCAGCGTAGCGGGAAAACATGATGATGGCCTGTCTGGATGGGGAGGTGCGCCGTCGGCGTGGTCGATGTCACGGCTGTGCTTCACGCACGACAAGACCTGGATACGATGGTGGCCATGTCCCAGATGCCGACTCCGTCACCTCAGCCCAGCAGCGCCTCCACCCCGATGCAGGTCGGTCCTCACGAGCTGTCGGTCGTCGGCGTCGTCGCGATCTCCCGGACGGCGGCCTGCACCCGCTACGCCAAGGATGCCGACCGGGCTCCGCGGATGACGGCCCGGGTCGACCTGCTGCGCATGAGCGCCTGGGAGGTCGCCTCCTTCGACCGGGTCGTGGAGCTGGCCGCGACCCACGGCATCGACGCCCTGGGGGCGGCCGAGCGCTTCACCGACGTGCTGGGCGACTTCGACGAGCGGCTGCGGCCACTGGACTGGGCCGAGCGCCTGCTCAAGACCTACATCACCTTCGGGCTGCTCATCGACTTCGGGATGGCGCTGAGCGAGTCGTTGGAGGATCCCTTGCGCAGAGGGCTCGTCCACGAGCTCAGCCAGGACCCGATCAGCACCTACGCCGTCGCCGAGCTGGAGGAGGTCATTGCGGCCGACCCACAGCTGGCCGCCCGGCTGGGGCTGTGGGGTCGGCGCGTCATCGGTGAGGAGATCGGAACCTTCCAGAGGCTCCTGGGGCAGTTCCCCGAGCTCCTCGGGCAGATGGCTCAGGAGCAGCTCCACTCGGTGCTGACCCAGGGGGCGGTCTCGCGTATGAGAGGGCTGGGCCTGAGGGTCTGACCGTCTCTCAGCACGTCCGAGCGGCTAAGATGTGAAGTGCCCAACAGTGGAGTAGTGCCCGTGTCGGTGGCGTGACAGGACCCGGGCTGCGTTGGGTAAGGTGTCCGCATCCACATCCTCATCACCCGATGTGAGAGTCGTGGCTCTCACATCCTGAAGGAGTTCCCATGAAGCGAAGCGTATGGATGGCCGCGTCCGCGGCCGTCGCCCTGTCCGTCGTCCCGGTCGGCGCGGCTGCTGCCGAGACGGACCCCGCTCCTGCCGCCGAGCAGGTGGCGCCGCAGTCCGGTGGCGCGAAGGCCGACGCTCCCCAGCCCGACACCCCCTCCCCGGCCGCTCCCAAGCCCGATGGTGACAAGCCTGCCCCCGCCCCCGAGCCTGCTCCCGCCCCCGCGGAGGACGCGGGCAAGGCGGCACCTCAGGCTCCGGGTGCCAACAACGCCGCGGCGCAGCAGGAGAACAAGCCGGAGGCTCCGGCTGAGCAGTCCCAGCCGAACCAGGGCGACCAGCAGCAGGGCGATCCTGCCGGTTCCCAGGCTGCTCCCGAGCAGCAGGCCCCGGCCCCCGAGCAGTCCTCTGAGGGAGGCGCCCCTGCGGCGGCCGAGGAGAGCGCCCCCCAGGGAGCCGCGGAGGCTCCCGGTGAGCAGGCCGCCGCACCCCGCGAGCAGGCTGCCTCTGGCCAGCAGGGCACCGCCACCGCAGGTCGCTCCACCCTCGCTCAGACCGGAGCGGGAACGACCGCCGCTTGGATGGTGCTGGGCACCGGTGCGACAGGCGCCGCCATGCTCATGGCTCGCCGTAGGCTGACCTACTGACACACATCGGTCCTTGACGTTGAGGAGAGGTCTGGCCCATGGATGACCGGATGCTCGACGGGGACAGGGTGCTGTGGTTCATCGGCGGCAGTCCTGAGCGTGCTCAGGAGGCCCTTGCCGCCGGACACGCCTGGACGCCCGAGCAGCGTGCGCAGCTCGAACAGATCGCAGCATCTGCCGGATATTCCCCTCAGCAGCCTGCCGGGTACCCGCCTGCTCAGCAGCAGGTGCCCGTTCAAGAGCCCGCGCCCGTGTACGGGGCGCCTGCACAGCCCGCGGCCTTTGATGGCGTATTCGGGGGCGACGGCGCTCGTGGCGGCACTGTGGACTACGGGGCGGCTCAGCCGACTCAGCCCGCTCAGCAGCCGGCTGCGGTCGCGCCGCCCCAGCCGCAGATGGCGACACCGACGCAGCCTCAGCCGCAGGGCTACAGGCTTCAGCCGCTGCCCGCGGTGACAGAGATGGAGGCACCGCAGAGCGATGTCTCCCAGTACCCGAGCAGTGCTCCGCGTCGCGGTTGGGTCCTCCCGGTCGTAGCGGTCAGCGTGCTCGCCCTCGGGCTGGTCGGGGGTGCCCTGGGAGGGCACTGGCTGTGGCCCGGTAAGGACGCGGCGGCTCCGTCGTCCCCCGCTGCGGCGGCCCCTGCTGCCAACAAGCCTACGACCCTGCGCGCCGGCAGCGGTTCCTTCGTCTGCTCCTCGGGCGGTACCGGAGTCGCCTGCTGGGGCGCTGACGCCCAGGCCAACACTCAGGGCGCACGTGTCTCGCCGACGGCGGTGCCCGGCCTGGAGAAGGTCAAGGTCTCTGCGCTGAGTGTGGGCAAGGGCTTCGCCGTGGCCGTGGATGACTCGGGCAAGGTCTACGCCTGGGGCGCCAACGAGGTCGGCCAGCTCGGCAAGAAGACTGACGAGGCGCTGGTCAACCAGGCTGTGGAGGTCGGCAAGCTGCCGGCCGCTCCCACCGCGCTCGTCTCCGGTTACGAGCACACCTGTGCGCTCGCCAAGGGCACAGTCTGGTGCTTCGGCTCCAACCGCTACGGACAGGTCAACGGAACTGTCTCCGACACCCCCTCAGGGTTGGTGCAGGTGGACAAGATCGACGGGGCCACCCAGATCGGCACCTCCGGCTATGACACGTGGGCCACGGTTGACAAGGGGACCTGGACCTGGGGGAACAACTCCTGGGGGCAGGCCGACCCCTCGCAGAGCGTGGTCAACGTGGCGCCGACCCTGATCCCTGCGAGCAGCTGACGCCGGTATCGGCAACGCAGTAGCGCCCAGCCTCCTTCAGGAGGCTGGGCGCTATTGCGTATGTCGCGACGACGCTTACTTGTCGCCCTTGAGGTGGTTCACCGCACCCTTGATGGCGTCCTTGGCGTCCTCGGCGACCTCCTTGATCTTGCCCTCGGCCTGCTGGAGCTTGCCCTCGGTCTCGGTCTCCTTGTTACCAGTGACCTTGCCTGCGGCCTCCTTGGCCTTGCCGGCGATCCTGTCGAAGGTTCCGTTGTCGCTCATGAGAGCTCCTTTCCGTAGTGAGTCTCCACGAGGTGGAGGATGGCTCGACTATACAGGCGTACATCTGAGACGACACCCGATATTCAGTGAGAGTTTCTATGGAGACCACCTAGAATGTGTGACATATCCTATGTTACTGAGGGTGTGGTGGATCGTTTCCTCTCTCCGACGTCGTTCGCCGCATCTCAGTGCCCGTAGACTTCAGGCACCTCTCCTTCGAGAGCCACCTGATACCGACATCGAGGTCGATCACCCATGAGCAGTGCACCCGCAGACGTCCCCGCCGCCACCCGCGTCGAGAACGCCGGTCTTGACGTCATCTCCGAGTCCGATCGCAAGGGACGGCCGAGCGATCTCTTCATGCCCTGGTTCGCGGCCAACATCTCCGTGCTGGGACTGTCCTGGGGCGCCTGGGTCCTCGGATTCGGACTGTCCTTCTGGCAGGCGGTCGTTGCTGGCAGCGTCGGTGTCATCGTCTCCTTCCTCCTGTGCGGCGTCGTGGCCGTCCTGGGCAAACGAGGCAGCGCCCCCACCCTGGCGCTGTCCCGAGCGGCCTTCGGCTACAACGGCAACCGCCTGTCCGCGGCCCTGTCCTGGATCCTCACGGTCGGCTGGGAAACCGTCCTGTGCGTTTCCGCCACCCTGGCCTCAGCCACGGTGTTCCAGGCCCTGGGCTGGCACAACCAGGTCGGTGCCCAGATCCTGGGCTTCCTGCTCACTGTCGGCCTGGCCGCCAGTGCCGGCATCCTCGGCTTCGAGGCGATCATGAGGGTCCAGACCTGGATCACCTGGGCCACCGGTGTCCTCACCATCATCTACCTCGTCCTTGTCGCTCCCCAGATCAGTGTCCACAGGATTCTGGCCCTGCCGTCGGGCGGCCCCGCGGCCTTCATCGGAGCCCTGGTCATGGTGGCCACCGGCTTCGGCCTCGGTTGGGTCAATGCCGCCGCCGACTACTCCCGCTACCTGCCCCGCAAGGCCTCGACGGCCGGCGTCATCGGCTGGACCACGCTGGGATCGGCACTGCCCTGCGTGGTGCTCGTCTTCTTCGGCATCCTCCTGGTGGGTTCCGACGCCGAGCTCGGCCAGGCCATCAACACCGACCCCATCGGCGCCCTGACCACGATCCTGCCCACGTGGTTCCTCATCCCCTTCGCGATCGTCGCCATCCTGGGGCTGGCCGGCGGCATCATCATGGACCTGTACTCCTCGGGCCTGTCGCTCCTGGCGACCGGCCTGCCCGTGCGCCGGCACGTGGCCACCTCCATCGACGCCACCATCATGACCGTGGGCACCATCGCCGTCATCTTCGGTGCCGATGACTTCCTCGGCCCCTTCCAAGGGTTCCTCACCACCCTGGGAGTCGTCATCGCCGCCTGGGCCGGAGTCATGGTCGCCGAGGTCATTCTGCGCAAGCGCGACTACGACGAGGAGGCCCTCTTCACACCCGACGGCGTCTACGGCTCAGTCAACTGGGAGGCCATCGTCCTCGTGGCTGCCGGTTCCGTCGTTGGCTGGGGGCTGGTCGTCAACTCGGCCGCCTCCTGGTTGTCCTGGCAGGGCTACCTGCTCGGGCCTCTCGGGGGCCGCGACGGGGCCTGGGCCGGAGCCAACCTCGGTGTGCTGGCCGCTCTGCTCATCGGTGTGCTCGGGCACCTTGCCCTCGGCCGAGGCCGGGTCGCCCTCCAGGAGGCCCGTTCGTGAACGACAAGGCCACAGGCTTCGCTCTCGAGCCTGAGCGTCTGGAGGCCCTGAGCGCCTCTGCCGGCGCAGAAGGCCCGGGCCCGGCCGTGGAAGGCGCCCACCAGATCGCCCGACGCACCGGCGCACCTCGCCACGACCTCCTGGTGGTCCTGGGGTCCGGCGCCGCTGATGCCTTGGCGTCCTGGGGTGAGCCGGCTGCGAGCCTGCGCCTGTCCGACCTGCCCGGGGTCATGGTCCCGGTCGCGCCGGGACATGAGGACCGCCTCGACTCCTATGTCGTCGCTCGTGGTCGGAAGGTGGCCGGACAGGAGGTCGGGGGAGAGCGGCGCGTCCTCGTGGCCCGCGGACGGACCCACCTCTACGAGGGGCACGGCCCAGGACCCGTGGTCACCCTGTCCCGTATCGCGGCCGCAGCCGGCGTACGCGGGGCCGTCCTGGTCAACGCCGGCGGCTGCCTGCGCAGCTGGCACATCGGCGAGGTCATGACGATCACCGACCACCTCAACCTCACCGGCTCCTCACCCTTCGACGGCCCGGTCTTCACTGACGTTCGCAGTGTGTGGGACGACGAGCTCGCTGACGTCCTGCGCGGTGTCACAGAGAGGTCAGGCGTCTATGCCGCTGTGCGCGGGCCGGAGTATCAGACCATGGCGGAGACGCGAATGCTGGAATCCGCCGGTGCCGACTGTGTCGGCATGTCCACCGTCCTGGAAGCCATCGCCCTGCACCAGCTCGGGGTGCGCGTGGCCGGCATGAGCGTCGTCTCCGACCTGTCCTTCGCCCAGGCGCCCACCGACCCCGACGAGGTCATCCGACTCGCGGCCGGTGCGCACACGACGATCGCCGCCGGCACCGAGGCGGTGCTGGCGGCGATGTCCTGAGCTGCCGACGTCGAGGCGAGTCGCAGGGGATCGCTCGGGTCAGTTCACGCCCATGAACATATAGGCACGCGTCACCTTGCCGTCGACGTCGCGGAAGACGGTGTCGACTCCGCGCCCGACGACGTCGCCGCTTGGGGCGGTCATTGACCAGCGCAGCAATAGCGCGTCGCCGGACTCCATGCGCTGGTCGTAGCTGAAGGTCAGGCCCTGACCCGCAATGCGGTCGTTGTGGACGCGGTTGATGTGCTCAGCGATGTCGGCTGTTCCTGTGACGGTCAAGGCGGGTGAGGAGATGTGCAGCGACCCGTGCGGGGCCCACATCTGCTCGATGAGTGCACGGCGCTGACCGGCGTCGGGCTCAGTCCAGGTGCGCAGGTAGCTCGCGTCGAAGTCGGCGCCGGTACGGGTGGTGTCGGTCATGAGTCGTTCCTCTCCTCAGATTAAGTTGACAATGTCAGCATAACCGGAAAGTTGACTGTGTCAACATGTGGGTAGGCTTGGGCCATGAGCCCTCGTGATCCAGGTCCGACGCGCGCCGCCATCCTCGACGCCGCTGCAACGCTGCTCGAGGACAGGGGACCTGAGTCGGTGACGCTGCGCGCCGTTGGTGAGGCTGCCGGCGTGTCCCGCTCGGCGCCCTATCGTCACTACGCGGACAAGGCTGCGCTCATGCGTGCCCTGGCGGGACGGACCCTGCGGCAGATCGCAGAGCGGATTCGTCACGGTGCGGAGCGGCACCGGGGGGCGCGACAGCGGCTGCGCGCCGGTTGCTGGGCCTACATCGACTACGCAGTCGAGTGCCCCCATCACTACCAGCTGGTCTTCGGGGACGCCCCGATTGCGGAGCCGGACCCCGGGCTGGAGGAGGCCGCCGACGACGCCATGGCCGCCGTCGGCGAGCTCGTTGCCCAGGCCCAGGGAGCCGGTCTACTACGACCCGGCCCCACCCGTGAGATCGCCACCGTCATCTGGGTTCTGCTTCATGGGCTCGCTGCCCTGCAGATCACGGGTCATCTCCACGAGCCCCGGACCATTGACGGCAATGAGCATCTTGCGGATCTGCTGGACCTGGCCCTGGAACAGCTGCGACCCGTGTGATGCGCCTTCGGTGATGTCGGCCGGTAGCGATCTGAGACGTGTCTGGGACGCCCGTCCCCGCACGGCGGCGAGCACGAGCGCCTAACCTTGCACCTATGACAACTGATGCAAAGACGCCCAACCAGGCTGTCACGACCCGCACCGAATCCGACTCCATGGGCACCATCGAGGTGGACGCCAACCGCTACTGGGGGGCCCAGACCGAGCGGAGCCTGCACAACTTCGACATCGGCCGCGAGACCTTCGTGTGGGGCCGCCCCATGATTAAGGCCCTGGGGATCCTCAAGAAGTCCGCCGCCCTGGCAAATGCCGAGCTCGGCGAGCTGCCCGCCGACATCGCCGAGCTCATCGCCAAGGCCGGCGACGAGGTCATCGCCGGTGACCTCGACGCCGAGTTCCCGCTCGTGGTCTTCCAGACCGGCTCGGGCACCCAGTCCAACATGAACTCCAACGAGGTCATCTCCAACCGGGCCATTGAGCTGGCCGGTGGCGAGCGCGGCTCCAAGACCCCGGTTCACCCCAACGACCACGTCAACCGCGGCCAGTCCTCCAACGACACGTTCCCCACGGCCATGCACATCGCCGTCGTCAACGAGCTGGCCGCCATGTACCCGCGCGTCCAGCAGCTGCGCGACACCCTGGACGCCAAGGCCAAGGCCTACGCCGACGTCGTCATGGTGGGCCGCACCCACCTGCAGGACGCCACCCCCATCACCCTGGGGCAGGTCATCAGCGGCTGGGTCGCCCAGATCGACTTCGCCCTTGACGGCATCCGCTACGCCGACTCCCGCGCCCGTGAGCTGGCTATCGGCGGGACCGCCGTCGGCACCGGCCTCAACGCCCACCCGAAGTTCGGGGCCCTGTGCGCCAAGAAGATCTCCGAGGAGACCGGCATCGAGTTCACCCAGGCGGACAACCTCTTCGCCGCCCTGGGCGCCCACGACGCCCTGGTTCAGGTCTCCGGCGCCCTGCGCGTCCTGGGCGACGCCCTCATGAAGATCGCCAACGACGTGCGCTGGTACGCCTCCGGCCCCCGCAACGGCATCGGCGAGCTCATCATCCCGGAGAACGAGCCCGGCAGCTCGATCATGCCCGGCAAGGTCAACCCCACCCAGTGCGAGGCCATGACCATGGTGGCCACGAAGGTCTTCGGCAACGACGCCACCGTCGGCTTCGCCGGATCCCAGGGCAACTTCCAGCTCAACGTCTTCAAGCCGGTTATGGCCTGGTGCGTCCTGGAGTCCATCCAGCTCCTGGGTGACACCTGCGTCTCCTTCGACACCAACTGCGCCTACGGCATCGAGCCCAACACCGAGCGGATCAAGGCCAACCTGGAGACCAACCTCATGCAGGTCACCGCCCTCAACCGCCACATCGGCTACGACAAGGCCTCCAAGATCGCCAAGAACGCGCACCACAAGGGCCTGTCCCTGCGCGAGTCCGCCCTCGAGCTCGGCTTCGTCACCGCTGAGGAGTTCGACAAGTGGGTCGTGCCCATGGACATGACTCACCCCAGTGCCGCTGAGGACTGATCCTCTGGACTGTCCCTCATAGCTGACGACGGCGTCGCCCTTCACGTGAGGGCGACGCCGTCGTCGTACGAGCCGAGCCCACATTCTGGCTTGCTCGCCAGCATGCGGATGCCGACTCACAGAAGCGGCACAACCCCGTCCTGGGATCGTCCGTGCCTTAAGGTGATGTGCTAGCCACGTACGCAGACACCCGAGCGAGGCACGCGACTGAGCGTGCCGGAGGGAACCACGATGAACCTGCCACGACGCACCATCCTTGCCGCCCTGCCCGCCACGGCGGGACTCCTGGGCCTGGGAGCCTGCTCCACCGGAGGGGCCACCGCGCAGGCGTCCTCCACGGCCTCGTCTCAGGCACCCACCGATGCCAAGCTCGCCCTGGACTCCGCCGCCTGGCGCTACGACGCGGACCACAAGGTCTACTACCAGCTGGGTCTGCGCTATGTGGCCACGCCCCAGGCCTCGGACTACGAGACCCTGGGCATCTACGTGCCCGGTGCCTACTTCACTGGGAAGGACAACGGCAACGGCACCTACACGGTCACCGTCAACGCCTCGGGCGCCGTCGGCAGCTTCACCGCTGCCACCGCACCCACCGTCTTCCCGGTCAACACCCCGGGATACTCCGCCCAGAAGCCGCCCACCGAGTACTCCTACGACACCATCAAGGCCTACATGGAGGCCGGCTTCATCTACGTCCTCGCCGGTCTGCGCGGCAAGGACTCCAACTCCCAGACCTACTCCGGCAACGCGCCCTGGGGCGTCGCCGACCTCAAGGCCGCCGTGCGCTACCGGCGCTACAACTCCGCCGCCGTTCCCGGCGACGCCGCGAAGGTCTACGTCTTCGGGCACAGCGGGGGAGGGGCGCAGAGCGCCGTCGCCGGAGCCTCCGGGGACAGCGAGCTGTTCGCCCCCTACCTGGCCGTCCTGGGGGCCGCCACCACTGACACCAGCGGCAAGGCGCTGTCCGACGCCGTCGCCGGAGCCATGTGCTGGTGCCCGATCACCAGCCTGGACAGCGCCAACGCCGCCTACGAGTGGAACATGGGGCAGTTCGCCTCCTCCGACACCCGGGCCGAGGGCACCTGGACGCGGGCCTACTCCCAGGACCTCGCGGCGGCCTTCCCGACCTACCTCAATGGGCTGAAGCTCACCGACTCCCAGGGCAAGCCGCTGACCCTGGAGTCCTCCTCCCAGGGCACCTACCTGTCAGGCTCCTACTACGACCACCTCGTGTCGGTCATCCAGAAGTCCCTCAACGACTTCCTGGCGGCTACCACCTTCCCCTACACGCCCTCCTCCACCGAGATGGCGGGGATGGAGCCCAGCGGTGGCGGCGGGGCGCCGTCGGGAACCCCGCCCAGCGACGGTGGCGGCACGCCCCCCAAGGGTGGGAAATCCGGAAGCGGTGGTCAGGGCAGCGCCGAGTCCACCACCTACAAGACGGTGGAGGAGTACATCGCCTTCCTCAACTCCTCCTCGCAGTGGGTCGCTTACGACGCCTCCAAGAAGACCGCGACGATCACCGGCCTGCAGGGCTTCGTCACCTCCCAGAAGAACGCCTCCAAGGGCGTGGGGGCCTTCGACGGCGTGGGCCGCGCCCAGACCGAGAACCTCGTCATGGGCTCGGGGGAGAACAAGCAGCACTTCTCCTCCTTGAGCCGCGAGGTCATCTCCAAGGGGCAGTCCAGGTACTCGGGGCTGTCGGGCTGGAACAAGGACTACGGCGTCGCCGCCTACGAGAAGGACCTGGCCGCCAAGGACTCGGTCGGCACCGACATGGTCACGCGCGTGGCGATGTACGACCCCCTGTACTACCTCACCCAGGACTCCAAGGGGCGGGGCAGCTCCACCATCGCCCCCGCCTGGCGTATCCGCACCGGCATCACCCAGGGCGACACGGCCTCCACCGTCGAGGTGAACCTCGCCCTGGCGCTCCAGCAGGCCGGAGCCGGCAACGTCGACTTCGCCACCATCTGGGGGCAGGGGCACACGATGGCCGAGCTGACCGGCACCGGTGAGGAGAACTTCATCGCCTGGGTGACCAAGCAGGCCTCCTGAGCGCAGGACATTCAGGAGACTGCGCCAGGAATCCCGGGGGAATAACGACGGCGATGGGGCGGTTGAGCCGACCGGTTTCCATCCGTCTCATGAATCGAGTGCCCATGCTGACGGCCGCTGTGTCCCTGACGTCGGCGCACCACCGGGGCGCGGCCGCCAAGCAGGGGATCCTCCCGCTGCTGGCGGTCTCCTGCACCATCGCAGCACTGCTGGGCTGAGCCGCTCCGCTGCGACCCGGTCGTTCGCCGTTAGTCGCACAGGATGACGTCAACCCCGGCGCCCCGCAGCTCCTCGAGGGCCTCGGGGTCGATCTGGCTTGTTGTCAGCAGCGTGTCGAGGTCCTCGATACGCCCGAACCGGTAGGTGTTGGTCTGGGTGATCTTGCTCGGTGCGGTCGGCAGAACGCGTCGGGTGGAGGAGGCCATGATGGCGCGCTTGACCATCGCGTCGTCGGACTCCATGACGGTCATGCCCTCATGGGTGGACACGGCGCAGGTGGACAGGACCGCGACGTCGGCGCGGAACGCGCGCACAGCCTCGACCGCCTCAGCGGAGAACAGGGAGAGGGACTCCGGATCCACCGGGCCGCCCGCGATGGTCACCGCGGCTCCACGCACGGAGGCCACTGCCGCCCCGGCTCCCAGCGACAGGCACAGAACCCGGATGTCGCGGCCGGCGAGCTGCTCGGCCACCATCTCGCAGGTGGTCCCCGAGTCGATGATGACTGCCTCCCCGTCCTCGATGAGCTCGGCAGTGGCCTGCGCCAGACGGCGCTTGATCTCCACATCCTGCCTGCGACGCATGGAGGCCGGTCGGGCGGCTCCACGGCGCGGTGCACGCAGAGCCCCGCCGTGGACCCGGGTCACGAGGCCCTCCTGGGCCAGCTCGGCCAGGTCCCGGCGGATGGTGATGACCGAGACCCCGGTCAGCCGGGACAGCGCCTGCACACTGTGGACCGTGGTGGGGCTCAGGGCACGCAGTATCGTGCGGCGCCTGTCGTGGGGACTGTCGCGCATGCTTCCTCCGCATCGGTAGCAACGAGGTGATCGTTTTGCTGGAGAACGAGCAATGACAATGATCGTATGGTCTTCTACTGTTGGTGTCAACGGATCAGATTTGCAGGAATCCGTTGATTCAATCCCGAAAAATCACTGCCTGGAGGAGTGATCGTACGATCATCTCTGGTTGTCGGTAGTGATTCTTCACCGTCAGGAAAGGAATGACCATGCCGTACCTCGACCACGTCGCCATCTGGGTCGCCGACCTCGACAGCGCCCGCGACTTCTACTCCCACTGGTTTGACGGGCATGCCAACGGTCTCTACGAGAACCCCAGGACCGGCCTGCGCACCCACATCCTCCACTTCGCCGAGACGCCCGCGGGCGAGCGGGGGACCCGCCTGGAGATCATGACCCGTCCGGAGCTGGCCGAGGGGCGCGAGGCCGCCGGGCTGGGGTGGGCTCACGTCTCTTTTGGCCTGCCGGGGCGCGAAGACGTCGACCGCCTGGCTTCCTACATGTCGGAAGCCGGTGTGCCGGTCGTCGACGGACCTCGCGAGACCGGCGACGGGTACTACGAGGCCACCGTGCTTGACCCCGAGGGCAACCGCGTCGAGCTCGTTGCCTCCGACTACTCCGACGACGTCGCCCTGCGCCCGGCCTTCTGATCCGGACCTTCTGATCCGGAAAGCCCGCCCGGGGTCGCAGCCTGGGCATGCAGTGCGGGAATGGTGCGCACTGCTGCGGTGTTGAGAGGGAGCAGCTCGTCGATACCTTCGACGTGTCGATGGTGAGCACCTGGGTGTTTGCTTTCAATCCTGCACCAATCGCCTTGGGAAAGGCTGCCATCTGGCAGATCGGCAGATGGTGGCTGGTACGGTGGCAATACGCCATCGGGCCGCGCCGCCAGAGGCCATGAGAGGACACCCGGCACCCGCAATGAGCAGCACCATTACCTTCGATACCGTTACCAAGTCGTACCCGGCCGGGAGGGGCGCCGAATCAGGTTCCCCCGCCGTCGACTCCTTCACCGCCCACATTGAGGCCGGCACTACCACCGTCCTGCTGGGATCGTCCGGCTGTGGCAAGACGACCCTGCTGCGCATGGTCAACCGCATGGTGGAGCCCTCCAGCGGACGGGTCCTCATCGATGACGAGGACGTCGCCACCCGCGATGCCGTGGCCCTGCGTCGCTCCATCGGCTACGTCATGCAGAACGCGGGGCTGCTGCCGCACCGGCGCGTCATCGACAACATCACCCTCGTACCCCGCCTCCAGGGCGCCGACCGCCACGACGCCCGGTGCCGGGCCCTCGAGCTCATGGACATGCTCGACCTCGACCGCGACCTGGCCGGGCGCTACCCCCACCAGCTCTCCGGCGGCCAGGCCCAGCGGGTCGGTGTGGCCCGGGCACTGGCCGCCGATCCCGAGGTGCTCCTCATGGACGAGCCCTTCGGCGCCGTCGACCCCCTCGTGCGCCGCGACCTCCAGCGCGAGATGGCCCGCATCCAGGCCGAGCTGGACAAGACCATCATCTTCGTCACCCACGACGTCGACGAGGCCCTCGCCCTGGGCGACGAGATCATCCTCCTGCGTGAAGGCGCCCAGGTCGCCCAGCGAGGCAGCGGTCCCCAGCTACTGGCCGACCCGGCCGATGACTTCGTCGCCCGCTTCCTCGGCCTCGACGACGCCGCCCGCCAGCTTCAGCTCACGGACGTCGCCGAGTCCCGGATCGTCCTGGACCGGGCCGGCCGCGCCGTCGGGCGCCTGGCCGACGAATCCTCCTCGGAGGCGGAGGAACGGGCATGAGCTGGGTCCTGGCCAACCTGCCCACCATCGCCGGGCACCTCCTGGCCCACCTGCTCCAGGCGGTTCCCGCGATCATCGCCTCCTTCGTCCTGGCGATCCCTATCGCCCGGCTGGCCCGCGTGGCCCGGCCGTTGCGAGCCGTGCTGGTGACCGGCTCCTCCCTGCTCTACGCCGTCCCCTCCCTGGCCCTGTTCGTCATCCTCCCCATCATCCTGGCCACCGGCATCCGCGACCCGCTCAACGTCATCGTGGCCCTGACCCTCTACGGGCTGGCGCTCCTGGTGCCGGCCACCGCCGACGCGCTCGACGCCGTTGACGCCCGTGTCCTGGACGCCGCCACCGCCATGGGCATGGGGCGGCTGCGCTGCTTCCTCACCGTCGAGCTGCCGCTGGCGGGCTCCGCGATCCTCACGGGCCTGCGGGTGGTGACGGTCTCGACGATCTCACTGACCACTGTCGGGGCGGTCCTCGGTGTGCGCAGCCTCGGCTGGCTGTTCACCGACGGCTTCCAGCGCGGCATCACCGCGGAGATCGTCACCGGCCTGGTGGCCACCGCGGCCCTGGCCCTCGTCCTGGACGGGCTCGTCCTCGCTCTGGGGCGGCTGTGCCTGCCCTGGACCTGGAAGCGCGCCGGCGACGCCGGGGTAGTCCCTGCCGGAGCCTGCGCAGCCGCCTCGAACAGTCAGGAGGGCAAGGCGTGAGGTTCGTTCTGGCCGCCCTGGCCTACATCGCCGATCCCGCTCACTGGAGCGGGGCCATGGGGATCGGCCCGCTGCTGGTCCAGCATGTCCTCTACTCCCTGGCCGGTGTCCTCATCGCCGCCCTCATCGGGGTCCCCGCCGGCTGGTGGGTGGGGCACACCGGACGCGGGCGCACCTGGGTGCAGCCGCTCAGCGGTACGGCCCGCTCCCTGCCCACCCTCGGCCTCATCACGCTGTTCGGCCTCGTTCTCGGGGTCGGCCTGAGCGCCCCCATGATCGCCTTCGTCATCCTGGCCCTGCCCAGTGTCCTGGCCGGAGCCATGAGCGGGGTGCGGGCGGCCTCAGTCATGGCCGTCGACGGCGCCCGGGCCAGCGGCATGAGCGAGCTGCAGGTGCTGGGCCGGGTCGAGATCCCGCTGGGGGCGCCGCTGCTCGTCGGCGGGCTGCGCTCGGCCAGCCTCCAGGTCATCTCCACCGCCACGCTGGCCGCCTACACCGGCGCCGGTGGGCTCGGCCGACTCATGTTCCTGGGCCTCAAGACCCAGGACTACGTCATGATGCTCTCCTCGGCGCTCCTGGTCATCTCCCTGGCCCTGGCCTCCGAGGCCGTCTTCACCCTCATCCAATGGGGGGTCACGCCCCCAGGTGCCCGGCAGCACCGGAAGGAATCAGCATGACTGCACCGTCCCACTCGCGCCCCGGCAAGCTGCTGACGCGACGCGGCCTGCTGGCCGGCGTCGGTGCGACCACAGGCCTGCTCGCCCTGAGCGCCTGCTCCGACACCGACCCCTTCGCCGTTGACCAAGCCTCGGGAGGTTACTCCGGCGGCCCGATCATCGTCGGCAGCCAGCAGTACTACTCCAACGAGATCATCGCCGAGCTCTACGCCCAGATGATGGAGAAGACGGGCCTGACCGTCACCCGCCAGTACCAGATCGGCCAGCGGGAGGTCTACCTGCCCGAGCTCGAGGCCGGCAAGATCCACGTCATCCCCGAGTACGGCGGCAACCTGCTGGAGTACTACAGCAAGACCTCCGCCTCAGACGGCCCGACTGCCACGACCGCCACCGCGACCGCCACCGCGACCCCCTCCCGTGCCGCCGGCGATACCGCCTCCATCCAGGACAGCCTGCTGAGGACCCTGCCGCACTCGCTGACCGTCCTGAACCCGGCCGAGGCGACGGACCAGGACTCCCTGACCGTCACCAAGGCCACCGCCCAGGCCCACTCCCTGACCTCCATCGGCGACCTGGCCTCGCTGGGGCGGTCCGTCACGATCGCCGCGAACTCGGAGTTCACCACCCGCCCCTACGGCCCCAAGGGCCTCAAGGCCGTCTACGGCGTCGACGCCTCCGTCACGCCGGTGGAGGACTCCGGCGGGCCTCTGACCGTCAAGGCCCTCACCGACGGCACCGTCGATGTCGCCGACATCTACTCCTCCGATCCCGCCATCGGGGCCAAGAACCTCGTCATCCTGTCCGACCCCCAGATGCTCATCCTCCCGCAGAACGTCACCCCGCTGGTCTCCGCCTCACTGCCGGCCATCGCGGCCACCGCCATCAACCGGGTCTCGGCCCTGCTGACCCCCGACGAGCTGCGCTCCCTCAACCAGCGCTCCACCGGCGAGAAGCTCAGCTCCAAGACCATCGCCACCGACTGGCTCACCTCCAAGAAGCTGCTCTGAGCGGCGAGAGGACCGCGGTGTCCGGCGTGTCAGTGATGGCGGAGAGCGTGCGGACAACAGTTGTGATCTCTTACATACAGTCACTCTCTTTCGGAAAGTGACTGCGCGTGAGAGAGTTTAGTTGTTCGTTCAACAACTAACGCTCAAGGAGCTCTCATGTCTGTCCCCTCCATCTCCATCATCGGCGCCGGCAACATCGGATCGGCGGTCGCGGGTCTGGCGGTCAAGGCCGGTGCCAGTACTCAGGTCCTGGTGCGCGACGCCTCCAAGGCCACCGGCCTGTCGGGCGTCGACGTCGCCCAGATCGGTTCGCCCCTGACCGGTGACATCGTTGTCCTCGCCCTGCCCTACGCCGCCATCGACGAGGTCATCGCCACCTACGGCGCACAGGCATTCGCCGGCAAGGTCGTCGTCGACCCGACCAACCCCCTGGACTTCACCACTCTCGACTCTCTCGTCCCGGCCGGCAGCTCCGCGAGCGCCGAGCTCGCAGCGAAGCTCCCGGACGCCCAGGTGGTCAAGGCCTTCAACACCGTCTTCGCCGCCGTCCTGGCGAGCGGCACCATCGGCGCGCGCCCGGCCACTGTCCTGGCCGCCTCCGACTCCGCAGAGGCCAAGGCGGGCCTGCGCTCGTTCGTCGAGGCCGCCGGACTGGCGTGGGCCGACGCCGGCGAGCTCAAGCGGGCAGAGCGTATGGAGGCACTCGGGGCACTGAACATCGCCCTGGGTGTCACGGAGCAGGTCGGTTGGACCGGCGGCCTCGCCGTCGTGTCAGAGTGAGCCCCGAGTGAGCCCCGAGTGAGCCCCGACTAAGCCTCGAGTAAGGCTCCCGGTTCGCAGGTAACCTGTCGCCTATGCCCGTCGTTGGCCGCTCACACGCGTGGGTGGCCGACGACGGATCAGCGACCAAGCACACGAGGAGACGACGTGGCCGACACTGAGCAGCCGACCGGCACGCAGCAGGCGGGGGAGATGGCGCCCGACCCCTATAGCCGCAGCTGCCCCTCACGCGGCCTGCTCAAGTCGCTCGGCGACCTGTGGACCGTGCTCGTCGTCGGGGCGCTCCACGAAGCGGACCAGCCGCAACGCTTCAAGGAGATAGCGACCCGCGTCGACGGTATCTCCACCAAGATGCTCACCCAGACCCTCAGGGGCCTTGAGCGTGATGGACTCATCGAGCGCCATCAGTACCCTGAGATCCCACCGCGAGTGACCTACGAGCTCACCGACTCAGGCAAGGGGCTGGCGGAGGCGCTGGCTCACGTCGAGGCCTGGGCCACTGAGCACCTCGGCGCTGTCAGCCAGGCCCGGGCGCGCTACGACGCCGAGCACTGAGCATCCGCTGAAATGCTCGCCGAGGGCGTTTCAAGCGCGTCTACAGGTGCCGCCAGGTCTCCACGCGCCAGCGCGCGTCCCCGGATGTGGGGCGCCACTGCCCCCGCGGGTCGGAGAGGGCCGGATCGATGGCCCACTCCTGAGTGCTGATCCCCGGTGCGTGCACGAGCGCCGAGTCGGGCAGGCCGCGCTCGCGGGCCCGCTGCGTGGCATCCAGGTCCAGGACGCTGACGACGAGCACATCGGGCAGGCCGTCAGCCAGCGCCTGCTCGTAGACGCTCCCGCCACCGATGACCCACAGGCGGGGCAGCCCCGCAGCATCCCCCTCACGGGGATCGTGCCCCAGCTCAGCGGCCAGGCCCCGTGCCGCCAGCGAGAGCCCCTCGCGCAGCGAGCCGGCGCGGACCGCCCCCTCGGCCCGCCAGGAGCGGTCACGGGTGAGGACCACGTTGCGCCGCCCGGGCAGGGGGCCTCCCAGTGAGTCCCAGGTGGTGCGCCCCATGACCAGCCCGCAGCCCATGGTCGTGGCCTTGAAGTGGGCGAAGTCCGCCGGCACGCGCCACAGCATGCCGCCGTCGGCTCCCAAGACGCCGGTGACGTCCTGGGCCCAGATCATCCCCAGGCCGCTCATACCGCGACCGGGGCCTTGATCGTGGGGTGGTGCTCGTAGCCCTGGGAGGCGTCGATGTCGTCCATGTCGTAGGAGTCGATGGACTCGGCCCGCTCCAGGCGCAGCGTGGGGAAGGGGTGGGCGCTGGGCACCCGGGAGAGCTGGGTGCGGACCTGCTCGATGTGGTTGTCGTAGATGTGGCAGTCTCCGCCGGTCCAGATGAGCTCTCCGGGCTCCAGGTCCGTCTGCTGGGCGAGCATGTGGGTCAGCAGCGCGTAGGAGGCGATGTTGAAGGGCACCCCCAGGAACAGGTCAGCGCTGCGCTGGTAGATCTGCAGGCTCAGGCGGCCGTCGGCCACGTAGCACTGGAAGAAGGCGTGGCAGGGGGCCAGCGCCATGGATCCCAGCTCGGAGACGTTCCAGGCCGACACCAGCATGCGCCGCGAGTCCGGGTCGGTGCGCAGCGTATCGATGAGTCCGGTGATCTGGTCGATCGCGCCCCCGTCCCGGGTGGGCCAGGAGCGCCACTGCGAGCCGTAGACCGGTCCCAGCTCACCGGAGTCGTCGGCCCACTCGTCCCAGATGGTGATGCCCCGCTCCTGGAGCCAGCGCACGTTGGTCTCCCCGCGCAAGAACCACAGCAACTCACCCTTGACGGCCTTCATGGCCACGAACTTCGTGGTGATGCGGGGGAAGCCGCGGCGCAGGTCGTAGCGCAGCTGGCGGGCGAAGAGTGACCGCGTCCCGGTGCCGGTGCGGTCGGACTTCGCAGTCCCGTTGGTCAGGACCTCGGCCAGGAGGTTCTCGTAGGCGACGTCGACACCTGGCGGGGGGACGAGCCCCATCTGCGCCAGGGCCGGGTACTGGGCGGCCGACGGTGAGGGTTCGCTGCCGCTGCCGATACCGCTCACGCTTCGATCACCTCGACGTGGGAGCTGTCGACGTAGTCGCTCAGAGCGAGCTGGGGCCCCAGCGCCGCCTGCGCCCCCTCGATGACCTGGTTGGCCAGCGCCCGGCCCCCCTTCCAGCCGATGGCGGCCCCGATCCCGAAGGGCAGGAGGCGCCCCAGTGCCAGCGCCCCGCCCTTGGCGGCCGAGCGCTTGGCCACCCGCTTGATGAGGTGGGCGTTGATCGACTTCACCGACGGCAGGGGCATCTGCATGAGCAGCTGAGCCGCCCAGAACATCGAGGACAGACCCAGCTGGCCCTGAACCGCCTCGGATCCCTCCTTGCCCAGAAGGGCGGAGAGGACCAGGGCCCGACGGCGCTCGGTGTCGACGACGTGGACCCCCTGGATCTCCGCGACAGTCAGAACGTAGGTGACGGCCGAGGCGATGAAGGCGGCGCTCTGGCCGACCGTCAGGGCAGCGGCCGCGCCCGTACTGATGGCCGGGATGGCCGCCGAGGCCCCGACCGCCCCCGATGACAACCCTGCATCCCGCCGGAAGCGGGCGCCGGCCATCTCGACGAGCTCGGCGGCGTCGGCCCCGGGGCGGTCCCGGCGCATCCGTGCGACACGCTCCTCGATGCGGGAGGCCGGGATGGCGATCGCCTTGTCGAGGGCACGTTCCAGCGCTGTGGAGCGCCCGGAGCGGGAGGTGTTCACAGTGGTCTCCTTACCTGAGTGACGCAGGGGGCCTCGGGGAGCGCGGCCGGTTCAAGGGCCGGAGTGCTTGAGGGCTCAGTCCTCGTTGGGGTCGACGATCGTCGTGGTGTAGGTAGCGCCGTGCTCGATGGTGTGGCCCACGGTGCAGTGACGGTCGACGGCGCCGGCGACCCGCTGGCTGAGCAGCTCGCGCTGCTCGGCGTCGAGCGAGGACAGGTCGGTGACGATCTCGACCTGGAAGGACTCGTAGCGCTCCTCGGCGTCGTTCTTGACGGTCGAGCAGCCCACGGTGGCCTCGAAGTCCTCGCCCAGGGCCTTGGCCAGACGGTGATCGGCGGACAGGGTGTTGCAGGTGGCCAGGGCGATCTTCATCAGCTCACCGGGGGAGAACTCGCCCGGGCCCATGCCGATGCGGACCTCAGCGCCCGAGGAGTTGCGGCCGATGTACTGGCGGGTGCCTGCGCGCTCGGCCCACACGGCGTTAGGGGCGGAGGCGGCTGTGTTAGAAGTGCTCATGGCCTGATCGTGCCATGAAACCGGGTGAGACTCGGCGGTGGAATCGGCGTACAGCCCCGTGCTGCGCCACTGGCGGACAGGGGCGCAGTACGGGAATAACGCCGCTGGGCGACGCAGCGCACAGTCAGTGATCCGTGCGTGATCGGGGCGTGATGAAACGCGAATCAGTGCTCGGCGAGCCAGTCGGCGGCCCGGCGCTCCTCGTCCGCCACGACTCGGCCCACCATGCCCATCGCCTTCTCCTCGATGGTCTTGCCGACCAACGGCACGGTGACCTTGAGGTCGACGTCGACGGTGACGGTGGTGGCCTCACCGGCGGGAGACATGGTGGAGGTGGCGCTGACCTTGACCGGGGCGTTCTTGATCGTCACGTCGTAGCCGCCGGAGCGTGAGCCGTCATCCTTCGGCTCGCCCCAGGACTCGGCCACGGAGAAGGACACCGCCGAGCGCACGAACCTCGAGGCGACCGAGGGCAGCTGGGAGGGCTGGATGCTTCCGGCGATGGTGGCCACGAAGCCCTGGCCGCGCTGGGCGACGTCCACCGAGGCGTTGTCGAGCCCGGCCCGCGAGACCCGTGCCTCCTGGTAGGCGGGGTCGGCGAGCATCTGCGCGGTGCGTGCCGGAGTGGCGGGATAGGTGATGGTGATGGTCTTCCTCATGGTGCGATCCTGTCATGTTTCGCCGGTCCGGGGCATGTTCCGACCTCCGCGGGGACGGAAGCCAAGGCGTGCTCGTGCGGTTGAATGCGGGATCGCTCAGGTCCCGAACATGTGTCCTGCTTGGCAATTAGCCGGCTCAACGAGCCGGTTCCGCTCACTGCCGATAACCTTGAGAGGTGCCTAATCTTCTGCCTAGCGCCCTGAGAGACGCAGTCGACCTCGCTGAGGCCGACCTCGACTGGATCCACCAGCTGGTGGCCGACTGGCAGTTGATTGCGGACCTATCCACCTCCGACCTGGTCCTGTGGGTGCGTACTCGTGCGGGGCGCTTCATTGCCGCGGGCCACACCCGCCCCTCGGGGGGAACCACCGTTCACCTCGAGGACGTCGTCGGGCGGCGCATGCCGGCCTCGCGTGAGGCCATGGCCATGGAGTCACTGTCCACCGCCCAGATCCAGGACGCGGCCGAGCCCTACTGGACCGGTACCGCCGCGGTCCAGGAGGAGTACATCCCGGTTGTTCACGCCGGCACGCCGATCGCCGTCGTGACTCGGGAGACCTCGGTGGGTGTTATCCGGGGCGGGCGCATCGTTGAGCGGGAGATGGAGGAGATCGCCGAGGTCCTGTGCCAGATGACCGCCTCGGGCGAGTTCCCCATCCAGGGTGCCGGCACCACGATCCGCCACGGCACGCCGCGCGTGGCCGACGGCGTCCTGCGCCTGGACGAGGAGGGGCGGATCGTCTACGTCAGCCCCAACGGGCGCTCCTGCTTCCACCGCCTGGGGATTGAGGGCGAGCTGGAGGGGATCCTGCTGGCTGAGGCCGTCACCTCGATCATTCCTGCTCGTACCCCCGTCGATGAGACGCTGGCCGTGGTCCTCATGGGCAGGCAGGCCTGGCTCACCGAGGTCGAGGTCGGGGGAGTGTTCCTGTCTGTGCGCTCCATCCCGCTCACGCTCAAGGGGCGCCGTTCCGGGGCGGTGCTTCTAGTGCGTGACGTCACCGAGGTGCGTCGGCGTGAGCAGGTTCTGCTCAACAAGGACGCCACCATCCGGGAGGTTCACCACCGGGTCAAGAACAACCTGCAGACCGTCTCGGCGCTGCTGCGTATGCAGGCCCGCCGCGCCTCGAACGAGGAGACCCGTCAGGCCCTGTCCGAGGCCGAGCGCCGGGTGACCACTATCGCCACCGTCCACGACGCCCTGAGCCACAACGTCAACGAGCACGTGGACTTCGATGAGGTCTTCTCCTCCATCCTGCGCATGGCCGCGGTCGTGGCCACGCCCACGGGCGAGGTCAGCACCAAGCTGGAGGGCTCCTTCGGGGTGGTCGACGCTGACACGGCGCAGGCGCTGGCCACGGTGCTGGCCGAGCTCGTGACCAACGCCGTCGAGCACGGCCTCGATGGCCGCGACGGCCGCGTGACGGTCACGGCCCACCGTGACGAGGACCGGCTCGAGGTCCACGTCATGGACAACGGTGCGGGCCTGGCGCCGGACACCCTCATGACCGGACTGGGAACACGGATCGTCACCACGCTCGTGCGAGGAGAGCTGCGCGGGGTCATTGACTGGGAGCCTCTGAGCGGAGGGGGCACCGACGTCGTCATTCATGCCCGCCTTCATCAGCGGGCTGCCAGGGCTGAAGCCTGACCTTTCCTTTTCCCGCTGTAGAGAACCACTGGATCAACAAAACGGTGTTCGCACGATTAACCGTGCGAACACCGCAGTGTCAAGAACTCGATCAGTTTTCAGGAGGACCGGCGGGCCCTGGCCGCCCGGCGCTTGAGAGAACGGCGCTCGTCCTCGCTCATGCCTCCCCAGACGCCGGCGTCCTGGCCGTTCTCCAGTGCCCACTTCAGGCAGGTGTCCACCACCTCGCAGCGGCCGCACACCTCTTTTGCCTTGGCGATCTGGGCAATGGCGGGACCTGTGTTCCCCACGGGGAAGAAGAGCTCCGGGTCAACGGTGAGACATGCGGCTTGGCTGCGCCAGTCCATAAGGGCCCCCTACAAGGTCATCGGTCATGCGGTTGGCGCCGACCCAACTTGTCAGGGAACGGCGGCCGCGTCTGAGAACAACTTTCACACGACGGGGGGCGGTGGGCAAGACCTCGATCATGAGACCTGTGCCGATACCCTGTCGTGATCCTCACAGGATGCTGAGCTGTTGAGATAACACCACTTTCCTTCATTGAGAATGCCTGTTAAACAGGGTGTTCAATAGGACGATCATTGTCTTCGGGCCGGGGTAGCACGATCTGAATGGGCAGGCACGTTCCGCGATAGACGAGTGCCCCACGACCGGGCAGCGTCATCGCTCTGGGGTCGGTGACCGTCCGCAAGGAGATGCCGGCGGCCTGATCGGCAGGGCGCATACCGGGCCACAGCACGACGAGTGCCTCACGCTCACGCATGGTGGAGATCGCGCCGCGGAAGGTCGTGGCGACCTTCTCCGTCGAGGCGGAGGCCAGGACCACCTCGGAGCGCGCCAGCGCGGCCTCCACCTGAGTGGCGGTGGTGATGTCCGCCAGGTCCAGGTCGTCAACGACGAGGGGGTCGGAGGCCATCGCCTGGGCCAGAGCCCGCAGTGCCGTGGAGCGCCCCGAGCCGGGAGGCCCGGCGACCAGGACGCTGGTGTGAGCCGGAAGCGTGACCGGTGCCGCCGCGTCTCCTCCCACAGCCCAGGTGCCCTCCGGGACGTCCTCCCAGGTGAGCCGGGTCGGCAGCGGCTCGAGCCGCAGCGCGCGGGCGCCGTCGCGCTCGGAGGCGGATACCGGGAAGTCCGCACGGAGCACGATCTGGCAGGCGGTCGTCGTCGCCCCGTCCAGGATGACGCCACGCCCCGGGGCGCCGCCGGTGACCACCCCGCGTGGAAGACCGGCCAGAGCGGCCTGTGTGCCGGTGGCCGCACCGAGAACCAGCCTGAGGCCCATGGATCCGGCCCACCGGGCGGTGGAGGCGACCAAAGGGGCGGTCAGCAGCAGGGGAGTGCCCGCTGCGGACGTGGTGCGGATAACGGCCTCCAGCAGGGCGTTGCCCTGGCCGGGGCCCAGCACCTCATCGATGGTCGCGACGAGCGCGTCGACGTTATCGAGGCACAGGAGGTCCGTGCCGAGGTGCCCACTGGCGGCGAGTCCCCACAGCCGGGCCAGGCGTCGCGGGTCCTCCGTGCCGACCACCGTGCCCACCCCGGGGTGGGTGAGGATCTCGCGTATGGGTGAGGCCTCGTCCGGGGCCTGGCCGGAGGCGTCTAAGGTCGGGGAGGCGAAGCCGCACAGGTGCACTCCTCGGCCCGCGCCCAGTGCTGCCGTCGCGGCTGAGGCGATGACTGTGGACCGCCCTGACCTTGAGGCCCCGAGGACCAGCAGTGGGCGTGTGACCCGCCAGTGCCACAGCCCCAGGCTCTGCTGGCGAGGAAGGTCGGTCACGGCCAGGAGAAGATGGTCGTCGTCGCACCCGGACAGCCCTGCGTGGTCAGCAGGCTCCGTGGGGGCGAGTGCCCCGTCGGCTCCCTGCTCCTCACGATCACCCGGTGCCCGGGGGCCCCGGAGCCGAACCAGCTCGAGCGCCTCGGCCGCGCTGATCGAGGCGGGCAGGGCCGGCGCCCAGGGGCGCCACGGGGAGGCTTGCCCCTGGGCTGCGAGTGAGATGAGGTCGACGATCCTCTGGACCTCACGTGTCGAGCCGCACCAGGGGGCCTGAAGCACCTGACTGCCAGGGCTGGGAGCACCACTGGCTCCGTCGGAGAGACCTTGCCGGTCAGGGGCACTCTCCTGAGCGCCGCCGGCGCCACTGACCAGGACCCGCCCGGGATGATGACCGATCCGGGCGGCCCCGTCGTGCCCCAGGACGTCCCTGGAGTCAGCGGCGTCGAGCACCCGCAGGCACACTCGCAAGGAGGTGTTGGCCCGAATCGCCGGGGACACGGCCCCCTGAGGGCGCTGTGTGGCCAGAATGAGGTGGATGCCCAGGCTGCGCCCCTGGGCGGCGATACGCACCAGTGACTCCAGGACCTCGGCGTGCTCGCCGGCCAAGGTGGCGAACTCGTCCACCGCCACCACCAGATCGGGGACGACGACCTGTGGCGGCAGGCAGGAGAGATCCTTGGCGCCGTGGGCGGCCAGGATCCGCTCGCGGCGGCGCACCTCGGCCTCCAAGGAGGACAGGGCGCGCTGGGTGCCGGCGGGATCCAGATCCGTCAGGACCCCGGCCGTGTGCGGCAGGCCGGCGAGGGGGCCGAAGGCGGCACCGCCCTTGTAGTCGACCAGGACCAGGGTGAGGCGGTCCGGCGCTCGGCTCAGCGCCAGCTGCACCAGCCACGAGATGAGCAGCTCGGACTTCCCCGAACCCGTTGTCCCGGCCAGCAGGGCGTGCGGGCCGTCCGCCACCAGGTCGGCATGCACCGGCCCTCGTGCTCCCACGCCGAGCACCGCTGACAGCGCCGGGGCGCCCCGGGTCGGCGAGTGCGCCTGCTCCTGCCACTGCTCCCGCAGCTCGTGGGCGTCGAGGTCGTGCATGAGCGTCTTGAGGGGGACCACGTCGGGGACGCCATCGACCCGGGACGACGACCGGGGCGGTTCCGTGATCCGGGAGCGGCTCAGGTGCTGAACCGCCTCCCACCAGGTCGGTGAGCACGACGGCGCCCCGGCCGGAGCGGGCCGTGTGCTCAGAGCCTGGGGCGGGACCTTATCGTGGGCGCAAGTCACTATCTGTGCGCTGTGAGGGTGGGCCTGCGGGCCCCAGGCGAGGCGTAGCCCCAGCCGGCCGCTCGCCATCTCCCATCCCTCACTTTGCGCACTGTCCCGATGGCCCGCGCGTTCATGTTGCAGGGCTCCTGACGGGGCATCCAACACGGTCACCCGGACCTCGTCGCGGGCCAGAAGCTGGGCACACCACCATCGCAGCGCATTGCCGGCGCCCTTGCCCACCAGGGCCAGGCTCTCGCCGTCGCAGAGCGTCAGGACGCAGCGTCGTCGGCGAGCGGCACTCCACGCGGCCAGGACCTCCTGAGCGGCGGAGGCGGGCGTTGAGCCCTCGGACCGGGAGTCCCGGACGGCCTGAGACATGCTGGAGCGCGCGGCGACGGCCAGCAGCATCGTGGCAGGGTCCGGCTCATTGCGCCTCCACCCCGGTCGGCGTCCCCGGTGGTACCGGCGAGCGCGCCATCGGGCCCCACCGGCACGCCCGGCGCGCCCGGCACGTTGGGCTCGCCGTTGTTGCAGGAAGGGCACCAGACGCATGATCGTCATCGTGACCATCGGCGCCACCATGACCATGCCCATTGCACCGCGGCTGCCCGTCCTGAGCGCGATCACTGCTGAGCCGCCCATGACCAGGACGCAGACCAGTGAGCCCACCATCAACCATGCCGTTGACGAGGCCTGTGTCGCAGGGGCCGCCACTACCAGGTCGCAGGGGCGCCTGCGCAGCTCGAGCAGGCTGTCTCCCAGCCGCAGGAGCGTCCCCTCCTTCATCCTCGTCTCCCGGCGCATACGCAGCCACAGCCCCAGGTGCCAGTAGCGGTAGGAGCCGTTGGCCGATCCGCAGTCCTGCGCCAGGACTCGGCCGCCGTGAAGGCGCAGGCGCAGATGATGGCGGGAGACCAAGGGGTCACTGAGAACCTCGCCCCGGCCCAGAAAAGTGCCGTCCCTGACGGCCATCACCAGGCCTCGGTCAGGACCGTCCAGGACCGCGAGGTGCCACGGACCGGCCAAGGCGGCCAGAGCCGCCTCCGCGGCTGCCTCACCCGCCGAGCGCCGGCGCAACGAGGCCGAGGCCTCTGCCGGCAGGAGCCAGTGGTGGTCCGGGACGGCGGTGGGAGTGCTCATTGCTCCAGAATCGCCGCTGGGGACCGTCGCGTCGCCGTTGGTCAGCCCCGGGTGTGGACAACCTCGGCGTTCGGGGATGTTCATGGTCACTGTGGACACGGGCGGATCCCGGTGTGAACCCGGTTGGGGGAAGATGACCCCATGACTGACACCGACGCGCCCCGCGGATCCGCTCTCGCCCCGGCCCCCTCCTCGGCACGCTCCGATCAGCGTGGCCCCGTGGATCTGAGCGCCATCCCCACCGCCGCCCGGGAGCGTTGGAGCGAGCTGGTGCGTGACATCGAGGCCGCCCGCGACGCCTACTACAACGCGATCGATGCCGAGAGCCCCATGTCCGACGCCGACTACGACACCCTCTATCGGGAGCTGGAGGGACTGGAGGCGGCCCACCCCCTCCTGGCCCGAGCCGGGTCACCGACCCGCTCCGTGGGCGGGCGCGCCGTCACCGACTTCGCCCCCGCCCCGCACCACGAGCGCATGTACTCCCTTCAGGACGTCTTCTCCCTCGACGAGGTCCAGGAGTGGGCCGAGCGCATGGTCGCCGAGACCGGGGTCGGCGACGACGAACTCGCCATGACAGCAGAGGTCAAGATCGACGGCCTGGCCGTGGCCCTGACCTATGAGGACGGCATCCTCACCC
The DNA here is from genome assembly GCF_016694895.1 of Actinomyces sp. HMT 175. Classification (NCBI taxonomy): domain Bacteria; kingdom Bacillati; phylum Actinomycetota; class Actinomycetes; order Actinomycetales; family Actinomycetaceae; genus Actinomyces; species Actinomyces sp. HMT 175. Next base: position 926,590 of record NZ_CP068012.1, read on the forward strand.
GGGCCGCGACCCGCGGCGACGGCACCACCGGTGAGGACGTCACCGGTAACGTGCGCACCATCGCCTCGGTCCCCCTCGTCCTGGCCGGCGACGCCCACCCGTCTCTGCTCGAGGTGCGCGGAGAGGTCTACTTCCCCACCCAGGACTTCGAGGCCTTCAACGAGGAGCGCCGCACCCGCAACGTGCAGCGGCAGGCCGACGGAGCCCCCCTCCTGCAGGTCTTCGCCAACCCCCGCAATGCGGCCGCCGGCTCGCTGCGCCAGAAGAACCCCGCTGTCACCGCCTCCCGGCCTCTGGCGATGATCGCCCACGGAGTCGGTGCGATCACCCCCGCACCGGGGGAGAGCCTCCCCACCCGGCAGCACGAGTGGTATGAGCTGCTGGCCGGCTGGGGGCTGCCGGTGTCCCCCTACAACGCCGTGGTGAGGGGGCGCGCCGAGCGTGAGGCCTACATCGAGCGCTACGCCGCCCACCGCCACGACCTCATCCACGAGATCGACGGCATCGTCTTCAAGCTCGACGACCACTCCCTTCAGCGCCGCCTGGGCCACACCTCCCGAGTGCCCCGCTGGGCCACCGCCTACAAGTACCCGCCCGAGGAGGTCCGTACCCGCCTGCTGGACATCGCCGTCCAGGTCGGACGCACCGGCCGCGTCACGCCCTTCGGCATGATGGAGCCGGTCCTGGTCGCCGGCTCGACGGTGGCTCGCGCCACTCTCCACAACGCCACCGAGGTGGCCCGCAAGGGCGTGCGCATCGGGGACATGGTCATCGTGCGCAAGGCCGGCGACGTCATCCCTGAGATCCTGGGGCCGGTCGTGGATCTGCGTGACGGCAGCGAGCGGGACTTCGTGATGCCGACGCACTGCCCCTCCTGCGGCACCGAGCTGGCGCCGGCCAAGGACGGCGACGTCGACCTGCGCTGCCCCAATACCCGGTCCTGCCCCGCCCAGCTCACCGAGAGGATCGCTCACATCGGCTCCCGGGGCGCTCTGGACGTCGAAGGGCTGGGGGACGAGGCCGCCGGGGCCCTGACCCGCCCCGACGCCGGACGCCTCGAGGCACTGACCGCGCTCGCGGCCGGGCGGAGCCTGGAGACCGAAGGCGGACGGCTCAGCCTCCCGCCCGGAGAGCTCGACTCCCTCCACGTCTCCCAGCGGGTGGAGGCCGTCGAGGAGCTCCTGAAGCAGGCGGGGATCACCGAGCAGACACCGGTACTCACCGGCGAGGCCACCCTGTTCGACCTGACCGAGGACGACCTGCGCGAGGTCTTCGTCTGGCGCCCCGTCTCCCGTCGAGGCGTGCCCACCGGTGACTGGCGCCTGAGCCGGTTCTTCTGGACCAAGCAGACCTACGACGCCGACGGTCGGGTCAAGAAGGCGACTGCTCCGGGGAAGAACGCCACCGCCATGCTCTCCCAGCTCCGCCAGGCCCGCAGCCGCCCGCTGTGGCGCATCCTGGTGGCTTTGTCTGTGCGCCACGTCGGCCCGACCGCCGCCCGGGCCCTGGCGGCGCGCTTCAGGTCCCTGGAGGCCCTGTGCCAGGCCGATGTTGCCGAGCTGGCCGAGGTCGACGGCGTCGGCCCCACCATCGCCGAGTCCTGGGCCAGGTGGCGTGAGGTCGACTGGCATCGCGAGATCCTCAGCCGCTGGGAGGCCGCCGGGGTCCGCACCCGGGAGGAGGACTCGGAGGAGCAGGAGGAGCCGGCGCGCACCCTGGAGGGCCTGACCGTCGTCGTCACCGGCTCCCTGGAGGGATTCACCCGGGACAGCGCCAAGGAGGCCATCGTCTCGCGCGGCGGCAAGGCCTCGGGCAGCGTCTCGAAGAAGACGAGCTTCGTCGTCGTAGGGGACAAGGCGGGCTCCAAGGAGACCAAGGCCCGCGAGCTGGGGCTGACGATCCTTGACGAGGAGGGTTTCGTGGCGCTCCTGGAGGGCGGACCCCAGGCGGTCTCCTGAGGACGCACGAACGGGGCGGGGCACCTCCTTGTCAGAAGGTGCCCCGCCCCGTTCGCGACTCGGCTGTTACTGGCGCTGATACCGGCTCAGTAGTGGCTGTGGACCACCGTGTTCGTGTCGACCCAGTTGTAGATCCACTGCGCCTCGGGGACCGGCATGTTGACGCAGCCGTGGGAGCCGGAGTACCCGAAGCTGGAGCGCCAGCCCGCGCCGTGGAAGGCGTAGCCGCTGTAGAAGTAGCTCACCCACGGGACGTCCTCGGCGACGTAGGGGGAGCCGTCGGCGTTCTCACCGCGCATGGTCTGGGACTCGTACTGCAGGTAGACCTTGTAGGTGCCGGTGACCGTGGGGGTCTCGGCGGCGCCGTCGACGATGGAGACCGGGCCGTGCACGACGGTCGCCCCCTCGTAAGCGGTCACCGTCTTGTTCGACAGGTTGAGGTCGACCCACTTCTCACCCGGAGCGGCCTGGTAGGGCAGCTTCTCCGCACCATTGGCGATGGTGCGCTCCTTCCACTCCGCCTTGACCGTCGTGGCCTCGAAGGAGCCGGAGTAGGCCTTGTTGCTGCCCAGGGACTGCGTGATCGCGGTGGTCACCGCGTCGGCGTTGTTGACGGTCTTGCCGTCCTTGGCCTCGGTCGGGGTGGAGACCACCTGGCCGCTGGCATTGACGTTGCGCTCGCCGGTGACGGGCTCGGAGCTGGCCTCCTCAGCCTGTGACTTGACCCACTGGGAGACCTTTGAGGAGTCCACGGCGATGGTCGGGGCGGACTCGGTCGAGTTGGTGATCTTGATCCACGAGGCCTTGTCCGTGTTCTCCGCCGTGTAGGAGTCCTCGCCCATGGTGATGGTGACGTCCTGGGAGACCCAGCCGTTGGCCTTGTCGGCGACCTTCTGGGCGTCGGAGTCGGAGACCTTCGGGGCGGCGTCCGTGATCGTCAGGGAGATCGACGAGGAGTCCAGGGACGTGGCGGCCTTCTGTGCGGCCTGGGCCAGGGTGTTGGCGTCCAGGGAGGATCCCTTGGCCGAGCTCGTGGTGGTGAAGGTGGTGCCGTCCTCGCCCAGGACCACGGTGGCGTTGCGTGCCTTGGCTCGGTCCTCGGGGATCAGGGAGGTGGCGTAGCTGCTCACCTTGGTCTTGTCGGTGGTGGAGACCACCGGGACCTCGCTCTTGCCTTGGGAGACCAGGGCGCGGAACTTCTCACCGAGCGTGTCGCCTCGGGCCATGACGGCGTCGGCGGTCGCCTGGGCGTCCACGGTGGTTCCCAGGTCCGCCAGAGAGGCGCTGGCGGTGACGTCTCCGGAGATATCGACCTTGGTGCTCTTGGCGCGCTCCTCAATGGCGGCCACCACCTCCTGCCGGCTCTTGCCGGAGACGTCGGTGCCGGCCACAGTGGTCCCCGGGACGGCCCGGCCGTCGTAGTGCGCGGCGTAGGCGTAGCCTCCGGCACCGGCGACACCCAGCAGGAGGAGCGCTGCGGCCGCGACTCCCAGGGGCCAACGGCGACGCCGCCGCGGCTCGGTCGAGGATGGCTCTGCAGCGGTGGAGGTCAGCGCCGGGAAGGCGTTCGTCCCCGGGACGGCCGCAGCGGAATAACCGGCACTGACAGTGCTCTCGGTTCCTGAAGCGCCCTCGAGCGTCGACTGATCGTCGGGCTCGCTGCCGGAGCCCGGTTCTGAGGTCGCTGCCGGGGCGATGGCCTCGATCTCCTCAGTACTGCTCTGCTCGGCGCTCGTACCGCTTGAGGCGGTATTGGCGGAATGGGCCTGCGGTGCCGTGGCTTTCGCAGCCGCCTGGAAGACGGACTGACGACGCACGCCTTCGGGCTGCCCGTAGGGCGTGCTGAGCACAGTGGTCTCGCCCTGTGAGGCTTCTCCCTGGTGCTGCGTGCCAGCGGGGGAAGTATTGCTGCTCATGCATCCTCGTCCCTCGGCCACGGGTCCCGTGTGGGGCGGGGTGGCCGAATTCAGTGGTCCATCCGACCTCCGGTGGTCCAAGGTGCTGGATGGAGGTCTGACCCAAGGGCTGTTCTTGGTCCGACCTGCGTCAACGCGGCAGCGCCGTCGCCGGCGGGGCGGTCCTCACCCTGGTGATTACCATGACATCTGTGAAACGAGACGATGTCAATCATCCTCGGGGATGAGACTCTGTGAGATCGCACGAATTCGGTGTCGGTTCAGTTTCCTAGGAACCCGCAGGGCCTGGCGCCATGCGCCGCCGGCGGGAGAGGGCGCCGATGCGGGCCGGGCGTGCCGGTCGCGCCTGCGATGTCGACGCGGTGGGGCCGCAGCCCGGCTCGACCCGGCTAGACTCCACACCATGTCTGCTATTTCCACTGATGAGGTCGCACGGGTTGCGGCACTGGCTCGGGTTGCCCTGAGCGATGAGGAGGTGTCGCGTCTGGCCGGAGAGCTGGACGCGGTCGCCTCCTCCTTCGCCCGGGTCACGAGCGTGGTCACGCCCGACCTGCCGGCGACCTCCCACCCCGTGCCCCTGACCAACGTGCTGCGTGAGGACGTTCCGGCCCCCACGCTCGACGTCGACGAGCTCCTGGCCGGCGCGCCGGCCAGCGAGGACTCCATGTTCCTCGTTCCGCAGATCCTGGGGGAGGACTCCGCCTCATGAGCGCTCATAGCACCAACGCCCTGGCCGACCTCATCAGGAGCAGCGCCGCCGCGCAGGCCGCGGCCCTGGCGGCGGGGGAGGTCTCCTCGCGCGAGCTCACCCAGGCCCACCTCGACCGCATCGCCGCCGTCGACGGCGCCGTCGGGGCCTTCCTCGACGTCGATGCCGAGTGCGCCCTGGGCCAGGCCGACGCCGCTGACGCCGCCCGCAAGGAGGGCCAGGCGACCAGCGAGCTGACCGGTGTGCCGGTGGCCGTCAAGGACCTCATCGTCACCCGAGGCCAGGTCACCACCGCCGCCTCACGGATCCTCGAGGGATGGGTGCCGCCCTATGACGCCACCCTCGTGCGCAACCTGCGCGCCGCCCGCACCCCGATCCTGGGCAAGACCAATCTCGACGAGTTCGCCATGGGCGGCTCCACCGAGCACTCGGCCTTCGGCCGCACCGCCAATCCCTGGGACCTGGGCCGCATCCCGGGAGGATCCTCGGGTGGCTCGGCCGCGGCCGTGGGCGCCTACGAGGCCCCCGTGGCCGTGGGCACCGATACCGGGGGCTCGATCCGCCAGCCCGCGGCCGTGACCGGCACGGTCGGCGTCAAGCCGACCTACGGCACGGTCTCGCGCTTCGGCGTCATCGCCATGGCCTCCTCCCTCGACACGCCGGGCCCCATGGCCCGTACGGTGCTGGACACCGCTCTACTGCACGACGTCATCGCCTCTCATGACCCGCTGGACTCGACCTCGCTGCCGGACGCCCCGCGCGACATGGCTGCCGTGGTCCGGGCCGCCCAGGAGGGAAGGGACCTGACCGGACTGCGAGTCGGCGTCATCTCCGAGCTTGACGGCGGAGAGGGCTACCACGACGGCGTCGTGGCCTCCTTCCACGCCGCCCTGGAGCTGCTCGAGGCGGCCGGCGCGCAGGTGGAGACCGTCTCCCTGCCGCACCTGGAGTACGCGCTGGACGCCTACTACCTCATCATGCCCGCCGAGGCCTCCTCCAACCTGGCCCGCTACGACGGGATGCGTTACGGCCTGCGGGTCGAACCGACGTCGGGACCGGTCACCGCCGAGACCGTCATGGCGGCCACCCGCGGGGCGGGCTTCGGTGACGAGGTCAAGCGCCGCATCATCCTGGGCACCCACGTGCTGTCGGCCGGCTACTACGACGCCTACTACGGCTCGGCCCAGAAGGTGCGCACTCTCGTGCAGCGCGACTTCGCCGCCGCCTGGGACAAGGCGGACATCCTCGTCTCGCCCACCGCCCCGGTGACGGCCTACCGCTTCGGGGAGAAGGACGACCCGCTGGCGATGTACAAGCTGGACGTGACCACGATCCCGGCCAACCTCGCGGGGGTACCCGGCATGAGCCTGCCCTCGGGGCTGAGTGATGACGGGCTTCCGGTGGGCTTCCAGATCCTGGCGCCGCAGAGGGCCGATGACCGCCTGTACCGCGTGGGTGCCGTCCTGGAGGCCGCGCTGGAGGAGACATGGGGGGCGCCGCTGCTGTCGCGTGCGCCCGAGCTGGAGGAGACACGATGAGTGACACGCTGATGGACTTCGACGAGGCCGTTCGTCGCTACGACCCGGTCCTGGGACTCGAGGTGCACGTCGAGCTGGGGACCGCCACCAAGATGTTCGACGCCGCCCCCAACGTCTTCGGCGCTCAGCCCAACACGATGGTGACCCCCACGTCAGTGGGCCTTCCCGGCGCGCTGCCGGTGGTCAACGCCCGTGGCGTGGAGTACGCCATCCGTATCGGCCTGGCTCTGGGCTGCGAGATCGCGCAGTCCTGCCGCTTCGCCCGGAAGAACTACTTCTACCCGGACCTGGCCAAGGACTTCCAGACCTCCCAGTCCGATGAGCCCATCGCCTACGACGGCGCCCTGGAGATCGAGATGGAGGACGGCTCCTTCTTCACCATCCCGATCGAGCGGGCCCACATGGAGGAGGACGCCGGCAAGAACACCCACATCGGAGGTGCCGACGGCCGTATCGAGGGCGCCAGCCACTCCCTGGTGGACTACAACCGCGCCGGCGTGCCGCTGGTGGAGATCGTCACCCGCCCCATCGAGGGCACCGGCGCCAGGGCGCCTCAGGTCGCCGCCGCCTACGTGCGCACACTGCGCGACATCTTCCGGGCCCTGGGCGTCTCCGAGGCGCGTATGGAGCGCGGCAACGTGCGCGCCGACGTCAACGTCTCCTTGCGTGAGTCGCCCGACGCGCCGCTGGGCACCCGCACCGAGACCAAGAACGTCAACACCTTCCGTGGGATCGAGCAGGTCGTCCGCTACGAGATCCAGCGCCAGGCCGCCATCCTGGCCGCCGGGGGAGAGGTGCTTCAGGAGACCCGTCACGGCCAGGCCGACGGCACCACCCGCGCCGGTCGCGTCAAGTCCGACGCCGACGACTACCGCTACTTCCCCGAGCCGGACCTGGTTCCGGTGGCGCCCAGCCGCGAATGGGTCGAGGAGATCCGTGCGGGGCTGCCCGAGATGCCCGCGGCCAAGCGTCGTCGCCTCAAGGCCGAGTGGGGCCTGAGCGACACCGAGATGCGCGACGTCGTCAACGCCGGGGCGCTCGAGCTCATCGAGGCCACCGCGGCAGCGGGGATCACCGGTCAGGCCGCCCGCAAGTGGTGGATGGGTGAGCTCTCCCGCAGGGCCAAGGAGCAGGAGACGGCCCTGGAGGACATGGCCGTCACGCCCGAGCAGATCGCCGAGCTGCAAGGGCTGGTGGACTCCGGGCGCCTGACCGACAAGCTCGCCCGCCAGGTTCTCGAAGGGGTCCTGGCCGGCGAAGGTGATCCTGAGGCCGTGGCCGCTGCTCGCGGGCTCGAGGTCGTCTCCGACGACTCCGCGCTGCTGGCCGCCGTGGACGAGGCCCTGGCCGCCAACCCGGACGTGGCGGACAAGATCCGCGGCGGCAAGGTCCAGGCCGCCGGCGCCATCGTCGGAGCCGTCATGAAGGCGACCCGCGGCCAGGCCGACGCCAAGCGCGTACGCGAGCTCGTCATGGAGCGCGTGCAGGGCTGAGGCGGGTCTCGCCGCAGGTCTGCTGAATCCTCTTCTCCTTTTCTCCTTGCATCGCCCTCCCGTACTGAGGGCGGTTCGGGACAATCCGGCCCGTCACCGCTGCATCCAGCCAGCGGTGACGGGCCGGACTGTCCGTTGCCGGCGGTTCCCCTCAGCATCCCCGGCGGCTCGCGTCGGTAATGGAGGGCTTGCGAGCAGGGTGAGATTGCTTGCGAAAGCTGCCCGGAATCTCAGCATCCGGTCACAATAGGACCGTCATCCGAGTGGCTGGCGGTCGGTGAGAGATAGGCTCGGAGTACTGACCTCAAGTCCCGCCCATCCCACGAGGAGTGCCCATGGTTCAGCCCAGTCCCAGTTACACCGTCGCCCTGTACCTCGAGGTGCCCGCCTCCCAGAAGGCGGTGGCCCGCCTGGTCGACACTGCCACTGCGACTGGTGCCATCGTCACCGGCGTCGACGTGGCCGATTCCGACGGCGACAAGCTCACCGTCAATCTCACGGCGGACACCCGGGACTCTAAGCACCGCAACGAGCTGGTTGCCAAGTTGGAGGAGATTGACGGCGTCGTCGTCCGCAACGTTGGCGACTCGACCTTCCTGACTCACGTCGGAGGCAAGATTGAGATCGCTAGCAAGTACCCGATTCACAATCGTCGTGACCTGGCCCGTGTCTACACCCCCGGAGTGGCCCGCGTCTGCAAGGCCATCTACGACCACCCTGAGCGCGCCCGGATGCTCACCATCAAGAAGAACACCGTCGCCGTCGTCACCGACGGGACCGCGGTCTTGGGGCTGGGGGACATCGGCCCGTCCGCCGCCATGCCCGTCATGGAGGGCAAGGCCGTTCTGTTCAAGCAGTTCGGCAACGTGGACGCCTGGCCGGTGGCCCTGGACACGAAGGACCCCGAGGAGATCATCTCCATCGTCAAGGCCATCGCCCCGGCCTACGGCGGCATCAACCTGGAGGACATCGCCGCCCCCAAGTGCTTCGACATCGAGGCCCGCCTGCGCGAGGAGCTCGACATCCCGGTCTTCCACGACGACCAGCACGGCACCGCCATCGTGACCCTGGCGGCCCTCATCAACGCTCTGAAGATCGTGGGCAAGAAGATCGAGGACGTGCGCATCGTCCTGTCCGGTGTCGGTGCGGCCGGCAGCGCCATCGCCAAGCTGCTCATGGCGCACGGCGCCACGGACATCGTCGGCTACGGGCGCACCGGAGCCTTGTCCGCGGCGAACACCGAGGGGATGAACGAGCACCGCAAGTGGCTGGCAGAGAACACCAACCCGCGTCAGGTGACCGGCTCCCTCAAGGAGGGCCTCAAGGGGGCCGACGTCTTCATCGGCGTCTCGTCGGGCAACCTGCTCGAGCCCGAGGACCTGGAGGTCATGAACGAGGGCGCCATCGTCTTCGCCATGGCTAACCCGATCCCGGAGGTCGACCCGATCCGCGCGGCCGACTACGCCGCCGTGGTGGCGACCGGACGCTCGGACTTCCCCAACCAGATCAACAATGTCCTGGCCTTCCCCGGGCTCTTCCGAGGTCTGCTGGACACCGGGATCACCGACATCTCCACCGAACTGCTGCGGGCCGCGTCGACCGGTATCGCCTCGGTGATCGCCGACGACGAGATCAGCCCCGTGTACATCATCCCCGGCGCCTTCGACACCCGGGTCGCCGACGCCGTGGCCAAGGCGGTCCGCAAGTTCGCTGAGACGGAGTGAGAAGCGTAGGTTCCAGGTGACGTAGCCAGGGGCGTGAGACACCTTCGGGTGTCTCACGCCCCTGGCCCTACGCAGCACGTGGCCTGAGGTCGCTCATCGGTCACGACGACGGAGACATCAACGCAGCCAGGAGTCCCCGACCAGACGAGACCACCAGGCGCCCAGCCCCAGGGTGTCGCCGGCCCGAGTCAGGGCGAACAGGATGGCAGACAGAGTCAGAACCCAGTGAAGATCGACCAGGGGGTTGGTCGCGGCGTTCTCGGTACCTCCGGTGCCGATGGGCCACAGGGCCAGATACAACGGCACCATGAGTGCTGAGGCCGCGAATGCGCTCACCTTGAGCCCAATGCCCAGAGTCAGGGCGACGCCCACCCCGAGCATCCCAGCCATGAACAGCCAGTCCCCGACCGGGTTGGCCAGCAGCTCAAATGCGCTCCCGAAGGGGCTGTGAACTGCCACGCCCTTGATGAAGCCCTGGGCGGGCTGACCTCCGTGGATCCAGGCCATCTGACGAGGGGTGGAGAATCCGAGGCCGAACGTCTTGTCCAGGAAGGTCCACAGGAAAATGAAGCCGACGACGATCCGTAGGACGGCCAGCACGATGCGAGCCGACGGGCTGGTCACGATGTCGGATCCGGAACGAGGGCGCTTGGCGCCACGAGTGGAAGCAGGCACGGGAGGTGCTCCTTGATGATCGCTGGTGTCCGATGCCGGACGCCAGTAGTTGAATCGTAAACTGACTGGCTGATTGTAGTCATACCGAACTGCTCGGTGGACACTGACGAATGGCGGGGTGTTGTTGATGCGCAGCGATGCGTTCAGCGAAGCGGTTGGAATGGCGCGGAAAAGTCGGTGTGTCCTGGATCATGGGCGATCGGTTTGACGTCTGTGGGGTGGACCTGCCTAAAGTACAGCCCGCTGCCGAGCGGCCCGGGCTTCCCCCGAGACCCTCCAGCAGCGAACTCGCTACGACAGAGCGTCGATCGGTGTGACCGGGAACAATACTTCTGAGGTTGACGTCGAACCGACAAATGTTCTAGAGTAGCGGAGTTGCTCGCCAGAGCGAAGTTGAGTCCAAAGGCTTGATTGAGTTCCGGCTGGGTGTGTTGTTTGAGAACTCGATAGTGTGTCATGTTTTTTATGCCATGGCCCTGGGGGCTGCGCGTGACTTTTGGTTGTGTGTGGTTTTTGGGGTTTTGTTTTGTTTTGGTTTGCCTGGCCCTGTGTTTGGGGTTGGGTTGGGCCTGGTCTGGTTTTCTGGACTGTTGTACTGACTGTGGGTTCTGGCTGGCTGTTTGTGGTTGGTTGGGGCCTGGTTTTGTTGGTTTTGTTTGGAGAGTTTGATCCTGGCTCAGGACGAACGCTGGCGGCGTGCTTAACACATGCAAGTCGAACGGTGAAGGGATCAGCTTGCTGGTTCTGGATGAGTGGCGAACGGGTGAGTAACACGTGAGTAACCTGCCCCCTTCTTCTGGATAACCGCATGAAAGTGTGGCTAATACGGGATATTCTGCGCCTGCTGCATGGTGGGTGTGGGAAAGATATTGTTTCGGTGGGGGATGGGCTCGCGGCCTATCAGCTTGTTGGTGGGGTGATGGCCTACCAAGGCGGTGACGGGTAGCCGGCCTGAGAGGGTGGACGGTCACACTGGGACTGAGACACGGCCCAGACTCCTACGGGAGGCAGCAGTGGGGAATATTGCACAATGGGCGCAAGCCTGATGCAGCGACGCCGCGTGAGGGATGGAGGCCTTCGGGTTGTAAACCTCTTTCGCCAGTGAAGCAGGCCTGTCCCTTTTGTGGGTGGGTTGACGGTAGCTGGATAAGAAGCGCCGGCTAACTACGTGCCAGCAGCCGCGGTAATACGTAGGGCGCGAGCGTTGTCCGGAATTATTGGGCGTAAAGAGCTCGTAGGCGGCTGGTCGCGTCTGTCGTGAAATCCTCTGGCTTAACTGGGGGCTTGCGGTGGGTACGGGCCGGCTTGAGTGCGGTAGGGGAGACTGGAACTCCTGGTGTAGCGGTGGAATGCGCAGATATCAGGAAGAACACCGGTGGCGAAGGCGGGTCTCTGGGCCGTTACTGACGCTGAGGAGCGAAAGCGTGGGGAGCGAACAGGATTAGATACCCTGGTAGTCCACGCCGTAAACGTTGGGCACTAGGTGTGGGGGGCCTTTTCCGGGTCTTCCGCGCCGTAGCTAACGCATTAAGTGCCCCGCCTGGGGAGTACGGCCGCAAGGCTAAAACTCAAAGGAATTGACGGGGGCCCGCACAAGCGGCGGAGCATGCGGATTAATTCGATGCAACGCGAAGAACCTTACCAAGGCTTGACATGTGCCGGTCGGCTCCGGAGACGGGGTTTCCTCCTTGTGGGGCCGGTTCACAGGTGGTGCATGGTTGTCGTCAGCTCGTGTCGTGAGATGTTGGGTTAAGTCCCGCAACGAGCGCAACCCTTGTCCCGTGTTGCCAGCACGTTGTGGTGGGGACTCGCGGGAGACTGCCGGGGTCAACTCGGAGGAAGGTGGGGATGACGTCAAATCATCATGCCCCTTATGTCTTGGGCTTCACGCATGCTACAATGGCCGGTACAGAGGGCTGCGATACCGTGAGGTGGAGCGAATCCCTTAAAGCCGGTCTCAGTTCGGATCGGTGTCTGCAACTCGACACCGTGAAGTTGGAGTCGCTAGTAATCGCAGATCAGCAACGCTGCGGTGAATACGTTCTCGGGCCTTGTACACACCGCCCGTCACGTCATGAAAGTCGGCAACACCCGAAGCCCGTGGCCCTACGGGGAGCGGTCGAAGGTGGGGCTGGTGATTGGGACGAAGTCGTAACAAGGTAGCCGTACCGGAAGGTGCGGCTGGATCACCTCCTTTCTAAGGATTGGTTATGCGGGGGTGGCTTCCTGGTCGTGTGTTGTCTGGATCGTTGAATGGGTCTGGGCCGGCTGGGGGCTTGCCCTTGTGGAAGGCTGGGCGGCCGACCGTGTCTCGTGGGTTTGTTCTCGCGGGGTGGTTGGCTGGCCTGGTGCTGGCATAGAAGACACGCCCGCTGTGGTGGGCTGCTGGGGCTGTTGTGGTCGTGGTGGTCTGCTGGTGGTGGGTGCCCCTGCGTGTGTGGGGGTGGCATGCTGTCGGGGTTCTGGGGCAGTGCGCCCTGGTTGCCTGACCTGTCTGGGGCTCCTGGTTGTTGGGGGTTGTGGGTGGGTGTGGGTGGGTTGGTTGTGAACTGTATAGTGGACGCGAGCATCTTACTGTAAGATTTCTGCGACAAAGTGTTTCTTGTTTTGTTCGTGTGTCTTTGTTGTTTGTTTTTTTGAGCGTTCGGTGGATGCCTTGGCATCAGGGGCCGATGAAGGACGTGGTGGCCTGCGATATTCCTCGGGGAGCCGGCTGGCGGGCTGTGATCCGAGGGTTTCCGAATGGGGGGACCCGGCACGAGTTATGTCGTGTCACCTGCATCTGAATTGTATAGGGTGTGGGGGGTGACGCGGGGAAGTGAAACATCTCAGTACCCGTAGGAGAAGATATTCCGTGAGTAGTGGCGAGCGAAAGCGGATGATGGTTAAACCGTGTGCGTGTGATACTCGGCAGGGGTTGCGTGTGCGGGGTTGTGGGGCTGTCCTGTTTCTCTTCTGCCGGAGAGGGGGCGCGTGTGCTGGCTGGTAGCTGAATCGTCTGGGAAGGCGTGGCGTAGTGGGTGATACCCCCGTAGGCGGAACTGGTTGGTGCGTGTCTGGGACAGTGTTGCCCGAGTAGCACGGGGCTCGTGGAATCCTGTGTGAATCTGCCAAGACCACTTGGCTGCCTGAATACCTCCTGATGACCGATAGTGGATAGTACCGTGAGGGAATGGTGAAAAGTACCCCGGGAGGGGAGTGAAATAGTACCTGAAACCGGGCGCTTACAAGCCGTCAGAGCCTTCCGCACCTTGTGTGGGGGTGGTGGCGTGCCTTTTGAAGAATGAGCCTGCGAGTCAGTGGCGTGTCGCGAGGTTAACCCGTGTGGGGTAGCCGTAGCGAGAGCGAGTCCGAATAGGGCGTTTGTAGTGGCGCGTTCTGGACCCGAAGCGGGGTGATCTACCCATGGCCAGGTTGAAGCACGTGTAAGAGCGTGTGGAGGACCGAACCCACCTAGGTTGAAAACTGGGGGGATGAGCTGTGGGTAGGGGTGAAAGGCCAATCAAACTCCGTGATAGCTGGTTCTCCCCGAAATGCATTTAGGTGCAGCGTCGCGTGTTGCCCGGCGGAGGTAGAGCTACTGGGTGGCTGATGGGCCCCACAGGGTTACTGACGTCAACCAAACTCCGAATGCCGTCGGGTTGTAGCGTGGCAGTGAGACCGCGGGGGATAAGCTCCGTGGTCGAGAGGGAAACAGCCCAGATCGCCGGCTAAGGCCCCTAAGCGTGTGCTAAGTGGGAAAGGATGTGCGGTCGCGCAGACAACCAGGAGGTTGGCTTAGAAGCAGCCATCCTTGAAAGAGTGCGTAATAGCTCACTGGTCAAGTGATCGTGCGCCGACAATGTAGCGGGGCTCAAGCACACCGCCGAAGCCGCGGACCCATGACGTGTTCCCTTCACTGTCCGGCTTGTCCGGGTGGTGGCAGGGGTTGTGGGTGGTAGGGGAGCGTCCTGCACCGGGGGAAGCCTGTGGGTGACTGCTGGTGGACGGTGCGGGAGTGAGAATGCAGGCATGAGTAGCGATACTAGGGTGAGAAGCCCTAGCGCCGAATGACCAAGGGTTCCAGGGCCAGGCTAGTCCGCCCTGGGTGAGTCGGGACCTAAGGCGAGGCCGACAGGCGTAGTCGATGGATGACGGGTTGATATTCCCGTACCGGCGAAGCACCGCCCATGCTGACGCGCGGGTGCTAACCCACGCCCAACCACCATAAAGGCCGCATGTGTCAGGTTCGCCTGACGGTGTGGTTGTGGTGGTGGGGTCTGGGGATCCTCCGTGCAGGTAGGCAAGCGTGTTAACAGGGGTGACGCACAGTGGTAGCCCGGCGGACCTGATGGCTTGGTCCGTTCAAGCGCGCAGCCCGTCTCCCAGGTAAATCCGGGGGACTGTCTTTGATGACGGGGGTGAGGCGTGATGGTGACCTTACACTGGTGGGGGATAACAGGGTGATCCTGGGGTGCCGAGAAAAGCCTCGACGCGATGGTGCAAGCCGCCCGTACCCTAAACCGACACAGGTGGTCGGGCAGAGTATGCCTAGGCGCACGAGTGAATCATGGTTAAGGAACTCGGCAAAATGCCCCCGTAACTTCGGGAGAAGGGGGGCCTGATCCCTGAAGCCCCATCGCGGGCTAGGGGGGAGGGTCGCAGAGGCCAGGGGGAAGCGACTGTTTACTAAAAACACAGGTCCGTGCGAAGCCGTAAGGCGATGTATACGGACTGACGCCTGCCCGGTGCTGGAAGGTTAAGAGGAACCATCAACCCCCTTGTGGGGTGAAGTGGTGAATTTAAGCCCCAGTAAACGGCGGTGGTAACTATAACCATCCTAAGGTAGCGAAATTCCTTGTCGGGTAAGTTCCGACCTGCACGAATGGCGTAACGACTTCCCCGCTGTCTCAACCATGAGCTCGGCGAAATTGCAGTACGAGTAAAGATGCTCGTTTCGCGCAGAAGGACGGAAAGACCCCGGGACCTTTACTACAGCTTGGTATTGGCGCCCGCTATAGCTTGTGCAGGATAGGTGGGAGACTGTGAAGCCGCCACGCCAGTGGTGGTGGAGTCGTCCTTGAAATACCACTCTGGTTATGGCGTGCGCCTGAACCTGGGCCCGTGATCCGGGTTAGGGACAGTGCCTGGTGGGTAGTTTAACTGGGGCGGTTGCCTCCTAAAGTGTAACGGAGGCGCTCAAAGGTTCCCTCAGCCTGGTCGGCAACCAGGTGTTGAGTGCAAGTGCACAAGGGAGCTTGACTGTGAGACCGACGGGTCGAGCAGGTACGAAAGTAGGAACTAGTGATCCGGCGATCCCGTGTGGGTGGGTCGTCGCTCAACGGATAAAAGGTACCCCGGGGATAACAGGCTGATCCTGCCCAAGAGTCCATATCGACGGCATGGTTTGGCACCTCGATGTCGGCTCGTCGCATCCTGGGGCTGGAGCAGGTCCCAAGGGTTGGGCTGTTCGCCCATTAAAGCGGTACGCGAGCTGGGTTTAGAACGTCGTGAGACAGTTCGGTCCCTATCCTCTGCGCGCGCAGGAGACTTGAGAAGGCCTGTCCCTAGTACGAGAGGACCGGGACGGACGAACCTCTGGTGTGCCAGTTGTCCCGCCCGGGGCACGGCTGGTTGGCTACGTTCGGGAAGGGTAACCGCTGAAAGCATCTAAGCGGGAAACCATCTTCAAGATAAGGTCTCCACAGAACACCTTTGGTGTTCTGGTAGGCCCCCAGCAGACTACTGGGTTGATAGGCCAGAAGTGGAAGACCGGCAACGGTCTGTGAGCTGACTGGTACTAATAGGCCGACACAAACAACAACACCCCCCAATCACACGCGCCCAGCGTGCCTGGGAGTACCGGTGGGGGGTGAGTGATACGGTAAACGCGAGCGTCCACTATACGGTCCACACCCAACCCAACCACCAACCACACACGCACGCGCAAGCGCGTGTGCGGGTTGAGAGGCGAGCCGACAACAGAATCAAGGAACACACTGACGCACTGCCCATGTAGTCGTCTCGGTGGTCACAGCGACAGGGAAACGCCCGGACCCATCCCGAACCCGGAAGCTAAGCCTGACAGCGCCGATGGTACTGCACCCGCCAGGGTGCGGGAGAGTAGGACACCACCGAGCACACACCACACAACTGGCCCGGAACCGCCACGAGCGGCTCCGGGCCAGTCACTTATGCTCTCGCACCAACAAGACACGCAACACCACCCCACAACACCCCGCACTCCAGTATCTGAAACCGAGAGATACCCGGACCGAACTGACAGCGGGATGCGAAACGGTGCACCATTGTCTCTGTGACTCATAGCGACCTCCCTGCCACTCCATCGGACAACGGCCACGAACCGAGTCTCGATGCCGATCGGCTCATGCAACAGTCCGACGTCGTGCTGCACCTGGGACGGCTCATGCTCGCTGCCGGTGCCGGCTCCTACCGCATCAAGTCCTCCATGGCCAGAGCCGCTTCGGCTGTTGGGCTCGACCGCCACGAGGCGACCGTGACGATGACCGAGATCGTCACCTCCTCCTACGTCGGCAACCGTTTCCGTACCGAGGCCTGCGAAGTGCGTCGGGTCGGCGTCAACGTCGGTCGCTTAGAGGCACTGCGCCGTATCGTCCACGACCTGCGAGCCCACGAAACCGTCGAGCACCTCGAGGCCAAGCTTCAACAGGTCGAGAAGATGCATGCGCGCTACAACGCCTTCACCAACGCGGCAGCCTCGGGCGTGGCCTGTGCCGGATTCTGCTTCCTCAACAAGGGCGGTTGGGTGGAGTGCTTGACAGTCCTCGTCGCGGCATTCCTCGGACAGTTCGTTCGCCGGCAGATGCTGGAGCGCCACTATCAGCACTTCTTCACCTGGCTCGTCTGCGGAGTTGCGGCCTCCGGCACCTACATGGGCATCGTGACAGTCCTGAACGCCACTGGCGCGGTGGCGGGAAACCACCAGGGCGGCATCATCTCGGCGATCCTCTTCCTCATTCCTGGTTTCCCCATGGTCACCGCCATGCTCGACCTGTTCCGACAGGACTTCTCCTCGGCCCTGTCACGCAGCGCCTACGTGCTCATGGTCATGGCTGCGGCCGGCGTCGCCGTGTGGACCGTGACCTTCATCTTCCGCTGGGATGTTGCCGCGGCCAGCGGCAGCACGCTCGACGGTCCTCTCCTCTACGTTCTGCGCTGTTTCTGCTCCTTCATCGCCGCCTACGGATTCGCCATGCTGTTCAACGCAGGCGTGAAGGCCAGCATGCTGGCTGCAGTGGTCGGGGCTTTGGCTAATACCGGCAGACTGCTTCTCATTGACGTCTTCCACGTGCCATGGCAGCTCGCAGTGGGCCTGGCCGCGGTCACGATCGGCCTGCTCGCCCAGCTCTTCGTCTCCCGCGCCTCCCTGTCCCGGGTGGCTCTGTCCGTTCCCGCCGTCGTCATCATGATCCCCGGAGTCCCCTTCTACCGAGCCATCTCCGCGCTCAACACGCTCTCCGTGGACAAGCTCGGCGTCGACGTCGGCGAGGCGGCCACGAACCTGGCTGAGGTCTTCTTCGTCATCACCGCCATCGGTGTGGGGCTGGCTTTGGCGCGCATCATCACCGACCACAACTGGCGTCACGACGTCGCCACCTCCGGGCACATCACGCTGCCCCGCACACACGTTGAGGCGGTGGAGCAGCCGCTGGAGGACTGACCCTCGGCCTGTGCTCGCCTGAGACGGACGATGGTGGCCCGCCGCTGACATACAGCGACGGGCCACCATCGATGATGCGAGACCGGCGAGCCTGCGGTGCGCGGGTCACAGCCCGCCGAGGACCTGCGCAATGAAGATCTTGACGATCATCGCCACGGGGTAGACCATCGCGTACCCCAGCGCCACCCGCGGGTCGGCGCCGGTGCGCTCGTTGGCGAAGGCCAGAATCGCGGGCTGGGTCTGTGCACCACCGATGAGGCCGGACAGGCGAGTGCCACCCATCTTGACGATCCAGCGCATGGAGGCGTAGATCCCCAGTCCGACGATGGTGGTGACGACGAAACCGGTGACGAAGATCCTCCACCAGTCACCACCGGTGAAGGCGTGCGCGATCTCCCCACCGGCCTTCGTGCCCGCCTGGGCCAGGAAGACCAGGAGCCCGAACTCCGAGAGCACCGCCGTGGCAGTGAAGGGCATGGCGGTCACGAACCTCCCCATACGGCCGATGCGCCCGAAGATGAGGCCGACCAGGAGCGTCCCGGCAGCCGATCCGATGGAGAAGGTCGCTCCGGTGGGGGTGAGGAACTTCCACTCACCGATGAAGATGCCCAGTGCCATCCCCAGGCCCAGCGCCACCGGGTTGATAGAGGACAGGCCGCGCGAGGAGTCGCCGAAGTACGTGGAAATATCCTTCATGCGCCCGGTCGGGCCGACGACGCGCACCCGGTCTCCCTGCTGAAGCACCAGGTCCGGGGTGCCCACCATGTCGACGTCGCCGCGGCGTACCCGCGAGATCGTTGCCCCGAAACGGCTGTCGATATCCAGCTCACCGATGGTACGGCCGGCCAGCTTCGGGTCCGAGACCGTGATCCGGCGGAAGTCGAGATACTTGCGGTCCTCAATGAGTGAGTGCGAGGAGCCGTGGCCCACCGCTTTGATCGCCTGGTTGACGGCGTCCTGGGTGCCGACGACGGTGATGAGGTCGTCCTTGTACAGCCGGTCGTCATTCTTCGGCCGGGTGATCGGCCCCTTCTCACCCCGGCGCAGACGAGAGAACCGCAGCTGTCCCGAGATGGTCTCGACGATGTTGCCCAGGAGCGGGCCGTCCTCGCGCTCCACCCGGATGGTGCGGTTGATGAGAGGGGAGGGAGTGTCCTTGTCGCTGCGCCGGTAGCGCAGCGCCAGCAGACAGAAGAACAGCATGCCGATGACACCGTAGAGGTAGGTGACGGCATAGGCGACGGTGGCGTCACCCGGTCCGCCCTTGTCTCCGGCCATGGCGGCGGCGTTACCGGCTGCGGCCAGGGCGGGCGTGTTCGTGACGGCACCGGCGAAGGCTCCCGCGATCATCGCCGCCTTGAGCCCGAGGAGACGTCCCACGCCCACGGCTGCCAGGGCCGCCACGCCCAGAATGCCCAGGAGGAGCGCCAGCGGTCCACCGGCGGTTCGGATGACGTGGAAGAAGTTCGGCCCTGACTGGATGCCGATGGCGAAGGTGAAGATCGCCAGCCCCAGGGTTCCCAGCTCCTTGGGAACCTCAATGGGGGTGGCGGCTGCCGTTCCCCAGGCCGCCAGCGCAATGCCGCAGAACAGCACCGCTGCTGCTCCGAGGCTGACTCCCTTGATCTTGACGTGCCCGAGCAACATCCCGGTGCCGACCAGGACGAACAGCACGAGCACCACGTTCCCGGCCAGATGGTGGAGGATGTTGGCGTGAGCCACCTTCCAGATCAACAGGGCGGTACTGCCGATCAGGAGAGCCGCTGCCGGGACGCGTATGCTCCCGCGCCTGGCGCGCCAGAGCAGCATTCCGGAGCCAACCATGAGCAGGACGATGACAACCGGGTTGTCCAACAGATAGTCCAGGACCATAGCCACGTCGCTAGTTCCGCCTTCCGAATCGCTGCTGAGAGTGATGCAGCGGTTGTTTTGTCAGGAGTAACAGCAGCATTGTGTCATCTCCGCAGGCGATGATGACCTACTAAGGTCCGTGATTCACCGGGGGAGCGGATCGGGCCTCGCGCGTGGGGATCCTCCATGCCGCCGACATGCCACCGGGTCCGTGATTCCACGATGTGAGATCGCCGCCGTCTCATTATGACTCTGCGCAGAGACTGATCTAACGTTCATTACCCGGCAGGTCGCCGGACGGTAGGCACGGAGAAGGAGAGCGAGCGATGACACGCGAAGACGCTCCCGCACGTCAGGACCACCAGGTCATGACAGGCGCCCAGGCTCTGGTGCGCGCGCTGGAGGAGCTAGGCGTCACAGACATCTTCGGGATGCCGGGCGGCGCCATCCTGCCCTTCTACGACCCCCTGCTCGCCTCGACGAAGATCCGTCACGTCCTGGTGCGCCACGAGCAGGGTGCTGGTCATGCCGCCGAGGGATACGCCATGGTCACCGGTCGCCCCGGGGTGTGCGTCGCCACCTCCGGCCCTGGAGCCACCAACCTCATCACCCCCATCGGTGACGCCCACATGGACTCCGTGCCCATGCTGGCCATCACCGGGCAGGTCGGAAGCCGCGGAATCGGGACGGACGCCTTCCAGGAGGCCGACATCGTCGGGGCCACGATGCCCTTCGTCAAGCACTCCTTCCTCATCACCCGTGCCGAGGACATCGTCCCGTGCGTGGCTGAGGCCTTCCACATCGCCTCCACCGGACGCCCCGGTCCGGTCCTCATCGACATCTCTAAGGATGCCCAGGAGGGGCTCACCGAGTTCGTGTGGCCCCCGGCCCGGGACCTGCCCGGCTACCGCCTGCCGGGTAAGCCCAACCAACGGCGCCTGGCTCAGGCCGCCGAGGTGATCTCCGCGGCCGAGCGACCCGTCCTCTACCTGGGCGGTGGCCTGAACCGGGCGCAGGTTCCCACCGAGGACCTCACCGAGCTCATCGAGCTCATCGGAGCGCCCTTCGTCACCACTCTGACCGCCCTGGACGTCATGCCCAGTGAGCACCCGCTTAACCTGGGGATGCCCGGCATGCACGGTACCGTGGCTGCCGTCGGGGCGTTGCAGCGGGCCGACGTCGTCGTCTGTCTGGGAGCCCGCTTCGATGACCGGGTCACTGGCAAGCCGGACACCTTCGCCACCAAGGCCTCGGTGATCCACGTCGACGTCGACCCCGCCGAGATCTCCAAGATCCGCACCGCCGACGTCCCGATCGTCGGGGACCTGGCCGACGTCGTTCCCGCGCTGAGCGCTGAGTTCCGCGACCACGTCGCCGCTGAGGGGCGGGTGGACATCGCCCCGTGGCGCCGTGAGATCGAGCGCATCCAGGCCACCTACCCCACGGGCTGGACCGACACCGACGACGGACTGCTTCAGCCCCAGGAGGTCATCACCCATCTTGATCGGGCGGCCTCCGAGGACACCATCTGGGTCACAGGCGTGGGACAGCACCAGATGTGGGCGGCGCACTACCTCACCTTCCGCCGTCCGCACACCTGGCTCAACTCGGCCGGCGCTGGCACCATGGGCTACGGCCTGCCCGCCGCCATGGGTGCCAAGGAGGCCTGCCCCGACCGGCCAGTGTGGCTCATCGACGGGGACGGATGCTTCCAGATGACCAACCAGGAGCTGGCCACCTGCACCCTCAACAACATCCCCATCAAGGTCGCCATCATCAACAACTCCTCGCTGGGGATGGTGCGGCAGTGGCAGACGCTGTTCTACGGGCAGCGCTACTCCAACACCGACCTGCATACCGGGGCCGGAACGAAGCGGATTCCCGACTTCGTCAAGATGGCCGAGGCCTACGGGGCCGTTGGGCTGCGGTGTGAGCGCCTGGAGGACCTGGACGACGTCATCGCCCAGGCCAATGCCATCAACGACCGCCCCGTCGTCGTCGACTTCATCGTCTCCGCGGACGCCCAGGTGTGGCCCATGGTCGCGGCCGGGGTGTCCAACGACGAGATCCAGCACGCCCGCGGCATGAGCCCGGTGTGGGAAGAGGAGTGAGCGCCGTGAGCGAGAAGCACACGCTGTCCGTCCTGGTGGAGAACAAGCCCGGCGTCCTGACCCGGGTCTCGGCGCTGTTCACGCGCCGGGGCTTCAACATCCACTCCCTGGCCGTGGGGCCCACCGAGCACGAGGACATCTCGCGCATCACGGTGATCGCCGACGCCGAGGGGCTGGCCATGGAGCAGGTCACCAAGCAGCTCAACAAGCTGGTCAACGTCCTCAAGATCGTCGAGCTCGACCCCGACACCTCGGTCGAGCGCGAGCTCTACCTCATCAAGGTGCACGCCGATGACGCCAATCGCACGGCGGTGCTCCAGGTCGTCGACCTGTTCCGGGCCCACGTCGTGGACGTCGCCCCCACGTCGGTGGTCATTGAGACCATCGGCTCAGAATCCAAGGTCAAGGCTCTACTGACGGCTCTCCAGCCGTACGGTGTCAAAGAGATTGTCCAGTCCGGTGCCGTGGCGATCACGCGCGGCCCACGATCCATCACCGATCAACTCAAGGAGAAGTGAGAAGCAATCATGGCAGCTGAGAAGTTCTACGACGACGACGCCGACCTGTCCGTCATCCAGTCCAAGAAGGTCGCCGTCATCGGCTACGGTTCCCAGGGGCACGCTCACGCTCTGAACCTGCGCGACTCCGGTGTGGAGGTCGTTGTCGGCCTGCGTGAGGGCTCCTCCTCTGTGGCTAAGGCCGAGGAGGCGGGCCTGCCCGTCAAGCCGATCGCCGAGGCCGTGGCCTGGGCCGACGTCGTCACCGTCCTGGCCCCCGACCAGGTGCAGGCCACCCTCTACCGCGAGGAGATCGAGCCGAACATCAAGGCCGGCTCCGCCCTCCTGTTCTCCCACGGCTTCAACATCCACTTCGGCTACATCAAGCCGTCCGCGGACATTGACGTCGTCATGGTGGCCCCCAAGGGGCCCGGCCACACCGTGCGCCGCGAGTTCGAGTCCGGTCGAGGCGTGCCCGTGCTCGTCTGCGTGGAGCAGGACGCCTCCGGCACCGCCTGGGACCTCGTCCTGTCCTACGCCAAGGCCATCGGCGGTACCCGCGCCGGCGCCATCAAGACCACCTTCCGCGAGGAGACCGAGACCGACCTCTTCGGCGAGCAGTCGGTCCTGTGCGGCGGCGTCTCCAAGCTCATCCAGTACGGCTTCGAGACCCTGGTCGAGGCCGGCTACCAGCCCGAGATGGCCTACTTCGAGGTCTGCCACGAGATGAAGCTCATCGTGGACCTCATCAACGAGGGCGGCATCTCCAAGCAGCGCTGGTCCTGCTCCGACACCGCTGAGTACGGCGACTACGTCTCCGGCCCGCGCGTCATCACCCCCGAGGTCAAGGAGCACATGAAGGAGGTCCTGTCCGACATCCAGGACGGCACCTTCGCCAAGCGCTTCATGGACGACCAGGCCGCCGGCGCTCCGGAGTTCAAGAAGCTCCGGGCCGAGGGTGAGGCGCACCCCATCGAGGCCACCGGCCGCGAGGTGCGTTCCATGTTCGCCTGGCGCGCCGACGTCGACAAGGACTACACGGAGGGCTCCGTGGCCCGCTGAGGACTTGTGATCCGTTGACAACGGGCGGTGCCCCGATGGCCTGACGTCATCGGGGCACCGCCCACGTCGTGCGACGCCACTACTGGGGTGAGGCGAGCTGGCGTCGCTGGAGGCGAACGGTGAGAGCCACCAGGGCCATGACCGCGCCCATGAGGCCCACGAGCAGGGCGGCGCCGCGTCCCGGGCCGATGCCGACGACGGCTCCCACGCTGGTGGACAGCGACCGTCCGGGCTCCAGCAGGGGCTGGAGCACATGGTCCACCAGGACTCCGGAGCACAGGTAGGCCACCAGGTAACCCGTCTGGGTGACCAGGCTGATCGTGCCCCAGGTGCGTGCCTGCCGAGTGTTGTCGACCTGCGTGCGCACCAGGACCTCCGCACCCGCCTGGGACAGGGGCAGGCAGGCGAAGGTGAGGAAGCCGCAGGCGGCCACCCACCAGGCGCCCGGCCCCAGGGGGACCAGCGCCATGGCGGCGCCGGTCCCGGCCAGCCCTGCGGCAAGCAGCGTCGTGGGCTGGGCGCTCTTCCAGGCCGTGACCAGGGCCGCGCCCACGAGCATGCCGGTGGCGGCCACCGTCTCGACCACCCCCATCTCGGCGGTGCTCACGGTGGGCAGGAGAATCGGCTTGATGAGAACCTGGATGACTCCGATGGCGAGGGTCGCCAGCGTCATGAGGACCACGAGGGCGCGCAGACCGGGGGAGGCGGTGATGGTCCTCCAACCCGCCATGACGTCGCGGTCGTCACCGGGCTGGGACGCTGCACGTTGCGAGGCGCCGGCTGCCAGAGCCCGGCGCACTGTCATGGTGCACGCCACGGTGACCAGGCAGGTGCTGGCGTCCAGCAGCACGAGACCCCGGGGGCCGACAAGAGGCATGAGGAACCCCGCCGCGGCCGGCGCCAGCAGGTACTTGGCAGCGGAGGCGAGCTGGAGCAGACCGGAGGAGCGCACGTAGTCCTCCTCGGTCACCAGGTCGGTGACGCTGGCCCGCAGCGCCGGCTCGGTCAGGGCCGCCAGGCAGGAGGAGGTGACGGCTCCTGCGCAGATCCAGCCCAAGGAGGGCCGGGGCGAGGACAGGGCCGACAGGATGACGCCCAGCCCGAGAATCGAGCCGGCGTCACCGATCATCATCATCAGGCGGCGGTCGTAGCGGTCTGCGAGGACCCCGGCCAGGGGTGCCAGAAGAACAATGGGGGCGAAGGCGCTCATCTGGACGGCTGCCACTGAAGATGCCGTTCCGTAGGTGCGCAGAATGACGACGGCCAGGCCGAAGGCGCTCAGGCCCGTTCCCAGCGAGTTGATGAGGGAACCCAGGACCAGCAGTCCGACGTGCTTCATGGCTCCGCCTTCGTCAGGAAGCCGAGGCTGCCGGGCGCGGCACCCAGGAGGGTCTCACTGGCCCAGATGAGGGTCTCTTGGCGGCGGGCGAGCTCAGCGGGGCTGGGCTTCATGATGTCCTGGTCCAGGAGGATGCCCGAGGCGCTCAGCAGCAGCTCGATGACGTCATGGGGACGCTCGGTGGTGAAGGTCCCCTCGGCCACCCCCTGGGTGATGACCTCGGCCAGGACCGGGGTGAGGTGCTCGATCATCGCCGTGATGGACAGCAGGTGGAACTCCGCGTTGCCCGGCGCGTGGAACTGGTCGACGAGCTCGGTCTCGGTGTCCACCAGCCTCATCGCGCTCATGATCGCTGCGAGCTTGTCGGCCGCCGGGGCCGATGAGGCGGCGATCTCGCGGGCCTGCTGCTCGACCTGGTGGACGATGCGCAGTACCAGGGCCTTGAGGATCTGCTCCTTGCTGGGGAAGTGGTAGTAGAGCGTCCCCTTGGCGATGCCCACGATCCTCAGGATGTCCTCCATGGTCGTGGGTTGAAAGCCCTTGGTGGTGAACAGGGTGTGGGCGGCGTCGAGAATCTCCTCGCGACGTTGCGCGGTGGGGCGGTGGATGCGCGGCATGGCTCCTCCTTGGTGTGTCGGAAACAGACTAACCGACCGACGGTCGAGACGCGAGTGCGCACATCCGTCATGCGGACTCTTTGTCTCGCATCCTGATCCTGCCCTAAGGTGGCCCCATGACGCAGACCATCAAGCTGGCAGTAATCCCGGGTGACGGCATCGGTAAGGAGGTCGTCCCCGAAGGGCTCAAGGTCCTCGAGCGAGCGCTGGAGGGAACCGGGGTCACGGTCCGTCCCACCACCTTCGACCTGGGGGCCGAGCGCTGGCACCGCACCGGCCAGACCCTCACCGACGAGGATCTCGAGGCCATCAAGACCCATGACGCCATTCTGCTGGGAGCTGTCGGCGATCCCTCCGTCCCCTCCGGTGTGCTCGAGCGCGGTCTGCTCCTGCGTCTGCGCTTCGCCCTGGACCACTACGTCAACCTGCGTCCCTCGGTGTACTACCCGGGCGTGCCGACGCCGTTGGCCGATCCCGGCGACATCGACTTCGTCGTGGTGCGCGAGGGCACCGAGGGCCTCTACTGCGGTAACGGCGGCGTCGTGCGCCAGGGCACGGCGCACGAGATCGCCACCGAGGTCAGCGTCAACACGGCCTACGGGGTGGAGCGCCTGGTCCGCTACGCCTTCGCCAAGGCCCAGGCCAGGGCGGCCAAGCACCTCACCCTCGTCCACAAGCACAACGTGCTCGTCCACGCCGGCGACCTGTGGCGGCGCACCGTGGAGGCCGTCGGCACCGAGTACCCCGAGGTCACCGTCGACTACTGCCACGTGGACGCCGCCACCATCTACATGGTGACCGACCCCGGCCGCTTCGACGTCATCGTCACCGACAACCTTTTCGGCGACATCCTCACCGACGAGGCCGGCGCCGTGACCGGCGGCATCGGACTGTCGGCCTCGGGCAATATCAATCCCGAGAGGGCCTTCCCCTCCATGTTCGAGCCCGTCCACGGCTCGGCCCCGGACATCGCCGGTCAGGGCAAGGCGGACCCGACTGCCACGATCAGTGCGGTGGCCCTCATGCTCGACCACCTCGGGCTGCCCGAGGTCGCGGCGAAGGTCGAGGCCGGAGTCACTGCGGACATGGCCACTCGGCGCGGCGGCGCCCAGCGCTCCACCAGCCAGATCGGTGACGCCATCGCCGAGGCGGTGACGGCCGGGGCCGATACGTCATCGCTTTGAGACCCTATGGCCCTCTTCGTGTCCGCAGCGTGATCGCAGTGCGCGAGCGGGCCGTTACATTCCGAGTATGTCGCTACTCGGTCCCCGACGTCGGACAGCCGTTTGCCTCCTGCTCGCCGGCCTCACCGGCCTGTGCGGCTGCGACGTCCTGACCGACGCCCCACTGACCGACTCCGAGATGTCCGCCTTCCTGGCTGAGGCGGATTCGCACGCCACCCGATCGCGGGGACGGGCCTTCCAAGCGACCGCGGTGGCGGCAGCGGATCAACGCTCCGCCATCACGGAGGCCCTGTCGCTCTCCCGGGTCCGGAGCGATGCCGCCGCGGAGGCCGCGACGCTGGCCACCAGGGTCGGAGCTGTGGCGAGCGACCTGAGTCAGGCCGAGTCCACCGGCCTCGAGGTCGCGAGGTCGGCGCTCGACCAGGCGATGCAGGGCGAGGACGTCGAGGCGATCACGACGGCGCTCACGAACCTCCGTCACGCCGTGGCTGCGGCCGAGTCCGCGGTCTCGGCCCGGCGCTCCTCAGCCGGGCAGGACCAGGTGGCTGCGCCCGGGGAGGAGAGCCCGCCAGGAGGTCCTGGCAGGGGAGGGGACGGCGAGTCCGCAGGGGCGGACCGGCCGGGGGAGGGGGAGCCCGAGTCTCCCGCTCAGGTCGGCGCCCCGTCCGATAGCGAGCCATCGGGCCCCCAGGACTCCGCTGAACCGGCCCAGGGGCCGCCTTCGTGAGGGGAGCAGTCTCAGGGGCCGTGATGAGACGGGGTCATCCGGTGGTGGAGGCAGCCGGCGTCTCAGACCCGGGTGCCGCCTTCGTGGGCCAGCGGGACTGACCTGACAGGCCGTTCACGGCGACGCCGCGAAGGACGGCGTCCCACGCCGCCTCGTCGAAGACCCCCTGCTGACAGACCTGGGTCACTGACACGGCTGCGCCGTCGGCCGACCACACCCGCACGAAGGCCCTCCCCGCGACCCGGGAACCACGGAGGCTGGCGCTGAAGGCGGTGGCGATACCGGCATAGGGTGCGGAGCGGTTCGTCGCCGTGAGCTCCTCTCGACCGGTTTGCCGGTAGTCCGGGTAGGTCCCCGCCAAGGAGGCGGACCAGTGCTCGGACAGGGCGCGGTCATCGCCGCCGGAGACGAGCAGCGCCGCTGCGCTGGTCACCTCGGCGCTCACCTGGCATCCGGAGGAGGTCGAGGCGTAGGAGCGCGACCAGGATGCCTCCGGGGTTGACGCCGTCGCGGGCCCGGTAGGGGTGGTGCTCCCGTGCAGGGCGCTCGTGGCGGTCGGGGACGCGGTGGAGGCGGTGTAGCCGGGAAGGTCCGGGAAGCTGACCGTGAGCGCGGCTGCCGCCGTGGCCTGGGCGGTCGGCAGCGCGGTGGGCATCACCATCCGGGACGGAGCCGTCGAGGACTGCGAAGCCGTAGAAGGGGAGTCGGGCCCCGACACCGACCCGGCGAGCTGATCCAGGTCCACCTGTGCGCATCCGCTCACCCCGGTCAGGAGGACTGTGCCGGCCACCGCCGCCCGGGCGAACCGGGCTCGTGCACCCATTCGGCGAGTACTGACCGAGGGACGACGAACGGAAGTCATGGCCGGAACCTAGCTCTGAGCCCGCCCGCCTGCCAGCATATGGGAAGGTCGTGTCCGAGTTGTGGCCTCGGCGGTAGGGTGGACCTATGCCCGAGACAGACGCCACCTCAACCGACTTCGCATCCACCTCCTTGGCCCGCGCCGCCGAGGTCCCCGTCCCGCAGGCCGATGCGCTCGCCGGTCGATTCCCCCTGACCGCCAACCCCTCACCCCTCGCCGAGGACGAACGGGCAGCGGTCCTGAGGAGTCTCCACTTCGGTAACGCCTTCACCGACCACATGGCTCACGCCCGCTGGAGGCAGGGCGAGGGATGGGGCGACTACGGCGTCATTCCCTACGGCAGCCTCAGCCTGTCCCCGGCCGCCGCTGTGCTCCACTACGGCCAGGAGGTCTTCGAGGGCATCAAGGCCTACCGGCACGAGGACGGATCGGTGTGGACCTTCCGCCCCCGCTACAACGCGGCGCGCCTCAACGCCTCCGCCCGGCGCATGGCTCTGCCCGAGCTGGCGGAGGAGGACTTCGTGGCCTCCCTGGTGGATCTGGTGCGCGCCGACGCCGCCTGGGTGCCCTCAGGTGAGGGCGAGTCCCTCTACCTGCGCCCCTTCGCCTTCGCCTCCGAGGCCTTCCTGGGCGTGCGCCCCGCCGCTGTGGTGGACTACTACGTCATCGCCTCTCCCGCCGGCTCCTACTTCCCTCACGGCCTGGAGCCCGTCTCCATCTGGGTGACCACCGAGTACCACCGCGCCGGACGCGGAGGGACCGGGGCGGCCAAGACCGGAGGCAACTACGCCTCCTCCCTGCTTCCCCAGCAGGAGGCCTACGCGCAGGGCTGCGACCAGGTCTGCTTCCTCGACGACGTCTCGCAGAAGAACATCGAGGAGCTCGGCGGCATGAACCTCATGGTCGTCGACGCCGACGGGACCGTGCGCACACCGCGCCTGACCGGGACGATCCTCGAGGGCTGCACCCGCAGCGCCATCATCCGCCTGCTGCGCGACTCCGGGCGGAATGTCGTGGAGGAGACCATCAGCCTTCAGGGACTGCTCGCAGACATCGAGTCGGGCCGGGTCAGTGAGGTCTTCGCCTGTGGAACCGCCGCCGTCGTCGTGCCTCTGGGGCATCTCAAGGGCGAGGGCTTCGACGCCCGCATCGAGGGCAGTGAGGTCACCCGGCAGATTCACGACCGGCTCACCGCCATTCAGACCGGCCGCGCCGAGGATCCCTACGGGTGGATGTATCAGCTCGTGCCTCCTCGTTCATAAAACCACCGACGATATTCCTTCTGAACGTCCAGAAAGATATTGTTTATGTGACATGAAATGGTGACAATGAGATTGCGTCGGTCTCAGTTGCATCTCATTTCCTGAGCGTTTTGCCCGGAATTCCTAAAACAAGGGGATTCCGGGCAAAACGCTCGAGAAATATGTGGTGCCATTGGCCCATGACTCAGTCCCTCCTACCAGAACCCGAAAGCAGTCCGATTGAAAAGGGCGATGCTGAAGCCGCCTCGTCAGGGGCCGACACGACCTCTGCGCGCAGTGCAGGCAGCGCCCTGCGCCGTCCCGGACGAGGATGGAGGATCGCCCTTCTCAGTGTCTTGGCGATCTTCCTGGTTCTGACCCTGGCCACAGGAGGCCTGGCCCTGTGGGTGCGACACTCCATCGCCTCCGGCATCGAGTTCATCGCCGATCCCTTCGCGGGAATTCCCGCACGGGCCCCGCAGCAGAAGGTGGCCGCGGGCGAGGAACCGGCTGTCAACATCCTGGTCCTGGGGACCGACTCGCGCACCTCCGCCTCCGACCCCTCCCAGTGGAAGGAGGGGGCCCAGCGTACGGACGCGATCATGATCGTTCAGGTCAGCGGAGACCGGAAGACGGTCTCAGTCATGTCGATCCCCCGTGACTCATGGGTGGAGATCCCCGGTCACGGCCAGGGGAAGATCAACGCCGCCTACTCCTACGGGGGGCCCTCGCTGACGATCCACACCGTGGAGAACCTCACCGGCATCCACATCGACCACTTCGCGGTGGCGAACTTCGAGTCCTTCGTCGCCCTGACCGACGAGATCGGTGGGGTGCGCATCAACCTCAAGACGCCTCAGACACTCGCCGGCAAGGAACTCGGCGCAGGGGCCCAGGTACTCGACGGGCAGCAGGCCCTGGCCTACACCCGCGAGCGCTCCTCCCTGCCCAACGGGGACTTCGACCGCGTCAAGCGCCAGCAGACCTGGATGCGCTCCATCGTGAGCAGGGTCCTGACCAACGGCACCCTGAGCAGTCCCACGGCTCTGTACTCCTTCCTCAAGACCGCCTCGCGGACAGTCGCCGTGGACGAGTCCTTCACGCTCAACCAGATGCAGTCCCTGGCCCTGGAGACGCGCCACCTCCACAGCAACGACATCAGGTTCATGACCGTGCCGACCGCCGGTACGGGAACCTCCACGGACGGGCAGTCCATCGTCACGCTCGACGCCGACGCGGACACCCCCTTGTTCAAGGCCTTCGCCGAGGACCGGGTGAGCGCCTACCTCACCGAGCACCCCGACGCCGTTGAGCTGCTCCCCGCCACGGTGAACTAGAGGTACGGACACGTGGCTCACGGAGCAGCGTCCCCGGGGAGCTCCCCGGGGACGCGAACGAATGCATGGAGACTCATGACTGACACTACTGAAGTAGCCGACGTCGCGGTCATCGGGCTGGGGTACATCGGCCTGCCCACGGCAGCGGTCCTGGCCCGCGCCGGGCTCGACGTCGTCGGGGTGGACCGGATCCGGGAACGTGTCGAGGCCGTCAACCGTGGAGAGCTTCCCTTCCTCGAGGAGGGGCTGGCCACCGTGCTGGCCGAACAGGTCGAGGCCGGCCGCCTGCGCGCCCAGATGGAGACGCCCTCGGCACGGACCTACATCATCGCGGTGCCGACCCCGTCGATGGGCTCGGACCACGCGGCCGATCTGTCCCTGGTGGAGGCCGCTACCAGGCAGATCGCCCCTCGTCTCACAGGGGGAGAGCTCATCGTCCTGGAGTCGACCTGCCCGCCCGGTACCACTCGCGCCCTGGCTGAGGCGATCGGCTTGATGCGCCCGGACCTGTCCACGGACGGCAGTGGCGCACGGCCCCAGGTGCATCTGTCCTACTGCCCCGAACGCGTGCTGCCCGGGCGCATCATGACGGAGATGGTGACCAACTCCCGGGTCATCGGCGGCCTGACCCCCGAGGCCTCGCACCTGGCCAGAGACCTGTACGCCACCTTCTGCGCCGGCGAGCTGGTCCTGACCGACGCCACCACCGCCGAGATGACCAAACTGACGGAGAACTCCTTCCGTGACCTCAACATCGCCTTCGCCAACGAGCTGGCCCTTGTCTGCGAGAAGGTCGGGGTGGACGTCTGGGAGCTCATCGAGCTGGCCAACCGCCATCCGCGGGTGAGCATTCTGCAGCCGGGCCCCGGCGTGGGCGGCCACTGCATCGCCGTGGACCCCTGGTTCCTGGTGTCCAGCGCTCCGGAGGAGACCCGGCTCATCCGCACGGCCCGCCAGGTCAATGACTCCCGGCCGGCCCACTACGTCGGGCGCATCCTTGAGGCGATGGAGCCCTTCTCCTCGCCGATCGTGGCGGTACTCGGCCTGACCTTCAAGGCCGATGTCGATGACCTGCGCCAGTCGCCGGCGCTTGCGATCACTGAGCAGGTGGCCGCCGCTGCGCCCCATGCCCAGGTCCTGGTGGCCGAGCCGCACGCCAAGGAGCTCCCGGCGTCTTTGGCGCGGTGGGACAACGTGCGGCTGACCGGGTGGCGGCAGGCCGTCGAACAGGCTGATGTCGTGGCGGTGCTGGTTGGCCACCAGGAGTTCGCCGACCTTGATCCGCACCTGCTCGAGGGGCGCAGCGTCATCGACGCCACGGGGTTCTGGCGCGCCCGAGAGCCCCAGCTGACGGGTAGAAGGACATGGGCGGCAGGCGTCTGAGACGTCTCATCGGTGCGGCTGTGCGCGGCGTGCACCGGCCCCGACTCAGCGTCATCGTCCGAGCAGCGGGGGCCGGTCCTCACCTGGAAGGGGCCATCCGCTCCGTACTCAACCAGACCTTCAGGGACCTGGAGGTCCTGGTCGTCGTCGGTCCGGGGGCCGATGCGCTGAGCTCCGGTGAGCAGGTGGCCACCGGCCTGTCCGCCAGGGACCGGCGCGTCCGGGTCGTGTCCTGCGACCGGGACGATGTCCGGGGCGCTGGCCCGGATGGTTGGCTGGATGCCGCCCTGAAACGAGCCAGGGGAGGCCTGGTCACCGTTGTTGACGGTGGGGACGGACTTGTCGACGGTGCCTGCCAGTCGATGATTGAGTGCCTGGAGCGGTCGGGCTCCGACGTCGTCGTCGCGCGCTCGCGGTCCTTGACACCGGCAACCGGGGCCGGGCCGGGGGCGGGACCTCCCCGCGCGCCTCGTCTCGCGCAGCCGCCGGCTCGGGTGCCCGAGGCGGTTGAGGAGCTGGTGGCCGGCGCGGTCATGGCGCGCCGAAGGCTGTGGGCACCGCCGAGACGGCCTCGAGTGCTCCGCGCCCCCGCCGTGTCACTGCCCGCCAGGGCCCTCGCGGTGCTTCTGGCCGCGACCCGGATGGACGTCCTGGATGAGGAGGTCTACACCTGGCGCGCAGGCTCTGCGGCCCGTGGCCTCAGTGCGGACACGGATCCCGTCGGCCTCCTGGCGGAGGTGGACGCTTTGGCGCAGCTGGCCGCCGACGCCCCGGAGGCGGTGCGTCGGAGCCTGGTCGCCGGACGCCTGAGTCGGGACCTGGTTCGTCTGGCCGAGGCCGCTCACCGGGAGGGGCCCGACTTCTCCAGGAGGCTGCGCCGCATTGCGAGAAGGGCGCTCGCCGACGCCGACGACCTCGCGTGGGAGGCGGTCGGGCTGCTCGACCGACTCGTGCTGTGGCTCCTCATCCAGGACGAGCCGGCCGGCGCCGTGGAGCTCGAGGAGCTGATCGGCAGACGCTGCGAGGACCTGGGCCACCTTCCCCTGACCATCGAGGCGGGCACCGTGCGCCCCGAGCCTGCTCTCCTGGAAGGGGCCCCGGTGCCTCGCCGACTCACCGAGATCCGGGACGCCGACTTAAGACTGCACGTCGGTGTCGACGCGGTGCGCTGGCTGGGCCCCAGGACCCTGGAGGTACGCGGATGCGCCTGGGTCTGGGGGCTCGACCCAGGCCTGATCGACCGCCCGACCGTCGAGGTGGTCGATGAGACCGGACGAGTTCGAGGCCGCGCCCAGGCTGATCGCTGTGAGGCCCCCCGAGCCGACCTGGAGGCCGGCGACCCGTGGCGCTCCTACCTCACCTCGGGGATCGTGGTGCGTCTACAGGTCGAAGCGGGCCGCCCCTCCTGGTTCCGGGTGGTGACCCGCGTTGCCGGGCGAGAGGTGCGGGCATGGATGCCGCAACCGGCCGGCTCCAGCAGGAGGCACCTGGCGCCGCCGGAGACCGGGCAGCATCTGGAGGCGCGCGGTCAGCGGGGGCTGCTCCAGGTCGCCCCGGCGCCGAGCGGGATCCGGGGGAGCGAGGCGCGGCCCGGCGGGGAGATCGACGTCGTGCTCCTCTGCGCGCGTCTGGACACTGACGCAACGCTGGTGCTGAGTGGAACGGTGGCGCCGGCCCCGGATGGGCTGGATATCGTCCTGGGCGGCAGGGCCGCCGAGGCTCGGGCGATGACGGTGCCGGCCGTCCTGGCCCCTGGTGGCGGCTGGTCGGCGCGCATCGATCTGGCTGATCCCGACATCGAGCTGGCGACCTACCCGCTGAGCTGGAGCACCGTATCGCAGGACGAGCCCGGCAACAGGATCGAGGGAGCCTGCCTGGCCGGAGAGGGGATCGACGGTCCGGCCACCGAGGTTCCTATCGCCGCGGCGCCCACTAGCTGCGCGGCGGAACCCGATAGTGACGTCACCAGGGCGGATGCCGGGCGCCCGGCGCGCCGCGCGCGGATCCTCACCCGCACGGACGGCTCCGTGGCCGTTGCTGTCATCCCTCCGCTGACTCCTGGCGTGCGCTCACGACGGGGCCACCGGCTCCTCATCGAGCGCGAGGCGGGCCCCCTGAGACCGGGAGTGTTCCTGGAGTCCTTCGGTGGACGCAGCGCGGGAGACAACCCGGCCGCCATCTGCGAGGACCTGGCGGCCCACGGCGTGGGAGCACCCCTGTGGTGGTCGGTTGTTGACGGGACGGTTCGCGTGCCGGCGGGCGCGCGCCCCGTCGTCGTCGGATCCCCGCAGTGGGTGGAGGCGCTGCGCACCTCACGTGTCATCGTCACCAACGACCACCTCCCCTCCTGGTTCTCCAAGCGTGAGGGCCAGTACCTGCTCCAGACCTGGCACGGCACTCCGATCAAGAAGCTGTTGCACGACGCGCCGAGAGCCGTCACCCTGAGATACCGGCGACTCATGGACCGCCAGGTCCCTCAGTGGGACCTGCTGCTGGCCCAGAGCCCGCAGGCCGGTCGGCGCCTTCAACAGGCACTGGGATACCGCGGGCCGGTTCGGGTGGGGGAGTACCCCCGCAACGTGAGGCTGCTCGGAGGCGCTGAAGTACGGCGACGGGTGCGCCACGAGCTCGGTATCGCTCCGGGACAGCCCGTCATTCTCTACGCCCCGACCTGGCGCGAGAGCCTGCGGCCCTCGACGGGTGCAGCCGGCTGCGCCGCCGCGCACGGGCCGGGACCTGTGGGGGCGCTGGACGGGCCGCGTCTGGCTGAGCTCCTCGATGCGGTGGTCCTGATGCGCAGCCACCACATGAACCGGGCCGGATGTGTCCCAGGGATGATCGATGTCAGTGGGTACCCGAGTGTCGAGGAGCTCATGCTGGCGGCCGACATCCTGGTCTCGGACTACTCGAGCATCTTCTTCGACTTCGCTTTGACTGGGAAACCGGCAGTGGTCTACGCACCCGACCTGACCTCCTACCGAGATGTCGAAAGGGGCCTGTACGGTGACTGGCCCCTGGGCTCGGGGCTGCCGGTCGCCGCCGACCACGATGAGCTCGCATCCCACCTGCAGCGGCTCCTCGGCGACATCGACGTCGCTGAGGGGCGCTACTCCCCACTGGAGGTGGAACCCGCGCCGATCCTGGACAACCTCACGTGGATCCGGGGATGGATCGCTCGTTTCCTGAGCTGATAAGCGACCGGAAGGGCGGATGAACATCGCCTCTCAAAAGAACTGGAAAGAAAAATTGTGACGAGAGTGTGAGAGTGAGGGAAAGGTGAGGCGGAACTCTCTGTGATATTCGACGGCGAACGACGGGTATTTCGGCGGAATATCGGTATCGCATCGATTCTATGACATCTTCGATTTTGGTTCTCGGGGTGGGGAATACTCACGGTGGTTTGTCCGGAGTGTTGTTGAGGACGAACCTCGAACGTCCAAACAGGAAGTGACCCCATGAAGCGCGTGATTACCTATGGCACATATGACCTGCTCCACTATGGTCATATTGCGTTGCTGAAGCGTGCGCGAGCGCTGGGGGACTTCCTGATGGTGGCGCTGTCCAGTGACGAGTTCAATGCCGGAAAGGGCAAGCAGGCCTACTTCTCCTACGAGGAGCGCAAGGTGATGCTCGAAGCCATCCGGTATGTCGATCTCGTGGTGCCCGAGCTGACCTGGGGGCAGAAGACCGAGGATATCGCCAAATACGGTATTGATGTCTTCGTCATGGGGGACGACTGGAACGGCGAGTTCGACGACCAGCTCAAGGGGCTGTGTGAGGTCGTCTACCTCCCGCGGACTCCCGAGGTCTCAACGACTCGGATCAAGAGTGATATGCGCCTGGGCTGAGTGGTGCGCTGAGCGGCGGCTCGCTGTGCGGGCTGTATCGAGGGGTGGGCGGAGGCCTGGATCGAGGCTCGCTGCATGCTGCGTCAACAGGCGCAGGATTAAATACGCGTAATGTTCATACTGAAATAAGGGCGACCATCATGAGTAAGGATGCTGTTCTCAGAAAAATGGGGCGTGCCGTTTCCGGCCGCCTGCAGCTGCCGGCCACCACCCGGCTGGTGCGCTATGCCGCCGCCAGGGAGTACGAGGACGGTAACCTGGCTGAGGCAAAGCGTCTGTATGAAAAGCTCTCTGAGAGCGGCCACGACACGGCCAGCCGGCTGCGGTTGGGAGTCATCGCTGAGCGTCAGGAACGGTTCGAGGCGGCCTTGAGGACCTACACCGAGGTGGCCTACCGCGACCCCTCCTGCGGAGAGGCCTTCTACCGTGCCGGCTGCCTCCTCAAGCGTCAGGACGATCCGGAGGGGGCCTCCGTCTTCTTCTCGCGGGCCCTCTCCTCGGGGGTGCGGGACCGGCGCTACTCGGAGAATCTGCTCGCCTGCCTGCCCGCGAGCACCCCGCAGTGGCAGCGCCTGGAGGTTCTGCTCTCCGGACTGCCGGAGCACGAGAACGACGCCGCCTGGCTGCGCAAGCTCCTTCAGGCTCAGCTTCACCTGGGGCTCAACGGGCCGGCCAGGTGCACCCTGGACGCCCTGGCCGACATCGATGAGCTCAGCGCGCAGGAGCTCTTCGAGCAGGGGGTCATCGCCCACCGTGAGGGTGATCGGGCCTCCGCCGCCGCCAGCTTCGCCGCCGCCTGCAAGGCCGCCGGGGGAAAGGCCTGCAGCAAGGGACCGGCCCAGTTCGCGTGCTCCCGGGGAGACTGGAGACTGGCGGCCGAGCTCTTCGAGATCTACCCGGGCGAGGGGATGACGAGGGTGGAGCGGGCCTACGAGCTGGCCTACTGCCTGGACCGTCTGCGCGAGCACGAGCGGGCACAAGGACAGTACGCCCTGGCCGCCTCACTGGACACCGGCAACGGGAACACTCTTTACAAGCTGGGACTCGCCTCGGAACGTGTCGGCGACCTCGCCACCGCGGAGCGCTCGTACCAGGAGGCTTTGCGGACGCTCAAGAAGCCCGCACGCAGCTGGTGGAACTATCGCCGTGGGGTCTGCCTGGCAAGGCTGGGACGCCACGACGAGGCGCTGGCCTCCTTCTGGGCCTACCTGGGGCCGGCCCCACGCGGGCTGGCATCGGTGTCCAAGCAGCTGGCCAGCACGGGCTTCCTCGACCTGGTCCGCGCGAAGAGCACACCTCCGCCTCGGCAGCGGCCGGAGGACCTGGTCGAGTCCACCATCGGCGACGTCATGCTCGGCCTTCACGAGGCTCTCAGCTCCCACAACCCCACGGATGATCCCGGTGCCGGTAAGGCGATCCCGTCCGCCGCAGCGGGTCAGGCCGCTCAGTCCATCCGGCATGTCCTCCCGCTGGTTCTCAAGGGGGACCGGAATCACCGCCTGGTCCTGGCCCAGCTGGCCCAGGACGCCGGGCAGGTGGAGCTCGCCTGCGAGATCCTCGAGCAGGCCGAGGAGTTCGGCTGCAAGGACGGGCTGGACCCGAGGGCCTATGGACGCACCGCGACAGCCGCCCGCAACATCCGCTACGCCGAGGCCCTGGAGGTCCTTCCCGTCAGCCCCCACCTGGTGCTGTGGGAGTCCAACCACGGCGCCTCGATCGGCTGCCATCCCCTGGCCATCTTCCGCTGGATGGTGGACCGGCCGGAGTACTCCCACCTGTTGCACGTGTGGGCCGTCAATGACCTGGGCGCCATCCCCGCGGATCTGCTGGGGCGTCGCAACGTCGTCTTCGTCCCCCTGCACAGCACCGAGTACATGCAGTACCTCGCCACCGCCGGGTACCTCGTCAACAACGTCTCCTTCGCCCCCTACTTCGTGCGCCGCCGCGAGCAGCGCTACCTCAACACCTGGCACGGCACCCCCTTCAAGACCCTGGGACGGTCCATGCGGGGAGGTCTGCTCGACTACGAGAACCTGCAGCGCAACTTCCAGCTGAGCACCACGCTCATGGCGCCCAATGAGCTCACCCGATGGGCGCTGGTGGAGGACCATGATCTGCTCGACGTCTACCGGGGCCGCACCATCGTCGCCGGCTCCCCCCGACTGGACACCTCGCTGACGATGAGCGCCCAGGAGCGCACGGAGCTGCGAGGTCGCCTGGGACTCGCTGAGGACGATGAGCGCCGTCTGGTCCTGTTCGCCCCCACCTGGCGCGGCGGGGTCAGCAAGCGAGAGCTGGACCGCGAGGCCCTGGTCGCCGACCTGACCGCCATGGCCTCCCGTGACGACGTGCTCGTGGTCTACCGCGCCCACCGTCTGTCCGAGAAGCTGCTGGCCGGCGTCGATCTGCCGGTGAGCGTCGTCCCCAAGGACATCGACACCAATGAGCTGCTGGCCGCCGTCGACGTCCTGGTGACCGACTACTCCTCGATCCTCTTCGACTTCCTGCCCCAGAAGCGCCCCATCGTGCTCTACATGCACGACATCGAGGAGTACCGGGCCGAACGGGGCCTGTACCTTGATCCTGGGGAGGTCCCCGGGCTGGCCTGTTATGACCGCGCTGAGCTGGCCTCGGCCATCGGGCGTGCCCTGGCCGGAGAGGGGGTCGCGCCCCAGAAGGCCCTCGACCGGTACTGCCCCTACGAGGACGGACAGGCCTCGTCACGCCTGGCCCGAGCCTTCTTCGACGACGACCTCGACCACGGACGGCAGGCGATCATCAGGGACCACGCCCTCGAGCCCGCGTCTGGCGACGGTTCCCGCAGACGCCGTACCCTCCTGTTTCACGCCTCCATGATCCCCAACGGGATCGCCTCCGCCCTCCTGGCTCTCCTGGAGGCGCTCGATCCGGACCTCTACTCGGTCAACCTCATTGTCGAGCCCTCCGTCCTGCGCAACAACGAGGACCGTCAGGCGATGTTCCGCCGTCTGCCCCGTCACGTCCATGTCATCTGCAAGCCCGGGGCCGCTCCTTGGCGGATCCACGAACGGGCCTGCGTCAACGACTTCGCCCGCCACCCCGATGCCTTCACCTCGCAGAGCTTCTGGGACTGCTACTGGGCCTACTACGAGCGCGAGACGCGCCGCATCCTGGGCGACTTCGTGCCCGACGCCGCCATCGAGTACGACGGCTACGCCGAGACCTGGGTCTCGCTCATCGCGGCCTGGGGTCGCCGCGGATCGCGCACCTCCTGCTACCAGCACAACCAGATGGACAACGAGTACCGGGACAAGTACCCGGGCCTCAGACGCGTCTTCACCCTCTACAGCGCTGTCGATGCCGTCGTCGCCGTCAGCCCGGGACTGGCCCGCCACAACCGCAGCGGGCTGGCCGGGCTGGGTGTCGACCTCACCCAGCACCAGCTCTCGGCCCGCAACCTCCTGAACGTCGAGCGGGTCCGCCGCGGGGCACAGGCACCCGCCCCGGAGGCCTTCACCACCCTGAAGAACGAGCACGACATCGTCCTTGCCACCATGGGGCGGATGTCGATGGAGAAGAACCAGGTCGCTCTCATCGAGGCGCTCGCCCTTCTGCGTAAGCAGGACGGCACCGAGGGCGGCGGCGCTCAGGGACTGAACGTCGGCCTGGCGATCGTCGGCTCCGGGGTGCTCGAGGCGACGCTGCGGGCCAGGATCGACTCCCTGGGCCTGTCCGGGCACGTCGCGCTGCTGGGGCAGATGGACAACCCGTTCCCGGTCCTGGGCGGAGCCGACCTGTTCGTCCTGCCCTCCCTGCACGAGGGACAGCCGGTCACCCTGCTGGAGGCGATGACGCTGGGAACCGGGGTCGTGGCCTCCGACCTTCCAGGCAACCGGGAGCTGATCGACCTCGGATACGGGGTTCTGAGCGGCACCTCGCCCCAGGACATCGCCCAGGCGATCCGCTCGGCACTGGCCGATCCCCGCCTCGCCCACGGAGCCTTCGACGTCACCGAGCACAACGCGCGCTCACTGCGGGACACCCTGGAGGCAGTGCTCGGCCCCGAGGCACTCCACCAGCAGCCCCAGGGGAAGACGGCTTCCAAGAGGCGGCGGCGCAAGCGGGCGGCCTCGCGAGGGAAGCCCGCATGACGGGCCCCCACGGGTCACAGCCCACAGCGGCTCGCCAGGGTGCGGTCTGTGCCCCGATGCCGGCCGGCAAGCCCTCGGCGGAGCTGGGGGAGATCCTCCAGCAGGTCCTCCAAGGGCTGTCCCGCGGGGAGGAGTCCGGAGCAGCGCTCCGTGTCGCCGTGCTCCTGGACCGCCCTCAGCCCCACCTGAGTAACTGGCTCGGGGCGGCGCTGGGAGCGCGCGAGCTGATCGTCTGCTCAATGCGGGACGAGCAGGACGAGCAGGACGGGTGCCCGGAGGCGGAACCAGTGGAGTACTCCGGTCTCATCGGTCTGGCCCGAGTGGTTGCCTTCACGAACCAGGTCGACCTGCACCAGGCCCTGGCCACTCACGGCCGGTTCGACGTCCTCGTGGACGCACTCACCCACAGCCCGGGCATGCGCGCCACGTCCGCCCAGCTGTTCATCGGTATTGTCCGCGACGGCGGGTACTACGTCGCCATCGATGGTGCGGCGCTGGGCGAGAGTCTCAACACCGCTGGGCTCATCACCCGGGCCTCGCGCAGCCTCGCCGGTCTGCACGGAGCCGCGGGGGAGCTGAGTGGGGACGAACGGTCCTACGGTGAGCAGGTGGCCGCACTGACCGTCCTCGACGGCGGTGTCGTGCTGCGCAAACGAGGAGACGGATTCGTCAAGCTCCGATACGCCGAGACCCCGCCGATCCTGTCCGCCCGCTACGGCGAGTCCTGGGGGCGGTCACTGGAGACCCTCCCCGCCCGGGTCACCCCGCTGGAGGTCATTGGCGTCACCAACAACCCGGGATTGTGCGCCAAGAGGTTTCCGCGCGAGAACCGCATCCCCGAGACCTCCGTCCTGGAGTACCGGGACGTGTGCGTCGCCCCTCGTCAGGTGCTTGTCAAGGATCATCTCCTGCTGCCCAATACCTTCCGCCTGGCCACGACCAAGCGGCTGGTCAACACGGCGCTGAAGGAACTCAACCACTACTACGCCGCGCCCACGGTCGATACGCAGTCGGCTCCCAGACGTGAAGGAACCTTTTTCTACCTGGACATCGAGTACAACCGGCACTTCGGCCACTTCATGACCGAGGTCGTTCCCAGGCTCTACGCCTGGGAGCTGGCGCGGGCGACGCACCCCGACATCCGGATCCTCACCAACAGCAGGGCCGACCGCGGCCGTCCCCCTGCCTACCAGCGCATCCTCCTGGAGGCCTACGGCATCGACGACGACCTGGTCGAGGTCATCACCTCCCCGGTGAAGGTCGACACCCTCGTG
Source organism: Actinomyces sp. HMT 175 (assembly GCF_016694895.1). Classification (NCBI taxonomy): domain Bacteria; kingdom Bacillati; phylum Actinomycetota; class Actinomycetes; order Actinomycetales; family Actinomycetaceae; genus Actinomyces; species Actinomyces sp. HMT 175. The sequence goes on from NZ_CP068012.1 coordinate 967,747, forward strand.
TGCGCCATGCCCCTCATGCAGAACGGGCGATTCGCCGACCCGGCTCTGGCCTCAACCTGCCACCGGCTGCGTGACGGCCTGCTGGAGCGATCAACCCCCAACGACAAGCCCCAGCGCAGGCTCTTCATCTCCCGCAAACCCGACATGTGGCGCGAGTGCCTCAACGGCAATCAGGTCGAGGAGTGCTTCGCCCGCAGGGGCTTCACCGTCATCCGGCCCGAGGGCCACTCCATCGTGGAGCAGGCCCGCATGTTCTACGAGGCCGACGTCGTGGCCGGGTACATCGGCTCGGCCCTGTACAACATCATGTTCGCGCGCCGCCCGATCGACGTCATCGGTTTCATCAACCAGTCCTACCTGGCCACCAACGAGTACCTCATCTGTTCGGTCCTCGGCCACCGCCTGCACCTGTTCTACGGTGATGAGATCACCGATGGCAGGGGAAAGGACTGCGAGGGCCGGGACCTGGGAGTCACCAACCGGGACTACGTCTTCAACATCGAGCGCGACGGCGACCAGCTCGACGAGCTGCTCGACTCCCTGGAGGAGACATGGGGGGAGTCATGAGCTCGCCGGAGACCCGCACCTCGCCTCGGACGGCCCCCGAGCTGCGGCGAGCCCTGTGGCACCTGCGTCACTCAGGGCTGTCGGGGCTGCGTGAGCACCTGCGCCGTCGTCGGGCCACCGCCTGGGCCCGCCCCCGCCGATGGGCCTCCAAGAGACGGGGTCGGACGCTCCTGCCAGACTGGCCGCTGCCCACACCCCAGGAGACCGGGCCCCGTCACGACGTGACCGTCGGGGTGATCGCCGACGAGTTCACGGCGCTCGCCCTGGGCTACGAGTGGCGCTCGGTGCCCCTGACCCCCACCGGTTGGCGCGAGCAGGTCGAGCAGACCCCCATCGACCTGCTCTTCGTAGAGTCCGCCTGGCACGGCAACGACGACGCCTGGCGCTTCCAGGTCATCGGCTCCCAGGGACCCTCGGGCCACCTGAGGGACATGGTTACCGTGCTGCGGGACCGAGGAGTGCCGACGGTCTTCTGGAACAAGGAGGATCCCGCCCACTACGACGAGGCCATCGAGACCGCACGCCTCTTCGACTGGGTCTTCACCACCGATGAGGCGATGGTAGAGCACTACCGGCGCGACCTGGGACATGACCGCATCGGGATCCTGCCCTTCGCCGCCCAGCCCGCGATCCACAACCCGATCCGCCTGCTGGACGAGGCGGGGCGTCCCGCGCCCCTGAGGGATGTCGCCTTCGCCGGCACCTATTTCGCTCACAAGTACCCCGAGCGGCGCGAACAGATGGAGATCGTCCTGGGCGGCGCCCACGACGTCGCGGCACGCCTGCCCCACGGGCTGGACATCTTCTCCCGGTACCTCGGCGGCGACGACACCTACCAGTTCCCGGCTCCCTGGGACTCGCACGTGCGCGGCAGCCTCACCTACACCCAGATGCTCAGCGCCTACCGCGCCTACGCCGTCTTCCTCAACGTCAGCTCCGTGGTGGACAGCCCCTCCATGCTTCCGCGCCGCGTCATTGAGGTCCTGGCCTGCGGCACTCCCGTGGTGAGCACCCCGACGCCGGCCACCGACCGCCTGCTGCCCGCAGGCGCCCTGGCCAAGGTCACCGACCGCGCCCAGGCCGGTCACACCGTGCGAGCGCTTGTGACCAACCCGGCCCTCGGGGAGTACATGACGCATCTGGCGCAACGGGAGATCTGGAGCCGGCACACCTACAGCCACCGCGTGGAGACCGTGCTGCGAGCCGTCGGCATGGGGGAGCGGGCCACGCGCCGCCCCACCATCGCACCGTTGGTGTCCACCATCCGGCCCGAGCAGATCGACCACGTCCTTGAGACCCTAGCCGGTCAGCAGCGGGTGACGATGGCCCCGGTCATCCTCACCCATGGCTTCACCGCCCCGGCCCGCAGCAGGGCCCGGGCCCGCGAGCTGGGCCTGGAGATCGACTGGCTCAGCGCCGAGACCAGCACTCCCTTGGGGGGCTGCTACAACCTCATGCTCTCGCGGGTCGAGGCCGACTACATCGCCAAGATGGACGACGACGACCTCTACGGCGATCACTACCTCTTCGAGTCCCTCGCGGCGGCCGACTACGCCCGTGCCGAGGTCGTGGGCAAGCACGCCCACTACCTGCACTTGACGGGCCCGGACCTGACGGTGCTGCGCTTCGCCGACTGGGAGCACCGCTATACGACTTTCGTCTCCGGGCCGACCCTGGTGGCTCGGGCGGACCTGGCGCGCGAGGTGACTTTTCCCGAGACGACCACTGGTGAGGACACCGGTTTCCTCAATGACTGCGCACGTGCCGGGGCCCGTATCTATTCGGCCTCCCGATTCGGGTTCGTCCAACGGAGAGGGACGACTTTCGGACACACCTGGGACATCTCCAACGCGGAGGTGCTGGCTACGTCCACCATTAGTCATTGGGGACCGCCCCACGAAATGGAGATGCCCACCTCATGAATGCCCGCAGCACCGAGACCTTGCACGTCATCATCATCGGTTCCGCAGATGGGCAGGACACACTCGGCTCTCTTGACCAGGACTCGCCCGAAGGCGGGATCGTCCCCATTGGCTGCCCCGATCCGGCGGGGCTGGGCCAGGTCCTGCGCCCTCTGGCCGCAGGGACCCGGGTCCTGCTCCTCCAGGCGGGAGACCGGGTTGAGCCGGGCTATATCACCTCAGTGGCCCAGCACGGCACCGGCGAGGCGGTCGTCCTCACCCCGACCGTGACCATCCGCCCCGACGGCACCCGCGACGAGCGGCTGCAGTGGCGCTTCAAGCACGGCAACCGCACCGCTGACCTGACCGTCGAGCCCCACATCTTCCCCGACACCGTTAGCGGAGCGGTGCTCACCATCCCCCGCCACGGCCTGCAGGACTGGGACGGACCGGGGGCCCTCCACGGCGGGGACGACGCCGCCGGCGTGCAGACCGCGACCGATGACGAGCACACCGCCGCCCTGAGCGGGCTCATTGCCCACATCATGGCCACCGGCAACCGGGTGGGGCTGCACGACGGCCCGGCCGTCATCCGCCACGCCCCCCAGCCCCCCGGCCCCTGGGGCAGGATCGACCACTACCGCCACCTGCTGGGCACGGTGCTGCCGGCGTGGCTGCAGGCCGGCAGCCCCCCACCGGCCTGGGTCCACCAGCTCATCATCCACCGCCTCATCCAGGTCACCGACGCCGACCGCGGACTGCGCTACCCCTCGGCGGGGCTCACGGCCGCCGAGCGCGCCGAGGTGGCCCAGCTTCTGCGTGCCGTCACCCGGCGCGTCCCCGCCCCCCAGATCGAGGCGTACTGCTCCACGCCGCTGGCCGTGGGCCGTCGCACCGCACTGGTCGCCATGGCCGCCGGCCCCATGCCCGCCCCGATCCTGCCCTCGGGGCGCAGGTTCCGCAGTGACCAGAAGGCCACCTACTTCTACGCCGGCGACATGCCCCAGGAGCAGTGGAAGGTCGATGGCGCCTGGGCCCGGCCGACCAGCGCCAAGACGGTCGACCACCGCTACTTCGACGACGTGGTGCTCCACGAGCGCATCGTCTGGCTGCCCAAGGGGCGGATCACCGCCGTCATCGACGGCCAGGAGCTCCCGGTCGCCCCCTACCGGGGAAATCCCAGGCCGCCTGAGACGCCTCCGGGGCGAGGCCGCCCGGGAGCGGCCTCATCCGGGCTGCGCCGGCGCCTGGCCCGGCTCCTGAGTCCCACCGCCACGCAGGAGACCCAGACGCCCGACGGCACGTCACCGGCTCCGGAGGCCTCCTCCGCGGCGTCCTCCACGACTTCCGTGGCCTCCTCCTCAGCGCCCACGCCGTACACCGCCTCATCCCCCTCCGACTGGCCCCGTACCTGGCTCTACATGGACCGCCACGACAGCGCCGGTGACAACGCCGAGCCGCTGTACCGCTACGCCCGCACCCACGCACCCAGCGTTCGGCACATCTTCGTCATCGAGCGCAGCAGCCCGGACTGGGAGCGCCTCGCACAGGACGGCTTCGTCCTGCTGGACCCGACCGGCCCCGGATTCGACGCCGCCTGGAGCGGCGCCGAGACCATCCTCCTGTCCGATATCGGCGATCCGCTCATCGCGGGCCGCCTCACCGGCACGGGCGTCGGCCCCGACCAGCGCCTCGTCTTCCTCCAGCACGGCGTGACCATGCGCGACATGTGGCGCTGGTTCAACGGTGCCCGCATGGACGTCGTCGTGTGCGCCACCGCCGCCGAGCAGGCCGGGCTGACGGCTGACCACACCTCCTACACCCTCACCGACCGAGAGGTCTGGCGTACCGGCTTCCCCCGCCACGACCACCTCCACAGCCTGCTGGGACGCGAGCGCGACAGCATCCTGCTGGCCCCCACCTGGGACCCCGAGGTCTCACGAGCCCTGGAGAGCGACCCCGACGCCGTCGGACTCCTCAGCGCGCTCTACCGGCCCTGGCTCGAGCTGGCCGCCGGCCTGATCCAGGCCGGCCACCGCACCGTCCTGTTCGCCCACCCCAAGCTGGTGCTGCACGCACCCGAGTGGTTCCGGGCCCTGGGCGTGCCCGCAGTCACCGGCCGCGAGCTGCCCGAGACCCTGGCCCGCTCCTGGGCGGTGGTCTCGGACCGCTCATCCGTCCTCGACGAGGGCATGATCGCCGGCTGCGTCGGCATCGTCTGGGACCCTCGAGGGCGGCCGGACACGGATCGCTACCGCGCCCGTCACGAGGCCATTGGAGCCATCGGCGCCGACACCAGTGCGCAGGTGCATCAGGCGGTGGGGGACGTCGTCGCCGGACGAGTCACCGCCCCCGAGGACCTCCTCCTGCTCGACGCCGGAGCCTGCGCCCGCCTGACCGCCCAGCTCCGACGCGACGTGATCTGATGCCGGCCCCGCTGGCGGGGGCCCCGCCGATGCGCCGCCGCCCGCCCCTGGTCAGCCTCGTCATCCCCGTCTACGGGGTGGCCCCTTACCTGCCCCGCTTCCTGAGCTCGCTCGACGCCCAGGACCACCCGCACCACCGTCTTCAGGTCGTGCTCGTCCTGGACGGGGCCTGCGACGACTCTCCGCGGGCCTGCCGGAGCTGGGCGCGGCGAACCGACCTCGACGTTGAGATCATCGAGACGGACAACGGCGGACAGGGACGCGCCCGAAACCTCGGGATGGAGCGGGCCCGGGGACAGTGGATCGGCTTCCCCGATCCCGATGACTGGCTCGCCCCCGACTTCCTCACCCGGCTCCTGGCCGCCAGGCGCCGTGGCGACGTCCTCCTGGCCGGCCGCACCCTCATCCACCAGGACGGTGCTGAGATCCCCCACCCCCTCGACTTCCGCTTCCAGGGCGGGACCGCCCGGGTCGACGCCGCCCGGCAGCCGCAGGCCATCCAGCTCTCCGTCCACGAGTGCCTCATCCGGGCCGACCGGGCGCTCGCGGCCCGGTTCCCGGAGGACCGTGAGGCCCCCACCTTCGAGGACGCCCTCTACCTGGGGCGTATCCGCAGCCGCTGGGGCCGGATCACCTACGTGCCCGAGGCCGTCTACCACTATGACAAGCGGGTCGCAGGCGACTCCGCGGTTCAGACCGCCTGGTCGCGGCCGGGCCGCTACATCGCTCAGATGCGCACGCGCTACCACGCCCTTCTCGATGCCGCCGGTGGGGTGCCCTGGGCTCAGCAGACGATCCTGTACGACCTGGGCTGGTACTTCGGGGTCGTCGACGCCGGCCGGATGCCCGCTGATCCGCCCGGACTGGGGCAGATGCACGCGGCCGAGATGCGTGGGCTGGCGCAGCGCCTCGACTCCGAGCAGATCCTCCGCAGCCCCTGGGGGAACCTCGGTGCCCGGGACCGGGCCCGCCTTCTGCTGTGGAAAGGCCGACCCGAGGTGGCGGTGGTGCGTGACGGCGAGGTCATCGAGCTGTGCACCGTCGAGCCTTCCAGCCGGCAGGCGGAGCCCCTGGGCTACGCCGGCACCGACGTCGGCTGGGTCCTCACCGGAGCCGAGGCGGCGCAGCGCTACTCCGGTGCAGACGTCCCCCGCGTCCCTCTGTGGCCCCGCCGACCCCGGCTGGCCGAGCCGCGCCCGGCCGGGACAGGGCGCCTTCGCAGGCTGCTGCGGCGTCGTCGCTGAAGCGCGTCGATCCCCACCGGCCCTACGCCGCCCTGCCTCACGGGGTGGGGCTCACAGCGCCGGGGCGAGGCTGCGCGGTGCCAGGGAGATCTCCAGCTCGTCGGCGACCCAGGAGTACAGGGAGCCGGCGTAGTGGAAGGGGGCGGCCCCCCAGCGGTGCGCGTCGTCGGCCACCACGAGCTCGTCGGGCACCTGCAGAATCCGCAGGTCGGTCTCCTGGTAGACGAGCTCGATGTAGCGGGTCATGACCCAGTTGGCCTCCATGGCCGTCTGCCCCCAGCTCGGGACGGTGGACATCCCCGAGGTGGTCCGTGTCGCCCAGGGAACGTTGATGAGGATCGTCCGCCTGGCCAGGTCGAGCCGCTCCAGGAGGGCGTGGAAACGCAGCAGGGCGGGCCGCCACAGGTGCAGGTGCTCGGCCGTCCCCAGCTCGAGGAACCTGGCGGGAAGCCCCTCGTAGAGGCCGGCCGTCAGCGCCTCGGTCGAACGCGTCAGGAAGGTCCCGGGGGAGGTCTCCAGGACGCCGAGCCGCTCATCGGTCAGGTCCCACAGCAGGAGGTCGGTGTAGGAGGCGACGGCCGTGAGCTGCGCCTCCAGGTTGCCTACCATGTCGGACAGGAAGGACCGACGGGCGAAGGACGACCTGAGCAGGGACAGATCGACGTCGCCGACGTCGGCCGGGCACCCCGCACTGATGAGGGACTGGCGGGCGATGTAACGCTCCACGCTCCAGCCCCGCTGCTCCATCTCACCGGCCACGTCCCTGGCCACGCAAGAGCCGTAGACCGTGATTCGTCCTGCTGTCATCGTGCTTTCCTCACTGTGCATGGGTCATACTCCTCGGGCGTGTCGGTAGGGCAGGGTGCGGCTCTCCGAGCGTTGGATCCGCACCCCCGCCGGTTTCCACTTCTCCCGGCACTCGGCCAGGATCGTGGCGGCCTTGTCCGGCTTGTTCTTGGCGATGTTCCAGGACCACCACCGGTAGTCGTGGGCGATCTGGGGGCCCGGGCCGTCACCGATGAGCTCGCCATCCATGAGCCACAGCGCCCGGGTGCACATCTCCTCGATGACCTGTGCGGCATGGTTGACGATGAACACCGTCCCGGCGGCGCGCCGCAGTTCGGTCATCTTGATCTCGCTGCGCTCCTTGAACGCGGCGTCACCGGTGGACAGGGCCTCGTCGATGAGGAGGATGTCCGGGTTCGCCGCGGCGGCGATCGCGAACCGCAGACGTGAGGCCATTCCCGAGGAATAGGTCTTCATCGGGCGGTAGATGGCCTTCCCGATCCCGGCCAGCTCAATGACCTCCGGGATGATCGCCTCGATCTGCTGGGGAGTCAGCCCCATGGCCAGGCAGCCCAGGCGCACATTGCGCTCGCCGGACAGCTCCGGGACGAGGGCCGCGTTGACGCCCAGGAGCACCGGGGTGGAACGGGCGCTCACCGTTCCCGAGGTCGGCGTCTCCAAGCCGCCCATGACGCGCAGCAGCGTGGACTTCCCCGCCCCGTTGCGCCCCAGGATCCCGATCGACTCCCCGGCGCGAGCCACGAAGGAGATGTTCTTGAGGGCCTCGACCCTCACTTTCGGCCTGTGCCCAGTCATCCCCATGACGATCTTCTGCGCCACGGAGGCGGCGCGCAGATCCTCGGCGTCCGTGGAGGGCGCCCGGTAGCTCACCCCGATCTCGTCGACCACGACGGTGGCGGTGCCGATGCCGGCCTCGTGACCCTCGGCCGCGGTCATGACAGCGGCCGACGAGTCGCCATCCGATGTCATCATGACGATGGGGGAGGGAGGTGTCACCTCCCCCGGCCCGTCCGCCTGGAGGGCCGCTGAATCCTTCCCTGCTCCGGTCTCAGCGCTCGACACCGTAGGCCTCCTCCTTCTCCCAGAAGAACACGAAGGACACGGCGGTCAGCCCCAGCGACCAGGCACTGAGGATGAGCCACATGCGCGGCTGCGGAACACGCTGGTACAGGATCACGTCCCGGTACATCGTGATGATGAGGTAACCGGGATTGAGGTCCATGGCCCGCAGCATCACCGGGTGATTGATGAACCGTTCGTAGGAGAAGAAGACTCCCGAGGCGTAGAACCAGAACTGAGTCAGGAAGGGCCAGATATTGCGCATGTCCGGGATCGTCGTCGTGATACGGGAGGCCGCCAGCGTCAGTCCCAGGCTCAGGAGCACCTGAAGCGCCAGGACCGGGACGATGAGGACCCAGTGCCAGCTCGGCCAGGCGTGAGGAGGAAGGACCACCACGAGGACGAGGAGCGCGATCATCGGCGGGACCAGGTCGATCGCGCTGCGAATCGTGTACGACGCGGGCAGGGCGGCCCGAGGGAAGGAGAAGCCTCGAATGAGGTTCCTGCCGGTGACGATCACCTGGCTGCCACCGGTGACCGCCCGCTGCAGCGGCGGGAAGAACGTGACGCCGATGATGAGGTAGCCGATGAAGTTGTCAATACCGCGGCTCGTCTGCAGAAGCAGACCAAAGACCAGGAAGTAGACGATCGCGTCGAGCATCGGCTTGGCGATGAGCCAGGCGTTGCCCAGGAAGGTGCCCCGTTGAGAGCCCAGGGCCTTGGCCCGGGCGTCGGCCCAGATGAAGTGCCGGCGCTGCCAGAGCTGGCGGATGTAGGCCCCCAGCGGCGGGCGCCGGCCCACCGGGTAGAGCTCGCTGAGCTCGACGACGCTGACACTGACCTCCGAGCTGCCGCCCCAGAACGGCTGCCCATCGGACCACGGGGCCCAGGACGCCCTGCTCATACCAGCTCCTTGTAGATCTCGGCCTGACGGACTGCGTTGCCGCTCCAGGTGGGCAGCGGCTGATGCGTTGAGGGCAGGGGATCTCCAGACGCCATACCAGTCAGCACTCGGCTGAGCGCCTCCACGTCCCCGGCCGGGAAGGACCGATTCGTCGCTGCGGCGGTGAGCTCGCTGAGTGCGGGAAGGTCGGAGACCACCACCGGCCGCCCCAGCGCCATCGCCGTCATCGGCTTGAGCGGTGTCACCAGCCGGCATACCGGCGTATCCAGCCTCGGCACGCAGAAGACGTCCAGGGCCTGGTACCAGTCCAGGGCCGTGGCGCGCTCCACCCGTCCGGGAAGGACGCACACCGAGGCCTCCAGCCCCAGCTCTCCGGCCAGGGCCACCAGCCCGGGTCGGCTGACCCCGTCACCCACGACGGCGCACCGCACGTCGACCCCTCGAGCACGGCAGAGCGCCACGGCCCGCAGGAGCACGTCGAAGCCCTCGTAGCCCACCAGGGAGGAGACGCTGCCCACCCACAGGCCGTCGCGGGGCAGGCCCAGCCGTTGGCGGGCGTCTTCCGGCGAGTACCTAGTGGCGTTGAGGACATCCTGCTCCACGGCGTTGGGGACGACCGTGATCCGGCCGGGCTCGACACCCCGGGCCGCGAGGTCCTCGGCCTGGACCCGTGAGAGGACGACGACGGCGTCGGCCCTCCGGGCCATCTCGGCCTCCTTGGCCCGTAGCAGCGCGAAGCGCTCGGAGCTCAGTGCCTCGGTCTGCTGACCCACCGGCCTGGAGGCCACCCAGGTGCACTCCAGTACCCCTCGCATCTCGTAGACCCAGGGCAGGCCGTAGGAGCGCGCCACCGCCTGGGTGACCAGGGCGTTGACGTAGTTGGTGGTCGTGTGCAGCACGTGGGGGTGGAATGCCTCCACCTCCCGCGCCAGCAGGCGGCTCATCTGAGTCAGCCGGGCTATCGGGGCGGCTTGGGTGCGCGCGGGCAGAAGCCGCCGGTAGGTGACTGCGTCGACAACGTCGGTGGCCTGAGCGGCGGGCCTGCCGATGATGACGGGGTAGCCGATGCGGGTCACCGCCCGCACGTCGATGCCGGCGTCGCACTGCGCCTGAAGGAGTGCGTGCGAGCGCACGGTGTAGCCGGATTGGGTGTGGGGCAGTGAGCTTGTCAGCAGGTGAAGGACTCGCAGCGGCTCGCCGGGGTCAGGAACGGTCCAGCCCGGTGAGGGGGACAAGCGGGGCAGGTGGAAGCCCGGGCTCATCATGGCGAGCTGGGAACGCAGACGGGCCCGCAGCGCCCCGGAGCCGGGCGCTGCCTCCAGTGCGCTGAGCGCGGCGCTCAGGTGGCCCCGGGACCACAGGTCCCGCGCGCGCACCGTGGGGCTCAGGCCCGCATCATCAAGATGCCTGCGCTCGGCGGAACCGAGGTGGATCGCCATCTCGGCGGCGAGCCGGCGACCGAGGGTCGATCGCGGCACCGCCCGGCTCAGCGCGTCACTAGCCGAGTCCGGTCGGTCGGCGATGAACGCCGACAGCGCCCGGCGCAGCTCGTGCTCGCCCGCGCCGATGCCGAGAGCCCGAGCGCTGCGGCCGCGCCAGGGCTCAGAGAGCCGACGCGCCCCCTGCAGGGCGAGCAGCACCGGATCCTCGACCAGCTGCCGGGTGGCGGAGGTACTCAGCAGTGCCAGGTTCCTCAGGATCTGGAGGTCATCAGTCACCGGCCACCTGCCTCAGGAGGGACTCGTAGCGGTTGGTCATGGCCTCGGCGTCGGCGTGAACCGCCAGCCAGCGCCGTCCGCCCGTCACGTCCAGACGGCTGCGGTCTGCAGCCAGGGCGCTCCACAGGGAGGCCAGGGCCTGCGGGTCCTGCGGGGCGGTGACGTCACCGCAGCCGGCGTCCTCCACGATGCGCCGGGCCTCCCCGTCCACCGAGGCGCACACGTGCACTCCGGCGGACATGATCTCGTAGAGCTTGGAGGGGACCGTCATGGACATGGCCGGCCAGTTCTGCAGGCTTACCAGCGCCGTATCGGCCCAGGCGTAGTGCTGATCCACCTCGCTCCAGGGCACAGGGGGGAGGATCTCCACGGGGGCGTCGAGCCCGTGGGCCAGGGCCGCCACCTCCTGGAGCTGTGCGCCGTCGCCGACGATCCGCAGCACCACCGGGGTGCCGTTGCGCTGAGCGATGTGTGCGGCCCGCACCGCGAAGCCCAGTCCCTGAGCGCGCCCCACGGTTCCCAGGTACAGCACGTGCAGGGTGCCGTCCCAGCGGCGTCGGTCGGCACCCGTGCGGCCTGTCTGCACCGCGGCGCCGGTGTTGCGCACCGTCACCACGCGGCGTATCCCGCGCGAGCGCAGGACCTGGGCGAAGGAGTCCGTCGTCGTCACCACGGCCGCGGCCTCCCGCTCCAGGCGGGTGATGAGGGGTGGCAGGAGGCTGCGCGCACCCCGGTCGACGACGTGAAGCCGGCGGGCTCGGTGGGCCCATGCCAGGGCCGATGGGCAGGTGGCCGGCTCGGACCACTGCGCGGCTGACAGGAGCAGATCCGGCCAGGCGTCGCGCAGCTCCACCACGACCGGGCGGCGCAGGGCCCTGCCGACGGCGAGCGCGGCCGGGAGGGTGGGGAGCCCGGGAACCGAGCCGAGGATGATGTCGGGACGGTTGGCGCCCCGGAAGCGCGCCACCCCCAGGCGCACGGAGTCGGCCGCCGCGACCATCTGATCGGTGCCTCGTCCGCACACTCCGCTGCTGTAGGGGCGGAAGATCGTGCGGTGCACCATCGCCCCGGTGACGTCCCGCCTGATCGAACCAGCCACGTGGGCCGCGCCGCCTGGCAGGAGACGACCGCCCGGGTAGTGGGGGGCCGGAGCCAGCACCGCCAGCTCGTGGCCCCGTGAGATCAGCGCCTCGGCCAGTCGGTTCCAGCGGCGTTGGGGGGCGCCGACCTCCGGTGCCCAGTAGTGGGTGAGCAGAAGGATGCGCATGTCCTCACCTCGCCCTTCGAAGGGTGGGGAAGGGGTTGGGGGCTCCGATGATGGAGGGCATCTTCAGGTAGACGATCAGGACTGCTGCCATGGCGACCTGGGGCATCCAGAGTCGGTTGCTGGTCAGGAGGCTGCTGGCCGCCAGGGCGGAGCACGCCGCCGCCGCCAGGGTCACCAGGAGGGCGGAGGCCCAGTGCGGCCATCCGGCGCAGACCAGGCGCTGGTAGACGTGCAGCCGGTGCGGCGCGTACCAGCACTGGCCCGCTCTCAGCCTCATCCACAGGGTGTAGCCGGTATCCGCCAGGAGCACGAGGACGGGGGCGAGAGCCGCCTCCACGGCCACGCCCCGGGACAGGCAGGCCGTCACGGCGAAGGCCCAGGCGCTGCCCAGGGCGTAGGAGCCGGAGTCACCCAGGAACACCTTGGCGCGAGGCGTGTTGAATGGAAGGAAGCCGAGGCAGGCTCCGGCCACCGAGACCATGACGAGCCCCAGCCCGGCGACCGGGGCGACGGCTGCCACCTGGACGTACCACAGGGAGGTCAGCAGGGCGTGGCCGCAGGCCAGACCATTGGCGCCGTCCATGAAGTTCGTGGCGTTGACCAGCGCGGCGGTGCCCACGCAGATCGCCGGGGTCCACCACAGTGAGACCTCGAAGGCGCTGTGCGCCACCAGACCGAGCCCTGCGCCCAGGACGAGCTGGAGAACCAGACGGGTCCTGACGGACACCGAGAACAGGTCCTCGATCAGCCCGAGCAGCGCGAAGGCGAGCACGGTCGCCAGCCCCATGAGCGCGACGTCGACCCCGGACATCGCGTGAACAGCGCCTTGCAGGTGCACCGCAGCGAGGACCGCTGTCCAGGTGGCCAGTGAGGCGGCCAGGACGATGGCGAGTCCACCACCGCGGGGGACAGGCGTCCGGTGCAGGGATCTGTCCCCGGGGACGTCGACGACGCGGGCTCTCCTCAGAAGTGGGATCACGGCCGCGGTCAAGGAGGCGCAGACGGCTGCTGTCACGGCGAGTCCGCTCAGGAGCAGGGTGGTCATGAGGCCGCCTCCAGGGCCCGCCGGGCGTGAGCCCGCCATCTCAGGCGGAGCCGCCACTGATCCGCCACCGCGACGGCCGACCCTGCCAGGCCCGCGGTCCACGGAAGCAGATGGACCTGCGTGGCGAAGTCGAGGAAGCAGGAACCGACTGCGAACCCGGCCCCGGCCACGATGATGAAGGGCATGACCCGCGTCGAGGCCCACGGCCAGTAATGCCATGTCACGCACCAGGCGGTCACCTGAATGAGAACCGCGGCCGCGACTCCTATCAGGAGCAGACGCGGATAAAGAATTCGATGCGTTGATAAGAGCGTCCTGATAAGGGTCGCCAGGAAGAGCCACAGCGCCCAGGAGGCGATGTCTCGGCTCACTGCCGAGAAATCAGACGGGAGGCCGGGCGCTGAAGCGGCCACGGAGGGGACACCGGAGGAGGTGCGGGAGGGGGTGGCAAGGGGCCGGGCAGGAACTACTGCGACCACTGGTGACCTCCGGTCTTCTGGGACGGGAAAGGCCTGGGGTGCGGCCTTCTTTACTCGCTTTCTTATAACGGTAGTTGTGTCGCCCAGTAGGAAAAGCGGTAGTCGTCATGATTGGCTCGTCTGCAATCAGACTGTGATGTTCGAGGCTTATCGTGACGGCGCCGAAACCGCTCGTAATCGTTGCTATACCGCGGAATACTGGGGTTCTGTCACATGATGGCCTCAGCTTGTGGTGTCCCGAGCCGAGGGGTGGGGTGGCAGTTTCGCGCATTCATTGGGTTACGCGATAGTGGGTGACGGCCGACATAGTTGAAAGCCTGCTTCAGAGGGGTAACAAAGGATTCTTGGGGGGTGTCTCGTGCCTAGACTTAGTGGCGAGCGCGTTCAACCGCCATACGTGCAACCAACGACAACACCATCGATTCTTGTGTGATTCATACAAAGATCGACGGGTTCAACCCGCGAGGACAATCCCTATGAAACGCATCATCACCTACGGCTCCTTCGACCTGCTCCACTACGGGCACATCGAGCTGCTACGCCGGGCCAAGGCCATGGGTGACTATCTCATTGTTGCGCTGTCGACCGATGAGTTCAGCGCCTCCAAGGGGAAGCGCGCCTACTTCACCTATGAGCAGCGCAAGGCGATGCTTGAGGCCGTCCGCTATGTCGACATGGTCGTTCCCGAGCAGACCTGGGGGCAGAAGAGTCGGGACATCGACGAGTACGGCATCGATGTCTTCGTCATCGGCGATGACTGGATCGGCACCTTCGACGAGCAGCTCGAGGGCCGCTGCGAGATCGCCTACCTTCCGCGGACCCCGGAGATCGGCTCCTTCGATCGGACGCGACCGTGCGGCGAGGGACAGGAGGAGGCCCGGGAGACTCTCGTGCGGTGAGCGCCCTCAGGCGTGACGATTGTGTCCGGGGCCGAAGTAGACGTCGTCGAGCGTGGCCGTCTGCAAAGAGCGCTGACGCAGAATGTCGATGATCTGACCGTAGACGGAAGTGATGGTGGGGAAGTTCGCGTGACCGATGACGATGTGCTGAGCGAGCAGCCATTTCTGTGCCTCACCAAGAAGGACTTCCGGCGTGAGCTGCCCTGAGTCTCCGAAGGAGCCGTACCACATGGTCGTGGTCGTGTAGCCGATCTTGGCGCAGACCGAGTCGGTGTAGGAGCTGCGGCCGCCGTAGGGGGGCCGGATGAAGGGCGCGCCTGTGACGCCGTAGGTGTTGCGCAGCAGGTTCTCGCACTGGGTGAGCTCGTCGATGATCCCGCCCTCCGACAGCGTCGTCAGGTCAGGATGAGTCCAGGTGTGGTTCGCCAGCTGAATCTGCCCGGATTCCACCAGGGGCCTCATCTTGTCCCGGTTGTCGGTCCAGCTCGGATAGCAGCCGGTGACGAAGAAGGTCAGACGGACTCCGGAGTCCTTGGCGAAGTCCAGGTAGGCGTCCACGACTGAGGAGTCGACGCCGTCGTCGATGGTGATGGCCACGACGTTGCCGACGTTCTCCGGCAGGCCGGTGATGAGCGAGTCCGCAGGAGTGGGTGCGGGAAGTGGCGGTGGGCCGTCCTGAAGGTGGAGCGGGCTGAGGGAGGGAGTCGGCGAGGGTGTGGGGGAGGGTGACGTGGAGGCCAGGGGTGAGCTCTGCGTCGGGGACGAGGCCGGTGAGGTGGAATGGGCCGCCGTCCGTGCGGTGTTGCAAGCGCTGAGGCAGCCTGCGGTTCCGGCGGCCAGGGCGAGTAGGAAGTCGCGGCGTTGCATGGGAGGGACTTTCTCGAAGGGTGGTTGTCAGAGCATCGAGCACCTGCTCCGCCGGCAGGGGCGTCGCAGTGAGCACGCTGCTCATTTGTCGGGGCGCAGGAGAGAAGGCTGAAGCCATTGCTGTCCGCAGCAAGCCTGCGCCGCTAAGGTGGCAGCGTCGTTTGCTGCCTTGGGAGGGGGAGAGGGGGCGGATGATCCGCCATCAATGGGGTGGCTGACGGGGTTTGAACCCGCGACCTCCTGGACCACAACCAGGCGCTCTGCCGACTGAGCTACAGCCACCATGTACGGTATCACCGCAACGAGTCGGTACTGTATCCGCTCCTCTCCCCGCACACCAAACTGGAGTCGGTGCACTACGTCACGTTCGAGGGGTGCGCCGAGGACGCCGTCGTCCCGCTCACCTGGTAGGCGTGTTGAGGATCCGCTCAGCCACGTCCTTGCATTCCTGAGAGCTCGGGCCCTCCCCGGCGGGGAACAGGACCTCGCGGTAGTAGCGCAGCTCGTCGATGGACTCCAGGATGTCCGCCAGCGCACGATGGCCGCCGGCCTTCTTCGGCGCGTGGAAGAAGGTCCTGGGGTACCAGCGCTTGGCCAGCTCCTT
This sequence comes from Actinomyces sp. HMT 175, assembly GCF_016694895.1. Classification (NCBI taxonomy): domain Bacteria; kingdom Bacillati; phylum Actinomycetota; class Actinomycetes; order Actinomycetales; family Actinomycetaceae; genus Actinomyces; species Actinomyces sp. HMT 175. The sequence goes on from NZ_CP068012.1 coordinate 983,534, forward strand.
GAGGGAGGAGACGTCCACGATCCGGTAGTGGAGGTGCTCGATGAGCTCGGGCATGTCGCGGGCCAGGAACGCCTTGTCGGTGCCCACGGAGTTCCCCGCGAGCTGGGCAGTGCGGGGCTCGGGAACCAGGGAGGTCACGTAGTCCAGGACCGTGGAGCGGGCGGTTTCCATGGTCACCCCGTCCTCCAGGGCGGCCAGGAGGCCCGAGGAGGTGTGCATGGTGCGCACGTAGTCGTCCATCTGCTCCAGCGCGGCGGCGGGAGGCTTGATGAGCACATCGATTCCCTCCGCCAAGGGCTTGAGCTCATAGTCGGTGACGACGACGGCGACCTCGATGAGCGCGTCGGCGCTCTGGTCCAGCCCCGTCATCTCACAGTCGATCCACACCAGCGGGTCAGAGGTAGTCATCTGCTTGCTCACGGGAACCACTGTAGTCACCTCGGCGAGCTTCAGAACCGTGGACCCTCCCATGGGGTGGTGAGATTCGAGGCGCGATGGGCGACCGCGTCCTGGCATAGCGGTCCGGCGGTGCAAAGATCGCGATAAGGTCTCTATGAAGTCTGACCGCCCTTGAGCAACACGGAGCACTCATGTCCCAAAGCCCCGACCCCCGTCACCTCGGAAGCTCCTACATCATGGAGACCCGGATCGGTGCGGGTGCCCAGGGAGAGGTCTGGCGCGGTCGGCGTACGGACGCCCGGGAGACCTTGGCCTTCAAGGTTCTGCGTGCGGAGCTGGTGGAGAACCCCGACGTCGTGGAGCGCTTCATCAAGGAACGCTCCACTCTGCTGCGGGTGCGCAGCCCCTATGTCGTCGCCATTCGTGACGTTGTCATCGAGGGCGCCACCTTCGCGATCGTCATGGACTACGTCAACGGCGGTGACCTGCGAGATCTGCTGAGGTCTCACGGCAGTCTGCCGCCTGCGCAGGTGGCGTCCCTGGGGACGCGTATCGCTCAGGGACTGTCCGCGGTTCATCGCGCCGGCGTGATCCACCGGGACATCAAACCCGCCAATGTCCTGCTCAGCTCCCGTCCCAGCCGGGGCGGCGACCCCGCTGAGACAGTCGTCGTCGGTGTCGCCCCGGGAGGGGAGGTGCCCGAGACTGTTGTACCCCGACTGGCGGACTTCGGGGTGGCGCGCATCTGCGACACCTTCTCCGCCTCCCACCTCACCGGGGCCATCGGCACACCGCTGTATATGGCGCCGGAGATCCTGTCGCTGCAGGCCCCGACCTCCGCCGCCGACATCTACTCACTGGGCATCATGCTCTACGAGATGACGTGCGGGACGACGCCGTTCGTGGGGGAGCCCGCCCAGCTGCTGAGCCAGCACGCCCGACGCGATGCGGGCCGGCCTCTGGGAGTGCCCGACCCGCTGTGGGCGCTCATCGCCGCGATGATCTCCAAGCAGCCCGATATGCGTCCCTCCATTGAGGACGTCGCCCAGCGCTTGGACGTCATGCAGTCCGCTCTGGCCGGTCTTCCCGCAGCGCCTCGCCTCGCCTCACCTCCGCAGTCGACGGCCTCGCTCGTTCCCTACGACTGGGACGCCCTCCCTCCTGCCGAGCCCGCGGCTCCGCCGGCGACGCTGCCGAGTCCGGCGGTGACCTCGGCCACGATGGCCTTCGCCCCGGATGCGCCGACCCTGGTGGGCGGGCAGCAGTACGTCCCCGGCCCCGGACAGGTTCCCCTCAGCCCGGGAACGGCAGGGACCGCGGGCATCGCCGCTCCTGCGATGCCGGCCGGCCCCGGTATCTCCAGTCCCTCCACGCCCGCCTTCTACAGCCCGCCGGGCTCGCAGCACCCGCAGGCTACGGCGGGGGGACCGCAGGCCGGCGCGCGTCGGCGGTGGTGGCGCCGTCGGTGGGTGGCTGTGGCCGCCGTGGTCACCGTCCTGGCAGTGGTGGGGGCGAGCGCGACCTGGTGGTACTTCTTCTCCGGAGCGGAGATCGACAACCGATGGGCGGCGGCTCTGCCCGCCGGCAACGGTGTCCGGGAGGAGCTGCGCTACGCGGAGGTCTCCGAGCCCGTCGCATCCGCAGACGGAACCACGATGGCCTTCCAACGCGATGGCAAGAAGCACCTCGTGGATCTCACGAAGAGCACGACGACGCCGGTGTGGAGCGGTGAGTGCTTCAAGGTGCGCCCCTGGGTCGGTGGCTCGATGCTCTGCACCCAGACCAGTGACGAGTCCACGGTGATCGGGGCTGCGGGCAAGACCTCCAAGGTGCCTTTCTCCAAGGGCTCCTTCTACATCGGCGCGACACCTGACCTCGGCATCGTGTCCGACAAGGGGGAGTCCTCCGACGGAGGCTCCATGAAGGCCTACGACGCATCCGGCAAGGAGAAGTGGACTGCTTCCGGTCAGTACGAGGCAGGCCGGGTCGACAACGGTTTCATCCTCACCTACGAGAATAAGTCGCGACAGTTCCAGGTGCTGTCCGCCAAGAACGGCGAGGTGCTCGTCTCGGAGCCCGGAAAGCAGCAGGGCTCGGACTTCGATGAGGACACTCGATTCCCCGGTGGGTTCAATATCGCATCCGGTCCGGAGGCCTTCTCCCGAGTGACGTCCTCGGGTGCCACGATCTACAAGGCCAACGGCAGCGAGGCGGCAACCGTCTCAGGCAAGTTCTCGGAGAAGCACTGGTGGGCGGCGTCAGCACCCCTGAATGTCTCGGCGCTGAAGGACGCCTACTCCTCCTTGGCCAAGGCATCGTCCTCGACCACCCCGGTCATCGGCTCCAGCGGCACGGTCAACGTCGTCATCGATACGAGCGCCTGCACGGCCAAGGTCGGCAGCAAGAAGCTCGCGCTGCCTGAGTTCTCGCAGCGCGAGGGCTGCCACATCAGGCCCATCGGGCTACTCAGTGACGGACAGGTGCTGGTCGAGGTCGGAAGGCAGAGCATATGGGACAGTGAACCGGGCAACCTCGTCGTCGCCGTGTCGCCCGATACGGGCAAGGTCGGTTGGAAGACCCCCGGCGCCTACGGCGGCACGGTCCCTCCCGCCAAGGGCCAGAGCGACGCCCGTCTTCTGGTCGCCCAAGGCGCCTCCTTCTACTTCGATCTGGTGGTCTCCCGGATCACCAGCAAGTAGGAGCACCTGCGATACACGGCCGATACGTGGCGCCGGGGTGCCGACCAGCTCAGTGGTCGGCACCCCGGCGCTCGTATCGGGAGGGCTTGAGACGGGGATCAGCGACGCCCGCGGCGGGCCAGAGCGGCGTAGCACACCACCATGCAGACCAGGCCGATGGCTGAGAGCATGCCGTAGTCCGTCAGCCACTGCGCGGTCTCGTGCTTCCACAACGCGTCGTCACGGTTGGGCAGGATGGCGAGCATCTCCAACGTGGAGGAGGCCATGGCATAACCCCACCGCGACGGCATGAACCAGGCGAGCTGCTCGAAGACCGCCCGTCCCGAGATCGGGATGATGCCACCGGACAGGACCAGCTGGGCCATGATGGAGACGACCAGGACCGGCATGACCTGCTCGGAGGAGGAGACCATCGCGGAGACGGCCAGCCCCAGGAGCCCGGAGACGAAGGCGACGGCCCAGCAGCAGAAGGCCAGCTCCAGCCCCGGCCACCCCTCCAGGATGACGGCATCTGAGGGGCCCTTGTTGAGGGCCAGGGCGATGCCCAGCATCAGTGCGGTCTGAATGGTGGTGATGAGCGCCAGGATGGTCGCCTTGGAGAACAGGTAGGCGCCGGATCTCAGCCCGACGGCCTTCTCCCGCAGGAAGACGTCCCGCTCCCCGATGAGGTCGCGGATGGTTGCTGACATCCCGGAGAACGCCGCCCCGGTGATGAGGATGACCAACAGCTGCAGGGCCTGGCTGGAGTACCTGATGATCGGGGGAGTGGGGTTCTCCGGTGTCGGGGGAGTGGGCTCCGGGTAGTGGGGGACCGCGAAGCCGTCGCTGCCCTCGATGGCCTTGGTGAGCAGTCCCATGATGATGGGGAGCAGCAGCATGAAGGCGAGGTAGGACGGGTCCGCCGCCACGATCCGCAGCTGGCGCCGCACGAGGGTCGAGACCTGCCTGAGCACGGACTGCTGCTTGGGCGGCTTCTCCTGCGTCGCCGGCCCCGCGGACGCTGCGGGAGCCCCTCCTCGCCGCGTCGAGGGCACCGTGGCCTCCATGTACTGACGCAGTTCCGCGGTGTGGTTGCGGATGAGGGCGTAGACATCGGCGTAGCCGTCCACGGCGGGCGGGTCGGGCAGGGTGCCCTTCGGCGTGTTGAGCAGCAGGCGGCCCTGGGAGGCGATCTCGTTGAGCCTCTGGCGGAAGTAGGGGAGTACCTCGCGGGGGGAGCCGTAGTAGACGGGCTTGCCTCCCGCAGCCAGGATGAGGACCTTGTCCGCGCGGTCGATGTGGTTCTCATTGTGGGTGACGACGACGACCGTGCGGCCGGTGTCACCAGGACGTGTGCCGTGAGCCAGGGACGCCAGCAGGTCCATGACGTCACGGTCCAGCTGGGGGTCCAGGCCGGAGGTGGGCTCGTCGAGGAACAGGAGGCTGGGGCGTGTCAGCAGCTCGATGGCGGTGGAGACCCGCTTGCGCTGGCCTCCGGAGAGTTTCTTGACCCGCTTGTCCACGTGCGCGGTCAGGTCAAGATCCTCCAGGACCTCGGCGATGCGTTGGCGCCGCTCGGCCTTGGACACGTCCTTGGCGAAGCGCAGCTCAGCGGCGTACTCGAGGGTCTTGCGGACAGTGAGGGCCGAGTGGATGACGTCGCTCTGGGGGACCACACCGATCTTGTTGCGCATGACCGGGTAGTGCTCGTACACGTCCAGCCCGTTGAAGAGCACCTGGCCCTCCTGGGCCTTCTGCTCGCCGGTGAGGGCCTTGAGCAGCGTCGACTTCCCGGCTCCCGACGGGCCGACGACGGCCAGCAGCTCGTTGCCCGGCAGCGAGAAGGAGATGCCGTCGAGCAGCGTCATGCTGCCGTTGTTGACCCGGAAGGTCAGGTCCTTACCCACCAGCTCGCCGCCGGCTCCGCCGGCGACCTGGACCTCGCACAGACCGTCCGGGCTCAGGGCGATGAAGGTCGATCCCAGACCCATCAGCACGGGCTGGGTGACCTGGACCTGCGACACGCGCTGCCCGGCGACGTACAGACCGTTGGTGGATCCCAGGTCGGTGACGACCATGCCGTTGGGGGAGACGTCGATACGGGCGTGGTGCTTGGAGATGAGCGGGTCATCCAGGACCAGGGTGTTGTCGGGCGCGCGCCCGATGGTGCCCGAGGAGGTGACGCGGAAGGACTTGAGCGTGTGGCGTGAGGTGGGGAAGGCTCCCGAGCCCGCTGAGCTCGATGAGGGAGGCGCCTGGCGGCCCGGGGGTGCCACGTAGGTGGCTGCAGAGGACGCCGATGCCATGGCCTGGGGCATGGGCGCGGCCTGCGCCGGGAGGGCCGCGGCCGGGGGCGGGCCTGCCGGGCGCTGGAGGGGTGCTGCTTGCGGGGCGGAGGCCGCACTCGGCTGCGATGGGATGAAAGGGGCGCTCGGCGCGGATGGCGCGGGCCGGCCCATCTGCCGGGGCTGGTTGGGGGCGCCGGCCTGAGGCGCGCTGCCGGAGACGACCGGAGTGAGCCCCAGCGCTGGCCCGGAGGCGTCGCCCAGCTGGATTCGAGTCCCCTGCGTCACGAGCGCCTCGCGCGTCACGGCCCCGTTGACGAGCATGCCGTTACGGCCCTGGCACCTTACCGCCCACCCGGTTGGGGTGGGGGTCACCTGGAGGTGAGTGCGGGAGACGAGGGGGTGGACGATCTGAACGTCGCTGTCCGGTGAGCGTCCCACGGTGAAAGGAGCGGTGAAGGTGTGGGGCTCCAGTGATGACTGGGCAGAGAGGGAACGCACGATGAGTGCGGGAGTGGGCAAGGCGCAGTCCTTCCGGAGGTGTGGGATGGGGCTGCGGCCACGATACTGGTGTTTCGCCGTCGTCGCTAAGAGTGAGGACTCCCCGGCGTGAGGTTGGATACACGCGGACGACGCCGTCGGGGCAGGTGCGGGCCCTCCCCGGTGTCGATCGAATCGGTCACAGGGTTGTTGCAGTGCGATCACGGTCGTATTGCGGTGATTGTGCTCAGCAGTGTGAGGCGTGAACGTCGCGGCTGCGCAGAACCATTCGCTCGTTCAGATCGATGCGTTCTCGTCATGGCGATGTGATCTTCTCGAGATCGCTTTCTGGTGTTGACGACCGCCTCGGGACGTCCCCCTCGTCAGGGGTGGGGCCGCCGGGTTGATGGCGTAGGCTGGTGAGGCGCTTCGCGCACGCCTCCGTAGCTCAATGGATAGAGCATCGGCCTTCTAATCCGCAGGTTGCCGGTTCGAGTCCGGCCGGGGGCACTGGCGGTCGAGGCCGAGAAGGTTGATATTCCGCGGACTATCGACCGTTCGGGTCGCCGGCTCGCCGGGGCTGTGACGATGGTGTCGCACTCATCGCCCCGTGAGCTCCCCGCTTCTGAGGACGTGGCCGGCGGCTGCGTTCCCGGCCCGCCTGAGAGTGTCATCCGCCTTCTCGAGGGGGACTCGGCGCGCGCTCGCGGTGGTCACAGCGGAGTGACAGGAGATTCTCACTGAGCTTGCGACACATGTGGTGTGAACTGTCGAGATTAATCGTCGACTCTGCTGCGCTGTGCTCATAGTGTTGGCACATGCCCGCTCCTGTCCCCTCGCGCCACTCCAAGGACGATGCCCCCGTCTCCGCCCTGAGTCGCGCTCAGCTCCTCGATGTCCTGTCCGACCTGGTCCGGGACCTCGAGCGCCTCGACCTGGCCCTGAGTGCCGACGGCATCGAGGCTGCGCGCACGTTGCGCGACGGTCTCATCGGGCAGGTCCGTGACCAGGTCGTTCCCCGCCTCCAGGATGCTGATGTTCCCTCCATCGTGGTGGTTGGGGGATCCACGGGAGCCGGGAAGTCCACGCTCGTTAACTCCGTGCTCGGCCAGGAGGTCTCAGTCGCCGGAGTACTCCGGCCCACCACTCGAACCCCGGTCCTGGTGGCCAATCCTGAGGATATGGACTCGCTGTCCGAGCACCCTCTGACCCAGGTCTGCCGCCAGGAGGTCTCCGCTGCCATTCCGGCCGGCCTGGCCCTGATCGATGCCTCGGACCTGGACTCCGTGCACGAGGCCAACCGGGCTCTGGCCGGCAGGCTGCTGGAGGCCGCCGACCTGTGGCTCTTCGTCACCACCGCGGCGCGTTACGGCGACCAGACGCCGTGGACGACGCTGGAGGAGGCCGCGCGCCGCGAGACCCCCATCGGCGTGGTTCTCAACCGGGTACCGGCGAAGATCCTGCCCGAGGTGCGTCGGGATCTCATTACCCGCCTGCAGGGGCTGGGGCTGTCGGAGGCGCCCTTCTTCGTCGTCCCGGATGCCGGGCCGCACGAGGGGCTCCTGTCGGATGACGGCGTCAGCGAGCTGCGTGACTGGCTGCAGCTCCTCGCCGGGCGTCACCGCGCAGCCGGTCTCGTGCGGCGTACCGGCAGGGGGGTGTGGAGCACTCTGCGCGCCGACCTGGAGCGCCTGGCCGACGACGTCGACGCCCAGGACGCGGTGGCCCAGGAGCTGGAGAGGACGTGCCAGGAGCTGAGGGAGACCGCCATTGAGGCGCTGAGCGCTGACATCAGGGCCGGTTCAGCAGGCCAGGGCGCCACCGCCACCCGGTGGATCACCCTGGCCTCCTCCGGAGGCCCCCTGGCCTCGCTGGCCCAGGGAGGCAGGCTGCGCAGAGGATTCCTGGGGCGGGCGGACAAGGCCCGGGCCGAGGGGCTCTCCCAGCTGGCCACTGATGCCCGCGAGGCCCTGGCCAACCAGCTCCAGGCCGCCATGATCGCCTTGAGCGCCGAGGCTCGTAGGGCCTGGGCCGAAGCGGGGGCCGAGGAGCACGCTCGCAGGCTGCTGGGGCAGGGTGATGACGCAGCCGCGACCATTGAGGCCTGGGTCGGCTACCTGGAGGCCAATATCGAGAACCCGCAGGACATCCGTAGACTGAGCCCCGGTAGTGTCATCGACCTCCTCATCTCCGCGGCAGCCGGTGTCGACGGGGCTGTTGCAGCCGCCAGACGCCTGGGACTGGAGGAGCAGACCGCTCAGGCCAGTGCTCTCCTGGTGGAAGCGGTCACCGAGGCGCTGACTGCCACAGTCCCCAAGGGGGCGGCCACCTCGCTCGCCCCCGCCCCTGGGTTCGCCGCTGCGCTGCGTCTGCGCTCGGGCGAGCTCAAGCCCTTTACCCGTCCCGGAGCCACAGCATGAGCCATTCCGAATCCGTCCCCTCCACCTCCTCGGCGCACAGAGGGTTCGAGGTGCTCGACGCCGAGCACCTCGATGCCCGTCTCAGCGCGGTTCGGGAGGCGCTGCGCCTGTGCCCCACGGAGGTTCCGGCCTCCCTGTCGATCCCTGCTCACAAGGCACTTGATGCCGTGGCCCAGCGTCTGGCGCTGGGAGTGGATCACACCGTCGTCGCGCTCTTCGGGGGCACCGGCTCGGGCAAGTCGTCGCTGTTCAACGCCTTGACTCAGCTGAACTTCGCAGATGTCGGCGCGCGTCGCCCCACGACGTCGCGGGCCGCCGCCTGCTCCTGGGGTGACGACGCCGGCCCGCTCCTGGACTTCCTCGGGGTCTCCTCGGAACGGCGAATCCGGAGGGACTCGATCCTCGACGGCGAGGACCAGGGCTCCATGGCCGGTCTGGTCCTGCTCGACGTCCCCGACTACGACTCGGTGACGACGGAGCATTCCCTACAGGTGGATCGCCTCGTTCCGCTGGCGGACATCCTCGTGTGGGTGGTCGATCCTCAGAAGTACGCCGACGCGGCCCTGCACGACGGCTACCTGCGCGGACTGGGCGCCCGCCAGGAGGACATGCTCGTCCTGGTCAACCAGGTGGATACCCTCCCGGAGAGCGGCTTGGCGAGTCTGCTCGATGACGTCGGGTCTCTTCTCAAGGACGACGGGCTCAGTCAGGTTCAGGTGCTCCCGGTCTCGGCCGTGCGCGGCGACAACCTCGACGTCGTGCGCAGCATGCTGCGCCAGCGCGTCGCCCGGGAGTCCAACGCGGCACGCACGGCCTCGGCCGAGCTCGACGCGATCACCCGTCGTCTGCGTCCCACGGTGGCTCGCAACAAGGTGGAGCTCGATGCCGAGCTCACCGAGGAGACCACCAAGGTGCTGCTGCAGGCTTCCGGCGCCCAGGCGGTGGAGGACTCGGTGAGGGCCGGGCTGTCCAGGGTGCTGCCCAGGGCACTGGCCCGTCCCGAACCGCCCTCGCGCACCGCGGTGTCCTCGGCCCACTCCACCTGGGTCCACCGCACCTCGCAGGGGCTGCCGCCCACGTGGGCCCGGAGTCTGGAGGCCTCCGTCGCCTCCCCGGAGACCTTAGCGGGGCAGACCGCCGAGGCGGTTGGTTCAGTGGCGCTGCCGGGGCACCGCCAGCCGCTGATCGACCTGCTGTGGTGGGGAGGCCTGCTCATGGTGCTCGGCGGGGTGTCGTGGCTGACCGCCTCCGTGGTGCGAGAGGGGCTCGAGGTCCTGCACCGCAGCATCGAGATCGCCCCGGTCTGCCTCGTCGCCGTCGGACTCCTGGCGCTCCTGATCGCCACGGTGCGCCGGCGCAGCAGAGCGCGCCGTGAGGCGCAGCGCTATGGACAACGGGTGCGTGACCGCCTGGAGTCCGTGGTTGAGCGAGGACTGAGCCGGCCGGCTGGCAAGATTCTGGACAAGCACCGGGTGCTGCAATCGGCTTTGGGGCTCTAACCCCGTCTGTGCAAGGCAGCTGTGTGGCCACAGCCCTGAGCCTGCCCTTCGGTGAGACAGAGGTGGGGACTGAGCGCGCGGCCGGCTGGGCACTTGAGGGACGGTCCGAGCACCGTTGTGGTGAAGGGGCGGCAGAGGGCCGCCCGCCCACAACCAAGGAGCCCCTCATGACTCGTCAGCTCGACCTCACCGTTCAGGGCGTCGTCGGAACCAATCCGGCCCTGTCCCGTGTCGGGGACAATGCCCGTCCCTACTGCCGTTTCCGCGTCGCCGTCACCCCCACCTACCGCACTGAGCAGGGCTGGAACAATGCCGAGACGATCTGGTTCACCGCCAAGGCGTGGGGCCAGCTCGCCGCCAATCTGAGCCACTCCCTGCGCAAAGGGGACGCAGTCCTGCTCACCGGACGCTTCTCCCAGGAGTCCTGGGAGAGCAACGGCAGGAAGCACGAGACCAACGTCATTACGCTTCAGGCCGCCGGTCACGACCTGACCAGAGGGGAGTCCCGCTTTGCGCGCGTCAGAGCCGCGGAGTCGGCGCCGTCGGCCTCCTCCGGGGCGGGAACCGGTGATGCCGAGCTCGAGCCCGGTGGCGAGGAGCGCGTCCCGTCGGATCACTGGGAGGTTGAGGCGGTGGCCTCAGGCGCCTCGGCTTCACCGGCCCCGGGGCCTGGAGACCCCCGAGAGTCCGTAGGGTCCACCGAGCTCAGTGAGTCCACCGAGTCCACTGAGCCCACCGGGCTTGGTCAGTCCAGCGCGACGCACGCGCAGAGCCCTGAGTCCTTCGTCATCGATCCGGCCTGTGCGCGCAGTGAGGATCAGACTGGGGAGCGGTGGCCCGTCTATGAGCTCGCCGATGATCTCGTCGAGCAGGCCCTCGGGGTCAGCTGATGTCGGAGTGCGCGCGCAGGAGGTAGTCCAGGTCCGCGGGATGGGCGACCTCGAGCACCTCGATGAGGATGCGGGTCACCAGGTCGGCGGTCTCGTCTGCGTCGGACAGCAGCCTGGCGAAGACGTGATGGCTCTCCTGCCAGCCGATCGCCCCCAGGATTCTGCGCTCGGTGGGGCCCAGCAGCACCCGTCCCTGCGCATCGAGCTCGGGCAGCGAGACCTCGACGCCGTCGGAGCGACCGACGAGGACCACGCCCGGCAGGTCCGGGGAGGGGACCGGGGGAGTGACGAGGGACAGCCTCGCCAGCAGCTGTGACCAGCGCCCCTGGGGAACCAGCTCCTCGGGCTTGACCATGGGGAGCGGGGCAGTCAGCAGCAGGGTACCGCCGGAGGGGTCAATGGCGGCCTCGACGGATTCTCCCCGCTGCGCGGGCGGCCTGCACACCTCGTCGAGGAACCGGGCCAGCGACGAGGTGAAGCCCGCCCAGGAACCCAGGTCGACGCGATCCTCGAAGGCACGTGTCAGCGCGGGCGATAGGGAGGTCTCACTCATGCTCCCAAGCCTAGGGTGCGTTGCCGGTCAGTGGTTGGAGCTTGGGGCTGTCGAGGTCTGGGATCACAGGAGGATCACGCCGCGTCCCGGCCATCACAAGCCACATCGACGCTGGGCGTGTCACGGCGGAAAAATGGCGTGTCGGCGCATACGGTGGCCACAACGCCATGAACCCGAGTGCCGTGCTCGGGGCGCAGCAGGGGAGCAACGAGCAGATGATCCGCTTCAACCACGTCTCGAAGGTCTATGACCGGGGGATGCGTCCGGCGCTCGACGACGTCGACATCAAGATCAATCGTGACGAGTTCGTGTTCCTTGTCGGCGCCTCGGGATCGGGCAAGTCGACCTTCCTGAGGCTGGTCATCCGGGAGGAGCGCCCCACCAAGGGACGCATCCACGTCCTGGGACGTGACCTGTCGAAGATCTCCTCGTGGAAGGTGCCCCAGCTGCGGCAGGAGATCGGCTTCGTCTTCCAGGACTTCCGGCTCCTGGAGAACAAGACCGTCCTGGAGAACGTGGCGCTGGCCTCCCAGGTCATCGGTAAGCCGCGCCACTACATCCTCTCCGCTGTGCCCGAGGCCCTCGATCTGGTGGGGCTGGCCGGCAAGGAGAGGCGCCTGCCGCACGAGCTCTCCGGTGGTGAGCAGCAGCGCGTGGCGATCGCCCGCGCCATGGTCAACCGGCCCAAGCTCCTCCTGGCTGATGAGCCCACCGGGAACCTGGACCCCTCGACGTCGGTCGGGATCATGCGTCTGCTCGACCGCATCAACCGGCAGGGGACCACGGTCGTCATGGCGACTCACGACGACGAGATCGTCGACCAGATGCGTAAACGCGTCATCGAGCTCAAGGGCGGCGAGGTCGTGCGCGACCAGGACCGCGGCGTCTACGGCTCGGATCGCTGAAGGAGAAGAACTGTGAGACTGCGTTTCGTCCTGTCGGAGACCGCCAAGGGCATGTACCGGAACCTGGCGATGACGGTGTCCGTGATTCTCGTTGCCTTCGTGTCGCTGCTCTTCGTCGGGGCCTCGTCGCTGCTGCAGAGCCAGATCTCGACCATGAAGGGCGACTGGTACGACAAGGTCGAGGTCTCGGTCTACATGTGCCCCAAGTCCTCGGCCTCCTCCAACTGCGCCAACGGCGAGGCCACCGCCGCTCAGATCAGCGAGGTCGAGAACCTCATCACCAGCGGCGCCCCCTCCGGCTACGTCAAGTCCTACCAGATGGAGACCAAGGCCCAGGCCTATCAGAACTTCATGAAGGCCTACGCCAAGTCCGCCGTCGGGAGGAACGCGACGGAGGACATGATGCCCGTGTCCTTCCGCATCAAGCTCAAGGACGCCGAGAACTACAAGCTGGTGGCCGAGCAGTTCGAGGGGCACAGCGGCGTGGAGCGGGTGGTCGACCAGCGCTCTACCCTCGAGCCGCTCTTCCTCGTGATGAACCGGGCCTCCTGGATCACGGGAGGGCTGGCAACCATCATGGCGGTGGCCGCGGTGCTGCTCATCTCGACGACCATCAGGCTGTCGGCCATGTCCCGCTCCCGACAGACCGGGATCATGCGTCTGGTGGGGGCCTCGAACCTCTTCATCCAGTTGCCCTTCATCCTCGAAGGGGTCATCGCCGCCCTCACCGGGGCGATTCTTGCCGTGGCCACGTTGTGGCTGGGAGTCCGCTACGTCGTGGAGGGGTGGCTCGCCTCATCCATCTCCTTCACGAGCGCCTTCATCAGCACCAGGGATGTCCTCTTCCTGTCGCCCTGGCTGATCCTGGCCGCCATCGCCCTGGCCGCGGTCTCCTCCGCCCTATCGCTGTCCAAGTACACGAGGATCTGATCTCACATGCTGTCTCGTCTGTTCCTGCGCCGCTCACGCCGGCGTGCCGCAGTCTGCGCCCTGGCGGCCGCCAGCCTCGTCTTCTTCTACTCCGGGGACATCTCCCTGGCTGATGAGCGAGACGACGCCGTTGCCAAGCAGAACGAGGCGCAGCGCAAGCAGCAGCAGGTGATGTCCTCGCTGGAGGGGGTCAGCGCCGATCTGGGACAGGCATACATCTCGCTTCAGAACGCCCAGGCCTCCTTGAGCACCGCGGAGACCCAGCTGACCACCGCCGAGACGAATCTGGCCGCCAAGGAGAGGGAGCAGCAGATCGCCAGTGACCGCCTGACCACGGCGCAGAACAGCCTGGAGACGGTCAAGAAGGAGTCCGAGGCGTCCAAGAAGACGGCCGAGGAGACCTCCGACTCGGTGGCGGAGATCGTGGTGTCCACCTATCAGGGGGACAACTCGGTGACCTCCTGGAGCTATGTCCTCGCCTCTCAGGACGTCGAGGAGCTCAGCCAGCGCGCCTCAGCGGTTGAGATCGGCTCGGGAGTCCAGGAGGCGGTACTGTCCGCCGCCGAGGTCGAGCGTGCTCAGAACGCCAACCGTGAGGCCAGGCAGAATGCTGCCACCACGCGAGTCAGCACGCTCAAGACCGAGGCTGACACCGCCGAGGCGAACGCCAAGGCCGCCCGGGACGCGGCCAAGACCAAGCGGGACGAGGTCGCCAAGCTGGCTGCCCAGAAGAAGTCGGCCGCCGAGGCGCTGGAGAGCCGTAAGAGCGATCTGCAGTCCCAGCTCAATCAGGCCAACGCCGATGCGGCGGCAGCGGCCGCACGAGTCGCCCAGATCGACGCCGCCAACCGGGCCGCGGCCAGCGCCGGAACGATGCCCTCGGTCCCCGCCAGCTCGATCGGCGCCGACTCCCTGGGAAGCGGGTACATCGGGCACCCGATCACCGGCCCGCTCGAGGTGACCTCGCCCTTCGGGTACCGCGTCCACCCGGTCACCGGTGTTGCCACAGGACACCAGGGGGTCGACTTCGCCGCGAGTGAGGGAACGCCCCAGTACGCGGCGGTCTCCGGAGTGGCCACCTACTGGGACTCCGAGTCTTGCGGCATCGGCATTGACATCAACGGCGGCATCATTGACGGGCACTCCTACGTCATCACTCTGTGCCACCTCTCCTCGCGCAGCATCGCCGACGGCCAGCAGGTCAAGCGCGGCGATGTCGTCGGCGCGACCGGCTCAACCGGCTACGCCACCGGGGCGCACGTCCACTTCCAGGTGGCCCAGGACGGGGCGTACATCGATCCGATGTCCCTGCCCGGCTTCTAGCCGGGTCGTTCTTGACGGGGCCCGTAGACTCCTGTCCCTGCGCGTCGTCGTGTCACGCCACGATGCCCCGGTCGGGCTCGGCCCGCTCGGAGGGAACTCCGGGCCGTCCTGACGGGGAGCGCCAGCCATCCCGTACTCGTGAAAGGACAGGCCGATGACCCCTGCCTCCAAGTCCGCTCGGGCGCCCAAGCCAACGGCCGGGCAGAAGGCGAAGGCCGCCTCCGACGCCCACAAGACGGTGGCCCGGAACCGCAAGGCGACCCACGACTACTTCATCGAGGACCGCTACGAGGCGGGGCTGGTCCTTACCGGCACCGAGGTCAAGGCGCTGCGCATGGGGCGGGCCTCGCTGACCGAGGCCTGGATCGAGATCGACCGCCATGGCGAGGCCTGGCTCCAGGGGGCTCATATCCCCGAGTACCTGCAGGGGACGTGGAACAACCACTCCCCGCGTCGCAAGCGCAAGCTGCTCCTGCACCGCAGCGAGCTGGAACGCCTCGCGACCAGGGTCCAGGCCAAGGGCTACACGGTGGTCCCGCTGGAGCTGTACTTCATCGGGGGACGCGCCAAGCTGGAGATCGCCCTGGCTCGGGGTAAGCAGGACTGGGACAAGCGCCAGGCGTTGCGTGAGGCGCAGGACAAGCGGGAGGCGGCCCGGGCCATGGCAGCCGCCAACCGGCGTCGGGGCTGAGGCAGGAGGGAGCAGGGCTCCTTGAGCGTTTCTACCTGCTGACCGGCCGCGTGAGGTATGGAGCAGTAGCCCTCAGTGCTCTCGTCTCCTGGTTCTGCTAGAGTGGCCTGGCTCTGCTGAGAGCGCGTTCCGGGTCTCCTGCGGGAGCCCGGTGACACCTTCATAGGGGATGATCGGTTTCGACGACGGTCGTAGGTTCAGGAGAAGCGGGTCGAGGATGCGCAGTCATCTCGTCAACGCTCTGCGCGAACCAATAGGTGCCGATAACACTCGCACCGACTTCGCCCTCGCCGCCTGAGCGAGCCTCGAAGTCCGTCAGCCCGGGGAGCGCTTCCGCCCCGGTTCCTGGCGTCATCTAGGAAGCCACTGCTGAGAGCCCGTGTCGGTAGGGCTCTCGGGACTTTTCATCGACTGAGCCCGTCGGCGTCCTTGCTCGCGTGAGACGCCGGGGCCGAGAAAAACGCTAGCGAGCTGCACCCGGAGAAGTCCTGTTGTGCGGCCGTCGGACGGGGGTTCGATTCCCCCCATCTCCACCACTACATGAGTTTCCAACGAATAATGCCCGCGGTTACCCGGTGAGGGTACAGGGCGAGTATCCCGTTCGGGAACGCAGCATGGAGCCCCTACCACCCATTGCGGGTGGTAGGGGCTCCATTGTGTTGGGGCGGAAAGCGCCGCAGGGGGCCTTTGTTGGTTGTTTTAGGTGAGGACGGCGAGGAGTGGGGCGTAGTGGTCGGTGATGGCTTTGCGGTAGGCGGGGGTGTCTCCGGCGTGGGCGGCTTGGAGCATGGCTCGGTGGGCTTTGGCGGTGCTGGTGAGGTCTTCGAGCTTGGGGGCGTCCAGGAGGGGGACGGTGAGGGTGTGGATGGCCCAGAAGGCTTCGGTGAGGTGGAGGTAGAGGTGGTTGTCGAGGGGTTGGAGCAGGCGGGTGTGGAAGCAGCGGTCCTGGTCGGTGAAGAGCTTGCCTTGGGAGGCGAGGTGCTCGATGTTGTCGACGAGGGTGTTGAGCTCGGGGTCGTGGCGGTTGTGCCAGGCGTGGGTGACGGGTTCGGCCAGGGCGTTGTCGAGGGTGATGCGTACTTCGACGATGTCGCGTAGTCCGCGGTGGTCGTCTCCGGGGTTGAGGAGGCCTTTGAAGATGAGGGACTCGACCATGGGGCGCATGGAGACTTGGCCGACGAACATTCCGTGTCCGTGGCGTACTTCGACGATGTCGAGGGCGACGAGGGTGCGGACGGCTTCGCGCACGGAGGAGCGGGATACTCCTAGGTCGGTGCACAGCTGGGACTCCGTGGGCAACGCGTCACCAGGATGCAGGCCCTTGGTGAGAATGTAGTTCTTGATCTCGGCGATCGCCGTGGATGACTGAGTCATCGGGGTGGTGGTGAGGCCGGACATGACACCGCGGGATACCTGCATGACCCCATTGTCCGACTTTTGGTTCATTTACGCTGGTGAATGTCGAATCGTCCTCACCCGTGCGATCTCGAGGCATCCGGGCGGATGCCGTACTGAGGGCGGGTGCCATCGAGAGACACGTCGTCGGCCGGCTGGCGGTGGGCACCGGTACCGTAGATCAGTGACTGATTGTGAGTGAGTTGGTGCTACAGCGCTCACAGTGCAACAGTTACGGCATGTCTCGCACGCATGAGGAGCTCCCCGCCCGTCCTGCCTACGACAGTGCCACCGCCGCCCTGCTCGAGCGTATCGAGCCGCTCGGCGTCTTCGGGACCATGACGGTGCAGAAGATCCCGAGCTGGCGCGCACCGGCCGACGAGGTCCGGGCGGGTTTCCTGCTCAAGCACCCCGACATCGACCTGGAGGACGTTGACGTCCTTCGTCAGGACGGGACGACGCTTCCCGCCGCGGTTGCACGAAGCGCCCAGGGTGCCTGCGTGGGCCGCCCCGGCCCCCTGTTCCTCTCTCTGCACGGGGGAGGGCTGGTGATGGGTTGCCGTTTCAACGGTCTGTCGACCGTTGTCCCGTGGCTGCGGCGGTACGGGGGCGTCATCGTCAGCCCCGAGTACCGTCTGGCTCCCGAGGATCCGGCACCGGCCGGCGTCGAGGACTGCTACACCATGCTGTGCTGGGCGGTCGAGCACGCCGAGGAGCTCGGTGCCGATCCGGAGCGCGTCATCGTCGTCGGGCCGAGTGCCGGGGGAGGGCTGAGCGCCGGCACGCTGCTCATGGCGCGAGACAGACGGGGGCCGGCCGTTCTCGGCGGGCTGCTGGACTACCCCATGCTGGATGACCGCACCGGCATGCCGCACTGGCAGGGCTCGGTCTCGGCGCGTCAGTACCCGGACGACGGCACCTGGCCGACGGCGTACAACAACGTCGCCTGGGACGCGGCGCTGGGGGAGCGGCGAGGCACGGAATCGGTCACCCCCTATGAGGCCCCCGCCCGTGCCGCCTGGCTGGGCGGGCTGCCGCCGCTGTTCATCTCGGTGGCCTCCGCAGAGGTCTTCCGGGACGAGGACGTCGCCTTCGCCTCCAGAGTGTGGCGCGACGGCGGAGATGCCGAGCTGCACGTCTATCCCGGGGGCACTCACGCCATGGAGTTCGTCAACGCGCGATGGCTCGCGCAGGGGCTGACGGCGGCACGCGACCTGTGGATGGACAGGCTGCTCCGTCCGGAGGATCCGCGCCTCAATGTCGTGGCCGTGGCGCAGGCCGGCACCTATCCGGCCCTGACGGAGGAGTTCTCCGCTGGGTTGTCTTAGGTGAGGACGGCGAGGAGTGGGGCGTAGTGGTCGGTGATGGCTTTGCGGTAGGCGGGGGTGTCTCCGGCGTGGGCGGCTTGGAGCATGGCTCGGTGGGCTTTGGCGGTGCTGGTGAGGTCTTCGAGCTTGGGGGCGTCCAGGAGGGGGACGGTGAGGGTGTGGATGGCCCAGAAGGCTTCGGTGAGGTGGAGGTAGAGGTGGTTGTCGAGGGGTTGGAGCAGGCGGGTGTGGAAGCAGCGGTCCTGGTCGGTGAAGAGCTTGCCTTGGGAGGCGAGGTGCTCGATGTTGTCGACGAGGGTGTTGAGCTCGGGGTCGTGGCGGTTGTGCCAGGCGTGGGTGACGGGTTCGGCCAGGGCGTTGTCGAGGGTGATGCGTACTTCGACGATGTCGCGTAGTCCGCGGTGGTCGTCTCCGGGGTTGAGGAGGCCTTTGAAGATGAGGGACTCGACCATGGGGCGCATGGAGACTTGGCCGACGAACATTCCGTGTCCGTGGCGTACTTCGACGATGTCGAGGGCGACGAGGGTGCGGACGGCCTCGCGCACGGAGGAGCGGGATACTCCTAGGTCGGTGCACAGCTGGGACTCCGTGGGCAACGCGTCACCCATCTGCAGACCGGAGCGCAGGATGTAGTTCTTGATCTCCGCCATCGTGGCCTCCGCCTGGGTAGTGGGCGACGCCATCAGCGTGGAGTAGGGGCCATGAGGGATGATCGGCTCATCGACTGTGGGCGTGAGGTTCATCTCTTTTCCTGCGGTGGTGGGTGCTTGCGGTGCGGAGGCTCTGTTCATGGTGCTGCTCTTCTTGGTGTCGGCCACGGTTCTTGCTCTGTCAATCATTGTTGGTCACTACGATGTGATTCCGCTCGTCGAACGACTCGCCCCAGCGGTGGGGCGGCAGTTCGCGAACGCCTTGCCTGCGAGGTCGTGAGTGGTCTGGACGCCCTGACTTCTGCTACAGTCATCCTACCAACGTCAGACATAAGACGTCAGACATCAGGAGAGAATCAATGGCGATCACGACTCCGGCCGGCTCCAGCCGCCGGGACTTCATCAGGCTGACCGGCACCCTCGGAATGGCTGCTGGTCTGGCTGTCAGCCTTGCGGCCTGCGGCGGTAAGGGCAAGACTGCGGGTGGCGCAAAGGCCAGTGGCATGGCTACCGATCAGGAGGTCACTCACAAGGACGGTGTCATCACCGCAGGTATTTCCTACGAGCTGGGCACCAACGGCTACGACCCGATGACGACGTCGTCGGCTCTGACGGTCGCTGCCAACTGGCACACCCTGGAGGGGCTCACCGAGCTTCACCCGGCCACCCGCGAGGTGTACGCGGCTCTGGCGGCGGAGATGCCCAAGAAGGTGGACGACACCACCTATGAGGTCGCGCTGCGTAAGGACGCGAAGTTCTCCGACGGCTCGGCCGTGACTGCCGACGACGTCGTCTTCTCCTTCACGCGCGTGCTCGACCCGGCCAACAAGTCGCTGTACTCGCAGTTCCTTCCCTTCATCGACAAGGTGGAGGCCAAGGACGCAGGCACGGTGACCATCAAGCTCAAGTACGCCTTCTCCCTGGTGGCCGAGCGTCTGAGCGTCGTCAAGATCGTCCCCAAGGCGGTTGTCGAGGCGGACGCCAAGAAGTTCGACATGAACCCCGTCGGAAGCGGTCCGTACAAGATGACCGACAACGGTGCCGCCAGCCAGAAGCTCGTCTTCGAGCGTAACGACAAGTACAACGGTCCTCGCCCGGCGCTGGCCAAGTCCATGACCTGGCAGGTCCTGCCTGACGACACCACTCGCACCAACGCGATGACCTCTGGCTCCGTGCAGGCCATCGACGCCGTCCCGGCGGCCAACCTCAAGACGCTCAAGGACCCGGTCAAGGTGGCAGCGCAGCAGGGCTTCGGACTGCTCTTCGCCATGTTCAACAACACCACCTTCTCCAACGTCAAGGCGCGCCAGGCGGTGCTCTACGCGCTGGACTACGCCAAGATCTGCGACACCGGCATGGCCGGTCTGGCGACGCCGGCTACCTGCTTCGTTCAGGACGGGCACCCCGCGTACAAGAAGGCCAAGACGGTCTACTCCAAGGACGCGGCCAAGGCCAAGTCGCTCCTGTCGGAGGCCGGCATCACGACCATCAACCTGCTGTGCACGGACCACGGCTGGTTCTCCGCCGTCAGGCCCATCATCCGTGAGAACCTCGAGGCCCTGGGCGTGACGGTCAAGTACGACGAGAAGAAGTCTGCGGACACCTACTCCTTCATCGACTCCGGGCAGGGGGCGTGGGACGTGCTCATCGCTCCTGGGGACCCCTCGGTCTTCGGCAATGACGCGGACCTGCTCATGCGCTGGTGGTACAGCGGTGACGTGTGGACCGAGAGTCGGATGCACTGGAAGGGCTCGGAGAGCCAGGCCGCGGTCCAGAAGCTGCTCGATGAGGCGGTCAAGCTGGAGGGTGACAAGCAGGTCTCCAAGTGGCAGGAGATCTTCGACAAGCTCTCTGAGGACGTTCCGCTCTACCCGATCTTCCACCGCAAGGCTCCGACGGCCTACGACTCGACGACGTTGGAGAACTTCAAGCCGATCGCGCTGACCGGCCTGTCCTTCGTGGGGACGGGTTCGACCAAGTCCTGAGACTCGCGTGCGGGCGGTGTGGCAGTCGCTGGAGGTTGCTGCACCGCCCGTGTCGTGCTCGGGGTGTCAGTGTGTCCGAGGCGAAAGCAACGGACTTGCAATCTGACGTCAGACGTCAGACAATCGGAATGGCGGCTGGCTCTGCGGCTGCCACGTGACCCAGCCGCCCTCCAAAGGCGGCAGGACGCTAACGCAAAGGAGCATTTCAGTGTCCAACCTCATCCGCCTGATCGGACGGCGCTTGGTCGCGCTGCCGGTCATGGTGCTGGGCGTGACGCTGCTCGTCTTCATCGTCATGTCGTTCTCCTCGGCAGACCCGGCGCGTCTTGCGCTGGGTGAGTCGGCCACGTCAGACGCCCTCGAGCAGTACCGAGCCGCCCATCATCTCAACGACCCTCTTCTCAAGCGGTTCTGGGAGTACCTCCTGGGCCTCATCCATGGTGATCTCGGCACCTCCTTCACTGGAGCCAAGATCTCCGACATGGTGGCCGCGGCCTTCCCGATCACGCTCCAGCTGACCTTCATTGGAATCTTCGTGGCCGTCATCCTGGCTACGATCCTGGGAATCATCGCAGCCCTCTACCGCGACAAGTGGCAGGACCAGGTCATCCGCGTCATCTCCATCGCGTGCCTGGCCACACCGTCCTTCTGGCTCGCCCTGCTGCTCATCCAGTGGTTCTCCGACATTCCGGGCGGAACGGGGGCCTTCCCCGCGCTGGTATCCGAGTGGGTTCCCTTCAGCGAGGATCCCGGAACGTACCTCAACCAGATCTTCCTGCCGGCACTGGCCATCGCGGTTCCCAACACCGGTTCGCTCACCCGCGTGGTGCGTACTGCCATGGTTGAGGAGCTCGACCGCGACTACGTGCGCACCGCTATCGGCGGCGGTGTTCCCAAGAACGTCGTCGTGGCCCGCAACGTGCTGCGCAACGCGCTCATCACGCCGCTGACCGTGCTGGGCCTGCGCATCGGCTACGCCATGGGAGGCGCCGTCGTCATCGAGATGATCTTCAACATCAAGGGGATGGGACAGCTCATCTTCCAGGGCATCACCCGTAACGACGTGAACATCGTCCAGGGCGTCTCCATCACGGTGGCACTGGCCTTCATCATCATCAACATCGTCGTTGACATGCTCTACGTCCTCGTCAACCCACGAATCAGGAGCATCTGATGCTGCACCGCTCCACACTGGATAAGGCCTCGCGGCCCGGGCTGCGCTTCCAGGGCTGGAAGGCGCTGCCTGTCGGCTCCAAGATCGCCATCATCGTGCTGGGCCTCATCGCCCTGATCGCCATCCTGGCTCCCGTCATCGCCCCCTACTCTCCCGGTGCCACCGGGCTGGCGGAGACCAAGACGACCTCCTACATCGAGGGCGTCGGTGAGGTGACCTCCTCCGATCCGGTCGTCGCCCCCTCCGCGTCCCACCTGTTCGGGACGGACGGCACCGGTCGTGACATCTTCTCCCGCGCCGTCTACGGCGCCAGGGTCTCGCTGGTCGTGGGCCTGACGGCCACGGGCCTGGCCCTGGTGGTGGCCGCGGTCCTCGGGGCCGTCGCCGCCACGTCGCGCAAGTGGATCGCTGAGACCCTCATGCGCGTGCTCGACGTCGTCATGTCCTTCCCCGGCATCGCTCTGGCGGCCGTCCTCGTCTCGGCGATGTCGACCCGCCTGCCGATGCTGCCGGTCATCATCGTCTCCATCGGCATCCTCTACATCCCCCAGCTCACCCGCGTGGTGCGCGCCAACATCATCTCCCAGTTCGGGGAGGACTATGTGGCCGCCTCCAAGGTGATGGGGGCGCCGGTGCCGTGGATCCTGCTCAAGCACGTGGCCCGCAACTGCATCGCCCCGATCATGGTCTTCGCAACTGTCCTGGTGGCCGACGCGATCGTCTTCGAGGCCTCGCTGTCCTTCATCGGTGCGGGCATCAAGTCCGTCAACACCCCGACCTGGGGCAACATGCTCTCCGAGGGCAAGGAGCTGCTCCTGTCGGGCCACTGGTGGCCGACCTTCTTCCCCGGCCTGCTCATCCTCATCACCACCCTGTGCCTCAACGTCCTGTCCGAGGGACTGACCGATGCGATGGCCTCGCCGCGCATCAAGGCCAAGCCCGATGTTCAGGCCGACGAGGAGGCCATGGAGGCTCAGGAGACCCTGAACGCCTGGGACGACGCCGCTGAGGCGGTGGTCGCCAACGCCTCCGTCGCCGACGGGGACGACGCCACGAATGGGTTCAGCTCACTGACCGGCGTCGCCGCCCCGGCAACCGAGGATGTTCCTCTGTCCGAGCGGCTCAGCTCCCTGCGGGTGGCCGAGCTCGCCCGGCGAGACCGCCTGGTTTACGAGGACACTGGCGAGGACCCGGTTCTGGAGGTCAAGAACCTCACGATCGCCTTCCCCGAGCAGCACGGTGAGGTCAACATCGTCGATGGCGTCTCCTTCTCCGTGCGTCCGGGCGAGACCATGGGCCTGGTAGGGGAGTCCGGCTGCGGCAAGTCCATCAGCTCGATGGCCGTCATGGGGCTGCTGCCTCCCTCGGCCCGTATCTCCGGTGAGATCCTCTTCAAGGGACGCAACATCCTTGAGATGACGCCGGCCGAGCACAACGCGCTGCGTGGTCACGAGATGAGCATGGTCTACCAGGATGCTCTGTCCTCACTGAACCCCTCCATGCTCATCCGCACCCAGATGGCCCAGCTCAGTGCGCGCGGAGGCACTCGCAGTGCCGAGGAGCTGCTCGAGCTGGTGGGACTCGACCCCAAGCGCACGCTGCGCAGCTACCCGCACGAGCTCTCCGGCGGCCAGCGTCAGCGCGTCCTCATCGCCATGGCGCTGACCCGAGACCCCTCCCTGGTCCTGGCCGACGAGCCGACGACCGCGCTGGACGTGACCGTTCAGAAGCAGGTCATCGACCTGCTCAACGAGCTGCGTGAGAAGCTCGGCTTCGCGATGGTCTTCGTCTCGCACGACCTGGCCCTCGTGGCCAAGCTGGCACACCGGATCACCGTGATGTACGCGGGCCAGGTGGTTGAGCAGGCGCCCACCAGCGAGCTGCTGGCCAACCCGGTTCACGAGTACACCCGGGGCCTCCTCGGCGCGGTGCTCTCCATCGAGTCCGGCTCCAAGCGACTCCACCAGGTGCGAGGGGTCGTCCCCTCACCCAGCGAGTTCGTCAAGGGCGACCGGTTCGCCCCGCGATCGTCCCACCCGACGGTCGGACTTGAGACCCGTCCGGTGCTCAAGCCCGTGCCGGGCACGACGGAGCACAGCTACGCCATCACCCCCGAGCTCGAGGCTCTGCTCGCGAAGGAGAAGCACTGATGTCCCCCAACACGTCTGCATCGTCCTCATGGAGCGAGGACCAGCCGGTCGTCGAGCTCAGGAACGTCAATGTCATCCACAAGTCCCGCACCGGTGGCCTGTTCCACCCGGACACGGTTCACGCGGTCAACGACGTCTCGCTGAGCGTCAAGCGCGGAGAGACGCTGGGACTCGTGGGAGAGTCGGGTTGCGGCAAGTCCACCACGGCCCGAGTCATGGTGGGTCTGCAGCCGGTCACCTCCGGTGAGGTCATCTTCAAGGGGCGTCCCTTGGGGCGCTCGGCCTCGGACCGTCGCGATCTGGGACGCAGCATCTCGGTGGTCTTCCAGGACCCGGCCACGGCCCTCAACCCGCGCATGATCGTGCACGACGCGCTCATCGACCCGCTCAACGTCCACGGAATCGGGTCGCCCAAGGAGCGTGAGGCCAAGGTGCGCGACCTGCTCCACCTGGTCGGGCTGCCCCCCAGCGCACTCAACGTGCTGCCTCGGCAGATCTCCGGTGGTCAGCGTCAGCGCGTCGCCATCGCCCGAGCGCTCGCCCTGGACCCCGACATCATCGTGGCCGACGAGCCCACCTCCGCCCTGGACGTCTCGGTGCGCGCCCAGGTGCTCAACCTCCTCCAGGACCTCAAGGCCTCCTTGGGGCTGGGGCTGGTGTTCATCAGTCACGACATCAACACGGTGCGCTACGTCTCGGACCGGATCGCCGTCATGTACTTCGGCAAGATCCTCGAGCTCAACACCACTGAGGAGATCTTCAACAACCCTCAGGAGGAGTACACGCGCACTCTGCTGTCGGCAGTGCCCTCGCTGCTCGATGTCTGAGTAGCCGGCTCCGGCCGCTGCCTGCGCCAGCACCTCCAGGTGAGGGGCGGACCCACTCGGGTCCGCCCCTCACCTGTCTATCGGTTCCGTTTAAGAGGGGGATTGTTATCTATGTCGATGCTGTTAGAGGCCGGGTGCTGCTGTGGTGATTGCGAGAGATTGCTCTTCCGATCTCGTATGAAATCTGAGCGTGTGAGCATTGACTTCTGGGTCACATGTCGTGTAGATTACTTTTATCAGTTCAGAGAGGAGCTGATAGCGGCACACACAGCCGCCAACAAAGGTGTTGAATGTAAAGGAGGGTCTCCTATGTATGTCACAGCGCCATGGCGTGTGACCACGACGGCGCGTCGCCAGTCCGTCGTGCGTGAGGGTCGGGGCCCGTCCTTGATTCGCCTCTGACCAGCTGGTGAGAAACCAGAGGGTCGCGTCAGGGGCGAGTGAGGCGCGGTAAGCGCTCCTCCGGTGCCGCCTCATCGCGGCGAAGCATGAGGTGATGAGAAAGTCGAGACGCGCGTGAGTCGCTGAAGCCGGGCGCGTCTGCGATCAGACGCATTCTTGATGAGGCCGGCCCATGATGTTGGGTGCGGAATTCCAGGGATTGCGATCCACATAGTGACTGATGGGTACTTCTATGCCCATTTTAAGAAACAGGTGACAAGTGACTGAGTCAGTCTGTGCCGCATTGCGGCTTGATGAAGAAATCCTCGACTCTGAGACAGGGAGTATCTCCTGTGAGTTCCGGTCGAGGTCCGACGGCAACCTCTTCGCGCTGCGAGGAGCCGACGGGGCCGGTCTTGAGCTGCGCATCGTCGGATCGTCACTCGTGTACGAGGCGACGGTTCCAGGCAGGTGGAGCAAGCTGGAGGCCGAGGACGTGCGCTCGCTCGATGATGGGCGCTGGCACAGCGCCGTTGTCACCGTCAGCTCTGCCGGTACCCGCCTCTACCTCGACGGCTACCAGGTCTTCTGCGGTACCACCACGACCTTCCTCAAGGACCTTCCCGGTCTGACGCAGGCCGTCGTGGGGCAGGGGGACAGTCCTGAGGTCACCGCCTTCACGGTGCACCCCCGGGTCCTGACATCCAGGGAGGTCCTCGCCCTGTCCAAGCGAGCCGAGCCCCTGGTCGAGGTCGCCGCCAACCGTCTGAGCCCTCACGACGTCGCCCGCTTCGCCGACGTGCGGCACGGCTCCTTCTGGCTGCGCTTCCGGGTGCGGGGACGGATGCAACAAGGGGCCCTCCTCGCAGCCGGCGGACACGGGCGCGAGCAGCTCACCGTGTCCGTGGGGCCCGAGGGGATCGCCTACACGGCCGTGAGCACCACGGGGGAGCGCAGACAGGTCAAGGCCACAGGGGCCTGGAGCGACGGTGGCTGGCACGAGGTCGTGGTCGCTGTGGGGCACGGTGCGGTCGACCTCTACGTCGACGGCTTCCGTGAGACGCACGCTCCAGGCGAGTTCTTCCTCGCAGGGGTCGAGGGGCTCGACGAGATCGTCGTCGGCCAGGACTGCGAGGGGGTGCGTCTGTCCGGAGAGGTCCAGCGAGCAGGGCTCTACGACTACGCGCTCAGCGACGCGCAGATCAAGCGCTTGTCCGAGGTGGAGCCGGTTGAGACCGACGCCCTGTTCGACCGCGGCTACTGCGGCTCGGCCTCCTACCGGATCCCCTCTCTCCTGACGCTGTCCTCGGGCACCATCCTGGCCGGGGCCGACCAGCGGGTCTCCAACGCCAACGACTCTCCCAACGACATCAACTTCGTCGTGCGCCGCTCCTTGGACGCAGGACGGAGCTGGGAGCCGGTGAGCACCGTCATCGACTGCCCGGGAAGCGGGGAGGACGCCTCGTCAGTCATCGACTCCTGCATGGTCCAGGATCCGAGTACCGGACGGGTCTATGTCCTCATCGACCACTTCCCGGGAGGGATCGGGCAGCCCAACTGCTGGGCCTCAACTGGATTCGATGAGCAGGGCAGGCGACTGCTCAGAGATCTCGACGACGGACGCTACGTCGTCGACCCCGATGGCGCGGTCACAACGCTCGAGGGCCAGGACACCGAGTTCCGAGTACTGGATGACGGCACGGTGCTGCGGGACGGCAACCCGGCGGGCAACATCGAGCTGGCCCCCGGAGCGGACCCGGCCGAGACCCTCCTGGCCATCCCCACCAGCTACCTGCAGATCGCCTACTCCGACGACAACGGCCTCACATGGAGCCGGCCGCGGGACCTCAACCCCGAACTGAAGCAGCCGTGGATGAGGTTCCTGGGAACCTGCCCGGGTAACGGCATCGCCCTGAGGAACGGCCCTCACGCCGGACGGCTCATCGTCCCCCTCTACTTCAACAACGACCAGAACTGGCTGGCGATGTGCGCCACGGTCGCCTACTCCGACGACCACGGCGAGACCTGGCAGCTCGGTCACGGCCCCAATGAAGGGCGGCAGACCCCCCAGGGGGAGCTCGACCCGCAGACCTTCGTTGACGAGACCTGGTCGCTGCACGAGGCCGCCGTGGTCGAACGGCACGACGGCGTGCTCGTGCTGTTCATGCGCAACCAGCACCCCCGTGGGCGGGTCGCCGTCAGCGAGTCCCACGACGCGGGGCAGACCTGGGGGCCGATCCGCTTCGATGAGGCGCTGCCCGAGATCTGGTGCCAGCCCAATGCGATCAGTCTGCCCTCGCCCGAGGGGGAGGACCGCATCGTCTTCGCCAACGCCTCGCTCATGCTCCCGTTTCGAGGCTGCGGAGTCATTCGGCTCAGCCTCGACGGCGGACGCAGCTGGAAGCACTCGCGGACCTTCAACCCCGGGCACTACGTCTACCAGTGCATGTGCGTCCTACCCGACGGCAGGATCGGGATTCTTTGGGAGAACGAGTGCCAGGGCCTGTACTTCTCACGCCTGCCCCTGAGCTGGTTCTCCGACGGCCTCGAGACCGTCGATCCCCGTCAGGCCGAGTCGCAGGACTCACAGTCATGACGATGAATCACCTGTCATCCACACCTCACTTCACCACCCATCCATCATCCCCCGTTCAAAGGAGAACTGTCATGACTCCCTCCACCCCCGTCTCATCCCACTCGGCCTCCGCACTCAGCCGTCGCGGCTTCATGGTCCTGGGCGGCATCGGCATGTGCGGTGCGCTGGCCGCATGCGGCGGCAAGGACTCCGCCGAGGACGAGGGGACCGGGCCTCTGCGCGGCACGGTCACCATGTGGTCCTCCTTCACCCAGGGGCCCCGTGCGGACTGGATGAAGAAGATGGCCGAGGAGTTCCACAAGAAGAACCCCGACGTCACCGTCAAGATCGAGCAGTTCTCCTGGTCCGAGTTCAAGACGAAGTGGACCACTGGACTGACCGCGGGCCAGGTGCCGGATATCTCCACCGCACTGCCCAACGACGTCGTGGAGATGATTAACTCCGAGGCCCTGGTGCCGCTGGACAAGGTCATCGACTCCATCGGTCGGGACCGCTTCCCCAAGCAGGCGCTGGCCGAGGGGCAGTCGGACGGAAAGTCCTACTCCGTGCCCATCTACTCCCACGCCCAGGTGATGTGGTACCGCAAGGACGTGCTGAGCTCCAAGGGGCTGTCCGTTCCCACGACCTGGGAGGAGCTGGCCAAGGCCGCCAAGGCCATCGGAAAGTCCGACAGCCTCTACGGACTCTCCGTGCCTCTGGGGACGGGGGACATGCTGGGGGCCCGCTACCTCAACTTCTATGTGCGTTCCGCCGGCCAGAGGCTGCTCAAGGACGACGGGACGGCCAACCTCACCTCCGAGGCCGCCCTGGGTGGCATCAAGTACTGGACCGACCTGTACAAGTCAGTCTCCCCGGAGGGATCGCTGGACTACGCGGTCCTCGACCAGGCAACGCTCTTCTACCAGGGCAAGACCGCCTTCGACTTCAACTCCGGCTTCCACATCTCCGGAGTGGCCAAGGACAGCCCCAACCTGGTCGACTCCATCGCTGCGGCGCCTCTTCCCCGTATGAAGGCCTCCGACCCGGCGAACTACCCGGCCGAGGTGTCCAACGTGCCCCTGGTGGTGTGGGAGGCCTCCAAGGTCAAGCGGGAGGCTAAGGCCTTCCTGGAGTTCCTGTTCACCAAGGACAAGTACATCGAGTTCTTGCACTCGGTCCCCGGAGGCATGCTGCCGGTCCTCAACGACATTGCCAAGGACCCGAGCTACACGAACAACGAGACGATCAAGAAGTACTCCGACTCCATCAAGGTGATTCAGGACCAGGTCGGTGTCGGCACCGCCATCGGCATGGAGAAGGGCCCGCTCGTCCAGGCAGGAGTCCTCACCAGCCAGGGGCTGATCGAGAAGATGTACCACTCGATCATCATCGACAAGACCGATGTCGAGGCCGCCGCCAAGGACTGCGAGAAGAAGCTCAACGAGGCCTTCAAGGCCGCCGGAGCCAGCATCAAGTGACTTGGCGACGCGGTGGGGAGAGGAATCTCCCCACCGCCCAGTCCGAAAGGTGAGCTCATGACTCGAATGAAGCGAATGAACTGGACGGGCGTCGTCTTCGTGGCGCCATCCATACTCATTGTTCTTGCCCTGCTGATCTACCCGGTGTTCTCAAGCATCTGGTACTCCTTCACCGACAAGCACCTCTTGCGCCACAGCTATCACGTGGTGGGTCTGTCCAACTACACCGACCTCCTGGCATCCTCCAGCTTCTGGAACGCGTTCGGGGTGTCGATCAAGTGGACCGCGGCGTCGATCATCGGCCAGCTCGCTGTGGGCCTGGTTCTGGCCCTGGCGCTGGACCGGGTGCCCCGGGGCTCTGGGGTGTTCCGGACACTCCTCATCGTGCCCTGGGCCTTCCCGGCGATCATCACCGCGTTCGCCTGGAAGTGGATCCTCAATGACGTCTACGGGTTCCTGCCCAATCTTGCGACCACTCTCGGTCTCACTGATAAGAACATGGCGTTGCTGGGCAATCCCTCGACGACCTTCTGGGTGGCGTTGCTCATCAACATCTGGTTCGGCGCCCCGATGTTCATGGTGAATATCCTCTCCGCCCTCAAGACCATCCCTCAGGAGCAGTACGAGGCGGCCATGGTGGATGGCGCCTCTGGGCTGCAGAGGTTCAGGTTCATCACGCTGACCCATATTCGAGAGGTCATCGGCCTGCTCGTCATCCTGCGCACCATCTGGGTCTTCAACAACTTCGACATGCTCTTCCTCCTGACGGGCGGAGGTCCGGGGGAGAGGACGACGACGCTACCGATCTTCGCCTACCAGGAGGGCTGGAATCTGCGGCAGCTCGGGGTCGCCTCCACCGTGACGATCCTGCTGCTTCTCTTCCTGCTGGCGCTGGCCTTCGGCGCCTTCAGGATGCTCAACCGCTGGGAAAAGGAAAGGGGCTGAATCATGCGACGTGCTGGTCGTGGTCCGTGGGGTACCGTGTGCGTGTATCTCATTCTCATTGTGGCTGCTTTCGTTGCGGTCTTCCCGCTCGTATGGGTGGTCTCCTCATCGTTCAAGACCTCCCACGAGCTGGCGCAGAATCCGTTGCAGCTGTTCTCGAGCTCGCCGACCCTCGAGCACTACCGCAAGGTGGTCGAGGAGATCGGGTTCCTGACGAACCTGAAGAACTCACTGCTGATCGCGGGCTGCTCGACGGTCATCGCGGTCCTGGTCTCGTTGCTTGGCGCCTACGGGATCGTGAGATTCTTCCCCCGTGTCGGCAAGCAGCTGACCAAGCTCCTCATCGGCACCTACATGTTCCCGCCGATTCTGCTCGCCATCCCGTACACCATCACGATGGTGAAGCTCGGTCTCATGAACAGCTATTTCGGGCTCATCATCGCCTACCTGTCGTTCTCGATCCCCTACGCGATCTGGATGCTCATCGGCTTCTTCCAGACGGTCCCCATCGGGGTGGAGGAGGCGGCAGCCGTGGATGGGGCCAGTCGGTTCCGGGTGTTCTGGCAGATCTCGGTCCCGATCATCCTCCCGGGGATCGTGGCCACCGCCGTCTACACCTTCATCAACACCTTCAACGAGTTCCTCTACGCGCTCCTGTTCATCACCGAGTCGGACAGGATGCCCGTCGCAGTCGGCCTCTACTCTCTCCAGGGGTCGGAGGTTCTTGACTGGGGAGCCATGATGGCTGCTTCCGTGATCGTGATCGTCCCATCGGTCGTCTTCTTCATGGTCATTCAGAAGCACATCTCCGGAGGGCTCTCGGAGGGCTCCGTCAAGTAGCGCCTCCGGGGCGGTCCCCGGTCCGCCTCCTGCCGCTCCGGTGCCTGTGACGTGAGTGATCGCATGCTCACAGGCACCGGGGTGGCGCCAACCGGGAGCATCTGCAACAATACCTCGTGACGTCAGATGTCAGACGTCCGATATCCTTTCAATGAAGAGAGTCACCACAATGGACAACCGTTTCACCGGCGTCATCCCGCCGGTCGTCACCCCTTTCACCGCCGCGGGCGAGGTTGACTTCGACAGCCTGGACAAGGTCGTCGAGCACCTCATCGCCGGTGGTGTCAACGGCCTGTTCGCCCTGGGGTCCTCCGGAGAGGTCGCTTACCTCACTGACGCCCAGCGCGACGCCGTCATCGAGCGGGTCGTCAAGACCGCGGCAGGACGCGTCCCGGTGCTCGCCGGTGCCATCGACACCACCGCCCACCGGGTCATTGACCAGGCTCGTCGGGCAGCCGCCCTGGGCGCCGAGGCGATCGTGGCCACCTGCCCGTTCTACGCGCTCAACGACGCCGAGGAGATCAAGGCTCACTTCCGCGCCATCGCCGCGGCCATCGACGTCCCCGTCTTCGCCTACGACGTCCCCGTGCGCCTCGGCGGCGCGAAGCTCGGTTGCGAGCTGCTCGTCGAGCTGGGCAAGGAGGGCGTCCTGGCCGGTGTCAAGGACTCCTCCGGCAACGACGTCGCCTTCCGCAGGCTGGTGGCCGCCAACGAGGCCGCGGGCCACCCCCTGGCCCTTCTGACCGGCCACGAGTGCGTCGTCGACGGCATGCTGCTGCTGGGTGCCGACGGCCTCGTCCCCGGATACGGCAACGTGGACCCGGTCCGCTACGCCGAGATGTGGAAGGCCTCCCGCGAGGGGGCGTGGGACGAGGTGCGCCGCCTCCAGGACGAGGTCTGCGCCGGCTTCGAGATCGTCTTCGTACCCCAGGGCCGCTCGGCCGACGCGACCGGCATCGGCGCCTTCAAGACCGCTATGGAGGCTATCGGGATCATCGCCACCAACGAGATGGCCTTCCCCGTCAAGGCGCTCGAGGGCGAGACCAAGGAGCGGGTCCTGGAGATCGTCAAGGCCCAGGGCCTCATCTGACGTCCCGGCGGCTGCATGGCCGGTGGTCGCGGCACCGACCGATCCGGACATGCAGCCGCCGTGGCAGCGGCGAGGCCTAGAGCCTCGCACCAGGCGGCCTCCTGCGGCCGCCCCTCATTCATTTCTCACCCCGGTGCGCCAGCGCCCAGCATCCCGTCGGAGAGCGTCATGAGTCAGGATGTCCTCCCATCCACCCCCCTTGCCCCATCATCATCGTCGTCCGGTCAGGCCCCGCTCGTCGTCGGACTCGACCTGGGCGGCACCAAGATGGCCGCCGCACTGGTCGACTCCGGCGGAACCCTGCAAGGACCGGTGAGCTCCTGCCCGACCCCGGCTCACGAGGGCCCCACCGCCATGCTCAATGCCATCAGCGGCCTGATCGCGACGGTCGTCGAGACCGGAACGCACCAGGAACCCGGCAAGGCCGCGGCGATCACGGCGGTCGGAATCGGTACCGCCGGCGTCGTCGACGTCGAGCGGGGGACCATCCTGTCGGCCACTGACGCCATCACCGGATGGGCCGGCACGCAGGTCGCCGCCGGCGTTCGCGAGCGGCTCGCCGCCCAGGGGCTGGGTGAGCTGCCGATCCACGTCGAGAACGACGTCGACGCCTACGCCGCCGGAGAGGCCTGGCTCGGTGCCGGCACCGGAGCCGAGGTCGTCCTCATGGTGGCGGTGGGCACCGGGGTCGGCGGCGCCCTCGTCCTCGATGGGCGAACCCGCAGGGGCGCCCACCACGTGGCCG
The DNA here is from genome assembly GCF_016694895.1 of Actinomyces sp. HMT 175. NCBI lineage: Bacteria > Bacillati > Actinomycetota > Actinomycetes > Actinomycetales > Actinomycetaceae > Actinomyces > Actinomyces sp. HMT 175. The sequence goes on from NZ_CP068012.1 coordinate 1,016,150, forward strand.
GCGAGATCGCCCACGTCCCCGTCCCCGGGGCCCAGGGCGAACCCTGCACCTGCGGCAGGACGGGGCACCTGGAGGGCATCACCGCCGGACCTCAGATCCACCGCCGCTACCTGGCCAAGGGCGGAGACCCCGACGTTCCCGACGCCCGCGGGGTCGAGGAGCGCGCTGCTGCCGGGGACGACATCGCTGCGGAGGTCTACCGCGACTCGGCCACCTGCCTGGGCAGGGCACTGGCAGGACTGGTCACCGTGATCGACCCCGACGTCATCGTCGTCTCCGGTGGCCTGGCCCGCGCCGGTGACCTGTGGTGGGAGCCCCTGCGGCAGACCTTCGCCGCAGAGATCATCGACCCCCTGGCTCCCATCAAGATCCTTCCCGCCACCCTGGGGACCACCGCGCCGATCGTCGGCGCGGCTCGCGGTGCCCTCGCCCTGGCCGCCAGCAACGACAACCATCGCCCCTAGCCGCCGGGCTTGGGCACCATCAGACAGGACACACCTATGACCGAGCAGTCATCTTCACAGCCGTCAACGCAGGCGCAGAGCGCCACGGCGGGGGGCCACCCCGTCCTGGAACGCCTCAGGGGAGGGCTCATCGCCTCCGCCCAGGCCTACCCGGGCGAGCCCATGCGCGACCCCCGCACCATGGACCAGGTGGCCCAGGCCTGCGTCGCCGGCGGCGCCGTCGGCATCCGTGCACAAGGACTGGCGGACCTGGCCCTCATCTGCCAGCACGTCGACGTCCCCGTCATCGGCCTGTGGAAGGACGGGCACGACGGCGTCTTCATCACCCCGACCCTCACCCACGCCATCGCCGTGGCCGCCACCGGAAGCCAGATCGTGGCACTGGACGGCACCCGGCGCCCCCGCCCCGACGGGCTGAGCCTGGCCCAGACCGTCGAGGGGCTGCGAGCGGCCCGCCCCGAGGTCCTCATCATGGCCGACTGCGGCTCCCTGGACGACGCCAAGGCCGCACAGGACGCGGGAGTGGACATCCTGGGGACCACCCTGGCCGGCTACACCGGGGAGCGTCCCAAGACCGACGGGCCCGACCTCGAGCTCGTCGACCAGGTCGCCGGCATCGCGGAGGTCCCGCTGGTGGTGGAGGGCAGGGTCCACACGCCCGCGCAGGCGGCCGCCGCCATGGAGCACGGCGCCTTCGCCGTCGTCGTCGGAACCGCCATCACCCACCCGACGACCATCACCTCATGGTTCGCCAGCGCGCTGCCCGGCGCCCTGTGGAAGGAATGAGCGGAAGGGCGCAAGGAAACGGCGCCGTTCCGCGACTCGCTCCGTGTGTGACGGATGTGACTGCTGTGGCGCAAATGTGCGAATTGTTACTCGCTACCCAGCGCGACACTCCGGTCTGACCTGACAAACCCAAGGTTTTATGCGTAGCGTTGCCAGAAGTGGCACCACACAAGGGTGTCCGTCCACGATCGAGAGGGAAGACATGTCCGTCAACCGCACCGAGCTCATCGCCGCCATCGCCGAGAAGGCCGGCCTGACCAAGACCGACGCCGACGCCTTCCTGGGAGCCTTCCAGGATGTCCTCGTTGAGAACGTCGCCAAGGGTGAGGCCGTGAAGATCACCGGCCTCATGGGTATCGAGCGCGTCGAGCGTGCCGCACGCACTGGCCGCAACCCCCGCACCGGTGAGGAGATTCAGATCCCCGCCGGCTACGGTGTCAAGGTCACCGTCGGCTCCTCGCTGAAGAAGGCTGTCGCCGAGTGATACGTGGGGCCGCGCCCCTGATGTCCTGATTCCGGCCCGTTGCCGCCCGGTCGAGGCGTGGCAACGGGCCGGATCGTGTTCTCCAGCGGTTCCCTCCTCGTCGGGCTGATGAAGCTCAGGGCGGTTCTCCGGGAGGATGTCGGGATCAGTGATCTCCTCCCTGCGGCGGAGGGCTGAATAGGACAAGGCTTTTACAGTGGAAACATGTCTGCTTCCACATTCGCGGTGAGCTCGCCCGACGGCACGGACGCGGTTGGCGCACTGGCCGGGGCCTCGCCCGCTCCTGCCTCCGTTCCGGCACTTCAGATGAGGGGGCTGGTCAAGGCCTTCGATCGCAAAGTCGCGGTGGATCGGTTGAGCCTCGACATTCCCGTGTCCAGCTTCTACGGCATCGTCGGGCCCAACGGAGCGGGCAAGACGACCAGCCTGTCGATGGCCACCGGCCTGCTGCGCCCCGACGCCGGTCAGGTCCTCGTTCATGGCGTCGACGTGTGGACGCAGCCTCAGCGGGCCAAGACCCTTCTGGGGGTCCTGCCCGACGGGCTGCGCACCTTCGACCGGCTCAACGGTCTTGAGCTCGTCACCTACTCCGGACTCCTGCGTGGGCTCGAGCGCGACGTCGTCGTGCCCCGGGCGACCGAGCTGGTCAAGGTACTGGGGCTGTGGGATGCCGGAACCACCCTGGTCGCCGACTACTCGGCGGGTATGCGCAAGAAGATCCACCTGGCCTGCGCCATGGTGCACTCGCCCTCCATCCTGGTCCTGGACGAGCCCTTCGAGGCCGTCGACCCGATCTCCGCCCAGACGATCCAGGCGATTCTGCGGGACTACGCCGCCGCCGGCGGCACGGTGGTCATCTCCAGCCACGTCATGGCCACGGTGCAGCGCCTGTGCGACCACGTGGCCATCATCAATGCCGGCCGGGTCGTCGCCGCAGGCACGACGGAGCAGGTCGCCGCCGGCGCGGACCTCGAGCAGCGCTTCACCGAGCTGGTGGGGGGCCACGTGCGAACGGAGGGGCTGTCATGGTTGCGACCCTCGTCAAGCTGAAGTGGCGTCTGACCCTCAACGCGCTGACCAAGAACGTCTGGGCCATCATCGGGACCGTGTTCGGGGCCCTCTACGGTATCGGGGCGCTCGTCATGGTGCTGGCCGGCGCCGTCGGGCTGGGGCTCAAGGTCGCCCCTGACGTCATCGGGCTGGTGCTCGGGGCTCTCGGGGCGCTGCTGGTGGCAGGTTGGGCCGTGGTGCCACTGCTCGTCACCGGGGTCGACTCCACCCTGGATCCCCGCGCCATGGCGGCCTGGGCCGCTCCGTCCAGAGGGCTGGCGCTCGGCCTGCTGGCCGCCGGCGCCCTGGGGATTCCCGGTTGCATCACGGCTGCCGTCTGCCTCATCCCGGTTCTCACCTGGCTGCTGGCGGGCCAGCTCGCGGCGGCGCTCCTGGCGCTGCTGTGCGCTCCGGCCGCCCTGGCCGCCTGCGTCCTGCTGTCCCGGATCATCGTGACGGCCGCAGGCATCTCCTCCTCGCGCCGGGGGCGTGAGACGACGGCGATCATCGCCTTCGTCTTTTTCTTGGTGGTGACGCAGGCACCGAATCTCATCCCCCGGATTCTCGGGGACGATCCCACCGGCTTTCTTCAACAGCTCCGGACCCTGGCCAAGGTCATGGGGCTGAGCCCCTTCGGGTGGGCCTTCGCGGCCCCTGGTCTCATGGCCACCGGTTCCGTGCTGCCGGCCCTGGCGCTGGCGGTCGGAGCATGGATGCTCCCCGTGATCCTGCTGCCCCTGTGGCAGCGTGTGGTGGGCAAGGTGATGACCTCTCCGGGGACATCGCACACCCGGACGCGGGCCTACGCAGCCGGTAGCACGGACTCCGACGCGCGGAATCAGGGCCTGCCCGATGTGCTGCCATGGGCCCGCAGGCTCGGCGCCGCCCTGCCCGCCCCCGCCGCCGCCGTGGCGGCCCGCAGCCTGCGCTACTGGCGCACCGATCCCAGGTACCTGGTTCAGTTCCTGTCCGCCCTGCTCCTTCCCGTTGTGATCGTTCTGGGGCCTGCTCTCAACTCCAGTCGGTTCTCCGCCGGTGTCAACGGCCGGCCGGTGGACACCAGCTTCGCCCTCGGGCACGCGCCGGCCCCGCTGCTGTTCATGGCACCCGCCCTGGCCGTCTTCATGGGATGGGTGATCCACGATGACCTCGGCCTGGACTCCACCGCCCTGTGGAGTCATATCAGCGCCGGGATCCGCGGGGCCCACGACCGTCTGGGGCGGGTGGTCGGGGCGGCCGTGTGGCAGGTTCCCGCGCTGGTCGTCATCGATCTGCTCATGGTCGCGTGGACAGGGCGATGGGAGGCGCTGCCCGCCGTCACCGGCGCCTGCCTGGCGCTCTACGGCTGTGCGCTGGCCTGGTCCTGCCTCGCCAGCGTCCTGCTGCCCTACGAGACGCTCGCCCCCGGGGACAGCCCCATGCGCTCGCGGACCTCGGGGACGGCCTTCCTGGCCGCGCTCATTCAGATGGCGGCGATCCTGCTTCTGCTGGCCGTGTGCTCCCCGGTTCTGGGGGTGGCGGTCTACGGTGTCGTCCAAGGCGCGCCGGTGTGGGCCTGGGTGGCGCTCGTTGCGGGGGTCGTGTGGTGCGGTCTGCTGCTGTGGGGCGGAGTCGTTGTCGGCGGGCGGGTGCTGGATCGGCGAGGGCCTCAGGTCCTTGCCACGATCCGCACCTGGCCGGGACACTCCCAGCCGGTGTGATCGCCCTGGTCACACCACAACGGGGTGATTGATTCTGATGACTCGGGGTAGGATTGCTTTAAACTCGCTCACTCAGTGAGCGGCTCTCAGAGATCCGTACACCCCATACCACCAGTTGTTGTGTCAGAGAGGACATCACCGTGCAGCTTGTCATTCTGGATTCCGCGCAGGCGATCGCGCAGCGGGCGGCCGACGAGATCGAGGCGCTGCTCAAGGACAAACCAGCAGCCGTGCTGGGAACCGCGACGGGCTCCTCGCCCCTGCCCCTGTACGACGAGCTCACTGCTCGCTGCGCCGCTGGACGCCTCAGCTTCGCCGAGGTCACTGGATTCATGCTCGACGAGTACGTCGGCCTGCCCGCAGGCCACCCGGAGCGCTACGCCACCTTCATGGAGACCAACCTGCGCTCCCGCGTCGACATGCGCCCCGGCGCCCTCCACGGCCCGGACGCACTGAGCGAGGACCTCGAGGCCGCCTGCCGGGACTACGAGGCGCAGATGGCTGCGGCCGGGTACTGCGACCTGCAGATCCTCGGCATCGGCTCCGACGGGCACATCGGGTTCAACGAGCCCGGTGGCGCCCTCGACTCGCGCACGCACCTGGGCGAGCTCCACGAGCAGACCCGCCGGGACAACGCCCGCTTCTTCGGCGGCGACGTCGAGGCCGTGCCCACCCAGTGCATCACCCAGGGGCTGGCCACCATCATGGAGGCCCGCAAACTGGTCCTCATCGCCACCGGCGAGGGCAAGGCCGAGGCCATCGCCCAGCTCGTCGAGGGGGAGGTCAGCACCCAGTGGCCGGCGACCGTCATGCAGCGTCACGACGACGCCCTCGTGCTGGTCGATCCCGCCGCCGCCAGCCGGCTCACCTCGACGCACTGACGACGGCGCAGGCTCTCCTCAAGGGAGAGCCTGCCCACAGGGGCGGGGCGGGCGACTGCCGGTACGCGCTGTCCGACCTACACTGGGCGGCATGACAGACGTCCTCGCCAGTGCCGATCCCGGATCGCCCGGAGCCCCGACAGACCCGGCCGCCGAGCCCACCCAGGGCGTCGGTACGGCTGTCCTGGAGCGCGAGGAGCTCCAGTCGACCGACGACGGCGACGCCGACCGCTTCGCCCACTACGTCCGCAAGGACAAGATCGCCGCGGCCGCTGTCACCGGGCGTCCCGTCGTCGCCCTGTGCGGCAAGGTGTGGACGCCCGGGCGCGACCCGTCGAAGTACCCGGTGTGCCCCACCTGCAAGTCCATCTACGAGGAGATGCGCAACGGGGAGGGCTCCGGCGACGGCAAGGGGCCTCGCTTCCCCCGCTTCCCGTTCGGGCGAGGCGGTCGGTGAACGCCGCCCGCGGCGGCCAGGCGACCCATCCCACCCCGACGCGAGCCTCGACGTCGGCAGCCCAGAACCTCTCCCCGGCCTACCCGCGCCGCGCCGCCTGGGGGACAGCAGGTTCACTGCGCGCCTGGCAGGCCGCTGCGCTCGGGCAGTACCTGGAGACGATGCCCCAGGACTTCCTGGCGGTGGCCACCCCTGGGGCCGGCAAGACGACCTTCGCGCTGCGAGTGGCCACCGAGCTGCTCAGCTCCGGAGACGTCCACAAGGTGACGATCGTCTGCCCCACTGAGCACCTCAAGTACCAGTGGGCCGAGGCCGCTGCCCGCGTCGGTATCCATATCGACCCCTCCTACTCCAACTCCCAGGGAGCACTCGGGTCACGCTTCGACGGCGTCGCCCTGACCTACGCCCAGGTGGCTGCCAACGCCAACCTGCACCGCGCCCGCACCGACCAGGCCCGCACCCTGGTCATCCTCGACGAGATCCACCACGGGGGAGACGCCCTGAGCTGGGGTGACGCGATCCGGGAGGCCTTCACCCCGGCACGGAGGCGACTGGCTCTGACCGGAACGCCCTTCCGCTCCGATACCTCCCCGATCCCCTTCGTGCGCTACAAGGAGGACGCCTCCGGGGCGAAGCGCTCCCAGGCGGACTACTCCTACGGCTACTCCGACGCGCTGCGCGACGGAGTCGTGCGCCCGGTGATGTTCATGTCCTACTCGGGGCAGATGCGGTGGCGCACCAAGGCCGGCGACGAGGTCGCGGCGCGCCTGGGCGAGCCCCTCACCAAGGACCTGGAGTCCCAGGCCTGGCGCACCGCGCTCGACCCGGCGGGGGAGTGGATCCCCGCGGTCCTGGCCGCCGCCGACCAGCGCCTGACCGAGGTGCGCCGCCAGGTGCCCGACGCCGGAGCCCTCGTCATCGCCTCCGACCAGGCCAAGGCCCGCGCCTACGCCAAGCAGCTGCGCGCCATCACCGGCGAGGCCCCCACCGTGGTCCTTTCCGACGACAACGGCGCCTCCAGCCGCATCGAGGCCTTCTCCGCCTCCACCGACCGCTGGCTGGTGGCCGTGCGCATGGTCTCCGAGGGAGTGGACGTGCCCCGCCTGGCCGTGGGCGTCTACGCCACCTCCACCTCCACCCCGCTGTTCTTCGCCCAGGCCGTGGGGCGCTTCGTGCGCTCGCGGGCGAGGGGGGAGACCGCATCGGTGTTCCTTCCCTCGGTCACGCCGCTGCTGGCCCTGGCCGGGGAGATGGAGGTGGCCCGTGACCATGTCCTGAGCCGCCCCGACTCGGCGGTGCAGGAGGACTCCCTGTTCAGCCCCGAGGACCGGCTCCTCGCCGAGGCCAACAAGACTGAGAACGCCTCGGCCGAGCTGCTGCCGGGCTTCGAGGCCATGGACAGCCAGGCCGAGTTCGACCGGGTGCTCTTCGACGGCGGCGAGTTCGGCACCGGTGCCATGGTGGGCAGTATCGAGGAGCAGGAGTACCTGGGGCTGCCCGGTCTGCTGGAGCCCGAGCAGGTGACCGCCCTGTTGCGCCAGCGCCAGGACAAGCAGATCGCCTCCCAGAAGAAGCAGGCCGCCGCTGAGGCGCAGAGGCGGAAGAACTCAGGGGTCGACGACGCCCGGCGGCGGGCAGCGGCCCGTAAGGAGCTCTCCCAGCTGGTGGCCGCCTGGGCCCGCCGCTCGAGCCAGCCCCACGGCGTCGTCCACAACGAGCTCAGGCGCGTGTGCGGGGGGCCGGAGGTCGCGGCCGCCTCCACCGAGGAGATCGAGAAGCGCATCCAGACCCTGCGGCGCTGGTTCGTCGGCAAGCGCTGACAGTGCTGATAGGGCCGACTGTGTTGTCTCGTGGCTTCTGAGAGTTTCGGATGTCATGACATCTCAAGACACCGGTGGGGTGCGTCTGCCAGATGGGAGAGATGCTGTTTCGGCCTGTCGGAGGGGCTGTCCCGGTCTCTGTGGTGGTTGCCGTCGTCTGGATGCAGTGCACGAGGGTGGGGTGCTACTGGAGGAGGGTGGGGGGTACTTCGGGTAGGTGGGGCCTTCGTGCAGTATGCACAACCCTTGGTCAGTGGATCCCGACCCTCGTGGAGCAGGCCTGCTCAACGAGGCGCCGGCGTCGAGTCATAGCCTTCAGGTCCCTGCGCAGGCGGTGGTCAGGGGACGGTGGGGCGGATCTGTGACGGAGGCGCCGGGCCGTGCCGTACGAACCACGGGCTCTCGCTCCTGCGCGGCCTGGTGTCCACAGTGCTGACATTGACGAGCCTGGCGTTGAAGCGCCCAGCGGGGATCGTTGGAATCCTGCGGTTCTTCTTCGGTGTGCGGCGTCGGTGCGCCTGTGATGTCAGCACCGTGGACACCCACGCCCCGTCATGCCTCGCCCCTCAGCCACCCTCGCCTCCTGGACCACCGGCCCGCCCCGGGTTCCTGCCCGAGCGAGTGTCTCAGAAGTCATGACACTCACATGTCTCAGAAGTGAGGAGACAGCACAGTTGTTAAGGCTGACGACACAATGCCGACAACGCTGATAACGCCGATAACGCTGACAAGGAGCGCCGGCCAGGGGCGGGATGCGCCCCTGGCCGCCGGTCAGCGTCGGGTGGCGCCTCGCCCGTCGAGGTCGATGTGACGGGTCGGCAGCGCCGACTCGCCGTCGCTCAGACGCCAGGCGTCGTAGGGGAGCTCGGCGCGCGACGCCCGGTGCCGTTCCGCCGCGGTGCTCAAGGCCTCCTTGCCGCGGTGCTCCTCGATGATCCGGCCCTCATCGACCAGGACCACCTGAAGCGGCCGGGCACCGGCCTGGCTCAACGCCGTCATCCCCTCATCCTGCGAGCTGGAGGCGACCACCAGCTCCTCGGCGGCCGTGCCCTCGGAGCTGAGGATGCGGCCGGCCCACTTGCGGCCACCCACGGTTGACTTGCCGCCCGAGGAGAACTTGGCGACCTCCTCCATGGTGCCGTCGGCGCCCTCGCGCTCCACCAGCTTGTAGACGAGCGCCGCAGTCGGGCGCCCCGAGCCCGTCACGAGCTTGGTGCCCACACCGTAGGAGTCCACGGGGGCCGCCCCCAGTGCCGCGATGGCGTGCTCATCGAGGTCGTTGGTGACGGTGATCCTCGTCGAGGTCGCCCCCAGGGCGTCGAGCTGGGCGCGCACCTTGAAGGCCTCAGCCACCAGGTCGCCAGAGTCCAGACGCACCGCCCCGAGCTCACCGCCCGCGGCACGGGCCGCCTTGACCGCCCGCTCCACGCCGGTGGCGATGTCGTAGGTGTCCACCAGGATCGTGGTGCTCGGTCCGAGGCTGGCCACCTGCGCCGCGAAGGCCTCCTCCTCGGTGTCGTGCAGGAGGGTGAAGGAGTGGGCCGAGGTCCCCACGGTGGGAATGCCGTAGAGGAGCCCCGCCTCCAGGTTGCTCGTTCCCACGAAACCGCCGACGACCGAGGCCCTGGCCGCGGCGACGGCTGCCTGCTCGTGGGCCCGGCGTGCCCCGAAGTCCACGCAGGGGCGCCCGTGGGCGGCGATGGTCATGCGGGAGGCGGCTGCGGCGACGGCGCAGTCGTAGTTGTAGATCGACAGGGCCAGGGTCTCCAGGATGCAGGCCTCGGCGAAGGTGCCCTCCACGGTCAGCAGCGGGGAGCCGGCGAAGTAGCACTCGCCCTCGGCGTAGCCGCGGATCGTCCCGGAGAAGCGGTAGTCGCGCAGGAAGTCCAGGGTCTCGTCGTTGACGACCCCGGTGCGGTGCAGGAAGTCGATCTGGACGGGGGTGAACGTGAAGGCCTCGATGGCGTCCAGCAGCCGACCAGTGCCCGCCACCACACCGAAGCGGCGTGACCCGGGGAGGCTGCGGCCGAAGAGCTCAAAGACGCTGCGCCGTGAGGCGGCCCCCGACGCCAGTGCTCCTTGCAGCATCGTGAGCTCGTACATGTCGGTCAGCAGGGAGGTTGAGGCCGTGGACACGTCCATGGAGGCGGCGGCGGAATCGGCAGAGGGCGCGTAGCTGTTCACGGGAACAACCTATCGCGGTTCACCGCTACCCTGGTGGTATGAGCACCTCGTTGCCCGTTGCGGAACCGGAGATCCTGGAGGAGTCGCGCGTCCGTGCTCAGCGCCTGTGGTGCACCGTGGTTCACGACGACCCGGTCAACACGATGAGCTATGTGACCTGGGTGTTCCACTCCTACTTCGGTTTCTCGCTGCCTGTGGCCGAGGCCCGGATGATGCAGGTGCACACCACCGGCCGCGCCGTGGTCTCCCAGGGAGCCCGAGAGCGCATGGAGGTCGATGTCACGGCGATGCACGGATACGGCCTGCGCGCCACCATCGAGCCCGTGGGTGACGACGCCGGTGCGGACGACTCTTCAGGAGGTCGCTGATGCGAGCCTTCCGCCGCGTCCCCGAGGGGCTGGCCTGCGGCCTTGACGACTGGGAGCGCGAGCTCCTGGCCAGGCTGGCCCTGGAGGTGAGGGCCCTTCTCCAAGCGGATGCTCCCCAGGGGGTCGGCCAGTCCGAGACCTCCTCGCCGTCGCCCCCCGACCCGGTGCGCCCGGGGGAGAGCGAGCGGGATCGTAAGGTCCTGGAGGCCCTGGACTTCGACCCCGATCCGCCGACCAACCACGTTCACCCCGGTCGCCCGAGCGCGGACCCCGTTATCGCTGTCCTGCTCCCGCAGGCCTCGGAGGATCCCATCACCTCGATGGAGGTCAGCAGCCTGACTCGTGCGCGCCTGCGGGGTGACAAGGTCGACCGCCTGGCGCGCCTGGCCGTCGAGCTGCGGGCGCCGTCGGGCCCTGAGGGAACGGTGCTCGTGGCCCCGGGCCAGGAGTCCGACTGGCTGGGGGCGAGCAATGACATCCGGCTCGTGCTGGCCCAGCGTCTGGGCATCGAGTCGGCTCAGGACGCCGAGCGCGTTCACGCAGCCGCCTTCCAGGAGGCCCCCGAGGAGGAGACCTCTCGCGAGCAGTGGTACCGGGGGACGGCGCTCGTCTACGACATGGTCACCTGGTGGCAGGAATCACTGGTATCCGCGCTGTTCGGGGGCACAGGGCCCGCATAGTCTCGCGGTGTGAATGATGCTCCGATCGGGATGTTCGACTCTGGGGTCGGTGGCCTCACCGTCGCCCGTTCTGTCCTCGACCAGCTGCCCCATGAGCAGGTGCTCTACATCGGGGACACCGCGAACAGTCCCTACGGCCCCAGGGACATCGCCGAGGTCCGGTCGCTGGCTCTGAGCATCATGGACGAGCTCGTGGACCGCGGGGTCAAGCTGCTCGTCATCGCCTGCAACACCGCCTCGGCGGCCGTCCTGCACGATGCGCGGGAGCGCTACACCCTGGGGCGGGGCGTCCCGGTCATCGAGGTCATCCACCCGGCGGCGCGTACCGCGGCCCGAGTGACCCGCAACGGCAAGGTGGGGCTGATCGCCACCCGCGGGACGGTCGACTCGCGCGCCTACGACGACGCCCTCCAGGCCGTTCCCGGCGTCGAGCTCGTCTCTCAGGCGTGCCCGCGTTTCGTCGAGCTGGCCGAGCGGGGGGTGACCACCGGCCCCGAGGTGCTCGACGTCGCCGAGGAGTATTTGGCCCCCATCAAGGCCGCCGGTGTGGACACCCTCATCCTCGGCTGCACCCACTACCCGTTGCTGGTGGGGCCGATCTCCTATGTCATGGGGCGGGACGTGACCCTGGTGACCTCCTCGGACGAGACCGCCAAGGACGTCTACCGGGCGCTGGCCGGCAAGAACCTTCTGCGCGGGCCGGAGGCTCCTGAACCGCGCCATGACTTCGCCTCCACCGGCGACCCGGAGGCATTCTCCGTCCTGGCCCGGCGCTTCCTGGGCCCCGAGGTCACCGCCGTTGAGCATGTCGCCTTCGCCCCTGGGGCAGCCGGCGCCCCTGCCGGGCTGCCCCACCCTCCCTCACCTCCCACCTCCCACCAAGGATCTGCATGAGACTCACGATTATCGGCTGCTCCGGCTCCATGTCGGGCCCCCAGTCCTCGGCCTCCTCCTACCTGGTGCAGGCCGACGGAGTCGACGCCGACGGCGCGGTGCGCACCTATTCGATCGTGCTGGACCTCGGGCCGGGGTCGATGGGCCAGCTGCTGCGTCACCTCGATCCCGCCGAGCTCGACGCCATTGCGATCTCCCACTGCCACGCCGATCACATGGTGGACCTGGTGGGCATGCACGTCTACCGGCGCTGGCTGCCCACCGGGGCGCTCGGGCCGGTGGCCTGCCTGGGTCCCTCGGAGCTGCTGGAGCGTCTCCAGGGGGTTGACGGCGTCCCGCCCAGTGAGCGCTACGCCACGGAGTTCGGCTTCGTCACCGCCGTGCCCGGTAGGTCCTACAGCGTGGGCCCCCTGGTGATCTCCCCCTTCGAGGCGCTCCACCCCGTGGAGGCCTACGGCTACCGGATCGAGGGCCCCAGCGAGGAGGACCCCTCCCGTCGGGTCAGCCTGGCCTTCACTGGGGACACGGACATCTGCCAGACGATGAGCGACATGGCTCAAGGAGTGGACCTCCTCCTGGCCGAGGCGGCCTTCGTCGAGGGCCGCGACACCGTGGGCGGCATGCACATGACGGGGCGTCGCGCCGGCGAGCTCGCCGCCCAGGCCGGCGCGGGGCACCTGGTCCTCACCCACATCCAGCCCTGGACGGATCCGGCCGTGCCCCTCAAGGAGGCCGCAGCCGTCTACTCCGGCCCGTTGGAGGCGGCGACGGCGGACGCCGTCTGGGAGCTGTGAGCGCTGACGGGCACGATCGCCCCGCCCCGCGCAGAACGGTCTCCTTCACTCCGGCTCTTCCCGACGGGGTGGACTGCCCCTGGACTCGGGGGAGACGGACTCGCTGGTGGCTGGTGGTTCCCGCCGACCTGGCGGCGGCGGCCCTCGTGGCCCTGTTCGGTGCCGCCTCCACCCGCAGCCTGGGGGAGGTTCCCGCCTCCCTGTGGCAGGCGGGGGCGGCCCTCCTCGTCGCCTGGGGCGTGACCTGGCTCGTGCGACGCTCCCGCCCCGATCACCTGGAGATGGCGCTGCCCGAGGGGCTCATCGTCGTGGGGGTCAGCTGGGTGGTCTGGACCGCGTTGCGCCAGGTGGCATCCGCATTCGACGACGTGTCCGCCATGGCCTCCTGGGCGGTGATGACCGGGGCCTTCCTCCTGGTGTTCCTGGGCGGATGGAGATGGCTCTACGGCTACGTGCGCGCCCACGACTCCCTGACCCCCAAGCCCGTGGCGCGGCGCCTCGCCGAGCAGGAGAGGGAGGGCACCTAGCCCGGCGGTGGTCGGCCCGGACTGGTTCCTATATCAGGTCGCTTGTCTTTATTGAATGACAACCCCGCCATTCGTACCTTGGCGCCATGCACCACTGCGCCAGTCGACGTCGACCGCTTCGGTGGGTCGGCGTCCTGATCGCCGTCTGCCTCATTTTGGGAGGAACGGTGGGCGGATCGGTCGTCTATCTCCACAGGCACGAGGGGCGGGCTCCGCGCGGAACCATCCTCATGGGCCAGGACGTGACCGGAATGGACCGGTCGACCCTGACCGCGCTCGTGCTTCAGCGGGCCGCGTCGGCGTCACTGACGCTGACCGTCGACGGAACTCCCACCACGGTTCCGCTCACCCAGATCGCCCAGGTCGATGCCCGAGCCACCGTGGAGGCAGCCGTGTCCGGGGCGGGGTCACTGGTGACCCACCTGCACGGCATTGTGGGGACACGGCAAGTGGCGGTGCGGTACGTGGTCAACCAGGAGGCCCGCGCCGCGCTGGTGTCGCAACTGAGCAGCACGTTGCGTGACCACGTCGTCGAGCCGGCCCTGACCTGGAACGAGGGCAGCGGCGGCTTCACCACCTCACCGGGACGAGCCGGCAACGACATCGACCCCGCTGATGTTGATGCGGCGCTCGACGTCGCCGCACGCGAGCTGGCGAAGAACCATACCGCGCCGGTGTCGATCCGCCGGACCGAGCCCACGGTGAGCGCCCAGGAGGCGAGTACGGTCGCACAATCGGCAACCGCGCTGCTGGACGCCGAGCTCCAGGTGACGGTCGACGGCTCAGCGCACGCCGCCTCCAAGGCTCAGAAGGCCTCATGGATCGACTTCCCCGTCAAGGAGGGCCGCATCGTGCCGACGGTCTCCCAGGAGAGAGTCAGGTCCTGGGTGACCTCACTGAGCACGCCGGAGGAGCGCACACCGGTCAACGCCATCAACGACGTCGACTCAGCCGGCACGGTGCTCCAGCTCGCCCGCCCGGGCAAGGCCGGGAGGAAGGCCGGCAACATCGAGCCGGTGACGACGGCGCTCGTCCAGGGCCTCGGCCAGGGCCGGAGCGTCAGTCAGCAGATCAGCTGGGACGAGGTGCCCCACTCCAGCGAGAACCGGGTGGTGCCCAACGGGCCGGAGCGCTTCGCCTACCAGGCCAAGGCGGGGGAGAAGTGGGTCGATGTCAACCTCACCGACTCAACGCTGACCGCCTACGAGGGGCAGAAAGTCGTCTACGGGCCGATCCTCATCAACCACGGCGGTGTCGGGCACGAGACCGTCACCGGCACCTACAAGATCTACCTGCGCTACCAGGCGCAGGACATGGGCTGCACCCCGAGTGGCCCTACTGCGAACGAGGGGTCCCGTGGGTGAGCTACTGGCACGACAGCTACGCCCTCCACGGCGCCCCCTGGGTCAAGGAGTTCGGTATCGGGACAGATGAGTCCTCGCACGGCTGCATCAACATCCCGGTGCCGGACGCTCAGGCGATCTGGCAGTGGTCCGAGATCGGTACCACCGTGGTGACACACTACTGACGGCACTTCACTGATGGCGCCCTCGCGGGCTCAGCCGGCCAGAACCTCGGCCAGGACTGGCGCCAGGGCGCGGAAGGCCTGTCCCCGGTGGGAGATGGCGTGCTTCTCCTCAGGCGTCATCTGGGCGGTGGTGCGGCCCCGACCGCCCGGCTCATCCTCCTGGACGGGCACGAAGATCGGGTCGTAGCCGAAGCCCCCCTCGCCCTGAGGAGCGTGGAGCAGGCGCCCCTCCATGGAGCGCTCGATGGTGGAGACCTGCTCCGCCTGCCCACCGGAGGCCGGCTGGACCAGGACCGCCGCGCAGGTGAAGCAGGCGCCGCGGTGCGGGTCGGCGACGTCGCCCAGCTGGTCCAGGAGCAGCTGAAGGTTCGCGGTGTCGTCCCCGTGCCGGCCGCTCCAGCGCGCCGAGAAGATCCCCGGAGCCCCGCCCAGGACGTCGACGCACAGGCCCGAGTCATCGGCGACCGCGGGCAGGCCCGTGGCCCGGGCCAGGGCGCGGGCCTTGAGCAGGGCGTTGTCGGCGAAGGACAGACCGTCCTCCACCGGCTCAGGCGCCTGGAGCGATGCGGCCGAGATCACGGATTCGGGCACCAGCCCGGGCACGAGCGGCATCAGGATCTGCCGCAGCTCGGCCAGCTTGCCGGCGTTGTGGGTGGCCAGGACGAGGCAGGCTCCGGCGGGCACCTGGACCCGGTTCGTGAGCGGGGCGGCGCCGTCGGCGTCTGACGAGGTACTCACGGCTCAGGCCTGCGTGGACTGGGCCGAGGAGTCCGCCGAGGACACGGTGAAGGGCTCACCGCTGGGGCCGGCCAGGGCCTGGCGCTGGAGCGCCGCCAGACGGCTGTTGCCGGTGGCGGCCAGGTCGAGCAGCTCTCCGAGCTCGGAGCGATCGAAGGGGGCGTGCTCGGCGGTGCCCTGAACCTCGATGAAGCGCCCGTCCCCGGTCTGGACGACATTCATGTCGGTCTGGGCGCGCACGTCCTCCTCATAGGGCAGGTCGAGGCAGGGAACGCCGTCGATGATCCCCACCGAGATGGCCGACAGGGAGTCGGACAGCACCGGCTTGCCGGGACGGGCCTTGATGAGGCCGCGCTGCGTGCCCCAGGCGACGGCGTCGGCCAGGGCCACGTAGGCGCCGGTGATCGCCGCGGTGCGGGTGCCGCCGTCGGCCTGCAGCACGTCACAGTCCAGGGCGATCGTGTTCTCACCCAGCGCGGCGACGTCGATGATGCCGCGCAGGCTGCGGCCGATGAGGCGAGAGATCTCGTGGGTGCGGCCACCGACCTTGCCCCGCACGGACTCCCGGCCGGAGCGCTCCGAGCCGGCCCGGGGGAGCATGGCGTACTCGGCGGTCACCCAGCCCTCGCCACTGCCCTTGCGCCAGCGTGGAACGCCCTCGGTGAAGGAGGCGGCGCACAGGACCCGGGTGCGCCCGAAGGTCACCAGGACCGATCCCTCGGCGTGGTCGAGCCAGTGGCGGGTCATAGTCACAGGACGCAACTCGTCGACGGCGCGGCCGTCCTTGCGGGTGAAGGGGACAGTTGTCATGGGCTCAGGCTACCCGGCGGCCATCCGGTCTCGGGGCGGCTCAGCGCCGCGGGATGCTTCATGTCTGTAGTCCGCACCGGTAGTCAGGCGGTAGCGTTCGTTGCGATATCTGCTCGCGGCCGTGAGCCGACGGAGACACAGAGGAGAGCACCTATGACCTATGTCAACATCACCGCACTGACCTTCCCCGAGGGCGCCCAGGCCGAAATCGAGAAGCGCTTCGCCGCCCGGAAGCGAGGCGTTGACACCTCGCAGGGCTTCCAGGGATTCGAGCTGCTGCGCCCGCTGGTCGGAGAGGACCGCTACTTCGTGGTGACCCGCTGGGACCGGCGCGAGGACTACGAGCGCTGGAGTGCGGCGCGGCCCGCCGGCGGGCACGAGGACGACAAGCGCCGGGGCATGAGCGTGGAGGTCCTCGGCTTCGAGGTCGTCCAGCACGAGGAGTGACTCAGGGAGCCGGGGAGGGGGCCGTGACGAAGACCGACGCCGGTACCCCGCACCGGGAGTAGACGAGCTGGCAGGCGTGGCAGGGGCCGAAGGCCTTGGTCGGGGTCTGGATCTTCACCCGGGTGACAGTCTCGGGGAGGCGATCGACGCCGAACTCGGCGGCGCTCTGCTCGAGCATCTTGTAGGCGGCATCGACCTGGTAGGACCACCGCCCGAAGGAGCCGCCGCCGCGGATGGCGTGGTCGAGCCAGGCCTCGTACCAGGAGATGAAGCTCGGGGCCACGCGGGTGAAGCCATCGTCGCAGGCCCGTGAGTCCAGCCAGACGCTGCCGTCGTAGGGACTCATGCGCCACTCGGCGCCGCAACCGGCGTCGGCCAGGTGGATGCCTCCGTCATCGGCCGGGTAGATGTCCAGCCCATAGCCGGGGCCGGCGCCCGATCCCGCGATGGTGCTGAGGAACCAGCGCAGGTCCTCCGGCAGCGAGAGCCCCGCAGGCAGGTTCGGAGGCCCCAGCCTCATGCCGTGGTGGCTGCTGCCGAGCCAGCCGGCTTCGCTGCTGGGATCGTGGGAGGTCGCGGCGATGAGGTTGAGGGTGTGCTGGAGCCCGTCCCTGGTCAGGGGCGGGGCGGGCTCCAAGGGCGTGAGTACCGACCACTCCCGGAGCATGCGGTGGCCACCGGGCTCGGGTGGGATCGCGTCCAGGACGCTGCGTCCCGCGGGCCAGTCGGCGCCGGCGAGCTTGAGCTCGGTAATCGAGTGGGGGCCAATGCCCGCATAACAGCCCAGTGCCACCGCCTCATTGGAGCGAGTGGCGGGAATCAAGGGACTGGCGAGTACCCGGTCGGTCAGGGCGCGGGAGCCACCCAGCCGCCGGCGGTAGGCCTCCACCTCCTCGATCGGCATGTTCATGCTGCGGTCGAGATGCCCGGTGGCCACCCGGTAGCGTCGGCCTCCCACCGTGGCCTTGAACTGCTCGACGTTGGGATTATCAGAATCAATGAGGTCCGGGCGGCCGATTCCGGTCAGGAGGACGGGGCCGAAGGCACAAGCCCAGTTGCATCCGGCGGTGACCACCGACTCCAACTGTCTGGAGCCGTAGCCGCTGGCCGTGACCAGGACCGGTCGGTCCCCGAAGGCGCCTCCACTGATCTGAAGGAAGAGGAACGCGCCGTATGGCTCGTGGTCCTGAATCTCGTCAATGAAGCACTCGATGGCGGGCAGGCCCTCGCCCAGCCGGACCGTCTGGGTACCGTCGATGGTCTCGGTCGTGGCGCCTCGGAAGTGCCTGGCGATCGTCTGCGCCAGCACGACGTCGAGTGTGGGGGAGTCCTGACTGAAGGAGTTCTCTGTCATCGATGCCTCGGAACAGGTCGGCGGGAGCGGCAGGTGTCGGAGCGTACGAAAAAGACAGAGCCTTCTGTCAGAGTTTGGCGACCCGCTTGGTGCTGGGAACTGAAATCTGTACACCTGGGCAGCATTAAACCAAAGAGTGGCTGTCTCGGCTCTTCTTTCGCGGGTGCTTCATCGCAGGTGATGCGGCTACGGAATCGAGTGGGTCTAGTGTAGCGTCTACTGCGTGGGTAAGCGAGACCGCAACGGTTCGCGGTGCCCGTATCACGGCCTGCCGTCCTTTGATCGGCGTGGCGAACAAGCAACAGATTCCAGACTTGGCCTGCACGGTCTGCCTGTCAGTCAGATCGCTGCGCAGGTCGACGTCGCAGCGATCACCGTCCACACCAACTGCACCGCAGCGACGACAGGTTCGGGGCTGGCGGTCATCTGCTCCAAGCAGCGAAAACTCGAGCTGCATAGAGGAAGTTTTCAGAGCGTATTTGATGACAGATGCTGCTGCCGGAAGAAGGAAAAACGAGATGTAGTGCGATCGAACTGATAGGGACTCGCATTATCTGCTAACGATGGCGTGGTTGAACAGATATCGACATTTATATACTGCAGTCGGTTGTTGACGGGGCCTTATGAATTATTGGCGTATTCCTTAATGTGTGTATGCCGTCTTGTTGGTCGGTTAAGTTTATTCTACATTTCCTCTATCTCAGATCCCATGTAGCTGAGATCTTTTGGTCTTGTCGCGCCATCTGGTCAAAGTAGTTAGAATGATGCGATAAACATCTGCAATATGCTGGAGGTTCAATGCTACGCTTTTGTGATCCTAATCTATGTTATGGCCCCAATCTTTCGTTTCATTGTGCCCCGAACATCACGTCGTGCCTTAGATGTACTGATCGGGGAGGTTGGTTAGGCGGGTGATGGGTGGGTGGCCTTGGGTGGCGGTGTGGGGTCGGTGGTGATTGTAGAGGTGCAGCCATGCGGGTAGGGCCTGGCGGCGTTGGGTCTCGGAGGTGTAGTGGCGGGCGTAGGCCCAGCCGTCGGCCAGGGTGCGGTGGAAGCGCTCGATCTTGCCGTTGGTCTGGGGGCGGTAGGGGCGGGTGTGCTTGGCCTTGATGCCCAGCTGCTGACAGGCGGCTTGCCAGGCCTGGGAACGGTAGGCAGAACCGTTGTCGGACAGGACTCGCTCCACCTTGACTCCTCGGGCGCTGAACCATGACACCGCGCGCTGGAGCACTCCGACGGCGGTATCGGCCTTCTCATCGTCGTGGATCTCGCTGTAGACCACGCGGGAGTAGTCATCAATCACCGAGTGCACGCAGGCGTAGCCCATCACCGGTCTGCGGCTGGCCTGGCTACGGGCCTTGCCGGGGGTGGAGGCGCGGTTGCGCGCGCCCTGGCGCGCACCGACGTAGCGCCATCCACCACCGTCGGGGATGTTGCCGATCTTCTTGACGTCGACGTGGACAAGAGATCCGGGGTAGGGGTGCTCGTAGCGGCGCACGACCTGACCGGTGGCCCGGTCGGTGTACGACAGGCGGTTGAGGTGGGCGGCTCGCAGGATGCGGTGGACGGTCGAGGCTGCGACCCCGGTGCGGGCAGCGAGCTGGACGGGGCCCTCACGCAGGCGCATGCGCAGCGAGACGATCCGTTTGACCACTGCCTTGGGTGTGCGGTGAGGGCACGAGCGTGGGCGGCTGGAGCGGTCGGTCATGGGCTGGCCGGCCCTGTACCTGTCGGCCCAGCGCTTGACGGTGGGCCATGAGCACTGGAACCGGGCAGCAACCTCGCTGACGGGCCAGCCCTCCTCAACCACCAGACGGGCGACCCTCAAACGAGCACGCGGGGTCAGGGCTGCGTTAGCGTGGGACATGAGGAGAGCACCTTTCGTGTCTGGCTGATGGGGAACTGCAACACCTCCACTCAACCAGCCCAAGGCGCTCTCCTCACCTCAAAGACTCAGATCACACCCCCTCAACCAACCCTCCCGATCAGTACACTTAGATAGTATCTTGCTCGCGTTACTACCAAGAATTTCTTCTATCTCCCAGATTCTAACGGTCGCTTGGCGTGGTAACCAGATGCCGATGTGTTTGGCGTGGTAGTCGTTGTCGAGGTCGAGGATGAGGTAGCCCAGGAGCTGCATGAGGACTTTCCGCACCCATGGTGCGCTGATCTTGTCCACGACCTTGAAGTCGAAAAGGGTATCGTCGATGAACCAGTCGCCGTCGGCGCCGCCGACTAAGAAGTCGCCGGAGAAGGATGGGTTCGAGATGAAGAAGGCCCCTTGGTACATGCGCAGGCGCCAGTGCTTGATCTGGCGCTGGTTGACGATGCGCAGGCGAGCGAGGTCTTCGAGCATGAGCGGTGGGATCGAGTCGTACACCTCATCGACGTTCCGTGCTGCTGACAGGCGTTTGCCCAGCGAACTGCGTATCGCCCGCATGCCGGCGCGGTAGAGGGACTCGCACCACGCGAAGATGATGCTGGCGTAGTCCTGGTCGACGTCGTCGCCGTCTCTGGTGAGTCGTTCGGCTTCGAGGAAGGCGTCGCCAAGCACGTCTGATATGTGCTGGCCGTTCGGCAATATCGGTGCGAGGAGATGGTTGAAGACGTCCATGCCCATCGCCGAGGCGCTCCGGCGTGCTTCGAACTGGCCCAGCATCATCCTGGTGCGGATGTCGAAGGCCATGCCGACAGTTGGTGAGTGCCGCCGGGCGTCGGTCACTCCATCCGGCAGTGGTGCAGGGGAGCGTGCCTTGACGAGATCGTAGAAACCAAGCCGTTCAGCGATCCGTTTGCCTTCCGGGGACCTGCCACCCGCTATGGCTAGGGCAGGGGCGCAACCTTCCACCAGTTGTCGGAAGGGAGACTGTTTCTTGTTCAGTTCGCGCGTCAGGCTCATGTGAGGCTCCACCGCAGGATTGAGAGGGATATACGGCAGTGCAGCGCCGAGCGACGCCGGTGTCGCCACAGGGGACAGGGGCTGGAAGATGCCTCCAACAGGCACGGGGCCGCGTTGCCGTAAGCGATAGTAAAGTGCTGCACGACCAGCCAGTGACCGTCTCTCGTCCTGGTCGGTTGTTAGCGGCTGAATTGTGATCTGATGTGGTCGAAGTGCACGTTGCTATGCGATTCGTGCCCTGGGCTCAACGGCACTCATAGTGCGCTCACGGGCTGGCGTGTCTGCTGATTGCCGGCAGGAGGCTTATCGTGTCTCTCTTCGCGCTGGAGAACGGCACTATCGCAGCAGGACGGGGCAGTAGACGCTGGCGAGCAGGTGTCCAACGGAGCGATCGAGGTGCCTGCGCTGGTACACTCCCTGTGGCTTACTCGCTTATCCCACCCTCCAACTTCTCCACCCGCATGTCCATCGCCGCCGTTAAGACGGTGCAGGCGCACACGATGGGCAGCACAGCGCTGGAGAAGAAGAAGGAGCCAGCGATGCCAGCGAGGGAGGGCTGCCGATGCTGACACGCCAACCCTGACTCCTCACTCCGTCCACCTCGCCGATACCGGCTTCGGCACTCGCCTCAGCGCCCTACTCACCCCACCCTTCGACCAGCTGGCCAGCCCCAGCCTGCACACCGCCGCACACGCACCACCTGCAGCACCTGGCTCAGCCTGGCGCCTCAGCCACACCGCCCACCGCTGACGATGAGCCCACGAGACCCGAAACACGAACAACGCCCACCCTGGTGGGTGAGCGTTGTCCATCATCTGGAACCGTATCGCGGCCTGTTTCGACTGGGGTGGGTTCGGGTAAGAGCTTGTTGGTACGCGAGAAGGGACTCGAACCCTCACGCCCGAAGGCACCAGGACCTAAACCTGGGGCGTCTACCAATTCCGCCACTCGCGCTGTGCGGCGCCCACTCTACCGACCCAGGTCCCGGATAGCAGAATGCGGCGGCCGCTGCCGTGCTCGTATCAGTCCACTCAGTCCACGCCCAGTGCGGCGCGCAGCCGCTTGACATGACCGGTGGCTCGCACGTTGTACTGGGCCAGCGCCACGGTCCCGTCGGGGCCCACCACCACGGTCGAGCGGATGACACCGGTGTAGACCTTGCCGTAGTTCTTCTTCTCGCCCCACACGCCCCAGGCCTCCATGACGGCGTGGTCGGCATCCGACAGCAGGGGGAAGGTCAGGTCGTGGCGGTCGGAGAACTTGGCCTGCGCGCTCTCCGGGTCGGGGGAGATGCCGACGACGGCATAGCCGGCCGCCTCGAGCGCCTCCAAGGAGTCCCTGAAGTCGCACGCCTCCTTGGTGCATCCCGGAGTGCAGGCCTTGGGGTAGAAGTAGACGATGACGCCCTTGTCCGTGCTGGCGCAAAGGTCGCCAAGGGCCACGGTGCGGCCATTCTGGTCGGGCAGGGCGAACTCCGGGGCTCGATCACCGGCGGCGAGCTGGGGCATGGGTCCTCCTCGGGCTCCTGGACAGATGCACTCATCCTCGCATCGCCTCCGGTGCCTGCGGCAGTGAATTCGAGGACTTACTTTCGTGATCTGGCAAACGTTCAGCACGTCAGTCGCCCGGGACCCCCGACCCGGCTCCGGGTGGGACCTCCGGGTCAGGCGGCCTGGGCGAGCATTCGCCGCGAGGCCTGCTGCGCCGCCTCCAGGCGCTCCAGCGCCCGCTCGAGGCGCGAGGGGGAGGCGGTTGCCCCCAGAGAGGCGAGCTCCGCGCGGGCGGCGAAGAGCTCCCTGATAGCGGCCTCGTCGGCCAGGGCGTCAGTGGCTTCCGGCCCGGTGGCCGGAGTCGTCATGGCGGTCATGGTGTGGATGTTGCGTGTCATACGTATCTCCTCATCTTCCTTCAACGTCGTCGGCCCGAAGGGGCCTGGGGTCACAGCACGTGCCGAAGCGGGGACGTACCTGCCGAGCCGGCGTGCGCGGGTCAAGACTCCTGGCGCAGCGGCCGGTTGCGCCGCTGCAGACAGTGGTCACGAGGGCGTAGGAACCGATGAAACGGTGGAGTCCTGAGAATTTCTCAGTGCGGAGGTGGTTGTCTTCAACCTCCGTGGCGCGCCTACTGATATGCCTGCGGGATCATCCCGGGCGAAGCGCGTGCCCTTCGTGGTACACCGCCAGGGACTTGAACCCTGAACCCGCTGATTAAGAGTCAGCTGCTCTGCCAATTGAGCTAGCGGTGCTCGGTCAGTTGTGACCAGCTCTTCCGGCCCCGAGGGCTGGAAGACTCGTACACCGCCAGGGACTTGAACCCTGAACCCGCTGATTAAGAGTCAGCTGCTCTGCCAATTGAGCTAGCGGTGCTTTCACCACAGCGATGTCATTCGACGTGGCTCGCTGGGCGACGGAGGAATACTTTACGGATGGAGGAGGGCTTCGTCCAGTCAGGATCTGTGAAACCAGGCGATTGTGCGGCAAGTCTCAAGGGTGTGGTGGGGCTGGGTGGACAGAAGCAGTTGCCGCTGCGTGCTGCCCGGTGTCCCCGTTCAGTGCGATGAATGGCCCTCGCGGCCTTGCCTGCGACGGCGCACGTCGGCGGCACGGGCGCGGTCGCGTTTCGACATCGCACCGGTCGAGGATGACCCCCTCGACGGCGCTGCCTTCGATGCGCCAGCGCCAGTCCGCCCGCTGCGGCGATGGCCGCTCCGCCCGGCGGAAGTGCGCTTGGCGTCGTCGTCCTGCTCGATGCGGCCGGTGCGAGACCACTGGTGGTACTGCTTCAGCGTGGCCGCCTGCTCCTCGGTGAGACGGTGCCACAAGGGCAGGTCGAGCTTCTTGCGGTCGCGCACCCGGGTGCCGAGGGTCCAGCCCGCCAACATGACCAGTGCGACCACCATGCCGCCCCACATGCTGCTGCGGCCAGCGCGGGCGCCAGTGAGTATCGAGACGGTTCCTCCGAGCAGGCCCGCGGCAAGAATGGTCACGACGACGATGGCGGCCATGGATGCCCAGTAGCGCTGCGCGGCGGTGATGCGCGGCTTGCGGGATTGAGAAGTCACCTCGGCATTGTGACACCCTCGCACACGCGGGCTGAGCAGCGTGCGGGTGTCGAAAGGTTGCGGAACGGAGACCTGCTGGTCGCCCCGACCAGTAGGTAGCCATGTCCGCTGGTGCGGGCACGGTTCAGTGTCACATGTCTGCGGCTCTCGTCGCAGTGCTGCGCGCGGTAGCGTGGGCCGCATGAGCGACCCGATCGTGACGCTGGCGACCTGCGCCGACTTCCCTCACCTTGATGACGATGACCGTGGCCTGCCGGATGCCCTGCGTGCGCGGGGCATCGAGCCGCGGGTTGCCGTATGGGACGACCCCGACGTCGACTGGAGCCAGTCCGGCACGGTCGTGCTGCGCAGCGTGCGCGACTACGCCACCAAGGGCAACTACTCCCGGTTCCTCCAGTGGGCCCGGTCGGTGCCCAGGCTCGCCAACCACCCCGACGTCGTCACCTGGAACTCGGACAAGCACTACCTCACCCGGCTCAGCGAGTGGGGGGTCCCCATGATCCCGACGATGTGGCTGGAGCCCGAGGCCGGATACTCCAAGCACCAGGTTCACACCCGCTTCCCGGCCCATGGCGACTTCGTCGTCAAGCCGGCCGTCTCCTCGGGCGGGCGCGGCACCGGGCGATACACCGCCACCGACGCCGCCTCCCGGTCCGCCGCGATCAATGACGCCATGCACCACCTGCGCCGCGGGCGCACCGTCATGGTCCAGCGCTACCTCGAGGAGGTCGACCGTAAGGGCGAGGTCTCCCTGGTCTACTTCAACGGCGTGCTGTCCCACGCGGTGGAGAAGGCCCCGATGCTCCACCCCTCCTTCAAGTCCACCGACGAGATCCACGAGGAGATCGTCACGGCGCGCGAGCCCAGTGAGCAGGAGTGGCTCTGGGGTGAGCGGGTGCGCAAGGCCATCCACACGCTGATTAAGGAGGTCTCCGGCCGCGACATCCAGCTCCTGTTCAACCGTGTCGACGTCGTCGGGGACGGTCAGGGCGGTTTCTACCTCATGGAGGTCTCGCTGATCGATGCGGGCCTCTACCTCGGGGCGGCACCGGAGGCGCTGGACAACTTCGCCGACGCCATCGCTCAGCGCATCTTCTGGTGACCTCGTGGGCGCGGGCGTCCCGAGGTCCCCGGATGTGGTAGATAGGTGCCATGCGCACGCTGCTCAACATCATCTGGGTCGTCTTCGGCGGGTTCTGGCTCTTCCTCAGCTACCTCTTCTTCGGACTGATCGCCTGCCTGCTCATCGTCACGATTCCAGCAGGTGTCGCCTCCTTCCGTATCGCCGCCTACGTCCTGTGGCCCTTCGGGCGTGAGGTGGTTCCGGCCCCCGGGGCCGGCGCCATGAGCGGGATCAGCAACATCATCTGGTTCCTGGTCGCCGGGCTCTGGCTGGCCATCGGCCACCTCACCACCGCCGTGGCGCAGGCCATCACCATCATCGGGATCCCGCTGGCCGTGGCCAACATCAAGCTTATCCCCGTCACCTGCTTCCCCTTCGGCAAGCAGATCATCGAGACCCGCTAAGGCCCCTCGGGCGCCGGACCACCAGCGGCTCACAGACTGACGCGGCGGTTGACTCCCCAGTAGCCCACGTAGCAGACCACGAGGAAGACGGCGGTGATCGCCAGGCCGGCCCTCTGCTCGGGGTCGAAGACGATGAGCAGGCACGAAGCCACGGACAGCCCCAGCGCCGCGATCGAGACCCACGGATGCCCGGGAGCCCGGTAGGCCAGGTCCTCAAGGCTGCGGCCCTCAGCGAGCCAGCGCCGTCGGAAGGACAGGTGGCACGCGGCAATCACCACCCAGACCAGGACGACGGCGAGACCGGAGACTGACACCAGGACCAGGTAGACCGTGGAGGCCGCATAGGTCGAGGTCAGCAGCGAGGCCAGCCCGCCGACCATGGACAGGCCCATCGCCAGGGCGGGCACCCCGAAGCGATTAGTGCGCGCCAGGACCTTGGGCAGAGTGCCCTCGTTGGCCAGCGACCACAGCATGCGGGTCGAGGCGTAGAGCCCCGAGTTCGCCGCCGACAGGATCGCGGCCAGAATGACGATGTTCATGAGGGTCCCGGCGTAGGGCACGCCGATTCTGGACAGGACCGTCACGAAGGGGCTCTCCTCGACTCCGGCCTTCTCCCACGGGATCAGGGCGGCGATGACGATGATTGAGCCGATGAAGAAGATGGCCAGGCGGGCCAGGGTCGCCTGGATCGCGCGCGGAACAGTGGTGCCCGGATCCTCGACCTCACCAGCGGTGATGCCGATGAGCTCGGTGCCGGAGAAAGCGAAGTTGACGGCCAGGATCGTGGTGAACACCGCGCCGAAGCCGTTGGGGAAGAGACCGTCCCGGTACAGATTCGTCAGCCCCAGGAACGAGCGGTGCCCCTCGTAGGGCAACAGGCCGACGATTGCGGCCGTGCCCAGGGCGATGAACACGATGATGGCCACCACCTTGATCCCGGACAGCACAGTCTCCGCCTCGGCGAAGACCCGGACCGAGACCATGTTGAGCACAAGGACCAGGACGATGAAGGCGGCCGCCCACACCCATACCGGAACGCCCGGGAACCACCCGTACATGATGATCGCCGCGCCGGTGAACTCACTTCCCAGAGCGACCGTCCACGTGAGCCAGTACAGGATGGCAGTGACGAAACCCGTGGCGGGCCCCAGGTACTGGCGGGCGTAGACATGGAAGGCGCCGGTGAAGGGCATCGCAACGCTCAGCTCTCCCAGGCACTGCATGACCAGGTAGACGATGACTGCGCCGATGGAGTAGGCCAGCACGGTCCCCAAGGGGCCGGCCTGGTGGATCGTGTTGCCGGTCGAGAGAAACAGTCCCGTGCCGATGACCCCGCCGAAGCTAATCATCATGAGGTGACGTCGGTTCATGCGGCGTTCCAGCGCGGTGACACGCCCCTGGCTGTCATGGTCTCCCCGACCTTCGGGGCCGTCGTGGTGGGGCCGAGGGGGAGGGGCGGGTGACGTATCCGATGCGGTGGCGGGCTCGCGGTGATGTGCAACCGGGTCCATGCCTGAGACGCTACCGGTGTCGTCTCGAGCCATTCGATACCGTGTCGCAATGCGAACGTCCTCGGTACCCGCCACGGCCTTCGGTCGAGAGCCGGTCCGGTTGTCTGATCTACTGGACCGAGGTCCGGTCGTCCTCGATGGAGCGATGGGGACCGAGCTCGACGCCCGCGGAGTCGACACCCGCAACGCGCTGTGGTCGGCGCGTGCGCTCACCACGGCGCCCGACGTCGTGCGCAAGGTGCACTCCGACTATCTGGATGCGGGGGCTCGCGTCATCACCACCAACACGTACCAGGCCACGCTTCCGGCGCTGGTCCGTTCCGGGGAGGATGCCGCCGGAGCAAGGCGGGTCATCGCAGCCGGCGCCCGCCTGGCCAAGGAGGCGGCCCGCCAGTTCGGCAAAGAGCATCCCGAGGAGCCGGTGCTCGTCGCCGGAGGGCTCGGGCCGTATGGGGCCTATCTGGCTGATGGCAGCGAGTACACCGGTGCCTACGGCATCGACATCCTTGAGGACTCCGGTTTCCAGGAGGTTCACCTGCCGCGCATCGAGGTGCTGGCGGGGGAGGGGATCGACCTATTCGCCCTGGAGACGCTTCCGCGTCTGGATGAAGCGCGGGCGCTCGCCTCCATGGTCACGGGCCTCGCCCCTCAGGCCCAGTGCTGGGTCTCCTTCCAGGTGCGCCCCGACGGCTCCACTCTTGCTGACGGTACGCCGCTGGACGAGGCGGCGGCCTGGGCTGAGTTGGAGGAGATAGTCGTCGCGGTCGGCGTCAACTGTGTGGCCCCGGGCGTTGTCGCCCGCGCGCTGCCGGTACTGCGTGCGGCTACCCGTAAGCCGCTGGTGGCCTATCCCAATGCGGGCGATCTTTACGACCCGGCAACCAAGACCTGGCAGTCCGCAGGTGACGGGGCTGGAATCCCGGAGCTGGCTCCCTCATGGATCGCTGAAGGGGTTCGGCTCGTCGGCGGCTGCTGCCGCACCCGGCCGGCCCAGATCCGTCAGCTCGCCCGCGCGGTCTGCCCGTAACTGAGAGTCCTTCGACCTTGCCGCTCCGGTGAATCAGCACGGTAACCGACTTGCTTACCATTACTCTAGCGCTAGAGTATCGGTATGTCCTCCGACGCCGACATCGTTGTCCTCTCTCTCCTTGCCGAGCAGCCGCGCCATGGCTACGACCTCGATCGGGTCATCGAGCAGCGCGGCTACCGCCAGTGGACCTCCTTGGCCTTCTCCTCCATCTACTACCTCCTCAAGCGCCTGTCGGAGCGGGGGCTCCTCGAGCCCGACGAGGGCACTCAGGGACGGCGCACCGTCTTCCGCGTCACCGAGGCCGGGCGCCGCGAGCTGAAACAGGCCGCCAGTGAACGTGTCCTCGCCCCGGCTCCGCCTTCCGCCGGAGTGCTCCCGGCCCTCAACGCCTATAGCCGGCTCGACGATCCTGCGCTCGCGGCCCTCCTCGCGCGTCGCGCCGAGGCACTCCTCGGCAGGCTCGATGAGCTGCGCGCCCTGCGTGCCCAGGTCGACGAGGAGCACGCCCTGGCCATCTTCGACTACGAGATCCTGCGCCAGGAAGCGGATCTCGCCTGGACCCGATCCCTTCTGAAGAAAGCAGACAGTGATGAGGACTGACATCAAGAAGGACCGCAAGGACCTGTACCTGCCGGGAAAGGCCGACTTCACGGAGGTGGACGTACCGGCCATGACCTACCTGGCCATCGACGGCCATGGCGACCCCAACACCTGACCGGCCTACGCCACCGCGATCCAGGCGCTCTACGCGGGCGCCTACGCGATCCGCGCCGTGCTGAAGAAACGAACCGGCGATGACTTCGTCGTCGGCCCCCTGGAGGGACTGTGGACGAGCGCCGACAATGCGGCCTTCGTCGCCGGTGACAAGGGGGAGTGGGACTGGACCATGATGATCCCCCTGCCCGAGGCGGTCTCCTCGCAGGACATCGCCGAGGGGCTGGCGCAGGCGGCGCGCAAGAAGCCGGAGCTGCCCGTCTCCGCTCTCAAGGAGCTCTCCCTGAGCGAGGGCAGGTCGCTGCAGATCCTCCACGTGGGCACCTACGACGACGAGGCCCCCACCCTGGCGCGCCTGCACGACGAGATCATGCCGGGCCTCGGCCTCACCTGGAACGGGCCCCACCACGAGATCTACCTCAGCGACCCCAGGCGCGTGGCACCGGAGAGGATGAAAACCGTCCTGCGCCAGCCGGTCCGGTCCGTCGTGGAAGCCAACGAGGCGGGTTAACCCTACTGTGGGCCCACGGACAGAAGGTGGACGACCGCGCGTCCCTCCCGGTCGCACTCAGCCAGATCCACCAGGGCCGTCAGCCGCCAGTCGTGATCGCCGTCGGGGTCCTCCAGGACCTGCGTGGCCAGCCACACCTGCTTGCCGGAGGCATCCAGGGCCTCGCGCAGGCGCTCACTGACCCCGGCGGCCGCCAGGGCCGTCTCATCGGGGGCCTCGTCGAGCGGCGCCAGTGAGATCGCCCGAGCCGAGGTGTCGGTGCCGATCCAGTCGTACTCGTCCCAGTAACGGCCCAGCACCTCGTCCCAGCGGTCCTCGCCCCAGCCGGAGGAGGCGTCCAGACGGCCCAGGGCCTCGACGTCGTCGCGCGCCATGAGCTCCACGCGCCGGAACATCTCCCGGCGCACCGCCACTCGGAAGGCGTGACGGTTGCGAGTGAAGGCCACCGTCCCGTTCTCGTCCGCGCCGAAGGCCCGCTCCACCCCGGATGAGTCGTCCGCGCCGGGACGGTCGCCCTCCAGCAGGCCGGCGGCCTCGCCGGCCTTGCCTGCCTGGGCCTGACCGAGCGCCTCCCACTCATCGAGCAGGGAGGAGTCGACGGCGCGCACGAGTGCCCCCAGCCAGTCGATGAGCTCGACCACTTCAGGAGTGCGGTGCTCCTCGGGCACGACCTGGCGCAGCGCCCGGTAGGCGTCGGTCAGGTAGCGCAGCACCACGCCCTCGCTGCGGCCCAGCTCGTAGCGGGAGATGAGGTCGGAGAAGGTCATCGCGTTCTCCACCATCTCGCGCACCACCGACTTGGGCGCCAGCTCGTGCTCGGCGATCCACGGGTTGGCCTGCTTGTACATCTCCAGAGCAGGAGTGAGTAGCTCGGCCAGCGGCTGGGGCCAGGTGACCTCCTCCAGGGCGGCCATGCGCTCCTCGTAGTCCATGCCCTCGGCCTTCATCGCGGCGATCGCTTCGCCGCGGGCGGCGCGCTGCTGGGCGTAGAGCAGCGGGCGCGGATCGTCCAGGGTGGCCTCGACGACGCTGACGACGTCGACCGTGTGCTCCGGGGCCTCCACGTTCAGCAGGTCCATGGCCGCTAGGGCGAAGGGCGCCAGGGGCTGGTTGAGGGCGAAGTCGGCCGGCAGGTCCACCGCCAGGCGGAGTCGGGGGCGCCCATCGGCGGCGGCCTGGGCGCTGGAGACATGGGTGAGGACCCCCGCCGTGCGCAGGGACAGGTAGATCTCCAGGGCGCGTCGCACGTGGCGGCGCCGCTGGGCCTCGGGCTCGTGGGCGCGTTCCAGCAGTTCCGCCATCGCCGCCACCGGGTCGCCGGCGCGCTCCATGAGGTTGAGCACCATGGTGGTGGTGACCTGGAACTGGCTGTTCAGTGTCTCCGGGGCCGCGTCGCGTAGCCGCTCGAAGGTCTTGTCGGTCCAGTTGACTCGCCCCTCGGGGGCCTTCTTGCGCACGATCTTGCGGCGCTTGCGCTCGTCGTCGCCGGCCTTGGCCAGCGCCTTGGCGTTCTCGATGACGTGCTCGGGGGCCTGGACGGAGACGTAGCCGCGGGTGTCGAAGCCGGCGCGCCCGGCTCTCCCGGCGATCTGGTGGAACTCTCGGGCGGTGAGGTGACGCTCCTTGGAGCCGTCGAACTTCACCAGGGAGGTCATGACCACTGAGCGGATCGGCACGTTGATGCCCACCCCGAGCGTGTCCGTGCCGCAGATGACGGACAGCAGGCCCTCGCGGGCCAGGCGCTCCACCAGCCGCCGGTAGCGCGGCAGCATGCCCGCATGGTGCACGCCGATCCCGGCGCGCAGCAGCCGCGAGAGTGTGGCCCCGAAACCGCCCCCGAAGCGGAAGTCGCCGAGCGCCTTCACGATCTCGGCCTTACGCGACTTGGGCACCAGGTCCACGCTCAGCAGGGAGGTCGCCCGCTCCACCGCCTCCTTCTGGGAGAAGTGGACGACATAGACCGGCGCCTTGTCCTGCCCCACCAGGCGCTGAAGCAGCTCACCGATCGGCTCGACGACGTACTCCATCTCCAACGGAACCGGCCGCACGGCGTCGTCGACGACGGCGACCTCGCGGCCCGTGCGCTCGCGCAGGTCCCGCACGAAGAAGGAGACGTCGCCCAGCGTGGCCGACAGCAGCACCATCTGCGCCTGGGGCAGCTCCAGGAGGGGCACCTGCCAGGCCCAGCCGCGCTGCGGGTCGGCGTAGTAGTGGAACTCGTCCATGATGACGCAGTCCACGTCCATGTCCTCGCCCTCGCGCAGGGACTGGTTGGCCAGGATCTCCGCGGTGCAGCAGATGATCGGGGCGGCGGCGTTGATGGAGGTGTCGCCGGTGACCATGCCGACGTTGTCCGCCCCGAACAGGCGCACCAGCTCGAAGAACTTCTCACTGACCAGGGCCTTGAGGGGGGCCGTGTAGTAGGAGCGGCCCCCGCGGGCCAGGGATGCGGTGTGGGCGGCCAGCGCGATCATCGACTTGCCCGAGCCGGTCGGGGTGGCGGCGATGACGTGGCGGTCCTCCAGGATCTCCGACAGCGCCTCATCCTGGTGCGGGTAGAGGGGACGGCCGGTCGTCTCCGCCCAGCTTGAGAAGGCCAGGTAGACCTCCTCGGGCTCGGGGACGCGCTCGGGATCGTCAGCCGGAATGAGGGCATCGAGCATCGCGTTGAGGGCCGGAGCAGTCTGGGAGGTCACGGCGTCATCGTCTCACGTGGGTACAACAGGCGGAGCAGAGGGCCTGTGGCATGCTGGGCACCTACCGTCCGTCCAGTCTGCCGTAGGAGGATGATGGACCCCCGTGCCCGCATCGAGGCCTTCCTGGCGGACTACGCCGCCGCCCATGCTGAGGTCAAGCCGCTGTTCGACAAGTGGAAAGAGGAGGATCCGTTCCCCGCGTGGTTCACGAAGACGGCAGCACTCCGAGCCACTCATCAGCTGGAGAGATCGCTCAAGGGAGACATTACCGGTTTCTCTGAACCGGCAGCCTTCAGCCCGGAAGCCGTCACGATTGAACGTATCGATGTCTATGGTTCGAGTGCTATGGCAAGGCTGGCTCGAAGCCGGCGCGCCATGGGGGACCCCATTATCGAGATGATGCTGGTTCGCGTCGGCGACGACTGGCGGATCGACACCATTGACGACTACGACGAGGAGCCGGGCTCCCCACTGGTGGACAAGGACGTGCTCGAGGCCTGGAAGGCCGCCGCCGACAAGACGAGTCCCATGGAGGCCCAGCACAAGGAGGACATGCCCGACCCCGCGGCCGTGTTCTCCGCCTCCTGGGCCTGCGAGGCGCTCAGTGAGGAGTTCATTGAGGAGGGCATGGAGTGGCAGGAAGGAGACGGCGACTGGGACGACCCGGAGGTCTTCGCCCCCTTGCTCGCCAAAGCCATTGAGCAGGCGCGTCGTCATGCTGAGGTCGGGCCGGTCGAGATTCAGGAGATCGGTCAGTTCCCGCACGGCAGCTACCTGGCGGTGGGAGACCCCTTCGGAGGGATGTGCCTGTGCACCCTCAGGCTCGATCCCGGAACGGCTCGGGCTCAGGCCCTGCTCACCACGCTGGGTGGGGAACGGAGTGTGGCCGCGCTGCGCGTCATCCTCGCGGACCGCGAGCCGGTGCAGTGGAAGCACGCGATCGTCGGGACGAAGCCGGCGCGCTCCATGGACTTCTGTTCGTGGCCTGAGCTGGACACCAGGTCGGGTAACGGAGCCATCGCCGACGCCGATACCTACTTCGGCATGACCCACCGGCAGTACTCCCGAGTATGGCGACAGATGCAACGGGCCTTCCTCATGGATCCGGGGTCGGGGCCCATCGGCGCCTCGGCCTCGGCCGGCCGGCATCCCGGCGTCGCCCAGGCCTACTGGGGCCTGGATGAGGACGGCCGGCCCGTCCAGCTGGTGCTCGACCACCAGGAGCTCTGGGCGCCCGCCGACCCGCCCGAGGCCACGGCCGGGGCCTGAGCCGTGCGGCGTCGGCCCGCGCCCGCGTCCTGAGGAACGACCGCACTATGTCCCGGGCGGCGATTCATGAGAGCATGCGGGCCGTCCCCACCTGTCGCGACACCGTGAAAGGCTGAATCTCCCATGGATGCCCTCGCCGCTCAGCTCGAGGCCGTCTCGGACTGGATCACGCTCCACATCACCATGTGGGTGCTCGTCGGTACCGGGATCCTGCTGACCATCCGCACCGGCTTCGTGCAGCTCCGCCGTCTGCCGGACATGTTCCGCCAGGTGGCCGGGTCGCGTTCCGGGGCTCAGGGAGGCATCTCCTCCTTCCAGGCCTTCACGATCTCCCTGGCCGCCCGCGTGGGCATCGGCAATGTCTTCGGAGTGGCCGCCGCCCTCATCCTGGGTGGCCCCGGCGCGATCTTCTGGATGTGGGTGGTCGCCCTGGTCGGGATGGCCACCGCCTTCTTCGAGGCGACCCTGGCCCAGATGTTCAAGGTCCGCCACACCGATGGCTCCTTCCGCGGCGGGCCCGCCTACTACATGGCGCGCGGGATGCGTAGCCGCCCCCTGGGTGTCGCCTTCGCGGGACTGACGATCTTCACCTGCGGCTTCTCCATCATCATGGTCCAGTCCAACGCCGTCGCCGGGGTCATCGGCCCTGACTCCCCGCTGCACCTGCCCCCGAGCGCCGCCGCCGCGGTGCTGGTGGGGCTGTCCGCCCTGGTCATCCTGGGCGGAGTACGCCGGGTCGCCCGCGTCACCGAGTGGATGGCGCCCATCATGGCCCTGGTCTACGTCGTTATGGCCGTTGTCATCGTCGCCCTCCACATCACCCAGCTCCCGGGGATTATGGTCACGATCATCTCCTCGGCCTTCGGTCCGGTGCCCTTCGCCGGAGGGGTGACCGGCGGCATCATCGCCGCCCTGACCAACGGGACCCGCCGCGGCCTGTTCTCCAATGAGGCCGGACAGGGCACCGCCCCCTTCGCCGCCGCCACCGCCACCGTGGCCCACCCCGTCCAGCAGGGGCTCATCCAGTCCCTCGGCGTGTTCGTCGACACCATCATCGTGTGCACCGCGACCGCCTTCATCATCCTGGTCTCCGGCGTCTACAGCCCCGCCCTCGTCCAGGCCGGCACGCTGACCCCCAAGGCTGCGGGCACCTTGACCTCCGACGCCGTCGCCGCCACCCTCGGCAGCTGGACGGCCGTCCCCATGGCCATCGTCATCTTCGTCCTGGCCTTCTCCTCCATCATCGCCGCAGCCACCTACTCCGAGGTCTCCATGACCTTCATCTCCGAGCGGCCCGAGTGGCGCTGGCTGCCCCGGCTCGTCTCGGTGGTCTCCACCGGGCTGGGGGCGCTCGCCTCTCTGACCGTCGTGTGGAACACCGTCGACATCACCATGGCCGTCATGACCCTGACCAACCTGGTCGCCCTCATCTGGCTCGCCCGCTGGGGAGTGGGGGCACTCAGGGACTGGGACGCACAGCGCGCGGCGGGACGAGTCGCGCCCCTGTTCAGCGGCGTGGGCAACCCCTACCTGCCCGGTGACCTCCCCGGTGACGTCTGGACCGGCGAGAGGACCCACCTGGCCGAGGCGGACAGCACCGCCGACGACGGCGTTCCCGCAGCCACCCCGGCCAGCAGCCAGCCCGCCGCCTCGACAGGAGCCGACGCATGAACCTCACCAGTATCGAGAACCTGCTCAACTCCGTCGACGACTTCTTCTACACCTATCTTCTGACCGCCCTGCTCATCCTGGCCGGCATCTACCTGACCGCACGTAGCCGTCTGGTTCAGCTGCGCCACTTCGGCACCATGGTCAACTCGCTGTCCGGGTCCCGATCCGGTGCGCAGGGTGGCATCTCCTCCTTCCAGGCCTTCGCCGTGGGCCTGGCCGCGCGCGTCGGCATCGGCAACATCGCCGGAGTCGCCCTGGCCATTGTGGCCGGCGGCCCCGGTGCTCTGCTCTGGATGTGGGTCGTCGCCCTCATCGGCATGGCCACCAGCTTCGTGGAGTCCACGCTCGCCCAGATCTTCAAGGAGCGCGGCCGGGACTTCACCTTCCGCGGGGGCCCGGCCTACTACATCAAGAACGGTCTGGGCTCGCCCCTGTGGGGCAAGATCTTCGCCGCCATCTGCATCGTCTCAGTCGGCGTGACGGTGGTCATGGTGCAGACGAAC
The DNA here is from genome assembly GCF_016694895.1 of Actinomyces sp. HMT 175. Lineage (NCBI taxonomy): Bacteria > Bacillati > Actinomycetota > Actinomycetes > Actinomycetales > Actinomycetaceae > Actinomyces > Actinomyces sp. HMT 175. The sequence continues at coordinate 1,051,508 of NZ_CP068012.1, forward strand.
TCACTGGCCCAGGTCATCACCGCCACCGTTCCCAGCGTCTCGGCCTGGATGGTCGGGGTCTTCCTCGTCCTGCTGACTGCCCCCGTGGTCCTGGGCGGGGTCCGGCTCGTGGCCCGCGTCGCGGAGTGGCTGGCCCCCATCATGGCGCTGGCCTATGTGCTCATGGCCTTGGTGGTCATCATCCTCAACATTGGCAGGCTCCCGGAGGTCCTGGGGAGCGTCTTCGAAGGGGCATTCGGTCTCAACCAGGCCCTGTTCGGCACCGCCGGAGGAGTCCTCGCGGCGCTGCTCAACGGCGTGCGCCGCGGGCTGTTCTCCAACGAGGCCGGGCTCGGCACCGTCCCCAATGCCGCCGGCACCGCGACCGTCGCCCACCCCGTGCGACAGGGCCTCATCCAGTCCTTCGGCGTCTTCGTCGACACGATCCTCGTGTGCACGGCCACCGGCCTGCTCATCCTCCTGACCACCAAGACCTATCACCCCGGCGACGGCTCCCTGGTCGGAGCGATCCTCACCCAGCAGGCCGTTGCCGAGCACCTGGGTGCCTGGACCACCTGGCCCATGGTGGTGCTCATCTTCGTCCTGGTCTTCTCAACGGTGCTCGGCTGCTACTCCTACGCCCAGGTCAACGTCAACTTCCTGGGCGGAGAGCGCCGGTCCGAGCAGATCTTCGGGATCGTCCTGACCGCTGCGGCCTTCGGCGGCACCGTCCTGACCCTGCCCGTCGTCTGGGCCCTGTCCGACATCGCCCTGGGGCTCCTGGGCGTGCTCAACCTCGTCGTCATCATCCGGCTGGCCCCCTGGGTCATCGGAGCCCTGCGGGACTTCGAGTCCCAGCGTGCCCGGGGCATCACCGAGCCCGCCTTCGTGGGCCACGGCAACTCCCTCCTGCCCGGAGACGTGGTCCCCGGCATCTGGGAGCCCGACGACGTGGCGAAGCGGGGCTGATTCTCATGGCACCTCTGGGGCGCATCTCATGGATGGGCCAGGTCGATGCCGTCCTGGCCTCCGTCTCCGACATGCTCTACTCCTGGGGCCTCATGTGGCTCCTCATCGGGGCGGGCGTCTTCTTCACCGTCAGGACCCGGGGCGTCCAGGTGCGGCACACCGACGCGATCGCCGCCTCAGTGATCGGCTCCCGCGACGGCAGCCACGGCGGCATCACCTCCTTCCAGGCCTTCGCCGTCGGACTGGCCTGCAGGGTGGGGACCGGCAATATCGTCGGGGTCGCCCTGGCGCTCATCCTGGGCGGGCCCGGAGCCGTGCTGTGGATGTGGCTCGTGGCGATCCTGGGAACCGCCACCGCCTTCAGCGAGGCCACGCTCGCCCAGCTGTTCAAGGTGCGTCGCCCCGACGGCACCTTCCGCGGTGGTCCCGCCTACTACATCTCGCGAGGACTGGGGCTGCCGATCCTGGGCGGGGTGTTCGCCGTCGTCTTCCTCATCGCCAACGGCCTGGTCATGCCCATGGTGCAGGCCAACGCCATCACTGCCTCCCTGCAGGGGGCCGGAGGGCTCTCACCGAGTCTGGGAGCCGTCCTCGTCGTGGCCCTGACCGCGCCGGTCCTCCTGGGGGGCCTGCGCGCCATGGCCCGCGTGGCGGAGTACCTGGCCCCGTTCATGGCGCTGGCCTACCTGGTGCTGGTTCTGGCCATCCTCCTGACCCACCCCGTCCAGGCCCTCGAGGCGGTGCGCTCCATCATCGAGGGCGCCTTCGGCCTGCGCCAGGGGCTGGGCGGCCTGGCCGGCGGGGTGACCGCCGCGCTGCTCAACGGCGTGCGCCGCGGCCTGTTCTCCAATGAGGCGGGACTCGGAGGGGCCGCCTGCGCCGCGGGCTCGGCCACCGTGAGCCACCCCGTCCAGCAGGGATTCATCCAGGCCTTCGGGGTCGTGGTGGACACCCTGTTCGTCTGCACCGCGACGGCGCTGGCGATCCTGGTCGCCGGTGCGGACGTCCTCCAGCCCGGGGCGAGCGCCAAGGAGAGTGCGGGAACCCTGACCCAGGACGCCATCGCCCACCTCGTGGGGGAGTGGAGCCGCTGGCCCATGGCGCTGCTCGTCGTCGTCCTGGCCTACACCACCATCATCGGGGCCTTCTCCTACGCCCAGGTCTGCCTCGACTACCTCACCGATCGTCCCTGGGTCGCGCGTGCGCTGCAGATCGGCGCCGTCATCTGCGCCGGCATCGGCAGCGTGCAGCAGCTGACCACCGTGTGGACCCTCGCGGACGTGCTCCTGGGGCTGGGCGCCATCATCAACCTCGCGGCGCTGGTGCTCCTGAGCCGATGGGTCGTCGGAGCGCTGAGGGACTGGGAGGCCAGGCGGGGCACGTCAACGGCGGAGGGCGACAAGTCGGTCTTCCGCAGGCACTCCGAGTACCTTCCGGCGCCTCTGCCGGAAGGCGCCTGGGAGGGGGGCAGGTGACCGGTAGATGGGCGGTGTCGCGCACAACGCACCACGCGCCTCGCGCACGTGCGGCAGCGATGCCACAGGGCCGTCACCGAATCGAAACACTGTATCCGTAGCCTTCGCGAATACGGTGCCCTCCCTCCCGAAGGAGGGGGACGTGGGCAGGACGTGTATCCCGGACCGCTCCCGTGCTGGTTCGCGCGCCCGACGCCCACCTCGCCCGCGCCGTCGTCCCACCCCTACGGAGGATCTCACGTGCAACCGGTTCTGGCTTCCCTGACCAGTGCGGCATCCAGCGCAGGCAACAACTGGACCGCATCCTTGGAACGCTTCTTCAACGATGGCGCCAAGATCCTCGATGACGCCGCCGGGTACCTGTTCCTCTACCTGCTCGCCTGGCTGCTCGTGCTGGGAGGCCTGTACTTCACCGTGCGGACCGGATTCGTGCAGCTGCGGCTCTTCCCCTACATGGTGCGGGCCATCACCTCCTCCCGTGACAGCAAGGAGGGCGGGATCTCCTCCTTCCAGGCCTTCGCCGTCGGGCTGGCCTCCCGCGTGGGCACCGGCAACATCGTGGGTGTGGCCATCGCCATCACCATGGGTGGCCCCGGTGCCGTGTTCTGGATGTGGATCGTGGCGCTGGTGGGCATGGCCACCGGATTCATCGAGGCCACCCTCGCCCAGCTCTACAAGGTCACCCACCCCGACGGCACCTTCCGCGGCGGCCCGGCCTACTACATCCAGCGCGGCCTGAGCTCCAAGCCCGCCGCCAAGCTCTTCGCCGTCGTCATCACCTTCGTCTTCGGCTTCGCCTACGAGGCCACCCAGGCCAACACCATCGCCGCCACGATGGAGAGCACCTTCCACGTCGAGCCGTGGATGACCGCCGTTGCTCTGGTCGTCATCACCACGCCGATCATCTTCAAGGGCATCAAGTCGGTCGCTGCCGTCTCGGAGTGGCTCGTGCCGATCATGACGGTGGTCTACGCCCTCATCGCCGTGGCCATCCTGGTGCTGCACGTCACCGCGATCCCGGGAGCGATCCTCTCCATCTTCGAGGGCGCCTTCGGAGTCGACCAGGCCTTCGCCGGGACCGCCGGGGGATTCACCGCCGCACTTCTTAACGGCACCCGCCGAGGCCTGTTCTCCAACGAGGCCGGTGAGGGATCGGTCCCCAACATCGCAGCCACCGCCACCGTCCCCCACCCTGTCCAGCAGGGATTCGTGCAGTCCCTGGGCGTCTTCGTCGACACGATCGTGGTCTGCACTGTCACCGCCCTCATCGTCCTGCTCTCCGGGGTCTACGACCCGGTGGCTGCTCAATCCGCCCCGGAGGTTGCCAATGGCGCCGCCAACACCCTGACCTCGGCATCGGTCACCAACGTCCTCGGTGGCTGGGCGCAGTACCTCATGGCCGTCATCATCTTCGTCTTCGCCTACTCCTCGCTCCTGGGTAACTACACCTACGCACAGGTCAACATGGACTACCTCCAGGGCAAGCAGCACAAGCACTACGCCCTGCGGGCCATGATTATCGTGGCCACCGCCGTCGGCTCCCTGTCCACCCTCACCTTCGTGTGGAGCCTGTCCGACCTCGTCATGGGGGCCATGACCGTCATCAACATGGTCTCCATCCTCGCCCTGGGAGGCTGGGCCTTCGGGGCCCTGCGCGACTGGGAGGCCCAGCGTCGCGCCGTCGAGGCCGGTGAGAAGGACGAGATCCGCTTCATCGCCACCGACAACCCCTACCTGCCCGGCACGCTTCCCGGGGACATCTGGGCCGTTGACGGTGCCGCCCACGCCGCCATCACGGAGCGTCGCGCCGCGCTCGAGGAGGCCTCGGGCAGCTGAGCCCAACAGCGCTAGGCTGAGGCCCATGAAGATCGCGCGCTTCTCCACCGGTGACGAGCCCCGCTACGGCATCGTCCAGGGCCTGCCCGAGCATGAGGTCGCCTCGGGCGAGTCCGAGGGGCACCTCCTGGTCCTCAAGGGAGACCCCCTCTACTCCCTGCCCGAGGCCACCGGGGAGGTCGTCGAGCTGGGCGAGGTCCGGCTCCTGTCGCCGGTCATCCCGCGCTCCAAGGTCGTGGGGATCGGGAAGAACTACGGGGGCCACATCGCCGAGATGGGGGAGGACGAGCCGCCGCGCGACCCGGTGGTCTTCCTCAAGCCCAACACCTCCGTCATCGGACCGGACGCTCCCATCGTCCTGCCCGCCTGGAGCGAGGAGGTTCACTACGAGGCCGAGCTCGCCGTCGTCATCAAGACCCTCGCCAAGAACGTCCCCGTGGATCACGCCGACGACGTCATCCTGGGGTACACGGTCGCCAACGACGTCTCGGCCCGCGACCGCCAGCGCGCCGAGCCGCAGTGGGTACGGGCCAAGGCCTTCGACACCTCCTGCCCCCTGGGGCCGTGGATCGAGGTCCCCGAGCCCGGCCGCGAGCCGCTCTTCTCACCCGGAGACGCGGTGGTGCGCGCCCGGGTCGACGGCCGCCTCGTCCAGGAGGGGCGCACCGCTGACATGATCCGCTCGATTCCCGAGCTGGTCGCCTACGTATCGACGATCTTCACTCTTCTTCCCGGTGACGTCATTCTCACCGGAACGCCGGCGGGAGTCGGCGAGATCCGAGCCGGTCAGCGCATCGAGGTCGAGGTCGAGGGCATCGGCTCCTTCTCCAACCCGGTGGTTCGCCGCTGAGTCGACGCGGCCGGCCTCACCGAGCTGGAGTCCTTGTCCCGACGACGATGGGCGGGACTCCCGGGGCGTGCCCTGAGAATCCCGCCCATCGGCGAGTGCTGGTGCTGCTCCTCGGCTGTTTCTGCTCGGCCATGGGGAGCCGAGGCAGGCTCAGGTGTCCTTGGGTGAGCCGCCTGAGCCCTTCTCGTCGCTCTTCTTGTCGCCGCTCTTGGAGTCCTTGCCCGCACCATTGCCGGATGCGCCCTCGTCCATGTCGGCCGGGCCCGGGTCGGTGACGGTCGTGTCCTTCATGAGATCGTCAAGAACAGCGGTGGAGTACTTGTCCTTGGGACAGATGAGAGTCGCGGTGAGCATGGTCGGCCTCTTGATGGTCGAGAATGCCCTGATGAACTCAGTGGCTTGGTATTCCTTGCCGTCCTTGCCGGTGTAGGTCCAGTCCAGCCTCTTGGTCTCAATGGCGTTTCCAGAGGCGTCTTTGACGGAGGTCGAATCATCCTGTGCGGGTTTGAAGCTCACGTGGGTGACACCCTGAGAGAACTTCTGCTGCTCGTTCGCCGCGTGGGTATCTGTGTCCTCGCGGTCAGTGGAGAGCTGTCCGTTGAGGAGGTTCTGCGTCGTCACGAACTGGCAGCCGTCGTCGCTGACCAGCTCATTGACTCCTCCGGTATCGCGCTTCGTGTTGGTCCAGCCCGGTGCTGACACGATGATGTGCCAACCGGCTGCTCCTCCATTGACCTCCGTACCCTTCGTACTGCCGGAGTCGGAGGGCTTGTCCGAGGACTGCGACGAGCTCTTGCCTGATGAGGTGCTGGAGCGCGCGGGGCCGGACTCGTCCTGACACGCAGCGAGAACCGGGATCGCCAGGGCGAGGCTGAGACCGGCGACAAGGGGAAGTCTGAGAGCCGATCGGCGGCGGCTGGTGGAACGTGCCGCGGGATGTGGGGACGGGGACATGAGGCCTCCAAGGAACGATGAGTCGGGAGTCTTCCCGAACGGACTGGGGATGTCATCACCTCTGGTGGGAGCCGCGAGAACTTCCTGGCGGCGACATCATGATCTCACGGGTGCCACGTTAATTCGCCTGTGTGCGCAGAGCGATGGGGCAAGTTCCCCATCCCTCGAAGTCGAGGTCGAATACTCCAGGTGAGGGACCCCCTCATAGTGTCCCCGTGTCCGATGATGAATTCGGGCAGCACATGATCGTCAGCACATGTTGACGCAAGAAAAGGAAGTCGTGGCCATGAGGACACTGCCTGCTCGGCATAGTGCCGTAGGGGTCTCAGTGCTGGTCATGGCCGCTGGAGCGTTCACGGTGCCGGCGGCGGCCGGCGTGGCGGGGGACCCCGCCCGAGGCGGCCCGACCTGTTCCCTGGGGGGCGTCAGAGGGGACTATCCTGGCCTCATCATGCCTGAACTCAGTGATCACTCATCCGCTTTCCGTCCTGAGCCCACCAGCGCCTCCGGTATCCCGGAGCAGGGCTCATCGTCCGTGCGCGTACGTTTCTGCCCCTCACCCACGGGAACCCCTCACGTGGGCATGGTGCGCACCTGCCTGTTCAACTGGGCTTACGCCCGCCACACCGGCGGAACCTTCGTCTTCAGGATCGAGGACACCGACGCCGCCCGTGACTCCGAGGAGTCCTTCGACGCCATCCTGGACTCCCTGACCTGGTTGGGCCTGGACTGGGACGAGGGCGTGGGTAAAGGGGGCCCTCATGAGCCCTACCGCCAGTCCCAGCGCATGGACCTGTACAAGGAGGTGGCCGCCGAGCTGCTGTCGGCGGGCTACCTGTACGAGTCCTTCTCCACCCCCGAGGAGATCGAGGCGCGCCACCGTGAGCGTGGCGAGGACCCCAAGCTCGGCTACGACGGCTTCGACCGCGATCTGACCCAGGAGCAGAAGGACGCCTTCCGCGCCGAGGGTCGCCTGCCCGTCCTGCGGATGCGGATGCCGGACGAGGACATCACCTTCACCGACCTGGTCCGCGGCCCCATCACCTTCAAGGCCGGCAGCGTGCCGGACTACGTCGTCGTGCGCGCGGGCGGTGAGCCCCTCTACACCCTGGTCAACCCCGTTGACGATGCCGCGATGGGCATCACCCACGTTCTGCGCGGTGAGGACCTGCTGTCCTCCACCCCGCGGCAGGTGGTCCTCTACCGGGCCCTCATGGACATCGGTCGGGCTCAGGTCATTCCCGAGTTCGGGCACCTGCCTTACGTCATGGGGGAGGGCAACCGGAAGCTGTCCAAGCGGGACCCCCAGTCCAACCTCCTCATCCACCGCTACCGCGGCATGATCCCCGAGGGTCTCCTCAACTACCTGGCCCTCCTGGGGTGGTCACTGAGCGCGGACCGCGACGTCTTCTCAGCCGCAGAGATGATCGAGGCCTTCGACGTCCATGACGTCAACCCCAACCCGGCCCGCTTCGACCCCAAGAAGTGCGAGGCCATCAACGCCGAGCAGGTGCGTGCGCTGGGGGAGACCGACTTCCGGGACCGGCTGGTGCCCTACCTCGCCGACGCCTACCCCGACCCGACCGGTGAGACCGCTCAGGTGCCACTGGTCTCAGCGGAGGCCTTCGACAAGCTCACGGCGCGCGAGCAGGAGATCCTCAACGCGGCGGCCCCCCTTATTCAGACGCGGATCCAGCTGCTGCGAGAGAGCCGCGACATGCTCGGCTTCCTCTTCGTGTCCGACGACGATCTCGTCGTCGACGACAAGGCTCTGTCCAAGCTCAAGGCATCGGCCGGAGACGTGCTGGATGCGGGCATCAGCGCCCTGGAGGGGCTCAACCCTGAGCAGTGGGACAAGGGCCATCTGGAGGAGGCCCTCAAGACCGCCATCGTCGAGGGGCGGGGCATGCCCGACGGCGAGGGGATCAAACCGCGTCTGGCTTACGGCCCGTTGCGTGTCGCGGTGACCGGGCGACAGGTCTCTCCGCCCCTGTTCGAGTCCATGGAGATCCTCGGGAGCACCTCCACCCTGGCCAGGCTGAAGGCTCTTCGGGCCCGGCTCGGGTGAGGTGACTGCACGATGAACTGAGCCGGTGGGGCCGGGACGCGGCGCTGAGCGTGCGCGTACCGGCCCCACCGGCCAGTGAGTGCGGAGCTGAGTACAGGACCGCACCAGTCGTCCCGCTCTTCTGCGGGCCGCGCCGGCCGATTACATGCCTCCGGCGTCGATTCCCTGGAGCCGGATGCCTCCCAGAATCGTGTGCCACTGATCCAGCCCGATGAGGGAGCCCTGGGGGCACAGCAGCATGACCTCGACAGCGAACCCCTTCTCTCCCACTCGCCTGTCGAAGCGATATCCATCCATGGGAGTGTTGGGGGCGTCCGAGAAGTTGACCGTCACGGAAAAGGTCTCCTCATAGCCCGGGAGGGTCCCACTGTCGTCCCGGACGGCCTCCACCGGGTTTGGGCCCTGTGTCGTCTGATATCCGGAAAAGATCGTCTGCTGACTCTTGAGAGCCGCCTTGGACTGAATGTCGTCCCCGACTCCTCGGAGGCTGTAGTACCTCTCCTCGGCGCTCGTGGAAACATAGCCGAAGCAGGCGGGGTTGGCGTTAACCGTGTATCCGTCAATAGTCCCGTTAGGGCCGGCCGAGTCCTTCTTGATGCGCTCGTCGTCGTGCGTCCAGACCGACGAGTCCTCACTGGAAACCGTGACACTCGGTGCCGTCCATGTCGTTGCCGAGGGGGAGGGCGTCGACGCTGAGGCGGTGGGGCTCGGTGACTTGGACGGTGTGGGTGAGCTGGATTCGCTGGCCTCGGCACTGGCCTCGGCGGAGGCGTCGGCTGGCTCGACCTTCAGCTGTCCCTTGTGGGCCGGGCCGCAGGCGCTCAGCGCCAGACTGGCTGCGAGGCACATCCCCAGGGCCAGGCGACGAGCTCTGGAGGGGGTGCGGGCGAGGAACATCTGGTGGTGGTGCGGTGCTGGATGAGGCAATGCGGCTCTCCTGGTGGTGAGGAAGGAGGGAGGGTGGTGGTGTGGCTCGGTACTGAAACTCATCTATTCCATGACCCCAGCATCGAGTCCCGCCACTCGTGTCGAGGACAGGAACTGATGCCATGCATCGGTGGAGGCGAGCTCGTCCGGTATGGCTTCGACGGGGGTCTGCCCTGAGGTCACCACGAAAGAAGCGTGGTTGGACATCGTCTGCCGTACCTTGATGGAAGAGATTGTGTTGTCTCCACCCCTTTTTCTTTCGCTGTCGATCGACGGATCTGCGTTGTAGAAAATAATGGCTGGACATCCTCCTGCGTCGAAGTCGTAGGCCTGGCCGATTTCTGTCGACGTCGTGACCGGTTGCTTGAGTATGTCGTCCTGCCGGAGCCACGTGCCGGCCCGGTCGTGGGAGATCGTGACGTTCGGGGCCGTCCGGGCTGTTGCGGAAGGTGTTGCCGACGGCGTCGGGGGCGGTGTTGTGGACGGCGCTGGTGAGCCGGAGGGGACGGTCTTGGTAGAGGCGCCGGTGGGTTCGACGCTCAGCTGTCCTTCGTGTGCGGGGCCGCAGGCGCCCAGGGGGAGGGCGGCGATCCGGGTCGGTCCAAGGGCGCGGAGGCGAGTGCTGCAGGGGCCGTGACCTAGGCGGTGACGGTGCCGCAGGTGGGTGGGCATATTGCCTCCCAGAAGGGTGGGGTGGGCAGGAACTAGATGGGAGTGTAGGGGATGCCTCTGGAGCTCCGCTTGGTTGTGAGCGCTCAGGAGGGGCTGCGGTGCCGGCTGCCAGGGTCCTGTGAGGCGGCGAGTGGGAGGATGGAGGGGGGACGATCCCGAGACGTCCGTTGTGTGTCGGTCTTCACCTCCTGGCGATTTGATGGGCTGAGGGTGGGCGTGTAGATTACTGCCCGCTGCCTCGGACGTGATCCGTTCCGGGGTGAAGCCCCTTGGGGTATGGTGTAATTGGCAACACGACTGATTCTGGTTCAGTTATTCTAGGTTCGAGTCCTGGTACCCCAGCGGATCTCATGATCTGTGGCCCCCATCGTTTAGTGGCCTAGGACACCGCCCTCTCACGGCGGCGGCGCCGGTTCGAATCCGGCTGGGGGTACGAGGGTCCGGTTGCCGATTGCGGTATTCGGACTGTCATATGCCCCCATCGTTTAGTGGCCTAGGACACCGCCCTCTCACGGCGGCGGCGCCGGTTCGAATCCGGCTGGGGGTACGGATCAAGCAGTCCGATCAGGTCTGCTGGTTCACAACTCCATAGCCTGCCCCCATCGTTTAGTGGCCTAGGACACCGCCCTCTCACGGCGGCGGCGCCGGTTCGAATCCGGCTGGGGGTACGAGGAACAGGCGCCCGCTCCACCGCACGGTGGAGCGGGCGCCTTGTGTACTCGCCCATCTGTTCGCCCCATGCCGCCGCGGTGAACCGCGCTCATGCCGGTGAGGGTTCCTCAGCCGTCCATCAGGCGGAGGCCAGCAGGTCGCTGCCCGTTGTGACGGTGAGCCCTCGCTCCAGCAGTGAGCGCAGACCTCCTTCCAGGGCGGAGAACAGGCCCTCGGAGGGCTGCGTGCGCCCGTCGTGGCACAGCACCACCGATCCGGCGCCGGCAACGTCCTTGACAGCGTCGGCGGCCGCCGCCGATGGCGTGTGAACGCTCCACAGCAGCAGGTCCATCCTCTTGAGCGAGGCAACCATCATGGCCGGCGCGTCAACCCGGCCGTAGGGAGGCCTCCACAGGCGCGGAGACGGGGCCCCTGCCGCCACGATCGCCTCGCACGTGCGGTCCACCGAGTCGCTCAGCTCGGAGAAGCTCACGCCGTAGACATCCGTGTGCACCCAGTTATGGACCCCGACCTCGTGTCCTTCGGCGACCTGTCGCGCGATCAGCTCGGGGTGGGCCTGCACCGCGGAGCCCAGAACGAAGAAGGTGGCCCGTATGTGCAGCCTCGCCAGCATGTCGAGCACCCGTGGAGTCCAACGGGGGTCCGGCCCGTCGTCGAAGGTCAGCGCCAGCTTTCCGGACTTCCCGTCGGTCTGGAAGACCACTCGCGTACCGAGCGCGCTACCGGGGCCCGCCGGGCGAGGGGCGGTTCTGGCGGTGGGGGAGAGGTGGGTCTCCCGCCAGTGAGTGGCTCCTGCGCCGGCGCCCGCGCCGAGCACGCCCGCCGTCGTTGCCAGGGCAGCTCTTCCCAGGAGGCCTCGCCGGCTCTCACGAGGAGCGGGACTCGGCTGTGACTCGGTTGACGAAGAGGGAGCGGTGTCCCTGGCTCCGTCATCCGGCAGGCTCGTGGTCGTCACCGGCATATCGTAGAGCGAACCCGGCAAGCCCCTGAACTCGCCGTCGGAACGTTGCAGAACCACGACGGCGTCGAACTGCCTCGCGCCGTATCAATCGATATCCGAGACATCCTCGGTAGGATGCCCGCGTGACGAACTTTCCCGCGCTGAAGACCCCCGGCCCCCTCGCTGATGGCGCCATGCGCATCACTCCCCTGGGGGGCCTGGGCGAGGTCGGCCGCAACATGACCGTCTTCGAGCTGGACGGCAAGCTGCTCATCGTTGACTGCGGTGTGCTCTTCCCCGAGGAGGACCAGCCGGGCGTCGACCTCATCCTTCCCGACTTCTCCTCCATCGAGCACCGCATCGACGACGTCGTCGCCCTGGTCCTGACTCACGGGCACGAGGACCATATCGGGGGTGTGCCCTACCTGCTGCGCCTGCGTGACGACATCCCCCTGGTGGGAAGCGAGCTCACGCTGGCCTTCGTGGAGGCCAAGCTCAAGGAGCACCGTATCCGCCCGGTGCTGCGCCAGGTCATCGAGCACGAGGAGGTCTCCTACGGCCCCTTCGACCTGGAGTTCGTGGCCGTCAACCACTCCATCCCCGACGCCATGGCCGTCATGATCCGCACCGATGCCGGCAACGTGCTGGCCACCGGTGACTTCAAGATGGACTCCCTGCCCATCGACGGGCGCATCACGGACCTGCGCTCCTTCGCCCGTTTCGGTGAGGAGGGCGTGGACCTGTTCTGCGTGGACTCCACCAACGCCGAGGTCCCGGGCATGGTGGGCCACGAGGGCGAGATCGGCCAGGTCCTGGACAACGTCTTCGCCGACTCCGACGGGCAGATCGTCGTGGCCTCCTTCGCCAGCCACGTCCACCGCGTCCAGCAGGTCCTCGACGCCGCCGCCCTGCACGACAGGCGGGTCGCCCTCGTGGGGCGCTCCATGGTGCGCAACATGGGGATCGCCTCCGAGCGCGGCTACCTCAAGGTCCCCGCAGGTGTCCTCATCGATGCCCGGGACATCACCTCGCTGCCCCCGCACGAGAGAGTCCTCATGGTCACCGGCTCTCAGGGAGAGCCCATGGCGGCCCTGTCCCGGATGGCCCACTCCGAGCACCGCAGCGTCACCATCGAGCCCGGGGACACCGTCATCTTCGCCTCCTCCCTCATCCCCGGCAACGAGAACTCCGTCTTCCGGGTCATCAACCAGCTCATGAGGCTGGGGGCACGCGTGGTCCACCAGGGCAACGCCAAGGTCCACGTCTCCGGGCACGCCTCCTCCGAGGAGCTGCTCCACGTCTACAACATCGTCCAGCCCCGCAACGTCATGCCCATTCACGGTGAGATTCGTCATCTGGTGGCTAATGGTGGGCTCGCCGTCAAGACGGGCATCGCCCCGGAACGGGTCATGCTGTGTGAGGACGGCGTGGCCGTCGACCTGGAGGGGGGAGTGGCCCGTATCGCCGGCCAGGTGCCCTGCGGCTACATCTACGTCGACGGCTCCTCGGTGGGGGAGATCGATGAGGCTGAGCTCAAGGACCGCCGCATCCTGGCGGAGGAGGGCTTCGTCTCGGTCTACGCCGTGGTGGAGACCACAACCGGCACGATCCTGGCCGGCCCCCACATCCAGGCGCGGGGCGTGGCGGAGGACGACTCGGTCTTCGAGGAGATCCTTCCCGATGTGACCGAGGCCCTGTCGGCTGCGCTGGAGACCGGGAAGGCGGACGCCTACTCCCTCCAGCAGGTCATGCGCCGCACCCTGGGGCGCTGGATCGGGCGCCGCCTCAGGCGCCGTCCCATGATCGTCCCGGTCGTCATCGAGGCATAGCGGGAGGGCGCTTACTGCATGACTCTCTTCCGGCCCGCGTGCTTCATATCCACCGGATCCATCCTCATTGACATCCCCCTCCACGTCAGCAGTGTGCCGACGCCGGGAGGGGCGATCACCGGGGCGTCGTCGGGTCCGGTCGTCGGTGGCGGGTACACCGTGGTCTCGGCCGCAGCCCGGCAGGGTGTTCCCACGGCCCTGGCCGCCACCCTGGGAACCGGACCCAACTCCGCGCGGGTGCGCGAGTCGATGCGGCTGGACCGGGTGGAGCTGCTCGTCGAGGAGCTCGTCGGGGACATCGGCACCTGCACCACGCTCATCGAGCCCTCCGGCCGACGCACCTTCATCACCACCGCGGGTGTTGAGGGCGAGCCTCAGCGTGAGGATCTCGAGAGCATCGACCTGAGGGCCGGGGACTGGGTCTACGCCACGGGCTACGACCTGGCCCACTACACGAGCCGCGGCATCCTGGCCGACTGGCTCCTGTCGATCCCCGACGGCGTCGGGCTCGTGATCGACCTCGGCCCGGTCCAGCCCGACATCCCCGACCAGGTGCTCCTTCCGCTGCTGAGGAGGGCGACGATACTGACCGGGAACGACCTGGAGATGGGGCGCCTCGAGAAGCGACTGGGCGGCACCGGTGCCATCCGGCAGGCCTGCCCTGAAGCACTGATCGTCCACCGTACCGGCGTGAACGGCTGTGTTCTCCATCCGGTGGGCGGTGAGCCGATCGAGGTACCCGGTTTCGTGCGTGAGGTCGTGGACACGACGGGAGCGGGAGACACGCATACCGGTGTCCTGGTCGCCGGCCTCCTGGGTGGGCTCGACGTCGTCGAGGCGGCCAGGCGAGCCAACGCGGCCGCCGCCCACGCCGTGGCCCGCAGCGGCCCGGCCCAGGCACCGCTGTGCGAGGAGATCGATGAGTTCCTCCGCGCTGACGATGAGAGGTCCTGACGGGGGCCCGGGGCGCGCCCGCCCCTGCCCTCAGGGGGACGAGCCCCCGTACCGGGCCGCGGCACCGAGAAGGTGACGTGTCTCCGGCCGGGGCGGGCGGCGTGGCAAGGTCAATGACACCGAGAATCCGATAGTTTCTAGGGCATCATGGCCAATCGTCGCACCACGAGAACAGCTGCGCCTTCACCGGGAACCGGCAGAGGACGTAATCGAGGCGGTTCCGCTTCAGGAACCGCTCCCTTCTCCGCGCCCGGAACCGGGCCCTCGGGCGGACGCTACCGCCGTACCGGCTGGGCCTTCCTCATCCTGGCCCTCGCAGCGGTGCTGGCACTGCGCGAGTGGTTCGGGATCTCCGGTGCCGCAGGCGATCTCCTGCACCACATCGCCGCGGGCCCCGTCGGCGTCCTGGGCGTCTTCGTGCCCCCGCTCCTGGCGGCGCTGGGCATCGCCATGCTGCGGGTCCACAGCCTGGGGGCGGTGCACGCACGGGTCTCCGTGGGCTGCCTGGGCCTGCTGACGGCTCTGACCGGAATGATCCAGGTCGGCAGCGGCAACCCGGTCCTCAAGAACAACATCGGCGGACTGGAGGCCGCCGGAGGGCTGCTGGGATGGCTGGTGGGCTACCCGCTGGCGGCACTGTTCTCCTCCGTGGGGGCCTTCATCCTGTTCCTCCTCCTGACCGCGTTCTCCGCACTGGTCCTGTCCGGCAAGACCGTTGCCGAGATTCGCGAGCTGCTGGAGCAGTACCGGGCCGCGGACAGTGACGGAGCCTCCCACGGAGCCGATGGATCGGGCGACTCTCTGGCCCGGCGCCTGCTGGGACGGGTCCGCGGAGGCTCTGAGCGGGCGGGCGCCTCCGGCGCGGACTCGGATCAGAGGGTGCTCCTGGACTCCTATGACGGCGACGAGCCCTTCCGCTCAGCCCTGGAGGTGGAGGAATCGGCCTCACGTAAACGGGGCAGTGGCCGCCGTAAGCGCTCGGCCGACCGGCAGGCCCAGCAGACGACGATCACCGAGCTCTTCGAGCCGGGCGCCGATCACGGGGCTCACTCCGAGGGCGAGGACTTCGTCATCCCGGACGTGGGCGAGGAGACTGATGTCATCGCCTCCCCGGCATCCTCGGCCGCCTCCGCCACCCGGAGCAGGCCCGCCGGCCCGGCGGGTGGCTCCGTGGCCTCCGGCCCGGCCGCAGGAGGGCAGCGCAAACCCTCATCCGCCAAGCGCAGCGCACCGCAGCCGACCCCGCAGTCGCCCTCCGGTTTCGACGCCGTCACTGAGGAGACCCCCGAGGTCGCGCTGGAGGAGCCCGACCTCGCCGACCAGATCGCCATGAGCGACATGGCTCTGCCCGACGGATCGACCTACACCCTGCCCGATGACGCGCTGCTCGGTCCCGGCCCGGGCCACTCCACCCGCACCCCCGCCAACGACGCCATTGTGGAGTCCCTGCAGAACGTCTTCGCCGAGTTCAACGTGGACGCCACGGTCACCGGCTACACGCGCGGCCCCCAGGTCACCCGCTACGAGGTTCACCGGGGCCGGGGGGTCAACGTCTCCCGGATCACGGGGCTGGAGAAGAACATCGCCTACGCGGTGGCCTCCGACGAGATCCGTCTGCTCACCCCCATTCCGGGTAAGAGCGCCATCGGCATCGAGATCCCCAACAGCGACCGGGAGATGGTCAAGCTCGGCGACGTCCTGCGCTCCCAGGCCGCGCGCAAGCAGGCGCACCCGCTGGTGGTCGGGTTGGGCAAGAACGTCGAGGGCGACTACGTCGTCACCAACCTGGCCAAGACCCCGCACCTGCTGGTGGCCGGGCAGACCGGTTCGGGTAAGTCCTCCTTCGTCAACTCGATGATTACCTCGATCATGATGCGTGCCACCCCCGAGGAGGTGCGCATGGTGCTGGTGGACCCCAAGCGGGTGGAGCTGACCATCTACGAGGGCATCCCCCACCTCATCACCCCGATCATCACCTCCCCGAAGAAGGCGGCCGAGGCCCTGGAGTGGGTGGTGCGCGAGATGGACGCCCGCTACGACGACCTGGCCTCCTTCGGCTTCAAGCACATTGACGACTTCAACAAGGCGGTGCGCGCAGGCGAGGTCCAGCCCCTGCCGGGATCCCAGCGAGAGCTGAGCCCCTACCCCTACCTCCTGGTCGTCGTCGACGAGCTCGCCGACCTCATGATGACCGCCCCCAAGGACGTGGAGGCCTCCATCCAGCGCATCACCCAGCTGGCCCGCGCTGCCGGGATCCACCTCGTGCTGGCCACCCAGCGTCCCGTCGCCCAGGTGGTCACCGGCCTCATCAAGTCCAACGTCCCCTCGCGCCTGGCCTTCGCCACGGCCTCCCAACTGGACTCCCGGGTCATCCTCGACCAGAACGGGGCCGAGACGCTCACCGGCCAGGGTGACGCCCTCTACCTGGGCCCGGGCGCCTCCACGCCAGTGCGCATCCAGGGCTCGTGGGTCACCGAGTCCGAGATCCGATCCGTCGTCGAGCACGTCAAGTCCCAGCTGACGCCCGAGTACCGCGAGGACGTCGTCGTCCCGGAGGTCAAGAAGCAGATCGACGAGGAGATCGGTGATGACATGGACCTGCTCCTGCAGGCCGCCGAGCTCATCATCTCCAGTCAGTTCGGCTCCACCTCCATGCTCCAGCGCAAGCTGCGGGTCGGCTTCGCCAAGGCCGGACGCCTCATGGACCTGCTCGAGTCCCGTGAGGTCGTCGGCCCCTCGGAGGGATCCAAGGCCCGCGATGTCCTCGTCCAGCCCGAGCAGCTCGAGGAGACCCTGGCCTGGATCAAGGGCGAGGGCGGTGCGCCGGGAAGCGCGGAGAGTCCCGAGGCCCCTGACGCCTCGCAGGGCGAGCCCGATTCCGAGGCCCCGTCGGCTCCGGCTGCGAATGAGCCCCGTACTGCGGTCATGCCGTCGAACCGCTACAGCACGGATCCCTTGGAGGTCGCCTCCAGCCTGCCGGAGTCGGAGTCCTGGGACGACACTTCCGCCGATGAGGACTCCGAGGACGCCTGGTCGCTCACTGGCCGCGGCTCATCGTGGTGAGGCGGAGGCCGACGCCGCGCCCTGCGGGGCCGGGTGTGCCCCTGCCCGTGTGATGACCTCTTCTCGACTGGGAATCGTCGGAGCCGGTCCGGTGGCCTTGGGCAGCGTGGTGGACACGGTCGAGGCGTCCTTGACCTGAGAGGTGAGCAGGCTCCAGCGCCGGTCGATCTCCTACGTGCTCAGGCCCAGGCCGGCAGGACGCTCACCGTTGTGAAGCGCCGCCAGGTCCCTGATCTTGTGGCCGCCGGCGAGATCCATCGTGAACGGGTGCCAGTTCAACTTGTCCACGCTCACTGAGCCGTCGGCGTGGGAGGTGACGTCGGCCCAGACCAGCTGACCGACGTCGGACAGCGGGGCGCAGCACTCCTCATCCTGGTTCGAGATGTAGTTGCCGGCCGAGTACGACACCCACATCCCCTCGCCCCCGACTCCTCCGGAGAGCTTCTCGGCGGGCTGAGGCACATGGGGATGAGCGCCGAAGAAGATGTCGACCTGCCCGGTGTCGGCCAGGGACTGGGCGTAGGAGACCTGCTTGTCGTTGGGCGTGGTCTCGTACTCCTCACCGAGCTGGGAATGGACGACGACGAGATCGGCACCCGCCGCACGGGCCGACTTCGCCGCCTTCGTGATGGCGCCGATGTCGTTGAGCGACACGGAGTATCCGGTGGGATCCTCCAGGCCGTTGAGGTCCATGGTCGTGGAGATCTGGGCGACGGTCACGGTGCGCCCGCCCCGCTCCAGCTCGTAGAGCGCGAAGGGCACCGAGGCGTCCTGCTGGCTCCGGTAGGTGCCCGCGTGGCCCAACCCGTGAGCGTCCAGGGCGTCCAAGGTGGCCACGACGCCGGCCTCCCCCCGGTCCGCGGCGTGGTTGGAGGCGGTTGCGCAGCCGTCCCAGCCGGACCTCGCCAAGGCGGCCACGACCTCGGTAGAGGTGCCGAAGGCGGGGTAGCCCGAGTAGACCCCGTCCGGAGCGACAGGAACCTCCATCCCGCACAGGGCCAGATCCAGGCCCTCGACCCAGGGGGTCTCAGCGGCGATGTTGGCGGTGATATCCCCTGAGCCTGCCGGAGTGGACTCCATCACCGGCATATGCATGAGGACGTCGCCGGCGTAACCCACGGTGAAGTGCACGTCCTGCGAGCCGCCGACGCTGGCGGAGGCGGACGGAGTCGGCGATTGAGCCGGCACAGCCTGATCGGAACTCGTCGAGCAACCGTTCATGGCGACGGATGCGGTGAGAACGACGGCGGTCAGCAGGCCAGGATCCCGTGACCTGCGGCTGAGGCCGGCGGAGTCCGGTGAGGATGATGGTGGAGGAGTGGAGGGGTACATGATGATGAACGTATGAAGTGAACCTTAAGAGTGTGTGCGCGGTTCGTGCTCGTTCCAGTGGTGCGGGGGAGGCTCCCGGATGTCGGCGTGAACCGCGGGTGAGAACGGATCTTATGCCGCGTGTCGTCTGCAATGGGGCATAGCGCGTACGGTGCAGGCGTTCGGATGCGAGGCCGTTGAGAAGATGGATCGAGGTTTCTGCGTCGGCGGGAGGTCGTCCGCGACTAGGCTGGACCTGATGAACGCCCCGACCGCCCCGGATGGCGCCGCGCCGTCAGAGCAGGCGCCGCTGCTCAACATCGCCAACGTCCTGACGGTGCTGCGCCTGCTGCTCGTGCCCGTCTTCATCTGGCTCGCCCTGCTGCCCGGGGACCGGGCCAGGCTCGCCGCCGTCGTGGTCTTCGTCGTCGCGGCCTTCACGGACCGCCTGGACGGCCAGCTGGCGCGCTCGTGGGGGCTGGTGACCTCCTTCGGCAAGATCGCCGACCCGATCGCGGACAAGGCGCTGACTCTGTCCGCCTTCGTTCTGCTGAGCGTCAACCAACGACTGTGGTGGTGGGTCACCATCCTCATCGTCGTGCGCGAGCTCGGCATCACGGTTATGCGCTTCTTCATGCTGCGCCGTGCCGTCATGGCGGCCTCGCGCGGCGGCAAGATCAAGACGGCGCTGCAGATGGTGGGGCTGGTCGGGCTGCTCACGCCATGGTCCATGCTCATGCTGCCCGCGGGGCCGGCCGCGTTCCTGACCAAGGCGGCCTACGTCATTGTGGCTGCGGCGCTCATCGTCACAGTGGTGACCGGCCTGGACTACGTCCGCCAGGCGATGCTGCTGAGCCGTCAGAACGGGCGGGGCGGCCAGTGACCGCCCGGGGGCCGTGGTGATCGAGGGCGCGCCCGGCGCCGAGGACCGTGTCCGCGCGGCGAGGGCTCTCCTGCAGTCCGCAGAGGAGCGCGGAATGACTCTGGCGATCGCCGAGTCGTTGACGGGTGGACAGGTCGCCTCCAGTCTGGTGGAGGTTCCCGGCGCCTCCCGTGTGCTCGTGGGGGCGGTCGTGGCCTACGCCACCCGGATCAAGGCGCAGGTCCTCAGGGTCGATGCTGCGCACCTGAAGCTAACCGGGCCGGTGGACCGCGATGTCGCCCTGCAGATGGCGCACGGAGTGCGTCGGCTCCTTGGGGCCGATCTGGGACTGGCGACCACCGGGGTGGCCGGGCCGGGGCCGGCCGACGGACATCCGGCCGGAACGGTTCATATCGCCGTCGTCGCTCCTTGGGGGCTCAGGCACCGCGAGCTGCACCTGAGCGGTGATCGCTCGCAGATCCGGTGCGCCACCGTGATGGAGGTGTGTGAGCTGGCCATCGGCTTCCTACAGAAGGACGAGTGTGGGCCGCAGCCCTGATTGCTTCTCAATGACGACTGACCAACTACAGACCGCAGACTAAGACGTATTTCAGATTTCTCTCAGGAATGCCGGTAGAGTGGTTCTCAACGTCACCGGAGCCGGAGAGCTGGCCCCACGTGGCGGGAATGAATCCACGACGTGAATGGTTGTGCTAGACGATGAACAACACGACTCACCCCCGCACCACTCGCCCGATCAACAACCGGATGCCGATGCGCCAGGGACCCGGGGCAGGGTACGGTGTGTCCGTGGACACCCCGAAGCACGAGAATGTCGTCCTACGCCGCGAGATCGGAGAAGTCCTGCGCGGCGTCCGACAGCACCAGGGACGCACACTGCGCGAGGTCTCCTCGCAGGCCCGTGTCTCCCTGGGGTACCTCTCCGAGGTCGAGCGCGGCCAGAAGGAGGCCTCCTCCGAGCTGCTCGCCTCCATCTGCCAGGCGCTTGACGCCCCCCTGTCCATGGTGCTGCGTGAGGTCTCCGACCGCATCGCCCTGACCGAGGGCGTCATGATTCCGGACACGGTTCCCGATGAGCTCGTGCGTCAGCAGGGGGTCGCCCTGCGGTGACCATCCGCTGACGCTCCGCGTGCGCCGCTCTTGTGGCGCGCAGATCGTTGCCAGTGAGCCGACCTTCCCGGCGGTGGGGCCACAATGAGTGGACTCGCCGCCGGGTTGCCTGTTGACAAAGGGGGAGTGGTGAAGCACTCGGAGTTCTGGAACGCCGTCGAGACGGTCTTCGGTCCGGCCTACGGCCGGTCACTGGCCCAGGATCTGGTTCTTCCAGGGCTGGGGGTGACCTGCGTGCAGGCGCTCGACGACGGTGTGGCCCCGGAGCAGGTCTGGGGCCTGCTGTGCGAGGAGACCGAGCGCTCGGATGCCGAGCGATGGATCTTCCGCTCGGATCCGCGTCGCTGAGCCCAGGTGACGAGGGTGGATGCGGGGGACAGGTGTGGAGCCGCCGACACGCGCGTGACGATGATGTCACGATCGAACAGGTGTTCGGGTACTGTTCTCCACGAACGACGACGACGCCCCCTGAGTCCACAGGGCTGATGCGGGGCGGAGATAGATGTCAGTGGTCAGGCATACCGTCGTTGGTGAGCCCCGGAGAGGGGACCTCGCCGAAGTTGACCAGCCATGCCCGCCGCGGCTGCGCGCCGCCCTGAGAACCGAGGTAGAACAATGCCTGCTGCCAGCCAGACCCAGGACCGCTCCAAGGCCCTGGCCACAGCCCTCGCCCAGATCGACAAGAGCTTCGGTAAGGGATCCGTCATGCGTCTGGGGGACGAGTCCCGTCCTCCGGTCTCCGTCATCCCGACAGGGTCGGTCGCCCTCGACGTGGCTCTGGGGGTCGGAGGGCTCCCGAGGGGACGCATCGTCGAGGTCTACGGGCCGGAGTCCTCCGGAAAGACCACCGTCGCCCTGCACGCCGTGGCCAGCGCGCAGAGGGCCGGCGGGAACGCGGCCTTCATCGACGCCGAGCACGCCCTCGACCCGGTCTACGCCAAGGCCCTGGGCGTCGACATCGACAACCTCCTGGTTTCACAGCCGGACACCGGGGAGCAGGCCCTGGAGATCACCGACATGCTGGTGCGCTCAGGCGGCCTGGACATCATCGTCATCGACTCCGTGGCGGCCCTGGTCCCCAAGGCTGAGATCGAGGGGGAGATGGGGGACTCCCACGTCGGTCTCCAGGCCCGCCTCATGAGCCAGGCGCTGCGCAAGATCACCGGTGCGCTGTCCTCCACCGGCACCACGGCCATCTTCATCAACCAGCTGCGTGAGAAGATCGGTGTGTTCTTCGGCAACCCGGAGACCACCACCGGAGGGAAGGCCCTGAAGTTCTACGCCTCCGTGCGCCTGGATGTACGCCGCATCGGCGGCCTCAAGGACGGGGACCAGCCCGTGGGCAACCGCACCCGGGTCAAGGTTGTCAAGAACAAGATGGCGCCGCCCTTCAAGCAGGCCGAGTTCGACATCCTCTACGGCCAGGGCATCTCCCGCGAGGGCAGCCTGCTGGACCTGGGAGTGGACAACGGCGTGGTGCGCAAGTCGGGGGCCTGGTTCACCTATGGGGAGGACCAGCTTGGTCAAGGCAAGGAGAATGCCCGCAACTTCCTCAAGGACAACCCGCAGCTGGCTGCCGAGATCGAGGAGAAGATCCTCGCCGCCCTGGGCATCGGTGAGCCCGGCCGCAAGGCCCGGGAGGCTGAGGAGCTCGCTGCTGCCGAGGCCGCCGTGGCCGCGGCAGCCGTCCCGGTGGAGAGCGCTGACACCGCCGCCACGAGCGCGGTCAAGACCGCCCGAGGGCGCGGGAAGAAGGCCACCTCCACTGCTAAGACCTCCAAGAGCGTCAAGACCTCCAAGGAGGCGTCGGCGGATGAGTCGGACACCATCTTCGGTGAGGAGGCCGGCGGGTTCTGATGCCCTGGCTCATCCCTGACGCCCATGCGCAGGCGGTCGAGGCGGCGCGGGAGATCGTCCTGCGCCGCCTGGACCGCAGCGCGGCTCCTCGCGCCGCCCTGGCCGAGCTCCTCGAGCGCAAGGAGGTGGACCCCCGTGTAGCCTCCGAGGTTCTTGACCGTCTGGAGGCCGCCGGAGTCATTGACGACACCGCCTACGCGGCCCGCCTCGCGCGCACCCGCTTCGCGGAGAAGGGGGCGGCCAGGCGAGCCATCGCCGAGGAACTGCGGCGCAAGGGGCTGGGTGAGTCGGATGTCGCTCAGGCCCTCGAGCAGATCAGCTCCGAGGACGAGGACTCAGCGGCGCTGGCGCTGGCTCGCAAGAAGCTCTCCGCCACCGGCCACCTGCCCTGGGAGGTGCGCCGGCGTCGCACCGCGGCCGTGCTGGGGCGCAAGGGCTACAGCCGGGACGTGACCATGCGGGCCATCGCCAAGGCCCTCGCCGAGGAGTAGCCCCGAGAGGAGCCCATGGCTCAGGAGCCCGAGGGCTTGAGGTCCTTCTCGCTGAAGGCGGTCACGGTTGAGATGCCGTCGGCGGAGGTGGAGTACACGAGGTGCTTGTCGTGGGCGCTGGGGACCGGTTTCTTCGGCAGATCGACTTTCGTGGAGCCGTCGGCGCTGATATAGCGGAAGGAGAAGGTCTTTCCCTCATCGGCGGTGGAACGAACGATGATGCCGCCATCGCTCAGGGTGGTGCTGATGGTGTCGGCGGGGTTTCCGATGGTCTTGGAGAGGCACTCCGTGGTCCCGTCCTGGGCGATGCGCAGTTGCCCGAGGTGGTCATAGGTGTCGCCGCTGCCGACCGTGAGGTTGCTCTTGGGTGGAATGGTGCATCCCTTGAGATCCAGGACCTGCGCCCCACTGTCGGTCACAGACTGCAAGCGGCTGTCCGACTGGTCCAGAACCAGGATTCTGGTGGGCGTGGTCCAGATTCGGGCGTCGGCGCTGAGGTCGGGGATGGGTTTGGAGGTGTTGAGCTTGAGAAGATCTGCGGGGTCGGCGGGCTCAGTGCCTCTGAAACGCACCTGCCCCTTCCATGAGTAGAACTCGCCCCGACTGCCGCCGCTCAGTCCCAGCTCCTGCGCGGAGTGACTCACAAGGGCCTGCGAGGAGTCCACGACCTTCACCGCGCTCATTCCTCCGTCGTTGCCCAGCTGAAGCCCTCCGACCAGCTGGCTGTGCGATGAGTAGGTGTTGCCGTCCTCGGCGAAGGGGTCAGAGCCCTGTTGTCCCGTGCTGGTGTTGAACCAGTGAAGCTTGCCGACGACCGGGTGGAGGCGGAGGGTGGAGTCCTTCGGATCGACCTGGTCGGTGGTGAACCAGTAAGAGACGACGCCGAGCGCATCATCGAAGCTCATCACAGGACTCAGCGAGGCGGGATCGGCGCCGCTGGGGACCGGCACGCTCGCCTTCCAGGTCTCCTTACCGTCCCAGGTCACATGATGGACCGAGAGATCGGCGGCCGGATCCGTAATCGGGTCGACGTAGGTGAGGCCCTTCTCGTCATAGTTGCTCAGTCCGGGAGCGGTTTTGATACTCATCGTGGCCTTCGACAGGCCGAGCTTGTCGAGGCCCTCGATATCCGACGGCGGATCGACGGTGCCGACAGGGCCCGCGGGCGACGCAGTCGCAGAACTGCTGGCGCCGGTCTGCGATGTTCCCGATGTGCCGGAGCACCCCGTCACAGCAAGGCACAGTGACGCCGATGCGGCGAGGGTGGAGAGGACGATCCGACGGTTCACAACAACCTCCATGGTTGACCGATGGGTAACCGACAGACTAGTCGAATGAGGTTCGGCGTGCTGAAGGTATGACTCTTTGCCGGGAGCAACCAATGTTCCACTGATTGGCGGCTCCATGGCGAAAGACAGAAGCCGGGAGCAGGTTCAGACTAGGCTTCATCCATGACCCAGGTGATTGCGGCCACTGACGGCTCCGACGCTCCGATCGACCTCCACGCGCTGGCGGCATCAGCGGGAATAGCCGCCGAATACGTCATTCCCTATGGTCGTGATGTGGCCAAGATCGACCTGCGGGCGCTGGAATCCAGCCAGCACGTGAGCGGCGGTGGGGCGAGTAGCCCTCACTACGTCGTCGTCACTGCGATCACGCCGACGCCTTTCGGGGAGGGCAAGACCACCACGGCCATCGGACTGGCCCAGGGGCTCACCCGCCTGGGCCAGCAGGCAGTCCTGACTCTGCGCCAGTCGGCCATGGGCCCCACCTTCGGCATCAAGGGCGGAGCCGGCGGCTCCGGAGGCGCCCGCATCCTGCCGGCAGAGCGGATGAACCTGCACCTGACCGGCGACTTCCACGCCATCACCGCCGCCCACAACCTCCTGTCGGCGATGATCGACAACCACCTGCACCACGGCAATGAGCTCGACATTGACGAGCGCACCATCACCTGGCCCCGGGTGCTGGACGTCAACGACCGCGCCCTGCGCCATATCGTCTCCGGCCTGGGGGCCAAGATCGATGGAGTCACCCGGCAGGCATCCTTCGACATCACCCCGGCCAGCGAGCTCATGGTCATCATGTCGCTGGCCACGGACCTGTCCGACCTGCGCAGGCGCCTGGGGCGCATCGTCATCGGCCGAAGCCGTGGCGGGGAGTGGATCAGCGCCGAGGATCTCAAGGCGGCCGGGGCCATGTGCGCCGTCCTGCGCGACGCGCTCGAACCCAATCTCCTGCGCACCGGCGAGGGCACCCCCGTCCTGGTCCACACCGGGCCCTTCGGTAACATCGCCACCGGATGCTCCTCGGTCATCGCCGACCGCGTCGCCGCGGCAGGAGCCCGCGACGGCGGCTACATCCTCACCGAGGCCGGCTTCGGATCCGACATGGGCCTGGAGCGCTTCATCGACCTCAAGTGCGCCGTCTCCGGGATGCACCCGAGCGTCGCCGTCGTCGTGGTCACCATCAGGGCGCTCAAGGCCCACAGCGGACGCCACCGCCTCGTCAGCGGCAAGGACCTGCCCGAGGAGATGCTCCAGGAGAACGTCGATGACGTGCGCGACGGCGCCGCCAACCTGCTCAAGCACCTGCAGATCGTGCGGGGCTTCGGCATCACCCCGGTCGTGGCCGTCAACGTCTTCCCCACCGACCACGACGCCGAGATCGAGGAGGTGACGCGTATCGCCGGCGACGCCGGAGCCCGGGTCGCGGTCTGCCACCCCGTCACCAGGGGAGGCGAGGGCTGCCTCGACCTGGCCGGAGCCGTCGTCGAGGCCTGCCAGGAGGCGGGAGAGCCTGCCAGCAGCCGACCCGCCTACGAGCCGCAGGACGACCTGCGCACCAAGATCTCCAAGCTCGCCGACCTCTACGGCGCCGACGGCGTGGACTACACCCCCGCCGCGAGCAGACTGCTGGAGGCCTACGAGCAGGCAGGCTTCGGCCACCTGCCCGTCATCGTCGCCAAGACCCCGCTGTCCCTGTCCGCTGAACCCGGCCGCAAGGGCGTGCCCACCGGGTGGCGCCTGCCGGTGCGCGAGGTGCGCCTGGCCGCGGGGGCCGGCTACGTCTACGCGATCTGCGGCAGCCTGTCGACCATGCCGGGGCTGCCGAGCCGGCCCGCCGCCGAGCGCATCGACGTCGACCTCGACACCGGGCAGATCGTGGGGCTGCGCTGACGATCACGGGCCGGGTCCGGCGATGTACCGGACCCGGCCCGTGGTTGGTCACGAGCAACCGAGGTGTCAGCTCTTCTTGTGCTTGGACGTCTTGAACAGGAGGTTGACCTGCTCGTTGTACTTCGTCAGCGTTGAGGCCGGCACCCGGTTGGCCCACAGGTCGTCCGTCGCCGGCTTCATGATGGCGCCCACATCCGCTCCGAAGTAGGTCAGTGGGAAGAAGAACGTGGACTTGTCCTCCAGGTGCTGGGTGAAGGGCTTGGTGGGAAGCCCCGTCTCCTCGAAGACCTTGACGGCCTTCTTCGTGGAGGATGCGATCGCCGGGAAGACGATTCCGTGAGAGGCCACGATGTCCTGCGCCTCAGCGGTTCCCAGGAAGGCCACCCACTTGGAGGCGTTGTCGATATTGGCCGACTGCTTGGATATTGAGTCGCCCAGCCCGTTGAACAGGGAGACCGACTTGCCGTTGGGGCCCACGGGGTTCGCCGCGATCCCGACCTTGACGTCGAGCTTGGCGTAGGTGCCGAACATCCACGACCCGTTGAAGCACATGGCGATCTTGCCGCTGCCGAGCTGGACATCGGTGCTGGTCGTGGAGGAGAAGGCGCCGCGCGGAGGCATGTATCCCTTGTCCACCAGGCCGAAGTACCAGTCCATCGTGTCCTGGAAGACCTTCTCGTCGTAGCGGTAGTGGTCACCCCAGGTTTCCTTGTTCGTGTAGAACCAGTCGCCGGCTGAGCCGGTGAAGGGGCTCCACTGGGTCTGGCCGTCCCCGGTACCGGCGTCCTGGATACCCAGGCCGTAGACGGCCACGCGGTTCTTATCGAAACCGGGCTCATCTCCGCGCACGCCGTTCTTGTCCACAGTCAGGCGGGCGAGGATCTTCTCGAAGGTTCCGCCGTCAGCGGGGTTCCAGGACCAGTCGGCCAGGTCCGCCTCGGACAGGCCCGCCTGGGCGAGCATGTCCCGGTTGTAGAAGACCGCCACGGTGTCCCAGTCCTTGGGGCAGCCGTACTGGTGGCCGTCCTCCCCTTTCCACAGGTCGATGAGGCCCTCCTGGAAGGCGGACTCATCGACGCCCGCCCAGGCGGCCTGCTTCTCCAGTGGAACCAGGACCTCCAGGTCCACGAACTGGGCGAACTTGGAGATGTGGTCGGTGAAGGCGTCCGGGCCGGTTCCGGCGATGAAGCCGGCCGTCAGCTTGGTCCAGTAGTCACTCCAGGCGATCTGGGTGATGTTGACCTTGATGCCGGTCTTGGCCTCGAAGGCCTTGGCGCAGGCCTCATAGGCGGGCAGCTGGCTGGCGTCCCACATCCAGTACTCGACGGCGCCGGCTCCCGACTTCCTGGAGCCGCCGGAGCAGGCGGCCAGGGTCAGGGCGGCCGCGCCCGAGGCCAAGCCGCACAGGAGGCCTCGGCGCGACAGTGAGGAGCGAAGAGGGCTGATCGGTTGAGTCGTCATCTGGTGCCTCACTTGATTCCGGTAAAGCCGATGGAGTTGACGATGCGCCGGGCGAAGGCCATGAACAGCAGGAGCATCGGGAGGGCGGCCACGAGCGTGGCGGCCATGAGCCCGGCCCAGTCGGGACCGGTCTG
This sequence comes from Actinomyces sp. HMT 175, assembly GCF_016694895.1. NCBI lineage: Bacteria > Bacillati > Actinomycetota > Actinomycetes > Actinomycetales > Actinomycetaceae > Actinomyces > Actinomyces sp. HMT 175. The sequence continues at coordinate 1,079,122 of NZ_CP068012.1, forward strand.
AGGGGCCTGGGAGCGGAAGACGGCCAGAGCCACCGTGAGTACCCGCGAGGAGTCCGTGTAGGAGACCAGCAGGGGCCAGAAGTAGTCATTCCAGGCCGTGATGTAGGTCAGGATCGCCAGCGTCGAGATCGGGGCCTTGGCCATGGGCAGGATGAGGGTGAAGAACACCCGGACCTTGGAGGCTCCGTCGAGCAGGGCGGCCTCCTCCAGCTCGCGCGGGACGTTCATGAAGAACTGTTTGAGGAAGAACACCGCGAAGGGCGTCATGAACATGGTCGGCAGTGCCACCCCGAGGAAGGTGTCGATGAGGTGGAGCTGCTTGACCAGCACGAAGTTGGGCAGGAGCGTGAAGATCGAGGGGACCATGAGGGCGCCCAGGAACACGGCGAAGACCGTGTCGCGTCCCCTCCAGCGCAGGCGGGAGAAGGAGTAGGCGGCCATCGCGGAGAAGAACACCTGCCCGACGGTGACCAGTGTGGAGATGATGACCGAGTTGCGCAGGTAGAGCCAGAAGTTGATGGCTGCGCCGCTGCCGCCGTCGGCCAGTGCCTCCTCAGTGGACTGCATGCCGAAGACACGGGCGAAGCCGCGCAGGTTGATGTCCACCGGCAGCAGGCTGGTGGGGTGGGCGGTGATGCCCGCGTTGGAGGACAGTGCCGTACGCAGGACCCAGTAGAAGGGCAGGAGCGTGAACAGCATGATGAGGATCATCGCCGCCCAGGCCAGGGCCTTGCCGACGGTGAACCGGCGCCCCGGGGCCTCGGAGGATGCCGCAGCGGGCGCCTTGGGGGACGGTGCGGAGGAGACGGATGCGGTTGTCGTGGTCATGGGTGGTCCTCCTTCAGTCCAGGTCCGTCTCGCCCGCACGGGTCATGCGGTACTGCAGGATCGTGATCGCCGCCAGGACGAGCAGCAGCCCCACCGCCATGGCTGAGGCGTATCCGAACTGGAAGCGTCCGAAGGCCATGTCGTAGATGTAGTACTGCAGCACGCGGGTGGCGTTGACGGGGCCGCCCTGGGTAGCCACCGAGACGGTGTCGAAGACCTGGAAGGAACCGATCATCGTCATGATGAGCACCAGCGCCAGGATGGGACGCAACAGCGGGACGGTGATCCGCCAGAACATCCGCCACTCGCTGGCGCCGTCCATCTTGCCCGCCTCATAGACCGTGTTCGGGATCGACTGCAGACCCGCGAAGATGAGCAGGGCCGTGTAGCCCACGTGCCGCCACACGTTGATGATGGCGATGGTGGGGATGGCCATCGACGAGGAGAAGAAGTCGACGGCTGAGCCCGTCAGGGACTCCAGGAGCTGGTTGGTGATGCCCAGCGTGTTGTCCAGGATCCACAGCCACAGCATGGCGGCGACCACGTTGGAGACCAGGTAGGGCGTCAGCACGATGGAGCGCACGAAGGTGGACTGGGTCAGGCGCTGCATGAGGACGGCGATGAGGAGCGCCAGGATCGTCTGCAGACCGATATTGATGACCACGTACTCCACGGTGACGACGACGGCGTTCCAGAAGGTGTCGTCCTGGGCCATGCGCTTGTAGTTGTCCAGGCCGGTGAACTCCTCGGGAGTCAGGAGGTTGTACTCGGTGAAGGACAGCCAGATGCCTCGGACGAGGGGCCAGATGTAGAAGGCGACGAGGCCGATCGTCGCCGGGAGGATGAAGGCGAGGCCGAGCTTGAGGTCGGAGCGTGGCTTGCGTTGCCGACGCGATGGTCGTGCGACCGGGGTCGAGGTTGACATCGGGTCTCCAAATCGACGGTGATGAGGGAAAACGGGTCGAAAACGGACGGGTGGGGTAGGGACGGGTAGAAGAAGAGAGGACGGATCAGCGACTCGGAGGGTCGCCGATCCCTCAGTCGACGGCGCTCACGCGCAGCAGGACGAGGTGGTCGGGGTGCAGCACCGGCAGCGCCAGCCCCGTGGTGGTCAGGTAGGAGCCCGGCAGGGTGACGCCCTGGGCCATCCAGCCCGCCGCCAGGCGCAGCTCGGGGTAGACCGGCGCCGCCAGGCGCACGTGGTAGCGGCGTGAGGGGTCCAGACCGGGCAGAGGGCGCGGCGCCGTGGGCCAAGCCAGGAGCTGGCCCAGCGAGGCGATCTCGAACAGGGCGTCGGAGCCATCAGGGGCGACGACCCCCTCAATGCGCAGCACGTCGTCGTCAGGCAGGTCCGCATGGACCGTCACCCCCGAGTGCAGCAGGCCGCGCAGCTCCTTGTGCAGCGCGATGATGGAGGCCAGGCGCTCGCGGGTGGCGTCGTCGGCCTCGGTGAGGTCCCACTCCACACCCATATGGCCCCACAGGGCGGTACCGGCCCGGAAGTCGAGATCGAGGTCGCGCAAGGTGGTGTGGGCCCGCCCCGAGCCGACGTGGGTGCCCACCATCTCGGGAGGAAGCAGCAGTGTGGTACCGCGCTGGATGTTCTGGCGGTCGTGAGCGTCGATGCAGTCCGAGGCCCACACCCGCTGAGTGCGCTCCATGATCCCCAGGTCGATGCGGCCGCCACCGCCGGCGCAGGACTCGATCTCCAGGGAGGGGAAGCGCTCATGGAGCGCATCCAGGAGACGGTAGACGGCCAGGGTCTGGTCGTGGACGGCGGCCGCCCCCGGGCGCCCCGCGGTGGGGTCGGCAACCTCATGCCCCGTGGCCAGCAGAGGGGAGTTGTGGTCCCACTTGAGATAGGCGATGTCCAGGCGCTCCACGAGGGTGGAGATGGCATCGAACAAGTAGTCCCAGGCTCCAGGAGCGGACAGGTCCAGGACCCGCTGGTGGCGGTGCTCGGGCGCTCCGCCGGCGCCGTCGGACAGGATCCACTCCGGGTGGGCGCGAGCCACGTCGGAGTCGACGTTGACCATCTCCGGCTCGAACCACAGGCCGAACTCCATGCCCAGGGCGTGGACGTGCTCCACGAGCGGCTCCAGACCGTTCGGCCAGGCCTCCGGGGAGACCTGCCAGTCACCCAGTCCCGAGGTGTCGTCGCGGCGGGAGCCGAACCAGCCGTCGTCCAGGACGTAGCGCTCGATACCGACCTGGGCGGCGGCGTCTGCCAGGGCCTTGAGCTTGTCCAGGTCATGGTCGAAGTAGACGGCCTCCCAGGTGTTGAGCAGCACCGGGCGGGGACGGGTGGGGTGGGACGGGCGCGAGCGCAGCCAGGCATGGCTGCGCTGGGCCAGGGTGTCCAGGCCCTCGCCCCAGGAGAAGACCGTCCACGGAGAGGTGTAGGTCTGCCCCGGGGCCAGCGAGACCTCGCCCGGCAGGAGCAGCTCTCCGGCTCCCAGGAGCTTGCGGCCCGAGGCCGGGTTCATCGCCAGGTGACGGACGTTGCCGGACCAGGCCGCGTGAACGCCGTGGACGCGCCCGCTGCGCCATCCGAAGCCGGTGGGGCCGGCCGCCAGCCAGGTGACGGCGTCGTGCCCCGGGCGTCCCTCCCAGGACTCGCGCAGGCGGGTACCCGGGGTGAAGGGGGTGCGCACGAGCCGGCGCTCCTGGACGTGGTGGCCGGTGGTGTCCAGCAGCTCGTCGGCGCTGTCTGGCAGCGGCAGTACCGGCGTGAGCTCGCCGACGACGAGGTCGGCCCCCTGCTCGCCGTCGGACTCGGGGCGGTCATTGCGGACCCAGGCGCGCAGACGCACCAGGCCGCAGGCCTCCAGGCGCAGCTCAGTGCCCAGGGTCAGCTCGTGGTCGGCGTCGGTTCCGCTGGAGCGCACAACAAGGGCGGTTCCGGCCGGGGTGTCCTCGGAGCCCTCCTCGTGGGTGAAGGCGGTGGGGTGGGGCGAGAAGGCCGAGCCGTCGGTGCGTGAGAGCGCCACGGCGGGACGTGAGTTCCAGCCCAGGTGGGCCAGGGGCAGGATCGGCAGATCGTTGGTGATCCAGGCGGTGTTGGTGCCCAAGGACGTCTCGGCGGCCAGGGCCGCGTCGGACAGGTCGTCACCGCTGACGTCACCCAGGTCAGGGCCCCAGTGGCGCACCACCGGGAAACGGTCGTCGGGCAGGTCGAGGACCACGGAGGTGTCGGCGCATCGCAGATGGAGGGTCATCATCGTCCTTCCAGGGGAGGGGGAGGAACCAGGGGCGATTCCTTGTAAGATGAAAATAATTGACGATGCTAGATTTTGCAAGGGTTTGCTCTACAGTGTCGGTACGACGTGGACGGCGGTGAACGTCGTCCCAGGTCACAGGCCGTGCGGCCCCGGTGGCAGCTGACGACGATGGGAGTGGGAGTCGACGATGGGCGGTGGACGCAGCCTCGGAGCCAGGGCGCTGCTCGCCCTGATCTCCGCCGGCCCCATGAGTCGCGGCGACCTCGCCGAGCGCCTGGGGCTGTCCGCGGCGACGACGACACGCACGGTGCGCCCCCTCATCGAGGCGGGACTCATCGAGGAGCAGCCGCCGGTGGAGGTGGCCGGGCCGGGACGACCCACCCGCCTGCTGGCCGTCGTCCCGAGCAGTGCCACCGTTGCAGGCATCAAGCTCACAGATGACCGCCTCTACGCCGTCCTGACCGATCCGCTGGGCGAGGTCCTCATCAGTGACTCTCGGCCGTTGACCGACACCGATGCCGGCTCCGTGACCGCCCTCATCGCCTCGGTGGTGGCGCAGCTGGCCGAGCGCAGCGGGCGACGGCCCGATGCCATCGGAATCTCCCTGGGGGCGGCCGTCGTCGGGAGACGGACTGTGGTGGTGGCCAGCTTCCTGGGATGGCGCGACGTGCCTCTGGCCGCCATGGTCTCCGAGGCCACCGGGCTTCCCTGCGTCGCGGCCAATGACGTGCGCGCCTTCGCCTACGCCGAGGCATGGTTCGGGGCCGGCCGCGGGAAGGACCCCTTCGCCATGGTCACCCTCGGCGCCGGGATCGGTTGCGGGGTCGTGGTGGCCGGTGAGGTCGTCTCCGGTGCGCAGGGGGCGGCCGGCAGCGTCGGGCACCTGCCGGTGGATCCCTCGGGGCCCAGCTGCGAGATCGGGCACCCCGGGTGCGCTCGGGCCCTCGCCTCGACCCCCGGGATCCTGCGGGCGGCCGCCGAGCACCTGGAGTGTGAGGCCGGCGAGCTGAGTCTCGATCTGCTCCTGAGTCCCGACATGCGTCGCCACAACGGCGTCGACGACGTCCTACGGCGTGCGGTGCTGGCGATCGGAAGGGTCGTGGGGACTCTCATCGCCTACGTCGATCCCGAGCTCGTCGTCGTCTCCGGGGAGGGGGTCGCCGTAGTGGAGACCTACCGCGAGGTCTTTGATGAGGAGGTGGGCGGCCTGCGGCACTGGGCTGCGGCGCCCGTGCCCGTCCTGCTGCGTCCCTTCGAGTTCGACGAGTGGGCGCGAGGGGCGGCCGCTCTGGCCCTGGATCAGTGGACGGTGGTCGCAGGCGGCCGGTGAAGGCGGCTCTTGGCCGGGCACGGCACTGTGACAGGAACCATGTCTAGGAAATAGGTCCTAGCGTGATCTTGGACTAAGGGTAACCTTAGATTGTGCCCATGAGTCGTCGCACCACCATTGCCCTGTCGACCGCCGGACTCCTGGCCGCCGGAGCCGCCCTCGCACTGGCCGTACGTCCGGCCCGCCACGACGTCCCCGACGTCGCCGCCGGCACGGGCAGCCGCCGTCCGCCCCGCGTCGTCATCGCCGGTGGCGGCTACGTCGGCTTCTGCGTCGCCCGGGCCCTGCGCGCCCAGCTCAACCTCGACCAGGTCGAGATCGCCATCATTGACTCGCGCGCCTACATGACCTACCAGCCCTTCCTGCCGGAGGTCGCGGCCGGCTCCATCCAGCCGCGCCACGTCGTCGCCCCCCACCGCCGTAACCTCGACGGCGTCACCATCATCACCGGCGCCGTCACCGCCATCGACCACACGGGCCGCACCGTCACCGTGCGTCCCCCGACCCCCCAGTCCACGCACGAGCGGGTCGAGCCCTACACCCTGACCTACGACCACCTCGTCATCGCCCTGGGCGCCGAGGCCCGCACCCTGCCGATCCCCGGCCTGGCGGAGCAGGCCATGGGCTTCAAGCAGGTCGAGGAGGCCACCGCCCTGCGCAACCGGGTCCTCACCCGCATCGAGGACGCCGCCTCCACCTGGGACACCGAGCGCCGCAGGCGCCTGCTCACCTTCGTCTTCGTCGGAGGAGGCTTCGCGGGCGTCGAGGCCATTGCCGAGCTGGAGGACATGGCACGCGCGACCGTGCGCACCATCCCTTCCATCGAGCAGCGCGACGTCCGCTTCGTCCTCGTCGAGGGCTCGCGCCGCATCCTGCCCGAGCTCACCGAGGAGCTCTCCGGCTACGGGCTCCAGCAGCTGCGCGAGCGTGGCATCGACGTGCGGCTCAACACCTTCCTCAACTCCTGCGTCGACGGCCACGTCGTCCTGTCCGACGGCACCGAGTTCGACGCCGACACCATCGTGTGGACCGCCGGCGTCAAGGCCGCCCCGGTGCTGCAGACCGCCTCCGACCTGCCCATCGACGCCCGCGGCCGTGTCACCGCGCTGCCCACCCTCCAGGTGGCGCGCGACGGCGCGCCGGTCGAGGGAGCCTGGGCCGCCGGAGACTGCGCCGCCGTCCCGGACCTGACCTCCGAGGACCCCGAGGCCACCTGCGCCCCCACCGCCCAGCACGCGGTGCGTCAGGCCAAGCTGCTGGCCGACAACCTCGTGGCCGTCCTCGCCGCCGGGGACGAGAACGGTGTGCCTCTGAAGTCCTACGCGCACGCGAACCTGGGCACCGTGGCCTCCCTGGGCATCGGCAAGGGCGTCGCCCGCATCATGGGCCGGGACCTGCGCGGCTTCACCGCCTGGACCGCTCACCGCGGCTACCACGTCTACGCGATGCCGACCCTCAACCGGAAGGTGCGCATCATGATGGACTGGCTGGCCGCCGTCGTCTTCCGTCGCGACCTGGCCTCCTTCGGCTCCATCGCCGAGCCCGGCGCGGCCTTCGCCACGGCGGCCCGTCACGACGCCGACCTCGCCGCCCGCCGCAAGGCCGCCGACAGCGGGGCCTGAGCGCTCAGCCGTCGACGACGGCGTCGAACTTGTCTGCGTAGTCCTGGGCGCTGAGCAGATCTCCCTCAGCGCTGACCGTCACCGTGAACAGCCAGCCGGCACCGTAGGGGTCCTCGTTGATGGTGCCCGGCTCGTCGACGACCGCCTCGTTGACGGCGACGACGGTGCCGCTCACGGGCGAGACGAGGTCCGAGACGGACTTGGTCGATTCGAGCTCGCCGCAGGGCTCTCCCGCCTCGACCTGGGCGCCGACCTCGGGCAGCTCGACGAAGACGACCTCACCGAGGGCGTCGGCGGCGACGGTGGTGATGCCCACGCGTGCGGGCTCACCGTCCTCCAGCCACTCGTGGTCGATGCTGTAGCGCAGGTGGGCGCGCACGCTCTGGGCCATGATGGGGTCCTTCCTGTCAGGAGGTGGTGGGTGGTGCGGGGCGCCTTATCGGGTCCGCTTGTAAAAGGGGGAGTCGACGACCGTGACCTCCAGCGGCCTGCCGCGCACGTCGGCGACGAGCGCCGTGCCCACGGGCCAGGCGGGGGCGTCCTCACGCCAGGGATGCAGGAGCGCCAGGGCCACGGGGCGACCCAGCGTGGGTGACAGCAGGCCGGAGGTCACGGTACCGAGCACCTCGCCGTCGTCGCCCAGCACCGGCGCACCGGCCCGGGCCGCACGCCGCCCCTCAGCGGTCAGGGGAACCAGCACCGAGGTTCCCTCGGTGCCCTCCTGCTCGGCCCGGGCGGCCAGGGCGTCACGTCCGACGAAAGCGCCCTTGTCGAGCCGCACCACCGCGCCCAGGCCGGCGTCGTAGGGCGTCATCCCCTCGTGGAGCTCGTGCCCGTACAAGGGCATCCCGGCCTCCAGTCGCAGGGAGTCGCGCGCCGCCAGCCCGCAGGGGGTCAGCGCCGGCACCGGCTCGCCGTCGATGACGGTGGGCTCCAGGGCCGCCGCGGCGCTGGTGATGACCGTCCACAGGTCCACGGCGTCCTCCGCGCCGCAGAACAGCTCGAAGCCGTCCTCACCCGTGTAGCCGGTACGGGCCAGCAGCACCGAGTGCCCCGCCGCCGTCGCCCTGACGGCAGCGTAGAAGCGCAGGCGCTCCAAGAGCGTGGGACCGCACAGCACATCCGGTCCGCAGTCTTCCTCCTCCGAGCCCTCAAGAGGCCTGAGGGCTCCGGGCATGGCGGCACCGGACTCGACGACGCCGACGAGCACCTCCTGCGCCCGCGGCCCCTGGACGGCGATGAGGCAGGTGCGCAGAGAGATGTCCTCGACCGTGCAGTCGAAGCCCGCGCAACGGGCGACCAGCTCGGCGGCGACGCGCTCGCGGTTGCCGGCGTTGGGCACCACGAGGTACTCCTCGTCGCCCACGTGGTAGACGATGAGGTCGTCGATGACCCCGCCGGAGGGCGAGACGATCATCGTGTAGCGGGCGCGCCCCACCGCCACGGCCGACAGGGCCCCCACGAGCGCGTGGTCCAGGGCGGCGCCCGCCTCGGGGCCGGCGACCTTGACCTCACCCATGTGGGACAGGTCGAAGATCCCCGCGCTGCGGCGCACCGCGTGGTGCTCGGCCAGGTCAGAGGTGTAGCGCAACGGCATCTGCCAGCCGCCGAAGTCGGTGAAGGACGCGCCCAGGGCCGTGTGCACGCGGTGCAGGGGCGTGGTGCGCAGGACGGCTGCGCCGGTCTCGGTGTGCTCGCTCATCGCTGTCTCCTCGTCAGACGTGGTCTCGGCTCAGGCCTCGTGCGCCTCGAAGGCATCGGGTGGCGGGCAGGTGCACATCAGGTGGCGGTCGCCCCACGCGTTGTCCACCCGCGAGACCGGGGGGAAGTACTTGTCCGTCTCCATGCCCGCCAGCGGGAAGGCCGCGGTGGCGCGCGAGTAGGGCCGCTTCCAGGGCTCGGCCGTGACGGCCGCCAGCGTGTGCGGCGAGCGGCGCAGCACCGAGTCCTCCAGCGCCACGGCCCCCGAGGCGACCTCGTCGATCTCGGCACGGATCGAGCGCATGGCCGCGATGAAGCGGTCCAGCTCGGCCAGGGGCTCGGACTCGGTGGGCTCGACCATGAGCGTGCCGGCCACCGGGAAGGAGAGGGTCGGCGCGTGGAACCCGTAGTCGATGAGCCTCTTGGCCACGTCCTCGGCGGTCACGCCGGTGGCGGCGGTGAGTGCACGCAGGTCGAGGACGCACTCGTGTGCCACGTGCCCGCGATGGGTGTACAGGGTGGGGAAGACGTCGGCGAGCGCCTGCGAGAGATAGCTCGCGTGGGCCAGCGCCGTGAGGGTGACCCGGCGCAGATCGGCGTCGGTGAGCGTGGCCAGGTACGTCCAGGCCAGCGGCATGACCCCCGCCGAGCCGAAGCGGGCCCCCATGGCCGCTGCTCCGCCGAAGCCCCGGTCGTGGTCCTCGTCCGTCGGGAGGGCCGATCCGGCGGGGCCGGCCGGAAGGTACGGGGCCAGGTGCTCCTTGACGACGACGGGGCCCACGCCCGGACCGCCGCCGCCGTGAGGGACGGCGAAGGTCTTGTGCAGGTTGAGGTGGGACACATCGCCACCGAGGTCACCCGGGCGCAGCAGCCCCGTGAGGGCGTTGAGGTTGGCGCCGTCGATGTAGACCTGGCCACCGGCGTCGTGGACGAGGGCGGTCACCTCAGTGACCTGCGGCTCGAAGACGCCGTGGGTGGACGGGTACGTGAGCATGATGGCCGCGACGCGCTGACCGTACTCGGCCAGGAGCTCGCGCAGATGGTCGACGTCGATGGATCCGTCCTCGGCGGTGGCGACCACCGTGACGCTGAAGCCGGCGCCGGCGGCCGAGGCGGCGTTCGTGCCGTGGGCGCTGGCGGGTACCAGGACGAGGTCGCGTTGCTGCTGCCCGGTGGCCCGGAGGTAGCCGCGCACCGCCAGCAGGCCGGCGAGCTCGCCCTGGGCGCCGGAGGCCGGCTGCAGGCTGCACCGGTCGTAGCCGGTCAGCCGCGCCAGCCGGTCGGCGAGACCGTCCAGCAGCAGGCGCCAGCCGCGCGTCTGGGTCGCGGGGGCGTAGGGGTGGATGCCGGCGAGCCCTGGGCTGAGCCACACGGCTGACTGCACGGCCGCGTTGAGCTTGAGGGTGCACGAGCCCAGCGGGATCATCGTCCGGTCCAGGGCGAGGTCGCGGTCCGCCAGCCGCCGGATGTAGCGCACAAGGGCGGTCTCGCTGCGGTAGCGGTGGAAGCTCGGGTGGGTCAGGAAGGTGCTCGTGCGCGCCAGCGAGGCGGGCAGGGGGAACCGGGAGACGCCGTCGGTGCCCGGGGCGGGATCCTGCGCGGCGCGGGGCAGGGCGTCGGCGAACGCCCGCAGGACCGTGGTGACGTCGTCATCGGTGGTGGTCTCGTTGACACTCACGCCCACGTGGTCGGCATCGAGCAGGCGCAGGTTGTAGCCCAGCGCCTCAGCGCGCTCGATGGCGTGGCGGGCGGCGCCGGGCAGGCGCACGCTCACCGTGTCGAAGAACTCCTCGTGCTCGAGGCCGAGCCCGAGCGCGCAGGCGCCGACGGCCAGGTGCTCGGCCCGGCGGTGCACGTGCTCGGCGATGGACACCAGGCCCTCGGGACCGTGGTAGACCGCGTAGAAGGCCGCGACGACCGCCAGCAGGGCCTGCGCGGTGCAGATATTCGAGGTGGCCTTCTCCCGGCGAATGTGCTGCTCGCGGGTCTGCAGGGCCAGGCGGTAGGCCTCACGGCCCTCGGTGTCCCGGGAGACGCCGACGACGCGTCCCGGCAGCTGGCGCCGCAGCGCCTCGGTGACGGACATGAAGCCCGGGTGGGGGCCTCCGAAGAACAGGGGCACCCCCAGGCGCTGCGCGGTACCGACGGCGATGTCCGCGCCGACGGCGCCCGGCTCGGTCAGCAGCGTCAGGGCCAGCGGGTCGGCATCGACTGCCACCAGGCCGCCGCGGGCGTGGACGGCCGCGATGGCACCGGAGAGGTCCTGGACGAGTCCGCGGCTGGTGGTGTGGGCCAGGACCGCCCCGGTCAGGGGAGCGCCGTCTTCGGTGATCGTGGAGATGCAGACGACCTCGACGTCGATGCCCAGGGCCTCGGCCCGGGCCGAGGCCACCTCGATGAGCTGGGGGTGCAGGCCGGAGTCGAGGAGCACGGGAGCGCCGGGGCCGCGGTGCGCGCGCGTCATGAGCAGGACGGCCTCGGCCACGGCCGTGGCCTCGTCCAGCAGGGAGGTGCAGGCCACCGGCAGGCCGGTGAGATCGGCCACGACGGTCTGGAACAGCAGCTGGGCCTCCAGGCGCCCCTGGCTGATCTCCGCCTGGTAGGGGGTGTAGGCGGTGGTCCAAGCGGGGTTGGACAGGACGTCGCGCACGATGACGGCGGGGGTGACGGTGGGGTGGTAACCGCGCCCGATCATCTCGGTGTGTGGGTCGTTGAGGGCGGCCAGGGACCTGAGGGCGCCGACGGCCTCGTCCTCGCTCAGACCGCCGCCGACGGCATCGGGGCGCTCGGGCTGCTGCGGGGGGTCGAGGATGGGCAGGGTGGCGGGGACCACCCGGACGGCCAGGTCCTCCAGGCTCCGAGCACCGATGCGGGTCAGGACCGTGTCCAGGTCCGCTCCCGTCGTGCCCAGGTGCCGGTCCAGGAAGCGCGTAGGTGTGTGGGGCGCCGTCATAACCCTCCCTCTCGTCGTGTGGCGCGTCACATCCTAGTGAAGGAGCCCGCATCCGCGCAGCAGAATGGAAGCGGCGCTCCGTGAGGCCCAGGTCGAGGACCATCAGCCGTGCATCTGGTCACGACGCTGCGCCAGGGCTGGGGCGGGGCCCCGCCGCCACCTACACTGCTCGGCGATGACCACGCTGACCACCTCCGCCCCCGTTCTCGACGCCCGAGGCGGCCTGCCGCGCACCTACCACGTGCGCACGCTCGGCTGCCAGATGAACGTCCACGACTCCGAGCACATGGCGGGACTGCTGGAGAGAGCCGGCTACCTGCGCGTCGAGGACGTGCCCGAGGCCGCCGCCCGCGCCACCGACGCCGGTGACGGCGGGGCCGACGTCGTCATCATCAACACCTGCTCGGTGCGTGAGAACGCCGCCACCCGGCTCTTCGGCAACCTGGGCCAGCTCGCCGCCGTCAAGCGCGAGCGCCCCGGCATGCAGATCGCTGTGGCCGGGTGCCTGGCCCAGCAGATGGGGGAGGGGATCGTCGAGCGGGCCCCCTGGGTCGACGTCGTCTTCGGCACCCACAACCTCGACGTCCTGCCCGCCCTGCTCGAGCGCGCCCGGCACAACTCCGCGGCCGCCGTCGAGCTCGAGGAGTCCCTCAAGGTCTTCCCCTCCACCCTGCCCACCCGCCGCGAGTCCTCCTACGCCGCCTGGGTCTCCATCGCCGTGGGCTGCAACAACACCTGCACCTTCTGCATCGTGCCCTCCCTGCGCGGCAAGCAGCGCGACCGCCGCCCCGGCGACGTCCTGGCCGAGGTCGAGGCCGTCGCCGCGCAGGGCGCCATCGAGGTGACCCTCCTGGGGCAGAACGTCAACTCCTACGGGGTCGGCTTCGGGGACCGCGGCGCCTTCGCCAAGCTGCTGCGGGCGGCCGGCTCAGTCGAGGGCATCGAGCGCGTGCGCTTCACCAGCCCCCACCCCGCCGCCTTCACCGACGACGTCATCGAGGCCATGGCCACCACCGAGGCCGTCATGCCCAGCCTGCACATGCCCCTGCAGTCCGGCTCGGACCGGGTGCTGCGCGCCATGCGCCGCTCCTACCGCACCCAGCGCTTCCTGGGCATCCTGGACAAGGTCCGCGCCGTCATGCCCGAGGCCGCCATCACCACCGACATCATCGTCGGCTTCCCCGGCGAGACCGAGGAGGACTTCCAGGCCACCCTCGACGTCGTCGAGCAGGCCCGCTTCGCCTCGGCCTACACCTTCGAGTACTCCCCGCGCCCGGGCACCCCCGCCGCCGACCGCGACGACCAGGTCCCCACCGAGGTCGTCAAGGACCGCTACCGGCGGCTCGACGCGCTCGTGCGCCGCATCGCCCACGAGGAGAACGAGCGCCAGGAGGGACGCGTCGTCGAGGTGCTCGTCGCCGAGGGCGAAGGGCGCCGAGACTCGGTCACCGCCCGCATCTCCGGACGCGCCGCCGACAACCGCCTCGTCCACGTCGCCCTGCCCGAGGACCTGGCCGAGGACGACTACGCCGGCGGGGCCCCGCGCCCCGGCGACATGGTCACCGTGCGCGTCACCCACGGCGCCCCCCACAACCTCATCGCCGACTCCGCCCGCTGCGGACGCGAGCTGGACCCGCGCGCCGCGGCCGCCAACGAGGCCCTCAAACCCGGCGACCGCCTCTGGCTCGACGACGGCCCCGCCCTGTTCCAAGTGCGACGCACCCGCGCCGGAGACGCCTGGGAGCGCCGCCAGGCCGAGGCCTGCGCCACTCCCGAGCCCGACACCGCTCCGGTGAGCCTGGGTCTGCCCACCCTGCGCGTGGGCGCACCGGCCTGAGGCGGACCACGGCTGATTGCGCTGACGGTGGAGCGGGCCGGGCTGCGCTGGGGAGCAGCCCGTAGGCCCCGCTAGGCTGGGAAGCATGCCCAGCTTCGACGCCAGCTCTGCTGCCGCCGCCACGGTCCCCAGGCCCGTGGACGTCGACCGTATCCACGAGTGCGTCAAACGACTGGGACTGCGCTACTTCATCGACGACGAGGGCGACATCGGCATCCCCTGGCGCTACGTCACCGTCCACGCTATCTTCCAGGACACCAGGGCCGTCCAGATGCGCGGAATCTGGCACCGCATCGCCGACACCGAGCACCTGACCCAGCTGCGCGCCCTGGTCGAGGACTGGAACACCACCCGCATCGGCCCCAAGGCCTACCTCACCGTCGCCGACGGCGGAGTCGTGCGCCTTCACGGCGAGTACACCTACCCCCTCGAGGCGGGAATGACGGACCGACAGCTCGAGGACTTCGTCTTCGGTGGCTGCCGGCTCATCGTCGCCCTCATGCACGAGGCCGAGGAGCAGTTCCCCGACGAGTTGCGCGGAAGCCTGGAGCCGTGATGCCCAGACTGCAACGCCTCACCGACTTCATCGCGCGCCTCCTGGGCAAGGAGTGGGACGTGCGGGCGCTGGACCACCGGCGCAGCAGCGGGCCGGTTGACTCCCAGAGCCGATCCGACGAGCCCCCGACCATCTCGCCGTACGTCACAGGTCACGTGGAACCCGCAGCCTCAGGCCAATCAGCCGACTCAACCACTCCGACCGACTCCAGTGGTCCATCGGAGCCGGCCAGGACAACCGCCTCGGCGCAGACCCTGGACTCCTCACGCAGCTGGTCGAGCACATCAGGCCGGTCGGAGGAGGAGCCGGCAGTGGAAGGACGGGGCGCCGACCGCTCCTCGGACCTGGAGCCGGCCGACGAGGAGCCCCAGGAGCTGACCTTGGCCCGGATCGAGTCCATGCTCACCGGCCCCATGGAGTACAACGTCCAGCTGACCGAGGACCGCGAGCACCCCTGCCTCCTAGGCACCTGGGACTCCTTCCCCTTCGTCATCGAGATTCCTGAGGGGCACGACGGCTGGCTCCTGGTCTCGGGGGACTGGGAGGAGGCCGCCCCCGCCTCCCAGAGGGACGAGATTGCCGCCAGCGTCAACGACTGGAACCGGGACAAGTTCTTCCCCACCGTCGGCGTCATCGACACCCCCATCGGTCCGCTGGTGCGCGCCACCTACCTCACCGACCTGTCCGCCGGGGCTACCGATGCCCAGCTGCGCCTCCACCTGGACACGGCGTTGTCCGCCTGCACCCAGGCCCTCAGCCTGGTGGGGCCTCTCCTGCCGGAGATCTGAGCCCCATGAGCCCAGCGTCCCCGAGCGTCCCCTGTCTGCCCAGACTCGTCGTCGTGGGGCCCACCGCCACCGGCAAGTCCGCCCTCGCCCTCGACCTCGCCGAGCGGATGCACTCCGACGAACCGGCGACCCGCGCCGAGATCATCAACGCCGACGCCTCCCTGCTCTACCGCGGCATGGACATCGGCACCGCCAAACCCAGCCCCGCCGAGCGGGCCCGCGTCCCCCACCACCAGATCGACGTCCTCACCGTCAGGGACAGGGCGTCCGTGGCAGCCTTCCAGCGCAGCGCCCGCGGAGACATCGACGCCGTCGAGTCACGGGGCCACCTGCCGATCATCGCCGGAGGCTCCGGCCTGTACGTGCGAGCCTTGACCGACGACCTCGACTTCCCCGGCACCGACCCGGCCGTGCGCAGCCGCCTGAGCGAGCGCGCCGAGCAGGAGGGAGCCGCCGCCCTCCACGCCGAGCTGGCCCGCCTCGACCCGGTCGCCGCCGAGCGCGTGGAGGCCTCCAACACCCGCAGGATCGTGCGGGCCCTGGAGGTCATCGAGATCACCGGCCGTCCCTTCTCCGCCTCCCTGCCCCGCTACGAGGACATCGCCCCCACTGTCCACATCGCCCTGCGCTGCGAGCGCCGACTCCTGGATAAGCGCATCAACGAGCGGGCCCGCGCCATGTTCGACGGCGGCCTCGTCGAGGAGGTGGAGGCCCTCATCGACCAGGGCATCCGGGAGGGGGAGACCGCCCCACGCGCCATCGGCTACGCCCAGGCGCTCGCGGTCATCGACGGGACCATGAGTGTGCCCGAGGCGGTCGACTCCACCGCCCTGGCCACCCGCCAGCTCGCCTCCCGCCAAATCAAGTGGTTCCGGCGCGACCCACGGCTGCACTGGATCGACGTCGCCCTCACCGAGACCGGGCAGTGCACCGACTCCGAGCGCTCCCGGTTGACCCGGCAGGCATGGGAGCTCGTCTGCGCGGGTCGCGGCGTCGCTTAGGCTAGGGACCATGCCGCACTCGACAGGTCTTCACGGTCGTGAGCTCATCAAGGGCCACGCGACCCTCAACGACTTCCTCATGCTGGTCGACCCCGGCTGCGAGGTCGCCATCAGCGGCGCCGACATCGCGGCGGTCTGCGACCGCCACCGCGGCATCGGCGCCGACGGCTTCGTGCGCGTTGTACGGACCACCGCCCTGCCCGGCGGCGGAGCCTTCGCCGCCTCCGTGCCCGAGGCCGAGTGGTTCCTGGACTACTACCGCGCCGACGGAACCGTGGCCGAGATGAGCGGCAACGCCGCACGCCTGTTCGCCCACGTCCTGGACTGTGAGGGGCTGTGCCCCATCGCCGACGGCGAGTCCGTCACCATCGGCACACGCGGCGGGGCCTGCACCATCACCCGCCTGGGCGAGCTGTGGACCGTGGACATGGGGCCGGCCCGCCTGACCAGCCCCGAGGAGGCCGAGGACGAGGGCTGGGACACGGCCGTCGTCGTCCCTGGCCTGGACGGGCCGCGGGCCGCCCTGAGCGTGGAAATCTCCGGCCCCCACACCGTCGTCGCCCTGGGGGAGGAGGGCGAGCTCGAGGCGGCCGCCTTCGCCGGGCTCACCGACTCCGCGGACCCGGTCGCCTACGAGCCCGCCCCCGAGGTCGGCACCAATCTTGAGCTTGTCGTGCCGCTGGGGGAGGAGACCGACCCCGACACCCAGTCATCGGTGGGTATCGCCCGTATGCGCGTCCTGGAGCGCGGCGTGGGGGAGTCCCTCTCCTACGGAGCGGGGTGCTGCGCCGTCGCCGTCGCCCTGCACGCCTGGACCGGTCCGGGCGCTCCCGAGGACTACCGACTGCTCGTTCCCGGCGGAGAGATCGGGGTCCACGTGGGCGGCGACCCCCTGGGCGAGGACAGCAGCGTGCTGCTGACCGGCCCGGCCACGATCACCGGGCGGATCACCGTCGCCTGAGGCCCCTCAGCCCCGCCGCCATCCGCACTGCTCCCGGACGTCGCACCGACGCCACATCCGAGAAGAGAAACCGACCACCACTATGAGCCAGCCATCCACACGCGCCGCCGTCAGCACCATCCTGCCGACCGGCCTGATGCTCTTCGCCCTGTTCTTCGGAGCGGGCAACCTCATCTTCCCGCCCCTGCTGGGCGCCGCCTCGGGCAGATCCTTCATTCCGGTCATGGTGGGCTTCCTCGCCACCGGGGTGCTCATGCCACTCATCACCGTGGTCGCCGTCTCCACCTCCGGTGAGGGGATCCTGGGCCTGGCTCGCAGAGTGGGACCCCGATTCGGCACCGTCATGCCGCTGGCGGTCTACCTGGCGATCGGCCCGCTGTACGCCATCGCCCGTGTCACCACGGTCGCCTACGAGCTGGCGACCCGCCCGGTACTCGAGCTGCTGGGGATTCAGGACTCCCGCCTGGCCCTGCTGGTGCACGTGACGGTGTTCATGGGGGTGTCCTTCAGCATCGCCCGCAGCCCGAGCCGCCTGGCCGACCGCGTCGGGCGCTGGCTCACTCCCGCCCTGCTGGCCCTACTGGCCCTGCTGTGCGGGGTCACCATCGCGATGTCCCCCAGGGTGGAGCGCGAGGCCATCGAGCCCTACGCGAGTGATCCTCTGACCAATGGGCTGACTCAGGGCTACCTCACCATGGACGTCTTGGCGGCCACCGTCTTCGGCATCGTCGTCATCACCTCCCTGCGCGAACGCGGCCTGACCTCTCCCCGCGCCCTGGTGCGTGGCACGGTCCTGTCCGGTGGTATCGCCGCTGTGCTCCTGGGGCTGGTGTACGTCGGCCTGGCCGTCCTGGGGACGCGTACCCGCGGGCAGATCACCGTCGACACCAAGGACGGCACCGAGCTGCTGCGCAACGCGGCCTCCTCGACGCTGGGGACCTCGGGAGTGGTCATCTTCGCCGCCATCGTCATCCTGGCCTGCCTGACCACCGCCGTGGGCCTGATGGCCTCCTGGGCCGGCTACGCCTACACCGCTTGGCCGGCCGTCTCCTTCAACCGGCAGCTCGCCGCCTGCGCGATCGTGTCCTTCACCCTGGCCAACCTGGGCCTGAGTGCCATCCTCAAGATCGCGGGACCCTTGCTGTTCCTGCTCTACCCCCTGGCCATCGCCCTGGTCGCCGTGACCCTGGTCGACGCCGTGGCACCGGGACGGCTCAAGGCCGCCTACCTGTGGTGCGTGAGCTCAGCCGGGATTCTCGGATCCGTGCCCGCCATCACCGCCGCCGGCTGGGATGGCCCCAGCAGGCTGCTGGCGAGAACCGGCCTGTGGAGCGACTCCACCGGATGGATCCCTCCGGCACTCCTCGCCCTGCTGATCGGCATCCTCCTGGACATCCGCTCCGGAGCCTGGTCCACGCCCGCCCCCGGGGAGCCTCCCAGCCGGGTCCAGCAGGACGTCGAGCACGCCGCGGCCTCACAGCTGTAAGCGGTCCGGCACGCGGTAGCCTCTCGACGTGCCCACGCCTCACCCCCGCGACCCGGCCCAGACGCCGCGTCCGAACCATGAGCGGCTTCTGCCGACACTTCTCATCCCCGCCTTCGTCACGCTGCTGGCCGTCTCCTCGGTCAATGTCATCCTGCCGGCGGTCTCCCACAGCCTGAGCGCCGGCACCGCCGGGCTCCAGCTCGTCGTCTCCGGTTACGCCCTCGTCTTCGGGGTCGTCCTCGTCCCGGCCGGCCGCGCCGGCGACGTCATGGGACGGGGACGGCTCTTCGTCATCGGCATGCTCCTCTTCGGTGCCGGTTCGCTCGCCTCAGGGCTGGCTCCCGACGTCGTCACCCTCAACCTGGCCCGGGTCGTCATGGGGATCGGCTCAGGGCTGCTCAACCCGCAGGTGACCGGCATGATCCAGCAGTACTACTCCGGTGAGGCCCGAGGACGTGCCTTCGGGCTCTTCGGCGCCGTCATCGGGGTCTCGGTAGCGCTGGGGCCCGTGCTCAGCGGCGGGTTCATCGGCTGGCTCGGGGACGACTGGGGCTGGCGCGCCTCCTTCCTCATCAACGTCCCCCTCACCCTGGCCGGCGTCTGGGCCGCGCGTCGCTACCTGCCGGCCTCCGCCTGGCGCCGGGGAAGCGACACAGGTCAGACGGAACAGGCGGACAGCCCCGATGGCGACGCCGCCGGGAGCGCCGGCGCCACCGTGGCCGCCCACCGCAGCGGTGTCGATCTCGACCCGGTGGGGATGGGGATGCTCGCCGTCGGCACGCTGCTCATCATGATCCCCTTCATGGAGGCCTCGGCCGGCACCTGGATCTGGGGCCTGGAGGCCGCCGGCATCGGCGCCATCGCCGCCTGGGTGGCCTGGGAGAAGCGCTACCGGGCCAAGGGCGGCGCCCCCATGGTGGACCTCAGCCTGCTGGCCATCCCCTCCTTCGCCTACGGCAGCCTGGCCATCGCCGTGTACTTCCTGGGCTACACCAGCGTGTGGATCATCGTGGCCCAGTACGTCCAGGCCGGCCTGGGATCCACCGCGCTGGCCAGCGGCCTCATCGGAGTCCCGGCCGCCCTGGCGGGATCGGTCGCCGCCGCCGTCGCCGGCCGCAGGGTGATCCGGGTGGGGCGGGCCATGGTGCTCGGCGGCATGGTGCTGGGCATGGCTGGGCTGCTGGGGAGCATCGGCATCATGCACATGCATGCGCGTGCGGGGTGGAGTCCCTGGTGGCTGACCCTCACGCTGCTGGTGCTCGGAGTGGGGCAGGGCCTCGTGGTCTCCCCGAACCAGACCCTCTCCCTGGCCGACGTCCCCCTGGAGTACGCCGGGGCCGCGGGAGGCATCCTCCAGACCGGTGAGCGCATCGGCGCCTCCATCGGCATCGCCGTCATCACGGGCCTGACCTTCCGCGTCTCGCACTCCTCGGGCTGGGAGGCCGCCGCTCAAGCCGGCCTGCTGGCCGTCGTGGCCACCATCGCCGTTGCCGCCGGGGTCGCCGTCATCGACCTGCTCCTGGCGCCCCGCCGTCGTGTCAGCGGCACACCCGCAGGACTCTGAAGCCCTTCGAGGAGGCCATTCGGCTCACGTCCCAGCCCTGGTTACTCAACCAGGTCGCCAGGGAGTCGGCTCCCAGGTTCTTGAGCACCACCAGCCAGGCCTCGCCGTCGTCGGACAGCAGCGCCAGCCAGTCCAGCAGCAGCGTGTGCAGGGCCTCCTTGCCGATGCGCACCGGAGGGTTGGACCAGATGAGATCCACCGGTGTCAAGCTCTGGCGCAGCTCAGCCAGCAGTGCGTCGGCCGGGGCGGTCCGCACGTTGTCCAGGCCTGCGGCAGCGGCGTTGCGGGCGGTCAGGGCCAGGGAGCGCTCGTTGACATCGGTGGCCAGGACCCGCGCCTGCGGAGCGGCCCCGGCCAGGGCCAGCGTGATCGGCCCCCATCCGCAGCCCAGGTCGAGGAACGTGCCGGTTTGGGCCGGATCGGGGACGTGGTCGAGGAGGACCTGGGTGCCCTTGTCGAGACGGTCGGCGCTGAAGACGCCCGAGGCCGTGACCACCGTGCGCTCGACGCCGCGGATCGAGAAGCGGTGGGTGCGCTCCTCGGCCTCGACGGCGGGGGAGGCGGTGAAGTAGTGCTCGCTCACGTGGTCCAGGCTACCCGGGCTCTGCTCGTCGACAGAGGGAGGAAACCAAGGCGGTCATCAGTCCGCTGCCCCCTTGCCAGGCGAGGAGTGCCGATTTTGCGAGACGCGGCTTTTTGATAATACGATCGCGTCTCCATAGGGGTGCGGACGGTAGGAGAGGGATGTTGTCATGAGCCGATACAAGGCTCTCGCAAAGGCGCTCAGCGGCTGGGCAATCTTGACGTTGGGGGTGACTCTTTCGATAGCGATCGCACAGGCTGTCGGATCCAGGACTGAGACCGGACCTGCATTCATTCGCGTGTCTCAGGCAGTTCTGGTCACATTGTTCGTTGTTCCCGCGATCGTGGCTTGTCGTCGTCTCCTTGACCGCAGGACTCTCGCCGGGATGGGCCTATCACGTCACTGGCCCGCCGCGGCCGCGACCGGGGTGGCCGTCGCTGTCGTGACCGGGGCTGTTGTGTGGACACCCGTGTTCTTGATCGGCTGGGCCCGGTTCGATCACCTCGAACCGGTGGCGCTCGCAACCTTCCTCGCAGTCAACGCGGTCGTCCTGCTACTGTACGAGGCATTGCCGGAGGAGATCGCGCTGCGCGGCTACGGGTGGTCGACTCTACGGGAAAGTTGGGGCCCGCTCGCGGCCACCATGACGATCACGGTTCTCTTCTGCCTCAGTACGGCGTTCAGCAATCTGATTCGAATGACGTCAACGCTCGTTCTAGGGGGCGGAACCACGGGCTTCTCTCTGGCGCCGAGCGGTAACGACCCCTTTTTCTACATAGTTTTGCTGTTCGTCTTCGGCCTCACACTGGTTGCGGCCCGACGGATCCCACTACCGGGTGCGCTCACCTCTGCGATCGCCTTCCATCACACGTTTCTCACCATCAACCGCGTGCTTCTGGGCGGTCTTGGCTGGATCGACTCCGGGGTCGGGATCGAGTTCGCCACGCCCGAGGTGGCCGGGATCAGCCTTGTGCACGCTGCGCTTGCCGGAACTGTCTTCATGGTGGTGCGGCGGTGGCTGGAACGCCGCACAGCGGTTGTATCGAGGCGGGTAGCCTGATGTGATGACGATGTCTCCGCTACCATCCGACCCCGTGTCGGAAGGTCCGGTAGCACATCGGAGAAGCCAACGGGAGGCGCCTCCGGCGCCGTCGTCGGAGCCCTCGCCCCGAACATCGAGGTCTACGTCCTCGGGGAGATCCTGCGGGGCCTGGCCGCCCGGGCCATGGCCACAGGTGTGGCGATCATCGGGGCGCTTCGCGTCTCCAGCCCCTGGTTCTGGCCCGGAGTCGCCGGCGGGACCGCACTGGTGCTCTGGTCCTGCTCCCGCGTCCTGCCTGCAGGGACCCTGTGCCTGGCGGTCGGCCGGTGCGCGGGCATCGCCACCCTGATGTGGGTGTGCGCCTTTTTCCTGACCCTGGACTACCTGGTTGCTCCCAGCGCCCACGATGTCCTGGACATGACCCCGACCCAGATCGGCTGGGCGCTCACCGCAGGCGGTATCGGCTGGCCGGTCGTCGCGCTTGTCTGCGGGGCCCATCCGGCGCGGGAACCGAAGGTCTACCGCCGCCGCACCACGCTGGCCGCGGCCTTCGTCGCCCCCACGGCATCCGGTGTCGAGACGGACCGGCTGTGGCACACACTCATCTTGCTCGCCGTGGGGCTCCTCCTCACCCCGCTGCTGGCCCGACGCGCCGCCCGAGTCGGCGGGTGGCCCCACGCGCCCACGGGCAGTACCATCGCCCCCATGTGGATCCTTCGTATGCGCTGAAACGGCGGCCGGCGCCGCTCCCCGCCAGAACCAACGCGCCCCATCGGAGGGGCGCAGGCATACGACGAAGGACATTTTGTGACCCATCACCACTCCACCACCCCCTCCACCCCCGAGGACGCAGCAGACCTCCGCGACTCCCGCGACGACCGCGACGTCCACGAGGGCCGTGACATCCGTGACGTCCGTGACGTTCACGATGTCCATGACGTTGTGGCCCGGGTCCTGTCCCGGACCGGAACCGCCCTGGCCTCCACCGCCGCCCAGCACGAGCACGCCGGTGGCTACGCGGACGGCCTCGACGACGGCGCCCTGGAGCGGGAGGCCCGCGCCGCCCGCCGCCGTGTGGCCGGCCTGTCCACCGAGCTGGAGGACGTCAGCGAGGTCGAGTACCGCCAGGTCCGCCTGGAGAAAGTCGTCCTGGTCGGCCTGGAGCTGCCCCGGACCCACGGCCCGGCCGCCGGCGCACCAGGGGGCAGCGGCCAGGTGCGCGACACCCAGGACGCCGATACCTCCCTGCGCGAGCTGGCCGCCCTGGCCCAGACCGCCGGCAGCGAGGTCCTCGACGCCCTCATCCAGAAGCGCGACCACCCCGATCCCGCCACCTACCTGGGCAGCGGCAAGGCGCGTGAGCTGGCCGACGTCGTGGCCGCGGCCGGCGCCGACACGGTCATCGTCGACGGCGAGCTCGCCCCCTCCCAGCGCCGAGCCCTGGAGGACGTCGTCGGCGTCAAGGTCGTCGACCGCACCGCCCTCATCCTGGACATCTTCGCCCAGCACGCCAAGTCCCGCGAGGGCAAGGCCCAGGTCGAGCTCGCCCAGCTCGAGTACCTTCTGCCGCGCCTGCGCGGATGGGGCGAGTCCATGTCCCGACAGGCCGGAGGCCGCGTGGCCGCCGGTCAGGGCATCGGCTCACGCGGCCCCGGAGAGACCAAGATCGAGCTCGACCGGCGCCGCATCCGCCAGCGCATGGCCCGCCTGCGCCGCGAGATTCAGGCCATGGCGCCCTCACGCGAGACCAAACGGGGCTCGCGCCGGCGCGGTGCCATCCCCTCGGTGGCGATCGCCGGTTACACCAACGCCGGCAAGTCCTCCCTCATGAACCGCCTCACTGAGGCCGGCATCATGGTCGAGGACGCACTGTTCGCCACCCTCGACCCCACCGTCCGGCGGGCCGAGACCTCCGAAGGGCGCACTTATACCCTCACTGACACCGTCGGTTTCGTGCGCAACCTGCCCCACGAGCTCATTGAGGCCTTCCGCTCCACCCTGGAGGAGGTCGCCGGGGCCGACCTCGTGCTGCACGTCGTCGACGCCGCCCACCCCGACCCCCTCAGCCAGGTGGCCGCCGTGCGCACCGTCCTGTCTGAGATCCCCGGCGCCCTGGACGTGCCCGAGCTCATCGTCCTGAACAAGACCGACCTCGCCGACGCCGTCACCCTGGCCGCGCTGCGCACCGGCCTGCCCGGGGCGGTCGCGGTCTCGGCCCGCACCGGGCAGGGGATCGAGGAGCTGCGCGCCCGCATCGAGCAGATGCTGCCCCACCCGCAGGTGAGCATCGACGTCGTGGTGCCCTACTCCCGTGGGGACCTCGTCTCCCGGGTCCACGCCGAGGGGGAGATCGACACAGTCGACTACGTCGAGGCGGGCACTCACGTCGTCGCGCGCGTCGGCGCCGCCCTGGCGGCCGAGATCGAGGGCGCCGCCGCAGGCGTCACCGTCGACTGAGAGGCGCCGTGACCCCGAGCGAGCCGAGCCGCACGGACCGGCCTGACACTGACGGCGCCGGCGACCGCAGGGTCCTGGACGTCCTTGACGCCGCGGTGCGCACCATGGGCGGCAGCCCCCGCCAGGGGCAGACCACCATGGCCCGGGAGGTCGCCCAGACCCTGGCCGACGGCACCCACCTCCTGGTGCAGGCCGGCACCGGGACGGGAAAGTCATTGGGCTACCTGGTGCCCGCCATGGCCCATGCCGTGCAGGCCGGGGCCCGGGTCGTGGTCTCCACCGCCACCCTGGCCCTGCAACGGCAGATCCTCACCAAGGACGCGCCTCTGGCCGCCGATGCCGTCGAGCATGTCACCGGCACCCGCCCCGAAGTTGCCCTGCTCAAGGGCTGGCAGAACTACCTGTGCCGCCACCGCCTGGACGGCGGCTACCCGCCGGAGGAGGACGAGGCCGCGCTCTTCGGCGTCGGGGACGCCATCGCCCAGCCGGCCGCCGGGCACGGGAGCAACGCGAGCCTGGGCGAGCAGGTGGTCCGCCTGCGCGAGTGGGCGGCCAGGACGGATACCGGTGACCGCGACGACCTTGTCCCCGGCGTCTCCCAGCGCGCCTGGGCCCAGGTCTCCGTCTCCCGGGCCGAGTGCCTGGGGCAGTCCTGCCCCCTGAAGTCCGAGTGCTTCCCCGAGCTGGCGCGCGCCGCCGCCTCCCGGGCCGATCTCGTGGTGACCAACCACGCCATGCTCGGCGTGGTCGTGGCCGGCAACCCCGGGGTCCTGCCCGACCACCAGGTCCTCATCGTCGACGAGGCCCACGAGCTGGCCGACCGCATCCGTTCCCAGGGCACCATCGCCCTGTCGGCGGCCGCCGTGGCGCGCACCGCAGCCACCGCCCGCAAGCACGCCTCCGTGCTGGTCAGCGAGCTGGAGTCCGCGGGCCAGACCCTCCAGCTCGCGCTGGCCGAGCTGCCCGACGGCCGCCTGGAGGCGCCCCTGCCCACCGCCCTGCACGACGCGCTCGTGCTCCTGGACGGCGCCGCCCGCCAGGTCGCCTCCGACGTGCGCGACCAGGCCCGCGCCCTGGGCCGCGATCGCTCCAGCGAGGCCGCCGGGGGCCTGGCGGTCGCCCGCACCGCTGTCGCGGACCTGGTCGACGCCCTGGACCGCATGACCTCGGACTCGGTGGCCCAGGGACGCGACGTGGCCTGGATCGAGCGTCCCCGCATGGGTGCCGAGCCCCCGCGCCTCCTCCTGGCCCCCATCGAGGTCGCCGGATCGGTGGCCGGCCACCTGCTCAACGGCCGCGCCAGCGTCATGACGTCGGCGACCCTCGCCCTGGGGGACAGCTTCGACCCCATGGCCCGCTCCCTGGGACTGACCCTGGCCGAGCAGCCCTGGAGAGGTCTCGATGTCGGCTCCCCCTTCGACTACCCCCGTCAGGGCATCCTCTACGTGGCCGCCCACCTGCCCCGCCCCGGCGCCGGCATCTCCGAAGCGGCCCTGGATGAGATGCTCG
This sequence comes from Actinomyces sp. HMT 175, assembly GCF_016694895.1. Taxonomy (NCBI): domain Bacteria; kingdom Bacillati; phylum Actinomycetota; class Actinomycetes; order Actinomycetales; family Actinomycetaceae; genus Actinomyces; species Actinomyces sp. HMT 175. Next base: position 1,104,561 of record NZ_CP068012.1, read on the forward strand.
CCCTGGTCGAGGCCTCCGAAGGCGGCATGCTGGGCCTGTTCTCCTCCAAGCGCGCCGCCCAGGAGGCCGCCGAGGTGCTGCGCGGAGCCACCGACCTGCCCGTCTACGCCCAGGGCGACGACCAGCTGCCCACCCTGGTGCGGGCCTTCGCCGAGGACGAGGCTGCCTGCCTGGTGGGCACCCTCTCGCTGTGGCAGGGCGTGGACGTGCCCGGGCGCACCTGCCGCCTCGTCGTCATCGACCGCATCCCCTTCCCCCGGCCCGACGACCCGGTCGCCCAGGCCCGCACCGACGCCGTCGTGGCCGCCGGCGGCAACGGCTTCATGAGCGTATCGGCCACCCACGCGGCCCTGCTCCTGGCCCAGGGGGCGGGGCGCCTCATCCGCCGCAGCCAGGACCGCGGCGTCGTCGCCGTCCTGGACTCGCGTCTGCGCACGGCGCGCTACGGGGGATTTCTCACCCGCTCCATGCCCGCCCTGTGGCCGACGACGAAGCCCGATGTGGTCCGTGCCGCTCTGAGGCGTCTTGCTCTCCGTTCCGATGCCCCGGGGGAGGAGTGAACCCATCGGCTGGGCCTTTGGGTATGTGCCCCTCGGGAGGATATGCACGTAGGCTTGAGGCGAGCGGGTGCTCGCGCCCCTGCGGTCCTGCCCAGCAGATCCCATCGAGGAGAAGAACGTGTCAGACCACATCACCACTACCGCTGAAGGCTCCTACCCCACCAACCGTTCCGGCCGCCCCTCCAAAGTCGCTGTCATCGGTGCCGGGGCCGTCGGCTCCACCCTCGCCTACGCCTGCGTGACCAAGGGCGTTGCCCGCGAGGTCGTGCTGCAGGACATCGTCAAGGAGAAGGTCGAGGCCGAGGCCCTCGACATCGCCCAGGGAATCCAGTTCACCTCCGCCGGCTCCGTCTCCGGCTCCGACGACCCCGAGATCTGCCGCGACGCGGACGTCATCGCCATCACCGCCGGCGCCAAGCAGAAGCCCGGCCAGTCCCGCCTCGAGCTGGCCGGCGCCACCGTCGGCATCATGGAGAAGATCCTCCCCAAGCTGGTCGAGGTCGCTCCCAACGCGATCTTCGTCCTCGTGGCCAACCCGGTGGACGTGGTCACCTACTGCGCCAAGAAGATCACCGGTCTGCCCGAGAACCAGGTCTTCGGCTCCGGCACGGTGCTGGACACCGCCCGGATGCGGTACCTCATCTCCCTGGAGACCGGCACGGCCGTCCAGAACATCCACGGCTACATCGCCGGTGAGCACGGCGACTCCGAGGTGCCCCTGTGGTCCTCCACCGAGATCGGCGGTGTGCCGATCACCCAGTGGGGCACCACCCTCGACGGCGGCGTGTTCGACGAGTCCAAGCGTGAGCGCATCGCCCACGACGTGGTCCGCTCCGCCTACCGCATCATCGAGGGCAAGGGCGCCACCAACTACGCCGTCGGCCTGGCCGTGCAGCGCATCATCGGCGCCGTCCTCAACGACGAGCAGCGGGTGCTCACCATCTCCCCGCTGCTGGACAACTGGCACGGCATCTCCGACGTATGCATGGCCGTCCCCACGATCGTGGGACGTGAGGGCGCCGGGCGCCGCCTCGAGCTGCCCCTGACCCCCGAGGAGAAGGAGCGCCTGACCGCCTCCGCCGACCACCTGCGCGAGGTCGCGCGCGGCCTGGGCTACTGAGCCACTGGTCTGAAACACGGAAGGACCGCCCCGGTCAACGGGGCGGTCCTTCCGTCATGCGGGCCTGGCGTGCCTACAGGGCGCGCAGCACCGTGACCACCTTGCCCATGATCGTGGCCCGGTCTCCGTCGATCGGGGCGTAGCTGGAGTTACGGGGAAGCAGCCACTGGTGGCCGTCGCGTCGCGAGAGCACCTTGACCGTGGCCGAGGCGCCGTCGACGTCCTCGATCATGGCCGCCACGATCTCACCGTTGGCCGCGTCGGGCTGGGAGCGCACCACCACCCAGTCACCGTCACAGATGGCGGCCTCGATCATCGAGTCCCCGTGCACCTCCAGCATGAAGAGCTCGCCCTCGCCGGTCAGGCGGCGAGGCAGGGCCATGACATCGGTGACCTCCTGCTCCGCCAGGATCGGGACCCCGGCGGCAATCCTTCCCACCAGCGGAACGGCGACCGCCTCCCCGTCCTCGACGCCGGGGACGCTGGGGGAGTCAAGTGAGGTGACGTGAGCGCTGCCGGGGGTGGCCGCGCGGCCGCTCGGTGCGCTGTCGGCGCAGACGACCTCCATCGCCCGAGGCCGATTCGGGTCTCGGCGCACCAGGCCCAGGCGCTCGAGCTTGTCCAGCTGGTGCTTGACGGAGGAGGGACTGGTCAGGCCCACCTGCTCGCCGATCTCACGCAGTGAGGGCGGGTAGCCGTGGGTGGCGATGGCCGCGCGGACGGCCTCATAGACTGCGCGGGCGCGCTTGTCGAGGTCGTTGACGACCTCCGTGACCGCTGCTGCGCTGATCTGCTCAGCACCGCCGGCTCCGGCGTGCGGCATCGGGGTCGATGAGTCGCCCTGGCGTGCTGTGGTGCTCATAGTCCTGGCCCTCCCTGCCGGACAACCCTCAGGCCCGGGGGCGTCAAGGGCGCGGAATAGATGTCGGTGGTCCGTGATCGTCTTGGACATGACCAGCCTACCGGCGACGCGACCACGATTCAAACACATGTTCGAAGACATGCTGGACGTGTTGCCTCTCAGGCGCTAATGTATCGAACAAGCGTTCGTCGAACATGTGTTCAGGAGGTTGCCGTGAGTGCCATCGCCATCCCGCTCCCGTCCCGTCAGGCTTCTCGGGCTCGGAGTGATGAGCCCGTCGCTGGGCCGGCCAGTGGCCGGGCCGGCGGGCAGTCCTCCCGTCGGCCTCGGTTGAGGCTGGTCACTGACGACTTCGTCCCCGAGGCTCCTGTGGGGCGTAGTGTCGAGGGCGCGCAGCGCCCCGGGGTCGCATCCGCTCGTGTCCCGGTGCTGCCGGCAGCGCTGCCAATGCGTCGCCCCGCGGCGCCTGCTGCACTGCGGGGTCGTCGCTCGGAGCTGGAGAGGCTGGCCCCGCGGCACCCGGCGGTGCGTGCCGCTGGGCTGCGACGTAGCGCTCTGCAGGAGGAGGGCCGGAGAGGCGGCGCCGCTCAGCGTCCCGGCAAGGGGGAGCCCGTCCCGTCCCGCCCGCGGGAGGCGGTGGAGACGGAGGTGCGCTCCCCAGGTGGACTGCGGCTTCTTCGTGGCGGTCTTGCGGTCATCGCCGCGGCCCTCGTGCTCGCATGCAGCGGACTGGCCATCGGGGCCCTGGCGGGCATGGCTTGGGCGGGCCCCGCTACGGCGGTTGCCCAGGTGCAGGCGGATACCACCACCACGGTGGTTCGTCCCGGTCAGTCCCTGTGGGACATCGCCGAGGCGAGCGGGACCGCGGACGTCCCGGGGATGGTGGCCCGGATCGCCGAACTCAATGACCTCCAGGGAACGACCATCCGTGCCGGGCAGACGCTGGAGATCCCTGCGGCGTGAGAACTCGTGCACGGATCGCACCTTGAGGCGGGCTTGCGGGGCGGCCCGCCGGGCGTTTACTCTCCGATGGACTGACACGTAGTCCAGTGAGTTCGGAGGTTGTAGGCGTGCACTGCCCCTTCTGCCGTCATGACGGCTCGCGCGTTGTCGACTCCCGGACCGCTGAGGACGGCACCTCCATCCGTCGTCGTCGTGAGTGTCAGCAGTGCGGGCGTCGATTCACCACATTGGAGACCGCCAGCCTGTCGGTCCGCAAGCGCTCCGGCGTCGTCGAGCCCTTCAGTCGTGACAAGGTCGTGGTCGGGGTCAGGCGCGCCTGCCAGGGGCGCCCCGTGTCCGACGATCAGCTCGCGCTTTTGGCGCACCAGGTTGAGGAGGCCATCCGCGCCGGAGGTCAGGCGCTCGTCGACTCCCACGACGTCGGGCTGGCGATCCTGGGCCCCCTGCGTGAGCTGGATCAGATCGCCTACCTGCGCTTCGCCTCGGTCTACTCCTCCTTCGACTCCCTGGAGGACTTCGAGAAGGCCATCGCCGGGCTGCGCAGCGCCGAGGCGGCCTGCTGACGTCACCGGCCGACGAGGGCCTGCGCGGTGTGAGGGTTCTGTCAGGGGCATGCGCCCAAGCAGGACGTGGCAGACTGAGGCAATGCGCGTCCTCATCGTCTCCGACTGCTATGCGCCCAGGCTGGGCGGCATCGAGACTCAGGTGCGGGATCTCGCCCGCAACCTGAGGCTGGCCGGCCACGAGCCCGCCGTCGTCACCGCCACGCCAGTCGGTGACGGTCGTGGCCGCAGCGTCGAAAGGGTCGATGGTTTCCCCGTCTACCGCACCACCGCGCACCTACCTAGTGAGCTGCCCGTTCATCCTCGAGCCGGCCGCGAGCTCGACGACCTCCTGTCCCGCCTGCGCCCCGACGTCGTTCACGCCCACGTCGGCGTCGTCTCACCCTTCGCCTGGTCCGGCATCTCCGCCGCCCGGCGAGCGCGGCTCCCGCTGGCCGTCACCTTCCACTGCGTCCTGGGACCCTGGGCGCGCGTGGCCGGAGCACTGGGGCCCGTCAGTCCCGTGCGGCTGTGGCAGCGCGGCGGCGCCGACCTGACGGCCGTGTCCTCCATGCTCGCCGCCCAGGTCCGCCGCGCCGGTGCTCATGATCCCGTCACCATTCTGCCCAATGGCATCACCGTCGAGGACTGGCACCTGGAGCGTCCCGGTCCCCAGGAACGACGGCCTCACCGGCCGGTCACGGTCGTGGCCTCCCTGCGGTGGGTCGAGCGCAAGCGCCCCCTGCAGGTCGTGCGCGCCTTCGCTCAGGCGGTCAGGAGCACCCCCGGCACCGATGCGATCCTCAAGATCTACGGGGACGGCCCGCTGCGTGAGCGACTCACCCGGGAGGTTGCCGAGTCCGGCCTGGCCGACCGCATCGAGCTCGTGGGGCGCGTCGAGCGCACTGAGCTCGCCCAGGCCTTCACACGCGCAGACATCTACCTGCAGACCTCACCCGCCGAGTCCTTCGGCATCTCCACCCTGGAGGCCCGCAGTGCGGGGCTGGCCGTCGTCGCTATGCGCTCCAGCGGGGTGCGCGACTTCATCACCGATGGCGTCGATGGCCTCCTCGCTGACGACGACGCCGGTCTGGGCCGCGAGCTCGCCACTCTCTTGGGAGACGACGAGCTGCTCGAGCGCATCAAGACCCACAACTACGAGGTCGCCCCCTTGGCCGAATGGGGTGCCGTGGCACAGATGCACGTCGAGGCCTACCGGCGCGCCATCGCCCTGGTCGGTGCCTGAGGGCCTGAGGGGCGGTGGGGTGCCGCAGTCGCCGCGAGGGTGGGAATGAGGTGCGACCTCCGTCAGACGGTACTGGTGTCGGTGAGCACCTCTGAGAGCCGACGCGCCGCGGCCATGACCACGTGTCCGTGAACCCGGCCGGGCTGACGCCCCATCCGCTCGATGGGTCCTGAGATCGAGATCGCGGCCACGACCTTGCCTCCGGGACCGCGTACCGGCGCCGAGACGGAGGCGACCCCGGGCTCGCGCTCCCCAACTGACTGAGCCCACCCCCGACGTCGGACCGCTGAGAGCATGGTGGCGGTGAAGCGGGCTCCTACCAGGCCCCGGTGCAGGCGGTCAGGCTCCTCCCAGGCGAGAAGCACCTGGGCCGCCGAGCCGCCCTGCATGGACATGGTGGCGCCCACGGGAATGGAGTCACGCAGCCCGATCGGGCGCTCGGCATTGGCCACGCAGATGCGCACGTCCCCCTGGCGGCGGTAGAGCTGCGCCGACTCGTGGGTCTTGTCGCGCAGAGCCGCCAGCACCGGCCCGGCGGCGGACAGGAGATGGTCCTCTCCTGCGGCGCTGGCCAGCTCGGTGAGCCTGGGGCCCAGAATGAAGCGTCCCTGGGAGTCGCGGGTGACCAGGCGGTGGAACTCCAGGGCGACCGCGATGCGGTGAGCCGTGGGGCGGGCCAGGTGCGTGGTGGACACGAGCTGGGCCAGGGTCGCCGGCCCCGACTCCAGTGCGCTCATCACCAGGGCTGCCTTGTCGATGACGCCGACGCCGCTGCTGTCGTTCTCCGGGGAGTTCTCTGAGGGGCTGTCCATAATCTGATACTGGCATTTCAAGGTATGAGATTTCAAGTTAGGGTCCGCCAGGGAAGCGGCGCAGTGTCAGCATCCTTCAGGCCAAGGCTATGGCCTCGGATGCGGCGCGGCCGCCTCGTGCGGTCTGCGCGAGTCAGTGGCGTCGTCGGGCGCTGCTGAGTGCGGGCGGATCGGGAACACTGTTGCTGAGAGGATGAAGTCGATGGGAATGACTCTCGCCGAGAAGGTTTGGCGCGATCATGTGGTGTCCAAGGGTAGCGATGGCGCCCCCGACCTGCTGTACATCGACCTTCACCTGGTCCACGAGGTCACCAGCCCCCAGGCCTTCGAGGGGCTGCGACTGGCCGGACGCCCGGTGCGTCGTCCCGACCTGACGATCGCCACCGAGGACCACAACACCCCCACTGTGGACATCGACCTGCCGATCGCCGACGTCACCAGCCGCGCTCAGATCGAGACCCTGCGCGCCAACTGCGCCGAGTTCGGGGTACGGCTGCACTCCCTGGGGGACGCCGACCAGGGGATCGTCCACGCCGTCGGTCCGCAGCTGGGCCTGACCCAGCCCGGCATGACCGTGGTCTGCGGCGACTCCCACACCTCCACTCACGGCGCCTTCGGGGCCCTCGCCTTCGGTATCGGTACCTCCCAGGTCGAGCACGTCCTGGCCACCCAGACCCTGCCCATCGCCCCCTTCAAGACGATGAGCGTCACCATTGACGGGGACCTGCCCTCGGGCAGCGGGGCCAAGGACATCATCCTGGCCATCATCGCCAAGATCGGCACCAACGGCGCCCAGGGGCACGTCATTGAGTACCGCGGGCGGGCCATCGAGCAGCTCTCGATGGAGGCCCGGATGACGATCTGCAACATGAGCATCGAGGGTGGGGCCCGCGCCGGCATGATCGCCCCGGATCAGACCACCTTCGACTACCTCAAGGGCCGTCCTCACGCCCCCGTCGGCGAGGACTGGGACGCCGCCGTGGAGTACTGGTCCAGCCTGCGTACCGATCCCGACGCCGTCTTCGACACCGAGGTGGTGCTGCAGGCCGAGGACATCGAGCCCTTCGTCACCTGGGGAACCAATCCCGGACAGGGCCTGCCGCTGTCCGCGCGGGTCCCCGACCCCGAGGACATCGCCGACGCCACCGAGCGGCTGGCCGCTGAACGGGCCCTGGAGTACATGGACCTCGTTCCGGGAACGCCTCTGCGCGACATCAAGGTCGACACCGTCTTCATCGGCTCGTGCACCAACGGCCGTATCGAGGACCTGCGGGCCGCTGCCGAGGTGGTGCGTGGGCGCAAGAAGGCCGAGGGGCTGCGTATGCTCGTGGTGCCGGCCTCTGCCCGAGTGCGTCTGCAGGCCGAGGCCGAGGGCCTGGACCGGGTCTTCACGAGCTTCGGCGCCGAGTGGCGCAACGCCGGTTGCTCCATGTGCCTGGCCATGAACCCCGACAAGCTCTCCTCCGGGGAGCGTGCGGCCTCCACCTCCAACCGCAACTTCGAGGGGCGTCAAGGAAAGGGTGGACGGACCCACCTCGTCTCGCCCGTCGTCGCCGCGGCCACCGCCGTGCGCGGGGCGCTGTCGGCCCCGGGAGACCTGCCGCCGCGTCCCGAGGCCACGCAGGACTCGGGCGATATCCCGACGGTCCCGGCGATTGCGCCGGTCTCCGCCGCGCATGAGGCAACCGTCCAGTAGGGGCCGGCGCGCAGGAGATGAAGGCATACAGGCGAGGACAGGCCCGGTAGGGGCCGAGTAGAGGCAAGGAGCTCAACGACCGTGGACAAGTTCATCCGACACACCGGCATCGGCGCCCCGTTGCGGCGCAGCGCCGTCGACACCGACCAGATCATCCCGGCGGTGTATCTCAAGCGCATCACCCGCACGGGCTTCGACGACGCCCTGTTCGCCTCCTGGCGGGCCGGTGAGCCCGACTTCATCCTCAACCAGGAGGCCTACAAGCGGGCTTCGGTGCTCGTCGCCGGTCCCGACTTCGGCACGGGCTCCTCGCGCGAGCATGCCGTGTGGGCGCTCAAGGACTACGGCTTCAAGGTCGTCCTGGCCCCCCGCTTCGCCGACATCTTCCGCGGCAACGCCGGCAAGCAGGGACTGGTGGCCGGCGTGGTCTCCCAGGAGGACTGCGAGCAGCTGTGGAAGATCCTCGAGACTGAGCCGGGCACCGAGGTGACGGTGGACCTGGAGAACCGCACGGTCGAGGCCGGTTCCTTCCGGTGTGCCTTCTCCATCGATGACTACGTCCGCTGGATTCTCATGGAGGGGCTCGACGACATCTCCCTGACCCTCACCCAGGAGGACGCCATCCGCGCCTACGAGGAGGCCCGCCCGGCCTTCAAGCCGCGCACCCTGCCGGCCAAGCACCTGCCGGCCCAGGAGGTCGTCTCGGCGCGGGCCGCGGATATGCCTCGACCCTGAGCGGGACCGGGAGCGCTCGCAGCTGGTTCGCGGAAGAGCTCGTCTTGTCAGTTTCATCGGTATTTGCACGGCTTTGGGTGGGATTAATCGGCACTTTCTGTGAGTCGAAGGCCACCTGATACGGCCCTGAAAAAGGTCCTGGGAGCCCCTTCGGTGCGCTTATGCTGGGACGGCCTCGCGCGCCTGCGCGGGGATGGGTGAGCGGCTCACGCGCGCGGCACGCCCAGATGACGCATGGAGGTGTGCATGGTCGACGGTCTGCTCCAGGTCGAGGGTGGTCGCCCGCTGACTGGTGAGATCACCGTCCGCGGAGCCAAGAACCTGGTTCCCAAGGCGATGGTGGCGGCGCTGCTGGGGTCGACTCCCTCAGTGCTGCGCAACGTCCCGCTCATTCGTGACGTCGACGTGGTCTCGGGGCTGCTGAGCCTGCACGGAGTGAGCATCGACTACGACCAGCGCGAGGGCATCCTCCAGCTGGACCCGTCCAAGGTCGAGTCGGCCCACATGGCCGACATTGACGCGCACGCCGGCTCCTCGCGCATCCCGATCCTCTTCTGCGGTCCGCTCCTGCACCGCCTGGGGGAGGCCTTCATCCCCGATCTGGGCGGGTGCCGCATCGGTGACCGCCCCATCGACTTCCACCTGGAGATCCTGCGCCAGTTCGGCGCCGCGGTCGACAAGCAGGCCCAGGGCATCCGGCTCACCGCGCCGCACGGTCTCAAGGGCACCGTCATCGAGCTTCCCTACCCCTCGGTCGGAGCCACCGAGCAGACCCTGCTCACCGCTGTGCGCGCGCACGGACTGACCGAGCTGCGCAATGCCGCCGTCGAGCCCGAGATCATGGACCTGGTCGACGTCCTGCAGAAGATGGGCGCCATCATCTCGGTGGACACCGACCGCACCATCCACGTCGAGGGCGTCGACGAGCTGTGCGGCTACACCCACTCGGCCCTGCCGGACCGCATCGAGGCCGCCTCCTGGGCCTCGGCCGCCCTGGCCACTCGCGGGGACGTGTTCGTGCGTGGAGCCCACCAGAGCCACATGACCACCTTCCTCAACACCTTCCGCAAGGTGGGGGGCGCCTTCGACGTCACCGATGAGGGCATCCGCTTCTACCACCCCGGCGGTGACCTGAAGTCGATCGTGGTGGAGACCAACGTCCACCCCGGCTTCATGACCGACTGGCAGCAGCCCCTCGTCGTGGCGCTCACCCAGGCCCAGGGCCTGTCCATCGTCCACGAGACCGTCTACGAGAACCGCTTCGGCTTCACCGGTGCCCTGTGCAAGATGGGGGCCACCATCCAGGTCTACCGCGAGTGCCTGGGCGGTACCGAGTGCCGCTTCGGCCAGCGCAACTTCTACCACTCCGCGGTCATCTCCGGGCCCACGCCGCTGACCGGTGCCGACATCGTCGTGCCCGACCTGCGCGGCGGCTTCTCCCACCTCATCGCGGCCCTGACCGCCGAGGGCACTAGCCGGGTCGAGGGCGTCAACCTCATCGACCGCGGCTACGAGCACTTCATGTCCAAGCTGGAGTCCCTCAACGCCGCCGTCACCCGCCTGGCCTGAGGCGGGCCGGTCCCTGCCCGAGGATTCGCGAGGCCAGGGCCGTGCGGGCCGTGGGCCCGGCTCGGACGGCCGCGTTCAGAGCGCTGAAGCGGATAGAGTTCACCCGTGCCTGCAACACGCCCCATGACCCCGTTCTACCGCTTCGCCGCGCGCGGGGCGATCATCCCGTTCCTCAAGATGGTCTCCCGGCAGACAGTGAGCGGTCTGGAGAACATCCCCCGCGAGGGCGGCTTCATCGCCGTGGCCAACCACCTGACCGACCTCGACTCGCTCACGGCCATGCGAGCCCTGGTCGATGCTGATGTCCCCGTCTACTCGCTGGCCAAGTCCACTCTGTTCAAGGTACCGGTGCTCGGCTCCATCCTGCGGGCAGGCGGCCAGATCCCGGTTCAGCGGGGCACCCAGAACGCGGCCACGGCCCTCAAGGCCGCCAGTGAGGTCCTGGCCGACGGCGGCGCCATCATGATCTTCCCCGAGGGCACGCTCTCCCGCGACCCCCTCAAGTGGCCAATGGTGGCCAAGACCGGGGCGGCCCGGCTGGCCATGACCAGTGGCGCCCCCGTCCTGCCCATGGGGCAGTGGGGGGCCCACGAGATCCTGGACACCTACGGGCGTTCCTTCCACCCCTTCCCTCGTAAGGACGTGCGCGTCACCATCGGTGAGCTCATGGACCTGTCCCGCTTCGGGCAGGACACCCAGGACCGCGAGGCCGTGCGCGCCTGCACCGCCGAGATCATGCGGGCCATCACCGCCCTGGTTGAGGAGCTTCGCGGCGAGAAGGCCCCCCGCCCCTTCGACATGCACTACGACGGAGACCCCGGCAAGGGGAAGATCGGTGTGCGCCGTCCCGACCCGCTGCCCGAGGCGGACATTCAGGAGGAGGACCAGTGAGCGGCGTCGATCCCGCAACGAGTGCGCCGCTGCGCCCGGCCGCGGCCGTCATCGGCTCAGGAGCCTGGGGCACCACCTTCGCCAGCCTCCTGGCCCAGGCCGGCACTCCCACGACGATCTGGGCCCGGCGCCGGGAGGTGGCCGAGGAGATCAATGCCGGCACCAACGAGCGCTACGTCCCCGGTCACCGTCTGCCGCAGGGCCTGAAGGCGACCACCGATCTGGCCCAGGCCGTCACGGGGGCGAGTGTCGTCGTCGTGGCCGTGCCCTCCCAGGAGGCCCGGAGGGTCCTGGAGCCCCTCAGGGGCGCCCTGGCCGACGACGCCGTGGCCGTCTCCCTCATGAAGGGCGTCGAGCTGGGTACCGGGCTGCGCATGAGCGAGGTCCTGGCTGAGGCCCTGAGCATCGACCCCTCCCGCGTCGTGGTCGTCTCCGGCCCCAACCTCGCCGACGAGATCGCTGCGGGCCAGCCCACCGCCACCGTCGTGGCTGCCGACGACGAGCAGGTCGCCGCCCGGATCGCCTCCTTGTGCGCCACCGGCACCTTCCGTCCCTACACCAACACCGACGTCCTGGGCGTCGAGCTGTGCGGGGCGGTCAAGAACGTCATCGCCCTGGCCGTCGGCGCGGCCGCGGGCCGGGGCCTGGGGGACAACTCCAAGGCCACGATCATCACCCGGGGCCTGGTGGAGATCACCCGGCTGGGCCTCAAGCTCGGGGCTCGCCCGGAGACCTTCTCCGGGCTGGCCGGCATGGGGGATCTGGTGGCCACCTGCTCCTCGCCCTTGAGCCGCAACCAGACCTTCGGCCGCCACCTCGGCGAGGGGATGAGCGTGGCCGAGGCCGCTGCGGCCTCCCGGGGCGTGGCCGAGGGCGCCAAGTCGGCCCGCGCCGTCCTGGACCTGGCCCGGGCCCACGGCGTGGACATGCCCATCACCGCCGGGGTCGTCACCGTCGTCGAGGGCGCCGCCAGCGTTGCGCAGGTCACTGACGCGCTGTTGGCTCGTCCCCGCAAGTCCGAGGGCGTGCACGCGGCACCGTCGCAGGCCTAGCCTCCCAGGGGTGTGGAGGCCTGCTTTATCCCGGGTTCGTTGTGCATTATCAGTATGTCGGGCGCAGCGCGGTAGCGTGGGACCTATGACAGCCCTCCAGGAAACCGGCCCCTCCGTGCCCAGTTCTCACAAGCCCACCGTGCGTGTTGCCGTCGTCTTCGGCGGACGCAGCGGTGAGCACACGATCTCCTGCGCCACCGCCGCCGGTGTCCTGTCAGCCATCGACCGCGACCGCTACGAGGTCCTTCCGGTGGGCATCACCCCCGAGGGCCAGTGGCTGCTCGTCGAGGACGATCCGGCCGCCCTCGAGCTCAGCGATAACCGCCCCCCGGTGACCATCACCGCCGAGGGCCTGGGACGCGGGAGGCTCACCGCACCCCTGGGAGGCGGAGAGCTCACGGTGCTCGGCCCCACGGGGCCTGAGATCCTGGGGCGGGTCGACGTCGTCCTGCCGCTGCTGCACGGGCCCTACGGCGAGGACGGGACCATCCAGGGCATGCTGGAGATGATGGGCATTCCCTACGTCGGCTGCGGGGTGCTGGCCAGTGCCGCGGGCATGGACAAGCAGGTCACCAAGGTGCTCCTGGGGGCCGCGGGCATCGCCACGGCGCCGCACGTCGTCGTCGGCCCCCATGCCTGGAAGCGCGACCCCGAGGCGATCCTGGAGGCCTGCCGGTCCCTGACCTACCCCCTGTTCGTCAAGCCCGCCCGCGCCGGCTCCTCCCTGGGCATCAGCAAGGTCGACCGCCCCGAGGACCTGGCCGGGGCCATCGAGGCGGCCCGCGCGGTCGACCCCAAGGTCCTCGTGGAGAGCGGCATCGTGGGACGCGAGGTCGAGGTCGCCGTCCTTCAGGGCCGCGGCGACGACGCCCCCCGGGTGGCCGAGCCCGGCGAGATCGCCATGGACGCCTCCCAGGGCGCAGGCGAGTTCTACGACTACGAGACCAAGTACCTGGCCCACGACGCCGTGGCCATGGTGTGCCCGGCGCGCATCGGCCCCGAGGCGCGCGATCTCCTCATGGACACCGCCGCCCGGGCCTTCGAGGCGCTCGGCTGCGAGGGACTGGCCCGGGTCGACTTCTTCCTCACCGATGCCGGTGAGGCAGTCGTCAACGAGATCAACACGATGCCCGGATTCACCCCCTTCTCCATGTACCCCTACATGTGGCAGGTCTCCGGACTGGGCTATACCGAGCTGGTCTCCGAGCTCATCGAGCTGGCCGTGGCCCGCTCCACCGATGTCAACCGCTGAGCCTGCCCCGGCCGGCGCAGAGGCAGCGGGGCAGGGCGCGCGGGTCGGTGACCTCAGCGAGGAGGAGCTCCTCGCCGTCATCACCCCCCTCCTGCCCCGCGGCCCGCAGACCCCCGTCGGCACGGGGGACGACTGCGCGGTCCTGTCCTTCCCAGACTCGCGAACGGCCGTGAGCACCGACGTCCTGGTCGAAGGGCGTCACTTCCGCACCCAGTGGTCCACGGGCCGCGACGTCGGGGTCAGGGCCGCAGCCCAGAACCTGGCTGACGCCGCCGCCATGGGGGCCAGGCCCGTCGCGCTCGTCGTCGGCCTGGTCATGCCCGCGTCCACCCCGGTCGGCTGGGTACGGGACTTCGCCCGAGGACTGGCCCAGGGCTGTGAGCCCTGCGGGGCGGGCGTCGTGGGCGGTGACCTCAGTGGCGGTGACTCGCTGATCGTGTCCGTCACGGTCCTGGGCGACCTCGAGGGCAGAGCCCCGGTTCTGCGAAGCGGAGCCCGGCCCGGCGACGCCGTGGTGCACGTCGGAACCCTGGGGCGCAGCGCAGCGGGACTCGCCCTGCTCAGTGCGGGCTCTGACTGCGCATCAGGTTCGGGAGCCGTTGTTCCTTCAGGTCAGGAGCACCCACAGGCTTGGGCCTGCATCGAGGCCTTCCGCGCCCCCATCCCGCCCCTGGCTGCGGGCCGCGACCTGGCATGGGCCGGCGCCACCTCCATGCTGGACGTCTCCGACGGGCTGCTGCGGGATGCCGGTCGGATCGCCCGTGCCAGCGGCGTCGTCATCGACCTCGACGATCCTGGCGACCTGCCGGACGCGTCCTTCCTCGAGCCGGTGGCTGCGCTCGTGAGCGGCTGTGACGGATCGGCCGCTCACGCCCTGGCCCGCAGCTGGCTGCTCACCGGGGGAGAGGACCACGGACTGCTTGCCACCGTCCCGGCACACGCACTTGATCGGCTGCCCGCCGGCGCCCGGGTGATCGGCCGGGTCCTGAGCCCGCAGTCCTCACCGGCCCGGGTGCTGGGGCACCGACCGGGTGTCCTGCTGGCAGGAGAACCCGCGCAGGAGCACACCGGATGGGACCACTTCTCCCACACATGACGGGCCGTCACTCGTTGAGGGACACGGGGTACGATAAAGGCCGCCGACTGCTTGCGCAGCGACGGCCTCGTGCTCGAAGGACTCGAGATGATGCGCTCAGATGTTGCGCGTCACCTTCCCGGCCTTGAGGCAGGACGTGCACACGTTGAGGCGCTTGGGGGCGCCATTGACGAGAGCACGCACACGCTGGATGTTGGGGTTCCACCGGCGGTTGGTCCGCACGTGGGAGTGCGAGACGCTCTTGCCGAAGATGGGGCCCTTGCCGCAAACGTCGCACACAGCAGCCACGGTCTCACTCCTGATCTTCAATGCTTCAACGCTCAGGCTGATGCCTGGCGCCAGGTCTTACCGCCCAGGCGTGAGGCGCCGGGCAACCCGAACACAATAGCGGACCCGTGTGCGGCGCCCCAAGCCGCCTTGGCGTGCGTTCGGGCACATGCTGCCCTGTATGGAACCCGAGGAGTAAGGGTAGAGTGAGTCGATAGTGTGTTGCATCTCACTGATCGAAGAACGTGTGTCTCAGGTGGATGTGGTGGTAGCGGCCTGACCAGCGTGCCGGTGGCCTGAGTGCCCTTTCGGCTCTGCGTCGCTGAGAGCACGGTCCTTGTCCGTGCGCCTCGCTCCGGTGGGAGGAATGTGCCTGGGACGGTACTCTAAAACCACATATCAAACCGAAGGCTCGGCCCAGCCATGAACCAGGCTCGCTGAACGCCTGCACATATGCAGATCATGCAATGGAACAGAAGGTGTTCGCAGCGTGACACACATGGTGTGCTGGTCGTAGCCGGGACCCAGGGGAGGCGAAGATGGCGCAGTCTCAAGGACATCGCCCCGTTACCCCTGTCTCAGAGGCCCATGTGCTGCAGGGGGCCGCAGTGCGGCGCTGGATTGCGCTGGCGGAGATCGTTGCCGATCAGACCCGGGACCTCGTCGATGTCCTCAATGTCTTCCCCGTGCCGGACGCAGATACCGGAACCAACGTCCTGCTCACCCTGCGCTCGGCCTCCGACGCCCTCCACCGACTGGGCCGGGCCGCTGATGCCGCTCAGGTGGCCCGCGCTGCAGCCGACGGCGCCGTCCGGGGAGCCCGAGGGAACTCGGGTCTTCTGATCTCCCAGGCCCTGGCCGCCTTCGCGGACGTCTGCGCCGAGGCCCCCGACCCCACCGGCCTGCGTCCCGTCGAGCTTGTCCACGTCTACGAGGCCATGGCGGACACCACCTGGGCCGCGGTCTCACGCCCTGTCTCGGGGACCCTGCTGTCAGTCGCCCGGGACGCGGCCACGGCGGCCCGCTCCGCCCTGGAGGAGGCGACGGCGAGCTCGCCCGCCACCCTGAGCCTCATCGCCGCCGCCGCCGCCTTCGGCGCCCAGGAATCCGTTGTGGAGACCTCCGGCCTCGGACACGGCCCGGTGGATGCCGGGGGAGCGGCCTTCATGCTGCTGCTGACCTGCCTGTCGGACACCATCGACGCGATGCAGGACGCCGGCCGCGGGGCGACTGAGGCCCCAGAGCTGCGTCAGGGCCACGAGGACGCCGACGAGCACGCCCCCTACACCGCCGTCGCCCGCCAGATGCTCACCGATCTGGCCGCCGGCGGGGTTCCGCACAGCGTCGGTCCCGAGCCCCTGGGCATGTCCACCGGCGAGTTCGAGGTGATGTACCTGCTGGAGGCGACCGCGGTCCAGGCCGGTCAGCTGCGTCGGGATCTGGAGCGCATCGGCGACTCCGTGGGCGTCGTCGGTACCCCGGACGCCCTGGGGGTGGGCCTCTACCAGGTCCACGTCCACACCGACACCCCGCGTGCCGCACTGCCGCACGCGGGCCGTGCCCGGCAGATCTGCATCCACCACCTCCACCCCACAGCCCTGGTGAGCCCCACGGACGAGCCGCCCTCTCCGTGGGAGGCGTTCGACTCCGACCCCACGGGGCACGTGGTCTCCTTCGAGCGCCTGGCTGCGCGCCGGGCCGAGCGCAAGGCGCAGTCGGTGCGCATGCACCCCTCCCAGGCGGCCGCCCCCCGTCCCGCACCGGCGCAGGCCCCGCATCTGGCCGTGCGCTCACGGCAGTCCGGCGTCGGTGTCATCGCCTGTACCCGGGCTCCCGGGCTCATCGAGCAGCTCGCCCGCTCCGACGCCGCCGTCGTCCTCAACCCGGACCGGGAGGGGATCGCCCGCGCCGCAGCGGACCTGGGGTCCTCCCAGGTCATCGTGCTGCCCTGTGATGCCGCCTGCACCGAGGCGGCCCACGATGCCGCCCGCTTCCTGGCGGCCCGCTCCGCCGTCTCCACCGTCCGCCCTCCGGTGGGTACCACCCGCAAGACGGGCGCCGCTCGAGAGACCGCCCGCGCCGGGGTGGCCTCGGAGCGCTATGAGGCCGAGGGCATTCAGCTCCTCGTGTGCGACACCGACGACGAGGCCCGGGTCCTGGCGGCCGCCGTCGCGCTGGCGGGCCGCAGCGAGGACGCCGAGCTGACCGACCTGGCCCGTCGCGCCTGGAGCGCCGCCGCGGGCCTGCGCACCTTCGCCCTCAACGGAGCCCAGGCCGACGGTGAGGCCGTGGCTCGCGCCGTGGCCTCGGCGCTGCGCCCCTCCGACGAGCTCCTGACCGTCATCACCGGCCGCAACGCCGGTCGCGACGTCGGTGCCCTGGCCGCCAGCGCGGCGGTGGGAGTCCGGGGACAGGTGGTCGGCGAGGACGTGGAGGTCGCTGTCCATGCCGGAGGGCAGGAGCACCCCGACGTCCTCATCGCCATCGAGTAGCCCTCTCTGCGCGCTGCCATGTCTCGAGGCGCTCGCATATGCAAGCGCCTCGGGTCATGAAGGGCTCCCAGGCTCCTTCGTCATAGGGTGGGGCCGTGTCCGGCTCGTCTGATCGCTCAACCCGCACGCCCCGTCCCGGCAGCGTCGGCCTGCTCGAGCGTCCCGTGACCCGGCTCGTGGGCAAGCGCACGGCCGCACAGCTCGCCAAGCAGGGGGTGGAGACCGGGGCGGACCTGCTGCGCCTGCTGCCCCGGCGCTACGACACCTGGGGGGAGCTGACCGATATGCGCACCCTCGTCGAGGGTGAGCAAGCCACCATCCAGGCCCAGGTCGTGCGCGCCTCCTCCCGGCGCACCCGCTCCGGACGGGTCCCGGCCCTTATGGAGGCCACCGTTACCGACGGCGCCTCCACCATGGACCTCGTCCAGTTCGGTGCGGCCGGCCAGATGCGCGCCCGAGCCGCTCAGCTGGCCCCCGGAACCACCGTCCTGCTCAGCGGCAAGGTGGGATTCCACCGTGGACGCAAGCAGCTGTCCAACCCGCGCCTGTACGTCCTCGACGAGCTCGATGAGGACGAGCGCGCGGCCCTGCTGGCCCGACCCATGCCCATCTACCCCGGCACGGAGGCCCTCCCGTCCTGGCTGGTGGCCAAGGCGGTGCGCAGCGTCCTGGACCAGCTGGAGCCGGGCGACGTCGCCGACCCCCTCCCCGAGGAGCTGCGGCGCGAGGCGGAGCTGGTCGACGCCTACACCGCCTACCGCTGGGTGCACCGGCCCGAGGACTCCGGGCAGTGGAAAGCCGCCCGGAAACGGCTGCGCCACGAGGAGGCCCTCATCCTGCAGGTCGCCCTGGCCCAGCGTCGAGCCCATCATGAGGCGACATGCACCGCGGTCGCCTGGCCCGTACCGGAGGCGGAGGGCTCCCTGAGAGCGGACCTCGACGCCCGCCTGCCCTACGACCTGACCGCCGGGCAGAAGCGGGTCGGTGAGGAGATCTCCGCCGACCTGGCCCGCACCGTTCCCATGCAGCGCCTTCTTCAGGGCGACGTGGGAAGTGGAAAGACCCTCGTGGCCCTGCGCGCCATGCTCCAGGTGGTTGGAGGCGGCGGGCAGACCGCCCTCCTGGCCCCCACCGAGGTCCTCGCCGCCCAGCACCACTCCTCACTGGAGGCGGTCCTGGGGCCCATGGCCCGCCTCGGGATGCTTGGCGGCGCTGAACGCGCCACCCGCGTCCACCTGCTGACCGGCTCCACCCCCGCCGCTCAGCGCCGTCGGATCCTCACTGGGCTGGCCGCCGGTGAGCCGGCGATCGTCGTGGGTACCCACGCCCTGCTGTCCGACACGGTGCAGATCCCCTTCCTCGGCCTGGTCGTCGTCGATGAGCAGCACCGTTTCGGCGTCGCCCAGCGTGACGCCCTGCGTGAGCGCGGCGGTCTGACCGACCCAGTCACTGGACAGACCCACACGCCCCACCTCCTGGTTATGACCGCCACCCCGATCCCGCGCACCATCGCCATGACGGTCTTCGGAGACCTGGCCACCTCCGTCCTGGACGAGCTGCCCGCCGGGCGCAGCGCCGTACCCACCCACCTCGTCCCGTGGTCGCGCACCTCCTGGGTGGAGGGCATCTGGCGGCGCGCCGCCAAGGAGGTCGCCTCCGGGGGGCGGGTCTACGTCGTGTGCCCCCGGATCGAGGTCGACGACGAGCCCCGACAGGCGCCGATGGACGGCGCGGCGGCTGTCGAGACCGATGACGGGCCGAAGCAGGAGGCGCTCGCGGAGGAGGGGGACGGCTCGCATCCCGACCGCCCGCTGGCCGCTGTCGAGGACTGGAGGCAGCGACTGACCGGTGAGCCCGCTCTGGGGGGTATCGGCGTCGGGGTTCTCACTGGACGCATGAGTGGTGAGGACAAGGCGGCCGCCATGGCCGACTTCGCCTCGGGCAACACCCCGGTCCTGGTGTCCACCACTGTCATCGAGGTGGGGGTGGACGTGCCCGAGGCCTCCATGATGGTCATCCTGGATGCCGAGCGCTTCGGACTGTCCCAGCTCCACCAGCTGCGCGGGCGGGTCGGGCGTGGCAGCAGGCCGTCCCTGTGCGTGGCGGTCACCGGTGCACAGGTCGGCTCCACCGCCTTCCACCGGCTCAAGGCCTTCGCCTCCACCACGGACGGATTCGCGCTGGCCGAGGCCGACCTCGAGCTGCGCAGCGAAGGTGACGTCCTGGGGGCCTCGCAGTCGGGGCGCACCTCCGGGCTGGACCTGCTGCGCGTGACCCGCGATGCCCGCCTCATTGCCACCGCGAGGCGTCAGGCCGAGCGGATCGTGGCCGCCGATCCTCAGCTGAGCGACCACCGGGCCCTGGCCGCAGCGATCGTCGAGCGCCTCGATGAGGAGTCCCAGGCCTTCCTCGAAAGAGCCTGAGGCGCCAGGATACGGGCCGAGGAGCGTCCCCGGCTCAGGCCGGCTCGGCGAACCAGACCGTGGTCTCGCCGTACCGCTTGTCCGCGAAGCGCTCCAGCCCCGCCGGCCAGGTGGGTTCCGGTGAGCGCGTCGAACGCTCGACGACGACGACGGCGCGCGGCGCCAGCCACGGATCCTCGCTGCGGACCAGGGCAGTGAGGATCGCGGTGAGCTCCTCCTCGCTCAGCTCGTAGGGAGGATCGATCAGCACCAGGTCCGCCGGAGCGCCCGCCGGGCCGGCCAGGAAGGCGGCCGCCTTCGCGGTCACCGCCGATACCCCCCTCAGGCCCAGTGAGCGGATGTTGCGTCGGCAGGTCTGCGACGCACCGCGCGAGGAGTCCACGAGCGTGACCTCGCCGGCTCCCCGGCTCGCGGCCTCCAGGCCCAGGGCCCCCGAGCCTGCGCACAGATCCAGCACCCGGGCGCCGTCGAGCACCCCGTAGTGGTCCAGGCGGGCGAAAAGAGCCTCGCGGACGCGCTCGGAGGTGGGGCGCGTCCCGGACCGGGGCACCTCGATCCTGCGTCCGCCCACGGTTCCGGCCACGATCCTCGTCATGGGGAAGACCCTACCCGGCCCGCAGACTGTGTCCCCTGTGGCCGCGGCGCTCAGCCCTCCTCGGCCGGGGCGTGCTGACCGTAGCCGGTGTCCCGGATCTTGCACGCGACCGCCTCGATCTGCTCATCGGTGAGGATCTTGGGGGTGCCGACGGCGAGCGTGCGCAGATAGAGCTCGCAGACCCACTCCAGTTCCTGGGCCAGGACGTAGGTGGAGGCCAGGTCCGGGCCGGTCACCACGGATCCGTGGTTGCTCATGAGGGCCGCGGTGCGTCCCTTAAGGGCCTTGGCGACATTGGCGGCCAGCTCGGGGGAGCCGTAGATGGCGTAGTCGGCCACCCGCACGTCGCTGCCGCCGAACATGCAGATGTAGTAGTGCACGGCCGGGAGCGCGCTCACGCCCTCGAGGCTGGCCACGGTAGTGGCCGCATAGGAGTGGGTGTGCACAACCGACATCTGTCCGGTCGCCCGCAGCGCGGTCAGGTGCAGGTCCAGCTCGCTGGCGGGCTTGAGCGGCCCCTCGACCTGCTTGCCGGTGGCGTACTCGACCACGGCGACCAGGTCGGGGCGCATCTCCTGGTAGGGCAGCCCCGAGGGGGTGATGGCGACCAGGTCCCCCTCCCGAACGGACAAGTTGCCGGCGGTGCCGACGACCAGGCCGTCGTCGGACAAGTGGGAGCAGGCATCGGCGATCTGCTGTCGAGCGTCGTTGAGAAGCATGATGGGCTCTTTCCCCGGGGCGTACCGCTGCGCGCCCCGTTGCGTCAGAAGTGGTACCGAGGCATCGTCTCATGTTGGCGCTCTCATGTCTACGATTTCGTGTTTCTGTTTCTATGCTTGACATGACCGTTCGGTCAGGGGCATCCTATGTTTGCGCTCACATTGATGTGGGTCCTGGTCATCGTCGCCCAGTGAAAGGAAACTTGCCATGTCCGCTGCGTCCTACCCCGCCATCGGAATCCGTCCCCTCATTGACGGACGTCGTCGTGGCGTGAGGGAGTCCCTCGAGGACAAGACCGCTCAGCTGGCCAAGGATGTCGCCGAGCTCATCTCCTCGCGCCTGACTTACCCCGACGGCAGCCCGGTGCGCTGCGTGGTCTCCGAGACCGCGATCGGTGGCGTGGCCGAGGCCAACCGCTGCAAGGAGCAGTTCCGCACCGAGAACGTGTGTGCCGACCTGACCGTCACCGCCTCCTGGAACTACATCACCGAGGTCCTCGACCTCGACCCCTCCATCCCGCACGCCATCTGGGGCTTCAACGGCACTGAGCGCCCCGGGGCCGTGACCCTGGCCGCCGCGGCCGCCGCCTACAACATGCTGGGCATCCCCTGCTTCGGCATCTACGGCCACGACGTGCAGGACGCCGACGACTCGGGCCTGACCGAGGACGTCGTCGAGAACATCCTGCGCTACGTGCGCGCCGCCCTGGGGGTCGGCCTCATGAAGGGGCGCAGCTACCTCTCGATCGGGACCGTCTCCATGGGGATCGCCGGCTGCCGCGTCCCCGAGCAGTTCTTCGTCGACTACCTGGGCATGCGCGCCGAGTACATCGACATGATCGAGATCGACCGCCGTATCGCGCACGGCATCTACGACCACCAGGAGTACGAGACCGCCCTGGCTTGGGCCCGGGAGCACCTCACCATCGGGGAGAACCGCAACCCGGAGGCCAACCGCTTCACCCAGGAGGAGTACGACGAGCAGTTCGACTACTGCATCAAGATGCTCCTCATCGGCCGCGACCTCATGGAGGGCAACCCCGCCCTGGCCGAGCTGGGCTTCGTCGAGGAGGCCGAGGGTCACGACGCCATCGCGGCGGGCTTCCAGGGGCAGCGTCAGTGGACGGACTACAAGCCTAACGGGGACATCCTCGAGACCTTCCTCAACACCACCTTCGACTGGAACGGCAAGCGGCCCGAGAAGGTCTTCGCCACGGAGGGCGACGCCGGCAACGCCGTGGCCATGCTCTTCAACTCCGTCCTGACCCACCGTCCCCAGCTCTTCAGCGACGTGCGCACCTACTGGAGCCCCGAGGCCGTTGAGCGGGTCACCGGGTACAAGCTCGAGGGACGCGCCGAGAACGGCTTCATCGACCTGCGCAACTCCGGGGCCACCACGCTCAACGCCACCGGTGAGGAGAAGGACGCCGAGGGCAACCCCATCATCAAGCACTGGTGGGAGATCACCGAGGCGGACATCGAGGCGGATCTGAAGGCCTCCACCTTCCACGCCGCCACCCGCGAGTACTTCCCCGGAGGCGGCTTCTCCACGCACTTCACCACCGCCGGCGGCATGCCCGTCACCGCGACCCGCCTCAACTTCGTGGCAGGCCAGGGACCGGTCCTCCAGATCTCCGAGGGCTGGACCGTGGAGCTGCCCGACGACGTGCGCGACCAGATCGTCAACCGCACCGACCCGACCTGGCCGACGACCTTCTTCGTCCCGCGCCTGACCGGTCAGGGCGCCTTCACCTCCGTCTACGACTGGATGGCCAACTGGGGCGCCAACCACACGGCCACCGGCTATGGGCACTTCGGCGCCGACCTCATCACCCTGGCCTCGATGCTGCGCATCCCCGTCTACATGCACAACGTCGAGCGCGAGAGGATCCTGCGCCCCAAGGCCTGGGTGCCCTTCGGTACCGCCGAGCCCGAGAGCGCCGACTTCCGGGCCTGCGCCACCTTCGGTCCTCTCTACCGCTGACGGAGTGCTGCCATGACGAGCACCGACGAGCACCACGCCCTTGCCCTCGACCTCGGCTCCAGCTCCGTGCGAGCGGTCCTGGGGAACTACCGGCAGGGGGTCATCAGCACTGAGGAGGTCTTCCGCCTCCACCACCAGGCGGTGGACGACCACGGCACCCTCACCTGGGACCTCGAGCGCATCATGGATGGTGTTCGTCGGAGCATCGCCATGGCGACGCAGCGCCTGGGGCGGGCCCCCGACTCCATCGGCATCGACACCTGGGGGGTCGACTACGGCCTGCTCGACGCCCACGGAGAGCTGCTGCGCGCCCCGCGTGCCTACCGGGACCGGCGCATGGCCCGCTGGGCCGCGGACCTGGACCGGGCCCTCCCTGTGGAGGCCGCCTGGCGGGAGACCGGCATCCTGCCCCAGCAGATCAACACGGTCTACCAGCTCTACGCGGACCTGAGGCAGGAGCCCGACCTCATCGATCGCGTGGATCGCTTCCTGCCCCTGCCCGACCTCGTAGCCCACCTGCTCGGAGCCCCCGCGCAGGCGGGGCGGGCGATCGCCTCGACCACCGGGCTCGCCTCACCCGGGGCGCGAGAGTGGTCGGCTGGCGTGCTCCAGGCCACCGGGATTCCTGAGGGGTGGATGCCCCCGCTCGTCGACGACGCCACGGTGGCCGGGACGACCCCGGAGGGGATCACCATTGTGCGTCCCGGCGGGCACGACACCGCCTGCGCCGTCCATGCGCTCGGTCTGGCCGGTGACGAGGTGCGCCTGTTCATCTCCTCAGGATCCTGGAGCCTCATCGGGGCGGCGGTTCCCAGCCCCGTCCTGGACGCAGCGGCGCTGTGGGCCGGACTGACCAACGAGGTGCGCACTGACGGAGGCATCCGGCTGCTGCGCAACCTCACCGGCTTCTGGCTGCTCCAGGAGTGCCAGCGAGCCTGGAACGAGCCCGACACCGGTGCGCTGGTCGAGGCGGCGGGGCAGTGCGCCTCCCT
Organism: Actinomyces sp. HMT 175; assembly: GCF_016694895.1. Classification (NCBI taxonomy): domain Bacteria; kingdom Bacillati; phylum Actinomycetota; class Actinomycetes; order Actinomycetales; family Actinomycetaceae; genus Actinomyces; species Actinomyces sp. HMT 175. Next base: position 1,128,429 of record NZ_CP068012.1, read on the forward strand.
CGGCGTCGTCATCGACCCCGATGATGAGCTCTTCGCCAGTCCCGGCGACATGCCGGCCAAGATCGCCCAGTGGTGCCGCAGTCACTACAAGGTGGCTCCCGAGGGGCCGGCGCAGACGGTCCGGCTCATCCTCGAGTCGCTCGCCTGCGCCCACGCCGCCTACGCCCAGGGGCTGCAGGACGTCGTCGGCGACCAGCTGGACCCGGCGGCACCGATCCACCTGGTGGGAGGCGGGGCTCGCAACAGCCTCCTGCCCGCCATGACGGCGGCGGCCTGCCACCGCCAGGTCATCGTGGGCACGCCGGAGGCCAGTGCCCTGGGCAACATCCTCGCCCAGCTCGAGGCCGCCGAGGTCCTCGGCCCGAGTGCTCGCGGTGAGGTGCTGCGCCGCAGCATCGGCTCCGTGGAGGTCGAGGCCTCCGGGACCATCGCCGATCCCGGCGCCTTCGACGCCATGCGGGAACGGCTGGGCAACGCCACCGCCGACTGACCGCCAGGCGCGTCGAGCGCAACCACACATTGAACTGAACACCCACCACACGAAAGGAGCAACGATGCTCCGCAACATTCCCGCCAACCTGTCACCCGAACTCGTCAAGATCCTGCTCGAGATGGGCCATGGGGATGAGATTCTCCTGGCCGATGCGAACTTCCCCGGGCACCACCTCCACCCCACCACGGTGCGGGCCGACGGTCTGGGGATCCCCGACCTGCTGCGGTCCATCCTCACGCTCATGCCCCTGGACCGCTACAGCAGCTACCAGGTGGCCCTCATGGAGACGGTGGGCGATGACCCTCGGCCTCCGGTGTGGGACGTCTACGAGGAGATCTGGAACGAGGCCGAGAAGGATGCCGGACCGGTGAGCGTCAAGACGATTGAGCGCATGGCCTTCTACGACTACACCCCCAGCGTCTACGCCGTCGTCCTCACCGGGGAGACCGCCCTGTACGGCAATCTCATTCTCAAGAAGGGCGTGCTGTGATGACTGCGATCCGTGAGTCCGTGGCTGAGGAGACCCCTGTCCGGGAGGGGACGACCAAGCGGGGGTTCCTGTATCCCGGCATGGTGCTGCCCTTCTGTCTGCTGGTCTCCTGCTTCGCCGCCTGGGGCCTGGCCGGAAACATGACCGATCCTCTGGTCAAGGTCTTCCGCTCCGTGTTCTCCATGAACAACTTCCAGTCCTCCTTGGTGCAGTCCGCCTACTACGGGGCCTACTTCTGCCTGGCGATCCCGGCGGCCTTCATCAACAGCCGCCTGGGCTACAAGGGCGGCGTCCTCATCGGGCTGGTGCTGGCGGGAACCGGCGGGCTCCTGTTCATCCCCGCGGCCTACGTCATGACCTACTCGGTGTTCCTGACCGCCCTGTTCACCCTGGCTGCCGGCCTGTCCATTCTGGAGACCAGCGCCAACCCCTTCGTCATGTCCATGGGGCCGGAGCGCAATGCCACTCGGCGCCTCAACTTCGCGCAGGCCTTCAACCCCATCGGCTCCAATCTGGGGGTGCTGCTGGCCGCCCTACTCATCCTGCCCAAGGTGAACCCGGCCACCGCCGAGCAGCGCAAGGCCATGAGCCACGAGGTGCTGCTGGCCACCCAGAGCGCAGAGCTCAAGGCGGTCATGGGCCCCTATGTCGCCCTCGGGCTCCTCTACATCCTGCTGGCCGTCATGATCGGCCGGGTCAAGGTCCTGGAAAGGCCGGTGGAATCGGCTGCGGGTGACAGCGGCGGGCCGGGCAGGCTCGCGCGCCTGCTGCGCAACAAGCGCTACAGCTTCGGGGTGGTGGCGCAGTACTTCAACGTCTCCGCCCAGACCTGTATCTGGACCTACACCCTGCACTACGTCACAGATGCCCTGGGGGTGTCGGACAAGATCGCCGGATACTGGTTGCAGGCGAGTCTCATCGTCTTCCTGGTCTTCCGGTTCCTCATGGTGGGTCTCATGGGGCGGTATGACGCACGAAAGCTGCTTCTGTTCATGTGCTCCCTCGGGGTCGGCCTGTCCCTGTTCGCCATGGTGAGTGTCAACATTCTGGGGGTGCTGGCCATTGTCTCCCTGTCGGCGTGCATCTCCCTGCTGTTCCCCACTATCTACGGCGAGGCCCTCCTTGGGCTGGGGGAGGACACTAAGTTCGGGGCCGCCGGCCTGGTCATGGCCATCATCGGCGGAGCCACCATGCCTCTGGTGCAGAGCTACATCATGGACAAGACGTCTCCTGCGGTGTCCTACATCACGGTAGCCGGGTGCTTCGTGGTGGTGTCCGCCTACGGGGTCTACACGCTGCGCACGCCCAGGCCCGTCAGCGCCTCCTGACGGTCGCCTCTTACCTCGGAGCTCTGTGCGCCCACTCGGTACGAGCCGGGCGCGCAGAGCTTCGCAGGCTCAGTGGGTCCAGTGGGCTCGTCCGGGAAGGTGATCGTCCATGCTAGGCCTTGGTTGTTGACGCTCTGACGACGAGCGTCGGCTCCAGGCAGACACTGCGGGCGGGGGCGCCCTCGACGATCTCGTCGGACAGGCTCAGTGCGGCCCGTCCCAGGGCGTCGAAGTCCTGCGTGACGCTGGACAGGGATGGGGTCGCCCAACGTGCCAGCGGGATGTCATCGAAGCCGACGACGGCGACGTCGTCGGGGATCCTCACGCCGGCGGCGAGCAGCTCATGGCACAGCCCCAGGGCGATGTCATCGTTGGCGGCGAAGACGGCGTCGGGCAGACCGCTGTCGAGCAGGCGCCTGGCAACCTTGGCCCCGGCCTCTCCCGTCCAGGCGTCCGTGCCCACCCAGCGGCCGGGAACCCCGGCCTGCGCGCACGCCGACTGGTAGGCAGCCAGGCGCTCCGAGGCGTCCTGCCAGGACAGGTCCCCGGTGACGTGCAGCAGGCGGTTGCGCCCCTGATCCAGAAGATGCTCCGTGGCCAGCCTGGCTCCCAGGGCCTGGTCGATGGAGACGGTGGCCAGCTCGGAGAACTCGTGCTGCCCCGAGATGATGGCCACGATCGGGCCGCGGTGGCGCTGGGACGAGAGGATGGTCAGGACGTCGGCGCGCTGGGCCAGGACCACGATGGTCGCCACGCGGTGACCGTGCAGGTGAGCCAGTGCTTGTCGCACGGACTCCGGGTCGCCGCCCTCGGCAGTGGCCAGGACGAAGGTGTCCCCCCGCTCGCGCACCGCCCTGGCGATCGCGGAGAAGGTGGAGGCCATCCCGTGCGACAGCCCGGCCGTCAGCAGGATGCCCACGGCCCCGGAGGATCCCGAGGCCAGTAACCGGGCGGCGAGGTTCGGCTCATAACCCAGCGCCTGAACGGCCGCCAGAACCTTCTGACGTGTCTCGGGACGGACCGACGGGTGGTTGTTGAGTACGCGAGAGACGGTCTGCGCTGAGACTCCGACGGCCTCGGCCACGTCACTGAGGGTCACGCGTGTGGACACAAGGAGAATATAGCAGCGCCGCCCCAGGATCCCGGGGCGCCGCGTTGGCGTGCTGGCGAGGGCGGTGCGGCGCGCGTCCCGCACCGCGGCGGGCCCAGCCAGTAGCGTGACCGTATGAGCCTGGCCGTCTACCCCGGAAGCTTCGATCCCCTCACCCTGGGGCACGTCGACATCGCCGCCCGCGCGACCACGCTCTTCGACGTCGTCGTCATCGGAATCGCCCACAACGCCGCCAAGGCCGGACGCCACCTGCTCGACGCCCACGAACGCCTCCGCCTGGCCAGGGAGGCCACCTCCCACCTGCCCGGCGTCGAGGTGGACATCGTCCCCGGGCTCCTGGCCGACTACTGCACTCAGCACGGCGCGAACGCCATCATCAAGGGCCTGCGCAGCGGCAGCGACCTGGACGCCGAGCTGCCCATGGCCCTGCTCAACCGCGACCTGGGAGCGCCCGAAACGGTCTTCCTCCCCGCGTCCGCCGCCTACGCGCACATCTCCTCCTCCCTCGTCAAGGACGTCGCCGGCTATGGCCGGGACGTCTCCGCCCTCGTCCCGCCCGCTGTTGCCCGCGCCCTGGCGGTCCGGCTGGCTCAGGCCCCCGGGTCTGTAGCCCACGACGGCGTCGACTCAGGACTCGTCCCGCCCGGGACTCCGCCAAGCCGCTTCGTCGGCGCCGACCACACTCGAGAGGACCTACCGTGACGACCAGCCGCGATGCCGGAGAAGACCTGCTGCGCATCCTCGATGAGCTCGACGAGCTCATCAGCAACGCCCGATCCATGCCGATGAGCGCCTCGGCGATCGTCAACCGGGAGAACGCCCTGCACCTCATCGACCGGGCTCGTGACGCGGTCCCGAGCGCCGTTCGCCGTGCCGAGAAGATCGTCGCCGATGCCGACGCCGTCCTGGCTGAGGGACGGGCCGAGTCCGAACGGCTCGTCCAGTACGCCCAGGAGGAGTCCGAGCGGCTCGTGGCCGGGGAGAACATCGTGCGCATGGCCAATGACCGGGCCGACAGCATCGTGGCCGCGGCGGAGGACAAGGCCGCCTCCCTGCGTCACGGGGCCGATGAGTACTCCGACCGCACCCTGGCCTCCCTGGAGGCCGAGGTCGCCAAGGTTGCCGAGCAGATCCGCGCCGGCCGCGAGGTCCTGGCCGGCCGCCTGGGCGACGGCGCGGGCCAGCCGGTGGAGATCCAGGAGCCCGTGCGCCGCCGCTCGGGCTGGTCCGTGGACCCCTCCGCCCACTGAACCAGAGGCGCCGCAGCCCCACCGGGTACGCTCGCGCCAGACACCTCGTCCATCACCCCGCCCACCAGCCGCCCGGCACCATGTGCATCACCTGGGCATCACGCGGACATCATGCCGCTTGGGCCCCTCGGTCATCGCTGGATGCGGCGCGGTCAACCCGCTGTGGAGGAACCCATGTCAGGACTCGTCGTCGATATCGTCGACCTGCCCCGTGCCACCGGCTCGGTCAAGAACCTGCAGATCCGCACCCCGGCCCCCGCCGACCTGGGCACGGAGGTCATCGGCGTGCCCGAGGGCAGCGACCTCGCCCTCGACGTCACCCTGACCTCCATGGACGACGGCGTCCTGGCGCAGGCCGACGCCGACCTGCACATTCACGGCGAGTGCGTGCGCTGCCTGCGCGACCTCGATGAGGACCGCAGCGTGCGGATCGACGAGCTCTACCTCTTCCCCGAGGTCATCGAGGCCCAGCGGGCCGAAGGCGATGAGGAGGCAGAGGACCTCCTGGCGGTGGGGGAGACCACCCTGGACCTCGAGCCGGCACTGCGCGACGCCCTGGTGCCCACGCTGCCCTTCCAACCCCTGTGCCGCCCCGACTGCCCCGGACTGTGCCCCGACTGCGGCAAGCGGCTCGAGGACCTGCCCGCCGACCACCACCACGAGGTCCTTGACCCGCGCTGGTCCGCCCTGGCCGGCCTGCTGGAGACCGAGACCGGTCAGGAGGGCGAGCAGGACGCGCCCACGAGCGGGGAGGAACAGGCCTGATGGCCAAGCGCCGCAGCGCCCCGCCCGCGCGCACCGACACCGAGGCCCTCGTCTACCGCTGGGGGCCGAGCATCGATGCCGACCTGCTCGACCTGGCCCTGACCCACCGCTCCTACGCCCACGAGAACGGCGGTCTGCCCACCAACGAGCGCCTGGAGTTCCTGGGCGACTCCGTCCTGGGCATCATCGTCACCGAGTACCTCTACCGCACCCACCCGGAGGTCCCCGAGGGCCAGCTCGCCAAAATGCGTGCGGCCACCGTCTCCGAGCCGGCCCTGGCCGCCGTCGCCCGCGACCTGGGGCTGGGAGAGTTCATCAAGCTCGGCAAGGGCGAGGCGCTCTCGGGCGGGCGGGACAAGGACTCCATCCTGTCCGACACGGTCGAGGCCCTCATCGGCGCCACCTACCTCACCCATGGTCTGGAGGAGACCCGCACTGTCGTCACCCGGCTCGTCTCCCGCTTCCTGGACTCTGCCCGCACCCGCGGCGCGGGCCTGGACTGGAAGACGAGCCTCCAGGAGCTCACCGCCGTCCACCAGCTCGGCAACCCCGCCTACGAGGTCACCGGAACTGGCCCCGATCACCAGCGGGTCTTCACCGCCAGTGCCATCGTTGACGGCGAGATCCTGGGGCAGGGCACCGGCAGCTCGAAGAAGGTCGCCGAGCATGACGCCGCCGAGGCCGCCTACGCCGCCATCCTGGCCGCCCGGGGCGACGGCGGCCTCAACCTTCCCGGAGTCAACGAGGCCCTGCGCGCCGACCTGCTCACCGGGCAGGGCTCCCAGACGAGCTGATGCCAGAGCTGCCCGAGGTCGAGGTGGTGCGCGCCGGTCTCGCCCGGCACGTGGCCGGACGCACCGTCACCCGCGTCGAGGTTTTTGACCCGCGTCCGCTGCGCCGCCAGGACGGGGGAGCGCAGGCCTTCGTCGACCAGCTCACCGGGCGCACCCTGACCGCGGCCGTCCGCCGCGGGAAGTTCCTGTGGCTGCCCCTGGATGACGGACGCGCCCTGTCGGCCCACCTGGGCATGAGCGGCCAGCTGCTCGTGCGCGGCACCACCGTCGCGACCGCTCCTGACGCTGCCCCGGAGTCCCACCGTGCCGCGGCCTTCCTGGCCGATCCGGACACTCTGCCCGGCGGGCGCCCAGCGGACCTGAGTGCTACCGAGCAGCCCCGCTACGTGCGGGACATCTCCACCTCTGCCCGCCACCTGCGAGTGCGCCTCCACCTCAGCACCGGCCTCGGCGGCGATAACTGTGACAACGGCGCCGGCGCGGCGGTCCTCGACCTGGTCGACCAGCGCATGCTCGGTGGCCTGCACGTCGTCGACCTGATCCCCACCGCCGACGGCGCTCCCGGCGGGATGGGCGACCCGCGGCCGCTGCTGCCCGCCGACGCCACCCATATCGCCCGTGACCTGCTCGACCCGGCCCTGCAGCTGGCCGGCCCCACCGGCGTCGTCGCCCGGGTACGCGCCTCGAGGCGCGCCATCAAGACCCAGCTGCTCGACCAGGGACTTGTCTCGGGCATCGGCAACATCTACGCCGACGAGGGCCTGTGGGAGGCCGGGGTGCACGGCCTGCGCCCGGGAACCGGTCTCGGCCCGCGGGTGGTGGCCCGAATCCTTGAGTCCACCGCTGAGGTCATGCGCCGGGCCCTTGAGGTCGGTGGCACGAGCTTCGATGCCCTCTACGTCGATGTCGAGGGTGCCGCCGGGTTCTTCGCCCGCGAGCTGGGCGCCTACGGGCGCCATGGGCTGGAGTGCCGCCGCTGCGGGGCCACCATGGCGCGTGAGACTCTGGGAGGTCGCTCTCACACCTACTGCCCCCGTTGCCAGACCCGTCCGCGCCGGCACCGGTAGGCGCCGCCAGTGCTCGCAGGGAGCCTCCACGACAGCATCACCGCAGCATCGCCACAGTGCCGCCAGGGTTGTGACGTAGGTTTCCATACCCTGGTAATGTCATGAGTATGGCACACACCCCATCGTCGGAGATCGTCCGCGTCATGATCGTGGACGACCACGAGATCGTCCGTCGCGGCATCGCCGAGATCATTGACCGCGCCGATGGGCTCGACGTCGTCGCCGAGGCGGGATCTCGGGCTGAGGCGGTGCGTCGGGCCGAGCTGGTACGCCCCGACGTCATCCTCGTGGACCTCCAGCTGCCCGACGGCACCGGCATCGAGCTCATGCAGGAGCTGAGGGACTCCGTGCCCCAGGCCCTGCCGATCGTGCTGACCTCCTTCGACGACGACGAGGCCCTGGCTGAGGCCCTGGCAGCAGGTGCCCGGGCCTACCTGCTCAAGACGGTCCATGGCGCCGAGATCAGCGACGTCGTGCGGGCAGTCGCCTCCGGACGCGTCCTGCTCGATGAGCGCACCGTGACGCGCCGCCGGGCGGACCACGACGACCCTACCGCCGACCTGACCAACGCCGAGCGCAAGGTCCTCGACCTCATCGGTGACGGCCTGTCCAACCGGGAGATCGGTGAGCGGCTCGGAGTCGCAGAGAAGACGGTTAAGAACCACATCACCTCCCTGCTGGCCAAGATGGGTCTGCAGCGACGCACCCAGGTCGCCGCCTGGGTCGCCGGTCAGCGGGCCTCAGGCTGGCGCAACAGCTGACGGGTCCTTCTGCGCGCTGAGCCCGCCACTGAGGGGCGCACGCGGACTCAGCGCACCCGGCCGCCCCCGTCCAAGGGCACTCGCCAGGTGAAGCAGGTGCCGCGCCGCTCGCCGTCGGAGCGGGCCCGTGGACCGATGACGAAGCTGCCGCCGTGGCGGCGGGCTCGCTCGGCCATGTTGGCTGTCCCCGAACGGCGCGTCACGGAGGGATTCACCCCGACGCCGTCGTCACGGCAGACGATCTCCACCACCGGGCTGCCCCGGAAGGGCTCGGCGTCTCCCGAGGCGTGACCCTCGTCGTCGCCGGGGCCGCAGCACTGCTCCGAGCCCGGCTGCACCCCCTCGATCTTGACGTCCACCGTCACCGAGGAGGCGTGGGCGTGACGGGCAACGTTGCTCAGTCCCTCACGCACGACGGCGACCATGTCGTCGGCAATATCCGGTGCCACGGCGGCGTCGACCGAGGCGATGAGCCGGTCCTCCTCGTCGCGGTCCACCTGGGCCAGACCCCGGCCGTCGACGCTCAGCAGCAGCGAGGGGGCGTAGCCCAGAGCGTTGCGGGCCAGGGAGGCCTCGCGCCGCAGCCGCTCGATCACCCCGACCTCCTCATCGCGATCGCGCAGGGAACGCACGATGGAGCGGATCTGGCCCACGGAGTCGTCCACCGCCTCCAGGGCGGTGCTCAGCACGGAGCACACCGCATCCAGGTCCGCCTGCGCGCTGGAGGCCAGCCGTTCCCGGGCCGCGGAGATCTGCATCCCGGTGGCGAAGAGCTGCTGGATGGCCAGGTCGTGCAGATCCCGGCCGATCCGGGCCCGCTCATCGAGCAGCGTGGCCATCTCCTCGGCGTGCTGGGCGTCGGCCAGCTCGAAGGCCATGGTTGCCTGTCCCGCCACGAGCTCGGCGATCTCCAGGTCCTGGGCGGTGAAGGGTGCCGCGCCGGGGGAGCGCAGCAGCAGCATCACCCCCACGCCCCGTCCCCGGTGGATCATGGGGGCGTAGAGGGCCGGCCCGAACTGGCCCAGCTGGGGGACCATCAGGTCGCCGTCGCCCCAGGCGTCCTCCAGGGAGTCCACGACCAGGCCGGTCTGATGGGCCAGGGTGGTCAGGGCCCGACCCTCGGGCGGGAAGAAGGTGCCGATCAGCTCCCGGGCGTGCTCGCCGTCGGCGATCTCGCAGATCCAGCGCTCCCCGATGCTGGGCAGGATGAGGGCGGCGGTGTCGGCGTGAGCGACCTGGCGGACACGGTGGGCGATGAGCGTCAGCGCGTCATCCTCCTCGGCGCCCGAGAGCAGCAGCGTCGTCAGCTCCTGGGAGACCACCATCCACTGCTCGCGGTCACGGGCCTCGCGGTACAGGCGGGCGTTCTCCACGGCGACGGCTGCGGCCTGGGCCAGGGTCAGGACGGCGTCGGCGTCCGAGCGGGTGAAGCCCCCCGGCTTGTCACACAGGTAGAGATGTCCGTAGACCTGGCCGTGAAGGCGCAGCGGGGCCGAGAGCAGACTGCCGGTCTCCTCACCCTCGATGGCACCGGTGAAGGCCGATGCCCTGCCCAGGTCGTTGTCGATGACCATCCCGGTTCCCTCGAGCCCGTTGAGCAGGGACTCAGAGGAGGCGTGCGAAGTGCCGGCGGTATCGGGGGCGCCGGCCATCTGGGCGAGCTCATCGAGGGTCGCCGTGGGCACCCCGCTGCACAGACCGGTGCCCGAGCTCGCGCCGGAGGAATCGGGCGAGAGGGGGCCGGCCGGGTCAACATCCATGTCCGCGTGGTTGAGCACGGCGATGGTTCCCCACGAGGCACCCGTGATGGAGCAGGCCGACTCCACCAGACGGCGCAGCGCGTCGGGGACCCGCAGGGAGCTGGTGAGGCTCAGGGCCGCCTGGATGAGGGCGACAGTCGCCTCGTCCAGGCTCGGCTGAAGGGCCGACACCCGGCGGCCACGGGTGGAGACCAGCTGGTCGGCGTGGACGGCGTAGGCCAGACGCCCCGCCGCGGCGTTCTCCTCCGAAGAGGTCGCCAGCGCCTCCTCACGGCGCGCCGGGGGGCCGTCGAGCTCCTCCAGGGCGTCCTCGGGCACACCGGGGAAGCCAAGACTCTCGCCGAGAGTGTCTGCTGCGTGCTGCGGGTGGGGTGTCGTCATCGTGCTCAGCTCGTTCAGCTCGTACCGGATACGTGGTCCTGCTGCCTGTCCTGATCCTCCTGGGAGAGCGACCACCGGTAGGTCTCGGAGACGTCCTGGAGCTCGCGGTGGCTGCCTCGGTGCAGGATAGTCGCCGGGGCCTGCTCGCCGGTGGCCTGCGGCCGGTGTCCCATGACGAGGACCTCGTCGGCGTGCTCCAGGGCGCTGAGACGATGGGTGACCAGGAGAGTGCCGCGGCCCTGGTCGCCCGCTGTCAGCAGGTCGGTCACGAGCCGGTCCGCGGTGAGGGCATCGAGATGCTCACCGGGCTCGTCCAGCAGCATCAGGGGAGCCGGAGCCGCCAGGGCCCGGGCGAGCAGGAGCCGACGCCGCTCCCCACCTGACAGTGTGGTGGCATCGGTGCCGATGATGGTCTCAACTCCCTCGGGAAGAGCCTCGAGCCACCTCCCCAGGCCGGCCCGGCTCAGCAGCTCGCCGGCCTCGGCGGGGGTGACGTCCCCGCGCGCCACGCGCAGGTTCTCCAGGACGCTGGTGTGGAAGACGTGCGCGTCCTCCGCAGTCAGGCACACCCGGGCCGCCACCTCTGAGTGGGCCGCCTGCCACGGGGGGACGCCGTCGAGCGTCAGCGTGCCGCCCCGAGGCTCCAGCAGCCCCGCCAGCGTGGCCAGCAGTGTCGACTTGCCGATCCCCGACGGCCCCACGATCGCCACTCGGCGACCGACCCGCAGATCCAGGTCGATGCCCTCGGCCACCACCGGGCCGCCCGGCCAGCCCACCGCCAGCCCCCTTGCCTCGAGGTACGGGCCCTGGGCGGAGGGCTCGGGCAGCTCCAGAGGCGCGGAGGACATCGCGGAGCCGCTGGCGGCACTGGCTTCAGCGGCCTCGATGAGCTCCACGATGCGGCAGGCGGCGCCGGCCGACCTGACCAGCTGCACGCTGGCCGGGCCGAGCGCTGAGGTGGCCTCGAAGGCGGCCAGTGGAACCAGGACGATCACTGCCAGCCAGACCGGGGCCAGCTGCCCGGAGGACACGGCGCTCACCCCCACCACCAGGTTTCCCAGGACCGCCAGGCCCATGGCGGCCACGTCCACGGCCGCCGCGATCGCGGCCGGTACCGCGGCCCGGTCCCGCAGACGGGTCAGGCTATCCTCCCGGGAGACGACCTGGCGCATCGAGCCGGCCAGCCGCCCGGAGACGGACAGCTCGGGGGCCCCCTCCAGGACCGCCAGCACCTCCGCGGACAGCTCAGTGGCCTGCCTCTGACGGGCCTGCTCGGCGATTCTCGCCGAACGGATGGTCGCCAACGGGCCCACCAGTCCCGACAGCAGCAGACAGGCCAGCAGGATGAGGCCCGCCGGCAAGTAGACCACGCCGACGCCGAGACATGTGGCTGCGCCCAGGACGGCGGCGACAGCCGCCGGCAGATAGGCGCGCACCACGAGATCCCCGACCGCGTCGATGTCGCTGCCCACTCGCGCCAGGACGTCGCCGCGGCGCAGCCCCGCAACCGTGTCGGTGCGGGCTGAGGCCAGGGACTCGTAGAGGTGGGTGCGCAGAGCGCCCATGCCTCTCAGGGCGGTGTCATGGGAGACGAGCCTCTCGCAGTAGCGCAGCACGGAGCGTGAGATGCCGAAGAGCCGCACCGCCACTGGCGCAACCCCCAGTGCGACGACGTCGGGCATCTGTGAGGCCCGCGCAATGAGCCAGGCCGCCACCCCGGACAGGGACACTGCCGAGGCCATACCCGCCGTCCCGGCGACTACGGCCAGGATGAAGCGTGAGCGGTCCAGGTTCAGCAGGCCCACCGCCCGGCGCAGGGAGCGTCGCTCATCAGCGGACAGCGCGGGGGAGAGGGCGGAGGTCGTCGGATGTGCGGGGTTCACGGGGTTCTCAGGGGGCTCAGGGGTCAATGTGCTTGCCGTGCTCACAGGGCCTCCTCCTGCGCCGTCGCCGCCTCATGGGCAGATACCTGGTCAGGTACCCGGTCAGGTGTCCGGTCAGGTGCGAGGTCCGCCGGCGGTACCGGTTGGCTCGTCACGGCGATGGTCTGCTCGGCCAGGGCCATGAGCGCAGGACGGTGCGCAATGACCACCACCGTGCGCCCCGAGGCGTGCAGCGCACGGACTGCGTCCAGGACGTGGGCCTCACTGGCCGCGTCCAGGTGTGCGGTCGGCTCATCCATGACCACCAGGGGTGCCGTCGAGCACAGGGCACGGGTCAGGGCCAGACGCTGGCGCTGCCCCACGGACAGTCCCACACCTGCACTGCCCACCGGGGTCCGCCACCCCTGCGGCAGGTCGTCCACGACCTCATCGAAGCCCGTGGCCCGGGCCGCCTCGACCAGTACGTCGGGTACGTCCTCTGCCGCCGCGGCTCCCGGCTCGGCATGATCCAGGACGTTGTCCAGCACCGTGCCCGGGGTGATGGTGGGGCGCTGGGGCACCCAGGCGATCTGCTCCCACCAGGTGGCTGGATCGATCTGGGCGAGGTCGACGACGCCGCTGGGGGCGCCGTCGTCCGGCACGATCCTCACCCGCCCCCGGTCGGGGGGCAGCAGGCCGAGGAGGACCTGCGTCGTCGTCGTCTTGCCCGCACCTGACGGGCCGGTCAGCGCCACCAGGCTGCCCGGCCGGATCGAGGCACTGAGCCCGGCGGGGGCCCACGCGCCCCGGGAGGCGACGGACACCTCATCGAGCTCGATCGTCGACGAGCGCAGGTCGGGGGCCGGCAGGTCGCCGTGCTCGGGCACCGGGGTCTGAAGAACCTCGAAGACGGCGTTCGCCGCCGCCACCCCGTTGGCCGAGGCGTGGAACTGGAAACCCACCTGCCGCAGCGGCTGATAGACCTCAGGGGCCACCATGAGGACGAGCAGACCGGTGAACAGGTCCATGCGTCCGGCCACGAGCCGGAACCCGATCTGGACGGCGATGATCGCCACCGACAGCGTCGTGATGAACTCCAGGACCGCCCCCGACAGGAAGGCGACCCGCAAGGTCGACATGGTGGTGCGCCGGTAGGAGCGGCTCAAGGAGCGCACCTGCTCGACCGGTCCCCGCTCGCGCCCGAGGGCCTTGAGCGTGGGCAGGCCCGAGATGAGATCGAGCACCTGATCGCCCAGGACCTGCATGGTCTTGAGACGCTCCTGGGAGACGGACTGAGTCATCCTGCCGATGAGGATCATGAAGATCGGAATGAGGGGCAAGGTGCACATCACGGCCACCGCGGCCGACCAGTCCTGGGTGAGGAGCACCAGCACCGTGGCCGGTGTCACCGTCGAGGCCAGCACCAGCTGGGGAAGGTAGCGGGTGAAGTAGGGCTCGAGGTCGTCCAGCGCGCGAGTCAGAAGAGTGGCCGTCTGCGTCCCGTGAAGCGCCTGCCAGCGGGGGCCTAGTCGGGCCGCGTGCTCCAGAACCATCCGACGCAGCTCAACGATGGTCTCCGTGGCGGACCGGTGGGCATGAACCTCCTGGAGCAGGACCACCAGGGCCCTGGCCGCCAGGACCCCGCCCAGAGCCACCGCCAGTGCCCTGACGGCAGACGGTGCGGCCCCCTCGGAGATGACCGAGGAGACCGCACCGGAGATGAGGAAGGCCTGAACCACCACCAGCACGGCGGTCACCATTCCGGTGACGGCGGTGGCGGCGATGTATCGGCGGGCGGAGCGTGCGTAACGCATCAGCCGGGGATCGAGGGGCTTCACCTGCTCAAGGATAGGGGAGTAGGTCCAAGGGCCCGGAGACCCCCGGCCGATGCGTCGCGCTGTCCGTCAGTACCCGAAGTGCGCCTCGGGCTGGGTCGAGTCGCGCACCAGCGTGGGGTGCAGCCCGCCCTCGTCGGGATTGATGCTCTCAACGTTGATGCGCGAGGCGAAGACCTTGTAGCTCCAGATCGTGTAGGCCAGGACCCCGGGGACGAACACCGCCGCGGCGACGCTCATGATGAGCAGGGTCGTGTCGGCGCTCGCGGCCTGCTGGATCGTCAGCGAGTAGGCCGGGTCCACCGAGGAGCGCATGACGTTGGGGGCCATCGCGGCGAAGATGAAGACGACGGCGAAGGCGATCCCCACGAAGTGCAGGGCGAAGGCCCGGCCCTCCTTCCCAGTGCGTCCCATGAGCAGGGAGCCGATGAGTCCGGCGGCGGCGACGACCAGCGGAATCCAGGACAGGGCGCTGCTCGAGTAGGCCAGCTGCGCCCACAGGGCCCAGGCGGCGGTGACCACGGTGGCCACCGGGGCGAGGCGGCGTGACATCCCCAGCGCGCGCTGCGACAGGTCGCCGGTGGTCTTGAGGGCCACGAAGAGCGCACCGTGGTTGAGGAAGAGCAGGCAGGTGACGACGCCTCCCAGCAGGGTGAAGGGAGTCACCATGGTGAGCAGGCCCCCGGTGATCTGGTGGGCGGCACCGGGCACCAGGGAGTCGGCCGGCACCTGGGCGGCCGGGACGACGGCGCCGTTGGAGATTTGGACGACCTCGATGTGCATGCCCTGAACCAGGTTCGCGAAGGCCACGCCCCACAGGATGGAGGGCAGCCAGGCGCTGATCGTGTGGACCCAGTCCCAGCGGTCGCGCCAGGTCTGGGAGTTGACCTTGGGGCGCCACTCGATGGCGCACACGCGCACGATGAGGCACAGCAGAATGATGAACAGGACGATGTAGGCCCCGGAGAACAGGGTGGAGTACCACTCGGGGAAGGCGGCGAAGGTCGCCCCGCCGGCAGTCAGCAGCCACACCTCGTTACCGTCCCAGTGGGGGCCGATCGTGGCCAGCGTCGCACGCCGCTCGCGCTCGTCGCGGCCCAGGATCTTCAGGATCATGCCGACGCCGAAGTCGAAGCCCTCCAGGGTGAGGTAGCCGATCCACAGGACGGCGATGAGGATGAACCAGAGGATGCTCAGTGTCATGGGTTTTCTACCTTCCTCGGCTCAGTAGGCGAAGGACAGGGCCGGGGCGGCCTCGGAGGAGTCAACGGAATCATCGCCGGAGTCCGTGTCCTTGCCATCCCGGTCCGTCTGCTTGGACTTCTCAGTCTTGTCCGGCACCGGGGTGCGCACCCCTTCACGGATGTAGCGGCGCAGCAGCACGAACCAGACCACGCCGAGCGCGGCATACAGCAGGGTGAAGATGACCATGGAGGCCAGCACCGTGCCCGAGGAGACCACGGAGGAGACGCCGTCGGCGGTGAGCATGTAGACCTGGGAGACCGGATCGGACAGGTTGGGGACGATGACCCAGGGCTGACGGCCCATCTCACGGAAGATCCACCCGAAGGAGCAGGCGATGAAGGGCAGCCACATGGTTGCCAGTGCCGCCTTGCCCAGAAGCGGGCGGGAGATGAGCCTGTTGGAGCGGGTCAGCCACAGGGCCAGGGCCCCCAGGCCCATGGAGGCCATGCCCAGCCCGATCATGAGGCGGAAGGACCAGAAGTTGACCATGATGTTGGGGCTGTAGTCGACGGCGTTGCCGCGCGCATCGGTGGTGCCGTACTGCTTGGCGTAGGTGTCGCCGGCCTCCTTGAGCCCAGTGAGCTTGGCGTTGAAGTCGTTGGTGGCCATGAAGGAGTAGACACCGGGAACCGAGATGAACCGGACCATGCCGTCCTCGTTCTTGCAGTCCCCGAAGGCGGCCACGGTGAAGGGGGCTCCGGCCTCGGTGTGGCACAGACCCTCGGCAGCGGCCATCTTGGCCGGCTGGTACTCGGCGACCAGCTGACCCTGCATGTGGCCCGTGCCGGCGGTGACCAGACCCGCGGCCACCATGGTGATGGCCCCGAAACGGGCGACCCGCCGCCACAGCTCACGCGCCTCGAAGTCCTGCTTGGCCTGGGCGGCCTTGACCATCCACCACACGGACACGCCCATGACGACGGCCGCGGCCACCAGCAGAGCCGAGGAGATGACGTGCAGCACGGTGGCCCACACCAGCTCGTTGGACAGGAGCTTGAGGAAGCCGCTCACCCCGTCGAGCTCGGCGCGCCCCGTCTTGGGGTTGACGACGGCGCCCACCGGGTGCTGCATCCAGGAGTTGGCGGTGAGGATGAAGAAGGCGGAGAAGTTCGTGCCGGCGGCCACAGCCCACATGCACAGGTTGTGCAGCCTGGGAGACAGACGGTCCCATCCGAAGATCCACAGGCCCAGGAAGACGGACTCCATGAAGAAGGCCAGCAGGGCCTCGAAGGCGAGGGGGGCGCCGAAGATGTTGCCGACGAACCTGGAGTACTCCGACCAGTTCATGCCGAACTGGAACTCCTGAACGATGCCGGTGGCCACGCCGAGCGCGAAGTTGATGAGCAGGATCTTGCCGAAGAACTTGGTAGCCACGAGCCACTGCTGGTTACCGGTCCTGCGCCACAGCGTCTCCATGAGAGCCACCAGAGGGGACAGCCCGATGGTCAGCGGAACCAGGATGAAGTGGTAGACAGTGGTGATACCGAACTGCCAGCGCGCTAGATCCAGAGAGTCCAGCGCCATAGGAGAGATGGCCATCCGCGCCACCTTTCGGAGATGGTGATGAGATCGATAGGTTTCTCTGTAGATCGTCCTACAGGTCAATAGGAGCATTATAAGGCAACCATGACGTCATGTCGTGAAACGTGTGGCGTGTGAAGGTGTCGCAGTATGCGGTCCGACCGGTTCTTTTCTTGTGGGTGCCTCGCTGACGAGGCGATGTCGCGGCGCTTTATCGGGCAAGCGGTGCAGGTGTGGTTGTCGCAGAACGGGGATGAAAGTCCGTGACACGTTGGTAGGGCTTGCTGCGTGTCTGGTCGAGGGGTGGGTGCCTGCTGGGGGCGTGATGAGGGCAACGTGAACGCAGATCGAGGGCGCCATGAGTCGCACAAGCGCATCTCGGCGTTTGTGTGGGATACTTCGAGTCGGCGTCGGGTGCCTCGTACCAGTACCTGAAGCCGCGCCTTACGACCGTCCCTGTCCGAGGACCTTGCGCCGCCTGAGATGCGCCGCTGCGAGCCCGGTCTGAGTGGACGTCAGGTGAGGCGTGCGCCCTCGCGGGTGCGCTCAAGACTTTTTCGCTGCTCCCGCTAGGGGGCACAACCGCGTTGACGCGTCGAGGGTACGGCGACGGCGTCGGCCCCGGAGAGTGCAAGCCCCATGGCACGTCGCACCACATCAGAATCAACAGAATCCTTCGAGCACGGCGACGGTGAGGCCGTGAGCTCCCCGGCTCCGCGCCGCCGCCGCAGGGTCACCGCGGCCGCGGCCGCCCCCGCACAGGCCCCCGTTGCCGAGCAGCCCGGTTCGGCGGGGAGCTCGGAGACCGTCACCACCTCCGGCCTTGAGGAACCCGGTGTGCAGCAGGCCCCGGCAGCTCCTGTGGCTGAGCCGGTCCCGCCGCGTCGGCGCCGGAAGGTTGTCGCGGCCTCCGCCGCTCCTGAGGAGGCTCCCGCCGCCGAGGCCCGTGTCGCCGACGATCCTGACGAGCCGGGCGTGACCGAGGATGCATCGAGCGGCGAAGCCGCGCAGGAGGATCTCGAGGACCAGGTCGAGGGGGCGGCTGAGATCGACGAGACCGACGACGAGGAAGCCGACCAGCCCCACGAAGGCGACGAGCCCGCCGGCACGAACCTCGATGAGGAGGAGGACCTCCAGGTCCCCCGGCTTCCTGCCGCCTCGCTCCTGTTCCAGGCCCCCGACCCCAGCCGGGCCCGTCGGCGTCGTCGGGTCACCGCGGCGAGCGCCGCTCCCCAGGAGGCGCCGACCGCCTCGCGTCACCAGGGAGCCAAGGACGAGGCGGATGAGGGGGGCGCTGACGCGCGGACCGGTGCCCAGGGACATGACGATGATGCTGAGTCCGAGTCCTCCCGTGCCGACCGCAGTGGTGGTCGCGGCCGTCGGCGTCGGCGGGCTGCCGCCGGTACCGGGACCCCGCAGGAGCGCCGCGAGGACTCCTCCCACGACGGGGCTGACGCCGAGCCCGCCGAGGTCTCAGAGGACGATGGCACTGACAGTGCTGACGGGACCGATGAGGCCCGGGCCGATTCTTCGGAGGACGCCCACGAGGGCGGGGCCCGCCGCAAGCGGCGCCGTGGCGGGCGCGGTCGGCGCTCGCGCTCGCGGGGTGAGGACCCGACGCGCGCCGATGCCGATGATGAGTCGCAGGCCGCGGAGGATGACAGCGCCGATGAGACTCCCTCGCGTGAGACCTCCTCCGATGCCGCTGCAGAGAGCGCCACGAGTACCGTGTCCGGATCGCGCCGCCGGCGACGTCGCTCCCGTACCCGCTCGGACAGTGGTGACCTGCGTGACGAGGTGACCGCCCTCAAGGGGTCCACCCGCCTGGAGGCCAAACGTCAGCGCCGCCGCGAGGGCAGGGCGGCCGGGCGCCGTCGTCCCATCGTCACTGAGGCCGAGTTCCTGGCCCGTCGCGAGTCCGTGGACCGGCAGATGATCGTGCGCGAGTCCGACGGTCTCAACCAGATCGCCGTCCTGGAGGACGGGCTCCTCGTGGAGCACTACGTCTCCCGGCACACCCAGACTTCCATGGTCGGCAATGTCTACGTCGGCCGGGTTCAGAACGTCCTGCCCTCCATGGAGGCCGCCTTCGTGGATCTGGGCAAGGGGCGCAACGCCGTCCTCTACGCCGGCGAGGTCAACTGGGACGCCGCCGGCCTGGAGGGCAGGCCCCGCCGTATCGAGGACGCCCTCTCCAGCGGCGACACCGTCCTGGTCCAGGTCACCAAGGACCCCATCGGCCACAAGGGCGCCCGGCTCACCAGCCAGATCACCCTGGCGGGCCGATACCTGGTCCTGGTCCCCGGCGGCACCATGACAGGTATCTCGCGCAAGCTGCCGGATACCGAGCGCAGCCGCCTGAAGAAGATCCTCAAGCGGATCGTGCCCGACTCGGCCGGAGTCATCGTGCGTACCGCCGCGGAGGGGGCCACCCAGGAGCAGCTGACCGCCGACGTCGAGCGCCTCGTGGCCCAGTGGGAGGCCATCGACAAGAAGGCGTCCTCCGTCATGAAGGGCAGCGGCAAGGCCCCCGTCCTGCTCAAGGGTGAGCCCGAGCTCGCCGTGAGAGTCATCCGCGACGTCTTCAACGAGGACTTCCGCAAGCTCGTCGTCTCCGGGGACAACACCTGGTCCACGATCTCGCAGTACATCGACGAGGTCAGCCCGGATCTGTCCGAGCGCCTCGAGCACTGGGTCGGGCCCGAGGACGTCTTCGCCGCCCACCGCGTCGACGAGCAGCTCGCCAAGGGCTTCGACCGCAAGGTCTGGCTCCCCAGCGGCGGCACCCTGGTCATCGACCGCACCGAGGCGATGACCGTCATCGACGTCAATACCGGGCGCTTCACCGGCGCGGGGGGCACGCTGGAGGAGACCGTCACCCGCAACAACCTGGAGGCCGCCGAGGAGATCGTCCGCCAGCTGCGCCTGCGCGACATCGGCGGCATGGTCGTCATCGACTTCGTCGACATGGTCCTGGAGTCCAACCGGGACCTCGTGCTGCGCCGGCTCGTGGAGTGCCTGGGGCGCGACCGGACACGCCACCAGGTCACCGAGGTCACCTCGCTGGGACTGGTCCAGATGACCCGCAAACGGGTGGGGCAGGGCCTGGTCGAGGCCTTCTCCACCACCTGCGAGCACTGCAAGGGCCGGGGCTTCATCGTTCACGACGAGCCCGTGGAGAACCAGCAGGTCGACATGTCGGCCTCCGCCTCACGCGGCGGCGGACGCTCGCGCGGACGCAAGAACCGTGAGGAGCAGGCTACCGGCGGGGGCAAGAAGGAGACCAAGCAGGATTCCCAGGAGACCAAGGGCTCCAAGGGCTCCGGTCGCGGCAAGGCATCGGCAGGGCGCGACGTCGCCGCATCGCCCGAGTCCGGAGTAGACGACGAGGCCCGGGCGGCAGTGCGAGGCGCTCTGGCCCAGATCGCGGCCGCCGCCGAGCAGGCTCACAAGGACAGCCAGCAGGAGGGGCAGGAGTCTCATGAGGATCAGGGGGCCGTTGAGGCCCCGGAGGCCGGCGTGAGTGACACCGCCGACGCTGCGGCGCAGACCGTGGAGAACGGGCAGCCCGCCGATGGCCAGGATGCTTCGGATGTCCCGGTCGAGGACAAGCCGGTCAGGAGCCGGTCGAGGAAGGCGGCTGACAAGAAGCCGGCGAAGAAGTCCAGTGAGAAGAAGAGCGACAAGGTGGACAAGAAGTCGGGGAGGAAGACCGGCAAGAAGGCCGAGAAGAAGGCTGCCGCGACCTCCGAGGACCCCGTTGAGCCGCAGCCCGGCGAGGCGCCGTCGGAGCCGGCTGAGGACAAGCCGGCGAGGAGGACACGACGGCGGGCCACGGCCAAGAGCGCCGCGCCCTCACCGGAGAATTCTTCAGACACCCCGGAGGAGTCGGCCTGACGACGTCTCCGTGCCCAAGAACACAGGGGGCGGGGCGGATCGGAGGTTGGTGCTGGCGACATGATCGCCTAGAGTTATCTGCCGGTGCTTCTTGCGCCATTGCCCAGACAGGGCCCTCCCGGCGAGGCCGATCCCGGTCTTGCAGCGAGTGAGAGCCTTTCGAAGAATCTACAGAGATGAGCATTCAAGTGGTCTACGCGATCGTCAAGGCCGGCGGCCGTCAGGAGAAGGTCTCCGTCGGCGACGTCGTGGTTGTCGACAAGCTTGCTGGTGAGATCGGCGACGAGGTCACCCTCGCCCCCGTCATGCTGGTGGACGGCGACAAGGTGACCACCTCTGCCGCCGATCTGGCCAAGTCCTCCGTCACCGCCGAGATCATCGGCGACGAGAAGGGCCCCAAGATCAACATCCTCAAGTTCAAGAACAAGACCGGCTTCCGCAAGCGCCAGGGCCACCGCGCTCAGCTGACGGCCGTCAAGGTCACCGCCATCAAGTGACCGCCCCGGCGTCAGCCAGTACGCGGGCATCCTGAACGCACACGCTCGAGAAGAAAGAAGCCTTCAACCATGGCACACAAGAAGGGTCTTGGTTCCTCCCGTAACGGCCGCGACTCCAACGCGCAGCGCCTCGGCGTCAAGCGCTTCGGCGGCCAGTTCGTCAAGGCCGGCGAGATCATCGTCCGCCAGCGCGGCACCCACTTCCACCCGGGCCGTAACGTCGGCCGCGGCAACGACGACACCCTGTTCGCCACCGCCGCCGGTAACGTCGAGTTCGGTACCTTCCGCGGTCGCCGGGTCGTCAACGTCGTGCTCCCCGAGGCCTGAGCCCCGAGCACATCACCACGTCGCGAGAGGGCGGACGGCACCTGCCGTCCGCCCTCTCGCGCTATCCCGGACTCACAGGAGACCCCATGCCCAGCTTCATTGACCGAGTGGTCCTCCACGTGGCCGGCGGCGACGGCGGCAACGGTTGCACCTCCGTGCACCGTGAGAAGTTCAAGCCCCTGGCCGGGCCCGACGGCGGCGACGGCGGTCATGGCGGTGACGTCGTCCTGACGGTCGACCCCCGGGTGACGACCCTGCTGAGCTACCACCGCTCCCCGCACCAGCGGGCCGGCAACGGCACCCCCGGCATGGGGGACTGGCGCCGCGGTACCGACGGCAAGAACCTCCTCCTGCCCGTTCCCGAGGGCACCGTCGTCAAGGACTCGCGCGGTCAGGTCATCGCCGACCTCGTGGGGGAGGGCACCAGCGTCGTCGTCGCCCAGGGCGGCACCGGCGGGCGCGGCAACTTCTCCCTGGCCTCCTCTAAGCGCAAGGCCCCCGGCTTTCACCTCCTGGGAGAGCCCGGTCAGGCGCAGGACATCACCTTGGAGCTCAAGACCATCGCCGACGTCGCCCTGGTGGGCTACCCCAGTGCCGGCAAGTCCTCCCTCATCGCCGCCATGAGCGCCGCCCGCCCCAAGATCGCCGACTACCCCTTCACGACCCTCGTCCCCAACCTCGGGGTCGTCGAGGCCGGCGACGTGCGCTACACCATCGCCGACGTCCCCGGACTCATCCCCGGAGCCTCCCAGGGCAAAGGTCTGGGACTTGACTTCTTGCGGCACATTGAGCGCTGCGCCGTCATCGTCCACGTCCTGGACTGCGCCACCCTCGAGCCGGGGCGCGACCCCCTCTCCGACCTGGACACCATTGAGGCCGAGCTCGCTGCCTACTCCGAGCGCCTCGGCGAGCAGGAGGACAACCCCTCCCTCACCGGCCGGGTCCCCCTCATGGAGCGCCCCCGCATCGTGGTGCTCAACAAGGTCGATGTCCCCGACGCCGCGGAGCTCGCCGAGTTCGTGCGCGCCGACATCGAGGCCCGGGGACTGCCTGTCCACATCATTTCCGCGGTCGCGCACACGGGGCTGCGCCCCCTGTCCTTCGCCCTGGCCAGTGAGGTCGAGCGGGCACGGAAGGCCGCTCCGGCGACTCCCCGGAGCGACGGCGAGCCCGGTGCGACTGACGGTTCGGGTGAGTCGCGCCCCGTCATCCGGCCCGCGGCGGTCGGGCGGCGGGAGAAGGAGAGCATCGCCCAGGTGCGTCTGCTGGCCCATCCCAGCGAGGGGCAGGTCTACCAGGTCCGCGGGCAGCGCCCCGAGCGCTGGGTGCGTCAGACCGACTTCACCAATGACGAGGCCGTCGGCTACCTCGCCGACCGCCTGGCCGCGGCCGGGGTCGAGGACGAGCTTGTCAAGGCCGGCGCCCACGCCGGCGACACCGTCCTCATCGGCGAGGTCGATGGGGGAGTGCTCTTCACCTGGGAGCCCACGATGACCACCGGGCCCGAGTTGCTGGGCGCCAGAGGCACCGACCTGCGCCTGGAGACCAGTCGGCGTCGGACCAACGTGGAGCGGCGCAGCCAGTACCACGAGATGATGGATGCCAAGGAGGCCGCGCGCCAGCAGCTGCGCGACGAGGCCGCCGAGGGGCTGTGGACCGATGCCGCCTCCTGGCACGGGGACGACGAGGACTGAGGCGTGAACCCATGACTCCAGCAGCAACCGGTGCCGACTTAGACCACGGACAGGAGCGCCCGGAACGCCTGCCTGAGGGGGCCCGCGTCGTGGTCAAGGTCGGCTCCTCCTCCCTGACACGCGCCGACGGCGGGCTCGACCTCAACCGCATCGACATCCTCGCCGGCCTCATCGCCGGTATGCGCAGTCGCGGCCACGATGTCGTCCTGGTCTCCTCCGGGGCCGTCGCCTCAGGGCTGGTGCCCCTGGGGCTGAGCCGGCGCCCCGACGAGCTCAGCCTCCTGCAGGCGGCCGCCTCCGTGGGACAGGGGCGGCTCGCCGCCCGCTGGGAGACCGCGATGAGCGCCTATGGACTGGTGACCGCCCAGGTCCTCCTGACCGCCCACGACGTCGCCATCCGCAGCCACTACCGCACGGTGCGCGCCACCTTCGACTCCCTGCTCTCACTGGGAGCCGTCCCCATCATCAACGAGAACGACGCGGTGGCCACCAGCGAGTTCAGCCTCGGCGACAACGACCGCCTCGCCGCCCTCGTGGCCCACCTGGTGACCGCCGACGTCCTGGTGCTACTCACCGACGTCGACGGCCTGTGGACCGCGCGCCCCGGAACCCCCGGCGCCACTCCCATCCGCCACGTGTGCTCCTCGGCGGACCTGGCGGGGGTCAGTGTCTCCGGGCGCGGTTCCTTCGTGGGAACCGGCGGCATGACCACCAAGCTCCAGGCCGCCACCATCGCCTGCGCCTCGGGCACCACCACCCTCATCGCCCGGGCCGACGACGCCGCAGCGCTCCTGGGCCAGGAACAGGTTCCCACCGACCTGGGCACCTGGTTCGAGCCCACCGGTCCCCACCGCCCCAGCCGCCGGCTGTGGATGGCCCACGCCTCCCAGCCCGACGGGCGCGTTCTCATCGACGCCGGGGCGGCCCGGGCCCTGACCGTGGGGAAGAAGTCGCTCCTGCTGCCGGGCCTGACCGGCCTCGACGGCGACTTCGAGTCGGGTTCCGTCGTCGACGTCGTCGGCCCCGAGGGCGTCCTGGCCCGGGGGATATGCCGCTACGCCGCAGCCGAGCTGCGCGAGGTCCTGGCGGCCCGGGCCGAGGGCTCCCCCGCCCCCGACCACGTGGCTCCCGTGATCCACCGCGACGATCTGGCTGAGCTGCCCCGCATCGCTGGAGTCTGAAAGTTCTTCTACCGCGTTAATAGGAATGAACGCATTTCCTCTAAACGCACAAGAGCACGATGAAGACTCGGACTGTTCTGAGCAGCTGCGGCTACATCCCAGTAGTCCTCTGCGAATTTGTTGATCTGAGAGACATACAATGGGCCGGCGCTTCCGTCGGGATGGACTAGGTCACTGCGGATATCACGATTGCGTGACTTGCTGCATAGTGCGAGCAAAGTACGTTTAGCGTGTGGCAGAAGCTCGGTGTCGGCGGGGACGGTCTTCGCTGCAATTTTGAAGTACTGCGAGAATGACTGGGGGTCAGCCATGAGCCACCCCTCCGTCATTGGGTGGACAATGCGCAGCAAAAATGCTGGGTTGGCTGTATCTGATTTCGTTAGTCGTCTGCGAAGTCTCACTGGGCATTTTGCGTCAGAATCGCGAAAAACTACCCAAGGGTTGGATGGTGAGGTTCTTGATAGGCTTTGAATAAGTTTGTCAATGTTGCCTGAGCCGTTCCTGGGAACAATTTGGGCCAGAGAGAGACCGGAGTGCCTAATTATCCTTTTGGCCATCCCTTGGTCTGATTGTCCCTCGACGGCTACCTTGACGTACGGTGTCAACATGCTGGTGCACCTTCAGCGACCTGAAGAGTCGACGAGTCCCTGCAACTCCTCTGGTGCAATGAGGCCATTAATAGCGTCTGAAACAGGGAGGCCGATTTCGATGTCTTCTATTGCATTGCTGATGCTTGAAAGCAGATTCGCGGTCGTTCCGTCGTCAGTAACTTGCAGAACGAGTATCTCCTTCGGATTGATTCCCTCCTCGTCGAGGAGCTCTGGAGCGTGGGTGGATAATACGATTTGAAGGTCGTTGGAACGCTGTGCCATGGCGAACATGGAAGGAAGAACTTTGACAATAGCCGAGTTGAGTGACAGCTCGGGCTCCTCTAGAAGGAGAACTCCGGCATTGCTCGGTGCTTTGATGATGGTCCAGAGGAGGCCGATAAGGCGTAAAGTTCCGTCCGAGAAATCTGTTTCATACTGCGTTGAGGGGGTGGACCGCCAGTTCCTGTAGCCAGCTTTGAGGTGGGGGGTTCCTGAGGGATCCACCTCGATCTCAAGAGACTCGAACTCGGGAACGGCTGCTTGCAGGGCTCGTTGCATTCGCCTCATCCATGCGTCCCTCGTGCGTTTGGGGGTGGCGTTCATTTGAGCGATGAAGTCTCTCCCGAACGGGTCTTGGGGGGTGGCGTTGATTCGCCCGGGATCTCGAATGATCTGTGGCACCAAGTGGAAATACTGGACCTTGCTGAAGTAGTCTGCTATTTCTCGGAAATCCTGATTTGCTGCGATCTGCTCAAGGTGTGTTTGTGTGAGGCGCTCTTTGTCGGAATTGTCCACGGAGTCGGGGCGTCTGAGTATTGTTATCCCGTTTTTTTCAACAAGTTCTTCGTCGACGATCGGCCGATTGAGTCCTCCTGATTCCCCCTTGATGGACAAGCGGTACCTCCAGGAAGTGTCGCCGTCGACAAGGTCGACATCTATGATGAGCCTTCCTTTTCGGAAGTTTCGGGAGAACAGGCTGCGTACTTTGCTGAGGCCGCCTCGGCTGGAAATTGCGCTGGCGAGACCTCCTCCAGGTGCAGCGACGTCACCTAGAAATCGGAAGAGGTCGAGTAGGTTGGATTTTCCGGCCGCGTTGGGGCCGACAATAAATAGTCTGCGTTCAAGGTCGAAGTCTATTGTTTTGAAGTTTCGCCAGTTGTTCGCCGAAATGTGGGTTATCTTCACGGAAGATTTTCTCCCATCGAATGGGTGGTGTCTAAGAGGGTTCAACTAGTCTATCGCTTCAACTTCACTTTTGCTAGATTGTGTTCTTCTTCTAAGGTGTCCCCATGAACGACGTTGAGGCCCATGAGCTCGTCACCGCAACCGCCCGCTCCGCCCGCGTGGCGCAACGGAGCCTGGCCAGGGCCCCGCGCGCCGTCAAGGACGCCGCCCTGGAGGCCATGGCCCACAGCCTCACCGAGCACGGCGAAGCGATCCTCGCGGCCAACGCCGCCGACCTGGAGCGCGAACGCCGGGCAGGGATGAAGGCCGGTCTCCTCGACCGCCTGGCCCTGGACAGTGGGCGGCTGTCGGCCATCGCCGACTCCCTGCGCGAGGTGGCCGCCCTGCCCGACCCCGTGGGCCAGGTCGTTGACGGCTCGGTCATGCCCAACGGGCTGCGAGTGCGCCGGGTACGGGTGCCACTGGGCGTCGTCGGCATGATCTACGAGGCCCGCCCCAACGTCACCGTCGACACCGCTGCCCTGGCCGTCAAGTCCGGCAACGCCATCATCCTGCGCGGGGGCAGTGCCGCCCAGGGCTCCAACGCCGCCATCGTCGCGGCCTTGCGCAGCGCCCTGGAGGCGCAGGGACTGCCCGCAGATCTCGTCACCAGCGTCGATGCCGCCGGTCGGGACGGGGCCCGCGCCCTCATGCGCGCCCACGGACTGGTCGACGCCCTGGTGCCTCGGGGAGGGGCCGGGCTCATCCGCACCGTCGTCGAGCAGTCCACCGTGCCTGTCATCGAGACCGGATCGGGCAACTGCCACGTCTACGTCGACGCCAGCGCTGACCTGGAGGCCGCGGTGGACATCATCGTCAACGCCAAGACCCAGCGCGTCGGCGTGTGCAACGCCGCCGAGACGCTCCTGGTCCACGCCGACGTCGCCGCCACCTACCTGCCGGCTGCCGCCCGCGCCCTGTGGGACAAGGACACCGTCCTGCACGCCGACCCCACCGCCCACCGGATCCTGACCGAGGCTGTGACGACCGCTGGACGTGATGTCCTCCTGACCCAGGCCACTGAGGCCGACTGGGACACCGAGTACGGCTCGTTGGACC
The DNA here is from genome assembly GCF_016694895.1 of Actinomyces sp. HMT 175. NCBI lineage: Bacteria > Bacillati > Actinomycetota > Actinomycetes > Actinomycetales > Actinomycetaceae > Actinomyces > Actinomyces sp. HMT 175. Next base: position 1,155,561 of record NZ_CP068012.1, read on the forward strand.
TGGCCGTGCGCGTCGTGAAGAGCCTGGAGGAGGCCATCGACCACATCCGCGCCCACACCACCGGACACACCGAGGCGGTCCTCGCCCAGGACGTGAGCGTCATCAATGACTTCATCGCCGGCATGGACTCGGCGGCCGTCATGGTCAACGCCTCGACCCGCTTCACCGACGGCGGACAGCTGGGGCTGGGAGCCGAGCTGGGCATCTCCACCCAGAAGCTCCACGCCCGCGGCCCCATGGGATTGAGCGAGCTGACGACGACGACCTGGATCGTCGAGGGAGACGGCCACATCCGTCCCTGACCCCTCGCACCCGCGAGTGATACCGGGCGCCGCGGAGTTGTGCTGATTGCGACAAGCCCGCGGATCAGTTCTGTGATTCTCCCGGTGCTGTGCTCCAGTGCTTTGTCATCTCATTCGTGTTACGGTCGACAAAAGTCGGGCAGGTCCCGTCAAGCCAGAGCCGGGCAGAAGGGGGACGCTGGAATGGCGAGTCTGCTGCATCGTTTCGGACGTGGCCGCGTCGTAGCCACCACCGTTGTCATCGTGACCGCGGGTCTCCTGCTCGCAGTCACCCGCATGGTCTTTTCCCACCCCGCCGAGTCCGCCAAGGAGCCGGGAATCGTCCTGACAGCAACCCCACGGGTCACCTCGTCCCAGTCCTCTGTGACGGCCACGCAGAGCTCGACTGCCGGCGGCGGTGCCAGCTCCACCCAGCACGAGTCCGGCGGCTCCGCGGCGGACTCCTGGACCTCATCGGACTCCTCGACGCAGGGCCACGCGCCTCAGGCGGTGGAGCCCGACCCGCCTGTCGCCGTCGACCACGGCCATCGCCAGCCGGCCCCCGCCGCACCGGCTGCCCCGGCCGGGACCGCCGCACCGGCAGCCCCCGGACGCACCGAGGTGGACGATGATGACGACGACAAGAAGCCGGCCAGGAACGGTGTGAAGGAAGCCGATGACGACGACCGCGACGATGACTGAGCGGACGGCTGACGAGACGGCCGGCGCCGCGGATCAGATGAGCCGGTAGCCCATGCCGCGCACGGTCTCCACCCGCTGCCTTCCCAGCTTGTTGCGCAGGTAGGAGACATAGACCTCCACCACGTTGGAGCCGGGATCGAAGTCCAGCCCCCACACGGCGCTCAGCAGCTGCTCGCGGCTGAGGACCTGACCGGGGTGGCGCATGAAGGTCTCGGCCAGGGCGAACTCCCTGGCGGAGAGCTCCACGGTCCTGCCCTCCAATGTCAGGGTGCGGGTGCGCAGGTCCAGAACCATGTCGCGGTGGGTCAGGCGCATCTGGTCAGGGCCGGTGGCATCCGGGCGCAGCCGTACCCGAATGCGGGCCAGGAGCTCTTCGAAGGAGAAGGGCTTGGGCATGTAGTCGTCCGCGCCGCCCTCCAGGCCGGCGACGCGGTCGGCCACCGAGGAGCGCGCCGTGAGCATGATGACCGGCGTTCCCACCCCTTGGCCGCGTAGCTGCTGGAGCACCTCGAAGCCGTCGATGTCGGGCAGGCCCACATCCAGGATGATGAGGTCGAAGTCCTCCTGGACCGCCAGGGCCACGGCCTGCCCGCCCTCGGCGGTGGTGTGGGGGGTGAACCCGGCCGCCTTGAGACCCTTGGTGAGGAAGGCGACGATGCGGGGCTCGTCCTCAACGATGAGGATGCGGCTCATGGTGAGTGACTCCTTCGGGAGGCTGTCGGGGGCTGAGCGGGGAGCGAGTCCCCGGCAGGTGTGAGGGCGTCGCCTCGGGAGGAGGCCACGGCGGTGGGGGGCCTGAGAGGGATCACCATGGTGAACACCGATCCTCGGCCCACCTCAGAGAGTATGTCCAGCCTCCCGCCGTGTGCTGCGACGATCGTCTCGACGATACTGAGACCCAGTCCCGTTCCGGAGGCGAGCTTCTGAGCGCCGGCGGTGCGCTTGAAGCGCTGGCGCACCAGGTCGATGTCCTCGGGGGCGATCCCGATGCCCTCGTCCCTGACCCACATCTGCAGGTGGCCGTCGCGAACGGCCGATCCCAGGGACACGGTGGAGCAGTGCTCGGAGTACCTCACCGCGTTGGCCACCAGCTGGAGCCAGGCCTGGGTGATCCGGGTGGGGTCGACCATGGCCCGGGTGAAGGCCGCCGACTCCATCTTCCAGCGGCGCTCACCCAGGGCGAGGGACTTGTCGAAGACCAGCTCGGTCAGCTCGGCGACATCCGTGTCCACTGGGGTGACGAAGTCGCTCTGGACGCTCTTGGCCAGCAGGATCAGGTCGCCCACGAGCATTCCCATCCGGTCGAGCTCGTCAAGGGCCAGCAGCTGGGTCTGGCGCACGTCCTCGGGGTCCGCGGGGTCGGTGAGCTCGAGGTGACCGCGGACCACGGCGATCGGGGTGCGCAGCTCGTGGCCGACGTCGTCCAGCAGGTTGCGCTGGGCCTCCACCGAGGTCTGGACCCGGTCGAGCATCCGGTTGACGGCCGCGGCCAGGGCCGTCAGGTCATCCCGGCCCTTGACCGGTACCCGGGTGGTCAGGTCCTCCTCGCCGATGGACTCGGTGGCTCGGCGCAGCTGCTCGATGGGGCGCAGGAGCCGCTCGACGGCGAACCAGGCCAGACCCGTCACCAGGGCGACGGTGAACACGGCCGCGGCCGCGTAGAAGGCCATGGTGCGCCGGAGCTGGGACTCGGCGACCTTGAGGTCGATGACGTGCACGAGTGCGCCGCGCTGGGCGCCGCCCTGCAACGGGACAACGAGGACCCGGTAGCTCGAGGTGGGGGTGCGCACCGTCTCGATGACGGACTCCGAGGCGGCGGCCTGGGAGGAGACCCGAGTGAGCAGTTCCTTGTCCTGCTCGGGGCGGAAGGAGACGTTGTCTGCGGAGACCCAGGTCAGCTTCGTACTGGCATCGGTGCCCACGAAGCCGAGCTCGGCCTCACCGCGCCCCTCGGCAGTGCGCTGGATGTGGGTCCGAAGAACCGCGGAGACGTCCTCCAGGGGCTGACCGCTGGAGGGGTCCTTCCTGTCGGCGGCCAGCTGGCGGATCCGGTCGCGGCTGTGCTCGAGCCGGTTGGTGGCATCGGTCGACACGCTGGAGACCCCCAGCGCCCACACGATCGCCCCGCACATGACCAGCGCGATGCCGGCCACCAGCACGATCGCCCACATGACGCGGGTTCCGATGGTGACGGTACGAGTGGGCAGCAGTGAGGTCACCTCGCCATTGTGCCCGGATCCACTGGGCTCCGCCCCATGGATCCGGGCATGGGCGGAGCCGGGAGCGGCCCGATTCAGCGTCCCACTCCCGCGTAGGTCCACCCGGCCTCACGCCAGGTCACCGGGTCCAGGGCGTTGCGTCCGTCAATGATGACGCGCTCGGCGACGCCGGTGGCGGCCTCAACGGGGTCGAGGGCCACGAACTGGTCCCACTCGGTCAGCAGCAGGACGAGCTCGGCTCCCTTGAGCGCGGCGCGGGGATCGTCCTCCAAGGTGAGGTGGGGGTGGGAGCGGGCCACCACGGGCAGGGCCTGCGGGTCGCAGACCGTGACCTCGGCCCCGAGGTCGGCCAGACGGGAGGCGACGTCCAGGGCGGGGGAGTCGCGTACGTCGTCGCTCAGGGGTTTGAAGGCCGCCCCCAGAATGGTGATCGCCCGACCGGACAGGTCGCCGCCCACGTGGGTGCGGGCCAGCTCGACGATCCGGTCGCGCTGCTCGCGGTTGATGGAGTCGACCCGGCCCAGCAGGTCCGCCAGGTGCACGGCGCCGTGGAGGTCGGCGCTGGCCCGCAGCGCCCGGATGTCCTTGGGCAGGCAGCCTCCGCCGAAGCCGACGCCAGCCTGGAGGAATCGCCGACCGATGCGCGGGTCGTGGCCGATAGCGTCGGCCAGGACGGTGACGTCGGCCCCGGCGGTGTCGCACAGGTGGGCCATGGCGTTGATGAAGCTGATCTTGGTGGCCAGGAAGGAGTTCGCCGCGGTCTTGACCAGCTCGGCGGTGGGGTAGTCGGTGACGATCCGGGGGATGCCCTCCTCCAGCAGGTCCTGGTAGACGGCGTCGAGCACGGCCTGGGCCTCCTGGGCGTCGGCGGGATCGGCAGGGACCCCGTAGACGATGCGGTCGGGGTGGAGGGTGTCGGCCACGGCGAAGCCCTCGCGCAGGAACTCGGGGTTCCACAGCACCAGGGCGCGTCCTGCCAGGCGCTCGGCCACCTGCTGGGCGGTACCCACCGGGACGGTGGACTTGCCCACCACCAGGCTGCGCCCACCCTCGGGCAGGGCGTCGTGAAGCATGTCGACCACGCTCCACAGCTGGCTCAGGTCGGCCTCCCCGCCAGTGGTGGACTGCGGGGTCCCCACGGCGATGAAGTGGACGTCGGCCTCGGCCAGCTCGGCCGGCGTCGGCGTTGAGGTGAAGCGCAGGTCTCCCTGCTGGGCCCCGGTGACCAGCAGCTCGGGCAGCCCGGGCTCATAGAAGGGGGCGCGGCCCTGGGAGAGGGCCTCGACCTGCTCGGGTCGCGTATCGATCCCCAGGACGTGATGTCCCAGGTGGGCCATGGCAGCGGCATGGACGGCACCGAGGTATCCGCAGCCGATGACGGTGAGCTTAAGAGGGGTGGTCATGAGTCGTTCCAATCGTTGGTGAGGTCCAGGGACATGAAGGGGGAGGCGTCTCCCAGGCAGTGGCGCACCCAGATCGGCAGCCACCGGTGGGCGGCGGGCCGGAAGGCGTGGACGAAGACGAGCCGCAGCGCTGAGGAGCGGTAGTAGGTCTCCAGGCGCTGCTCCGTCACGGGCAGTGCGCGGGCCAGGTCGTCGAGCAGCCCGCGGACCCGGGCGTGGGCCTCGGGGCCGATCCGGCCGCGAACCGCCATGAGATCCGCGTGGGCCCAGAGGTTGCCCAGGTCGAGGGCCGCCTCGGCCATGGCCGCGGTATCCAGGTCGAGCAGGGACAGGTCGGTTCCGTCCCACAGGAGCTGGCCGTCGTGGAGGTCGCGGTGGGTGATGACGTGCACCCCGCTCGCCTCTGTCAGGCTCAGGCAGGTGTCCACCACCTGCTCGTGCAGAAGATCCTGCTGGTCGATGAGGCCGCAGCGGCGGGCGGAGGCCAGCCAGCGCTGCAGCACCTGGGCCTCCTGACGCGGCCCGTGGACGGGCAGGTCCGCCTCACGATCGCCCAGGAGCGACCAGGCCTCCGTGAACCGCTTCCACCCGGGCAGGCCGGCGTCACCGAGCTCGTCGAGACTGCGGCCCGGCAGCAGCTCGAGGTCAACGACGTCGTCCCCGTTGCCGAGGATCCTGGGGGTGCGCAGACCGGTGACCCGCAGCACCGAGGCGGCGGTGGTGTGGGCCCGCACCAGGGAGGCGGCCTTGTGGGGCCGCACGATCTTGCGGACCCGGGAGGCCTCCATGACGACGGCGCGGCGGCCGGCGCGGTGGACGACGAGTCTCCCGGTCAGCTGCCTGGACAGGGCCGGCAGGGCCGGGTCACTGGCGTAGGGCAGCAGGTCGGGGGCGGCTCCCACGGTGACGTGCCCGGCGCGCAGGCGGCCCCGGCCGTCGACGCACTCGATGCTCGCGCTCGCCGGCTCCGAGTCCCGGCCGGCGGGCCAGGCCCGTCGCAGCCCGGGGATGGCCCGCAGCGTGCTGAGCATGTCGGCCGCCTCCGTCGTCTGTGTCATCTCAGTCCTTGGTGTTGTGCTCGTCGTGTCCGTCATGCCCAGCTGGCCTCCTTCTCCGGCGACCGGGCGATGCGCTCGATGGCGGCCAGGTCCGCGCTGATGCGCTCACGCCAGGACGGGTGGGCCCGTCGCAGGGGGTCGGCCAGCCGCGCCAGCCGCGACAGTGCGATCGCCCATCCCAGCTCCTCGTCGCTCGGTACCAGCCGGTGCACGGCGTAACCCTCCAGCAGCGCATGCCGCTGACAGGACGGTGCCTCCGCCAGGTAGGAGCCCAGGTCCGTCGCCGCCGGCGCCAGGCGCACCCGGTCGAAGTCGGTCAGCCAGATCCGCCCGGTCGAGTACTCGTAGAGCACCTGGTCGGGGGAGGCATCGCCGTGGGTGAGAACCGGTGTCCCGGGGAGGCGGGAGGGCAGCATGTCGCCCACCGCCCGCACCTGGCGTGCCAGCTCAGGCGCCAGGACATCGAGCTGACGAGCGTGGACCTCGGCCAGCTCCCGGGAGCCGGCAGGCTGATGCGGCAGCCGGTCGATGAGGTCCGCCGGCAGCTGCCCGGCGCAGGAGTGCAGCTCGGCCAGCAGAGCCCCCACGCGCCTGGTGGCCTCCTTCAGGCCCTGAGCGGAGGCCGCCCGGTCGGCGTCGTCCGCGTAGACGTCAGCCAGATTCGTGTCTCCGCACCACTGCTGCACGCTGAGACGGCCCTCGCACTGGGCCACGGCCTGTGAGTCGAGCAGACCGGGGACCGGGAGGAGCCCGGACAGGGCGCGGTGGACGTCGTCGGCAGGTCCCCCGCCGCCGGTTCGCAGCCGCAGAACCGTGGAGCCGTCCCGGAGGACCAGGCGCCGTGAGGGGTTGTAGCGCAGCACGTCCCGGGCCTCCCAGCTGCTCGGCACCCCCAGCTCCGTGGCCTGGGCGAGAGGCTCAGCCAGCTTGGGGTCGGTGAGGACCGCACCGCACTGCAGCAGCAGGCCCTCGTCCAGGGACCGGGTGACGGGGGGCTGCAGCCCCAGGGAGGCGGCCAGGCGCTCGGCCTGAGCGGCCTTGGAGTGCGAGACCGGCCAGAGCAAGCGGGCCCAGCCCGCGGTGAGCCCGGTGCTCCGGTCCGTCAGAGAGACCAGGACCGAGACCTCAGGCTTGATGCGCAGCCTGGCGGCCCGCACCGGGCGCTGAAGGAGCTCACTGAGCCGATCGGCGTCGAGGACCGCGGCGACGGCGTCGGCCGTGGTCATCGCTTTGATGAGCGAAGGAGTCATGATCCGCTCCCCACCAGGGCGAAGGAGTCCGCCAGGTGGCTGTTCGCCCACCGACGGAAGTCGGCCGAGGACTCCATGAGGTCCTGAGGGCTGCCCTCCAGGTGGATGCGCCCGTCCTGGATCCACACCACCCGGTCGGCGCGCATGGCGGCCTGCGGGTCGTGGGTGACGGTCAGGGTCGTGCGCCCGGCCACCAGCTCATCGATCGCCTCCAGTACCGCCGACGTCGAGGCCGGATCCAGTCCGGTGGTCGCCTCATCCAGGATGACGATCGGCGAGTCACGCAGTAGCGCCCGAGCGATGGCGATGCGCTGGCGCTGGCCGCCGGAGAGGGTGCCTCCTCGCTCGCCCACGGTCGTGTCGTAGCCGCCGGGCATCTGGGTGATGAACTCGTGGGCGTGGGCCGCACGTGCGGCCGCCTCGACCTCCTCGTCGGAGGCATCGGGCCGGCCCAGACGGATGTTCTCCCGGATCGTGCCGGTCAGCAGCACCGCCTCCTGGTGCAGGACCGAGGCCTGCGAGCGCAGGAACCGCAGATCGAGCTCGTTCAGGCTGTGCCCGTCCAGGCTCACCGTGCCCGACGTCGGATCCAGGGCTCGCACCACCAGGGACACCAGGGTGGACTTGCCCGAGCCCGACGGCCCCACGAGGGCCACGTGCTCACCGGGTACCACCGTCAGGTTCACACCGTGCAGCACCGGGCGGCCCTCGTAGGCGGCGTGCACGTGGTCGAAGTGGATCATGCCGTGGACCCGGTCCAGCACGATGGCGTCAGCAGGGGAGACGATGTCGGGCTTGACCGCCATGAGGTCGGCTACCCGCTCACCCGAGGCCGTCGCCCGGGCGATGCGGCCGGTGTACTTGGCCATGTCCCGAAGCGGCTTCATGGTGGTGCGCAGGTAGGTCGTGAAGAGCACCAGATCCCCTGGGGACATGGCGCCGTTCAGGACCCGGATGCCCCCGCCGACCATGACCACGGCGGTGGCCACGCCGACGATGACGTCCGTGGAGCGCTCCAGGCGCGCGGCGATACGGCGCGAGCGCACCCCCTCACTGAGGGACACCGAGTTGGCGCCCGTGAAACGCTCATGCAGCAGCGGCTCCAGACCGTAGGCCTGGACCACCTTGATGGCGCCGAGCGCCTCCTGGGCGGTGTTGGCCAGGTTCCCCTCCGACTTGCGGCTGCGCAGGGAGGCTGCGGAGATCCGCCGCGAGTTGCCCGAGGAGGCGAGCATGAAGGCCGCCACCGCCAGGAGCACGATCATGGCCAGCAGCGGGTCCAGGAACACCATGACCACGACCATGACCAGCAGGGTCAAGGTGTTGGCGGCCATCGGCAGGCCGGCGGTGACAGCCACCTCCTGCATGCGGTTGACGTCGGCGATGAGCCGCTGAACCGTGTCCGCGCTGCGGTTGCGGGCATGGAACTGCTGGGACAGGCCCTGGACGTGGTGGAAGGCCCGGCTGCGCAGGGAGGCCGCGGTGCGCGAACCCACCAGGGCGAAGGCCACGGTGGCCAGGTAGTTGCACACCGCCCGCCCGGCCACGATCGCCAGCAGGGCGATACCGAGCCCCACCAGGGAGGAGACCGTGGCGGGGGCGCTGCCCGTGTGGCGGCCCAGCGCCGCCACCAGTGAGTCGATGGTGACCTTCAGCGGCCAGGGCTCCAGCACCCGGAAGACCACCTCCGCCAGAAGCACCGCGGTGCCGCCGGCCATGAGGCGCCACTGCGGCGCGGCATCAGGGCCCACCAGCCGCAGGGTCTGTCGCATGGGGGAGTGGCGCATTCGACTGCGCCCGTGACGACGAGGAAGCGGAGCCATTACCGCACACCACCCTCAGCGACGCCGGCCAGCCCCAGGATCCGGGTGACGACCCGATTCCAGGAGTGACGCTCCTCAGCCAGAAGACGACCGTTACGCCCCATCCGGGCCAGCCGTTGGGGGGAGGCCGCCAGATCATCCAGGGCCGCGGCCAGCGCCGTGGGGTCCGAGGGCGCCACGAGCACGCCGTGGCGCTGCGATCCCTCCTCAAGGAGCTGGGGGATCTGACCGACGTCGGAGGCCACGACCGCCAGCCCCGCGGCCAGGTACTCCAGGACCTTCATGGGGGAGAAGTACTGCTGCTCCAGACCCCCCAGATCCGGATAGGGAGCCACCCCGATCGCCGAACCCGCCATGTGAGTGGGAATCTCCTCAGGGGCGACCGCCCCACGGAAGTCCGCCTCCACCCCCAGGCGCTCGGCCTGCGCACGGAGCGTCTCCATCTCGGGTCCGTCGCCGATGATCCGCAGGCTCCACCGCTGACGCGCCAGGGCCGCCGCCGTGATGAGGTCGGCCACCCCGTGCCAGGGCTTGAGCGTCCCCACGAAGGTGACGACCACCCGCTCGGGGTCCGCCGGCTGAGGCTGGATGCGGCGCACGCTCACACCGTTGGGAACCGTGTGGACCCTGGCGGCAACAGCCTCCGCGTCCGGCATATCGGCGGTGCGACGGCGCACCCAGTCGGCCACCGGGTCCGAGACGCACACCGTGACCCGAGCCGCCCCGACCTGACGGCGCAGCGCCTGCTCAGCACCGGAGGCGTCCACCAGCGAGCGGTGACGACGCTGCTCGTCAATCAGTGGAGCGTTGACCTCCAGGACCCCCGGCACCTCGGTGGCCGCCGTGATGTCGGCCAGAGCCGTGGAGAACAGGGAGTAGCGCTCGTAAACCAGGTCAGCGCCGTCGGCGATCACCCGCGAGGCAATCCTCTGGGCGGCACGCACCTGCGCCTGCTCCCGCTCAGCGGGGGCGACGTCGGCGACCGCCTCCAGGTGCAGCTCGAGATCGGCCAGGTCGGCGGGCACGTGCTCGCCTGAGCGCAGGGCGTAGAGCACCACCTCGTGGCCGGCGGCCCGCAGCTCGCGAACGACCTCCTGAATGTGCACCGAGGCGCCCTTGGTCCCGAACACCGGGATGCCCGGGTCGCAGCAGATGTAGGCGATGCGCATCAGGCGGCTCCTTCCTGATCGGCCAGGCGCACGCCGGAAGCCGGGACGGGACCCGACTGCCAGGCGGCCAGCACCGCGGCCTGGGCCCGAGAGTCGAACTGCTCCTCAATCAGTGCCCGCGCACCGCGCGACAGCGCGACGATGTCCACCTCGCCCTGTGCGATCCCGCGCAGGGCCACGGCCAGCGAGGCCGGGTCACCCGGGGGAAGAAGAATCCCGGTGACGCCGTCGTGAACCACCTCCGGAAGTCCCGACACCGCCGTGGCCACCACCGGCGTCCCGCAGGCCATCGCCTCCAGGACCACCGTGGGCAGACCGTCGATATTGCCGTCGGCCGCCTCGATGCACGGCGCCGCGAACACGTCCGAGCGCGCCAGCAGCTCGCGCACCTCCGCCTGCGTGAGCGGACCCAGCAGACGGATCCTGTCGGCCAGTCCCAGGCGCTCGATCTGCTCGGTCAGGCGCTCGCGCTCATCGCCGTCACCGGCCAGCTCCACCTCGATATCGATCCCCGAGCTCACCAGGATCCTCACCGCCTCGACCAGATCGGCGAAGCCCTTCTTGGGCACCAGGCGACCCACGGCGCACACCCGCAGCGGCTCTGCCCTCGTGGCGGACACCGGCTGCGGGGCACGGTAGGAGAAGCGATCCAGCTCCAGGGCGTTGTAACGCAGCGACACCTTGGCCCCCGTGCCCGCCAGCACAGTTCCCAGGTAGTCCTCGTTGTAACGGCTGATGGCGATGACCCGCTGGGCATCGGCGCAGATCCGGCGCAGCCACACCGGGTCCACCGACTCGTGGAAGATGTCCTTGGCATGGGTGGTCACGGTGTAGGGGATGCCGGTGAGGGCCGAGGCGATCCACGCCACCCGCCCCGCCAGGGACGCGAAGTGCGCGTGCAGGTGGGTGATGGAGTCCCGGCGTGCCTGACGCGCCAGCTCGACGCCCTGGGCCACCACGTCACCGGGCAGCTCGGCCAGGACCGGCATGATGGCGGCGAAGCGCTCGCGGTCCTCCTGGCGGGTCAGGCCCTCGGTGAGCTGGCTCCACAGGTCGATGGCCCGGTTCGGTCGGCCCACCCAGTTGACGCGGGCGGCGACCCGGGCGATCTCGGGGTGGAAGCGCGCATCCGTGGTGGGGCGCAGTGCATAGATGCTCAGGTCCTCGCCCTGAGCCTCGCGGGCCAGGATCTCGGTGACGATGAAGGTCTCCGAGAAGCGGGGGTAGACCTTGAGGACGTATCCGATACGGGGGGCGCCCTGGTGGGGCTGGCGGGTGTCGAGTGGGGGATTCATGCGGGGATCTCCATCCTGGTGAGGCTGGTGGGGTGGCTGGTGAGGTAGGTCGGGCTCGTGGTGGGTGCGTCATATCGGTGGTCCATGAGCTCGGCGGCCAGCAGGGGGACCGTGGCCAGGCCGTCCAGACGCAGACGACGTCGCCCCGTCAGCTGGCGACGGGAGGCCTCCTGGTCGCCCAGCAGCTCGGAGAGCCGGTCCTCCAGCGCTGCGGCACTCAGATCCGTGACTCTCAGCAGGTCGACGGCGCCTGCCTTCTTCAGGCCGGAGGCCCGGATGAACTGCTCCAGGCGAGGCGTCTCGCGCGGGACGAGGAGGGCCGGGGTCTCGGAGGCGAGGATCTCGGTGACCGTGTTGTAGCCGGCCATCGCGATGACCGCAGCGGCCTGCTGGATGTGGCGACTCATGCCGGGCCAGGACCGGCGTACCACGGTGCGGGGACCGGCCGCCTGAGCGACCTGGTGGAACAGGGCGGCGTCGAGCTGGGGGCCGGTGACCACGACATGCCGGTAGCCGTCAGGGACGCGTACCTGCGCGGCGGCACGCAGCAGGTCGATGCCGTCGCAGCCGCCACCGGCGGTCGTCAGGATGAAGGGCTCGGGGTCCAGGGCGTTACCGGCCAGAGCGGGTGAGGCCTCGGAACCGTCCCTGTGCTCGGCGATGTCGCGACCGTGGGCGAGGTAACCGGTGTAGTGCATCCGGTCCTCCAGCGCAGGCGGGGCCTCGCCGGTGGCGCTCAGGTCGTGGACCGCGGCGTCCCCGTAGACCCAGACCTCGTCGATGAGCCGGCGCAGCGTGTCGGCCTCGCCGAGCTCATCCCATTCGCGCTGCACGGTTGCGGGGGTGTCCAGGACCTCGCGCAGACCGAGCACCACGCGCGCGCCGGGGTGAGTGCGGCGCAGGTGAGTCAGGGGCTCGCGCAGCTCCAGGTGCACCCCGTAGGCGTGTCGGTCGATGATGAGCAGATCCGGGGCGAAGGTGCCCAGGACGCCGTTCAGCAGAGCGCTACGGACCTCGCCCAGGTCCTCGTGGGTGATGCGCAGGCGCTGGGGCTGGTAGATGCCTTCGGACTTCTTGATCCCCGGCAGTACCAGCCAGTCGAAGCCATCGGGGAGGCGGTACTCCTGGCCCGGGGCCAGACCGGTGATGACCAGGCCGGTGACGTCACGGCCGGTGAGCCCCGGTAGTGCTCGGGCCAGGTGGTGGGCCAGAGCGAGGTTGCGGCGAAGGTGTCCCAACCCCTTGGCATCGTGGCTGTAGAGGGCCACGCGTAGGGGAGCGCTCGTCATGATCGTCTCTCTTCTCCCGGTGTCGGTTCTGGATCGTTCTGAAACGATCCTGACCGGCCAGAAGAAGATGACGATTAGGGGCGGATGAGAAAGCTCTCAGGTTTGTCGGATGCTAGACCAGTTGCACCTGGACTCCGGCTCGCCGCAGGGCCTCGACCTGGTCGGCGCAGGCGCCGTCGTCAGTGATGACCGTGTCGATCCCGGAGGTGGGGCAGATGAGGGCGAAGGCCGTCCTGCCGAGCTTGGAGCTGTCACACACGATGACGACGTGCTCGGCGGCCTCGACCAGTGCGGCGTTGATGGCCGCCTCCCCGTCGTGCTGGGCGTAGGCGCCTCTCTCATCAAGTCCCTCGACTCCCAGGAAGAGCGTGCCCACACTGATCGAGGGAAGGATGAGAGAGGCCAGAGGGCCGGTGAGCTCGAAGGACCGGGCTCGTGCGATCCCCCCGGTGACGACGACGCGCACGCACTGGCGCACGGCCATCTCGTTGGCGATGTTGACGGCATTGGTGACCAGGGTGACCGGCACCTCCGGATCGGTCAGCGCCGGCAGGAGCGCGATCTCGCGCGCCACCTCAGTGGTCGTGGTGCCGCCGTTGAGACCGATGGAGTCGCCCGGGTGCACCAGAGCGGCCGCCGCCTTGGCGATACGGGTCTTCTCATCGGCCATCTTGGAGGTGCGGTAGCGCAGAGGCGGCTCGGTGGAGGTGGGGTTGGCGATGGCTCCGCCACGGGTGCGGCTGACCAGCTGCTGGTCAGCCAGGTGGTCGAGGTCGCGTCGCGCGGTGGCCGCTGAGACCCCCAGCCGCGTGATGATGTCGTCGATATGGACGCTGCCCTCGTCCATGACGATGTCGAGGATGGCCGAATGGCGATCATGCCGAGACATCTCGATCCTCCTGGGGGTCAAGGGGGTGGTGCGGGACGGAGTGGGGATGGGCTGGGAGGGGATGCACGGTTGATTTGTGCATCAACCACTTGCCGTATTCTAGTGACCGTGCGGCAGGTAGTCGGTGTACCGACGTCAGCATAGTTCAGGGATGTCCCCAGTTGCCTCCTGAGGGCGACACATCGCGATGTAAACCTTGCTACTGTCGTCGACATCAATCACGTCATCGTGTGGAGTGGTGGCCCCGTGGGCTCGCCATCCCGCCTCCGAGAACAGAGAAGATATGGGTTGTCCCGCTGACCTTGCCGAGCCCCTCCGCCGTGGGGAGGGCGTCGTCGCCATAGGGGTCGATGTCAGTGCCGACGCCGTTTCTGCGGTTGTCGCTGATGGCCGGGGGAGTGTCATCTCCTCCGTGGAGCGGCCGGTTCCCAGGCAGTGCCGCGCAGACGCCGACCGGCTGGCCCAGGAGATCGGGAGCGCGATCCAGTCCTTGTGCGCGGGCCTCGCCGATGACCTCAGTGGTGAGGTGTCCGGGGCAGCGGCCCTCGTCGTCGGGGTCAGTGTGCCCGGTGTCGTCGACGAGGACGAGGGGCGTGTGCGCCGCAGCGAGACTCTTGGGTTGCAGGACGCCCCGTTGGCGAGTCTGGTGAGACGGTCGCTGTCGTCTCAGGCCTCCGGGTCACCCGGACTCTCCGGAGGCCTTGAGGTGAGGCTCTATCAGGATGCCGGTTGCGGCGCCTGGGCCGAGAGTCAGTGGGGCGCGGCCGGGAGGAACTGCCTCTATCTGGAGGTCGGTGAGCGGATCTCCTCCGCCGTCCTGCTGGGCGGAGCCCCGGTGCTCGGTGAGGGCTGGGCCGGTCAGGTCGGTCGGATCCTGGTTCCCGATCCGGACTGGAGCGGGGAGCGGGCCCGCCTGGAGGATGTCGCCTCCGTGTGCGCCATGGTCAGGCGGCACACCGCCGGCATGCTCGATGACTCTGCCGGCTCCCTCGGCTCCGGCTCCGCCGCGCCGGAGCCGGGCGGCTGCGACGACGCTTCCGATGAGTCATTCGCCCAGTGCGCCACGGGGCTGGAGTCCCTCCTGGGCGCGATCGCCTCGGGGGACCGGGAGGCGCGCCGTGTCTGGGACACCGGCCTGGACTGCCTGGCTGAGCTCATCGCTCAGGGTGTGGGCCTGCTCGGCCCCCTCGACGTCGTCGTCAACTCCGAGCTGATGCGGGCGGACGAGGCTGCATTCCTGGAGCCTCTGCGAGGCCGGGTGGCGGATCTCGTGGGCGACCTGCCGGCGCCGCGGCTGGTGGCGGCCCGGCTCGGGGCGACCGCCCCGGCGCTGGGGGCGGCGGGGCGCGCACTGGCCGACTGGAAGTAGCCTGACAGCAGCCCGAATGTCGCCTCGCGTCTCTGCGCCCTTGGCTGATAACTCGCTTATGGCGTTGCGGAGACCCACAATGGGGGCAGGCCGTGGCAGTATGTTCGCCAACTGCAGTAGTCCAAGCCGGTTGAGGAGAACCAAACGTGTCCCCCAGGAGAGAAGCGAGGCGCAGCGCGTGACCCTGTCTGCTCGTCCGCTTCGCATCGGCATCATGGGTGGAACCTTTGATCCGATCCACCATGGGCACCTGGTCGCAGCCAGTGAGGTGCAGAACGTCTTCGCTCTCGACGAGGTCATCTTCGTGCCCACCTGGGCCCAGCCCTTCAAGAAGGAGCGCAAGGTCTCCCCGGCTGAGCACCGGTACCTCATGACGGTGATCGCCACGGCCTCCAACCCGAGGTTCACGGTCTCCCGGGTCGATATCGACCGGGGTGGGACGACCTACACGATCGACACCCTGCATGACATCGCGGCCGAATACCCGGGCGCGGAGCTGTACTTCATCACTGGAGCCGACGCGCTGGCGCAGATCCTCACCTGGAAGGACAGTGAGGAGATCTTCGACCTGGCTCATCTGGTGGGGGTGACGCGTCCCGGGCACGTCCTCAGTGACTCCGGGGTTCCCCGTGACCGGATCTCGCTGGTCGAGGTGCCGGCCATGGCGATCTCGTCGACTGACTGCCGCCAGCGGGTCGGGGAGGGGTCTCCGGTGTGGTACCTGGTCCCTGACGGTGTCGTGCAGTACATACGCAAGTACGGGCTCTATCGTATGGCCTTGCGGCCGGCGTCGGCGACGTCGATGACGGCGAGAGTGGCCCGCGAGCAGTCCCTGAGGAAGGAGAACGACGGTGAGCACTGAGCAGACCGGCGTCAATGCCCCCACGTCCGAGGAGCCGACGCCAGATGAGCACGCTCCACGCGGTAGTCGTCGTGCGATCCGGCAGGCGGAGCGCGCCGCGGAGCGCGAGGCGATCCTGACCGGTCAGCAGCCGCTCCTGACCCGGCGTGAGATGCGGCGTCTGCGCGAGGAGGCCAAGGCGCTCAGGGCTGCCGTCGAGGCGGGCGAGATCACCCCTGAGCAGGCGCAGGCGCTCCAGGATCCTCTTGCCGATCCTGCGTCGGTCACCTCCCGTTCCTCCGCCACCTCCGGTGACGAGGCCGAGTCCGGGCCGGGGGAGCCGGCCGAGCCCACCGCCCTGGACGGGGGTGACTATCTCGAGCAGGGCGGGCAGAACCCGCCCCTGAGCATGTCCGTCCCCGAGGGGTCGGCCGCCTCTGCTCCGAGCTGGCGCTCGCTGTCGGCGGCCGAGGCCGTGGCGATCTCCGAGATCGAGACGGGCCTGATGGAGGCCGTCGACCTGCCGGTGGCCACCCTCGACTACGACGCTCACTGGGCCGCGAACGCCAGCTCCGAGCCGGCGCCGGTCCCCACCCGCTTCTCACTCAAGGACCGTCTTGAAGGTGGCTCCGTCTCCGAGGCGGACGAACCGGAGAGCCCGCAGGACAATGAGTCTCAGGGCGCCGTCGAGGTGAGCGGTGACGCTGAGACCGAGGAGCCCGCCACCAGCCCCTACGACTACCGGGAGGGTCTCGAGCCGCTGGCCCAGGACGACGGGGGCGCCTCCTCACAGTCCTCCTCGGCGGTCGAGGCCGTGAGCGCCGCCTCCGCTGTTCCCGCCGTCTCCGCAACCGCCCCCGGCGCTGCCGACGTCGCCGCCTACGGGCAGGCTGGGGCCACGCGGAGCGCCGAGCCCTCCCGCAGCGGGGTCAGCGCCGGCTCGGCGTCCTCCGCCGGCTCGGTGCGCCGACCCATCGTGCGGATTCCGGCCGCTGCTCAGGGTGTGCGCACCGTGAACGCCTCCACGGGAGAGCTCAGCTCGGTCCAGCCCGTGGACAGCTCGCCGTCCGCCCAGGAGGCGGCCGACGTGCAGGACGTCTACGGCGCCCCCTCCATCGAGGAACCGATGGTGCAGGACGACGCCGAGGTCGAGGTCGACATTGAGGCGCAGACCATGGTGGTGTCGACGTCGGCACCCTCGACTCAGGGGGCGCAGGACTCCGAGTTCGGTGCGCCCGGGGCTCCGCAGTGGAGGTCGCTGCATCAGCCCCCGCAGGCGGGTAGCTTCCAGGAGGCGATCGTCGACGGGACGGCAGAGACCGCAGCCGTCTCCGGCGAGGCCGTCAGCCCCTACGCCTTCTACAGCGACGAGGTCGAGAACGGCAACGGTCCGATGGGGGCCTCCGAGTGGGACTCCGTGGCGGCCCCGGCTGCCGAGGTCCCTGAGGAGCCTTACCTGGCTCCCGTCAACGAGGTGACCGGAAGGGTTCCCACCCCGGATCACGTCCTGCCGATGGAGCAGCCCGGCGCCTCCTCGCGCACCGGCAAGATCCTCATGGCCGCGCTCATCATCGTCCTGCTGCTGATTATCATCGCTGTTGTCCTGGCGCTGCTGATCTCCAACGGCAAGCTCGGCGGTGGTACGAGCGCCATGGCAGCCAGCATCGGTGCGGGGGAGTGGATTCGTCAGCTCGTTTGATGGAGGTGGGCACGGTACAGTCGCCGCTGCCGCATGATGTCCGACTGACCCTCCCGAAGGAGATCCGTGTCCGCCACTGAACACGCCACCGGCCTGGCGATCGCTGCCGCTCGCGCGGCGGCCGATAAGAAGGCTGAGCACCTCGCCGCCATCGACGTCTCCGAGCGACTGGGACTCACCGACGTCTTCCTGCTGGCCTCCGGGGCGAACGACCGCCACGTCCACGCCATCGTCGATGCGGTCGATGAGGCCATGCACCGAGCCGGGGCCAAGCGCCGTACCCGGGAGGGCTTCGCCGACGCCCACTGGGTCCTGGTGGACTACGGCGACGTCGTCGTTCACGTCCTGCAGAACGAGGACCGGGAGTTCTACTCGCTCGAACGCCTGTGGAAGGACTGCCCCGCCATCGAGCTGCCGGCGGACCTGGCGCATGAGGGCAGCCAGGACGGTGATTCCCTCGGCGGTCGGGAGACCACCGCGTCATGACGGATCTCATTCTGTGGCGCCACGGTCAGACCGACTACAACAGTCAAGGGCGTATTCAGGGCCAGGTTGACGTCCCTCTTAATGAGACCGGTCGTGACCAGGCCCGGCGTGCCGCCGAGGACATCGCGGCCCTGGGGCCCACTCGCATCGTCTCCTCCCCGCTGATTCGGGCGCGGGACACGGCCGAGGCGCTGGCGTCGCTGACCGGACTGAGCGTCGAGATCGATGAGGGTCTGGCGGAGAAGTCCTTCGGGGACTGGGAGGGTCTCAAGGCCGCTGACATCAAGGAGCAGTGGCCGGAGCACTACGCCACCTGGCGGGCCGGGGGAGACCTCCCTCAGTTCCGGATCGAGGGGCGCCGCCAAACCGCCGAGAGAGTGGGGGAGGCGCTCAAGGCCATCGTCGCAGGTTCCCAGAAGGACGACATCATCGTGGCCGTCTCCCACGGAGCGGCTACCAACCTGGGGGCCACCTACCTGCTGGGGATGGATGCTCAGCAGTGGTTCGGCCTGCGTGGCATGAGCAACTGCTGCTACGCACTCCTGCGGACCAACAAACGGCCTCCGGGCTGGGCGGTGGTGACGTGGAATGCCGGACCACCGGTGGACTCCAGTCCGCTGGGCAGAATCCTGGGCTGAGCAGGTGAGGTAGCGCACGTGGTGCGGATTTGCCCTGACGGGTCCGAACTTCATACAGTTATCCGCGTCGCCGCACGCGAGCGACGCCCGAACGGGGCTATGGCGCAGTTGGTAGCGCGCTTCCATGGCATGGAAGAGGTCGGGGGTTCGAATCCCCCTAGCTCCACGATCCCCTCGGAGTGAACGCCGGGTGGGACACCCGTCACGGGGCTATGGCGCAGTTGGTAGCGCGCTTCCATGGCATGGAAGAGGTCGGGGGTTCGAATCCCCCTAGCTCCACGTAAGATGAGAAAATCGAAACTTGCCCCGCCTGATGGCGGGGCAGTTTTGTTTCTGCGGTGACTTTGGCCGGGGCATCGATGGTGGTGTGGGCGAGGACGCTGGCGGCGGTCTGCTCGGGGGTGTAGGTGGCGTTCTCTTCGTCGTCGATGGTGATGCGGGTGAACAGGGCGCGGTTGAGGATGCGTCGTTCGGCGGGTTCGCACTTGTTGTAGAGGTCGTCTAGGTCGACCAGGAGTTCGGTGAGCTGGTCCAAGCCTGTTCGGGCCTCGGCGTAGGTGTCGGTGAGGTTGTCGAGCCGGGTGGTGATCTGGTCGAGGTTGGCGCGGATGCGGTCTTGCTCGCTCTTGAGGAGGTCGAGGGGGATCGCGTCGGCGTAGTGAGCTTGGGCTAGTTTGAGGCGTTCGGCTTCGAGTTTGTCGCGCTGGGCGGTCAGGCGCTTGCGTTCGTCGTCGCTGGATCCTTCGAGCTGGTCGAACACGTCGTTGAGGACCTTCCGGATGTGCTCAGCCTGGGTTGGGCTCAGGGAGTTGCGCTGGTAGGTGCGTTCGATCTCGGCTTCGGCGCGTTCGGCGAGGATCGCTGAGCGGGTGCAGTTGGTGGTTTTGCGGCGTCGTCCGGAGCAGGTGAAGTACTCGTAGCGGTCCCCGGTCTTGTCGCGGGGACGTTCGATCATGAGCTTGGCTCCGCAGGCGCAGTACAGGGTGCCTTTGAGGTAGTGGTCGTACTTCTGTGGTCGTTCGCCGCGGGCGTTGTTGGCGTCGAGGTTGATTTGGACGCGCAGCCAGGTTTCGGCGTCGACGAGGGGCTCGTGGGTGCCGTCGTAGGTGACGTTGCGGAAGGTGACGGTGGGGTGCGTGGTGTTTCTCGGACTGGGGGAGTCTTTCTTCCCGTGAGTCGATGGGATAGATCCCATGCCAGCAGCGAAATACTCGGAGGAGTTCAAGGCGCAGGTCGTGCGTGAAGTCGTCGAGAAGGAACGCACGATAGCGTCAGTGGCCGCCTCATACGACCTTGTTGCCCAAACAGTAGGTAACTGGGTCGCAAGATACAAAAAGGAGCACGCCACCGACCAGGACCGCGAGAAAGCCTCCGAGTCGGCCGAGATAGCAAAACTGAGAGCAGAGGTCCGTGAGCTGCGTCAGGAGAACGAGTTCCTGAAAAAAGCAGCTGCCTTCTTCGCCAAGGAACGACCGTGACCGAGCGCTACGAGCTCATCAACCGCGAAGAAGGCCATTATCCCATCTCCTCGATGTGCCGGTGGTCCAGGGTGTCAAAATCAGGGTACTACTCCTGGCGCGACCGTCCCCAGTCGCAGACGGCCATTCGGAGGGAGGAGCTGGCCGTCCTGATTAAGGACGTTTTTGAGGACTCCGATGGTACCTACGGGTACCGACGGATTCAGGTGGTCCTGGAGCGGCGCGGTGTGCGGGCCGACGGGGCCACGATCCGGTCCATCATGCGGGACCTGGGGCTACAGGCCGCACAACCACGGGCAAAGGTCCGAACCACCATACCGGCCGAGGACCTGGACGAGCGCCCGGACCTGCTCAGGCGGGACTTCACCTCTGACAAGCCCGGCAAGAAGCTGTGCGGGGACATCACCTACGTCAGGACGTGGGCCGGATTCATTTATCTCGCTACTGTTCTGGACTGCTGCACCAAGAAGGTCGTGGGTTATGCGATGGCCGACCACATGCACACGTCCCTGGTGTGCCAGGCCATTGACATGGCGGTCAAGAGATGCCCAGTCGAGGAGGGCGTGACGGTCTTTCATTCGGACCGAGGTAGTCAGTACACGTCTCAAAGATTCCTGGACCACCTCAAGGCTTACGGGATTCGCCCCTCGGTGGGGCGCACGGGGGCGTGCTGGGACAATGCGTGGGCGGAATCCTTTAATGCCACGCTGAAGAATGAGAGGGTCCACCGGATGGTGTACCCCACGAAGGATAAGGCGGTCAAGGATACGGGGTGCCTCATGTCAAGGTGCCCGCGAAGTGTCTTCGGTGCCTCATGTAGGAATGCCCGCCAAGTTGAGGGGTGGTTAGGAGGCTTTCCTGACTCGTACGCCTTTGTGGACGTCGGGCAGGATGCTTGGGAACTGGGCGAGGTAGAGCTGGTCGGTCTTGTCCTTGGCCAGGCGGATGAGAACGTCCTGGAGCTCGATGATGCGGCGGGTGATAGAGGCGGGGTTGAGCTGGTTGCGGTACGAGACCAGGTCAGTCTTCTGGGCCTTGGTCAGGGCGCTGGTGTCCAGCAGCCGGTCCAATGGGGTACGAGGAGCGTCGTAGAGGCGCTTGCGCCTGCCGGCCTTATCGGTGCCCCATCCGATGGGCTTGCGGGTGGGGGTCTAGGGGAGTTGAGCTTGACGTTGACCTGCTCCCAGAGACGGCCCAGGACCTCGCGCTCCTCGCTGGTGTCGTAGCGGTAGTAGAAGGCGTAGCGGCGCACCAGGTGGTTGTTCTTCGACTCGATGGTGGCCTGGTCGTTCTTCCTGTAGAGGCGTGAGCGGGCGGGAGTAGATGTCCAAGTCCCCGGCCCAGCGCACCACGCTGTGGTTGATGAACTCTGAGCCGTTATCGAAGTCCATGCCCAAAACGGGGAACGGGACGCATCCCACGGCGGCGTCCAGGACGGAGATGATGTGCTTCTCAGCGTTGTTTCGGATTGAGCGAGTGAAGGTCCACCCCGTGAGCACGTCGGTCATGTTCACAGTCCGGGTGAACTCTCCTTTGAGGGTCGGCCCGCAGTGGGCGACGGTGTCGACCTCGAAGAACCCAGGTTCAGCCTCGATCTCGCCCGCCGGCCTTGCGGATCTTGATGGAGCTGCGCAGCAACGGACCGGCCTTGGTCGTCGACTTGCCCCGCAGCTGCTCGGTAGCCCGCACCGGGGCGAGGTAGCGGTCAGTGGTCGCCGCACTCATGGCCACCAGCTCGTCTCTGACGGCTGGGGTGTAGCGCGGCTCGTCGTCGAGCTCACCGCTCGCCTCCAGCAGGTCCAGCAGCACCGGCATGGACTCCTTGAAGTACTTGCCGCACTGCCCGCCGCTGGCGGCCCACACTCGCTGGAGCACCTTCAAGGTGTCGTAGGAGTACCTGCGGGCTCTAGCCCTGCGCTCCGCCGACTTTCGGCGACCCGGTGGGCGCTTGGCTGCGGCCACCAGGCGTCGGCGCGCGTTGTCCCGACTCCAGCCAGTGACTGCGCAGACCTCATCAAGGATCCGTCCCTTGTCCTTCTTCGACGCCCTGGTGTACACCCTGGCGTACTTTCCCGTGATCTCGGCCCTGGCCTGCACCAGGCAACCCACTTCCCATGCCCACCACGGTCCACGAGCTTCGCGGGCAGCCCTACATAAGGCACCGAGCCTCTTACGCGGGCATCCTTCATGAGTCTCGTCGGGATATTGCCTCATGGATCGAGCTGACATACAATCATGTCCGCCTTCACTCAGCCCTGGGATACCGCACCCCGAACGAGGTCGAACGCGAGCTCCCGAACTCAACGAAGGTAGCCTGAAGCAAGAAAACAAGCACTGTCCGAAAAACACCCAGCAGTCCAAGGCCCCTGGCACTAGGAGGCCGGCTACGGCGAGCGTGAGTCAGGTGCTCGGGGCGATCTTGACTCCGGCGCTAGTGAGCACCTTGCAGATCGGCCAGGCCCCGAACTCCTCCTTCTTGGTCTCGATGTACTGGCAGATCAACGAGATGGGCGCTCACACTCCGCCGTGATAGACAAGCTGACGCGCTCTTCAGGATCGCGTTGGCTCTTCGCAGCTCTCGGACCTCTTTCTCCAGCTCCTTGATCCGCTGTGCCTGGTCAGTGGTGGTTCCCGGCCTCAGACCACCATCGACCTGGGCCTTCTTGACCCAGGTGCGCAGAGCCTCGGGGTGAACGCCAAGCTCGTCGGCGATCCTGCGGATCGCGCCCTTGGCCCGCGCCGGGTCAGCCAGTGCCTCCAACGTCATCCTCGTGGCTCGCTCGCGCAGCTCATCGGGGTACTTCTTCTGTCCCATGACAGTGATCCTTCCGTGTCATCACTGCCTCCATCAAACCCGGGACGATTCAGCTGGTAGGCGCTCCAGGTCGATGGGCGCAGGGCTGGCCAGAGCCCTGGGGGCCTGGGTCCACACCCTCAGCGGGGTCAGCGCGATCCCATGGCCCTGGTGCTGGCGCTCGGTGTTGTAGTAGCTGGTGAAGCGGTCCAGCTCAGCGTTGAGCTCCTCAAGGGTGCTGGCCGGGTGGGCACGCAGCCAGGCCGCGGCCGGCTGGTGGGAGCGCTCGGCCTTGCCCTGGGTCTGAGGGTGGCCCACCCGCCCGCTGATGGGACGCACCCCCAGGGACGCCAGCCACTTCTCGGTGGCCCCCGGACCAGTGGTACGGCTGGTGCTGAACGCCGAGGCGTTGTCCGACAGGATCGCCGCCGGACGCCCCCAGGTGGCGAAGGCCTCCTGAAGGACCATGCGGGCGCCGTCCACGCTCTCCCCTCCCCAGCACGCCCGCAGGGCGGTGATGACCCGCGAGCAGTCGTCAACGACCTGGTAGACGGTCACCAGGCTCCCGGCCAGGCGCCACTCGAAACCGTCGATCTGCCACAGCTCGTTGGCCGCGCTGCGGGTGAAGCGCTTGTAGGACGTTCTGGGCCGCTTACGCGGGGCCGGGACCACCAGGCCGCTGGCTCGCAGGGGTGCGGGCGATCGTCGCGCGCGAAGGAGCCGGAACGCTGGCGCCCTGGCTCATCACCCACCACACCGAGGCCGGCCCCGCCTCCCGGCCGGCGGCGACCAGGTCAGCACGAACCTGGGCGATACGCTCATCAGCGCTCTCGTCCCACACCCGCGCCGGCTGGTGCGGGGCCCGTGACCGGGGCGTCAGAGCAGCGACCATACCCTCGTGCTCAGCGCGTCGGCGTATCCGGTAGAACGAGGCCCGCGAGATACCCACCTGAGCGCAGAACTCCTCCACGCTCATCCCACTGGTCCTGGAGTCGAAGTCTATGACCTGCTGGCGCCGCAACGGCGAAATCGAGTTACCCATAACCCCCAGGCAACCCGCCCCACCGGTGTCTCAGATGTCATGACATCCGAAACTCTCAGAAGTCATGAGACAACACAGTGACATCGACACGCGTGAGAATGACAGAATTGTGTGTACAGCTAAAGTTTAGGGTAATCTGAACTCGCCATTGAGAGGAGTCCCATGACCGGGCAGCACGAACGCCAGGACTGGCGCGGCGAGTTCACACGAGAGGAACTATCTGCAATCCGCCGGGAGGTTCCGCATGCGATCCAGAGGAGCCAGGAGCGTTCTGCCCGAGCCCACACGGAGTACGACGACCCCGATGGCGACCAAGACGTGTACGGCGCCGGCATGTCCCGTGGTGTGCAGAAGGAACTCCGTACTCTTCTCGCGAACTTCTCCTCCTACCGCGAGGTACAGGTACCCAGGAGTCGCCGCACGCTGACTTTCCTCGGTGATGCCCTGATCTTCCCACTTCGGGTGGGCAAGCAGATGCCTCGAAACCACCGCCGCATCAGACTCAACTACCTCCCGGAGTCGCGTCGCGAACTCTTGGAGCAGACCAGCAACACCAAGTACGTCGACGCCGGACTGTTCGAGCTTGACGAAGTTCCCGGTGTTGAGCAGCCCGCCCGACTCGGCGACGCGCTCACCGCCCTCAGCGAAGGTGACACACGCGCAACACTGTTCGTGCCCTACTACAGCAGTTCGCCCCAGGGCATCGGCACGATCTACTTCGCTCCGGCACGGCTGAACGGCTGCCACCTGGAGTTCACCGACCCCGAACGCCTCACTTATCAGGTTCCTGTTGCGGGTGAGGCGCCCGCAGCTGTGCTCGCGCCTGTTGGCAGCTTCGCGGAAGGTGATCGCCCCCGCACCACCGTGAAGCTTCGCCGGTGCCCGACCGAGAAGGAAAGCAGTTAACGATGGGCGACCCCCGTAGTCAGTCCGCAGACCCGGCTGATGTTGCGAGACTTTTCGACCCCGCCCGACTCACCCAAGCTCGACGCATCAACAAGATGTCCAAGACAGAGCTCCACCGCGAAGTCGGCGTCTCCGCCGCCGCGATCGGACAATACGAACGCGGGGAGGTCCGCCCTCGCGCCGAAACTGTCGCCGCGCTGGCCGACGCCCTTCGCGTTCCGCCGGGATTCTTCGCCCTCGGGCGCCCTCGCGCCCAGGTCGACATCGCCGAGGCTTCCTTCCGGCGTCTTCGCTCTACCAGCGTCGCTCAACAACAGCAGGCCACTGCTTACGTCGAGCAAGCCTGGGAACTGGCGTGCTATCTCGAAGAGAGCGTCGAGTTTCCGGAAGTCGACCTTCCGGAGTGGGCCAGCGTTGACTCCGCCAATGTTCCGGACCCCGTGACTGCAGCACAAGCTGTTCGGCGATACTGGTCCTTGGGGAGCGAACCCATCCGGCACCTTGTCTACCAGATCGAACAGCACGGAATCCTGACGGTCTTCTTCTCCATGAAGCAGGACGACAGCTTGGACGAGAAGAGCCGCATCGACGCGTTCTCGACCACAGCCCTCCCTCGCCCGATGATTGTGCTCACACCTGACAAGGCGAACGACGTGATGCGGCACCGCTTTTCAGCAGCGCACGAACTGGGACACGTCGTGCTACATCACGGTCGCCATGGGGCCGACAGCCAGTTGGAACGTCAAGCGGACATGTTCGCCGCCGAGTTCCTCACCCCGCGCGACGTGATCGCTAACGAGCTACCGAGGCGGGTAAACTTCAACCGCTACGAACAGATCAGCCAGCGATGGGGCGTCTCGGTGTCATCGCTACTCTATCGATCCCGTGAACTTGATCTACTCTCCGAGTCCACGGTTCGCCGCGGCTACATCACGCTGAACAGCCTTCCGCGGCGGCCGATGCCTATTGGTGACTTCCCTGGAGAGCGTCCGGAGCTGCTGAAGTCAGCGATCGACCTTCTCGATGGCTCTGGGACCAGCCTCGCCAAGATCGCAGCCGACCTTCAGATGACCCCCCGTCACGTGCGACGCCTGGCAGGCATTGACGATCCGCAGCCGAAACTGACACTCGTGCCGAATCGGCCAAATGACCCGAACTCGACACTCCCGCACGAGTTCATGTAGAAGAAGGGGAAGAGCATCATGGGAAAGCCCAACAAGCGTGTGGTGCAACAACGCGACGACGGCGACTGGGAGGTCCGGAAGCCAGGCGCTTCGCGGGCAAGTGCGGTCACCCCAACGCAGGCCGCTGGCATCTGCAGGGCACGCACCATCCTCGATAACGACGGAGGCGGCGAGCTACAGGTGCGCTCCAAGAAGGGAACCATCCGTGCACAGGACACTATTGTCCCTGGCAGCGACCCACGGTCTTCAAAGGGATGATTGCCGTGCCTGTCTGCGGAGTCCGATAGGTGATCTGGCTCCGCGGACAGCCCCGTCACCGCTGACAGGAGCATCATGAAATCGAGACGACTCACGTTCTACCTCCTACGAGAGGACATCGCCGACTTCGACGACGCTCTCGACCCGGACAAGCCAAGTTTGCCCGTCGAGATCGACCCATCCACCGGTATCGACGGCCGTTTTTTCTACGTCAAACCCCAGTCATCCGTGCCAACATGGGTTGGATTCGTGCAACCTCTACTGACGGACCAACTCAGTGGCATCTGCTCAGCCTCCACATCGGCACTGCTGCTCCTCCGGACGAGCGGCCGCATCTTCGCGCTCACCTTCGGGTACGGGCGATCATTGCTCGACCTCTCGAAGATCGAGTACCAATTCGGTCTACGCGTCGCGCTCAATCGCATCGACCCTCGCCAGATCCGCAGCCTCGACACCAAGACGTTCGAGGATCTTGTCGTGTCAACCAACACTCAAGCGAGCAAGAGTGCTGAGCTGCCGACCTTTGGTGTCGACATTTCCCGAGACATCCTGCGCGCGGTAACCGGCGAACCCCGCGACCAAACATTCTCCAAGAGAATCGCCGGAGCAGACTCACTGGTCATGGGTGTCAAGACCCCATCGTTGGAGCTTCCTGCCATCTGTGACGACCTTTTGACTGCTTTCACCGCGGACGACTACAAGACGGACTTCGGGTGGGTCGACCAGCTCTCACTCGTGCGGGATGACGCTACCGTCGAAGCACTCAACGACCTTCTTGTAGCGCAACTGCGGACTGGGTCAACTGGGTCGACACACCTCGCCATGCCAGAGACGATCGACTGGGAGGACATCATCGAATTCAAGATCGCCGGAACTCGCAGGTACGTCTATGAAGACCTGGACCTCGATGATTATCTGAGCCGACTTGGCGACGACCGCACCACAATCACGCTGGAGAACCTTAAGACTAGGTACGTCTCCGTCCGGTTTGGACGCTCAGGGAACTTCGACAAGCGGTGGAACCTCTATCAGTGCATCGTGACCGAACAGCGGCTCGACAGCCGCCTTCATGTCCTCATCGAAGGGCGCTGGTTCGCTGTCAGTTCCACGCTCGTCGAGGAAGTAGACGCGTTTGCTGTTGGACTACCAGACACGCACGTGGCCCTTCCTCCGGCACGTTCGGGCGAGCTCGAAGCCGACTACAACACTCGCCTGGCGGAGTCCTCGCCACAGCACATGCTTAAATTGGACGCCCGCATCAAACGACCTGGCGGTGCTAGCAGCGGCATAGAGTTCTGTGACGTCCTCTCCGACCAGGGTGACCTGATCCACGTCAAGCGGAAGTCCCGCTCCGCAACACTGAGCCACCTTTTCGCGCAAGGAAGCGTCTCCGCCTCCACCTTCATCAATGACGGCGCGTTCCGAACCCAAGTCCGCCAGCTGATTGAAGATGAGGTCGCGGCGGAGTCACGCGAGACTTGGCTCCGGCTTGTGCCGAGAGCCGACGAGACGGTAGATAGATCGCGGTACCGCGTCACGTACGCAGTAATCGCGAACTCGACTCGCGAGGGACGCGACTGGCTCCCGTTCTTCAGCAAGCTGAACCTGATGCAGCAAGGCCGGCAACTCCTCACCATGGGGTTCAGTGTCGCCGTGGCCCGTGTACCGATCACTGACTCCAAGTAGAGCGTCACTCCGGGGTGCTCTCCAACGCACTGCCTGACGCACTGGGTGTTGGAGAGGAACGACGGCAGAAGATCTCTGGTGGCCGGTTGGGGCCATCGTGTGGTTTCGCCAGCATTTGTTCGAGTACGTCAGCTACCCAGCGATGACGAGTCGAGCCGTCGTGCTCGTACTCCGTGTCCAGCTCCTGGAAGAACCCTGTGATGTACATGCTGGAGCGGTACGGGAAGTGCTTGGCCTCGTCCCCGTTCGCGGCGTCGTTATGACCCACGTTGCCCACAACCAGGTGATCGAGGGCTTCGAGGTTGCGGCGCTTGAACTTCGGGGTTCATGGTCGCAAGCGCCCCGGAGGGCCATCGGGGCTCCAGGGTGACCTACGCCTGCGCGCCGCGCGTCGTATGGGGGCCTTCATCGATCACGGGCATGTGGGCCACGCAGAGTCACTCCAGAGGCGAGCAAGTGGTTCCGAATCGTGCCAGCTGAGAACCCCAAGCCGCCACCAATGCGTTTGAGCGATTCGCCGGCCCGGTAGAGCCGGGCCACCTCTCGAACCTCCGTGGGAGAAGGAGACGCTCCGCGGATGCGGACGCCTCGCCCCCGGAGTAGTGACGCCAGCCGGTGACGGCTCAGACCGACATCGTTGGCGATCGCGCGGAGCGGCTCGCCATCGTGATATCGCCGTTCCAGAGTGTCGAGTGTCTCGCTACTGATGCTGCGGTGCGCACTTACCAGTGCCAGCTCACGTTGGGTAGGCTGCCCCGCGCGACTGCGGATCGTTCGGTGCAGTGATCTCATGTAGCTCAGCGGCGGGGCAAGTTTCGACAAGCCTCCCGCTAGGTCCACAGTTCTCCATCAGCAGGCCCCGCCGTCAGGTGAGGGCCGTTTTGCTTCTCTGCTCGCCGCCAGCGCGTGCGGCACCATGCGGGTACGGCCATCGCGGTGCAGATGATCGTCGTTGGGATCCAGCACCTCTTCCCCGGGCTGGCTCGCTGAGACACGCTCCACGTGCGGGTTTCAGCAAGGAACTGGCCCATCGGGCACTCTGAGGGTAGCCTCACCTTCAGATGTTGCCCGGAGCACCCGCCCCCACGTGCGGCAACACGGTAGGAAGGTAAGCGTGTGACGTCCGTTCAGGTTCCCGACATCATGCAGCGTGCCCGGCGCACGGCCCGGCGTCTTCTGGCCGGCAGTGGGAGCGCCGCGGTAACGGCCTACCGCATCGACCCCTCCGCGCCGGCCGCCTTCGTCGCTCATGCCTTGCGGGCCGATGGCCGGATCCTCGTTGCCGCATGTCCTCCCCAGGGCACCCCGTTGGCCATCGCGCCCGACGACGTCGCCGTCGACATCCGGCTCGATGTCACTCTCGACGCCGCCGAGCCCGGTGTGCGCATCACGGCTGCCACCGCTCACCTGCTGGGGAGCCTGACCTGGCTCGAGGGCGAGGACCGCGCCCTGCTGCTGGCCTCCTCTCGGGCTTCTGCCTGCCACTGCGCTATCCTCGGGGAGGATCCGCTCGAGCGGGTCCGGGAGATCGCCGCGGGTCCCGGCGGCCGGCTGGGCGTCATCACCTGTGAACGGGTCATGCTTCACTGCGTCTCCGGGGTCTCCAGCCACGACATTGAGGAGATCCTCGACATCGACTCGGCCGATGCCGCTGCGGCGCCCTCAGCCTCCTGGAGCCCCCAGGAGATCATGGACGCCCACGAGGCGGTCAGCGCCGTCGGTCAGCTCGGTCTGCGGGCTGTGTGCGAGGCTGTACGCGAGGGACAGATGCCCGGATGGATCTGCTCCTCCCGCCCCGCCGTCGGGGTGTGCCCGACGCTGTGGGACAGGACCCTGTGCGTCGACGTCGATGCTCACGGGGTGACCCTCATGTCCATCACCGGTGAGGAGGTCACCACACTCGTGGTCTCCTTCGGGCAGGCACTGGCCGACGCCGGCGAGGTGGGGCCGGCCTTGGAGAAGCTGGCCTCTCACGCTCTGCCGCAGCGCCTGACCCGGCCCTGAGGCTGTCAGCTCAGTTGCGGCCGCGACCAGCTGGCCGCGAATACCGAAACGGGGGATACCACCATGTGGTGGCATCCCCCGTTGGCCCCCAGCCGCTCGAGCTGGAGAGCCTTCCGGTCAGCGGACCTCGTAGGTCGTGCAGGCGGCGGTGTCGCCCCCGACGGTCACGGCCTCAGCCGTGCACATGAGGTCCTTGTTGTGGACGCACTCGAGACGCTGGCAGGCACCCACGTGGCCCTCTGCCACCGGCAGGCCGCCGCGGGCGTCGAGGCTGATGAAGGTGTCGCAGGCCGGTGCGCCGTTGTTGCCACCGACGGTGATGGCGAAGGCGGTGCAGCCGCCGTTGTTGAAGGCGCAGGAGGTGGTGG
Source organism: Actinomyces sp. HMT 175 (assembly GCF_016694895.1). Classification (NCBI taxonomy): domain Bacteria; kingdom Bacillati; phylum Actinomycetota; class Actinomycetes; order Actinomycetales; family Actinomycetaceae; genus Actinomyces; species Actinomyces sp. HMT 175. Next base: position 1,185,692 of record NZ_CP068012.1, read on the forward strand.
TGCAGGAGGAGATCTTGGTGACGGACATGATGCTTTTCCTTTCGAGCGGATGTGCGCTGCGGACATGAATAACGTAAATCCGCATCCGCTCCCCGGCAACGAAGGACAGCCTGCCCTGCCTCCCGGCATGTCGAAGAACGTTGAAATGACGCCGTTTTAGCGGCCAAGGAGAAGGTGTTCAGGTCTGTTCGCAACCCTCGCGGAAAGTCCGGGTTGTGTGCTGTCGACTTTCGTTATTCCTCGCAGGTAAGGCAGTCCTGCGCGAGTGCGGTCGAGGACTTTCCACTGTGTGGAGGGCACTGACGTCAAGGGCGGGGCGAGCTGTGCCCGCCCCGCCTCAGGGGAGTTGCTGCTGCCTGGGTTGCCCGGACAGGCCGGCAAGCCCGAAGGCCGTGCGCCGATCAGCTGTGCGCGGCGGCCACGGCCAGGCGCAGGGAGTCCGTGAAACGTGTCTCGCGCTCGGCGGCGCTCATGTCGCTGGAGTGGTCCAGCAGGTGGTCGGAGACGGTCAGGATCGCCAGCGCCTGTTTGTCGTACTCGGCGGCGACCCCGTAGAGGGCGGCGGCCTCCATCTCCACTCCCAGGACCCCGTACCTCGCCAGCGCCTCCGTCTGCCCCTGGGGGGTGAAGTAGAAGTGGTCCCGCGACATGACGGTGCCCAGGTGGACTGCTCCTCCAGCCTGAGCCCCCTCGGGCTGCGCGGCCTGGTATGCGGCCGCGGCCAGCCGGAAGTCCGCCACGGCGCTGAAGTTGACGCCCGGGATGCGCAGCTGGTTCATGGAGGAGTCCGTGTGGGCGCCGGTGGCCACGATGACGTCGCCGACCTTGACCTTCGAGGACAGGGCGCCGGCAGTGCCCACCCGAATGATCCGCTCCACCCCGAACTGGCTGAACAGCTCGGTGGCGTAGATCGTGAAGGAGGGCTGTCCCATCCCTGAGCCCATGACGCTCAGTGGCCTGCCGTTCACGGTCCCGGTGAAGCCCAGCATCCCGCGCACGTCAGTGACGAGACGAGCGTCATCCATGAGGAGCTCGGCGATGCGCTGGGCCCGTTTGGGGTCGCCGGGCATGAGGACGGCGGGGGCGAAGTCTCCGGGCTCTGCAGCGATGTGAGGGGTGGCCATGGGGGTCCTCTCGGGGTGGTGAGTCAGGTGTGAACAGTAGTGTTCAGTGTGGCATGGATCGCGTGAGAAAAGACAGGTGACCACCCTGACGACTGTCCGTATCGTGGACGTCAGACGACACATCGTGGTCGCTCGACTAGCGTCCAACGACAAAAGGGCCTGCGACCAGTCCGCAGGAAGAGGTGGCCCCTGGGCCGCCTGCATTCGTCATATCACGGAAGGTACTCATGTCCTCCAAGACAGGGGAGAGCGAGTCTCTTCAGGCTCCCCCGCGCGAGCAGTGGAGCGGGCAGCTCGGCTTCCTCATCGCCGCCATCGGCTCGGCGATCGGCCTGGGAAACATCTGGCGCTTCCCAGGGGTGGCCTACACCAACGGCGGCGGCGCCTTCATCGTCCCCTACGTCATCGCGCTGCTGGCGGCCGGGCTGCCGATCCTCTTCCTCGACTACGCCCTGGGGCACCGCTTCCGGGGCTCGCCGCCGGCGGTCTTCCGGCGCCTGTCCACCAGGCTCGAGTGGCTGGGATGGTTCCAGGTCTTCATCTGCTTCGTCATCATGACCTATTACGCGGTGGTCGTGGCCTGGTCCCTGCGCTACATGTTCTTCTCCGTCAACATCGCCTGGGGCGACGACGCGGCGGGCTTCTTCCAGCACTACATTGGGATGGACCGGCTCGGCTCCGAGGTTGCCTACTCGCCGTCAGTCGTCATGGGCGTTGCCCTGCCGCTGCTGTTCGTGTGGGGCTTCGGCCTGGTGGTGACCGCCCTGGGTGTGAGTGGGGGTGTGGAGAAGGCCAACAAGATCTTCCTGCCGCTGCTGGTCATCATGTTCGCCGGCCTCGTGGTGCGCGCCCTCCTGCTCCCGGGCGCGGGAGAGGGGCTCAATGCCCTGTTCACGCCCAAGTGGTCCGCCCTGCTGGACTACCAGGTGTGGATGGCGGCCTTCGGGCAGATCTTCTTCTCCCTGTCCGTGGGCTTCGGCATCATGCTCACCTACGCCTCCTACCTCCAGCGGCGCCGCTCCAACCTGGTGGGAACCGGCCTCGTGGCGGGATTCGCCAACTCCTCCTTCGAGCTGTTCGCGGGGATCGGCGTCTTTGCGACCCTCGGCTTCATGGCGCACACGCAGCACGTCGGGATCAGCGAGATGAAGATCACCGGGCCCTCCCTGTCCTTCATCACCTTCCCCACCGTCATCGGCCAGATGCCCGGAGGCGCGCTCTTCGGGGTGCTCTTCTTCGCCTCCTTCTCCATGGCGGGGCTGACCTCCTTCATCTCGATCATCCAGGTGGTCGCCGCCGGCGTGGGGGAGAAGCTCGACCTGACGCCGAAGAAGGCCTCTCTCGTCGTCGGCGTCCCGGCCGCCGTCCTGTCCTTCGTCCTGTTCGCCACCAGCTCGGGCCTGCCGGACCTCGACGTGGTGGACGCCTTCATCAACAACATCGGCGTGGTCGTCTCGGCCATCATCATGTGCGTGGTGGTCGCCTGGCTGCTGCGGCGCACGAAGCTGCTTCAGGACCACCTCAACGCCGTCTCCGAGTCCCGGATGATCGGCCTGTGGTGGAGGGTCCTCGTCGGCGCCGTCGTCCCCGTCCTGCTGGGGTACATGTTCATTCAGACCCTGTGGACGTACCTGTCCGAAGGATATGAGTCGGAGGCCTACTCCAGCGGCTTCGTCATGGTCTTCGGATGGGGGATGCTGCTGGTGGTTGCCCTGGGCACCGCCGTCATGAGCCTCATCCCCTGGAGGACCCCGGTGGACGATTTCGAGGCCCTCACGCTGGAGGCCGCTTCCCAGGAGGAGGACTGAGATGACCGGAATCGCCGTGCTCATCATGCTGCTCGCCATTGTCATCATCTGGGGCGGTCTGGCGGTCTCCATCACCGCGCTCATCTCGCGCGGACGCCGCGAGGACCGCGACGCCCGGGCCGAGGCCTCGGCCCGGGCCCGCGAGCACATGCTCCACCCCGAGCAGACCGACTGACCGGTGCGGTCCGCTGAGAAACGCGGACGTGACCGCCTGAGAAGAGAGACTGACTCCACCACCCGTCTGGGGCCCGGTTCGGCCGGTTTCCAGGCGGGTGGGACACAATACGCCTATGACTCAGACTGATGTGAGCCCCCGGGCGCTGCCCCGCCTGGTGGCCTTCGACCTCGACGACACGCTGGCGCCCTCCAAGTCGGCCATGCCACCGGCCATGGCCACAGCGCTCAGGCGGCTGCTCGACGTCGTCCCCGTCTGCATCATCTCCGGTGGGCAGGTGGGGCAGTTCCGCGACCAGGTCCTGGCCCACCTCGACGCCGACGCCGATGAGCTCTCCCGGCTTCACCTCATGCCCACCTGCGGAACGCGCTACTACACCTACGACCCCTCCCGTGCCCAGAGCGATAAGGACGCCTGGACGCTGGTCTACGCCAACGACCTCACCCCTGAGCAGATCCGCACCGGTTTTGAGATCGTCGAGGCCCAGGCGCGACGCCTCGGTCTGTGGGAGGAGCAGACCTGGGGGGCGATCCTGGAGGACCGCGGCAGCCAGATCACCTTCTCCGCACTGGGGCAGGAGGCTCCCCTGGACGCCAAACGCGCGTGGGATCCCACGGGTGAGAAGAAGGCCGCCCTGCGTGACGCCGTCGCCCCGCTCCTTCCGGACCTGGAGGTTCGCTCAGGCGGTTCCACAAGTGTCGACATCACCCTCAAAGGGGTGGACAAGGCCTACGGCATGAAGCGCTTGGCGGAGATGACCGGCATCGCGTTGGAGGAGATGATCTTCGTCGGCGACCGCCTGGACCCGGAGGGCAACGACTACCCCGTCAAGGCCTTGGGCGTTCCCTGCCAGGCCGTGAGCGGCTGGCAGGACACCGTTGCCTACGTCACCTCCCTGGCGAGTCTGATCGCCTCTGACGTGCACGGCGGTGAGGACCCGGCCGCCCAGGTCTCGCTGGGTGCTCGGCTCTGAGGCGAGCGGTGTTACAGACATCTTCAGGCCCTGACACCGGAGCCGACGCCGATACCGGCACCGCCGAGCGAGCAGGAGACCTGTGGGACGGTCTGCTGACGGCCGTGCGACGCTGCTGCGCCCTGGTCGCCACGGTGCTGCTGTCGCCGCGCCTGTGGTGGCGTCGTCGTCGCCCCGGCACCCGCACGGTGATCGGAACAGCGGCCATGATACTGGCCTCCAGCCTCGTCTCCCTCCTGCTGGGTCTGTCCACGGCGACGGCCTCGTCACCGGTCGGCCCGCATGAGGCGACCTGGTCGACGACCCTGGACTCCACTGTCACGCTGGACCTCGGGCCGCTGGGAACGGCCTCGCTTGAGTCCCCGGCAGGAATGCTCGGCGTCAAGGTGGTTCTGGGGGAGATCCCGGGCGATCCGACACCCAATACGGCCAATGCCGCCAGCGTGGGCCAGTCCCTGTCCTCCGACGCGACCTCCTACCTCTCACTGGTCTCCCACCCCGACCTGACGATCCGGCAGGGCCTCTACGCACTGGCCGGCGACGCCCTGCGCCGGGCCGGGGTCGTTGAGGCGATCTTCCTGTGCTGTGTGGCCGCCTGGCGCCTGGCGCCGACCAAGCCCTGGCGCGAGACCGTCCGAGCCGGCGCCTCACACCGCTGGGCCACCACCGTGGCGGCCTGTGCGACCGTGGCCACCGCGGTCTCCCTCCTGGTGCCGGCCATGCGCACGGCCACCTCGCCCGGCTCCACCCTGTCCGTCCTGGAGGGGACGCCGCTGGCCCAGGCCCGTTTCTCGGGACGCATTGCCGACGTCGTCACCGCCTACGGGTCCAAGGCGCGCACCTTCGTGGAGACGAACAAGGGCTTCTACGCCAAGGCGGACACCAACCTGCGGGCCGCATGGAAGGCCGCCGAGCAGACTGAGGGCCTGGTGGACGTCACCGCCGTCGACGGCAAGGTGGATACCGAGAGCCTTCAGAGCCGGGTCAGGGCCTCCTCCGCGAAGACTCTGGTGGATGCCGGCCCCGACCCGGAGCCCGGCACCGCCCCGCAGCCCTCGGAGAGCCCACGGGCCACCGCGACGCCCTCGATCTCGGTGACCGGGGCCCGATCAGTGCCAGAGCGGGGACGCAAGACCGCCGTGCTCACCACGGACCTGCACTGCAACCTCGACGTCATCGCCTTCTCCGGGGTCCTCGACCAGCTCTCGGGCGCCGACATCCACATGGACGACGGTGACCTGACCATGACCGGCTCGGACCCGGAGCGGGTGTGCGTCGACGCGCTGACCCAGGCGGTCCCGAGCTCGACGAAGAAGGTCGCCACGATCGGCAACCACGACTCCGACGCCACGGCCGCCCGCCTGCGCTCCCAGGGGTGGACCGTCACCAACGGCTCGGTCCAGACGGTCGCCGGGATCACCTTCCTGGGGCACGACGACGCCGAGCGCACAACAGCTGCGGGCACCAAGCCCCGCAACGGGGAGACCACCGAGAAGATCGCCTCCCGCCTGGCCACGACCAGCTGCGGAAGCACGCAGGTCGACGTCGTCCTCATTCATCAGCCCGCCACTTTCGACACGCTCACCAAGGAGGGCTGCGCGCCGCTGCTCCTGGCCGGGCACGTCCACGCCGAACGGGGGATGACCACGACGATCAGCCCCCGAACCGGTCTGCCCGTCTCCGGGATCATCTCGGGCGCAGGCAAGGGCGGCACGTCCCTGGGGTCGGTCACCGAGGACGCCTTCCTCCACGTCATGTCCTTCGACTCCGCCGGCGCGCTGGTGGCCTGGCGCGCCGTCATCCTCCACTCCGACGCCTCGGTGACGGTGGGGGCCTGGCGGTCCGTGCCGGGTCTCGCCGCGGGACAGACGACAGCCACGATGGCTTCAACCCCGAGCCCGACGGCGTCGGCCACCCCGGTGCCGACACCGACCGGAGCCCCGCAGAGCACGAGGCCCGAGGATGGCTCTGCGCCACAGGAGGGGGCAGAGCCCCAGGGGGAGAGCGAATCCTCGGACGGGTAGGACAGAGGTGACCGTCTGTGGCTACGCTCTCGTCCTGATAACCCTACGAGGCCCAGAAGAACTGCTGATGCACCACCGGTGAGGAGACTGACGATGTCGCGCATGCCCACAGATGCCGAGATCGATGAGATGAGCGAGGAAGAGCTCGAGGCCTACCTGGGCTCCGGCCCCGCTCAAGAGCTCGACCGGCGCGCTCGTCGTGATACCGGCGAGGGCTCGTCCGCGCGCCCAGCTTGGCTGCGGCGCTCCGGGGCCGAGCGGGGATTCGGCTGGCTGCTCACCGTGTGCGCACTGATCGGGATCCTCGCCTGCTGGGAGCTCATCACCGCCCAGCTCAACCTGCTGCGCAACCCGTACGCGGAGCTCGTCTGCGACGTCAGCCCCCTGGTGTCCTGCGGCGACTCCCTCAACGTGTGGCAGGGAAACCTGCTGGGGGTGCCCAACTCCTTCGTCGGGGCCATCGCCTTCGGGGCCCTGGCCGCGATCGGCCTGGTACTGCTCAGCGGTGCGCGCCTGCCGCGCTGGATGTGGTGGGGGCTCAGCGCCGGCAGCCTCGGCGGGATCGCCTTCGTCATCTGGTTCCTGTCCGTATCCATCATGACCTTCGGCAAGCTCTGCCCCTTCTGCATGGTCATCTGGTCCGTCACCATCCCGGTGGCCGCTCACTCCTGGGCCTGGGCCGCGGCCGGCGGGCACCTGGGGCTGTGTGACAACCTGGCGCTGGACGTGCTCAAGGCCCGCTGGTGGATCACGGCGGCGATGTACCTGGCGGTGGTTCTCACCATCGTCATCGCTTTCGGCGGCCAGCTGGCGAGGCTGTTCGGGTGACTGCGCCCAAGGAGCGGAGGGCTCCAAGCGGGTCTGGTGGGAAGTCCTCGGTGGCGGGGGACTCGACCGTCACGCAGGACTATCTCAAGGTTGTGTGGGCCGCGTGCGAGTGGGGCGGCGCGGGCGCCTCTGTCACCGGCCTGGCCAAACGCATGGAGGTGGCCCCCTCGACCGCCTCGGAGAACGTGGCTCGCCTCGTGGAGGAGGGGCTGCTCGTCCACGAGCCCTACAAGGCCGTCACCCTCTCCGAGGAGGGGCGACGTCGGGCCATGGGCATGATCCGCCGTCACCGCATCCTGGAGACCTACCTGGTCACTCGGCTCGGCTTCGGCTGGGATGAGGTGCATGCTGAGGCCGAGGAGCTCGAGCACGCCGTCTCTGAGCGGCTGCTGGAGAGGCTCGACGCGGTCCTGGGGCACCCCACCCGTGATCCGCATGGGGACCCGATCCCCACGGCCGACGGCCGCCTCATCGTGCCCGACCTGGTGGGCCTGGAGACGTTGCCGGTGGGCTCCGACGGCGTCGTCGGACGGATTCAGGACGACACCGAGACGCTGCGCCGCCTGGAGCGGGCCGGCATCGGGCTGGACAGCCGGGTGCGGATCCGCGATCGGGGCACCGTGGCACCGGCCGTGGAGGGCGGCGGCCGCAGGCGGGCGACCGTCATCGCCCTGCTGGACGAGGACGCCTCACGCAGCACAGTGCCCAAGGGTGCCCCGGAGGCCATCATCCCCGACGGCTCCCTGTGGCTGTTGGGCTGACCTGAAGCTCGCACTACCCTATTTTGTGCAAAATTGTGACTTAAGTCATATTCCATTAAGTTGGATGTCGGGCATTTCGTCGATTATATTTCTGGTTATCACGACCGGTTCCGCTTCCGTTAAGGAAGTCCAGGGCCGGTCTTCGTTTTATCTCGACGATGAGTCAAGGCGGCAGTGGTGGTTGAACAACCCAAAAGCTTTAAAACTTATGAGGAGCAGGTGGATCTCCTTATAGGGCGGGGAATGTGTGTTGCAGATCGTGACCAAGTCATCGAGAAATTGCGTCGGGTCAATTACTATCGCCTATCGGGGTACTGGTATCCGTTCCGTATGCGTAAGCCGGGTGGGGATGGTCGATCTGATCGTTTTCTTCCTGGGTCTACTTTTGATGATGTGGTTGTTCTCTATGATTTTGATGCAAGACTTAGGGTGGCGGTCCTCGCTGCGCTGGCGCCAGTTGAACTGTCGATGCGAGCCTTGGTTGGGCATGCGTTGGGTGAGATAGACCCGTGCATCCATCTTAATGCAGATTTGTTAGGCCCTGTCGCAAGAGGGGAGCGCTCGTCAGAATACGAAGAGTGGCTGAATAGGTATGACGGAAAGTTGGATACTTCTCGCGAGGACTTTGTGCAGCACCACAAGGAGAGATATGGTGGAACCCTTCCGATATGGGTGGCGGTTGAGGTGTTGGACTGGGGGATGTTGACGCATCTTTATTCAATGTCACCTCGCGTTGCTCAGGTGAAGGTTGCTGATGCTGTCAACCTCACTTCTCCTCAGTTGGAATCTTGGCTAAAAGCCCTGAATATAGTGAGAAACATCGCGGCACATCATGGACGTATGTATAATCGAGTTTACGGTAAAACGCCTAGGTTGCCGAGAAGGGAAACGCATCCCGAGGTGCTTTTCTGTGCCGGTGCACTGAATCGAATTTTTGGTCAGGCTACTTTGATTCAATATCTACTGAGAGTTCTTAAGGTGGGTAATCTTAAAATACTGCCTTCGGTGTTCAAGACGTTTCCAGAAAACGAGATTGTTCCTTTTTGGAGCACGGGCGCTCCTGATGGTTGGATTCAGAGTGGACTGTGGAAATTGTAGGTCATCTAGTGTGTTGAGAGGTATAGTTGGTGGTGTGGACTTGATTTTTCGGACTATTGCTATCGAAACTACTCGAAGTCGGGCTGTTGCGTACTTGCCGGTTTGATAGGCTCCTGTGTGTTCATCGTGGCTCGAGCGTGAGAGTGACTCATGGGATGGGACAGCAATAGGCAGTTCCTGGCGACACCGTTTCTTCCAAAGTGAGGCAGACACTTCCGCCTATGCCGTCAGAGAGCATGTTCTCATCCATGATGAGGAGTGGACAGTACGGATGGTGGCCCAGCGACTCCCGGCCTGCACCTGGAGGTGACGGGTGTCTCAGCCCTGGTTCGCGACCTGGAGACCGTCTTCTTCACGGCCATCGAGCACGTTGAACGGCTCGATCTCGCTCAGGTCCAGTTCGTTCCGGATCAGTTGGCGCGGCATCTGTGCATTCGCCTGTGGCTCGACGTCGCGCCGACTCGTGCCCGTGAGCGACCGGTCGTCTGCTGACAAACCTGGACGGATCCGGGCCCGGCTGGGGGACAATGGGGCCATGAGCACGATTTTCACCAAGATCATCGCCGGCGAGATCCCCGGCCGTTTCGTGTGGGCGGACGAGGTCTGCGTCGCCTTCGCCACCATTGAGCCGCACACCGATGGGCACGTCCTCGTGGTCCCACGGCTCGAGGTCGACTCCTACGTGGATGCGCCCGATGACGTGGTGGCGCACCTGGCCGTGGTCGCCAAGCGCATTGGAGCTGCACAGGTGCGCGTCTTCGGGGCGCCCCGCGCCGGGCTCATCGTGGCCGGTTACGGCGTCGACCACCTGCACCTGCACGTGCTGCCGATCCGCTGCGAGGAGGACCTGTCCTTCTCCTCGGCCCGCCACCCCGAGGTCCCCGAGCTCGACGCCGCCATGGAGCGCCTGCGGGCCGGCCTCGTCGAGGACGGCTGGGGCGAGTTCGTGCCCGCGCAGATGGACAGCGCGGCGCTCGCGTAGCCCCGACGCTACCCCCTTTGTCCTCGTCAGAAGGGTGGGGCTTGGTCGATGAGGGGCGCTAGTCCCAGGGAGTGGGCGGCCCTCGGAAGAGGGGTGGTCTCGTAGTCTCCCGCCTTTTCGCCGGGTAGGGGGCCTCGGGTCACGAGGCGGGCACTACCGCTGCTGGGCTGGGTACGGTCGAGGGCGGTGTTGAATCGGTCGATGAGCTCAGGGCCGATCTGCTGGCTCAGGTCGGCCGGGACGACGGTGCTGGGAACAAGGTGCTGGTGGGGGCCGACCTTGTGGGGCAGGCGGTCGATGGTGCCGTCTGGGTGGCGCCGATAGACGGTCTTGTCCGGGGTGTGCCAAGACAAGACCCCGCTGTCACGGTCTCTGGTGAGTGCCCATCCGGGAGTGTGCTTGAGTCGGTGATGGGCCTGACAGAGCACCACGAGGTTGTCCAGGCTGGTGGTCCCGCCCTGGCTCCAGGCGGTGAGGTGGTCGATATCGCAGCGGGAGGCCGGAGTCTGGCAGGTGGGGAAAACACATGTTTTGTCGCGGGCTCGCACGAGGTCCGCAAGTCCCACCGGAGGCCGGTACCTGGTGCGGCCGACGTCCAGGACGGTGCCGCTGGCGGGGTCGGTCACCAGGCGCCTCCAGGTCCCGCCGGCGGCCAGGGCCCAGGCAGTCATGGCCGGTACCGCTGCGCTGCGCGCCCCGATCCTCACCTCAGCGACCTCTACTGGTGTGGCGGAAAACGGGGAGATGACCTGGGCGGTGGGCTGGATGGTGGGAGCAACCGGGGCGAGTTCAGGCAGACTCCTCCCTCTAGGCCCGGGCAGACTTCTCCCACCGGGGGTGGGCAGATTTCTCCCGCCGCTCGGGGAGTCTGCGCTGTTGAGAGGCTCGGGCGCGGCTGTGGAGCATTCGCCAGGGCCGGCTCCACCTGGATCAAGACAGCGGGGGTCGTCGGGGCTCTCGCTGTCCCCAGGACCACAGCCCCCAGAAATGCCGTCCCGGAGCCGGTTGTCTTCGGATGAGGTGCCGGGGCTGACGCCTCCGGGATCGACGCCGCCGGTGGGGCCCTCTTCCGGCAGAGCCAGACCAACCAGGCTGCTCAGAGGAACGGTGACGTTGACGTTGATGCGGATGCCTTCTGGCAGAGGAAGGTGACCGGTGGCTGAAGGGGTCCACCACGGGCTGTTCGATCCCACCAGGCCGCTCAAAGCGCCCAGGAGCCCTTCCAGAGGTACCCCGTCAGGCAGCAGCCGCCCCGGGGAAGGGGGCTCAAGAGGAACCGAGGACGAGAGCACTGAACCCGGCTCACTCAAACCACCACCACCACAGATGCCGTCATCACCGCTGGCACCGATGCCGCTGCCGCAGATGCCGCCGCCGAGGCTGTACCCTCCGTGATTGTCGTTGTCGGTGCCGTCGTCGCCACCGCTGCTGCCGTCGTGATTTGTGTTTGCGGGGGTGGTGGGGTCTTGCGCGGGCATATGGTAGGCGGCCTGCTGGCTGGTGCGCAGTGTTGAGAGGGTCATCGCGGTGATGGCATCGGCTCGCAGCTGACCCAGGGTGCGTTTCTCGCCGCAGGCCCGCGCCGAAGCGGCGATTGCGTCCAGGGTGGCGTCCAGTAGCAGGGCGTCCATGGTTGGCAGCAGAAGCCGGACTTGGCAGAGGCCCTCTCCCGCAGGCCGGGGGCGCGACACGCACCGCTGCTCGGTATTGTTCTGGCTCCGCTCAGCGTGGCCGTCAGGGTCAATCTCCGTCAGGGCACGATCCAGATCCCTCTCCACCTGCGACACGCTCCGTCTAGGCGCCTGAGGCAGAACCTTGTCCTGGACTGCAAGCGCCACCGGAGTGGGTACGTCTTCCAGGCGGTGGGTCACCAGGAACGCCTTCGCCGAGTCCAGGACCCCGCAGCGTTCCATGGCCTCGACTGGGGCGAAGCCCATGCTCATGAGGGCCTGGCCGTGATTCACCATCTGACCGGCCCGAGTCCGAGAGACGCCCAGGCGGGTGGAGAGCAGACAGGTGGCATTGAACCGCCGCTCCTCATAACCCACCACCGGAGAGACCTCAGCATGCGGACCCCACTGGCCCGGGTGACTGGACAGCTCAGGGCACCCGGTCAGGCAGGCCGCCGCCAGGGCCTCGCCCCAGGTGGCCCAGGCCGCCAGGCGGTGGCAGGCCGCGGCCAGCTCTCCCAAACCCGAGGCCCCCAGAGACATGAGCCCTGAGGTGCCGACCTCCTCCACGCTCATTGTTCGGCGCTGTTCGGAGGCGGCCACCAGCGCCACGTCAGTACCCGACTCATTGGTGAAGAGGGACGGCACGGCAGCCTTGGCAGCGGTAGAGCACTCGTCGTCGGCGTCCTGGGCAGTCACCAGCAGGTGGGCCAGCAGCCCCTCCACCACACCGGCCAGCGCCTGGCCCGCACCCAGGGAGGCCAACAGGGCTGCCGTCTCCTCTGCCGAGACCTGCGGTATCGACGTGGGAGCCCCGCCAGGCGCACCCAGCATCCCGACCGCATCACCGGCCGGGACGCGAGGAAGCACACCACCTTCGAACATATGTACAGTATAGCAGGTGGTGCCCGTGCCCCGCACGCTGAAGCAGGCTCCAGAATCACTGGAACAGCAACGATTAACCGCATATCTGGCGCCTTTATCGCCGGCGCATTCTCTCTCGGAGCCGGCGTGATGGCCCGCAGAGACCGCTCGAACCTCGCTGGGCTCTGCCGACGTGACCGGTCTCGCCCGCCCGTGGGACGGACGCCGCCGGGCGCCACTGCTGGCGGACGATAGGCTGTGCCTCAGCACCAGGAAGCACGAGTAGGAAAAGAGCGCTGCTGCGATGTCAGAGAGAACCGCACCGGTCGAGTCCGACACCCCCTTCCGCTACACGGCGGAGCTGGCGGACTCCATCGAGACCGCCTGGCAGGACCGCTGGGAGGCCGAGGGCACCTTCAACGCCGACAACCCCGTCGGCGCTCTGGCCGGCCCCGGGGCGGACAAGGAGAAGTTCTTCCTGCTGGACATGTTCCCCTACCCCTCCGGCAAGGGCCTGCACGTGGGCCACCCGCTGGGCTACATCGCCACCGACGTCGTCGCTCGCTTCACCCGGATGACTGGCAGGAACGTCCTGTACACGATGGGCTACGATGCCTTCGGCCTGCCCGCCGAGCAGTACGCCGTCACCACTGGCCAGCACCCGCGCATCTCCACCGAGGCCAACATCGCCAACATGCGCCGCCAGCTGCGCCGCCTGGGCCTGTCCCACGACCCGCGCCGCTCCCTGGCCACGATCGACGTCGACTACGTGCGCTGGACCCAGTGGATCTTCCTGCAGGTCTTCAACTCCTGGTTCGACCCCGAGGCCCCGCGCCGCGACGGCCGCGGCAAGGGTGCGGCCCGGCCGGTGACCGAGCTGCGCGACAAGCTCGCCTCCGGCCAGGTCCCCGTCCCCGACGGCCGCGACTGGGACGCTCTGAGCGCCGCCGAGCAGGCCGAGGTCGTCGACTCCTTCCGCCTGGCCTACGTCTCCAGCGCCCCTGTCAACTGGTGCCCCGGCCTGGGCACGGTGCTGGCCAACGAGGAGGTCACCTCCGAGGGCCGCTCCGAGCGGGGCAACTACCCGGTCTTCAAGCGCAACCTGCGCCAGTGGATGATGCGCATCACCGCCTACGGCGACCGCCTCGCCGAAGACCTGGACACCGTGGACTGGCCCGAGAAGGTCAAGCTCATGCAGCGCAACTGGATCGGACGCTCCGAGGGCGCCGAGGTGACCTTCACCGTCCCCGGGGCCGGACAAGGCGCCCAGCAGGACGCGTCGCTGAGCGTCTACACCACCCGCCCCGACACCCTCTTCGGCGCCACCTTCATGGTGGTGGCCCCCGAGCACCCCATGCTGGGTGGCCTGCAGGCCTCCGGCTCGGTGCGCACCGAGGCTCAGATCGCCGACGACGCCGCGGCCCTGACTGTCCCGGCCGCCTGGCCCGAGGGCACCAAGGAGGCCTGGACCGGCGGCTACGCGACCCCCGCCGAGGCCGTGGCCGCCTACCGCGCCCAGGCCGCGGCGACGTCGGACGCCGACCGCACCGACGAGGGCCGGGTCAAGACCGGCGTCTTCACCGGCTTCTTCGGCATCAACCCCGTCAACGGGGCGAAGGTGCCGGTCTTCGTGGCCGACTACGTCCTCATGGGCTACGGGACCGGTGCCATCATGGCCGTGCCCGCCCACGACGAGCGCGACTACGCCTTCGCCACTAAGTACGACATCGACATCGTCCAGACCATCGGCCCAGCCGACGACCCCCACGGCGTCGACCTGAGCGCCCAGGCCTACACCGGTGACGGTGTGGTCGTGAACTCCGCCCAGGGCGACCTGGACATCAATGGCATGGGCAAGGACGAGGCCAAGGCCACCATGATCGGCTGGCTGGAGGCCAAGGGCGCCGGCCGCGGCGCGGTCACCTACCGCCTGCGCGACTGGCTCTTCTCCCGCCAGCGCTACTGGGGCGAGCCCTTCCCGATCGTGTGGGACGAGGACGGCGGCGTCCACGCCCTGCCCGAGTCGATGCTGCCGGTCGAGCTGCCCGAGGTCACCGACTACTCGCCGCGCTCCTACGACCCCGACGACGCCGACTCCTCCCCGGAGCCGCCGCTGGGCAAGGCCACCGAGTGGGTCGAGGTCGAGCTCGACCTGGGTGACGGCCCCCGGACCTACTACCGCGAGACCAATACGATGCCGCAGTGGGCCGGCTCGTGCTGGTACGAGATGCGCTACATCGACCCCACCGATGACAAGGCGCTCGTCGACCCGGCCAACGAGGCCTACTGGATGGGGCCGCGCCCGCAGGCCGGCAACATCTCCGGCGGCACCGACCTGTACGTCGGCGGTGTCGAGCACGCCGTCCTGCACCTGCTTTACGCGCGCTTCTGGCACAAGGTCCTGTTCGACCTGGGCCACGTCTCCTCCTCCGAGCCCTACCACCGCCTCTTCAACCAGGGCTACGTCCAGGCCTACGCCTACACCGACTCCCGCGGCCAGTACGTGCCCGCTGACGAGGTCGAGGAGGTCACCGCCGAGGACGGCTCCACCAGCTACCTGTGGCAGGGGCAGCCCGTGCGCCGCGAGTACGGCAAGATGGGCAAGTCCCTGAAGAACATCGTCACCCCCGACGACATGTACGAGGCCTACGGCGCAGATACCTTCCGCGTCTACGAGATGAGCATGGGGCCGCTGGACGCCGACCGCCCGTGGGACACCCGCGCCGTCGCCGGCAGCCAGCGCTTCCTGCAGCGCCTGTGGCGCAACGTCATCGACGAGACCACCGGCGAGCTGACGGTGACCGAGGAGAGCGCCGACGAGGAGACCCGCCGGCTCGTGGCCAAGACGATCGTGGGCGTGCGTGAGGACTACGAGGGGATGCGCCTGAACACGGCCATCGCCAAGCTCATCGTCCTCAACAACCACCTCACCGGGCTCGGGGAGGTCCCGCGTGAGGCCGTCGAGGCCCTCGTCCTCATGACGGCGCCTGTGGCCCCGCACATCGCCGAGGAGATCTGGAAGCGCCTGGGCCACGAGCACTCCCTGGCCCACGAGGACTTCCCGGTCGTGACCGACGAGGCGCTGCTGGCCGCCGAGAAGGTCACCTGCGTCATCCAGGTCAAGGGCAAGGTCCGCGACCGCCTCGAAGTCGACCCCGACATCTCCGAGGCCGAGCTCGAGATACTGGCTCTGGAGGCCCCCGGCGTCATCCGCACCCTGGACGGGCGCGGCGTGCGCAAGGTGATTGTGCGCGCCCCCAAGCTGGTGAGTATCGTTCCCGAGTGATCGGGGTGGGCTCTCCGACGGTGCCGCTCACGGCCGCGCCGCGGTAGCTCAGGAACAGCACGAGGGGCTGCACCGACCCGAGATGGTTGGTGCAGCCCCTTCGCTCAGCATGAGCCGGTTCTCAGCGGCGCCTGAGGGTGCCGAAGATGGAGCGCGTGATCTCGCGGGTGATCTGGCGGCCCACCGAGCCGATGGTCTTCTCGACCTCCCGCTTGCGCCGCTCGGCGGCCCTCTCCGCCTCGCGCTGGCGGCGCTGGGCCTCCTTGACGGCCTCGCGCTCCAGGCGCTCGGCCTCCTTCTGACGCTGAGCCGCCTGGCGGGCGGCCTCCTTCTCCAGGGCCTTCTGGGCGGCGGCGTCGGCCTTGGCCTGCTCCTTGGCGGCCTGCTCGGCGGCGCGAGCGGCCTCGGCGGCCTCGGCGTCGGCCTGGACCCGCTGGGCCAGCAGCTCGTAGGCGGACTCGTTGTCCACACTCGTGGCGTACTTGGGTTTCAGCGGTGAGGAGGCCAGCACCTGGCTGACGGTGCCGTCCTGGGCCGGCCCCATGACGGCGGCGGGCACGTTGATGACCACCGGGGCCACCGGCGCCGGGCGCCCCTTCTCGTCCAGCACGCTGACGACGGCCTGGCCGGTGCCCAGCGACGTGAGCACCCGGCTGAGGTCCACCGGGCTGACCGGGAAGGTGGAGACCGCCTTCTTGAGGTTGGCGGCGTCGGCCGGGGTGTGGGCGCGCAGCGCGTGCTGCACCCTGCTGCCGAGCTGGGCCAGGACCTCGTCGGGGACGTCCGTGGGGGACTGGGTGATGAAGACGATGCCCACGCCCTTGGAGCGGATGAGCCGCACCGTGCGCACCACGGCCTCCAGGAATGCCTTCGAGGCGCCGGAGAACAGCAGGTGCGCCTCGTCGAAGAAGAACACCATGGTGGGCTTGTCCGGGTCGCCGACCTCCGGCAGGGTCTCGAAGAGCTCGGCGAGCAGCCACATGAGGAAGGTGGAGAACAGTGTGCCCTGGGACTGGATGTCGGCCAGCTCCAGGGCGGAGATGATGCCGCGCCCATCGGGGGAGACCCGCATGAGGTCACGCACGTCGAGCGCCGGCTCACCGAAGAAGGCCTCACCGCCGGCCGCCTCCAGGGCGGCGATCTCCCGCAGGATGACCCCGGCCGTGGCCGCGGAGACCCCACCGATGGTCTTGAGCTCCTCCTTACCGGCCTCCGTGTTCGTCAGGTAGTCGACGACGGCGCGCAGGTCCTTCAGGTCCAGCAGGGCCAGCCCCTGGCTGTCCGCCCAGTGGAACACCAGCTGGAGGGCGGAGGCCTGCGTGTCGTTCAGGCCCAGGACCCGCGAGAGCAGGATCGGCCCGAACTCGGTGACCGTCGTGCGGATCGGGGTGCCGCTGATGCCGGCGCCGGAGTCCGACCCGCCGAGGTTGAACAGCTCGATGGGGAAGGACTGGCCCGTCCAGTCCTGGCCGGTGGAGGCGATGCGGGAGGCGATCTTGTCGTTGGAGGCTCCGGCCTCGGCCAGTCCGGTCAGGTCCCCCTTGACGTCGGCCAGGAACACCGGGACGCCGGCGGCGGACAGTCCCTCGGCCAGGAGCTGGAGCGTGCGGGTCTTACCGGTTCCGGTCGCCCCGGCCACCAGCGCGTGCCGGTTGAGCAGTCCCAGCGGGATGCCCACCGACAGGCCCTTGACCGCCGCGGGCTCACCGCCCGAGAGCGTGTCGAGGTAGGTGCCCACCGGCAGGGTGGGGGAGGAGAAGCTGTAGCCGGAACGTACCTGGGCGGTGTAGCCGGTCTCCTCGGCCTCCTGACTGCCCGAGGCATGCTCGGCTGCAGCGGCGGTCTCGGCCTGCGCGGGTGCCGGCTCCTGAACTGGCTCCTGCACGGGTTCCTGGGGCTGATCGGCGGCCGCAGCCGGCTCGGCGGAGGGGGTGGCATCGGCTGCTTGAGCGGGGGGCTCGCCCGGTGCGTCAGTAGTGCGGGGCTCGCCGGCCTGCTCCACGGCCGAGGCCGGGGTGGAGGCGATGGCGGCGTCAAGGGCCGCCTGGGCGGCGGCTGCCTTGGCTGCGGCGGCTTCGGCGGCGGCCTGGGCGGCCTCGGCCTTGAGGCGTGCGATCTCAGCGGAATCGGTCATGGAACCATCGTAAACGCCGAACCTGCCAGTGCGCTGACCTGGGCGTGCCAGTGGAGCCGGCGCCGTTTCTGACCGCGAGAGAGGCAGGAGCCCGGCGAACAAGGTACCCTCGGGCCTCAATGGCGTTGAGATACTACGTCTGATCCCGCACCTGCCCGCCCCAGTGCCGCGAGGTTTACACGCCCCCATGCTGCCCCCTGCGTCGTCGTTTCCGAAAGAACCGCCCCTGACGGGCCTGCTGCTGGTGCACCCGAACCACAGGAACAGGTGAACGCTGTGCGGATCGCCTTCTTCATTGACGACTACCTGCCCTCCGTCCACGGCGTGGCCACCTCCACAGCCACCTTCCGTGCCGCCCTGGAGCGCATGGGACACGAGGTCTACGTGGTGGCCCCCAAGGCCGAGGGCTATGAGGAGACCGACGATCACGTCATCCGCCTGTCCTCCTCTCGCTACTACGTCTTCGACAGCCGCGAGGTCGCCACCATCTATCCGGGCCTGGCCCGGCGCTTCGACGCCTACGACTTCGACATCGTCCACAGCCAGACCCAGTTCAGCCTGGGGGTCCTGGCGCACTGGGTGGCCAAGCGCCAGAACATCCCCCACGTCACCACCATCCACACCCTCTACACCGAGCTCATCGACGACTACCCGCTGGCCGTGCTCTCGGGCCTGCTGGCCCTGTCCGTCGCCTTCCCCGTGGCGCTCAAGTCGCAGCCTGTCCTGCCGCGCGTTCACCGGGAGACCATCAAGCACCTCAACAAGCGCGACATGAAGACGGCCCTGTCCCGTCAGGGGTGGCGCCTGACGGCGGCCTTCGCCAACAAGTGCGACGCATGCCTGTCGCCCTCCCAGCACCTGGCCCGGATTCTCATCGACGACGGCGGACTGACCACCCCCTGCATGGTGCTGCCCAACGGGCTGGACTCCACCCGCTACCGCAGTGCCCGCGCCGCCGACTCACCGATCCCCAAGGCCCCCGGCGAGAAGATCATCATCTGCGTGGCCCGCCTCAGCCCGGAGAAGCGGCAGATGACGCTCGTTGAGGCCATGCCCCACCTGTCCGGCCTGCCGGTCAAGCTGGTGCTCGTGGGCCCGGGCCCCTCCCAGGAGGAGCTGGGGCGGCGCGCCGAGGAGCTCGGGGTGGCGGACCGGGTGATCCTGACCGGCACGTGCTCGCCGGAGGAGGTCGCCGTCCTGCTCAAGCAGGCCGACGTCTTCTCCCTGGCCTCCTACCACTTCGACAACCAGCCCATGGTGTTCCTGGAGGCCGCCGCCTGCGGGCTGCCGATCGTCTACTGCGACGAGCGGATGACCGAGTGCCTCACCGAGCGCAACGCCATCCTCACCGACGGCATCGAGGGGGAGGACTTCGCCCGGGTCTTCGCCTCCCTGCTGTCCGACGACGCCCGGCTCGCCGCGCTGTCCGAGGGGGCCCTGGAGGTGGCTCAGCAGTTCGACTCCGAGACGATGACCAGGCGGCTCATCAACCTCTACGAGGACCTCCTGGTCTCGTATCGCTGACGGCCGGCCCTGGAGAGCAGCCGTGGCGCCTTGCCGGTCAGTGCGCGGCTTGCCGATAAGGTATGCGGCATGTCGCTCGCCGTCGTCACCGACTCCGCCGCCTGCCTGACGGAGCCCCTGCTGCGTGAGCGCGCGATCGAGGTGGTGCCGCTGCACGCCATCCCCGCTGACAACGGTGAGCCCGCCACCACCTCACGGCCCAGTGTCCAGGAGCTGGTGGACGCCTACCGGCGCGCGGCCAGCAGGGCCGAAGAGGTCCTGGCCATCCACATCTCCTCGGCCCTGTCCGGCACCATGGACAACGCCCGCATCGCCGCCGCCCAGCTCGAGGCCGAGTACCGGGACCAGCCCAACGGCCCGGGCCCGAGCGCGGGGCGCCGACGCCCGCAGTGGCTGCGCGTGGTCGACTCCGGCACCAGCTCCGGCGCCCTGGGGCTCGCGGTGCTGGCAGCCTCCGGCGCCCACGACGCCCGTCGCGGTGCCGCCCTGGCTCAGGCCAGCACCGCCCGGTCCTGCCAGCTCTTCGTCGTCGACGACCTGGGACGCCTGGCCCGCTCGGGAAGGATCGACCGCACCACGGCCCGCCTGGACGGTGTCCTGGGAATCCGCCCGGTCCTGGCCCTGACCCGCGACGGAATCCGGACGCTGGAGACCGTGCGCGGAGCGGCCCGAGCCAGGCGCCACCTCATCGCGCAGGCCGTCCGCGTCGCCGGCGGGACCGCCCTGTCCGGCCCCAGGCACCCCGCAGACCCGGTGCGCCTGGTCATTCAAGGCGACGACGCCTCCAAGCTGGCACTGCTCGAGACCGATCTGCGCCAGGCCATGGAGGAGGCAGGAGCCAAGGTCTCCGAGGTCCTCACCCTCCCGGTCGACGAGGCGACGAGCACCCACGTGGGCCCCGGCGCCCTCGGCATCGCCGTCGCCCCGGACCTGAAGACCCATTGAGCCAGGCCTGACGACGCGGCCCGGTTGCCACAGGCCGCCAGGCGCCACTGCTCTCCACAGGGCAGACGGCCTCACCATGCGCCCCATGGGTCCGGTCCCTACCGTCGAGGACATGGGAGCCAGACGGAGCGACGCGCACAGGTCCCTGGATGACCTTGTGCGTCTGGCCTGCTCAACCGACCCCGAGGAGCCGGTGCGCAGGCCACGTCGCCTCGCGATCGCGCCCCGGGCGGCGATCATCGCCGGCTCCGCCCTCCTCATCCTGGCTCTCGCCCTGGCCCTGAGAGCCGTACTGGTCTCCGCCGGCACCGGCGGCCACGAGGCTCCGGCCGCAGCGGCGGGGGCATCGGCTCCAATGCGGCCCCCACCCACAGGGTCGGCCGCGAGTCCAGGCATGAAACCGGCCCCGGTGCCGACCACGGGACCGGCAGCAGGACCAGGCGACTTGAGCACGACATCGGGCAGCGTCGTCGTCCACGTCACCGGGGCGGTGAGCAGCCCGGGGGTGGTGACCCTGCCCCCGGGAAGCCGCGTCACCGACGCCATCAACGCCGTCGGAGGAGCCAGCGCGGAGGCAGACACCCAGCAGCTCAACCTCGCCCGGGTCCTGACCGACGGCGAGCAGATCCGGGTCCCGCGCATCGGCGAGGTCCTGCCCGATCCTGCACCCCAAACCGGTGGGGACGCCGCCTCCGGTGCGCGAACCGCCCCGGGAAAGTCCGGCGGTGGCGGCGCATCCGGGATGGTCAATATCAACACGGCCTCGGCCTCCGAGCTGGAGAAGCTGCCCGGAATCGGCCCGGCCCTGGCCCAACGCATCGTTGAGTACCGCGACTCCCACGGGCCCTTCGCCAGCGTTGACGCCCTCACCGACGTCCCCGGCATCGGCAAGGCCAAGCTCGAGGGCCTGCGAGAACAGGCCACCGTATGAACGAGGACCACGGGGGCAATGGTGGGGGCAGTCCCAGGGCACCGTGGGACGACCCCGCGCTGTATGCGCACCTGCGCCAGGAGCAGGAGCGCAACCGGTACCCAGACGGAGGCCGGCACGCCACCTCCTCCAAGGCCCCCGAGGCCCTCGACCTGCGCCTGCTCGCCCCGGCGCTGGCCTGCTGGGCCGGCGCCGGGTGGGCCGTTGGACGTGAGGCGGCAGACGCCTGGAGGCAGGTCCTACTCCTGGCCTCCGGGTGCACCGCCCTGGCTGCGCTGCTTGTGGTGGCTGTTCTGCGCTTCCGGCCACCGCGCCACCGGGCCGACCCGCGTCCCGGCGCCCCCGAGCACGACCCCGGGGCGATGGGGACCCTCAGCGCCAGCCTGCTCGTGTGCGCCCTGTGCGCCGCGGCGGTCCTGACCATCAGCGCCGTCCACCTGTGGGCCCGCCAGCGCGACCCGCTGACCGCGGCAGTGGCCACTGGGCAGCCGGTCACCCTCATCGGCACCGTCTCCCAGCAGCCGCGAGTCTCAGCCACCAGCCGCTCCACCCTGGTCATCACCACCCTCGACGTCGAGCAAGTGGACACGCGGGCCTCCACCCTGAGCGCCACTGTCCTGGGCGACACGCAGTGGCTGAGCCTGCCCATGGGGACCCGCGTCCGCGTGCGCACACGTCTGCGCCCCACCGAAGCGGGACGTGCTGAGGCGGCCATCATCCCCAAGCGCGCCGGTCTGACCGTTCTTGGCCCACCGAGCGGGATACTCGGGGCCGTCACCTCCGTCCGCGCCGGTCTCGCCCAGGCCGTCGGCGCCCCGGGCATCGGGGCCCCGGTCGCCGCAGGAGCGGGGGAGGAGACAGGTCTGTGGCCGCCGGGAGCCCGCAGCCTCGTACCCGGTGTCGCTCTGGGCGACGACCACGCCCTGCCGGCCCCGTTGCGCGAGGACATGCGCACTGTCTCCATGACGCACCTGACCGCCGTCTCCGGGCAGCACGTCGCCATCATCCTGGGACTGGGCCTGGAAGCCCTCGGGGCGCTGCCCCGGCGGTGGCGGGCACTGCTCGGCGCAGTCATGCTCACCCTCCTCGTCATCCTGGTGCGCCCCTCAGGCTCCGTGCTGCGCGCCGCCACCATGGGGGCCGTCATGCTGCTGGGCGTCGTCGCCGGCAGACGCGCCGCCTCCGTGCCCGCCCTGTGCGCCGGAGCCATCGTCCTGCTGCTCATCGACCCCTGGCAGTCCCGCGACTACGGCTTCGCACTGTCCGTGGTGGCCACCGCCGGGATCGTCATCGGCTCCAAGCCAGTCGCCGCCCACCTCTCACGCCGCCTGCCCAGGTGGCTGGCCGCCGCCGTGGCCCTGCCGCTGGTGGCCCAGGCCGCCTGCGGGCCGATCCTCATCCTCCTTCAGCCCTCGGCGGGGGCCTGGTCGGTGCCCGCTAACCTGCTCAGTGAGCCGGCTGCCGTCATCGCCACCATCAGCGGGCTCCTGGCGGCGCTGATCGCACCGGCCTGGCCCGCGGCCGCCGCCGTCACCGCCTGGCCGGCGCTCGCGGCCTGCTCCTGGATGGTGCGGATTGCCGGCTTCTTCGCCCACCTACCCGGCGCCGCCCTGCCCTGGCCAGGCGGCCTCACGGGCGCCCTGGCACTGGGGGCCTGCGAGATCGGGGTCCTGCTCGCGGCGGCTCCTCGCGCCCGCCGCGCCCTGCTGGAGGAAGCCGGGCGGTTGAGGCGGCCCGCTCGTGGCAGGCTTGCCCCATGGCAGCGACCCGCACCCCCCGCTCCCGGGGCCCGCGCAAGGCACCGGCTGGACTGCGCTGGGACCAGGCCCAGCTGGCGCCGATCGTCCTCATCCGCGCCGGCGAGGAGGTCCTCGCCGACCGAGCGGTGAGGAGCCTCCTGGCGCAGGCCAAGGCCAAGGACCCCACCACCGAGATCACGCGCCTGGAGGCCGCCACCTACGAGCCCCACCAGCTCGACACCCTCGTGTCGCCCTCCCTGTTCGGTGAGCCCCGACTCGTCTACGTCCCCGCGCTGGAGCAGATGACTGACGCCCTGCTGAGCGACCTCATCGCCTACGTGGGCGCCGCCGACCCCGAGGTCAGCGTCATCCTGCGCCACAACGGGGGCCAGCGGGGCAAGCGCCTGCTGGACGCCATCAAGGCCTCGCCCTACCCGACCATCCAGTGCGAGGCCGTCAAGAGCGCCAAGGACAAGTCCTCCCTGGTCGTGGCCGACGTGCGCCGCGCCGGACGAAGTATCGCTCCCGAGGCCGTCGGTGCCCTCGTCGACGCCCTGGGCAGCGACCTGCGCGAGCTGTGCTCCGCCGTCGACCAGCTCCTCGCCGACACCCAGGGCACCATCAGCGTCGACCACGTGCGCACCTACTACGCCGGGCGCATCGAGGCCACCGGCTTCACTGTGGCCGACGCCGCCGCGGCCGGCAACACCCCGGCCGCCATCACGGCCCTGCGCCACGCCGTGGCCACCGGCACCGACCCGGTGGCCATCGTCGCGGCCCTGGCCATGAAGGTGCGCCAGCTCGCCCGGGTCGCGGCCGCCGGGGGCAGACGCATGAGCCCCGCCGAGCTGGGCATGGCCCCCTGGCAGGTGGACCGGGCCCGCCGCGAGCTCCAGGGCTGGTCCGACGACGCCCTGGCCACCTCGATCCTGGCCGTGGCCCGGGCCGACGCCGAGGCCAAGGGGGCCAGCCGCGACCCCGTCTACGCCGTCGAGCGGGCGGTCCTGACCATCTGCAACGCCCGCTGCGCCGGCAGTCGCCGGCGCTGAGCAGCTCTCAGCCCCGCATGGCGGCCAGCGTGAGCGCCGTGGACATCGCCGCGCACGCCGCCTCGTAGCCCTTGTCCTCCTCCGCGCCCGGCCCGCCGCAGCGGGCCAGCGCCTGGGCCTCGTCGTCGCAGGTGAGCACGCCGAAGCCCACCGGCACCCCGGTGTCCAGCGCCACCCGGCTCAGCCCGTCGGTCGCGGCCCGGCACACGTAGTCGAAGTGCGGGGTGCCGCCGCGGATGACGACGCCCAGCGCGACGACCGCCTCGGCACCGCCCCGGGCGGCGGCCGCGGCGAGGACCGGCAGCTCGAAGGAGCCCACCGCCCGGACGACGCTCGCCTGGGCTCCGGCCTCCTCGACGGCGCGCAGCGCCCCGGCGACCAGGCCCCCCATGATGCGCTCGTGCCACTGGGCGGCTACGACTGTCACCCTCATGCCCCGCGCGTGAGGTGCGCTCTGCTCAGGTGCCCCGGATCCGCTCATCGTTCCTCTCCTTCGTTCTCGTCGCTCGTGTGCCAAGTGTCGTCGTCGGCCCTCGTCTCGCCGGGTGGTGAGTCCGCGTCGGCCCCGGTGGGGTCGAGCCCGTTGAGCAGATGGCCCATGCGGTCGCGCTTGGTGCGCAGGTAGTCGAGGTTCTCCCCGTTGGCGAAGGTCGGTGTCGGCGTCATGGAGCGGACGCTGACGCCGTAACGCTCCAGGCCTGCCACTTTGTCCGGGTTGTTCGTCATGAGCTCGACCGAGCGCACGCCCAGGTGGCGCAGCACCTGGGCGGCGGTGGCGTAGCTGCGGGCGTCGGCCGGCAGCCCCAGCGCGACGTTGGCGTCGAGGGTGTCCATACCCTCCTCCTGCAGCGCGTAGGCGCGGAGCTTGTCGATGAGTCCGATGCCGCGCCCCTCATGGTCGGAGGCGTAGACGAGGACCCCGCGGCCACGGGCGCTGATCGCCTCCATGGCGGCGCGCAGCTGCGGCCCGCAGTCACAGCGCAGGGAGGACAGGACGTCGCCGGTCAGGCAGGCGGAGTGGACTCGGGCCAGGACGTCCTCACCGTCCGCGATGCGGCCGCACACCAGTGCGAGGTACTCGGTGCCGTCGACCCTGCTGCGCAGGGCGTGGGCGGTGAACTCCCCGTGCGCGGTGGGCAGGTGCGCCGAGACGACCTCCTCGACGAGCTCCTCGTGCAGCCACCGGTAGCGCTCCAGGTCACTGATCGAGATCATGGGCATGGCGTGGGCGTCGGCGAGCTCACGCAGCTGGTGCCGCCGCGCCATGGTGCCGTCGTCGTTGATGACCTCCACGAGGACCCCCACGGGCCGGTTGCCCGACAGGCGCATGAGGTCGACGGCGGCCTCCGTGTGACCGCGGCGCGTGAGGATCCCGCCCTCGCGCGCCCGCAGGGGAAAGACGTGGCCGGGGCGGACGAGGTCGTCGGGAGCTGAGTCCGGGTCCGCCAGGACGCGGACGGTGCGAGCCCGGTCGGCGGCGCTCACACCCGTGGTGATGCCGATGCGGGCGTCGGCGCTCAGGGTGAAGGCCGTCCTCTTGGGGTCGGTGTTGTGCTCGGTCATCATGGGGATGCCCAGTCGGTCGAGCTCCTGGCCCGCCATGGGGGCGCAGATGATGCCGGTCGAGTGCCGGATCGCGAAGGCCAGCTGCTCGGTCGTGGCGCTCTGCGCGGGCAGGATGAGGTCCCCCTCGTTCTCCCGGCTCTCATCGTCGACGACGATGACCGTCCGGCCCTCGCGCAGGGCGGCGAGAGCGTCCTCGACGCGGTCCATGCGCGTGCCCGGGGATGCGCTCCTGGTGCTCAGCATGCCTGCTGCCCCTCCTGGCTCGGGCGGGCGCCCAGAAGACGCTCGGCGTACTTGGCCAGGACGTCGACTTCGAGGTTGACCCGTTCTCCGGGTCGCCTCGTGCCCAGGGTCGTGCGTCGCAGCGTCTCGGGAATGAGCCCGACGCTGAGCGACGCCCCCGCACCCGGCACAGGGGCGACGTCGAGGGTGCTGGGGGCGTCGACGACGTCGACGACCGTTAGCGACACCCCGTCGAGGGCGACCGATCCCTTGACGGCCACGTAACGGGCGATCTCCTGCGGCAGGCCGATGCGTAGGAGGTCCCAGTGCTCACCGCGGTGGTGGTCGAGGACCTCGGCGGTGGCATCGACGTGCCCCTGGACGATGTGCCCGCCGAGCCGGTCACTGGCGCGCAGGGCGCGCTCGAGGTTGACCGGGTCTCCCGGCGCCTGGGAGCCCAGGGTGGTGCGCGTGAGAGTCTCGGCCATGAGGTCGGCGGTGAAGGTGCTTCCGTGCACGGCGGTGACCGTCAGGCAGCACCCGTTGACGCTGACGGAGTCGCCCAGATTCACGTCCTGGGTGACGGTGGGCGCCTCGACCGTCAGCCGGGCGCTGTCCTCGACGGTCTCGAGCCGGACGACGCGTCCGAGCTCCTCGACGATTCCGGTGAACATCAGTGACTCTCCTCGGTGTGGAAGTGGGCAGTGGGAACGTCGTTGGCCTCCAGATCACCGCAGAAGCGG
The DNA here is from genome assembly GCF_016694895.1 of Actinomyces sp. HMT 175. Classification (NCBI taxonomy): domain Bacteria; kingdom Bacillati; phylum Actinomycetota; class Actinomycetes; order Actinomycetales; family Actinomycetaceae; genus Actinomyces; species Actinomyces sp. HMT 175. Next base: position 1,212,138 of record NZ_CP068012.1, read on the forward strand.
ACGGCGAGCTCGTCACCCGCGCCGAGGACCTCGACGCGGGGGTGACTCAGCCTCAGGGCATCGCCGATCGTCGCCGCCCCGAAGTCGGCGAGGGCGGCCGGTCCCGCGCCCAGAAGCGCGGGGGCCGTGTAGGCGACGACCTGGTCGACGAGGCCGGCGCGCAGGAAGGCGGTCGCGAGGGTCGGGCCTCCTTCGAGCAGGACATGGCGGATCTTGCGCTCTGCGAGGACGGCCAGGACGGCGTGCGGGTCGTGGTCGGGCAGGAGGAGGTAGTGGTCGTCGGCGAGCACCCTGGAGGTGGCAGGCAGGCTCCTGGAGCCGACGACGACGCGCAACGGCTGGAGGTGGGCCGGCGCGGGCTGACCCGCCTCATCGCGGACGGTGAGGGCGGGGTCGTCGGCGAGGGCGGTGCCGGTGCCCACCATGATGGCGTCGCACTGGCGGCGCAGGCGGTGGGCGTCGTGGCGGGCCGCCACCGGGGTGATCCACTGGCTGGTGCCGTCAGCAGCGGCGATACGGCCATCGAGGGTGGCGGCGAGCTTCCACGTCACCATGGGGCGCCCGCGGGTCACGGCCAGGAGCCACGGGCGGTTGAGACGCGCTGCCTCCTGGGCGCACAGCCCACGCCGTACCCGCACGCCGGCGGCCTCCAGCGCCGCCGCGCCGCCCCCGGCCTGCTCGGTCGGGTCGTCCTGGGCGTAGATGACCTCGGCCACGCCGGCGTCGAGGAGCGCCTTGACGCACGGGCCGGTGCGGCCCTGGTGGTTGCACGGCTCGAGGGTGACCAGGACGGTCGCTCCTCGGGCGGAGGCGCCCGTCGCAGCGAGGTTCGCCAGTGCGTCGACCTCGGCGTGGGCGCTGCCGGCGCCACGGTGATGGCCCTCGGCGAGGACGTCGCCGTCGGGGGAGAGAATGACGCAGCCGACCCGGGGGTTGGGGCCGGGCGGGGCGTCGGGGCAGGCCGCGGCCCGAAGGGCGCGCTGCATCGCGGCCGTCTGCACGGTGGTGAACGAGGTCATCCGGTCCTCTCCCTCGGGTGCGCTGGGGAGAGACACCGCCATGGTCGACCGCCGGGTGCACGGCACCGGGCGAGGCATGGTGTGTCCCGTGTGCGCTTCCCATCCGGACTCTCACCGTCGGTCCAGGAGTTCCACCTGGTCAGCCGGTCGCTGGATGCGACCGGGTCGCGGACTGTCACCGCCGGTTCGGACTTTCACCGACCCCAGAGCACACGAGCTCATCTCGTTGGGGAGAATGTACCGCGCGCGAGTGCGTTCAGTCACCTCTGCGCACCTATGTGACCATCCACACCTCGGCAGGGTGTCCGGGTGCGGGCGCACCGCAGGAGGGTGGCCCGCACCGGGCCTCACTTCTTGCGATACAGGGACTTGGTGGCGTAGACGGGCTCGTTGGTGACCTGGACTCCCAGGGCGCGGAAGATGCCCTCGTCCACCGAGCCCAGGATCGTGGAGGTGTGGACCTCGCAGCCCCGCAGCGTCTCGAGCTGGTCGAGGGCCTTGCGGGCGTTGTCGTCCCCGTTGGCGGACACGGCCAGGGCGATGAGCACCTCGTCGGTGTGCAGGCGCGGGTTGCGGCTTCCCAGCCTCTGGGTCTTGAGCTTCTGGATGGGTTCGATGGAGGCCGGGGCCAGCAGGTTGACGTCATCATCGATCCCGGCCAGGAGCTTGAGGGCGTTGAGCAGCATCGCCGAGGAGCACCCCAGCAGGGCGGAGGTCTTGCCCGTCACGATGCGTCCGTCGGGCAGCTCGATCGCCGAGGCCGGCTCGCCGGTGGCCTCAGCCACCTCCAGCGCGGGCGGCACGACGGGGCGGTCCTCCTTGCTCACCCCCACCTTGGCCATGAGCAGCGCGATCCGCTGGGACTGGACGGGGGCGATGACCTCGCGCTTCTCGGTCACCAGGGCCCGGTAGTAGCGGCGGATGATCTCCTGGCAGGCGGCCTGCCGGCAGACCTCGTCGTCGCTGATGCAGTTGCCGGCCATGTTGACGCCCATGTCCGTGGGGGAGGCGTAGGGCGAGGAGCCCAGGATCTCCTCGAACAGGCGGCTCAGGACCGGGAAGACCTCGACGTCGCGGTTGTAGTTGACGGTCTGGACGCCGTGGGCAGCCAGGTGGAAGGGGTCGATCATGTTGACGTCGTCGAGGTCGGCGGTGGCGGCCTCGTAGGCGATGTTGACCGGGTGGTCCAGAGGCAGGTTCCAGATCGGGAAGGTCTCGAACTTCGCGTAGCCCGAGGAGATGCCCCGCTGGTGGTCGTGGTAGATCTGGGACAGGCAGGTGGCCATCTTGCCGCTGCCCGGGCCGGGGGCGGTGACGACCACCAGGTCCCGCCTGGTCTCGATGTACTCGTTGCGCCCGTAGCCCTCCGCCGAGACGATGCGGGCGACGTCACCGGGGTAGCCGGGGATGGGGAAGTGACGGTAGACCGTGATGCCCAGCGCCTCGAGCTTGCGCTTGAAGTCCTGGGCCTGGCGGTTGTCATCAGTCCACTGGGTCACGACGACGCTGCCCACGTAGAGGCCGTAGCTGCGGAAGGCGTCGATGTGGCGCAGCAGGTCGTCCTCGTAGGGGATGCCCAGGTCCGCGCGGACCTTGTTGCGGGCGAGGTGCTTGGCGTTGACCGCCATGACGATCTCGACCTCGTCGGCCAGCTCGGCGAGCATGACGATCTTGTTGTCCGGGGTGAAGCCCGGCAGCACGCGCGAGGCGTGCATGTCGTCAATGAGCTTGCCGCCGAACTCCAGATAGAGCTTGCCGCCGAACTGGGCGCGGCGCTCCGCGATGTGGCTGGACTGCATCCGCAGGTACTTGTCGCGGTCGAATCCGATGCGCAATGGGCTCTCCTTGAAGCGGTCTGATGAACGGGTGAAGGTGATGGAAAAAAGGGGAGGGCGCCTCCCCGGTGGGAGGCGCCCTTCAGATGCTCACTGCTGCGGTGGCCTCAGAGGGAGGCGACGCGCTTGGCGAGCTTGGACTTGCGGTTGGCGGCCTGGTTCTTGTGGATGACGCCCTTGGAGACGGCCTTGTCCAGCTTGCGGGAGGCGGCCTTGAGGTGCTCGAGCGCGGCGTCCTTGTCACCGGCCTCGACGGCCTCGCGCACGCGGCGCACGTAGGTCTTGAGCTCGGACTTGACGGACTTGTTGCGCAGGCGGGCCTTCTCGTTGGTCTTGATGCGCTTGATCTGGGACTTGATGTTCGCCACGGTGAAACTTTCTCGCGTCTGATTGGTCAATGGCCGGAGAGAGGGTTCGCGCCACGGGTTGACATGAGGTGGTGGGGCACCTGGCTGACCCGGTCGCCGGACCCCGCAGCCGGCCAGGCCAGAGGTCCAAGGGGTGACTCTATCAGTCCAAATTCTCAATGGCTTCGTGCTCATGGAGGCTGTGCACGTGAACTTGCTCGCCTGTGCTGAGCTCTACCTGGTTCTCCGCACGCTCAACAAGCCTTGGGTCATGGGTGACCACGAGGATCGCGGCAGAGGTTCGAGCCCACGCGTCTATGGCGCCGATGACCACCGTGGCCAGCTCCTCATCCGCACCGGCGGTGGGCTCGTCGAGGATGACCAGGCGGGGGCGCTCCATGAGCAGTGTGCGTGCCAGGGCCACCCGCATTCGCTCTCCGCCGCTGAGCAGGCCCGTGCGGGTTCGGGACAGGGGGGTGAGCCGGACCGTGCTCAGGGCATCGGCGATCCGCGCCGCGCGCTGGCGCCGGGGGAGCCCGAGCGCCCATGCGGCGTGACGCAGTGTAGTGACGGGGGTCCAGGAGTCCTCCAGAAGAAGGTCCTGGGGTTGGAGGGCGATCGTGGTGCGATGCGTCAGGCGGATGTCGCGCGGGCTCATCTCGCCGGAGGGGCGGCCATCGATGGTCACGGTCCCAGTGAAATCGAGGTCGTGCAGGCCCAGGCACCATGCCGTGGTGGTCTTGCCGGAGCCGTTGGGGCCGGTCAGTGCCGTGACAGTACCCTCCTTCAGGGACAGATCCAGCCCGTCAACGAGCAGCCGCCCGCCTCTGGAGATGGTCAGGTTTGTAGCGGTGAGTGTGTCAGCCATGGCGGGCCTGCCTCCTGCGGCGGGGGTGAGTGGGCCTGGGGGTGGCGTGGCGTGTTCCCACGACAGCGGCGGCAGTGAGAACGAGTGCGCACGCCGCCTGAGTAAGGACCAGTTCGCTGCTGGGTTGGACCAGGAGTGGCCAGGCGAGGATGAGTACCGGGATGGTGATGAGGACCGCGGTCAGGAGGCGCTCGGCCAGCATGCGATGCCCCAGCAGGCGCTCGATCTCACGTCTGCGACTCCTGGCCTGTGCCCAGGCGCGTGCCGCGAGCCCGGCGCTGGCCGCGGTGCTGGTGGCTGTAGTCAGCAAGACGAGGGCGTGCAGGACTGCCGTGTGCATGGTTTGCTCCCTGAGGGCCGTGTTGCCGGTGCCGACGGCGTCGAAGCGCGCCACGAGGTCCTCCACGTGGTGCTCGCGCAGCCGCTCCTGTAAGGAGACGAGGTTCTGGCCGGTGAGGACTGCAGCCCCCTGGGTGATGGCGGACAAGTAGTCGTCTGGGGCGAAGTAGCCGTCGGGGACCACGGCGATGAGGCAGTCGCTGGTGCGGGTGCCCTCGCTACTGAGGAAGAAGCTGACGGCGGGGAGGCTCTCCGGCAGGAGCGAGCTGACCTCCTCCAGGTCGTGGGAGGTGACGGTGACAGCGTTCACGCTCGCCCCGTGCACCGTGTTGAAGCGCGCCTGCTCGACGAGCTCCTGGGTCAAGGCCTCGTCCTGGCCGGCCAACGACCGGGGCCGGTAGAGGGTCACCTGCTGCTCGGTGACCTTGGGCAGACCGTAGTGGGCGGCGGCCGTGTTGTTGAGATACAGGGTGGGCGGCCCGTCGCCGTCCCCGGTGGAGCCGTTAGGGATTGCCCAGGCCAGAACGAGGCTCCCCTCCTTCTGGGCCTGGCTGATGAAGGAGGCTATCTGAGGTGTCTTGGCACCGAGAGTGGGCTCGCTGACGGACCAGATGCTCAGAGCGGTGGCCGGGGGAAGGGACCGCTGGGCCTGGGCCTGGTTGCGAAGTGCCTGCGCCTGGAGTACATCGACGATGAGACTGGTGCTCGCGGTGGAGAAGGACCAGGTCATGGTCAGGACGAGTGCATAGGTCAGCAGAGCGATCCCGTGGCGCGGACGCGCTGCTGCCCCGGGCCGCCGTCGGCCTCCAACCGCGAGCACCACCCATCCTGCGAGCGTGCCGGTCAGGGTTGCGGCCAGGGTCAGGAGCGCGCAGCAGGCGATGAGCTCGGCGCTCAGACGGTGGACGCTCAGCACGGCGGAGCCGTAGATGTCGTAGGCCACCAGCAGGGCGAGGAGTGCCAAAGGGGCCAGAAGCCACCGGCATGCTGTCAGGAGGCTGTTCTTGAGGAGGTGGAGGGCCAGACGGGTGTGGGAGCGGCCCTGCAACCGGGCGCTTCTGTAGGAAGAGGACTGGGAGACGGTGGCAAGGGCCAGGACGAGCGCCAGAACCGTCTGGGCCAGGAGCAGGCTCACGCCGATCTCGGAGCTCATGGCGGTGGACAGGGCAAGGCCCGGTGTCAGAATCCCCGACTCATTGATGCGATCGCCCCACCGGTCTGTGACCTGGCTGAGGAACTGGGTGGTACTTTGCCGCGAGCCGATCGCGTACCACCCGCCCAGGGCGTCGTCTTGGACGGTGCTGCCGCTGTAGGCGATGGGCTCCGGCAGGAGCAGGGGAGTCAATGGCGGGCGAATGTAGTCATCAGCCTCGTAGCCGAGGAGCTCGACGCTGGTTGTCGAGTATGACTCGTCGGTGGTATCGGCGAAGTCCGTGATGTGGCGTACCTGGGCAACCTCGACGCCGGCCTGCTTGCCGATCTGATGAAGCTCATCCGGGTCGACGCCGGTTTCACTGATAATGACATAGCCGTTCGTCTCGGCTGGGAACAAGAAAAGGAGCGACTGTGGGATAAGCAGGATAGTCGCCAAGCACAGCGTGAGGTTGAGGGCCCAGGTGGCTCTGAGAAGAATCTTCATGAGGGTGGTGCGGTAGGTGGGGCTCCATCAGCGGGGCCGCCGCCTACCGCAAGACACTAATGGCTCTCAGCAGAACCCGTAGAAGGCTTCGTTTGTGTCAGTGGAGCGTTGGACCTGAGCGTAAGACCACTTCCCTGCGGCAGTTTTGGGACTTCGTGCGGTGATGAGCCCATTGTAGGTTCGGGCTGAGGAGCCATGGCATCGAGAAGGGTGATGAAAGTTCGAGTAGACAACTTTCGAGTTCGTGCCGTAGCTCCAGGTCCCGCCGGCGACCTTGACCGTGTGAGAACCGGTGATCCAGGCAGGGCGAATGCATGAGCTTCCGGCAGGACTGTCTTCGACAGTAACTGAGCCGTACTCGGTGGCGTCATCGGGGATAGGTGAATCGTCTGCGAATGCGGGGGATGACGTGCTAAGAGTGAGAACCGAGGCCAGGGTGATGGCAGCCAAGCCCTTGAGGGTGGTGGTGACTGTTGGGAGTGCCATGATCGCTCCGATCACTTCATAGGGATAGGTGGGCTGGCCAGTAAGTCAAGTTTATGCGTGAAGGGGGGATAGGCAATACTTCAATCTTGTTTTGTAGAAACCTCCGATACAGGTGCTTTCCAGCGTGTCCGGGCCTAGCGGATGACATCCGTATCCTGTGCGATCTGTCGAAATCTGGAGGCGATCAGGAGTGGTGGTGGCGCAGGGCGGCCACGACGCCGTCGAAGACCTCACGCTTCATCGTGGCCCCCTCGCGGCGCACCGAGGCCGGCTCCACCAGGAGCAGACGGTCCAGACGCACCTCACTGGGGCGACCCTGCCGGTCCCAGTCACCGGTGCCGACGTCGTGCCAGAAGCGGCCCCAGCGCGCCTCCTGGGCGGCGTCGCGGTCGTGGTCCTTGCTTGTCATCTGGGCCACGACCAGACGGGTCTCATGGCGAGCCAGGACCAGGACGGGCCGGTCCTTACCCTGGGCGGGATCCTCCTCGAAGGGAACCCAGGTCCACACCACCTCGCCGGGGTCGGCCTCGCCATCGGGGGCGGGGGAGTAAGCGAAGTCGGGCAGCCCCAGGGTGGAGACGTCGTAGACGCTGACGCCTCGCGCCGAGGGGCCCGTCGCGTCCGCGGCGGCGCCGCTGTCGTGGGAGCGGGGCCGGGTCGGTGACGGCTTCGCCGCTGACGACTTGGGGGCGCGAGACTGCGCGGTCTGAGCTGAACCGGATGGCCTGCTCTCCGACGTGCCCGACGGCGTCGAGGACTTCTGGGAAAGGGCGTCGCTGACGGCGTCGGAGGCGGCGCGTCCGAGCAGGGTGAGGATCCGGTTGAGAAGGCTGGCCATGGGCGCCACCCTACCGCCGGGCGGGATGGGGCGGCTGCTGCAGGCTCACGACGGCGACCAGCGCCACCGGTGGACCTGCCTCGAAGCAGGAGGTCCACTGGTGGCGCCGGCGAATGGGTGACGGTGCGGTGCGCCAGGAGACTCGCGTCGGTGAGGTACTAGTTCCCGGAGCGCGTCACAGGGGTGCAGATCGTGTGGGTCCCGGCCTCGGTACCGCCGTAGCTGCCGGCGACGTCGATCTGCATGGTCAGTCCCTGGGAGGGGTCCTGGGGGTTGCAGGTGGCCAGGGCCTTCCAGGTCTCCGCGGTGACCGCCTCGGCGTTGACCTGGTAGGTGCTGGTGAAGGTCATCGTGGTTGACGAGTGGGCGTTCAGGGAGTCACCGGTGCGCAAGTACAGGGAGCCGTCGTCCTGAAGGGCATAGCTGTCCGGGCTGACCCACCACGGGGTGCCGGTACCTGTCACGCTCTTGAGGGTGAAGCCGGCCGGAATCCCGGGCCGCAGGACGATATCGGAGCTGGATCCGTTGGCGTCGGTGGTGTTGGTGAAGGTGACGGTGTAGCCGACCTCGACCTCGTAGGTGCCGGTGGGCTCGGCCTCGACCAGGAGATCCGTGGGATGAGTCTCCACCTCAATCACCGGCCGGTGGTTGACGTAGTCGCTGGAGAAGGTCTGGTTGCCGGTGGTCAGTGCGGCCTTGATCCGGTTGCGTCCCACGACGCCGGTCAGGTCCACCTGGCAGGTGACCTCCTTGCCCTGGGGGACCTTCGCCGTTCCGCTGGAGACGCTGAGACTCTCGGCCGGTCCCGTGGCCGAGACGACCTTGCCTCCGAAGGAGGTCAGGTCACAGGTCAGGGCGCCCACCTGTGCCTGCCCCCTGGTCCGGCCGGCGGAGATGGTGAAGTGAGACAGCGGGGTGGTGGAGTCGTTCCGCGCCGTCATGGTGAAGCGGGAGGCGTCCTTGGCGGCGCCGTCGACCCTGACGTCCTGGGTGGACACGGTGGCGTGAGCCTCGCTGGCAGCGGGCTTGTGGGCCGTGACGGTGGGCTGAAGAATCGCGTTGCGCGTGGAGACCTCGACGGTAGGGGTGAAACGGTAGCTGCGCGCGTCCGCACCGGGAGCCGCCACCGTGGTCCCCAGATCCAGGTCGACGTAGCTGCTTTTGTCCCATTGGAGGTAGAAGTTGATCTCATAGGTCAGCTTCAGGTGCTCAGGAGTGCAGGAAACGGCTTTGACCGAGCCGACGGGCTCACCCAGCAGGGGGTTGTACAGCTCAGAGATGGAGCTCAGCTCGGAGTCCACGATCAAGGCCGGGGGCTCACCGCCGCCATTGTCGATGTAGAAGGAGCTCGTCCCGGCCACTTCGTCACCGTTCTGGGAGGGGCAGGTCCAGGTCCACTGGCCCGGCACGGAGTCGGCCTCAATGGTGACGTCCGTGGCGCTCTTCGGGGCGATGGCCGATGGGATGCGGACCTTCCAGCTCAGGCAGCCCTCGGCATTGTCGGAGCCATGGCAGCCTGCACCGGCTGTGTGATACAGCCCCTCCACAGTGATGTCGGTATTAGCGGAGACCGGGGCTGCGACGGCTGCGGCGGCGAGCAGGGGAAGAGCCAGGGCGATGCGCAGGAGGCGCCGCCAGGAAAGAGAGGGTGGGGAGGATGGGAAGTGCATGAGCACGCCTTTCAGTGAGGTGAAGTGAGGTGAATGGAGTAAGGAACGAATTGCGTCTTCAACGGACTGCTTCTTACTGAATGGGATTTCCGTTGCGGGAGACAGCCACATGAAGGTCGGATAGGTGAAATACTCACCTATCCGACCTTCAGCCAGCCGGGCTGATCGACCTGAGCTCGTGCTCAGTTCTTCGTGCGCGTCACGACGGTGCAGGCCGAGTAGGTGCCGGGCTCAACCCCGTCGCTGCCGACGACGTCGATCTGGGTGGTCAGTCCCTTGGAGGGGTCCTTGGGGTCGCAGGTGCCCAGGGACTTCCAGGTGTCCTCGGTGACCGCCTCGGCCTTGACCTCGTAGAAGGCGGTGAAGGTCATCGTGGTCGAGGAGTGGGCGTACAAGGTGTCGCTCGTGGACAGGGGTATGGAGCCATCGGGCTGGAGCGCGTAGTCGTCCATACTGATCCACCACGGCGTGCCACTGCCCCACACGTACTTGAGGGTGAAGCCGGCCGGGACCGGAGGATGCAGGACGACATTGGAGGTCTGTCCCACGGCGTCAGTGGTGTTGGTGAAGGTGACGGAGTAGCCGACCTCGACCTCGTAGGTGCCGGTGGGAGCGGCCTCAACTCCGCGATCAGTGGGCTCGACCTTCACCTCGCTGATGGGGCGATCCTTGTTGAAGTCACTGGAGAAGGTCTGCTTGCCGGTGGTCAGTGCGGCCTTGACCGTGTTGCGTCCCGTGACACCGGTGAGGTCCACCTGGCAGGTGATCTCCTTGCCCTGGGGGACCTTGGCCGTTCCGCTGGAGACGCTGAGACTCTCGGCCGGTCCGGTGGCGGAGACGACCTTGCCTCCGAAGGAGGTCAGGTCGCAGGTCAGGGCGCCCACCTGGGACTGCCCCCTGGTCCGGCCGGCGGAGATGGTGAAGTTGGACAGGGGCGTGGTGGAGTCGTTCCGCGCCGTCATGGTGAAGCGGGAAGTGTCCTTGGCGGCGCCGTCGACCGCGACCTCCTGGGTGGACACGGTGGCGTGAGCCTCGCTGGCAGCGGGCTTGTGAGCCGTCGCGTTGGGCGTGAGAACCAGGCTGCCCGTGGAGGTCGTGATCTTCGGGCTGAAGGTGTAGCTGCGCGCGTCCGCGCCGGGAGCCACGACTGTGGTCCCCAGGTCCAGGTCGAGATAGGAGCTCTGGTCCCGGGCGGAGTCGAAGTCGACCTCGTAGGTCAGGCTCAGGTGCTCAGGAGTGCAGGAAACGGCTGTGACCGAGCCGGCGCTGTCCCCGTGCTGGTTGTAGTAGAGATGGTCGAAGAAACCCAGGCCGGAGTCGGCCAGCTTCGACACGGGCTCGTCCTTGCCCCTGTCGATGTAGAAGGCACTGGTCCCGGCCACCCTGTCGCCGTCCGGAGAGGGGCAGGACCAGGTCCACTGACCCGGCACGGAATCGGCCTCAATGGTGACGGTGGTCGATGAGTTCGGGGCGACGGTCGAGGGGACTCGGACACCCCAGCTCAGGCAGCCCTCGGCTCTGTCGGAACCGTGGCAGCCGGCGCCAGCGGGATGATAGCGCCCCTCCACGGTGATACCGGTGTCCGGGGCGGCGGTTGGGACGGCTGCGCTCACCGGAGCGGCGACGGCGCCGACGGTGAGCAGGGGAAGAGCCATGGCGACACCCAGGAGGCGCCGCCACGGACGAGTGGATGGGGAGGACGGGACGTGCATGAGCATGCCTTTCACTGAAATGATCGGAAGGGACGCCGACCGGTCCTTTAATATATCTCTGAACACAGTGCTATGGAAATGGTGCAGTGCTTCTTCTGCCGCGCTTTCCCCGCCTTCATGAAAGGAATAGACAAAGGTCGGTCGCGCCCAGCTTTCGGTGCAACCGACCTTTGTCGTGGTTCTTCGCGGCTCGTCTGCCAGACTTCGCCCCGTCAGTGCGGGCGCGTGGCCTCCTTCATCGTGGCGGTGAATGCGACGAGGTCACTGCGCAGCGCTCCGAGCGCGTAGTGACGACGCTCCTCGTTACCGCCTGCGCCATTGTTGCCGCTGGCGGCCGCCATGATCTCGGGGGCGTAGCGCTCCACGATCTTGACCGTGGCCGATCCACTGATGGCGCCGTCGGCACCGGCTGCGATGGCCTCGGCGACCTGCTCGGGCGTGGAGATGCCGAAGCCCAGCATCACTGGTGCGGCGGCGTCGGCGCGCAGGCGTTCCACCGACTCGGCGAGCCCCACGGTGGAGGAGGCTCGCTCGGTGCCGGTCACCCCCACCCGGGAGACGGCGTAGACGTAACCGCGTGAGGCCGCCGCCACTGCGTCCAGAGTCTCGGCCGCGGCCGACGGCGGGGCGATGTAGACGGCGTCGACACCGGCCTCCTCGGCGGCCCGGCTGAAGGGGGCCGACTCGCGGATCGGGACGTCGGGCAGCAGCACCGAGTCGATGCCGGCCTGCGCGCACTCGGAGTAGAAGCGCTCCAGGCCCATGGCGAAGGGCACGTTGCCGTAGATGAGCATGCCGATGGGCAGCCACGGGTGGCGCCGGCGCACCCGCCGAACCACCTCCAGGCAGTCCTGGAAACCCACGCCCGCGGCCAGGGCCCGCACATGCGCCTTCTGGATCGTGGGGCCGTCGGCGACCGGGTCGGTGAAGGGCACACCGAGCTCGAGGGCGTCGGCTCCACCGGCGATGAGTGCCTCGATGACGGCCTCGCTGGTGTCCGGGTCGGGGTCACCGACCATGACGAAGGGGACGAAGGCGCCCTCGCCGCGCTCCTTGAGGGCGGCGAACATCGCGGGATAACGACTCATCTCAGAACTCCTCATCCGGGCCGGCGTCCGGGCTGGTGCCCCTGGCGGCGTTCAGACCCGCGTACTCGGTTCGCTTGCCCATCTGCTCCACCATGCGCGAGGCCCTGGCCACGGCGCCGTCAGTGGAGAAGGAGCCGCCCAGCCTCGCCTGCACCTGGTCGAGGTCCTTGTCCCCACGGCCCGACAGGCACACCAGCAGGATCGGGGGCTCCTCGCCGTCGGGCACCCGGCGGGCCATGGCCAGGGCCTGAGCCAGGGCGTGGGCCGACTCCACCGCGGGGATGATCCCCTCGTGGCGCGACAGCAGGCGGAAGGCCTCGATCGCCTCGTCGTCACTGATGCCCACGTAGCGGGCCCGGCCGGTGTCCGACAGCCAGGCGTGCTCGGGCCCCACGCCCGGGTAGTCCAGGCCCGCCGAGACCGAGAAGGATTCCTCGACCTGTCCCTCCGAGGTGCGCATGAGGTAGCTGCGCGCCCCGTGGAGGATCCCCACCAGCCCCTTGTTGATGGGGGCGCCGTGGCGGGAGGTGTCCAGGCCCTCACCGGCCGGCTCAACCCCGATGAGCTCGACCCCGGGGTCATCGATGAACTCGGCGAACATGCCGATCGCGTTGGAGCCGCCGCCCACGCAGGCGATGACCGAGTCCGGCAGCCGCCCCGTCAGGCCCAGGACCTGGGCGCGGGCCTCCCGGGAGATGACCCGGTGGTACTCGCGCACGATCGTGGGGAAGGGGTGCGGCCCGGCAGCCGTGCCCAACAGGTAGTGGGTGTCGGCGAAGGAGGCCGTCCAGTCGCGCAGCGCCTCGTTGACGGCGTCCTTGAGCGTGCCCGCACCACTGTCCACCGGGACCACCGTGGCGCCCATGAGCTCCATGCGCTCGACATTGGGCGCCTGACGCACGACGTCGGTGGCCCCCATGTAGATGGTGCAGTCCAGGCCCAGCAGAGCGCAGACCATGGCGGTGGCCGTCCCGTGCTGGCCGGCGCCGGTCTCGGCGATGATACGCCGCTTACCCATCCGCTTGGCCAGGAGGGCCTGCCCCAGAACCTGGTTGCCCTTGTGGGCGCCACCATGGACCAGGTCCTCGCGCTTGAGCAGGATACGGGCGTTGCCCTCCAGCGGCAGGTTGCGCAGCTCGGTGACCGCCGTGGGACGCCCCAGGTAGCGGGTCATGAGCATCTCCAGCTCGGCGGCGAAGGCCGGATCGGCCTGGGCGTCGATGAAGGCGTCCTCGAGCTGGTCCAGCGCCGGGATGAGCAGCTCGGGCACGAACTGGCCCCCGTAGGGTCCGAAGAAGGCCGGCAGGCGCGGGTGGTGCCCCGTCTCCTGCCCGTCCCGGTCCAGGGCCGACGACGTACCCTCACCCTGAGGCAGCGGTACCGCGGTGGCCAGCTGACGAGCGGCCTCGGCCGGCTCCGGGGCCCCGGACAGGGACGAGCCCACCAGGAGGGCGTCCACCAGGCCCGACAGGCGCCGCACGTCCTCGGCAGCACCGACCCCCGACTCACCCACAAGCACCACCCCGGCCGGGGCCAGCGGAGCCATCTCCTCGGTGCGCGCCAGATCCGTCTCCAAGGTGCGCAGATCACGGTTGTTGATGCCGATAACCTCCGCCCCCAGGGCCGAGGCACGATGCATCTCCTGAGGCGTGGAGACCTCCGTGAGCACCTCCATGCCCAGGCTGTGAGCCAGCTCGGCCAGCTCGCGATAGACGTCGTCGGGCACCACCGAGAGCATGAGCAGGACCGCATCCGCCCCCAGGCTGCGAGCCGCCAGCACCTGGACCTCATCGACGATGAAGTCCTTGCACAGGACGGGCACATCCACCACCTCGCGCACAGCGGCCAGGTCGTCGAAGGAGCCGTTGAAACGATCGGGCTCGGTGAGCACTGAGACCGCGGCCGCGTAGGGCGCGTACTGGGCGGCCAGCGAGGCCGGGTCGTAGTCGGAGCGGATGGTGCCGCGTGAGGGCGAGGCCGCCTTGCACTCCATAATGAGGGCCGGCTGCGGGCTGCGACCCTGGCCGCTACGGGTGCGCAGGGCGGCCGCGAAGGAGCGCTGCGAGCGCTCCAGATCCTCGGCTCTCAGGTGCCCGAAACGGGCGCGCAGCTCATCAATGCGCTCGCGGCGCGCCTGGACGATCGAGTCCAGGACGGTGCCCGTGGCGATGAGACGCGCCTCGACCGGCTCACGGTGGGTGCGCTCGCCAGGGCCTGCGCCATCGGGTGACGCGGCGGGGACGGGGGCGGTGTCGGGGGTGGTCACGGCTTCTCCTCAGGCCGTCTCAGTGGCGAGGTCACTGGCTTTGGTCATGGACTCCAGGTGGCGGGCCACGCCACCGGAACGGATCTGCTCCAGGGCCGCCGCAGAGCCGTCGGCGAGGCTGTCGGCCCGGCCGGTGAGGTACAGCAGGGCACCGGCATTGACGGCGATCGCGTCGCGATGGGCGGGCCGTCCCTCACCCGAGACGGCCTCGCGCAGCAGACGGGCGTTGTCGGCCGGCTCCCCACCCAGCAGGTCGGCCAGCTCGTAGGCGGGTACCCCCAGATCCGCAGGCGTGACCTCATAGGCCCGCACCCCGTCGGGTGTCGCCTCACGCACGAGGGTCGGACCATGGACGGCGATCTCGTCCAGGCCCGAGCCGTGCACCACGAGCGCGCGCTCGCGCCCCAGCTGGACCATGGCCTCAGCGATCATGTCCAGCATGCCCGGGTCCCACACGCCCATGAGCTGGAAGGTCAGGTGAGCCGGGTTCACCAGCGGCCCCAGGACATTGAAGATCGTGGGCGTGGCCAGCGCCTTGCGCACCGGTGCCACGTGCCGCATCGCCGGGTGGTAGGCCTGGGCGAACAGGAAGGTGAAGTGGTCACGGGCCAACAGCTCGACCGCCGTGGCCGGCTCCACGTCCAGGGGCAGCCCCAGCTCGGCGATGACATCGGCCGCCCCCGTCTTGGAGGACACGGCCCGGTTGCCGTGCTTGGCCACCGCGACCCCCATTGAGGCGGCCACCAGGCCCGCCCCCGTGGAGATGTTGATCGTGCCCACGCCGTCGCCCCCGGTGCCCACGACGTCCACCAGCGGGAAGGACACCGACGGGAAGTCCCGGGCCACCTGACGGAAGGCGCTCGCGGCCCCCGCGACCTCCTGGGGCTCCTCACCGCGGGCGTGCAGCGCCGCCAGCAGCGCCGCCGTCTCCAGCTCGGACAGCTCGCCGGCGCCCAGGGCCGCGAAGACCGTGGAGGCCTGCTCGCGGCTCAGGCGCCGTCCCTGCACCACCTCTCGCAGCAGCTCGTGCGCCTCCTGCGCCGTGGCAGCAGGCGCGGTCTGCGCAGCGGCCGGGGCCGCGCTGTTGGTCTGACTCATTGGTCTGTAGCTCCTTCGCAGGTGGTTGAGGCTGGTCGAGCGCCCGGGGGTGATTCTGCCCGAACGGTGGCTCCGACGTCGGTATGTGCGGGCCGACGGGGCGCAGGTGTGGCTCAGGGGGTTCGGGCCAGTCCGGTGGTGACGGCCTTGAGCAGGGCCGGTCCCTGCGGGGTGAGGATCGACTCGGGGTGGAACTGCAGCCCGACCGCGGGCAGTGACCGGTGCCGGGCCGCCATGACGATGCCTCCGCTTGGGTCCTCATCTGTCGGGGTAGTCCGGGCAAGGCTGACAAGTGCCTCAGGAAGTGTGCGCGTGCCCAGGGAGTGGTAGCGGGCCACGTCCAGCGGACCGCCGTCGAGGACCGCGACGGCCTCGTCCGCGCGCCCCGCCTCAGTGACCTCGAGGCGGTCGGAGCGGCCGTGGACCGGGCCGACCGGGGCGACCCGCCCGCCGCAGGCCTCGACCAGGGCCTGGAACCCCAGGCAGATACCCAGCGTGGGAATCGCCTCGTCCAGGGCGGTGGCGATGAGCTCCATGAGACAGCCCGACGTCGCCGGGTAGCCCGGCCCGGGGGACAGGCACAGGACCGGGCGCCGCCCTGCCTGGCGCTCGGCCTCGGTGGGCTCCAGGGCGGCGAGCACCCGGGAGGCCGGCACGTTGTTGCGGTAGACCTCGATCTGGGAGCCGAGGGTCGCGAACTGGTCGACGAGGTTGTAGACGAAGGAGTCGCGGTTGTCGAGTAGAACCACTCGAGCCGGTGCCGATGCCTCGGCACGACTCCCGGTGGCCTGCCTGGTGCTCTGGCTGCTGGTAAGGGGCATGGCTCAGGCCTCCTTGCTGGTCCGGCTGCCGGTCCGGCTGTCGGTTTGGCTGCTGGTCTGGTCGATGACGAGGGCGGCGCCCTGCGCGGCGGCGACCGCCTCCAGGACGGCGCGGGCCTTGTGGACGGTCTCGGCTGCCTCGGCGGCCGGGGAGGAGGCCGCCACGACACCGGCCCCGGCCTGGACCAGGGCGGTGCCGGCGGACACGAAGCCGGAGCGGATGACGATGCAGGTGTCCAGCTCCCCGTCACCGCGGACGTACCCCACCGAGCCGCCGTAAGAGCCGCGACGCACGCCCTCTGCCTGGCGGATGAGCTCGGCGGCCCGCAGCTTGGGGGCCCCGGTGAGGGTGCCCATCGTCATGGAGGCGCGGAAGGCGTCCAGGGCGTCGAGGTCCTCGGCCAGCTCGCCGGAGACCTCCGAGACCAGGTGCATCACCCGGCTGTAGCGGTCCACGCGCAGCAGGTCCTGCACACTGCGGGTGCCCGGACGGCTGACCCGGGCGACGTCGTTACGGGCCAGGTCCACGAGCATGACGTGCTCGGCGACCTCCTTGGCGTCGGTGCGCAGCTCCAGCTCCAGGCGGGTGTCGCGCTCGTGGTCCACCGAGCCGTCGGGGTGCAGCCCGCGCGGCCGGGTCCCGGCGATGGGGCGGATGGCGACCCGGCCGCTGCGCACCGAGTACAGCAGCGCCGACTCCGGGGAGGCGCCGAAGAGCTCGAAGTCCGGGGCGGCCAGGTAGAACATGTAGGGGCTGGGATTGGCATGGCGCAGCACGTGGTAGGCGGCCAGCGCGTCGGGGCAGTCAATGGTGAAGCCGCGCGAGGGCACCACCTGGTAGACGTCGCCGTCGGCGATGTAACCGCGCATCTCCTCCACGACCGTCTCGAAGTCGGCGTCGGAGACGGTGGGCACCGCGTGCAGGACGGGGGAGTCAGGGCCACCGGCCGGTGCCGGTGCCTCAACGGCTGTGTCGGCAGCTGCGTTGGCGGCTGTGTCGGCGCTGTCGGCCGGGTCCTCGATCCTGTCAATGGCGGTGGCCAACGCCTCCATGCGCCGCTCCAGGTCGGAGGCGTCGACCGAGGCCCCCACCAGGGTCGCCTCCTGGGTGGGGTGGTCGACGACCAGGATGATGCGGGCGTCGTAGAAGAGGTAGTCGGGGCAGGTGTTGGCGCCCTGGGCCACCTCGGGCAGGGACTCGAAGGTGGACAGGTAGTCGAAGGCGAAGGCCCCCGCCTCCAGCGGCAGGTGGGGGTGGTCGACCTCTGCCCGGGCCAGGAGGCGTAGCGGCTCGATCGTGGACAGGGCGGTGAGCCGCTCGCGCTCCTCAATGGACGGGTCGTCGTCGCAGATCGTGGGCAGGGTCAGAGTCAGCCGGCCGGGGCGGCGGTCGGTGACGTGCTCGGCCAGCCCCGCCTCAAGACGCGCCAGAGCCGCCAGGCCATCGGCCCCGGGGGCTCCTCCATCGACGGCGTCCAGCGCCTCAGCCATCACGGTCCCGCCCCAGCACGTCAGCCTGGCCGAGGCCTCCAGGACGGCGACCGTGGTACGCGAGGCCTTGGTCGTGATGTCGGCGCTCTCCAGCAAGACGCAGTCCACCGGCCGCACGGAGCCGCCCTGCGCGGCCGGGCCCGCAGTGGTGCGCAGCAGACCGGAGCGAGTCAGCTGCTCCAGCAGGGCACCGCCGTCGGCGTGGTAGCGCACTGAACGTGTCAGCACAGTGGATGAGGCGGCTGACGGTGCGGCCTCGGGGGCAGTGTCTGGCACGGAGTCTGGCACGGTGGGTGACATGGGGCCTCTTTCCTGAGATCGGGGTTCAGGCGGGCCTCTCACTCATGCGTCGGGCGGGCCCGCGGTGAGCGAGCCGGAAGGTCCTAACGCGTCAGGATGATGGCGGCTCGCCTCGAGGGGAGCCACCACCACTGGCGGTCACGGAACGCTGTCATGGCACCGAGGGTAGAACGAGGTCGTGACGTGACCAAATCGTCGGCCGGAGATGAGACGCCTGCCCGCACCTGTCGTGCGGCGTGCACAGGCATCGGTGCGCCTCAGGTGCTCGTCCGCGTCAGTTGCCCAGGCGGAGGGTTCTTCCACCGGTGGTGGCACTGGGCTTGGCGCTGGGCTTGCTGCTGGGTTTGGCGCTCTTGCTGCCCGCCTCGGCGACGGCGGAGGCCGCGTTGACGATGCCGGCACCGCAGGACTTTCGGTCGCACTTGGCCATGGGGGTGGCCGTGTTCTGCAGGATGCTGACAACCTCTGCAGTCTTCAGATCGGGGTTGGCGGACAGCATCAGCGCGATGGTGCCGGAGACGTGGGGAGCCGCCTGACTAGTGCCTATCATGAAGGAGTAGGCGGGGGTCTGTGGGGCTGTCGGCGACTCGTCGGTCGTGGACAGAATCTTGGGGCTGGTCCTGCCGTCCTCTCCACCGGGGGCGGAGATCTCGACGGTGTCACCGTAGTTCGAGAAGGATGAGCGGACCCCGGTGCTCGTGGTGGCACCGACGGTGATGACGTTCTCACAGCTGGCAGGATTGACGTTACCGGCGTCCTCATCACTGTTGCCGGCGGCGGCGACGATGATGGAGCCGCGTGCGACAGCGGAATCGATTGTCTTCTGCAGGAAGCGTGTGCACACGCCAGGGCCGCCCAGGCTCATGTTGATGACCTGGGCGCGATTCTTGTTGACCGGTACGCCGTTGACCTTACCGCCCGAGGCCCAGGTGATGGCGTCCACGAGGTTGGCGCCGTCGGAGCCGCAGCGGCCCAGGAAGCGGATGGGCACGATCTTGGCGTCCGGGGCGACACCTGCCACACCATCGCCGTTGTTCGTGCGCGCGGCGATGGTTCCGGCTACATGGGAACCGTGCCAAGTCGACTGCTGGCCCTTGTCCCGGTGCTTGCTGCCTCCGTCATAGGCGGAGCACTCACCCGGCTCGGACCAGTCTCCCTCGTCGGAGGGATCGGCGTCGTAGCCGTCGTTGTCGCGGGCCCTCTCGGCGTCGGCGATGAAGTCGTAGCCCGGCAGGAGCTGGCCCTTGAGGTCCGGGTGGTCGGTCAGGATGCCGGAGTCGATGACGGCGACCGTGACGCCCTTGCCGGTGGACTGTGACCAGGCGTTGGTGGCGTTGATTCCGTAGGAGCCCGAGGTCATGTCCCACTGCTTGGAGAAGTAGGGGTCGTTGGGGACATTGCTGTCCTGGGCGGAGGTGTCGCCCAGGGCAGTGACGTGAATATCGGGCTCGACGGCCTCGATACCGTCGGCGGCCTCGAGCGTGGAGATGAACTCCTTGACCTGATCCACGGTGAGCTTGTCACTGAGCTTCACGGCAGCAGTGCTCATGGCGTGAGCGGTCACGCTCTCCAGCTTGACCGAGAACTTGCCCGCGGCGGCGGTCAGTGCCTCCTTGTCCTTGGCGGGCAGGGAGTTGAGGACGTTCTCTCCGTAGGCCTTCGCGGAGGCGATGACCTTGCCCGCCGCTGAGTTCTCAGCGTAAGAGATGATGAAGCGGTCACTGGGCTCGGTGACCTTCGCCGCGTTGCCGTGGGCGGAGGCCGATGCCGCAGCGGTGGCTTTGTGTCCGCCGATGACTCCGGCGCGAACCAGGCCGACGGCGATGAGACAGACTGTCGCGACGGAGGCGACGACGATGAGCAGGACGCGTTTTCTGCTGAGGGTCATGGTGGGGAGGCTTTCGGTAGGGACGTCTCGGGACAGGGAGTGCTCAGGAACCCGGAATGCGACGATTCTGGCATGAGACGGCGGAAAACTCCCACCGGTGAGTGTGGGGAGGCCTCCCCAGCGGGCTCTGGGGACGGAGCTGCCCGGGTCAGACGCGCTCGCGGCGCCCGCTGCCGCGGCCTGCGCGCATGACCCGACTGCGGCGAATGACCACGGCGAGTGCCAAACCTGCGACCATCAGGAGGGAGACGAGACGCCCTGTCGGCCCGGTGAGCCAGGCCGACAGGATCGCCATGCCGATGGTCGTGTAGACGGCGGCCCAGGCGATCGCCCCGGCGGCCGTGGCCGCCACGTAGCGGCGCAGCGGCATGCGGGCCACACCCGCGGAGAGCTGGATGACGCTCTGGATGCCGACGGTCAGGAAGGACACCGGCACTGCCAGCACGCCCCAGCGCGCCGACCACGCCTGGGCGCGGGCGTACACGGGGGACTCGAGCAGCGAGACCCACCGGGTGCGCGCGGTCCCCGCCGTGATGCCCCGGCCGATCCAGTACATGGTGTGCGAACGCATCATGGCCAGGCACCAGAAGAACAGGAAGACCCAGGGATAAGGCAGGGAGTGGATCCGTTCCAGCATGCGAGGAAGGCTAACCTAAGTCGATCGCCCTCCGGTTGTGGGCTCGCCTACGCCTGCGCCCGTGGGAAGTGAGGGGAGCCGGCGTACGGCCGCACCTCACACTGCAGGTTGGCCCGGCGGGCTGGGGCGGCGGGCCGCCGTCGTGGGAGACTTGGGCCAGACCCATGCCGGATATGAGGAAGAGCCAGGAACCGATCTCCGTGTCACCGATCCCCACACCAGAGCAGATGACCAGCGTCCAGCCCGCCGCCACCGAGCAGGCCCGGCTGCGCAACTTCTGCATCATCGCGCACATCGACCACGGCAAGTCCACCCTGGCCGACCGCATGCTCCAGGCCACCGGCGTCGTCCAGCCCCGCGACATGCGCGCCCAGTACCTGGACCGCATGGACATCGAGCGCGAGCGCGGCATCACCATCAAGTCCCAGGCCGTGCGCATGCCCTGGGCCATCGAGGGCGACGACGGCGTCACGCGCGCCTACGCCCTCAACATGATCGACACCCCCGGGCACGTCGACTTCTCCTACGAGGTCAACCGCTCCCTGGCGGCCTGCGAGGGCGCGGTCCTCCTGGTCGACGCCGCCCAGGGCATCCAGGCCCAGACCCTGGCCAACCTCTACATGGCCATCGAGGGGGACCTGACCATCATCCCGGTCCTCAACAAGATCGACCTGCCCGCCGCCGAGCCGGAGAAGCACGCCGAGGAGATCGCCTCCCTCATCGGCTGCGACGTCGACGACGTCCTCAAGGTCTCGGGCAAGACCGGGCAGGGCGTGCCCGAGCTGCTCGACCGGATCGTCGAGACCGTCCCGCCCCCGCACGGCGACCCCGGGGCCCCGGCCCGCGCCATGATCTTCGACTCCGTCTACGACACCTACCGCGGTGTGGTCACCTACGTGCGCGTCGTCGACGGCGCGCTCAAGCCCCGCGAGCGCATCGAGATGCTCTCCACCAAGGCCGTCCACGACCTGTTGGAGATCGGCGTCATCAGCCCCGAGCCCACGCCGTCGGCCGGTCTGGGGGCCGGCGAGGTCGGCTACCTCATCACCGGGGTCAAGGACGTGCGCCAGTCCAAGGTCGGTGACACGGTCACCTCCGCGGCGGCCCCGGCCGACGAGCCCCTGTCGGGCTACCAGGACCCCAAGCCCATGGTCTTCTCCGGCCTGTTCCCGGTGGACGGCTCGGACTTCCCGGCCCTGCGCGATGCCCTGGACAAGCTCAAGCTCAACGACGCCGCCCTGACCTACGAGCCGGAGACCTCCGTGGCCCTGGGCTTCGGCTTCCGCTGCGGCTACCTGGGCCTGCTGCACCTGGAGATCATCCGCGAGCGCCTGGAGCGCGAGTTCAACCTGGACATCATCTCCACCGCCCCCTCCGTGGTCTACGAGGTGACGATGGAGGACCGCAGCACGCACACGGTGACCAACCCCAGCGAGTTCCCCGAGGGCAAGGTCTCCTCCGTCTCCGAGCCGGTGGTGCGGGCCACGATCTTGACCCCCAGCGAGTTCGTGGGCACGGTCATGGAGCTGTGCCAGTCGCGTCGCGGCACCATGCAGGGCATGGACTACCTCTCCGAGTCCCGCGTGGAGATGCACTACGTGCTGCCGCTGGCGGAGATCGTCTTCGACTTCTTCGACGCCCTGAAGTCGCGCACCCGCGGCTACGCCTCCCTGGACTACGAGGCGGACGGCTCCCAGGACGCCAACCTGGTCAAGGTCGACATCCTGCTCAACGGGGACAAGGTGGACGCCTTCAGCGCCATCGTCCACCGCGACTCGGCCTACTCCTACGGCGTCATGATGACCAAGCGTCTCAAGGACCTCATCCCGCGTCAGCAGTTTGAGGTCCCCGTGCAGGCGGCCATCGGCACCCGCGTCATCGCCCGCGAGACCATCCGGGCCCTGCGCAAGGACATGCTCGCCAAGTGCTACGGCGGTGACATCACCCGTAAGCGCAAGCTGCTGGAGAAGCAGAAGGAGGGCAAGAAGCGCATGAAGGCCATCGGCCGGGTCGAGGTGCCTCAGGAGGCCTTCATCGCAGCCCTCGGCGCGGACACTCCCACCGGCGCCAAGCCGGGCAAGTAGCGCCGCCGGCGGGCACGAGCAGGATCGAGCAGGGCTGAGTAGGACCGAGTAGTACCAGGACGGTGCCGGCGGACGACGGAAGGACGGCTGCGGACATGAGTGACACGAGCAGGCAGACCACGGTTGACGCTGCCCTGAGCGACGACGGCTCCGGCCTGGTCCTGACCCGGGAGCTGGCCCGGGTCCTGGGTGAGCCCCACGCAGGCGCGGACGGGCGCCACCAGGACGAGCCCTCACCGTTCCACGACGGCGACCTGGTGGGAACCGTCGGCGCGGTATGCACCGTCAAGGGGCTGCGGCCCGACGCCGGAGCGGCAGGCGTCTCAGCGATCCATAAGGGCGCCGTCGACGGGCCGGTTGAGGTGAGCCGGACCGGGATCGTCACCGACAGGCACGGGGACCGCGCCCACCACGGGGGCAGTGACAAGGCCCTCTACGTCATGAGCGCCGCTGAGCAGCGTCACTGGTCCGAGGTCCTGGGCGGTATTGAGCCGGGGCGGCTGGGGGAGAATCTCCTCATCGAGGGCGACATCGACGACGTGGAGATCGGCGCGATCCTGTCCATCGGCGACCCGAGCAACGCAGGACTGCGGGTCAGGGTGACCGGCGTGCGCAACCCGTGCGCCACCTTCGCCCGCGGTGTGGGCCGTGCGGACTGGGTGGAGGTCTTCTCGGCGCGCAACCGGGTGGGTGTCTACCTGGCGGTGCTCACCGAGGGGACGGTGCAGGCCGGCGACGAGGTGCGCGTGGTCTCCTCCCCGGGGCACCGGGTCACCTGCAGGCGCTGGTTCGCCCACCACGACCCGCGCGACGCCCAGGGAATGCTCAACTCCGAGATCTTCGGCAACTGCGTCATCGCCGACTTCACCAAGAAGTACGTGCGGGCCGCCGCCCATGAGCAGGTGGGCTGACGGCGCCGCTGGGTGCCCGACGACCCCGGGCAGACGGTTTCGAGACCTCACGGAAGTAAAGGATGCAAGGCTCCGCATGGCTCAGCACCACCCGCCCCGCTCCCACGCCATCCACTCCAGGGTGCGCTCCTTCTCGCGCGCCGGCGGCAGGCTGCGTCCCGTCCAGGCCGAGGCCCTGGCCCAGCTCGGCCCCCGCTACGTGGTCGATGTGCCGCGGGCCGACGCCGTGCGTACCGTGTCCCCGAGCTTCCGCCTCGATCCGGAGAAGGTCTTCGGGCACATGGGGCAGGTGCGGCCGCTGATCGTCGAGGTCGGCTCGGGCAGCGGGGAGGCGCTCCTTGCCCATGCAGCCGCCCACCCGGGGGTGGACTACCTGGCGGTGGAGGTCTGGGAGACCGCCATCGCCCGCCTGGTGACCTCGATCCACCGTCAGGGCCTGCACAATGTGCGCGTCGTCCCCGCCGACGCCTCCCAGCTGCTGGCCACGGCCCTGCCGGTGTCCTGCGCCAGTGAGGTGTGGGTGTTCTTCCCCGACCCCTGGCGCAAGCCCCGCCACCGCAAACGCCGCCTGGTGACCACCGCCTTCGCCGACTCGGTGGCGCGGGTGCTGCGTCCCGGCGGGGTGTGGCGCCTGGCCACCGACTGGGCGGACTACGCCTGGCAGATGCGCGACGTCATCGAGGCCGTGGCGGCGCTGCCCGCCGGCTTGCGCCCGGACATCACCCTGCCCTACTTCCGGCACGACGACGCCGGCGCCCGCCCCGACCTGGGGGCCGAGACCGCCGAGGAGGACAGCCTGGGCAACGGCCTGGACCCGGGATCCCCGGCGGGCGTGCGCGGCGGGTGGTCACCCCGTTACGAGGGGCGGGTCATGACCCGCTTCGAGCAGAGGGGCCTGGACGCGGGACGCACGATCCGGGACCTGACCGCAGTGCGCACCGAGGTGGCCTGGATCCCCGAGCGGGGCGCCTCCATGCTGGATCACCTCGAGGCCGAGGGGCAGGCCTGGAACCACTTGGAGTCCCAGCCCTGGCGCCTGCGTGAGGGGCGCGGTGACGGCTTGCTGCACCCGGCGGACCGGTCGTGAGCGCAGCTGCCAGGCTGCCCCGCCGCGCCTGGCTCATGGTCATCGTCGCCGGCTTCCTCGGGTTCTGCGCGGTCCTGCGGGCACCGGTCGGCGTCATCCCGCCCCTGCTGACGCGCCTGGGGCAGGACCTGGGCATGGGGGAGGTGGCCCGCGGCGCACTGACCTCCGTGCCGATCCTGTGCTTCGGGCTGCTCACCCCGCTGGCCTCGACGGTGGTGCGCCGCGTCGGCATCAACACCGCGGGCCTGCTCACCCTGGGAATGGCTCTGGTCGGGGCACTGCTGCGCTCGGCCGGCACCACCTGGGCTGCCTTCGCCGGAACCGTCATCATCGGGGCGGGGCTGACGGTGGGCAACCTGGTGGCGCCCATGGTCATCGGCCGCGACTTCTGGCACCGCACCTCACTCATGACGGGCCTGTACTCCTCGACCTGCAATGTCATCGTCACCGCGGCCACCGCCCTGGCCGTGCCGCTGGCCCTCGTCATCGGCTGGCAGGGCTCGGCCGCCGCCTGGACAGCCATGCCGGTACTGCTGGCCGGTGCCATGTGGCTGTGGGTCTTCCCGCCCGGCAGCCAGGCGCCCCGGCAGAGCCTGCGGGAGCGGTCGGGCATGACCTCCTGGGTGACGGAGCGCTCCCTGGCCCGTCCGACGTCGTCGACCGGCGCCGCCGTCTGGAAACGCCCCCTGACCTGGGTGATGGCGGTGGCCTTCGCGGCCCAGACCTTTTCCTACTACGCGATCTCGGGGTGGCTGCCGACGGCCCTGGTCGACGAGCTTGCCATGAGCGAGTCCGGTGCGGGAGTGGCCGCCTCCGTGTTCTCCCTGCTGGGAATCGTGGGGCCTCTGCTGGTCCCGGTGATGTTCGAGGCGCTGGGGTGGCCGGCCAGCAGGGTCTTGGGCGTCATCTGCGCCTGCTGGCTGATGCTGCCGGTCTGCCTGACGGTGGCCCCCGGCTACTGGCTGGTTCCCTGCATGTTCTCGGGCATCGCGCATGGCGCCTTCTTCGCCGCCCTGTTCACCCTGGTCATCCGTCGCTCGGAGTCGGTCGATGAGAACCGCCGGACCACCGCGGTCATTCAGACGACCGGCTACTGCCTGGCCGCCGTCGGCCCGGTGGTCATGGGCTGGGTCCATGAGCACAGCGGCGGATGGGTGGCCCCTTTCGCCATGGTGGTGGGAGTGCTGGTGCTCATGACCGTGTGCGCCCAGATCGCGGCCCGCGCGGGCGACTCCGGCAGGCCTGAGCCGGCCATTCCCGCCGGCGTCCTGGAGGGCGACGACGAGCGGGCCGAGGCTCAAGGCGGTGCCGAGTGAGCCCGGCCCAGCCGGTGGGTGACCCCCTGCCGGGGATGGGGGAGTTGCCGGCGCAGGCGGCCGCCTCCGCACCGGACGGCAGTGAGCGCCCGTTCTCGGTGTACCTGCACGTGCCCTACTGTCGGGTGCGTTGCGGCTACTGCGACTTCAACACCTACACGAACCTGGCCATGGGGCAGGGCGCCTCGGCCGAGGACTTCGTGGGAACCCTCGCCGGCGAGCTGCGCGCCGCCCGCCGCGCCATGGACGAGGCGGGCCTGCCGGTGCGCGCTGCGCAGACCGTTTTCGTGGGCGGAGGAACCCCCACCATGTTGCCCGCCTCCGACCTGGTGAGCATGCTGGAGCTGGTGCGCGAGTGCTTCGGGCTCGCAGCAGACGCGGAGGTGACCACCGAGGCCAACCCGGACTCCGTGGACGAGGCCGGCCTGGCAGCCCTGGCCGAAGGCGGTTTCACCCGGGTCTCCTTCGGCATGCAGTCGGCGGTGCCCCACGTGCTGAAGGTTCTGGAGCGCACCCATGAGCCCGCCCGGGTGCCCCACGTGGTGGAGTGGGCGCGGCGAACCGGGCTGAGCACCTCCCTGGACCTCATCTACGGGGCGCCGGGGGAATCCCTGGAGGACTGGCAGCGCTCCCTGGACGCGGTGACCCGGATCGGCCCGGAACACGTGAGCGCTTACGCCCTGGTCATCGAGGAGGGCACTCGCATGTGGGGGCAGGTCCGCCGCGGGGAGCTGCCGATGCCCGAGGACGACGACGAGGCCATCAAGTACGAGATGGCTGATGCCGCCCTGGGACAGGCCGGCTACGAGTGGTACGAGATCTCCAACTGGGCGCGCCCCGGTGCCGAGTGCCGCCACAACCAGGCCTACTGGCTGGACTGGGACTGGTGGGGAGCCGGACCCGGAGCCCACTCCCACCTGGGGGACGTGCGCCTGTGGAACACCAAGCACCCGGTCGCCTGGGCCGGGCAGATCGCCACCGGTCACCTGCCCGTGGCCGGGCACGAGGTCATTGACGCCGACTCCCGGGAGCTGGAGCGGATCATGCTGGGCATCCGGCTGCGTGAGGGCCTCGAGCTGGCCGGTCTCGGGGGTCGGCCGGGCGGTCCGTCACTAAACCGGCCTGATGCTGCCGGAGCCACTCCTCCTCACCTGGTACCCGTCGTGGCCGGCCTCGTCGGCGATGGACTCCTCGACGCCGGAGCGGCCCTGAGGGGCCGGGCGGTCCTCACCCTGCGCGGCCGTCTCATGGCCGATACCGTCACCCGCGCCCTGACCCAGTGAGCCCGAAGCCGATCCGAACTTCTGGTAGGTTAGGATTTCGATCTGCAATCGAAGGAATTCTGACTGTGCTTTCCATCTGGCTCAAGCGCGTACTTGCGGCTCTCATTATTCTAGGGCCGATCGGAGCAGTTCTTAGTCGTTTTTCGCAGCTCGGTGGAAGCGGTAGGGGAGCCAGCAGATGCTGCAGTAAGTTGTGTCGCGTGGCGAGTCGAGGGCATCTCCTGGTCGCCACCACGGAGCTCATCTTCGAGCTCCACCCCAGTAGGAAGAAGGTCCTTGACGCGAGCAGGCAGGTGCGGGCCGCTCACGATCTACCCTTGCCGATGTCTTGATATTTTCAGTGTAGTGCCAGGGAGTTGTGGCAACCTGACGGGATGACTACTCCACAGTATCCAGGTTACCCAGACGACGGTTCCCAGGCTGGTGGTGTCCCTCAGGGAGCAGGTATCCCCGGCTATGGGCCGCAACCAGGCTACGATCCCCAGGCCGGGAGCGTTCCGGGCTACGGGGCACAGCCCGGCTACGGGGCCGGCCCCGACCCTCAACAGCAACCCGGCTATGGCCCTCAGCCCGGGGCGACGCAGGGATACGGTCCTCAACCCGCTGCCGGTCCGGACTACGCCTCCCAGCCGGGGGCCGTCCCGGGCTACGGTCCCCAGCCCGGTATGGGCGCCGGTGGAGGGATGCCTCCTTATCCTCCAGGTGCGATGGGAGGGGCGCCGCTGAGCGTCGGTGACGGCATGTCCTGGGCGTGGTCCAAGTTCAAGGAGAATGCGCTCATTCTCGTTGTGGGGATGGGCCTGTGGACTGTTCTTTCCAGCTTCACTGTAGAGGCCCACTACACTGTCAACGGAGAGGAGCATGGCTTCAGCCTGGGAGTTCCCTTCGGAACCTATATCGCCTTCGCTATTGGTCTCTTCGCTAGTATCGTGACCACTCACATGGCGATCAAGGTGGCCACCGGGCGGCCCTTGGCCTGGGGTGACCTGTTCACGTTCCCGAACTTCGGTGCGAGCCTTCTCGCGGCTTTTCTCACGTGGCTCGCCACGTCCGTGGGCGTCCTTCTGTGCGCTGTTCCGGGCATTATTGCGGCCTTCCTCTTCCACTACTCGGTGTACTTCACCGTGGACAAGGGGATGGACGGCATTGCAGGAATGAAGGCGTCCTGGGCCACCCTGTCCAGCCACGTCGGAGAGCTCTTCCCCTTCGCTCTGGCCGGCGTCGGCCTCTACATCCTCGGCGCGGTCACACTGATCGGCTGGCTGGTGACGGTCCCGCTGGTGATGCTCCTGTCCGCCTACTCCTACGTGCGCATCCAGGGCTACGACGTCGTCCGCTGAATCTCTTCAGGCCCCCTCCGCGCCCCGCTCGTCTCAACCGGCGGGGCGCGGACTCGTTGCGAGCCGGAGGGCGGACCCACTCGGATAGAGTGAGGCCGACGTCGCTCAATACCGTCGTCGTCGAGAACGATCCTGCCCCTCCCAAGGATTTCCGTGCCCCTGAGCCTCACCGCCCCTGACCCGCGTGGCGCGGACGAGCGCCCCGCCCTCATCCTGGCCAACCTCGGCACGCCGGCGGCCCCCACGGCCAGAGCCGTCCGGCCCTTCCTGCGGGAGTTCCTCTCTGACCGCCGGATCATTGAGATGCACCCCCTCCTGTGGCGGCCCGTCCTGGAAGGCATCATCCTGCGGGTGCGCCCTCGCGCATCGGCGGCGAAGTACGCCACCATCTGGCGCCCCGGGGAGGAGACCAGCCGCTCGGGCTCCCCGCTCATGCACTACAGCGAGCGCCAGGGCGAGCTGCTCCAGGACGAGCTCGGCGAATCGGTCCAGGTCCGTATCGCCATGCGCTACGGGCAGCCGGCCATGCGCCGCGTCATGGGTGAGCTCATGGAGGCCGGCTGCCGCAGGATCGCCCTCATCCCGCTCTACCCGCAGTACGCCGCCTCCTCGGCCGGCACCGTCGTCGATGAGGCCGCCCGCTTCATCCTGACCTCCCGCAACCAGCCCGAGCTGCGCACCATCCGCTCCTTCGAGACGGCGCCCGCCTACATCGAGGCCCTCGCCACCGCCCTGGAGCAGCACTGGCAGGTCCACGGCCGCCCCGACCCGGCCGCCGGCGAGCGCCTCCTGCTGTCCTTCCACTCCATCCCCCAGGCCATGCACGACGCCGGAGACCCTTACCGCTCCGAGTGCGAGCGCACCGCCCAGCTCCTCTCCCGGCGGCTCGACCTGCCCGAGGGCCTTGCCCAACTCACCTTCCAGTCCGTCTTCGGGCCCGCCGCCTGGATCGGGCCGGCCACCATTGACACGGTCGGCGAGCTCGGCCGCGCCGGCTGCCCCCGCCTCGACGTCATCTGCCCCGGCTTCGTCTCCGACTGCCTGGAGACTCTTGAGGAGATCAACCAGCTCAACCGCGAGACCTTCACCACTGCCGGGGGCGGCAGCTTCCACTACATCCCCTGGGGCAACGACTCCGACGGCGCCATCGCCACCCTGGCTCAGCAGGCCAGAAAGGTGCTGGCCGGCTGGATCTGAGCCCGGCGCGGCCCCGTGGCCGCAGCAGGCCGGAAGGTCGGTCTCAGCACGAGAGACCACAGGCCCTCACCGGGGAAACTGTTGTCCGGGACGGTATGGTGACGCGGACAGTCCCGATTCTGTGAGGAAGTCGCCGTGCATCTTGAGTGGTGGTCCGTCCTGCCCTTCGCGGGCATGCTCGCCTGCATCGCCGTCCTGCCGCTGATCCCGGCCACGGCCCACTGGTGGGAGAAGCACTCCAGCCAGCTGATCGTCGCCGTGGGCCTGGGGGTGCCGGTGGCCGCCTGGATGTGGGTCGCCCTGGGCTGGACGTCCGTCTTCGCCGCCGTGGTGGAGTACGTCCAGTTCATCTGCCTGCTGCTGGCCCTGTTCGTCGTCTCCGGAGGCATCTTCCTCAAGGGCGACATCCGGGCCACGCCCCGCAACAACACGATCTTCCTGGCCATCGGCGGAGTCATCGCCTCCTTCGTGGGCACCACCGGCGCCGCCATGCTCCTCATCCGGCCCCTGCTGGCCACCAACAAGGAGCGCCACTACCGGGTGCACACGGTGCTGTACACGATCTTCATCGTGGCCAACTGCGGCGGCCTCCTCACGCCCCTGGGCGACCCGCCCCTGTTCCTGGGCTTCCTGCGCGGGGTGCCCTTCACCTGGACCTTCAACCTCCTGCGCGAGTACCTCTTCGTCAACGTCATGCTGCTGGTGAGCTACTACGCCCTGGACTCCTACTACTACTCCCAGGAGCCCGCCAAGGCCGTGCACGACGACGACACCGAGATCGAGCCCCTGGGCCTCAAGGGCTCACTCAACTTCGTCTTCTTCGCCGTCATCATCGCCGCCGTCGCCTTCGCCCCCTCCGTCGACGCTCACGCCATCGAGGAGGGGCACGCCGCCCTGGGCGACTGGATCCCCGTGCGCGAGTTCATCATGCTCGCCTCCGCGGCCGGCTCCTACTTCCTGGGCAGCCGGGAGGTCCGTTTCAAGGACAACCAGTTCACCTGGGGCCCCATCGCCGAGGTCGCCATCCTGTTCATCGGCATCTTCCTCACCATGATCCCGGCCCTGCACTACCTCGACGAGGTCGCCGGCTCGCTGCCGCTCAACGAGGTCACCTTCTTCATCTTCACCGGCGGGCTCTCCTCCGTCCTGGACAACGCCCCCACCTACGCGACCTTCTTCGAGATGGCCGGCAAGGTCTCCCACCCCGGCGGCGCCGACGTTGCCGGGATTCCCGAGCTCTACCTCGTGTCCATCTCGCTGGGCGCCGTCCTGTGCGGAGCCATCACCTACATCGGCAACGGCCCGAACTTCATGGTCAAGTCCGTCGCAGAGTCCGACGGCGTCGAGATGCCCAGCTTCGGCGGCTACGTGGGGCGCTCCATGAAGCACCTGGTGCCGATCATCGCCGCCATGGTCCTGCTCTTCATCGCCCCGGGCCTCCTGTGGAAGGTCCTGGGCGGAGTGCTCACCGTGGGGCTGCTGGCGCTCGACGCCCGTCTGCTGTCCCAGTCCCGCCGCCTGGCCCTGGCCGACCAGGCCGAGGCCGCTGAGGGCTGAGCCGCCCTGCCCTCATGATCCGTTTCCGGCCTCAGCGCGTGCCCGGGGCGGTGACGAAGTCGATGAGCTCCTCCATGCGGCCCAGCAGGCTCGGCTCGAGGTCCTTGTAGGAGCGTACGGTCGCCAGGATGCGTTGCCAGCCCCGGGCGATATCGGCCTGGGTGGCGTGCGGCCAGCCCAGGGCCTCCAGGGTGCCGTGCTTGATGTCGGTGCCCCGCGGGATGTCCGGCCAGCGCTCCAGACCCACTCGGGCCGGCTTGACCGCCTGCCACACGTCCACATACGGGTGCCCCAGGACCAGCACGTTCTCCCCGCCGGGCATCTTGGCCACCCGCTGAGCGATCCGCGACTCCTTGGAGCCGGCCACCAGGTGGTCCACGAGGACACCGGCCCGCCGCTCGGGGGCCGGGCCGAACTCGGCCATGACCTCCTCAAGGTTGTCGACGCCATCGAGCATGAGGACGACGACGCCCTCGTGGCGCAGGTCGTCACCCCAGACCTTCTCCACCAGCTCGGCGTCGTGCTTGCCCTCCACCCAGATCCGCGAGGCGCGCGCCACCTTGGCCCGCTCGCCCTCGACCGCGTAGGAGCCCGAGGCCGTCAGCCGTCTGCCGGCGGCGCTCACCGCTCCGGTGGGCTTGCGCTTGCGCGCCACGGGCGGGTCCAGGATCACCGGGCGGCCCTCGATCCAGAAACCCGGCCCCAGGGCGAAGCCACGGCGCACACCGTGACGGTCCTCCAGGACCACGACGTGCTGACCGCCCGACTTCTCCACCGCCACCGCGGCGCCGACGAAGCCGGTCTGGCGGTCCTCAACCACCAGTCCCGGCGTCACCGGCACGTGCACCGACTCCGGGCGTATGGCGCCGGGCCCCGTGCGGTGCGGGTTGACCGACAGGACGTCCCCGCCGTAGCGGTCGCTCGACGAGGGCCTGCGGGCAGCGGACTTGCTCGCAGCCGCCCCACCGCGCGAGCGCGAAGCGGCCGGGGCGCCCTGTGCCTGCTGCCTCTGCTCGGCCTCGGCGCGAGCCCTCAGGGCGGCTCGGCGGGCGGCGGTCGATCCGGGAACGGGGGAGCGGTAAGGGGCGGGCGTGTTCACCCTCGGCACGGTAGGGGAAACTCACGGTCCGCCGGCGGTGGACCCGCCGGACCACAGCGTAGGATGGCACTCACGTGGGGTGAGTGCTAATCGCTGGCCGCATCCCACAGGTGTGCGGGCGGCCTGCCGCCTAACACCGGCACTGATCGCGTCTCGGCACTGATGAGGGAGGAGGACCCGTGGCCAACGACCGACGTCTCAAGGTCCTGTCCGCCATCGTCACCGACTACGTGCGCACGCGCGAGCCCGTGGGGTCCAAGGCCCTCGTGGAGCGCTACCGGCTGGGCGTGTCCCCGGCAACCATCCGCAACGACATGGCGGCCCTGGAGGACGAGGGCTACATCCACCAGCCGCACACCTCGGCCGGGCGCGTGCCCACCCAGAAGGGCTACCGGCTCTTCGTCGACGAGGTAGCCCGCATCAAGCCCCTCTCAGCGCCCGAGCGCGCCGCCATCACCGCGCTCCTGTCCGGAGCGGTCGACCTGGAACAGGTCGTGGCCCGCACCGTGCGGGCCCTGGCTCAGCTGACCGGCCAGCTCGCCGTCGTCGAGTACCCCAGCCTGCGGTACGCGGCCCTCCAGCACCTCGAGCTCGTGGCCCTGGGGCCCGAGCGCGTCCTGCTGGTCATCATCACCGACACGGGGCGCGTCGACCAGCGCACCGTGACCCTCAGGTCCCGGGGCTCCGTGAGCGCGCGCCATGACGGGGGCTTCGACATCGCCGACGTCGTCGACCCCCTCGTCCTGGAGCGCCTGCGCACCCGGCTCAACGGCGCCCTCGCGGGCCGCCGCGCCGCCGACGTCGCCCCGATCCTGGCGGCTTTGGCCGAGCAGGCGTCCGCCGACGAGCGCTTCCTGCTCGAGGCCGTCTCCGACGAGCTCATCGCCGCACTGCGCCCCGACGCGGAGGAGCGGCTCGTCGTCGCCGGGACCGCGAACCTGGCCCGCGCCACCCCCGACTTCTCCTCCCTGGGGCCCCTCCTGGACGCCGTCGAGGAGCAGGTGGTGCTGCTGCGCCTGTTCACCGCCGACAACGGCGCCCCGGCCGGCGAGAACCGGATGCGCGTGAGCATCGGATCGGAGAACAACGACGACGCCCTGGCCGAGGCCTCCGTCGTCACCACCACCTACGGGCCGGGAACCGGTGAGGCCGTCGCCCACCTCGGGGTCATCGGCCCCACCCGCATGGACTACCCGGCCACCATGACCGCTGTCCGGGCCGTGGCCCGCTACCTGTCCCGGTTCCTGTCCCCACCGGAGACGTGAGAACCGGCCTGCCCGACCCGCCCCAAGCGGCCCGGCCGGGCACGCCCCCAAACCACCACCGCAGAAGTCGTAGCCGTAAAGGAAGAACGCAGTGAGCAACTACTACGAGGTCCTCGGCGTCAGCCGCGACGCCAGCCCCGAGGAGATCAAGAAGGCCTACCGCAAGAAGGCCCGCCAGCTGCACCCCGACGTCGCCGGCCCCGGCCACGAGGACGAGTTCAAGGAGGTCTCCTCCGCCTACGAGGTCCTCTCCGACCCCGACAAGCGCCAAATGTACGACCTGGGCGGGGAGGACGCCGTGCGAGGCGGCGGTGGATTCGGCGGAGGGTTCGCCGGAGCCGACTTCGGCGACCTGGGCGGCATCTTCCAGTCCTTCTTCGGCGGGGGAGCGGCCAGCCGCGGACCGGCCTCCCGGGCCCGCCGCGGCCAGGACGCCCTCGTGGCCGTGGACGTGGAGCTCTCCGACGTCGCCTTCGGAGCGACCCGGTCGGTCCCCATCGACACCTACGTCACCTGCACCGCCTGCGACGGCTCCTGCTGCGCACCGGGCACCGAGCCGGTCACCTGCTCCCAGTGCAACGGGGTCGGCAACGTCCAGCGCATGACCCGCACCCTGCTGGGACAGGTGATGACCTCCTCGCCCTGCCCGGGCTGCCAGGGCTACGGCACCGTCATCGTCACTCCCTGCAAGGACTGCTCCGGCGAGGGCCGCACCCGGGTGCGCCAGGACCTGGAGGTCTCCATCCCCGCCGGGGTGTCCACCGGGACCCGCATCCGCATGTCCGGGCGCGGCGAGGCCGGCCCGGCCGGCGGCCCCAACGGCGACCTCTACCTGGAGATCCACGAGAAGCCGCACGAGTTCCTCGAGCGCGACGGCGACGACCTCTACACCGAGCTGCGCGTGCCCATGACCGCGGCCGCACTGGGCGCCGTCTTCCCGCTGCAGACCCTCGACGGCGAGCAGAACGTCACCGTCAAGGCCGGCAGCCAGCCCGGCGACGAGGTCGTCCTCGACGGCCTGGGCGTGGGGCGCCTGCGCCGCAAGGGCCGCGGAGACCTGCACGTGTCCATCATCGTGGAGACCCCCACGCGCCTGGACGACCGTCAGCGCGAGCTGCTGGCCGAGCTGGCCCGCCTGCGCGGGGAGGACGACGTCGAACCCGTGCGCGACTCCAGCGTCATGGGCAAGCTCAAGGAGCGCTTCTCCGGGCGCTGAGCGCCACCGGGGCTGGGCTAGCGGTCGGGGCTCGCCGTTCAGCTGCTGGCCGGCGGCTGGTCGGTCTGAGACTGGTCGGCCTCAGGTGACTCGGGCCAGTAGTGGGAGTCGGGGGTGGCCCGGGCCCCGAAGATCGCCTGACCCACTCGCACGCAGGTGGAGCCTCCCTCGATGGCGGCCTCGAAGTCCCCGCTCATCCCCATCGACAGCAGTCCGTCACCGACGGTGCCCGCCTCGAGGGCGGCGTCGCGCAGCCGGCGCATGATGCTGAAGCACTCGCGCACGCGCGCAGCGTCGTCGGTGTTGGCGGCCAGGGTCATGAGCCCGCGCACCCGCAGCGAGGAGTAGGCCGGTAGCGCTGTGAGGAAGTCTGCGACGTCGTCGGGCTCCAGACCGAACTTGCTGGGCTCGCCCGAGGAGTTGACCTGCACGTAGACGTCCAGGCCCCGCCCGGCCGCCTGGAGGCGCCGGTCGAGGGCCTCGGCCAGCCGCAGGGAGTCCAGGGCCTGGAACTCGTCGGCGAAGGCGGCCACGTTCTTGGCCTTATTGGTCTGCAGGTGACCGATGACTGACCAGGAGATGCCCAGGTCCGCCAGGTTCTCACTCTTGCGCTGGGCCTCCTGCACCTTGTTCTCACCCATCTGGGTGATGCCCGCGGCGAAGGCGGTGCGCAGGCGCTCCTCGGGGACGGTCTTGGACACCGGCAGCAGACGGATCTCGGCGGCGTCGCGGCCGGCGCGCTTCGCGGCGGCGTCAATCCGGGCGCGGATGGCGGCCAGGTTGCGGCGGAAGTCCTCCACCGTGACGGCGGCGGTGTAGGTGGGGGATGGGGACGACTGAGGGGTATGGGCGGCTGAAGGCTCGGTCATGGTCACTGACGCTAGCACCGCCGGCGGACACCGGTTGGATGTGGCCCGTAGGCTGGAGCCGTGACCGCACCCGTCTTCCTCTTCACGCCCGAGACCATCGAGCCCGCCGACGCCGTCGCTTCGGCCACGTTCGGCACTGTCCTCATGCTCACCGGACCTGAGGCCCGCCATGCCGTGACCGTTAAGCGCCTGCGTGCCCAGGAGCGGGTGGACCTGGTTGACGGCGCGGGCCTGCGCCTGGTGTGCGAGGTGACCGGGGCCGGCGTCGGCGGAGCGAAGGACCGTCTGGCCGTGCGGGTCCTGGAGCGTGTTGAGGAGCCCGAGCCCTCGCTGCAGTTGGCCCTCGTCCAGGCCCTGGCCAAGGGCGGGCGCGACGAGCAGGCCGTGGAGACCGCCACCGAGGTCGGGGTGGGGCTGGTGCTGCCCTGGCAGTCCGAGCGCTGCGTGTCCGTGTGGCAGGGGGCCAAGCAGGCCAAGGGACGCCAGCGCTGGCAGGCCACCGCCCTCCAGGCCGCCAAGCAGGCCCGGCGGGCCCGCGTCCCCGAGGTCGAAGAGATGCGGGACACCCGCAGGCTGGTCGACTGGGTGGCGCAGACGGTTCGCGGCGGGGGAGTGGTGCTGGTCCTGCACGAGGAGGCCAGCACCCCGATCAGCACCGCCATGGAGTCGGTGCGCCTGCCTGCGCCCGGAGAGGAGCCGCTGGCGCTGGCCGTCGTCGTGGGGCCCGAGGGCGGCATCAGCCCCGAGGAGACGGCGGCCCTGGAGGTGGCCGGAGCAACGACGGTGCGGCTGGGCCCCCACGTCATGCGCACCGCCTCAGCCGGCCCCGTCGCCCTGGCCGTCCTCGCCCACGCCAGCGGCCTGTGGGAGTGAGACGCGCGAGTGCGTTGCTCGAGTCCTGACTAAGGAATGGAGTGAGGCGCCTTCACATGAGTATGACTGTCATACATACTATGAGTATGACTGGCATGACGACGATCAAGGTGGAGCGCAGCACGAGGGACGGCTTGCGGGCCCTGGCGTCAGAGCGCGGGGTG
This sequence comes from Actinomyces sp. HMT 175, assembly GCF_016694895.1. Classification (NCBI taxonomy): domain Bacteria; kingdom Bacillati; phylum Actinomycetota; class Actinomycetes; order Actinomycetales; family Actinomycetaceae; genus Actinomyces; species Actinomyces sp. HMT 175. The sequence goes on from NZ_CP068012.1 coordinate 1,248,741, forward strand.
ACCATGGATGCTGCGCTCAAGGAGCTGCTGGAGGAGGCGGCACGTGAGCGGCGCTTCGCCGAGGTGCGGCGTGCAATGGAGGTGCATCCGCCGGACGAGACCTATCTCAAGGAGCTCCGTGAGTGGGAGTCGGAAGCATGGAGCTAGCAGTCCCGGTTGAGCCGGGCGAGGTGTGGTGGGCACTTCCCGATCCTGCTGTCGGGCGAGAGCAGTCCGGGCGTCGTCCGGTTCTCATTGTGTCCAATGAACGATTCCATCGAACGGTGACGACGCTTGTCGTCGTGGTTCCTGTGACAACGAAGGATCGGGGCTGGCCGAATCACGTGGAGCTCAATGCGGGAGCAGGGATGGAGCAGCGGTCGTTTGCCATGACCGAACAGGTGCGCACGATCTCACGTCAGCGTCTCGCCAAAAAGATCGGAGTCGTGGAGGGATCTGTCCTTCGGGACGTGCGCGAATGGCTGCTCGACTGCATCAGATAGCACGCGCTGAGAGGTCGCAGAAACAATGATGCTGGCGGCACCTGCCTGCGTGCGGAGGGTCGCGCGGCGGTTGGGAGCCGTAGCGCGGCTGCTTCCCAACGGGGCGGCTTGCGGGCATGCTCTGACTATGAGCGAGACGAGTGAGCGATGAGTCCGCGGGGGCGGCGGCCGGCGGGCAGTCCGGACACGCGCGAGGCCATCCTGGCGGCGGCCCGCACCGCCTTCGCCCGCGACGGCTACCAGACCTCCCTGCGCGGCATCGCGCGCGACGCCGGCGTCGACCCGGCCCTGGTCCACCACTACTTCCCGGACCGAGCCACGCTCTTCGCGAAGGCCGTCATCGAGTCGACCGCCGGGGTCGACGCCAACCTCATGCACCGAGCGGCCTCCATCACCGAGCTCGAGCCCGAGCAGCTGGGGGAGGGGATCGTGCGCGCCGTCGTTAGCCTGTGGGACGACGCGGGCGCGGACCGCTTCACGGCGGTCATCCATGCCGCGCTTGGCCAGGGCAGTGACGTCGAGCCCTTCCGCGACTTCATCGCCACTGGGATTCTCTCGCCGATCGTCACCCACTTCTGTCCCGACCGCCCCGAGCTGCGCGCCCAGCTCATTGCCAGCCAGATCATCGGACTCGGCCTGGCCCGCTGGGTCGCCCGCATGGACCACATCGCCGGCCTCGACGTCGAGGCAGTCGCCGCGCTCGTCGGCCCCACTATCCAGCGCTACGCCTTCGACGACCTGCCCGGCCTCGTCGATCCCGTCTGAGCTCATCCGAATCCATCTCTGGACAGAGGCTCGCCGTCGACCTATATTCATCACATGATGAAAAGCGATGGAGGAGACGCGCCCCGGGAGTCGGGGGCCAGCAACCAATCGCCCGACTCCAGTCGAGACATCACGGCCACCGCCTCGGAGCAGCCGGCCGTCACCGCGACGGACCTGTGCGTGACCCGCGGGCGCAAGGAGATCCTCCACGGCCTGGACCTGAACCTGGAGCCCGGCACCATCACCGGTCTGCTCGGCCCCTCGGGCTGCGGCAAGACCACCCTCATGCGCACCGTTGTCGGCGTCCAGCGTTACCGCGGACGGCTTGAGGTTCTTGGGCACGTCCCCGGCGCCGCCGCCGTGCGCGGTCGGGTCGGCTATGTCACCCAGGACCAGGCCGTCTACAGAGATCTGACCGCCCGCCAGAACCTGCGCTACTTCGCCTCCCTGGCCGGAAGCCGGGCCCGCGACCTGGATGAGGTCCTCGACGTCGTCGGACTGGCCGCCCTAGCCGACCGGCCCGTGTCCACCTACTCCGGCGGCGAGGCCGGGCGCGTGAGCCTGGCCTGCGCGCTCGTGGCCGACCCCGACCTGCTCGTCATGGATGAGCCGACCGTCGGTCTGGACCCGGTCACCCGCGAGGAGCTGTGGAGCACCTTCCGCGCCCTGGCCGAGCGCGGTGCCACCCTCCTAGTCTCCAGTCACGTCATGGACGAGGCCTTCCGCTGCGACCAGGTCCTCCTCATGCGCAGCGGCCGCATCCTGGCCACCACCACGGCCACGGACCTCCTGGCCAGCACCGGGGCGGATACGGTCGACGCCGCCTTCCTAGCCGTCATCGCCGACTCTGAGAGCCGGCCTGAGCAGAAAGGAGGGCAGCGCTGATGCACCTGCGCACCTACCTGGCCACCACCCGCCGCATCCTCACCCAGCTGCGCGCCGACCGGCGCACGGTCGGTCTCATCGCGATCGTGCCCGCGGCGCTGCTGACCCTGCTGTACTTCGTCTACCGCGACTATCCCGGCGCGGACCTGATCTTCAACCACATCGCCGTCTCCATGATGGCGATCCTGCCGACCACGGTCATGTTCCTGGTCACCAGCGTCGCCATGCTGCGCGAACGCGTGAGCGGCACCCTGGAGCGGCTGTGGACCACCCCGATCCACCGAGCCGACCTCCTGTTCGGCTACGCCACCGCCTTCGCACTGACTGCCGTCATCCAGTCCCTCATCCTGTGCGCCGTGGCCGCCTGGGGCCTGGACGTGGACATTTCCGCCTCCTGGGGCTGGGTGGTGCTCACTGCGCTGATCGACGCCTTCGTTGGGGTGTCTCTGGGACTGCTGGTCTCGGCCTTTGCGCGCACGGAGTTCCAGGCCGTCCAGTTCATGCCGGTGGTCATCGCGCCCCAGCTGTTCCTGTGCGGGCTCCTGGTGAGCCGCGACCAGCTGCCGCGCGCCCTGGAGGTGGTCGGTGACGCCCTGCCCATGAGCTGGGCGGTCGACGCCGTCACTGAGCTCACCACATCCAGTGAGCCTTCCGACGATTTCTTCCGATACCTGACCTACCTGATCTGCTTCGGCCTGGTGGTCCTGGGGGTGGCGGCCTCCACCGTGCCGCGCAAGACCCGCTGAACCGGGAGGAGCCAGTAACGGCGGGCGTGAGGGCGAGGACCTTCGTGCCCGCCGCGCGGTAGTGTAGGTGGGGTTAGGGTTGCCTTATGTGGATCGTCTTCGCCTGCGGCTCAGCACTTTTCGCCGGCATCACCGCCGTCCTGGCCAAGGAGGGGATCCGCACCACGGACTCGACCGTGGCGACGGCGCTGCGCACTATCGTGGTGCTGGCGGGCGCCTGGGGCATGGTGCTCATCGTCGGTTCACAGACCGAACTGGCTCACCTCGATGCCCGCAGCACCGGCCTGCTGGTGCTCTCTGGGTTGGCGACCGGGGCCTCCTGGCTGTGCTACTTCAAGGCGCTCCAGCTCGGCAGCGTCAACAAGGTCGTGCCGATCGACAAGCTGAGCACAGTGCTGACGGTGCTGCTGGCCCTCATGTTCCTGGGGGAGAGGGTGAGCCTCATCGGGGCGCTTGGAGTGGCTCTGATCGCTGTCGGGACGTTGTTGATGCTCGACGCCGATGACCTGCGCGGCCTGCCGCGGGCCGTGCGCGACGGCGGGGGCTGGCTGCTCTATGCACTCGGATCAGCTTTCTTCGCCGCACTCACCGCGATCCTCGGTAAGGCCGGAATCACTGGGGTGGAGTCCAACCTCGGTACCGCGATCCGCACCGGGGTGGTGCTGGTGATGGCCTGGGCGATGGTTGCCGTCACCGGCAAGCTCCGGGAGGTCCGCACTGTGCCGAAAGGTGAGCTCGGCTTCGTCCTGGCCTCCGGGGCAGCCACCTGTGCCTCCTGGCTCTGCTACTACCGGGCACTTCAGGACGGCCCGGCTAGCGTGGTGGTTCCCATCGACAAGCTGAGCGTCCTGGTAACCGTCCTCTTCTCCGCCCTCGTCCTGCGGGAGGCCGTCAGCAGGCGGTACCTTGTCGGGCTAGTGCTGCTGGTCAGTGGAACTCTTGCGATGGCGCTCTGAGCGTTGCTCACCAGAAAGCATGGTGTCGGTCGCATTTGAACTGCTCAACAGGACGTTCGTACTTGGTGCCTCCACTTGGTGTCTTAGTGCTTCATCTTGGCGCCCTGACTTAGTGACTTAGTGCTTCGACTCGGCGTCCTATTGCCTCGCTTGGCGCCTTGACAAGCTGACTTAGTGACTCGACTTGGTGACTTAGTAAACCAACTTAGTGATGTGAGCGTTGACTTAGTGAGTTGATGTAGTCAGCGATCTAGACGACCCCATGTCTGGGCGAGGGATCATTCTTCTCCCACAGGCAATTTTGTCTGCCGGTGTGTATGGAGTCGGTGGTCCCGACGACCCCATCCAGGATTGGGGGTTTAAGCAAGTTTCCCACGGCTGGGATTTCGTTGGGTTTGCCTGCCGCGGTTGAGGCAGGACCGTTCCGGTGACCTGGTCTGGGGCGACAGCAGGTGAGGTGGCGGTTCCTGGTCGGTACGGGCTGCGCGCATGGTCTTGCCAAGCACGGCGATCACTCTGCGATCTTCGATGGTACCCGTGCTTGTATGGAATCATGAGGCCAGGCAGGCTTGACATCTGCGCGTTTTGGGCTCTGGAAAACATGTCGGATGGCGAACCTCGACGGAGGGACCTGCCTCAGCGGCAGGCCCAGGGCTTCCGTCTCGGCGCCGGTCAGATAGGTGCCGTGCTCCCACATCGCCGTCAGCCTGCAGCATCCGGCCAGCACCTCTGTCACCGCTAAAGAGAGCACCCATAGGTAGGTTATTGCGCACACCCCGCCGGTCTTGGGGTGGTCACGTTCCTGAGACCTGGGACAAGGGGCTGGTGCGACAGGACGGTCGTGGTGGAAGATGATATCAGCACGGGCTCCCAGGACGAAGGGCTGACTAGACACCGCTCATCGTCCCCGCTGGGCACGCACCCCCGTCCTAGCGACAATAACTTCCCGTCCCCGCCAAAGCGGCTCAGTATCCTCACCCATCGACTTTACCGATCCCTGGAACAACCACATTCTTATATGTCCAGTCCAGCGATGGCGTACTCGGCTGAATAGATTCTAGTGTGGCCGAACCGATGCCAGCGCTCAAGCTGTGTGCAGTTCACGATTAGTTGGACTGGCCCCTTATGCTGGGGACACTCTAAATTTTCAATGTGGGGTCGACTTGCAGCGTATAGGTGCCAAAACTCTCGTAGTGTGACGGCCTGCCGGACGACGCAGACTTCGGTGAGTTACTCCTGGTTAGGCTATGACACAGGTAGGTCAACACAGGCGCATGTCCGGGAATGCGATCAGTCCCTGGATGCGGAACGCAAGTAGATCGGGCGATGTGGTGCGAATGGCGTTGTATTGGTTTCAGAACTATTTACAATAGGTGACTGTGTAGTCACAATTTATAGTGGAGGCAATTTGCGGCTGAGCTGGCTCGGGTTCCAGCAATCTCTCAAGATTTAGCCGCACGCATGTCGGACGACAGGGAGTTGCTAATAGGTTGCCCTAAACTGCTCTTATAGAGATGCATGTTATGTAAAATTGCAGACATTTATGAGGTCTTGCCTTTCTGCTTGGAGCCTCTCGTATGTTTGCTTCGCGAACTTATTACTTGGATAGAAAATGCCGTCCCAGTTTCCTCGCTCACATAATATTGATAATGTTGATAACATGAAAGACGATGAGAAAATGAATATTGCTGTGATAGCGGCTACCGCTTTAAGTGGGGCAGAAGTATACTCGAGTAGGCCACTCCATGCTGCTCTAACTATAAGTATCTCCACGATAAACAGTGAGATGACACTCACAGCAATTAGGGTATTTCGCTCACAAGGCTGTAATAAAAATTCTTTGTAAGTCATTCTGGTTAACCCGAGAGCAATAAGAAGTGGGAGAGATATGAATATACTTGGGACTGAAGTGGCCGAAATGCCGCTCACTATCGATCTGTAGGGGTAGTTCTCTTTATAAATTAGATGTGCAGTGAAAATCGTGGCTCCGATAAGAGTTGCACAAACTACGCTGCTTGCCATCCAGAACGGAATCGAACTGGAGTTTGATCTGCGGAGAATGCGTGCCATAAAACGAAACGGCTTATCCTCCGGGAATGCGTCACGAGGGTGTCTATGGCGTGACCCTAATCCAGTTGAGGTGCTTCTCGCGTCAAGAAATTTACTTTCTAACTTGCTTATGTAGTTGTCGATAATTTCAATTCTTTTCATCACATTTCGTTTTACTAAACGCTGGACTAGAAACACCAGCATTAATGGAGATGTAATTGCTATCAGATTGAATCCCAATCCGATAATTAATGGAATCCAATTTATTTCTTGGGCTTTGAAGATCAGCATGAATATGGAGAATATGATAATGCAGTTGAGTAGTTGAAGTGCAGCAAAAATGATTGATGGCAGAGGCTTCGAGAGTAATTTTGTTAGCAGTTCTGCGATGTAGTTTGAGTTGTTTATCGTAATTCCTGCAACGGCGAGAATTGATCCAATCAGCGCCGCGTATTGCGATGAATAGTCTAAGTAATCGTGGATCTGCCAACATTTGTCGGCGTTTTTGTTTGGCCAAACTGTTGCAAATAATGTCGGTCTCGTGACGGCTATGGCAACGGAGAGTGAAATTAGGCCAATGACGAAATAGGTGAAAAAGTGGCTATATATAAATGTAATAGTTCTTACTTTGGTGTCGTCAAGTTTATCGTTAGTACTGTCGGGAGGGGTTGGTTTAATTTCGGCTTGCCTGTCTTCTGGTGTTTCATGCGTTCGGGGTGTCATCTATATCCGCAGTTGGTTGAGTCGTTGCTGTGTTAGCGCAGGATAATATGGGTTCTTGGTTCAGGGGTATGCAAGTGTTGTCCGTCTAGTGTGTGTTCAGGGGGGTGTTGAATTTAGAGTGCGTCGAGTGGAGATAGTGTGTGGCGAGTTGCCGCTTCCTTGTCATCTTCTATCTAGTACGATGACTTCTCGATGATTGATGCTGCTTCCGACGACGATCCCGCTCCGGTTCAGGGGGGAAGCCTTCCGCTGGCTTTTGGGGCGTTAGACGTCTCCCTCCAGCCTACCTCCACCACCCCTGACACCGTGGTGGTCCGCACCCTCACCCTGCCCGAGGACGTCGCCCCGGTGACCCTCCTGGGCGCCCGGGACGAGGTCCTGCGCGCCATTGAGAAGGGCTTCACCGACGTCGACATCCACGTGCGCGGCACCGCCGTCACCGTCTCCGGCCCCGCCTCCCGCGTCGACACCGTCGTCGTCCTGCTCTCCGAGCTCATCGACGTCGCCCGCACCGGCACGCCCCTGACCGCGGACGCCGTCGAGCGCGCCGTCGGCCTGCTGGAGACCTCCACCCGCCCCACCGAGGTCCTCACCGACGACATCCTCACCTCCCACGGCCGCACCATCCGCCCCAAGTCCCTCGGCCAGAAGGCCTACACCGACGCCATCGAGGAATCCACCATCACCTTCGGCATCGGCCCCGCCGGCACCGGCAAGACCTACCTGGCCATGGCCAAGGCCGTCGACGCCCTGGCCCGCAAGCGCGTCTCGCGCATCATCCTCACCCGCCCCGCCGTCGAGGCCGGCGAGAACCTCGGCTTCCTGCCCGGCAGCCTCACCGACAAGATCGACCCCTACCTGCGGCCCCTCTACGACGCCCTCCACGACATGCTCGAGCCCGAGGCCCTGCCCCGCCTCATGGCCGCCGGCACCATCGAGGTCGCGCCCCTGGCCTACATGCGCGGACGCACCCTCAACGACGCCTTCGTCATCCTCGACGAGGCCCAGAACACCAGCCCCGAGCAGATGAAGATGTTCCTCACCCGCCTCGGCTTCGGCTCACGCATGGTCGTCACCGGAGACATCTCCCAGGTCGACCTGCCCGGCGGACGCGAGTCCGGCCTCATCGTCGTGCGCAAGATCCTCGCCGGCGTCGAGGGCATCAGCTTCTGTGAGCTCGGATCGGCCGACGTCGTGCGCCACCGCCTCGTGGGCCGCATCATCGAGGCCTACGCCCGCCACGACGCCGAGGTCGCCGCCCAGGACGCCGCCGCCCGACCCGCCGGACCGCCTGGCCGCAGCGGCCGCAACAGCCAGTACCGTCGGGGGAGCAGCAACCGCCCAGCCCGGCCCCACTCGGAGAGGAACCCGCATGACCACTGAGGTCATCAACGAGACCACCACCGTCATCGACGCCGCCGAGTTCGCGGCCCTCGCCGACCACGTCCTGACCGCCATGCACGTCAGCCCCGCCGCCGAGCTCAACATCATGTTCATCGACCCCGAGCCCATGGAAGAGCTCCACGTGCGCTGGCTCGACCTGCCTGGCCCCACCGACGTCATGAGCTTCCCCATGGACGAGCTGCGACCCGGCTCAGCCGACTCACCCACCCCTGCCGGCACCCTGGGCGACATCGTCCTGTGCCCGCAGGTCGCCGCCAAGCAGGCCCTTGCCGCCGGCCACTCGGCGGTCGAGGAGATGCTCCTGCTCACCGTCCACGGCATCCTCCACCTCCTGGGCTACGACCACGCCGAGCCCGAGGAGAAGAAGGAGATGTTCGACCTCCAGCGCCGCCTCCTGCTGACCTTCCTGGCCGAGCGCGGCAAGTGAGCCCCACGTGACCGGCATCCCCACCGCCGCGCTCATCGCCTGCGCGGTGATCGTCCTGGCCCTGGGTGCCCTCCTGTCAGCCGGCGAGTCCGCCCTGCTGCGCTTCACCCGGGCCGCCGCCGACGACCTCATCGAGGAGGGCCGCCGCGGAGCCGCCCGGGTCCGCCGCCTGGCCGAGCACCGCACCCGGGTCCTGGGCGCCCTCAGCGTCGCCCGCGTCGCCGTCGACATGCTCGCCGCCGTCCTCATCACCCTGGCCGCCTCCGGACTCGTGCGCGCCTGGTGGCAGGTCCTGGCCCTGGCTCTGCTGGCCAACATCATCCTGCTGGGCGTCGTCGTCGGCTTCTCCCCACGCACCTACGGCCGGCGCAACCCCGCCGCCACCCTGCTCGCCCTGGGCGGCCTGCTCACCTGGGTCGATGTCCTGGCCGCCCCCCAGCGCCGCCTCGTCTCCCGCACCCGCCGCCCCGAGTCCGCCCCCACCGACGCTGAGACCCGCGAGGCCGTCAACGAGGACCTGCGCGAGATGATCGACGAGATCGGTGAGACCGACACCATCGAGGACGAGGACCGCGAGATGATGCGCTCGGTCGTCGAGCTCGGCCAGACCCTCGTGCGCGAGGTCATGGTCCCACGCACCGACATGGTCACCATCGACGCCCACAAGCCCGCCTCCGCCGCCATGCGCCTGTTCATCCGCTCCGGCTACTCGCGCGTCCCCGTCATCGGGGAGGACGCCGACGACGTGCGCGGCATCCTCTACCTCAAGGACGTCCTGCGACGTCTGGCCGCCCACCCCGAGCACGAAGCCCTCGCCGTGGCCGGATTCGCCCGGGACGCCGAGTACGTCCCCGAGATGAAGCCCGCCGACGACCTCCTGCGCGAGATGCAGACCGGCCGCTTCCACATGGCCCTGGCCGTCGACGAGTACGGCGGCACCGCCGGCCTGGTCACCATGGAGGACCTCCTGGAGGAGGTCGTCGGCGAGCTCACCGACGAGCACGACCCCGAGCTGCCCGAGGTCGTCGAAGTCGCACCCGGCACCTACCGCGTCCCCGCCCGACTCGCCCTGGACGAGCTCGGTGAGCTCTTCGACCTCGAGATCGACGACGACGACGTCGACACCGTCGGCGGCCTGCTCACCAAGGCCATCGGCCGCGTCCCCCTGCCCGGCGCCGCCGGAGACACCCAGGGCGTCCACCTCCAGGCCGAGGAGGCCACCGGCCGCCGCCGCCAGGTCTCCACTATTCTCGCCTCGCGCACCCCCGCCCCCGAAGAGGACACCGATGACTGACACCGCCGACCAGACCGCCCCCGCAGCCCGCGACGACCAGCCCCAGGCCCCCGGGGAGACTCCCGAGGAGCTGCTGGCCGAGCCCCTCGAGATGCCCGCACCCGGCCCCGCCCCGGCCGGCTTCCGCTTCCCCACCGACACCGAGCTCATGGACGGCCCCAACCCGCTCACCGACCCCGACGACGAGGAAGACGGCGAGGACGAGCCCGGCGACGACTCCGACGGCGAGGACGGCGACTCCGACGGCTCCGGCGCCATCCGGCTGGACGCGGACGGCTTCCCGATCCTGGACGAGGACGACGACGCGGACGAGAGCGCCGATATCACGGATTCGGCCCGCGTCGAGATCGTCGTCCCCGACTTCCCCGAGGACTTCCGCGCCGGCTTCGCCTGCATCGTGGGCCGTCCCAACGCCGGCAAGTCCACCCTCACCAACGCCATGGTCGGCGCCAAGATCGCCATCACCTCCGGGCGCCCCCAGACCACCCGCCACAACGTGCGCGGCGTCATCCACAAGGAGAACGCGCAGATCGTCCTGGTCGACACCCCCGGCCTCCACCGCCCCCGCACCCTGCTGGGCAAGCGCCTCAACGACCTGGTGCGCGAGACCCTCGCCGACGTCGACGTCGTCGTCTTCTGCATCCCCGCCAACGAGAAGATCGGCCCCGGCGACCGCTTCATCACCCGTGACCTCGCCGAGCTGCGCACCCCCGTGGTCGCTGTCGTCACCAAGGCCGACACCGTCACCCGAGAGGCCCTGGCCGCCCAGCTCCTGGCCGTCAGCGAGCTGGGGGAGTGGGCCGACATCGTCCCGGTCTCAGCCCAGCGCAACGAGCAGATCGACGTCCTGGAAGAGGTTCTGCTCAAGTACATGCCCCTGTCCCCGCCGCTGTACCCCACCGGTGAGATCACCGACGAGCCCCAGCAGGTCATGATCGCCGAGCTCGTGCGCGAGGCCGCCCTGGAGGGCGTGCGTGACGAGCTGCCCCACTCCCTGGCCGTCGTCGTCGACGAGATCGCCGACCCCGATGACGAGCGCGAGGTCGGCCGCATCAAGGGCGCCGGAGGCCGCCTCCAGGTGCGCGTGAGCCTCGTCGTCGAGCGCGACTCCCAAAAGGCCATCATCATCGGCAAGGGCGGACGGCGCCTCAAGGAGGTGGGCGTCACCGCCCGCAAGGGCATCGAGAAGCTGCTGGGACGCAAGGTCTACCTCGACCTGCACGTGCGCACCGCCAAGGACTGGCAGTCCGACCCCAAAGCCCTGGCCCGCCTCGGCTTCTGATCCGCTCAACACTGCCAGCGCAGCGGTGCGGACGGCATCTAGGACCAAGGGAACTTGCGACACGTGGCGACTTGGTGTCTGAATCGGTCGCGCACAAGGGGTGCCGTAGCGCACACTTGGAGGGTCCGACGTCATATCGACCTGGAGGCCACACGCATGACGAACACCGCCGTTCCCAGTCAGCCCCGTACCAACGCAGACAACGCAGGACGCCGCTGCCCCGACGACCTGTGGGCGCTGGGCGAGAAAGCCGTCGCCCGAGCACGCCGGTGGGCTGACGAGTCGGCATCCGAGCCAGTACCGCGCTCAGCCAAGCTCCTTTCCCGCATCCTCTCCGACCCCGAGGGCCTGACCTTCACCACCCGCTTCGTCGACGACGTCGTGCGTCCCACCGACCTCGACGTCGCCAGCACCGCCCTCAAGCGCCTGTCGGCAGGGCGCACCGACTTCCTGCCGCCCGCCCTGGCCGGAGCCATGGGGCTGGGATCGGCCGCCTCCCGCCTCGCCCCGCGCACCGTCACCGCGGTCGCCCGGCGAGTCTTCCGGGAGATCGTCGGCGACCTCGTCGTCGACGCCACCGACAAGGGACTCGGGCCCGCCCTCGCCCGCCTGCGCAAGGGCGGCAACCGCCTCAACGTCAACCTCCTGGGTGAGGCCGTCCTGGGGGAGAAGGAGGCCTCCCGCCGACTGGCCGAGGTCTCCCGGCTGGTCACCCGCGAGGACGTCGACTACGTCTCGGTCAAGGTCTCCGCCGTCACCGGCCCCCACAACCCCTGGGGCTTCGAGGAGGTCGTCGCCCACGGCGTCCAGGCCCTCCTGCCCCTCTACCGCCTGGCCCGCGACCACGGCACCTTCCTCAACCTGGACATGGAGGACTACAAGGATCTCGACCTGACCATCGCGGTCTTCACCGCGATCCTCGACCAGGAGGACATGCGCGGCTACGAGGCCGGTATCGTCCTGCAGGCATACCTGCCCGACTCCCTGGGCGCCATGCAGCGCCTCCAGGAGTGGGCTGCCAAGCGTGTCGCCTCCGGTGGCTCACGCGTCAAGGTCCGCATCGTCAAGGGCGCCAACCTGTCCATGGAGAAGGTCGACGCCGAGATCCACGGCTGGGAGCTGACCACCTGGCCCTCCAAGCAGGCCACCGACACCAACTACAAGCGCATGCTCTCCTGGGCGATGACGCCCGAGCGCACCCGCAACATCCGCCTGGGCGTGGCCGGCCAGAACCTCTTCGACATCGCCTTCGCCTTCGAGCTGCGCGCCGCACGCGGCGTCGAGGACAGCGTCGAGTTCGAGATGCTCTCCGGCATGGCCACCGGCATCCAGGAGGTCGTGCGCCGCGACACCGGACACCTCCTGCTGTACGTGCCCGTCGTCGACCCCCATGAGTTCGACGTCGCCATCTCCTACCTGGTGCGCCGCCTGGAGGAGAACGCGGCGCCGGAGAACTTCATGTCCGGCGTCTTCGACCTGGCCGGCAACGAGCAGATCTTCGCCCGCGAGCGCGACCGCTTCCTGGCGGCCCTGTCCGACCTCGACCCGGACGCCCCGGTGCCGGTGCCCAACCGCACCCAGAACCGGCTCGCCGAGCGGGAGGCGGGCATCCCTGAGGAGACCGGCACGGTCGCCGAGCGCGCCAGGAGGTCCTTCGTCTCCGAGGCCGACTCCGACCCGGCCCTGGCCGCCAACCGCCAGTGGGCCCGGGACATCGCTGCCGCCATCCCGGGATCCACGCGGGGCGTGGCCGAGGTGGAGGCCGGCGCCGCCCGCCTGGCCACGAACGCCGACGTCGACTCCCTGGTGGCCTCAACGGCCGAGGCAGCCGTTGTCTGGCAGTCCCTGGACCCAGCCGAGCGGGCCGCCGCCCTGCACCGTGTCGGCGATGTCCTGGCCGCCCGGCGCGCCGAGCTCATCGAGGTCGCCGGCTCCGAGGCCGGCAAGACCATCGACCAGTCCGACCCCGAGGTCAGTGAGGCCATCGACTTCTGCCACCACTACGCGGAGTCCTCGCTGCTCCTGCACGACCCGGAGTACCTGGTCGGGGCCCGCTTCGCCCCGGTGGACGTCACCGTGGTCGCCTCGCCCTGGAACTTCCCTGTGGCCATCCCCACCGGGGGAGTGGCCGCGGCCCTGGCGGCCGGCAGCGCCGTCATCCTCAAGCCCGCCCCGCCGGCCCGACGCTGCGCGGCCGAGCTCGTGCGCGCCTTCCACGACGCCGGGATCCCCGAGGACCTCGTGGTGCTCGCCCCGCTGGAGGACGGAGAGGTCTCACGCCACCTGGTGACCCACAAGGACGTCGACCGCGTGGTCCTCACCGGCTCCTACGACACGGCCCGCCTCTTCCGCTCCTGGAAGCCGGACATGCACCTGCTGGGGGAGACCAGCGGCAAGAACGCCATCATCGTCACCCCCTCGGCCGACCCCGACATCGCCGTGCGCGACGCCGTCTACTCGGCCTTCGCCCACGCCGGCCAGAAGTGCTCGGCCTCCTCCCTGCTGGTCCTGGTCTCCTCGGCCGGAAACTCCGAGCGCATCGCCCGCCAGCTCGTGGACGCCACCGCCTCCCTGAGGGTGCGCCTGCCGCTGTCACTGGACTCCCAGATGGGGCCCGTCGTCGTGCCCGACGACGAGAAGGCCGTGCGCGGCCTGACCACCCTGGGGGTCGGTGAGCACTGGGTCCTCAAGCCCCGCTACCTCGGTGACGGCCTGTGGACCCCGGGGATCCGCGCCGGGGTCGTGCCCGGCAGCGAGTTCCACCTCACCGAGTACTTCGCGCCCGTTATCGGCGTCATGCGGGTCGACACGCTCGAGGAGGCCATCGAGGCGGTCAACGCCGTCGACTACGGGCTCACCTCCGGGCTCCAGACCCTCGACGCGGCCGAGCTGGCCGTCTGGCTCGACTCGATCCAGGCCGGCAACATCTACGTCAACCGCGGTATCACCGGGGCCATCGTGCGCCGCCAGCCCTTCGGTGGCTGGAAGCGCTCGGCCATCGGCTCGACGACGAAGGCCGGCGGCCCCTCCTACCTGCTGGGACTGGGGGACATCGAGCCCGCAGACGGCCAGGACGTGAAGGAGCCGGCCGGCCAGGGCACCGCGGCGCTGGACCCGCGCGTGGCGAGCCTGTGCGACGCCGTCAGCGGCCAGCTGAGCGAGGTCGACCTGGCCGGGCTGCGCCGCGCCCTGGTGGCCGACGCCTCCGCCTGGCGGACCGCCTACGGCGTCAACCGCGATGTCACGGCACTGGCCTGCGAGCGCAACGTCCTGCGCTACCGGCCCACTGACGTGCTCGTGCGCGCCGGGGCGGGAACCGAGCTGGCCGACGTGACGCGCGTCATGGCTGCAGGTGTGCGGGCTGGTGGGTTCGTCAGCCTGTCGGTCGCGGACCGTCTGCCCCAGCCGCTGCAGAACGCGCTGCAGGCCGCCGGCGTCCAGGTCGCGGTCGAGGACCAGGGAGCCTGGGACGCCCGCCTGGCCGAGCTCTCCGCCTCCGGCGGACTGGGAACGCGCGTGCGTATCCTCGGCCCGCGTGAGGAGACCTCCGCGGCCCGCTGGAGCCACGCCAGCCGGGTGACCGGCGGGAGCCCCGACATCGCCCTGTACACGGGGGCCGTGACTGCCTGCCCGCACTCCGAGCTGCTGCCCTTCCTGCGTGAGCAGGCTGTGGCCATCACCAACCACCGCTTTGGCACCCCGCTGGACCTGGCCGAGGGCCTCCTGTAGGGCGGTCTGCACCAGGGCGACGACACGTAGTCGAACCGAGTAATCGGGTGGTGCCCTCCCCATCTGGGGGAGGGCACCACCCGATTTCGAGTTGCCTGATGAGCCTCGTCGCTCCCTTGCCCCTGATGATGCTACCCGAGTAGCATGCAGGTATGAAGTTAAGTGTGAGTTTGTCGGAGAGTGACCTCATTCTGCTGGACCGATGCGTGGAGCGCGACGGTCTGGCGTCGAGGTCTGCTGGTATTCAGAATGCCATCCGTCTGCTCGGAAAAGCTGATCTTCAGGATGCTTACGCTGAGGCCTGGTCCTCCTGGGATGCCTCTGATGATGCAGCCGTCTGGGATAGTGCGGTCGCTGACGGGATCGATGGAGGTGAGGATGTTACGAGGTGAAATCCGCCTTGTCGATTTCGAGCATTCTGTTGGCAGTGAGGCGAACAAGCGTCGACCTGCGCTCATAGTGAGTAATGACCATGCCAATGCGGCGGCCGCGCGCCTTGGTCGTGGTGTGGTGACAGTGGTCCCATTGACCAGCTCAACCTCGCGAGTTCTTCCCTTTCAGGTCTTCCTCCCCTCGGAGGCGACCGGCTTGCCCAAGGACTCCAAGGCTCAGGCGGAGCAAGTTCGATCGATTGCTGTGGAGAGAGTCGGCGAGGTTGTCGGCTGGTTACCCAGTGGCCTGATGAAGATGGTCAATGAGGCTCTGGTCCTGCATCTCTCCTTGTGATGGAGCCTCACGTCAGGCGGGGGAACTCCTCCAGGGAGAAGACCGACTCCACGGGCACGTCGAAGTAGCGGGCGATGCGCAGGGCCAGGTGCAGCGAGGGGGCGTACTCCCCGCGCTCGAGGTAGCCCACCGTCTGGTAGTGGACGCCGAGGGCCTCGGCCAGCTCACGGCGGCTCACTCGCCGGTCGGCGCGTAGGACCGCGATCCGGTTGTGGACGACGTCGTCGGACATGGTCACAGACCGGTCTGGGAACGAATGGTGGACTGCACGCGCGCCAGACTACCGATCGTCTCCTTGCGGAAACTGCGCCGCACGATGAACGAGGATCCCGCGAAGCCGAGAACCGTCCATACCGTCAGGACCCCGACGGCGAGCACTGGTGAGAAGGATCGGCCCACCTCCCACGAGGGGTCCCCCACCAGTGCCCAGCGGGTCAAGTGCCCCGACCAGTACGTCGGCAGCGCCAGCTGAACCGCCTGCAGCCAGGAGGGGAGTCGGTCCATGGGCATGAAGAAACCGCTCGTTCCGATCAGGGCGAACATGGGCAGGTAGGAGGCCATGAAGCTGTAGACGCCGCGGACGAAGGCACCCACGAGGAAGCCCAGTGGGGCCGTCGCAACAGCCGACAGCACCATGAGCGGCAGGCAGGCCAGCACCTGGGGCGCACTCAGGGGCAGTGCCTCAACGAACAGGGCTCCCCCGAGAAGAATGGCGCCCTGGAAGATGAGGGTCTGAGTGACTGAGGACATCGTCTTACCGATGGCCCACGTCAGCGGACCATGGGGCAGGACGCGCACCCGCAGTAGGGCGCCGCCGATACGGTCGACGTAGGTCTCGCTGGCGATCTGGAAGGTGATGAAGCAGCTGATCGTGCCAATGCTGCCGGCGAGGAACATTGGGCCGATATTCGCTTGGGTGTTCCTGCTGACGATCACGAGGGCGCTCACGGAGGTCAGCAATGCGATGCCCGACCCGACAACGCCTGCTCGCAGGTCCAGGGCCGCCTGGCGACGGGCCGCGCGTAGAACTGCCAGAAAGGTGCGAGTGCTCATGACTGGGGCTCCTTGCTGCTGACGAGGGAGAGGTAGGTCTCCTCCAGGGTGGGGCGGGTGATGGTGAGCCCGGTGATGGCGTCGAGGTCGAGCTCCTTGACGAAGCGCTCGGGGCAGTGGGTGGAGTGGACGTGGTGGGTCCCGTCCTGGATCCAGGTGATCTCGGCGCCGCGGTCGAGGCGCTCGCGCAGCGCCGTGACCGTGCCGTCGGCGAGGATCCGTCCCTCGTTCATGATGAGCACCCGAGAGGCCAGGTGCTCGGCCTCGGCCAGGTCGTGGGTGGTCATGACGATGGTGGCGTCGTCGTCGACCCGGGCCAGAATGAGATCGTGCAGTCGCGCCTTGGAGACCGGGTCCAGTCCGGTCGTCGGCTCGTCCAGAACAAGGAGCTCGGGCGCGGCCATGAGGGCGGCCGCGAAGTCAACGGTGCGTCGCTGCCCGCCGGAGAGCCTCGACAACCGGGAGTCGGCCTTCTCGCTGAGGCCGACGGCGTCGAGCACCTCGTCGACGCTGCTCGCCCGGCTCGCTGCCGTCAGCTGGACCGAGCGGATCCACTCCAGCTGGTCCCTCACCTTCCACTTGGCGTGGTCGGTCCAGCTCTGCTGCACCAGCCCGACCCTCGCCCAGAAGTTGGCGCCCGCCCGGCGCGGGTCAGTGCCGAGCACGCGCACCCTGCCGCTGGTCGGGGACAGAGACCCCAGCAGGTTCTCCACGAGGGTCGTCTTACCCACGCCGTTGGGGCCGAGTAGGCAGACGACCTCTCCGGCCTCGACCGACAAGTCGATGCCGCGCAGCACCGGGGTGTCCCCGTAGGAGAACTCGAGGTTCTCCGTGGTGATGACTGGAGCCATCGCACAAACCCTCCTGAGTAGAAGCGCAACTATATGTAGTAGACATACTACATAATGATGTTGGTGTGCGTCGGGATGAGGGGCGTCGTTCGCGGGGGAATCCCTTCATCCTCTGTCTCACACTGCGGTCCCGTACGCCCCTTACCTGACGATGGGTCCTCATCGGGGTAGGGTCTACGGCGTGCGAGCGACTCCAGGCCAGCAGGTGAGCCTCCTGCTTAGTCGCCGCGGCGGGGCCTGACAGGCCGGCACCCCGACCGCGGCTGACTCGTTCTGCTCGGCCACGTTCGCGGCCGCGTTCCTCAGGAGTCAGATGAGTCTTCTGGGAACCGCCGTCGAATCACGAAGCACCTCACCCAGGAGAGTCTTGATGCGTAACGCCCGCCCCGCCCCCCAGCAGCCCTCCGGTATGCCGTTCGCCAAGTACCGGCCCTTCCTCGACGTCGTCTCCATCGACCTGCCCGACCGCACCTGGCCGGACAAGCGCATCGCCGCCGCCCCCCGCTGGCTGAGCACCGACCTGCGCGACGGCAACCAGTCCCTCATCGAGCCCATGGGCCCCCAGGCCAAGCGCGCCATCTTCGACCTGCTCGTGAACATGGGCTTCAAGGAGATCGAGATCGGCTTCCCGGCCGCCTCCCAGACCGACTTCGACTTCGTGCGCTCCCTGGTGGATGACGGCGCGATCCCCGAGGACGTCACCATCTCCGTGCTCACCCAGTCACGCGGCGAGCTCATCGACCGCACCCTGGACGCCTGCGTCGGCATCCCACGGGCCACCGTCCACCTCTACAACGCCCTGTCGCCCCTGTTCCGCAATGTCGTCTTCCGCATGGACCGCGACCAGATCCGCGAGCTCGCCGTCGACGGCACCCGCCAGATCATGGCCCGCGCCGAGAAGGTCCTCGACGAGGACACGATCTTCGGCTATGAGTACTCCCCGGAGATCTTCGTCGACACCGAGCTCGACTACAGCCTCGAGGTCTGCCAGGCCGTCATGGACGTGTGGGAGCCCGAGGAGGACCGCGAGATCATCCTCAACCTGCCCGCCACCGTCGAGCGCGCCACCCCCAACGTCTACGCCGACCAGATCGAGTGGATGAGCCGCCACCTGCCCCGGCGTGAGTCCGTGTGCCTGTCCCTTCACAACCACAACGACCGCGGCTCAGGCGTGGCCGCCGCCGAACTCGGCCTCATGGCCGGAGCCGACCGCGTCGAGGGCTGCCTGTTCGGCCACGGCGAGCGCACCGGCAACGTGGACCTGGTGACCCTGGCCCTCAACCTCTTCAGCCAGGGCGTCGACCCCATGCTCGACCTGTCCGACATCGACGAGGTCCGCCGCACCGTCGAGCGGGCCACCGGCATGGACGTGCCCCCGCGCACCCCCTACGCCGGCGAGCTCGTCTACACCTCCTTCTCCGGCTCCCACCAGGACGCCATCAAGAAGGGCTTCGCGGCGCGCAACACTCAGGTCAGCACCAAGCAGGCCGAGGGGCTGACCGACGCCGAGGCACAGATCGCCGTCCCCTGGGCCATGCCCTACCTGCCCATCGACCCCCACGACGTGGGCCGCTCCTACGAGGCCGTCGTGCGCGTCAACTCCCAGTCCGGCAAGGGCGGGGTCGCCTACCTGCTGGGCACCACCCGCAAGCTCGAGCTGCCCCGCCGCCTCCAGATCGAGTTCTCCCGCATCGTCCAGCGCCACACCGACACCTACGGCGGCGAGGTCGACGGCGACCGCCTGTGGTCGATCTTCGCCGACGAGTACCTGCCCGCCGCGGCCGCCCCCGAGGCCGAGCTCAGTCGCTGGGGCCGCTTCGAGCTGCGTGGGGCCACCCTGACCTCCACCGGTGATGACGAGGACTCCACCCTCACCGTCACCCTCGTCGACGGCGGGGAGGAGAAGCACCTGACCGCCTCCGGTAACGGCCCCCTGGACGCCTTCGTCACCGCCCTGGAGAGCACGGGCCTGAGCGTGCGGATCCTCGACTACGTCGAGCACGCCCTGAGCGAGGGACGCGACGCGAAGGCCGCCAGCTACGTCGAGTGCGAGGTCGACGGCCAGGTCCTGTGGGGTGTGGGCATCGACCCCTCCATCACCACTTCCTCCTTCAAGGCCGTCATCTCCGCCATCAATCGCGCCCTGCGCTGAGAGGGCGTGAGAGACTGCGCCCGTGACGAGCAGGCTGTACCGGGATGAGGCGATCATCCTGCGCACCTACAAGCTGGGCGAGGCCGACCGCATCATCGTGATGCTCACCCGCCATCACGGACAGGTGCGCGCCGTGGCCAAGGGGGTGCGCCGCACCACCTCCCGCTTCGGGGCCCGTCTGGAGCCCTTCTCCATGACCGACGTCCAGCTCCATGCCGGACGCACCCTCGACGTCGTGACCCAGGCAGAGATCATCGACCCCTTCGGCCGGGTTGTCAGCGCCGACTACGCCATGTTCACCTGCGCCTCAACCATGGTGGAGACCGCTGAGCGCCTCAGTGCCGACGACGGTGACCTGGGCACCGAGGCCAGCCCCCAGCAGTACCTGCTGCTGGCCGGGGCCCTGGCCGCCATGTCCCACCGGCGCCACGCCCCCGGACTCATCCTGGACTCCTACCTGCTGCGGGCCCTGGCCCTGGGGGGCTGGGCGCCCTCGTGCTACGACTGCGCCCTGTGCGGCGCCCCCGGACCCCACCGGGCCTTCCACATCCAGGCCGGTGGCGCGGTGT
This sequence comes from Actinomyces sp. HMT 175, assembly GCF_016694895.1. NCBI lineage: Bacteria > Bacillati > Actinomycetota > Actinomycetes > Actinomycetales > Actinomycetaceae > Actinomyces > Actinomyces sp. HMT 175. The sequence continues at coordinate 1,268,834 of NZ_CP068012.1, forward strand.
GCGAGTCCTGCCGCTCGGCCGGCGCCGTCGAGGTCGAGCCGGCCACGATGGCGCTCCTGGGCGCCCTGCTCTCCGGCGACTGGGCCGTGGCCGACGCCTCCGGCCAGCGCGAGCGCTCCCAGGCCTCCGGACTCGTCTCGGCCTACACGACCTGGTACCTGGAGCGGCGCCTGCGCTCCCTCGCACTGGTGGAAAGGGCATAACCATGACAGACGTCGCCAGAGACATGACGGTCGAGGCCGCCCCGCCCTTGCACCGGCCCGGCCTGACCCCACCCGTGCTGCCGGCCGCCTCCCTGCCCCAGCACGTCGCCGTCGTCATGGACGGCAACGGACGCTGGGCCAACGCCCGCGGCCTGCCCCGCACCGAGGGCCACCGAGTGGGGGAGGCCAATATGCTCGACGTCGCCGCCGGCGCCATCGAGATCGGCGTCAAAGAGCTGAGCGTCTACGCCTTCTCCACCGAGAACTGGCGGCGCTCACCCGGCGAGGTCCGCTTCATCATGGGCTTCGCCCGCAAGGTCCTGCGCGTCCAGCGCGATGTCCTCAACTCCTGGAACGTCAGGTTGCGCTGGATCGGACGCACTCCGCGCCTGTGGAAGTCCGTCCTGCACGAGCTGCGTGAGGCCGAGCGCGTCACCGCGCACAACACGGGCCTCACCCTCAACCTGTGCATCAACTACGGCGGGCGGGCCGAGATCGCCGACGCCACCCGAGCCATCGCCGAGGACGTCGCCGCCGGCCGCCTCAAGGCCTCCTCCATCAACGAGAAGACCATCCAGCGTTACCTCTACTCACCCACCATGCGGGACGTGGACCTGTTCATCCGCACCGGAGACGAGCAGCGCACCTCCAACTTCCTCATGTGGTCCTCCTCCTACGCCGAGCTCTACTTCTCGCCCCTGGCCTGGCCCGACTTCAACCGCACCGAGCTGTGGAAGGCCTGCGAGGCCTACGCCGGACGCGAGCGCCGCTACGGCGGGGCCGTGGACAAGGTGCTGCACGAGGAACCCGCCGGCGCCGAGGTCCGGGAGGCCGATGAGGCTGACGAGTCACCGCGCCCCGACGGGCAGTAGAGAACTGTCTTGTCTTTCTCCTTCTGAGAAGTGCGAGTGTCATGGCTGTCGGAGGCACTCACTCGGAGGGACTCCGGGGTGGGACGGTTGGCCTGGAGTCGATGGTGGGCCGATGGAAGAGGTCTCACGGGGCGCCAGTGTCCATGACGCTGACATTAGCCCTGCTCAGGCGTCGTAGGCTGAGGGGTAATCCGCAGAATTCCAACGATTTACGCTGGCTGCTTCCATGGCGAAACCGTTGATGTCAGCGCTATGGACACTTGGTTGCTGGTGGGTTCGACTCCGCGGGGTCAGCGCGACACCGGCTCCAGCCCGAGTTGGCTTACTCCACGAGGGTGGGGATCTACTGGCCAAGGGTTGTGCATACTGCACGAACCCCCGACCTACGTGGAGTACCCCCGGCCCTCTTTCAGTGGCTCCCGACCCTCGTTCAGTACACGCCAGGCACCACCCAAGCAACTGCGAAACCCGGCTCGGACACCGGGGCGATCAGACCTGCTCAGTCCTGTGAGGAGTCCTGGGCCGAGCACGTGGCGCACAGGCCGAAGAACTCCGCCGTGTGCTCCATCTGGGTGAAGCCCTGCCGGGCCGAGACCCGCTGAATCCACTCCTCCAGCCCACCGCCGGAAACCTCCACGGTGTAGCCGCAGCGGCGGCACACGATGTGGTGGTGGTGCTCCTGCTCCTCGCAGGCCCGGTAGAGGATCTCGCCCTCGGCGCTGCGCACCTGGTCCACCGCTCCGGACTCCGCCAGCGTCTGCAGGTTGCGGTAGACGGTGGCCAGTCCCACCTTGGTGCCCTCGGCCTCCAGGGCGGCATGGATCTGCTGGGCCGAGCGGAACTCGTCAGTGCGGGCGAGGATGTCGGTGACGGCGGCGCGCTGGCGCGTGGCGCGGGGGCGCTGCGCCGTGCTGCTTGCGCTCATGATCTGCCTCCTGAGGTGATGTGGTGCCGTCGCGAGCGGCTGACGAGCTGCAGCAGTCCGGACAGGAGGGCGACGACGGCGTAGCCCCCCACTAGGAGTACCACGATCATGGCGCCGGGAGAGGCCGCCACCAGGTAGGTGATCGTCAGACCTGACACACAGGCCACCACGCCCAGCCCCATCGCCAGGTACATGGTGCGGGCGAAGGAGTGCGACACGAGCTGGGCGATGGCCACCGGCACGATCATGACCGCCGAGACCAGCAGCGCCCCCACCACTCGCATGGACACCGAGACCGTCAGTGCCGCCACCACTGCGACCAGCACGTTGAGGGCGCCGGTGGGCAGGCCGCAGGCGTGGGCGAACTCCTCGTCGTGGCACAGTGCGAACAGTGGGCCGCGCAGCCCCAGTCCCACCAGGAGCACCAGGGTGGCCAGGGCGATGGTGAACCAGGCGTCGGAGACCGAGACCGTGGAGATCGAGCCGAACAGGTAGGAGTTGAGATTCGTCGTCGTCCCGCCGGCGACGCGAATGAGGATGACGCCCCCGGCGATGCCCCCGTAGAACAGGATCGCCAGGGCCACGTCTCCCCGGGTCCGGCCGTTGGCGCGGATGACCTCGATCATCACGGCTCCCAGCACGCTGATGAGGATCGCCCCGGGGACGGCCCAGGCGTCGTGAGGAGTGACGTTGGCGGCGGCCCCGGCCAGCCAGCCCAGGGCGATGCCGGTCAGGGCGATGTGCCCGATCCCGTCGCCCAGCAGCGCCAGGCCCCGCTGAACCAGGTAGGTGCCCACCACCGGGGCGGCCAGCCCCACCAGGACCGCCACGATGAAGGCCCGCTGGATGAGGGGACTGGCAAGCATGTCGGAGACGAACTCGATCATGGGCGGGTGCTCCTACCGGAATGAGGGCGCGTGTCAGGCAGCCGATGGTCGAGGACGGGGGCGTGGTGGGCCGGAGGGCCGCCGGCGTCCGGGTGGTGGTCGTCGTCGGCGCCGTAGTCGGAGTGTGTGCGGTGCGGGTCGCCCTGGGGCGCGCCGGTCCCGCTGTCGCGCAGATGAGCGACCTCGCCGGCCGGGCCGTCGGCGACGAGCCGGCCGTCCTGCAGGAGGATCGCCCGCTGGACGACGTCGGCGAGCTCACCCATCTCGTGCAGAACCGTCACCAGGGTCAGCTCCTGCGCGCGCAGCCCCTGAAGAATCTCGGCCAGGGACTCGCGGCTGGCGCGGTCGATGCCGGCCAGAGGCTCATCGAGGATGAGCAGCTCGGGGGAGCGGACCAGGGCCCGGGCGATGAGGACCCGCTGGGCCTGCCCGCCGGAGAAGACCTGGACGTGGTCCGCGGCCCGGTGGGCCAGCCCGACGGCGTCCAGGGCGGCCATGGCCTTGCGTTTGGCGGCCCGGCCCCGATCGGCCCAAGGCCGGCGCGGCCCCAGGAGCCCGGAGCGCACCACCTCCAAGGCGGTGGCCGGGACGCCGGAGCCGGCACCGATCCGCTGGGGGACGTAGCCGACCCGCTCCCAGGGGACCCTGTGCCGGCGCGAGGTGGGGGTGCCCAGGAGCTCGATGCTGCCGCCGGACAGGGGCACCAGGCCCAGAACGGCCTTGACGAGGGTGGACTTGCCCGAGCCGTTGGCGCCCAGGATCGCCACGGACTCGCCGCCGCCCACGGCCAGGCTCACGTCGTCCAGGATGAGGGAGGAGCCCAGGACGACGCTGAGCTCACGGACCTTGATGGCGAGCGCGGACGACGCCGCCCGGGGGGAACCGGACGGCGTCGACACAGACGCTGGTGAAGGTGGAGATGATGAGGTCATACGGTTGCGATCATGCCAATCTGAGGGGGCGTCATCTGCTCGGGAACCCGGGCTCGGCGGCCGGGCCCTGAGGCTACTTGCACACCATGGCGGACTTGAGCCGCTCCAGGTTGGTGGTCATGGCGTCGGTGTAGTCGCCTCGCTCGGGCTTGGACTCCAGGGGGCTGAGGACGCTCGTCTCCGCCCCGGTCTCCGCGGCGATGGCCTTGGCGGGGGCGTCGGAGACCAGCTCCTCGGTGAAGATCGTCTTGACCCCCGTCTTCTCGACCACCGACTTGATGTTGGCCATCTCGGCGGGGCTGGGCTCGGTCTCCGGGTCGATGCCGGAGATGGAGGCCTGGGTCAGGCCGTAGCGCTCGGCCATGTAGCCGAAGGCGGCGTGGGAGGTGATGAAGGTCTTGTGCTGGCAGCTGGTAAAGCCCTGCTTGTACTGGTTGTCCACTCCGGTCAGCGCCGTCTTGAGCTTGTCCAGGCCCGCCTTGTAGTCGTTGGCGTTGGCCGGGTCGATCTTGGCGAAGGAGGCCTCAAGAGCCTCGGCCACCTTGACCATGCGGTCCGGGTCGAGCCAGAAGTGCGGGTCGAGGTCGCCGTCGTGCCCCTCACCGCCCTCGGCGTGCTCATCGTGGCCGTGCTCGTCGTGCTCGGCCTCGCTGGCCTGTGCGGTGGCGGCGGCACTGGCCGAGGCGCTGTCGGTGGCCTCCTCGCCGTGCTCGTGCTCCTCCTCAACCCCCTCGTGGTGGACGAGGTTGGCCGGCTTGCTCAGGTCCACCACGGTGGGGCCGGAACCGACCTCCTTGACGGCCTTGTCCAGGGAGGGCTGGAAGCCGGGGACGTAGGCGATGATGTCGGCCTTGCCCAGCTCGGCGGTCTCCTTGCCGGAGAGCTCGAAGTCGTGCGGCTCGACATTGGAGGGGGTCACGGTGGAGACCTTGACGAGCTTGCCGCCAATGGACTCGGCCAGGTACTGGATCGGGTAGAAGGACGTGGAGACCGTCAGAGTCTTGCCCGGGGCAATCGTGTGCGGCGCCGATGCGTCTGACGAGCTCTCGCCCTTCAGGGCGCTGCACGCGCTCATGCCGGCAGCCAGCATCAGGGTGGCTCCGAGCGCCACGACGCGGTGGAGATGACGGGAACGAGCCTGTGAAACATTCATGCGAATCATTCTCATACTCTGTCGGTCCTGCGTCAAACTCGGGGCGAGCCCGCGTGTGCGCTGCTGAGAGCCGGTTTGGACGGCAGTCGGCAGGGCCTCCCGGGCGCGTGCGCGCGTCGGTGGTGCGACGGGCCCCTCACCGATGCTCGGCCCCTGTCCGCCTAGACTGTCACCACTCGTCCCCACCAACCAGGCGGGACCACGACCACTCCTGAAGGAGCATCCGTTGGCATCCACCCCTTCACGCCTCGACGCCGTCATCAACCTCGCCAAGCGGCGCGGCTTCGTCTTCCCCTGCGGCGAGATCTACGGCGGAACCCGCTCGGCCTGGGACTACGGGCCGCTGGGCGTCGAGCTCAAGGAGAACATCAAGCGCCAGTGGTGGCAGTACATGGTCCGCTCGCGCGACGACGTCGTCGGACTGGACTCCTCCGTCATCCTGCCGCGTGAGACCTGGGTCGCCTCCGGTCACGTCGGCGCCTTCACCGACCCGCTCGTGGAGTCCCTGCACACCCACAAGCGCTACCGCGCCGACCAGCTCATCGAGGACTACGCCGCCCGCAAGGGCCTCGACCCCGAGAACGTCACCCTCGACATGGTTCCCGACCCCGTCACCGGCCAGCCGGGCTCCTGGACCGAGCCGCGCGAGTTCTCCGGCCTGCTCAAGACCTACCTGGGGCCGGTCGACGACGAGTCCGGCCTGCACTACCTGCGCCCCGAGACCGCCCAGGGCATCTTCATCAACTTCGCCAACGTCATGAGCGCGGCCCGTAAGAAGCCGCCCTTCGGCATCGGCCAGGTGGGCAAGTCCTTCCGCAACGAGATCACGCCGGGCAACTTCATCTTCCGCACCCGCGAGTTCGAGCAGATGGAGCTGGAGTTCTTCTGCGAGCCGGGCACCGACGAGGAGTGGCACCAGTACTGGATCGACTACCGCAAGGCCTGGTACACCGACCTGGGCATCAGCGAGGACAACCTGCGCCTGTATGAGCACCCCGCCGAGAAGCTCTCCCACTACTCCAAGCGCACCGTGGACCTGGAGTACCGCTTCGGCTTCGCCGGCTCGGAGTGGGGCGAGCTCGAGGGCATCGCCAACCGCACCGACTTCGACCTGTCCACCCACGCCGAGCACTCCGGCAAGGACATGTCCTACTTCGACCAGACCCGCTCCGAGCGCTGGACCCCCTACGTCATCGAGCCCTCCGCCGGTCTGACCCGCTCGCTCATGGCCTTCCTCGTGGAGGCCTACACCGAGGACGAGGCCCCCAACACCAAGGGCGGGGTGGACAAGCGCATCGTGCTCAAGCTCGACGCGCGCATCGCCCCGGTCAAGGCGGCCGTCCTGCCGCTGAGCCGCAAGGAGGAGCTGACCGGGCCGGCCAAGGAGCTGGCCGCCCGCCTGCGCCGCTCCTGGAACGTGGAGTACGACGACGCCGGCGCGGTCGGCCGTCGCTACCGCCGCCAGGACGAGGTCGGCACGCCCTTCTGCCTGACCTACGACTTCGACTCGCCCGAGGACGGGGCCGTCACCGTGCGCGAGCGCGACACGATGACCCAGGAGCGCATCCCGCTCGAGGGCGTCGAGCGCTACCTGGCTGAGCGCCTCATCGGCTGCTGATCAGCACCAAGCAGGCCGGCAGTCTCACTGAAGCCTCGCCGGCCCGGCCACCATCCGGGTCCCGCCCCGTGTCCCTGGCTCACCTCAGGGACACGGGGCGGGCATGATGGGGTGGTGAGCACCAACTCGACCTCCCCGAGCAACGAGTCCGTCCCCGCCGAGAGCCTTCCCGAGCCGCCGGCCGAGGAGGGCCGGGACAGCAGGGGCCACGGCCGTCACAGCAGTAGCGGCCACTCCCACTCCCACTCCGGGCCCCTGGACCTAGATGCGGGGGAGGCCCGCCGGGTGCGGATCGTGCTCGGTGCCATCGTCGGCGCCCTGGTCCTGGCCACCGTCGTCGGGCTGTTCGTGCTCTGGCCCGGAAAGAGCTCACTGATCGGCTCGCGCTCCTTCACTGCCGAGGGCGGCTCGGTGGGCAAGGCCACCATCACCTCCACGGACCTGTCTGGCTGTCAGAGCTCGGTGAGCGCCCTGACGGAGGTTAACGGCGTCAAGCCCGAGGAGTTCGCCAAGGGCCACGTGTGCGCCCGCATCACCGAGGGGGAGGGCAAGGGCCTGGTCATGCCGGTCCAGCTGGTGGGTGAGCCCCGCAAGCTCGCCCACGCCGGCGACCGGCTCGTCGTCCTCTACTCGCCCCAGGCCATCCTGTCCGGCTCCCCCTACTCCTTCATCGACTACCAGCGTCAGCTCCCGGTCGGCGCCCTGGCGGTCGTCTACCTCGTACTCGTCGTCGCCGTGGCCGGGCGCAAGGGCGTCCTGAGCGTCCTGGGCCTGCTGGTGGCCACCGGCGTGCTCGCCTTCTTCATGATCCCGGCGCTCCTGGCCGGCTCCCACCCGCTGGCGGTGACCCTGGTCGGATCGATGGCGATGATGCTGGCGGCCGTCTACGTGGCTCACGGCGTGTCCATCCGCACCACGACCGCCCTGCTGGGAACGGTGGCCGGCATCGTGCTGACCGTGCTGCTGGCCCTGTGGGGGACCGATGCCGCCCACCTGACCGGCGATGTTGACGAGACCGCCCGCCTACTTGCCTCGCGCACGCATATCGATCTGCAGACGCTGCTGACCTGCGGCATGGTCATCGCCGGGCTCGGCGTCCTCAACGACGTCACCATCACCCAGGCCTCCTCGGTGTGGGAGCTGCACGCCGTCAACCCGCTGCTGTCGCGCACACGCCTGTTCACCGGCGGGATGAGGATCGGTCGGGACCATATCGCCTCGACCGTCTACACCCTGGCCTTCGCCTACGCGGGCACGGCGCTGCCGCTCATTCTGGCCGCCGCCCTCATGGACCGGGCCGTGCTGGACACCATGCTCTCGGGTGAGATCGCCGAGGAGATCGTGCGCACCCTCATCTCCTCCATCGGTCTGGTCCTGGCGATCCCGGCGACGACGGCGATCGCGGCGGCCCTGTGCCGCGTCACCCCGGTCCTCGACGAGTAGACGAGCAGCCGATGACCGGTCTCAAGGACCCGGCGGACCACCGTCTCAGCCGCCGGAGACGTCGGACTCGGCCTGGCTGAGCATCTCGCGGTGGGCCGCGTCCAGGGTGGGGGAGTCCAGCCAGCCGTCGGGCAGACGGGGAGTCTTGGGGCTGCCCGCCCGCCCTCGGGGGCCCTCGACGATGCCGCCGGGGTAGTCCACGACCTCGGGCAGGCGCGAGCGCATCCGCGCCAGGCCGGCGTCGAGCTCATCGAGACTCCGGATCCCCATGAGGTCGGCGCGCGCCGCGCCGCCGACCGGGTAGCCCTTGAGGTACCAGCCCACGTGCTTGCGCAGGTCGCGCACCCCCCGGTCCTCACCCATCTCCTCGGCCAGCATCCGCCCGTGGCGACGGATCACCTCGATGACGGCGTCCAGGTCCGGGTGGGTGCGCGTCGGCGAGCCGTGCATGGCCGCCACGATGTCGGCGAACAGCCAGGGCCGCCCCTGGCAGCCACGGCCCACGACGACGCCGTCGCAGCCGGTGGCCTCCATCATGCGCACCGCGTCGTCGCCCAGCCAGACGTCCCCGTTGCCGAGCACCGGCAGGTCAGTGGCCTCCTTGAGTCGGGCGATCTCCTCCCAGCGGGCCTGGCCCGAGTAGTGCTGGCGCGCGCTGCGGGCGTGCAGGGCCACGGCGGCGATCCCGGCGTTCTGGGCGGCGCGGGCGGCGTCGAGGAAGGTCTCGTGCTCCTCGTCGATGCCCAGGCGCATCTTCATGGTCACCGGCACCTGCCGTGCCCGCCCGGCGGCGCTGACGGCGGCCTCACTGGCACGCACCGCCTCGGTGAGGATCGCCGCCAGCAGGTCTCGTTTCCACGGCAGCGCCGCCCCGCCGCCCTTGCGGGTCACCTTGGGGACCGGGCAGCCGAAGTTCAAGTCGATGTGGTCGGCCAGATCCTCCTCCACCAGGATCCGCACCGCGGCCCCCACCGTGGCCGGATCGACCCCGTAGAGCTGGATGGAACGCACCCTCTCGGCCGGGTCGGTGCGCACCATCGCCAGAGTGCGCTCGTTGCGCTCCACCAGGGCTCGGGTGGTGACCATCTCCGTGACGTACAGGCCCGCCGGGGCCAGCAGGCCGCCGTCGAACGTGGGCAGCGGACCGGGACAGGAGGGCCTCAGCGACTCCGGCAGGGCCGCCTCGGCCATCTCCCGGCAGAGGCGGCGGAAGGAGGCGTTGGTGACTCCGGCCATGGGGGCGAGCTCGACGGGGGTGGGCACCACCAGTGGCCCGATGCGCAGCGGCGCGGGCGCGCGGCCCGAGGCCCAGGCGTCGGGGAGGCGGGGGGAGGTCTCACTCGTCGTCACCCCGACATGCTGACACACGGCGGGTGCCAGGGCCGTGACCGGTCCCGCCCCGCGACCCGGAACAGGCGCAGGTATAGACCACTTGTGAAGGAAGTAACAGGGACGGATCAGTATCAGCGTATGACGAATCGCTGATGGCGAGTGCTGATGCGCGTTACTTTGTGTGCTTGTGCTGATGAACGAAGAGACCGAGCCGTCGATATCGCGTTCCGTCGTCGTGACCGGAGCCTCCCGGGGGATCGGGGAGGCGGTTACGAAGGCGTTCCTGGCACAGGGCGACCGGGTGGCGGGCATCTCCCGCTCCGGTGAGGCCCCCGACGGCGCCCTGGCCCTGGCCGCCGACGTCACCGACCCTGACGCCCTGGCCGACGCCCTGGCCGACGCCACCGAGGCGCACGGCCCCATCGAGGTCCTCGTGGCCTCGGCCGGCATCAACCGGGAGTCCCTGGCGGCCCGTACCTCCTCCCAGATGTGGGACGAGGTCATCTCCGCGGACCTGACCGGCACCTTCAACACCGTGCGTGCCGTGACACCAGCCATGATGCGGGCCCGCAAGGGGCGCATCGTCCTGGTCTCCTCGGCCATCGCCGCACGCGGAGGCGTGGGCCTGTCGGCCTACGGCGCCGCCAAGGGCGGTGTGGAGGGGCTGACCCGCTCCCTGGCCCGAGAGCTCGCACCGCGCGGCATCACCGTCAACGCCGTCGCCCCCGGCTTCGTCACCACGGCGATGACCGCCTCCCTGCCCGACCACATCCGCACCGCCTACCTCGAGCAGATCCCCCTGGGGCGCTTCGCCGACGTCACCGACATCGCCGGCCCCGTCCTCTTCCTGGCCTCTCCCGCGGCCGCCTACATCACCGGCGCGATCCTCGGCGTCGACGGCGGCCTGGGCATGGGGCGCTAGGCGCACGGCGGGGCGCGAGACGTCGTCGGGACCGTATCCGGGCAGCGCCGCGGTGCCGTAGGGTAGAGACGTGACAACGGATCCCATGCGCCGGCTCGTGCTCGTCCGACACTCCAAGGCCTCTCACGACGCCGTCACCGACCTGGAACGTCCTCTGACCCCCAAGGGCACGGCCCTGGCCGGCCTGCTGGCCAAGGAGCTGCGCAAGCGCCTGGAGACCACCGACCTGCTGCTGGTCTCCCCGGCGGCCCGGGCCCGCGAGACCGCCCGCCCCATCCGCGACCGCCTCGAGCCCACCGACACCCTCGTGCGCGAGGAGATCTACAACCTGGGCCCCAACGGCATCCTCAAGGTTCTGGCCGAAGACGGTGCCGATGCCAGGACGGTCATTGTCGTCGGACACGAGCCCACGATCTCCGTGCTCGCCCACATCCTCCACGACACCGACGACGACCTGGCCTCCCAGATCTCCTTCGGGGTGCCCACGGCCACCGCCGTCATCATCGACGTCCCCGGCACTTGGGCGGACCTGGAGCCCAAGGGCGCCCGCATCCGGGAGATCTTCACCGCCCGCAAGCGCGACTGAGGCCGGACCTTCCCGAAACCGCAGCCGGTCAGCCCCCGATCAGCTGCAGGACGGCGCGCAGGTCACGCACGTGGATGGCCGCGTCGGCCTGCTCAACGACCACCGGCTTGGCGCAGAACGCCACCCCCAGCCCCGCGGCCTCCAGCATGCCCAGGTCGTTGGCCCCGTCACCCACTGCGATGGTGCGCTCCATGGGCACGCCGTCCTGTCGGGCCCAGGCGATCAGGCAGCGGACCTTCTCCTGACGGTCCACGATCCGCCCCAGTACCCGACCGGTGAGACGGCCCTCGACCACCTCCAGGCGGTTGGCCGCCACGTGGTCGATGCCCAGCCGCTCGGCCAGAGGCACCACGACCTCCTCAAAACCGCCCGAGACGACCCCCACCCGGCAGCCGCGTGCGTGCAGCGCCTCAATGAGCTCGGCCGCGCCCTGAGTGGGGCGCACCTCGGCCAGGACCTCCGCGAAGACCCCCTGGGGGACACCGGCCAGCGTCGCCACCCGCTCGCGCAGGGAGGCCGCGAAGTCCAGCTCGCCGCGCATCGCCCGGGCCGTGACCTCGGCGACCAGCTCACGGGTCCCGGCGCGCTCGGCAATGAGCTCGATGACCTCCTGCTCGATGAGGGTGGAGTCCACGTCCATGACCAGCAGGCCGGGGCCCTCAGTCACTAAGGGGCCCTCGCTCAGCGCCCCACTGAGGTCCGCGGAGTCGCCGGCACGGTGTCGAGAGGTGTCACTCATGGCTCCATGCTAGTGGGCGAGCCGGCAGGCGAAGACTGCGCGCCGTCGCCCGGAGACTCGGGCGACGGCGCGCACTGCAAAGGCGGTGAGCCTGCGGTCAGCGGGTGACGATCTGTCCCTTGGCCACCACCGTGATGCCGGACTCGGTCACGGTGAAGCCCCGCTCGCGGTCGTGCTCGGGGTCGATCCCCACCATGGCGCCCTCCTCGACCTTGACGTACTTGTCCAGGATTGCGCGGTTGACGACGGTGTTACGGCCCACCTCGGCTCCGTCCATGATGACGGACTCGCGCACCGAGGACCAGGAATTGACGCGCACACCGGGGGACAGGACCGAGGAGATCACCTCACCGCCGGAGACGATGACGCCCGGCGAGACGATCGAGTCGACCGCGTGCCCCAGGCGCTCGTGGTGGCCGTAGACGAACTTGGCCGGAGGCATCGCGGCCTGGTAGCCGGCGAACAGCGGCCAGCGGTCGTTGTACAGGTTGAACACGGGGGTCACTGAGATGAGGTCCTGGTGCGCCTCGAAGAAGGCGTCCACCGTACCCACGTCGCGCCAGTAGTCGCGGTCGCGCTCGGAGGAGCCCGGCACGTCGTTGTCCTTGAAGTCGTAGACGCCGGCCGCCCCCTGGTTGACGAACCAGGGCACGATGCTGCCGCCCATGTCGTGCTTGGAGGTCTCGTCGGCGGCGTCGACCGTCACCGCCTCCAGGAGCGCGTTGGCGTCCATGATGTAGTTGCCCATCGAGGCCAGGACCTCATCGGGGGAGTCCGGCAGACCGGGGGTCTCCGCGGGCTTCTCCACGAAGGCCTTGATCCTGCCGCGGTCGGACGGGTCGGTCTCGATGACGCCGAACTGGTCCGCCAGGGACCGGGGCTGACGGATGCCCGCGACAGTGCAGGGCAGACCGGAGGCGATGTGGTGGTCCAGCATCTGGGAGAAGTCCATGCGGTAGATGTTGTCCGCACCGGTGATGACCACATAGTCCGGCCGCTCGTCGTCGAGCAGGTTGAGGGACTGGTAGATCGCGTCGGCGCTCCCCAGGAACCAGTGCTTGCCCACGCGCTGCTGGGCCGGCACCGGCGCGATGTAGTTGCCCAGCATGTCGGACATGCGCCACGTCTTGGAGATGTGACGGTCCAGCGAGTGGGACTTGTACTGGGTGAGCACCACGACCTTGAGGAAGCCGGAGTTAATCATGTTGGACAGGGAGAAGTCGATGAGGCGGTAGATGCCGCCGAAGGGCACGGCCGGCTTGGCGCGATCGACGGTCAAGGGCATGAGGCGCTTGCCCTCGCCACCGGCGAGGACGATTGCGAGAACACGAGGTTGAGCCATGTGGCCCACCTTACGTTGCTCGAGGGGCCCGCGGGGCCAAATGGGTCACATTACGGGTAGGTTCTCCACCGAATCGTTGCCTGAGGCATCGTTCAGGACGATCGAGCACCGGGCGACTCGTCCTGACCCGGTCCCCGACGCCTCACGCACGAGTATCCCCGCCTCCACTGCGGAGCGGATGCCGCCGCCCCCTCGCAGGAGAGTCGGTGGAAACCACCGGCGCTGAACGGTCCCACCGGGCCCCGTGTGCGTATAACGTCGGGTGTGGCGCCCGCCCCACCGCAGGCGCCCGTCCTGCGCCGAGGAAGGCGCGGTCAGTCCATCCATCAGACAGAGGAGAGGCACACCCATGAGGGTCGACCTGCTGACCAAGGAGTACCCACCCTTCATCTACGGCGGCGCCGGAGTCCACGTCAACGAGCTCGCCAAGGTCCTGCGTCCCCTGGCCGACGTCCGCGTCCACGCCTTCGGCGGCCCCCGCGAGCCCGGCACCGAGGGCGCCGACGACGGCGTCACCGGCTACCCCGAGATCGCCGAGCTCGACGGCGCCAACGCCGCCCTGCGCACCTTCGGAGTCGACCTGGAGATGGCCCAGGGCACCGAGGGAACCGACCTCGTCCACTCCCACACCTGGTACGCCAACCTCGCCGGGCACCTGGCCGGCCTCCTCCACGGCGTCCCCCACGTCATCAGCGCCCACTCCCTGGAGCCCCTGCGCCCCTGGAAGGCCGAGCAGCTCGGCGGCGGCTACGCCCTGTCCTCCTGGGCGGAGAAGACCGCCTACGAGGCCGCCTCCGGGATCATCGCGGTCTCCAACGGCATGCGCGAAGACATCCTGCGCTGCTACCCGGCCGTCGACCCCGAGCGCGTCAAGGTCGTCCACAACGGCATCGACCTCGAGGCCTGGAAGCACCCGCAGGGCCAGGAGGCCGACGCCGCGGCCGCCGCCACCCTCAAGCGCCTGGGCATCGACCCCGACCGCCCCACCATCGTCTTCGTCGGACGCATCACCCGACAGAAGGGCCTGCCGCACCTGCTGCGCGCCTGCGAGCAGCTGCCCGCGGACGTCCAGGTCATCCTGTGCGCCGGCGCCCCCGACACCCCCGAGATCAAGGCCGAGGTCGAGGGCCTCGTGGCCCGCCTGCGCGAGAAGCGCACCGGCGTGGTCTGGATCGAGGAGATGCTGCCGCGTCCCGAGCTCATCGCCGTGCTGGCCGCCTCCGACGTCTTCGTGTGCCCCTCCGTCTACGAGCCCCTGGGCATCGTCAACCTCGAGGCCATGGCCGTGGGCCTGCCGGTCGTCGGCTCAGCCACCGGCGGCATCCCCGACGTCGTCGTCGACGGCGAGACCGGCCTGCTCGTGCCCATCGAGCAGGTCCAGGACGGCACCGGCACCCCCATCGACCCGGCCCGCTTCGAGGCCGACCTGGCCGAGCGCCTCACCACCCTGGTCACCGACACCGAGGCGGCCGAGGCCATGGGGCAGGCCGCCCGACGCCGCGTCGAGGAGCACTTCGCCTGGGAGGCCATCGCCCAGCGCACCATGGACGTCTACAACTGGGTCCTGTCCCAGGGCTGAGCGGGATCCGTTCCCGCTCGGCTACCCCACCGATACGCCACCGAGTGGTGCGCCCCCCTCTACCGGGCCCACCACTCGGTGGCCGCAGCGGCACCGTGACGCGCCACCGCCAGCAGCGGGCGCAGGACGTCGGCCCGCCGCTGGGCCTGCAGGGCGGTCGTGGCCGCACCGTCGTCGTCCAGGGCCAGTTCGCACATCCCCGCCAGGCGCAAGGAGCGCTCCAACAGCTCCCGATCACGGCGCGCCAGCCACGGTGGGACGAGGCGCGGATCCACCACCGCGGTGAGCAGGTCATTGAGGGCGTCGGCCATCTCCGGGCGCTCGCGGGCCAGGTCGAGCTCGATGAGCGCTTCGATGGCCTCCTCGGTGGCGGCGTGCACCTGCCGGCGGGCGTGCGCCGCATCCAGTGGAGGCAGCGGGGAGCTGAGTGGCTCGGCGTGCCAGGACACCGAGGTGCCGGAGTCCTCAGGAACCAGCAGCACCCGGCCGGCTGCCCCCTCCAGCACGACGCCCTCCTCGATGTCGGGCAGGAGCCCCCAGGTACCGGTGCCGCCGGCCGGTGAGGGCAGGACCGCGCTCACCCGACTCAGGGGGCGGGCGGAGGCGAGCCACCGTTCCAGGCTGACGCGTCCTGAATCGTCGTCGGCGGCAGCAGTCGGTGTGTCCGAGCCCCCGGTGACGACGCTGCCGATGACGTCATGGGCGCCGTCGGGGCCTTCAACGAGCGACAGGCCGTGGGAAGAGGGCGATGGCGCCCACAGGGCCAGCACGATGCTGACAGGCGGGTTGAGGGGATCCATGGGGGCCAACCATAGTGAATGGTGGTGGGGCGAGCCCCGAAGGGGAGCGGTCACCATGTGGGGCGCGGCTCTCGTTGCACATCTTCCCTGTGTGAACTCACCGTCACGATAGGATCACCTCATGACCAGTGTCCTCCACCTCGACGACGTCTCACTGCACCGCGGCAGCCACCAGATCCTCAGTCACGTCAGCTGGACCGTGGACGAGGGGCAGCACTGGGTGCTGCTGGGATCCAACGGCGCGGGCAAGACCACGATCGCCAGGATCGCCTCGGCCAGGCTCTTCCCCTCCTCCGGCACGGTCGACATCCTCTCCGAGCGGCTCGGTCGCGTGGACGTCTCCGAGCTCCACCCCCGTATCGGCCTGTTGTCCTCGGCCCTGGCCGCCAACGTCCAGAACGGCGAGAAGGTGCTCGGCGTGGTCCTGTCGGCCTCCTACGGGCGCATTGGGCGCTGGCGTGAGGAGTACGACGACTTCGACCTCGAGCGCGCTCACGCCCTGCTGGGCGCCCTGGGGGCCGCTCACCTGGTCGACCGGTCGTGGGGAACGCTGTCATCGGGGGAGCGCAAGCGCGTCGAGCTGGCTCGCGCTCTGATGCCGGACCCGGAGATGCTCTTCCTCGACGAGCCCGCCTCGGGGCTGGACCTGGCCGGCCGCGAGCAACTCCTGGCTGCGCTCACCGAGATCATCTCCTCGCCCGACTCGCCCTCCATGGTCCTGGTGACCCACCACCTGGAGGAGATCCCGGAGGGCTTCACCCATGCGCTCACGCTGCGTGAGGGAAAGGTCGTGGGCTCCGGCCCGCTTCAGGAGGTCCTCACCGCGGACACGATCAGCACGACCTTCGGTATGCCGCTGGAGGTCACCTACGACCGCGGTCGCTACGCGGCCAGGGGGCTCCCGGCCGGCCACGGCAGACGCGTCGCCGAGGCCAGGGGCTGACCACCGGTTCCGGGAGGGAAGGCCGCTGCGGGCCGCATCGATCCGTGATCGTCCCTGACCGGCACCCGACCACATACTCACCGACCGCGTTCATCAGGAGGTTCGCATGGAATGGCTGTTCTGGGTCGCAGGGGCGCTGCTCCTCGTCGTCATCGAGACGATGACAGCGGATCTCACCTTCCTCATGATCGCAGGCGGTGCGCTGGGAGGAGGGCTGACATCCTTCCTCGGCGGACCCGTGTGGGCGCAGGTCGTGGTTTTCGCCTGCGTCTCCATCCTGCTTCTCTTCGCCGTGCGCCCCTGGGCCAAGCGTCGCCTTGCGGCCGCCACCCCGCAGATGAAGACCAACGTCGAGGCCCTCATCGGTCGGTCTGCCGTCACCATTACTCCTGTCGACCGTGAAGGCGGGCGGGTGCGCCTGGGCGGCGAGGAGTGGAGCGCCCGCCTGGCTCCCGTCGCCCAGGGAGGCCTCACCCGTCTGGAGGCCGGCGTGAGTGTGACCGTGGCCCAGATCGACGGAGCCGTGGCCGTGGTCGCCCCGGTGACGACCTCCACCGCCGCCCCCGCGTCTTGACGCCGCCCGCGCCTGCCCCAACTGTTCTGACCACCCGTTCAACCCCTGCAGGAGGAACCTCGTGCCCTTCGTCTCCATCATCTTGCTTCTCGTGGCCGTCCTGGTCATCGTCGCCATCTTCCGGGCGGTGCGGATCGTCAAGCAGAGCACTGCGATCATCGTTGAGCGCCTGGGACGCTTCCAGGCGGCCTACGGCGCTGGAATGCACTTCCTGGTGCCCTTCATCGACCGGGTGCGCAACATCATGGACCTGCGTGAGCAGGTCGTCTCCTTCCCGCCCCAGCCCGTCATCACCTCCGACAACCTCGTCGTGAGCATCGACTCGGTGGTCTACTACCAGATCACCGACCCCATGCGCGCCACCTACGAGATCTCCAACTACCTGCAGGCCATTGAGCAGCTGACGGTCACCACGCTGCGCAACGTCGTCGGCTCCATGGACCTGGAGCAGACGCTGACCAGCCGCGACCAGATCAACGGCCAGCTGCGCGGCGTCCTGGACCAGGCCACCGGCCGCTGGGGAATCCGAGTCAACAGCGTGGAGCTGAAGTCCATCGACCCGCCGGCCTCCATCCAGGGCTCCATGGAGCAGCAGATGCGCGCCGAGCGTGACCGCCGCGCCGCGATTCTGACCGCCGAGGGTGTCAAGCAGTCCCAGATCCTCACGGCCGAGGGTGACAAGCAGTCCGCGATCCTGCGCGCCGAGGGCCAGGCGCAGTCCGCGATCCTCAAGGCACAGGGTGAGTCGCGTGCCATCCTTCAGGTCTTCGATGCCATCCACCGCGGTAACGCCGACTCCAAGCTGCTGGCCTACCAGTACCTCCAGACCCTGCCCAAGATCGCCAACGGCTCCTCCTCCAAGATGTGGATCGTGCCCACGGAGTTCACGGCGGCGCTCGACGGCATCGCCGGCGCCCTGGGCGGTGGCAAGGACGGTGGCCCCGGCGGCTCGGACGACTCCGACGACGACTCCGCCCGTCCCGGTGTCGACCTCTCGGGTAGCGAGCTCGACCTGGGGATCGCCTCGGATCTGGCCAGCACCAGTCTCCAGGCCCCCGAGGAGGCCCTCGCCCAGGCCCGTGGTGAGGTCGAGTCGGCCTCCCAGGAGGCCAGTGAGGAGCCCGCACCCAAGGCAGGCGTCTCCCCGAAGACTCCCGCGGATGAGGCCGACGGCGAGGCCACGGTGAGCGTCCCGACCTCCGACGGCCTCGAGGGGTCTCACGCCGCGCACGGCAGCCACGTGTCCGACCCCGAGGAGGCCCAGCCCGGTTCCGTGCCCCCTCGCGGCGGTTACGGCATCCAGGCCCAGCCCGGCTACGGCACGCCTCCCGGCGCGCCCCAGGGCCCCTACGGAGCCTGAGCCGACTGCCCTCACACCCCCGGGGGACCTGACGAGGGCCCGGGGACACTCGCTGCGGCGGGAGGAGTGGGCGATCCACGATGATCGGCCTATTCTTCCCGCCGTACTGCTGTACTGGACCGGGAAAGCCCCAGAAGGTGACGACGCGATGATTATTGAGCTGGCCGACGGCGCCGACGAGCGCCTGGCGGACTACACCAGGCTGACGGACGTGGCGCTGCGCCGTCGCCTGGAGACCCAGCGGGGGCTGTACATGGCCGAGTCCTCCAAGGTCATCACGCGCGCCGTGGCCGCCGGGCACGCCCCGCGCTCCTTCCTCATGGCCCCGCGCCACTTGGAGGAGATGCGCCCGGTCATCGCCTCCGCGGCCGGCTGCGGGGGCAACGACGACGGCGGTGAGGTCCCCGTGTTCGTCGCCCCCGAGGAGGTCCTGGAGTCCATCACGGGATTCCACCTGCACCGCGGGGCCCTGGCCGCCATGAACCGGCCCGAGCTCGCCGGAGTTTCCGAGCTGCTTGCGGCCGCCCGTAGGGGAGCCGGGGCCAGGCGGGTCGCGATCCTGGAGGACCTGGTGGACCACACGAACGTGGGGGCCGCCTTCCGCAGCGCGGCCGCCCTGGGGATCGACGCCGTCCTGGTCACTCCGCGCTGCGCGGACCCCCTCTACCGGCGCAGCGTGCGCGTCTCCATGGGCACCGTCTTCCAGGTCCCCTGGACCCGGATCGAGCGCTGGCCCGCCATGGACGAGCTCCACGCACAGGGCTTCACCGTGGCCGCCCTGGCACTGTCGGACACTTCCGTGGCACTGGATGAGTTCGCGGCCTCACCGGCCTGTACGGCCCCGGACTCGCGGGTTGCCGTCGTCCTGGGCACGGAGGGCGACGGGCTGTCCCACCGGACCATCACCGCGGCCGACGAGGTGGTGCGCATCCCCATGGCCGGGGGAGTGGACTCCCTCAACGTGGCGGCCGCCGCGGCTGTGGCCTTCTGGGCGCTGCGTCTGCCCTGACCCGGAGTGCAGCCCGCGCAGCCCGGTGCCGCAGGTTCGCGCCGGACGAGTAGCAGGCGAGAAACACGATGGGGCCGGATCCGTCCGTGGACGGATCCGGCCCCACCGTTGTGTCTGCAGCCGATCAGGTCAGCGGCGTCATGTCAGGCTCAGGCCTCAGGCGCGGTGACCTTGATGAGGGCCTCGCCGGGCTCCACCGAGTCGCCGCCGACGACCTCGACCGAGGCGAAGGAGGCGGTGTTGGTGACGAGCACCGGCGTGGTCAGCGGGTAACCGGCCTGCTCGATGACGGAACGGTCCACGCGGACGAGCTCCTGGCCCGCGCTGACGCGGTCGCCCTGGGAGACCTTGACGTCGAAGCCCTGGCCCTCCAGGTTGACGGTGTCCAGACCCACGTGGATGAGGATCTCCACGCCGCTGTCCAGGGTGATGCCGAAGGCGTGCCCCGAGGACGGGGCCACGACGACGGTGCCGTCCGCCGGAGCCGTGACGACGATGTCGCCCTGGGGCTCCAGACCCACGCCCTGACCGACGGCGCCCGAGGAGAACACCGGGTCGGGAACCTTGTCCAGGTCCATGGTCGTGGCCCTGAGCGGCGAGGCGATCTCAGTGACCGCACCGGGAACCAGGGCCGGCTTGGGCGTCGGGGCCTTCGCAGTCCGGTCGCCCTCCTCCACGGGAGCAGCAGCCGCAGCGGCGCCGGCCTTGGGCGTCTCAGCGGCCTGGGCCGGAGCGGAGGCAGTGGTGTTGCCGCCCTTGGTGACGCCCGCTGCGGCGAGCGCCTCGGCCCGCTCCTCCTTGGTGCGGTAGCCGAAGGTGACGATGAGGAAGAAGGAGGTGGCGAAGGCCGCGGCGACGGAGATGCCGTAGAGCCACATGGGGTTGAAGACCGGGATGGTCAGCAGCGAGGTGAAGACGAAGGTCGTGGTCGTGACGCCCTCAATGCCTCCCAGCATGCTGCCGATGCCCTGGACGAGGCCGCCCACGGCACAGCCGACGAGCATGAACGGGTAGATGCGCTTGAAGCGCAGGTGGATACCGTAGAGGCTCGGCTCGGAGATACCACCGAGCAGACCGGCGAAGAGGGCACCGGTGGCGGTCTGGCGCATCTCATCGTCCTTGTCGCGGAAGGACCACACGAGGACGGCCGCGGTGGCGCCGAAGCAGGCGAAGTTCCAGGCGCCCATGGGCCCCTGGATGAAGTCGGTGTGGTTCGTGGCCGCGGAGGCGATGTTGGCCAGCATGAGCGCGTTGAGCGGCCAGTGCAGGCCCAGCGGCACCAGGAAGGGGTAGACCATGGGGATGAGGATCGCGAAGATGATCGGGGCGTGAGAGTTCAGCCAGAACAGGGCCGTGCCCAGGCCGGTACCGATCCAGATACCCAGGGGGCCGATGAGGAAGGCGGTCACCGGCATCATGATGACGAAGGACAGGAAGGGCACGAAGACCATCTGCACGTTGGTCGGAACGACCTTGACCAGCCCCTTGTAGACCAGTGCCAGGATGGCGACCATCATGAGGGGGACGAAGACCTGGCCGCCGTAGCCGTTGAGCTGCATGGGCAGACCGGCAATGTGCGCCGTGCACAGCTTGGAGTTGATTGTGGCGTTGTCGATGCAGGTCGTGCTCGGGTGCTTCTCCAGGTCGACGAACTCCGGGGTCAGCAGCGCAGCCATGATCGCGGTGCCGACCCACGGGTCGATCTTGAGCTTCTTGGAGGCGTTGTAGGCCACCATGATGGGCAGGAAGTAGAAGACGGCACGGAACATGGCGTCGACGAACAGCAGCGTGGCCGGCTTTTCCGCCGCATCCGCGTGGGTGTTGATGAGGCCGAAGGCCTCACAGATGGCCTCACCCGCGATGATGAGGGAGGCGCCCAGCAGCGCCGGCAGCAGGGGACGGAAGGAGTCCGAGAGGTACTCGAAGAAGGCGTCGACGTAGGCGTTCTTGCCGCGGGCCTTGGCCCGGGCGGCGGCCTTGACGTCGGCGTCGGACTGGCCCGAGCCGGAGGAGCCGCCCTGGTTCTTCATGGCCGGCAGGCTGTTGATCTCGTCGTACACGCTCTGCACGGCACCACCGATGACGATCTGGTAGCGGTCCCCGGACTGGGGAACGGCGCCCATGACGCCCGGGATGGCCTCGACGGCCGCCTTGTCGATGCCGGAGGCGTCCTTGAGCTCGAAGCGCAGTCGGGTGGCGCAGTGGGTGAAATGGATGATGTTCTCGGCGCCGCCCACGGCGTCGAGGATTGCCTCAGGGGTTGAGGTCGTGGTTGCCATTCGGGCCCTTTCCTACTGAGCGAAGGTGACGAGGACGGTGGCTGCACCCCGGTGCACTCCGAGTCCTCGACGGGCTCGCTCTCGGTGGTGGGGATCTGACACCTCGTGCGCCGCGCGGGCGCAAAAAGGTGGTTGAGGAAGAGGGTACTGTCTCACGGCTCAGAACAAAAAGGGAACAGTCCATCTGGATGGCGCCCGCACCTGGCCCAAGACGAACAATGGCCAAGAATCTGCGCGATCCCGGTATCCACTGGTCGGTGTTTGCGCAGTTGAGACGGGGTGTGCGCACAGGTGCTCGGGTCAGTGGGTGCACCACGGGAGCGGGTTTTGCACGCTTGAGGCACACCGACCCCGTCTCAAGCGAAGGAGCTCGACATGAGCGCGCAGACCTCCCTGGCCGCACAGCCGGCATCGCCGGTCCTACCGAACATCCCGGTTCGCCCGCCCACCACGACTCCGCCTCCCGTCCCGGCCCCGACCGCCGCGCCCGACTTGTCGCGGCTCTACGGTCCACCGGGATGGACGGTGCGCATCGGCCTGTGGCGCCTGCTGGAGCCCTGGCTCGACACCCCGCGCTGCCTGCCGGGGGAGAGCCCGCTGCGACTGGATGCCCGGGGCGCCCCGGAGAGCGACTACGTGCCCTTCCGCGGCATGGACGCCGCCACCGCGGCCGACCTGCTGAACCGGCTGCCGGCTGCGGCACTGAGCGACCGCCAGAACCTCGCCCCGAGCCTCAAGACGATGCTGACCGCCTGCGCCGGAGCGGACGGGCAGGTACGCCTGTGCGGCTACGGCATCGGCCCCCAGCGGGAGGACGAGCGGCTGAGCGCCGAGGCCCTGTGGGTCGCCGACACCGACCTGCAGGGCTACGAGGTCCTCGTCGAGCACAGCCGGGACTGCCAGTGCTCCGCGCTGTGGGAGCGGGTCAGGGACCGGTACGAGCTCGACGCCGGCTGCATTCCCGACGACATCGTGCGCACCCGACCCGAGTGGGCCGGCGGCGCGGTCGGCTGGTGGATGTGGTGGGACTGATAGGCCCGTTGCGGCGGGCAGTACCGGTGGGCCCGTACGATGGCGCGCGTGATTAATGTCCAGGACCTCACCATGCGCATCGGTGCTCGCCAGCTCGTCGCTCACGCCGGCTTCCGGGTCGACAAGGGGATGCGCATCGGCCTCGTGGGTCGTAACGGCGCCGGCAAGACCACGATGACCAAGCTGCTCGCCGCCGCCTCCGTGGCCCAGGGCGCCGGCCGTGCCGTCAACGACGCCGACGAGCGCCACGGGCTGGAGGCCGTCGAACACGAGGGCACCATCACCTGCACGAGCTCGGTGGGCTACCTGCCCCAGGACACCAAGGTCGGGGACCTCAGCGAGATCGCCCGTGACCGGATCCTCTCGGCCCGCGGCATCGACGCGCTCCTGGCCCGCATCCGCAAGGCCGAGGAGCGCATCGCCGTCACCGAGGGTGAGGCTCAGGCCAAGGCCCTGGACCGCTACACGCGCCTGGACCACGAGTTCACCATGGCCGGCGGCTACGCCGCCGCCTCCGAGGCCGCCCGCATCAGTGCCGCCCTGGGCCTGCCCGACCGCATCCTGGACCAGCCCATCGGCACGCTCTCAGGTGGCCAGCGCCGTCGGGTCGAGCTCTCCCGGGTCCTGTTCCAGCAGCCCGACACGCTCCTGCTCGATGAGCCCACCAACCACCTAGACCACGACTCGATCCTGTGGCTGCGCGACCACCTGCGCACCTACGCCGGGGGCTTCATCGTCATCAGCCACGACGTCGAGCTCCTGCGCGACACCGTCAACCAGGTCATGTACCTCGACGCCGGCCGCGGGGTCCTCGACGTCTACCACCTGGGCTGGGACGCCTACCTCAAGCAGCGCGCCGACGACGAGCACCGGCGCCGTCGGGAGCGCGCCAACGCCGAGAAGAAGGCCGCCGCCCTGCGCGCCCAGGGGGAGAAGATGCGGGCCAAGGCCACCAAGGCCGTGGCCGCCCAGCAGATGCTCAAGCGGGCCGAACGTCTCATGGCCGACCTGGAGGACGAGGCGGCTGTGGAGAAGGTCGCCCACCTGCGCTTCCCCGACCCCGCCCCCTGTGGCAAGACCCCGCTGCGCGCCGCCGGGCTGTCCAAGGCCTATGGCTCCCTGGAGGTCTTCGCAGGCGTCGACCTGGCCATCGACCGAGGCAGCCGGGTCGTGGTCCTGGGCCTCAACGGCGCCGGCAAGACCACGCTCCTGCGCCTGCTCGGCGGCGTGGAGGAGCCCGACTCCGGTGAGGTCATCCCCGGCCACGGCCTCAAGATCGGCTACTACGCCCAGGAGCACGAGACCATCGACACCGCGGCGAGCGTCGTGGAGAACCTGCGCCGCGCCGCCCCCGGCATGGACGACACCCAGGTGCGCAGCGTCCTGGGCTCCTTCCTCTTCTCGGGCGCGGACGCCGACAAGCCCGCCCGGGTCCTGTCCGGCGGGGAGAAGACCCGCCTGGCCCTGGCCATGCTCGTGGTCTCCAGTGCCAACGTCCTCCTGCTCGACGAGCCGACGAACAACCTCGACCCCGCCAGCCGCGAGGAGATCCTCGGGGCGCTGGGCACCTTCGCCGGCGCCGTCGTCCTGGTCACTCACGACGAGGGCGCCGTCGAGGCCCTCAACCCCGACCGGGTCCTCCTGCTGCCCGACGGCGACGAGGACCTGTGGGGGCCGGAGTACCTCGAGCTGGTGGCTCTGGCCTGAGGGGCAGACCGCTCCCTCTCGCCCCGGGGTTTGATGCCGGCGGACACAGTGAGTCCCCTCACCACGGCTCTGCGGTGCGGACCGCGTAGGGTTGTCACCAGGAACAAGGCATCGAGCTGGAGCGTTGGCTCCAGTGGATCCTTCAGGCGCTCGTCACGAGAGCCACCGCAGGACCTTCAGCGGCTCCGCACGAGGCGCCGCAGACGAACGTAGGCACACCAGACCAGGAGATGAGCATGGCAGAGACCGCCCTGACCGAGACCACTGACACCCAGACCCCCGAGCACGAGGTCATCCTCACCGAGACCGCCGCTGCGAAGGTCGCCAGCCTCCTGGCCCAGGAGGGGCGCGACGACCTGCGCCTGCGCGTGGCCGTCCAGCCCGGCGGCTGCTCCGGACTGGTCTACCAGCTCTACTTCGACGAGCGTCTCCTGGACGGCGACGCCGTGCGCGCCTTCCCCACGGGCAGCGACGAGATGGCTAGCGTTGAGGTGGTTGTCGACCGCATGAGCGTGCCCTACCTGTCGGGCGCCACCATCGACTTCGCCGACACCATCGAGAAGCAGGGCTTCACCATCGACAACCCCAACGCCGCCGGAAGCTGCGCCTGCGGCGAGTCCTTCCACTGATCCCTCCCGCGCAGGCCCCTCCCTCATTCAAGGAGCTCATGTGCGCCGCACATCCCTGACCCTGACCGCCCTGGCCGCGGCCGCCTGCCTCACGCTGGCCGGTTGCTCGGGGTCGTCCAAGAACGCCTCCGCCACGCCGTCGGCCCAGGCGTCCCCGACCCTGACCCGCTCGATCATCGACTGCGCTCAGGAGGCCGGAACGATCGAGACCGACTCCGAGGCGCTTCCGGCGATCGGAGGCGATGCGGGGGCCGAGCCGACCGTCACCTGGAGTGAGGGGAAGCAGGCGCCTGCCAACCTCGTCTCCAAGACACTCACCGCCGCGGAAGGCCCGGCGGTGTCCTCGGGCGACGTCGTCACCGTCAACTACGTGGGCTGGAAGTGGGGGTCAACGGAGGCTTTCGACTCCTCCTTCAAGAAGGGTGCCCCGGTCACCTTCGGCCTGACCGGGGTCATCCCCGGATGGACCTGCGGCCTGGCCGGGCACAAGGTCGGTGAGCGCGTCCAGCTGTCGATCCCGGGCAAGCTCGCATACGGCGAGACCGCCGATCCGGCTCGCCCGAACTCGCCGACCGGGCCGCTCGTCTTCGTCGTCGACATCACCGCTCGTATCACGGGCGATGAGCTGACTCCGTCCACCAAGGACGCCACGGTCGACTCCGCGGCGGTCAAGAAGCTCTCTGACCGCGGCGTGACGGTCTCCGGGGACCTGGGTGCTCCCGCGGCCGGCCTTGCGGGCCCTCAGGCCGAGGAGCCCCTGCAGTCAGAGGTCTTCGTCGTTGCCCGCGGCAAGGGCCAGGCGATCAAGGAGACCGACACGGTGGCCGTGCAGATGTCGCGCACCTCGTGGGACGGCACGACGAGGAGCTCGACCTGGGAGGACCACGCCCCCAGCGCCATGCCGGCCGCGCAGATCAACGCGGCCGGGCTGCCGGCGGGTTCCAGGATCGTGCTGCTGGCCCCCGGCAACTCCAACGGAGGGAAGCGTGAGTCGGCGTACATCTTCGTGATCGACGTCGAGAAGGTCATCTGAGCACGGAGCCGCTCAGGCAACCATTCGCGATAAGGCTGTGGCCCGCACCCCGTGAAGGGGCGCGGGCCACAAGCCTGTGCGGCGCGTGTCCGGGCCGAGCGTCAGCGGACGATGAGGCCCTGGGCCTTGGCGACGGCGTCGGCCAGGCGCTCGGAGACGTCCTGCCAGTTGGCGATGTTCCAGACGGCCTTGACGTAGTCGGCCTTGACGTTGAGGTAGTCGAGGTAGAAGGCGTGCTCCCACATGTCCACCATGAACAGCGGGATAGTGCCCACGGGCACGTTGCCCTGCTGGTCGAAGAGCTGGAAGGTGACGAGCTTTCCGGAGAGGGAGTCGTAGGCGAGCACGGCCCAGCCCGAGCCCTGGATGCCCATGGCGGTGGCGGTGAACTGCGCCTGGAACTTCTCGAAGGAGCCGAAGGAGTCCTTGATGGCCTCGGCGAGCTCGCCCTCGGGCTGGCCCCCGCCGTTGGGGGAGAGGTTCTTCCAGAAGATGGAGTGGTTGGTGTGGCCGCCCAGGTTGAAGGCCAGGTTCTTCTCCCACAGGTTGATGGCGGCCAGGTCGCCGGACTCGCGGGCGGCGGCCAGGGCCTCCAGGGCGGCGTTGGCGCCGGCGACGTAGGCGGCGTGGTGCTTGTCGTGGTGGAGCTCCATGATCTTGCCGGAGATGTGGGGCTCCAGGGCGGCGTAGTCGTAGGGGAGCTCGGGAAGGGTGTACACGGCCATCAAGGACTGCCTTTCGGTGGGTGAGGTGGCTTCAGTCCCGCCTCAGCAGGGCTCGTTAGGACTGAAGTCCTGAACATGGTTCATGCTAGACGTGGCGCCGGAAGAGGGATAGGGAGCCCGCGTGTGATTACACTGACCGCGGAAACACTGCCGTCCGTACCCGTCCACGAAGGATCCGCTATGACCGACCAGGCTGCTTCCGCCCGTCTCGAGCTTCTCGTCTTCTCCGACGACGCCACCGTGCGTCAGGAGGTCATCGACGGTGTCGGACGCCGACCGGCCAAGGGGCTGCCACTGGTGAGCTGGACCGAGGCGGCCACCGCCGAGGGCGTGCGCATGGCCATCAAGGACCGCCAGAAGGAGGGCCAGGCGCCCTTCGACGCACTGGTCCTGGACGCCGAGGCCAAGAAGCTCGGCGGCATGGGACTGGCCCACGAGCTGTTCACCGAGCTCGACGAGCGCCCCGCCGTCGTCCTGCTGACCGCCCGCCCCCAGGACGACTGGCTGGCCGCCTGGGCCAAGGCGGAGGTCGTCGTGCCCCGCCCCCTGGACCCGCTGAGCCTCCAGGAGGGCGTCGCCAAGGCCCTCACCGCCCGCCGCGGCACCGTCACCCCCGCCGGCTGAGCTCGGCTCCGCTGTCCCCGTCCGACGTCGGCCACGGGGCGCTTGGCCCGCGCTCGGCGCCCTCACTCCTGCGAGGCCAGGACCTTGCGGTGGCGGGCAGCCGCACCGATCGGCCACGTGAGCACCGCGGGGTCGCCGTCGACCTCCACGATGCGGGCGCCCTCGTCCAGGACCCAGTCGGCCAGCAGGCTCGTCTCCTCAATGCTCGCCACCTCACCGACGCGGCCGGGCCGCTCAACGACCCGGGCGCTGGCGCGCAGCAGCTCGACGGCGGGGCGCGGGTCGGCGCCCGGCGCGGTCGTCATGGAGCCGGCCAGCACGCCCCAGCGCACCACCACCAGCTCCCAGCTGCCGACCTCGCGGCGGCGGGCCGCCATGAGATGCGGGCAGGCCAGCAGGGGCCGCACCCGCTCAGCCCGGTCCACAGCCCGCAGCAGGCAGCGCAGGCGGCCCGTCCAGGTCCCGGCCTCCTCGTAGCGCTCGGCCCGGGACAGTTCCGCGATGCGCTCCAGCAGGGGAGAGGCCACCAGGTCGACCTCGCCCGACAGGCAGGCCAGCACCTCGGCCGGCTCAGCCGGGAGGTCGTCGTGGCGCACCCGCCGCAGCTCGCGCCCGTCCCAGCGGCGCAGACGCAGCACCGACTCGGCGGCCCGCAGGGCCTCCTGGCCCCTGCCGCGTGAGGCGAAGGGGCCCACCGCATGGCCGACCTCCTCCGTGGGCAGCACGGTGGTCAGCGCCAACCGCGGCTCGGTCCCCGGGCCTGAGCCCTGGGTCAGGTGAAGCCAGGGGCGGCGGCGCGGGGCCCGGGAGCGGCGGTTGACCGGCGGGTCGAGCTCGGCGATCATCCGCAGCTCGCGCACCCGCGCCTCAATGAGCGTGGGTGTGGCGATGTGCCGCACGCTCACGGTGGTGTCCAGCATCTGCGCCACCTGGCGGCGTTTCTCCGCGGCGGTGAAGTAGGAGCGCACCCGGCGCTTGAGGTCCACGGCGCTGCCCACGTAGAGCACCTGGTCGGCCGCCGAGCGGAACTGGTAGACGCCGGGGCCGCCGGGCAGGGCGTCGGCCAGGCGGCTCTTGGCGCGGCGCCTGGCCGGGACCGGGTCGGAGGCGGTGGCCAGGTCCTCCAGGTGCGTGACGCCGAGCGGCGCCATAACCTCCAGGGCGCCGTGCAGCACGTCCACGGTGGCGCGCGCGTCATCCAGGGCCCGGTGCGTGGGATGGGTCTGGGAGCCCACGAAGGCAGCCAGCGTCCCCAGCTTGTGGTTGGGCACCTCGCTGCGGGTCCAGGCCTTGCGGGCCAGCGCCAGGGTGTCCAGCACGCGGGGCTCGGGCCACTCCAGGCCCAGGGCCGCTGCGGCGCCACGCAGGTGACCGACGTCGAAGCGGGCGTTGTGCGCGACGAGGACGACGTCGTCGGCCAGCAGGTCCGCCCAGTCCAGGAAGGCCTCCACGCAGGTGCGTACGCCGGGGGCGCCGGCCACCATGGCGTTCGTGATGCCGGTGAGCATGGTGATCTGGGCGGGGATGGCGACACCGGGGTTGACCAGGGTGGAGAACTCCGCCAGCACCTGCCCGCCGCGCACCTTGACGGCCCCGATCTCCGTCAGAGAGCGAGCGCCCGGCGCCCCGCCGGTGGTCTCCAGGTCCACCACGACGAAGGTCGCCCGCTCCAGGGGCGTGCCCATGTCGGCGAAGGACACCTGGGTCCCGATGGTGCTCACGGTCGCAGGCTAGAGGATGGCAGTGACATGCATCCTC
Source organism: Actinomyces sp. HMT 175 (assembly GCF_016694895.1). Taxonomy (NCBI): domain Bacteria; kingdom Bacillati; phylum Actinomycetota; class Actinomycetes; order Actinomycetales; family Actinomycetaceae; genus Actinomyces; species Actinomyces sp. HMT 175. The sequence goes on from NZ_CP068012.1 coordinate 1,297,840, forward strand.
GCCGGCAGTCGGGAAGTCGGTGCGAGCAGGGTGGGAAGCACCCTAGAATCACCCCATACCCGAGCGGCACCGCCGGCTCCGGTGCCGTCCGTCTCCGATGGTGCAGGACCGTGTGGTGGCCGCCCAGCCAGCAGTTCACAGGAGGCCCCGCGTGGGATACGGACCCATCAAGGCAACAGTCGGCCCGGCCCTGGAGATGCTCTACCAGCCCTGGATCCGTGGCGAGGAGAACATTCCCGCCGAGGGCGCGGCGATCCTGGCCTCCAACCACCTGGCGGTCATCGACTCCTTCTTCCTTCCGCTGCTGGTGGACCGCGAGGTCGCCTTCATCGGCAAGGCCGACTATTTCACCGGCAAGGGCGTCAAGGGCTGGGCGGTGAAGAACTTCATGAAGACCGTGGGCACCATCCCCGTGGACCGTTCCGGCGGCAAGGCCTCCCAGGCGGCGCTCCAGGCCGGCATCGACCGCCTGCGCTCGGGGCAGCTCTTCGGCATCTACCCCGAGGGCACGCGCAGCCCCGACGGGCGCCTCTACCGCGGAAAGACCGGCGTGGCCCGCATCGCCCTGGCCACTGGAGCCCCCGTGGTGCCCGTGGCCATGATCGGCTCCAACCTGGCCCAGCCGATCGGCAAGTCCATCCCCTCCACCCGCCACCGCGTGGGCATCGTCATCGGCGAGCCGCTGGACTTCTCCCGCTACAAGGGCCTGGAGAACGACCGCTTCGTGCTGCGCTCCATCACCGACGAGATCATGTACGCCCTCATGGCCCTCTCCGGCCAGGAGTACGTGGACCTCTATGCCGCCGACGTCAAGAAGGCCATGGACTCGGAGAAGAAGACCGCCGACGAGGTCGTCACCGAGATGCTCGCCGCCCAGGCGCAGGCCCGCCCCTCGGCGGCCCCCGTGGCCGCGCCCGGTGGCCGCCCCGCCCCCGAGGTCTCCGTGCCCGAGCCGCCCGAGGACAAGAGCGGCAAGGACAAGAAGAAGGACAAGACCTCCGACGACGAGGCCGAGCCCGGTGCCGAGTAGGGGCGGGCGCGGCTGATCCCGGCAGGGCGAGGATTGCCTGACGGCTGACCAACCGGTTCCAGAGTGTCGGTGTGCTGCGATAAAGTTACGGAATCTTCCTGTAACATGCACCACACGATGAGGAGTGCTCATGGCTGCCATGGATCGCGACACTTTCATTCCCCTCGGGACATCGATTGTGAAGCTGCTCCTCATAGCCTCCGGACAGGGAGCACTCGCCACAGCGGTTGGCGAAGGTGCCGGGCTGTTGGCGAAGTTCCGGAGAACGCTGGAAATCGGCGGAAATCGGGCGGTCTTTGCTGAGAAGATCGCCGACGATGCAGCAAAGCAGCTGCTCCGAGAGCATCAGGGGATCTCCGAGGCTGACTGGCATGTGGCAGCCCGACAGGCGGCATCCCTCATCGACCAGCTCTCGGAGAAGGAACGGCTTGCCGCGGGATACAACTGGGAAGAGCTGCGCCGGACTCTTCTTGACCTGGGTGGCACAGACCTGCGCAGCGATCTGGCGGACGAGTCAGCGAGGCAGGCCTTCGACTGGGTGCTTGAAGTGGCCTGCCAACGCATTGCTGATTGCTTCACCGAGAAGGAGGCGTTGGCCTCTATTCTCGAAAGCGTCGAGGAAGTCCGTGCTGGGATTCAACGGCTCGCCGAACGTCCCGCTGGAGCCTCCCAGACGCGCGCCGTCGTTGCTGACCATATGGAGGTGGTCCGCGACCTTGCTCCCGATCCACTGGAGGATCGAGAGCGAGAGCTGGCCGAGCTAGAAACATTTGTCCGAGGTTCACAAGACACTTGGTACGCCATGGAGGCGGGCATGATTAGCGGAAAAACCGCCCTGATGTCCTCCTTCGCATTGAATCCGCCCGATGGCGTGCACATCGTTTCCTTCTTCATTCGTCGCATGGGTGGCGATGGGAATGACTGGAAAAGTTTTTCTTTCGTTGCTGGGGCTCAATTGGCAGAAATTTTAGGAGATGAGTACACAGAGCGGGTTTCTGAGCCGGCATCCCAGAACACCGAGTTCCGTCAACTTTTGCGTCGAGCAGCAACGGCTTGCCAATCAGACAAGAACCCTCGGCCTTTGGTTCTTGTCATTGACGGAGTGGACGAGGATTCCTACTACGAGCGACCAGATGAGGCTGCAGCTAAGTCCATTCTATCGTTGCTGCCGCGACATCTTCCCGAAGGTGTGAAGTTGGTGACGGCGTCTCGGCCGAACCCTCGGATGCCAGAGGATATAGTATGCAATTCTTCGAGGACAATTGCCTCACTTAAACCTTCTCCTATTGCTCAAGAGAAGATCAATCAGAAGGATATTGAAACGTTCTTCAAATCTGATCTCGCTGTCGATATCGGAGCATTTCTAGCGGCGTGTGGGGGTTTTCTCACCATCGATGAGTTGCGGCAGTTGATCGCTAGGCATCGCCATCTTGAGAATGTGCCCAGTAGAGACGTCAAGGCGTGTGTAGATCATTCTCCTGGTCGTATGCTCATGCGAGTCAACGTCGGCTTCGGAAACCAAGAAATCCCATCCTACATTCTGGGACATGACGCTGTTCTGCGTGCCGTGCTACGTGAGATTTCTCCCGACGGCTTCGGAAAAGATGATGAGTCAAAAGCTGAAACCTGGTGGGCGTCGGCCCGTGGTAGAGCCCTGAAGCCATATCGTCGTGTTATCCGGGCATGGGTGGAAAAGCGGGCTGCCGACGGGTGGAACAGCACAACTCCCAACTATATGTTGAGTGAGCCTTGCTTCGACATGATGACCGACGTGGATGTGGAGAGAAAACCGGCTATTGACCTCGTATTTGATTCAAATCGATACCATGAAATATGGCGTCGATTCGGGAGGCGTTCCCATGTTCTGCGCACAATTGAACGTGATTACAGTAAAGTGTTGGAACTTTATGGTGACGAGGTTCCGGAGAATTCAGAGCGATTGTTTCTGGAGATCGTCGAACTAAAAGAGGCGCTCGCTCGTATGGAATCTTATTTGCCGGGCATGCTGGAATTGTCCTGCTTGTACTTTAATGCCCCCATTGAAAAAATTCAAGACACAGTGCTATCTCTAGATTCAGTTGAGTCCAGGTTAAGAGCTGTTGAAGAGGTAGGTGAAGCTTGTGTGCGAGGTGGTCGAGGCTGCGAACTGCTAAACTTCTTTCCGGAAGTGCTAGACTCACTAAATTCCTGCCCGAAGATTCGTGATGAACTTTCGAGAATACTGATCGATATTGTAGCTGTTGACATTGGGGCCTTAGGTCATGATGTAGATGAGGTTAGTTGGAGGACTTCGCTGCTGCGTAAGTATTCTGTTTGGTGTGGTTTTACCAAAGATTCTTTGCAAACTTCCGCCTGTGTGAATCCCTCATCTCTCGAAGTTGATTGCTGTAGCCAAGCGTATTCTTCATACTGGAATAGCCTGAAGGCAATAGTCGATAGTGTTGAAGAGCCTGCAATGCGGTTTAGAATTATAATAAAACTTTTGTGTGCGCTGATTGGTGTGAAGCGAACCGAACAGTCGCTTGTTGATGACGGTACAGTCTGGAGATGTAATTTCGAACCACATTTGTGTCTTAGTTCTGTCTCAAAAGGTGTCCCTACGCTAACTTCTGAAGTCTTGGCAGGCCATATTTGTGAGTTAGTTGAATCTATCGATAGTTCTCGATTGTGTGCCGAAGTGTCGAGGAATGCGGCGGTTGTCTTGTTGAGTGTGGGGATGATGGAGGAAGCTCGGCGCTGCGCCATTACTAGTCAACGGGCAGCTTGGCGGGTTGATGACTTTCGGTTACGTACTGAGGCATTGAGGAATGCTGTGGTTGCCTTGGTGAGTGTGGGGATGATGGAGGAAGCTCGGCGCTGCGCCAACGTTGTCGAACAGCTTTCTGGGCGGGTTAGTGGTTTCCGATGGAGGGCTGAAGCATTGGCTAATTCGGTAGTTTCGTTGGCAAGTGTGGGGTTAGCTGAACAGGCTGAAATGGTTGCGGAGGAGGTGCAGTGTGTAGTTGCGCAAATTGATGATCCATGGTGGAGAGTAGAGGCGCTGGTTAAGGTTCAGAAAGTCTTCGTTGATGGCGGTTTGATCGACCGAGCGCAGCGGATTGCTCAGGAGATTGATGATGTTCGTTTGCGCGATCAAGCTCATTTTAATTTGGTTAGAGAATTGACGGATTCGGGGTCGTTTGATCTAGCGCAGCGAGTGACTGGGCTGATCGGTGATTCTCGTTTGCGTGGTGAGGCGTTAATGAAGGTGGCGTGTGCGTTTGCTGGTGCGGGTCTACTCGAGCGGGCTCGGGAGGCCGTAGAGAAGGCGCAGCGGACGGTTGAGAAGGTGGCTGATTTTCGTTTGCGTGGTGAGGCGTTGATGAAGGTGGCGTGTGCGTTTGCTGGCGCGGGTCTACTCGAGCGGGCTCGGGAGGTCGCAGAGAAGGCGCAGCGGACGGTTGAGAAGGTGGCTGATTTTCGTTTGCGTGGTGAGGCGTTGATGAAGGTGGCGTGTGCGTTTGCTGGCGCGGGTCTACTCGAGCAGGCCCAGAAAGTTGCAGAACGAATCGGTGACTTTCAGGAGCGCCTGCCAGATTTGGCGTGCGTCGCGGCGAGAGCTGGTTATGTTGAACAGGCCCGGCAGGTTGCGTATCAGATTGACGATCAAGGGGTGCGTGCCGCGGTGCTGGTGAGGATAGTTGACGATCTTGTCTCTGTGGGAGCAGTCGAACAAGCACAGGAAACTTCCGACCGCGTCATAAACCTAGCTGAAGGAATCTATAATGTTCGTTTGCGTGCCGAGGTGCTCATAAAAGCGCTATGTGTCTTGATTAATTTGGGTTTCATCGAGCATGCGTTTGACATGGCTTCCCGTACAGTGTTGCACATCGAAGAGTGGCACTCACGTAATGAAGCTCTGGTAAAACTTGTCATCGCTTTATCTGAAGTGGGGCAGGCTGATCGGGCCCGTGATGCCTTCGAACGGATTACTGGTTCTTGGTGGCGCGAAACTGCTCTGTTTAAGATGTCAGGTGCTTTGGCGGATGCGGGTCGGTTTGAGCAGGCTCAGGAAGTCGCTGCCGAAATTAAGCGCTCCTGGTGGCGTGGTGAGGCTCTGGTGAAGATTGCGGGTGATTTGGCGGATGCGGGTCGGTTTGAGCAGGCTCAGGAAGTCGCTGCCGGAGTAATGGACTCCTGGCGGTGTGGTGAGGCTCTGGTGAAGATTGCCGGTGCTTTGGCGGATGCGGGTCGGTTTGAGCAGGCTCAGGAAGTCGCTGCCGGAGTAATGGACTCCTGGCGGTGTGGTGAGGCTCTGGTGAAGATTGCCGGTGCTTTGGCGGATGCGGGTCGGTTTGAGCAGGCTCAGGAAGTCGCTGCCGGAGTAATGGACTCCCGGTGGCGTGGTGAGGCTCTGGTGAAGATTGCCGGTGCTTTGGCGGATGCGGGTCGGTTTGAGCAGGCTCAGGAAGTCGCTGCCGGAGTAATGGACTCCCGGTGGCGTGGTGAGGCTCTGGTGAAGATTGCCGGTGCTTTGGCGGATGCGGGTCGGTTTGAGCAGGCTCAGGAAGTCGCTGCCGGAGTAATGGACTCCCGGTGGCGTGGTGAGGCTCTGGTGAAGATTGCCGGTGCTTTGGCGGATGCGGGTCAGTTTGAGCAGGCTCAGAATTTGGCATTTGTTTCCATGGAGCTCGCCGAGGATATTGCTGACTCTTCTTTGAGGGAGGGTGCTGTAAGTCGAGTTGTGAGACACCTAGTGAAGGTTGGATTGTTAGAGTTGGCCGAATCTGTCGTAAAACGGGTTGCTAGCTTTGATTTAAGGGTTGGTGTGCAGTTCATCGTGGTCAAGGCGATGATCCAAAACGGCATGATGCTTGACGCTGCGGACGTTGTGCGTTGGGAGTTGAGGCTGACGGAAATCTTGTCGGATAGGGAGGATGCCGCAAATTGCTGTTTGCGTTTTGCTCGGCTGTGTTCTGATGTTGGCGTGATGGGTGATAGTTATCCTGCTGATGTGCGACTATGGAATAATTTTGCACGCGGTGCGTTGGTTCGCTCTTGGTCCTACCGTGCATCCGTCTGGGAACACTTCGACTTCCTGTTGCGCGTGGCGCCAGAACTGGCAGTACAACTCGTAGATGAACGGATTCTCATCGATCCCGAGGGATGCCCCGCCCCGGAGTCCGACCCCGACCTTGGGCCTGAAGGGCCTGGCGGGGACGCCGGGGCATACCGTTAGGATGGGTCCGTCACTCCTCGTATCCAAGGAAAGGTTCCCGATGTCGATTCGTCGCGTCGCCCTGCTCACCGCTGGCGGTTTCGCCCCCTGTCTGTCCGCCGCCGTCGGCGACCTCATCGAGCGCTACACGCAGGTCGCTCCCGAGGTCGAGATCATCGCCTACCAGTACGGCTACCACGGCCTGCTCACCGGCAACTACATCGTCATCGACGACGAGGGCCGCAAGAACGCCGGCATCCTGCGCGACTTCGGCGGGTCCCCGATCGGCAACTCCCGCGTCAAGCTCACCAACGCCAAGAACCTCGTCGATCGCGGCCTCGTCGAGGAGGGCGTCAACCCCCTGGAGTTCGCCGCCGAGCAGCTGCGCAAGGACGGCGTCGACGTCCTGCACACCATCGGTGGCGACGACACCAACACCACCGCCGCCGACCTGGCCGCCTACCTCCACGAGAACGACTACGAGCTCACCGTCGTCGGCCTGCCCAAGACCATCGACAACGACGTGGTTCCGATCCGCCAGTCCCTGGGCGCCTGGACCGCGGCCGACGAGGGCGCCGGCTTCGCCTTCAACGTCATCGGCGAGCACCGCTCCAACCCCCGCATGCTCATCGTCCACGAGTGCATGGGCCGCAACTGCGGCTACCTCACCGCCGAGACCGCCCGCCGCTACCACGACCTGCTCCAGACCAAGCAGTGGGCCCCCTCCCTCGGCCTGACCAAGGAGCGCTGGGACGTCCACGCTGTCTTCCTCCCCGAGGTGAAGCTGGACATCGCCGCCGAGGCCGAGCGCCTCAAGGCCATCATGGACGAGCAGGGCAACGTCAACATCTTCCTGTCCGAGGGCGCCGGCGTCCCCGAGATCATCGCGGAGATGGAAGCCGCCGGCCAGGAGGTCCAGCGCGACCCCTTCGGCCACGTCAAGCTCGACACCATCAACCCCGGCCAGTGGTTCGCCAAGCAGTTCGCTGAGCTCATCGGTGCTGAGAAGGTCATGGTCCAGAAGTCCGGCTACTACTCGCGCGCCGCCCACGCCAACGCCGAGGACCTCGCCCTCATCAAGAAGATGTGCGACCTGGCCGTCGACTGCGCCCTGCGCGGCGAGTCCGGCGTCATCGGCCAGGACGAGGAGAACAACGACGAGCTCACCGCGATCGCCTTCCCGCGCATCGCCGGCGCCAAGCCCTTCGACATCACCCAGGCCTGGTTTACCGAGCTCATGGCCGAGCTGGGCCAGAAGGTGGAGCCCGCCGAGGCCGCCCCCGAGCACTGAGGCTGAGCCCGCATCCTGCCGCGGCCGGTGCCGTCCTCGTGACGGCGCCGGCCGCCTCTCTGTGCCCGTCTGTGCCCTGGAGGGTGGTGCCGGCGGCCCCAGGTGTCACGTTTGGCGACTATTCAACCCGCCCGCGGCGCTTTTGTAACGGCGGCCTTCGCATCCGTGCAGGTCAGGGCGTTGCAACCAGTCGGTGCGCGCTCTGTTGCAGCCCTAAAAGTCGCCCACAGTGACAGAATTCGTCTCCCAACCCCCGTGTTTCGCGATGCGGCGCCGAACCCGGGCAATCTCCCGACTGGCCTATGCTGACGGGCGTGATGAACGAGCTCTCCGCCGCCCGCACGGACGCCCAGGCCCCCGCATGGCGCCACCTGCCCGCCCTCCAGCAGCCCGCCTACCCTGATGAGGCCGCGCTTGCCGACGTGGTGGCGGACCTGCGCCGCCGACCCCCGCTCGTCTTCGCCGGAGAGGTCGACTCTCTGCGCGAGCTCATCGCCCAGGCCAGTACCGGGGAGGCCTTCGTCCTCATGGGCGGGGACTGCGCCGAGTCCTTCACCCACAACACGGCCGACAACATCCGCCTCAAGGTTCAGACGATCCTCCAGATGGCCGCGGTCCTCACCTATGGCGCCTCCACGCCCGTGGTCAAGATCGGCCGCATGGCCGGCCAGTACGCCAAGCCCCGCAGCTCGGACACCGAGACCCGCGGCGAGGTCACCCTGCCCGCCTTCCGCGGCGACTCCGTCAACGGCCACGAGTTCACCCCCGAGGCCCGCATCCCCGACCCCACCCGCATGCTGGACGCCTACCTGCGCTCGGGCACCACCCTCAACCTCATCCGCGCCTTCACGATGGGCGGTTACGCGGACCTGCGCGAGGTCCACTCCTGGAACCGCGGCTTCACCGCCAACCCCGCCTACAAGCGCTTCGAGTCCTTCGCCGAGGAGCTCGATCGGGCCATGCGCTTCATGGATGCCGCAGGCGTGGACTTCGAGGCCCTGCGCCAGGTCGACTTCTACGCCGCCCACGAGGCCCTCCTCCTGGAGTACGAGGACGCCATGATCCGCGAGGACTCCCGCTCCGGGCGCCTCTACGACACCTCCGCCCACATGCTCTGGGTGGGGGAGCGCACCCGCGAGGCCGACGGCGCCCACGTCGCCATCCTCGCCGGCGTTCACAACCCCGTCGGCGTCAAGGTCGGCCCCACCACGTCCCCCGACGACATCGCCCGGCTCATGGACCGTCTCAACCCCGAGGGCCTGCCCGGACGCCTGTCCCTCATCACCCGCATGGGCGCCGAGCGCATCCGCGAGGCCCTGCTGCCGCTGGTGGAGGCGGTGCGCGCCGACGGGCGCCCCGTCACCTGGATCGCCGACCCAATGCACGGCAACACCATCACCTCCGACAACGGCTACAAGACCCGCCGCTTCGAGACGATCCTCGACGAGATCCGCGGCTTCTTCGAGGTGCACCGCACCCTGGGCACCGCCCCGGGCGGTATCCACGTCGAGCTCACCGGCGACGACGTCACCGAGGTCCTCGGCGGCGGCGAGCACATTGACGAGGCCGGCCTGGCCGAGCACTACGAGACCCTCGTCGACCCGCGGCTCAACCACCAGCAGTCCCTCGAGGTCGCCTTCGAGATCGCCGAGATGCTCAAGGGCTGAGAACACTCGCTGAGCGCCCGCCTGCAGAGCAGGCGAAACGTGGCCCGGTCCGCTGAAGCGGCACCGGGCCACATTCGTCAGAAGATGTTGATGGTGACCTTGGAGTCCGGCTTGACGCTGGAGCCCGGCTCAGGATCAGTGGAGCGCACGGTCCCGAAGGGGCCGCCCAGGCGCTTATTGACCTCCACCTTGAGCCCGGCGTCCTCCAGGACCTTCTTGGCCTCGTCCTGGCTCTTGCCGGTCACATCCGGGACCGTCACCTTCTCCGGCCCCTTGGAGACCGTCAGGTCCACCGAGTCGCCCTTGTAGTAGCCCGAAGCCCCGGCGATGGGGGAGGAGGAGATGATGTTCCCCTTGGCCACGGAGTCGGAGTAGCCCTTGCTGACCTTGCCCTTCTTCAGGCCGGCGTCCTCCAGGACCTTCTTGGCCTCGTCCTCGCTCATACCGGTCACGTCGGGGATCGTGGCCGGCTCCTTGCCCTTGGAGACCACGAGCGAGACCTTCTCGGTGTGCTTGATGACCTTGCCGGCCTTGGGGTCGCAGGAGATGACCTTGCCCGACTCCACGCTGGCGGAGTACTCCTCCGTGACGTCCCCCAGGGTCAGGCCGGCCGCCGTGATCGCGGCCGTGGCCTGGTCCTTGGTCTTCCTGACGACGTCGGGAACGGTCTTGGTCTCCACGCCTCGGGAGACGGTGGCGGTGACGGCCTGGCCGAGCCCCACCTTCTGGCCCGCCTTCGGCTGGCAGGAGACGATGCTGCCGGCCGGGACCGTGTCGGAGTAGACGCGCTCGGGCGTGCCCCAGTCGAGCCCCTGCTTCTCCAGAGCGAGCTGCGCCTGGTCCTCAGACATGCCAATGATGTTGGGCACGGAAACTCGTCTGCCGGGACCGGCCGTCAGGTACCAGGTGGCGCTCGCACCGGTCCCAGCCACGGCCAGCAGCCCGATGACGAGTGCACGACGGCGACTGAAGCCGCCGTTACTCTTCTTCGGGGTGGGGACGGCAGTGGTCTTCTGAGCGTCGGCCGCCAGGGCCTTGCGGGAGAGCGCACGTGTTCTCCCCTTGGAGTCCGGGCCGATCGAACCAATGGGAAGGGAGACGGTGCGCATCCCGGCGTGCGGCGAGGCCTCCTCGGCGGAGGAGTCGTCGGCGTCGTCCTGGGGCTCGTTGTCGATGGCGGAGCGGGCGGCCTGAGCGTTGGCCGTCATGACCTGCTGGGTCCGGATGGAGCCGGTCCCGCCCCCGCGGCGTACGGAGAGCTCGGAGTCGGTGAGCTCGTCAACGACGTTGCGCAGCAGCGCCAACGCCTCGTCGGCGTCGGCCGGGCGCTCCTGCGGCTCACGGCGAGTCATGGTGGCCACGAGCTCGTCGACGTCGGCCGGCATGTCGGGCACCAGCTTGGAGGGCAGGGGCACGTCCTCGTGGACGTTGCGGAAGGCGATCTGAATGGGGGAGTCCGCGGTGAAGGGCTGCTGGCCGGTGAGGAGCTCGTAGAGGACCACCCCGGCGGAGAAGACATCGGCGCGAGAGGTGGAGTCCCCGGAGGTGATGAGCTCTGGCGCCAGGTAGGCGACCGTGCCCAGCACGTTGCCCGTCGTCGTCTGTGTCACCTCCGTGACCGCCCGAGCCAGGCCGAAGTCGGCCACCTTGGCCACCGAGCCATCCGAGGGAAGCAGCACGTTCTCCGGCTTGATGTCGCGGTGGACCAGGCCGGCTCGGTGGGCGGCACCAAGCGGGCGCAGCAGCTGGGCCACCAGGCCCAGGGCCTCCTTGACCGACAGCGGGCCTGCCGCAATGAGGTCGCGTAGTGTGGGCCCCTCGACGTACTCCATGACGAGGTAGGCAACCCCGTCCAGGCTGCCCTGGTCGAAGACGGCCACCACGCCCGGGTTGGACAGGCGTGCCGCGGCCCGCGCCTCACGGCGGAAGCGCGAGACGAAGTCGGGGGAGTCGGCCAGGTGGGCGTGCATGAGCTTGAGCGCCACGGTCCGGTCCAGGCGACGGTCATGGGCGCGGTAGACGGTGGCCATCCCGCCACGCGCTAGGCGGTCGACGATCTCGTAGCGAGAGTCGACCAACCGACCAATGAGGGGATCTGTGACCACGCCGCGATTCTACGATGCCGGTGGGATGGTCACAGCCGCCGGCCGGATCAGGCGGGTAGTGCTGCCCATCTGTGCTGCCCATCTGTTGGGTCGCCCCGTTGCCCGCGCCGGATCAGGAGACCCGGTGCGTCAGCAGGTCCGCCAGCACCGCCAGGTCCTCCAGGGATGCGGTGCTCACCACGCCCTCGTCCCCGAGGCGCTCCAGCTTCCGGTTCCCGGCCTCGCGGTGCGCGGCGATGATCTCCTCGTGGGCGGCGCGCGCGCCGCAGTCCTCGATGAGAGCGGCGACCTCGCCGATCTGCTCCTCCGTGGCCTCGGGATTGGCCAGGACACTGCCGAGCAGCCGGCGGCCGGTATCGTCGCATCGCCCCCAGGTCAGGGCCAGCAGCACTGTGCGCTTGCCCTCGCGCAGATCGTCGCCGGCCGGCTTGCCGGTGGCCTGCGGTGAGCCGAAGACCCCCAGCTCGTCGTCGCGCAGCTGGAAGGCGATGCCGACGTCCTCGCCGAAGGCGGCCAGGTGCTCGGCGGTGGTCCCGTTCGGGTCCAGGCCGGCCAGGAGGGCGCCGATCAGTAGCGGGTGGCGCACCGAGTAGCGGGCCGACTTGTGTCGAACCACCGACAGGGCGTCGCCCTGCATGAGCCTGGCTGCGGCGCCCGGCTCCCGGTCCCAGGGCAGGGGCAGGTTCTCGCTGCGCACGTCGAGGAACTGGCCCAGGGCCACCTCGGTGGTCATGGCGTCGAAGGCGGACCGGGCGTGCCGCACCGCACTGCCTCGGGTCTGGCTGGAGGTGCGCGACGGCGCCAGTGCGCTCATCTCCTCACCCGCCAGGGACAGCAGGAGGTCGCCGAGCAGGATGGCGCCATTGGCCCCGAAGGTCTGCGGGCGCCCCAGCCAGCCCCGGTCTTCGTGGTCCCGGGCGAAGACCCGGTGCGCCGCGGGCAGGCCCCGACGCGTGTTGGCGCCGTCCATGAGGTCGTCGTGGACCAGGGCACTGGCCTGGTAGAGCTCCAGCGCCGCACCCAGGTGGATGGCGTCGGAAGCGGTCAGGTACTCGGATCGCCGCTCCGGGGTGCTCAGGATTGCGCAGCCGACGGCTCCCAGGACGGCGCGCATGCGCTTGCCCCCACTCAGGACGCTCCCGGCGGCCTCGAGCAGCTCAGGGGCGGCCTGGCCCAGGTCCTCCCAGCGCCGGTGGCAGTCCTCCAGGACCTGGGTCAGACGGTGCTCGACGGCGGGACGGATACGGCCCAGGGCCGCAGGCAACGCACTCATGACCGCCAGAGTAGTCCCAGCTCAGACGTCAGGAGGGCCGGCGATGCTCCCGACGGCAGGTTTGCCGCGGCGCGACGCCGAGTGCGGACAAGGTAGGGCATACTAAGTCGCCCGTGCGGTGATCCTGGGGAATAAACGCTACAATTCTGGGGTTGTCTGCTGTGCCGGAGCGGGTTCCCATACCCCGTCACCGGCTGTCCGCCCGCTCACGCGAAAGGAACTCCGTGGCTTCTTCCACAGTGACGCGCTCCAGCACCGAGCTCACTGACGACGTCGACGAGACCCCGCTCGACGACGAGGACTTCGACCTCGACGATGAAGGAGACGACGACGCCGACGACGCCGACTATGACGACGAGGAGTACGACGACTCTGACGACGAGGACTCCTCTGACGAGGAGGAGGACCAGGACGACGACTCCGAGGCGCAGGCCGTCCAGGAGGATGACGGCCCGGCCCCCGAGCTGCGCGACTACTACCTGGACGTGAGCCTGGAGGAGAACGGCGACGGCTCCAAGCGCAGCCCCTTCAACAACCCCGCCTCTCTCAAGGGGGTCCGCCTGGCCCCGGGGGCGACTCTCTTCGTGCGCTCGCGCACGGTCGTGGAGAACCTGGAGATCGCCGGCCACGGCACCCTGGAGGAGCCCATCACGCTGGCCCCCTACGGCCACGGACCGGTGCCCCGCTTCGTCATCGGCGACTCCGCGCCCATGGTGGCGCGCGACTACCTCGCTCAGAACGGCTACATCTTCCGCGGATGGGTCATCAAGGGCATCAAGATGCAGCCCTCCATCGCGGCCCTGACCGGTGAGCTCGAGCGCATGCGCCGGGAGGAGGCGGAGAAGGCCGCCTCCAAGAAGTCCGGTAAGCGCGGCAAGTCCCAGGACAAGGACGGCTCCTTCACCGTCTCCGACTCCGACGAGGGCGACGAGCCCGCCCAGCGGGTCGTCACCGCCGGCGCCACCGCGGACCCGGTCAAGGACTACCTCAAGCAGATCGGCAAGGTCGCGCTGCTGAACGCCGAGCAGGAGGTCGAGCTCGCCAAGCGCATCGAGGCCGGTCTTTACGCCGAGCACCGCCTGGCCGAGGAGGGCAACGACCTGCCGGCCAAGCTGCGTCGCGAGCTGCACTGGGTGGCCCAGGACGGCCAGAGGGCCAAGAACCACCTGCTGGAGGCCAACCTGCGACTGGTGGTCTCCCTGGCCAAGCGCTACACGGGCCGCGGCATGCTCTTCCTGGACCTCATCCAGGAGGGCAACCTGGGCCTCATCCGCGCCGTGGAGAAGTTCGACTACACCAAGGGCTTCAAGTTCTCCACCTACGCCACCTGGTGGATTCGCCAGGCCATCACCCGCGCGATGGCGGACCAGGCCCGTACCATCCGCATCCCGGTGCACATGGTCGAGGTCATCAACAAGCTCGCCCGCGTGCAGCGCCAGATGCTCCAGGACCTGGGACGTGAGCCCACCCCGGAGGAGCTGGCCGTCGAGCTGGACATGACCCCGGAGAAGGTCGTCGAGGTCCAGAAGTACGGCCGCGAGCCGATCTCCCTGCACACCCCCCTGGGTGAGGACGGGGACTCCGAGTTCGGTGACCTCATTGAGGACTCCGAGGCCGTGGTCCCGGCCGACGCGGTGAGCTTCACCCTCCTGCAGGAGCAGCTCCACGCCGTGCTCGACACCCTCTCGGAGCGTGAGGCCGGCGTGGTCTCCATGCGTTTCGGTCTGACCGACGGCCAGCCCAAGACCCTCGATGAGATCGGCAAGGTCTACGGGGTCACCCGGGAGCGCATCCGCCAGATCGAGTCCAAGACCATGTCCAAGCTGCGCCACCCCTCGCGCAGCCAGGTCCTGCGCGACTACCTGGACTGAGCGGACTGCCTCTGACGAAGGGCACTCCCGGCTCCTTCGTGTCAACGGCGTCGGCCCCGAAACCCATGAGGTTCCGGGGCCGACGCCGTTATCGACGTGCCTGATGCTCGGTTCCTTCGGCAGACCGAACGGTAGTAATAGTGGTAGGTTTCTTCCGTTGGACGAAGGTAAATAACTACGTCACATCGGGAGCGAACCAATGAAGAGAACTGCTCGATTGTGCAGACCGATGACTGCTGCTGCAGTACTCATGCTGGCGGCGGCAGGAATGGTCCCACTGTCCCTGGTCTCCCCGTCGGCTCATGGCGCTGAGCCGGTGCCGGCAGGGGGACCTGAGGCTGCGTCGATGGCGGTGACCGCGCCCACCAGCTTCGGTAGGAGCGCAGAGCCGATTCCCGATGAGCTGCCTGCGACCACAGTGAACCATGCACCGGACCAGAACGTTCTGAATTACTGGACGCATGAGCGTATGGCTGCCTCCAAGTCCCTGGATTCTCCTGCGGCTGATGACTCGACTCAAGAACGGTCGGTGGCCGACGGCAACAATGGTGACAGCTCCAGCTCCACGGATCCGGCCGCAATGACTGAGCCCGTCGCCCCGGTTGCTGATGGGGGAGCGACACCGCCCGCCAGGGCCAAGGGGAAGCTGTTCTTCAACGGCTACGCCTCTGACAACACCTACTGCACCGCCTCGGTTCTCAGTACCCCGTCCAAGAGCGTCGTCATCACGGCGGCCCACTGCGTCTACAACGCCGAGGAAGGGTGGGTGAAGAATGCGGTCTTCGTGCCGGACTATGACCGCACCCAGGCCGACCCGGATCCGGTGGGAGTATGGACGGTTCGTTCAATACGCACTTTCAACAGCTGGCGAGCCGATCAGACTGACTACAGCAGCGACGTCGCCTACGTGACGCTCAACAACGGTGGGGACGCCAACAAGCCTGTTGCCGATGTCGTCGGTGGATACGGGCTGGCGTGGGGAGGCAGTTACGTTTTCCAAGCCACGATCTTCGGATACCCCACCAACAAGACGACCCCCGACGGCAGTAGCACTGTCCATTCCTGCGTCAGGACCACGGAGCAGTCGGAGGGCAAGCTGAAAGTCGAGGGCTGCGACTTCGGCATGGGGGCTTCAGGCGGGCCCTGGCTCTACCGCTACAACGAGTCCACCGGGCTCGGTTACGTGAGGTCGGTGACCTCCCTGTGGCGGCCGCTGGACGGTGTGAACCGAGGTCCCTACTTCACTGATACGGTCAAAACCATGTTGGACGCGACCGCCGGGGACTGAGCGGAGGGGCCTCAGTCGGTGACGACCTTGGCCCCGGTGGTCTTCTTGGCGGCGTCGAGGGTTCCCAGTTCGGTGACGCCGGAGAAGCCGGCGTTGCGCATGACGGCGCTGGCCATCTTGGGCTGGTCGGCGGAGCCGTAGAGCTGGTACTGGGAGCTGCGGTCCAGGCCCGAGATCTGGCTGGAGAAATCACCCGAGGAGAAGTCGTAGTTAACGGCCCCCTCCAGGTGCCCCTTCTTGAACTCCTCAGCTGAACGCAGGTCGATGATGACGGGACCGGCGGCCTTCGCACCCGCCGAGGCGGTGTTAGCTGGGGAGGAGGCGCTGGAGCCTGTAGATCCGGAGCATCCGGAAAGCGTGAGCGCGCCGCAAAGGAGGAGCAGGGCGGAGGCGGTCATGACGCGGAGGGAGCGTTTCACAGACAGTTCCTTGAGGGGAGTACGGCTTCATCAAGCCTGGATGCGGGGCACGATGCTTCGATCAGGGCGAGGCTTCTGGGGAGGGAGACTCGGGGTGGGAACAGGATCAGAACCTCAGGAACGAGGATATGCGGCATCCGGTAGAAAAAGACTGTGATACTCAGTGAATCGCAGTGCCGACCTCAGTGAAAAAGTCCACGTTGGCCGGGTTATCGGCCGAGCCGGCCGGCCGACGGCGTCAGCTGCCGGCGGTCAGGCTCGAGGTCTCGTCCTGGAACAGCAGGGCGACCTCCTTGAGCTTGTCTGCGTGCTTGCGGGCGTGGTGGCCGCAGAAGAAGAGCTCGCCGGTCAACATGACGACTCGGACGTAGGCCTGTGCGTCGCAGACGTCGCAGCGGTCGGCTGTGGTCAGCGGGCGCTCGGCGGAGTCGGCGGCAGGAGTGGTCTGCTCGTCCAGGGTGGTCACCGCCTGGGTGGCGGTTGAGGTTCCGGTTGTGCTCATGGACTGCATTGCATCATGACGCAGACGCCTTCACCCGTCTTAGGCGGCTGTTTCCGCCTGAGGCGCACGCGCTTTCGCCCACGGCGCATCGGCATCATGGTGCACGTCACCACGGAGCCGACCGATCGGGTGAATGCTGGAGGGCGGCCGTGGTGAGCTGTCACAGCGCAGGGCTCGGGAGGGAGCAGTCGGGATGTCGGTGGTGCAGGAGTTTCGCGACCGTGAGATCGCGCGCCTGGAGCGCTCGGGCTGGGCGACCAACGCGGCCCTTCGTCAGAGGCTGGAGTCCGTGGGGCTGAGGCCGCCCGCCGAGGTCGTCGTCGAGTGCCTGGACGAGGGCGCAGGAGACGGAGGCGGTGCCGGTGCCCGCTGGGCGCGGGCCGAGTGCGCAGTGGCCCGCTTAAGGGAGCACTTCGCCCCTTTCCGCTTCTCCAACGACGTCGACTACGGGCTCCTGGCGATCCCGGCCAGCAACCGACTCGACACCCGCGGGACCATGGACCTGAACATCCGCCGCGGTCAGCAGCCCGATCTGGCCGAGGACTTCGTCGACCCGGCCCTGGGGGAGGGGGCCGACCTCGCCGGGGCCACTGGCACTGCCGGGAGCACGCTGGCCAAGGACGGCTGGATGGTGGTCGCCGGCGTCGTCGGCCAGTACGGGATCTCGGTGGGAAGCCACGAGGACGTCACCGCCGCCGCGGAGCTCTTCGAGGTCGACGGCGTTGACACCCGCACCTTCATGACCCGTCAGATCTGGGGAGCCCGCCTCCTGCAGTGCCCGCCAGGGCTCGTCCCCGACTCCGACTACGCCGAGCGATGGACCTTCACGCTCTTGCCCGCCGAGGGGCTGGTGGACGGGCGGGCCGTCTCCGGCACCGTGCTCAAGAGGCGGGTGCGCTTCCGCCTGGGCAAGGCCGACCGCGGGATCGGCAGCGCGCGGGTGAGCCCAGCCCTCCCGCTGACATAGGGGCCCAACGGCCTCGGGCGTGGCTGCATGACGCATGACGCCACACGCGCACCGCGGCGGGGCACAAGGCGCCGGCGGCACTGATCGGCTAGATTCCCAGCGTGCCCTCATCTGAGAACAAGACCAGCCGGGGCGACTACTCCGCCCGCCACCTCTCCGTCCTGGAGGGGCTCGAGGCCGTGCGCAAGCGCCCGGGAATGTACATCGGCTCCACCGACCAGCGCGGTCTCATGCACTGCGTGTGGGAGATCGTCGACAACGCCGTCGACGAGGCCCTCGAGGGGCACGGCGATGACATCTCGGTGACCGTCCACGACGACGGTTCCATCGAGGTGCGTGACAACGGGCGCGGAGTGCCCGTGGACATCGAGCCCTCCTCCGGCCTGACCGGCGTCGAGCTCGTCTACACCAAGCTGCACGCCGGTGGGAAGTTCGGCGGTGGCTCCTACGGCGCCGCCGGCGGCCTGCACGGCGTGGGGGCGTCCGTCGTCAACGCCCTGGCCGAGCGCATGGACGTCGAGGTCGACCGCGGCGGCAAGACCTACGCCATGAGCTTCCACCGCGGCGAGCCCGGCATCTTCGACGACTCCGCCGGGCGCAGCCCCTCCTCACCCTTCACCGGGTTCACGAAGGCCTCCGAGCTGCGCGTCATCGGCAAGGTGCGCCGCGGCGTGACCGGAACCCGGGTCCGCTACTGGGCCGACCCCCAGATCTTCCCCAAGCCCACTGAGTACGACGCCGCCGCCCTGCGCGCCCGCCTGCGCCAGACCAGCTTCCTCGTTCCGGGCCTCACCCTGCGCCTGGAGGACAAGCGCCCCGAGGCCGAGGCCATCGCCGCCTCCACCACGCCGGCCGCCGACGCCGGCGAGACCGACGACGCCGTCCACGAGGTCACCCTGCGGGCGGCCGCCAAGAACGCCACCGAGAACCGCGGCGACCTGTTCGACACCGGCGATGACGACGGCGTCGAGGTCTTTCAGGCCCTGGGCGGCACCGCCGACTTCGTCGACTTTCTGGCCTCCGACGGCTCGGTCACTGACACCTTCCGCCTCACCGGTGAGGGCACCTACACCGAGACCGTCCAGCAGCTCGACCGCGCCAGCGGGCACCTGCGCCCCGTGGAGGTCGAGCGCACCTGCATGGTCGACGTCGCCCTGCGCTGGGGGATCGGCTACGACACCACGGAGCGCTCCTTCGTCAACATCATCGCCACCCCCATGGGCGGCACCCACCTGACCGGATTCGAGCAGGCCCTCACCAAGGTGCTGCGCAAGCGCATCGAGGCCGACTCCCGGGCCCTGAAGCTCACCGCCAAGGACGGCCGCGTCGAGAAGGACGACATCATGGCGGGCCTGACCGCCGTCATCACCGTGCGCGTCCCCGAGCCCCAGTTCGAGGGCCAGACCAAGGAGGTCCTGGGCACCGGGCCCGTGCGCCAGATCGTCTCCAAGGTGGTCGAGCGCGAGCTCACCGCCCTGCTGACCTCCTCCAAACGGGACCTCAAGACCCAGGCGCGCGCCCTGGAGGAGAAGATCGTCGGTGAGATGCGTGCCCGCGTCTCGGCGCGCCTGCACAAGGAGATCACTCGCCGCAAGACCGCCCTGGAGACCTCCTCCCTGCCGGCCAAGCTCGCCGACTGCCGCAGTGACGATGTCGCCGCCTCCGAGCTGTTCATCGTCGAGGGTGACTCCGCCCTGGGGACCGCCAAGAACGCCCGCGACTCCGAGTTCCAGGCGCTCCTGCCGATCCGCGGCAAGATCCTCAACGTGCAGAAGGCATCCCAGGCCGACATGCTGCGCAACGTCGAGTGTTCGGCCATCATCCAGGTGGTCGGCGCCGGCAGCGGACGCACCTTCGACCTGGAGGCCGCCCGCTACGGCAAGGTCATCCTCATGACCGACGCCGACGTCGACGGCGCTCACATCCGTACCCTCCTGCTGACCCTCTTCTTCCGCTACATGCGCCCCATGATCGAGGCGGGCCGGGTGTTCGCCGCCGTCCCGCCTCTGCACCGCATCGAGGTCTCCGGCTCGGGGCGGCGCAAGAAGGAGATCATCTACACCTACTCCGACGAGGAGCTCGTCACCACCCTGCGCCGTCTGGAGCGCGCGGGTCGCAGCTTCAAGGAGCCGCAGCGCTACAAGGGCCTGGGGGAGATGGACGCCCACCAGCTCGCCGAGACCACCATGGAGCCTCAGCACCGCACCCTGCGGCGCATCACTCTGGGGGATGAGGCCCAGATCATGGAGGCCGAGTCTGTCTTCGAGCTCCTCATGGGCTCCTCGGTCGAGCCCCGACGCGACTTCATCGTCGAAGGCGCCCGTGACGTTGATCGCGAGCGCATCGACGCCTGACCGGCGCGTCAGGTCTCGGCCGCTCCTTCAGGTAATGTCGGTAACCTTCGTGTCACGGCCCGCCGAAGGTCGAGGCGCGTCGTTCACTGACTGATCGTCTTTCTTCGTCCTCTTGAGGGAGGTGTGCTGATGGCACCCGGTTACGGCATCCGCCGGGCGGGATCCTCACCGTGGCCCATCCTGCGCCCCGGGCCCCGCTCGTCCCTGTCACGGGAGCTGACCTGGCGGCCGCTGGGCCCGGAGGACAACCACGAGTTGGCCGCGCTCATCGCCCGGGCCGAGGACGTCGACAACCCGCCCTACCGCACCAGCGAGCAGGAGACGGCCGAGTACTTCCTCGACCCCACCTACTCCGGGGTCGCCGGGCGCGACACCGACGGCGTCATGCGCGCCTTCGGGCTGGTACGCCTGCGTCCGGCCGGGGAGATCTACGCCTCCATGACCGGCACCGTGGACCCGGCAGTGCGCAACCGTGGCATCGGACGCGCTCTGCTGCACTGGCAGGCCGAGCGGGCCCGCCACCTCGTGGGCGCCGAGCGGGCCGGCTCCGTGCCACGCAAGGGCGCGGCCCAGATCCCCGCCCACGTGGTCACCACCGTCATGGCGGATGACGAACGCATGCAGGGGCACCTGGCGGACATGGGTTTTGAGCCGATGCGCTGGTACCGGGAGGTGCGCCGATTCCTCGGCGACGAGATCCCCGAGGTGGACCTGGACGGCTTCATCACCATTGACCCGTGGACCCCCGAGATCGACAACGACGTCCGGCGCGCCTACAACCAGGCCATGGCCGAGACCTGGGAGACGGAGAACGTCACCCCCGAGGACTGGACTGCCGGCAGCGCCTACTTCGCCCCGCAGTGGAGCTTCGTGGCCATGGACCGCTCCGGGGACCGGGCCCGTGTCGCCGGGTACCTGCGCTCGGGCCGCTACGAGCAGGACTGGCAGGCCCTGGGCTGGCGGGAGGGCTACACCGACGTGCTCGGGGTCCTCAGCGACTACCGCCACCGCCAGATCGGACCCGCGCTGCTGGTGGCCGCCATGCGCGCCTACGCCGCCGACGGCATGGAGTACGCCGCCGCCGGCGTCGACACCGACAACCCCAGTGGCGCCGTGGACCTGTATGAGTCCCTGGGCTACGTACCCACCCGCGGCACCATCCTCTACGCCCTCGACGTCTGAGCGGGGTGTTCGTCTCCCGGGTTGTTTGTGCTGTCTTCTCGCTTGGGAGACATGTGGGTGTGATGAGTTCTGAGGCACTCGCTCGGGTGGGAACCTTGGGTGGGCTGGTGGTCCTGGAGGCGAGGGAGGCTTAGGGGTGAGGCATAACGGGGCGTGGGTGTCCACAGCGCTGACATTAGCCCCGAATCGGGACTGCGCGCCTGACAAGAAACTGCAGTATTCCAACGATCCCCGCTGGGCGCTTCGGCGGCAGGCTCGGTAATGTCAGCGCTGTGGACACCGGGCCGCGCAGGAGTGAGTCAGGGGTTCTTGCCGCAGAGCCCGGCGCCTCCGTCACAGGTCCTCCTGCACCGCTCCCTGGCCGACGTCTGCGCTGGGGCCCAGTGGTCATGGTTAGACGCCGGCCCCGCCCCGAGTCGGCTCGAGTCGGCCTGCTCCACGAGGGTCGGGATCTACTGGCCAAGGGTTGTGCGTACTGCACGAAGGCCCTACCCACCCGAAGTGCACCCGACCCTCATCCAGTAGCACCCCGCCTTCGTGCAGTGCGTCCAGACGACGCCGTAAGCCACCACAGTGACCGGGTGTGTCCGCTCCGACAGGCTGAAGCAGCAGTTCTGCCATCTCGCAGACGCACCCCACCGGTGTCTTGAGATGTCATGACATCCGAAACTTTCAGAAGTTATGAGACAACACAGTCTCCCGGGCGGTTCACCCGCGCAGGTGGGCCACGGCTCCGGCCACCACGGTGGCCACTGGGCGAACGCCCTCCAGCTCCTCGGCCCCGAGGCGGAGGGGATCCTCGGCCAGGAGCACCAGGTCGGCCTGAGAACCCAGCGCCACCGAGCCGGCCCCGTTGACACTGGCCGCCAGCGCCTCCTCGGCCGTCAGGCGCTGATTCGGCGACCACACCGACCCATCCGGCGTCCGACGCCCCACGGCCGCCGACATGGCCAGCCACGGGTCCAAGGGCGCCACCGGCGCATCCGATCCCAGCTGGAGCAGGGCCCCGGCGGCCACCATGTCTGCGAAGGCGTAGGTGCGCCCCTCCAGCCCCGGCCATACCCGGCTCACGGCCGCCCAGTCGTCAATGAGGTGGGCCGGCTGAACCGACAGCTCGATGCCGCAGCCCACCAGGCGCCTGAGCGCCCCGTCAGGCTCGTCGAGGGCGTCGGCCGGCAGCAGCTGGGCGTGTTCCAGGCGCCCGGCGGCACCCGAGTGCGCGAAGGCCGCGGCGACGTCGTCGACCGCCGCGTCCCCGATGGCATGGATGGCCATCTCATAACCCTGCCGGGAGCCGTGGGCCATGAGGTCGGTGAGCTCGGCCCGGTCGATGTTGACCACGCCGTGGGGGTGGTCAACCCCCAGCTCGGCCGGATAGGGCTCGCACATGTGCGCGCTGCCCGAGCCCATCGAGCCGTCAGCGATCACCTTGAGCGGCCCCTGCACCAGCACCGGGGATCCGTCGGGCAAGCGGGGTGAACCCGCCAGCCCCGTCCCGGTGCGCAGGCCCCGGGCGATCCACCGCTCCAGCTTGTCGCGGTAGACCCCGATGCGGATACGGGGCAGCACCTGGGGAAGAACGCCCTGGTCCGCCATGGCCCGCAGGCGCCGCGGCCAGTCATCGGGATCCTCCGACCAGCTCATGTCCACCACGCCGGTGACACCCCGGGACAGCATGTCAGCCAGGACCTGCCGGTAGCCGGACTCCCGCAGCTCTCGCGTCCCGGGCACCTCATCGAGGCGGTCCAGCAGGGCGAACCACGGATCCTCCTTCATCGGTGCTCCCGGGTCCTGGGCGCTGGCCCCCGGCAGGCCGAAGACACGCAGTGCCGCCGAGTTCAGCCACCCGGAGTGCACGTCCCCGGAGATGAGCAGCGTGGGAACCTCCCCGGTGACAGCGTCGAGCTCGGCCACCGTGGGCACCCGGGGCCAGTTGGACAGGCGGTGCCCGAAGCCCTGGATCGTGGCCGGCCGCGAACCGCCCGGATAATCCCGCAGCGCCCGGGCCACCAGCTCCAGGGCCTCCTCCGCGCTGCGGGTGGCCAGCGTGTCGATGCGTGCCGAGCGCGCCGCCTCCATGTCCAGGTGGGCGTGAGCGTCCCACAGGCCGGGAATGAGGAAGGAGCCCTCGGCATCAAGGACCCGTGTCCCGGGAGCACTCAGCCCCTGTCCCACCTCGACGACCCGGCCCGCCTTGATACGCACATCCACGGGCTCACCCGGGGGCGGCGGCGCGGCCAAGGCGTCGGGGTGAGGGTCACCTCGGCGCAGCGCCCCCAGCTCGGTGCGGGACCGGAAAGGGACGATGCGCGCGTCCTTGATAAGCAGGTCTGCGGAGGGTTGATCGGCCATGCGCCACTGTAGGCACAGCCGCCCTGCTCGTGGGCGGCTCCCCGAGACGCTGCTGCGACCGGCCCCGTCAGCCGATTCCGATGATGGGGGCCGGTAGCGGTGAGCCGGAGCCGTCACGCCGCTCATCGGGCTCCGGCAGCGCGACCGGCTTGCCGCCCTCGCGCAGCGCCCTAGGCGGGGCCACTCCCACCCAGGCCACCATCAGCTCGTCCTCGCCGCGCAGGAACCGGTGCGAGCGAACCCCGCCCGTGGCCCGGCCCTTCGCCGGGTAGCGATCCAAGGGCGTGACCTTGACACTGCCTCCGCCGGTGCCCGGGAGCGAGCCCTCGGAGCCCGCCACCGTCACCACCACGGCCTCGGCCAGGAGCTCCTCAGGAACCGCCGCACCGGCGATGACTCGGGCGCCCTCATGAAGCGAGATCCCCGCCATGCCGCCGGCGCCCCGGCCCTGCGGACGCACCTTGGCGGCCTGGAACCGCAGCAGCTGGGCGTCGGAGGTCACCAGTGCCAGGAAGTCCGTGTCCGCCGCGGTGTCGGCGAAGACCACCCGGTCGCCCTCGGACAGGGAGATGACCTCCCAGCTCTCGGCGTTCCTGGGCTCATCACCGGGCTTGACCCGCTTGATGACGCCCTCAGCCGTGGCCAGGACGATCGGCGGGTTGTCGGCCGACCCCACCGGGACCAGCCCCACCACCTTCTCCTCCGGCTCGATGTCCACCAGCTGGCGAACCTGAGTCGCACCGGCCAGCCCCGGGGCCCCCTCGGTGCGGGGTACCTCCGTGGTGGAGACGACGTCGAGCAGCACCAGCCGCCCGGTGTCGGTGACCGCTCCGATGCGCCCACGCGCCGTGGTAGCCACCTGGGAGGTCAGGGCGTCGTGGGGCTGGCGCCCACCGGTGCGGGCCACCGGCTCGGTGCCGGCAGTGCGCGCCACCAGTCCGGTGGCCGACAGCAGCACCCGGCACGGGTCGTCGGGGACGGTCAGCGGCACCGGGGAGGCGCTGGGCATGAGCGTCATCGGCTGAGCGGCGCCACCGGCCCGCTTCGCACCCCGACCTGAGGCGGAGGCGTCGTCCGCAGTCTCTGCAGCGGCCGACGACGTCACGCGCTCACCGGAGGCCTCCAGCAGCACCGTGCGCCGCGGGGTGCCGAACTGCTCGGCCACGGCCGCCAGCTCACGGGAGACCACGCGCCGCAGCAGCACGTCGTCGGCCAGGATCGCCTCGAGGGCCTCGATCTCGCGGGCCAGCTCGTCGCGCTCCTTCTCCAGCTCGATAACCGAGAACTTCGTGAGCCGGCGCAGCTGGAGCTCAAGGATGTATCCGGCCTGCGGCTCGGTGAGGTCGAAGACCTGCATGAGCCGGGTTCGCGCCGTGGCGGCGTCGTCGGAGGAGCGGATGACGGCGATGACCTCATCGATGTCGAGGATCGCGATGAGCAGGCCGTCCACCAGGTGGGCGCGCTCGCGACGCTTGCCCAGACGGAACCGGGTGCGCCGCGTGACCACCGTGAGGCGGTGGCGCACGAACACCTCCAGCAGCTCGCGCAGCCCCAGGGTGTGGGGCTGACCGTCCACGAGGGAGACGTTGTTGATGCCGAAGGAGTCCTCCAGCGGCGTGTGCTTGTAGAGCTGGGCCAGGACCGCCTCGGGGTTGTAGCCGTTCTTGACGCTGATGACCAGGCGGGTGCCGTGCTTGCGGTCGGTGAGGTCGGCGACGTCGGTGATGCCCTGGAGCTTCTTGGAGCCCACCGCCTCCTTGATGCGGGCGATGACCTTCTCCGGTCCCACCATGTAGGGCAGCTCGGTGACCACGATGCCCTTGCGGCGCGGGGAGACGGACTCCACGTGAGCGGTGGCCCGTGTGAGGAACTTGCCGCGCCCCGTGCGGTAGGCCTCCCGGATCCCGTCCAGGCCCACGATCATGCCGCCGGCGGGCAGGTCCGGCCCCGGCACGAAGGCCATGAGCTCCTCCAGAGTCGCCTCCGGGTGAGTCAGCAGGTGCCGGGCGGCGGCCACCACCTCCACGAGGTTGTGCGGCGGCATGTTCGTGGCCATACCCACCGCGATGCCCGCCGCGCCATTGACCAGCAGGTTCGGGAAGGCCGCCGGCAGAACCTCGGGCTCGGTGAGCGTGTAGTCGTAGTTGGGGGAGAAGTCGACCGTGTCCTCATCCAGGTCCGCCGTCAGCGCCAGGGCCGAGGCGGCCAGGCGCGCCTCGGTGTAGCGGGGGGCCGCCGGCCCATCGTCCAGAGAGCCGAAGTTACCGTGACCGTCAATGAGCGGCAGGCGCATCGTGAAGGGCTGGGCCAGGCGCACCAGCGCCTCATAGATCGCGGTGTCCCCGTGGGGGTGGAGCCGCCCCATGACATCGCCCACGACCCGGGAGGACTTCACGTGCGGACGATCCGGGCGCAGCCCCATCCGATCCATCTGGAACAGGATGCGGCGCTGAACCGGCTTGAGCCCGTCGCGGGCGTCAGGCAGGGCGCGTGCGTAGATGACGGAGTAGGCGTACTCCAGGAAGCTGGTGCGCATCTCCGTGGACAGGTCGAGATCGACGATCTCCCCGTCGGTCGGGGGAGGAGTCCGGGTGGTGGCAGACTTCGGCATGGGCGCATTCTCCGAGGAATCGGGCCGAAAACAAACCACGACACCCGGGCGTGACAGGTCAGACGCGCTAGCCGGCAGCGATCGGCCCGCCTCGAGCAAGGGCACATCGGTGCTCGACGGCGTAGGGGCGGACGATGGCACAATGGCGACCATGACGACCCACTCAGGCCGCAGCTCGGCCACCGGTCCCGCCTCGCACGAGGCGTCCCAGGAGGCCTTCGCAGACCTGGTGCAGCAGGTGGAGCTCGCCGGCTACTACCCCGAGCTGGTGCTCGACACCCTCCGCCTGGCCACGGGCGAGGAGGAGATCCTCTCCGGCATGGTCCAGTCCGAGACCACCTTCGCCGAGGCTGTCCACCGCCACCTGACCGTCCTGGCCCTGACCCCCAGCCGCCTCATCATCGTCCACGTCGACGACACCCCTCGCGACGACGGCAGCCCCGGCGCCCTGGCCACCAGCGAGGCCGTCCCACTCAGCCGTATCCGCTCCATGGCCCTGACCCGCGGCGTGGCCGACCCTGCCCGGGGTGGCGGAACCCTCACCGAGATGACGATCGCGGTCTCCTGGGGCTCGGTGCGCCGTATCGACATGGAGCCGGCCACCTGCGGCGACCCTGACTGCCAGGCCGACCACGGCATGACCGGTGTGTCCGTGCCCGACGACGTCGTCATCCGCGTGGCCGCGGGCGTGGAGGGCGCCGCCGCCCTGGCCCGCGCCGAGACCTTCGCCGGCCGGCTCTCACAGATGGCGGCCCGCGCCGCCGCCCTGTGACGGGGCCGGGGATGGGAGGCCAGACCTCCGGTAGGCAGCCCGCATCGGCACCCGCCCCGGACTGTCCGCAGGATCCGGCGCTCCGCTACGTCCTGGCGGTGGGCGCCGTCAGTGCCGGACTGAGCCTGGCCGACACCGAGCACGACGGCGATACCGGCCGTGATGCCGACCGTGATGCCGTCCTCAGCCCCACCGGTGGCCCCGCTGAACCAGTCGTCTCCGATGCCCGGGCACGCGCGGTCGCCCGCAGCTGGGGGATCGAGCCGGCCGGTGAGCCCGGGGAGGCCGGTGGCGGCCCGGGAACCGTTGTCGTCCTCGTGGACGGTCTGGGTCTGGAGATGCTTCGTCAGCGTCGCGGGCACACGCCCACCCTGCGCCAGTGGCTGGCGCAGCGCGAGGCCGCCACTGCCGCAACCGGCGCAGGAATCCTCACCTGCCGACCCTCGACGACGGCTGCGGCCCTGACCATGCTGGGCACCTCCGCCCTGCCCGGCACCACCGGCATGGTCGGCTACTCGGTGCTCAACCCCCGCCTGCGGTCCCCTCTTGCTGCCTCCGCCGTCCCCGGCCCCGATCAGGTCCTCAGCCTCATCACCTGGAAGGGCGACAACGTCCCCAGCCCCGCCTCCTGGCAGGACGTGCCCACGATCTTCGAACGTCTCCCGGCCGGGAGCGCGGTGAGCATCGGACCGAGCCGGTTTGCCGGCTCCGGCCTGACCGAGGCCGCCCTACGAGGCGCCTCGCACCTGGGGGCCGACCGGCTGGAGGACCGGCCCGGCCTGGCTGCCGGCGCCCTGCGCCGCGGCACCCCGCTGGTCTACCTCTACGTCGGCGAGCTGGACAAGACCGGTCATAAGCACGGGTGGCTCAGTGAGCAGTGGCTGACCCAGCTGGAGCGCCTCGACGCCGCCATGGCCGAGCTGACTCGCCGCGTCCCCGCCGGAACCAGGATCCTCCTCAGCGCCGACCACGGCATGGTCGACACCGATCCCGACCACCGCATCGACCTGAGCGCCCACCGCGAGCTCGTCCGCGACGTCGTCGCCGTGGCCGGAGAGCCCAGGCTGACGCACCTGCATGTTGCCGATGGCGACGTGGACCTGGCCGCCGAGGTGGCCCAGCGCTACCGCCACGTCCTGGAGGATCGGGCGATGTGGATCGGGACCAGGGAGCAGGCCGGCGAGCACCTGGGTGTCCTTGGCGCGCGAGCACGGGGCGTCGTCGGGGACGTTGTCGTGGCCATGGCCGAGAACTGGGTCCTCGTGGACCCCCGGGTCCACTCCGAGGCCGCCATCGCCATGCCCGGCGTCCACGGCTCCTTCACCCCGGCCGAGACCGAGGTGCCGCTGCTCATCACCGAGGCCTGAGAACTCGGCCACTCGGGAGCTACTCGGTGGCTCCGCAGGGGCTACTCGGGCCTGGCTCCGAAGACGATCTCATCCCAGGAGGGTACGGAGCGCCGTGAGCGACGGCGGGACTTCTTCTTGGTCGGAGGCGTCCTGGGCATGTCGGGTAGAGGCTCCTGCGTACCCGCCGCCGAGGCGGCAGACGGGCCGGGGGAGGCCTTGGCCAGGACCTCGGAGCGCGACGGCATGGGGATCTCCGGCACCGGCTCAGTGGGGCTGTCCGCCCCCAGCGGTGCTCGACGTCCCACGGGGATGCGCTCCACCGCGGGGCTCGGAGCGGACGGCGCCGCCGAGGGGGCGCTGGAGGCTGTCACCAGCCGGGTTCCGGCCGGATGGTTGCCGGTGTGCAGACGCCTGCGCTCCGACATCGAGTAGACCTGCGCGCTCAGGCCCGCGGTCTGCTCCAAGGGCTCATCGTCGGCCCTGGAGCCGGCCTCGGCGCGGCGCTCCTCCATGCCCCGGGCCGGGGGTGAGGGGACCTCGGGGCTCTCAGGGCTGCTGGTGTAGTCGATGCCGTGGGGATCGGTGAAGGCGTCCTCATCCGCGTTCCCCTCCCCGGCGAAGCCGCTCAGGTCGTCGTCCTGGGGCATCTCCACCTCGACGCGCCGGCCCCGGCTGGAGGCCAGGTCGGCCAGCAGCGCGTCAGTGTCATCGGCCGACATGGCGCCACTGGTGGGGCGACCGTACTCACGAACCGGCAGCATCCCGGCGGGCATCTCGACGGCCAGCCCAGTGGACTCGCCGGAGGCTGCGGCCGGGGCGGAGGCCGCCGAGACCGCGCTGCCGGCTGCTGAGCCTGCGGCCGCGGGGGAGTGCCCAGACTGGGCCGACGGCGCAGAGGCTGAGGCCCCAGGGGCCTTGGAGTCCTGGTCGAAGACGGCCGGGCGCTTGGTTCCCGCTCCGGCCTCGGTGAGCCAACGCGCTTCGTCGTCCAGGGCGTGAACCGCGCGGGCGGTCAGGTCCAGTGACCAGCGTGCCTGCTTCTCCTCGGCGGACTGCACGAAGGTCACCATGATGAGCCAGGGGTCGCGGCCCTCGCGCAGCGCGTCCCACTCGAGGCTGGAGGGGTCGACGCCGCGCGTGGCCAGGCGGTCCACCACCAGCTCGCCGAGGAGGGGGGAGTCCTTCTCCCAGCCGATCCGGCAGGACTGGGCCTGTGAGACGGCCCACTGGCGCTCGGCGAGCACCGGTCCCTCGAAACGGCGTACGTGCTCCACGTCCATGCCCGTGCTGATCGCCACCTCGGCGGCGGTCGCGCCGGCGCGCATGTAGGCCTGGAGCTGCCGGGGGCGCAGGGGCGCCGGCGCTTCGGCGACCGTCCCCGACGGGGGCAGGATCGCTCCGCGGTCACGGCGCACCGCGGCCCTGAGGGCGTCATCGACGACGATGCTGTAACGCTCGCCGTCCTCATCGGTCATGACAATCGTGTCACCGTTGGCACCCAGCAGCTCGAGTTCGACCATGGGCGGGGCCTCCTTCATCCCGTGTCAGCACGATATGCTCCACTGTGCCTCACAGCCTGCCATCCGCAGGCGCCCAGCCGTGGGAGGCGCAGCGGTGTGCCACATGTGAACCACGTGTGAATACCCTCGTGAAATCCCTCGGGTCGGGCCCGCCGCAAACCAATCGTGCTCCTTCGTCGGGCGATTTGGCTTGACGGCCCACCTGGCGGTGCTATTGTGCGCGTGCCTTCCGGGACGAGGGCGCCGAATCCTCGGCACGACGCCGGCGCGCGTGCACGGCTCAGCTCCCGCCTTGTGAAGGTCACCCGAGAGCCGTCGACAGAAAGAGTGACGAGGCCATGGCGACCGACTACGACGCCCCGCGCAAGAATGATGACGAGCCCGAGGCCGATTCCATCGAAGAGCTGACCTCGCGGCAGAAGGACCAGTCATCCGCCGCGATCGAGGAGGACGAGAACGAGGCCGCCGAGGGCTTCGAGCTTCCCGGGGCGGACCTGTCCCGGGAGGAGCTGAGCGTTCACGTCGTGCCCCAGCTCGAGGACGAGTTCACCTGCTCGGAGTGCTTCCTCGTCCATCACCGCAGCCAGCTGGCCTTCGTCGACGAGGCGACCGGTCTTCCGGTGTGCGCCGACTGCGCCGGCTGACGCTCCCACCCAACTCAGGAGATCCCCATGGGACTGTTCTCGCGCCGTCGTGACGACGCAACCACCGATTCTGACGAGTCCGTCCTCGGGCGAGACCTCGGCGACGACGCCCTCGACGAGGCCGCCGCCTCCGGCCCCTGGGACCTCAGTGAGCTGCCCGAGGACGAGGAGGAGGTGCCCCGCATCGACCTGGGCTCGCTGCAGGTCCCGGCCGTCGACGGGATGCAGCTGCGCCTGGAGCAGGCGCCCGACGGCACCGTCACCGCCGTCGTCCTGGCGCTGGGTGGCTCGGCGCTCGAGCTGCGGGCCTTCGCAGCGCCGCGTACCGCGGGCATCTGGGACGAGCTGCGCGGTGACATCGCCAACGAGCTCGCCGGGAACGGTGCCCGTTACGAGGAGAGCCACGGGGAGCACGGCACCGAGCTGGTCGCTCACCTGCCCATGCGTGGCCCCGACGGCACGATGGCGACCGGCACGATCCGGTTCCTGGGGATCGACGGCCCCCGCTGGTTCCTGCGCGGCGTCCTCCAGGGGCCCGCCGCCTCCTCCGAGCACTCCGCCCAGGCGCTGCGGGAGGTGCTGCGCGGAATCGTCGTCGTCCGCGATGGCCAGGCCCGTCCGCCCCGCGAGATCCTGCCCCTGCACGCGCCCGGGGCCGTCACCGGCCCCGAGGCCGAGGACCTGCCCGGCATCGACCCGCTGGCGCCCGGACCGACCGTCGCCGAAGTGCGTTAGATGGGGGCGCTGTCGGCGCGGGTCAAGCGGCTCTACGAGTCGCTGCGCACCAGCCGCGAGCACTTGGAGGCCGAGGATGAGGAGCGCTCCGCCAGCCGGCGGGGCACCGATCCGATCGGCTCACTGACCTCGCGCCAGCGGACCTGCGTCTCCGGTGTGCTTCAGGCGGTCACCTACCGCTCGAGCCAGGACAAGCCCATCCTCGTCGGGCAGCTCTACGACGGCACCGGCAGCATTGACCTGGTGTGGTGGGGCCGGCGACGCATCCCCGGCATCAAGCCAGGGGCCCATCTTCTCGCTGAGGGGCGGGTCGCCGACGGCACCCACCGTCAGCAGATCCACAACCCCGCCTATCGCCTGCTGGGGCCGGGGCAGTAGCAACCGGCAGCCACCTGCGGGAAGGACCATCGAATGAGCAGCCGTTCCACTGGAACCACCCGTACGGGCCTGGGGGCCATTGACTCCCAGCACTTCGACGCCATCGCGGCCGTGGGCGGGTGGCGCGGCATCCTGGAGTCCGTCGTACCCACCCTCATGTTCGTCCTGGTCATGGCGGTGCGCCCCGCCGCCCTGGTAGCCGCCCTGCTCGCCTCCCTGGCCATCAGCGCCATCTGCCTCATGGCCCGCCTGGCGCAGCGCCAGTCCCCGGCTCAGGTCGTCGGCGGGGCCGTGCTGGTCCTCGTCTCGGCCCTGTGGGCCTGGCGCAGCGGCGACGCCTCCAACTTCTACGCCACCGGCCTCATGATTAACGCGGCCTGGCTGGTCGCCTGCCTGGTCTCCCTGCTCATCGGCTGGCCGATCGTGGGCGCCCTCATGACTCTGTGGCATCGCGTCACCGACGAGTCGGCTCACGCCGAGGGAGGCCAGGCGAGCCGGGACTCGGGTCGCGCCGAGACTCCACAGGCCGACGACGACCCCGCCGCCCGCCCCTCGGCCTGGCGCACCGAGCCGGCCCTGCGCCATGTTCGGCGCCGCTACCACGCGGGCACCTGGGTCCTGACGCTCATGTTCGCCCTGCGGCTCGTCGTCGAGGTGCCCCTCTACCTGGCCGGCGCCCAGGCGGTGTCCTACCTCGGGGCGGCCCGCCTCATTCTGGGCGTGCCGCTGTACGCCGTGACCCTGTGGTTCATTTGGCTGCTCGTGGCACCCAGCCGGATCGCCCAGGCCCAGGCGGCTGCCCAGCGGTAGCGCCGCCTCCCACCGTCACGTGAAGATGAGGGGCAGCTCCTCCAAGCTGGACTCTCCCTCCCGCGCCGTGAGGAAGATCAGCTCGTCGCCGCGCTCGAAGCGCTCGTCGCGGTCCGGTGTGATGGGGCGGTAGTCGCGCAGGATCGCCGCCAGCACCGTGTGGGGCGGCAGCTCGATGTCGGTGACGAGCTCGCCAATGACCGGTGAGTCCTCGGGCAGGGTCAGCTCGTGCATGGAGGCGCCCGACTGGTGGAAGTGGAAGATGCTCACCAGGCTGCCGACACTGACGGCCTCCTCCACCAGGGCCGTCATGAAACGCGGGGTGGACACGGCCACGTCCACGCCCCAGGTCTCATCGAAGAGCCACTCGCTCTTGGGGTTGTTGACGCGCGCGACTGTGCGGGGCACCCCGTACTCGGTCTTGGCCAGCAGGGAGATGACCAGGTTGGCCTTGTCATCCCCGGTGGCGGCCACGATGACGTCGCAGGTCTCGGCCCCGGCGCGTTCCAGGGCATCGATGTCGCAGGCATCGGCCAGCTGCCAGTCGGCCTGCGGGACCGAGGCGATGCGCATAGCCTCGGTGGAACGGTCGACGAGGGTGACCTCGTGACCGTGGCTGATGAGCTCGCGGGCGATGGAACGGCCCACGGATCCGGCTCCGGCGATGACGATCTGCATGGCTCAGGCCTCCTGGGTCGGGGCGTGTGACAGGGCGCGGCGGACCTGGCCGATACGGTCGGTGCTCACCGCCAGGTGCAGTCGGTCGTGCTCCTGGATGACGGTGGCGGCCTCGGGCAGCAGCGCCGTGGCATCGCGTGAGATCCAGGCCACCCGCACCCTGAGGCGGTCCTCCAGCACCCCGATCGTCGTACCGACCCACTGCGGGGAGGCGTTGGGCTGGATGAGAGCGACCGTGCCCGAGGGGTCCTCCAGCTCGCGGGCGCTGGAGCCCGGCAGGATACGGCGCATCATCTGGTCGGCCGTCTGACGCACGGTGGCCACGGTGGGGATGCCCAGGCGCTCGTAGACGTCGGCCCGCCGCGAGTCATAGATCCGGGCGACGACGTTGTCCACGCCGAAGCTCTCCCTGGCTACCCGCGCAGCCACGATGTTGGAGTTGTCTCCGTTGGACACGGCGACGAAGGCGTAGGCCTCGTCGATGCCCGCCTGCTCCAGGGCGTCGCGGTCGTAACCGACCCCCTTGACCTTGCGGCCGTTGAAGTCCGAGGGCAGGCGGCGGAAGGCGTCCGCGGAGCGGTCGATGACGGACACTGAGTGCCCCATACGGTCGAGCTGAACAGCCATGGACGCTCCGACGCGGCCACAGCCCATGATGACGAAGTGCACGAGGAGGACGGTACTCCGTTGTCGGACCGCGGACGTAACATCTGGAGACGTGCGTGACTTCGCAGACCGCATCAAGCGGCTTCTCGTCGGCCGTCCTGTTCCCAGCGGAGCTCTGGGGGAGACGCTCCTGCCCAAGAGGATCGCCCTTCCGGTATTCGCCTCCGACGCCCTGTCCTCCGTGGGCTACGCCCCCGATGAGGTGCTCATCACCCTGGCCGTGGCGGGCGTTGCGGCCACCTCCCTGTCGCCGTGGGTGGCCCTGGCCGTCGTCGGCGTCCTGGCCGTCGTCGTGGCCTCCTACCGCCAGACCGTCCACGCCTATCCCTCGGGCGGCGGCGACTACGAGGTGGTCTCGGCCAATCTCGGCTCCCACGCCGGGCTTCTGGTGGCCTCGGCCCTGCTGAGCGACTATGTCCTGACCGTTGCGGTCTCGGTGTCCTCGGGAACCTCTTACCTCGCGGCCGCCCTGCCCGCCCTGGTCCCCTACAAGGTGGAGATCGCCGTCGCGGTCGTCACCGTCCTGGCCGTGCTCAACATGCGCGGCTCACGCGAGTCGGGCCGGGCCTTCGCCATTCCCACCTACCTGTACATGGGTGTCATCGGCATCATGGCCGTCGTCGGGCTCGTCCAGGAGCTGACCGGGACTCTCGGGCGGGCCGAGTCGGCCGGCTTCGACGTCGTCACCCACGCCGGCTGGGAGCAGGGCCTGACCGGCCTGGCCGGGGGCTTCCTGGTTCTGCGGGCGTTCTCCTCGGGGTGCGCGGCCCTGACCGGTGTGGAGGCGATCTCCAACGGCGTGCCCAGCTTCCAGCGCCCCAAGTCCCGCAACGCCGCCACGACGCTGCTGCTCCTGGGGGTGATCGCCGCGCTGATGCTCATGAGCGTCATCCACCTGGCCGGCGCCGTCGGCGTGCGCATGGTGGAGGACCCGGCCCACCAGCTCCTGCACAACGGCGTCCCGGTCGGGGACGGCTACCACCAGGACCCCGCGATCGGACAGATCGCCGCCACTGTCTTCTCCGGCTTCCGCCCGATGTTCTACCTGGTCGCCACCGTCACCGGGCTGATCCTGGTCCTGGCCGCCAACACCGCCTTCAACGGGTTCCCGGTGCTGGCCAGCGTCCTGGCCCGTGACGAGTTCCTGCCCCGCCAGCTGTCCCAGCGCGGCGACCGCCTGGCCTTCTCCAACGGCATCATCGTCCTGTGGCTGGGGGCCGTGGCCTTCCTCATCGGCTTCGAGGCCAACACGACCCGTCTCATCCAGCTCTACATCGTGGGCGTGTTCATCTCCTTCTCGCTCTCCCAGGTGGGCATGGTGCGTCACTGGACGCGCGAGCTGACCATCGCCACCGAGCCCAGGGACCGCTCGCGCATGCACCGCGCCCGCATCATCAACTCCATCGGTGTGCTGGGCACCGGGACGGTCCTGGTCATCGTCCTGCTCACCAAGCTCACCCGGGGAGCCTGGATCACCCTGACGATCATGGCGCTGCTCTACCTGGTGATGAACCGGATCCGCCGCCACTACCGCAGGGTCAGCGAGGAGGTGGCCATCTCCGACCTCCACGACGCCCGCGTCCTGCCGGCCCACGTCCACGCCATCGTCCTGGCCTCCCGCCTCCACCAGCCCACGCTGCGGGCCCTGACCTACGCCCAGTCGACCCACCCCACCGTCCTGGAGGCCCTGACGGTGGACACCGGCGACGGCGGCGCCGAGCGCCTCCTGGACGCCTGGGAGGAGGCCGACATCGCCGTGCCCCTGACGGTCCTGGACTCCCCCTACCGGGACATCACCCGCCCGGTCATCAACTACGTGCGCTCGGTGCGCCGCGAGTCTCCCCGCGACCTCATCGTCGTCTTCCTGCCCGAGTACATCGTGCGCCACTGGTGGGAGCAGATCCTCCACAACCAGACCGCCCTGCGCCTCAAGACCGTCCTGCTGTTCACCCCGGGCGTCGTCGTGGCCTCCGTGCCCTGGCAGCTGGGACTGCCCGGTCAGCGGCATATCCACCACGGCGTGCGCGCCCGCACCGCCGAGGGCATCATCGACGCCGACGTCGCCATGCGTCGTCACGTTGACAGCCACCTCAGCCACCTCGACCAGCACAGCCCCGCCGGCACCGGCGGCGTCGGTGCCGACCCCCAGGAGAATCGATGACCCCCCAGCCCAGCTGGAGTGCAGACCAGCCCGCCCCCAGCCGTGGTGAGCCGCGCGAGCTGACCCTGGCGGTGGGGGCTCCCGCGCACGGAGGGCACTGCGTGGCCCGCCCCGTGGACGACCCGGGTGGCCGCGTCATCTTCGTGCGTCACGCCCTGCCCGGTGAGACGGTGCGGGCCCGCCTGACCGAGATGACCTCGCGGACCTGGCGCGCCGACGCCGTTGAGATCCTCCAGGCCTCCCCGGACCGCGTCGAGTCCGTCTGGCCCGAGGCCGGCCCGGCGGGCGTGGGCGGGGGAGAGCTCGCCCACGTGGCCCTGGACGCCCAGCGCACCTGGAAGCGCTGGGTCCTGGCCGACTGCCTGCGCCGGATCGGCGGGCAGGAGGTGGCCGACGCCGTCGCCGCCCTGCCCGAGGCCTCCGCCGCAGCCGCCGTGCCGATCGAGCCCATGCCCACCGACGCCGCCGCCCAGGCCTCCAACAGCGCCCGGCGGCGCGCCCTAGCCGGAACCGCCACCCGCACCCGCGTGAGCCTGACGGTCGGTGAGGACGGCAGGCCCGGCATGCATGCCTTCCGCTCTGGGACGGTCCTGCCCCTGCGCCGCCTGCCCCTAGCGGTTGACGCCATCACCGAGATCGGGCTGCTAGAGCGCTCCCGCTGGCGCGCCCACTACCGGCCCGGCATGCGCATCGAGGCCATCGCCCCCAGCGGCGGCGAGCCCGTCGTCCTGCTCGACGAGCGGCTCCTGACCGCCCAGGCCCGCAGCACCGGGCGGCGCCGGGTCCGGGAGGTCGTGGACGCCTCCGGCCTCGGACTGGGGGAGCTGACCTACTCAGTCCACGCCGAGGGCTTCTGGCAGGTCCACGTCGACGCCCCCCGGGTGCTCGTCGAGCGCGTCGTGCGAGGCGCCCTGGGGGAGGACCTCGAAGGCGCCGCGGGCACCCGCGTCCTGGAGCTCTACTCGGGGGCCGGCCTGTTCACCCTGCCGCTGGCCGCCCTAGTGGGCAGCGGCGGCGGGGTCGTGTCCCTGGAGGGCAATGAGCAGGCCGTTCGCGACGCCCGCCGCACCCTGCACGACCAACCCTCCGCGCGCCTGGCTGCGGGGCGCGTGAGCGCCCGCTCGGTGCGCGAGCTCGCCGGCTCCCTCAGCGGTGGCCGCCCCGACGTCGTCGTCCTCGACCCCCCGAGACAGGGGGCCGGGCGCGAGGTCATCGAGGCCGTCGGCGCCCTGGGGGCCGGGCGGATCGTCCTGGTGGCCTGCGACCCGGCGGCCCTGGCCCGGGACCTGGGAACCCTGCTGAGCGCCGGCTACGCGCTGGGCTCTATGAGCGCTCTGGACATGTTCCCGCACACTCACCACTTCGAGACGATCGCGGTGCTTGACAGAGTCTGAGGTCATGGCGATGGGCCCCAGTCCTTGAAGGACTGGGGCCCATCTCATGCTCCGGGAAGGAGCCTAGTCAGCCGACGATGGTCACGATGCGCGACGACGGACTGCCAGGATCACGTATCCCGTCACCAGGAATGCAGCTATGGCTGCGATGACTGGCATGGCGTTCGAGCCGGTGCTCGCCAGGTTGCTGCTATTCGATGGTGTGCTGGCCGATGTGCCGGGCGTGGGCTCCTCGGTGGGAGTGGGCGTCGGCGTGGGCTCCTCGGTGGGAGTGGGCGTCGGCGTGGGCTCCTCGGTGGGAGTGGGCGTCGGCGTGGGCTCCTCGGTGGGGGTCGGCGTCGGCGTGGGCTCCTCGGTGGGAGTGGGCGTCGGCGTGGGCTCCTCGGTGGGGGTCGGCGTCGGCGTGGGCTCCTCGGTGGGGGTCGGCGTCGGCGTGGGCTCCTCGGTGGGGGTCGGCGTCGGCGTGGGCTCCTCGGTGGGGGTCGGCGTCGGCGTGGGCTCCTCGGTGGGGGTCGGCGTCGGCGTGGGCTCCTCGGTGGGGGTCGGCGTCGGCGTGGGCTCCTCGGTGGGGGTCGGCGTCGGCGTGGGCTCCTCGGTGGGAGTGGGCGTCGGCGTGGGCTTCGGGACCTCCGTGTAGGTGTTGGTCACCGTGACAAGGGTGGCGCTGGCAGCGCCCTCCTTGATTGTGAAGGTTCCGTTGTCGATCTTGGTGTCGACTGTGTAACCCTCGCGCTCAGCGCCGCCGTCAGCCTGCTTTTCCTTCTCGGTGACGTCGCATGTGGTACCCACCGGTACCGACGGGCCGTCGACGGGCGTGCCGTCGCCCTTCACGTCAAGGGTCCCCTTGGAGCCGTTCTCACACGTGTAGGTAATCTGGAACGTCTCTTTGGAGAAAGCGCCCTTGTTGCTTCCCTCGACCTTCTTCACGACGGAGAAGGAACCGGTCTTCTGAATGACCTCGTTGTACAGGCCCACAGCCTGCACGGAGGAATCGACTGAGAACGTCGCGGTGTCCGGCGTCTCAGTACCGTTGACGGAGAAGGTCTTGCCTCCCCAGCCAAGGGCCCCGGGAAGGGCCGCTGCGGACGTGTCCTCCGTCAGCGTGATCTTGGTTCCCTTGGGAAACTCGCGCAGGGTGTCCCCGGCCTGCTGCTGGCCCGCAGCCACCTCAACGGTGTAGGGGTTCGACGCCGGCTTCTTGGCCCAGGTCGGGTAGTCGGCCTCGGTCGTTCCGTTGGGGAGCTCGTAGGCGACGTTCACGCGGATCTTGGTGTCCGCAGGGACGTCGTTCTGGTGAGCGCCGGTGATGTACTTCTTGACCCCGAAGGATCCGAAGCCCTGAGTCAGCTGCACGTCGTAGGAGATCGGGTCCTTGTAGGCCATCTGTGCGGACACCGTGGTGTTCTTGCCGCCGTTCAGGGTGGCGCTGTTGGTGTAGACCTTGCCTGGGACGATCTTGCCGCCTTCGGCCAGGGACTGGTAGACGATCTCGTAGTTCGCGTTCTTGGCGAAGTTGCCGTCCGTACGGGACAGAGTGATGGACGCAGTGGTCCCGTCGGCGCCGATGGTCGGCTTCAGGGTGAACTTTCCGTGGTCAGTGTTCATGGCTGTGCCATCGGCCTTGGCGACGTCGAAGTAGCCGTCGGCGCCACCGCCGAACTCCTCGGGGTTGACCCGCACGTACCAGGAGCCGAGATCCGGGTTGAGCTTCTGCCCGCCCCCGGAGACGTCGTTGAAGGTGACGGTGTTGACGCTACCCGCCTCCGCTTCCAGGTGGTTGGCGATGGTGGTACCACTGAACTGGATGTGCCAGTTCAGACTGCTGGAGTCGCGCTTAAGGGAGTTGGCGTACTTGCCAAGGTCCTTTTCAACCCAGGCGATAGGTAGAATTCGCTCGTTGTTGGGGTGGAAGATCTCGACTTCGGTACCGTTGGCGTCGAAGGTGGTCTTGTTGACCTGGGTCACCTTCTGGGCCACGATCATCTGGTTGCCCGACCCCTTGAGCTCGGTGGCCGCACTGATTGCGGCGTTGAAGGTGCAGGTGAGGGTCTCGGTGGTTGTGACGCAGTCACCCACCTTGGTGCCGCTGCCGAGAACAAGATCGTCATGTCGACCGATCTCGCGGTACCGGTACTCCGCCGGAAGGCCGATGCTGAAGGATTGGCCCGGCTGAGGATTGGCGGTAGACGCGTCCCAGGTGAACTTCATGCGAACTGGGTCCTCGAGGTGCGCAGGCTTGCCCGGAAACTCCGTTCCATCCTTGTCTGCGAGGATGAGAGGGCTGAAGGAAACCTTCACTCCGGTATTCTGGTCTGCGCTCGCACGGGGTGCTATCAGTGCGACAAAGCTACCCAGTGCTATTAACAGTACGCTAGCGAGCAGGGTCGCCACGTACTTGCGATGCACAGAGAGGTGCTGTAGGTGCATTCGTTATCTCCATCTTCATGGGGTGAAAATCCTGCGTTTTGGGGAATTACAGGAATCCGTGGAGATACTATGGTGCTACCTCTAATAATGAGAGCGTAGTTTACGTTTTGTAACCTTTATGTTGCTGTATTGGTATATTTGCCGATTGGATGCTCGGGTGTGCGCAGCCTCCTTGGTTCCGTGCGTCCGACGATGGCCTCCGTCCCCCTTGTGTGCGTCAGGCCTTGCCTAATTGCTGTGTCGGTACCCACGTCGGCCTTCGAGTTTGGCCAGCCTTCCCTACGTATTGACAACGGATGACATGCCGTGGGCTACGGTCCACTCCGGAGCATCCGCGCAGCCTCCGCCTGGCTGTCACCGCAGGTCCGCGTGACAGACCCGAGGCGGTGCGACGGGCGGATCGGTACGACAACTGGAAGTGAGCCCCGGTGACCAGCCTCAACACCTTCGCCTCCCGCAGCACCCTCGACGTCGACGGCCGCGACTACGAGATCTACCGCCTCGACGCCGTCCCCGGCCTGGAGCGCCTGCCCTACAGCCTCAAGGTGCTGGCCGAGAACCTGCTGCGCACCGAGGACGGCGCCAACATCACCGCCGACCACGTGCGCGCCCTGGCCGCCTGGGACCCGGCCGCCGAGCCCGACACGGAGATCCAGTTCACCCCGGCCCGCGTCGTCATGCAGGACTTCACCGGCGTGCCCTGCATCGTGGACCTGGCCACCATGCGCGAGGCGGTCGCTGACCTCGGAGGCGACCCCGAGGTCATCAACCCTCTCAACCCCGCTGAGATGGTCATCGACCACTCCGTGCAGATCGACTCCTTCGGCCTGCCCGGATCCCTGGAGCGCAACAAGGAGCGCGAGTACGAGCGCAACTCCGAGCGCTACCAGTTCCTGCGCTGGGGACAGGAGGCGCTGTCCAACTTCCGCGTCGTCCCCCCGGGCACCGGCATCGTCCACCAGGTCAACATCGAGTACCTGGCCCGCATCGTCTTCACCCACGAGGCCGACGGCGTCACCCAGGCTTACCCCGACACCTGCGTGGGCACCGACTCCCACACCACCATGGTCAACGGCCTGGGCGTCCTGGGCTGGGGCGTGGGCGGCATCGAGGCCGAGGCCGCCATGCTGGGCCAGCCCGTCTCCATGCTCATCCCCAAGGTGGTGGGCTTCAAGCTCTCCGGCGCCATCCCCGCCGGCGCCACCGCCACCGACGTGGTCCTGACCATCACCGAGATGCTGCGCGCCCACGGCGTGGTGGGCAAGTTCGTCGAGTTCTACGGCGAGGGCGTCGCCGAGGTGCCGCTGGCCAACCGCGCCACCATCGGCAACATGAGCCCCGAGTTCGGCTCCACCGCCGCGATCTTCCCGATCGACGAGGTCACCCTGGACTACCTGCGCCTGACCGGCCGCTCCGAGGAGCGCGTGCGCCTGGTCGAGGCCTACACCAAGGCCCAGGGCATGTGGCACGACCCGGCCCGCGAGCCCGTCTACTCCGAGTACCTCGAGCTGGACCTGTCCACCGTGGTGCCCTCCATCGCCGGCCCCAAGCGCCCCCAGGACCGCATTGTCCTGTCACGGGCCAAGGAGTCCTTCCAGGAGGTCCTGCCCACCTACGCCTCCCAGCCCTCCAAGCCGACGCCGGTGACCATGGCCGATGGCACCGCCACGGAGCTCGACCACGGGCACGTCGCCATCGCCTCGATCACCTCGTGCACCAACACCTCCAACCCCTCGGTGATGATGGCCGCCGGCCTGCTGGCCCGCAACGCCGTCGCCCGGGGCCTGCGCTCCAAGCCCTGGGTGAAGACCTCCACCGCCCCGGGAAGCCAGGTCGTCACCGACTACTACGAGAAAGCCGGGCTGTGGCCCGCCCTCAACGAGCTGGGCTTCAACGTCGTCGGCTACGGCTGCGCCACCTGCATCGGCAACTCCGGGCCCCTGCCGGCCGAGGTCTCCCAGGCGGTCAACGACGCCGACCTCGCCGTGGTCTCGGTGCTCTCGGGCAACCGCAACTTCGAGGGGCGCATCAACCCCGACGTCAAGATGAACTACCTGGCCTCCCCGCCCCTGGTCATTGCCTACGCCCTGGCCGGGACCATGGACATCGACTTCGCCACCGAGCCGCTGGGCCAGGACTCCGAGGGCCGCGACGTCTTCCTGTCCGACATCTGGCCCGACCCCACCGAGGTCCAGGCCGTCATCGACGCCACCATCGACCGCGAGATGTACACGCGCGACTACGCCGACGTCTTCGCCGGAGACGAGCGCTGGCAGGGCCTGGACACCCCCGAGGGGGACACCTTCGCCTGGGACGAGGACTCCACCTACGTGCGCAAGGCCCCCTTCTTCGAGGGCCTGTCCATGGAGCTCACCCCGGTCGCCGACATCGAGGACGCCCGGGTGCTCGCCATGCTGGGAGACTCGGTGACCACCGACCACATCTCCCCGGCCGGCGCCATCAAGGCCGACTCCCCGGCCGGGCGCTACCTGGCCGAGCACGGCGTGGCCCGCACGGACTTCAACTCCTACGGCTCGCGCCGCGGCAACCACGAGGTCATGATCCGCGGCACCTTCGCCAATATCCGCCTGCGCAACCGGCTGCTCGACGGCGTCGAGGGCGGCTACACCCGCAACTTCCTCACCGGCGAGCAGGAGTCGATCTTCGACGCCTCCCAGGCCTACCAGGCCGCCGGCATCCCGCTCGTGGTCCTGGGCGGCAAGGAGTACGGCTCGGGATCCTCACGCGACTGGGCGGCCAAGGGCACGGCCCTGCTGGGCGTCAAGGCCGTCATCGCCGAGTCCTTCGAGCGCATCCACCGCTCCAACCTCATCGGCATGGGCGTGGTACCCCTCCAGTTCCCGGCCGGGCAGAGCGCCGAGTCGCTCGGCCTGGACGGTACCGAGACCTTCTCCATCACGGGCCTGACCGCGCTCAACGAGGGCACCACCCCGCGCACCGTCGCGGTCACGGCGCAGAAGGCCGACGGCTCGGCGGTCTCCTTCGACGCCGTCGTGCGCATCGACACCCCCGGCGAGGCCGACTACTTCCGCCACGGCGGCATCCTGCAGTACGTGCTGCGCCAGCTCGCCAGCTCCTGAGTGGGTCGATGGGACTACTTGGTTTCGTTGGGGTGAGCGGTGTGAACCTGCTCCAGGTAGACGGTATTGCCGTCGATATAGAACCAGATGCGGGCAGTGCCCTTGGCGGTAGGTTTGTGCTGCCAT
Source organism: Actinomyces sp. HMT 175 (assembly GCF_016694895.1). Classification (NCBI taxonomy): domain Bacteria; kingdom Bacillati; phylum Actinomycetota; class Actinomycetes; order Actinomycetales; family Actinomycetaceae; genus Actinomyces; species Actinomyces sp. HMT 175. Next base: position 1,340,710 of record NZ_CP068012.1, read on the forward strand.
CGCTGAAAAGTGCGACCACCCCGGGTTAGCGCACGTAGCGACCCCTCGAGCGGGTAATTGGTCGGGGTCATCGTGAGAGGTGAGTGAGTCAGGAAGTCCCAGGTGTCGCTCATGGGATTCCTCATGGTGGCTACCAGGTCTCGCCACCCTTTCTCGGACTGCTTCGTGGCGAACTTCAGAAGGAACTCCGACTTCTTCGTCGGTCGTGGAACGAGGCTCTCCTTGGACATGATCAGGGTCGGTTGACGACTGCTTCATCATCATCGTCGAGCCACTCGACCGGTTGTGGGCTCAGACCCGCAGCGATTGCCGCGGCTGTCTCGCGCCAGCTGGTCAACTTGGTGATCGCCAGGTGCGGCTGGAGTGTTGAGAAGGAGGCTCGCGCTGCGTCGATGAGGTCGCGGGCGCACTGTTCTTGATCCTGAGGTGTCAGTGCGTACATCCACGGGTATCGGCTGGCCATCCGGTCAGTGAGTGGGCCATCCTCAAGGGACACCGTGATGAGGGTGGCGGCGATGTTCAAGAGCTCATTGCGAGCATCTGCCTCGCGCTGAGACATGAGGACAAGGGATTCCCCATCGCGGCGGGTCACAGTGACGGGGTGGTTCTCCGCCTCGGCGAAGACCTCGGCCGAATGCTTGCTCAGGTCGGATGAGCGGCGCACAGTTGGGGGGGAATCAACGGTGAGTGCCATACGAACATGCTATTCGGATCGTATTCGGAAGTCTAGTGGTTGATTCCGGTGCGCTGGTCGACCGTCGTCCATGGGGCTTGCCATGGACGCATCCATTGACGTGAGTTTTGCCACGCTTGTTGACTCGCTGGATGCTGCCCTGATCGCTCTCGGCGAGCAGGAGGGCGGCCAGGTATCAGTGAGGACGAACGGATAAGTCGCCTCAATGGCCGGTTGGGAGGGGCGAGAGCTGTGTGAGGCTTCCCCGGGTGCTGTCGGTGATCCACTGAGGCCTCCCGCAGTCGCCCCGGAATAGCGGCCCCGCGCTTCCCGTTGCCCTGGCGTTCAGATCATGCCGAGCGGCGACCGCCGAAGGAGATGCGCACTCATGTCCCAGCCCACCGTCAACAACGACACGACCAACCAGTCAGACGTCCCGGTCGAGGAGGTCGATCTTCTCGTCGTCGGAGGCGGCAAGGCAGGAAAGTCCCTGGCGATGCTGCGTGCCAAGGCCGGCGACAAGGTCGTCATGGTGGAGCGGGACAAGGTGGGCGGCACCTGCATCAACGTCGCCTGCATCCCCACCAAGACCCTCATCTCCGCCGCCCGCGTCCTTCGTGAGGTCCAGGGCTCACAGGCCTACGGCGTCACTCTTCCCGAGCAGGATGGCGGCGCCGACGCCCTGGCCCAGGCCCGCATCGAGCTGGCCTCCTTCCGCGCCCGCAAGGAGGCCGTCGTGGGCGGTATGGTGGCCGCCCACGAGAAGATGTTCCCCGCCTCCGGCATGGACTTCGTCAAGGGCACCGCCCGCTTCGTGGGGGAGCGTACCGTCGAGATCGCCCTGAACGACGGCGGCCTGCGGCGCGTGCGCGGCGCCAAGGTCCTCATCAACACCGGCACCACGCCGTCGGTCCCCCCGATCGAGGGCCTGTCCGACGTGCGCTACTGGACCAGCGAGGACCTGCTCACCCTGCCCGAGCTGCCCAGTAGCCTCATCGTCCTGGGTGGCGGCGTCATCGGCGTCGAGATGGCCTCCCTGATGGGGCTCCTCGGTGTCCCGGTCACCATCGTCCACGCCGGGCCGCATATCCTGGACCGCGAGGACGAGGACGTCGCCGCTGAGGTGACCGCCGGCCTGGAGGCCCTGGGGGTCACGGTCCTAGCCGGAGCGCCCGCCTCGAAGGTCGCCGCCGCGGCTGACGGGAATGGCGTCGTCGTCACCACCGCCGACGGTCACGAGGTGAGTGGATCCCACCTGCTCGTCGCTCTGGGGCGCACCCCCGTCACCGCCGGCCTCGGCCTGGAGGCCGCGGGCGTGGAGCTGACCGAGCGCGGCTTCGTGCGCGTCGACGACCATCTGCGCACCACCGCCGAGAACGTCTACGCCGCCGGTGACGTGGCCGGAACGCCCCAGTTCACCCACGCCTCCTGGAACGACTTCCGCGTCCTGCGTGACCTCTTCGCCGGCAAGGAGGCCTCCACCACCGGACGCCTCATCCCCTGGGCCGTCTTCACCACGCCCGAGCTCGGGCACGTGGGCATGAGCGAGGCCGAGGCCCGCGAGGCCGGCTACGAGGTGCGCGTCGCCAAGACCCCGACGGCGGCCGTCCCGCGCGCCAAGACCCTGGGTCGCACCGAGGGCTTCTTCAAGGTCATCATCGACGCCCGCACCGACCTGATCCTGGGTGCCGCCATCATCGGCGCCGAGGCCAGCGAGGTCGTCACCAGCATCCAGATGGCGATGCTGGGTGACCTGACGTGGCAGCAGGTGCGCGACGCCGTCATCACCCACCCCACCATGAGCGAGGGACTCAACATCGTCCTGGACTCCCTGGGCTAAGAGCCTGAGGACTGGCCCCGCCTGAACGGTGAGACAGATCCGCTCAGGCGGGGCGTACCCCCAGGTCCTCGACGCGCTCGGCCCCCGGCAGCGCCACCAGCAGTGCCCCGGGCACCAGGAGCTTGGAGTGGCGCACGCCCGAGCCGATGAGCACCGTGGCCCGCTCCGCCACAGCGCCGTCGATGAAGAGCCGCCAGTCCTCGGGCAGGCCGACCGGGGTGATCCCGCCGTACTCCATGCCACTCATCTCCACGGCCCGCTCCACCGGCAGGAACGAGGCCTTACGCACGTCAATGCGCTTCTTGACGACGTGGTTGACGTCGGCGAAGTCGGTGGCACGCACGACGCAGGCGGCGATGCGCTCCTGGCCGGTCCGCTTACCGGCCACAAGTACGCAGTTCCCGGTCGCCTCAGGATCCAGGTCGTAGTGAGCGTTGAGAGCGTCGGTGTCGGAGTGGGACGGATCAATGGGCACCACCTGCGCCTGACGGGCCAGGTCCGCGCCCTCGGGCGAGGCCGCCTCCAGCGCCCGCAGCGCGGCGGCCACGGGCTCGGCGAGTAGGTCAGTACGCTCCAGCGCCGGCTGCCAGCCGATCTCCGTGGCGAAGACCTCAGCCGGATCACGCAGCTCAGTCATTCCTTCTCATCCTTTCGACGACGTCGAGCGCCTCTCGATGCGCTCCACCAGACGGGTCCTGACCCCGGGCCACTGCTCCGGGGTGATGGCGAACATGGCCGTGTCGCGCGTGCGCCCCTCCTCACCGGGAGCCAGGGAGGGCTGCCAGGCGTGCAGGACCCCCTCGAAGGTCGCCCCCAGTGCCGCGATCGCGCCGCGAGCCACCTCATTGCGTGCGTCGGTCTTGATATCCACGCGGTCCACGCTCCAGTCCTCGAGGGCCTGCGTCAGCAGCAGGAGCTTGGCGGCCGGGTTGATGGCGGTGCCGCGAGCAGTGGGGGAGAGCCAGGAGGAGCCGACCTCGACGGCGAAGAGATGCCCGTCCGGCATCCACCGGGGCGTCAGGTAGGCGGTGTGCCCGACGACGCGGCCGGTGGCGACCTCCACCTGGGCGAAGGGCGCGTAGGTACCCGTGTCCCGGCGGGCCAGGCTATGGGCCACGTAGTCCTCGACCGTCTCCGGCGTCGGCACCGTGGCGAAGGGGCTGGTCGCGGCCCCCTCGGCGGCCAGCTGCAGCCCCGGCACGTGCTCCGGCGTCAGCGGCTCCAGCCGCACGATGTTGCCGGCCAGCGCGCCGCAGGTCAGAATGGGGGAGGTGGTATGCGACTCAGTGGTGCTCATGCTGCCGATCATGGCATCCGTGGCGCAGTCGCCGCCCAGACGCCTCAGCATGTGGTCTCATTGTCCCTGTGCTTTACGTCATCTTCGAATCTTGACTACACGTCAAGTGTTGCGAACTGTATTTTGATACGTAAAATATCTTATATAAAGGTGCGAGTATTTGCCGGCATGATGACGGGATGGAATCACGGCCGGCAGTCGGTGCAGTCGTGTTGGGTGATCTGCTCTTGCTGATTTAAAGCATGCAATTGATGCATTCATTTTATTCTTTGGTGACTGTAGGCTGAGAGAGTGGTTGACGTTATCTATCGTGATCCTTTGGGGGTGGAGGAGCTCTATGGTATTACTTGATGGAGATTTGCTGCTGCGTGCCTCTCACCTGGTTCGCTCCTTCGGGAGAAAGGGTAAAACCTTCGTCGCCGTGGAGGATGTGTCTCTGGACGTCGGGGCGGGGCAGGTCCATGGTCTGCTGGGGCCCAACGGTGCCGGTAAGACGACGACGGTGCGGATGTGCGCCACGCTGCTGGCTCCGACGTCGGGTGAGGTCTGGGTCGATGGCATCGATGCGGTGCGCCATCCGGAGCGGGCCAGGTCCCGGCTGGGCCTGGTCCTGGGCGGTGAACTGGGGTTCTACCCGCGGGCTACGGCACGCGACAACCTGCTGTTCTTCGCCGATATTCAGGGCGTTGACGTCCGACGGCGACACGGCGCGGTCATGGACGCCCTGGAGCGTGTGGGGCTGGTCGAGGCGGCGTCCCGCAAGGCGGGCGAGCTGTCTCGAGGGATGCGGCAGCGTCTGCACCTGGCCCGGGCGCTGCTCGGGTCGCCGGCTCTTCTGCTGCTGGATGAGCCCACCACCGGCTTGGATCCGGACGTGGCGCTGCAGGTACGCGATCTGGTGCGTGAGCTGGCGCAGCGGGGAACGGGGGTGCTATTGACCTCGCACTCGATGCCGGAGGTTGAGGAGCTGGCCGACGTCATCTCGGTGATCGGGGCGGGCCGGATCGTCGTGCGCGGCGGCGTGGGGGACGTGTCCGCCTTGGCCGGGGTGAGTGCCACCACGACTTTCACGTTACCGGCCCGCCACGGGGGTGCCGTCGAGGCACTTCGCAGTGGTCTGGGTTCGCCGGCGACGGTGAAGCAGCGCGCCTCCTCGGCCCGGTGGGCCGTGACGGTCTACTGGGCTTCCGAGGCTGCCGGCACTACCGACGCTGACAAGCGGGTTCGCCAGGTCCTGGCCGAAGCCGGCGTGGGAGCGCCGTCGGACCTGCTGACGCGGCCGGTCTCCTTGGAGGAGGCCTACCTGGCCCTGGCCGACAGGCTCGCCCGATGAGGCGTCAGGTGAGGATGACGGTCTTTCACGTCCGTCAGTTCGTGTCGGTTCCCTACTTCATTCAGCTCATGGTCATGACCACGATATCCACCACGCTGGTGCAGTTCCTGGCGGCCTCGGCCTGGGGCGGGATCACCCCGACGCAGGGCTGGGTGCGCGGGGGCGTCGTGGGGATGTGGACGACGACGACCTGCGCGGCGGGGATCATTGGATTCGAGCGGTACAAGGGCACGCTGGTCCATCTGGTCATGGCTCCGGTGGGGGCGCTTAGGTCGTTGGCGGCCGTGGTGTGCGCGGCGGCGGCCTTCGGTCTGGTCGCCTTCCCGGTGGCGTGGTGCACGTGGGCGCTGCTGTCGACGTCAGTCTCCTTCACGGGGCCGGGGTGGGAGGTCTGGGTGCGCCTGACCGCAGGGGCCCTCATGCTGCTGGTCGGCTGTCTTGCCCTGAGTCTGGTCATCGCGGCGCTGTTCGTGCTCACCCCCAACGCGATCCAGTACGAGGGGCTGCTGCTGGTGCCGGTGCTCGTGGTCTCAGGCATCGTGTTCACCTCGACGACGCCGCCTGCCTGGCTGGCTGTGGTGAGTCGGTTCCTGCCGTTGTCGGTACCCTTCGAGCTGCTGCTGGGCCGGGCGACGTCGGCAGTGGTGCTGTGCGCTTGGCTGGTGTGCACGGCCGCGTGGCTGGGGCTTGCTGCCTTCCTCGGCCGGCGGGCGCTGCGTCTGGCGACACGGACCGGCACCCTGGAGGTGGTCTGATGCGCTCCCGGGCTCTGGCCTTCGCCTACCGGTTCTCCTCAGGGGTGCGTGTCTCGTGGGCCTCGTCGACGGCCTTCGCGACCCTGGGCACGGCCGTGGTCACGTTGCTGGTGCTGCCGCTGCTGGACGTGCTCTTCGATGTCCTCATGGGCTCGGACCTCTCCGCGCCTGACCTGGTGCGCACCGGATACGCAGCGGCCCTGGTGGCACTGGCCGTCTCGGTGGCCTCCGGAGTGGTGGGGACCGTGGCCACGGACCGGATGCTGGGCGTCTTCCAGGAGGTCCATACCCGCAGGCGCCTCGACGTCGCCTACTGGCTGTCCGTCGCCGTCGTGCCGGCGCTCCTGGCCGCCTCGACCGCCATCGTAGCGATCGGCGTCGTCTTCGCGCTCTCACCGCTGCACGACGTTGGAGCGCTGGGGCGTGTCATCACACTGGCAGCGCCGACCATCGTGTGCGGGCTGCTCATGGGGATCATGGCCGCCGGTGTCGGAGTCAACCTGCCCGATCCCTATCTGGGTGCCACGATCATCGCCACGTTCCTGCCGCTGCTGACCGGCGTCATCGTACCGCTCGAGCAGTGCCCTACCTGGTTGCAGGCTCTGGCCCACCTGGTTCCGGTCAGCGGCACCGTGACGGTCCTGGACGCACCGGCAGCTGCCGTCCCGGCCCTGCTAGGTCGCGACCTCGCGGTCGCCGCCGTATGGGCCGGGATCGGGCTGGCCGTCACCCGTCGCGCCGTCACTCGACTCCGTCAGGGCCAACGCACCGACACCATCTGAGTCTGAGGAGGAGGTCTGCCTCAGCATGTGGTCTCATTGTCCCCGTGCTGCACGTCATCTTCTTTGAGCCGCGCATCCCGGGCAACACCGGGGCGGCGATCCGCCTGAGCGCCAACACCGGCTCCATGCTCCACCTCGTGGACCCCCTGTTTGACATGGACGACGCCAAGCTGCGCCGCGCCGGCCTGGACTACCACGACCTGGCCAACACGCGCGTCCACGCCACCTGGCAGGAGTGCCTCGAGCAGATCCCCGGACGCATCTACGCCTTCACCTCCCACACCGAGCGCCTCTACACCCAGGTTGACTGGCGCAGTGACGACGCCCTCCTGTTCGGCCCCGAGCCCACCGGTCTGCCCCAGGAGATCCTCGACCACCCGCGGGTGAGCGCCCACCTGCGCATCCCCATGGTGGAGGGCAACCGCTCCCTCAACCTGGCCAACTCCGCCGCCATCGGCCTGTACGAGGCCTGGCGGTCCCTGGGCTTCGCCGGAGGGGCCTGAGCCCGCGCCTGAGCCGCGCCTTGTCAGAGCATGCCGGCGGGGCGGATCGCCAGATCCTCCACCACCGCGTCCATCGGGGTGTTGACGGCCAGGCGAACGGCCGCTGCCACCGACTGCGGTGCCATATGGTCCGCAGCCCGGTAGGCGGGGGTGGCCATGATCCCCTCGGTGCGCAGGCGCGCCGCATTGAAGGCGTGCATACGCTCCTGCATGGGAGTGTCCACCCGGCCCGGGTAGATCGAGGTCACCCGCACCTTGCCGGCCTCCTCCTGGCGCAGCGTGTCAGCCAGGGACTTCAGCCCCGCCTTGGAGGCGGAGTAGAGGGCGTTGCCCGACCGAGGACTCACCCCGGCGCCGGAGTTGATGAACACCGTCAGCCCGCGCGCCTCCCGCAGCGCCGGCAGCAGCAGGCTCGTCAGGTAGGCCGTCGCCACCAGGTTGAGGTTGAGAACCGCCCGCCAACGCGTGGGCGTGATCTTGTCAACAGCGCCCGGTGCCTCCATGCCGGCGCTGTGCACCAGCACGTCGAGGCTCTCGATGTCGATCCGGCTGACCAGCCTGGCCAGGGCCGTGTCATCGGTCAGGTCGACCGGGCAGATGAGAACCGCCGTCTGAGACTCCTCCTCCAGCGCGAGCGCCAGCTCCTCCAGGTCATTGACCGAGCGGGCCAGCAGGATGAGGTTGTGGTCCCGGGCCAGGTCCCTGGCCACAGCCAGTCCGATCCCGGAGGTCGCCCCGGTGATGAGGGCGATGGGGCGGCGCTGGTGGCGGCCGGAACCGGCGCGCGTGAAACCATGAGCAGGGGTGAAGGGGACGGACTCCCCCTGACGACGACGCCGGCCCGCCTTGGAGGACGAGGCGTCGACCTGGGCGATCTGCGGGCTCACTGGCCGTCCCTGAGGAAGGCGGCGACCCCGGGCTCCCCGGGTACGGAGTAGGTGGCGGTGAGCGTGGCCCGAGCGATGCAGTGCGGCGCCAGGGTGAAGGCCGCCATGGCGGGACTGGCGTCGTCATCCAGGCCCAGCGTGTCCACGTCCAGGGCGGAGACGGTGAAGACGTAGCGGTGGTCGCCGTCGCCCGCCGGCGGGTAGGGACCGAACCAGGCGTGGTCGCCGGAGTCCCCGGCCAGGTGGAAGGCGGCGCCGTCGAGCTGAAGGTCGCTGGCCCCCGCACCCCGCTCCAGCGAGGTGACCGAGGCGTCCAGGTCCACGATGGTCCAGTGCCACCAGCCCGACATGGTCGGAGCGTCCGGGTCGAAGCAGGACACGACGAAGGACTGCGTCTGCTCGGGGAAGCCCGACCAGCTCAGGGCCGGGGAGACGTTGTCATGGATGCCGGTGAAGATGTCCGGGACCCGCCCCTGCTCGGTCAGGTCCGCAGAGGTCAGGGTGAAGGAGGGGACTGAGGGCAGAAAGCCGGTAGGGGCCGGCGGGCGGGGGCGAGTGAGGTCGGCTGTCATAGGTGTACCTCCAGGCAGGTGACGGGTAGGGAAGGTGGCCTTCCATGAGGGCACAGCCCCAACTGTAGACGCCCTTGCGCAGACCCGTCCCTGTGGATCTCCTGTGGGGGGACCTCCGTGGGCTCGTCGCGCCCTGAGACCCCCCTTGTTGCCTACGCCCCCGATTGATGTCGCAGCGCAGCGCTATCCTGAAACCCACCCATCGAACATACGTACAGAGGGGGGTGTCATGGGAACCTCGACCACGCGCGCGCCTGCGGAGGCTCAGAACCGCCTCGACCGGGCCCGCCTCGCCCTGAGGCTGGCCGAGGAACGTACCGGACTGCGTGACTCAGCAGCCCTGACGGTGCAGCGCGCCCTGTCCTCGGCGTCAACCAGCGCCCTGCTGAGCGCATCAGCCGACTCGTCTCAGGCCGGCTCCTCCGCATTCCCCGCACCTCCTGCGGCGCTCTCGGCATGTCAGGACTCCGGCGTCCTCACCCTCCACGGCTCCGCCACCCTCCTCCTGGCCGCCCTCGCCCTACGTCAGGGCGCCACCGGCTGGTGCGGCGTCATCGGGGGAGACGAGCTGGGCTGGTGCGCAGCCACTGAGGTCGGCCTCGACCTCAACCGGGTCCTCACCGTTCCAGCCCCCCTCCTCGACGACGCCTCCATCCTGACGGTCACCTCCACCCTGCTCGATGGCGTCGACACCCTCCTCATCGGCGCTACCATCGCCGAAGGCCTGCGCCCCCAGCACCGCAGACGCCTGCTGTCCCGAGCGCGCGAACGCGGCCACCTCATCCTGACCCCCGCCCGTTGGGAAGGCGCCCGCATCCTCCGAGCCGACGCCCTGGCCCCCGACACTGGAACCAGGAACACGCCTCCCGCCCAGGCCCCGGTGGAGGCCCCCGCACAGCCCTCCGCCGACGGCGTCGTCATCCCCATCGGGCGAGGAGCCTCACCCGCCCCAGTGCGAGCCATCGAGATGCCGGCCGGATACCTGCGACGCCTCACCTGGACCCTGGCCGACCCTCAGCGCCCACGGCTCGCCCCCACCGAAGAGCTCACGCTCTCACTGTCCGCCGAAGGGCTGCGCACAGGCTCCCGCAACGCCGCCGACACCGCCGACCCGGCCCCCCACCCGCAGGAGGTGGCCGGATGAACCCGCCACAACCGCCCTCGCCGCCCGGCCCACCCGCCTCCAGATTCGTGGCCATCTGGGTCCCCGACTGGCCCGTCGTCGCCCTCACCATGGAGGCCCGCCAACAGCATCGACACCCCCGAGCACTCCAAGGAGCCCCCCGCCTGCCGGACCCGGCCACCGAACCCGTCGCCGTCGTCGGCGCTCGCGGAGTCCTCGCCGCCTCAGCCCCGGCCCGCCGCGCCGGCATCACCACCGGCATGCGACTGCGCACCGCCCGCTCCCTGTGCCCCGAGCTCACCGTCCTGCCTCCCCAGGAGGAGCGCCAGGCCCGCGCCTTCGAAACCGTCATGGAGGCCCTTACCTCCCTCCTGGCGGACCCCATGGTGGCCCGCCCCGGACTGGCCCTGTCCCACGTCAGAGGTCCCGCCGCCTGGATCGGCGGAGAAGAACCCCTCGCCTCAGCACTCGTGGAGACCGTCACCCAGGAGGCCGACGTCGAGTGCCAGGTCGGCATCGCCGACTCCCTGCCCGGAGCCGTCCTGGCCGCCCGCCAAGGAATCATCGTCGAACCGGGACGAACCCCGGAGTTCCTCGCCCCCTGGCCCCTGGACGCACTCCTGACCTGCCTGCCCCTCAGCCGCCTGAGGCGCGACGCCCGCCCCCTGCTGGAGAGCTTCTCCCGACTCGGCCTGCGCACCTTGGCGGACCTGGCTGCCCTGCCCCGAAAAGACGTCACCGCCCGCTTCGGTCCCCTGGGGAGCAGGCTCCACCACCTGGCCGCCGGCACCCACCACGAGGTCCCCGCCATGCCCCGGCCGGCCCAGGACATCACCGTCACCTCCGACCTCGACCCTCCCGTCGAACGCGCCGACACCGCAGCCTTCGCCGCCCGCCACCTCGCCGAGAACCTGGCGGCCCGCCTGCTGTCCGCAGGCCTTTCCGTCGGACGCCTCTGCGTTGCCGCCCGCTGCGAGGACGGCACCGACCTGTCCCGAAGCTGGATGCTGGAGGACACCCCCACCCCCGCCGAGCTCACCGACCGCGTGCGCTGGCAGCTCGAGGGATGGCTCTCCGGACGCTCCGGGCGCCCACCCTCCTCCGGTCTGACCCACCTGAGCCTGACCGCCCTCGAGCTGAGCCCCGCCACGACCTCCCAGACGGGACTGTGGCAAGCGCCGGGCCACCAGGCCCAGTCACGCGCTCGCCGCGCTGCCGAACGCGTGGAGTCACTCCTGGGGGCCGGAAGCATCCAGGTTCCCAGGGTTGTTCCCGGGCGCGACCCGCGCTCGCGGGTTCGTCTCATCCCCTGGGGTGAGAACGAAGGCGTAGGGGAGTCCACGGATGATGAGATGGCGCCCTGGAGCGGCGCTCTGCCTGAGCCCTCACCCTCCATCGTCCTGCCTCGACCGGTTCCCGCGCGCCTCACCGACATTGAGGGGAGAGAGCTCGGTGTCGACATCCACGGTCAGCTCGACGGTGTCCCCGGCTTTCTCAGTGTCGACGACGGCGTGGATGGAGTTGATGAGGGTGCTGTGGGGACTGTGCCCCAGATGGAGTCCGTGCTCCTGTGGGCCGGGCCTTGGCCGGTCGACGAGGGGTGGTGGACCTCCCAGGGGCCTTCACGACGCGCCTACCTCCAGGTGGTCACCGACGTCGGGCCGCCCCGCCTGCTGGTGCGATCAGGTAGGTGGTGGCTCGATGCCCTCTACTCCTGAGGAGCTGTCCGATGGCGTGGCCGCAAGGGATGGGGGCTGGCGCCGTCGTCCCTTCAGCCACAGGAGCGCCAGCGTCACCAGGCACAGCCAGGCCAGCCCCAGGGACCAGCCGGCCAGCACGTCGGTCATCCAGTGATAGCCCAGGTAGACACGGGATGCCCCCACCAGCAGGGTCGACCCCGCCGCCGCCATGATCGCCAAGGTCCGGTACAGGGTCACCGCAGTGGATGTCAGAACCATTCCCGCCAGCATGCCGGCGAAGACGGCCGTGTTGAAGGAGTGCCCCGAGGGGAAGGAGGTGGTCGAGGCGGGCTCGCCTAGAAGGGTGTCGGTTGAGGGGCGTGCACGCCTGAAGAACTCTTTGAGCGCCACCGTCAGCAGGCTGGAGCCGATCATCGTGAGGCTCAGGACCAGTGCGCGCACGTGGTGGCCCCTCATGAAGAGGAGGACGGCACAGATCGCGGTCAGGATCGTCAGCCCCACGGTGGAACCCAGGGCGGTGAACACCTGCATGATGACGGTCAAGGCAGGGTGACGCTCATCCACGGCCCAGGTGGTGACGCTCTGGTCATGAGGCGCCAGCCCCGTCCCGGAGCTCGTGGTCAGAGCCAGCCAGGAGAACAGCGACAGCGTGATGATGGCGGTCGCGGCCAACGTGCCGGCCTGCCTGGTGCGCCAGGTGTGAGGCAGGTGGTCGAGTGAGAGCATGAGGGGGAGGTTATCCGGGCTGGTCTGGATGAGGCTATGCGTGCGCCATGGAGTGGCTGAGCGGCGTCGTCACGTCTTGCCCGCGCCCGGGGCGCTCGGCGGGTAGCATCCGGCCCGAGTGATTCGATCCGGCTCAGGAGGACCCGCGTGGCCAAGCTCTACTTCCGCTACGGCGCCATGAACTCCGGTAAGTCCACAGGGCTGCTCCAGACCGCCTACAACTACGAGGAGCGCGATCAGCGCGTCCTGCTCCTCAAGGCGGTGGTCGACACCAAGGGCGAGGACTCAGTGGTCTCCCGGCTCGGGGTGTCGCGCCGCGTTGACCTCCTCGTCGACGCCGACGACGACCTGCGCGCCCTGGTGCACCAGCGGGCCCTGAGCGGTGCGCGGCCCGTCCGCGACGAGGACGGCGTCCCGCGAGAGGCGGCGACCTTGCGTGAGGTTCTTGACTGCGTGCTCATCGACGAGGCTCAGTTCCTCACGGCCCTTCAGGTAGACCAGCTCATGGAGATCGCGCTGATCGACGACGTGCCCGTCCTGGCCTACGGGATCCGCACCGACTTCCGCACAGTCAGCTTTCCCGGGTCGCGCAGGCTGCTGGAGATCGCCCACTCCTTGGAGGAGCTCAAGACCATCTGCCGCTGTGGGCGCAAGGCCATCTTCAATGCCCGCAAGGTGGGGGAGTCCTTCGTCTTCGACGGCGATCAGGTGGCCATCGACTCCGGGGACGTCACGTACGAGTCGTTGTGCGGTCAGTGCTACCTCGCCGCCGGTGGGAGGCTTCCCGACCGGTGAGCCTCGCTCCGGGACTGAGCTTGTGTTGGCGGGAGTACAAGGCTGACCGAGGGTGATGGGGAGCGAGGAGACGGCCTTCGTTCCGAGATGATCCTTGTATTCTGGGTATTACAAGCATTATCGTGAAACTGTGAATGTCTCCTACGCACTCATCGCAGACATCATCCGCTCGCGCGAGCTCCCTGATCGCAGGCGTGCTCAGCGCGTCATTCACGAGACTCTGGATCGGGCCGCTGAAGGTCTGGCGCTGACGCAGCGCCCGTACGCCACGGTCGGCGACGAGCTGCAGGCAGTCTCGGCGACCCTTGCCGACGCTCTCGCTCTCACCATGCGTACACACCTTCTTCTGCCTGATGAGTTGGGCCTGCGCTTCGGAATCGGAGTCGGAGCGATCTCCGAGATTGAGGGGGCGGCGGGAAGCGGTGCAGACGGTGCGTCAGGGCGTCCGATCCAGGACGGCTCGGCGTGGTGGGCCGCACGCGAAGCCATCGAGAAGGCTCATCATCTCCAGGATGCGGGGAGGCCCTTCATTCGCACCTGGCTGCGCATCCATCCGGATGCGGTCGCTGGATCTGGAGAGGGGGAGAGTGAACGCGAGGTGGTCGTCAACTCCGTCCTCGTCCTGCGTGACCAGACGATATTCCGCTTTCAGCCCCGTCAGTGTCGCATCATGGCCGGACTTCTCATGGGGGTGACCCAGGTTGAGATCGCCCGCCAGGAGAAGGTGAGTCAGCAGGCCGTCTCTGAATTCGCTCGCAGTGCCGGTTCCTCATTGCTGGAGGTTCAAAAGCTTCTCGACGGGTTGAGTGGGGGAGGTGAAGGAGAGTGACGGCCCTCCTCGTTCTTCTGTTTGCCGTCGCTTCCGTGGTTGGCGGTTCTGGCTGGGTGAGTGGGGGATTGTCCCGGATGTCCGCCGGGGTGAGATTCCTGGTGGGAGTGTCTGCAGTCCTTGCTCTTGGCGTCCTGGTCGGGTGGCCCGTTCTTCATCTTGGGGTAGGGGGTGTCGTCGTCAGCGTCCTGGTAGCCACTGCATGGTTGTGCTGTGGCCTGGTCTCGCAGGCCCAGTGGGAGAAGTCGCTGAGGATCCGTCAGTGGGTGCGAGTGGGGCGGGGCGCCTCCGAGAACGGTACGGATCGGCTGGAACCGCTCATTCGCCTTGCCTGCGCGAGTCTGTTGCTCCTCGCCGTGGCGCTCTGCGTCGTCGCGTCGCAGCCGCTTGGGTCTCGGGCTGCCAAGATGAGCGCCGTCGTCGGAGTCGTTGTCCTCCTGACTGTTCCCGCTAATCGAGTCGTCGCCGACATTCTTGCTGTTGCGCGCCACTCCATGCAGGGGAATGGGGAAGTTGTTGCTGCAGGTTGCGAGCCCTCGCAGGAGAGCGGAAAGCAGGATGAGATGGAGGGATCGATGCGCGGCGGTCGCTGGATAGGTCCGCTTGAGCGAATCCTCATTCTCCTGCTCGCCTCCGTTGAGGCGCCCGCTGCTATTGCCGCAATTGTTGCTGCCAAGGGCGTGATTCGATTTCCCGAGATCAGCCAGGATAGAGCGGGGCAGAAGGCTGAGGAGTTCCTCATCGGCTCCTTCGCCTCCTGGATCCTGGCGGTCTTGGGTGCCGTGACCATTCACCTCGCCTGAGCCGCGTCACGTCGGGGAGGAGGTGGGGGTGGATGGGTGGATTCGGGTCGGTCGTTTCGGGTGAGCGAGTTCGGGTAGGCGGGTTTGGGCCGGCCTGAACCGGACGCCTTGAACCCGCATCCCTGAACTAGTCCACCCGGACCTGCTCACCCGAACCTATGTCCCCGCACCCAGCCCTCTCGAACCTGTGTCCCTGAACTAGCCCACCCGGACCGGACGTCCCGGACCGGCTTACCCAAACCGGTTGGCCGGTTCGGGTGGGTGGGTTTGGGGGGGGTGCTTCGGTTGGGTTGGTTCGGGGTGTGGGTGTGAGGCCCGGCCGTGAGGGCCGTCCGGTCTCTGTGTGCCTCCGGATAAGAAGGTTGACGCCCTGGGTTTTCGTTGCTGTGCCGGTGATTCTGGGTGGCTGCTTCAGCGTGCAGGGTGCGGAGGATCGGGCTATACTGTACATATGTTCGAAGGTGGTGTGCTTCCTTGTGTCCCGGCCGGTGGTGCGGCCGGGGTGCTGGGTGCGCCTGGCGGGAACGCGTCGGCGGAGGCCGTGACCTGCCCTGAGAGTGTGGCGGGCCTGCTGGGGTCCTTGGCCGCTGGCGGAGCGCTGGCCGGTGTGGTGGAGGGGTTGCTGGCCCGGCTGCTGGTCACCGCCCAGGACCACGACGACGACAGCGACGGTGGCGGCGATGGAAGTGGTGACGGTGAGCGTTGCGCTGCTGATGGTGATGCGGCGCCGGCCCTGCTCACCGGCGAGTCGGGTGCTGACGCGACGTTGGTGGCTGCCGCTGAGGGACACAGGGTCGTGTCTCTGGAGGAGGCTGGTGCTACTGGGTTGCTTGGTCTGGGGGCGCGGGGTCTGGGGGAGCTGGCGGCGGCGTGTCGCCGGCTGGTGGCGTGGGCGTCGTGGGGTGAGTCCCTGGCGGCTGCGTGCCTGACCGGGTGCGCCGAGTTGTCGACTCATCCGGGTCAGTGGGGTCCGGATGGTCGGGTCTCGTCGGTGGTGGGGTTCGAGGAGCGGCGGTTCAACGCCACCTGCCTGCTATCGGCCCGCCTGGGGGTATCCCGGAGCCGGGCCGGGCAGATCGTGGATCACGGCAGCACTCTGATGGACATGGGGTTCGGCCCCACTGAGGCTATGGAGCGGTGCGGGGTGCTGGATGCAGCCAAGGCGTCCTTGGTGACTCGCCGCCTGGGAGACGTGCCGGCTCCGGTGGCGCTGGCCGTTCAGGAGCGGGTGCTGCCTCAGGCTCCTAGGCGCAGCGTGTCCCAGGTGGGACGCGACATCGAGCGGGCCCTGATGGAGGTCGACCCCGCCGGGCATGCTGAGCGGGTGCGGCTCAATGTCTCCCGGCGGTGCGTGTCGCGCCCCAGGCCGGTCGGTGAAGGCGTGTCCCAGATTCGCCTGGTGCTGCCCACGATGGACGCGCTGCTGCTGGACGCGACCCTGGACGCGATCGCCGCCAGCGCGCGGGCCTGCGGTGAGCAGCGCACCCCAGCCCAGCTGCGGGCCGACGCACTCGGCGCGATGGCCCTGTCCACACTACGCACCAGCCAGCAGACCGCCTTCACCCAGCCTTCCCCAAAGGAAGCCGAGCATGACGGCGAAGCCCAGGCCGAGGCCAACCTCTCCGGGCCGGCTACCCAGGTACGGCTGCTGCCTGACGGGGTGCCTCTGGAAGGGCTCCTGGGGGCCTTGAGCTCTCTGGTGGGCTCAGCCAGCCCGTGGTGGACCCCCTCAGGCACCGGACACCTCCCCCTCCCAGAGGGCATCCACATCGATGTTCAGGTCACCGTCCCCCTGACCAGCCTGGCTGGTCTGGCACCACCAGAAGACCCCACCGGCAGAGGTGACCCCGGAGGCGGCGAGTGCTTCGAGGGGCCCCGCCATCCGAACTCCGGCAGAGCCTCCCCAGACCAGAACCCCACCGTCACAACCGACCTCAACGGTGCAGCATCCCAGGACAACGGGTGGAGTCTGCCCGGCTCCAGTGGGAGGAGTCTGCCTGTACCCGACCCGGCTACTCCCGCCTTCTCGTGCTCGGCTGCTCACGACTCCTCGCCTGCCGCGTCGTTGTCCACTGCTCTCATCGCCCAGCCGGCCGCCTCGCCGACTGAGGTCGGGGAGGTGCGCATCGGGGCGCGCAGTGTGGCGGTGCCGGCCCTGACCGCCTGGGCCCTGGCCGCCGGCGGGACCTGGAGGCGCCTGGTCACCGACCCAGCAAGCGGAGTCGTGATCGACGTGGGACGCACCAGGTACCGTCCCCCGGCCGGTCTGGCCGACCTGGTACGCGCCCGCGACCGAGCCTGCGTCTTCCCCACCTGCCAGACCCCCGCCGAGCGGTGCGACATCGACCACCTCACCGCCTGGAGCCAGGGCGGGACCACCAGCCTGGACAACCTCGCCACCCTGTGCGAGGCCCACCACCGCCTCAAGCACACCCCCGGATGGGCCCTCACCCGAGACCAGGCCAGCGGGATCCTGTCCTGGCACACCCCCGACAAGACCGTCTACCAGCGCCACCCCAACGGCACCATCACCCGCCTGCCCCGCAAGACCGGACCCCACCAGCACCACGTCCCCGGCACCGTCGTACCAGCCGACCTGAGCAAGCAGATCGGCCCCGACCTCATCGACCGACTCAACACCGCCCTCAACCACACCCAGCCCAGCAACGGCGGTGCCCGGCTGGTCACCCGAGGCCCCCGCCCCGGCGAAAAGGCCGGAGACTACGAGCCCACCCCCTACCCAAGGGCCGCCCACACCCTCGGGCTGGCACCCCTCATCGACCAAGTCCCGCCCTTCTAACGCTCCAGGTGCCACCCATAGTCATGACCGGCCGACACCGCTATGCCGAGCTCCACGCCCACTCCGCCTACTCCTTCCTCGACGGGGCCAACGAGCCCGATGAGCTGGCCTCGGCTGCCGTTGAGCTCGGTCTGGAGGCCCTCGCCCTGACCGATCACGACGGCGTCCCCGGCATCGTCAAGCACGCCCAAGCAGGCCGTACCCACGGCCTGCTCACCATTCACGGCACCGAACTCACCCTTGCTGACGGCTCCCACCTGCCCGTTCTGGCTCGCAACCCCACCGGCTACCGCCGCCTGGTGTCCGCCATCTCCCGGCACAACCTGGACGCAGGGCAACGTCAAGAACCAGCCCACGACCTGCCCACACTCGCCTCGGCTCTCCGCTCCGAGTCCACCGGCCAGACCGAGGCGGCGGCGGGGACCTGCCTCGTCCTCACCGGTACCACCAACGGCCCTTTGCGTCGGGCCCTGGGGGATCCACGTCGACCCGACACCTGGGATCTGAAGGCGGCAGACACCTGCTTGGGACACCTGACCGAGCTCTTCGCCGCGCCTGACCGAGGCCGTCCCTTCGGTGCCGGCCCCACGACCGCCGCTCACCGGCAGGTTGAAGGGGACGCCGCAATCGGCCTGGCCGTTGAGCTTACTCTGGACGGAGGCCCCACCGACGCCGCCCTCACCGACGCCCTGACCCGGCTGGCCCACGACCACCGGCTGCCCCTCGTGGCCACCGGTGCAGTGCGCTGCGCCCGCCCGGCCGACGCTCGTCTCGCCGACGTGCTCACCTCCACCCGCCTGGTCACCGACCTGGAAGGCGCCCGCGGTCACCTGACCCCCATTGGCCGCTGGCTGCGAGGGGCCCAGGACATGGCGCTGCTCCACCGGCGCAGTCCCGGAGCCGTCGACCTGGCTGCCGACCTCGCCGCAGACCTCGCCTTCGACCTGTCCCTCATCGCCCCCGACCTCCCCGACGCCGATGTCCCGGAGGGCCACACACCTGCCAGCTGGTTGCGTGAGCTCACCCGCCAAGGCGCCACCCGCCGCTACGGCACCCCGCAGGAGCACCCCCGGGCCTGGGAGGTGCTCAACCACGAGCTCGAGGTCATCGAGTCCCTGGGATTCCCCGGCTACTTCCTCATCGTGCACGCCATCGTCGAGTTCTGCGCACAGTCGGGAATCCTGTGCCAGGGGAGAGGCTCGGCGGCCAACTCCGCAGTCTGCTACGCCCTGGGCATCACAGCCGTCGACGCCGTCAGGCACCAGATGCTCTTCGAGCGCTTCCTGTCCCCGGGGCGAGCCGGCTACCCCGACATCGACCTCGACATCGAGGCCTGCCGCCGCGAAGAGGTCATCCAACACGTCTACTCCCGCTACGGCAGAGAACGTGCCGCCCAGGTCGCCAACGTCATCTCCTACCGCCCCCGATCCGCAGTCCGTGACGCCGCCCGGGCCCTCGGCCACCCCGCCGGAGTACAGGACGCCTGGGCCAAGCAGATGGAGCGGTGGACCTCAGTGCGCCCCGGAGGACTGACCGGGCAGAACGACGAGGTCCCCGAGCCGGTCCTCGACATCGCGGAGAAGCTGCTGAGACTGCCCCGCCACCTGGGGGTCCACCCCGGAGGCATGGTCCTGTGCGGCCGCCCCGTCACCGAGGTCTGCCCGGTGCGCTGGGCCGCCATGGACAACCGCTCGGTCCTCCAATGGGACAAGGACGACTGCGCCGAGGCCGGGCTGGTCAAGTTCGACCTCCTGGGCCTGGGAGCGCTCACCGCCCTGCGCCTGGCCTTCACCACGCTGGCACAACGGGGGCAGACCGTTCCCGACGCCGTGACGGAAGGAGAACTGCGCACCTCCCAGTCCGGCCGTCCCTGGGGGCTGCACACCCTGCCCGAAGAGGACCCGGCCGTCTACCGACTGCTCACGGCCGCGGACACGGTCGGAGTCTTCCAGGTCGAGTCGCGTGCCCAGATGGCCACCCTGCCCCGACTCCGGCCCCAGACCTTCTACGACATCGTCGTCGAGGTCGCCCTCATCCGCCCCGGCCCCATCCAGGGCGACGCCGTCAACCCCTACATCCGCCGCAGGCTGGGGCGCGAGGAGGTCACCTACCTGCATGACTCCCTCAAACCCGCCCTGACCAAGACCCTGGGAGTGCCGCTCTTCCAGGAGCAGCTCATGCAGATCGCCGTCGACGCCGCAGGCTTCAGCCCCGCCGAGGCCGACAGCCTGCGTCAGGCCATGGGAGCCAAACGATCCATCGAGCGCATGGACGCC
Organism: Actinomyces sp. HMT 175; assembly: GCF_016694895.1. Classification (NCBI taxonomy): domain Bacteria; kingdom Bacillati; phylum Actinomycetota; class Actinomycetes; order Actinomycetales; family Actinomycetaceae; genus Actinomyces; species Actinomyces sp. HMT 175. The sequence goes on from NZ_CP068012.1 coordinate 1,360,404, forward strand.
CTCCGTGACAAGCTCATAGCCGGAATGAGGTCCCGGGGTATTGACGCGCCCACAGCGGAGACGATCTACAGCAAGTTGAGGTCGTTCGCCGAGTTCGGCTTCCCCGAGTCCCACGCCTTCTCCTTCGCCTACCTGGTCTACGCCTCAGCCTGGCTCAAGGCGCGCAAGCCCGAGGACTTCTACGCCGGGGTCCTGGCAGCCCAGCCCATGGGCTTCTGGTCCCCGCAGTCACTGGTCGCTGACGCTCGCCGCCACGGTGTGCGCGTCCTGCCTGCGGACGTCAACCGCTCACTGGCGCAGGCCACCGTCGAGCAGCGGGAGGACCACCAGGACGCCGGCCCGTCAGACCAGTGGGAGCCGCTGAGGCCCCATCCCGCTGCCCCGTCCTCCCTGGACGTCCACGATGATCTCGCGGTGCGCCTGGGCCTGGCCCCGATCAAGGGTCTGGGGGAGCGGGCCGCGCAGGCCATCGTCACCGAGCGCTGTGCTCACGGCCCCTACCAGGACCTGGCCGATCTTGCACGACGCGTGAGTCTGAGCCGCTCCCGCCTTGAGTCACTGGCCGTCTCAGGAGCCCTGGACAGTCTAGGCGTGGAGCGCCGTCAGGCCCTGTGGGCTGCCGGAGTCCTCTCCGATGAGCACGGCCGACGTCGTGGCGCCTCCCGTCAGGGGCCGGAAGTGTGGTGCCAGCCCACGCTTCCGGGAACCGCCGTCGGTTCCCAGGCCCCAACCTTGCCGACCATGACCGACCGCGAGCGCCAGGCCGCCGACCTGAGCCTGACCGGAGTGTCCACGCAGGGCTCGCCCCTGAGGCTGCTGCGACCCTCACTGGCCGCCGACGGTGTGCTCAGCGCAGCCGACCTGGCAGATCAGGAGCATGGGAGCCGGGTGCGCGTCGCCGGCGTCGTCACCCACCGGCAGCGCCCCCACACTGCTTCCGGCATGATCTTCCTCAACCTGGAGGACGAGACTGGTCTGCTCAACGTCGCCTGCCGAGCCGGTATGTGGCGCCGCTACCGGAGCATCGGCAGACGCGCCGTCGCTCTCATCGTGCGCGGCACCGTGGAGAAGGGCGACGGAGTCGTCGCGCTCATGGCCGATCGTCTCCAGGTCCTTCCCGGTGTCCCGGGCACCGGCAGCCGGGACTGGTGCTGACAGCGGCGCCCCTCACTCCTTGCGGGAGGAGTAGGCGGGCAGCTCGCCAGTGACCGGGGCGTCCTTGGTGTGCAGCTCGGAGTAGACGGACCAGAGCACGCTGATGAGCGGGACCGCGACGATCGCGCCGAGCAGGCCGGCGGCGTAGGTCCCCAAGGCGACACCGATGATGACCACCACAGGGTGCAGAGAGACCTGGCGACCCATGATGAGGGGCTGGAGAATGTGCCCCTCGATCTGGCCGATCCCGGCCACTCCCACGCCGACAACGATCATGGTGACAAAGCCGCCGGAGGCCAGGGCCACCACCATGGCCACGAGCATCGCCAGAGGTGCGCCGATGATCGGGATGAAGGCACCAATGAACACGAGCACCGCCAGGGGTGCTGCCAACGGGATCCCCACCAGCTGGAGGAAGATCCCGGCCATGATGGCGTCGGTGAGCGCCACCAGCACAGTGCCGCGGGCGTACCCGGCGAAGGTGTACCAGCCGGCGCCCGCAGCCCGGTGGGTCGACTCCCGCATTGTGGCAGGCAGCTCGTTGAGGAACCAGCGCCACATCCTGCCCCCGGAGGCCAGGAAGAAGATCGTGACGAACAGTGCCAGGGCCAGGACCGTGAGCACATCAACGACCGCACTGGCGTTGGACAGCAGCTCCGAGGCCAGGGACGGGGCATTGGACTGCAGATAGTGCTGCCCCTGGCGCAGCCAGAGCTGGAGCTGGTGATAGATCTGCTGCTGCGTCAGGTGCAGCGGCCCATTCTCCAGGAAGTCCATGATGGTGTTGAGGCCATCGCCGAACTGGGACGCGAGGGAGCTCCACTGGCTGGTGACCGAGGTGACCACGTACGTGACCAGTCCGGCGATCGCACCGATGGTGGTGAGAAGTGCCAGGAAGGTCGCCGGGTAGCGGGGCATGATCTTGGCGAAGAGGTTGACCATCGGCTGGAGGATCGAGGTGAACACCAGTGCCATGAACAGGCCGATGAAGACCGGGATCACCTGCGAGGTGGCGTAGAAGAGCAGGCCGATGACAATGATGATGCCCAGTCCCAGCCAGGCCCCCATGCCACCCCGCACCAGCCAGGCGGGCAGGGAGTCCATGACCGAGGAACGGGTCGTGACCGTCTCAGGGAAGGAGACCGAGGGAGCCACGCGCACATGAGTGGTGGACACCGGGGGAGCGGCCGGCCTGCTCTCCGCCTCCTCCGGAGTCGACTCCCAGTGCAGCTGGTAGTCGCGGTCCGCCTGCCTGCGCCTCTCCGCCCAGTCGATCCCCCGGTCCAGCGCCGTACGGGCGCTCTTGAGCCGGCTCAGCAAGCCACTGCTGCTGAGCGTCTCTCGGGCGGACTTCTTCCCCGAGCCGGGTCCCTGAACCGCCTGGTGGGAGTCGGAGCTCTGGGAGGACTCGGGAACCTCGGGCGGCGCGTCCTGCGTCGGCTCCTGTGACGGAGAGCTGTTGGTTGCCATGGGGTGAACGATCAGTCCTTCGCTGGATAACGGGCTGACGAAACACGCCCAGCCTACTAGCGTGGCCCCATGACCGCCCCGAATGTCGGCAATCCGACTCACCCCGCCGTGACGAACCAGCTGCGTCTGCCTCGCACCGCCGCGTTAGGGTCAGGACGGGGAGGACAGCAGAGGCTCCTCATCGACGCCCCAGCAGGGGCCGCAGAGATCTACCTCCACGGCGCCACCGTGACCTCCTGGGTGCCGCGCGGCGGCTCAGAGGTCATCTTCACCTCCCGGCAGGCGGTCTTCGACGGCGCTACCGCCATCCGTGGAGGAATCCCCCTGTGCCTGCCGGAGTTCGGGGTTGGCATCAACGGTGACGCCGTACCGAAGCACGGGTGGGCCCGTATCGCCCCCTGGCGGCTGCTGACAGTCACCAGCACCGACGGCGGCGGTGTCCGCGCTCTTCTCAGCGTCAGTCGCGACGGCCTGACAGCGCTTTACGAGGTCGAGGTCGGAGAGACGCTGCGCCTGGGACTCAGCCTGCGCAACGAGGGGAGTGAGCCCCGCACGGTGGAGGCGGCCGCGCACACCTATCTCTCAGTCCACGACGTCACCGCCAGCCGCATCAGCGGGCTCGAAGGCGCCCCTTACAGCGACAACCTGGCTCGCAGCCCGCAGGAGGCCCACCACGTCCAGGAGGGCGATGTGACGATCCATGGCCCCGTGGACCGCATCTATGACTCCGCCGAGCCGATTATCGTCACTGATCCCGGGCATCAGCGCATCATCGGCATCGACAAGCGCAACGCGCCCTCGACGATCGTGTGGAACCCCTGGTCCACGCACAGCGCCCCGCTGCCGGACATGGCCGACGACGAGTTCCCTGCGATGGTGTGCGTTGAAAGCGGGGCGGTACGAGAGCACGCGCCCACCATCGAGCCCGGGGCAAGCTGGTCCATGCAGGTGACCGTGAGCGTCGAGAACACCGCAGTGTGATGGGAAGCACTTGAACGTGGCTTGGTGGCCTCGGTGGCCGCCATGCTAAGTTTCTCTGCGTCGCCAGGACGAGGGCCTGGCCAGGCCGCTGAAAGGCGGAGGAGACAACACAAGTCCGAGTGGCGGAATAGGTAGACGCGCTAGCTTGAGGTGCTAGTGCCTTATTAAACGGGCGTGGGGGTTCAAGTCCCCCCTCGGACACCACCAACAGATGATCCCCGGAACCGGAAGGTTCCGGGGATCATTGCGTTGTCCTTCAGGGGGCTTCGCTCAGCCCCACTCGGGACGGTAGAGGTCAGGTTGGGAACGCATGCAGCACATGATGAGCGGAACGATCCCCAGTCCAATGAAGTAGAAAAGCAGGAACAGCTCTGACTTTCCGGTGTCATGGAGACGGCGGGCCGTCACTGCGAGCGCCGGGGTAATGAGTACGATCTCGTAGAAAAACAATAGACCTAAGATCACGTACACTGCTGCAGGTATGTCAGGAACGGGCGTCAGTGCTGACGGAGCACTGATGATGGTTATCAGCGTGTAGAGACCAGAGGGGATGACTATCTGGAGCAGTAGAAAGGGCCACCAGAACTCCGACTGGGAGGCGTATCCGCTGAACTGGGCGTAGCGCTGGAAGAAGCGCTTGACGGCCTCTCCCAAGCGCGCACGAGGAAGGGGGGCGACGTCAGGAGCCAATGACATGGGCCCGAACTGGTTGGGATCACCATATGGCGCCTGGTCGCCGTTGGGTGCGGGATCGGTTCCGTAGGACATGAATCCTCCATGTAAGGCGGGGAGAGGAGTGGTGGGTACCGTCATGGCTCAGAATACCCGTGCTGATGGGCTTTCTGGTGTCAGGTCGGCGCACGAGTCACATCCTAAGGGTGGAGGGGGCCCTTCCTATGCCGGGATACAGGGACACGGAATACCGGAAGAATATCAGCCTAAAATACTCGATCCCACCAAGCTGCCATGAGTCAGGCGGGGGTTCACTTTCTCCCCGAGCACTGCCAATGCAATGGTCCCCGGAACCAGGAGGTTCCGGGGACCATCTATTGTCCTTCAGGAGGCTTTACTTAGCTCCACTCGGGACGGTAGAGGTCGGGGCGGGACTCTGATGCCATCAGGATCAGGAACCAGACGGTGCCGACGCCGAACGGAATGAGCTGAATGAACCACCATGTTCCGGGCTTTCCCACATCGTGCAGGCGCCGCACCGTGAGGGCCAGGCCCGGGATTAATGTAGCTATCGAATAGGCGAAGGCGAGAAGCATGACGATGATCGCCCCGATACCCATACTGGTCTCGACATCGTCTGAGGAACCACCCAACGCTCCACCAAGACCAATGACCATGAACAGCAGGACGTAGATGCCAAGTCCGACGAGAGCGTTGAAGAGCGCAACCCACCAGTACTCGGAGCGGGACGCATATCCGCTGAACTGGGCGTAGCGCTGGAAGAAGCGCTTGACGGCCTCACCGAAGCTTGCGCCAGGCTGCGGGGCGATGTCGGGTGTCAGAGGTGGCGGGCCGAACTGTCCGAACTGGCTGGGGGCGCCGTAGGGAGCGGGACCACCGGGATAGGGTGCGGGACCGCCGTATGGCGCCTGGTCGCCATAGGGTGCGGGGCCGGTTCCGTAGGACATGAATCCTCCATGTAAGACGGGGCAGGGAGTAAACGGGTGCCGTCATGGTTGAGAGCACCCGGACTGATGCGCTTTCTGGTGTCAGATCGGCGTACGAGTCACAGCCTAAGGGCAGAGGGGAGGGCTCGTCACCTCGATTCCCTCCCGCTGCGGTGGGGAGTACTCCCTATACCAGGCCACGGAACACCTATGTCGGTAGAGTGAGCCCTCATGCACTCCGCCAGTTCACTGAGCAGCCCTCCAGGGACACGGCACAGTCCCGATCTGCTCCGTGCGCGCGCCGGGGTCTGTCTGGTGTTCCTGGCCAATGGCCTGGGATTCGCCAACCTGGTTCCGCGTTTCCCAGAGATTGTGGCGGGGCTGGGGCTGAGCAAGAGCGACTTCGGGCAGGCTGTGGCAGCAGCCAGCGTCGGTGCTCTGGTGGCGGGGCTGGCCGCGTCATGGCTCATCTCCCGCCTGACCTCGGCCAAGGTCGCCAGCCTGGGCATGCTCGTGGTGGCCCTGGCGCTCCTCGGAGCGGGGCTGGCCCGTTCATGGCTCGTCCTGGCGGTCTGCATGCTGGTTGTGGGCGGGACGGACTCCATTGTCGATGTCGCGCAGAACGCTCACGGACTGCGGGTCCAGCGCCGTTGGGGCGCCTCCATCGTGACGAGCTTCCACGCCTCGTGGTCGCTGGGGGCGGTCCTGGGGGCAGCCATGGGTCAGGCCATGGCCGGAGCCGGAGTGGGGCTGGGAACCCACATGGTGCTGACGGCGGTGGTGTTGCTCGTCCTCTCGGTAGGCCCCCTGCTCGCAGGCTGGTTCCTCCCCGGCCATGATCGTGATGATCGCACCCCCGATCAGAACAAGGAGCTCGACGACGCCCCCGAGATGAGGCCGGCGACATCGCCTCGTCGAGTCCGACCGGTCACGATCCTCGTGCTCTTCGTCGTCGGACTGCTATGCGCGGCCTCGATGTTCCCCGAAGACGTCGCCATGAACTGGTCCTCCCTGTTCCTGTTCGAACAGGGCGCCGGTGCCGGTCACGTCGGGCTGGGGCTGGTGGCCCTTCAAGGAACGATGATCGTGGGGCGCCTGGTGGGCGACCGCATCATCGACGCTGTCGGTCAGCGGGCCGTGATCGCCTGGGGCGGAGCACTGGTCACCCTCGGAATGAGTATCGCCCTCCTGGTCTCCTCCGTACCCGGGACACTGCTGGGGATGGCGATCTCCGGGGCGGGGTGCGCCGTCGCCGTCCCCGTGACCTACTCCGCCGCCGACGACGTTGAAGGGCTTCCTCCCGGGCTGGGACTGACCATCGTGTCCTGGCTGGCCCGTCTGGCGGGTCTCCTGGCGCCACCGGTTGTCGGCCGGCTCGCTGACGATCACGGACTGTAGGTGGCTCTGGCCTATGGCCTACTGGGAGGTCTCATCATGGTCTCCTGCTGGCCGGTCCTGCGCCGCAGGCCTGCGGTGAGTCAGCGGCGGGGCCGAGCTCAGAGCAGTCCTGCCTGATGGCGCAGCTCGCTGTCCTTCTTCCGAGTCCAGAGTCTGCCGATCGCGACGGTGGCGAGTGCCGCAGCGATAGCGACGAGTGCAAGGACCGAGTTCCATATCAGTGCGTGAGTGTGAGCATCCTGCGAGGAGGAGCCGGCCGAGAACGCAGTCTGATTCAGCATCACGGAGGCGAAGATGGCGAGAACAGCCACAACGAACTCAACCAGGAACACGATCGCAGCAAGGTTCCAGTAGCGCTCGCGCCGGCGCGCATAGCACCACGCGGGCAAGGAGGGAGCGTCGACATCCTCCCAGCTGAGTTCCCGCGGCTCTTCTCCTCCGGGCATCATGCGGGGATACGAGACGAGGAGCCGGTCGCACTGCTTGGAGGTGTGGGAGAGGAGCGCGCCGAAAACGCTGACGCCGAGGAGCAGGGGAATGAGCGTGAGCTGTCCGGCGGCTATGAACAGCAGGAAGATCACGATCCCCACGAGCAGGAAGACTGAGGCGAAGACGGTCATGCCGACCAGGGCGCGCCGCCCCTGCCTGACGCGCTTGTCGACATCGTAGGCATCCGGCCACGGGGGACCCATACGCCCGTCACGAGTGACGCCACGCGCGAGGGACCCTCCGTTCGGGTGCGTGATGAGATCTCGGCGCAGGCCCGCCTCAATGTCCAGGGGACGCGAGGATCCGGGCTCCTGCCCTGCCAGCTGGGTCAGAGTCTGACGCAACAGCCCCCACTGCTCCTCGGCCACGAACCTCGGAGTACGCAGGATCCAGGCGGCGCAAGCGCAGGTGACTGCAATGGTCAGCGTCACGAGGGTGAAGGCGCCGGAAAGAACCGTGAAGATCTTATGGGCACTGGCGAAGAGATCGCCCGGGGGTGCGGTGGAGGGGCTTCGGAGGAAGGAGATGGTGAGAATCAGGCCGGCTACTGCCAGCCCTAGCGAGGAGAAGGCCTGCAGCAGCCGCAGCAGCCCGCCCCCACCGAGCAGAACGGCCGACGCCGCCGTGCCCGGGTCATAGGCGGCGATGGCCTGGTCCACGGCTTGACGCACCTGCTGCTCACTCGCCGCACTGGCCGGAATGGTCAGACGCTCCTTGACGAGGGCAAGGCCGGTCGGAGACCCCAGGCCGGACTCGAAGCTCGGAATGTCATGGTGCTCCACGTAGCCGCGATGGGCCGAGTCGTAACTGCTGCTTGTCTGAATGCTCTCCACACGGGCGGGGACCCGCTGCTCGACCGTGATGACATCGCCGCGTCTGCGTACTCGGACCGAGGGCAGCATCCAGCGGGGGATGGCGGCACCATGGCGTTGGCTCTCAGGTGTGGATGCGGTAGTCACTCAGGCTCTTCTCGTCGGGAACGTCGCTCTCGAGCATAGGCCCATGAAATGACCTGAGGGAGGATTATGGGGATCTCATCAAGAGTCTGGTGGGGGAGAGGCGTTAGCATCAGCCTCCATGGACTCCTTTGAGATGACCGTTGCTGCTGACGGCGACCTGCCCGCTCTGGTCCTGTCGGTCCCCACCGGAGACGACCTCGACCGCATCACCGACATCTGTCAGGACGCGGACATTCAGGAGTGGACCTTCGTCCCCCGCAACTATCAGCGCAGTGACGCGCAGTTCTTCGTCGAGCAGGTCGTGGCTAAGGGCTGGAGCGAGGGACGCGAGCTCACCTGGGCGATCCGCGAGGCTGATGCCGGTGCCCCTCCGGACCTAGTGGGCATGCTCGGCATCACCCTGAGTGGCCCTGAGGGTGCGCGGACCGGTGAGGTCGGCTACTGGCTCGCTGCTGCGGCGCGCGGGCGCGGAACCATGACTCGCGCCGTCGCCGCCCTCATCGATACGGCCTTCGACCCAAGTGGCCCCCTGGCCCTGTCCGCTTTGCGGTGGCGCTGCGACATCCATGAGACGAGCCACGGCCCCGTGCCCAACTGGGCCTCCTGGAAGGTCGCCTGGTCCCTCGGCTTCCAGCGGGAGGGGCGAGTGCGCCGCTTCCTGCCCAATGACGGTCGGCTCCATGATGGCTGGATCGCCACCCTGCTGCCCGACGACCCGCGCGAGCCGCGAGCTCCCTGGGACGGCCCCGTTGAGACAGGCGGCGTGCTTCCCCTCGTGGCTCACGACGGCGTCGGAGAGAGGGAGGGTGACGACCCCGAGGCTCTGGTGCGCCGCTTCCACCACGTCTACGGACTTCCCGTCCAGACCGACGGCGCCAGCCTTGAGCGCGAGAGTCTCGACATGCGCATGAGTCTCATCGCCGAGGAGTTCTCCGAGCTCGTCGGCGCCGTCTACGGGCAGGCCGCACGCGCCGAGATCGAGTCGAGCTACCGTCGCGCCGTGGCCGCCGACGACGGTACTCGCGACACCGTCGAGACCGCCGACGCCCTGGCGGACCTCATCTACGTCATCTACGGCATGGCCCTGGAGACCGGGATCGACCTGGCATCCGTGCTCGCCGAGGTGCAGCGCTCCAACATGTCCAAGCTGGGTGCCGACGGCAAGCCGGTCTACCGCGAGGACGGCAAGGTCCTCAAGGGGCCGGACTACTTCCCTCCGAATGTGGAGGCTGTGCTGCGCCGTCGCCGCCTGCGCTGAGAGGAGCCCTGCGACGCGGCCATAACTATACTGTGCATGTAGTACAGTTCTGGCCGTGACTCGTACTCCTGGACTTCGCGCCTGGGCGGCCCTGGCCGTCCTGACCCTGGCCGTGACCCTGCTGGCCATCGACTCCACGGTGCTGGCTCTGGCCATCCCCTCGCTGAGTGCGGACCTGAGTCCAACGGCCAGCCAGCTGCTGTGGATCGGTGACATCTACTCCTTCACCCTGGCGGGTCTGCTGGTGACCATGGGCAATGTCGCCGACCGCATCGGTCGGCGACGCCTCCTGCTCATCGGGACGTTCGGCTTCGGAACGGCCAGCATCATGGCGGCCTTCGCTCCCAGCGCGGGAGCCCTTATCGCCGCCCGAGCCCTGCTGGGCGTCGGCGGTGCCACGATCATGCCCTCCACCCTCTCCCTCATCCGCAACATCTTCCCCGACGCCCGCCACCGCACCACCGCCATTGCGATCTGGTCCGCCGGCAGCTCGGGTGGCACCGCCCTGGGGCCCCTGGTGGGCGGAGTCCTGCTCGAGCGCTTCTGGTGGGGCAGCGTCTTCCTCATCAATGTCCCGGTCATGGCGGCCGTCATCGTCACGGGCCTGTGGCTCCTGCCGGAGTCCAAGAACGATCAGGGAGCCCCGGTGGACCTGGCCTCCGCGGTCCTGTCGGTCCTGGCCATCGTGCCTATCACCTACGCCGTCAAGTCCTTCGCGCACGACGGCCTCACCGTCGTTGCGATCGCGGCACTGGTGGGCGGTTTGGCCGCCGGCTGGCTGTTCATCAGGCGTCAGCGCACGCTGGCCACGCCGCTGATCGACGTCGAGCTCTTCCGGCGGCCCGCATTCACCTGGGCGATCGCGGCCACCGTCCTGGCGATCTTCGCGTTGGCCGGCCTGCTGTACTTCTTCTCCCAGTACCTCCAGCTCGTCCGGGGCTACTCCACACTCCGAGCCGGCTTGACTGAGCTGCCCGCGTCGCTGGCCTCCATCGTTGTGGTCGCGGTCGTCGCCGCGGTGGTGCGCCGGCTCGGCAACGGTCGGGCGCTCGGAAGCGGCCTGCTGGTGGCCGCGGTGGGGATGGTCGTGGTCGCGCTGGGGGAGTCCTACGGTGGGATCGTGGTCATCGGCGTCGGTCTGCTCGTCATCGGCGCAGGTATCGGCCTGGCCTTCACGGTCTCCACCGGAGCGGTCCTGGGAGCGGTGCCGGCGGACCGGGCAGGAGCGGCCTCGGCCATCTCCGAGACCGGTCTCGAGCTGGGTGTCGCCCTGGGGATCGCGGTGCTCGGCACGATTCAGGACGTCGGCTACCGGCTGCTGCTCGGACCCGCCCCCTCCAGTCTTCCGCAGCGGGTGGCCGAGGCCGCCGAGCAGTCCCTGGCCACCCTGGCGGGTGCCATCGACCTGAGCAACCCCGGGCAGGCCGAGCTGATGGTCCAGGCCCGGGAGGCGTTCACCTGCGCCATGCAGGCCACGGCCGTTATCGCCGCCGTCATCCTCCTGGGTGCGGGCGTCATGGCCGCCCGCCATGTTCCGGCCACGAGCGAGACGAGTGAGGAGTCCGCATGAGAACCTCGAAACGGGACCGCATCATCACCGGGGCGCTCGAGCTCGCCCACCGAGACGGCTTCGATGCCCTCACCTTCGACGCCCTGGCCGAGCACGTCGGACTGACTCGAGGCGGTGTCATCTACCACTTCCGCACCAAGACCGAGCTCTTGGAGGGGATCGCTGTGGCCTTCCAGGAACGGTGGCGGGCCGAGGCGCTGGAAGCACTGGGCAAGCCCCTGGAGGAGGCGAACCGCACCGAGCGCATCGAGGCCCTGGCGCGCTCCGTCCTCGATGGCGAGATCCTCCCCGGAGAGGTCAGCTTCATACTCTCGTCCACGCCGCAGGCCGAGACGATCAAGAACGCCTGGGACATGCTGCGTGACGAGTGGATCGGCGAGGTGGACGAGCTCAGCGCGATGCAGCGCGTGGCGCTGCTGGCCGTGGACGGATGGTGGGCGAACCGCGCTGTCGACAGCCGTAGCCGTAATCCCGATGAGCCCGCCATCGCCGAGCTCATCGTGTCCCTGGTGGCGGGAAACCCGCCCGACGAGAAGCTCTGCAAGCCCTCCAATAAGGACCAATGACCCACGAATGTCTGCAGGTTGTGCTTGAGATGCCCTGGGCTCATGGCACGATGGGCCCATGAGCGAGACCACCGACGGCACCGACCTCCCGGAGTCGAACGTCTTCGCCAAGCCATGGCCGCTCGATCTCGGCCTGCCCGGCTTCACAGCCGTGGACCATGCCGACATCGAACCGGCCATCCGCGCCGGGATGGCTGCCGAGCGCCAGGAGTGGGAGGCGATCGCCACCAACGAGGACGCACCCACGATCGCCAACACCGTCGACGCGTTGGAGCGATCCGGCGAGCTGCTGGAGCGGGCGCTGACGGTGCTGGACGCTCTGACCTCCGCCACCGACTGCCCGGACCTCGATGAGCTTGAGGAGGCCCTGGCCCCCGAGCTGGCGGCCCACTCCGACGCCTATCACCTCGACTCCCGTCTCTACCGACGCTTCAAGGCGCTCGACGAGCTCGTGTCCCAAGCCCCTGAGGGGCAGGCCGCGCGCGACGCCGACGGCGCCGTCATCGGTGCTGAGGCCGCCCGCCTCATCCGCCTGACCGTCGAGGAGTTCGAACGTAACGGCGTCGGCCTGGACGAAGCGGATACGCAGGCGCTCAAGGAGATCAACGCCCGCGTCAACGCGCTCAAGATGCGCTTCTCCGTCCTGGTCACCGAGGCCATGCATACCGCCGGGGTCACGAATGTCACGGTGCCGCCGGCCCTGGCCACCACCCGGCCCCACGGCGCCAGGCTCGCCCTGCTGGAGACCTCCATGAGCCGGGGGCTGGGGGAGCAGGGCGCCTTCGGCGACACTCGCGGCATCGTTCTGGAACTCGCCCGGCTGCGCGCTGAGCGGGCCGTCCTCCTGGGCTTCCCGCACCACGCCGCCCTCGTGGCCGCGGAGTCGGCCGCCCGCACCACCGAGGCGGTCTCAGAGCTGCTCGCCCGGCTCACTGCGCCGGCCATGGACAACGCCCGCGCTGACGCTCAGGTCTACGCCGCCCGCATGGACCTGGACCCGCAGACCCAGGCCGGTGAGACCTTCGGGCCCGCCGACTGGCCCCTCTACGAGGCCGCTGAGCGCAAGGAGCGCTTCGGCGTCGACGACGAGGTGCTGGCCCCCTACCTGGAGCTGTGGAGCGTGGTCACCAAGGGGGTCTTCTACGCCGCCAACCGCCTCTACGGCATCACCTTCCACGAGCGCGAGGACCTGGCCGAGCACATGTACGCCCCGGGCGTGAAGGTCTGGGAGGTGCGCGACGGTGAGGACGCCCAGGCGCCGGTCCTGGGTCTGTTCGTCGGCGACTACTACGCCCGGGCGGGCAAGTCCGGCGGCGCCTGGATGGACAGCCTCGTCACCGGCTCAACGCTCACCGGCCGCAAGCCGGTCGTCATCAACTGTTGCAATATCGAGCAGCCCACCTCCGGCCGGGTCCTGCTGACCTGGGATGAGGTCGTTACGTGCTTCCACGAGTTCGGGCACGCTCTGCATGCCCTGTTCTCCCAGGCCCGCTACCCCTCGGCCTCCGGAACGGCCGTGCCCCGCGACGTTGTCGAGTTCCCCAGCCAGGTCAACGAGAAGTGGGCGCTTCACCCCGAGGTGCTGTCCTCCTACGCGCGCCACGTGGATACCGGCGAGCCCATGCCCTCCGACCTCGCCGAGCAGCTGCGCGGCCAGGGCACCTTCGGCCAGGGCTACGCCACCACCGAGTACTTGGGGGCGGCTCTGCTCGACCAGGCCTGGCACACCCTGGCCCCCGACGAGGTCCCCGGAGACGTTGCCGAGGTGGAGGACTTCGAGCACCGGGCCCTGGCCCAGGCCGGAGTCGATGACGCGCTCGTGCCTCCCCGCTACCGCTCCACCTACTTCTCCCACGTCTTCGCCGGGGGCTACAGCGCCGCCTACTACGCCTACATCTGGAGCGAGGTCATGGACGCCGATGCCATCGAGTGGTTCACCACTGACGGCGCGATCGACGGCGACCTCGGCCTGAATCGTCGGGCCGGAGAGATCTTCCGTCGCGAGTTCCTCTCCCGCGGCGACTGTCGAGACCCCCTGGTCTCCTATCGGGCCTTCACTGGGCGTGAACCCGGCATCCTGCCTCTTCTTCAACGTCGCGGACTTGCCTGACGGGCGCAGTTCGCTTCTTCACCCTCTCATCACCGGAAGGAACACAATATGGCTCGCGTCACCATCGTCGGCGGTGGATACGGTGGCATCACCGCCGCCAAGGCCCTCGACGACGTCGCCGAGGTCACCCTCGTGGAGCAGAAGGACGCCTTCGTCAGCCACGCCGCGGCGCTGCGCGCTGCGGTCGACCGTGACTGGGCGGAGAAGATCTTCCTGCCCTACGACAAGCTCCTCACCAACGGGCGCGTCATTCACGGAACGGCGCTGACCGTGCGAGGCACCACCGTCGAGGTCTCCGGTCACGGGCAGATCGAGGCCGACTACCTGGTGCTGGCCACCGGGACCGCCTACCCCTTCCCCGCCAAGCACATGGAGTCCTCCTCCGTCATCGCCAAGGCCCGTATCGAGCGCGTCCACTCCAACCTCGAGCAGTCCTCGCGAGTGCTCATCGTGGGCGCCGGCGCCGTCGGCATCGAGCTGGCCGGTGAGATCACCTCGGCCTTCCCGCAGGTCAAGGTGACCATGCTGGAGGCCGCCGACAGGATTCTGCCCGCCGGTGACTACAAGCCGGAGATTCGTGAGGCCATCGCCGACCAGCTCACCCAGCGCGGAGTGGAGATCCTCACCGGTGACTCCCTCAGCTTCCTGCCCCCGGTCGACGTCGGTGTGCTCTCTCCCTTCCGGGTCACCACCCAGGGCGGGCGCCAGCTCGAGGCCGACATGTGGTTCCGTGCCTACGGCTCGGCGGCCGCCACCGGATTCCTCAGCGAGGACTATGACGAGGTGCGCCACTACGACGGCACGATCCGCGTCGACGAGTACCTGCGCGTGGTGGACCACCCCGGTGTCTGGGCCATCGGAGACATCACCGACGTGCGCGAGTCCAAGCGCGCCGACGCCGCCCGCGCCCATGCCCGAGTGGTCGCCAGCAACATCGCCGACATGATCGCGGGCCGCGAGCCCTCCGCGACCTACACGCCCGGAACCGAGCGGATCATCCTGCCCCTGGGGCCCGACGGCGGTGCCTCCCAGATCCTGCGCGACGGTGTGCGCGTCGTCGTCGGCCCCGAGGAGACCAGCAAGATCAAGGGAGAGGACCTCTTCCTGGGCTTCATCCGTCAGGAGCTGGGAGTCGAGTCGGAGGCCTGATCGGGTCGACGTGGCCGGGCAACGCCGTTCGCCTGTGCGCTGCGCGGGGGATAGCCGGTAGTGTGTCCCACATGACGAACGATCCGCGGTCCGCACTCAACCGACTCATTGCCGCCTTCGAGGCGCACCTGGATGCTGCCGCGACCGGTGACGAGCTCTCCCCGGCCGTGGTCGCGGCCGAGAACGCCCTCCAGGACGCCTTCTTCACCTACGACGACTCGCTGTTCACCGCATACGGCATCGAGCTCCCCTTCGAGGCCTTCGACTCCGATGGCGACGATGAGGACGACGATGACGATGATGAGGACTACGACGACGGCGAGTACGACGAGGATGACGACGACTACGACGACAGCGATGATGAGGATGATGAGGACTACGACGACGAGGACTGACTGAGGTCCCTGACTGGACGGACGACGTTCCTCAGCCCATCTCTCGGCGGTGGGGCCCACGCGAACTGCGTGGGCCCCACCGCTTTGTCCTGGGTATGATACGGTTAAATACCGTAGGTAAGCCTTCCCTCAGTAGTTGTGTGCCTGTGACCCGTCCTCGGTTGTCGCCCACGAAGATAGGAATCCTGATGCCCATGTCTCCGTCCCGCCGTCAGCTGCTCTCCACGACCGCGGCCACAGCCGGTCTGCTGGCTCTGTCCGCCTGTGGTTCGAAGTCCTCGAGCTCGTCAGGCACCGGGGCCGGCGCCGCCTCTGCCGGATCGAGCGCAGAGGCGGTGACGTACCCGGTCACCGTGAAGCATGCCCAAGGGGAGACCACGATCAAGGCGGCGCCCCAGCGCGTCGTCGTTCTCGACTACGGTGTCCTGGACTCCATGGCCGCACTGGGCCTGGCCGACCTCGTCGTCGGCATCCCCAAGACCGGTGGCAACCTGCCCAAGTCCCTGTCCCAGTTCCAGGACGATAAGTACAAGGATATGGGCGGCCTCAAGGAGCCCAAGCAGGAGGCCATCGCCGAGGTCGGGCCGGACCTGGTGATCGTGGCGAACCGGACCGCCAAGTCCTATGAGGACTTCTCAAGCAAGTTCACCACCATTGACATGACTGTCAAGCCGCAGGGTGCGAGTGCGACGGCGGCCGCGAGCCCCGATCAGGGTGGCCAGGGCGGTAACGGGGACAAGGGCAAGAAGAACGAGCCCTCCGCGTCGATGACGGAGATCCTCACCAGCCACTCCACGATCCTCGGCTCGATCTTCGGAAAGAAGAGCGCGGCGCAGGCCAAGGTCAAGGAGTTCACCGATGCTGCCGCTCAGGTGGCCACGGTGGCCAAGAACGCCGGCAAGGGCCTGTGCCTTCTCACCACCGGCGGCAAAGTGAGTGCCTTCGGCAAGGGCTCCCGCTTTGACGTCATCTTTGACGAGTTCGGTGTCACCCCCGCTGTTGAGAACATCGAGGCGGCGACCCACGGCGAGGCCGTCTCCTTCGAGTTCATCGGGCAGGCCAACCCTGATGTCCTCTTCGTCCTGGACCGCGACGCCACCATCGGGCAAGAGGGCTCCTCGGCCAAGGAGATTCTCGACAACGAGCTGGTCACCGCCACCAATGCCTGGAAGAACAACAAGGTCTACTACCTTGACGGCCCCGACTGGTACCTCCTGGGCGCCGGATTCGGAGTCAGTCTGCGCATGGCCAAGGAGATCAAGGGCGATTTGTCCGCATGAGCCCCAGGAACCCCGTTGCGGCCTGGGGGCGCAGGTCGCAACGGTCAGGCCTGTCGCTCCTGGTCGGTGGTCTTCTGCTTCTGCTCGTCCTGGGACTGGTGTCGGTGTGTATCGGAGTGGCAGACTTCGATCCGGTGGACCTGGTTCGCACCGGTTCGCAGGGCCGCTCCATGCGCCTCTTCATGGTCTCGAGAGTGCCGCGCACCCTGGCGGCCGTGCTCGCCGGTTCGGGCATCGCTGTGGCGGGCGCCGTCATGCAGATGAGTGTGCGCAACCGTTTCGTGTCCCCGACCACGGCAGGCACGACTCAGTTCGCCGTCGTCGGGCTGCTGCTTGTGGCTCTCTTCGCACCGGGCACCAGTGTTCTGGCGAAGATGCTGGTGGCCTCGGCATGCGCGGTAGCGGGCTCGGCAGTCTTCCTGTGGCTCCTGCGACTGCTGCCCCACCGGCGCACGTCCGATGACGTCACGGTCCCCCTGATCGGCCTCATGCTCGGTGGCGTGGTCGGAGCGGGTACCACCTTCGTGGCCTGGCGCTACGACCTGCTGCAGTCACTAGGTTCCTGGACGGCCGGCGACCTGTCCCGGGTGCTGGCCGGCCGCTATGAGCTGCTCTGGCTGGTGGCGCTCATCGTCCTGCTGCTCTATCTCGCCGCCGACCGCCTCACTGTGGCGAGCCTTGGGGCGGAGACGGCCACCGGGCTCGGGCTGAGCTATCACCGCACCATCAACCTCACGATCATGGCCGCAGCCGTCATGACGGCGGTCAGCGTCGTCGTGGTCGGGAGCCTGCCGTTCCTCGGGCTCGTGGTACCCAACATCGTCTCCCGGCTCATGGGGGACAATCTGCGCCGGAGTCTTCCGATCATTGCCGTCGGTGGTGCTGTTCTGACGCTGGGGTGCGACGTCGTCGGACGCGTGGTTCGCTACCCCTACGAGGTTCCGCTGTCCGTCATCATGGGGGTCGTCGGCGCCGGCGTCTTCACCGTGCTTATCCTGCGAGGAGTGGAACGTGGCTGACGCGCTGTCCGGACGTCGTCGCCGGGAGAACCGGCGTTCCATCCTCCGCCTGGTGGTCGTCCTGCTCCTGGTGCTGGTGGCCAGCGGCGTCTTCCTGGTCATCAACGCCTTCGACCCGCTTCTGGTCCTGCCCTACCGGTTGCCCTCCCTCGGGGCGATGCTGTGTGTGGGATGGGCCAGTGGCGTGTCCACCGTCATGTTCCAGACGGTCACCGGCAACCGGATCCTCACGCCCTCCGTGCTCGGTCTGGATGCGCTCTACGCCCTGCTGCAGGTGGTTCTTCTTCTCGTGCTGGGGGCGGCGGGACTCTCCTCGCTGCCGGACCTGGGTGCTTTCGTCCTGACGCTTCTGGTGATGATCGGTGTGTCCGTGGCACTCATGGGGGCCGTGCTCGGTGCCAGGCGCTCGGTGACCACTCTGGTGCTGCTGGGCATCGTGCTGGGAACCTTCCTGCGCTCTGGGACCACTTTCATCCAGCGGCTCCTGGATCCCAATGACTTCCTCATCCTTCAGGACCGGCTCTTCGCCTCCTTCGGCTCGATCAACCCCGATCTGCTGGTGCTCTCGCTGGTCCTGACCGCCGCCGTGTCGATTCTGGCGATCCGGGAGCTGCGGGCGCTCGACGTCGTGGCTCTCGGGCCTGATATCGCCACCGCACTCGGAGTCGATCACCGTCGTATCAGCCGGCGCGTGATGGTCATGGTGGCCGTGCTGGTATCCGTGTCCACGGCCCTGGTCGGGCCGATCATGTTCCTGGGCCTCCTCGTTGCCCACCTGGCCTACTGGGCCGCCGGTACCAACCGTCATGTGGTCACCGTGCCCATGGCGGCACTCGTCGCCATGCTCGTCCTGGTGACCGGACAGACAGTGCTGGCTCATGTCCTGGACGCCGACAACGTCCTGTCCGTCATCATCGAGTTCCTCGGCGGGCTCACCCTCATCGCCCTCATCATCAGCTCCAGGAGACGTTCATGATCGCAGTTCGTAGCCTTGCCAAGTCCTACGGTGAGCGTCAGGTGCTCTCCGACGTCAACCTCGACCTGCCGGCCGGCGGAGTCATCGGGCTGGTTGGTGCCAACGGGGCCGGTAAGTCAACGCTGTTGTCCGTGATCGCCAGACTCCTGGGAGCCGACGCCGGCACGGTGGAAGTCGGTGGTCTGAACGTCGCCACCGCCCCGGGACGCCAGCTCGCCACCGTTCTGTCCGTCCTCAAGCAGGACAACCATCTCGCCGTGCGACTGACTGTGCGTGACCTCGTGGGATTCGGCCGCTATCCGCACAACCGGGGACGTCCCACCGAGTACGATGAGACGATCGTCGACCAGGCCCTGGAGTGGATGGACCTGACAGAGCTGGCCGACCGCTACCTCGACGAGATGTCCGGCGGGCAGCGCCAGCGGGCCTTCGTCGCCATGGTGCTGGCCCAGGAGACTCCCTATATGCTCCTGGACGAGCCCCTCAACAACCTGGACATGGTCCACTCGGTAGCCATGATGCGTCGTCTACGCGCTGCCGCCCACGAGCTCGAGCGCACGGTCGTGGTTGTCATGCATGACATCAATATGGCTGCTGCATGGTCGGACCGGATCGTCGCCATGCGTGAGGGCCGGGTCGTCCTTCAAGGAACCCCCGAGGAGACCATGACCCGGGAGTGTCTGAGTGAGGTCTTCGGCATGGATGTACCGGTCCATGAGATCGACGGCAGGCGCATCGCCCTCGTCTGGGGCTGATACTCGCCAGGGGCCGCTTCACAGCAGCGCCGGGAGCTTTAGAAGCGCTCGGGGTAGCCGAGCTGGACGGAGGTGACCTCGTCCAAGGCGTGTCGGATCTGAACCGGAAGCTCCAGGTCGTCTGCCGACAGCACGCCCTGGAGCTGAGCCGGAGTGCGGGCACCCACAATGGTTGAGGCGATCCCGGGGGCATCGCGGGCCCAAGCGAGTGCGACCTCGGCCGGCTTACGGTCCAGGCCCGAGGCGGCAGTGGCCACGGCCTCAACCACACCCCGGTGCGCCTCGCCCAGGTAGGGGGACACGTAGGAGCGCAGGTGCGGGGAGGCGGCCCGTGAGTCCGGTGGAATCGTCGCCCGGTACTTGCCGGTGAGCACGCCCCGACCCAGGGGGGCGTAGCCGAGGATGCCGAAGCCCAGGGCCTGCGAGGCGGGCCGCAGCTCGCGCTCGATACCTCGGGAGAGCAGTGAGTGCTCCACCTCGACGGCCGCCAGCCCCGGACCCCGGCCGCACTCGCTGAGCAGATCATGTATGCGCACCGAAGCCCACGCGGGGTGGTTGGCGATGCCCACGTACCGGGTGCGCCCGGAGGAGACGGCCAGGCTCAGTGCGTGGGCCGTCTCCTCCAGGGAGGTGCTGGAATCGGGCACCTGGACCAGCAGGAGGTCCAGATGATCGGTGCCCAGACGGGCCAGGCTGGTGTCGAGCGTGTCCAGCAGCGAGCCGCGGGAGGCGTCAGCCACCGAGGGCCGCTCCCCGGTTCGCCAGGTGCGCACACCGGCCTTGGAGACCAGGACGAGGTCCTGGCGATCCACGTGCTCGCGCAGGAGCATGCCGATCACCTCCTCGCTGACGCCCTCGCCGTAGGAGGCGGCGGTGTCCACGAGCGTGCCCCCGGCATCGAGGAAGATGTCGAGCTGTTCCTTGGCCTCGAGCTCATCGGTGTCCCGGCCCCAGGTCATCGTGCCCAGGCCCACGGAGGACACACGCAGGCCGGTCCGGCCGAGTCTCCTGTGCTCCATAGGCCTAACCGTAGCGGCTCGGCCTACTTGCGTACGGTGATGGTCCAGGCCGCGTCGCCGGTGCGCTCGAACTCGGTGACGGTGTAGCCGTTGTCGGCGGCCCAAGCCGGCAGTGTCTGAGTCCCCTGGGTGCAGTCGAAGCCGATGACGAGCTCGTCGCCGACGCTGAGCTCCTCCATGGCCTCTTCGGCCTCGATGACGGGGAAGGGGCAGACCTGACCGGTGGTCTCCAGAACAGTGCGCATGAGTGACTCCTTGAAGTGATGTGATGGGGGTTCGGGGGCGGTTGGGGCAGCGAGATGGTTGCGGGGGTTCTGGCGAGGCCTCAGACGGTAGCGGGCACGCGCGAGGCTGCCCGTTCGGCGCGACGACGCTGCCGGGGACGGATGAGGAGGAACCAGGCGGCCACCCCGACCCCCAGCACCTGGAAGACCAGTGCGATCCAGCCCTGCCATGACAGGAGCGAGGTCTGCACCAGGGCGTTGCCAATGGAGCAGCCACCAGCCCAGACGGCGCCGATCCCCATGAGGATACCGCCGGCGATGGAGCGCTGGATGACCTGGGCGCTGGGCACGCGGACACGGAACTCGCCAGAGGCCTTGGCCGCGAGGAAGGAGCCGAGCAGGATGCCCAGGACCAGGAGCACGCCCCAGTCGAGTCGCTTGACGTCCCCGGTGACGATGAGGTTCACCAGGTTCGACGACGGCGTCGTGATCCCGAGCCCGTCCGGGCGCCCCGAGGCCCAGGATGTGGGCCAGGCGATGACGGCGACGACGCCCACGAGGAATCCGGTGGCCAGAGGGTTCCACTGCTTCTCCAGCAGCAGGTGAGCCAGGCCCGTGCGCTGGGCGGGCAGCTGGATCTGAGCGGGACGGCTGCGCTCCAGGACGATGAAGCGGTGCACAATGAGCCCGGTGACGGCGGCCAGGATGACGACGCCGCCCCAGCTCGGCAGACCGATGGTGGCCGGGATGGTGGTCAGGTTGGTGACCCACAGTCCTTTGACCCAGCTCGTCACCCCTGACAGGAGTCCCGTCTTCGACGCGGCCGCTGTGGTGGCATAGGCCACGAGCGCGAACCAGGAGCCGACCAGGCCCTCGCCGGCGCGGTAGTAGGTCCCGGTGGCGCAGCCGCCGGCCAGGACGATTCCGACTCCGAACAGGAAGGAGCCGGCAACGGTGGCAACCACCGACAGCTTGGGGATCTCAGGGGTGATGGAGCCTGCTGAGGTCAGGACGGCGACTCCGACCGCCTGAACGGCGATGGCCAGCAGGAAGGCTGTGAACCAGCGCCAGGAGCGGGAGACCCACAGGTCCCGGAAGGCGCCGGTGATGCAGAAACGGCCCCGTTGGAGGATGAAACCGAGGACGGCTCCAACGATGAGCCCAGTGAGGATGGTGGGTGACGGCACGGTGCGGTCCTTGTCCGGCTGCTGCTGTCAGGTGCAAGCAGCCTGTGTGGGGACCGGTGACGCAGCACAGGTGGAAAGACAGAGACAGGCCACGTCATCCGGTGGGGGAGTGAGGTGGAGGCCTGGCTGGACGTGGCTGATGGGGCGCCGTCTCAGGGGCGCCGGGAGCCGGGGAGAACGATCTGTCTGAGACCGCCTCAGAACGCCCGAACCAGGCAGCGCATACACATGCCGGCTCCGCGCGAGGCGGTGCGGGCTGCGTGGGCCTGGAGGACGTTCATGTGCTTCTCCATGGGGATCTGGGAAGTGCGTGGCGACGGTTGTCAGCCGTCATGGACTGTAATCGACGGCCTCTGGCCGTGGCAATTCCTGAACAATGGCCGAGATCAGGCAGCGGTGCGGCGTGCGGTCAGGAGGCGGGCGATCCCGTCATCGGGCACCTGCGGTGTGGTGCCGCCGAAGAGCGGGCACTGGGCCTGGAAGGCGCACCAGTCGCAAAGCCGGGAGCGGCGGGGGTGGAAGGAGCCGTTGCGAGCGCAGTCCTCGACCTCGTCCCACAGGTGCGCCAGGCGCGTCTCGGTGCGTTCCAGCTCGGCCAGGCGAGGATCGTGAGTCAGGATCCGTCCGTCCTTGAGATAGACCAGCTGGAGACGGGCCGGCGCCCGCCCGCGCAGGCGCCACAGCACCAGCGCGTAGAAGCGCATCTGGAACAGCGCCTCCTCCATGAAACGCGTGCCGGGGCTGCGCCCGGTCTTGTAGTCGACCACTCTCATGGCGCCGTCGGGTGCCACGTCCAGACGGTCCACGAAGCCTCGCAGGAGCAGGCCGTCTCCGGTCTCAGTCTGGACGAAGAGCTCGCGCTCGGCCGGCTCCAGGCGCTGGGGGTTCTCCAGGGTGAAGTAGGTGCGAATGAGTCTGCGGGCCTCCTCCAGCCAGGTCTCCACGTGGTCGGCGTCCTCGAACAGGTCCACGACCTCCGGGTTCTTCTCGCGGTGGGATGCCCACTGGCTGGGCAGGAGCTCGAGGGCCGCCTGTGGGAGGCGTTCCGAGGCCGGAAGATCGTAGAGACGCTCCAGTACGCCGTGGACCACGGTGCCCTTGTGCGTCGCCAGCGAACCGGGCTCGGGAAGGCGGTCGACCGTGCGCAGACGGAACATGAGCGGGCACTGCATGAAGTCCTTGGCCCGAGAGGGGGACAGGGCCGCGCGGCGTCCGCCGCCCGCGCCCGCTCCCGGACGGCCACTGGCACCCGGACCGGTGGGCCTGACGCAGGTCTGAGGCGATGAGCTGGATGCGGTGAGCGGCTCGTGGGGCATGGGGACGACGCTACCGCGAGGAGGTGACGCGGCGTCGGATCTGGCCGGAGGGCGCGGCCTTCCTCCACAGGCCGCACCCGCGGGGAGAGACATCCGCGGCTGTGGCCGCCGAGTGGATGCGGCACCCCGCTGCCGACGGCGTTAGGCTCGCGCCCATGCCTGCCTCCACATCGACCGGCGAGTGGGTGGTCGCCCGCGTCGGCGGCGCCCCCGTCGTCATCTCACCGACCTCTCTTCTGCTCGGCCTGCTCATCGCGGGCAGCTGGTACCCGCTGGTCTCCTCGGCCCTGGGTACCTTCGGGACCACGACGGTGCTGCTGGTGGTGGTCTCCACGGTTCTGGGCGTTGCGGTCTCGGTGCTGCTGCATGAGCTGGCCCACGGGCTGTCTGGAACTCTCATGGGCAGGCGACCCACCCGTTACGAGCTCTACCTGTGGGGCGGGCGAACATCCTTCGGGCCGGCACGCGAGTGGACCGCGTGGAAGGACCTGGTCACCTCCCTGTCAGGACCTGCCACCAACCTGCTCATCTGGGGCATCGGAACGTGGGCACAGAACTCCGTCAGTCTGCCGGTTCCCGTCGCCTTCACCATATGGGCCGTGACCCTGGTCAACCTGGCCCTGGCCATCTTCAACGCCCTGCCGGGTCTTCCCCTCGACGGCGGCTACGCCCTAGCCGCGCTCGTGGTCCAGGTGACCGGCAACCGCAGACTCGGTCTCAAAGTGGCCGGCTGGGGCGGGCTGGCGGTGGTTGGCGGTGTCGTGTGGTGGTGGATCCTGCGCCCACTCGTGCTTGACGGTCGCCAGCCCGACGCCTTCAACCTCATCCTGGTTCTCATGGTGGGCTGGTCGATCGTGACCTCCAGCTGGCAGGTCCTCGAGCTCGGGGGAGGAGCCAGGGCCGCCTCGAAGCTGGACCTGCGCGAGCTGGCCAGGCCCCTGCACGTCGTCGGACCCGACACGCCTGTGTCCCAGGTGCGTGAAGCGCTGGCGCAAGGAGCCGCACTCGTCCTCGTCACTGACGGGCCCGAGCTGGTGGGCACGATCGATGCGGCCGCCCTCAAGGAGCTCGGGCTGTCGGACGCAGCAAGCTCAACCCCTACGCTCGGGGTGAGCGCCAGGCAGATCTGCACGGTGCTGCCGGCCGCGGCGGTGACCACCGACCTGACCGGCCAGGAGGCCGCCGACGCCATGAAACGAGCCCGGGAGGTCTCCCGCTGGCTGGTGCTCGTGGAGGCCGGGAGCCTGGCCGGTGCGGTCCCCACCGGCGCGCGCTGAGAGGCAGCGGTAACTGAGGTGACCACGACGACCAAGCCGCCCGACCAGGTCACCGGAACATGATGCCCACCGGCTCCGACACCACTGAAAGTGCTAACCTTCACAGAGGATGAAATGCCTCCGGGCATCGGAATCAGCGTCATCTTTGAAGGTGAAACCATGAGCGACGTCAACCCTCAGGACCTCTCTCAAGAGATTCTGGCTGCGCCGGCCAAGGCATCGATCTTCCTCACGGTGACAGTACGCAGCGGGGGCGAGTCCGTCGTCATCGATCTGCTGACTGCTGTGTCCGGGCTGACCCGGGCCGTTGGTTTCCGTTACCCCGAGACGATGCTCAGCTGCGTCGTCGGTATTGGGGCAGGCATGTGGGATCGTCTCTTCGACGTACCTCGTCCCGAGTACCTGCACGATTTTGAGGCACTTCAGGGAGGAAAGCACAGTGCCCCCTCGACGCCGGGAGACCTGTTCTTCCACCTGCGCGCCTCAACTCTCGACATGTGCTTCGAGTTGGCGCGCCAGATCATGCGCCGACTGGGCCCTGCGGTCAGTACCTACGATGAGGTTCACGCCTTCCGCTACCTCGATAATCGGGACCCTCTGGGCTTCGTCGACGGCACTGAGAGTCCGCGGGGGCAGGCGGCCGTTGCCGCGGCGCTCATCAACGAGGGCGCGTGGGCGGGCGGCAGCTACATCATTGAGCAGAAGTACGTCCACAACCTCACCGCTTGGGACTCATTGAGTGTCGAGGAGCAGGAACGCGTCATCGGTCGCACCAAGCTCGATGACACCCAGCTCCCCGATGATGAGCAGCCCACCAACAGCCACGTCACCATGAACACCATTGAGGACGCCGACGGTAACGAGCTCCAGATCGTGCGTGACAATCTGGCCTTCGGTGAGGCCTCTGGGGAGCAGGGCACGTTCTTCATGAGCTACGCAGCAGACCCACGCGTCACTGAGCTCATGCTCCGGCGTATGTTCCTGGGGGAGCCCGAGGGCAACTACGACCGCATCCTTGATTTCTCCACGCCCCTGACAGGATGTCTCTTCTTCGCTCCGCCGGCCGCCTTCCTCGACGACGCCGACCAGTACGCGAGGCCTTCTGTCCGACCTGAGGCGGGACCGCAGGACCCGACCCAGCCCGCCACTGAGCTGAGCGCCGCCAAGGACCTAGGGTTCAACGCATCGTCTGAGGCGCCGCGTGACCAGACACCAGATGACCACAGCAATGGTGCGGGTTCCACTGCCGCACCGTCCGATGGATCCCTCGGGATCGGAAACCTGAAAGGCCGAGTATGAACAATCTGCATCGTCAGCTGGCCCCCATCTCCGAGGCTGCGTGGGGTGAGATCGACCAAGAGGCGCGGCGCACCTTCATCCGCTGGATCGCTGGACGACGCGTCGTCGACGTCGTTGGACCCGACGGAGAGGAACTCGCGGCAGTACGCACCGGTCACCAGGTATGTGTGGACACCCCCTTCGAAGGCGTCCAGGCCCACCAGCGTCAGGTCCGCCAGATCGTCGAGCTGAGGGTTCCCTTCCGGGTCAGCCGCGAGGCCGTCGACGCCGTCGACCGCGGAGCCCAGGACTCCGACTGGCAGCCTGTGAAGGACGCCGTTGCTCAGATCGCCAGGGCCGAGGACGGCATTGTCTTCGACGGGCTGGCGAGCGCAGGCATCGAGGGACTGGTTCCCTCAAGCTCCAACCCTGCCGTATCGCTCCCACAGCCGAAGGATCTTCCTGACGCCGTTGCCGCTGCCCTCAAGGAGCTCCGCCTCGCCGGAGTCGAAGGCCCCTACGCCCTCCTGCTCTCCGCCGAGCTGTGGACCGCCGTCGCGGAGACCACTGATGACGGTTACCCCATTCGCAAGCACATCGATCGTCTCTTGGAAGGTGAGGTCCTGTGGGCTCCCGCCATCCAGGGAGCTGTCCTGCTGAGCACGCGGGGCGGCGACTACGAGCTGCACCTCGGCCAGGACCTCTCCATCGGATATCTCTCACACGATGCCGAGTCGATCGAGCTCTATCTCCAAGAGACGCTCACATTCCTCCCGTACACCTCTGAGGCGAGTGTCGTGCTGTCGCACTGAGGTCGCACACCGGTCCTACACTCGCCCTGATGAGCGAGCAGACTGAGCACACGGTGAACTCACCCACGGAGTCCTCCCAGCGCCCCGCCCCCCAGGAGAACCTGGGGCAGGCCGGTCGCCGGGGCCCCTTCCGCTACGGCGAACGCATCCAGGTCACCGACACCAAGGGCCGCAAGAACACCTTCCTGCTCGACCCTCACGGCTACTTCCAGTCCGTGCGCGGCTCCTTCCACCACCGAGACGTCGTCGGCATGGACGAGGGCAGCGTCATCGAGACCGACACCGGCCACGAGCTGCTCCTGCTGCGCCCGCTCCTGGCCGACTACGTCCTGTCCATGCCCCGCGGCGCCCAGGTGGTCTACCCCAAGGACTCCGGACAGGTCATCGCCATGGGGGACATCTTCCCCGGCGCCCGCGTTCTGGAGGCCGGCGTCGGCTCCGGCGCGCTGACCATGAACCTGCTCTCCGCCATCGGAGAGGGCGGCCACCTGCTGTCCATCGAGCGCCGTGAGGACTTCGCCCAGATTGCCGCCTCCAACGTCGACGCCTGGTTCGGCCGCCACCATCCCGCCTGGGAGCTGCGCACCGGGGACTTCGCCGACGTCGTTGCCGCCCAGGTGGAACCCGGCAGCATCGATAGGGTGGTCCTGGACATGCTCGCCCCCTGGGAGAACGTCGAGGCCGCCTCCCAAGCCCTGGCCCCGGGCGGGCTCTTCCTGGCCTACGTGGCCACCGTCACCCAGCTCTCCCGCACCGTGGAGGCCCTGCGTCACAGCGGCTTGTTCACCGAGCCGGAGTCCTGGGAGTCCATGGTGCGCACCTGGAACGTCGACGGGCTCGCCGTGCGCCCCGACCACCGCATGGTGGCGCACACCGGCTTCCTGCTGACCGCTCGTCGCCTGGCCGCAGGCTCCCGGCCCTTGACCCGCAAGCGCCCGCCCGCCCGCGGCGCCTACGACGAGGGCGGCTACTGGCTGCCCGACGACGTCAAGGAGCGCACCAGCACGGACAAGAAGGTCCGCCGCGTTCTGCGAGACTGCCGGGCCAAGCAGCCCTCCGACGCCACACCCGTTCTCAGCGGGAGCGCGGACGACAGCCAGGACGGAGCCAACCATGTCTGAGACGACTGCCGCCGACGCCGGCACACCCCAGCCACTGGGGATGCCGGCCACGGACTTCACCAGCCACCAGCTGCGTGAGGCCCGCGCCCGGGCCGTCAGCCTGGCGGCCAAGAACGAGCGCCTGGTGGCCGCTCTGGGCACCGCCCGCGAGCGCATCGCCGAGCTCGGCCAGCAGCTCGACGCCGTCACTCACCCCCCGGTCACGCTGGGACTGCTCACCGGCCTTCCCCGCACGAGGGGTGCAACAGGTGACACTGGCGATGCCGCCGATGCCGCCGATGCCGCCCAGCCCCGTGAGGTCGCCGTGAGCCTGTCGGGCCGCCAAATGCTCCTGCACGTCCACCCCGGCGTCGATGACACCGAGCTGCAGGTCGGGCGGCGCGTGGCCGTCAACGACCAGATGCTCGTCGTCGCCACCCTCCCCGAGCCCCGCACCGGTGAGGCCGTCACCCTCGAGGAGAGGCTCGATGACGCCCGGGTCCTGGTGACCACCGGCGCAGGAGGCACCCGGATCCTCACCCTGTCCTCGGCTCTTGGCCGCATCGCCGGGACCGGTGAGGGGATCAAGCCCGGTGACACCCTGGCCGCCGACCTGCGCGCCGACGTCGCCACGGCTCTCATCGAGCGCACCAGCGTCGAGCAGCTGGTCGTGGCCGAGACACCCGATGTCTCCTGGGCGGACATCGGTGGCCTGGGACCGCAGATCGAGCAGATCCGCGATGCCCTCGAGCTGCCCTTCACCCACCCCGAGCTGTTCCACGCCTACGGTCTGCGCGCCCCCAAGGGACTGCTGCTCTACGGCCCGCCCGGCTGCGGCAAGACCCTCATCGCCAAGGCCGTGGCCACCTCGCTGGCTGATTCGCCCAGCGCCTCGGGCATCACGGGACGCCCGCCCGCGTTCCTCAACATCAAGGGTCCTGAGCTTCTGAGCAAGTTCGTCGGCGAGACCGAGCGCCAGATTCGCGCCATCTTCGACCAGGCCCGCAAGGCCGCCGCCGAGGACCGGCCGGTGGTCATCTTCTTCGATGAGATGGAGGCCCTCTTCCGCACCCGTGGCACCGGCGTGTCCTCCGACGTCGAGACCATGATCGTGCCCCAGGTCCTGGCGGAGATTGACGGCGTGGAGTCCCTGCGCAACGTCGTCATCATCGGGGCCTCCAATCGCGAGGACATGATCGATCCCGCTATCCTGCGTCCCGGGCGCCTGGACGTGAAGATCCGCATCAACCGGCCCGATGCGGCCGCTGCCGAGGAGATCCTCGCCCGGCACCTCACCGCGAACCTCCCCCTGGATCCGGCCGAGCTCGCCGCCCACGGGGGAGACCGCGAGGCCACCGCCGCCTCCTTGCGCCGAGTCGTCGTTGAGGCCCTCTACGCCCGCAACGAGGCCACCGCCGTCCTGGAGATCACCGAGGCCCATACGGTCAGTGGCGCCTCCACCCGCGTCCTTCACCTGGCCGACCTGACCAGCGGCGCCATGCTGGCCGCCATCGTCTCGCGCGCCAAGACCGCCTCCATCAAGGACGAGCTCGCCGGGGGAGTGGGCGGGCTGAGTGCAGCCAGGCTCCGCTCGGCCGTCGAGACCGAGGCGCGGCAGAACGAGGAGATCACCGGCGCGACCACCCCCGAGGGGTGGGCCCGGCTCATCGGCACCCGCACCTCGCAGATCCTCAGCGTGCGCAGACTCGGCAAGGAGAGCACATGAACGATGTCGGCTTTCAGCCCGGTCCGGTGACGCGACCCGTCGGTCTGGAGACCGAGTTCGGGGTCCTGCGCCCGGGCGACGCCTACGCCAACCCCGTGGTCCTGTCCACCCGCGTGGTGGAGGCCTACTGCGCCGGCGCCGGCGTGCCCACCGTGCGGTGGGACTACGAGGGCGAGGACCCCCTGGCCGACCTGCGCGGCGGCAGGCTCCGGCGCTCTGCCGCCCACCCCAGCCAGCTCACCGACGACCCCACTCGCCCAGCGCCCTCGGGCGATGCGCCGTCGGCCGATGCGGGGAAGACGGCAGACCCTCCGCCGGCCCCCTGGGGGTCGCGCGCCCGCCCCAGTGCCGCCGAGGCGGCGCTGCCCCGGGCCACCACTGCGGTCCTGGTCAACGGCGCCCGCTTCTACGTCGACCACGCCCACCCCGAGTACTCCTCACCCGAGGTCCTCACACCCCGAGACGCCCTGATCTGGGACCGCGCCGGTGAGGTGGTCGCCCGGCGCGCCATGACGGCCCTGAGTGACGAGGGCGATCGGGATGGGACACCGGCGGAGATCGTCCTGTACAAGAACAACGTGGATGGCAAGGGTGCGGCCTACGGCTCCCACGAGAACTACCTCGTGCGGCGCGATGTGCCCTTCGAGGAGCTGGCCGCGGTCCTGACCCCCTTCCTCGTCACCAGGCCTGTCATCGTCGGTGCCGGTCGGGTCGGGATCGGGCAGCGCAGTGAGCGCCCCGGATTCCAGATCAGCCAGCGCGCCGACTACGTCGAGTCCGAGATCGGCCTGCAGACCACGTTCAACCGCCCCATCATCAACACCCGCGACGAACCGCACGCCGACAATGCCCGCTGGCGCAGGCTTCACGTCATCAACGGTGACGCCAACCGCTTCGACGTTCCCATCTACCTCAAGGTCGCCACCACCGACCTGCTTCTGTGGTTCCTGGAGCAGGCGTACACCGAGGGCTCCGGCCGGTTCAAGGAGGCTCTGGCCAGGCTCAAGGACCTGGCCATCATCGGCGACCCCGTGGAGGAGCACTGGGCGCTCTCCCACGACCCCTCCCTGTCACACGAGCTGCGAACCCAGGCCGGGGCCATGACCGCCCTGGAGGTTCAGCGCGCCATCCTCGACGCCGTCAGCCCTGCCGTCACCCGTGTGGAGGACGCTCAGGCCCACCGCGCCCTGGCCCTGTGGAGGCAGGTCCTCGACGCCCTGGAGCAGTGGCGCCACGACGGATCCGGGCCGGCCGCCCAAATGGTGGAGTGGGCCGCCAAGTACGAGCTCTGTGAGGGACTGCGCCGCAGGTCGGGCACCGGCTGGGACGATCCCCGCCTGGCCGCTCTCGACATCCAGTGGGCCGACCTACGACCGGGACGATCCGTCGTCGACAAGCTCGACGCCGCCGGCAGAATCCATCGGCTGGTCGCTGACGCGGAGATCCAGCGTGCGGCCGACACGCCTCCCGAGGGCACGCGCGCCGCCGTCCGGGGAACCGCCATCCGCCGTCACCGGCAGATCGTGGGGGCCTCCTGGACCTGCCTCCTCCTTGACGTGCCGGGCACCCCCGCCCTGGCACGTCTGCGCCTGCCCGACGACGTGGTCGTCGGCCCCGATGAGACGGCGACCATCCTGGAGGAAATTGGTCGCCGGGCGGCACCTGAGAGACACTGAGCCTCACAGTGCGCTCACCAGCAGTGCACCGCTGAGCAGGACGAGTGAAGGAGCAACGCATGACGCCGCAGCACGCCAGTCAGTCCCATGGACAGGTCCGTCGCGACGGTGTCGAGACCACCTCAGCGGACACTGAGCAGCAGATCAGTACCGGGACGTCGTCGGCCGGGCAGACCAGTGACGTCGACAGCATCCTCGATGAGATCGACTCGGTCATCGAGACCAACGCCGCGGCCTTCGTCCAGGGCTTCGTCCAGAAGGGCGGCCAGTGAGCATGAGCGGCTCACGGCCCTTGGCGCGGCGCATCATCGGGGTGGAGACCGAGTACGGCATCACCTGCGCCCCCACCACCGACGGCCCTCCTCCCATGGACGCCGACCACGCCGCCCGTGAGCTCTTCGATCCCGTGGTCCAGCGCTCGCGCTCCTCGAACGTCTTCACTCGCGGGGGTGCTCGCCTCTACCTGGACGTGGGCTCCCACCCCGAGTTCGCCACCGCTGAGTGCGATCGCCTGGAGGACGTGCTTGCTCAAGACCGCGCCGGTGAGCTCGTCATGGCCGATCTGGCCGAGCAGGCCAATGCGCGTCTGGCCGCAACGGGTGTTCCCGGGCGGATCCACCTGCTGAAGAACAACCGTGATGCCGAGGGCAACGGCTTCGGGTGCCACGAGAACTACCTCGTGCGCCGTCGTGGAGACTTCTGGAACGACGCGCGCACTCTCGTACCCCATCTGGTGACCCGGCAGATCCTCGTCGGCGCCGGCCACATCGCCGCGGACGGGGACACTCGGCGCGCCGCCGACGGGCTGTGGGGCTACGTCTTCTCCCAGCGGGCTGACCAGATGTGGGACGCCGTCTCCTCAGCCACGACCCGTGCCAGGCCGCTCATTAACACCCGGGACGAACCGCATGCTGATGCCGAGCGCTACCGGCGCATGCACGTCATCGTCGGGGACTCCAACATCGCTCAGGGCTCCACCCTGCTCAAGGTGGCGGCCATGGACCTGCTCCTGGACTACCTGGAGCACGGGGGAGAGCTCGGCGACCTGGCCCTGGCCGATCCCATGAGGGCCATTCGCGACACCTGCCATGACATGAGTGGAGGGGTGCTCCTGGAACGGTCGGACGGGCGCACCATCACGCCGTTGGAGGTGCAGGCAGAGCACCTCGGGCGTCTGCGCGAACACGTCGCGCAGGGCATCGAGGTCACTGCTCTCCACGAAGCCGCACTGGACCTGTGGGAACGAGGGCTCCAGGCCCTGCGTCTGCAGCAGCCCGAGCTCGTGGACAAGGAGCTGGACTGGGCGGTCAAGCACCGGCTGCTGACCCGCTACTGCCAGCGGCACGACACCGATCTGACCGATCTCCGGGTGAGGCGCTTGGCCCTGGCCTATCACGACGTCTCTCCCGGTGGGGGACTGCGGCAGCGGCTGGAGGGCGCTGGGCTCCTGCGTCGATTCGTTGATGAAGCGACCTGCCGCCGGGCGGTCGACACTCCGCCCGTGACCACGCGCGCGCGTCTGCGGGGCGCGGTCGTCGCCCGGGCAGAGGACCTGCGCCGCGATGTGAGTGTCGACTGGGTGGGGGTTCGACTCGACGACGGCGTCTGCTCACCTGTTACCCTGAATGATCCCTTCTGTGCCGTGGACGAGCGCATCGATGCACTCCTGGAGAGCATGGGGCGTTCGGCAACCGATCCTCCCATCGGGGTGTGAACGGTGAGGCTCACGGCACTGATAAGGTGGCAGACGGAAGACGCAACATGAGTACTACCCCCTCCCCGGATCCCGAAGCGGGCATGCCCCTGACGCGGCGTCAGCGCCGTGCGCTCGAACGTGCTCAGCAGGCCCAGCGGGAGGCTGCGATCGGAGACTTGCCGGCACCCGCCCAGCCCGCTGTCCAGGCACGCCCGGTCGGTACTGCCTCCCCCAGTGACCGATCCGCAACCGGCACACCAGCGCCTCGCACCGTGTCGCAACCGCAACCGCAGTCCCAGCCTCAGCTGCAGCCTCACGTGCCGGGCAGCAGCCACGATCCGCGCAGCGAGTACATGCCGGCCGCACGAGCCGATCGCCCCGATCGACGCGATCTCCCACATGGGACCGGGCACCGGCAGGACGAGGTGGTCGCCGAGGCCCGGGAGCCGGAACCGACGCCGCGTCCACGGACCCTGGGCGGCCCGCTGGGGCGTATGCCGCGGGGGCCCCTGGCGGTCGGCCTGATCGGTGTCGTCGTCCTCGCCATGATCCTGGTGCCGCTGGCTGTCAACAAGCTCGTCTCCGGAAGGAACGGAACGGGCGCCAGCACAGCGGCTCAGTCGACCGTGTTGGATGGCAATGCTCCCCTCAGCCAGTTGCTGACGGTCAGCGGGCGGGTCGGATCGGGGGTGGCCCCCTCCGTCGAGCTGAACGGCGACGCCTCCTTGTCAGCCCCCGGCTCGGTGCTGACCGACGTCGTCCAGACCGGGCAGGGGCGCGCTGTCTCCGCGGGGACGCCTGTGATCCTGCAGGTCTCTCAGTTCTCCGGTCTCAACGGGCGCAACACGACGGGTAACGAGGCGGGGTACAAGCTCTGGCAGGGTCTGCTCGGTCCCGAGGTGGGCGACTACATCAACGCGGCGGTCTCCGGCCAGCGCGAAGGCGCCCGCGTCGTTCTTCGCGAGCCGGCTGAGGAGGAGGACGGCTCCAGGACGACGAAGATCACTGTCGTCGACCTCCTGCCCACTACGGCAACGGGGGAGGCGAAGCAGCCGGCGGAAGGCACCCCCACCGTGACTGAGGGACCGGACGGCTCCATCACCGTCAGCAGTGCCGGACTTCCTGCACCGACTCGAGCCTCCACGGAGATCCTCATCAAGGGCACCGGCCCCCAGATCGGTTCCCAGGATCGGCTTATTGCTCGTACCACGATGGTCAGCTGGACGTCGGGACAACCCCTCGACAAATCGACCTTTGGGCACCAGGAGCCGCCCAAGCAGCTCGACATGAGCAATGCGCTGGTGGGAGTCTCCCAGAACCTGGTTGACATCACGGTCGGCTCCCGGGTGGTCCTCTCGCTGCCCGCTGAGCAGGCGCAGGGGAAGGAACCAGTCGTCGTGGTGATCGACGTCCTGGCCAAGGACCCTGCTCAGCCTTCCGGAGCGTCCGGGGGTCGTGCGGGCAGTGAGTCGAGCGCCATTCCCGGCTCCTCTGCCGGCCCAACATCCAAGGAGCATTCATGAGCGTTGCCATCCGCATCATTCCCTGCCTGGACGTCAAGGACGGTCGGGTCGTCAAAGGTGTCAACTTCCAGGGCCTCAAGGACGCCGGAGACCCCGTGGAGCTGGCCTCTCGCTACTGCGCTCAGGGGGCCGATGAGATCACCTTCCTCGATATCTCGGCCTCCCACGAGGGGCGTTCCACCATGTT
The DNA here is from genome assembly GCF_016694895.1 of Actinomyces sp. HMT 175. Lineage (NCBI taxonomy): Bacteria > Bacillati > Actinomycetota > Actinomycetes > Actinomycetales > Actinomycetaceae > Actinomyces > Actinomyces sp. HMT 175. Next base: position 1,394,574 of record NZ_CP068012.1, read on the forward strand.
GGACGTGGTCTGCCAAACTGCCGAGCAGATCTTCGTGCCCCTGACAGTCGGTGGGGGAGTGCGTTCACTCGATGACGTGGACCTGCTGCTGAAGGCGGGGGCGGACAAAGTCAGTATCAACACCGCGGCCATCGAGGCCCCCTCGCTGTTGACGGAGGTGGCGCGGCGCTTCGGCAATCAGGTACTCGTCCTGTCCGTGGATGCGCGCCGGTGCCCCTCCGGCGTCTCGACGGCTTCCGGCTTCGAGGTCACCACGCACGGAGGACGGACCTCCACTGGCATCGATGCCGTCGCCTGGGCGGTGAGAGGAGTCAAGCTCGGTGCCGGAGAGATTCTCCTGAACTCCATGGATGCCGACGGGGTCACTCAAGGATTCGACACCGAGTTGATCGACGCTGTTCGTCGACAGGTCCAGGTGCCACTCATCGCCTCTGGCGGCGCTGGACGCCCACAAGACTTCGTCACGGCAGCCGACCATGGTGCCGACGGTGTTCTGGCAGCCTCAGTGTTCCACTACGGAGTGACGACCATCCCTGAGGCCAAGAATGCTCTGCGAGACGCGGGCCACCCGGTGCGTTGACGAGTATTTTCTGCTCCTGAAACATTCTCGCGGGAGTTGCCGGAATTCCCGCTATCGTTGTGGGTTTTCTGGGGATGCAGGCGGCGAATGAGGGGCGTGCCACCAACAAAGGTATGTCCATTGCGGGTATCGCCTTGGGCGTCCTCTCCATCGTGCTGCTGATCGTTTCCTATGCTGCTGGTCTGAATGAGCGGCTCTTGAGTGGGTTCGATTCCTAAGGTCCTCACCTTCCGCATTCGCTCCGCTGCGCAGGGGCTTTGCCGGCTGTCTGTGCTGCGGGGCGAAGGGTTGTGGGGGCATGTCCATCCGGGGCGATGGGGTGTTCTCCCCGTTGAGATGAGGTTGTTCCCAGGGTGTGATACGTGTTCTCGTGTAGACTCAGTTCTGCGCTTCACACCAGGGAAGGAATGATGAGCGATTTGAATCCTTATCCGGCGGATCCTTATCATCAAGGAGCTACTGGTACCCCATATCCGACCGACTTCGATGGTGTCTCCCAGTCTGCGTCGGCCGTGTCGTCGACCCAGAATGGTTACTACAGCGCGGACGATCTTGGCGATCAGTCACCCCGCTTCCCGGCAGCATCGGGAGGCCAGATGGTTCCTTATCCGGGGGATGGCCAGCAGCCGTACAGCCAGGCCTATGGGCAGCCCTACAGTCAGCAGTATCCCTATACGCCGTCTTCTTATGGCCCGTATCCACCATATGGTCAGGGCGTGTACTGGGGGGCGCCTTACGATCCGCGTCGACATGAGGCGAACGCCCTCGGTGGGTGGGCGCTCGGGCTCGGTATTGCGAGTATCGTTGCGAGCTGTTTGTCTTTCGGCCTGATCTTGGGCATATCGGCGATCGTCGTCGGAGTCCTCGGAATGCGCGCCGCCAATGAGGGGCGTGCCTCGAACAAGGGGCTGTCAATCGCCGGAGTGGTGACAGGCGGCATTGGCGCTTTCATCGGTGCTGCCTATCTTATTCTGTTTATAGTGATGTTGTCTCAATGAACCGTATGTCTGAAAACTGCTGCACGACTGCGTCGACGAAGCACGAGCGCTCCGGTGAGCGTGCGGGACACGGGAGGCGGATTGGACTGGGCCTTCTGATGGTTCTGCCCTCCCTTCCCGGTGGCCTCATCGTGTTGCGCGCACTGACTCTGCCTCGTAATTCTCCGGGGCTTCCCGACCTCTGCCCGCTTCACCGCACCACCGGGCTGTGGTGCCCACTGTGCGGAGGCACCCGGGCGACCCGGGAACTCATGCACGGCGACCTGTGGGCAGCCATGGGTTACAACCCCTTCGCGCTCGTCCTGGAGGTGGTGGTCATGGTGCTGGTGGCGCGCTGGTTGCTCGCATGGCTCCGAGGCCAGCGGCGGCCGCTCGTCACCGGTAGGGAGGGGATCCTTCTCGGGGTGGCGCTGGCCGTTTTCGCGGTGGTGCGCAACCTGCCAGGCATGTGGGTCTACTTCGGCCCTCTGCTCGGTCCTCCGGGCTGAGCAGCACCCGGCGTGCATAATGCGGTTGTGACTCTCGATTCCCAGATCTCTGCGCGCTTGAAGCGCAACGCGGACGGCCTGGTCTGCGCCGTCGTCCAGCAGCACGACTCACGTGAGGTCCTCATGGTGGGGTGGATGGACGATGAGGCGCTTCGGCGCACCCTGGAAGAGGGACGAGTGACCTTCTGGTCGCGGTCGCGGCGTGAGTACTGGCGCAAGGGTGATACGTCCGGACATGCGCAGTACGTCAAGTCCGTTCATCTGGACTGCGACGGCGACGCCCTCTTGATCGAGGTCGATCAGGTTGGAGCCGCCTGCCACACCGGTGAGCGCACCTGCTTCCTGGCCGGCGGTGATCTGGGAGCGCACGTGGGAGAGCGACCCAGCTGACCGCTCCGCGGCCAGTACGGTTTGGCGATTTGCAACAGACGGCCTCGGGCCGTCACGATGGATACGAACAGGCGCCCCACCGGAGCGCCGGCAGGTGAGATCGGGGAGGTGTGCGATGACCTCGTTCGAGGCGATGGTGGCTGAGGCCAAGGCGGCCGCCGACCGTCGTGCTTCGCTGGTTCCCCTGACCCGCCTCAAAGAGGCCTCCCGCCTGGTTCCCGGTGCTATCAGCGCCCTGTCCAGCCTGCGCACCGATGACCGGGCGGTCACGGTGATCGCTGAGGTGAAGCGCTCCACAGCCACGTTCGCGGATCTCAGCGGCGTCGGGGATCCGGGGATGTTGGCCTGCTTCTACGCCGCCGGCGGCGCCGCCTGCGTCTCAGTGGTCACCGGGCCGAGCGCTACGCGAGGCTCCCTCAAGGACCTGGACGCCGTCAGGGCCTCAGTGGATCTTCCCGTCCTCGCCAACGACCTGGTGGTCACGCCCTACCAGGTGCACGAGGCCCGGGCTCACGGCGCCGATCTGCTCATGCTCGATGCCCGCATCGAGACCCTGGTGCTCGAGGGACTCATCGAGAGGGTCCACTCCCTGGGGATGGGCGCCGTCGTCGAGGTCCGTACCCGCCGTGAGGCGCTGACCGCGGTCGATGCGGGGGCCTGCATCGTGGCCATCGACACCCGCGATCCCGACACCCTGGCCGTCGACTGCAGCCTGTTCGATCAGGTCACTGACGTTCTGCCGACGCAGGTCGCACGGATTGCGGCCGGAGGAGTCAGAGGTCCGCACGATGTCATGAGCTTCGCGCGCTGCGGGGCCGATGTCGTCCTCGTCGGTGAGGCCATCATCCGCTCCACCGACCCCCAGCAGTTCGTTGCCGAGCTGGTCGCCGCCGGCGCCCACCCGGCACTGATCCCCTCCGCCCACCGAGAGGTTCTCTGAGTGCCTGTCGCCACCCTTTCCGCCATGATGTCAACGATGCCCGCGATGCCAACGTTGTCGGCGATGCCGTTCACGGCCGCGCTGAGAGCGGGAATACCGAGCCCTTCCTCGGCCGTGTGGTACCTCGGCCCCATCCCGGTGCGGGCCTATGCGTTGTGCATCCTCACCGGAGTCTTCGTGGCCGTGTGGTGGTCGGACCGGCGCTACCGGGCCCGGGGAGGCCGACCGGAGCTGGTCCTCGACGTCGCCATCGTGGCCGTGCCGGCTGGAATCGTGGGAGCTCGTCTCTACCACGTGGTCACCTCGCCCGACGACTACTTCGGCCCCAACGGCGACCTGGCCCGTATCCCACAGACATGGCAGGGGGGCCTGGGAATCTGGGGAGGTATCGCCGGCGGGGTCCTGGCCGGGGTTCTTCTTCTGCGCCATCGTGGCCTGCGGGTGGCTCCGCTGGCCGATGCCGTCGCCCCGACGCTGCTGGTTGCTCAGGCGATCGGTCGACTGGGGAACTGGTTCAACCAGGAGCTCTACGGCGCCCCGACGACGCTGCCCTGGGGACTGCGGATCGACGACGCCCACCTGCCGGCGGGCTCCACCTACCCGCCCGGCACCCTGTTTCATCCGACCTTCCTCTATGAGGCCCTGTGGAACCTGGCCGGAGCGGTCCTCCTGGTGTGGATCGGCAGAAGGATGGTCGCCCGCAGCGGGGTCACAGGCGGCAGGCTGCTATGGATCTACCTCATGGTCTACACCGCAGGCCGGGTGTGGATTGAGATGCTGCGCATCGACGAGGCCGAGACGGTCCTCGGCCTGCGACTGAACGTGTGGACCTCCATCGTCATCTTCCTCGTCGGGGCCATTGGACTGTTCCTCTCCTCGCGACGCCCCTTGAGCGACGCCATCGACAGGCCGGGGCGCAGGGCGAGGAAGGACGGGTCAGCGGCCGATGAGGACGACTCCGCCGAGGAGATCGCCGTCGAGCATGACTCGTCTGAGGACGCCTCACCCGCAGAACCTGCTGCCGCGGAGTCGGCCCGCCTGGACCAGGCGGATTCGTAGCGACCGAATCGGGGACCCGCCCGCCACTCCGGCGGGAGACAAGTGGGTGAGGATGGTCGCAACCTGACGACTGACGAGATTCCTCCTCGTGCGCAGGGCCCGGTGTCCCGTATTCTGAACCCATGCGTAGAGCCAAGATCGTATGTACCCTCGGACCCGCTACCGACTCTCCCGAGCAGGTGCAAGCGCTCGTGGACGCCGGCATGAACGTTGCGCGCATCAACCGTTCCCACGGTCGCGCCGAGGACCAGGAGGAGGTCATCGGCCGTATCCGTGAGGCCGCCGACGCTTCCGGCCGCGCCGTCGCCATCCTCGTCGACCTCCAGGGCCCCAAGATCCGCCTGGGGCGGTTCGTGGACGACCAGAAGGTCATGCTCAACAAGGGCGACGAGTTCACCATCACCATTGACGACGTCCTGGGCACCGTCAAGCGCGCCTCCACCACCTTCAAGGGACTTCCCGGCGACTGCCGCCCCGGTGACCGGCTCCTCATCGACGACGGCAACGTCGCGGTGCGCGTCGTGGCCGTCACCGACACCGACGTCGTCACCAAGGTCGAGGTGCCCGGCTACGTCTCCAACAACAAGGGCATCAACCTGCCCGGCGTTGCCGTCTCCGTGCCGGCCCTCAGCGAGAAGGACCGTGAGGACCTGCGCTGGGCCCTCAAGATCGGTGCTGACCTCATCGCCCTGTCCTTCGTGCGCGACGCCGATGACATCAAGGACGTCCACGAGATCATGGACGAGGTCGGCGTACGCATCCCGGTCATCGCCAAGATTGAGAAGCCCCAGGCGGTGGAGAACCTCTTCGACATCGTCTCCACCTTCGACGGCATCATGGTGGCCCGTGGCGACCTCGGTGTGGAAATGCCCCTGGAGGCCGTCCCGCTGGTGCAGAAGCGGGCCATCGAGCTGGCCCGCCGCCAGGCCAAGCCGGTCATCGTGGCCACCCAGGTCCTGGAGTCCATGATCCAGAACCCGCGGCCCACGCGGGCCGAGGCCTCCGACTGCGCCAACGCCATTCTCGACGGCGCCGACGCCGTCATGCTCTCCGGTGAGACCTCCGTGGGCGCCTACCCCATCGAGGCCGTGCGCACCATGGCCAGCATCATCGAGAACGTCGAGGAGCACGGAGGGGAGCGCATCCCCGGCCTGGGCTCCTACCCGCAGACGCGAGGTGGGGCACTGACCCGCGCCGCTGCGGAGATGGGCGAGCACCTCGACGTCACCTACCTGGTGACCTTCACCCAGTCCGGTGACACCGCCCGGCGCCTGTCTCGTCTGCGCTCGCCGCTTCCGCTGCTGGCCTTCACCCCGCTGCGTGAGACGCGCAACCAGCTCGCCGTCTCCTGGGGCGTGCAGTGCTACGAGGTGCCCGAGGTCCAGCACACTGACGAGATGGTGGCCCAGGTCGATGAGATCCTTCAGGACAAGCATCTGGCCCAGCCCGGGGACACCGTCGTCATCGTGGCCGGAATGCCTCCGGGCACGCCCGGCTCGACCAACTCGATTCGTGTCCACACCGTCGGTGAGACGGGCGACTACAAGGTCTGAGCACCGGTTCTGATCCGTCGAGGGGTCTCCCACCTATCACCGGGAGGCCCCTCGATCCGGTTCAGGGCGACGGGTTCCGGCATCTGCTTCCCGCTGATGAATCGGTGGGGGCAGGAAACCGCAGAGTGGAGCTCTGCGGTCACAGCCTCATCGCCGTAGCCACCACTGGGGAGTCAGATCGGCAAGAGTCATGGTCTTCCCGGCAGCGAAGTCGATCATCACCTCGATGTCCCTGAACCGGCTCGGCATCAGCTGCGTCATCATTTCTCGACATGCTCCACACGGCGGACCGGTGCGGCCGTCGCGCATGATCGTCAGAACCCGTCGAATCGCATCCTCACCGTTGGTCATCATGTTGAGGATCGCGTTGCGCTCGGCACAGATTCCCAGGGTGCAGGCGGTATCCACGCAGACGCCCGTATAGATTCTTCCCGAGGACGACTCCACTGCAGCTGCGACACCGCCCGCCTCGATGTACGAGGACACGTGACGAGGACGTTGAACAGCTTTGGCCGCTTCGTACAGTGAGACCCACGTGGTGCTCAAGGTGCTCTCCATCTGACTGGTCTGTCCTGAGGTGGGGGTGGGTAGAGACTTGCTGGTACCTCCGGTGGGACTCGAACCCACAACACTCCGATTTTGAGTCGGATGCCTCTGCCAATTGGGCTACGGAGGCACGCCGTCCGCTCTGCGGGGGCGCTAACAGCGAGATCATACTAGGATCACAGCCGTGAGCAATGAGTCCAGCACCACCAAGTCCCGCCGGGTGCTCGTCGCTGAGGACGAGACCCTCATCCGCCTTGACATCGTCGAGACTCTCACCGACGCCGGCTACGAGATCGTCGCGGAGGCCGCAGATGGTGAGGAGGCCGTCCGCCTGGCTGATGAGCATGATCCCGACCTGTGCGTTCTTGACGTCAAGATGCCGGTGACCGACGGCATCACCGCGGCGGAGAGGATTCTCGAGAAGCACAACTGCGCCGTCATCATGCTGACCGCCTTCTCCCAGACCGAGCTCGTCGAACGAGCCAGCGCCGCCGGCGCCATGGCCTACGTCGTCAAGCCCTTCACCCCGGCGGACCTCATCCCGGCACTTGAGATCGCCATGTCCCGGCACGAGGAGATCCTCTCCCTGGAGAGTGAGATTTCCGACCTCACCGAGCGCTTCGAGACCCGCAAGCGCGTCGACCGGGCCAAGGGGCTGCTCATGGAGCGCATGGGACTGAGCGAACCAGAGGCCTTCCGCTGGCTGCAGAAGACCTCCATGAACCGGCGTCTGACCATGCGCGAGGTGGCCGACGCCGTCATCGAGCAGGTCGGTTCAGCCAAGAAGGACTAAGCACCCACTGATAGCCCAGTGCGGCGCAGCGCCTCAGGTGAACAGGCTGCGCAGTGTCCCGACGGCGATGGTGCGCTCATCGTCGTCAGTGACCGTTACCTGGTAGACCACGGTACGACGGCCGCGGTGCAGGGGAGTGGCGGTCGCCTTCACCCAGCCCTGGGACACGGAACGCAGGTGGCTGACCGTCAGCTCCGCCCCGACCGGGACGGCGTCGTCGGGCGCGCCCGCGCGTGCGGCCACGGAGGCAGCCGTCTCGATGAGCGCGGCGGTGGCACCGCCGTGCAGGATCCCGACGACCTGTCGGGCCCCGTCGACCGGCATCCGGACCTCGGTCCGATGAGCGTCGCGAGTCACCACCTCCATCCCGAGGGTCTCCATGAGCGTGCCCTCTTCACTGTCCTCCAGCACCGCATGCAGTGCCGAGGAAGCGGAGACGGCAGAGCCCGCGGGACGCGGATCCGGGAATGGGCGCCTGTCAGGGTCCGGGAAGGCCACGGCTGATGCGCTCGCTCCGGAGTAGGAGGCCGCAGTGACGCGGCCCACGGGGCCCAGCGGCCCGACGACCGCCGGCGAGCTGGGGGAGTCGGCGGAGACAGGAGAGGCCTGAGAGTCACTGGAGTCCCCTACGCTGATGGGGGAGACGGGCGAGTCGGACTGTGGATGGCTCATGGGCCTAGGCTGGCACGGTGAGCACCACCGCGACCAGCCCTGCGACGAGTCCAACACCTCAGTCCCCCTCGGACCCGGTTCCCGAGCGGCTTCTTCTCATCGACGGACACTCAATGGCCTTCCGTGCCTTCTACGCCCTGCCCGTCGACAACTTCACCACGTCGACCGGTCAGTCCACCAACGCCGTCCACGGCTTCGTCTCCATGTTCCTGTCGCTGCTGGACAGCGAGCGGCCCACCCACGTGGCCGTCGCCTTCGACCTGCCGGGAGGCACCTTCCGCACCGAGGAGTACGCCGAGTACAAGGGAACCCGCGATGAGACACCGCAGCCCTTCCTCGGGCAGGTCGAGCTCATCCAGGAGGTCCTGGAGGCCATGGGCGTCACAGCGCTCACCGCTCCGGGCTACGAGGCCGACGACATCCTGGCCACCCTGGCGGCTTCCGCCCAGGCCGAGGGCATGGAGGTTCTCATCTGCTCGGGGGACCGCGACTCCTTCCAGACGGTCACCGAGCGGTGCACCGTGCTCTACCCGGTCAAGGGCGTGTCGACATTGCGCCGCATGACGCCTCAGGAGGTGGAGGAGCGCTACGGGGTGACGCCCGAGCGCTACCCGCACCTGGCCGCCCTGGTCGGCGAGACCAGTGACAACCTGCCCGGGGTTCCGGGGGTGGGCCCCAAGACCGCCGCCAAGTGGCTCAACCTCTATGACGGGCTCGACGGAGTCATCGCTCACGCGGACCAGATCAAGGGCAAGGCCGGACAGTCGCTGCGCGATCACCTCGACGACGTCGTGCGCAACCGCCGCCTCAACCGCCTGCTCACCGACCTGGACCTCGGAATCGAACCCCGCACCGACCTGCGCCTCACGGGTGCCGACCGCGCCGGCCTGGCGCGCGTGTTCGAGACCCTGGAGTTCCGCACCCTGCACCAGCGGGCGCTGCGCATCCTGAGCTTCACCGACACCTCCGACCACGCCGAGCCGAGTGAGGCAGACGAAGCCGGCGCACTGAACGCGCTGAGCGATCTGGAGATCGTTTCGCTGGGACACGATCTAGCCGCGGGGCAGCTGGCTGAATGGTTGAAGACCAGCCTGCCGGCGGATGACGAAAACGGCACCCGCCTCCTGGGTGTGGATGTCGTCGGCGCCCTCAGACCCGTCGAGGGCGATGCCGCGCTCGTGTCACTGTCCGACGGCTCTCGGGCGGTCGCCATCGACCTGACCGAGATCCTGCCCGAGGACGAAGCCGTCCTGGCTCAGCTCCTGGCCGACGTGGAGCGTCCCAAGCTCGTCGCCGACGCCAAGGGGAGCTGGCACGCGCTGAGCGCCCGGGGACTCAGGCTCGACGGCGTTGTCGCAGACCCCTCCCTGGCCGGATACCTGTGCCGTCCCGAACAGCGCAGCTATGACGTCGAGACTCTCACCCAGCGTTGGCTCGGCATCGATCTGGCCGCAGTCAACGAGGGCGGTGCCGGGGGTGACGGCGGCTCCGGTGAGTCTCAGAGCGCATTCGACCTCGAGGCCCTCACCTCTCAGGAGGCCGTTGCCCCCTCCCACCTGGCCAGTGCGCGCCGGGCCGCCGCCCTGCTCCCGCTTCAGGCCGTGCTCGATGAGCAGATGGCGGCTCGTGATGCCTTGGGGCTCTTCACCGACCTGGAGATGCCCGTGGCCGCGACCCTGACCGTCATGGAGGACGCCGGCATCGCCGTCGATGACGCCGTGCTCCAAGCCCGCCAGACCGAGCTCGACGCCCGCGTGACTCACGCCGCCGAGGGCGCCTACGCCGCCGCCGGGCGAGAGCTCAACCTCTCCAGCCCCAAGCAGCTCCAGGCCGTCCTGTTCGACGAGCTGAAGATGCCCAAGACCCGCAAGACCAAGACCGGCTACACCACGGACGCCGACGCCTTGGCCGGGCTGTATGCCAAGACCTCGCACCCCTTCCTGGAGCACCTTCTTGAGCACCGCGACGCCATCAAGCTGCGGCAGACGGTTGAGGGACTGCGCAAGGCGATCCAGGCCGACGGGCGCATCCACACCACCTTCCAGCAGACCATCGCCGCCACGGGGCGCCTGTCCTCCACCGACCCCAACCTGCAGAACATCCCGGCACGTCACGAGGAGGGGATGCGCATCCGCGAGGCATTCACCGTCGGCGAGGGTTACGAGTGCCTCATGACCGCCGACTACTCCCAGATCGAGATGCGCATCATGGCGCACCTGTCCGCGGACCAAGCGCTGATCGAGGCCTTCCGCAGCGGGGAGGACCTGCACCGCTACGTCGCCGCCCTGGTCCACGGCATCGAGGTCGAGGACGTGACCGCCCAGCAGCGCAGCCACGTCAAGGCCATGAGCTATGGACTGGCCTACGGCCTGTCGACCTTCGGGCTGGCCCGTCAGCTCGGTATCGACAACGCTGAGGCAGCGGATCTGAGGAACGCCTACTTCGCCAGGTTCGGAAAGGTCCACGACTACCTGGAGTCCGTGGTGGAGCAGGCGCGCCGAGACGGATACACCGAGACGATGTTCGGACGGCGCCGCTACCTGCCCGATCTGACCAGCGACAACCGGCAGCGCCGTGAGATGGCTGAGCGGGCCGCCCTCAACGCCCCCATTCAGGGCAGCGCCGCCGATATCGTCAAGAAGGCCATGATCGATGTCGACAGCGCGCTGCGCGAGCAGGCCCTGACGAGCCGCATTCTTCTGCAGATCCACGACGAGCTCCTCATCGAGGTCGCGCCCGGAGAGGCCGAGGCTGTTGAGAGCCTCCTCAAGGAGCAGATGGGTGGGGCAGCAGAGCTCTCGGTCCCCCTGGACGTCGCCGTCGGACGAGGGCGTACCTGGCGTGAGGCCGCCCACTAAAGAGCCCTTCCGGGACCTCCGCTCATCGGCCGAAGAAGCCGGTGATATACGAATGAGATCGTCACGTCATCCTTTTGACATCAAGTCGTCAGACGACGTGAGCGATTGCACGCATGCACGGGATAATGCTTGAGCATCGTCTAGTTACGGATTCGTCACGTACTGCTAAGGTTCATTCGTGCGCTCCTGGGCGTCTCCTATGAGACTGATCCAACCAGGTCGATGAATTGGTCCGGGCCGATTCGCGTCGCTGGGGAGCACGCGGTCCCTATCAACCCGATCCAACTATCCGCATTCGGAGCATCCACTCAATGACAACCACTACGCCCAGCCCCGCCCCGGTCGCCGTCAACGACATCGGTTCGACCGAGGAGATCCTCGCCGCCGTTGACGAGACCATCAAGTACTTCGATGACGGCGATATCGTCGAGGGCACTGTCGTCAAGGTCGACCGTGATGAGGTCCTCCTCGACATCGGCTACAAGACCGAAGGCGTCATCCTCGCTCGCGAGCTGTCCATCAAGCACGACGTCGACCCCGACGAGATCGTCTCCGTCGGCGACGAGATCGAAGCCCTCGTCCTGCAGAAGGAGGACAAGGAAGGGCGTCTGCTCCTGAGCAAGAAGCGCGCGCAGTACGAGCGCGCCTGGGGCACCATCGAGCGCATCAAGGAGGAGGACGGCGTCGTCACCGGCTCCGTCATCGAGGTCGTCAAGGGCGGTCTCATCCTGGACATCGGCCTGCGCGGCTTCCTGCCCGCCTCCCTGGTGGAGATGCGTCGCGTTCGCGACCTCCAGCCCTACGTGGGCCGCGAGCTCGAGGCGAAGATCATTGAGCTGGACAAGAACCGCAACAACGTGGTCCTCTCCCGTCGCGCCTGGCTCGAGCAGACTCAGTCCGAGGTCCGCACCAACTTCCTGCAGACCCTGCAGAAGGGGCAGGTCCGCTCCGGTGTCGTGTCCTCCATCGTCAACTTCGGTGCCTTCGTGGACCTGGGTGGTGTCGACGGTCTGGTTCACGTCTCCGAGCTGTCCTGGAAGCACATCGACCACCCCTCCGAGGTCGTCGAGGTCGGCAACGAGGTCACGGTCGAGGTCCTGGACGTCGACTTCGACCGCGAGCGCGTCTCCCTGTCGCTCAAGGCGACCCAGGAGGACCCGTGGCAGGCCTTCGCCCGGACCCACGCCATCGGCCAGGTCGTTCCCGGCAAGGTCACCAAGCTCGTCCCCTTCGGCGCCTTCGTGCGTGTCGAGGACGGCATCGAGGGCCTGGTCCACATCTCCGAGCTGGCGCAGCGTCACGTCGAGGTCCCCGAGCAGGTGGCCAAGGTCGGCGACGAGGTCTTCGTCAAGGTCATCGACATCGACCTGGAGCGCCGTCGCATCTCCCTGTCGCTGAAGCAGGCCAACGAGGGTGTCGACCCCGCCTCCGAGGACTTCGACCCCAGCCTCTACGGGATGGCGGCCGAGTACGACGAGCAGGGCAACTACAAGTACCCCGAGGGCTTCGACCCGGAGACCAACGAGTGGCTCGAGGGCTACGACGCCCAGCGCGAGGCGTGGGAGGCCGAGTACGCGGCTGCTCACGCCCGCTGGGAGGCCCACAAGGCCCAGGTCACCAAGGCTCTGGAGGAGGAGCAGGAGTCCGGTGCTCCGGCAGCCCCCGCCGGCGGCACCTCGTACTCCTCGGCGCCGTCGGAGGCCTCCGGCACGCTGGCCTCCGATGAGGCCCTGGCCGCTCTGCGCGAGAAGCTCACCGGTAACTGAGCATCCGCACCTTTTCAGTGGTCAGGACTGATCTCTGACATCATCTGAGGGTCTCTGCCTGCTCCGCAGGCAGAGACCCTCAGACGTTCGGTGCCTTCTCCCCATCGCTCAGGTGACGTGCCTGTGCGAGGCTGTGGTCGGGCCCCGTGCTCCCTGCTTCCTAGAAGCCGGAACCAGAACGTGACGACCGTTGGAGACGATATGAGCTATTGGGGCGCCATTGCCCGTGCTCTGGAGGATGTCGACGCCATCTGCCCCAGCCGCGTCGCTGCAGCGGCCCTGTGGAAGGCGGTTGCCGCCGACGACGTCGAGGGGGCGGATGCGGGGAGCGCGCCCGACCAGGTGGTGGAGGCGGTCTGCGCCGTCGACCGGGTGTGGCTGGTTCAGCTGGGCCAGGACCCGGACACGAGCAGAACGAGCCTTGAGCAGGCGACCGCTTTCTGCCAGGGGATTCGGGCGGCTCACGGCCGTTCGACGCTCCCGCTGCGTTACGCCCAGGTGGAGCTCTCCGCCGTCCTCGGCCTCAGGGACGAGGCCCTCGAGCAACTCCGTGAGGCCAGACTCTTCTCCTTCGGCAAGACCGACACCGGAGCCGTGCTGGCCACCGCCCGCATGCACGATGACTACTCCGGCGTCATCAGCACAACCACGGCCACACCCAAACGCGCCGAGGCCGATCCCGTGGAGAGCGCACGGGGGCTGGGCGCGGTGCTGGTTCCCTACCTGGCCCACCAACGCATCGTCGAGGCCGAGGACGCCTTCGCCTCCTTGAGCCTGCTCCACCTTCCAGATGCCGTGTCACTCCAGAGCCTGGCGGACAGGCTCGAGTACCTGGGACTGTCCTCCCAGTGGCAACGGGCCATCGCACTCATCCGTCACAGCCCTATGAAGGCCGTCTCTGAGGCCTCGGCCTGGCAACTGATGAACACCGCTGTCGGACTGGCCCTCGTCATGAGGGCGGCCAACCGGGCGGACTACGGAAAGCACGCCCTGGGCGCCTCGCTGAGCTGGACAACGCCGTGGGGGAACCTGGAGCTCACGGCCTGGGACACCGTCGGCCGCGCCTATGACGTCATGACCGGCTTCGTGCGCGGCGTCGCTCATCGCTTCGACGTCCGCAACGGCAACAACGGCGTGTCGTACCGGGTCGAGATGAGGATGGCCGCTGAGGCCGCAGGTCTGGCCAGCCGGTCCTACGGGACGGTGACGAGCGCCGTACCGGCAGATCGTGCCCGGTTGCGTAACCAGGGAGCGCTGCTCAAGGAGGTCCGCGAGCTGCTCACGCTGTCTCGTGGTTATGGCATGGAGTCAGTGCGACAGCGCGCCATGTCGGTCGCGGAGACGGTCAGCGCCTCACTGTCGGAGGTGGTGGACGACTCCACCTTGGAGCTGGTCGTCGACCTCCGCCTGGCCTTCGGCCGGCTGCTGGCGGCACTTGGCGCCAATGAGCGCGCGGAGAAGGAGCATCTCGACACCGCGGAGCTGAGCCTGAGCCAGGGGTGGACGGAAACGGCCTGCGCCGCCCTGGCTCTGGCCTCGCACGCCGCTCAGGCCCGCGGGGACCGCGCCTCCAGCGGCCGGGCATGGCACCAGTGCCGTGACGCGATGGAGTCCTGGCCGATGAACCGGCCAGGAGAGCGCTGCGGGATACTCGTCGACGCCGTCGGCGACCCTCTGGTCGCCGTGCAGGTCCTCTCAGCCCTGGCGGAGGTCCTGGTCGACGGGGTGGAGGAGGACCACTCTCGCGCACCGATCATCCGCGAGATCATCTCGCGGGCCTCGGAGCAGGCCTCCCGGTGCGTGAGTCCCCCGCAGGGCGCGGTGGAGTCGCTGGCCCGGGTCGAGGAGCGCGTCGCGCCCTACGGGCGGGGCCGGGGAGGAAGAAGGCGACCCGGTTCGACCACCACGATCACAACTGACGGCCAGGCGGCCGCAGGGGGTAAGTGATCTGGCACTGACAAGGCGAGGCTGCGCCCGGTGGCCACCTGTCTCGCCTGTCTCACCACGCGCTGGCCCGGCCCGGGCAGGTCACGGCATGATGGGACCATGCGCCACACACCTGTACCCCATTCCACTCGTCGTCCGAAGGACCGAGCCCTGCGCGTGGGGCTCACCGGTGGCATCGGCTCAGGCAAGTCAACGGTGGCCTGCCTGCTCGAGGAACGCGGCGCGGTCGTGACCAGCGCTGATGAGGTCGCTCGCGACGTCGTCAGCCCGGGCAGTGACGGTCTTGCGGCAGTGGTGGCCGAGTTCGGGGAAGGGATTTTAGCCCCGGACGGCTCCCTGGACCGCAGTGCCCTGGGGCGCCTGGTCTTCTCCGATGACCTGCGCCGTGCCCGCCTGGAGGAGCTCCTCCTGCCCCTGATCGCAGCAGAGGCGTGGGCTCGGATGGATACGGTTCCGGCCGGGCAGGTGGCGGTCTACGATGTTCCTCTCCTCGTCGAAGGACAGATGCAGGACCTGTTCGATCTCGTCATCGTCGTCGAGGCCCAGCTCGAGGTGCGTCTGGAGCGGCTCGCTGCGCGGGGGATGACCCGTGACGAGGCGCTGGCTCGTATCGCTGTGCAGGCCACCGACGAGGAACGCCGAGCCGTCGCCGACGTCGTCGTGTCCAACTCCGGGGCGCTGGAGGACCTGAACGCCGAGGTCGACAGGCTCTGGAGCACCCGGATCCTGGAGCCAGGAGCCATCGTCTGACGGCAGGGGAGACCTTCCCATCGGCGGACACCGCGCCCACTCCTACAGTGGGACGAGGAGCCATGGTGCCCCGGACTCCGTCAGGCCGGACGCATCAGTCCTACGAAAGGAACCGTCATGCCGCCTTCACGGATGGAGACCCCTGCTCGTCGGCACCTCCTGCTGCTCGGCAGCCTTGCTGCGGGTGGGATGCTCGCGGGCTGCGCCGCCATCCAGCAGCAGAACCGGGAGCCGACTGAGGAACCGAGCCCCGAGTCGAGCCCAGAGTTACAACGGGACGTAGCCAAGAAACCGGTCCTGTACCTCTATCCCACAAGGACGATGGACCTGTCGGTGTCCCTGGACTATGAGGGGACACTGACCTACACCTATCCGACGCCGCAGACGCAGGCGGACGGCAGCGTCACGTGGCACGTGACGGCAGCACCCGACGGGGATTTGACCGACGCCGCGGGGCGGCACTACCCGTCATTGTTTTGGGAGGGGGAGGGGGCGGCCACCCTCGTTCAGAACGAGGGCTTCGTCGTCGAGGCGGATGCGGCCACCGGCTTCCTGGAGGACAAGCTCTCCATGCTGGGACTCAGTGACCGCGAGGCGGCCGAGTTCATCACCTTCTGGGGGCCTCGGATCGCCGAGCGGGGCAGGGCCCTGGTCACCTTCGCCTCTGAGGAGTTCGCGCGCCAGGCCGTCTACCGCTTGACGGACCCCTCCTCAGGTGCCGGGATTGTCCCGGATACCTTCATCAGGGTCTACATCGTCGTCGGGGATGTCCCGCAGACAGCGGTTCCGGAGCAGGAACTGGAGCCTGGGCCGACCCGGACCGGGTTCACCGCCGTCGAGTGGGGCGGAACCGAGACGTAGGGCCGGAAGGCAGGTTCAGCCCGAGCAGCTGTTGCGTCGAGAGGTGGTGCGGGCGGGGCCGAGGGCTCCGACGATGGTGGCGGAGACGGCGACGATGAAGGCCATGAGGGATCCTTGGACTCAGGGGATGAAGACAGGGCGCAGGGGCGGGCCTCATGAGCATCCACATGAACGTGGAACGGGACGACCCGGCGTCCTGCGAGAACCACCGTAATAGGTGAACTCGATTGAAAGGTCCCTTCCTGGATACAAAGACGTATCTGTGTGGTGACGGCCGGATCGCAGGATGGTGAAGGAGGTGACTGCGCGGTCTGAGGTGTCCATGGTGTCGGTCGGACCGCGTAGCCTGAGGGCATGCGTCCCGTCACCGAGCTCCAGCGCGCAGCCAAGCCCTTTGAGGTCATCAGCCCTTACTCGCCCAGCGGGGACCAGCCCACGGCGATCGCCGAGCTGACTGAGCGTCTGCGGGCGGGGGAGAAGGACATCGTCCTGCTTGGCGCCACGGGAACCGGCAAGTCCGCGACGACCGCCTGGCTCGTCGAGCAGGTCCAGCGCCCCACCCTCATCCTGGAGCCGAACAAGACCCTGGCCGCCCAGATGGCCGCCGAGTTCCGCGAGCTGCTGCCGAACAACGCGGTGGAGTACTTCGTCTCCTACTACGACTACTACCAGCCCGAGGCCTACGTCCCGCAGACGGACACCTTCATCGAGAAGGACTCCTCCATCAATGACGAGGTCGAGCGCCTGCGCCACAGCGCCACCAACTCCCTGCTCACCCGCCGGGACGTCGTCGTGGTCTCCTCGGTCTCCTGCATCTACGGCCTGGGCACCCCCCAGGAGTACGTGGACCGGATGACGCCCCTGGAAGTGGGCCAGCAGATCGACCGGGACGATCTTCTGCGGCGCTTCGTGACGATGCAGTACACCCGCAACGACATCGACTTCACCCGGGGCACCTTCCGCGTGCGTGGCGACACGGTGGAGATCATCCCGATGTACGAGGAGCTCGCCATCCGCATCGAGTTCTTCGGGGACGAGATCGAGGCCCTGGCCACGCTGCACCCCGTGACCGGGGACGTCATCGACACTGTCGAGCAGGTCTTCGTCTTCCCCGCCTCCCACTACGTGGCCGGCCCCGAACGCATGCAGAAGGCCATTGAGGGTATTGAGGCCGAGCTCGCCGAGCGTCTGGCCCAGCTCGAGCACGACGGCCGTCTCCTGGAGGCCCAGCGCCTGCGCATGCGCACCACCTACGACCTGGAGATGCTTCAGCAGATCGGCATGTGCTCGGGGATCGAGAACTACTCGCTGCACATCGACGGGCGCGAGACCGGCACCCCGCCCAACACCCTCCTGGACTACTTCCCCGAGGACTTCCTCCTCGTCATCGATGAGTCCCACGTGACCGTTCCCCAGATCGGCGCCATGCACGAGGGGGACGCCTCCCGCAAGCGCACCCTGGTCGAGCACGGATTCCGTCTGCCCTCCGCACTGGACAACCGCCCCCTGACCTTCGCCGAGTTCGAGGACCGCATCGGTCAGACCGTCTACCTGTCGGCCACCCCGGGTGACTACGAGACCCAGCGCTCCGACGGCGTCGTCGAGCAGATCATCCGGCCCACGGGACTGGTGGACCCCAAGGTCGTCGTCAAGCCCACGCAGGGACAGATCGACGACCTGCTCGAGGAGGTACGCGCCCGTGTGGAGCGCCAGGAGCGGATCCTGGTGACCACCCTGACCAAGCGCATGGCCGAGGACCTGACCACCTACCTCGCCGAGAGGGGCGTGCGCGTGGAGTACCTCCACTCCGACGTCGACACGCTGCGGCGCGTCGAGCTCCTGCGCGAGCTGCGGTTGGGGCGCTTCGACGTCCTGGTGGGCATCAACCTGCTGCGTGAGGGCCTGGACCTGCCGGAGGTCTCGCTCGTGTCCATCCTGGACGCGGACAAGGAGGGCTTCCTGCGCTCGACCCGCTCCCTGGTGCAGACCATCGGACGTGCCGCCCGCAACGTCTCCGGCGAGGTCCACATGTACGCCGACACCATCACTCCGGCCATGGCTGAGGCCATCGAGGAGACTGAGCGCCGCCGCACCAAGCAGCTGGCCTACAACGCCGAGCACGGCATCGACCCGCAACCGTTGCGCAAGAAGATCGCCGACGTCACCGACATGCTCGCCCGCGAGGACGTCGACACCGCCGATCTCCTGGCCGGCGGCTACCGGGGCCACGAGGACTCCTCGGTGCGGGCCCGGCGCAAGCACGCCGCCGAGGCCACGGTGCGCGAGAAGCTCGCCGGCGCGGCACAGGGCGACCTCGCCGAGCTCATCAACGAGCTCACCCAGCAGATGCACGCCGCCGCCGAGGACCTCCACTTCGAGCTCGCCGCCCGGCTGCGCGACGAGATCCAGGACCTCAAGAAGGAGCTGCGCGCCATGCGGGCCGCCGACTGATCTCACAGCCATGAGTGACTCGACGCGGCTACGTCGAGAGGAAGCGTCCCGTTAGACTCTCAGGCGTTATACACGGAGGGGAGTACTCCCAACCAACGGCGACGTCGTCATCACGGCGGTGCGGGCACCCATCAGTCCTGCGTTCCCGGCGTCGCGGCCAGAGCGGTACATGCCTTGAGCACCTGTGCACGTGGCGGGAGGAGACCTCCGGTACCAGTTCCGTACCGGAGGAGAACACGTGGACGTCCACATCCTGGGGTGGATCGGCCTGGCGGCCATCATCCTGACCCTCATCGTGATCGACATCGTCGGTCACGTGCGCACCCCCCACGAGCCCACCATGAAGGAGGCCGCCGTCTGGTCAGTGGCCTATATCGGCATGGCCCTGGTCTTCGGCGGCATCGTCTGGTTCGTGTGGGGCGGGGGCTTCGCCCAGGAGTACCTGGCCGGCTACATCACCGAGAAGGCGCTGAGCATCGACAACCTCTTCGTCTTCGTCATCATGATGTCCTCCTTCAAGGTGCCCCGGAAGTACCAGCAGGAGGTACTGCTCGCCGGCATCGTCATCGCCCTTGTTCTCCGGCTCATCTTCATCCTCGCCGGTGCCGCGCTCATCGAGAACTTCTCCTGGGTGTTCTACTTCTTCGGGGCCTGGCTCCTGTGGACCGCCTTCTCCCAGGCCCGGGAGGGCGTCCAGGAGCCCGACGACGATGACGAGGAGTACAGGCCCAGCGGCTTCGTCAAGTTCGTCGCCCGCGTCATCCCCATGACCGACGGCTTCGTGGGCGGCAAGGTCATTCACCGCCACGCCGGGCGCACCATGATTACTCCCATGATGCTGTGCATCATTGCCATCGGTACCGCCGATGTCATGTTCGCCGTCGACTCCATCCCCGCGATCTACTCCCTGACCAGCGAGCCCTTCCTGGTCTTCTCCGCGAACGCCTTCTCCCTACTGGGCCTGCGCCAGCTCTACTTCCTCATTGACGGGCTGCTCGACCGACTCGTCTACCTCCACTACGGCCTGGCGGTCATCCTCGGCTTCATCGGCTTCAAACTCATCGTTCACGCCCTGCACACCAATGAGGTCCCCTTCATCAACGGGGGCCAGGAGTGGCACGCCATCCCCGAGGCGTCGATCGGAGTGTCCCTGAGCGTCATCATCAGCACCATCCTGGTCACGGTCATCGCCTCGGTCCTCAAGTCGCGGGCAGATGCCCGGCGCTTGGAGGCGGCATCCTGAGGTCTCGGCCCCCAGGAGGAGGGGCACTCTTTGACCGATTCACTACTGTGTGACGTGTGAGCACCACGCATCCCCCTGAGTCCTCGGTCAGCGGGCTCAGCGCCGCCCAGGTCGCCGAGCGCGTCAGCACCGGACGGACCAACGAGTACCGCGAGCGGACCTCCCGCAGCGCCGCGCAGATTCTGCGAGCCAATGTCTTCACGATCTTCAACGGCATCCTTGGCGCCGCACTGGTGCTCGTCCTGGCGCTGGGGCACTGGGCGGATGCACTGTTCGGTTTCGTCCTTGTGCTCAACACCGCCACCGGAACCCTGGCGGAGATCCGCGCCAAGCGTGCCCTGGACCGTCTGTCCGTGCTGGAGACCCCCCGCGCCATCGTCGTCAGGGACGGGGCCGAGACCGAGGTGGCCGTCGGCCAGGTCGTTCTCGACGACGTCGTACGGCTCGCAGCCGGCCAGCAGGTGCCGGCCGACGGGGAGGTTCTGACCAGCGACGGCCTGGAGATCGATGAGTCGATCCTCACCGGCGAGTCCCGGCCGGTGCGCCCCGTGAGCGGAGCGAAGGTCATGTCCGGGACCACGGTGACGGCCGGGACCGGGCTGTTCCGCACCACGGCGGTCGGCGGGGACGCCTACGCCCACCGGCTGGCCCGGGAGGCCCGCAAGTACTCACTCGTCGTCAGCGAGCTGCAGGCGGGGACCAACCGTGTGCTGCACTGGATCAGCTGGGTCATCGTGCCCGTGGCCCTGGTCCTGGTGTGGTCCCAGCTGCGGTTGAGCGGAAGCGTCGCCGAGGCCTGGAGCAGCGGCGCCTGGCGTCACGCGGTCGTCGCCGGCATCGCGGGCGTGGTCAGCATGGTGCCCCAGGGCCTGGTGCTCCTGACCTCCGTCAACTTCGCCACCGCCTCCCTGGCCCTGGCCAGGCGCAACGTCCTGGTTCAGGAGCTGCCCGCCGTCGAGGTCCTGGCCCGGGTCGACACCCTGTGCCTGGACAAGACCGGCACCATCACCACCGGACGCATCCGCCTTGGTGAGATCCAGGGGCCCGACGGCGGTGAGGCTCCCCCCGAGGTGCTCTCGGCGCTCGCACTTCTCAGTACGGTGGGGGAGGCCAACGCCACCGCCGACGCCATCAGGGAGGGGCTCGCTGATTCCGAGTGGCTCGGTGCACAAGGACTTCAAGAGGCGCTGTCGTCGGCCGGCGCCGGCAGCAGGGCCGGTGTGGAGTCAGTGCCCTTCTCCTCGCGCCGCAAGTGGTCCGCGGTTCGCGACAGCTTCGGCACCACCTGGGTGCTCGGCGCCCCCGAGATCGTCCTGGCCGGACACAACGCGTCAGTGCTGGATCGTGCCCGTCAGATCGCCGCGCAGGGGATGCGCGTCGTGGCCCTGGCCCGCTCGCGCTCGCCCTGGAGGCTGGCCGAGGGGCAGGAGGAGCCGCGGCTTCCCGATGACCTTGAGGCCGCAGGGATCGTGATCCTCACCGAGGAGATCCGCCCCGACGCCGCGGAGACCCTGGCCTACTTCCGCCAGCAGGGGGTCGACGCCAAGGTCATCTCCGGGGACAGCCCCGAGACGGTGGCCGCGGTCGCCCGTCAGGCCGGAGTCACCGCGCCCGACGGCGGCGAGCTCGTCGTCCTGGACGCGCGTACCCTGCCTGCCGGAGCGGGTAGCGGGCAGGAGACGGAGGAGGACCTGGAGCGCTTGGCCGATGCGGTTGAGCGCGCCAGTGTCCTGGGACGCGTCACGCCCGAGCAGAAACGGGCACTGGTGCGGGCACTGAAGTCCCGAGGGCACGTCGTCGCCATGACCGGGGACGGCGTCAACGACGCCCTGGCGCTCAAGGACGCCGACCTCGGCATCGCCATGGGCAACGGAGCGCCGGCCACCAAGGCGGTGGCGCGCCTGGTGCTGCTCAAGGGAGAGTTCTCGGCCCTTCCTGGGGTCGTGGCCCAGGGGCGCCGCGTCATGGCGAACACCGAGCGCATCGCCTCCCTGTTCCTGGCCAAGACCATCTACGCCTCGCTCATCGCCGTCGTCGTGTCGGCCATGGCGGTCGCCTACCCGTTCCTGCCCCGCCAGTTCACGGTCGTCTCCTCACTGACGATCGGGATCCCCGCCTTCGTCCTGGCCCTGGCCCCCAGCAACCAGCGCTACCGGGAGGGCTTCCTCGGGCGGGTGCTCAGCCTGTGCGTTCCGGCCGGGCTCATGGCGGGCACCGTCACGCTGTCCACCTACCTCTGGTTGACGCTCACCCACGCCCCGCGCGCCCAGGTGACCACGGCGACGACCCTGGTCCTCATCACCTGCGGGTTGTGGCTGCTCACGCTCACCGCCAGACCATTGACGAGCTGGCGGCTGGGGCTGGTCGCTCTCATGGGGACGATCGCGGTTCTCGGCGTCGTCGCCCCACCGGTGCGCGCCTTCTTCCTGCTGGCCTGGCCCACCCCCGGGGTGTGGTGGGTCATCGCACTCATGGCGGGCCTGGCCGTTGGTGGCATCGAGCTGGTCCACCTGGTGCGGCGCCGGATCGTGCGCGGCCGCGGCTAAGTGCCCTGCTGCCTCGTCGCCGCTCCTACCTTGTGGCGAGGAGGCGAAGCCATCCGTGCCGGGGGTGGATGCTGATGTCGACCGTGAGGAAGCCGGCCTCGTGGGCCAGGGCGGCGAGGCTCCGGCCATCAGGCACATTCATGTCCAGATGCTCCGCCCAGCGCCCCGCCGCTTCCCGATCGGCGAGCTCGTTGGTAATCACGAGCCGACCCCCGGGACTCAGGACGCGGCGTATCTCAACGAGGCCTGCCCGCAGGTCGGGCCAGAAGTAGGTGGTCTCGAAGGCTGTCGCCACGTTGAAGAATCCATCGCGGAAAGGCAGGTGGTCCACCGAGCCCTCCAGGACTCGAAGACGGCCGGAGGCAATGGCGGAGCGGTTGAGACGGCGGGTTGTCCCAACCGCCTCGGGGGAGTGGTCGACACCGGCTACCTCACGACGAGTCCGCGCAAGGATCCGGGCGATGGCCCGGCCTCCGCCGCAGCCGACGTCGAGCACCTTGTCACAGGGGTGGATTCCCGCCGCCTCCAGCCCCCACCGGTGCAGGCGGGCGTGCCCGATGTTCATGCCGCGCAGCAGCAGACGCCCGGTCAGGGAGGAGGGGCGGGCGAACTGCGAGCCGGTCGGCGCGGACTTCTGCCGGCTCAGGCCAGGACTCCGATGACGGGGTTCCACTCGCGCGGGATGCGCTCGGCGATGTAGCCGGCCTGCTGGAAGGGATCGTCCTCGAGGAGGGCCAGTGCGCCGGCCTCGTCCTCGGCCCGCACGACGATGAGGGCGTCGTGGGTGCCCACATAGGGGCCGGCGGCCAGCAGCCGGCCCTCATCGGCCAGGCGGCCGTTGAAAGCGCGGTGCGAGGGGCGGACAGCGGCCATCTCCTCGTCCTTGTCAGTGACGTAGCGGTACTCGACGGCGTAGATCTTGCTCATGGCCTCAGCATAGGGGCGCCGCCCCCGACCATGGTGGGAACTCGGGAGCACGGTCATTCTTCCGGTGTCCCGACCATGAGACGTGTCGAACACATGTGCGACGCACGCGATGTGCGCTCACCCCTTAGACTCGAATCCCGTGAACGACTCTCTCATCATCCGTGGGGCCCGCGAGCACAATCTCAAGGGCGTCGACCTGGACCTGCCGCGCGACACGATGATCGTCTTCACCGGACTGTCGGGCTCGGGCAAGTCCTCCCTGGCCTTCGACACGATCTTCGCCGAGGGGCAGCGCCGCTACGTGGAGTCCCTGTCCTCCTACGCCCGTCAGTTCCTTGGGCAGATGGACAAGCCCGACGTCGAGCTCATCGAGGGCCTGAGTCCGGCGGTGTCCATCGACCAGAAGTCCACCTCGCGCAACCCCCGGTCCACGGTGGGTACCGTGACGGAGATCTACGACTACCTGCGTCTGCTCTACGCGCGCGCCGGCGTCCAGCACTGCCCGGTCTGTGACGCCGTCATCTCCTCCCAGACCCCGCAGCAGATCGTCGACCAGGTCCGCGCCCTGCCCGAGGGCACTCGCTTCCAGGTTCTCGCCCCCGTGGTGCGGGGCCGCAAGGGCGAGTACTCCGAGCTCTTCGGCGAGCTGCGCGGACGCGGCTTCAACCGGGTACGCGTCGACGGCGCCGCCGAGCGCCTCGACAACCCCCCGACCCTCAACAAGCGCCTCAAGCACGATATCGAGGTCATCGTCGACCGGCTCGTCGTCCGCGAGGGCATCCGCCAGCGCCTCACCGACTCCGTCGAGACGGCGCTGGGGCTGGCGGAGGGGCTGGTCATCATCGAGCAGGTCGACCTGCCCGAGGACGACCCCGACCGGGAGCGGCGCTACTCCGAGAAGCGCGCCTGCCCCAACGAGCACCCCCTGGCCCTGGACGAGATGGAGCCGCGCACCTTCTCCTTCAACGCCCCCTACGGCGCCTGCCCCGCCTGCACCGGAATCGGCACCCGGCTCGAGGTGGACCCCGAGCTCGTCGTCCCCGACGAGGAGCTCACCCTGGCTGAGGGAGCCGTCGCCCCCTGGTCGAGCCACCAGAAGTACTTCACCCGCCAGCTTGAGGCCCTGGGCAAGGAGCTCTCCTTCGACGTCGACACCCCCTGGCGAGCCCTGCCCGCGCGGGCTCGGGAGGCGATCCTGCGCGGTAAGGACTACGAGGTCAAGGTCACCTACCGCAACCGGTGGGGGCGCGAGCGTATCTACTCCACCGGCTTCGAGGGGGTTCTTGACTATGTCATGCGCAAGCACGACGAGACCGAGTCCGACTGGTCCCGGGAGCGCTACCAGGCCTACATGCGTGAGATCCCCTGCCCCGTCTGCGACGGGGCCCGGCTCAAGCCCGAGGTGCTGGCCGTGCGCGTGGGCGAGCTGTCCATCGCTCAGCTGTGCGACCTTCCGATCAACGAGGCCCGAGACTTCCTGGCCGACCTCAACCTCACCGGCCAGGCCGCCCAGATCGCCGGCAGCGTCCTGACCGAGATCAACGCGCGCCTCGGCTTTCTCGTGGACGTGGGTCTGGACTACCTCAGCCTGGCCCGTGGTGCGGCCACGCTCTCCGGGGGCGAGGCTCAGCGCATTCGCCTGGCCACCCAGATCGGCTCAGGCCTGGTGGGCGTTCTCTACGTCCTGGACGAGCCCAGTATCGGTCTGCACCAGCGCGACAACACCCGACTCATCGAGACCCTCCAGCGGCTGCGGGACCTGGGCAACACGCTCATCGTCGTCGAGCATGACGAGGACACGATCCGCTCGGCCGACTGGATCGTTGACATCGGGCCCGGAGCCGGCGAGCTGGGCGGTGAGGTCGTCTACTCCGGTGACGTCGCGGGCCTGGCCGGAGCCGAGGGTTCCATCACCGGCGACTACCTGGCCAGGCGGCGTCAGATCGAGATCCCATCCTCTCGGCGCAAGCGGGACAAGAACCGTGAGGTCACCGTCGTCGGGGCCCGGGAGAACAACCTCAAGGACGTCACCGTCTCCTTCCCGCTCGGTGTGCTCACCGCCGTCACGGGGGTATCCGGCTCGGGGAAGTCCTCCCTGGTCAACTCCATCCTCTACCAGGTGCTCGCCAACCGGCTCAACCGTGCCCGCGGTGTGCCCGGCAGGCACAAGACGGTGCGGGGAGTGGAGCACCTGGACAAGGTGGTCCACGTCGACCAGTCACCGATCGGACGCACCCCCCGCTCCAACCCCGCCACCTACACCGGGGTATGGGACCACATCCGCAAGATCTTCGCGGCCGTGCCCGAGTCGAAGGTCCGGGGATACGGGCCCGGGCGCTTCTCCTTCAACGTCAAGGGCGGGCGCTGCGAGTCCTGCAAGGGCGACGGCACGCTCAAGATCGAGATGAACTTCCTGCCCGACGTCTACGTCCCCTGCGAGGTCTGCCACGGCGCCCGCTACAACCGGGAGACCCTGGAGATCCGTTACAAGGACAAGACGGTCGCCGACGTCCTGGACATGACCATCCACCAGGCGGCCGACTTCTTCTCCGCCTCCTCCGTCATCTCCCGCCATCTCAACACCCTGGTCGAGGTGGGACTGGGGTACGTACGCCTGGGGCAGTCGGCCACCACACTCTCCGGCGGTGAGGCCCAGCGCGTCAAGCTCGCCACCGAGCTGCAGCGCCGCTCCACCGGCCGAACCATCTACGTCCTGGATGAACCGACCACCGGACTGCACTTCGAGGACATCCGCAAGCTGCTCGGGGTGCTTCAGGGACTGGTCGACAAGGGCAACTCCGTGGTCGTCATCGAGCACAACCTCGATGTCATCGCCAACGCCGACTGGGTCATCGACATGGGACCCGAGGGCGGCAAGGGTGGGGGAACCGTCGTCGTGGCCGGTACGCCGGAGAAGGTCGCGGCCACCGAGTCCTCCTACACCGGTCAGTTCCTGGCCCCAGTGCTGGAGGCCGCCCGCGGCTGACGCCCTCGCCCGCTCCGGCGAGGCTCGACGTCGGGCCACCGCCCTCAGATGCTCCCGGGCCCCATGGGGGCCTGGTTGCTCTCGCGACGCTGCTCCTGCGCGAAGCGGTTGTAGAGCAGGGAGAGGACGAAGCAGACGACGCCCGCGGCCGCCAGTGAGATGACTCGAATGATCGAGTTCTGCGAGGCCACGTCCACAACGGCGAGTTTGAGCACGGACAGGAGCACCAGGGTCAGTCCGTAGTGGCGCAGGATCGTCAGGCGTGCCTTGAAGCCGAAGACGATGCAGGCTCCGCCCGTCAGCAGGACCAGCACCGACATGAGGACTGAGCCCGGGCCGACGTCGGTGGCCACCATCACGGAGATCCACATGAGCAACGAGTTTCCGATCGCAAGGCTCAGGCACACCTCGGCGTGCCGCCGCCAGGGAAGCAGGAGCCACGTGGCGCTGGCTCCCAGCCCCAGGGCGACGGCGACCAGTAGCAGCATCCAGGCCGTTGAGGACGCGGCATCAGCCCACGACAGCGTCACCAGTGCCAGCACGGCGGCCATCACCGAGACGATCCAGGATGGTGCCGGTGCTCCCGTCTGCCTCCCTGAAGGGTCGGGCAGGGCCTCGCCGTGGGACCCCACCCGGTAACGGGCTCCTCGGCACTGGCCACTGAGCACTCGCAGTGGCGTGGCACCGGGTGAGACCGTCCCCAGTGCGATGAGAGCGATAGCCACCAGGCCCGGAACCATGCGCAGCGCCTCCCAAGCACCCCGGTTGTTCTCCACAAGGCCGGTTCCCAGGAACGGAACGAGGACGGTCATGTTGAAGGCGACTGCCGCCAGAGCCACCCGCAGCGCCTGCACCCGTGGCTGAACGCGTGAAGGCGCGGCATACGGAGCCGGGGCCGGTGAGCTGCGGGCCACTCGGTCACCGAGTCCTTCAGCCACGCACACCATGAGCGCCGAGATCACCACGGAGATGATGAGCGACCAGGAGTCGCTGCGGGAGTATCCAGCTCCCGGGGGCACGAGGATCGGCACCGTTCCGAGCAGGGCCAGGATCGGGGCCGGCTCCACTCGTGCGTTCAGGATGGCCGGAAGGAGGCACAGCATCGCAGCCACGATGACGAAGAGATGGACCCGAGGATCACCCACAGCCGCCATTCCGGCCAGCGCGAGGGGGAAGAACGCGGCCTCGTGCCCGATCGCCATGGCGCGGCGCCAACCAGCGGGGCAGTAGCCCGGGAGTATCGCGAGCGCCGCCGCGGCCAGCAGGAGGAGCTCGAGGAGATAGGTGATGACGACGACGGTGTGCGACAGGTGGAGAGCCATCTGCCCCGTCAGCAGGTTGATGAACCCCACCATGAGCACCGCCGCGGTCAGGCCCCAGTCCCAGCCCGAGGTCTTGATACCGATGCTCCACAGTCGCGTGCTTGCGTGCATCGTCTGCGACACCAGCAGCGCGCACAGGATGAGAGTGATGCTGGTACCGCCGACGGTGGAAACACGCAGCATCGGCTGGATCGGTGCGGCGATGAGGGCCGTTGCCGTCGCCACCATCGATGTCACCGGATACCAGGCGGCCGACCTCATCCGTCCGGTGTTGCGCGACAGGGCGGTGCAGGTCAGCGCCAGCACCGTGACATGGATACCGATCATCAACCATGTGACGAGCGCGGCCTGTGGCTGGCGTGACACATGGCTGACTGCGAACCCGATGGTCACCAGAGCGCCGAGGGTGGAGACGACCGCGGTGAACAGCACCCGTGTCATGTGCGACACGGCCAGGAGTACGAGGCCCCAGCAGGCCATGAGGATCAGGGCTGGTTCTGGGCGGAGCATCCCTCCGAGAAGAACGGCCCCCACGATGGCGACGAAACCGAGCCCCCCGCCGGTTCCCGTGATCGTCGCGGCGGCGACACGGTGCCGGGGATGGGTGAGGCCCAGCCGAGCCCCGGCTGCTGTCATGATGACCGCGATGAGTGCCAGTCCCAGGATCTTGACGGGGTTGGGAATGTAGTCCCAGACGAGAGCCAGCAGACTGACCCCGGCTGACAGGACGAGCACTGCTGCGGCGCTGGAGAGCAGATAGCGTCCGAGGTTGCCCTCCCGCATCGCCCGCTGGGCCCAGCCTGGAACCGCCTGGGCCTCAGCGCCGAGTGCCTGACCGGCGCCGGCCGGACCCACCTGATTAGTCGCCTGAATATGAGGGGCGTTGCCCGCTACGGGGGCATACTGCATCGGAGTCGGGCCCGCCTGGGCTGCGAAGGATCGCGCGGGCTCCACTGGGGCGGGGGGCTGGTAGTGCTGGGCCTGCGGTACCTCAGTCTGAGTGGCTCGGGGAGCGTCAGCGGATGGTGCCTTCGCAGGGTGGACGTTCCTGTCCTCCGGGAGGGGGTCGTTGACCGGGGCCTGAGCGGGGGGCTCGTTGAGACGCTGCCAGGAGTGCTCTGAGGCAGACCTCGTCTGAGGGGCGATCGAGGGCGGAGTCGTCTCCGGACGGGAGGGGCTGCTGCTCCTCACTGTGTCGGGGGAGTCGCTGCTCTCCTGCGTCGAGGCGGCGGAGGAGTAGGTCAGCCAGGTGACGCGCTCGGCGAGCCAGTCGATCTTCCTCTCGATGAGGTCCAGCCGCTGCAGGACCAGGGCGACATTTGGGCCGACAGTTGGCGGCATGGACATGACGGTTCTCCTCGTCACTCGGTGCTCGGCGGTGAGCACGTGTCACTCAACCGGTTCATCTGAGAGTAAGGGGAGTCGTCGATGGCGTGAAGGGGGTACAAGTGCCCTGTGGATAACTCGGGAGGAGGGAGAGAACCAATCCTTCAAGAACGAACAGAGTCGAACAAAGTTCCACAAGAACGGTCAGGCTGGGATAGGCTTGCGTCATGAGCGAGAACGGACTCACTTCAGCCCAGCACAAGATGCGCGACGCCGGTGTCGCAGAGCAGGCCATCACGGTTTTCACCCATTACTACCAGTCCCTGGAGGCGGGGGCCACAGGGCTCATTCCCGAGGAGACCATCGAGCCCCTCACGCAGATCGACTCCCTGGCTGACGTCGAGGTCAGCGAGGAGCAGGCCCGCGAGGCGCTGAGCAAGACGGTCCTCATCCGGCTCAACGGGGGACTGGGCACCTCAATGGGCCTGGATCGCGCCAAGTCCCTCCTGCCGGTCCGCGATGGCAAGACCTTCCTGGACCTGCTGGTCAATCAGGTCCTGGCGGCACGTCGCCGTTACGGAGTGAGCCTGCCGCTGATCCTCATGAACTCCTTCCGCACCCGGGAGGACTCCCTTGAAGTGCTGGCCGGGCACCCCGAGATCCAGGTCGACGGCCTGCCCCTGGACTTCCTGCAGAACCGCGAGCCCAAGCTGTGCGCCGACGATCTGACTCCCGTGGAGTGGAAGGCCGACCCTGAGCTCGAGTGGTGCCCTCCGGGCCACGGCGACATCTACACCGCCCTGCTCGCCTCCGGGCTGCTGGACGCCCTGCTGGACAAGGGCTACCGATACGCCATGACCGCCAACTCCGACAACCTCGGTGCGGCGCCCTCGGCCAGGATCGCCGGCTGGTTCGCCGCCTCCGGAGCCCCCTACGCCCCGGAGATGTGCCGACGCACCCCGGCCGACGTCAAGGGCGGCCACCTGGCGGTGCGCAAGAGCGACGGGCGCATCATCCTGCGCGACACGGCGCAGACCCCCGAGGATCAGATGCACTACTTCACCGACCAGTTCCGCCACCCCTTCTTCCACACGAACAATCTCTGGTTCGACCTCAAGGTGCTGCGTGACACCCTCGCCGATCGGGGCGGGATCCTCGGGCTTCCGCTCATCAGGAACAGCAAGACGGTGGACCCCGCCGACTCCTCCTCGACGCCTGTCATCCAGCTCGAGACGGCCATGGGTGCCGCAGTTGAGGCCTTCGAGGGAGCCACCGCCATCGAGGTGCCGCGCTCCCGCTTCCTGCCGGTCAAGACCACCAACGACCTGCTGCTGGTGCGCTCGGACGTCTATGAGGTCGACGACGACGGACTGCTGCAGATGGTCCCGGACCAGGCCTGCACCGTGAGTCTCGACCCGCGCTTCTACAAGAAGATCCAGGACTTCGAGGCCCGGTTCCCAAACGGCGTCCCCTCCATCAAGGACGCGCAGTCGCTGACGGTGGAGGGCGACTGGACCTTCGGTGCCGACGTCGTCGCCACCGGTGAGGCGCACGTGGAAGCGGGGGGCTCGCCCGGACGGATCGCCGACGGCACCCGGATCTGAACGAACCGATGGTCGCGACCCTGCTGGTTGCGGCCGGTCGCTACGCGGTGGTGCCGGACACTCAGTCATGAGGTCCGGCACCACCGCGCGTAGCGGGAACGAAAAAACGCTTGCCCTCCCAGAAGAGGGCAAGCGTGAGGGAACTGATATCCGGTGGGCGATACTGGAATCGAACCAGTGACCTCCTCGGTGTGAACGAGGCGCTCTAACCCCTGAGCCAATCGCCCGGTGCGGCGCCAACCATAGCCAGCCGGGTGCCTCCGGAGCAAACGGCTGCCCGGTGAGGTGAATCACCGCGATGCCATTTGCCTGCCACTGCGATCCTGGTGCTATGGTTTTCCAGCACCGAGCGGTTCGGACGAACCGTGAGGTTTCATGCGGATGTGGCTCAGTTGGTAGAGCATCACCTTGCCAAGGTGAGGGTCGCGGGTTCGAGTCCCGTCATCCGCTCCGAGGAGCCGGGAGCGCCCAGCCCCAGCATCTCATGGTGGGTTGGCCGAGAGGTTAGGCACCGGCCTGCAAAGCCGTTTACACCGGTTCGAATCCGGTACCCACCTCGGGCGATTGGCGCAGCGGGAGCGCGCTTCCCTGACACGGAAGAGGTCACTGGTTCGATCCCAGTATCGCCCACCAACATGACGAAGGATCCGAGCCCTACCGGCTCGGGTCCTTCGTTGTTCTCGGGCTGGGTGCACCGGCGGCCGGCTGCCGGGCCGCGGGTCGTGGACGAGGATGATGGGCGTCTACGCTTGCGGGCATGGCCGACCCTTCGACGTACCGTCCTGCCCCGGGCGAGATCCCCACGTCCCCGGGGGTCTACCGGTTCCTGGACGGGCAGGGACGGGTCATCTACGTCGGCAAGGCCAAGAACCTGCGTCAGCGCCTGTCCAACTACTTCCAGGACCTCGCCGCACTGCACCCGCGCACCCAGAAGATGGTCACCACCGCATGCGCGGTGGAATGGACGGTCGTGTCCACCGAGGTGGAGTCCCTGGCCCTGGAGTACTCCTGGATCAAGGAGTTCAACCCCCGTTTCAACGTCATGTACAAGGACGACAAGTCCTACCCCTACCTGGCGGTGACGATGGGGGAGACCTACCCCCGCGTCCAGGTGGTCCGCGGGGCCCGCAAACCGGGAACCCGCTACTTCGGTCCCTTCGTCCAGGCCTGGTCCATCCGCGAGACCGTCGAGCAGCTGCTGCGGGTGTTCCCGGTGCGCTCCTGCTCCGCCGGTGTCTTCCGCCGTGCCCAGGCCTCGGGGCGTCCCTGCCTGCTGGGATACATCGACAAGTGCTCGGCCCCCTGCGTGGGCCGCATCAGCCCGCAGGACCATCGGGCGCTGGCTGAGGACTTCTGCGCCTTCATGGCCGGTCGCACCGGCCCCTACCTGCGCCAGGTCGAGGCTGAGATGAAGGCGGCTGCCGCCGCTCTCGACTTCGAGAAGGCCGCCCGCCTGCGTGACGACGCCGCCGCACTGCGCAAGGTCATCGAGGGCAACGCCGTCGTCCTTCCCGACGCGACCGACGCCGACGTCTTCGCCCTGGTTCGAGACGAGCTCGAGGCAGCCGTTCAGGTCTTCCACGTCCGCGGTGGGCGGGTGCGCGGTCAGCGCGGCTGGGTCGTGGACCTCATCGACGACGCCGGGGACGCCGAACTCATCGAGCGCCTCCTCGAACAGGTCTACGCCTCCCTCATCGATCCGGCCGACGCCGGCGCCGTCCACCACAGCGGCGCCCCCACATCCTCGGGCACCACCACCTCCGTCGGGGTGGGGGAGCGCGCCCCCTCCAGCCCCCAACCCCGCAGCGGCACCAACGGTTCCAACGGTGACGCCTCCCGGCGCAAGGGCGAGTCGGCGGCCACGAGCGTCGACGACGTCGCCCACACGGCCACCACGGCGGTGCCCAAGGAGATCCTGGTCCCCGAGATGCCCAGCAACGCCGCCACCGTGCGAGCCTGGTTGGCCGGCCTGCGTGGCGGGAAAGTCGAGTTGCGCGTCCCGCAGCGCGGCGACAAGGCCGCCCTCATGGACACGGTGCGCAAGAACGCGGAGGAGGCCCTGCGGCTGCACAAGACCCGACGGGCGGGCGATCTCACCCAGCGCGCCCTCGCCCTCGATGAGCTCGCCGAGGCCCTCGACCTGCCGGAGGCGCCCCTGCGCGTCGAGTGCTACGACATCTCCCACACCCAGGGCACCTACCAGGTCGGCTCCATGGTCGTCTTCGAGGACGGCGCACCCCGCAAGTCCGACTACCGGCGCTTCACCGTGCGCGGCCAGGACGGCAGCGGCGCCGCCGACGACACCGCCGCCATGCACGAGGTCCTCACCCGCCGGTTCAAACGGCTCATCGCCGAGCAGGGACGGGGCGAAGCGGCCGCCCGAGCGGCCGAGGAGATCGAGGACGTCGAGGGCATCGCCGTCGCCTCCGGGCCGATCGATCCTGAGACCGGCAAGGCTCGGCGCTTCTCCTACGCTCCCGGGCTGGTCGTCGTCGACGGCGGGCTGCCGCAGGTCAATGCCGCGCGCACCGTGCTCGACGAGCTCGGCATCGACGTGCCGCTCATCGGCCTGGCCAAGCGTCTGGAGGAGGTGTGGGTGCCGGGGGAGGAGTTCCCCGTCATCCTGCCGCGCACCTCACCAGCCCTCTACCTGCTCCAGCACCTGCGCGACGAGTCCCACCGCTTCGCCATCACCCACCACCGCAAGAAGCGCTCGGCCGGCATGACCCGCTCCGTCCTGGACGGCATCCCCGGCCTGGGACCGGCGCGTCAGGCGGCCCTTCTGCGGGAGTTCGGCTCAGTCACGCGCATCCGGAAGGCCGACGTTGACGACATCACTCGAGTCAAGGGCATCGGACCAGGTCTGGCAGGTACTATCTTGGCTCACCTCAATAGTCCAGACACTGAACAGTAGTGTGAATTCGTGACGTGCTGGACTGACGCCAACTCGAAAGGACACCCCGTATGAGGATCTCCGCCCGCAACCAGTTGCCCGGCACCGTCGTCTCCATCGAGAAGGGCGCCGTCAACGGCGTCGTCAAGATCGAGGTCGCCCCGGGCGTCATCATCACCTCCTCCATCACCAACGCGGCCATCGAGGAGCTCGAGCTGGCAGAGGGCAAGAAGGCGGTCGCCGTCGTCAAGGCCTCCTCCGTCATGGTGGGCCTCCAGGACTGAGCCCGGACGCCGCCGTGAGGCGCAGGTCGGCGTCGCCGTCAGCGCGATCTGATCGTGGCGGTCACTGGCTCGGAGCCTTCTGAACCTGACACCTGACAGACGACACGGAGGATGAGGAGCCATGACCACACCATCGCCCGACCCTGACCTGCGCTTCCCCGGCGGCTTCCTGTGGGGCGGAGCCACCGCTGCCAACCAGATCGAGGGCGCCTACAACGAGGACGGCAAGGGCCTGTCCGTTCAGGACGTCATGCCCCGGGGCATCCTGGCCCCGCCCACCCAGGCCCCCACACCGGACAACCTCAAGCTCGAGGCCATCGACTTCTACCACCGTTACGCCGAGGACATCGCCCTGCTGGCGGAGATGGGCTTCAAGGTCTTCCGCTTCTCCATCGCCTGGAGCCGTATCTTCCCGCTCGGTGACGAGACCGAGCCCAACGAGGAGGGGCTCGCCTTCTACGACCGGGTCCTCGACGAGCTCGAGAAGCACGGCATCGAGCCGCTGGTCACCATCAGCCACTACGAGACCCCGCTCCACCTGGCCCGCACCTATGACGGCTGGACCGACCGCCGCCTCATCGGCTTCTTCGAGCGCTACGCCCGCACCCTGTTCGAGCGATACGGCAAGCGGGTCAGGTACTGGCTCACCTTCAACGAGATCAACTCCGTCCTCCACGAGCCCTTCCTGTCCGGCGGCATCGCCACCCCCAAGGACAGGCTCAGCGAGCAGGACCTCTACCAGGCCATCCACCACGAGCTCGTCGCCTCCGCTGCCGCCACGAGGATCGCCCACGAGGTCAACCCCGATATCCGGGTCGGCTGCATGATCCTGGCCGTGCCCACCTACCCGCTCACCCCCGATCCCCGTGACGTCTGGGCGGCCAAGCAGGCCGAGCGCGCCAACTATGCCTTCGGGGACCTCCACGTGCGCGGCGAGTACCCCGGCTACCTGCTGCGTTCCCTGCGAGACAAGGGCATCAAGCTGGAGATCACCGAGGAGGACCGCGCGCTGCTGCGGGAGCACACCGTCGACTTCGTCTCCTTCTCCTACTACATGTCCGTGTGCGAGACCGCCACCCAGGAGGCTCCGGCCGGCCGGGGCAACCTCATGGGCGGCGTGTCCAACCCGACTCTCGAGGCCTCCGAGTGGGGGTGGCAGATCGACCCGACGGGCCTGCGCACCATCCTCAACGACTACTGGGACCGCTGGGGCAAGCCCCTGTTCATCGTCGAGAACGGGCTGGGAGCCAAGGACGTCCTGGTGGAGGGCCCCGACGGTCCCACGGTTGAGGACGACTATCGCATCGCCTACATGAACGACCACCTGGTCCAGGTCGCCGAGGCCATCGCCGACGGCGTCGAGGTCCTGGGCTACGCCTCCTGGGGCTGCATCGACCTGGTCTCGGCCTCCACCGCCCAGATGTCCAAGCGCTACGGATTCATCTACGTGGACCGCGACGACGACGGCAACGGCACCCTGGCCCGCTACCGCAAGAAGTCCTTCGGCTGGTACCGCGACGTCATCGCCTCCAACGGCGCCTCCCTCGTGCCTCCGGCGCAGGAACCGCCCCACGGATAGACGCTGAGACGACGGGCCCGGGCGGCCGGCTCAGACGCTGGGACGGATCGACCCGGCGGCGGACCGCGCCCGGTCTCTGGCGACCTCGACGTCGTCGGCGCTGGCCACCACGACGCCCAGGCGCCGACCCTCGTGAGCCACCGGCTTGCCGAAGAGTCGCAGATCCACGCCCTCATGAGCGAGCGCCTCATCAAGACCCGCGAAACGCACGCCCTCACCGGGAGCCGACTCGCCCGTCGCTTTGATGGTCACCGAGGCGCCGGGGGAGCGCAGCGCGGTGTCGACGGGCAGCCCCAGCAGGGCGCGGGCATGCAGCTCGAACTCGCTCAGGCGCTGGCTCGCCAGTGTCACCAGGCCGGTGTCATGGGGGCGCGGGGAGACCTCGGAGAAGAGAACCTCCTCCCCGCAGATGAACAGCTCCACCCCGAACAGGCCCCAGCCGCCCAGCGCCGCGGTCACGCGCTCGGCCACCTGCTGGGCCCGTTCCAGGGCCACCGGGCTCAGGGGCTGCGGCTGCCAGGACTCCACATAGTCCCCGTCGACCTGCCGGTGCCCGATCGGCTCGCAGAAGCTCGTCACCGTCTCCCCGGTGCCGGGATGACGCCAGCGCACTGTGAGCAGAGTGATCTCGGTGTCGAAACGCACGAAGCCCTCCACAATGACCCGGCCCCGGTCGACTCGCCCGTCGGCCGCCGCGTAGCGCCAGGCCGCCTCCAGGTCCTGCGGCCCGTGCGCCACCGACTGGCCGTGGCCCGACGAGGACATGACCGGTTTGACCACGCACGGAAAGCCCACTCGCTGTGCCCCTGCCTGCAGCTCGTCCAAGGACGAGGCGAAGGCGTAGGGACTGGTTGCCAGTCCCAGCTCCTCGGCAGCCAGGCGGCGAATGCCCTCACGATTCATCGTCAGCTGCACCGCACGGGCGGTCGGCACCACCCTCACCTCGCCGGCCTCCTCCAGGGCCGCCAGGGCATCGGTGGCCAGTGCCTCGATCTCGGGGACCACGACGGCGGCACCGCTGGCGCGGATGGCGGCCGTCAGCGCCTCGGGGTCGCTCATGTCCACCGTCAGGGCGTTGTGCGCCACCTGCTGGGCCGGAGCCCCCTCGTAGCGGTCGATCGCCGTGACCTCCACCCCCAGGCGGGTCAGAGCGATCGCCACCTCCTTGCCGATCTCACCGGCGCCCAGCAGCGCCACCTTCGTTGCGCTGCTGGTCCAGGGCGTACCCAGCACCGGGGCGGTGGGCTGACGCATCGGCGTCTCCTGGGGCGCGCACTGGCATGAGGGATGCTGGTCGGACATGGGGGAGGGGCTCATGGGGCCTCCTGGTATCTGGCGCCGAGAACCGGCGGCCGTGAGTGCTGGCAACAAGGAAACGCTACCGGTAATCCGCCGTCGGCGACGGGCGGACCGAGCTGGGCATGCGATGCTTGGTGCATGCATGACGAGCGCCGCCCTCAGTCCTCCTCCGGCAAGCGCCAGCGGCTTCAGGACACGGTTCCCATTGAGATCCCCGCCCTCGATGAGGCGACTCCTCCGGTTCCCCCGGCGGAACGCCCCGAGATGATTATTGTCACGGGTATGTCCGGGGCGGGGCGCTCGCGCGCGGCCAACGCGCTGGAGGACCTCGACTGGTACGTCGTGGACAACCTGCCGCCCCAGCTGCTGCCGGCTCTGTCGGGAATGATGACGACGGTCGGCGCCGGTGTGCACCGGCTGGCCGCGGTGGTCGATGTGCGCAGTCGCGAGTTCTTCTCCCACTTCATGGACTATCTGCGCAAGGTCCGCAACAACGGCACCGACGTGAGGCTCATCTTCCTGGATGCCTCCGACGCCGTGCTGGTCAGACGCTTTGAGTCCTCTCGCCGACCCCACCCGTTGCAGGGCAGTGGCTCCGTCCTGGACGGGATTGAGCACGAGCGCACTCTCCTGGGGGGTTTGCGGGGCGTGGCCGACAGCGTCATCGACACCTCCAACTACTCCGTCCACGACCTCGCCCGGCGGGTGCGCGAGCTCGTGGCGCACGAGTCCGACCTGGCCCTGCGTATCAACGTCATGTCCTTCGGGTTCAAGTACGGCATTCCCCTGGACGCCGACCACGTTCTGGACGTGCGCTTCATTCCCAACCCCTACTGGGTCTCCGAGCTGCGCCACCTCACCGGACGTGACGCTCCGGTGGCCGACTACGTCTTCGCCCAGAAGGGGGCGGCGGCCTTCGTCGACGGCTACGCCGACCTGCTCATCCCCGCGCTCCCGCAGTACATCGATGAGCTCAAGCCCCACGTCACCCTGGCTGTGGGCTGCACCGGCGGCAAGCACCGTTCCGTGGCCTCGGCGGAGCGGCTCGGGGCCAGGTTGAGGCGCGGGGGCTTCGAGGTCGTTGTCCAGCACCGCGATCTGGGACGGGAGTAGGCAGTGGGAACCACGATCGATGCGGCGGGCTGGCCCCGCCGCGGTGAGGAGGGACCCGCCGTCGTCGCCCTGGGAGGCGGGCACGGACTGTCCGCCACGCTGCGGGCGCTGCGCCACGTCACCCACCGGCTCACCGCTGTCGTCACCGTCGCCGACGACGGAGGCTCCTCGGGACGCCTGCGCCGAGAGTTCGACTGTCTGCCGCCAGGAGACCTGAGAATGGCGCTGGCATCGCTCTGCGAGGACTCCGAGTGGGGCCTGACCTGGCGAGACGTGCTCCAGCACCGCTTCGAGGGGCAGGGCGAGCTCGACAATCACGCCCTGGGGAACCTGCTCATCCTGGCGCTGTGGCAGCTGCTGGGGGACGAGGTCGCCGGGCTCGACTGGGTGGGGCGCCTACTGACGATCCACGGCCGCGTCGTTCCCATGTCCTCCTCACCCCTGGTCATTGAGGCCGACATCGTCTCCGGGGGGAGCCGGCGCCGGGTCAGTGGTCAGGTGGCAGTGGCCTCGGCCCGCGGACGTCTGGAGAACGTGGGGATGGTTCCTCAGGACGCCGAGGCCCACCCCGAGGCGCTGCGCGCCATCGATGAGGCCGAATGGGTAGTCCTGGGGCCCGGCTCCTGGTACACCTCAGTGCTCCCGCACCTCATCCTGCCGTCCATGCGCCGCGCGCTGGTGAACACCTCGGCCCGCAAGGTCGTGGTCCTCAACCTCTCCGCCCAGCAGGGCGAGACCGATGGGATGACCAGTGCCGATCATCTTCGGGTCCTGAGCCAGTACGCGCCCGACCTGCGCCTGGACGTGGTGCTGGCCGACCCCTCCACCGTTGAGGACGTCGAGGATCTTGCAGCGGTGGCCGCCGCCATGGGGGCCACCGTCGTCCTGCGCCAGGTGCGCACCGGCGAGGCCCTGTGCCACCACGATCCGCTTCGCCTGGCAGCCGCCTTCCGGGACGCCTTCGAGGGGGCTCTGGGGGACGTCACCGATCTCAGTGGACGTGATGACATGTGATGCTGGACTCATTGAAGAGTCCCGCTGTGCATGATCGTTCATAATTCTCGGCGGCCGCTTCCAGCCGGCTGCCGGGTGCTGCGGCTAAAAATTCTCCATTGATACGCCTCGGGCGCCGTATGACATCGCCCTGACGTCTTGAGTCGCTTCGCCCGCGCATGTTCGAGCTGCGCCTCGCCAGCACCCGGGACGCCCTGGCAACGGCCGCAGCGTCAACCATGTTTGCCAGTCCCGAACCACGAACCCCGACCACGAGGAGCCCGCCCATGTCGCTGACGGTCACCGTCAAGGATGAGCTCGCGCTCGTCGCTACTGAGAACGCCGCCCAACGACGGGCGGAGGTCTCCGCGATGCTGCGCTTCGCCGGAGGGCTCCATATCGTCTCCGGGCGCATCGTCGTCGAGGCCGAGCTCGATCACGGCGGAGCGGTGCGGCGCCTGCACCAGCACCTCAAGGAGCTCTACGGGATGGAGCCCGAGGTCATGGTGGTTCAGGGCGGTTCCCTGCACCGAGGGTCCCGCTACGTGCTGCGAGTGACCAAGCGCGGCAAGGACCTGGCCCGGCTGTCCGGGCTGGTCGACGACCGGGGCCGGCCGGTGCGGGGCATGCCGGTGTCCGTCATTCAAGGAGGGCGCAACGCCGCCGCTGCCGCCTGGCGTGGAGCCTTCCTGGCCCGCGGATCCCTGACCGAGCCCGGCCGGTCCTCCTCCTTGGAGGTCACCTGTCCCGGCTCCGAGGCCGCACTGGCCCTGGTCGGGGCCGCGCGGCGCTTCGACATCTCCGCCAAGGCCCGAGAGGTGCGCGGGGCCGACCGCGTCGTCGTTCGCGACGGTGAGGCCATCGGTGTTCTCCTGGAGCGGATGGGGGCGCCGGAGGCCTTCAAAGTGTGGGCCGAGCGCCGATCTCGGCGCGAGTCCCGGGGGACCGCCAACCGCCTGGCCAACTTCGACGACGCCAACCTGCGCCGTTCGGCCCGCGCCGCCGTCGCCTCGGGTGCCCGCGTCGAGCGAGCCTTCGAGATCCTGGGGGACGATGTCCCCGCCCACCTGCTTCAGGCCGGTCGCCTGCGCATCGCGCACAAGCAGGCATCCCTGGAGGAGCTTGGGCAGCTCTCCGACCCACAGCTGACCAAGGACGCCGTCGCTGGACGTATCCGCCGCCTCCTGGCCATGGCGGACAAGCAGGCCCACGAGCTGGGCATCCCCGACACGGAGTCGGTTCTCACCCAGGAGATGCTCGAGCCCTGAGGTGAGATGGGACCTCGGTCCTTGCCTTTGGGACGCCTGATGGTCTTTGGTCCCCTCGGTTTGGCTTGTGCATCACAGTGTTCGCCCGTGGCGTGGTCGGCGACTCCCAGCGCCTGCCCAGTGTGACTAGACTCGGCCGTACCGGAGCTGAATCGGATGTGAGCTGAAGAGGAGGTTCCGGAGCACACGCCATGTGTGAAAAGAGCCCCAGCAACCGTGCGCCGCCAACCGGCGCACTAGGAGGACACAAAGTGACCACCCGCGTTGGTATTAACGGCTTCGGCCGGATCGGCCGCAACTTCTTCCGTGCCGCCCTCGAGCAGGGCGCCGACATCGAGGTTGTCGCCGTCAACGACCTGACGGACAACAAGACCCTGGCCCACCTGCTCAAGTACGACTCGATCCTCGGTCGTTTCGACGGCGAGGTCTCCTACGACGAGGATGGCATCACCGTCAACGGCAAGCACATCAAGGTGCTCGCTCAGCGCAACCCCGCCGACCTGCCCTGGGGCGACCTGGGCGTCGAGGTCGTCGTGGAGTCCACCGGCTTCTTCACCGACGGCGAGAAGGCCAAGG
The DNA here is from genome assembly GCF_016694895.1 of Actinomyces sp. HMT 175. Lineage (NCBI taxonomy): Bacteria > Bacillati > Actinomycetota > Actinomycetes > Actinomycetales > Actinomycetaceae > Actinomyces > Actinomyces sp. HMT 175. Next base: position 1,435,185 of record NZ_CP068012.1, read on the forward strand.
CCCACCTCGACGGTGGCGCCAAGAAGGTCGTCATCTCCGCTCCCGCCAAGAACGTCGACGGCACCTTCGTCATGGGTGTCAACGAGGGCGACTACGACAACGCCACGATGAACATCGTGTCCAACGCCTCGTGCACCACCAACTGCCTCGCCCCCCTGGCCAAGGTTCTCCACGAGAACTTCGGCATCGAGCGCGGCATCATGACCACCATCCACTCCTACACGGGTGACCAGCGCGTCCTCGACGCCCCGCACAGCGACCTGCGCCGTGCTCGCGCCGCCGCGCTGAACATGATCCCCACCAAGACCGGTGCCGCCCAGGCCGTGGCCCTCGTTCTGCCCGCCCTCAAGGGCAAGTTCGACGGTCTGGCCGTGCGTGTCCCCACCCCGACCGGCTCGCTGACCGACCTGACCTTCATCGCTGAGAAGGAGGTCTCCGTCGAGGCCGTCAAGGCTGCCGTCAAGGCCGCCGCCGAGGGCGAGCTCAAGGGCGTTCTCGAGTACACCGAGGACCCGATCGTCTCCACCGACATCGTGGGCAACCCGCACACCTCGATCTTCGACGCCACCGAGACCAAGGTCATCGGCAACCTCGTCAAGGTCCTCTCCTGGTACGACAACGAGTGGGGCTACTCCAACGCCCTGGTCCGCCTGACCTCCCTGGTCGGCTCCAAGCTCGCCTGAGACCAGACCGAGAGCATGACTCTCTAGAAGACGGCGCCCGCGCCACGCTATGCGTGCGCGGGCGCCGTCCGTCCCACACCCACACCTTCACCCACAACCGATGAGAGGCTTCATGAAGACCATCGAGTCCCTGGGCGACCTCAAGGGCAAGCGAGTCCTGGTCCGCTCCGACTTCAACGTGCCGCTGGACGCCGACAAGAACATCACCGACGACGGCCGTATCCAGGCCGCTCTGCCCACCCTGCGCACCCTGCTCGACGCCGGCGCCAAGGTAATCATCACCGCCCACCTGGGGCGCCCCAAGGGGCAGGTCAACCCCGACTACTCCCTGGCCCCTGTCGCCAAGCGCCTCGCCGAGGTCACCGGTGTCAAGGTGACCCTCGCCGAGGACACCGTGGGCGAGTCCGCCAAGGCCGCCGTCGCCGCCGCCGGTGACGGTGAGATCGTCCTGCTGGAGAACGTGCGCTTCAACGCCGCCGAGACCTCCAAGGACGACGCCGAGCGCGAGGCCTTCGCCGCCGAGCTCGCCGCCCTGGCCGACGTCTTCGTCTCCGACGGCTTCGGCGTCGTGCACCGCAAGCAGGCCTCCGTCTACGACGTCGCCAAGCTGCTGCCCTCCGCCGCCGGCCTGCTCGTCGTCAAGGAGATCGAGTCCCTGGGGCGCGCCGTCAACGACCCCGAGCGCCCCTACACCGTGGTGCTCGGCGGCTCCAAGGTCTCCGACAAGCTCGGTGTCATCTCCAACCTGCTGAGCAAGGCCGACCGTCTCCTCATCGGTGGCGGCATGGCCTACACCTTCCTGGCCGCCCAGGGCTACGAGGTGGGTACCTCTCTGCTGGAGAAGGACCAGATCGACACCGTCAAGGGCTACCTGGAGACCGCCAAGGCCAACGGCGTCGAGCTGCTGCTGCCCGTCGACACCGTCGTGGCCCCGACCTTCGCCGCGGACGCCCCCGCCACCGTGGTGCCCGCTGACGCCCTGCCCTCCGACCAGATGGGCCTGGACATCGGCCCTGAGACGCGAAAGCTCTTCGCCGATGCCATCGCCACCTCCAAGACCGTGGTGTGGAACGGCCCCATGGGCGTCTTCGAGTTCCCGGCCTTCGCCGAGGGCACCAAGGCCGTGGCCAAGGCGATCTCCGAGTCCGACGCCTTCTCCGTCATCGGCGGTGGCGACTCCGCCGCGGCCGTGCGCACGCTCGGCTTCGACGAGGCCACGTTCTCCCACATCTCCACCGGCGGCGGCGCCTCCCTCGAGCTCCTCGAGGGCAAGACCCTGCCCGGTATCGCCGTGCTCAACGACTGAAGGAAGGCAACCCAGATGAGTAACCGCACCCCGCTCATGGCGGGCAACTGGAAGATGAACCTCGACCACCTCGAGGCCAACCACCTCGTCCAGGGCCTGGCCATGGAGCTCAAGGACCACGACCACGACTACACCAAGTGCGAGGTCCTCGTGATCCCGCCCTTCACGGACATCCGCACCGTGCAGACCGTCGTCGAGGCCGACTCCCTGGACATCAAGTACGGCGCCCAGGACGTCTCCATCCACGACAACGGCGCCTACACCGGTGAGATCTCCACCGAGATGCTCACCAAGCTCGGTGTCAGCTACGTCGTCATGGGCCACTCCGAGCGCCGCGAGTACCACGGCGAGTCCGACGCCCTCGTGGGCGCCAAGGCCCGCAAGGTGCTCGACGCCGGCATGACCCCCATCCTGTGCTGCGGTGAGGCCCTGGAGATCCGCAAGGCCGGCACCCACGTCGACTTCGTCCTGGGGCAGATCCGCGCCGCCCTGGAAGGATGGAGCGGCGAGGACGTCGCCAAGATCGTCATCGCCTACGAGCCCATCTGGGCCATCGGCACCGGCGAGACCGCCACCGCCGAGGACGCCCAGGAGGTGTGCGGAGCGATCCGCGAGGCCCTGCGTGCCGACTACGGCGACGCCACCGCTGACGCCACCCGCATCCTCTACGGCGGCTCCGCCAAGCCCGGCAACATCAAGGAGCTCATGGCCCAGCCCGACGTCGACGGCGCACTCGTCGGCGGAGCCTCCCTCAAGGCGGACTCCTTCGCCGCCATGGCCGGCTTCTACGCCTGAGCGAGCCGAGCCGCGGCGGAGGAGCTGAGCGATCACTTCTCCGCAGCGTCTCACCGCTCGCTGACAGGGTCCCGGACACCTCACACCCCGAGGTGTCCGGGACCCTGTGCGTTGCGGGTAGACTGCCACGCGGACAGGTGGGGGCGCGGACCCTGTCGGGAGTCGCGCCGGACCCATGCCGGAGCGTGAGGCCCCCGCAGCAAGACGGAACCAACAACGAAGGGAACGTGACGTGAACGTAGTGCGTATCGTCCTTCAGGTGCTGCTCGTCCTCTCGAGCTTCTTCCTCATCATGTCGATCCTCCTGCACAAGGGCAAGGGCGGCGGTCTGTCGGACATGTTCGGCGGCGGTATCTCCTCCTCCGCAGGGTCCTCCGGCGTGGCCGAGCGCAACCTCGACCGCATCACAGTGGCGGTGGCCATCATCTGGACGATCACGATCGTCGGGCTCGGCCTGGTCGCCAAGCTCGGCTGAGCCTCGGCGGACTCCGACGAGCACTGCGCACACGACGGATCCGACCGTCGATACCACCCCCGATCCGCGTGGAGACGATCTGGACCGAGGGCTGCGCGGCTACCTCGCCCACCTGCGTGTCGAGCGCGGGCTGAGCCCTCACACCCTGAGCGCCTACGAGCGCGACCTCGGCCGCTACCTGCGCTACCTGAGGAGCGCCGGCATCTCAGCACCGCAGGACGTCAGCCGCAACGACGTGGCCGGCTTCCTCGAGGTCCTGCGCACCGGATCCGACGGCGCCCGTCCGCTGGCGTCGTCCTCGGCATCCAGAACCGTCACGGCCGTGCGCGGCTGGCACAAGTTCCTCCTGGCCGAGGGCACCACCTCAGAGGATCCCTCGGCCACCGTGCGCCCGCCCCAGCCCGGAAGGCGCCTGCCCAAGGCCTTAGGGGTCGATGAGGTCCGCCGTCTCCTGGAGGCAGCGGGCGTTGACGACTCCCCGGTGAGCCTGCGCGACCGAGCGCTGCTGGAGGTCCTCTACGCCACCGGCGCCCGCATCTCCGAGGCGGTGGGGCTCGTCGTCGACGACCTTGACACCGACTCGAGGCTGCTGAGGCTGTTCGGCAAGGGACGCAAGGAACGCGTGGTCCCCATGGGGGCCTACGCCTGGGAGGCGCTGGACGCCTACCTGGTGCGAGGGCGGCCGGTCCTGGCCGAGAAGGGCAGGGGAGTGCCACAGGTCTTCCTCAACACCCTGGGCAGGCCCCTGAGTCGGCAGAGCGCCTGGGCGGTCCTCCAACAGGCCGCTGAACGGGCCGGTCTCATCGGGACGGACGGCGCCGACGAGCGGCGCATCTCCCCCCACACCCTGCGCCACTCCTTCGCCACGCATCTGCTGGCGGGAGGGGCGGACGTGCGTGTCGTCCAGGAGATGCTCGGACACGCCTCGGTCACCACCACCCAGATCTACACGAAGGTCACCGTCGACCACCTGCGGGAGGTCTACGCCACCAGTCACCCGCGGGCTCTGGCCTGATCGATGAGTCCGCAGGTGAGGGCCGTCCCCCAGGCTTTGGTGGGGGAAGCCTGAGTGCGCACCGGGCCGCGCCTGAAAGCGGGGTCCCGTCGGCCTTGATCTCTGGCGTGTCCTATCTGAACTGGGCGATGTCGGTCGGCTTTCGACTAGGCTGGATGACGTGAATGACTCCATCCAGCCAGGCCTGATCGACAACCCCGGCACCGACGAGAGCGAGGAGAAGGACTTCCCCGTTCCCGCGCCGCTGGAGTCGCACGGACCCGCTCGGGTCATCTCCATGTGCAACCAGAAGGGCGGCGTCGGCAAGACCACGACGACGATCAACCTCGGTGCGGCCCTGGCCGAGCTGGGGCGCAAGGTCCTCATCGTCGACTTCGATCCCCAGGGAGCGGCCTCGGCCGGCCTGGGCATCAACGCTCACGAGCTCGACTCCACCATCTACGACCTGCTCGTCGCCAGCCGTCCGGACATCCGCACGGTCATCCACGAGACCACGGTGGAGGGGCTGGACATCGTCCCGGCCAACATCGACCTGTCCGCCGCCGAGGTCCAGCTCGTCAACGAGGTCGCCCGCGAGCAGGCCCTCAAGCGGGTGCTGCGTCCGGTGCTCGACGAGTACGACGTGATCCTCGTGGACTGCCAGCCCTCGCTCGGACTGCTGACCATCAACGCCCTGACCGCCTCCCACGGCGTCATCATCCCGCTGGAGACCGAGTTCTTCGCCCTGCGTGGGGTGGCGCTCCTGGTGGAGACCGTCGAGCGGGTCAAGGACCGCCTCAACGCCACCCTGGAGATCGACGGCATCCTGGCCACCATGGTGGACTCCCGCACCCTGCACTCCCGGGAGGTGCTTGAGCGCCTGGAGCAGGCCTTCGGTGAGCAGCTCTTCGACACGCGCATCCGGCGCACGATCAAGTTCCCGGACGCCTCCGTGGCCAACGAGCCGATCACCAGCTATGCGCCCTCCCACCCCGGTGCGGACGCCTACCGCCGGCTGGCCCGCGAGGTCATCGCCCGCGGCGATGTCGCCTGAGCCGGAGGAGCAGGGGCCGCCCAGGCTGCCCGGATTCAGCGTCACACTGCCCCAGTTCGAAGGCCCCTTCGACCTGCTACTGAGTCTCATCGCCCGCAAGCGGCTCGACGTCACCGAGCTGGCGCTGGCTGAGGTGACCGACGACTTCATCGCCCACATGCGCTCGGACTGGGACCTGGGGCGCGCATCGGAGTTCATCGTCGTGGCCTCCACCCTCCTGGCGCTCAAGGCCCACCGCCTTCTGCCCCGTGACGAGAACGAGGAGGAGCCCGACCTCGAGCTGCTCGAGGCCCGCGACCTGCTCTTCGCCCGGCTCCTGCAGTACCGGGCCTTCAAGGAGGCCGCAGCTGCCTTCCGCCACCGGGCGGAGACCTCCGCACGCAGCTACCCGCGCATCGTCGCCCTGGAACCACATCTGGCGGCGCTGCTGCCCAAGCTCGTGGCCACCATCACCCCCGAGGAGCTGACCCGGCTGGCGGTGGGCGCCTTCACCCGGCCCACCGATCCGGGCGTCCAGACCGTCCACCTGCACGAGCGGGTGCCGGTCGGTGAGCAGCTGAGCCTCATAGCCAGCAGGCTGCGCAGTTACGGAACCCTGACCTTCGCCCAACTCATTGAGGACGCCGAGCGCACTGCCGTCGTGGTGACCCGCTTCCTGGCGCTGCTCATACTCCACCGGCAGGGCAGCGCCGAGCTGGACCAGACGGAGGCCATGGGCGAGATCACCGTGACCTGGTGCGGCGGTCAGGACGACCTGACCGGCATGATGACCTCTGAGAATCTCACTGAGCTCGAGGAGGAATTCGCATGAGCGAGGCCGCGGGGTCTGAGTTGCGCAGTGCCGCTGAGGCCATCCTCATCGTCGCCGACGAGCCGGTGACCACCTCTGCGATCGCCGAGGCTCTCGGCATGGAGGAGAGCGTCTGCGAGGAGCTGCTCGAGGGTCTGGCAGCCGAGTACCGCGGAGAGGCGCCCGGCAGCCGTGCTCACGGATTCCTCCTGCGACGGGCAGCAGGCGGGTGGCGCTTCGCCTCTGTGCCCGAGCACGCCGATCTCGTCGAGCAGTTCATCATTGGCGGCGCCACCGCACGCCTGAGCCAGGCAGCGCTGGAGACCCTGGCCGTCGTCGCCTACCGGCAGCCGGTCACCCGGGGGCGCGTCGCGCAGATCCGCGGGGTCAATGTCGACGGCGTCATGCGCACCCTGCACGCCCGCGGCCTCATCGAGGAGGCCGGTGCCGAGACCTCCGGTGCGATTCTGTACCGGACCACGGGAGACTTCCTGGAGTACCTGGGAATCGACTCCCTGGACGAGCTGCCGCCCCTGGCTCCCTACCTCCCCCGCGTCGAGGCGCTGGGGGAGATCGTCGAACAGGCCGATGAGATGGCCGGTAGGAGGACCCCATGACCCCGAGGAACCGCCACACCCGAACCGAGTCCGTGCCCCACAGCGACTTCGGGGCCCAGGAGTTCTACGACGAGGATGACCTCGAGGAGCTGGATGAGCAGGCCGACGCCGGCGACCTGGCCGCCTTCGACGCCGAGGCCATCGACGAGGACGAGGAGGCTCGTCTGCTCCAGATGCGTGAGCGTGCCACCAAGGGCGGCCAGGACGACCCGCACGTCGCCTCCGGACAACGGCTGCAGAAGGTCCTGGCCCACGCAGGGGTTGCCTCGCGCCGCGCCTGCGAGCAGCTCATCGCCGACGGCCGCGTCAGCGTCGACGGTATCTCCGTCACCGAGGCAGGCGTCAGGGTGGACCCGCTGACCCAGGAGATCCGCGTTGACGGCAGCCGAATCCTCACCAACCCCGAGCTCATCACCCTCATGCTCCACAAGCCGGCAGGGGTCGTCACCACCATGGAGGACCCTGAGGGCCGCCCCACCGTGGCCCAGTATGGACGCGACTACCTGGCTGAGCACCCCGAGCTGCCCGACTCGCTGCGCCTGGTGCATGTCGGGCGCCTCGACACTGAGACCGAGGGGCTGCTCCTGCTGTCCAACGACGGCGAGCTCTCCCACCGGCTCATGCACCCCAGTTTTGAGATCGCGAAGACTTATGTCGCCATCGTTGAGGGACAGGTTGAGCCCTGGGTCCCGCGTAAGCTGCGGCGCGGCATCGAGCTGGAGGACGGTGAGGCCAAGGCGGACCGAGTGACCGTCAAGGATTCCGGGCCGCGCGGTTCCATCGTTGAGATCACCCTCCACTCCGGCAAGAACCGCATCGTGCGGCGTATGCTGGACGCCGTCGGCCACCCTGTGACGCGTCTGGCGCGCACCCGGCTCGGACCGCTGCGGCTGGGCAACCTGCGCCCCGGCCAGACCCGCCCCCTCAGCGGCGAGGAGATCGCCGCACTGCAGCAGGAGGTCGGGCTGTGAGCGCCTCCGAGCCGCGGGCGTCAGTGTCCACGCGCGGCCCGGTGCTCATCGTCGGCACGGGGCTGCTGGGAACCTCACTCGCCCTGGCGCTGCGGGCGGCAGGTGTCGAGGTCCTGCTCTCCGACACCTCGCCCACCTCCCTGGCCCTGGCCCGAGACATGGGAGCAGGATCGCTTCATGACGAGGACAGCCCTGAGCCGCAGATCGTCGTCGTGGCCACGCCCCCCGACGTCACCGCCGAGGTCGTCGTCGCGCAGCTGAGCGCTCACCCCAGTGCCGTCGTCACTGACGTCGCCTCCGTCAAGGAACGCGTCGTCACTGAGGTCCGGTCCCGGGCGGGAGCGCAGGCGCGCAGGTACGTCGGCTCTCACCCGATGGCCGGCCGGGAGCGCTCCGGCGCCGGCGCCGCGGACTGCGACCTCTTCGCCGGCCGCCCCTGGGTGGTGGTCGGCCAGGACTCCGATCCGCAGGCGGAGCTGGTCATCAGGAACCTGGCGGTCGATGTGGGCGCCACCCCGGTGCGCATGGGGGCGGCGGAGCACGACGCCGCCGTCGCGGCTGTCTCCCACATGCCCCAGCTCGTCGCCTCACTCGTGGCCGCCCGGTTGGAGGAGCTGGGGGAGGGGGCCCTGGCCCTGTCGGGGCAGGGTCTTCGCGACGTCACCCGGATCGCGGCCTCGGACCCCAGGCTGTGGTCGGCCATCATCGTGGGCAACGCCGGGCCCGTGGTTGAGCTGCTGCGCCGGATCAGTGATGACCTGGCTGCACTGGTGACGGGGATCGAGGCGGCAGTCTGCGATCCGGACAGTGCGGAGCACACGCCCCCGGGAGCGGCACGTGTGGTTGCTTTCGGGGCCGTCGGCGCGGTCACCGACGTCATGACTCGGGGAAACCTCGGTCGGGCACGCATCCCCGGCAAGCACGGTGGCGCGCCGCGCCGCTATACCGAGGTCCAGGTCCTGGTACCCGACGCCGCCGGTGAGCTGGGCAGGCTCTTCTCCGACATCGGAGCCGCCGGCGTCAACATCGAGGACTTCTCCTTGGAGCACTCGGCCGGGCAGAGCGCGGGCATCGCCCTCATCTCCGTCCTTCCGGCGGCCGCCCAACGGCTGGAGGAGGCGCTGGACGCCCAGGGCTGGCGCGTCGTCGCGGGCTGAAGCCGGTTCAATCCGTCACCGAGGTCCGCCTGTGTCAGTGCTCATGGGGACCTGATCCGCAGTACCGCGCCGGAGTGTGGGACGCTTGGCCCAGTTCATGACCGTCAATCGGACCCTGATGGAGGGCACCATGGGAATCGTCGTAGCGATCGACGGACCAAGCGGATCGGGCAAGTCCACCGTCTCGCGGCGCGTCGCCGCCGAGCTGGGACTGGCCTACCTGGACACCGGTGCCATGTACCGGGCCGCCGCCTGGTGGTGCGAGCACGAGGGCATCGACCTGGAGGACGGGGCCGCCGTCGCCGAGGCCGTCGCTGCGATGCCCCTGCACATGGGGCTGGATCCCGAGCACCCGACCTTCACCGTGGACGGCACAGACGTATCGACCGCGATCCGCGACCCGCACATCGCCACTGTCGTCTCGAAGGTCGCCACCAACCTCGAGGTGCGCGCCGAGCTGGCGCGCCGCCAGCGCGAGATCATCCGCTTCGAGGCGACCGGGCAGGCCGGGTCCTTCTCCGAGGGCGCCGGCATCGTGGCCGAGGGACGTGACATCACCACCGTCATCGCGCCCGACGCCGACGCCCGCCTGCTGGTGACCGCATCGGAGGAGGCCCGCCTGGCCCGCCGCGCCGGGGACCTGGAGGCCGCCGGCAAGCAGGTCGACGCCGACGCCCTGCGCGACCAGGTGGTGCGCCGCGACCGCGACGACGCCACGGTCTCCCAGTTCCTCACCGCACCCGAGGGCGTCACCCTGGTGGACACCTCCGAGCTGACCCTGGAGCAGTCCGTCGAACGGGTCCTGGACCTGGTGGAGGAGGCCGCCGACGCCGCCGCCCAGCGGGACGCCGAGGAGGACCTGCGGGCCCAGGCCATGCGGGCGGGCCTGGCCGACTACGAGCTCGATGAGGAGGACCTCGCCCTCCTGGAGGCCGACGGCGGCCTGCCCACCGGTGACAGCATCGAGCCCGGGCTGCCGGTCCTGGCCGTCGTCGGCCGGCCCAACGTGGGCAAGTCGACACTCGTCAACCGGGTCCTGGGCCGCCGCGAGGCCGTCGTCCAGGACACCCCCGGTGTCACCCGCGACCGGGTCTCCTACCCGGCGGAGTGGGCAGGGCGCCGCTTCACCATCGTCGACACCGGCGGCTGGGAGGTGGACGTGGCCGGCCTCGACGCCGCCGTGGCCACCCAGGCCGAGATCGCCGTGGAGATGGCCGACGCCGTCCTGCTGGTCGTCGACGCCCAGGTCGGCATCACCGAGACCGACGCCCGCGTGGTGCGGATGCTGCGCCGCAGCGGCAAGCCGGTGGTGCTGGCCGCCAACAAGGTCGACTCCCCGGCCCAGGAGGGGGACGCCGCCACCCTGTGGAACCTGGGGCTGGGCGAGCCCTTCCCGGTCTCGGCCCTTCACGGCCGGGGCAGCGGCGAGGTCCTCGACGCCGTCATGGAGGTCCTCCCGGAGGTCTCCGCCGTGGCCACCGCAGCGCCGGAGGGGGACCTGCACCGCATCGCCCTCGTGGGGCGACCCAACGTCGGCAAGTCCTCTCTGCTGAACTCCATCGCGGGCCAGGAGCGCGTCGTCGTCAACGAGACCGCCGGCACCACCCGTGACCCGGTCGACGAGATCATCGAGCTCGACGGGCGCCTATGGGTCTTCGTCGACACCGCGGGGATCCGCCGGCGGGTCAAGCAGTCACGGGGCGCCGACTACTACGCGGTGCTGCGCACGCAGGGCGCCATCGACAAGGCCGAGGTCGCCGTCGTCCTGCTGGACGCCTCCGAGCCGATCAGCGAGCAGGACGTGCGCGTGGTCCAGCAGGCCGTTGATGCCGGCCGAGCCCTGGTCCTGGTCAACAACAAGTGGGACCTGGTGGACGAGGAGCGCCAGAAGATGCTCCTGTGGGAGGTCGAGCACGACCTGGCCCACGTCTCCTGGGCCCCCCACATCAACCTGGCAGCCCGGACCGGCTGGCACACCAACCGGCTCGTGCGCGCTCTCGACGCCGCACTGGAGGGTTGGACCACGCGCGTGCCCACAGGCCGGCTCAACGGCTTCCTGGGGCAGCTGCAGTCCGCCACCCCGCACCCGGTGCGAGGCGGCAAGCAGCCCCGCATCCTCTTCGCCACTCAGGTCCAGGTGGCCCCGCCCCGGATCGTCATCTTCACCACCGGTTTCCTCGACGCCGGCTACCGGCGCTTCATCGAGCGGCGCCTGCGTGAGGAGTTCGGCTTCACCGGCACCCCCATCCAGATCGGGGTGCGCGTGCGCGAGAAGCGCCAGCGGCGCTGAGCCCCGGAAGGGCTCAGCTGTCGGAAACGGCCTGCTTCTTGGCCCACGCGGCAACACGTGCGGAACTCTCCTCCTCGGACAAGTCCTCGACCCGGGTCATGACCGACCACCGCACGCCGAAGGGATCGCGGATGGAGGCGAACCTGTCCCCGGACACGAAGGTGTCGGGCGGTTCCAGCAAGGTCGCACCGGCGGCAGTAGCCCGCTCAACGGCGGCGTCGACATCCGGGCAGTACAGGCGGATCGAGTAGCAGACCGGCTCATCCGACGGAGTCGCAACCAGACCGGACAAGGCTGAGGGCTCACCGATCTGGATCCTGCCGTGACCGAAGTCGAGCTCTGCGTGGACGACCGCACCCTCGATCTCCACACTGTCCACGATGCGCGCACCGAAGACGTCACGGTAGAACCTGAGCGCTCGGTCGGCGCCGTCAACCGCCAGAAACGGTGTGATGCTGGTGAAGCCGTGCGGAGTCCCATCAGTCGTGTAGTGACCAGTGGCCCCGGATAGGTTGCGTGTACTCATGCCAACGACTGTAGGAACGATGGAGGTGCCTTCGCTTGAAGATCTGCGACAGCTCCGGAAAGGGGAGGAGCCGTGCCCGAGACGACCGCTGATCGACGGGGGATCCTCTATCCCTCCAGGCTTCCGACCTTTCACCGCCAGCCTGTCCCCGAGGCACTGGCCGATCGGGTCCGCTGGATCTGGATCCCACGCTGGGACTTGCCCGCAGGACAACGGGACCGCCAGGAGGTGCTCCCGTTCCCCGCCTGCAACCTCGTTGTCGAGCCCGATGGCATGGCTCTGCACGGCCCGACGACGAGCATCTCCTATCGTGAACTGGAAGGCCGAGGATGGGCCGTCGGAGCCCTTCTCAGGCCTGCGGCAGCGGGTGCGCTGTGCTCCCCGTCCCTGATCCGGAACTCCCATCGGCCGCTCGAGGACCCTGACCTGGGCGCTGCGGTTGCTGACGCCATGGCGGATACCAACACGATGAGGGGTGGACAACGTGCCGCCAGTGCGCTGGCAGACTGGGTGGCGCAACATGCCGGGCCGCCACAAGCGATGGCGCTCATCGCCAACAAGATGGAGGACGTCGTCGCCTCCGACAGAAGCGTCCTGCGCGTCGATCAGCTGGCGCGACGCCTCGATCTTTCTGTCCGCAGTCTCCAACGCCTCTGTGAGAAGTACATCGGCCTGCCCCCACTCGCAGTGATCCGACGCTACCGGCTCCAAGAGGCAGCACAGCGGCTTCGGGAGGATTCGTCCGTCACCGTTGCGCAGGTGGCCGCCGAACTCGACTACGCGGACCACGCCCACCTGACCGCCGACTTCCGACGCGTTCTGGGGCTCTCACCGAGCCAGTACCGACAGCAGACCATCAGCGATCGTCAGGCTCTCAGTGACCGGTAACGGGTTCAAACCTCGGGCAAGTGCCGCCCGATCAATAGACCAGGGAACGGAAGCTCCACCATGCCGTCAGGGTGTTGAGAGACAGTATCGTCGTCAGTGCCAGCAATGCGCCGGAGAATTGCACCCAGAACGTCGTGCGGTGCCGCCGCATCTGGACGAGTGCCCATACGTCGGCCGCAGCCAGTAGGAGGGTCATGACTCCCAGCAACAGGATGGCCGGGTTCTCGGCCACAGCCTCGCGGGTCTGACCGAGGCAGTCCGAGGCTGGGACACACGCGGGTAGCTTGTAGGTGTTCTGCCAGCCGGTTGTTGCGATGATGCCCACTGCCAGTGACGCAACCACGACAACCGTCCCGACGCAGGTGAGTGCCAGGTGCAGCCACCCGCCTGTTCTCTGGAGGCCGGCTGAAGAAGGTCCCATCGCCTCATCGTACGGGGCAGCCTTGAGGATCCCGCGCCGGCGCGTCAAGAACCAGCAGGACGCCGCGAGCGTGAGAACGTTTGGCACCGGACAGTGGCGCGTGGCCGCAACACCCATAGACTGTAGCCATGCTGAATCCGGTTGACCCCACCACCACGCCCGCCTGGAAGCGCCTCACCGAGCTCCACGACTCCATGACCCCGGACCTGCGCGCCTGGTTCGCCGACGATCCCGAGCGCGCCGAGCGCTTCTCCTACGAGTTGGGGGACCTCTACGTCGACCTGTCCAAGAACCTGCTGACCGACGACGTCCGCGACGCCCTGGCCGAGCTCGCCGAGCAGGTCGACGTCCCGGGCCGCCGTGACGCCATGTACGCCGGCGAGCACATCAACATCACCGAGGACCGTGCCGTCCTCCACACGGCCCTGCGTCGCCCGGCCACCGACTCCCTGAGCGTGGACGGCCAGGACGTCGTTGCCGACGTCCACGAGGTCCTGGAGAAGATCTACGCCTTCGCCCGCCGCGTGCGCTCGGGGGAGTGGACCGGTATCACCGGCAAGCCCATCAAGACGGTGGTCAATATCGGCATCGGCGGCTCCGACCTCGGTCCCGTCATGGTCTACGAGGCTCTCAAGCCCTACGTGCAGAAGGGCCTTCAGTGCCGCTTCATCTCCAACATCGATCCCACCGACTGCGCCGAGAAGGTCGCGGACCTCGACCCGGAGACGACCCTGTTCATCATCGCCTCCAAAACCTTCACCACCCTGGAGACCCTCACCAACGCCCGCATGGCCCGCGACTGGTTCCTGGCCGCCCTCCAGGCCAAGGGCATTGAGACCGACGGCGCCATCGCCAAGCACTTCGTGGCCGTCTCCACCGCCCTGGACAAGGTCGCCGAGTTCGGCATCGACCCGGCCAATGCCTTCGGCTTCTGGAACTGGGTGGGTGGACGCTACTCGGTGGACTCCGCCGTCGGGACGGTCCTGGCCGTGGCCATCGGCCCGGAGAACTTCGCCGACTTCCTCTCCGGCTTCCACACCGTTGACGAGCACTTCGCCACCAAGGCTCCGGCCGAGAACGTCCCCATGCTTATGGGCCTGCTCAACGTCTGGTACGTCAACTTCTTCAAGGCCGGCTCCCACGCCATCCTGCCCTACGCCCAGTACCTGCACCGTTTCCCCGCCTACCTCCAGCAGCTCACCATGGAGTCCAACGGCAAGTCCGTGCGCTGGGACGGCAGCCCCGTGACCACCGAGACCGGCGAGGTCTTCTGGGGTGAGCCGGGCACCAACGGCCAGCACGCCTTCTACCAGCTCATCCACCAGGGCACCCAGCTCATCCCCGCGGACTTCATCGCCGTGGCCAATCCCGCGCACCCCACCAAGGACGGGGGAGTGGACGTCCATGAGCTGTTCCTGTCCAACTACCTGGCCCAGACTGCGGCGCTCGCCTTCGGCAAGACCGCCGATGAGGTGCGTGCCGAGGGCACCGCCGAGGAGATCGTCCCGGCCCGCGTCTTCGCCGGCAACAAGCCGACCACCTCGATCCTCGCCCCGGCGCTGACGCCCTCGGTCGTCGGAGAGCTCATCGCCCTCTACGAGCACATCACCTTCACCCAGGGCATCGTGTGGGGTATCGACTCCTTCGACCAGTGGGGGGTGGAGCTGGGCAAGAAGCTGGCCCTCGAGATCGCCCCCGCCGTCCAGGGCGACGAGGAGGCCCTCGCAGGGCAGGACGCCTCCACCCGGGGCCTCATCACCCGCTACCGCAGCCTGCGCCGCTAGCCTGGCCAGACCAGCCGAATACTCTGTCGTGTCAGCGACTCATATCCCGTTGAGGAGGACATCGTGAAGGAAATCAGCGTCGATGAGCTGCGACGTCGGCTCGAGGCGGAGGAGGATCTGGTGGTCCTTGACGTGCGCGAGCCCGATGAGGTGGCGCGCACGGCGATCCCCGGTTCAGTCAACATCCCACTGGGCGAGGTGGCCGACCGGATGGGAGAGCTCGATGCGTCCAGCCCCACTGCGGTCATCTGTGCCGGCGGAGTGCGCTCCGCCAAGGCGGTCACGGCTCTGACCGCTGCCGGCTACACCGGCGAGCTGCTCAACGTCAGCGGCGGCATGAAGGCCTGGTTGGGTCAGTAACCCGGCGGGCAACCAACCCATCGGACGGCCTCGGACTGACCGGTTCGGGGCCGTCCCGCGTATCTCAGCCTTGTCTTTGAGAGCGCCTGAGCAGCTCCTCGACTGTACGCAGGACACCGTCCTCGGTGTTGGCGGGCGCCGTGTACGCCGCTGCGGCATGGATGCCGGGGTGGGCATTGCGCATGGCGAAGCCCAGGTCCGCGTGGTCGTAGAGATCCAGGTCGTTGAGGTAGTCCCCGAAGGCAGCAGTCTGCTCCGGGAGGACTCCGAGCCTGGCCTGAAGCGCCGCCAGGGCCCGCCCCTTGGAAACCTGTGCCGACATCATGTCCGTCCAGTGCAACCCGGAGACGACGGTCTGCACGTGCGGAACCGCAGCGGTCAGCGCCTGAGAACTGCCGTTCTCAACGTCGTCGAAGTCGAAGACCGCGACCTTGAGCACCTCATCCAGGGCGATGGCGGTCAGGTCCTCGACGATCTCCAGCGCCTCGTAGTACAACCCGGTCTGTTCCAGGAAGGCCGCATCCGAGCGCTCGATGTAGGCGCAGTGCTTGCAGGCCACAACCGCGCCGACGTCGTACCCGGAGTCGACCAGGTGGCGGGTGGTGGTGATGGCGGCCTCGGCGTCCTGGGCGCTGATGGTGTCGGAGTGGATCTCCTCACCACCGTGAACGACGAAGGAACCGTTCTCTGCGATCAGTGGTGAGTCCTCGACGGCGGAGCCCAGGACCGCACGCAGGTTCGCCAGTTGCCTGCCCGAGGCAGGAGCGAAGACGATGCCGGCGGCTCGCATGTCTTCGACTGCCTCCAGCAGCCCGGCGGGAACACGCCCCTGACCATCAAGGAGAGTTCCGTCCATGTCGGTGACGACAAGACGGAGATCGATCTGCGAGGGCAACGCTGCGAGGAGCTCGGGTTCCAGGGGAAGGTGCTTCACGGCGTCATCCTCTCAAGGATGACGCGTCCATGTCAGCACGGCGTGAGGCGCGCACAAGACGGGCGCCTGCTGGCCCACACCGATCAGTGGACCAACAGGCGCCCGTCAGAGGAACGGCTCGCGCTCTGAGAGCCTTCAGCTCTGTCAGCTGGCCTGGCGGCGACGCATGACGAGGACGGCGCCGGTGCCCAGCAGGCCGGCAGCGACGACGGCGACGGCGATGCTCGGACCGGTGGTGGCCAGGGCGGGCTTCGTCGGGGTGGTGCGAGGAGCCGCAACGGCGGGAGTCGCGGACGGCTTGGCCGGGGAGCCGGCGGCCGTGACGGTCTCAGTGCTCACCGTGGTGGCCGGAGCGGAGGCCGTCGGAGCAGCAGGGGTGGACTCCGTCGTGGGAGGAACAACCGGAGCCGGAGCCGTCGTCTCGGTGGACGGCGTCGACGACGTGGTCTCCGGGGTCGGCTCCGTGGCCGGGGTGTCCGCCGGCGGGTTGTCGTTCGTCTTCGGCGGGGTGTTGCTCTTCGTCGTCGTGGTGGTGGTGTTGGTGGTCGTCGTGGTCGACGGGGTCAGCGTCGAGTTGCTGACGTTGTAGGCGGCGAAGTTCTGGGTGGCGTACCACCTGCCGTCCGAGGTCTGGGCGAAACCGATGCCGATGGAGTTGACGTTCGGGTCGGTCATGTTCTTGTAGTGGCCGGGGGAGTTGAGCCACTGGTCGAAGATCAGCGCGCCGGTGTCGCCACCCGCGGTACGCCAGGCCACGTTCTCAGAGCCGGTGGTCCAGCCCTTCGGGTAGGCCGACGTGAAGTCGGGGCGGTGGCTCATGTTGTTGGCGGCCGCCTGCTGCTCGGACCAGTCCTGTGCGACGGCGTCGAGCTCCTGGTACCGGGTCACGGGCTGAAGGCCCAGGCTGCTGCGCAGCTCGTTGACCTTGTTCAGGACGGTGTCGGCGTACTGGGCCCCCTCCGAGGTCACCTGGGCGGGAACCGCGGCGGCGGCTGCAGGTGCGCCCTGAGGGGCGGCCGGAGCGGCCAGTGCGGCCGAGGAGGCGGTCAGCGGCACGACGGTGAGCGCAGCTGCGGCGATGACGCGCTTGATGTTCATGTGTCGTTCTCTCTGATCGGGAATATGAGAACACAGTCTGATTTGCACAATCGACGGTGAGCCGACGCGCAGGATGCTGTGAGACACCCTTGATGTCGGTGTTCACTCAACCACAGTCGCGTCGGCCATGCATGTTATTCGGTTGTGACTTTTCTGACCGAATTCGTCGCGCGGCTGAATCATGTGACCGGCTACAAGGGGTAGTTCTTTCGTCTTGAGGTACCAATGAAAACTGGCCACAGGCGGCGGGCAGGCTGGGTGATCGCCGTCATTGCAACGTTGACTGGATCGTGATTAAAGGTTGGTAAATTGCTATCGGGCTCATCGGCTTAAATTAGCCTAATGGTTGTTATGTGGGATGCAAATGTGGCTTGTGTTGATAAGGGTGGCATCGGAAGAATGTGAACGTCTGCTGCCGAAGTGCTGTCAACAAAAAGGTCCGCACTCCTTTGAAAGAGTGCGGACCTTTGTCCTGGTCGGGCTGGCGGGATTTGAACCCACGACCCCTTGACCCCCAGTCAAGTGCGCTACCAAACTGCGCCACAGCCCGTTGACTCGCGGCTTCGGGCCGCTTGCAACGAGCAGAACCTTAACCCATGGGGCGGCTCGTTCCGAAATCTGCTGGCGGTGAGGCCGCTCACCCCGGCGCGTCAGACGCGGTCATCCTGATGGCGTCCGCCTCCCATGAGGGCGTCGAGCTGACGACGCTCCTTCTTCGTGGGCCGTCCTGCCCCGCGATCTCGGATGATAGCTGCCGGCGCGTCCAGGGGTGACGGGCGAGGGGGAGAGGAGTCGATGTACGCGGTGCGGGCGATGGGGGCACCCACCCGCTTGGTGAGGATTCGAGTGACGGTCAGTAGCCGGTCGAAGCCATCGACCCGGTAGCGGACCTCGTCCCCCACCGAGACGTGCTGGGCGGGCTTGGCGGTCTCTCCGTTGATGCGCACATGCCCCGCCTTGCAGGCGCTCGTCGCCGCCGAACGGGACTTGATCTGCCGCACGCTCCACAGCCAGACGTCGATACGAGCCGACGTCGGTGCACTTGGAGCGTTGTTGCCGCTGGAGGCGGAACGGGGGTGAGCTGCCATGGCGGCATCCTAAGCAGACGGCTCAGTGGCGGGACATGGAACGGCGCCGACGCCGTGAGGCTGCGCGCACTCGGCGTCTGCCTCGAAGGATGAGTCCCCAGCCCAGAACCAGGGCGCCGAGTGCTGCCAGTGCGGCGTATCGGGGACTGTGCCACACCATGGAGCCGACCTCTTTCGCGCTACGCGCGGCGCGTTCCGGGAGGGATGCGGTCCCGTCCCCACCGGCGAGACAGCTGTTCAAGGTGGTGCTCAGCGCCGCCTTGTCGGCCTGAGGCAGGCCGAGCCGGTAGGCGGCGGCCACTGAGACGAAGCGACGTGCGTAGGTGCAGCGGTAGGAGGAGTTGGCCGGCCACCAGCCACCCGGTCCGGTGGGCCGCCAGCTGCCGGTCTCGGTGGAACCAACGGGACAGCTCGCCGGCCCGCAGGCGCCCTTGGCCTGATTGGCCTCGCCTTCAACGGCGACGAGATTCAGCGGGTCGTTGGCCACCAACAGTCGGGTGCGCTCATCCCACTGCCAGGCTCCGTGGGCGTAGAGGTAGTTCAGCGGCACCACATGGTCGATCTGGACAGCCGCCGAGGTCTCCTGACCGCGTGTGAAGGTGACCCTTCTGCCTGTGTAGGGATCCTGAAGGACGCCCGCCCAGACGGTGGCGTCCGGGCACACGCCCGCACCCCGGCCACGTCCCTCCTCCCGGGACTGAAGGCCGTCGGCGCGCGAGAAGTCGGCATCCTCCAGGTCCCGGGCCAGGATCTCGTTACGAGTGTCACAACCGTCACCGTCGACGTCGGTCCATGCCTCACCGAACCAGCCGGTTCGGGAACCTCCCTCGGCCCAGGAATGGGCGGCCGGAGCGTCCTCGGGCAGCTCCGAAAGCACCTCAAGAGATGCCTTCAGGGACAGGATGAAGTCTCCTCTCCGGTCCCAGGGCGCCTCATGGAGGGCGGCGAGCTCGGTGGCCGCTGACCTCTGCGAGGGCTCCGGCGAGGCATCATCGGCATGGACGGGAAGAGCCGCCGTCATCCCCGATGCACTGAGCGCACCGAGCACCGTGAGGCGCGCCAGGAGCCGGCCGGAAGCGTTCATGAGGCTACGGTAGCCCTACCCGCCGACATGAAGTCTTGGGCTCGTCGGCCCGCACTGCGCCGGCAGGGCGACCGGATCAGACTCAATCAGTCATCAGGGCGTTGGCCTGCTCATCCAGGTACCAGGTGGTCTGCTTTCCCCGGCAGCACGAGGCCGGTGCCTTGAGCACATCGGGAGCGCCCAGCCCCAGGCGGACCGCCTCGGCCTTGCCCTCTCCGCCGGCCACCACCATGATCCGGCCGGCATGCTGCAAGGCATCGAAGGTCAGGGAGTAGCGCTCGGGAGGTGGCTTGGGCGAGTTGCGTACGGCCACGGCGGGCACTCCCACCGCGAGCGCGGCCGGGTGCCCGGGGAAGAGGGAGCAGACGTGCGCATCAGGTCCCAGCCCCACGTGGACGACGTCGAAGCCGCCGTGGGTCAGACCCGCCGAATTAAGCTCGTGGACCATGCGGGCGGTCGCCTCATCCAGGCCACCGACCTCGTTCGGAGCGGCCAGCCGGTGGGTCTGAGACTCCCTGATGCCTGCGGCGATGAGGGGAGTGGCCAGCAGATCGTTGCGTTCCGGGTCCCCGGCGGGCACGAAGCGCTCGTCACCGAACCACAGGTGGATGGCGCGACGCACCGCTTCGGGCTGGGCGGCGATGAGCGGCGCGAGGGCCTCAGACAGCGCCATCCCCCCGGAACCGCCTGTCAGTGCCAGGTGGGCGACTCCCCGGTCCGTCACCGCAGCGGCCAGGATCCGCACGGTGTCCTGGCAGGCCCTGTGTGCGGCGTCGCTCAGTGTGGGAAGCACGATGACCTCTGGCGTGGCTGCGGCCGAAGCCGCCTCCTGGATCTCAGCGATGGCCTGGGTGCGGGGAGTGCCGGTGTCAGTCATTGACGGGCTCCTCGAGCAGCGTGGCCAGGACCTCCTGGTAGACGAGGTCGGGGGTGAGCCGGCGCAGCTCCTCGTTGAGGGTGCTGACCGGCTCGCGCCGCGCCATCGTGACCACCTGGGGCTCGGGGGAGCCGGGGCGCGTGATCGTGACCCGCTCCAGGTCATGGCGGGCGATGATGATCTCGCCGTCGTCGGTTCTGGCGGTAATGGAGGAGATGCCCTTGAAGTCCTCCTCATCGACTCTCGTGACCGGTATGTCCAGCCGCAGCCGCAACCACGCGATCATGAGGGAGAGCGAGGAGTTCCTCGGCTCGCCGGCCACCACGAGCTCTCGCAGGCTGCCCGCGCGCAGCAGCGGGTCCAGGGTGGAGGCCACCATGGCGCGCCACAGGGTGATGCGGGTCCAGGCCAGATCGATGTCTCCGCGCACGCTCACCGGTGCCAGCTCTCGCAGCGCCCTGGCCGGGAAGTCCTGCGCGGGAGTGTTGGTGATGCGTGTGGAGCCAAGGCGTCCCAAGGGATCCTGCGAGGGGATCTCGGGGACGGTCGTCGGCCACCACACGACCACCGGGGCGTCGGGCAGGAGGAAGGGCACCACCAGCGTGTCGGTGTGCAGAGCCGCTTCGTCCCAGGGCCGCAGGACCAGCGTCTCGCCGGCACCGGCGTCGTGACCGACGCGGATCTCGGCATCCAGGTGCCCTCCGGCCTGGGCTGGGACGTGTCCGTCACGGCTGCGTGGAGTCACGCGACCGACAGCGTCCTCCTCAGGCGGTTTGACGACGGCGATGATGCGGCTGGGGTGATCCCGGCTGGCGCCGTGCGCGGCGCACAGCGCGTCCTCCAGGCCCTTCTCGTCGGTGGAGATCACGAGAGTCAGCACCCGGGAGGAGCCGGAGGTCCCCTCGTGCTCCACCAGCCGGGAGACGATCCGCGAGGTGGTCGTCGCGGTCAGTGTGGTAATCATGAGCGCCTCCAGGTGCGGCCGTCGCGGGCAAGGAGTTCGTGGGCACTGGCCGGCCCCCAGGAGCCGGGGCGATAGCCCTCGGGACTCCCACCGGCGCTCCAGTGCTCGATGACGGGATCGAGAATGCGCCAGGACAGGTCGACCTCGCGCTGGTGGGGGAAGAGAGGGGCGTCACCCAGGAGCGCATCGAGGATGAGGCGCTCGTAGGCCTCCGGGGACTCCTCGTTGAAGGTGGCTCCGTAGCCGAAGTCCATGGAGACGTCGCGCAGCTCCATCTGGGTTCCGGGCACCTTGGAGGCCAGCCGCAGCGTGATGCCCTCATCGGGCTGGATGCGCAGCACGATGGTGTTGGCACCCACGGCCGTGGTGGCCGCCGACTCAAAGGGCAGGAACGGCGGCTGCTTGAAGACGACGGCGACCTCGGTGACCCGGCGGGTCAGGCGCTTACCGGCGCGCAGATAGAACGGTACGCCGGCCCAGCGACGGTTGGCGATCTCCAGGCGCAGGGCGGCGAAGGTCTCGGTGCGGGAGTCGGCGGCGACGCCGTCCTCCTCCAGATAGCCCCGCACCGGCAGCCCTCCCTGGAAACCGGCGTCGTAACGGCCCCGGGCAGTGGTGAGGTCCAGGTCCAGCACCCCGTCGCGCTCCAGACGCACGCAGTTGAGCACCTTCTCCTTCTCCAGGCGCACCGCGGCAGCCTCCATGCTGGTGGGCTCCTCCATCGCGGTCAGTGCCAGGAGCTGGAGCAGGTGGTTCTGGATGACGTCGCGCGCCGAGCCGATGGTGTCGTAGTAGCCGGCCCGGGTTCCGATACCGATGTCCTCGGCCATCGTGATCTGGACGTGGTCGACGTAGCGCTGGTTCCACAGCGGTTCGAACATCGTGTTGGCGAACCGCAGCGCCAGGATGTTCTGCACCGTCTCCTTGCCCAGGTAGTGGTCGACCCGGAAGACGTCGTCGGGACGCACGATGCGTCCCACGAGGTCATCGAGCTCTCGGGCGCTGGCGCGGTCGTGCCCGAAGGGCTTCTCGATGACGACGCGGCGCCAGGCGTCAGCCGACTCCTCCACGAGCCCGGAGCGGGCGATGCGCTCGGTGACGGCGGGGAACCACCCCGGGGGGATCGACAGGTAGAAGGCGCGGTTGCCGCGCGTGCCCCGGGTGGCGTCCAGGTCATCCACCACGGCCGTGAGCCGGTCATAGGCGGCGTCGTCCTCGAAGGAGGCGAACTCCACGAAGCGCATCCCCGCTGCCAGCTGCTCCCAGATGGCGGGACGCCACGGGGTACGGGCGCCCTCCCGAGCCGATTTCTCCACGTAGGCGCGCAGGTCGTCGTCGGACCAGGAGCGCCGGCCGACCCCCACCAGGGAGAAGCTGGGGGAGAGCAGGCCCCGGTTGGCCAGGTCGTAGATCGCGGGCAGGAGCTTGTGGCGAGCCAGATCGCCGGTGATGCCGAACATCACCAGGACGCAGGGGTCCGCGATACGCGGAAGACGAAGGTCACGGGCGTCGAGGAGCGGGTTGACCGCCCGCACGGGTCTCGACGACGGGAACGGAGTCGCAGAGTCGGAGCTGGACACGTCAGCCTTTCTGAGATTCGACGAACGGCGGACCAGGTGGCACCGATTGGTCGTCGGAGCACTGCGGCACCCTGAGCGGAGGCCCGGCCGGGGCCGCTGCACCGCCCGGAGGAACCGTGCTGGCCGCACCCGTCACTGTAGCGCCACCTCAGGAGGCTCACCCGGCAGGGACAGGCCTGTCGTGAGCCGTCACACGCCGTTGCCGACACGTCTGAACCACGGACGGTCCTCGTGCGCGAGGACAGGACGCGGTAGGGTCACAGAGGTTGACAGGTGCGGGTGGCACTCATCAGCGTCGTGAACCGGAATGTTGACACGCCGTTGCCGTTATCGCAGAGCGCAACCATTATCCTCCGCCACCAAGGCTTGGAATCGCAGCGCCGTCATGAGGGGGCTGCGGCACAGGAAAGGACGTCCATGAGCAGCTTCATCCCCGCACCGGCCACAGCCGACCTCGGTGTCTTCGGGCTGGGGGTGATGGGGGCGAACCTGGCCCGCAACCTGGCTCGTCACGGTCACGCGGTCGCCGTCTTCAACCGCACGCTGGCCCGTACCGAGAGGCTCATCGAACGTTACGGCTCCGAGGGCGACTTCGTGCCCGCAGCCGACCTGAAGGATTTCGTGGCCTCGCTGCGCACGCCGCGTGTGGCCATCATCATGGTCCAGGCCGGAGCGGCCACCGAGGCGGTCATCGAGGAGCTGGCCGCCCTCATGGAGCCCGGCGACATCATCGTCGACGCCGGCAACACGCTCTACACCGACACCCGGCGCCGCGAGGTCTCCCTGCGTGAGCGTGGGCTGCACTTCGTGGGCATGGGGGTCTCCGGCGGCGAGGAGGGGGCGCTCAACGGCCCCTCGATCATGCCCGGTGGCACGGCCGAGTCCTACGACCGCCTGGGGCCGATGCTGGAGTCCATCTCTGCCCACGTGGACGGCACGCCGTGCTGCACCCACGTCGGTCCCGACGGTGCCGGCCACTTCGTCAAGATGGTCCACAACGGCATCGAGTACGCCGATATGCAGCTCATCGCCGAGGCCTACGACCTGTTGCGCCACGTCGGCGGGTTCACGGTCCCCGAGATCGCCGAGGTCTTCCGCTCCTGGAAGGACTCCGAGCTCGACTCCTACCTCATCGACATCACCACCGAGGTCCTGTCCCACACCGATGCGGCCACCGGCGAGGCCTTCGTCGACGTCGTCGTCGACGCGGCCGGCCAGAAGGGCACCGGCGTGTGGACCACCCAGACGGCCCTCGAGCTGGGAGTGGCCGTGCCCGCCATCGCCGAGGCCACCTTCGCACGCGCGGTCTCCTCCTCCAGCGCGGCGCGGGCCGCGGTCCAGGCCGCTGACATCGCTGCAGGAACCACGCAGACGGCCCTGACCGACCCCGAGGAGCGACGCGGCTTCGTCGATGCCGTCAAGCAGGCCCTCTACGGATCCAAGATCGCCGCCTACGCCCAGGGCTTCGATGAGATCGCCACCGCCTCCAAGCAGTTCGACTGGAACATCGACCTGGGTGCCATGGCCCGCATCTGGCGAGGCGGCTGCATCATCCGCGCCCGCTTCCTGGACGACATCACCCGTGCTTACGCCGAGAACCCCTCTCTGGCCAGTCTGCTCACGGCGCCGGTCTTCGCCTCCTCCCTGGCGAAGGTTCTGCCCGCCTGGCGCCAGGTCGTGGCCACCTCCGCCACCACCGGTGTCCCCGCCCCGGCCTTCGCCTCCTCCCTGGCCTACGTCGACCAGCTGCGCTCCCGGCGCCTACCGGCCGCCCTCATCCAGGGGCAGCGAGACTTCTTCGGCTCGCACACCTACCACCGCACCGATGACGTCGAGGGCGTCTACCACACCCTGTGGGCCACGCCCGAGCGCACCGAGGAGAAGTGGGACTGAGGTTTGGCGAGGCCTGGTACCCACCTTGTACCAGGCTCGCAGAGGTCTCGGCCGCGACCGCATGCCGCTAGATTTTGCCGCATGACGACCACCGCGCCCGCCCGCTCCGACAGCCCCACGAACCTGCGTCACGAGGAGGCCGCCTGGCGATCCTCCGTGTGTCAGGTGCCCTCTGCCCACGTGGCGGTCGATGTCACCGGGGCCATCGACCGCCACGAGGCCGCCTTCAGCGTGCGTTGCCTGATGGGCCTGGACATCAGGCAACGCGTTGAAGGACTCTGGGTGGACTTCGTGGGGCAGACGGTCGACTCCCTCAGCATCGACGGGCAACCCGCCCCGGTGACCTGGGACGGGGCCCGTATCGAGCTGCCCGTCCTCGACCCGGGCGAGCACACGGTGGAGATCACGGCGCGCGGCCTCTACTCGAACTCGGGTCAGGGGCTGCACCGCTTCCACGACCCGGTCGACGGCGCCACCTACCTCTACACCCACTTCGAGCCCTCCGACGCGCGCCGGGCCTGGCCGGTCATGGAGCAGCCGGATATCAAGACCCGCTTCTCGCTGGAGGTCATGCACCCCCGCGGCTGGACGGTCATGTCCAACACCTGCCCGCAAGCAGGCGGATCGAGCCCCCAGGCCGCGACCGGCACGGACTGCGGCTGTGAGACGACATCCTTCGCCGCCTCCAGGCCCCTGCCCAGCTACCTCACCGCACTGGCGGCCGGCCCCTGGCACCGAGTGACCGGGCAATGGACGTCCCCGAGCCGGCCGGGCCTGACGATCCCGCTGTCGTGGTCCTGCCGAGCCAGCCTCGCCGAGCACCTCGATGCCGCTGAGCTCCTCGACCTGACCCGGGCCGGCCTGGACCTCTATGACCGGGCCTACGCCTACGGCTTCCCTTGGGACTCCTACGACAGCGTGCTCGTCCCGGAGTACAACCTCGGCGCCATGGAGAACCCTGGCTGCGTCACCTTCAACGAGGAGCTCTACCTCTTCAGGGGGCCGGTCACCCGCTCCCAGAGGGCCGGACGCGCCAACACGATCCTCCACGAGATGTGTCACATGTGGTTCGGCGACCTCGTGACCCCCACCTGGTGGGAGGACACCTGGCTCAAGGAGTCCTTCGCCGATCACCAGGGCACCTGGGCCGAGGCCGAGGCGGCCGGCTACACCGAGGCCTGGGTGAGCTTCGCCTCCACCCGTAAGGCCTGGGCCTACCTGGAGGACTCCCGGCCGGCCACTACCCACCCCATCGTCGCCCGGGTCGACGACGTCGAGGCCGCCCGGCAGGCCTTCGACGGCATCACCTACGCCAAGGGGGCCGCCGTCCTCAAGCAGCTCGTCGCCCACGTCGGCCAGGAGGCCTTCTTCAAGGCCGCGGGTCTCCTCTTCGAGCGCAGAGCCTACGGCAACGCCTCCCTGGACGATTTCCTGCACGTGCTCTCCCAGGTCTCGGGCCGTGACATGCAGAACTGGGCTCGTGCCTGGCTCCACACCGCAGGCCCCTCAGTCATCACCGACGAGCTGGTCGTTCATGAGGGACGCATCGCCTCCCTGACCCTGCAACAGGAGGGGATCGACCCGGTGAGCGGGCAGAGCGTGCTGCGTCCGCACACGCTCGTCGTCGGCCTGTACTCCTTCGACGGGGACGGAGCGCTGGTACGCACCCACCGCCTGCCGGTGGTCCTGGAGGCCGCGAGCCTCGACGTCGTCGAGGCCGTGGGGCTGCCCGCTCCCGATCTCGTCATCGTCAACGACGAGGACCTCACCTACGCCGTCGTGCGGCCCGACGACACCTCGCTGTCATGCCTGACCGCCTCGCTCGGCTCCCTGCGTGACGCCATGGCGAGGTCCTTGGCCTGGTCGATGCTGCACAACCTCGTCCGCGACGCGGTCATCGATGCGGCACTGTTCGTCCAGGCCGTTCTGGCGCACGCCGACGATGACACCGAGCCGAGCACCCTGACCGTCTTGCTGAACCAGGCGCTGCGGGTCGCCTGCAGGTACGCCGACCAGCACACGCGTCGCGTGCTCCTGGAGCGCCTCGTGGCCGATGACTCGACCGGGCCCTCCACGGAGGGGGAGCCGGCCGTCCTGCCCGGCGGGTGGGGCAGGCTCCGTGCTGCCGCGCCGGGATCCGACGCCCAGATCGTGCGCGCCCGCGCCTGGCTGGAGGCAGCAGGACAGGCGCGGCTGCTCGGTGAGGCGGGCAGTGCCCAGGTGGCCGCTCGTGCACGAGAGATCCTGGACGGAGCCCTGCCCGGACTGGAGCTGGACGCCGACATGCGGTGGCGGGCCCTGACCGCCCTGGCGCGGCTGGACGCCGTCAGTGCCAACGAGCTCGAGGCACAGCGAAAGGCGGACCCGACGGCCAGCGGCATCACCCATCACCTGCAGGCCTCCACCTCGATGCCCCACCAGGACCTCAAGGCCGAGGTCTTCGAAAGGCTCCTCAGCGACACCTCGGTGAGCAACGACCACATCGACGCCCTGGTGGCCGGCTTCGCCATCGACGCCCACCGCGAGCTGACCGCGTCCTTCACCCCCCGCTACCTCCGGGAGATCCAAGGGCTGTGGGCCGAGCGCGGTCAGGAGATCGCCACCCGGCTGGTCGTCGGGCTCTTCCCCGCCTGCGGGGACGAGGCGGATGCCCAAGCAGTCGAGGACTGGCTCGCGACGCACCCCGAGGCGCCGTCGGCCCTGCGCCGGCTCATCCTCAAGAGCCTGGACGACCTGCGACGCGCTCTGACCGCTCGACGCACAGGCTCGGCGGATCTCTGAAGGGCTCGAGCCATCGCCATGCCGCGAGACCTTTGTCCTAGCCTGAGCATCATCAATGCGGGACCGTGACCGATTTGAGACCTTCAATCAGTGCTCCCAGTCACCTCGCGGGCATCGTCGCGGGCGCGCAGCGGGTAGGCTGCTGGCCAATCATGGAGGGTTGTATCGTGGTGTTGACTCGACGGCGGTACAACGAACGGTATGGTGGTCCCTGAGGCGGCGCACCGGGCGCCGCAACGAACCGAGGGGCAGGAATAATGTCGAGCAGTCCGATCGAGCAGGATCCCTCCTCCACACAGACCTTCGGGGTCGTCGACGTCGCCAACGCAGTCGACTCCCCGGTGGTGGGGCTGAGCCAGCAGGACGCCGCCGCGATCGCTGCCCTACCGTCGGGAACGGCGCTTCTCCTCGTCCACCACGGGCCGACCACCGGCGCGCGGTTCCTCCTGGACGCCGAGGAGACCACCGTGGGGCGCCATCCTCGTGCCGACATCTTCCTCGATGACGTCACCGTCTCCAGGAAGCACGCGGTCTTCTCGTCGCTGCCCGATGGCGGGTACGGCGTCCGTGACTCCGGTTCGCTCAATGGAACGTATGTCAACCGCACGCGTGTGGAGCAAGTGGCGCTCCGCTCCGGCGACGAAGTCCAGATCGGCAAGTACCGGATGACCTACCACCCCGGCCCCCAGGGCGGAGCCGCGTCTCGGTGAGCGCTGCAACCGCACGAAGCAAGAAGCGAGACGCCCCCTCCTCCTTGCTTGAGGCCTCTGAGCGCCCGGCAGGCGAAACCTGGCCCCGCGGCATCTCTCGAGAGCCTGTGATGAAGATCGGGCAGGTGGTGGATCTCCTCAAGGTGGAGTTCCCTGCCCTGTCGATCTCCAAGGTTCGCTATCTCGAGGGTGAGGGGCTCATCAGCCCTCACCGTGTCGGCAACGGGTACCGTCGCTACTCGCAGGCGGACCTGGAGCGGCTGCGCTACGCCTTGGCGGTGCAGCGCGACGAGTACCTTCCGTTGCACGTCATTCGTGAGCGTCTGGCACGGCTGGACGCCGACGTCGAGGCCCCCGCCCCGCAGCCCGTCGCCCGGGTGGTCGCCCGGGATGGCCGGATCGTCGACGACGGCCCCATGGATCTGGAGGCGCTCCTGGCTCACTCCGGTGCCAGTGAGTCCCAGATCGAGGAGCTCGTCGCGGTCGGACTCATCAGTCCCGATGTTCGTGGACGCTACAGTCAGCAGAATCTCAGGACCGTGCGTCTGGCCATGGAGATCACCCGCAAGGGAGTGCCCCTGCGCAACCTGCGCGCGGTACGCGCCTCAGCTGAGCGGGAAGCGGACACGATCGACCAGGCAGTGGCTCCGCGTCGGTCACGCTCGCGCAGCGCCGGTGAGGAGACGGCTCGGGAGCTGGCCGAGCTCGTCGCGGATCTGCACACGATTCTGCTGCGTCGCGCCGTTGACGCGCTGGGCTGAGGGTGGGTGCGTGCACGCACGCCCGGTAGGCGTTCATCCGGCCGGTGGTGTGTGTCGACGAAGGTCAGCGTGCATCGGTTGCGCGTTCCCGGGACAGGGGTGACTACCTCCCGTAGGGTTGGAACGTGCCCTTGATGCAGTTGGTGGGTGTCAGATCCACCGATCCTGATGACGGCTTGGTCGCAGTCCTCGTGGAGGACGGCGGACCGACGATGCTGGCCATTCCGGTGACGGCGCACGAGGGGCTGGTGCTGCAGGCCCACGGCTCGCACCGCTCGCCCTCATGGCCCAGGCTCCTTGATGATGTCGTCGAGGCGCTGGGCGGTCGCATCGGGCGCACTGAGCTCGACGTTGACGATGACGCGCGTATCGTCGCCAGGCTCGTCGTTGAGACTCCCGCCCGCGCCAGCGGGGTGACGACTGTTGCCTGCACTCCGGGAGAGGGGCTGCTCCTGAGTGGATACCACCGGTTCCCGGTGCACGCCAGCAGCTCGCTAACGCGCCTGAGGGCTGTGGACCTCAGCGACGACCACGGTGCGGAGCGCCTCGAGCAGTGGCAGCGAGTGCTGTCGCAGACCGATGACCTGGCCGACGGCGACACGCGGGACTGATGTGACTGATGTGACTAGAGTTGTAATCTGCATCACTTTTAGATGCTGCTGCCCTGTCGGAGAATCGGCTGTATCGCAGGGAATGGTCGGTGTGTGGGCCAGGACTGTCGACCTCAGCTAGAGATTCATGCCTGACGGCACACTGAGATGGGGCGTGCCCTTCGTTGAGCATCGCCTCAAGTGGCCCTATCGTGGAGCCGTGGCCGCACGAGGCGGGCCGCCGCACCAGTTTCAGGTGCGTGTTCTTCCGGCGACAGGAGCAGGTCGTGAGCATGAATGAAGCCAGCGCGATAGCAAGGCCTCAGCGTACTCAGGGCATGCTGTTCGGTGACCCGCTTCCCCAACTTGATGCCGACTCGGGCTACCGCGGGCCGGTGGCCTGCCGAGCCGCCGGCATCACGTATCGCCAGCTCGACTACTGGGCACGTACCGGGCTGGTTGAGCCATCGATTCGAAGCGCCAAGGGATCGGGCTCCCAGCGGCTCTACTCCTTCCGCGACATCCTGGTTCTCAAGGTCGTCAAGCGCCTTCTGGACACCGGGGTCTCGCTCCAGCAGATCCGTACGGCGGTCAGTGCCCTGCACTCCCGCGGTGTCGAGGATCTGGCCTCCATCACCCTCATGAGCGACGGCGCCTCGGTCTACGAGTGCACCTCGGCCGACGAGGTCGTCGACCTGGTCGCCGGCGGCCAGGGCGTCTTCGGCATCGCCGTGGGGCGGGTGTGGCACGAGGTCGAGGGAGCGCTGGCGGACCTCCCCGTCGATCACGCTCAGGCCCTCGGTACTCCTCTGGTTGAGGACGAGCTGGCCAAGCGTCGCGCCGCCAAGCGGCAGCAGGCCATCTGAGCACTGCGAGGCGCACATCATCAGAACGCCTGTTCGCTGAGGCTGGAACCGTGGTGACGGTTCCAGCCTTCAACGTATTCTGGCCGAGTCGATCCGATTCATGACAAGGCGAGTGTCGCTGCGGTGCAGCTTCCGGCGGCGCTCTCGCACCAGGAAGCAAGATGACTGGAGCGCCCACCCGTACCCTGGCCGACCTGAGAATCAGCCCCATTGGGCTGGGAGGCAACGTCTTCGGCTGGACGGCCGATGAGACGACCTCCTTCGAGGTGCTGGACGCCTACCTGGACGGTGGCGGGAACCTCATCGACACTGCTGATGGATACTCCTACTGGGCTCCGGGGAACTCAGGAGGGGAGTCGGAGACCGTGATCGGTGCCTGGCTCGCCTTGCGTCCTGTTCGTGAGCGCGTGGTTCTGGCCACGAAGGTATCCACGAAGCCCGACCGTCCGGGTCTGAGCGCGGATAATATCCGCCGGGCGCTGGAGGAGTCGCTGTCGCGGCTGCGTACCGACGTCATTGATATTTACTACGCCCACTTCGATGATGAGTCGACTCCGTTGGAGGAGACCGTTGGCGCCTTCGAAGAGGCCCGACTCGTCGGCAGGATCCGGCACGTGGGGCTGTCCAACTACACGCCTGAGCGCATCCGTCAGTGGTTCGCCATCGCTGACGCTCACGGGTATGCACGGCCCGTTGTCCTTCAGCCCCACTACAACCTTCTCCACCGAGACGACGTCGAAGGCCCTGGCGCCAGGGGGCAGGTGGCGGCCGAGCTCGGTATGGGGCTCATGCCCTACTTCGCCCTGGCCGCCGGTTTCCTCACGGGGAAGTACCGTCGGGATGAGCCGATCAGTGGTGAGAGGGCAGGGATGGTAGCCGACTACCAGCGGTCCGAGTGCTATGACGTCGTTGAGGCCGTCGCCAGGGTGGCGGCGGATCGCGGGGTGGAGCCGGCAGCCGTGGCTCTGGCCTGGCTGCGTGACCGTCCCGGTGTCACCGCTCCCTTGGCCTCGGCGCGCAACCTGAGTCAGCTGCGACCGATCGTGGAGGCGCTGACGCTCGAGATCAGTGACGAGGAGACCCGGGCTCTCACCCGGGCCTCCGACGCCGCGTGCGCCTGACCCGCTGCGGGGCCGGCCGGTGCCTACAGGGTGCGCCTGCCCAGAACGTAACGGCGGCTGTATCCGTCGGAGAGGTCGGTAATGGTGACGCGAACCAGGCCGGCCTCATCGACGCGGTAGTGCTCCTGAATCCGCGGACCGTGATCGCGCCGCTCCACTGAGTAGGTCCTCAGCTCCTCGTCATCGACGTCCCGCAGTGAGGACTCGAAGGGGAAGACGATGTCCTGATAGGGGGCGATCTCGCCGCGTGGCTCACCGCCCTCGTCGACACCGGCGCACTCCACAAAGCGGTACCAGCCGATGTTGTGCGCCGCGTCGTACTCGCGGGTCAGCACCGTGCCCTCCCGGCCCCCGGGCGAGGCCTGGACCGACTCTGGGCTCAGGATCGCGTCGAAGGTGAGACGGTGGCCGCCGTCGGCCTCGCGGAAGACACCGAAACCCCGTGAGAGCCGGTCGGTCAGGTCGTAGTCACTGGTGCGGTCCGCCGCGATTGCCAGGCCGATGGCCGTGGAGGCCCCGGGGTAGGGGGAGCGGTGAACCCGACGACCGAAGCGCTCCCTAAGGAGCCTGGGCACCAGGGGAAGACCGGAGGCACCGCCGACCAGGTAGACGCCGGCGATGTCGGTCAGGTCCGGGCTCCCGTCGTCCATCCTGCCAACCAGAGGGGCCATCGTGGCCAAGGACCGCTCAATGAGCGGTGTGCAGGCCGTGTACAGGTCGGACACCGGCAGGACGACGTCCTGGCCTCTGAGGATGATGAGCACCCGACGGCTCTGAGGGGTGAGGTGCTCCTTGGCATCGCGGCACTGGTCCAACAAGTCGTCGAGCTCAGTGGGGGAGAGGTCCTCCTCGGTGATGCCCGCCCGGCTGAGGGCCATCGTGGCCATGAGCAGGTCGACGTCGTCCCCGCCCAGGTCTCCCAGCCCGTGAGAGGCCAGTACCTCGTGAGACGTGCCGACGACGTCGACCAGTGAGGTGTCGAAGGTGCCACCGCCCAGGTCGTAGACCAGAACCCGGGTGCGCTTGGAGGAGACGGTGGTCGCCTTGCGGTGGGTGTACTCGAATCCGGCTGCACTGGGCTCGTTGAGCATGGCGGCGACACGGAAACCGGCCTGCTGGAAGGCCTCAAGAGTCAGAAGACGCTGCGCCCCGTAGGCGTGGGCGGGCACGGCGACCACCACGCGGGCGCGGGTGATGTCGATGCCCCGATCAGCGAGCTCGGACTTCAGGTGACGGAGGTAGCTGGTGAGAACCTCCAAAACGGAGAAGGTACTGTCTCCCAGCCGTACCGGCGTCGAGGCGGTCAACGTGGGGGAGGCCAGGACCCGCTTGAGGCTGCGCAGCAACGGAGCGCCCTGGTGGGCTGCCTGCCTGGCGGCGAAACCGTGGACGAGCGTCCCCTCGTGCAGCGCTGTCAGCGAGGGGACGAAGTCGTGCTCGTCGCCGTGCTCGTCGGTGAAGCTGATAACGGGATAGTTCCCCCGGTCAGCACGCGCCACGACGGTACGTGTCGTCCCCAGGTCGATTCCCAGATCGATGTCTGTTGCTGACTCGTGGTCGATCCCCTGGTCGGGGAGGGTGCCGTTGCCGATGCTGTCCAGGCTCTTCGTCGTGTCCGCTGCCATGCAGTGACCCTATCGTGACGGGCCCTTCCTTCCGGGGTAAGCCGCCATGTTGCGAGGTACTTGTGGAACGTGACAATTGGCTCAGCGGTTTTGCCCCTGAGGTGGGACGAAAGACCGTGTTGCTGGGGAGTGGCCATGACGCGCTTATGAGACCAGGGGAACCAGTGCGAGCCTCGTATGCGATTGGTTAGGCAGCAGGGGGGTCGGCGGGTAACAATACTGGTGGGTTGCGCTCACGCGACCCGGACCTCCGCTGCCCCCTGCCAGGGCGGCCGAGAGGGTCAGCCAGATCTCCCATCGGGAACGGTATGAGCACCATTCTCTTCCTCGTGATCGTTGTCGTCGTGACGGCCCTCGTCTTCGACTTCACGAACGGTTTCCACGACTCGTCCAATGCGATGGCGACGTCGGTGGCGACAGGCGCCTTCACACCCAGAAGAGCGGTTCTGGTCGCCGCCGTGCTCAACGTCATCGGCGCCTGCCTGTCGACCGAGGTCTCCAAGACGATCTCGCACGGGATGTTCGACGACACGGTGATCGAGTCGGCGCCGGCCATGATCTTCGCTGGTCTGGCCGGCGCCATCCTGTGGAACCTGGCGACCTGGTTGTTCGGGTTGCCGTCGTCGTCGTCCCACGCGCTGTTCGGAGGACTCATCGGAGCGGTCGTGGTGGCAGCCGGGGTCCAAGGAGTCCACTGGGGCACTGTGATCTCCAAGATCATCCTGCCCGCCGTCATCGCACCGGTGGTGGCCGGAGTGGCAGCAGCCCTGGCCACAGCTTTGGCCTACCGCATCGCGCACCCGACCAACCCGTACTCCGAGAGGCTCTTCCGCAACAGCCAGCGGGTCACCGCATCGCTGGTGGCGCTGTCTCATGGCACGTCTGATGGTCAGAAGACCATGGGGGTCATCACGCTGGTGCTGGTGGCCGGCGGCTACCAGGAGGCCGGTACCGGGCCCCACTGGTGGGTCATTGCGGCAGCGGGCCTCGCCATCGGCCTGGGCACCTACTCGGGCGGGTGGCGCATCATGCGCACCATGGGGCGTGGGCTGGTGCATGTCGAGGCTCCGCAGGGCTTCGCCTCCGAGACCGCCTCGACGGTGGCGATCCTGGCCTCCTCCCATCTGGGGTTTGCGCTGTCCACCACCCACATCTGCACCGGGTCGATCCTGGGCTCCGGGATTGGTCGGGGAACCAAGGTATCCTGGAGGACCGCAGGCAAGATGGGGATCGCCTGGCTGGTGACGCTTCCGTGCTCAGGCCTGGTGGGGGCCGCCACGTCCTATGTCGCGGTCAAGGGCGGTGTGCCGGGCACGATCGCGGTCATCTGCCTGCTCATCCTGGGAGCCCTGGCCATCATTCGGCAGGCGAGCCACAACCGGGTGGATTTCTCCAACGTCAATGACGCCTCCGAGGTCGTCGTCGTCAAGCAGAATCCGGAGCTGGGACGTGAGCCGCGGACGCTGGACGAGGTGCGTTCCGAGATCGTCAATGGCGTGACCGACCAGGACAGTACGCATCGGATGACGACAGGATCCATGGCATGACCGGTATGGCGATCGACTGGGGATCACTGGGGCTGGTGGCGTCCGTGACGGTGCTGGGCACCGCCTTCATCCTCACCATCTGCTCGTTGGCGGCCCGCATGCTGGCCACCGTGCACGCCAAGCACGAGGCCGGCGAGGTCGAAGGAGTGCGTCTGGCTCAGGTCCTGGCGGGCGTCTTCATCGCTATTGCCGCCGTGATCGCGTTATTCGGTCTGTGGCTCATCGTCCCGTACTTCCACTGAGAACCACCTCGGCGCACGACAGTGGTCCTGCTAACATCCCTTCGTGACTGAGGACCTCAAACGCCTGGCCCAGGATGCAATCGCCGCATCTGCAGCGGCCGATGACCCGGACTATCCCTGCTTCCACGTCGTCCCGCCGGTGGGCCGACTCAACGATCCCAACGGACTGCTCATCGACGGCGACACATACCACGCCTTCTACCAGCTCAGTCCCTTCCACCCCCACCGCAAGCTGGTCTACTGGGGACACTCCTCCTCGACGGACCTGCTGCACTGGCGCCACCACGCGCCCGCCATCATCCCGGACTCCTCCTACGACCGCAGCGGTGCCTACTCCGGTAACGCGATCGTGCTGGAGGGCCATGAGGTCGATGCCGCCCCTGCTCGGGCTCCGTTCCAGCTGTTCTACACCGGGAACCTCAAGGACCCGGTGACCGACGAGCGCACCGCCAGCCAGTGCCTGGTGACTAGCGGCGACCTGACCGACTTCGCCAAGTGGCCCGGAAATCCGCTCATTCCCGCCCACGCCGAGGGCTACACGACCCACTACCGTGACCCGCAGGTCTTCCGGGATCCTGACCGGCCGGGGGAGTACCGAATGCTCATCGGGGTCCAGCGCGCCGATGAGACCGGCGCCGCAGTCCTGTACCGCTCCCGGGACCTGGTCTCCTGGGAGTTGGAGGGGGAACTGAGCTTCCCCGGAGCGGGAGGCGCCTTCGATGCCTTCGGGTACATGTGGGAGTGCCCCGGTCTGGTGAGGCTGAAGGACGAGGACACCGGCGAGGACTGGGACGTCCTCGTCTGGTGCCCGCAGGGCATCACCCCCGGCCGGGAGGGCTTTGAGAACATCTTCCCCTGCGTCTACACGGTGGGGCACCTCGTGGGTACGGAGCTGCGAGACACCGGCGGGGTCTTCCACGAGGTTGACCGGGGCTTCGAGTTCTACGCCCCTCAGGTCTTCGCCCGTCGTCCCTCCGAGCCGGGGCCGGTCCTGCTGACCGGGTGGGCGGGCAACGCCTCCGAGGACGATCAGCCCTCCATCGAGACCGGGCAGTGGGTCCACGCCCTGACCATGCCTCGGATGCTGAGTCTCAAGGCGGGCCGACTCATCCAGCGCCCCGCCGTCTCACTGCCGTATGACGCCGGGCAACCGGCCCTCGTGGGTGAGTGCCTGAAGGCGGGCCTCCACGAGGTCGATGACCTCAGCGGGCACCGCAGCTGGCAGCTGCGCCTGGAGGCAGACGCCGAGCAGACCACAGGGCCGTGG
This sequence comes from Actinomyces sp. HMT 175, assembly GCF_016694895.1. Classification (NCBI taxonomy): domain Bacteria; kingdom Bacillati; phylum Actinomycetota; class Actinomycetes; order Actinomycetales; family Actinomycetaceae; genus Actinomyces; species Actinomyces sp. HMT 175. Next base: position 1,471,324 of record NZ_CP068012.1, read on the forward strand.
GGACTGCGGATCGGATCGGATGACTCGCATGTGGACATCACCCTGGATGGGCAGGTGCTGCGGGTGGACCGCTCCACCTCCCGCTACACCCAGCACGGATCGGTGCGCAGCGTGACGCTTCCTGAAGGGTGCGCGCCAGTGCTGGAGGTCATTCACGACCGATCGCTGACCGAGGTATTCGTCGGTGACGGGGAGCTGGTCCTCACGCTGCGCAGCTTCGTCGAGGTCAGCAGCACGGGAGTACGGCTGATGGTCGCGGAGGACCTCGCGTTGACGGCCGGCAGCACGAGGACTTTCGCATCGTCCTGAGACCTTCCCGGCCTCGCGTCACTATGGGAGCAAAGGGGTCCTGAGCAGGGCGAAGGCGGGGAATAGATCCGGACCCTTCTCTCCGGTTGCAGGGTGCTCTAACTCACTGTAATGTGACGATCGATTGACATAGGTGTGGCTGCAGGGAGTCAGCGATGATCCCGACCGTTGGGTTTCCCCGCCCTCCCAGGTGCTGCGGCCCCATCACGAGAAAGGAAACCTCCGGGTGGCAATGGATCACGCCCGCGTGGCGAAGGACGTCCTGACGTACGTCGGTGGCGCCGACAACATCAACGCAGCAGCGCACTGCGCAACGCGTCTGCGTCTTGTCCTCAATGACATGGACAAGGTCGACCAGAAGGCTCTCGACAAGGATCCCGACCTCAAGGGCACCTTCATCGCGGGCGGCATGTTCCAGATCATTGTCGGACCCGGAGACGTCGACCTCGTCTTCTCCGAGATGATCCGAACCGGAGGGGTCAAGGAGGTCTCCAAGGACGAGGCCAAGGAGCAGGCCGCCAAGGGCGGCAACCCGCTATCCCGCTTCATCAAGACCATCGCGGACATCTTCGTTCCGATTCTTCCCGCCCTCATCGCCGGCGGTCTCATGATGGCCCTCAACAACGTCCTGACCGCCCAGGGCCTCTTCGGTGACCAGGCGCTGACGGAGCGCTGGGGCTGGCTCAAGGACTACGCGGCCCTCATCAACATGATCTCGGCGTCGGCCTTCGCCTTCCTGCCGGTGCTCGTGGGCTACTCGGCGACCAAGCGCTTCGGCGGCAACGTCTATCTCGGCGCTGCTATGGGCGCGGCCATGGTCTCAACATCGTTGTTGTCCGCCTACAGCATGTCCGACCCGGAGGCGGCGGCGAAGTTCTGGGAGTACACCGGGGAGTCGTCGACCTGGTCCCTGTTCGGACTGGAAGTAGCCAAGATCGGCTACCAGGCCATGGTCATCCCGGTGCTGTGCGTGGCTTGGATCCTGTCCGTGGTGGAGAAGTGGCTTCACAAGCGGTTGTCCGGGACCGCTGACTTCCTGCTGACGCCGCTGTTCACCATGCTGGTGACCGGGTTCCTCACCTTCATCGTCGTCGGACCGCTCACCCGCGAGCTGTCGATCTGGATCACGGACGGACTGGACTGGCTGTACAACACGGCGGGTCCCGTGGGTGGTTTCCTCTTCGGCATCGTCTACTCTCCGATCGTGGTCACCGGTCTTCACCAGTCCTTCCCGGCGGTGGAGCTGCCGCTCATCGCTGACAAGGCCAGTACCGGTGGGTCCTTCATCTTCCCGATCGCCTCCATGGCCAATGTCGCTCAGGGTGCCGTGGCTCTGGCCGTGTTCCTCAAGACCCGCGACGCCAAGATGAAGGGGCTCGCAGGAGCCGGTGGTGTTTCCGCGCTCTTCGGTATCACCGAGCCCGCCATCTTCGGTGTCAATCTCCGACTGCGCTGGCCCTTCTTCATCGGAATGGGGGCAGCCGGTATCGGAGGCATCCTGGTGTCCCTGCTCGACCTGCGCACGCACTCCCTGGGGGCTGCGGGAATGGTGGGCTTCGTGTCGATGCGGACAACGGACATCCCCAAGTACCTCGCCGTGGAGGTGTTCACCATCATCATTGCCTTCGCCGCCGCCTACGCCTACGCCTCAACCCGCGGTAAGGCCTCCCTGGCCGGCGATGACGTCGACGCCGATGAGGCCGCCCTGGAGGCCGAGGCCATGGCCGAGCACGCCGAGACCGTCGAGCTGCCCGCTGAGGCCACTGAGGACTTCACCGTCACCGCTCCGATCCAGGGACGTGCGATCCCGCTGTCCGAGGTGGAGGACCAGACCTTCGCCTCAGGCATGCTCGGTCCGGGCATGGCCATTGCACCCGCCGAGGGGCCGGTCGTCTCCCCGGTCGACGGCGAGGTCCTCGTGGCCTTCCCGACCGGTCACGCCTACGGCCTACGATCCGCCAGTGGAGTCGAGCTGCTCATTCACGTTGGCATGGACACCGTCCAGCTCGAGGGCAAGCACTTCAGCCCCAAGGTCAAGGCCGGCGACAAGGTTCTGCGGGGCATGCCGCTGGTGGACGTCGACTGGGCCGCCGTCGGAGCCGCCGGCTACCAGACCGTCACCCCGATCGTCGTTTCCAACGCCCAGGGCTACGAGGGGATCGAGGAGCACGGTGCTGGAACGATTCACCGAGGTGATGCGCTCTTCGACGTCGTGCGCAAGGCCGATGACCCCGGTGCCGACACAACGGATGTTCAGGCCGACGCCGCTCAGGCCAAAGCCTGATCCAGTCAAGGATCGTCCGTGATTCGGATGCTCGTGGGCCCCGACCTGGATGGTCGGGGCCCACGAGCATCGTCAACGGATCACTAGGCGGTACGGCCGGGCAGCAGCTTCACCGGCATGGGGGAGGGGGCCTGCAGGTCCTCCACCCCGGGACCACCCGAGTGCGTGCTCTGCGCGGAGACAGCGGTGGCCGAGTCGATCCGCTTCAGGAGCAGGTCGACTGCTGCCCGTGCCAGTTTGGTGATGGGTTGCTGGATCGTGGTCAGCGCCGGCAGGGCATGCCGCATGGCGACCGTCCCGTCGAAGCCGATCACCTTGAAGTCGTCCGGAATCCGCAGGTCGCGCTCGGCAGCCCACTCCATCACCTGCGCGGCAGCCAGATCGTCGGTCGCGAAGACCGCGTCAATGTCGTCGACCACGAGGTCGAGCCGTTCGCGGATGAGACGGGGGCGCTCACTGTTGGGGGTGTTGAAGTCGACGGTCAAGACCACCGGCTCGATCCCCGCCTGCTGGAGCACCTGGCGGTACCCCTTCTCCCTCAGGTTGTGGATTCCAGTGCGAGACGTCAGCAGGGCCGGACGACGCGCCCCCCGTTTGAGCAGGTGCTCGGCGGCGAGCCGACCGCCGGCCTCGTTGTCGCAGCGGACATTGGGGACGATGGGGGAGAGGTCCCGATCCACACTGACCAAGGGCAGGTGAATCGAGCTGTAGTCGGCAAGACCGTCATTGTGGGCGCTGGAGATGATGCCATCGACCCGGTGGGAGACGAGCAGGTCGAGGTACTCGCGCTCCCGATCCGCCTTGCCCATCGAGTTGCAGACGAAGGTCCGGTAGCCGCGCTCTGCGAGGAAGTCCTCGACATGCTCGGTCAGCTCGCCGAAGAAGGGCAGGGCGACGGTGGGGACGATCAGCCCGATTGAATGCGTCGACTTGCCGTGCAATGCTCGGGCGATCTGATTGGGGCGGTAGTTGAGCTGAGCGATCGCCTCAGCCACCCGCTCCCGTGTCTCTTGGGAGAGGTAGCCGCGGTTGTTGAGTACGCGGGAGACTGTCGTCAGCGAGACGCCTGCAGCCTGGGCGACATCGGCCAGTGTGGGTTCGCGGTGTGACTCCACGAGTGGGTCCTCGAGCTCCTTCAGTCGGTCACGGTGAGTGCGATCTGCTGCCAAGCATATGCCTCGAGGGGGTCATTACCCAACTGACCTGCGTAAACGTGAGTGGAAGTGTTACGAGCCGGGCAGGATTTCGGCGTAGAAGGAGATCATGGCGCGAGCCATCCGGGCGTGTCCGGCGTCGTCGGGGTGGATCTGGTCGATGGCCAGGCGGTCCTCGTCACCGTCGATGGCCGTGCTCAAGGCATCGGTGGAGGTCAGACCCAGGGACGTGGCCTTCTCGTGCACGAGACGGCGGATGGCCTGGAAACGCGGACCGACCTCCAGGGAGGGGAAGTAGGGGGCGATGATGACCGGCGCGCCCCGCAGGCGTGTGGAGATGAAGCTGAGGTCATGGTCGATCGCCTGCTCGACCAGCTCACGCTGAGAGGGGAGGAAGGCGGCATCGTTCAGGCCCAGGCTGATCGTGACGATGTCGGGCTCGCAACGCAGGACCGCTTCCAGCCAGGTGGTGTCACGGCACGACGGTGAGCGTTGCCCGCCGGGCAGGTGGCCCCCACGTCGTGCGAAGAAGCCCAGGCCGTCCGCCGCCAGGTTCACTTCCCGCCACCGCTGATGCTCACACACGAGCGAGGTCCAGCGATTACGAGGATGGCTCAGGGCTCGCCAACCGGTGGTGATGGAGTCACCGAGGAAGACAGCAGTGGGGAAGTGGTCGGAGTGCGGAATCGTGGACACGGCTACCGACTGTAGTTCTCCATGCCGGGAGGAGCCAGCGCTGCTCAGCGGTCATCGCGTGAACCGCTCTGGCCCTCGCTGTCCTTGGGTGCGTCCTGTTCGGTCAGGACACCGTCGTGCATCGCCAGGACCCGATCGCATACGGGAAGCAGCCGCTCGTCATGAGTGACCATCACCGTGGCCTTGCCCAGCTCGTGGGTCTGGTCCGCAAGCAGATGAGCGACGTCCTGAGCCCGTCGGGTGTCCAGGGAGGCGGTGGGCTCATCGGCCAGGATGATGTCCGGGTCGTGGTAGAGCGCCACCGCGATGGCGGCGCGCTGACGCTCGCCCCCGGAGAGCTCCGAGGGGTAGGCGTGGGCGCGCTTCGTGATGCCGAGTGAGTCCAGCAGATGGTCCCGTCGGTCGGTGTCGCCCTGCGTTCGTGCCGCTCGGTCGTGCAGGCTGAACTGGTCGTTGAGCCTGAGGAAGGGAACCAGCCCCGAGGCCTGGAGGACGAGGCCGATGCGCCGAAGTCGGAGCCTGGCCCGCTGCTTCTCCGGCAGGCTGGAGAAGGGCTGACCGGAGATCGTCACGGTGCCACTCGAGGGAGTGCGCAGGCCGCCCATGATGCTCAGGAGCGTGGACTTCCCGGAGCCTGAGGGGCCCAGGATCCCCACCAGCTCGCCAGCGCGCAGCGTGAGGTCCGTGCTGCGCAGGGCGTGAACGGTCTCATCGCCCTGACGGTAGTCGCGGGTCACCGTCTCCAGGGACATGACCGGGGTTGCCGCTCCACTTGCTGCTGGTGATGCGGTCATGAGATGGCCTCCACGGGATCGATGCGGGAGATGACCCGGACGGAGATGAAGCCTCCGATGACGGAGATGGCGATGAATGCCGTGACGATGAGCAGGTCCAGGACGGCGGAGATTCTGAAGGGCACGGCGCGGGGGAGGACCAGGGACGTCGCCATCGTCAGAAGCAGGCCGATGCCGATGCCGGTAACCGACAGCACGAGGGTCTGGGCGCATCCGGAGCGGATGAGGTAGCCGGTGGGGACGCCGCGGGCTTTGAGGATGCCCAGGACCGGTCTCTTCTGCAGCGTCAGCACGTAGATGAAGATGCCCAGCACTGTGGAGGCGATGATGATGAGTGAGCCGATCATGAGGCTGAAGGTGAGGACCTGGGCTGAGTAGCCGGGGAGCGTGCGAACGAGCTCCTCGGTGGTGAGGATCGTCAGTCCTGCGTCCTTGGCGGACTGTGTGGCCTTGCTGTCGGTGGTCAGGTCTGAGGTGAAGACGACGGCGGAGACGGCTGGGGACAGGCTGGTGGGGCCGTGCTGGCGCAACGCCCGGCTGTCCATGGTCACCACGGGAGCCGCCTGGAAGGTGGTGTCATGGGTGAATCCGACAACGGTCCAGTCGTGGTCAGAGCCCAGCAGTCGAATCGTGTCACCAACCGCGAGTCCCTTGGCCTTCAGCGAGTCGTCGACGAGGACTTCGCTATCGGGGGTGGAGATCGTCCGCCCGTCGGCCACAGGCGGACTGAGCTGTCCGTCCAGATCGATTCCGAAGGCGAAGACGTCCTCACGCAGCGCCTCACCGTCCTCGTCCTTGACGTCTGGTGCCTGGGCAACAGCGGCCGTGCTCATCAGGGCGGAGGCTGTGGTTCCGTTGTCCTTGGCCAGGGCCGTGGCCGCTTCCAGCTGCTTGTCGCTCAGACGGGAGGCGGAGAGGTTCTCGTTGGAGGTGTCCGTGACGGCGACGCTGGCGGTGTTCCAGCCGTCGATGCCGGCGCGGTAACGGTGGGCGAGGCCCACAGCCAAGGAGGCCAAGAAAAATGTGAGGTAGGCCACCAGGGTGATGACAGAGATGATGAGCGTGAAGCGCACGGGTTCGTGGCGGATCTCGCGCAGCGCGAGGAACATGGGGCTCCCTGAGGGATAGTCGGCAGCGGGCCAGCTGGCGCACTCCGTGAAGGCTACATGCCGCGAGAGGTTCGCAAGGTCGAGGGTTCGGGGTAGCGCTCGCCTTAGGGGTGGCGACCAGGCAGGACGCCGCCCAGTTCCTACCGCGTGTCGCGGGAGAGTGTCGCTCCTGCAAGAATGACATAATGTGCATTATCGGCGTACGACGACTGGGGTGGATTGATTCCAAAATGGTCCTTCCCTTAGGGCTGCGGCTCTGCTCTGGATACTGACGACTGTATTTCTTCCTCCACCGCAGTCTGCTGCCCCCGAACTGTATAAGAAATAATACAGGCTCAGTTGTGTCGCGATGATGGCTTCTTACATACACTGGACAGGTCGGAAGTTCCGACATTCTTATGTGTAGGTGGAGAAGCCATGCCTGATCCTTCGAACCTCTCGAGTTCTACCTCTGACCCTGCCCCGGTGGCCATTTCGCCTGCTTCGCAGAAATCGACAGATGTCACGTCCGAGCCAGAATTGCCGTCCCAGAGAGTGACGAAATCGAAAATACGCAGAATTATCACAGTGGTCATCGTTGCTGTCATCGCAGTGGGAGGTGGCACCTACGCAATCTATGCACATTTCTATCAGCGAGGTGCGTCGTCTCCCGAGGCAGTCATCGACTCTATATCTCGTGCGATTCCAAGTAAAGACATTACCACTGTGTTTAAGATGCTCTCACCTGGTGAGGTTGACACTATCTCTGAGTCTGCGGATGCTGTCAAAAATGCTGGAAGCGGTAAGAGTAAGAGTAAGGTGGGAGGGCGATCGGCAGGACCTGACTCACTGTTTTCCGCTGAAGCAATCAACCAGTATCTGGATGCTATCAGCGTCACATCCTCGACTATGACCTATGATGTGGATCATAAATCTGACGATCTGGCTGTCGTTAAGATTTCTTCCTGGAAGCTGAACGTTGATGTCGGACAGAATCTTGCGTCCACGTTGCGGACTCGGTACCAAAAATTCAAAGGTTCGTCGCTGAGTCGTGATGAGGGTCGTTACTTTGATGACTTAGATTTCTCTGGCGCTAAATTTAAAGGGGATGTCGCCAAAAGCCTTTCTGATAGTTTCCCGCTTGAAATTGTCGTGGTTCGGGAGTCGGGAAGATGGTATGCATCGCCTTTGATGACCTTAGCCCAGTGGTCATATCGAAACCGAGTCAAGCTCAACTCCGAGATAGACGCTCCTGACTACTTGGCGAATTTCAATGAGGCGGAAGGGGCTAAGACTGCTCAACAGGCCGTTGAGCAGTTGACTGAGGCGGTCTTGAGCGCGCGCCGTCCTAGTGATCTCCTGAAGCCTGAGGTGACTAATCTCATCGCACTTCCGGAAAGACGTCTTGCCATGGTGTATGGACCAACCCTCATAGACGATGACAGTCGCTACTCAGAGCCTTTATCGAGGCGAGTACGTATTGACTGGTCGCTGGAATCATCTGATATCGGTGATAGCAGGACGGTAGTGCGACCGGGCAATTCTAAAATTGTTCTCGACTCTGGCGATGAGAACAATGAGGTGACGCTAGAGTTTAAGGGCGGAGAAGTTGACGTGACTACTTCTGCCGATCAGAACAACACCGGCTCTGCCGACTTCGCTCGCGAGCTTGCCAATCCGGAACGTCTTGGTGTTGTGGTTGACAGTGTTGAAGGGACCTGGCATGTCTCGACGTCGAAAACTATCGTCAATATTTTCAGTCTCAAGCCCTCGAAAGGTGCACTAGATGGTCTTTCTAGGACTCTTAGCGATCTTGGTGTTGATTCGGATGATGCGAATGATCTGTCTGAGGCGATCACTAGTTCAGTGGCTGTTGCCGTGCCAGTGCTTGTCGTCGCTGATGTTGCGGATCAACTTCAGGGATTAGAATGGAGAAGGGACCACTACGCTTCTGTATCGAACGACATGTACTTCAGTCAATGTGATGACGGAGATATGGAGGCTTGTGACGCACTTTACCTGGCGTCTCCGTCAGGAACGTACGCTGAATCCTTTGGGAAGAGATGTGGAGACAGGGACTACGCGATGACCTATGGAGGCCAGTGCAAGTCCACTTACGGCCGCCGTTACTGAGGCGGAGAGGTAGAATCCCAGTTCATGAATGGCGATTTTGGTAGTTTTCTGAGTTCTAATGCGGAGGCGGCACGTACCTACCGAATCCGTCCGGCGACGATGTCGGACTCCCCCGCGATCCGCCGGATCCGTAACGCCGCCGTGCGGGAGTCTCTGGCCATCTGGACCAGTATCGAGCAGGACCACGCCGAGGCCGAGGCCTGGCTGGCCCCCATGGTGCAGCGCGGAACGGCTCTCGTCGCTCACGTCAGCGGTAGGCCGCAGGACGTCGTCGGCTTCGCGGTGGCCGGTCCCTGGCACTCCTACGAGGGCTACGCCCGCACCGTTGAGGACTCGATCTACCTTTGCCCTGCGGCGCAGGGCAAAGGTCTTGGTGCCAGGCTCCTCGCCGCCCTCATCGAGGCCTCACGGCGGGCCGGGGACCGCACGATGATCGCTCTCATCGAGGCGGGTCACGCGACCTCGGTGCGCCTGCACGAGCGCTATGGTTTCACCACTGTCGGCACTGTCCCGCAGGCCGGCGAGAAGCATGGTCAGATCCTCGACCTGACCCTCATGAGCCGTTGCCTGAAAGGACCCACCATGTGCTGTGACCAGATCAAGCCCGCCGACAGCGACAGCCACCGACGGGTCGATGCCGACCAGTCCATCGAGCTTCAGCCCGAGGAACCCGCCGTCCTCCAGTGGCAGGTCAGCACCACCGATGACCTTGTGGCGCACCTGCTGAGCCTTGTCGGCACACCCCAGGGACGGCCGGCGATCATCGCCGTCGACGGGAGGGGCGGATCGGGCAAGACCACGCTCACCACGGCGCTGGCCGCAGCCGTCCCCGGCGCGCAAGCCTTTCACCTGGACGACCTCATCTGGAACGAGCCGCTCTATGACTGGGACCAGCTGTACGTCGACACCCTGACTCAGCTGCGTCGGGCCGGCAGCCTCGACCTGGTCCCGGACAAGTGGCGCGAGCACGGCCGTGAGGGCTCCATCCGGATCCCAGCCGGCTCTCCCCTGGTCCTCGTCGAGGGGACCGGGGCGGGTCTGGCCGCAGTGCGCAGCCTCATTGACGCGCACGTATGGGTTCAGACCGGTGACGACGTGGCCGAGCGCCGCGGCATCAAGCGGGACATCGCTGAGGGAGTCAACGGCGACGCCGAGGAGTCGGTGCGTTTCTGGCACTGGTGGATGGCCGGCGAGCGCCTCTTCTTCGCCAAGGACCGTCCCTGGCGGCGCGCAGACGTCATCGTCTCCGGTGACGCCCCCACCGGTGTAAGCCCAGGAGAGATCGCCTGGACTCCGGGGCCGCTCCTGGCCGGCTGAAGCCCGACTCTTCGCCGCTCAGGGCGGGGCCGTCAGTCCCCCAGCGCGGTCCCCACGGCGCGAGCGGCCTGGATCCACTCGTGGTTGGCCGGAACGAACTTGGTACGTCCGGCCACCTCCTTGAGCGGCACCAGCTCCGTGCCGTGACCGCGGTCGGCGACCATGACTCCGAAGTGGCCCTCCGCAATCGCGTTGGCTCCGGCCACGCCCAGGCGCGTGCCCAGGAGACGATCCGCTCCGCAGGGCGAGCCGCCGCGCTGGACGTATCCCAGGATGGACACGCGCGCCTCCAGCCCGGTCAGGCTCTCCAGCTGCTCGGCCAGGGTGAAGGTGTTGGCGCGGTGGGAGGCCTCCAGGCGTTTGACGCCACGCTTGGCCATCGCCTTGCGCTCGGGACTTGATGCGTCCTTGACCAGGGCGCGGGCGTGCTCCAGCTCGGCGTGATCCGTCACTGACAGCGCCCCCTCGGCCACGGCCACCACGGAGAAGGACGACCCGTGGGAGCGGCGCCGCTCAATCTTGTCCGCGATCGCGTCCACCGAGTACGGAATCTCCGGCAGCAGAATGACATCCGCCCCACCTGCGATGCCGGCGCCCAGGGCCAGCCAGCCGGCTCGGTGCCCCATGATCTCGGTGAGGATGATGCGGTGGTGGGAGTGCGCCGTCGAGTGCAGGCGGTCCACGGCCTGGGTGGCGATCTCCAAAGCCGTGGCGAAGCCGAAGGAGGAGTCGGTGTGGACGATGTCGTTGTCGATGGTCTTGGGCAGGTGGATGACGTTGAGACCCGCATCCATGAGGCGTTTGGCGTTCTTCGCGGTCCCGCCCCCGCCGAGGCAGACGAGGGCGTCGATCCCGTCCTTCTCGCAGTTGTCCACGATGGTGGGCACCATGTCCCGGGGCTCGCCGTCCACCATCATCCGATGTACCTTGTCCCGGCTGGTTCCCAGCATGGTTCCGCCGGTAGTGAGGATCCCGGACAGGGCGGCGGGGTCGAGCTCAGTGAAGCGGTTCTCGGCCAGGCCGCGCATGCCGTCCCGGAAGCCGATGAGCTCCCAGCCGTGCTGCTGGATCGCCGCCTTTCCGAAACCTCGGATCGCCGCGTTGAGTCCCGGGGCGTCGCCGCCCGCCGTGAGAATGCCGATGCGCTGAGCCATGAAGCCAAGTATGCCGGTCCCTGCTGGTCCGCACAGGCGCTAACTGAAACGGATCGACGACGCCGCGTTAGACGCCAACCGGTATCATCATTACCCTGATCGCGTCGATGACGGGGAACCCAGTGGGAACCCAACGGGAACACTGCACCTTCCTTCGGCGTTGACGCACCGGTGCCCTGGAGGTTGCGCGGTAGCCGCATGCTCCGTCAGAACCGGGACACGACGAGAGACGAGCCACAAGGAGACCACAAGCATGGCAGACCGCGCACTGCGAGGCATGACCATTGGCGCGAAGTCGATGGAGTCGGAGGACGGCGTCGAGTTCGCCGAGCGGATGATCGTCAGCTACGAGTGCCCGATGGCGCACGTCACCAGGATCCCGATGTCCACCGAGGCCGAGGTGCCTCCTACCTGGGAGTGCCCCGAGTGCGGCCAGCTCGCCGCCCGGCGCGGCGAGGACGAGCCCGAGCCCGACGAGCCCAAGAAGACCCCGCGCACCCACTGGGACATGCTCCTGGAGCGCCGCAAGGTCGACGAGCTCGAAGTTCTCCTCAACGAGCGCCTCGAGGCGCTGCGCAGCGGCGAGGTCTACCGCGAGCGGGTCAGCGGCTGAAAAAGCCGTCAGGAGCGCTTCGGTCGCGATGAGCTCGTCGGGCGCTGCTGCTGGTACCCGGCAGCGGCCCGACGGCGCTTGTCGCGGGCGGCGCGCAGCCTGCTCCCGGCGACCTTGGCCGCATCGAGCAGCTGGCCGGAGCGCTTGGCCACACCCCAGCGGGTCACCAGGGACAGCTCCTCGGTGAAGATGCCCCCCGAGAGCTTGGACTGCCCGGCCTCCCGCTCCAGGAAGGTGATCGGCATCTCCACGATGCGTCCGCCGATCTCGTCAACCAGCTTGGTCATGTTGACCTGGAACCCGTAGCCGAGAGCCTCGACCTTCCCGAGGTCCATGCGGCGCAGGATCGAGGCACGGAAGACCCGGAAGCCCGCGGTGGCGTCCTTGACGCGCAGCCCCAGCATGGCGTTGATGTAGAGGTTCCCGGCCTTGGACAGGGCCACGCGCTTGGCGTCCCAGCCCTCGGTGGCGCCGCCGGAGACCCACCGCGAGCCGATGACGAGGTCCGGCTCGTCGGCCATCTCGGCGCGCTGGATGAGCAGGGCCAGGTCCTCGGCGCGGTGGGAGCCGTCGGCATCCATCTCCACGATGAGCTCGTAGCTGGCGGCCAGTGCCCAGGAGAACCCGGCGAGGTAGGCCGGGCCCAGCCCGTTCTTCTCCGAGCGGTGCAGGACATGGATGTGGGAGTCCTCGTCGGCACGGGTATCGGCGTAGTCGCCGGTGCCGTCGGGAGAACCGTCGTCGACGACGAGAATGTCCGCCTCAGGAGCGTGCTCGCGGACCCGGTCCAGTGCCGTGGGCAGGGACTCGATCTCGTTGTAGGTGGGGATGACGACGAGTGCCTTCACTTCTGTCTCCAAGGTTGGGGTCGTGTGGCGCCGAGGCTAGTGGCGGCGCCCTGAGATTATCTGAGATCAGCGACGACGCCGGCGATCCCCGGCGGCAGCCGCTGCCTTCCGCCCTGAGCGCAGCCGGCTCAGGATACCGGCTCCCACCAGTAGCCCTGCACTCGCGAGGAGGATGATGCCGGGGGCGGCACCGAGCCGGTCGGCGACGGTTTGCGAGCTGCGCAGCGGAACATTGGCCACGAGGCTCGCCTGGGTGTAGGGCCGGGTGACCTGCTCGACCTCACCGCGGGGGTTGATGATCGCGGTATAGCCGACGGTGGAGGCCTGGATGACGCTGCGGCCATGGACCACCGCCTGGACACGGCCCTGGGCGAGCTGCTGGGCGGCCTCCCCGGAGTCGAGGAAGGAGGCGTTGTTCGTCGGGATGATGATCGCCTGCCCGCCCTGTTCGACGCCGGTGCGCAGGGCGTCGTCGTAGGCGACCTCGAAGCAGATGCCCATGGCGAAGGTGACGTCCCGGCCCTGGGTAACGGCCGGAACCGTCAGGGTGCTGGGACCGGTGCCGGGCAGCATGTCGATGCCGACCCGGTCGACCTGGGTGGTCAGGCGCCGTACCAGAGAACGGGAGGGGATGTACTCCGCGAAGGGCACGGGCCGGTGCTTGCGGTAGTAGGGATGAGCCGTCTTGCCAGAGACGTCTCCGGGATTCCAGATGAGGACGTCGTTGTAGCGGATGTCGCCGACAACAGGAACCGCGCCCACGAGCACCGGCGCCTGGACCGCCTGGGCGGCCTCATCGACAATGCTCGCCGAGGCCGGGTAGTCGCGAGGGTCCAGGTCCGCGGAGTTCTCCGGCCAGATGACCATGTCGAGGCTGCCGGGGCCCACGTCGGCGGCCAGCTGCTTGGTCGCCTTGGCGTGGTTACCGGTCACCTCCAGGGCCCGGTTGAAGGCGTCCTCGAAGTCGGTGGCCACATTGCCCTGGACGGCTCCGACTCGGACGGTGCCGTTTTCAGCGCGCGTCTCCAGTGGCAGCGTCCGCGGCGCAATGAGCACAGCCGCTGCAATTGCTGCGCAGACGAGGACCGGCATCGCGCGGCGCTCATAGATGGAGCGAGCTGCATGGGCGAGGCATGCGGCCGCCAGTGCCACCAGCAGCCCCACCCCGGCGCTGCCAAGATAGGCCGCCGCCGGCAGGACGGGGGCATCCGCCATGGCGAATGCCAGGCGCCCGAAGGGGAAACCTCCCAGCGGCCACACCGAGCGCAGCTCCTCCATCCCGGACCACAGCACGGCGAAGCAGAGCACACTGGCCGCTCCGGCCGGCACATGCCGCGTGAACCGACTTTGCCGGGCAGTCCCCTGGAGCAGTGGCAGGCGGCTCACCAGGGACCAGGCCCCGCCGAGTGCGGCCAGGTAGAGGGACTCGAAGAGCGTCAGCGCGATCCAGCCGATCGGGTTGCCCATGCCCACCATCGTGAAGTGCAGCAGAGGAGTGAACAGGCCGAAGCCGTAGAGCAGTCCCAGACCGGTGCCCGCCCAGAAGCGGCGTCCGCGGATGAGGAGCATGAAGGTCCCGACCCCGATGAGGGCCGACCACCACAGGTTCATCGGGGGGAAGGCGGTGTAGGTGGCCAGCCCCGCCAGCAGCGCCACCACCGCCGGGGTTGATCGGCGAAGCCAGCCGGGGGACCGAGAGAGCATCCGGGAGGGCATCCGAGAGGGCACTGTCACGCGGTGAAGCATACGGCTATGTTGATAGTTAACCTTTGTGACGGCGGGCCAGAGCGTGATGCACGGGCTGCCAGGCCAGGGCCAGCACGGTGCCGATGACGGCTCCGATGAGGCAGGACATGGCTGTTCCGGTGATCCAGGACAGGACCGGGTTGTGGGTGAGTTCCTCGGCCCACTCGATGGCGTGGTGCAGCGGGTGGAAACCGACCTTGGCGAGGTTGGCCGCCAGGATATGACCGCCGACCCACAGCATCGCCACGGTCCCGATGATTCCGATGCCGTGGAAGAGGAGCGGCGCAGACCTCACGATCGCGCGGCCCATCGAGCGGATGGCGCCGGTGCGGCCCTGTCCGGCCAGGTGCGCGCCGGCGTCGTCGAGCTTGATGAGAGCCGCCACCAGGCCGTAGACGGCGAAGGTGATGAGCAGGGCGATGAGGACTAGCACGATGATGCGCCGCATGGAGGACTCCCCCTCCACCTCGGCCAGGGCCAGCAGCATGATCTCGGTGGACAGGACGAAGTCCGTGGTGATGGCCTGACGGATGATCTGGGCCTCGTCGACCGGGCCGGTCTCCTCCTTGGCGTGAGCAGCGCCGCCGAAGCGCTCCAGGATCTTCTCCCCACCCTCGAAGCACAGGTAGGCGCCGCCGATGACGAGCGCCACCGGCAGGAGCCACGGCGCCACGGCCGTCAGCAGCAGGCCGATCGGCAGGATGATGAGGAGCTTGTTGCGCAGCGAGCCCAGTGTGATCTTCTTGATGATCGGCAGCTCCCGGTCCGGGGTGATGCCGGTGACGTACTGGGGTGTGGTGGCGACGTCGTCGACGGCGGCCGCCGAGACCTTCGCCGAGGTCTTGACGGCCATGGAGGCCGTGTCGTCAACGGTGGACAGCGTCAGCTTGGCGAGCGTGGCGATGTCGTCGAGAAGGGCGAAGAAGCCTGACATAGGGGCATGAGTCCTGTCGTCCGGAGTATCGGCTGGAACGAGAGTACTAGCCGCCGCGTCACACGGCCGACCAGCTCACCACTCCCCTATTGAGATCCAGGGAGGCCTCGGCGGCGCGCATCGACAGGTCGGTGACCGCCCTGGCCTGCTCGGGGGTGGCATCCGGTGGCGGTGAGAGGCTCGCGATCTGCCCGACGACGTCGAGCAGCTGCTTGCACCAGCGCACGAAGTCCCCCGCCGTCAGCTCCGTGGCGTCCAGGATGTCCGCCAGCTGCGCGCCGTCGCACCAGGCCTGGACGGCCCCTGCCAGTGCCGGCTCCGCGCCCGAGGAGGCCTCGATGCGGGCCAGGGACTCCAGGTCGTGGATTCGGTGTGAGACCCCCAGCTGTGCGCGCAGGCACTGGCCGAGCCTGGAGCCGGGCGCCACGGGCAGCCCGATCGACTGTGCGCTCAGTCGCGGCTCGTAGACGCAGGCGCTCAGTGCCCCGGCCAGCTCCGCGGCGCTGAGGTCCTCGAAGACTCCCGTGCGCAGGCACTCGGCGATGAGCAGGTCCCGCTCGGCGTAGATCCGGGCCAGCACCTTGCCGGCACCGGTGACCCGCAGCTCACGCTCCGGGTGGCCCCGGTCCACCGGGCGCAGGTAGCCCAGGTCGAGCAGCACCTCGCAGACGGCATCGAAGAGGCGGGCAATGGTGCCGGTGCGGGTCTCAATGCGCCGTTGGAGGCGCTCGGCCTCGGCCCGGGCCCTAGACCACTTGCGGCCCACCCGGGCGTGCTCCTCCCGGTCGGGGCAACCGTGGCAGGGGTGGGAGCGCATCTCGTGGCGCAGGCGCTCAAGGTTCTCGATCGCGCTGTCGCGGCGGGCCTGGGCGCGGCCGGAGCGGGTGCGTGTGCGCTTACCGCTCCCTTCCAGGTCCCCGGCACGCAGTGCGTCGACCAGACGCTGAACGAGCCGGTCCCGGTCCCGGGGCCGGTGCGGGTCCACCGAGTCCGCCACCCGCAGCGCGCCCACGCGGATCACTCCGTCCGGTGCCGTGTCCGGGGTCAGGGCGACGACTCGCGCATCCTCCCCCAGCACCGTGATGGTGGGGGTCCCGGTCCGGTCGGCACCGACCTCCAGGACGATGCCGTGGCGGCGGCGTCGCCCCTTGCGGAAGACGATGACGTCTCCGCGTCCCAGTGAGCTCATGGTCCGTCCCGTCTCGCTGCGGCGCGCCGCGGACTTGTCCCGCGACAGGTCCGCCTCGGCGTCGGCAATGGCCTGGCGCAGGGAGGCGTACTCGCGGAAGTCGCCCAGACGGCACGTCATGTCCTTCTCCAGGCCCTCCAGGCTGCGGCGCTTGCGGCGAGCCTGAGCGGCCAGCTCCACGACGCCACGGTCGGCCTGGAACTGGGCGAAGGACTGCTCGAGCACCTCACGCACCCGCATCCGCGGCATGCGCTCAAGCAGGTTGACGGCCATGTTGTAGGTCGGGCGGAAGGCGGAGACCAGCGGGTAGGTGCGCCGGGAGGCCAGCGAGGAGACCGTGGCCGGCTCGACGTCGTCGGCTGCCAGCACGACGGCGTGGCCCTCCACGTCGATGCCACGTCGCCCGGCCCGCCCCGTCAGCTGGGTGTACTCCCCCGGGCTGAGGGTGACGTGGGCCGAGCCGTTCCACTTGCGCAGCGACTCCAGGACCACGGTGCGGGCGGGCATGTTGATCCCCAGTGCCAGGGTCTCGGTGGCGTAGACGACCTTGACCAGGCCCGCGCTGAAGAGCTCCTCCACCGTCTCCTTGAACACCGGCAGCAGCCCCGCGTGATGGGCCGCGACACCGCGCTCCAAGGCGTGGGCCCAGAAGTGGAAACCGAGGACCCCCAGGTCGCCGGAGGGGATGTCAGCGGTGCGCCGCTCGATGACCTCCCGGATTCGGGCCGCCTCGGCCTCGGTAGTCAGGTCCACCCCGGCGCTGACCACCTGGTGGACGGCCTGCTCACAGCCCGCCCGAGAGAAGACGAAGACAATCGCGGGCAGCAGGCGCGCCCCCTCCAGAGCCGTGACCACCTGAAGTCGCGAAGGCGGCTTCAACCTGGCCGTGCGGGCTCCCCCCTCGCCGCGGCGAGGCGCCCGGCCCCCTCGGGCGGAGCGCTTCCAGGGCTGCGGCCCTCGGGCCGAACCGCCACCGCGGCCACGGTAGCTGTTCTTGGAAGCGCCGCCGGAGGCGGCGGCACGCCGGGCCTGCTTGACGGCCTTGAGCAGCTCGGGGTTGAGCGGGGGCTGCCCCGTCTGCTCCGCCTGCCGCTCTGGCTCAGTCTGCTCGGACTGGTCGAGCTGGTCGGACTGCTCAGGTACCTCCGCGGGGTGGGAGTACAACGGCAGCAGCCGGCGTCCGACCATCATGTGCTGAGTCAGCGGGACGGGGCGCTCCTCGGAGACGACGACGGCGGTCCTGCCGCGTACCTGGCCGAGCCAGTCGCCGAACTCCTCGGCGTTGGAGACCGTGGCGGACAGGGAGATCACCTGGACCTCGGTGGGCAGATGGATGATGACCTCCTCCCACACCGGCCCGCGGAAGCGGTCAGCCAGGTAGTGGACCTCGTCCATGACCACGAAGCCCAGCCGGTCCAGGTCACGCGAGCCCGAGTACAGCATGTTGCGCAACACCTCGGTGGTCATGACCACCACGTCCGCGTGAGGGTTGACGGAGGTGTCACCGGTCAGCAGCCCCACCCGCTCCTGACCGTGCCGGGCCACGAGGTCCAGATACTTCTGGTTGCTCAGCGCCTTGATGGGGGCGGTGTAGAAGGTCTTGAGCCTCCGGGCCAGGCCCAGGTGCACGGCGAACTCCCCCACCACTGTCTTGCCGGCGCCCGTCGGAGCCGCGACCAGCACGCCCTCTCCCCGCTCGACGGCGCCGCAGGCCTCCTCCTGGAAGGGATCGAGGGGGAAGTCGTAGCCCTGGGCAAAACGGGCGAGCTCACTGCTGGAGGCGGCCTGTCGACGTCGAGATGCGGCATAGCGCTCGGCTGGTGAGCTCATGGCAACACCTTACGGGCCGGATCAGTCGTGAGCCGGTAGGAGCAGCCGGACGGCGTCGGGGATGGCCTCAAGGCGCAGGGGCAGCTCGGCCAGCGGCTCGCCGTCGGCGAAGGGGTGAGGAGGTGGGCGCAGGCCCCGATCACGGCCGGTTCGCTCAGTGAGCGCCTCAATGGTGACGGTGCGGCTGCGCTCGACGTGGACGACTGGGTCGGTCAGGTGCGTGCCGCGGAAGAGCCGGCGGAAGAGGACGAGCAGGTGGGTGCGGCCCACGGGATCCAGGCGCAGCACCTCCAGCAGGCCATCGGTGGGGTCGGCCTGGGGCGCCAGGTCCATGCCGCCGCCGACGTAACGGGTGTTGGCCACCGCCAGCAGGAGCGCCGGCCCCTCCCAGGTGCCCTCGTCGGTGGTGACCCGGTAACCGTAAGGCGCCAGCGTCGCGAGCTCGGCGGTGAAGGCGCGCACGTAACGTCCTTCGCCGGCCGGCCAGGAGAGGGTGTTGGCGCGGGCGTTGACGGCGGCGTCCACCCCGGCACTGACCACGGCCAGGGACCAGCGACGCTGCGGGGCGAGCAGAGTGCCATCGGGGCGGGAGGCGTAGATCGCGTCGACCGCCGTGATGGCGCCCTTCCCGGACAGCGCCTGGTTGATGAGGCGGGCGGAGGCCTCCGCGTCCCGGCTGGGCAGACCGAAGTGCCGGGCGATGTCGTTACCGGTGCCGGTGGCCACGATGCCCAGGGGAACACCCGTCGTGGCGACGATATCCACCCCCAGGTGGACCATGCCGTCCCCGCCGACGACCACCAGTGCCTCAACATTCCGATGCGGCCCGTCCCCCAGGAGGGCCCGTCCTGCGTCACGCGCCTGCTCGTAGGAGCTGCCACGCACGTGAAGGACCTCGTGGCCGGCCCCGGTCAGGATCCGGCGGGCGACGTCGTCGGCGGCCGCATGACGTCCTCGTCCCGAAGAGGGGTTGGACAGCAGAGCGATACGCATCGAAGGAAAAGGTGGGACAAGTCAGGCAGGGACGGGGTGAAGCACCCGGCTACTCGGCCAGGGCGGCCTCGAGCTCGGCATCGAGCTCAGCACGCTTCTTCTCCACCCGTTTGTCATGCCTGATGGAGATGAAGCAGGCCAGGAAGTACAGGCCGGCAATGGGAACGGACATGAAGACCATCGACCATGGATCCGGCAGCGGGTTGGCAATGGCCATAAAGGTGACGATGCCCATGATGGCCCAGCGCCAGCCCTTGAGCATGGTCTTTCCCTGCATGAGCCCGAGCATGTTGAGGGCGACGAGGAGCTCGGGCAGGAGGAAGGCGATCCCGAAGACGAGGACCAGCCTCATGACGAAGGACAGGTAGAGATTCGCCCCGATCACTCCGGCAGTGGGGCCGTCAGGGATGAAGCTGGTGAGGATGGAGACCGCGTGCGGCATCACCCAGATCCCCAGGCCGGCGCCGGCGAGGAAGAGGAACAGGCCGGCCGTGCCGTAGGCCCAGGTGTATGCCTTCTCCTTGCGGGTCATGCCCGGTCCCACGAAGGCCCAGAACTCGTACATCCACAACGGTGAGGACAGCAGAACTCCCAGCCAGATCGACACCTCGAGCTTCATATCGAAGGAGGCCAGGATCGTGTCGAAGTTGAGAGTGAGGTGCGCGCCCTTGGCATTGGCCTGCTCGATGGGCCGGGTAATGAGGGCGAAGGCCCGCTCGTAGACCAGGTAACCGACGACCGTCATCACCATGACGCCCGCGGCGGAGACGAAGAGACGCTGGCGCAGCTCGCGCAGGTGGTCCCCGATGGACATGCGCGCCTCGGGGTTGTCCTTGCGCCTCGATCGCTTGATCTGAGGGAGCTTGGGCACCGCGGCCTCCTTCATCTGCAGGTCACCGGCTCTGGCCGGATGACATCACTTCTGGGATGAGCCCTCGGCGCTCTGAGCGGTCTGGCCGGACTGGGTGGGCTCGGTGTAGTAGGTGCCCTCCTGCGGCTGCTGAATCTGAGCGTGGGAGTCCTTGGAGTCGTCGTCGCGCAGCTCCTTGACCTCCTTCTTGAAGACCTTCATGGACTGGCCCACGCTGCGGGCGATGTCAGGCAGCTTCTTGTAGCCGAACAGCAGGATGACGACGATGAGCAGGAAGATGATGTGCGACGGCTTAAAGAGGTTCACGGCGCTGCTCCTTGTGGTAGGGGCTATCGATACGGGCTGAGTGTAGCCTCCCTGGCGGGAGCCTCAGAACGAGGGTCCTGACGGTTCTCCCCAAGGCGGACGGGACAAGGCTCAGCAGTCGTATGAGGTCAGAGCCTGTTTAGCTGCTGCTGCCGCCTCTTGGGCGAGCTCCGGGGGCTCCACCGCCACGAGATGGCGACCCGCCGAGAGGACCAGGCCGATGAGCCAGGAGCGATCGCGTCCCTCAACGACCACCTGAAGGTTGCCGTCCCCGGTCTCCTCCTGGGAGAGGCACGGGACCTGCTCGGCGAGCCAACGGCCCGTCGGTTGGAGAACCAGCGTGGCACGAGGCTTGTTGCCCGCATAGTGATCGGCCGCGGCCTGCTTCGTCCTGCGTGAGGCGCGATGCCGCACGGACGGGGTGTCGAGCGCCTCTGCCGCGGTGATCCGGTCCAGGCGGAAGCTGCGCTCGGCCTGGGCACTGAGGCACCAACCCACCAGCGTCATATGTGATCCATCACTTTCCAGGGTGATGGGATCGACGTCTCGCTCCGAAGGGGTGTCGGTGGCGGAGACATAGACCAGGTGGAGGCGCCGTCTGTCCTGCAGGGCGGAGCGCACAACGGCCAGGATCCGGGACGTACGGCTGGAACGTCCTGCGTGTGCGGGCCCTGGGCCGGTGGTGACGGTTCCCGGATCGGCGCGCGCGTCGGAGTCCTCGGAGGAGGCGCTAGAGCTGAGCAGGGCGGTCACCGCCTGCTGGGTGGAGGCGATGACGGGTGCGGAGGCCTCGTCGTCGGCCAGGAGGTCGGCGAGCACCCTGAGCGCCATGAGCAGAGAGATCGCCTCCTGCCGGGTGAGCCGAACCGGGCGGTCCAGCCCCAGCGGCTCGGACAGGCGCAGGCGCCCGGCCTCGAAGTCCGCGGCGTCGAAGTCCACAAGGTCCCCGTGCATGCCGCCGGGCAAGCCGGAGACCCACAGCGTGTTGACGTCGCGCTCAATGGCGGCCCGGGTAACGCCGAAGTGCTCGGCGGCCTCCGCGACGGTCACGCCGGGGTGCTCCGCAACCCAGGCGGGCAGCGCCAGCAGTCGCGTGAGCTGGTCGGAGGCGGATACGCGAGCCATCGTCACTCCCCCTCCGGTGCCGTGAGCCCAGCCGCGCCTTGCAGGTGGGACAGGACCGCCTGGCGCAAGGAGTCAGGGACGAGAACGACAACTGCATCGCCAAGAGCGGCCACGGTCCCGGCGAAGGAGAAGGGATCCTCGTACTCGACAGCGATGAGATCACGGCCTTCCAGGTGCGCGGGCAGAGCAGGCAGTTCTGCCTGCAGGGCCTGAGCCGGATCGAGGTGGGCCCCGGCCAGACGCAGTCCCAGAGCCCGCCCCGGCAGAGCGGCGAGCAGTGCACGCCGGCGGCTGGGCGACTTGGCGGGAAGCCGGGTGAAGGCTCCGGGGCTCCCATGGACGGTGACTGAACCGGCGATGCGAGCCAGTCGGAAGGTCAGCAGCCTGACAGCGGTTCCTTCCGCTTCCTCCGGTTGCCTGCTGGCGTCTGGGCGGTGGGCGCCTGCTGGCTCGACGGCGTCGAGGTACCAGGCGCCCTCGGCCAGGCGCAGGTGGTGCGGCTCGACAGTGCGGGCCCGGGTGCTGCCCGAGCGGGCCGAGACATAGTCGAAGGTGACCAGGCGGCGCTCGTCGACCGCGGTGAGGAGCTCCTCGGGGATCTCCTCACCGGACAGGTCCGCGGTGAGGACCGGCAGGCCGGCGGAGCTGCTTCCGGTCGGTCCCTCACTGACGGCACGCAGCTTGGTCAGGGCCCGCCGGGCCGTGGCGGGAAGATCGCCGTCGCGCCAGGCGGATGCAGCCAGGCCCAGGCAGGCGGCCTGCTCGGCGCTCAGGTGCAGCGCGGGCAAAGTGTAGTCTTCCTCGATGACCCGGTACCGGGGCTCCTCGGGGCGCCCGGTGGTGGTCACCTCGATACCGAGCTCGCGCAGCGTGTCCTTGTCCCGCTCAAACTTGCGGCGCGCCGAGAGCGGATTGGTGGAGGGGTCCGCCAAGCCGTATCCCGGCACACTGGCCACGAGCTCCTCGGCACTGAGACCGGTGGTGGTGTTGCGCAAGGTGAGCAAAAGGCTCACCAGGCGCTCCTCGGTGCTACGGGTCGACTGGCTCACGGTGCCCCAGCCTAGGAGAAACCGGTGGCCTGCGGCTGGTGACGCGCGCGCCCGGATAGTCTGCCGCCATGATGTGGCGCGACGGCGTAGTGACCGGGACCAGGACGGCATGGGGACCCGCGGGGCGATCCTGCACCGAGCTGGACGTGGAGATCGTCGGAGCCCCGAATGGTGCGAATGCCCTGCTGCCCGGCCAGCGGATCCGCGCGGTCGCCTACGAGGCCCTCACCGGGCTGCCCGGCGCCGCCGAGCGGGTGAGGCTGGAGGTCTCAGCCCTCGACCGCGCCCTGGGCACGGGCGGGCACGCCATGGTCAGCTCTCGCCTGGACGCCCTGCCCCCCGATCCTCCGCGCGAGGGGCACCTCGTCAAGGCCCGCTACATGCCGGACCAGGTGATGGTCACCGGCGTTGACGAGCAGGGCACGGCCCACCACGGCCTGCTGTCCCAGCCGATCGGCAGCCTCCATCTGGAGGGGATGCCGGTGGTGGTTGCCGACCTGCACTCGAGCCTGCCGGCGGTGCTCGCCGGGCTGCGCTCCCCCGACAGCCAGGAGCAGCCACGAGTCGCCTACATCATGACCGACGGCGGGGCCCTGCCCCTGGCCTACTCACGTGTCGTTGCCGCCCTGAGCCAGGCCGGGTGGCTGACCGGGACCATCACGGCCGGGCAGGCCTGGGGCGGTGACATTGAGGCAGTCAGCGTTCACAACGCGCTCCTGGCGGCCCGTCACGTCCTGCGCGCCGACGCCGCCATCGTCATCCAGGGGCCCGGGAACCTGGGCACCGAGACGCCCTGGGGCTTCTCCGGGGTGGCCTGCGGGGACGCCATCAACGCCGTCGCCGCGCTGGGCGGGCATCCGGTGGCCTGCCTGCGTGTCTCCCAGGCCGATGCCCGCGCCCGCCACCGGGGCGTGTCCCACCACTCGATGACGGCCTACGGGCGGGTAGCGCTGGCGGGGGCCGACGTCGTCGTCCCCGACCTGGAGGGGCCGCTGGGGGCACAGGTGCGTCAGGAGGCCGAGACCCTGTGCGCGCCCCGGCCGGGTGCCGGGCAGCACCGACTCGTCGAGGTCCCCGCTGACGGACTCCTGGAGCTGCTGCGGGAGGCGGAGGCGCAGACCGGGGTCAGGCTGTCCACCATGCGACGAGGTTTGGATGAGGATGCAGCCGCCTTCATCGCCGCAGCGGCGGCCGGTCGCCACGCGCGCCAGATCCTTGACGAAGGAACGGCACATGGCTGATCGAGACGGCCAACCGGGCGCGACGGCCCGCAGCGCGGTGCTGCCGACGACAGCGAGTCTGTCAGCAGCCTACGACTGGCAGGCCCGTCACCGCATGGTGCCGGGACGAGGAGGTCGCTGGGCACACTACTCGATCCCAGTCGTGGATCTCGCCCTCGGGATCGTCTTCCTCGCCTTCGCACTGGAGTCAGTCACCTTCATCCTGCGCTTCGGCGGCTATGCCATCTATGTTGCGGACTTCGCCCTGTGTCTGGCGCTGGCACTGACGCAGTTCGGACGGTTGCGTCTCCTGCGTGTCTCCTTCATCGCGACCTACGCCCTGCTGGCGGCCTACGCGATCCTCGTGGTCCTCTCCCCCGTCAACCTCGGCCTCAACCCGATCATCGCCACGGCCATCACCAGTCTCTACACCGTCACCCGCTGGGAGCCCGACCGGCGCTGGGGCACGGCGGCACTCCTGCTGGCTCTGGCCGGCGCCCTGGTCAACCCCGTTACCCTCGCCTCCTACACCCCGCCCTACGAATCAGACGCCGACCCGACGACAGGCTCCGGCTGGGACGGAACCATCCTCCTGGTCAGAGCACTCTCCAGCCTGGTCTTCGTCGGTGCCGTGGTACTCACCTACCTGCTGGCCTCCTCCCGGCGCCGGATCGCCGAGAACCAAGCCCTCGACGTCGGCATCGCCGCGGCCCAGGCGGTTGCGGCCGAGCGCCTCAGCCTGGCCCGAGAGCTCCACGACCTGGTGGGCCACAGCCTCACCACGATCAAGGTGCAGGCCGCCACCGGCCTGGCCCTGGGAGGCGAGGAACGGCTGCGCAGCACCCTGACCACGGTGCGTGACACGGCCGATGCCTCCCTGGCCTCCGTGCGCCAGCTCGTCTCCGTGCTGCGCTCCGACGCCGGCGAGATCACTCCCCTGGCGGACCTGCGGACCATCCCGGCCCTCATCGAGACCACTCGCAGTTCGGGGAGCCGGATCAGCGCCGTGCTTCCCGAACCGGAGGTCCTGGAGCGTTGCAACTCGGCGTGGTCTGCGATACAACGCCTCACCCTCGTGCGTCTGGTAGGAGAGACCCTCACCAACGCCGTCAGGCACGGAACCGGCCAGATCGAGCTGAGCCTGACACTGTCGCAGGACTCCTGCCACCTTCACGTCGCCAACCCGGTGCCGGACGTCGCAGAGCACTCCCCCTTCGGTGGCAGCGGGCTCGTCGGCCTCGAGGAGCGGCTCAGGCTCGTGGGCGGAACCATGACCCACGGCATCCACAACAACGGGGACCACAGCTTCTTCACCATTGACGTCGACTTCCCGGTGGCGCCGCTCGAGCTGCCCGCGAGCGCCATGACCGCCGGCGAGACAGAATCAGGAGACTGCAGATGACGACCAGGACGACTGGTGTTATCAGGGTGGCTGTTGTCGACGATCAGCCGCTGCTGGTCAGTGCCTTCAGCGCTCTCGTGGCCGCACAGCCCGATATGGAAGTGGTTCTGGAAGCCGTCAACGGGCGTCAGGCCATCGAGGGGCTGACCACTCGAGCCACCGGTCCCCACGGAGGGACCGACCTGGTGCTCATGGACCTGCGGATGCCGGTCCTGGACGGGGTCAGTGCCATTCGCGAGCTGCGTGCGACACCTGCCACCGCCGCTCTGCGGGTCCTGGTCCTGACCACCTTCGATGATGAGGACCTCGTCCTGGCGGCGCTGGGTGCCGGCGCCCACGGCTTTCTCCTCAAGGACGCCGAGCCGACGACGCTGCTGGAGGCGATCCGCGTCGTCGCCGGCGGAGGGTCCTGGCTGGATCCGGCCGTCACCGGAACCGTTCTGGCGCACCTTGATGCAGGTACCGGGCCTGATGCCCCGTCGTCGTCGGCCTCCTCGTCGGCACCGACCGATGGGGCCGTGCCCGTTGTGGGGGCGCCGTCGGGCCCCTACGAGGCTCTCACCAGCCGAGAGGACGCCGTACTCGCATTGGTGTGCCAGGGGCTGAGTAACGCCAGTATTGGTGAACGGCTCCATGTGGCTGAGTCGACGGTCAAGTCCCATGTCAAGACGATCCTGGGCAAGACGGGCTGCCATAACCGGGTCGAGCTCGTCATCTATGCTCTGACCACGGGACTCGTCCAGCCGCGGTAGCTCTCCTCCCCAGGGAGGAGACAGGAGTGTGGGAGCGGATGCGGACTGTATCCCTGGTGGGGATCCGTTGAGGTACTGGTGCACAGGAGCATGGGGCCATGACAGCCACCGCAACATCATCACCTCCCCCCTCTCCCACCTACGGCGCCGGTCACACCCCCGGGCTGAGGCTCGCCGGCATTTCCAAGTCTTTCGGCCGCCAGAAGGTCCTTGCCGATCTGGACCTGTCGGCCTATCCCGGTCGCGTGTACGGGTTGCTCGGCCTCAACGGGGCGGGCAAGTCGACCGCCTTCAACATCGCCCTGGGGCTGCTCACACCCGACGCCGGGCGTGTGGAGATCCAGGGGGCTCCGTTCTCCCGTCGCAGCCTGGCCCAGGTGGGGGCCTCCATTAACGGCCCCGCCCTTTTCCCCCAGCTGTCCGCGCGACGCAACCTGCTCGTCCACTGCCGTCTGACCGGCACGTCCCCAGAGGCCATCACTCCGCTCCTGGAGCGTGTCGGGCTGGCTGGAGTCGGCAGGAAGCGTGCCGGCTCCTTCTCCACCGGCATGAAGGTGCGCCTGTCCCTGGCCATGGCGCTTCTGACCGACCCGGAGGTCCTCATCCTTGATGAGCCTCAGAACGGGCTGGATCCCCAGGGCATTATCGAGCTGCGCGATCTCGTGCGGAACCTGGCCGACGAGGGACGCACCGTCGTCGTCTCCAGCCACCAGCTCGGGGAGATCGCCCGCATGAGTGACGACATCGGGGTCCTGGCGACCGGGCGCCTCGTCTACGAGGGGCCGCTGGCCGACTTCGCCGACGCCGACGACGAACGGGCCATGGAGGCGGCATTCCTAGCGGCAGTCACCGGAGGCGGACGCCCTGCCCGGACGGAGGTGCGCGCATGAGCACCGTTGTGCAGCTGCAGACCCGGGTGAAGGCACAGGGGACGGCAAAGGTGAGAGTAGGCCTGTGGGACCTGGTGCGCGCCGAGCTCACCCGCAGTCGGCGCACCTTCACCTGGGGCGTGATCGGGGCGACTCTCATCTTCACCGTTCACACCATCATCCTGGCGAATGCCTCGATCTCCTCAGGTGTGGTCACGGAGCTCCAGTGGAACGGAAATGCTCTGGCGTGGATGCATATGTATGCCGGGGGCTTCGCGGTGCCTCTGGGGCTGCTGACCGGGGCGATGGCCCAGTGGCGTGAGCAGCGGTGGCGTCAGGGTGGGACGGCGTGGCGCGCCGTCGCGCCGCGCCGGGTGGCGGGTGCCCGCCTCGTGGTCCTGAGCCTGTCCGCGCTGGTCTGCCAGGTGGCGCTGGTCGTCCCGGTGGTGGGGCACGCCCTCATCGTCGGCAACGGCTGGGGTCCTTGGGACCGGTACCTGCTGTTCGCCACCTACATGTGGATCGTCGTCACCGGCGCCTGCGCCTGGGGCATGGCAGCCTTCCACGTGCTGCGAGTTGTTTCCGTCGGGGTCGCCCCTGTCCTCGGCTTCGTCTGGTCCGTGGCGGGCGTGGTCCAGGCCGAGCGGAGCGACTGGTGGATGCTCCCGTGGGCCTGGACAGCGAGGGTCCCGTTGCCCCTGCTGGGTGTTCACGGCAGCAGCGTGCTGCTTGAGGCGGACTCGCCGGTGTGGGACTACCCGCTCCTGCCCGGGTTCCTGCTGACGATCGGCCTGACCCTGGCCGGCATCGGACTGGCCGTACTCTGCGGGGCTTCCGGTGGTGCTGGGTCCTCGGCGTCGTCGGTTTCCCAGCTCAGCCGGCTGCTTCCCGGCGGAAGGGATGCCGCTGACGATCAGTCGGAGACCGTCACGGTGCAGTCACCGGAGCAGGCCCCAGGCGCGCGACCCCAAAGCATCCCGATTCGCCGAGCCACGCCCACCACCCGTATGGCCCGTGTTCCCGGGCCGCGCAGTGCCATCCTGGCGATGGCCGGCGTTCTGCCCTGGATCGTGTGGGCGGTCCTGGCAATCCTGCTGCTCGCCTTCCTGGGGGTCCTCCACACCGTGTACCCACCCGGGTACGGGCAGAGCTTCCTCGAGCTCATGGGAGTGCCGGTTGCCGCAGCCCTCGTCGGCATCACGGTGTGGGGACGTTTCCAACCTGCCTGGCGTGCGCTCATCACCCGCCGAGGTGCCGGGGCCATCCTGACCTCAGCTGCGGTCCTGAGTGGGTTGTTCCTCATCCCGGTCCTGGGTGCCTCCTGGGTTATGACGGTCCTGGGTGACACGTTGACCCGCACCGACCCGAATCTGCCGGCGGTGACCGGCACCGTCTACGGGGTCATGGTGATGCCGGCTGTCGCCTTCATGATCGCGGCCGTCAGCCTGGCGGTGGCTCTGAGCACCCGGATCGTCGTGGCGATCGTCCTCAATATCATCCTGGTCATCATGGGGCTGCTCATCGGCGGCAACGAGGTCTTGGCGGCCACCTGGTTGTGGCGGCTGGCCCCCTGGGGCTGGATGAGTATCGCTCACCAGTTCCCCGAGCGTTGGCTGACGATCGTCGTCCTCAGCTTGCTCATCGGATCGGTGGCGATGGGAACAGCGGCCCTAGGTGCCCGGCGCGCCGCCATCCGGGACTGAGTGGGGGGGGGGCTCGGCGGTGGTCTGAGAGGTCTTGGTGTCACGTTTGGCGACTTTTAGGCCGTCCATCGGTTGGCGTGCCTGGGCCTGTATGGCTCTGACCAGCGCATATGTGCCAGGGTGCGGTGGTTGTCGGGCCGGGTGTGGTCTTAAAAGTCGCCGTTTGTGACACCGGTCGTGGAGTGAGCCTGGTGGTCTGTGGTGCGGCCGCGTGTGCTGGGTGTGGGGGTTAGTGGCCTTGGGCTTCTTCTGCGTCGTCGGTGAGGTAGGTGATGACGCGGACCAGGTCGTAGGGGGTGGAGGTCTCGGTGGTGGTGATGGTGCCCTCGATGGGCCGCCACTGGCTCTCGCCGGCGGGGCGGAACCTGGTGGTCCAGGTGGTGGTCAGGGTGGTGGTGATGCCGGTGGCGGTGTGCTGGTAGTGGTGGGTCACCGTCTGGTGGGGGTAGGGGGCTCCGGGGTTGGTGGTGGTTGTGGTGGTGCCGTCTCCCCAGCCCCAGGTGTAGGAGGTGGGGGTGAACTCCACCTCGATGGAGGTGCCCAGGATGGTGGTGGTCTGGTAGCGCACGGCGGGGTTGGTGTAGACGATGAAGGCCTTGGAGATGATGACCTTGGGTCCCGGGGGCTGGCGGGTGATGCCTGAGCCGGAGGCGATGAGCGTGGCGGCCTGGCGGGTGGTGATGGTGACCGTACGGGGACCACCACTGGTGGTGGGTTGGTCGGGCTGGCCGGGGCGGTTGAGGGTGGCCAGGTTGCACTTGTACTTGTCCAGCCCGTAGGCGTCCTTCTCCGGCGAGCACTCCCGATGCGACTGCTCCTCCCACATCGACGGATCCGAGGCCCTCACAGTCGGATGCTCCTGAGATGGAGGCTCACCAGAATCCGACGAGCCCTCCTGAGGGATGGTTTCAGTCACCTCCCCATAGGTTTCCACTCCTGCATCCGTATTTCCAGCAGTTACATTAGATTCAACAGTGGTGGAATCTGGGGTTGTGTTTCCAAGGGCTAGTGTCGGGAATATGAGTGGCGCGGCGA
Source organism: Actinomyces sp. HMT 175 (assembly GCF_016694895.1). Classification (NCBI taxonomy): domain Bacteria; kingdom Bacillati; phylum Actinomycetota; class Actinomycetes; order Actinomycetales; family Actinomycetaceae; genus Actinomyces; species Actinomyces sp. HMT 175. Next base: position 1,500,738 of record NZ_CP068012.1, read on the forward strand.
GGCTGGCGACGATAAAAGGGTGTGGCGCCGTCATTTGACTACCTCGACCCCGCCGACAGACCAGCGTCCATTAACGTATCGTACGCCGAAGTTAAGGTTTCTTCCTTCGTCCGGAGCGGATGTCTTGGCTACCCCTCCATCTCCAGGATGGGAAGTCATGGGTCCGTAATCTACGACTACCGTGACGCGATTGTAGTCGCGACCCTCTAGTTTTTCGTAGTATGTCACGTTGGTGACATCCTGTTCCCATTTGTCAATCCAGCCTCCGGCAGCATGCAGGCTGGTTGCTCTGCTGATGGCTGATTGGCAGAACTTGCAACCGTCTTCGCTCATTTTTGCTAGCTCGGTGGTGTTGCCGGTCATGAAGGCGTAGCGGTAGAGGTTGAGGAAGTAGCCGACGCTGGCTGCTGCGCCCTCGGCGCTCTCCTCGTTCATCTGTGGGGGCTTGGCCGGTGCGGGCTCAGCCAGGGCGGCGTCGCGCTTGGCGCGCAGTTCAGGAGTCAGAGCCGCTTCCCGCGAGGCAGTCGCCGAGGCGTTGGCGTCAGCGATGCCCTTCTCAGCCCGGGCAATAGCCGCCGACGCGCTGGCACTGGCGCTCGCACTGGCCTCCGCCTTGGCGTCCTTCACCGAGCAGGCCGCCATCCCCAGCGCCAGCGCACACACCGCCACCAACCCGGCCACACCCCTCCGGTGCCCGAAACGAGAACCAGACCGGGCCCTGGGTCGGGCCATGCGCCCCACCAACAGGTCCCCACTCGACCGCCCCGCTCGCTCTCCAGGGCCGCCGGGATCTGAGTGGGAGCAACGGTCGCGCACGGCCAAGCCTGACTCTGGAGTGCCTGGTCGGCTGCTCGGCCCCTGCGGCCCTTCCGCCGGAGCCTCCTGCTCCGCGTGCCTGCTGATGCCGTCGAGGGGCAACTCAGCTCGACGATCGTGCGCGGCGGAGCGTTGCATTGGCGGGATCGAGCGACCGGGGCCAGCTACTGGCCGCCGGGCGCCCGCGGGCGCAGCGGATCGTAGGGACGCACTCATCACGGAAGCCTCCTCGCCACCGAAACAACTCCATACCCCGCCCGGCCGGGCGACACTGCCCGTCCAGACGGTGCATTGACATTACCTGCCCCAACGCCCCCAAACCAGCCCCCGAGGACACCCTGTGGAAAACCTCAGGGAAGGACATCACTCGACGATGGCTGACTCCGTCGCAGGCACCGGTGCTGGGCGCTGCGAGCCGGCCCGGTCTTACAGAGGTCATGGGACAACGGTCGGTCAGTGTCCCACCGGCTTTCCGATAGCCTAGGCCCATGAAGACCTTTGAGGACCTTTTCGACGAGCTGCAGCACAAGGCGGCCACCCGCCCTGAGGGCTCCGGGACTGTGGAGGAGCTGGACCGTGGGGTCCACTTCATCGGCAAGAAGCTCGTGGAGGAGGCCGCCGAGGCCTGGATGGCCTGCGAGCACGAGTCCGATGAGGCCGCCTGCGAGGAGATCAGCCAGCTGCTCTACCACGCCCAGGTCATGATGCTCGCCAAGGGCTACAGCCTCCAGGACGTCTACCGCTACCTGTAGTCCCCGAGCCCCTCACGCCTCCTACTCGACTCCCCCACCACAGATCAGGAACCGCCGTGCTACGTATCGCCGTCCCGAACAAGGGCTCCTTGTCCGACCCCGCCATCACCATGCTCTCCGAGGCGGGCTACCGCACCCGCCGCACGGGCCGTGAGCTCGTGCTCGTCGACGAGGCCAACGACGTCGAGCTGTTCTTCCTGCGTCCGCGCGACATCGCCGTCTACGTCGGTCAGGGCACCGTCCACGCCGGCATCACCGGCCGCGACCTGCTCCTGGACTCCGGGGTTGACGCCGTCGAGCACCTGCCCTTGGGTTTCGCCCGCTCCACCTTCCGCTTTGCCGCCCCCAAGGGGACCATGAGCTCCTTGGCCGACGTCGCCGGGCGCCGGGTGGCCACCTCCTATGACGTCCTGGTACGCAGCTACCTGGCCGCCAGGGGCGTGGATGCCCAGACCGTTCACCTCGACGGCGCCGTGGAGTCCTCAGTCCAGCTGGGCGTGGCCGACCTCATCGCCGACGTCGTCGAGACCGGCACGACGTTGCGGGCCGCCGGCCTGGAGACCTTCGGGGATCCGATCCTTGTCAGCGAGGCCGTGCTCATCACCACCGAGCAGTTCCGCGCAGAGCCCGGGCTGGCCACGCTCGTACGGCGGTTGGAGGGAGTGCTGCGTGCCCGCGCCTACGTGCTCGTCGACTACGACATCCCCATGAACAAGCTGCACCTGGCGACAGCCCTCACCCCGGGCATCGAGTCCCCCACCGTTTCCCCCCTGCAGAACCCCGACTGGGTGGCGGTACGCGCCATGGTCCCGCGGGCGGACATGAACCGGGTCATGGACGAGCTCTACGAGGTCGGGGCGCGCGCCATCCTCGTCTCCTCACTGTTGGCCTGCCGGCTGTGAGAGGCTGAGCCGACCGGGAAGGTTCCCCATCGACGGTCTGGACTCCCCAGTTACGGGAAGTCCAGGCCGCATTGTGTGGAGTAGTTACGAGGATACTTCCTCTGTGTCGGCGTCCCCCTCGGATGTGTCATCTGCACCTTCCGGATCAACAACGTCCGCTGCAACTGAGGTGGATGAGGCCGTTGGAGCAGCCGCGAGATGATGACGACGGCGCCTGCTGAGCACCAAGGTCATGGCGCCACATGCGATTAGCAGGAGGGTAATGCCGTACGCCAGGAGCACCAGCCATCCACTCGTCTCTCGTACGGAGAGCGGAATCTCGTAGTAGCCCATCTGCGCGTCCTCCTTGAGCCCCTCAAGTACCAACGTGTGGTTTCCTGACGGAATGTCCGCCGTCAGAGCCAGAGTCCCGCTCGCCTTGCCGTTGGCGTCAGCGGTGAGTGTTCCCAGGGTCTGGATGTCGGAATGGACTGTGACGGTAACGGTGCTGCCCGGGTTGACGCCGGTGACAGTGAGGGTGAGGGTGTCACCGTTGCGCACCGTCGTGGTTGTCACTTGACGGGAGGCGCTGCCGTCGGCTGCCAGTGGCTGGAGCTGGGCGGTCAGGGCATGGTCCTGCGGTGGTTGCACCGCCCGCCCCAGCCTTTTCAGGCCGCCTGCGGCGGCGGATCGCAGTCCTCCTCCCTCATTCGGCATCGTCGTGTTGACAACCTGAGCCTCCTTGGTCTGAGACCAGGCGATCAGCGACTGAGCCCAGGCCTCGTGCCCAGAAATGTTGGGATGAAAGAGTTCGTTACGATCATGAACGTAGTTTTGTAGGTTGACTTTCACGAAATAGGAATCGCTGTTGCAGATTGTATGGTTCGGTTTGGCTAGGTCGACGACGTCCTGCGCGTAGTAGACCGGGTAGCCCTCCTTGGAGAGCTCGGTGACTGCGTCACGGACGGTGCGGTTGAGCAGGGTGAGGATCTGGCGTCCGTAAGAGATCTCGGATGGCGACAGAGAGACGTTGGGCATCACGGTGGCACAGTTTCCCTGTTCCTTCTCCCACAACGGGTCCGGGTAGGGCGAGACAATCAGCGGAGCCACCTTGCCTTGTCGCTTCTTAACACGCTCTCGGGTGTTAGCCGCCTTCATGACGGCACGATAGGTCTTCTTCAGCGACTCCTTGCGCTGGGGGATGTCAGAGAGCCGACGCGTCATCTCCGCCCGGTCGGCCGTACAGTTGCCCAAGATGCATCCCGTGACGATGTCCCCAAAATGGATGTCGTTGCCGCCGATGGTCAGGTACACCAGTCCCGGGTTGTCCGGGATGTCCTGGAGGGCCTTGGCCTGGGGTGGCTCCGAGGGGTGCTGAGACTTGTCGGTGACGTCAGCCGTTACCGCGCCGGAGCAGGCGATGAGATGCGTCTGCCGGCCTCCCAGGACCGCCCCGTAGGCGGTCTGCGCCCGGTGGCACTTAGGTTCTCCTTCGTCCAGGTAGCTTCCTGCTCCTTCTCCTGAGGAGAAGGAGTCCCCGATCACCACCACCGGCCCGGAAACGTCCTGAAGCAGAGGACCGGCGTCGTTGAGGGTGAGTCCTTCATCGGTCACTTCAATCTTGCCGGTCTTGAGAACTGATCCGGCGTCACGAGAGCCTACAGCCACTTTCCAACCAGCCGTTCCGGTTTGACCGCTGGCCCCAGTCGCCGCCCAGGTGACCCGAGTCGACTCTCCTTCCTTCAGTGCAGGAAGATGTCGAACCGGAGAGAGGATGAGCGGGAAGATCGTGCGAGACGTCCCTGGGTCAATAGAGATCGCTGCCCTGATGTTCGTCACCGTGTAGTGCGAGGAATTTTTGATAGTGGCAGTGATCGCCGCATTCGCCCCTTGTCTGATACGAGTGGGAGCTTCAACACTCACTTCCAGGTCTCGCTGCTCATACTGGGAGAGCTCCTTAATGAGCTGATCCGCGTTATCGGCCTCGCGATAGCTGGAGCCGGTCGCCTGGGATATGCATGTGAGTTCGTCTCGGCCCTTGTCGGAAATGGTGAATCCGATGGAGGGAACAGAAAGTGCGAATCCCTCGTCAACAATACTCTTGGCCACCTCGCAAGGAGGCTCTCCGCAGTTGGACTCACCGTCGGAGATCAGCAGTAGTGTGGCGGAGGTGAAGCCTTTCTGCTTGAGGCTGTCGACAACCCCTCTGAGGGCGGGACCTGTTGGGGTATTGCCGCTCGCCGTGAGCTGACGAATATGAGCGTCGACATCGGTGGGGTCGGGATGCTGATCCGGTTGGAGTCCCGGTATCCACGATCCAGGAGCGCACTCTCCGGACGTGGTTCCACCCGGGTAGGTCCACACCCCAAGATCCGTCGACTCCGGTCTTCCCTGAACGAGGGTTGACATGGTCTTCTTGGCTGAGCTCAGCTTGTTCCGGCCGCTCGAGTCGTTCTCAGTCATGGACTCGGAGACGTCTACGACGAGAACGAGTGGTGCCTGTTCCTTCGATTCCGGCATCGCGGTGGTGCTGCTTGCGGCTGAGACGCTCGGACCGGCGCTGGGCGGCGAGCTTGGTGCTGCCAAGGAGACTGGGGTCGCAGTGGCGAACATCGTGAGGCACACAATGGTGGACGTGATGATTACTGCAAAACGATGCTTCATTTCTCTGCCTCCAGCTGATCGATCTGGGCGGTCGTTCCCTTGACCAGGGCGTCACCCAGGTAGACGGTGTCGCCGTTCTTCGAGGAGACAGCTATCTCAAGTCGAAGAGCATTGGAGACGTCGGCGTCAACCTTTGCGGGTTTTCCGTAAGCCACGTCCGCACGTGCAACCTCGTTGCCGTCGGCCAGAATCCTAACAGTGGCGGTGGCATCTGTTTTCCCCGAGTCTGCCAGGCCGACGGTCGTTGATAATGTGGAGGCGTGGCGCCCCAGAACCCATGCATACGTACTCTCCTTGTTGCTGAAGCCTCCCGAGCAGGCCAGTGCTTCCTTGTATGAGGTTCCATTCATGGAAACGTTGGTGTCCGTCGAGCACGATGATCCCGAACCTGCCGTGTTGACAGAGCTCAGCAGGATCGATCCTCCTGATTCGGCCACGACGAGTTGGACGCTGCTGTCAAGTGGGGAACCAACTTGCGGTGATACCGAGAGAACTGTCCCAGTAGTGGCGCTGGCACTGTACTGTTCGGTGACGGTGACTTCGGCCCCCAGTGCCTGGAGGGCATCGATGGCGTCCTTCTTCTTCTTTCCCGTCACCTCTGGAACACTCGCCTGCTTGGATACGGAGAGCGTCAACGACCCTGTCACCTGTTCACCGCCGACCGGCTCCTGTGCAACGACGACGCCCGGAGTGCCGGCCCATTCAACTTCGCGGATCGTGACTGCGTTCGGGTCAATATCAAGGTCTGCCAGAGCCTGCTTGGCAACAGCTGTTTCCATCCCGCGCACATCAGGGACACGGGAATCGGCCTGAGTGTCGAGAACCGGAATCTCAACGACAGTCGGTCTTGGCTCGGAACTGCGAACCGCAACCTCTTCCTTGACTATCCAGCCCGTCAGAAACCCGCCCGAGAATATACCGAGGAACAATGACATCGCCCCAGCCACGATGAGCCTGCCCCTGTGGCGTGCTCCGAAGACCCTTAGTCGGCGGACACCAGAAAACTTGGATGAGATCGCCTTCAATAGTCGTCGATGCCGCCGTGGTGGGAGAACTGCGGCCACAGTGTCGGGCTCGACTGAGGCCACCTCGTCTTCTGGAGGTGTGTTAAGGGATATCTCAGAAGGGGCTGGGGTCTTGCTGTCCATGCGTCCACACCTCTCGTTTTGAGCCTGTGTATCGCATTTTACCGGTAGTTATACCTGGGGATTTGTATAAGTTGTTATACAGATGTCCTTGGCGACCACCTGGAGTCAGTTGCCTGTCAGGGGCACGCAGATGTCGGCGGCCTTGGGTGTCTTCTTGTCGCCCAGGATCTTGTGGGAGGCGAGGAACTCGATCATCGGTGTGAAGTCGTCGACCCGCACTGAGCCGACGGCCGCCTTGCCCTCCCCGCTGACCAGCTTGCCCGTGGCCACGGCGACCTCGCGGGCGTTGGCGGCCTGAGTGGAGTCGACCAGGTCCTGCACGTACTCCTTGGTCGCCTCGACGGCGGCGTCGGGGTCCTTGACGAAAGCGGTCATGCCCTCCACTGAGGCCTTGACCGCCGCCTGAAGGTCCTCACGCCGGGAGTCCAGCAGCTTACGGGTCGTCACCAGGGAGACGCCGATGAGGGGGATCGACTCGGCCGGCTGGATCGTGCGCACCGCGGTGCCGGCCTGCTTGATCTGCACGGCGTCGTTGTTGGAGAAGCCGACGACGGCGTCAACCTTGCCGCCCACGAGCGCCGCCTGCTGGGTGTAGCCGATGTCCTGGATCGTCAGGTCGGACTCGCTCAGCGAGGCGGTGTCCATGGCCAGCTGGAGGGCGTACCAGGTCTCCCCCTTGCGTCCCGGTGTACCGACGGTCTTGCCCTTAAGGTCCGCAGGCGCCTTGATCGCAGAGCCCTCCGGGACAATGAGGCAGGCCGGGTAGGACTGGTAGTAGCCGCCGACGACAACGAGGTCGGACCCGTTGGAGGCGGCGACGACGGCCTCATCTGCTCCGGCGACGACGAGCTGCTCCTTCCCGCTCAGAAGAGCGTCGAAGAGTCCCTCCTGGGCCCCGTGATGACGCAGGTTCACCCCGGAGGCGTACTTGCTGTCCTTCTTGGCCATGTAGAAGGGGGCGAACTGGATGTTGGGCGTGTAGGTCAGGCCGATGGTCAGTGGGCTACTCGCCTGTGAGGAGCAGGCGGCGAGCACACCGGTTCCGCTCAGGACGAGACCACTGGCGAGCAGGTGGCGGCGCGAGAGGGGCATGAGTATTTCCTTTCCAGGGGGATCGGGGTGGGGCGATCGAGCCGGAGCGCGATGGTCGAGGAGGCTCAGCCGGTGCGCCGGCCGCGCAGGGCGTCCACGGTGCGGCTGCGCTGCTCGAGCTCGTGGAGCGCCCAGTGGATGGTGGTGGCCAGGATGCACAGGAGGGTGATGGTGGAGAACATGCCGGTGGTGTCCACCTTGTCGCGCTGGGTGGACAACAGCATTCCCAAACCGTCGCCACCCATAATCATCTCTCCGACGACCGCCCCGGTGATGGACAGGGTGAACCCTGTGCGCAGTCCGGTGTAGATCGCCGGAAGCGTCATGGGCAGCTCCATGTGCACGAGCATGCTCAGCCCGTGCGCGCCGTCGAGCCGGGCAGCATCGATGACGTCCGTGTCCAGGCCCCGCAGCCCCAGAAGCACGGTGATCGTGATGGGGAAGAACACCATGAAGGCGCACAGGATCACCACCGGCAGAGTGCCGTAGCCGATCCACAGGACGAGGAGCGGGGCCAGGGCGATACCGGGAACCGCCTGGCTCGCAGCGACATAGGGCAAGACGGCCCGGGAGAAGAACCGCCAATGGTGCAGTGCCCAGGCCAGTGGCAGCGCGAAGGCGGCGGCCAGCAGACAGCCCAGCAGCGCCTCCTTGAGCGTCACCCCTGCGTAGGAGGCCAGCCCCGCCTGGGTCAGGCCCAGCCACATCCGGTTGATGACGGCCAGCGGACTGGGAAGGAAAATGGCCGGAACAGCGCCTGAGGCCGCGGCGGCCTGCCACGCGACAAGCAGAGTAGCGCCGAGAAGGAACGCCGGCCACGGGCCGCGGCGGCCTGCTGAGCGGACACGAGGCACATGGTGAGCCGGAGCCGTGCGCGACGACTCTGAGGCGGACCCCGACGGCGAGGGCATCGGTGAGGTCGAGGACGTCAACGGCTCCTGGACATCGCAGGATGCCACGGTGGAGGAAGCTTGAGAGCGTGCGGCCTTGCCGATGGGGCTGGGGCTGTACACGACGGTGTCCTCCCGGGTCGTTCCGGGAACGGGCGCTCCCGGATGCACCGGGGTCCGCCTGTACACCGTCGGTCGGCGCACACACGTGCTGGGCGCTCGCTCGGTTCACCATCCAGTGAGCTCACCGTCGTCCGTGAGATCGGGACGTTGCCTCGAGCCGCGGGTCACCCCGCCGAGCGCCACGCGCATCCTCCCCTCCGGACTTTCACCGTCGGTGCCGGGATTCCACCGGCTCAGCCGCCGCACCCATGGCCGCCTCAGGCAGCTGTGGTGCGAGCGGGTCGCGGACTGTGACCGCCGGTTCGGACTTTCACCGACCCCGGAGCACGTTGCTGGCCGCAAGGATACAACGTTGATCGCCACACGGCCACTGCGGTTGTGGCGACCGTCGTTGTGGGCCACCACAGCCGCAGTCGTGGACCGCTCACGGCGCCATGATGATCCACAGCGCCGCGAGCAATGGTGTGGGCCGTCTATGCCCGTGAGGCCGCGACAGCGGCGTCGAACTCCTCGGAGATCTCCTTCGAGGGCTGACTCATCCGAGATACGGCCACGGCCACAGCCAGGTTGCCCACAAATCCGGGCACGATCTCGTAGAGGTCGAAGATGCCGCCCGGGCCACCGGAGACGTTCCCCCAGATCATGACGACGACGGCCCCGGTGATCATTCCGGCGAAGGCACCCATGGCGCTCAAGCGCTTCCAGTACAGGGACAGCAGGATGGTCGGTCCGAAGGAGGCGCCGAAGCCGGCCCAGGCGAAGGCCACGAGGTCGAGGATCGTCTTACTGGGGTTCCAGGCCATGACCGCCGCGACCAGGGCGATGGCGAAGACCGCCATGCGCGAGTAGAGCACCATGCGGTTGCCACTGATCTTCTCCTCTCGGGTGCGGGCGAAGGAGCCGTACAGGTCCTCGATGAGCGCTGAGGAGGTCACGAGCAGCTGAGAGGAGATCGTCGACATGATGGCGGCGAGGATGGCTGCCAGCATGAAACCGGCGACCAACGGGTGGAAGAGCAGCTTGCCCAGCGTGATGAAGACGGTCTCCGGGTCGGCCAGCTGCTTCTTGTCGTGCTGGTAGGTGGCCACGCCCACGATCGCGGTGCCGGCTGCACCGAGCACGGCGAAGAGCATCCAGCCGATTCCGATGGTGCCTCCGGCCACGGCCTCCCGGGGGCTGCGGATGGCCATGAACCGGACGATGATGTGCGGCTGACCGAAGTAGCCCAGGCCCCAGGCCAGTGCCGAGATGACGCCGAGCAGCGTCGTCGTCGGCCCCCAGATGACCCAGTAGTGAGGGTCGACCTCGGCGATGGCCTTGGTCAGGTTGGACAGTCCCCCGAGCCGAATGACACCTGCGACGGGCACCATGACCAGGGCGGTCACCATCATGACTCCCTGCACGAAGTCGGTGTAGGACACGGCCAGGAACCCGCCGATCAGCGTGTAGACCACGGTGATGGCGGCGACGATGACCATGCCGAGGCGATAGTCCATTCCGAAGGAGGACTCGAAGAAACGGCCGCCGGCGACCATGCCGGAGGAGACGTAGAAGGTGAAGTAGACCAGAATGATGAGGCCACTGGACCAGCGCAGCAACCGATGCGTGTCGTGGAGTCGGTTGTCCAGGAAGCTGGGGACGGTGATCGAGTTGTTGGCGACCTCGGTGTAGGCGCGCAGACGCGGGGCCACCAGCAGCCAGTTGGCCAGGGCTCCGACCGTCAGTCCGACGGCGATCCATCCCTCGACCAGTCCACTGACGTACAGGGTTCCCGGCAGTCCCATCAGCAGCCACCCCGACATGTCCGAGGCTCCCGCCGACAGTGCCGCCACCCAGGGATTGAGGTCGCGGTCGGCGAGCATGTAGTCGTCGAAGTTATCCGTTCGCAGATAGGCCCAGCCCCCGATGGCGAGCATGGCCACGAAGTAGACGATCATCGCGATGGCTTGATAGGTAGTGGCAGTCATCTATATGTCCTCACGTCAGTCAGAGGGGAGACATACCGCTGCAGCCGTTGGAGAAGGGACTCCTGGAGTCTCGTGAGTGATCCGTATCGGCGTGCGCGGCATATCGCGGCTCGTCGTTGATGTTCCTGATGGCGCGACCATGAGCGATGGACAAGTACTACGGATGATGTGCAAATCCGTACGTGACATGACATGACGGGCAGCAGTGACCGCTCACTGGATCATGGTCAAGGTTTCCTCACCGGTCCTTCTGTGTGGGCACGACTCAACGCACGTGAAGGACGATGGCCGCGGCGTAGTCACCGTCATGGCTCATGGAAACCGGCCAACACCCTGGGGTTGATACCTCCTCTCCGAGGCTGCGCTCAACAGCGTGGGCAACGGTGCCGCTCAGGCGCAAAGAAGGCCGGCCCCACCGATCGGTGACAACCTCGATCTCACGCCAGTCGACGTCCTCGGCCAGGATAACCGGAGAGGTACTCGTTCCGCGACATTTTGCGCACAGAACGTGTGCCTGGCTCCAGGCCTTGATGAAGGACTCCTTGGCCGCCCACCGCGCTGCCAGGTGCTGGGCCGGGTTGGTTCCCCTCTCCTCCGAACGGTTTCGGGCCTCTCGGCGCTCGCGTGCCGTGAAGGCGCGTTGTGCGAAGACGCTGCCGGGCTGTTCGAGCTGGGCGGAGAAACCCGGAATGTGCACCAGGTCCGTACCCACTGACAGAACAGCGGAACCGGGGGGAGTCTGCGGAGTATCTGGAAGCTGTGGTTCCGCCATCACCGAACTCCGGAAAAGAAAGACTTACAAATCATTGAGGAATTCCCTTTGGCGAGACTGTGTGCACGCACAGGACCGGTTCCACGGAAATGGAACCCATTAGCCGTGAAACCGGTCCTGTGAGCGCTGAGGTGAGGTGATTACTCCCCCGCGTGGTAGACGCCGTCGGAGCCCAAGCGAGCATCGGGGTCGAGCAGCATGGCGGCCTCGACCTCATGCGGGTCGCGCTGCTTGGACTCCTCCCCCAGACGACGGCCCTGGACCTGCTCGAACAGCGGGGCCCGACCGATCATGCCTGCGCGGCGGCGCCTGGTCCCGGCGGCCAGGCGGGCGTTGGCTGAGGCCAGCCAGGCGTCAACCGCCTCCTGGCCCTCGGCCTGCCGCAGGGCGGCCTCGAAGGCACCGGGGTGGACGATCGCGATGAGACCGGAGACGTGTCCGAAGCCCAGCGAGGTCAGCAGACCGGCACGCACCGGGCCGGCACCCGGGACACGCCCGTCCTGGCCACCACGACCGGCCAGACGGATGGGCCTGCGCGGCCACACCCAGAAGGCGTCCTTGGCCAGCGGGGCGTCCACAACGTCCAGGGAGGCGTTACCGGGAGCCACACCGGAGGCGAGGATCTCGGTCAGGCCCGCGACCTGGAAGACGGCGGCGCCGCCTTTGGCGTGACCGGTGATGGTCTTCTGCGAGACCGCCACCAGCGAGTTGCCCTCGGAGCGTCCCAGGGCGCGCGCCAGACGCGTGTGCAGCTCGGACTCGTTGGGGTCGTTGGCGCCGGTGGAGGTGTCGTGCTTGGAGACCAGTGCGATGTCGTCGGCCTCCACACCCAGGGCCGCCAGGGCCTTGGCCAGGCGCGAGCTGCGCCCGCCGCGGCCGGCGCCCAGGGCGCCCAGGCCGGGTGCCGGGATCGAGGTGTGGGCACCGTCGGCGTAGGAGGAGACGAAACCAACCACACCGGACACCGGCAGCCCCATACGGGCCGCCACCGAGCCACGGGCCAGGATCACCGTGCCGCCGCCCTCGGCCTCCACGAATCCGCCGCGACGGCGGTCGTTGGCGCGTGAGAAGTGGCGGTCGGAGATGCCCTTGGCGCGCATGGCCGCGGCCTCCGCGGTGGCGTTCATGTTGCCGAAGCCGACGACCGACTCGATCGAGATGTCGTCGATGGCGCCGGCCACGACGACGTCGGCCTTGCCCAGGGCGATCTTGTCCCAGCCCTCCTCAATGGAGACGGCCGCGGTGGCGCAGGCGCTCACCGGCTGGACCATGGCACCGTAGCCGCCGATGTAGGACTGCATGACGTGGGCGGCCACGACGTTGGGCAGGGCCTCCTGGAGGATGTCGCTGGGACGCTCCTCCCCCAGGAACCGGCCGACGAACATCTTGCGCATCGACTCCATGCCACCGAACCCGGTGCCCTGCGTGGAGGCCACGTCGGAGGGGTGGACGGCCTTGAGGAGCTCGGCCGGGGTGAAGCCGGCCGACAGGAAGGCGTCGACGGCGGTGACCAGGTTCCAGGAGGCGATGGGGTCCATGCCCTGGGTCATCGAGGCGGGGATGCCCCAGCGCTCCGGGTCGAAGTCGCGCGGGAACTGGCCGCCGACCGTGCGCGACAGCGCGGCGCGTCGCGGCACCCGGGCCAGTGAGCCGGCCAGTCGGGTGACGGTCCACTCGCCGGTCTCGGCGTCGGGAACCACGAGCGTGTGCTCGGGGTCGGAGGCCTCGATGGTGCGGGCCGTGGCCTCGTCAGGAACCGACAGGGTGATGTCGCGGTCGAGGTAGACGGTGACCTCCTCGTCGGCGATCGGCGCGATGACGCCGTCGTCGACGAACTCGCGGATACCGCAGCGGGCCACGACCTCGTCGCGGTAGCGCTCCAGGATGTCGGACTCCTCGACCATCTCCCCGTCGGTGTCGTACCAGCCGGCCTTGGGGCTGTCCTGCCAGGTGAGCAGACCCATGCCCCAGGCGAGCTCGAGGACACCGGCGGCGGTCAGGTCGACGTCCTCGCCGCCGCTCATTCCCAACTCGGCCTCGCGGCGCGTACGGCCCGATCCCCAGGTGGAGACCTCTCCGGTGGAGATGATGACGACCAGGTCATCGAGGTCGGCGCTCACCTCGCCCCACTGGGGGGCGGTGGGCTGGGTCGGGACCACGGGGGTGGGCAGGGCCTTGATGACGGCCGGGGCCTCGGTCTCCTTGGCGGGCGCAGCGGCTTGCGCGGCGGCGTTCTCACGCAGGGCCACCAGGTCGATGTCGTCACCCAGTCCCCCCGTGAGGTCGGCGTTCACCGGGGCCTGAGCCGCCTGGGTGCGCACCTCGGTGGTGCACAGGCCGGTGAGTTCGGAGGCGATCTCCTCCGTGGTCCAGGTGCGCACCCCGGCTGCCTCGACAGCGGCGACGAGCGGGTCGTTACCGCCCATGAGGCCGGTGCCCTTGACCCAGCCGATGCGCGGGTGGGCCAGGGTGACGCGCTGGGCCCAGGCCCGCTCCGAGGACCAGCGGTTGACGATCGCGTCCAGGGCGGACTTGACCTCGCCGTAGGCGCCGTCACCGCCGAAGGTGCCCCGGTTCGGGGAGCCGGGCAGGACCACGTGCAGACGGTGGTCGACGTGGGTGTCGGTGCCGATGGCGCTCAGAGCGGCGATGGTGCGCTCCACCGACCACAGCAGCAGGCGGGTCTGGGACTCGGCCGCCGGGCCGGCGTCGGCCAGCGTGCCCGAGACTCGCGGCGCAGCGAAGGGGAACAGGAGGGTGGGAACCAGGGCCTCCTTGACGACCTTGGTGGAGCCGCCGGAGGTGACCACCTGGTCGTTGCCGATCCACTCCGCCAGGGCGTCGACGTCCCGGTAGGAGGACAGGTTCGCGGGAACCATCCACAGCTTGGCGCCGGCCGCGGCGTGCTCGCGGTACAGGGTGGTGGCGAACTCGAGGCGCTCGTGGGTCAGGCGCGAGCTGGTGGCCACCACGGTGGCGCCACCGGCCAGCAGCTCCCCGACAACGGCCGCGGCGATGGAGCCGGGGGCCACACCGGTGACGACGGCGACGTCCTCGGACCAGCGCACCGTGGCGTCACCGGCCTGCGGGGTCTTCGGCGCGGCCTGGGCGATCGCGGTCAGGACGGCGGCGCGCTCGGCGCCGTCGGCCAGGTCGGAGGCCTTGACCTGCTTGGCCCACCAGGTGGCGTGATCGGCCACTGCCTGTCCCAGACCCACGAAGCGCTCGGGGGCCAGGAGCCGGCGGGAGGCGTCCAGGTCGGTCTCGCCGGAGCCAAGGCGGGCGACGTCCTCACGGGCCGTGGCCCAGCGGTCATCGATGAGGACGGCGCGCTCAGGGGCGAAGGCCGGGGTGACGGACTTGACCCATCCGGCGCCGAGCTCGGCGTCCAGGGCGGCCATGGCGGCCCGGGTACGGGAGGCCTCGTCATCGGCATCAGCCGGGACAGTGGCCTTCTCGGCCAGCCCCAGGGCGTCCAGGAGGGTGCGGGCAGTGGTGGCCAGGACGCCCTCGGAGCCGGTGACGCTCTGGGCGAAGGCGTCCAGGGCAGCGGAGTCGACCACTGCGCCCCCGGCACCGCCGGCACTCGGCTTGGCGACGCTCACACCGTGGTCGGCGGCGACGGCCTGGACGGCGGAGTCGATGAGGGTGTCCACGGCACCCGCGCTGGTCAGCGGGGCCGAGGAGCCCAGAGAGGCCAGGTCCTCGCCGCGCATCGAGGCGCCCTCCCGGGTGCCCAGGAACAGTGCGGCGGTCACGTGGGAGACCCACCCCTGCCCCAGGCCCCAGGTGCCGGTGACGCGGTCAGCGATGCGGGAGGCGCGCACGCCGGAGGGGCCCAGGAGCCGGGCCAGCCCCACGCGGATGGCCTCGGTGAGGACCGGACCGAAGGCCTTGTAACCGGGAGCGCCCTTGGCGACCGTGGCGGCCAGGGCCGTCATGTCGGCGTCAGCGGCACCGTCGATGGAGGCGAGCTCGAGCTCGGTACCCAGGTCCATGAGGAGCTGGTTACGACGCGAGGAGACTCCGTTAGTGAGCGTCTCGGTGGTGTCCGTGGCGCCGATCTGCTCGGGACGGATGCGCGAGGCGTGGGCCAGGAGCACCGTCAGGGCATCGGTCGCACCGAAGGGCAGGTCGTCCACCGGTCCGCCGGCGGCTGGAGCCGCCGCAGCCGGTGCGGCCTCGGCCGCGGGGGCGGGAGCCTGCTCGGCTGCAGCGCTCTGCGCAGGAGCCTCGGTCTCAGCAGCCGGTTCCTCGGCAGCCGGAACATCGAAGTCCGGCTCGGTGAGCTCGACGGCCGGGTCGGTGTCGGTGGCCAGCACCCGGGCCTCGTCGCGACGAGCGTTGTGCACGGTGACGTGGCGCCCGGCGTGCTGGGGCAGACGCAGGGTGTTGGTGGCCAGGTTCGCCAGGGTGGGGGAATTGGCCAGGCCCACCTCGACGATGTGCTCGATCCCCAGGCCGCCCTCACTCGGGGAGGACAGCAGGACCTCCTGGGTCTCGATCCAGCGCACCGGAGAGGCGAACTGCCAGGCCAGGAGCTCGACGAGCAGGACTCGGGCCAGCTCCGTGGGGCGCTTCACCCAGGAGTCCCAGTCGGCCAGGATCTCCTCGACGGGCCCGGAGGGCACGACCTCAAGGATCGAACGGGCGAAGTCCTGGGTCAGCGCGAAGGGCCGGGCCACAAGGTTGGGAACGTAGTGGCCCACCAGGCGCGCGACGTCCAGGTCCTCAGGGACGAGCTCAAGCAGGCGGCCACGGAACTCCGGCACGCCGGGGCGCAGCACCTCGGAGTGGAAGGGCACGTCGATGCCGGGGACGAACATGAAGGGGTTCTTGCCCCCGCGGGCCTTGGCCTTGGCGCGGGCGTCGGCGGCCAGGGCGTCCAGGCCCTTGATCGTGCCGGCCACGGCGTACTGCACGCCGGCCAGGTTGTGGTTGACGATCTGGAGGAACTCGCCGGTCGCCTCGGAGATCGAGCGCACGTAGGCCTCGACCTCGTCGGCCTTGATGCCCGCCTGGTTGGGGCGCAGGGCCCCCATGCGGTAGTTCGAGGCGCCGTCGGCGTCACGGGGCACCAGCGAGTGCATGGTGGAGCCGCGCTGGAAGACGATCGAGATGGTCGTCTCCACGGGCATGACGCGCCCGTAGGCGCTCAGCGCCGTGTACTCGCCCAGGGAGTGGCCGGCGAAGGCGGCGCTGTCCACCAGGGCACCGGCCTCGGCCAGGCGCGCAGTGGTCGCCATGGCGACGGTTGCCAGGGCCACCTGGGTGAACTGGGTGAGGTTGAGCAGGCCCTCGGGGTGGCGGTAGGTGACGCCGCGGGCGGTCATCTCGGTGGGGTTGTCGCGCACCAGGTTGATGACGGAGAAGCCCAGCTCGGCGCGGGTGTGGGCGTCGGCCCGCTCCCAGATCTCCCGGGCGGCCTTGGAGGAGTTCATCTCGTCCAGGCCCATGCCGGGGGCCTGGATGCCCTGGCCGGGATAGACGTAGGCGGTGGGTTCGGGCGTCGTCACGGCGGTACCGCGGGAGACGACCTCGCCGTTGATGCGGCAGACGACCTCCAGGACGTAGCCGCCGCCGACCACCAGTCCGGTGCGCTCCACGGTGATCTCGACGTCGTCGCTCAGCTCGACCGGACCGGTCATGACGTAGGTCCAGCCGGCCAGGACGTGGCGCGAGCCGTCGGCCGCGGTGGAGGCCGCCACCTGCTGGGCAGTGGCCGACAGCCACATGCCGTGGACGAGCGGGGCCTCCATACCGGCCACGTGGGCGGCGTTGTAGGAGGTGTGGATCGGGTTGAAGTCACCGGTGACCCGGGCGAACGCGGTCATGTCCGCGGGCGCGGTGACGGTGGTGCGGCGCAGGATGCGGCGTGCGGCCGGGGCCGTCTCGCGTCCGGTGCCGCCGGCGAGCTCGGGGGCGCTGGGCACGGCGTTGCCGGAGGCGCGGCCGCGGATGGCGAAGCGCTCACGCATGAGTGCCACCACGGTGCCGTCGGTGGCGTCGGTCAGCTCCAGGCGCACGTCGACGACGCGGCCGGCGCTGGACTCCTCCAGTGCGGCGACCCAGCCGGTGACGTTGATCGTGGGGCTGGTCGTGGCCGCGGCCTCCTGGAGCTGGTGGAGGGTGAGGTGCAGGTCGATGGTGTGGTCCAGGTGGACGGCACCGAGCAGGCCCTCGATGAGCGGCATGCCGTCCTCGACGACGCTGCCCAGGGCGGCGTAGACCACCGGCCAGCAGGGGCCGAGCAGGGCGTCGGGCACGAAGGGCGCGGCGGACAGGTCCGACGGCAGGGCGTCGGCGGTCACCGAGGCGTGGTCGTGGCCCAGGGTGCTCGCCAGCGTGAAGGAGCCGTGGATGGTGCCGAAGGGCTGGGTCGTGGGGCGTCCCAGGACGTCCGTGGCCCCGGCCTGCGCGGGGCGGACCTCGGGCAGGTGGTCGACATGGTCGCCCGTGATGGACACGGCCCCCACGCCGGCGGTGGCCCGCAGCAGGTCGTTCATCGTCTCGCTGATGCGCTCGGGGTCGACCAGCGGAGCGGCACCGTCCCAGGCGCGGGCCAGGCGCAGCGGCACGACGAGGCGGCGCACGGCGTGGATCTCATCTCCGCCGGGAGTGCCGTCCCAGTGGGTGTCGAGGCGGATGTCGAGGTCGTAGGCGTCCTCGGCCACGTCCGGGCGGGCGACGACGTTGTAGGCGTCGTCGTCCAGGACGATGGCCGGGTTGACCGTCAGGTGGCCGTTCCACAGGACGTGGGGGGCCACCTGGACGAGCTCCTTGGCGTCGGCCACGGGAGCTGCCAGGACGCCGTCGGCCACGGCGGGGGCGGCGCCCAGGCGGCCGGCGGCCTCCTGCTCGCCCGTGCCGGCCTCCTGGAGGGCCTCGACGGCGGCGGTCTCGAAGCGGCCCAGCAGCTCGCCGACCGGCTCATTGATGGTGGTGATGCCGGCAACGGCGACCGGACCGGGGATGATGCGCACCTGGTCAGCGGTGTAGCGCGGGTCCTGGGACTGCCACAGGGAGTCGGTGCCCCACCAGCGCAGGATGTCGGCGTCGACCACGGGCACGAAGGGCACGGGCTTGGGGTGCTTGCGGCACAGGTCGACGAACCAGGCGGCGTCGACGGGCTCCACCAGGGTGGAGGCGGCCGACGGGTAGTGCTCGGCCAGTGCGGCCAGGGCGGCGTCGGAGTCGATGACGGCGTCGTAGTCGGCGAAGAGCGTGGGGATCTCGCCGTGGTCGGCCCGGCTCAGGCGGGCCTCGATGCGGTGCAGCAGGTCGATGAAGCGGTCGTACCAGCCCTCGTCGGCCCAGTCGGCGCGGGTGGCGCTGCGCCCCTCGTGGGGGGCGACGCACAGCTCGGCGTAGCGGGTGGCCCACTGAAGGTAGGTCATCTCCTCCACGTCGCCGAAGTAGGGCTTGGCGGTCTTGGCCAGGGCGTCGATCATCTCCTGGCGGCGTGCGGCCATGGCGGCCTCGTCACCGGCGAGCTCCTGGATGAGGCGGGAGGCCCGGGCCGAGGAGTTGTCGATCTCGTAGAGGTCGGCGCGCAGGTGGGACAGTCCGGAGGTCATACCGCCGATGGACTCCCCGGAGGCGACCCAGCCGCCCTCGACCCCGGAGTCCTCGGGGATTCCAGGGGTGTCGACGAGGAGCTGCTTGACGTCGTCGTTGGTCTTGGCCTCCAGGCAGGTCATGGCGGCGGTGCCGATCATGACGCCGTCGACGGGGGCGGCAGCCGTGCCGTAGGCCTCGGCCCAGCGGCCGGTGAGGTAGTCGGCGGCGCGGGTGGGCGTACCGATGCCGCCGCCGACGACGAGCACCACGTTGGTCACGGCGCGGATGGCGTCGTAGGTGGCCAGGAGCATGGTGTCCAGGTCCTCCCACGAGTGGTGGCCACCGGCGTGCCCGTCCTCGATCTGGATGATGACGGGGCTGTCGGGCACGGCACGGGCGATGGCCAGGACCTGACGGATCTGGTCCACGGTGCCGGGCTTGAAGGCGATGTAGGGGAAGCCCTCGGCGTGGAGGCGCTCAAGCAGGGCGGTGGCCTCCTCGAGCTCGGGGATCCCGGCGGAGATGGTGATGCCGTCGATCGGGGCGCCCCCGGCGCGGGCCTTGGACAGCAGGCGCTGGGTCCCCAGGTGCAGGTTCCACAGGTAGCGGTCCATGAACATGGCGTTGAAGGCCGCGGTGCGCCCGGGCTCGAGGGCCTTCTCCAGGCCCTGGAGGTTCTCGGTCAGGACGGCGGGAGTGGTCTGGCCCCCACCGGCGAGCTCGGCCCAGTAACCGGCGTTGGCGGCGGCCGCCACGATGGCGGGATCCACGGTGGTGGGGGTCATTCCCGCCAGCAGCACCGCACTGCGCCCGGTCAGGCGGGTGAAGGCGGTGTCAAGGGTGAGGCGGCCGTCGGGCAGGCGAGTGATGCGCGGGGCGAAGCGGGAGCGGTCGACGCCGGGCCGGGGGGCCGCGCCGGCCCGGTCGAGGTCGTCAATGGCCTTGGCGGTCCCGGCGGGCACGACGGTGGTGCCGGTGCCGGCCACGACGCCCTCGGTGAGACGGACCAGGACGTTGCCCGGCCCCAGGTCCAGGACGGTGCGCACCGGGGCGTCCGATCCGGCTGCAAGGGCCCCGGTGACCAGACCGGGCCAGTCGACCGGGTCGATGAGCACAGCGGTGGCCAGGTCGCGGGCGAGCTTCTCGTTCAGGCCGCAGGCGGCCGCCCAGGCGGCGACGTCGTCGACCGCGCCGGCGAGCAGCGGGGTGTGGAAGGGCACCGAGGTGGTGAGGAACTCGGTGACCGGGGCCAGGACGGCGCCGCCGCGGCGGCGGTCCTTGCGGGCCTTGGCGCTGCGGGCGGCGGCCGCCTCCAGCGCGGTGACAACGGCCTCGAGGTCAGCCGGGCGCCCCGAGAGGATGTGCGCCTGACGGCCGTTGGTCACGCCCACGGAGATCCGCTCCGAGCCGGGGACCCGGGACAGGACGGCGTCGAGCACGCTGCGGGTGACGCCGCGCACCGAGAGCATCGGGGTGGACTCCCCCACCGTGCCCAGGTCGAGACGGCGGGTGGTGCGGGTGGCCGCCGCGCCGATGAGGCGGGCGATGGCGTGAACCTCAATGACGCGCTCGCGCTCGCCGGCCTGCACGGCCTGGAGCAGGCTGACGCCCAGGACGCCCTGGGAGTGGCCGATGGCGCTCACCGGGGCGTGGGAGGCCGGGTCGATGCCGGCGCCGGGCAGGGAGGCCAGGGCGGCGTGCTGGGCCATGAGGATGCCGGGCACGGAGACGTCGGCGCCGTCGGCGGTGGTGCGGTGCTGAGGGGCGACCGGGGCCGCCTCGTCGTCCAGGAGCCTCGAGCCGCGCGGGGTCACGGTGAGCAGGTCGGTGGACACGGGGGCCAGGCGCTCGGCCACGGCCTGGTCGACCGCCACGACGTCAGCGGCCAGGGCGTGGTCCAGGGAGACCAGGTCGGCCAGCGTCTGGCGCCAGGGGGTGGCCTGGCCGCCGAAGGTGATGATGTAGGGCTCGCCTCCGCTCAGGCGCTCAGCGATGGTGGTCGCGGGGCTGGGGGCTTGCGAGTTCGTGTGCACGGTAGTGGTGTCCTTCGGTGTTGCGACGGCGTGGTCGGTGGTCTCGGAACGGTTACCTGAACTGGGGTCGGGTGAAGAGGGGGAATACGGCGGAGGCGGAGGCGAGTGGGTCTCGGAGCCGGGGTCAGAGGGGGATGTTGTCATGCTTCTTGGGGGACTCGGGGCGGGCGTCGTTCTTGGCGCGCAGCGCGGCCAGTGAGTCGACGATGACGTTGCGGGTGTCCTCAGGGGCGATGACGGCGTCGATCTCACCGATGGCCACGGCCTTGTCCGGGTTGATGACGGCATCGGTGTACTCGGCCACGAGCCGCTCGTGCTCGGCGGTGGCGGCATCCTCCCCCTGCTCGTCACGGACCTTGGCCAGGTCGCGGCGGTGGATGATGCCGACGGCGCCGGCGGCGCCCAGGACGGCGATCTCGGCTCCCGGCCAGCAGAAGTTGAGGTCGGCGCCGATGGCCTTGGAGCCCATGACGATGTAGGCGCCGCCATAGGCCTTGCGCAAAACGATCGTCACCAGCGGCACAGTGGCGGTGGCGTAGGCGTTGATGACCTTGGCTCCGCGGCGGATGATGCCGGCGTGCTCCTGCTCGGCTCCGGGACGGTAGCCGGGGACGTCGACGAAGGTGACCACCGGCAGCCCGAAGGCGTCGCAGAAGCGCACGAAGCGGGCGAGCTTCTCGGAGGCGTCGACGTCCAGGGTGCCGGCGTCCACCAGCGGCTGGTTGGCGACGATCCCCACCGGGTGGCCCTCGAAGCATGCGAAGCCGACCACGACGTTGGGGGCGAATTCCTCCTGGACCTGGACGAGCTCGCCGTGGTCGACGACGGCCGAGACCACCTCGACGACGTCGTAGGCCTGCCGGGTGGAGGCCGGGACGATCTCGCCGACACTGCGGGCGGCCTCAGCGTCGGCCTGGGCGTCAGCGTCGTCGTAGGCGTACAGGGGGGCGCTGACCTCGGATGAGGAGGGCAGGTAGGCCAGGAAGGTGCGGACCTGCCCCAACGCGTCCTCCTCGTCGTCGGCCACGTAGTGGACGACGCCGGAGACGGAACCGTGGATCTGTGCACCGCCGAGGTCCTCGGCGCTGATCTGCTCACCGGTTGTGGCGCGTACGACGTCGGGGCCGGTGACGAACATGTGCGAGGCCTGGCGGGTGGCGATGACGAAGTCGGTCAGGGCCGGGCTGTAGACGGCGCCGCCGGCGCAGGGTCCCAGGATGACGCTGATCTGCGGGACCAGTCCGGAGGCGGCGCAGGTGCGGTTGAAGATACGCCCGTACTGGCGCAGAGCTCCCACGCCCTCCTGGATCTTGGCGCCGCCGGAGTCGATGAGTCCGATGACGGGGATGCGTAGGCGCAGGGCGTCGTCCAGGAGGCGGACGATCTTGTCCCCCTCGATGGTGCCCAGGGCGCCGCCGGAGACGGAGAAGTCCTGGGAGTAGACGGCCACCTGGCGGCCGTCGATCTGGCCGAAGCCGGTGACGACGCCCGAGGGGCGGGCCTTGTCGCCGGCACCTGAACCGGAGTAGCGGCCGATCTCCAGGAAGGTGGAGTCGTCGAGCAGGTCGTTGATGCGCTCGCGGGCGGTGCGCTTGCCCTTGGCGTGCTGACGGGCGGCGGCGTGCTCCTCGGCCTCCCGGTCAATGCGGGCGATGCGCTGGCGGAAGGCGGTGGTGGCCTCCGAGTCGGCCATAGTGGTTCCCTGGGCCGGTGTCTCGGCAGATGCGCCGGGGCCGGTGATGGGGGCGGTGGTCACGGTTCAGGCCTCCTCGGAGTCGTTCTCGGGGGTGCTCATGCGCACCAGGACATCGCCGGCCGAGACGGTGCGTCCGGCGCTGACGGGGATCTCCGAGATGGTGCCGTCGCTGGGTGCGTGGACGTAGTTCTCCATCTTCATGGACTCCAGGACCACGAGCAGATCGCCCTGGCAGACCGGCTGGCCCGGCTCCACGCAGATCCGGGTGACGATGGCCTGCATGGGGGCGGCGATGACACCGGGCTCACCGCCGGCGGTCCCGGTCTCACCAGGGGCTGCGCCTCGAGGTGAGCGGGTCGCGCCCGAACGGCCGCGCAGCGGCTGGGCCCGGTTGCTGCGGGGGCTGAAGCCTCGCGCCGGGTTGGAGGGGGCGAGGATCCCATCGGGCAGGGTCAGCTGCATGCGGCGGCCGTTGAGCTCGATGATGTAGCTGGAGCGGGTACGCGGGTTGGCGACCGTCTCCGCCGAGCCGTCGGCCTGTGACGTCGCCGCGGCGTCGGCGAGATCGGGCAGCACCTCGTTCTCGATCCACCGCGTGGTCACAGCCAGCCGCCCGGTCTCGTCAGGGGCGGTGAACTCGGGGCGGGTCAGGACCTCGGAGTGCAGGGCAGTGCACACGGTGACGCCCTCGACCACCGTCTCCCGCAAGGCTCGCCGGGCTCGGGCGATGGCCTGCTCCCGGCTGGCACCGGTGATGATGATCTTGGCGAGCATCGGATCGAACAAGGGGGTGACGACGTCGCCCTCAGTGACTCCGGACTCGATGCGGATACCGGGACCGGCCGGCCAGCGCAGGCGGGTGATGGTACCGGTGGAGGGGGCCAGACCTCGGGCGGGATCCTCACAGGTGATGCGCAGCTCGAGGCTGTGACCGCGGGGCTCGTTGACCTGTCCGAGGTGACCGCCCTCGGCGATGCGCAGCTGGATTTCGACCAGATCGGTGCCGGCGACCTCCTCGGTGACGCAGTGCTCCACCTGCAGACGGGGGTTGACCTCCAGGAACCAGATATCGCCCTCGGGGGTCAGGAGGAACTCGCAGGTGGCCACGCCGACGTAGTCGACCGTCTCCAGGAGGCGACGGGAGGCCTCGACCAGACGCCCGTGGACGCCCTCGGGCAGGAAGGGTGCGGGAGCCTCCTCGAGGAGCTTCTGGTTGCGTCGCTGCAGGGAGCAGTCGCGGGTGGAGACCACGGCGAAACCGCCGTGGCTGTCGCGGGCGCACTGGGTCTCGACATGACGTGCGGCCGTGACGAACCGCTCCAGGATGAGGGTTCCGCCGCCCTGCGCCGCGGACTCGAAGGCCGGGGTGGTCCGGACCTCGTCGTCATTGTGCAGGACGGTGATGCCGCGTCCGCCGCCACCGTCGGTGCGCTTCAGGGCGACCGGGTAGCCATGGGCGGCGGCGAAGGCGATGACGGTCTCGGCGTCGGTGACCGAGTCGGTGATGCCCGGCACCGGGGCGACCTGGGCCCGCTCGGCAGAGGCTCGGGCGCTCATCTTGTCTCCGAGGGCGTCCATGGCCTCGGGTGAGGGCCCGACCCAGGTGATCCCCGCCTCGATGATGGAGCGGGCGAAGTCTGCGTCCTCGGACAGGAACCCGTATCCGGGGTGGATGGCGTCCGCGCCGGTGGCGCGGGCCAGCTCGAGCAGCGCCGCCGCGTCGGTGTAGGACGATCCCTCGGGCAGTGCGTAGGCCTCATCGGCGAGCTCTGCGGCGGGGCTCATGAGGTCCTCGGGCGTGTACGGAAGGATCGACGTCGCCCCGAGGTCGCGGGCGGTTCGCACGATACGCAGTGCGATCTCACCACGGTTGGCGATGAGGATACGGGAGAGGGTCACCAAGAGTCTCCTTACCTGGACGCTGCCGGGCTGGCGGCGGGCCCTCCTTGGGCCGGCGGGGTGGATCCGTGCCTTCCCTACAATCGTCGAGGGGCGGGTCCACTGGACTATGACGTTACGTGGTCAGGGCACCACATTCCATTTGTGGAAACCTCACAAAGACTGAGAGTTGCGTTGGTGTAACAATCGAGACCCCAGTAATGGGGCGGCATAACGGGGGCCTGACAAAGACGGCTCCCGCCCCTCGAAGGCCTTTGAGGTTTCCCACAAGCCCGATGGGGTGGTGTGGCCCAGCGCATCGGCTGTCACACCTGCATCACGAACACCTCCTCCAACAGGGCGTCGATGCCGGTCGCGGGCAGCGCCCCGCGGCGTCATCAGTGTCAGCCGCGAGCGTCATGGCGGTGCGAGGAGGCCGCCTCGCGCAGCTCGCAGATGGCGGCCAGGGCGTCGTCGGCCCGGTAGACGGCCGACCCGGCGACGAAGACGTCCGCCCCGGCCTCGGCCGCGCGCTCAATCGTCTGGGCGGTGATGCCGCCATCGACCTGTACTCGCAGGTCGAGCCCCATGGCACCGACCAGCTCGCGCGCCCGGCCGATCTTGGGCAGCATCGACTCGATGAAGGACTGGCCCCCGAAGCCCGGCTCCACGGTCATGAGCAGGAGGAGGTCGAACTCCCCCAGGACATCGGCGACGGCCTCCAGGGGGGTGGCGGGCCTCAGGGCGATGCCCGCGCCGGCGCCGAGCCGGTGGAGCTCGCGCGCCAGACGCACCGGCGCCGTCGTGGCCTCGGCGTGGGGGGTGACAATCTGGCAGCCGACCTCGGCGTAGGCCGGCGCCCAGCGGTCGGCGTCGCGGATCATGAGGTGGGCGTCCACGGGCAGCGAGGAATGGGCGAGCACCGCCTCGACCACCGGCAGCCCCCATGACAGGTTGGGCACGAAGTGGTTGTCCATGACATCGACGTGGAGCCCGTCGGCGCCCGGGGCGCCGACGTCGCCCGTGACCCGGTCGAGCTCGTCGGCCAGGTGGGCAATGTCGCAGTTGAGGATCGAGGGGTGGATGGCCGTCATCGGGATGCTCCTCATGATGCGCTGGTGTGGTTGGTCAGTCAGCTGGTGCGGCGCAGCAGGGCGCAGAACATGGCGTCGGTGCCGTCGAGGTGGGGCCAGAGCTGAAGCGCCTCCCGGTCGGATCCGGCCAGCGGATGAGGGGCCAGGCGGGTGGCGACGTCCCCGGCGTGCAGGGGCTCGGTGCGCAGGCCCTCGCGCTCCAGCAGCCGCGTCACGTCGCGCACCACGAGGGTCGTCTCCAGAGCGTGCGGGGAACAGGTCACGTAGGTCACCACTCCCCCGCGTCGCACGGCGCGCAGGGCACTGGCCAGCAGCTCGCGCTGAAGCTCGGCCAGAACGGTGACGTCCCCTGGCTGTCGGCGCCAGCGGGCCTCGGGGCGGCGGCGCAGCGACCCCAGCCCCGTGCAGGGAGCGTCAACCAGGACCCGGTCGTAGGCGCCGGGCTCATCGCGCCCAAGGTCACGTCCATCACCGCAACGCACCCGGGCGACGTCCGGCGCGATGGCTCGCAGGGCCGAGCGCACCAGGTCGGCCCGATGGGGGCTGACCTCATTGGCCAGCAGCTGGGCGCCCGTCTGCGCGGCCCTCGCGGCGAGAAGCGCGGCCTTGCCACCGGGCCCGGCGCACAGGTCGAGCCAGCGCGCGTCGCGGCCCTCCACAGGGGCGTGCGCCGCAACGAGTGCCACCAGCTGGCTGCCCTCGTCCTCGACCCCGGCCCGGCAGTCGCGGATCGCCTCGATCCGGCCCGGATCTCCCCCAACCATGACGACGGCGAGGGGACTGATCCTGCCGGGGCGCGGCTCGACGTCGTGGGCTCGGTCGGCCTTGCGGGCGGCCTTGGCCAGCGCCTCCGGGGCGATGAGGCCGGGTCTGGCGCACAGGGCCACTTCGGGGTCGGCGTTGTCCGCGGCCAGGAGCGCCTCGAGCTCCTCGCCGCTGCGGCCGTGGGTGACCAGGGCCTGGCGCAGCGCCTTGACGATCCACTCCGGGTGCGACTGGGTGCGGGCCAGGGCGGCCGTCTTATCGGGCGCGTCCCGGCGCAGCTCATCCATCCAGGAGTCCAGGTCCCGTCCGCTGAGGCGACGCATGACGGCGTTGACGAAGGTGGCCGCGCCGCGCCCGCAGGAGGTGGTGGCCAGGTCCACGGTGGTGCTCACGGCGGCGTGCTGGGCCACCCTCATAGCCATGAGCTGGTGGGCCCCCAAGCGCAGGACGTCGATCACGGCTGGATCGATGCGCTCCAGGGGACGGTCCGTGCAGGCGGCGATCATCGCGTCGTAGCGACCCAGCAGCCGCAGGGTCCCGTAGGTCAGAGCAGTGGCGAAGCCGGCGTCACGCCGATCCAGGTCAGCGGTCTCCAGCAGCTCGGGCAGAAGGAGGTTGGCGAAGGCGTCATCGCGGCGAACGCGGGTGAGCACCTCCAGGGCCACCTCACGCGCCGAGCCAGATCGGCCCCTCGCCGGGCGCGCCGGTGCACCCGCCTGCGGGCCGTCCTGTTTGAAGGAGCGCCGGCCCTGGGCTTGGCGACCCTGGTGAGGACCGCCGCGCTCAGTTCGCCTGCCGCGTTGCTCCCGGCGTCTGCCAGGAGCGCCACCCCGCCCGTGGCCTGCACCTCGCCGGTTCTCGTCGTGGCCGCCCGACGCGCCCCGGCGTGTCGATCGCTCCCCCATCAGCTCATCGCCTCACCGTCGTCGTTCGTCACGCACGAGGTCCCCAGGACGGCCCCCACCTCCGGACGCGCTCCCCTGGCCCAGGCGTCGGCAGGCATCCAGCTGCGCCCGGCGGGCGCGACCTGCCCCAGACGGACGGCACAGCCCCCGGTTCCCACGAGGACCTCGCGCTTGGTGGCGCGCAGCTGGCCGGGCAACAGATCGGTGACCTCCGGGACCGGGGTGACCGGGCCCAGACGGAACCGGGACCCCTGGTAAGTGGTGTGGGCACCCGGCGCCGGAGTGACGCCCCGGATCCGACGGTCAATGGCAAGCGCCGGATCCTCCCAGCGGATCAGACCGTCGGCCGAGGAGAGCACGGGGGCCAACGTGGCCAGCGCGTCCTCCTGCGGCTCCGGACGCACGCTGCCGTCCTCAACCCGGCGCAGCACATCGAGGACCAGGGGCGCCCCGGCCTGCGCCAGCCGCTCGAGCAGATCCCCGCTGGTGTCCCGACCGCTGATGGCCTCCGTGAGTCGGCCATAGACGGGGCCGGTGTCGAGACCCTCCTCGAGGCGGAACACGCAGGCCCCGGTGACCTCCTCACCGGCGATGACCGCCCGCTGGACCGGGGCGGCTCCGCGCCACGCGGGCAGCAGAGAGAAGTGCAGATTCAGCCAGCCGTGCTCTGGTACCTCCAGCAGATCGGCCGGGACCAGGCGACCGTAGGCGACCACGACGGCGACGTCGACCTTCAGAGCACCGACCCACGCGTGCACGTCGTCGGCCTGCTCCCCCTTGAGGGTGGCCGGAGTGCGTACATCGAGCCCCGCGTCACGAGCCACGGCCGCCACCGGCGAGGGGTGCAGCGTCCGGCCGCGCCCTTTGCGAGCGTCAGCACGGGTGAGGACCCCGACGACGTCGTGCTCACTGGCGATGAGGGCCTCCAGGGTGGGCAGGGCCGCCTCGGGGGTTCCGGCGAAAAGCACACGCATGCGGCTGAGTCTAAGGGTCGACGTCACCCAGTGCGGGGTTCAATGCCGGTCCGGCGTGGGGAGCAGGCCCAGTGCGATGAGCTCGGAGCGCAGCCGTCCCACACCGGTGAAGTGGTGGGTGCGCATTCCCAGGTGGCCAGCCGCCTCGATGTTGACCGCCGAGTCATCGATGAACAGGGTGCGGGAGGCCTGTAGACGGTAACGACTCAGAAGAAGGTCGAAGATGGCGGCATCCGGTTTGGCTAGGTGCTCGCGCCCGGAGACCACGATGCCCGCGAAGCGTTCGAGCTGGGGAACCAGGAGCCTGGCCCGCTCGAAGGGCGCGGCGTCGAAGTTGGTCAGCCCGTACAGCGCCACGCCCCTCCCAAGGAGATCCTCGAGCAGAGCGGCCATGCCGGGAACGGGACCCGTCAGCGATTCGGCGAAGCGCTGCCGGTACAAGGAGAGGATCTCCGCCCAGTCGGGGCGGCCGGGGTGGGCCCGGGTGTAGTCGGCGAGCACCTGTTCGAAGGGCTCTCCCCGGTCGAGTCGTTCATTCCAGGTCAGGAACCCTCCGTCGACCACGAACTCCTCCCAGTCGTCGGCTGAGACGTATCCGGCGACAGCCGCCATGGGCTCCCACGCGTACAGGACGTTGCCGTAGTCGAGGACGACGGCACTGACGGCGTCTGCGGGGCTGGAGGTCGTGGCGAAGGGGGACGGTGCGTTCACGTCCGCCATCCTCCCACTCCGGCGCCTCGGGACTCGGGTGGCTCCATCCGGGACGGATCGCCCTTGACGTTTGTGAGTCACCTACTGACGCGGGTCCGCCGCATCGACGGTCCAGGAGCGCTCCACAGCAGTGCCCGAAGCGGCAAAGCGCCTGGTGGGAGCAACATCACCCTCCGCTCGAGAACGCCCGATCGACATGTTTGAAACTTCTTTCTACCAGGGGGTTTCCAACCCTCAAGAACTCTGGTACGCTCGTACCAATCCAGTACAGGCGTACTACTTCGACAATCAGAGCGCGTGATGCGCGTCATGATCCACATCGGTGACACAGTGCTGTGTCAGAGAGGGAGTCATGGAATTTTCCGTAGATTCCGAAATCGGGAAGCTTCGCCAGGTCATCCTGCACCGACCCGGCAACGAGATGCTCCGACTCACTCCGCAGAACAAGGACCACCTCCTGTTCGATGACGTGCTGTGGCTCGAGCGGGCCCAGGAGGAGCACGACCAGTTCGCACGAGTGCTGACCGACCGCGACATCGAGGTGCTCTACCTCAGCGACCTGCTGGCTCAGACCCTCGAGGTGCCCGAAGCCAGGCAGTACGTCCTGGACCGAGTCGTCAACGAGAACACCAACGGCCCCAGTGCCGCCGAGCCGCTGCGCGCCCTGGCTCAGGGGCTGTCCGGCGCTGAGCTGGCCGAGGTGCTCGTTGCCGGGATCACGAAGGCCGAGCTGCTCGAGCGCATCTCCTGCCCGGACTCGCTCGTGCTGGCCTCCATGGACGACGACGACCTGCTTCTGCCGCCGTTGCCCAACCACCTCTTCACTCGCGATACGTCTTGCTGGATCTACAACGGGGTGTCCATCAACTCGATGATGATGCCGGCCCGCCAGCGCGAGACCATCAACTACGAGGCGATCTACCGCTGGCACCCTCTCTTCGCCGGCTCCGACTTCCCCGTGTGGTCCGAGGGCACGCAGGCAGGCCCCGCCACCGTGGAGGGTGGAGACGTCCAGATCATCGGCAACGGCGCCGTTCTGGTCGGAGTCTCCGAGCGCACCACCTCGCAGGGCATCGAAAGGCTTGCCAGCCGACTGTTCGACGGAGGCACGGTGAACCGGATCGTCGCCGTCGAGATGAACCGGACGCGCGCCCAGATGCACCTGGACACGGTGATGACCATGGTCGACGTCGGCACGTTCACCATCTACGGCGGCCTGGGGAAGCTGCCGACGCTCACGCTGCGCCCAGACGGAGACAGGCAGATCAGCGTCACGCGCAACGCCCCCGTGGACATGTACCGCGTCATCGCCCAGGCTCTGGGTGTCGACGGGCTCAACGTTCTCATCACGCCCCAGGACTCGATGGCCGCCGCCCGTGAGCAGTGGGACGACGGCTCCAACTCCCTGGCCATCGCCCCCGGTGTCATCGTTACCTATGAACGTAACGTCAACACGAACGAGTACCTTACTTCCCATGGCATCGAGGTCCTGACCATTCCCGGTTCGGAGGTCGGTCGCGGTCGCGGTGGTCCACACTGCATGAGCTGCCCGACCCTGCGGGACCCGCTTGCCTGAGTCGGCCCTGGCCGACGCATAAGAAGAACTGTCAGTACATCACCACACTGGACGAAGGAATCCTCATGTCCCACCCCCTGCACAACCGCAGTTTCCTCAAAGAGCTTGACTTCACGGCTGAGGAGTGGAGCTCCCTGCTTGAGCTGGCCGCCCAGCTCAAGGCGGACAAGAAGGCCGGCCGCGAGGTGAAGCGCCTGGCCGGGAAGAACATCGCTCTCATCTTTGAGAAGACCTCGACGCGTACTCGCTGCTCCTTCGAGGTGGCGGCCTATGACCAGGGCGCACAGGTCACCTACCTCGACCCCTCCGGTTCCCAGATGGGCCACAAGGAGTCTGTGGCGGACACCGCCCGGGTGCTGGGTCGCTTCTACGACGGCATCGAGTTCCGCGGCAAGAAGCAGGAGCACGTCGAGGCCCTGGCTGAGCTCTCCGGCGTCCCGGTGTGGAACGGACTGACGGATGAGTGGCACCCCACCCAGATGCTGGCCGACCAGCTGACCATGCTGGAGCACGCAGACAAGCCGATCGAGAAGATCTCCTTCGCCTACCTGGGCGACGCGCGCAACAACGTTGCCAACTCGCTGCTCATCTCGGCGGCCCTCATGGGGATGGACGTGCGGATGGTGGCCCCCAAGGAGCTGCAGACCTCTCCCGAGGTGGTGGCTCAGGCTGAGAAGCTGGCCAAGGACAGCGGCGCTCGCATCCTCATCACCGACGACGTCGCCGAGGGCGTCAAGGGCGTCGACTTCCTCTACACCGACGTGTGGGTCTCCATGGGTGAGCCCAAGGAGGTCTGGGACCAGCGCATCGCTCTGCTCGCGCCCTACCAGGTCAACGCCCAGCTGGTGGAGGCCACCGGCAACCCGGACGTGAAGTTCCTCCACTGCCTGCCGGCCTTCCACGACCGCAACACCACGGTGGGTGAGGACATCTTCGCCAAGACCGGCATGGAGGGCCTGGAGGTGACCGACGACGTCTTCGAGACCGAGCGCAACGTCGCCTTCGACCAGGCCGAGAACCGTATGCACACCATCAAGGCCGTCATGGTCGCGACCCTGGGACAGTGGGACTGACTTGTGAGAATCGTCGTCGCCCTCGGAGGAAACGCCCTGCTGCGTCGGGGGGAGAAGCCCGACGCCAGTACCCAGATCCGCAATGTCGAGATCGCGGCCCACGAGCTGGCCAAGCTGGCGGAGAAGCACGAGCTGGTCCTGACTCACGGGAACGGCCCCCAGGTGGGTGTCCTGGCCCTGCAGTCCGCCAATGACGAGCGCCTCTCCGAGCCCTACCCCTTCGATACCCTCGGTGCCCAGACGCAGGGCATGATCGGATACTGGCTGCTGCAGGCCATGCAGAACGCCCTGCCCGGTCGCCACGTGGCCGCCATGGTCAATCAGACCCTGGTGATGGCCGGTGACCCGGCCTTCTCCAACCCCACCAAGTTCGTCGGTGAGGTGTACACCAAGGAGGAGGCCGAGAAGCTGGCTGAGGAGCGGGGCTGGGTGGTCAAGCCCGACGGCGAGCACTACCGCCGCGTCGTCGGCTCCCCCATGCCGCAGCGCGTCATCGAGACCCGTCTAGTGCGCACACTGCTGGATGCCGGCGCGATCGTCGTCTGCTCCGGGGGCGGCGGTGTGCCCGTCGTCCGCAGCGAGGAGGGCAAGCTCAAGGGTATTGAAGCCGTCATCGACAAGGACCTCACGGCGTCGGTCATGGCCGAGGCCCTGGAGGCCGATGCGCTTCTTATCCTCACGGACGTTGATGGAGTGTTTCGGGACTTCGGGACCGAGAACCAGAAACAGGTTCCGAGGGCGACGCCGGCAGAGCTGCGGTCCATGGGACTTCCCAGTGGTTCCATGGGACCAAAGGTTGAGGCGGTGTGCCGATTTGTTGAGCTGACTGGCGACATGGCGGCAATCGGGCGCCTCGAGGACGCCGTTTCCATCATTGAGGGCCATGCAGGGACTATCGTGACTCCCGGGGGAAACTACGGGGGGCCGGACGATATCCATCCCCCGATTCCCGAGCAGCTCGACACGCGCATCCGCAGGGCCTGACCGGCGCAACGGCATCGGTCTTTCAAGGAGGTGGTGAACACCCTTAACCCACAATGACCGTGCCACGGTTCAGCAATCATTCTTATACTCAGATACTCCTACGGCTACATTTGCAGTTCGTTCAGAGTAGAATGACAATGTTGAGCCATAGACACATCACTTGTCTTCATTCACTCATCACACATCGAGCACAAAGGAGTGACTTACTCATGACGAAGATCGTCAACTCTTGGAACGACTTCGACCCTCTCAAGCGTGTCATCGTCGGACGCGCCGACTTCTCGGTAATTCCTCCCGAGGAGCCCGCCACCTCTGAGAAGGTGCCGATCGACTCCGAGATGCGCGGAATGTGGGGCCCCCGCCCCACCGCCACCGTTGAGGCCGCCAACGAGCAGCTCGACAACTACGTCAAGATCCTCGAGGGTCTGGGCGTCCAGGTGGACCGCCCCACGCCGCTGCAGTGGAACCAGGCCATCCAGACGCCCGACTTCCGCACGGAGTCCGGCTTCACCCAGATGCCCCCGCGTGACATCCTGCTCACCATCGGTGACGAGATCATGGCGTCGGCCAACTCGTTCCGCTGCCGCTACTTCGAGTACCTCGCCTACTGGCCCCTCATGAACCAGTACTTCGAGGAGGACCCCGAGTTCAAGTGGACTCAGGCCCCTCGTCCGCGGCTGACGGACAAGTCCTACAAGCACAACTACTACGACGAGCGGATCTCCCTGGAGGAGCGCCTTGAGCGCACCGCCGCCAAGGACTTCGTGACCACCGAGTTCGAGCCGATGTGGGACGCCGCCGACGTCATGCGCGTGGGTAAGGACCTGTTCATCCAGCACGGTCTGACCACCAACCGCAAGGCGATGGAGTGGTTCAAGCGCTACTACCCGGACCTGCGGGTGCACGCGGTGAACTTCCCCGGCGACCCCTACCCGATCCACATCGACGCCACCTTCGTGCCGCTGCGGCCCGGGCTCATCATCAACAACCCGCACCGCCGCCTGCCCGAGGAGCAGCGCAAGATCTTCGAGGCCAACGACTGGCAGATCGTCGAAGCAGCTCCCCCGGCCCACGAGGTTCCGCCGCCGCTGTGCTACTCTTCGGTCTGGCTGTCCATGAACTGCCTGGTCATCGACCACAAGACCGTGTGTGTCGAGGCCAGCGAGGTCCACCAGATGGAGCAGATGGACAAGCTCGGCATGAATGTCATCCCGGTTCCCTTCCGCGACGCCTACGCCTTCGGCGGTGGTCTGCACTGCGCAACGGCCGACGTCTACCGTGAGGGTGGCTGCGAGGACTACTTCCCCAACCAGGTCGCTGACCCGACTCTGGTCTGATCTCAAGGGTGCGGGGCGGCGGCTCATGGGACCGGGCTGCCGCCCCGCACCTTTCCCGGCTCTGCTCTTCGCAGCGCGGTCAGCGGACGCTCCATAGGACTGGGAAGGCCCACCTGACCGCGTGAGACCCGGCAAGGATGCCGGTCTGTCGTGCACGCCGGGGGAGAACTCAGGAGACACAACTGCCATGTCACAGACATCGTCCGCTGAATCCTCTGTCACAGAGTACGTCATGAACAAGAAGCTGGGCGCCATCGCCATGCTTCTCTCCGCCACCGGGATGGGGCTTGTCGGCACCATCAGTCGTGGCACGACCGCCGGCCTCGCTGACGCCGACAAGTCCGTCATCGGTTCGTTCCTGGCCTTCGGGCGCATGAGCGTCGGACTGCTTGGATTCATCCTCATCCTCGTTCTCACCGGGAAGGCCGGGTTGTTCAAGAGCACCCGTCTGAGCACCACCGTGATCCTGGGAGGTGTGAGCATCGGCCTGTCCCTGGGCTGCTACATCTCCTCGACCCTGATGACGACCATTTCCAACGCCGTCTTCCTCATCTATACAGGACCCCTGTTCTGCGCACTGCTCGCACGCATCTTCCGCAAAGAGAAGATCAGCGCGCTCTCCGGCATCTTCCTGTCGCTCGTGTTCATAGGAATGCTGCTGACCATTGGAATCATCGACTTCAAGAACGGGAGTCTGACTTTCGGACTGGATCTGTCGGCCACAACTCCAGAGTTCCCTCAGAAGAGCCTAGGGGATCTTTTAGGCCTGCTGTCCGGCGTCTTTTACGGTCTGGCACTGTTCTTCTACGGGTACCGCAAGGATGTCGATTCGATCGTCCGCGGTGTGTGGAACTTCTTCTGGGCCGCCTGCGCAACGCTGGTCATGTCCATCGTCTTGCGTCCTTGGCACGGCGTTTCCACCTTCACCGCCACTAACTGGATGTGGGCAGTGGCCCTCTTCCTCGTCTGCGGCCTCTTCGCACTGGGGTTCCTGGTCGTTGCAGGACGCAACCTGCCCGCCGTTGAGTACTCGACGATCTCCTACTGGGAGTGTCCGGTCGCCATTCTGTGCGGCCTGCTCGTCTGGGGAGAGAAGCTCACGCCCATGGGGATGATCGGTGGACTGCTCATTGTCGGTGGTGGGTTGGCCCCGATCATTGTCGATGCCACCGCCCGGAAATCACGTGCCTCCACGTCCTGATCCTCCTGCGATCCTGTCTGCCTGCGTCAACTCCCAGCGGGCAGGCAGGATCACAGGTAGAATCATCAATGTCTCACCTTGAGATGACTATTACGTCATCGTCGACATCCACCGAGCCGGAGCCATAGGCCATGAACACCTCCCACTCAGGAAGCACGAAGGACCATCATCTGGACTCAGAACGAAGTCTCGCACTGAAGCGTGCAGCGAAGGCGAGCTTCATCGGCAACTTCATTGAGTGGTTCGACTACGCCTCGTACGGATACCTGGTTACCGTCATTGGTCACGCTTTCTTCCCTGCCGCTGACAAATCAGTCCAGTTGCTCTCGACATACGCAGTATTCGCGATGTCCTTCATTCTGCGCCCGATCGGAGCCGTCGTATGGGGGGCATGGGGAGACCGTTGGGGGCGCCGTTGGGCACTGTCCTGGTCGATTCTTATCATGTCCGGATCGACATTCTTCATCGGTCTCCTTCCCACTTATGCGGCTATCGGCATGGCAAGTGCTATCGGCCTCCTTGTCCTGCGAATGATTCAGGGATTCTCCGCCTCCGGTGAGTACGCGGGTGCCGGAACCTTCCTTGCCGAGTACGCACCTCCGGCTCGACGCGGTATCTACACGTCACTGGTTCCGGCTTCTACAGCCTGTGGCCTGCTTGCCGGCTCTCTCATGGTGACGGGCATGTTCTCGGTCCTCAGTGACGATGCCATGAATACCTGGGGGTGGCGAGTCCCCTTCCTTCTGGCGGGGCCACTGGGTCTCATCGGCCGCTACATCCGGGTGCACCTGGAGGACTCTCCCGCATACCAGGAGATGCGCGCGGAGATGCCGCAGGAACAGAAGGCCACCAGCTGGTCCGAGCCGCTGCGGCTGCTGCTGCGAGACCACCTGCATGAGACCCTCATTACCTTTGGAGTCTCCTGCCTCAACGCCGTTGCCTTCTACATGCTTCTCACCTACATGCCGACGTATGTTCACGAAGAGCTCGGGTTCTCCCAGGACACCTCCACTCTGGCTACCTCGGTGATGCTGGTCGTCTACATTGTGGCGATCTTCCTCATGGGGCACCTGTCGGACTCATTCGGGCGTCGTCGGATGCTCAT
Source organism: Actinomyces sp. HMT 175 (assembly GCF_016694895.1). NCBI lineage: Bacteria > Bacillati > Actinomycetota > Actinomycetes > Actinomycetales > Actinomycetaceae > Actinomyces > Actinomyces sp. HMT 175. The sequence continues at coordinate 1,536,735 of NZ_CP068012.1, forward strand.
CGCCGCCTGCGTCGCGTTCATTATGCTCACGATTCCGTTGTTCGTTGTGATGACGAAGGCTGCGGGCATGCTTGCAGCGGTCATCCTGTGTCAGATCGTGTTCGCTATAGCGTTGACAGCCAATGATGGAACTCTGGCCACCTTCCTGGCTGAGTCCTTCCCGACCAACGTGCGATACTCGGGCTTTGCCCTATCCTTCAATGGGGCCAATGCGCTTCTTGGCGGAACAACGCCGTTCATTGTCACATGGCTCATCAAGGTCACCGGTTCCCCCCTGGCACCTGCGGTCTATCTCACGGTGATCGCGCTGATCGCCATGGTGGCAATCTTCCGTTCTCGTGCGATTCATGGGTCGGAACTGACTGAGGAGCAGGCTCACTCCGAACTCTGACCCACTCACTGATAGCATGTGGCGACAGGTTGAATATAGCCTGCTTGCTCACGAGGTCATTATCACCGTCTTGTTACGGACTTCAACGCGTTGTCGTCGTAAGATGATGGGCATGGCTCGTACTGATGCAGATGACGCTGGAGAGGCAGCGAGTAGTGATACTTCCGTTCCCGCAGGCTCTCGCACGGAATCGCGAGTGACCCCGCGAGGTGAGGACCGTCGTCAGACCATCATCGAAGCCGCGGCGGCCATCATCCGTGAGTCTGGACCGTCCGCGATCAGCCACCGCAGTGTCGCCAAGCGAGCCGGGTGCTCCTTGTCCGCGACAACCTACTACTTCGACGGCTTGGAGGATCTCCTCCACCAGGCAGGGCTGGTCAACATCGGACTGTGGGCGTCTCGGGCGGAGCACGTCGCCGACCGGGTGGAGGCCTTCAAGGGCGTTCCGGACGTCCCCCAACGGGTGCGGTTCATCCTCCAAGCGACTCTTCCCGCCCATGGCGCCTACTTCGGGCACTATCTTCAGCTCATCTCAGCCAGCCAGGCATCACCGGTGAAGCACGCCTACCGTCAGGGGCGGCAACGTCTCAATGCCGCACTGCGCCGCGTGCTGCGCCAGCTCGACAGCCCGCTCGAACCGGAGATGGTCATCGCTGTCGTGGATGGTGCTGCGGTCACCGCGCTCAGTGAGGGGTGGAACGTCAAGTCCACCGCCGCAGGGCTACTGACGGATCTCATCTCCTTGGCCCATGGCATGCCGCCCTTCCAGGCGCCTGGTGGCACAGTGAGCGCTGCGTCGCCTCATGGCTCCCCTGCCACACCGGCCGTCGCTGCGGTGACAGGTAGCACCGCCGACTAGTGCACCATCCGAGCGGGTCTGCCTCCCGCCTCGATGTTGATGGCCCCTCACCACAAACGGGTGGGATCGAGCTCAACACGAACCGGCTCCTCGCGGTGGGCTGATCGGTCGCGCAGTCGTACCCCGAGCATGGTGGCAAGCGCCTTGCCACGTGACAGCGGAGCGCGCACCAGGGCCCTGGCCGCGCCGGGGAGCACCTGGCCGTGAACGGGCGGTGGAGCCACCGGGCCGAGCACCTCAAAGCCATCGGCGTCGGCCTGAGCCAGAAGGGACTCCACGGCGTGTACCGGCCCGTCCAAGCGGGCCACTCGCCATGCGGGCGGTAGGTGCAGGTCGGCCCGCTCCAGAAGGTCTCTGCGGGCGAATCCGGCCTGGTCCCATCGCACGAGAGCCTGTGCCGCCACCGGATCCGGGCCTCCCAGAAGGACAACGCGGGCCGACGGCGCCGCCAGCACCACGGCATTGGACCACTGGCGCAATGCCTCGCTGGCAGCACCAAGATCGGGACGGGAGGACAGAGCGGCACCGTCGAGAAGTAGGACAGCCCGGAATCCGCCCTCGGCCACCGGCTCCGCCCCGGGCGTGGCCACCACGAGACGTGGCGCGTCGTCTACCTCGTCGACGACGCCGTGGGCCTCCCTGGCTCCTGAGACCACCACGGGGACGCCGGGAAAGGCCCGCCCCAGCTCCTCACCCGTACGCGTGGAACCGACCGTCGCCATCCTCAGTCCATGGCCGCCGCACTCGGGGCAGTTCCACCGCCCCACCGTACGAGCGCACCAACGGCAGGAGGTGCGACCCCGTTGATCCATCGCCAGCGGGCCGCCACAGACAGCGCACTGAGCGGCTTCGCGGCACCGGGCGCAGGCCACCAACGGCGCGTAGCCGGCGCGCGGCACCTGGATGAGAACCGGTCCGTCCTGCAGGGCCCGCCGCAGTGCTTGATGGGCGAGCGACGGGAGCCGGGCCGCCCCGGACGCACCCTCCCGGTCCAGCTCTGCCGGGCCAGGAACCTCCACACGAGGGACAACACCGCGCACAATGTGCCGTGGCGCAGCCAGACTCTGGCACCATCCCTGCTCGACGAGCGACTGTGCTTCCACGGAACGGCTGAATCCACCGATGAGCAGGCCGGCTCCATCCAACGTCGAGCGCAGGGCCAGGACTGTGCGCGTATGACTGTAGGGGGCGTGAGGCTCTTCCAACCGGTTGTCCCCGTCGTCCCAGACGACCGCCAGCCCAAGCCGGTGCACCGGGGCGAAGGCCGCCGCCCTGGTGCCGACGACCACCCGGGCTCGCCCCAGCAGGAGAGCCAGGAACGCCCGATAACGGCGCGCAGGACCGTGCTCGGCCGAGAGCACCACCACCGGTTCCCCCTCCAGGTCGCGCCTGAGCCGGGCTGCCAGGGTCTCAGCCTGATGGGTCGTTGCCACCACGACGACGGCGCCGCGAGAGCTCGCCAAGGTGGCCTGGACGGCTCGGGCCAGACACAGCTGCCACGGCGACACCACCGGGACGCGCCTGCCGTCGTCGTCCGACGAACGTGCTTCGGGCGGCTGCAGCTGGGCCGGCAGGGCGGACCAGACCGCGCGTGGAGCCTCACCGTGAGCCAGCCGTCTCAGGAACTCCTCACCACCGTCGTAAGGCTGCCAGCTGAGCTCACTTGAGGACGGCGGCTCCCAGGTGGGAAGTGCGAGGGGAGCCTTGTCCCTCTCAGCCTTCTCCGTGGTGGCGTGCCTGGCCGGAACCGCAAGACGGATGACGTCGGAGCGTGTTCCGCAGCTGCGGGAGGCAACGGCCTCGATGAGGCGACGCGAGCCCTCCGGCAGGACCGGGAGGTCGGAGACCACTCGCCGCAGAGCCGAGAGCCGGCCGATATGGGTGGTCGTGGACCCTCGCTCCCAGATCCATCCGCGCATCTCCTGCTCACCGAAGCGAACCATGACCCGGGTGCCAGGCAGGGCCTGCTGCGCCATCGCCACAGGAACCAAGTAGTCGAAGGTGCGGTCGAGGTGCGGCACCGGGGAGTCCAGGAGAACCCTGGCCACGGGGTCACGGACCCCGGCCACCGTCACTGTGCGCTGACCGGGCTCCGGCAGCTCCAGCAGCTCACCCTGCCTGCTGACGCCGTAACCACGTGCGGGGCCATCCGACGCACCGGAGGCAGAAGCGGCGTCGTCGTAGCCGATTGCCATACAACCCCTCGGAAGTCTCCCGCCCCGAGTACGCGGGACTCAGACGGCCTGGCGCAGGGCCTCGACACGGTCGGTGGCCTCCCAGCTGAAGCCGGGACGCCCGAAGTGGCCGTAGGAGCTGGTGGCGCGGTAGATGGGACGCAGCAGGTCGAGATCGCGCACGATCGCGGCCGGACGAAGGTCGAAGACCTCGTTGACGGCCTTCATGATGCGCTCCTCAGGAACGGCCGCCGTCCCGAATGTCTCCACGTAGACGCCCACGGGGTGAGCGGAGCCGATGGCGTAGGCCACCTGAATCTCACACCTTCTGGCCAGTCCGGCTGCGACGACGTTCTTGGCGACCCAGCGCATGGCATAGCTGGCGGAGCGGTCCACCTTCGAGGGATCCTTGCCGGAGAATGCGCCCCCGCCATGACGGGCCATTCCGCCGTAGGTGTCCACGATGATCTTGCGTCCCGTCAGGCCGGCGTCACCTGCCGGACCACCGATGACGAACTGTCCCGAGGGGTTGATGAGGACGTCGGTGTCGGCGGTGTCGAGCTCGGTACCGGCCTCTGCCTGGGCGGCCAGCACCGGCTCGATGACCTCCGTACGCAGAGCGTCGGTCAGCCAGGCACGAGTGCGGTCCGCGTCGTGCTGGGTGGAGATGACCAGGTTGTCCAGGCTCACCGGGCGCTGGCCGTCGTAGCCGATCGTCACCTGCGTCTTGCCGTCGGGGCGCAGTCCCGGGACGATGCCCTGCTTGCGCACGAAGGCCAGACGCTCCGCCAGACGATGAGCCAGATGGATGGGCAGGGGCATGAGGGCCGCGGTGTCGTCGCAGGCGTAGCCGAACATGAGCCCCTGGTCTCCGGCACCCTGCAGGTCGAGAGGATCGATGTCCGTGTCGTCCCGACGGGCCTGAAGGGACTTGTCGACCCCCGCCGCGATGTCCGCGGACTGCTGCCCGATCGATACCGACACACCACAGGAGCGAGCGTCGAAGCAGACATCTGAGGAGGTGTAGCCGATGGCGGAGATCTCCTGGCGAACGATCTCAGGGATCTCAACGTAGGCCCTCTCCGTCGTGACTTCTCCGGCCACGTGCACCAGGCCGGTCGTCACCATGGTCTCCACCGCGACGCGCGCGGTGGGGTCCTGCTCGAGAATGGCGTCGAGAATCGCATCAGAGACACGGTCGCAGATCTTGTCCGGGTGACCTTCAGTGACCGACTCGGACGTGAACAGACGTAAGGAGGAACTCACGCACCCATCGTAGTCACCGCCGGAACTGATCCGTCGTGGCGTTACCCACGAAAATGCGGAAGCCGGCCCTCAGGCCCCATTCACCAGGTCAGCGGTCAGAGAGATGAGAAGGCGGGCGACGTCCATCTTGCTGCCCTGTCCACGCGCGACTTCAGCGCCGTGGGCATCCAGGACGACGACGGCGTTGGGGACGTCTCCGAAGCCGAGCTCCTCCCCCACCGCGTTGACCGCCAGAAGGTGTGCCCCTTTTCGGCGGGCCTTGGCCCTGCCGTGGAAGAGCACGTCACCGTTCTCGTCCCCGGTCTCGGCGGCGAATCCGACCACGATCTGTCCGGGCCGAGGCGGGTCGCTCACCAACCCGGCCAGGATGTCCGGGTTGGTGGTGAGCTCAATGGACATGGTCGGTTTGCTGAGGGGCTCCTCGCCGGCGGGCGCCTGCTTCTTGAGCTTGGTGGTGGCCACGGTGACGGGCCGGTAGTCGGCGACGGCGGCAGCCATGATGACGGCGTCGGCGTCGCGGGCGGCGTCGCGCACGACACGGAGCATGTCCGCGGCGGTACCGGCCGCAACAACGCTCACCTGCGCAGGCAGGGCCTTGAGCAGGTCGGAGGCCACGTGCGCCTGCACCAGGGTGACGCGGGCTCCCTGCTCGGCAGCGGCCGCCGCCAGAGCGCAGCCCTGGCGTCCTGAGGAGCGGTTGCCGAGGTACCTCACCGGATCGATGGGCTCGCGTGTACCGCCGGCCGAGATGACGACGTGCCGTCCTTGCAGACTCTTGTCGCCCTCCCCCGAGGCCTCCTGCGCTCCCGCGAACCCGGCGGCGGCATGTGTCAAGGCGGCCAGGGACTGCGACACGATCTGCTCGGGTTCGGGCATCCGGCCCACTCCGGAGTCCTTGCCGGTCAGGCGCCCGCTGTCCGGCTCGATGACCGTCAGACCACGCTCACGCAGCAATGCCACGTTCTCCCGGGTGGCGGGGTTGACCCACATCTGGGTGTGCATGGCCGGCGCCAGGACGACGGGGGCCTGGCAGGTCAGTATCGTCGCGGTAAGCATGTCGTCGGCCCGTCCTACTCGTACCCGCGCCAGTAGGTCCGCCGAGGCCGGAGCGACCACGACGAGCTCGGCCCACTCGGCCACGGCCACGTGCTCGACGGCGGCCGGGTCATCGAAGACCCCGGTGGATACCGGCTTTCCACTGACCGCCGCCAGAGCCGGAGCACCGATGAACCTCAACGCCGACTCGGTGGCCACCACCTTGACCTCGTGCCCGGCCTGACGCAGCAGTCGAACGACGAAAGGGGCCTTGTAGGCGGCGATCGACCCGGCGACGCCGACGACGACGCGCCGTGGCCGCTTAACGGCGGTCACGGCGCGTTCAGTCACAGCAGTGTGCGGCTCGTCCATGGCGAGCCAGGCTCAGAACTGGATGTCGTCGAGGCTGGTGGGAGTCTCGCCGCCCTCGAGGGACACCGGGGCATCCAGCGAGATGTCGCTGAACATGTCAGCCTCCGCGGCTCGACGGGCCTCCTCGGCCTCGGCGCGGCGGGCTCGGGCCACGTCCCCGGGGATGACCTCGAGCTTGTCCTCGGCGATCTCACGCAGAGCGATGCCCAGGGACTTCTCGCCGACCTCGGAGTCGACCAGCGGACCGAAGAACTCGAACTGGTTGTCCTCGAGCTGCTGGGTGTAGGTGTTGATCTGGCGGGCGCGCTTGGCGGCCTCCACCACGAGCCCGTACTTGGAATCGACCTTCTCCAGAAGGTCGTCGATCGGCGGGTTGGTGATGCCCTCGGGCTGGGGAGAGGTTCCGAGCATGTGCATGCCTCCGGTTCAGTCTCGATAGTTCAGAGCCACGTTATTCTAACTGCCCAATCCCATGAGTCTCTCCAGCTCCGCGGTGGCGCTCGCCACGGTGTCGTTGATGACGACGTGGTCGAACTCGCCGGCCGCGTCCAGCTCGGTGCGGGCCGTGGCCAGGCGCCGTTCCTGCTCATGGGCATCCTCAGTACCGCGACCGACGAGCCTGCGGACGAGCTCCTCCCAGCTCGGCGGCGCGAGGAAGACGAGGCGGGCCTCAGGCATCGCCCGACGCACCTGCCGGGCACCGTCCAGGTCGATCTCCAACAGTGCGGGGCATCCGGCATCGAGCCGGTCCTGGACCGGGCCCCGGGGGGTGCCGTAACGATGCGCTCCGTGGACCAGTGCCCATTCCAGCATCTGGCCACTGGCGACGAGCGAGTCGAAGTCCTCATCGTTGACGAAGTGATAGTGCACGCCGTCGACCTCACCGGGACGAGGCCGACGGGTGGTGGCCGAGACCGAGATGAACAGGTCCGGATGGCGTCTGCGCAGCTCGGTGACGACAGTGCCCTTACCCACCGCCGTGGGGCCGGCCAGAACGGTCAGGCGGGCGAGAGCGGGAGCGGACGGGTCTGTGGCAGCAACGTCGGTCATGGCCACATCATGGCCTACCGGGACCCGTCGGCACGACCCAGCGTCTAAGCGGCCTTCCTAGCCGAAGCGCTCCACGAGTGCCGCCCGCTGGTTCGCTCCCAGCCCACGCACTCGCCGGGACTCGGCGATACGCACGTCAGCGAGGATGGCATCAGCTGTTGTGGTCCCCACGCGTGGCAGGGAGATGAGCAGTGCTCTGACCTTCATCTTGCCCAAGACATCATCCGTCTCTGAGGCGGTGAAGAACTCGGAGAGCTTGAGCTCCCCGCTCTTGAGCTCGGACTTGATACGGGCGCGATGCGATCGCGCCGCAGCAGCCTTCTCCAGTGCTTGAGCCCGTTGCTCGGGTGTCAGCGTCGGAAGCGTCATGGTGTGTGTCTCCTCCCGGTCGAATACCAGTGACCCGCACCACGAGCATAAGTCGGGCCAGGTGTACTCGCATTCGCAGGGGCCTATATTCCACCACCGACTTCGTGTTTCCGCACACATCCTCAATCCAAGGCGGGCTGCAGCACCTTCAGACTCAGCGCAGAGCTGTTGCGGCCTCATAGGCGGATGCCGACGCTGCTTTTCGCAGCTCGTCGATGGAGGGTCCTGCCTTGAGAACCCCTCGTGATGTGGAGGCCAGGACCTGACGGCGCGCCGTCCCGAAAACAGCCTCCAGCTCGGCCGGCCCAGCGCCTTGGGCGCCCACGCCCGGCGCCAGCAACGGACCATTGGCGCGCTGCAGGTCGATTCCCAGGTCACTCACGGCCCCACCGACGGTGGCGCCGATGACCAGCCCGATGCTGCCGAGCCTGCCTTCGCCACTGGCCTGGGCGTTGGAGGCGGTCACGCCCTCCACGATGCCGGCGGCCACGGCCTGGTCCCCGTTGACGGCGTGCTGGACGCCGACTCCTTCCGGATTGGAGGTCAGGGCCAGGACGAAAACGCCGCGTCCGTTGGCCTCGGCGAGGTTGAGTGCAGGTGTGAGGGACCCGTAGCCCAGGTAGGGCGAGACGGTGATGGCGTCGGCGGCTGTAGGAGCGTCATCGGACAAGTAGGCCTGAGCGTAGCCGGCCATCGTGGAACCGATGTCCCCGCGCTTGACGTCGAGAACGGACAAGGTGCCGAGGTCGCGTAGGGCCGCCAGGGTTTCCTCGAGGACCGCGATGCCGGCGCTGCCATGACGCTCGAAAAAAGCGGACTGGGGCTTGACGGCGGCCACGTGTCCACCAACCGCATCGATGGTCCGCAGGGCGAAGTCCCGCAGGCCTGCGGCCGAGTCGGCCAGGCCCCAGGCCTCGAGCAGGTTCGGGTGGGGGTCGATGCCGACGCACAGGGGCCCGTGGTCGTCCATGGCGTCGGCCAGGCGGGATCCGAAGGGGCGTCGACTGGTCTGGTGAGCGGCGGCGGAACTCATCTGGTCTCCTTGTCGTCAACGGGGGCCACGGGGTGGGACTCGGATACCGAGCCTCGCCGGGATCGGCGGGCGGCGATGTGCTCCTGGAGGCTGCGAACCTGGAAGGGGCCGCGCAGCTGGGCCTCGAGGGCCTGGACCGCTGCCTGGAGCTGTTGGACGGTGGTGATGATGGGACGGTCGGCACCGGTGGTGGCCGCGCGGATGGAGTAGCCGTCGGCGCGGGCCCCTTGGCCCTTGGGGGTGTTGACCACCATGTCGATGGCTCCGGACTCGATGAGCTCGGCGATCGTCTGCTCGCCGTGGTCACCAACGCCCTGGCTGATCTTGCGCACCGCCAAGGCGTCGATCCCGTTGCGGCGCAGCACCTGTGCGGTCCCGGTCGTGGCCAGGACCGTGAAGCCGAGCTCCGCGAGCCGAGCCACCGGCAGGATGATGGCTCGCTTGTCCCGGTCGGCCACCGAGACGAACAGCGTTCCCTCTCCTGGTAGACCACCGTAGGCACCGGCCTGGGACTTGGCGAAGGCCCGCGGGAAGTCGACGTCGTAGCCCATGACCTCGCCGGTGGAACGCATCTCCGGCCCCAGGATCGTGTCAACCACGCGGCCCTCGGTGGTACGGAACCGTTTGAAGGGCAGGACCGCCTCCTTGACGGCGATCGGGTCATCGGGATCGGTGACGGCGGCGTCGGCCTCGGGAAGGTGACCGGAGCGCCTGAGCGAGGCGATCGTCTCCCCCGTCATGATGAGGGCCGCCGCCTTGGCCAGTTGCACACCAGAGGCCTTCGAGACGAAGGGGACTGTGCGCGAGGCCCTGGGGTTGGCCTCGATGACGTAGAGAACGTCGGAGACCAGGGCGAACTGGATGTTGAGCAACCCTTGCACGCCCACACCTTTGGCGATCGCCTCAGTGGAGCGCCGGATGCGAGCGATCTCCGTGTCGGACAGGGTCATGGGCGGCATGACGCAGGCGGAGTCACCGGAGTGGATACCGGCCTCCTCGATATGCTCCATGACGCCGCCGAGGAACAGCTCACTGCCGTCGTACAGGGCGTCGACATCGATCTCGATGGCGTCGTCGAGAAAACGGTCGATGAGTAGTGGCCCGGTACCGTAGACGCCTCCGGGCTCAAGACCGGCGCGCTGGAGATAGTCGTCAAGACCCTGGGCGTCGTAGACGATCTCCATACCGCGGCCGCCGAGCACGTAGCTGGGGCGCACCAGGACCGGATAGCCGATGCCCTGGGCGACTGAGCGCGCCTGCTCGTCGCTCAGAGCGGTGCCGTGCGCTGGTGCGGGCAGGCCGGCACGCTGAAGAACGACCCCGAAGGCCTCACGGTCCTCGGCGGCGTCGATCGCCTCGGGACTTGTTCCCAGGATCGGTACCCCGGCCTTGGCCAGCCTGGCCGCCAAGGACAGCGGTGTCTGACCACCGAGCTGGACGATGACACCGGTCACGGGTCCGGCTGCCAGCTCGGCCTCGTAGATCTCGATGACGTCCTCGAAGGTCAGAGGCTCGAAGTAGAGCCGATCGGAGATGTCGTAGTCGGTGGAGACGGTCTCAGGGTTGCAGTTGACCATGACGGTCTCGTAGCGATCGGACAGGGCCATCGCGGCGTGAACACAGGAGTAGTCGAACTCAATGCCCTGGCCGATCCGGTTAGGCCCCGAGCCCAGGATGATGACGGCCTCACGCTCACGGGATGCCACCTCGGTCTCCAGGTCGTAGCTGGAGTAGAGGTAGGGGGTGCGTGAGGCGAACTCGGCGGCGCAGGTGTCAACGGTCTTGTAGACGGGCCGCAGGCCAAAGGCATGGCGGACCTCTCGCACCGTGTCCTCGCTGATGCCGCGCAGGGAGGCGACCTGGACGTCGGAGAAGCCGTGGCGCTTGGCCAGGGCCAGGACGTCCGCGGTGAGCGCGGGTGCGCCCTTGACCTCTTGGGCCACCTCCTCAAGAAGCAGCATCTGGTCCAGGAACCAGGGGTCGATGCGGGTGGCCTCGTGGAGCTGAGCAATGGTGGCTCCACCGCGCACGGCCTGCTGGAGGTCGACCAGCCGGTGCTCGGTGGGCACGGCGATGGACTCCAGCAGCTCAGCGGTCTGCTGCTGGCTGGGCGCCGGTCCGTCCCAGTGGAAGACGGTTCCCTTCTTGTCCAGAGAGCGCAAGGCCTTCTGGAGGGCTTCCGTATAGGAGCGACCGATCGCCATGGCCTCGCCGACCGATTTCATGGTGGTGGTGAGCCGGGGGTCAGCGCCCCGGAACTTCTCGAAGGCGAAGCGCGGCACCTTGACGACCACGTAGTCCAGGGTCGGTTCGAAGGAGGCCGGGGTGGAGCCGGTGATGTCATTGGGGATCTCGTCGAGCGTGTACCCCACGGCCAGGCGTGCGGCGATCTTGGCGATCGGGAAGCCGGTGGCCTTCGAGGCCAGGGCTGAGGACCGGGAGACGCGGGGGTTCATCTCGATGACGATGATCCTGCCGGTGGCCGGGTCGACGGCGAACTGGATGTTGCAGCCGCCGGTATCGACCCCGACCTCCCGGATGACGGCGATGCCGATGTCCCGCAGCCTCTGGAGCTCGCGGTCGGTGAGGGTCAGGGCCGGGGCGACCGTGATGGAGTCACCGGTGTGCACTCCCACGGGGTCGACGTTCTCGATGGAGCACACGACCACCACGTTGTCGGCGGTGTCGCGCATGAGCTCGAGCTCGTACTCCTTCCAGCCCAGGATCGACTCCTCCAGGAGGACCTCGGTGGTGCGGGAGGCCGCCAGACCCGCCCCGGCGATGCGATGCAGGTCCGAGTCATTGAAGGCGACACCGCTGCCCAGGCCGCCCATCGTGAAGGAGGGGCGCACGACGACCGGGTATCCGCCCAGGGCATCGACCCCGGCGCGGCACTCATCCATGGTGTGGGCGATGACGCTGCGGGCGACCTCGGCGCCACAACGCTCGACGACGTCCTTGAACTCGTCACGGTCCTCCCCGGCGTTGATGGCCGCGGCGGAGGCGCCGATGAGCTCGACGTCGTACTCATCGAGCACGCCCCGCTCGACCAGGCTCATGGCGGCGTTGAGGGCGGTCTGCCCGCCCAGGGTGGGCAGGAGGGCGTCGGGCCGTTCCTTGGCGATGATGGTGGTCAGCACCTCGGGGGTGATCGGCTCGATATAGGTGGCGTCGGCGACGTCGGGGTCGGTCATGATCGTGGCCGGGTTGGAGTTGACCAGGATGACGCGGATTCCCTCAGCGCGCAGGACGCGGCAGGCCTGGGTGCCGGAGTAGTCGAACTCGCAGGCCTGCCCGATGACGATGGGGCCCGATCCGATGACCAGGACGGAGCTGATATCAGGGCGAACAGGCATGTCAGTTCGTGTCCTCGCGGTCCTGGCCCCGGCGGTGCTCCCGCATGAGGCGGACAAATCGGTCGAAGAGGTGCTCGGCGTCATGGGGTCCAGCAGCGGCCTCGGGGTGGTACTGGACGGAGAAGGCCGGCAGGTCCAGCGCCCGTAGCCCTTCGACCACACCGTCATTGAGTCCCAGGTGGGAGACCTCCACCCGACCGTAGCGACCGTTGTCGAAGGGGGCTACAGAGGGCTCATCGATGGGGGCGTCGACGGCGAAGCCGTGGTTGTGGGCCGTGATCTCCACCTTGCCGGTGGCGCGGTCGACAACGGGCTGGTTGACGCCGCGGTGCCCGTAGGTGAGCTTGTAGGTGCCGTAGCCCAGGGCACGTCCCAAGAGCTGGTTGCCCAAGCAGATGCCGAAGAAGGGAATGCGCGCGTCGAGGACGCCACGCAGGAGCTCGATCTCGGCGTCGGCAGTCCCCGGGTCTCCAGGGCCGTTGGAGAACAGGACGCCATCGGGTCTGAGGGCAAGAATCTCGGACAGAGTCGTGGACTGGGGCAGGACGTGGACGCGTACGCCGCGCTCGGCGAACTGCCACGGGGTGCGGGACTTGATGCCCAGGTCGATGGCGACCAGCACCGCGACCGGCTCATGTCCCTTGGCCGGTCCGGTGGGCTCGACGACGTAGCCGGAGGGAGTGGTCACCTCAGCGGCCAGGGCGCGGCCGCTCATGGGCGGCTCACTGCGCACGGCCTCCAGGCAGATGTCGATGCAGGCCTGGCTGGGACCACCGGGGTCAGTGCCTCCGGCAGGCAGGGCGTCCCCGGAGAAGATGCCGCCACGCATCGCGCCCGCCTCGCGCAGATGCCGGGTCAGGGCCCGGGTGTCGACCTCGCAGAGGCCAACGATGCCGGCGTCACGCAGATCGTCCTCCAGCTCCCGATGGGAGCGCCAGCTGGAGGCCCGCCGAGCAGGCTCGCGTACGACGTAGCCGGCCACCCAGATACGGTCCGACTCGGCGTCCTCATCGTTGACCCCGGTGTTACCGATGTGTGGCGCGGTCTGCACGACGATCTGGCGGTGGTAGGAGGGATCGGTCAGTGTTTCCTGGTACCCGGTCATCCCGGTGGAGAAGACGATCTCTCCAATGGTGCGCCCTTGGGCCCCGTAGCTGCGGCCCCGCAGGGCCCAGCCGTCCTCCAGCACGAGGAGGGCGGCTGGGCGGTGGCTCAGCTCAGGCATGAGCCGAGCCGGCGGGAGCCTCAACGGGAGCGCCGTCGAGCACGGTGGGGCGGCCGTGGAGGAAGGTGGCCATGACCTGTCCCGGCAGCTCCATCCCGGCGTAGGGGGTGTTGGTGGAGCTGGTCCACTGGGCGGAGGCGTCGACGGTGCGGCGCACCTCGGGGTCGACCACAGTGATGTTGGCCGGGGCACCGACCTCGAGCTCGCAGCCCTGATCGCTCAGGCGGCCGATGCGGGCCGGGGTCGAGGACATGGCCCGGGCGATGTCGCGCCAGGACATGCGGCCGGTGGCGACCATCGTCTCGATCAGGACACTCAGTGCGGTCTCCAGGCCGGTCATGCCGAAGGCTCCGGCCTGCCACTCGCAGTCCTTGTCCTCCACGGGGTGCGGGGCGTGGTCGGTGCCGACGACGTCGATGGTGCCATCGGCCAGGGCCTCGCGAACCGCCTCGACGTCCTCGGCCGTGCGCAGCGGGGGGTTGACCTTGTACAGCGGGGAGTAAGTGCGGGCCATCTCATCGGTCAGCAGGAGGTGGTGCGGTGTGACCTCGGCGGTGACATTGATGCCGCGGGACTTGGCCCAGCGGATGATCCCGACGCTGCCGGCGGTGGACAGGTGGCACACGTGCAGACGCGAGCCGACGTGCTCGGCCAGCAGGACGTCGCGGGCGATGATCGACTCCTCGGCCACCGCCGGCCAGCCACGCAGTCCCAGCTCGGCGGAGACGACGCCCTCGTGCATCTGGGAGCCCTCGGTGAGGCGGGGGTCCTGAGCATGCTGGGCGATGACGCCGTCGAAGGACTTGACGTATTCCAGGGCCCGGCGCATGAGGACGGGGTCGGAGACGCACTTGCCGTCGTCGGAGAAGACCCGCACCCGGGCGGCGGAGGCCGCCATGGCACCCATGTCGGACAGGTGCTCGCCGGCCAGTCCCGCCGAGACGGCGCCCACCGGGTGGACATCCACCCAGCCTGCCTCACGGCCCAGCCGCAGCACCTGCTCCACGACTCCGGCGTTGTCCTGGACGGGCGTGGTGTTGGCCATCGCGAAAACGGCGGTGTAGCCGCCGACGGCTGCGGCGCGGGTACCGGAGTAGATGGTCTCGGCGGACTCCCCTCCGGGCTCGCGCAGGTGAGTGTGGATATCGACGAGCCCGGGCAGGGCGATGAGCCCGTCCAGGTCGTGGCGCTGGACATCGGCCGGGGCCTTCGCTGCGGCGTCAGGGCCAATGGCGGTGATAGTGCCGTCGGTGATGAGAATGTCGGTGGAGTCCTCGCCGTAGGGGCGGACACCGGTCAGGAGGTGGGAGGTCACAGCTGGTTCCCTTCGTCAGCGAGGAGGAGGTAGAGGGCGGCCATACGGACGGAGACTCCGTTGCCGACCTGCTCGATGATGCGCGAGCGGGGGTCGTCGGCGGCCTCGGCGGTGATCTCAAGGCCGCGGTTCATGGGGCCGGGGTGCATGACGATCGCGTGCTCCGGCATGGCCCGGCGACGGGCGGAGGTGAGGCCGTAGACGCTGGAGTACTCACCAGGGCTCGGGAAGAAGCCCCCTCCTGCGGCACTCATGCGCTCGCGCTGGACGCGCAGCATCATGACGGCGTCGGGCTGAATCTCCTCGATCGCCTCATCGAGGTTGTAGGAGACCTCGCAGGGCCAGTCGTCCATGCCGACGGGCAGTAGCGTGGGCGGTGCGACGAGCGTGACCTTGGCGCCGAGCGCCGTCATGAGGTCCACGTTGGAGCGGGCCACCCGGGAGTGCAGGACGTCACCGACGATGATGAGGCGGGCGCCCTCCAGGTCGCGCCCCTGCGGGCAGGGGCTGCCGTCCGCTGTGGCCGGCGCTCCGGGGACGTACCAGCGCCGCAGCGTCATGGCGTCCAGAAGGGCCTGGGTGGGGTGCTGGTGGGTGCCGTCACCGGCGTTGAGGACCGGCACGTTGATCCAGCCGGCGTGGGCCAGCAGGTGCGCGGCGCCGCAGGCGGAGTGGCGCACGACGACGGCGTCCGCCCCCATGGCCATGATCGTCTGAGCGGTGTCCTTGAGGGTCTCGCCCTTGGACAGTGAGGAGCCCTTGGCCGAGAAGTTGATGACGTCGGCGCTCAGACGCTTGGCGGCGGCCTCGAAGGAGAGCCTGGTGCGGGTGGAGTCCTCGAAGAAGAGGTTCACCACGGTCTTGCCTCGTAGCGTCGGGAGCTTCTTGACCGCATGACGCTGGGTGGCGGCCATCGCCTCGGCGGTGTCCAGAACCATGACCGCCTCGTCGTGGGTCAGGTCCTTAGCGGAGAGCAGGTGCTTCATCGGGTGGCCTCCTGGTTGCTGCGCTCACTCGAACGCTCAGTGGGGACGTCTGCAGGGACGATGGTGACGGCGTCGGTGGAGGCGCCGAGCTCGGTCAGGGAGACCACGACCTTCTCGGTGCGGGAGGTCGGCAGGTTCTTACCCACATAGTCGGCTCGGATGGGCAGCTCCCGGTGTCCGCGGTCCACGAGCGTGGCTAGCTGCACGGCCCGGGGGCGGCCGACGGCGCCCAGGGCGTCGAGGGCGGCCCGGATGGTGCGTCCGGAGTAGAGGACGTCGTCCACGAGGATGACGACCTTGCCGTCAATGCCTCCCTGGGGGATCTCCGTGGGACGGGGAACTCGGATGGGATGACGTCCCAGATCATCGCGGTACATGGTGATGTCCAGGGTGCCGACCGGGACCTTGGCGGCGGTCTGTGCCTGCCCCGCCTGCTTGGACCACTGCGTGCCTTCGCCCGAGGCGACGGCGAGCGCCTCGACGAGCCTGTGCGCAAGTGGCGCTCCCCCACTGGGGATCCCGAGGACGACGATGTCCTGCGTCCCGTGGTTGCGCTCCAGAATCTCGTGCGCGATACGGAACAGGGAACGGGCTATATCGGGAGGTCCGAGGATCTCCTTGCCCTGGATCGGTGCGCCAGAGGCGCCTGACAAACTTTCGGCCATTTCAGGCCTCCTTCCCCGCCTCTCTGGACGGACTTAAAGGATGTTGGTCGCCATCGAGTGTACGTCACCTCCGGCAGGATGTGCTCGCCCACACAGCACGACCTTCGGAGACGAAGGTCACGCCAACGGCTGCGGAACGGCTCAGCACCTGACTCCAGTGTCAGCGGGACGTGTTTCGCACCTACAAACTATCCGTAACAATGTTTAGTCTTAGCCCAATGCCCAGGCGTCGTCAGACGCTGACTGCGAGATCGTCACAACATGTCGAGAGCTTGAGAAGTGAGTGCCGGATCCATCTGAGCCCGATTGAGAGCTGAACGATGTCGCAGAGCAGGCACGGTCCGGTGTTGCTGCTGCGTCAGCGACTTCTTCTCAAGCAAGGAACGCTTTCATGATACTCCCCACTCGACGTTCGATCATCACCGGCCTCAGCGCCGGGGCAGGACTGGCCGCGGCCAGTCTCGCCTCCCCCTCGCAGGCAGCGGCTGCGGAGTCCTCCTACGACTTCAGCAGCGTCATCTTCAATGAGCAGTTCTCTGACGGATCGGACTTCTCCCCGTCACGGTGGCGGGACAACCGCTCGGAGCCCGAGTCCTGCGCCAGCTACGACTGGGGGGTGTTCACCCATGACACACACAGCGTCAGCAACGGTGTTGGGCACGTCCTGTGGCGCAAGCGCGCCACCCCCCTCAAGGGCTTCCAGAACCGCTTCGACAAGGAGCCGACCCTGCGCTACGTCGACCAGGCCTTTGTCACCACGCAGGGGCTGTTCTCCTTCGTCTACGGCTCCTTGGAGACCAGGGCACGTTTCCCCCAGTCGGCTGAGGGACTCTTCGCCGGCATCTGGTTGCGGGCGGACGACGACGACAACGGGGGCGAGATCGATGTCGTGGAGACCTACGGCGGCGGCAGCGCCGCCGGTATCGCCGAGTCGACTGTGCACTACGGCCAGGCGGGGGGCAAGGGAAGCAACCTGGGGGTCTCGCCGCGACCCGATCTCACCCAGTGGCACACCTACGGGATGGAGAAGACCCCCGAGAGCATTCTCTTCCTCTTCGACGGTCAGCCCTATCACGAGGTCTTGCGTTCAGCATCGCAGAAGGAGTTCGATGCCTGCTTCGGTGACGACGCCGCCTACCACATCTGCCTGACCACGCACAGCGGAAGCATCCACCGGGGACGGCTCAAGCACGAGGGATTCACGCAGGCCCAGGTGGATATTGACTACATCGTCGTACGGGCGATGGATGAGTAGCTGATACAGCGCCCGTTGTTCTCATTGGGCCCGGGAACAGATCATGCTGGCTGCGTTCCCGGGGCCTGAGACCCTCTGACCACCGGGTCCAGCGCCTTGCTCATACGGAGAAGAAACACGAGCCCCACTGCGATCAGAACCTCCACCAGGGCGCAAACGACAAGCAATGGTTCGAGAGCGGAGCCAGATAAGGACATCAAAGGCCAAACGACACAAACGATAAAGGTGGGAAGTCCCGCCACGATACTCGCGGCCAGCAGAGCCGACGTTGGCATCTTGGCCTCAATCCATCCGTCGGGCTGGACCTGAGGCGTCCGGGAATTCGCCCGAATACAGGCGATAAGACCGAGAATGAACGTCACGATCCACCCGAGGCCAACGACGAACGGGGCGACGATCGCCATGAGAAGGGCGAGGAACGTGAATTCCAGAGGCGGCAAGATGTAAGCGGCGAATACGGAGCTGGTGGCGATCACCTGGATACTCATGGTGATGAGCCCGATGATGCTGCCGGCGACTGAGACCTTGCGGGTCGCGGAGCGCTTGCGCTGAGCTTCCATCAAGACCGGGTCGATCGAGCCGAAGCCGGCAGCAGACGTCTGCCCCACCGGAGGGTTGTAGCGGCCGTAAGGAGCCGGCGTGGGAGCGTTCCGTGGGTGGCCGGCGCCCTGGATATGGGGGTCGTTGTTGGGATTCTGGGGAGGTAGGTGGCTCATGGGCTACTCCGGCATTGGCAAAGGGGATGGCCGCAGCCTAGGTCAACCGCGTCGGATAAGTGCAACTCAGGGCATAGGGAGCCCGCCCCATGCCGCGAGCCTCCTCGCACCCTGTACCAGCGCCCAGCATCCCACACTGATCGGCGTCGACAAGCATCTCGATGACACGTCGTCGCCCGAGTTCGCATCGCCGCTGCGAACAGATCATGCGGGCTGCCCTCCCGAGGCCTGAGATGCTCTGACCGCCGGGTCCAGTGCCTTGCTCATACGGAGAAGAAACACGAACGCCACGACGATCAGGACCTGGGTCAGGCCGCAGAACATGAGTAATGGCTCCAGGAAGCCATCGATGAAATCATCGGTGTAGTCGCGTGAGAGCGCCTCGTACAGGACCACGTACATGATGAGGGTGGGCAGTCCCGTCACGATGCTGGTGACCAGCAGCGCCAGCGTTGGTGTCTTGGCCTGGATCCATCCGTCCGGCTGAACCTGAGGCATACGGGAACGAGCCTGAATACAGGCGACCAGAGCCAGGATGAAGGTGGTGACCCATCCAAGGCCAACGGCCATCGGAGCGAGGACCACGATGAGAAGGGACATGAACAGCAAGAACTCGCCCTGCTGCCCCGTGTACCCGATGACGAGGAACATGGTGACGATGATGGCCATCTGGATCACCATGGTGATGAGCCCGATGATGCCGCTGGTGAGCGAGACCTTACGGGTCGCGGAGCGCTTGCGCTCGCACATGAGGACCGGGTTGTTCCAGACGAATCCAGGAACCGGGTTCAGTCCCATTGGAGGGTAGGGGCCGTGAGGAACAGGCGTGGGTGCGTTCCACGGATGGCCTCCGGGCGCTGCTGGAGACGGCGGGAGGCCTCCGAAGGGATGGGGCCCGGTGGGGTAGGGCATTCCCGATCCCGCCCAGGGGTAGCCGGCCACGTGGGGGCCGGACAGTACTGCTACAGGGTTGTCGACACCGCCTACCCCATCCTGCGATGCGCCGACGCCCTTGATGTAGGGGTAGTCGTTGGGATCCTGGGGAGGTAGCTGACTCACGGAGCACTCCAGCATCGGCAGAGGGGGCGGCCTCAGCCTAGGCCACCGATGCAGGACGGACGCAACTCACGGCATAGGGAGTCATCCCCATGCCGTGAGCCCCTGCGCGCCGTGATTCAGCGCAACGTGTCCGCAAGGTCTCCGATACGCCCCAGAAGTCCACCGAGGTACCTGGGTGACTCGTCGGTGGAGAGCATCCGGCTCAGCGTCATGGCCTCATCCACGGCGACGGGCGCATCCACCTCGTCGTTGTAGACGATCTCCCAGGTGGCGACTCGAGCAATGGCGCGGTCGACGGCCGGCATCCGCCCCAGGGTCCACCCCTGGGCGTAGGTCTGGATCGTCTCGTCGACGTCGCCCAGGTGATCGCACAGACCGTCGAGGATCTCCCGCGTGTAGGCGGGAGCCTCGGTGTGGTTGGCCGAGCTGACGGCGCGCAGCTGCGCGAAGGAACGCAGCTCCTCGGAGCCCTCGGAGCTCAGCATCCCGCGCTGATCGGCCTCGAAGAGGATCTCGATGGCACGCCGGCGCGCCTTGGTGCGGGCGGTGACCGGGTGGCGCGATGCGGGGCTCGAGTGGCTCGAGACCTCCTCGGGATGCTCGGTCATCAGTCGTTGACGCGGGAGATGTAGGAGCCGGAGCGGGTGTCCACCTTGACCTTGTCACCGGTGTTGAGGAACAGCGGGACCTGGATCTCAGCACCGGTCTCGACCGTGGCGGGCTTGGTACCGGCGCTGGAGCGGTCGCCCTGCAGGCCCGGCTCGGTGTGGGAGATCGTCAGGACCACGGAGGCCGGCAGCTCGACGAACAGCACCGAGTCCTCGTGGAAGGCCACGATGACCTCCTGGTTCTCCAGCATGAAGGTGGCGGCCTCGCCGACGGTGGCTGAGGGGACGTAGGTCTGCTCGTAGGACTTGACGTCCATGAAGACGTAGTCGTCGCCGTCCTTGTAGAGGTACTGCATGTCACGCCGGTCGACAGTGGCGGTCTCGACCTTGAGGCCGGCGTTGAAGGTCTTGTCAACGGTCTTGCCGGACAGGACGTTCTTGATCTTGGTACGCACGAAGGCGGGGCCCTTGCCGGGCTTGACGTGCTGGAACTCCACTACCTGCCACAGCTGGCCCTCAAGGTTGAGCACCATGCCGTTCTTCAGGTCGTTCGTCGTGGCCACGAGGGTTTCCTCACTGTTGCATTGCATCTGGGACGCGCTGATCCTACCGCGAGGCACTGCGCTCCCCCGGCGACGGGCGTGTCGCACCGATCACGAGTGGCGGGACAAATCAGCTCCGACGGCACTCATGACCTTCTCGCAGGCCTCGTCTGGGGTCGTTGAGGTGGTGTCGATGACGACGTCGGCCAGGTCCTGGCACCGGGCCTGACGCTCGTGGAGCATCTGGACGAACTGGTGGTGGATGGTTCCCAGGGCCACGGACCGCGGTGCGTCGAGACCGTTACGGGTGGCCAGGACCCGGGTGGCGCACGTCAGGGACACGACATGGTGAGTTCCCCGATTGGCGAGCCCGAGGCGCTCAAGGCCCTGACGCACTCCAGTGGCCTCCAGGCAGCCCGATCCCAGGGCGACGACGAGGCCCCCGGTCTCGGCCCGCTCCAGGAGTCGTTCAGCGGTGCCGGCCTCGATGCGGCGGTACTCGGTCTCCGGCACCGCGACGAGTGCCAGGTCGGGGCGGGTGCCCAGCTCGTCGGCGACGAGCCGGCCCAGATCGAGCACGGTCAGGCCCTGGGCACTCCCAATGGCACGGGCCACGCTGGAGCACCCGGCACCCGGCGGGCCGATGAGGATGAGGGAGCCCGGTACCGTGGCGCTCAACCGAGGTCCCCTTCTGGCCGGTCGGACCCACCGGTGACGGCCTCATGAGCTGCTAGGAGAACGCTCTCCGCCGGCGCCTGAGCCCGCACGGGTCTGGCAATGTCGTCGAGCAGGATGAGGCGCAGCCGGCCACCGCGCACCTTCTTGTCGCTCATCATGGCCTCCTTGAGCTCCTCCCAGCGCCCCTCCCCCTCGGGGAAGCGGGTCGGCAGACCGACCGATTCCAGGCTCTGACGGTGCAGGGCGAGTGCGTCACTGCTCAGACTGCCGTTGCGGTGGGCGATCTCGGCGGCGAAGACGCATCCGACGGCGACCGCCTCTCCGTGACGCCAGGAGTAGTCGGTGACCTTCTCGATCGCGTGGGCGTAGGTGTGCCCGTAGTTGAGAACCTCCCGCAGGCCGGCTTCGGTGAGATCCTCCCCCACGACGGCGGCCTTGACCGCGATGGACCGGGCGACCAGGTCGGCCAGCACTGGCGAGTCCCAGGTCAAGCAGTCGGCGGGATCGGCCAGGACCCGGTCGAGAATGACCGAGTCGGCGATCAGGCCGCACTTGATGACCTCTCCGAGTCCGGCCCGCAGCTCAGCGGCCGGCAGAGTGGAGAGCATCTCCAGGTCGGCGATGACGGCGGCCGGCGGGTGGAAGGCACCCACCAGGTTCTTGCCTGCCGGCGTGTCGATTCCCGTCTTACCGCCCACGGCGGCGTCCACCATGGCCAGAAGCGTGGTGGGCACCTGAACCACGGGAACGCCTCGCAGCCAGGTGGCGGCCGCGAAACCGGCCAGGTCCGTCGTCGCTCCGCCACCGAGTCCGACGACGAGCCCGTCACGGCCCAGGCGGAAGGAGCCGAGCCGCTCCCACAGGTACTCCGCGACGCGCGCCTTCTTGGCTGCTTCCCCATCGGGGACCTCGAGGCGCAGGACGCGCAGCCCCTCGGCGGTCAGCGCCGCCTCGGCAGCGCGGGCGCGGTCGGCCAGCGCCTTGGCGTGGATGACGGCGACGCCACCCGCACCTGCTCCGGGGACGTCCTGCACGATGCGGGGCAGCTCGGCCAGGATCCCGTGGCCGATGAGGACGTCGTAGGGGCTCGGGCCGCCGACGGAGACCCTCCGTGCGCCGCTGCTGCCCTCGCTGGTTGCCACGGGCCGGACGCGCCGTGGCGAGGCGTCGGCCCCGTCCGGGGCAGCGGGCGAGTCTGTCTGCGTCTCGGCCATGGGAGCCAGGACACTGACTGCCTGAGAGGTCTGGACCCCCAGGGCCACCAGGATGAGAGCGGCGACCTGCTGGGGACTGAGCCCATCAGTGGGCACGGTCAGCGTGGCGACCTCGGAGTACAGCGGCGAGCGCTGAGCATGGAGGGCCTCCATCCGCGCCAGGACGCCCGCGTGCTCGCCCTGCTCCTCACAGCGCTGCTGAGCGGCACGGGCCTGGTCCGAGTCCGCGTCCGGGGCCATGACCGGGCGCCCGGCCCCGTCCCCCACGTGCTTGGCCGCAGTGCTCGGAGAGGCGGACAGGTAGATGACCGTGTGACCGCGCAGCAGGTCTCGGTTCTCAGGGCGCAGCACCGCTCCCCCGCCCAGGGCGATGACACCCTGAGCGGCCGCCGGCGAGTCCAGGACTGCCCGCATGGCCCGGTGCTCGCGGTCGCGGAAGCTCTCCTCCCCCTCGGCGGCGAAGATCTCTGGGATCGTCATGCGGGCGCGCCGGCGGATCTCAGCGTCGGTGTCAGTGACCTGGACGCCCAGGGCCTGGGCCAGGAGCCGGGCCTGAGTGGTCTTGCCCGCGCCGGGCAGCCCCACCAGAACCAGGGGCAGCTGGTCGTCGCGCAGAGCGATGGTCGGAACACGCTTCCAGGTCATGATCGTGATTCCCTCTCCGTCGAGATCGCTGTGGGTGCTACCAGTATCGCCCGAGCAGACCGACTTGCCACAAGATTCACCGCTCGGTTCGCCACTGCGTCCGTTCAGCGATGCGGTCCAGGTAGGAACGCAGGTTTCGTCCGGCCTCATCGACCGAGTCTCCTCCGGTCTTGTCCAGCAGAAGATCGGCCAGAACCAGGGCGGTCATGGCCTGTGCAATGACCGCTCCGGGGACGACGGCGCACACGTCTGAGCGCTGGTGGAGCCCGATGGCGGGCTCGCCCGTGGCCAGGTCGACGGTGCGCAGGGCCCTGGGCACCGTGGAGATCGGCTTGAAGGCGGCCCGTACCCGCACGTCGGAGCCGTTGGAGATACCGCCCTCGATGCCGCCGGCGCGGTTGGTGGACCGTGTGAGTGTTCCGCAGTCCACTGAGACGATCTCGTCGTGAGCCGCTGAGCCCCGCCGGGCAGCCTCGGTGAAGCCGTCACCGATCTCCACGCCTTTGACGGCCTGAATCCCCATGAGAGCGGCCGCCAGGCGCGCGTCGAGGCGGCGGTCGGCGCTGACGTGGGTGCCCAGTCCCACCGGGACACCGGTGGCGATGACCTCGACGACGCCCCCGAGCGTGTCGCCGTCCTTCCTGGTGGCGTCGATCTCGGCGACCATGGCGGCACTGGTGGCCGGATCCGTGCAGCGCACGGGATCGGCGTCCAGTCGCTCGGAGTCCTCAGCTCTCGGCGGGGGTACGTCATCGGGCAGGGCGACCGATCCGATCCGCACGACGTGGCTGACCAGCCCGACACCGGCGACCTGCTCCAGGATGGCCTCGGCCACGGCCCCCAGCGCCACACGGGCGGCGGTCTCGCGGGCTGAGGCCCGTTCCAGGACCGGGCGGGCCTCAGGAAGGTCGTACTTGAGCATCCCCGGCAGGTCCGCGTGCCCGGGCCTGGGGCGGGTCAGCGGGCGGTTACGGGCGATCTCGCGCTCGTCACCGGTGCCGGCGTCGATGAGCAGGTCGTTGGGGTCCACGGGGTCGGCGCTCATGACCGTGGACCACTTGGGCCACTCGGAGTTGCCGATCTGCAGGGCGATGGGGCTGCCGATGGTGCTCCCGTGGCGGATGCCCCCTAGTACCCGCAGCTCGTCGCGCTCGAAGGCCTGGCGGGCACCACGCCCGTGCCCCAGTCGCCGCCGGGCAAGTGCCGCCCGGATGTCCTCACTGGTGATCCGCACACCCGCGGGCACACCTTCCAGCACCGCGGTCAGAGCCTCGCCGTGGGACTCCCCGGCCGTCATCCATCGAAGCATGGGGTAGATACTCTCACACGCCGATGCCGCTACCTGCCTCGCCCGACCTGGAACGTTGATGTTGCGCGGGTCAGTATGCGGTTGTCGAGGTATCCGTGGTGGGGGCGATGGCTGCGAGGAGCGCAGTACGCATGAGATCGATATCGGGCTGCTGCCCGGTCATGAGCTGCACCTGGGGCACGGCCTGGTGCAGGAGCATGAGCCAGCCCGGGGCGAGGGCTCCCTCGGCGTGAGCCCAGGCACCGGCGACGGCGGTGGGCCAGGGGGCGTAGACGACGTCGAGCATGACGGCTCCTGGGCGGGTGCCCTCGACCTGGTCCAGGGCCTGCCTCAGTGGGGCTGCCAGTGGGTCGGCCGCATGCGCGGGCAGGGTCGAGATGACGACGTCGGCTGCGGCCAGGCGGCGGGCCGCCTCGGTGTTGGAGGCGGAGTCGGACGGCTTCCAGGTGAGAGTCTCAATGTCCAGCCCCATGCGGTGGGCGGCGCTGAGTGCGCGACCGGGGCCGGCGTGTCGTCGGGCCACGACGGTGATCCGGCCGGCCCGGAGCTCTCCGAGCGCCGCGAGGGCGGAGCAGGCGGTGGCCCCCGATCCGAGCACCACGGCCTGCTCGATTCGCAGGCGGCCGCCTGGGCAGTCCGGTGCCTGTGTACGGGCGGTCTCCCGCAGCGCGCCGACGATACCAGCGACGTCGGTGTTGAAACCGGCCAGGAGCGCACCTCCTGCGCCGCTGCGCTGTGCCACCACGGTGTTGACAGCGCCGACGGCCTCGGCCAGAGGGTCGATGACGTCCAGGCGCGCCAGGAGCGTCTGCTTGTGGGGCATGGTGACGCTCAGGCCCGCCCAGGCCGGACCGGCCTGAACCGGAGCGGCCAGCTCGGCGAGCAGGGCCGACAGCGCATCCGAGTCAGTCTCGCGCCGCTCGTAGGACCAGTCGTCCAGTCCGAGCCCGGCGTAGGCGGCCCGGTGCAGCACGGGTGACAGCGAGTGGCTCACCGGACTGCCGATGACGGCGGCGCGGTGGCGGATCTCCCCCGCCGGCGACTCAGCCACTCTTCTTCTCGCCGTTGCAGATCTCCTGGTTCTTCTTGCAGTAGTCGTTGAGCTTCTTGGTGTTGGTCTTCTGCTCCTCGTTGGTGGAGGCGAACAGGGTCTCGCCGGTCTCGAGGTTCACCGTGACGAAGTAGAGCCAGCTCCCGGCCGGCGGGTTGAGCACCGCCTTGATGGCCGCCTCGCCGGGGCTGCCGATCGGCCCGGGCGGGAGACCCTTGTGAACGTAGGTGTTGTACGGGTTGTTGGCGTCCTGAGTCTCCGCCTCGGTGGGGATGCCTCCATACCGTCCCAGGCCGTACTGCACTGTCGAGTCCATCTGGAGCAGGCCATGGGTCTCGCCGTCTGTCTGCGACAGACGGTTCTCGATGACCCTCGCTGCCTGCCCGTAGTACCGCTCACTGTTGACCTCGCGCTCGACGATGGAGGCCTTGGTCAGAACCTTCTGGTAGTCCTCCTTGGGCACCTGGAGCTCTTTGAGCTGGGTGACGGTCTGGGAGACCATCTTCTTGACCAGGTCCTTCGGCGTAGCGTTCTCAGTGACGTCGTAGGTGCCCGGGGCGAGCCAGCCCTCGACATTGCCGCCGGCCTCGGCAGGCAGACCGATGGCAGCGGAGTCGGCGTAGGCCGCCTCAATCTGCTCGTCGGTGAAGCTGCCGACCTTCTTGAGCCGGTCCTTGACGATCTGCTTGGAGACACCTGCGGGGATGGTCAGCGTGTGATCGCCCTTGCTCTCGGGATCGAGCAGCGCCTGGAGAGCGGCGTTGGCGGACATCTTCTTCTTAAGCTTGTAGGTACCCGGCTGGATCGTATTGCCCTTCGGGTTGTTCTTCGCCGCATTGGTGAAGGCCTTACCGGAGGCGACGACGCCCTTGCTCTGGAGGATGTCTCCGATGTCAGCTCCGGAGGCCCCCTCCGGGATCGTCACGGTGACCTCGCCCTCACCCTCACCCTTGTAGTCCTCGGCGTGAGTCGCCTGGGCGGAGGCGTCGCGCATGATCCCGATGGCCTTGTAGCCCAGAACGCCGACAGCCACGAGGGTGATGACAATGACAAGGCTGGTCAGCCAGTGCCGACGCCGCTTGCGCTGACGGCGCTCGACCTTCTCCATGCGCCGCTGCCTGCGGCTCTTGGGCTTGTCCTTGGCGTCACCAGCGTCCTCATCGCGCTGGATGCCGAGCTCGGCGAAGAAATCGTCGTGGCTCACGCTCTGCCTCTCTTAATCGGGTGGACTCGCTCACCGGCCGGGACCCCGGACATCCGCTCAGTGGTGATGGCCTGTTCGAGGATGACGACCGCTGCCGCTTGGTCGACAATACCGCGGAAGCTCCTCTCCTTCAGGCCGGCCGCGTGCAGATCCCGGTGAGCAGAGACGGTGGTGAGCCGCTCGTCGACCAGCCGGACGCACACCCGCTGAGGCAGGCGGCTCGCCAGGTCTCGCGCCCACTGGCGGGCGTCCCTGGTTGAGCTCGAGCTGCCGCCGCCCATGTGCTTGGGCAGACCGACGATCACCTCGAAGGCACCGTACTCCTCGACGAGGTCAACGGCCTCGTCGAGGTCTGCACCATAGCGGTCCCGCCTGAGAGTTACCACAGGAAACGACAGGATCGCGTCCTGATCGCAACGAGCGACACCAATACGTGCCTTTCCGACATCGAAGGCGATGCGGACACCGGGACGGAATTGCGTCGAATCCGGTTGAGCCGATGAGCCTGTCACAGGATCTGCTACGCGTGCGGGGCAATCCGGTTTCCCGGATCAGGCCTGGATCTGCTCGGCCACGGCGCGCAGCGCCTCGTCCAGAGACTGGGGGTTCTGACCACCGCCCTGGGCAAGGTCGTCCTTGCCACCGCCTCCGCCGCCCAGAACCTGGGCGGCGGTGCGCACCAGGGCACCGGCACGGATGCCCAGGTCACGAGCACCGGCATTGGTGGCCACCACCACGACCGGACGCGAACCGACGACCGCGCCGACGGCGACGACGGCGGGCTCGGCGTCACCGAGTCGGCTGCGGGTGTCGAGGACCAGCGAGCGTACAGCATCGGCCGAGCCGACGGTCCCGAGGTCGGCTGAGGCAAGACGGACCTCGCCCAGCCGGACGGCGTCGGAGACGATGCCGGCCGTGCGCGCCGACAGCGCCGCCTGCTCGGCCGCAGCCAGGCGCTTCTCGGCGTCCTTCAGGCGCGTCATGAGGCTCTCGACGCGCTCGGGCAGGTCCTCGGGGCGGCCCCCGACCATGGTTGATAGCTGGGAGACCAGCGCGTGCTCCTTGGCCTGGTAGCCGTAGGCGCCCTCACCGACGAGGGCGTCGATACGGCGCACGCCCGAACCGATCGAGGACTCGCCCAGCACCGCGATGCGGCCGATGTGGCCGGTGCTGGGGACGTGAGTGCCGGCGCACAGCTCCTTGGACCAGTCACCCCCGATGGAGACGACCCGCACCTGCTTGCCGTACTTCTCTCCGAACAGGGCCATGGCGCCTGCAGCGCGGGCGGCGTCGATGTCCATGACCTCGTCGGTGACGGCCAGGTCCTCCGAGAGCCTGGCGTTGACCCGCTCCTCGATGCCGGAGATCTGGTCCGAGGCCAGGGCTGAACCGTGGCGGAAGTCGAAGCGCATGCGGGAGGGCGAGTTCTCGCTGCCGGCCTGGGTGGCGTTGTCGGAGACGATCTCGTGGAGCGCCTTGTGCACCATGTGGGTGGAGGTGTGGGCGCGGGCGATCGCCAGGCGGCGCGCCGAGTCGATCTGGGCGAAGGCCTTCTCCCCCACCGCGATCGTGCCCTCGGTCAGGGTGCCGCGGTGGACGTGCAGCCCCTTGACGGGGGCCTGGACGTCGTCGACCTCGACGGTGCCGCCGTCGGCCAGCCGGATCGTGCCCTGGTCGGCGAGCTGGCCGCCCATCTCGGCCCAGAACGGAGTCCGGTCCAGGACAACCTCGACCGAGGCCGGGGCGGTGACGACGCTCTGCGGGACGCCGTCAACGAGGATCCCGGCGACGGTGGCATCGGCGGAGGACTCGGTGTAGCCCAGGAAGGTCGAGCCGCCGCCCATCTCCTTCTCCAGCTCGCGGAAGACGCGGATGTCGGCGTGTCCGGTCTTCTTGGCGCGCGCGTCGGCCCGGGCACGCTCCTTCTGCTCGTTCATGAGGCTGCGGAAGGCGCTCTCATCGACATCGACCCCCTGCTCGGCCGCCATCTCCAGGGTCAGGTCGATGGGGAAGCCGTAGGTGTCGTGCAGCTCGAAGGCGCTCTTGCCCGACACCAGCGGGCGCCCGGAGCGGCCAGCCTCCTTCTTGGCCGAGGCCACCGCGGTGTCCAGGATCGTGGTGCCGGCGGCCAGGGTGCGGCGGAAGGCGTCCTCCTCACCGTAGGCCACCTCGGAGATGGTGCTCCAGCCGGTCTCCAGCTCGGGGTAAGAGGACTTCATGGCGTCCTTCGAGACGGTCAGCAGCGTGGGCATGGCGGCCTCGTCGACGCCGAGCAGGCGCATGGAGCGCACCGCCCTGCGGATGAGGCGGCGCAGGACGTAGCCGCGGCCGTCGTTGCCGGGACGCACGCCGTCGGAGATGAGCATGAGGGCCGAGCGCACGTGGTCGGCGACGACCCGCATGCGCACGTCATCGTGGTAGGCCTCGCCCGCCTCGGGACCGGCCGAGCCGCGGCCGTAGACCTTTCCGGACAGCTCCTCGGCGGCCTTGATGACAGGGAAGACCTCGTCGATCTCGTACATGTTGGGCTTGTCCTGCATGATGAAGGCCAGGCGCTCCAGACCGGCACCGGTATCGATGGCCGTCTGGTCGAGCTTGCCCAGGAGCTCGAAGTCGTGGCCCTTGCCCTCTCCGCGCAGGAACTCGTCGAAGACGAGGTTCCAGATCTCCAGGAAGCGGTCACCCTGGGTGTCGACGGCGGGACCGCCGTCGGGCCCGTAGGCGGGGCCGCGGTCGTAGTGGATCTCGCAGCAGGATCCGGCAGGGCCGGGCTGGCCCGTGGACCAGGAGATGTCCTTGAAGGGAAGGAGCTGGATCCGCTCTGCGGGCACCCCGATCTCACGGGTCCAGTAGTCGAGGGAGACCTGGTCCTCCTCCCAGATCGTCATCCACAGCCGGTCCCCGTCCAGACCATAGCCGCCCTCCTCGCGGCTGCCTGTCAGCAGGCCCCAGGCGTAGGAGATGGCCCCCTCCTTGAAGTAGTCACCGAAGGAGAAGTTGCCGTTCATCTGGAAGAAGGTGCCGTGGCGCGTCGTGATACCGACGTTGTCGATGTCATTGGTGCGGATGCACTTCTGCACCGAGGCGGCCCGGGGCCAGGGGGCCTCCTCGGTACCCAGGATGTAGGGGATGAAGGGCACCATGCCGGCCACGGTGAACAGGATGGAGGGCTCGGGAGACACCAGGGAGACCGAGGGCCGGATCTCGTGTTCGTTCGCGGCGAAGTAGTCCAGCCAGCGGCTGCGGATCTCGGATGTGCGCATGGGGTCCTCATCCTGTTCGAGGTGTGCCCGGGCACTGCGGCTCTTGGGCCTGGTGCTGGGCGGGTGGACGGTGTGGTGTGGCCGACCGGCCGGCCAGGTACTCGACGGAGACGGTGGAATCAGTCGCCTGCGGACGCAGAGCCGGTCGAGTTGCTCCATGGTGAGCGTACTCCCACGCCGGGGCGCCCCGAACCTCTCATGGGTCCGGGGCGCCCCGGCGTCAGGTGGGCGTGAGGGTCAGCGCGAGTAGTACTCGACGACCATCTGGACGTCACAGGTCACGGGGACCTCGTCGCGCTTGGGACGGCGCACCAGCGTGGCCGAGAGCTTCTCGAGGTCCACGTTGAGGTACTCCGGGACGGGGGGCAGCACGTCGCGGTGCGCACCGGCAGCGGCGACCTGGAAGGGCACCATCACCTGGGAGCGGGGACGGACCTGGATGGTCTGGCCGGGCTTGACGCGGTAGGAGGGGCGGTCCACGACCTTGCCGTCGACGAGGATGTGGCGGTGGACCACGTCCTGGCGGGCCTGGGCGATGGTGCGGGCGATCCCGGAGCGCAGAACGAGGGCGTCCAGGCGCATCTCGAGCAGCTCGACGAGGGACTCACCGGTCAGGCCCTGGCCGCGACGGGCCTCCTCGAAGACGCGCTGGAGCTGGGCCTCGCGGATGCCGTACTGGGCGCGCAGGCGCTGCTTCTCCTTGAGGCGGACGGCGTAGTCGGACTCGGTGCGGCGGCGGGCGCGGCCGTGCTCACCGGGGCCGTAGGGGCGGCGCTCGAAGTAGCGCACGGCCTTGGGGGTCAGCGGGATGCCGAGGGCGCGGGAGAGGCGCACCTGGCGGCGGGAGCGTGAAGAGCTCATGTGTGTCATTCCTGTCGGATCGATGGTCGCACGCCGTGGCGGGAGCCGACGGCGCGGGGTCAAGCCTCGGTTCGGGCCGGGACCCCAGGAGGTCCGCATCGTCGTCGGCCGGTGACACCTGCGGGAGGCGCCTGCCGTTTCCGATGTGGACAACTCGAGAACTCTAGCGTGCTCACCGGCGAAAACCCATGTCGGAACCGCCCGGTGTGAGACGGTCCTCAAGCTCTGCCCGGATGGGGTGCTCAAGGCGTACGCACTATCGCTCATCGAGGATGCGCCTGACCGCCTCGAGGCGGGAGGCCAGCTGCTTCTCGAAGCCGTTGCCGGTGGGTCGGTAGTACCGGCTGCCCTCAAGCCCCTCGGGCAGGTACTGCTGGCCGACGACGGCGTGGGGGAAGTCGTGCGGGTAGCGGTAGCCCTTGCCGTGCCCGAGCCCCTCGGCCCCGGCGTAGTGGGCGTCGCGCAGGTGAGCGGGAACGGCCGCGGCCTTACCGGCCCGCACATCGGCCAGCGACTCGTTGAGCGCCACGGTGACCGCGTTGGACTTGGGCGCAGTGGCCACGGCGAGTGCGGCCTCGGCCAGGATGAGCCCGGACTCCGGCATTCCGATCATGGCAACCGCCTGCTGGGCGGCAACGGCGGTGGACAGCACCGTGGGGTCGGCGAGGCCCACGTCCTCGGCGGCGTGAATGACGATGCGGCGGGCGATGTAGCGGGGGTCCTCCCCGGCGGCGATCATGCGCGCCAGGTAGTGCATCGTGGCGTCGGGGTCCGAGCCGCGCATCGACTTGATGAAGGCGCTGATGACGTCGTAGTGCTGGTCTCCGGCGCGGTCGTAACGCACCGCTGCCACGTCCGCGGCCCGCTCGACGTCGGCCACCTCGATGAGGGGCGACGAGTTGGAAGCAGGTGTCTGCGCCAGGACCGTGCCGGCGGCGGCCTCCAGCACGGTGAGCGCCTTGCGGGCGTCGGAGCCGGCCATGCGCACGATCTGCTCGCGCGCCTCCTCGCTAATGCCCACGGTGCCGGCCAGGCCCCGCTCGTCATCCAGCGCGCGATCGATCAGGCGCCCGATGTCATCGGCCCCCAGAGGCTGGAGCGTCAGGAGCAGGGAGCGGGACAGGAGCGGTGAGACGACGCTGAAGGACGGGTTCTCCGTGGTGGCCGCGATGAGCGTCACCCACCGGTTCTCCACGCTCGGCAGCAGGGCATCCTGCTGGGAGCGGGAGAATCGGTGCACCTCGTCGATGAACAGCACCGTCTCCTCCCCCGCCGCCAAACGGCGCCGGGCATCGGAGACGACGGCGCGCACGTCCTTGACGCCGGCCGTCACCGCTGACAGCTCCACGAACCTGCGGCCACTGCCCCGTGCCACCAGGTAGGCCAGCGTCGTCTTGCCGGTTCCGGGTGGGCCCCACAGGATGACCGAGGACAGGGAGGAGCTAGACGGCCGCGCGGCGGCGCCCCGTTCACCAGCATGGGAGCCCCCGCTCGCCTCGGCCGGCTCCACGAGGCGGCGCAGAGGCGATCCGGGGGTGAGCAGGTGTGCCTGCCCCTGAAGCTCGTCGAGCGTGCGCGGTCGCATCCGCACCGCCAGCGGCGCGTGGGAGTCCACGGGGATCCCGGCGTCATCCGTGCCGGCCGACTCGAACAGGTCCATGCACCGACCCTATCTCCCCTGACGCCGGCCCCACGGACGCACGATCTCCAGGAACTTGCAAGGCCTCACGCGAAGGCGGGGCCGGCAAGCAACACGAGCTCGGCGATGGCCGAGTCGGCCACAGGTCGGTCACAGGAGGCTGATGTCTCCGGCACCCTCACGCAGCACCTCGGGGACGTCGTCGGTCAGGTCGACGACGGTGGTCGACTCCCCCTGTCCTACGGGCCCCTCGATGACGACGTCGATGAGGTGCCCCAGCGACTCCTGAATCTCCCACCCGTTGGTCTCAGGCTCCTCCTGGCCGGGCCGGATGAAGGTGGAGGACAGGATGGGGGCACCGAACTCGGCGACGAGGGACTGGGTGATGGCGTGGTCGGGGATGCGTACGCCCAGCGTGTGCTTCTTGGGATTGAGCGTCATCCGGGGCACGTCCTTGGTCCCCTTGAGGATGAAGGTCCACGGCCCAGGGGTGAGCCGCTTGATGAGCCGGAAGGCGTTGTTGCCCACGATGGCCAGCGGCCCGACCTGGGCGAAGTCGGCGCACACGAAGGTGAAGTTGTGCTTGCCGTCGAGCTGGCGGATGGTGCGGATCCGGTCCAGCCCCTCCTTGTTGCCCGGCGCACAGGCCAGGGCGTATCCGGAGTCGGTGGGGTAGGCGACCAGGCCGCCGTCGCGCAACGTGTCGACGACCTTCTCAACCAGACGCACCTGCGGGTTGACGGGGTGGAGCTCGATGTAACGTGCCATGCCCCCACCCTACCCCGGGTGATGGTTCTCACATAGCGTTCTGGGGGCAGACGGGTGTCAGCAGCCAGGGATCTGATGGGCGATATCGGAGAAGACGCCGGTGACCCCCCAGCTGAAGAGCTCGCCGGCTCGGCTTGGCGAGTTGACGGTCCAGACGTTGACGCCGTAGCCCGCATCCCGAAACTCCTGGACCTGCCGCCGGGTCAGGCCGGAGTCCTCGGGATGGATGAAGTCGGCGCCCACGATCTCAAGGGTGCTCCTCCAGTCACCCGACAGCGCACGACTCTCATAGAGGCACCCCACGGGGACCTCCGGGGCGCGCTGCTTGAACAGGTGGAGCAGGAGGTGGCTGAAGGAGGAGACGATGACCTTGACGTCGGGGCGCAGGCGCTCGAGCTGTGCGATGACGCCATCGATGAGGCGCAAGGTCGCCTCCTTGCCGGTCTCATTGGGCTTGATCTCGATGTTGGCGTTGAGACCGCTGTCGTTCATGAGGTCGATGAGATCGCTCAGGGCGGGCAGCGGCTCACCCACAAACCGAGGGGAGAACCAGCCTCCGGCGTCGATGCCCGCCAGATCGGCCGCCGTCAGGTCGTCGTACCGACCGGTGCGATTCGTGGTCCGGTCCAGGGTGGAGTCATGGCAGATGATGACTGTTCCGTCGGCGATGACGTCGACGTCGGCCTCCACCCACTTCACCTGATGATCCACCGCACAACGGAAAGCGGCCATGGTGTTCTCCGGGGCCAGCGAGCTCAGGCCCCGGTGCCCGAAGATCATGCGCTCGTCTCCGCGTACGCACCCACCACTGTCTGAGGTCACCGATGACATGGCCGGAATGCTACATGAGCCGCACGAACGCACTCCGCGGAAGAACGCTTTGACATCAAGGCGAGTTGATATAAAATCCCTTGTATGCGAAAGGTCGCCACACCACCGGAGGCCCCCCTTGGGGAGGACTCGGCCGTGGTGCAGCTGTTCAAGGCGCTGGCTCACCCCATGAGGGCGAGCATCGTCTACCGCCTCATCAGCTCACCGGCTGACGTCACCGAGCTGGTGACGTTCCTCGGCGTTTCCCAGCCCCTGGTCTCGCACCACCTGCGGGTCCTACGCAACGCCCACCTGGTCGAGTCGGTCCGCGACGGCAAGCGCCAGAGCTACTCCCTCATTGACGACCATGTCGCATCCATCTTCATCGACACCCTCGAGCACACGAAGGAGCACGATCATGACTGCCACCACTGAGCACCGCCCCGCTGAGGCCCACCAGCACACCCACGGCCCCGACTGCGGGCACCTGGCCGTCATCCACGGAGACCACGTGGACTACATTCACAACGGCCACGCCCACCACGAGGACAACGGCCACTACGACGAGTGCGACACCTGCTCGTGCGAGCACTGCTCGGACCCCTGCGCCGTGTGCGAGTGCGAGGACTGCACCTGCCCCACCTGCAACCACAACACCTGCTCGTGCGAGCACTGCTCGGACTCCTGCTCCTCGTGCACCTGCGAGGACTGCACCTGCCCGACCTGCACGCACGCCGCCTGAGCGACTCAGTCAGTCACCCCTGGACGGGCTCCGCCTTCAGGAGGTGCGCCCCTGTGAGGGCCTTTTGCCGAATGACGTATGTCGGCAGGAGGCCCTCACGGTTTGCGGCAACGCTGTAGCCGG
Source organism: Actinomyces sp. HMT 175 (assembly GCF_016694895.1). NCBI lineage: Bacteria > Bacillati > Actinomycetota > Actinomycetes > Actinomycetales > Actinomycetaceae > Actinomyces > Actinomyces sp. HMT 175. The sequence goes on from NZ_CP068012.1 coordinate 1,571,318, forward strand.
CGGCGCCCGACGCAGACGGTCAGCGGGAGGCCCCTGGACGATGAGGCTCAGGGAATGGCGGGTTTGCACCGATGCGCACGCGCAACGATCATGTGCCCATGAGAAGTCCCCTCCCTGTTTCCGGTGCTTCTGGGCACGTCGCACCGCCTGTGCCCGGTGTCCGTCTAGGACAGGTGCTGGGTCAGGGAGGATTCGCCACCGTCTACGCCGGGGAGCAGGTCTCGTTGGGGCGCCCAGTGGCTGTCAAGATCGACTCCAGGCCGCTGCACGACGAGCGCAACCGCCGACGTTTCATGCGGGAGATGGCGGCCGCCAGCCGGATCAGCGGGCACCCGAACGCGGTCTCGCTGATCGACTCCGGAGTGCTTCCCGACGGGCGCCCCTACCTGGTCATGGAACGCTGTGACGGAGGCTCCTTGGCCCAGGTCCTGCAGCACGGCGAGATCAGCGCCGCTCAGGCCGTCAGCATCGTCACGGCCGTGTGCTCCGCCCTGGGCGCTGCTCACGACACCGGGGTCCTCCACCGCGACATCAAGCCCGGAAACATCCTCATTGACGCTTATGGAAGCCCGCGTCTGAGCGACTTCGGCCTGGCCGCCGTCCAGCGCGAGGGCATCGACTCCTCCGTCACCCTGGAGACGATGACGCCGGACTTCGCTCCCCCGGAGGCCTTCACCCTGGCCGCGCCCTCACCCAGGGGCGACGTGTGGTCGATGGGGGCCGTTCTCTTCGCGCTCCTGACCGGACGCGGTCCTCGACGCACAGCCGACGGCGCACCCCAGAGCCTGCCGGAGATCATCAACCACCTGTCGGTGCCCATCGACACCTCCGACGCACGCATCCCCGAGGCGTTACGTCCGCTGCTCGACCGGGCGCTGCACCCCGACCCCGCTCAGCGGTACCGCGACGGCAACGAGCTGACCGAAGCACTGACTCGGGCCGGCGGGCTCTCGAACGGCGCGTTCAGCACCCCTCACTCGGCGCTACGGGATTCCCACCCCCTACCTGCGGCGATCTCGACGCCCACAGCCGGATCGCGCCGCTCGAGCAGGGCACTGATGCTCCTGGCACTGGGGGTGACAGCGGGCGTCGTCATCTCCGCCGCTGTGCTGGGCGCCGTCAGGCTCATCGACTCGGTGCCGTCAGCGAACCGGGCAGCCCAGCGGGCCTCTGCCTCGCCCGTCCTACATGCGGGGGCCCGAGCGGAGCAGGGCGCCGGCAGCCGCCCCTCGGCTACGGCCCGGGCAACCGTCCCCGGCTCCCGGAAGGCCTCGCCCTCCCCGACAGCCGCCCCGACTCCCGCGCAGGTCAACGCCCAGGGCATCCCCTACTCCGACGACATGCCGTGGCCTCTGGGGACCTGCCTGAGCCGGACGACCTCGGTCGTGGGCGGCACGAGCGTCAGCCAGGTCGACTGCTCCCAGGCCGACTGGATCGTCTTCGCCGGCGGAACCTTCGATCCGGCCACGACCGCTTCCAGCGCCACCGAGGCCATGGCGAATGACCCTCAGGTCGAGGCCGCCTGCACCAGCGCCTACGCGCAGCGCTACGGACTCGACCTGTCCACCAGCTACACGATCAACACGCTCGGTCCCAATGATGAGGAGTGGGCCGCGGGCAGTCGGGGTTTCGCCTGCGTCCTGGGCCGGTTGTAGATCTGCAGCGGTCTCACATGCCCCTCCGCAGGCGTCGGCCGGCGCCGACGTCAACAGGTCAGCCCCCGGGAGGCGAGTCACCGGCTGGTGCCGGCGAAGACTTCCTCGATGAAGGGATCGACCAGCCCGTGGTAGGCCTCCGGGGCATCCCTCCGCACGCAGTGGCCGACGCCGTCGAGCAGCACCAAACGTACGAGAGGATTGCTCACCTCAGAGGGGTCAGGAGCCATCTCACCGCGCCGAGGCGCCAGGTAGAGCGTCGGCCTCCGCAGCCGGTTGATCGCGCTGACGAGGTCGGCCTCGCCGAGATAGGTACCTTCGCGGATGTAACGGCGGTCGACCTGCCTCTTGCACGCGGCCCAGGCCTCAATCTCGGACTCGGTCCATGAGGTCTCGCGCCGCATACGTTCCCGCTCGGCAGCGCCGCCGTCGGCGAAGGCGTCCAGGAAGTGCTCCTGATGCTCCACGAACCAGGGGGCCGGAGCCCAGTGCCCGGTGGGACGCGCGACGTCCTCCAGGACCAATGCCCGAACCAGCTCGGGCCGGGCGACACTCACCCGCAGCGATATGAGCCCACCCAGACTGTGCGCCACGACGACCGGCGGCTCCGGGAACAGCGCCAATGTCCTCGTAAGGTCCTCGTGCATCGTCTGCGGCGCCCGAGCCAGGGCCTCATCGTCCCACCGCGGGGATGCCCCGTGTCCCCGCTGATCGATCGCGAGGACGTGATACTGGGAGGACCAGCGGACTACGGCATCCGGCCAAGCGGTAGCTGATTCAGTCAGGCCGTGCACTAAGAGCAGCGGCAGACCCGTCGGGTCGCCCCACTCGTGCAACGCAAGCATCGTCACCTCATCGAGTGTAGGCGAAGAGCGCACACGACTTCCGTGCTCACCTCGATCCCCACTGAGTTCATCGATTCCGATGAGGGCGAGTCTTCTAGAGCTTGAGGTGAAAGTCGTCGAGTTCGGTACTCCCCTGGGGGATACCCTTGGGAGCACCGAACTCGGCGCCGGGATCACCGCCCCGTCCGCAGGTCCTTACCCAACGACGCGACCTGCGAACTCAGATCTGCTTCGTCCCTTGCTGTTAGCCCTGCGCCGCAGAGCCGGAGTCGTTGTCCGGGACGGCGTCAACCCCGGCCTCCTTGCGCTGTTCGGGCGTGATCGGGGCGGGTGCCTCGGTCAGCGGGTCGAAGCCACCCCCGGACTTGGGGAAGGCGATGACGTCGCGGATGGAGTCGGCCCGGGTCAGCAGGGAGACGATGCGGTCCCAGCCGAAGGCGATGCCGCCGTGCGGCGGAGCACCGAACTTGAAGGCGTCCAGCAGGAAGCCGAACTTCTCCTGGGCCTCCTGCTCACCGATCCCCATGACGTTGAAGACGCGCTCCTGGACGTCGCTGCGGTGGATACGGATGGAGCCGCCACCGATCTCGTTGCCGTTGCAGACGATGTCGTAGGCGTAGGCCAGGGCGCTTCCCGGGTCGGTGTCGAAGGTGTCGAGGCACTCGGGCTTGGGCGAGGTGAAGGCGTGGTGGACCGCGGTCCAGGCGGACTTGCCCAGGGCCACGTCGCCGTCGGCCTTGGCCTCGGCGGAGGGCTTGAACAGGGGGGCGTCCACGACCCAGACGAAGGACCACTCGTCGTCATCGATGAGACCGCAGCGCTTGCCGATCTCCAGGCGGGCGGCGCCCAGCAGGGCACGGGAGGAGTCCACGGGCCCGGCGGCGAAGAAGATGCAGTCGCCGGGCGCGGCGCCGGCGGCCTGGGCCAGGCCCTCGCGCTCAGCGTCGGTGATGTTCTTGGCGACGGGTCCACCGAGGGTCCCGTCCTCGGCGACGGTGACGTAAGCCAGGCCCTTGGCGCCGCGCTGCTTGGCCCATTCCTGCCAGGCGTCGAAGGTGCGGCGGGACTGGGAGGCCCCGCCGGGCATGACAACGGCGCCCACGTAGGGGTTCTGGAAGACCCGGAAGGTGGTGTCCTTGAAGTAGTCGGTCAGGTCCACCAGCTCGCAGCCGAAGCGCAGGTCGGGCTTGTCCGAGCCGTACTTCTCCATGGCGTCGTGGTAGGTCATGCGGGCGATGGGCGTGGGCAGCTCGTAGCCGATGAGCGCCCACACTTCACGCAGCACGTCCTCGGCGACGGCGATGACGTCGTCCTGCTCGACGAAGCTCATCTCCACGTCGAGCTGGGTGAACTCGGGCTGGCGGTCGGCGCGGAAGTCCTCATCGCGGTAGCAGCGGGCGATCTGGTAGTAGCGCTCCATGCCGGCCACCATGAGGAGCTGCTTGAACAGCTGCGGGCTCTGCGGCAGGGCGTACCAGGAGCCCGGTGCCAGTCGAGCCGGAACCAGGAAGTCGCGGGCGCCCTCCGGGGTGGAGCGGGTCAGGGTGGGGGTCTCGATCTCCACGAAGTCATGGGAGTCCAGAACCCTGCGGGCGGCCTGGCTGACCTTGGCCCGCAGGCGGATGGCGTGCTGCATGGCGCTGCGCCGAAGGTCGAGGTAGCGGTAGCGCAGACGCGCCTCCTCGCCGACCTGTCCGGCGTCCTCGGCATGATCGGAGACCTGGAAGGGCAGCGGCGCGGAGGCGTTGAGAATCTCAACGTCGGAGACGACGACCTCGATCTCGCCGGTGGGCAGGTTCGGGTTGGCGTTGCCTTCGGGCCTGGCGCTCACCTCCCCGGTGACGGCCAGAACGTACTCGGCGCGCAGGTCGTGGGCGATCTCCTCGCGGATGACGACCTGGGCGATCCCCGAGGCGTCCCGCAAGTCGATGAAGGCCACGCCTCCGTGGTCACGACGTCGATCCACCCATCCGGTGAGGGTGACGACCTGGCCGATGTCTGAGGCGCGCAGGGAGCCTGCGGTTCGGGTTCGCAGCACGGTGCTGAGTTCCTTCCGTGTGGGGCACTGAGCCGGTGCCCGTCGGGGCGCACCACGAGACGGGTGGGCGCCGGCGGCAGTTTACAAGGAGCTCGGGTCTCAGTCCTCAGGCCATGGCCCGACGACGCTGATAGGCGGCCATCCTGCGACGGTTGATTGCCACGAGCACCGACAGCACCACCAGGATCACGCTGAGCCCGAGGACGAAGGCACCGATGATTGGGAAACCGGCCGACTCGCCACCTGGCCCCGCGGCTTGGATGCCGGCGGCGGTGCCGTTGGCCCGGCCCGAGGCCGCGACCTGACGGGGCGGCGGGGTGGGAGCCGGCGGAACGGTGGGAGGGGCGGACCCGCCTATGACCGTGACACCCGATACCGTGAAGTAGGGGCTCTTGTTGGTGTAGTCCGCCGCGTTGCCCTCCTGGCCGCTCTCCCCTTGGGCCCCGAAGACCCGGAATCGCAGCCAGTGGTTGCCCTGCTCGACGTACTCGGGCAGCTCGAAGGAGCCTGCGGCGGTGCCGTCCTTCTTGACGGTGATCGTGGTGACCACCTCGGACTCCCCGGGGCGCGAGGCGACCAGGGCACCGTCGTCGATGAGGACCTGGACCGTCACGCCGCTGGGGAATCCCGAGAGCGTGTACATGATCGTTCCTCCGACGGCGACCGTCGAGGGGCTGACTGTTGAAGCGGTTCCTGTAGTGGAGGGACCGGTTTTGGTGTCCGCGCTGGCGACGGGGCTCGTGGAGACCACCGCCACCAGGGAGGCCAGGAGCACGGAGCAGACGATGACCAGCATCCGAGGAGACCCCTGAAGGCGCCTCAAGGCACTCCGATACCGACTCGGCACGGCACGCCGCTCACGCCGTACGCGCTCAGTCATCCGGAATATCCGGATCATCCGCTCACACCTCCTTTCCACGGCCGCGTGCTCCGGCCCCTTGACGATGTCATTGACGCTCTCCTACTACACCGTCTCAGCGCCTGCGCGGAAGCCGCAGGGAGGTCCGTGGTGCACGCAGCGGCATCCCGGAGAACGCGGCGACCAGCAGGCTCACGGCTCCGACGACCAGCAGCCCTCCGGCGCTCCCCAGGAGCATGTCGTTGGCACTCAAGCCCTTGGTGGGCGCAGCCGCGGTGTCCGGGAAGGTCAGCAGCTGAGCCTGTGCCGGGTTGCGAGGATCGAAGGACGCAGAGGAGATCTCCAGCTTCGCCCATCCCAGGAGGCTGTTGTCGCGATCGGCCACCGCCAGCTCGTAGGAGCCGGAGTCGAATGTTGAGATATCGATGGAGACGCTGTTGGCATCATCAACCTGCACCCATCCCTTCGTGGTGGCTCCGGGGAAGACGAACACCGAGACCCACTCACCCGCCTGCGCCTTGGACTTGGGCAGGACGAGGTTGACGATGTTGCCCTGGCGGGAGCCGGACAGGGAGCCGGCGTTGTCCGCGCTCAGGTGGGCCGCGCTGGTCACCGGGGCCACCGGGCTCCGGTCCGGACGGACGGTGCGCTGTGAGCTCGCGTCAGCCTCAGGCGAGGCCTGCGCCGAGGCCGCGGAGTCTTCCGAGGTATGGGCGCGTTCGCCTCCTGAGCCACCGGCGTTCGGGGCGGGCGCCGCCCCAGCGTTGGCCGGTTGTTGGGCGGAGCCGTCCTGCGAGGTCGAACGGGAGTCCGATCCGGCATCGGGGGCATGCGGCGCGGAGGAGTCGGCCTGGCTGCCTGCGCCTGTGTCCGCGCCCGCACCTGAACCAGCGCCCGAGCCGGAACCCGAGCCGCCGGGGTTGCCACCTGGGTGGTTGCCCGCGGCGTTGTCCGTTCCGGGGCGCCCACTGTCATCCGGGTTCGGCTTCGGAGCGTTCTGGTCGGGTTCGGTGGTCTGAGGTGCAGGAGCCGGGGACGCCTTCTCGGAGGGGTGGGCCGAGGGAGCCGGCGAGGCGGAGGGCTCCGACGACGGAGCAGCCGAGGGCGTGGGAGCAGGGCTGGTGGGTGAACCAGTCGGCTCCGGTGCGGGTTCGCTGGTGGGCTCCGCAGTGGCCGAGGGCTCCGCGGTCGCAGGAGGAGCCGGGCTCGGCGCGGGGGACGGCTCCGGCGTGGGCTGCGGGGCGACGGCCTTGTTGAGGGCGAAGATGTTGGTCGCGGCCGTCAGCCCGGAATCGATGGGCGAGAGCTGCAGGTAGTAGCGCCCCTTGTCGACCTTCCCCCCGGTGTAGAGGGCCGACAGGTTGAGCTGGGCGTCGAAGGACCCGTGACGGAAGGTGACGGGAACCGAGAGCGTTCCCGGAACCACGTACCCGCCGTAGGCCGCGACCTTGATCTCGACCGGCTTCTCGCCGTCGAGCATCGTCCCCTGCGAGCACCAGCCCGTACCCCGGACCCTGACTGCAGTATCCGGGTCGTAGGAGGGCTCTACCCCCTGGAGATCCGAGCCATCGGAACCGAGCACCTGGACGGCGGGCTTGACCTGGCACGTCTTAGCGGTCGCGCTCGGCTGGGTAGAGGCAGCCGGCTCGGGCGACTTGGAAGGCGAGGGCGATGCGCTGGGTGAAGCAGCCGCGGAAGGAGTGACCGTCGGACTGGGCGCCGCAGAAGGAGTCGGTGAGGGGGCTGCTGACGGGCTGGGTGCCGCGGAGGGACTCGGTGAAGGCGTCGGTGTCGGTACCGGCGTGGGAGACGCCGAGGGTGCCGGCGACGGCTCATTCGAGGCATGAGGAGCCGGTTCCGCAGTAGGTGCGGTCGTCGGTTCAGCAGTCGGCACCGGACCGGGTGCAGCACTCGGCTCCGCAGAGGGTTCGGGAGTCGGCTCCGCGGTAGGCTCCGGCGTCGGCTCCGCGGTGGGCTCCGCAGAGGGTTCGGGAGTCGGCTCCGGCGACGGCTCGGGAGTCGGCTCGGGAGCCGGAGGGTTGATGACATCCGGGTCCTGCTTGACGAAGGAGAACAGGCCCGTGGTCGCACTCACCGTTCCACTGGTGTAGGTGAGGCTGAAGACCTTCGTGCCGACCTCCCAGCCTTTGTCTCCGGTGGCCTGACGCACGCCCTTGACGAGGTAGTCAGTCGGGATGAACACATCCTGCTCGCCGTTGGTGGGAGCCGGACGCTCAAGCTCGGCCTTGATACCTGGAAGCAGGTAGGGAGTGACGGTCTTGCCCTCGACGACGTTGAGCGTGATGGTGGGGTCCTCCAGGACCTCCCCAGCGGTACTGCACCAGCCCGACAGGATCGACTCGACCCCCACGCCGAACCCGGTCTCATAGACCGGCACCACGTACTCGGGCGCCGACTGGCCCTCGGGGTAGACCATTCTGGCTGCGGGGTGGCAGGCCGAACCGCTCTCATAGTCCTCAACAGCATTGCCTGCATTCAAAAGGGGCATGGCGGCAACACCGGCGGTGGCCAGAACAATGCCGAAGGCTGTCAGAACAGCAAGAATCGCGCGCAGGCCGCTCCTGACGGAAGGGAGGGCGGCAAGCAGCCGCTGAGCGTATTGCATGACGTGGTCTCGTTCATGGGCAGGGGCAGATGGACTTACTCGTACAGCACATGGTTGACAACCGAGATGCACGAGGAAAGGACGCACCACGAAGCAGGCGCGACTGCCTTTCGCGAACGATGATAGACGGACGCCTCCCTTCTAAGAATCCGCTATCACCCGAAAACATCGTCCGCGTTGTCGATTCCGGGTTAAGTATACACAGCGGTAACCCGTCAATCGGTCGGGTTGAGACCATTCAGAACCGGGAGACTTGAGGAAACTCGAGCAATGGTAACGATAAATTGGGATACGTGACCCCTTTGTTGCCAAGATTTCTTTTGTGTCACGGTTTTATTTGCGCAGCGGATCCGCCCCTGCAGTGCGCCCCGAGCTGGCGACAGCCGCACGCGGAGTACCTCAGATGGCTCATGAGCAGATCCCCAGGTCCTGCTCATGAGCGTCAAGCCCCCACGACAAGGCATGACGCCACCAGGCGTAATCGTGCCCGCCACGCTCCTCGCGATACTCGAGCAGCGCTCCTTCGACCCCAAGAAGCTCTGAGACGGTGCGAGCCCCCTGACGCAGGCCGTCTTCATGGACCCCGCACTGGACCACCAGTCGCGCCCCCAGCCCCTGACCATCATGAGGATGCTGGTCGCTTCTCGGGCGCTGCAGGCTCCGAGCCTCGGAGCGGTGACGCAACCAGCGCAGCAGCTCCCCTTCACCCTCGCCTCGGCGCTGAGAGCCGAGCCAGAAGGATCCGGACTGGACAATGGCACGAGTAGCCAGCTCGGGATGACGCAGAACCAGGTCGGCCGCAGCAACCCCTCCCAAAGACTGCCCAGCCACCACGGTCCGATCCGGGCGCCACATGCAACCAGCATCATCCTCAGAGGACACAGCTATCCTGCAGCCTCGTCCGCAGACGGCCCGATGTGCCGCCTGCAGACACCTACGGAGCAGTTCTCTGCTGCGTCGCGGATCCCCCAGGTCGCGTGAGCGCATGGCCAGGCTGCCGGAGTCGATGAGCAGCACATCCCATTGGCGGGATCTGGGGGCCAGGTGATCGACGGCATGGTTGCCACGCCAGATGTTTCCGTCGAGCAGGATCAGCAGACCCCGCTCACCGTGCCCGCAGGAGCCCTCCTGGACACGGCCCCCGCACCACAGTGTGACTCGCCGTCCGGGGTCTCCCGGCTCATCAAAGTCTGTGAGCACCTCGTTCTCCAGGTCGAACCGGAGGACGTACCCAGCGTGTTCATCCTGGGGACGGCTCAGCGCCTGCCACGCCCCCTCTGCCGAAGCGCCCGAGCCGATCATCCAATCCGGGTGCAGCATGGCCTTGGGGCCCGCCCATAGCGAGGACACCAGACCGAAGCCGTCATGCAGCCGCTCGGGATTGAGGGGATCGGGCCGTCCCAGTGCGTGAACGCGCTTCCAGCACTCGCGTCGGGCCCCGGCATCGTCAGGCAGGGCGTCATGAGTCACAACGATCCGGTAACTCAAGAGCGCATCCTGCGGCAGCAGGACGTGAAGCGCCCACCAGCCGGTCCCGGGAACCCGGGCGGCCAGTGCCGGCGCGATGTGAGCGCGATGGTTGTCGGTCAGGGTATTGAGATGGATGAGCACACTGGGGCTGGCGCCGTGCCGGTGGTCATCACGCCACAGGAAGCTCGCCTCCACCATCTCAACCCCGTTGATGATGTGTCCCTCCCCCAGGACGGGAGTGCCGTGCACCGCGGCAGCGGCCAAGGCTGAATCGTCGGGAACCGGAGGCCACCACGCCGGGGTGATGCGAAGCGGGCCACCGTCCTGGGCCACAGGAGTCGCGGCCAGCTGTCTCCACCGTGCCTGCGGCACAGGCGGTTGATCGCCACACCCCCCACTCACGTCGCCGACTCTACAGCCACTCAGTATCGGTTCCACGTATCGGTTCCACAGTGATCCGGCGATGGGAGGCTCGCATCATGGGACACATGGCAGGCTTGCATTGTTCCGGAGAGCGTGGCATAGGGTAGTCGTCATGACGCACATCGTTCTTACGGCCACAACCGCTCCTGGCGCACAGGCGCTCGCGGTCATGTGTGGTGCGCAGATGTGTTGTTGTCGAGCCTGTTGATTCCGTCCCCTCCCCCGGCGCTGAACCTGCCCGGGGAGCGTGACGACACCTCAAAGCAGCGTTGACGCCGGCCGAGAACGACAACCGGCCATGACGTTGTGGGCTCCCGTGCCGCGTATTTTCCGCTCGCCAGAGTACGGAGACGCCCTTTCACACGCTCTGATGGCCTGAGGCTGTGTCCGCACTTACTCGGCTTGCTCCGCTCGGCTTCTCGTGCTCCTCCTCCACCATTTTCACTGGGACGCTGCTGCGTCATGCGCATCGAGGCCCGTTCCCACCACTACAGGAGAAACCATGTCCACGTCCTCATCGTCCTCTTCTTCCTCCGATCCGTCCCAGTCCTCCGACTCCTTGTCCTCCGTCCCATCGGAGGCCGAGGTCGTGGAGACTCAGGAGGTCACGGCTGAGAACGCCGCCGCGATTCTGGCAGCCGATGACGACATCGATGATCCCGACGCCAATGAGACGGATCAGTCGCATCGCGGCAAACCGTCACGGCGCACGCTGCTCACGATTGGGGGACTCGCAGCCGCTGCCGTAGTCGGTACCGGCGCGTACCTGACGATTCGGCGCACCAACCAGGGTGTCATCGGAGCCCACGAGGCACTCCCCCTGGTGATTGGCGGCGACATCTGCGCTGCACCACTGTACGCCGCGTACCACCGGGGTTTCTTCGACGACGCGGGACTGAAGGTCACGCTGGCGCGCACCCAGCAGACCGAGGACACCAAGGACGGCGTGGGGGCCGGTAAGTACATTGGCGCTCCGGGAATCTTCTTCTCCTGGCTGGAGCCGATCTACAACGGCCTCAACGCCAGGCTCACCGCGGGGCTCCACGCCGGCTGCCTGCGCCTGGTGGTGCGCAGGGACTCTCCGTATCAGAAGCTGGCTGACCTGAAAGGCGCCACCATCGGCGTGCCGTCACTGTCGTCATCCGCCTTCGCCTACTTCGCGATCGGGCTGTCGGAGGCCGGCATCAACGTCAAGCCGGACGGAGGCGACATCACGTGGCGCACAGTCGATGCGGACTCCTTGGGGACCGCGCTGACTGACGGCCAGGTAGACGCCATCATGGGTTCTGACCCCGGACCGCTGCTTCCCGTCTTCAACGGGACGGCCCGTGAGCTGGCCAACAACGACGCTGAGGAGTTCTGCTGCTCGGTGGCACTCAACGGGGACTTCGTACGTCGGCAGCCCAAGGAGGCGAAGGCTCTGACCGAGGCCTGGTTGAAGGGCTCGGCCTACGTACCGGGCCACATTGAGGAGATCGCCAAGATCGAGGTTGACAACGACTACGTCGCCGCGGACCAGGACGTCGTCGTCCGGGTGCTCAAGACATACGGGTTCAAGGCCTCGGCCTCCAGGTTCCGGGCCGCGATCGAGCCCGGCATCGAGAAGTTCAAGGGGACCGGCTTCATCGCATCCGACGTCTCCGCCCGGAAGCTGACCGACACCGTCGTCGCCGACCTCGGCATCAAGGACTGAGTGACGATGCCCACTGAAGTGACTCCCGCGACCGCATCGACCGCGTCCTCCAAGCCCGTCGACGATGGGCATCCACGACCGCCCTCCTCCACAGCCAGGCAGAGCACACCAAGCGATCGCCGTTCCAGCGCAGGCGCGCTTGTGAGCACGACGGCGCTGTTCCTGTGGTCGGCCTACCTGGTCCTCCTCATCGCCCTGCCGGAAGCCGACCTTCTCCGCAAGGAGTCAACCACTCCAGTCGCAGTCCTTGCCGGGGCATGGCTGACCGCCTTGATCGCGTGGACACTCACCGCACGGGTCCGACCGGCCTCTTCGGCAGCGAGGTCTCTGACGCACTTCCTGCCCTGGATCAACGCCGCCGGCGCATGGTTCATCGTCTGGCAGCTGACAACATCCAAGCTCGGACTGCTCACGCCCCCGTACTTCGCCGCCCCAGAAGTACTCATTGCCTCCTTCCTCGGAGACTGGAGGCTGCTGCTCAGCTGCCTGGGTGCCTCGGCGCTGCTCTTCATCATCGGGTACACGGCCGGATCGGTGCTGGGGTTCTTCACAGGCCTGCTCATGGGCTGGTCGAGGCGCGCCGACTACTGGCTCCATCCACTCCTTCAGACCATCGGCCCAGTTCCCGCGGCCTCACTGCTTCCGCTGGCGCTGCTGCTGCTTCCGACGACGTACACCTCGGCAGCCTTCATCGTCGGCTTCGGCGCCTGGTTCCCCATGGCGACCATGACTCGCGCGGGAGTTCGCTCCGTGCGCCGCGACTACATCGACATGGCCCGCACACTGGGAGCCGACGAGCTCTTCCTTATCAGACGAGTGGCCGTGCCCTCCGCGCTACCAGACATGCTCACCGGCCTGTTCACGGGACTGGGAACCTCGCTCGCCGCCCTCATGACCGCCGAGCTGACCGGCGTCGACAAGGGCCTGGCCTGGTACATCAACTGGGTCAAGGGCTGGGCGGACTACCCCCGGATGTACGTGGGCCTCATCATTCTGGTGACCTTCTGCCGCACACTCATGGTCCTGCTGTTCAAGATCCGCTCCTCGCTGCTGGCATGGCAGCAGAACCTTGTGAGGTGGTGAACCGATGTCTGCTGATTCGTCGGCGGCTACTGCCGCGCCGCAGGTCTCGACTCCGTCCGTCCCCCGCGGGGCACAGGTCGATCTCGCTGGTGTCTCCCACAGCTACCCGTTGTCCCATGACCTGGAGCACGGCTGGCTCCATCTGCTGCTGCGCCGGTTCTCCCCCGCTGCGAGGGCTCGCTATGAGGCTGAGGCTGCCAAGCCGGATCAGCTTGCCGTCCTCAATGACATCGACCTGACGGTGGCACCCGGGGAGTTCGTCTCACTCGTGGGGCCGTCCGGCTGCGGGAAGTCCACGATCCTGAGACTGCTGGCCGGATTGGAGCAGCCCGTCGAGGGCAGCGTCACCGTCGACTCCAAGCAGGTGACCGGGCCCTCGCCTCTGCGCGCGCTCGCGTTCCAGGACTCCACGCTGCTGCCGTGGAGGACCGTGCGGGACAATGTCGCCCTGGGCCCTGAGGCGAGAGGCCGGGTGGAGCGCGACCGACGCCGGGTGGAGGCGGCCCTGCAGATCGTTGGGCTGCGGGACTTCGCCGATTCCTACCCTTCCACGCTCTCAGGCGGTATGGCTCAACGGGCCTCACTGGCCCGAGCCCTGGTCAACCGGCCCCGGCTCTTCCTCCTGGACGAGCCCCTGGGCAAGCTCGACGCCCTGACACGCCTCCAGCTCCAGGACGAGATCCTCAAGCTGTGGGAGTCCCAGCGCTTCACCGCCGTCCTGGTCACCCACGACGTGGACGAGGCCCTGCGCCTGTCCAACCGAGTGGTCGTCCTGTCAGAGCGCCCTGCGCGCGTCGTCGCCGACATCGAGGTGCCCGAGCACGACGAGTCGAGTGACGAGGTCCGCGAGCTGCGTCGGAAGATCCTCGGCCTGCTGGGGCGGTGAACAGGCCACGAGACCGACCTCACCTGTGATCCAGCCCGTGGAGCGCGGAGTTCCGCTGATTCTCCCGTAGCCTGGGTGCAGGAGCGATCCGTGCCCTGTTGACCCCGTTCGGGTCCTGTCGCACCCGGTGTGCGGCACGAGTATCCCGTGAGTCTGTGCGTGTTAGCCCATGAGTCACCCGGCCAGTCCGGGTGCGGGGCGAGTGTGGTGGGCCAGGTACGGCAAAGAGCGGAGGACAAAAGGTCCTCCCCCACACTCCGCCGCGGTCCCCACCATCTTCATGGGGACAGATATGGGATAACTTCATGACTCACTCCAGCAGTACTGCGCCTGGCGCCTCCGACGCTCAGAGCAAGGACGGCAACGGCCCCCTCAGCCTCGATGCGCTCTTCTCCGCCGAGCTCTCCGGCGGCGAGCAGACCGGCCCGACCAAGAACGACGAGGAGAGCACTGTCGCCGCGCCGCACCACCGCGACGGCACCACCTCCTCCCCCGAGGACTTCGCCACTCCCGCCTCCTCCGATTCCCCTGAGGACCCGGAGGACGTCGACCACGAGGAGGAGGCGGACGACGTCGACCGAGACCTCCCCGAGGCCGACCCGGAGGACGGGATCGACGACTCCGATGAGGACGACGGCGTCGACATTGATGAGGACGAGGTTGACGGCCACACCCCCTTCATCGACACCGATGCCGATTCCAACACTGACTCCGACAGCCACCAGCGCGACGTCGAGCGCGCCGCCTCGCCGCGCGACCGGGACAAGAGCGAGGTGAGGACCGCTCACGAGGATGAGGAGATCACCTTCGCCGACCTGGGTCTTCCCGGTGACCTGCTCAAGGCCGTCACCGACATGGGCTTCGTGACCCCCACCGCCATCCAGAAGGAGGCGATCCCGGTTCTGCTGGCCGGCCGTGACGTCGTCGGCGTCGCCCAGACCGGAACCGGCAAGACGGCGGCCTTCGGGCTTCCGCTGCTCGACGCCGTCGACTCGCGTGACAACGTCGTTCAGGCGCTCGTTCTGGCCCCCACCCGCGAGCTCGCGCTCCAGAGCGCCGAGGCCATTACCGACATGGCCGCCCGCTCCCGCGGACTGGAGGTGGTGGCCGTCTACGGCGGCGCCCCCTACGGCCCCCAGATCGGCGCGCTCAAGGGCGGCGCCCAGGTCGTCGTCGGCACTCCCGGCCGCGTCATCGACCTCATTGACAAGGGCGCGCTCCAGCTCGACGACGTGCGCTACTTCGTGCTGGACGAGGCCGACGAGATGCTGCGGATGGGCTTCGCCGAGGACGTGGAGACGATTGCGGAGTCTCTTCCCGCCGATCGGCGCACCGCCCTGTTCTCCGCGACGATGCCGCCGGCCATCCAGGCCGTGGCGCGCCAGCACCTCCACGAGCCCGTTCAGGTCGAGGTCTCCAGGCCGGCCTCCACTGTCGCCACCGTCCACCAGACCTACGCGGTGGTTCCCTTCCGTCACAAGATCGGCGCCGTCTCCCGGGTCCTGGCCGTCACCGACGCCGAGGCCGCCATTGTCTTCGTACGGACCAAGTCCACGGCCGAGGACGTCGCCATCGAGCTGGCGGGCCGGGGCATCCAGGCCGCCGCGATCTCCGGTGACGTGCCTCAGCGCGAGCGCGAGCGCCTGGTGGAGCGGCTGCGCGCCGGCACCCTCGACGTGCTGGTGGCCACGGACGTCGCCGCCCGAGGCCTGGACGTCGACCGCATCGGCCTGGTGGTCAACTTCGACGTGCCCCGCGAGGCCGAGGCCTACGTGCACCGTATCGGTCGCACGGGCCGCGCCGGCCGCCACGGCGAGGCCGTCACCTTCCTGACCCCCAAGGAGAAGGGCAAGCTCCGCCAGATCGAGCGCCTCACCGGAAGCCGTCTGGAGGAGATCACCCTGCCCTCCCCCGCGGACGTCTCCGAGCACCGCGCCCGCAAGCTCCTGTCCAAGGCAGCCGCCCGCCACGAGCGCGGCCGTCTGGACATGTACCTGCCGCTGGTCGCCGACTCCGCCCAGGAGCTGGACATCGACGTCGAGGAGCTGGCGGCCACGCTGCTGGCCCTGGCCGTGGGAGACGAGGGACCGCGCAGGCGCGAGGACCGGGGCGGTGAGCGCCCGCAGCGCGCCCGCCGGGAGGAGAACCTCGACTCCGAGGGGACCTTCCTGTCGGCCTCCTTCGAAGGCGGCCGGGAGAAGGGCCGTCGCGCAGAGCGAGGAGACCGCGGCGAGGGACGCCGCTCGGCCACGCGTTCCGGGCGCCGCGAGCACGAGGGCCCTGGGACCGTCTACCGCGTGGAGGTCGGGCACCGCGACCGGGTCCTGCCCGGAGCGATCGTGGGCGCGCTGGCCAACGAGGGCGGTATCGAGGGCTCCGACATCGGCAAGATCGACATCCTCCAGTCCTTCTCCCTGGTCACGATCTACGCCGACCTCAGCCCCGAGCAGCTGAGCGTCATGGGGCGGGCGACCTTTGCCGGCCGCGAGCTGCGAATCCGTCCCGACGAGGGTCCGGGGCACGGCTGGTCCGGCCCCAACGGCGCCGAGCGGCGTCCTAAGCGGCGTGACTGGGAGGACCGCAAGGACCGTGGCGACCGCAGCGACCGCGGCGAGCGGTCAGAACGCGGTTTCCGTCCCCGCCGTGAGGACGGCGAGCGCGGTTGGAAGGACCGTGATGGGCGCGGCGGCAGGGGCGGCTACGACCGCTCGGAGCGCGGGGAGCGCCGTGACAACCGTCGGTGGGATGAGCGCCGTGGCGATCGGGACGGCTTCCGTGGCCGGCGCGAGGACCGGGGTGGCCGCGGCTACAACCGCGACGGGCACCGGGGCGAGCGCCGTGGCTACGGCGAGCGCAACCAGAACCGCTTCGGCGGCCACCGGGGCGGCTTCCGTGGAGGGCGCGGCGAGCGCTGAGTCCCGAGGACTCGTCTGATGCGATTGGGGGCAGCAACACATGTTGCCGCCCCCACTACTCTTCCCCTACTCCGCCATCTGGTCGTCGCATGGGTGGGTGCTCAGGCCCTGCGCACCCGCACGGTCCCCATCTGGGTGCGGGCCCGCAGCTCGAGGCATCGTTCGAGGGCATCGGGGCGCTCCTGGCGGGGCAGGTCGGTGGCGACTCGACCGAAGTCGGAGTGGCAGTCGGCCAGGACCGCGGTTCCCTCGGGCACTCCCACCGACACGGTTCCCATCTCGCTGGACAGATCCAAGGATCCTTCATGGGCCTCGACGATCTTGACCGAGCCGGCCTCCGTGTGGGCAGACACTGTGCCGGAGGTCGAGCGGATGCGCACAGAACCGGCTTGGGCCCGCACGCTCCCCTCATGCAGGGCGCCGATGACGATGGAGCCGGCGTCGGCGTGCACCTGCGCACTCATGCAGTCGCCCAGCCGGATCGATCCCGCCGAGGTCCGGATCTGCACGTGCTCCCAGGAGTGCTCAGCGCTGATCGATCCGGCATCGAGGCGGGCGTCCAGGTGCGTGCCGTGCGGCACCGTGACCCGAACTCGAGATGTCTGCGGGCCCCACGGCCAGATGCCAGCGAATCGTTCACGTCCCACGAGAGCGATCTGGCGGATGCTCACCTCGGCCCCGTCGGCGGTGACGTCCAGGAGGGGTGTCAGGCTCTCATCGGCCTCGACGGTGATCGCGCTTCCCGTCCCAGGCGCGGTCACCACGCTCAGGGTGGACAGGTCCAGGACGAGGTTCGGCTGAGCGTCATCGGGAAGGTCGAAGGTCCAGATCGGCATGGGTGGTCTCCTCAGGTTTCAGGTATCTGCGTGGACCGCCACGATGTGGTCATCCAGCGGGTGAGTCGTTGGGATCAGGTGAGATCAGTGGCACGACGACGCACTGGCACGGGGTCAGCCGAACCAGCCGGTGAGCGTCGCCCCCGAGCTCCGGTGCTGCGCCGGTCCGGCACGCCAGTCGATGGGGCGTCCTCCGTCGGAGCCACTCGCAGAGCGATCAGACCCCGCCCAGTCATTCCCGGTGCTCGGCGGGCGCTGGGAGCCCGATGCGGACGACTGTTCAGACAGCGCACCTCGAGCCGCTTCCACGAGCCAGGCGTTGACCGAACGTCCCTGCATCCGGGCGGCGGCGTCGATCTGCTGCTTGAGTGACTCGGGCAGGCGCAGCGTCGTGCGGACCTCCGGGCCCTCCTCCACCTCAGGTACTGCGTGCACCGGAGTCTCGGCATGGCGGTTCGGGCCCGTCACGTGGTCCTGCTCCCGCTCATCAGACCGATCAGCCTGGGTCACCAGGAGATGGGGCGTCGCACCGTCCATCACAACGGCGACATGAGCTCCGTCGAGCTCGCCGTTGAGCTCATCTGCGGTGTCCGTGAGCATCTGCACGGCGACGAGGCGCAGCGCCGGATCGAGTGCAGCCGCCAGGGAGCGGGCCACGTCCTGGGTCCGGTCGTCACCCAGGGACGAGGTCTCCACGAGGGTACGACGCAGGGTCTCGGTGTAGGCATCCACATGCATGACACCATGCTGACACTATTAGCCACCCCAGTCAAGAGAGTTTGGTGTCAAGTTGATGTCAGATCGGAACATGATGGTGTCACATCAGGCGATTCGCTCCAGAATCCGCGCGAGCTCCACCCATCCATGTGTTTCGGCCCTGAGCGGCTCGATGAGCTCGGCGTTCACGACCTCGTCGGTGGCCCGGCGCAAGCGCTCGACGATCCGCCTGCGGTGACGCCTGGCCTGAAGGCCGGCCAGGAACGTCCCCAGACCCGCCAGGACCAGTCCGATCAGCAGGCCTCCGAGCAGGAGGACGGTGGGCCAGGGGACTGCCCCCCAGCGCGGAACGTCGATGCTGATGAGCAGGAGGTAGTCCTCCAGAACGTGAATGGCCACCAGCCACAACCCGCCGATGAGCGCAGCCAGTGCGGTCACCCACTGCAGCACGTTCGCAGCTTTCCACCAGACCGGGCGCTTCCACGTCCCGTAGTCCACCTGGGCCACAGCCAGTTCCAGAGGCTCGGCAAGCCTCTCGGCGCGCTCGTCGCTGCGCAGAACGGCCTGAGCGGCCAGGTCACCGGGCAGGGCGGAGCAGACCGCCACGGCGTAGACGTGAGCACTGCTGCGCAGCCTGCCCGTTGCGGCAGGTCCTGCGGGGGGCAGAGAGGTCAGGTCGATGACGCCGGAGCCCGTGGCGCCGTCGGATCGTTCCGCGTCTGCGGACTTCGGGGCCGGCGGACGCCCGGTCCCCAGGTGAAGGGCTCGAAGCGGGTCGCGTCTGAGGTGCCCGATCCACCGCAGCCAGAACCAGCCGACTCGGGTGCTGGCCCGGTGACGGTCCGATCCTTCAACCGCCTGTGAGACGACGTCGACCCCGGCGAGGCTCGCGGCCGCCTGCCGCAGGGCAGTGAGGGAATGACGTACCTGCGGCTCCTGCTGGTCGACCGGGCCCGGTGTTGGCGCACCACGGCCGGATGGAGCGATGAGCCCCGTGCGCTCGCCCAGCTCGCTGGCTGCGCGCCGGGCGTGGGCGGCAAGGCTTCGTGCACTGGCCAGCCTGTTCGAGGCGACCGAGGCCACGGTGCGTGCCAGGGTCTCTACGCCCTGTCCGGTGCGGGCGCTGACGGCAATCACTGAGACGGCTCCAAGACCTTCTCGGTCCAGGATCCTTCTGAGGTCGGCGAGCACTGCGTCCCGGCTCTCGGGGTCGAGCCGATCCACCTGGTTGAGGGCGACCACCATGACCTCGGCGTGCGCCGCCATAGGGATGAGGAAGTCGCGATGAACGACGCCATCGGCGTACTTCTCTGGATCGAGGACCCACACCAGGACGTCGACCTTGCCCGCCATGCGCTCGGCGATGGCCCGGTGCGCGGGTTCGTCGGAGTCGATGTCGGGCAGATCGACCAGCACCGTCGTCTCGCCCAGGGCCCAGCCGCCGTCGACGCGCACTCTGTGGTTGATGGAGAGCCAGTCCAGCAGCTCAGTGGCCTCAGCAGCCGTCTCCGGGACGACGGCGAGGGGCTGGGTCGTCGTCGGGCGGGTGCGGGCGGTTCGGGACACCTCGGAGCCGGCCATGGCGTTGGTGAGGCTGGACTTGCCCGACCCGGTCGCCCCGAGAAGGGCCGCCACCGTGGTCTGCGGCGCCAGACGCCGTCGGTGGGAGGCCTGGGTGAGGACGTCCCGGGCCTGGGTGAGCTCTTCGCGCAGACCGAGCTGCTCGCCCAGGTCGACCGCCCTGGCCAGGTCCTCAAGAACCTGAGGCAGGTCGAACGCCTCGGAGCGGTCGGTGGTCACCTGCCCCTCCTCCCGGCCGTACGGCGACCGCGGGCAGCCGGCAGGACGCGCAAGGACGTGGCCGCCTCCTGGCAGGCCCGAAGCTGTTCTCGCAGCGTGTCCGCGCTCGGGGTGGGCAGCGGAAGAGCGTCGGTGAAGCACTTCGCCTGGTTGGCGAACAGAGCCGTGGCACGCTCGCTGAGGTCCTCCCGGGCCCGCTTGGTCATGCCACGCATCGCCTGGTCCCCGAAGACGGCCTCCAGGACACGCTGAGCCAGGATGGCGGTACCTCCCGCGATCCCCACCTCTCCCCCGGTCAGTCCACCGGTGTGAGCGAAGACGAGAATCATGAGAACGACTCCGGCGCCGTTGACCCCCAGGGACAGCAAACGGGCAGTGAGCCGCTTGTCAGACCCCTCGGATCGAACGAGCGTGAGAACCTGACGCTGCCAGTCGTGGACGAGGGCCGCGGCGACAACCTCCAGGCCGGTCTGACTGGGCACCTCCGCCAGAGCCCGGTTGAGCGCCTGCTGGGAGGTGCCGGCCCGTCTCCAGGAGCGTTCCGTGGCCAGGCAGGCCCGTTGGGACTCGGCGACCAGGAGCTCAACCAAGGAGGAGCCGATCGCCTGCTCGACGCGCTTGGCCGGCGCCGGACGTCCCCGCAGAAGCGACGTGACGCGGTCGCGGACCCGCCCCACCTGCACCTCCAAGGACCGGAACAGGTCTCCGGTGCCCACGAACTCCTGCCAGCGGGCCAGCACCTCGCCATGCAGCATGGAGCCGTCCTCGGTGGCCTCGATGACGCGCTCGAGAGCGTCATCGTGCTCGGAGGTGGCTGCCCGCCGCAGCTCGGCGTGCTCGGCCTCCTGGGAGGCCAGCTCGACGGCGAGCAGCTCGCTCTGCGCCAGGAGGGAACCAATGGCGCCGGTCAGACTGCGGTGCGCGACGTCCTGGCGAGCAGCCGCGTCGGAGGCCAGCGCCCCCAACCACTGGCGCAGCGGCGAGACGCAGGACTCGGGCAGGAAGCCGTCATCGTCCAGAGCGGTCTCGGGAATCGTGAAGACGGGTGCCTCGGCCAGGTGCGCCTGCGCGAGCCGGCGCCGCAGGTCGGCCTCCACCTCGATCTGCGCGCCCTGCGGTACGCGGTCCAGGACGATCGCAGCCGTGATGTGCCGCTCGGCCGCGGCCCGCAGGTGCTCCCAGGGAACGGCGTCGGCGTAGCGGGCCGCCGTGGTGACGAAGATCCACAGGTCCGCCCCGGCCAGGAGCGTGGCAGCCAGATCCCGGTTGTCCTCGACCACGGAGTCGACATCAGGTGCGTCCACGATCGCCAGTCCCTCGGGCAACCCCTCGCAGGCCCGCAGCTCGAGCTCTCTGGGGGTGTGATCGGTGGCCGGGCTCGCCGGTGCGTCGGCGTCCACGCGCATGCGCGACAGAGACCCCAGGACCCGGTCGGTGTCGAACCAGGCGGCGTCGGTCGGTGCGTGCAGCAGCAAGGGGCGGCGCGTGGTGGGGCGGATCGCCGAGGCCCTGGCCACATGCCGGCGAACGAGCGAGGACACGAGGGTCGACTTGCCGGCCCCGGTCGAGCCGCCCACCACGGCCAGCAGTGGTGCATCCAGGCTGGCCAGGCGGGGAAGGACGTAGTCACCGAGCTGGTCACGGATGAGCGTGGCCTTGTCCGAGGCGGCGGCGGTTCCCTGAAGGACATAGGGCATGGACAGGGCCGTCAGGCTGTCCCGGAGAGCAGACAGCGCCATGGTCGCCTGCTGGACGTGGTGCGTGCTGCTGGACTCGCTCCGGCTCGTGGTCATGAGGCTGAGTCAACCTCGCAGCCGTCCTGGCCATCGGCCGGGGAGCAATCCGCAGCCGGGCTGACGGTGATCCGGGGGGTGGCATCCTCGGCGGGCGGCTGCCAGGTGGCGGCGTCGGCCTCGACCTGCTCGCCGGAGCGGATGTCCTTGACCGAGTCCAACTCGCCGTCGGCACCGGGGAACCACACGAAGGGAATGGACCGCTTGTCCGCGGCCTTGATCTGCTTACCGAACTTGGCGGCGCTGGGGGCCACGTCGGCGCTGATGCCGCGGGCGCGCAGCGCATCGGCGACGGTGTCAGAGGCGCAGCGGTGGGCCTCGTCGGTGACGGCCACGAGCACCGTCGTGGGCACGGCTCGACTGACCTGCACCAGGCCCTCGCCGATGACGCGGGCCAGGAGCCGGGACAGGCCGATGGAGATGCCCACACCGGGGAAGGTGCGCTTGCCGTTGGTGGCCAGGGAGTCGTAGCGGCCCCCGGAGCACACTGAGCCCAGATCCTCGTGCCCGGCCATGAAGGACTCGTAGACCGTGCCGGTGTAGTAGTCCAGTCCGCGAGCGATCTTGAGGTCGGCGATAACGGCGCCGGGGCGGCGGCGTCCAGTGGCCTCGAGCAGGGCGGTCAGCTCGGCCAGGCCCTCGATGAGGAGCTCGGTGGGCTCGGCGCCGGCCAGCGCCCGCAGGACCTGATCGGAGACGTCCTGACCATCAGTGCCGGTGATGGTGGCGAGCCTGAGGGCCTGTGCCGCCTGCTGCGCGGTGGTGCCGACGCTCTGGGTGAGCTCGGCGGCCACCTTCTCGGGACCGATCTTGTCGAGCTTGTCGACCACGCGCAGGACCTCGATGAGCCGGTCCGTGTCAATGCCGATCGACTGGTAGAAGCCCTGGGCGACCTTGCGGTTGGAGACGTGGATGGTCACCGCGGGCACCGGCAGGGCGCTGAGCGCCTCGTGCATGATGAGGGGGACCTCGACGTCGTGGTGGAGCGGCAGGGCGCCGTCACCGACGATGTCGATATCGGCCTGGATGAACTCGCGGAAGCGTCCCTCCTGGGGCCGCTCCCCGCGCCAGACCTTCTGGATCTGGTAGCGCTTGAACGGGAAGGTCAGCAGCCCGGCATTGTCCACGACGTAGCGGGCGAAGGGGACGGTCAGGTCGAAGTGGAGCCCCAGCTGCTTGCGCGGATCCGTCTCGGACTCGGCGTCGGCGGGATCGGCCTGAAGGCGGCTGAGCAGGTAGACCTCCTTAGAGGTCTCCCCCTTCTTCGTCAGCTCGCTCAGCGGCTCGACGGCGCGGGTCTGGATGCCGCTGAAGCCGTGGAGCTCGAAGGTGCGGCGCAGGATGTCGACGAAGTGCTGCTCGACGATGTGGCCCGCGGGGAGCCACTCGGGGAAGCCGGACAGTGAGGAGAGAGCTTGTCGTACCTGTGCCATGGTCCGCATTGTGTCATGACGAGCAGTGAGCCTGCGCGTCGCCGTCGGGCCCTGGCGTCATCAGGCCTTGAGGTCTCCCCCACGGATCTTGGCCTCAGCGAGGTAGGGGTTGCCGTGGTGCTCGTGCTCCATGGTGGTCACTGCGCCGTGCCCGGGCAGCAGGATGGTGGCCGGGTCGACGGCGTTGGCCAGGAAGCGCAGGGTGGCGAGCATCTGCACCTGGTCCCCGCCGGGCAGATCGGTGCGTCCGACGGAACCCTTGAAGATGACGTCGCCGTCGAGGGCCATGAGGTAGGAGTGCTCCTCGTCGGCAACGGCAGGGTCGTCATCGATGACCTCGGCCTCGTAGAGTAAGGCGTTGTCGGCCAGGCGGGCCTCGAAGAAGAACAGCGTGGAGCCCTCCGAGTGGCCCGGGGCGGGGACCGCGCGCAGCGCGATACCGGGGGCCAGCTCGATGGCCTGGGAGAAGCCGTCTCCCGGGAAGAGACGGATGTCGGCGGGCTGCTTCCACTCACTGCCGGCCATGTCGGTGAAGGTCATGCCGTTGGCGCTGATACCGGTGGTGATGTCGGGCTCCTCGAGCCGGTAGCGGTCGCGCTCGGGGATGTATACCGGCACGTCGACGGCGTCGTCACTGGTGAGCAGGCCCTCGGCGTGGGCGGCCTCGATGAGCGCCTGGCAGTCCCACACGTGGTCGGCGTGACCGTGGGTGAGCAGGATGGCGCTCAGGGTGAGCCGATGGGAGCGAAGCAGGGCCAGAGCACCGCGGGCGGCACCGGCTCCAGGGTCGACGACGAGGGCGGGTTCGCCCGGACCTGCGGCCAGGACGTAGCAGTTGGCGGCGAACACGGGTGCGATGGTGCGCTCCAAGATCATGCCCCCAACCCTACTTGGGTCGTCTGAGAACAGTGACGATACGGATAAAAGAACTGCTCCGGTCCACATGACCCGGCTGGCTCACCGAAGGTGGAGCCGCCGCCCCCACCAGTGCTCAATGAGCCAGCGGTCGTGGCTGGCGACGATGAGCGTGCCCGTCCATGTCCTCAGAGCGGCCTCGAGCATCTCGAGGGCGTCCAGGTCCAGGTAGTTCGTGGGCTCGTCGACGACAAGCACCTCAGGCCCAGCAGCAGCGGCCAGGGCCAGCTGAACGCGGCGCTGGTTACCGTCGGAGAGCTCGCTGACGGGACGGTTCCACAGGCGCGGGTGCAGTGCGCCCCGGCCGCGGTCCCCAATCCCCTCGGTCCACACGCTCTCATCCATCCCAGGGTCGCCGAGTTTCGGCAGGTGCTGGGGTATCCGGAGCACTGAACCAGATACCGTGAGCCTGCCGACGGAGTCCTGCGTGGGGGCTGACCGTCTACCCATCCAGGCCAGAAGCGTGGACTTGCCGCTCCCATTGGCGCCGGTGACCAGCAGGTGCTCGCCTGCCATGACGTCGACCGTGACCGGTGCAAGGCGCCCGGGTACGGCAGCTGACCGGGCCGAGACCGCCATCCCTGTTCGCGGCGCCGGTTCTCTCAGGCCCAGCTGCAGGTCGTAGGAGCGGGGCCTGCGCACCTCGGCACTGGCGAGCGCCTCCAGCCGGCGGTCGTCCTGCGTCTGGCGCCGGGTGGAGACGCGCTGGGCGCGGTCAGCGTAGAACTTCCGGGCTATGCGGGCCTCGGTCCGGGGCGCTGCCCCGCTGTGCCCAACGATCTCGGAGTCGCGACGGTGACGCACGAGCTTGCGCCGCTGCTCCTGCTGACGCTGGTGAAGACTGCGGTGGGACGACCTGGCGTGCGCCTTCTCCACGAGGTAGTCGCTGTATCGCCCCGCGCACCGGTAGGCACCCATGGGGCCGCTGTCCCCGGAGGCGGTGGCGAGTGCCTGCCACGGCGCTGTGTCCAGGTCGACGACGGCGGTGGCCACCTCGTCAATGAAGGCACGATCGTGAGAGGAGAACAGGACCGGTCCTGGCCATGACACCATCATCTCGCTCAGGTAGCTACTGCTACCGGCATCCAGGTGGTTGGTAGGCTCGTCGAGCACCAGCGCCTGACCGGCTGAAAGAAGCAGAGCCGCGATCTCCAGCCTCCCCCGTTGGCCCGGCGACAGGGAGGAGACAAGGCGGCCTGTATCCACGCGTCCCAGTCCCAGCCCGGCGAGCGCCTCAGCCCGCCGAGCCGGCAGGTTCCAGGCGTCGAGCGACTCGAGCCGGGTCAGTAACACGTCGTAATCCTCGGCGAGGGAGCCGGTTTCAGCTCCGGCATGGGCGATGGCCTCGCCCATGCGCTCGAAACGATCAAGCGCGTCCAGAGTCTCAGCGCAGACGGCGTCGAGATAGCCCTCGATCGACGTGGCGGTCGCCTCCTCCAAGTCGGCCGCCTGCGGGCCAGGCTGCTCAGGAATGCTGACAGTCCCCTGGTCAGGCGACAGGTCACCGGTGGCCAGGCGCAGGAGCGTGGACTTCCCCGATCCGTTGGGGCCGACGACGCAGACGCGTTCGTCGTCGCAGACCGTGAGGTTGATGCTCTCCAGCAAGGGGGCGGAGGTGTAGGAGAAGCTGACATGGGAGAAACTGATCGCAGGCATGACTCGTCCTTGGCATGAGGCGGTGGGGGCACAGGGGCGAGTCACGCGAGCATGGTCACATGCTAACAGCGCCATCCGTCGACGAGGTTGGGGCAACCGACACCGGCCCGCTTGTGAGGGCCACCGGCGCTCAACGAATCAACTGAAATCAGTGGGGCGAAGGATGGTGAATGGAGCCAGCGGGAACGTAGACTTTCGGCACTGCCGTCCTCCGACGGCACCTCACCACCACCCGGCTTGAGAGCCGGGCGCGAACGGAACGGAGCGGTCACACCGCTCCCTCCCCGTCAACCATGAAGGAGCATCCCGTGACTGAGCGGATCCAGCCCGACAACCGGTCTGACAACCAGCCTGATAGCCAGTCAGACACTGAGCAGACCATCCAGCCGACCGACCTGAACGAGTCGGCAGCGCCCAGCCCGACGGAGCAGGCACCAACGGCCGACGCCTCCCCCGCCGATCCCGCGGTCGAGGCCGTTGCGTCAACGCAGACCAGCACCCCGCAGACACATGCCGACGTCGAGTCCTCCAACGAGTCCTCCAAGGAGCCCGAGCCCGGCGAGCCCGCGGACCAGCCCGTCGAGCAGTCCACAGCGACGTCCTCTGACGAGCCGGCGTCTCACGCCTCCGACGAGCCTGCCCAGACCGAGCAGCCGACCGAGAAGGTTCAGGCCACCGAGACCACCTCCGAGGACGCCACGCCGACCCCGGCCGAGGTTCCCGCCCCGGCAGCGGCGTCTGCGGCACCTGCCGAGCCGGCCGTCGACCCGCAGGAGGCCATGGACGCCGCCAAGTGGGGACGCGTGGACGGTGAGGGCCGGGTCTACGTCCAGGACGGTGGCGCCGAGCGCGAGGTCGGCCAGTTCCCCGATGCCCCGATCGCCGAGGCCATGGCCTTCTACGTGCGCCGCTACCTGGACCTCAAGGCGACCATCGACCTGTTCGCCACCCGCCTGCCCCAGCTCAGCGTCCGAGAGATCGACTCGACCCTGTCCTCGATCTCCGAGTCCCTCACCGAGCCGGCCGCCGTCGGCGACCTGGAGGGACTGCGGGCCCGTTTCGCCGCGCTCAAGACCGTGGCCGCCGAGCGACGCGAGGCCGTCTCCGCCGAGCGCGCGGCCGCCAAGGAGCAGGCTCTCAAGGAGCGCACGGCGATCGTCGAGCGCGCTGAGGCCATCGCCGAGCAGGACCCGGCCCGCACGCAGTGGAAGAACTCCGGCGCCGAGCTGCGTGAGCTGCTCGAGTCCTGGAAGGCCGCGCAGCGGCGCGGGCCGCGCCTGGACCGTCCCACCGAGGACGGGCTGTGGAAGCGCTTCTCCCACGCGCGCACCACCTTCGACCGTCACCGCCGCCAGTTCTTCAGCGAGCTGGACGCCAAGCAGGCGCAGGTGCGGGCCGCCAAGGAAGCGCTCATCAAGCGCGCCGAGGAGATGCAGACCTCCACCGACTGGGCCGGCACCTCCGCGAAGTACCGTGACCTGCTGGCCGAGTGGAAGAAGGCCGGACGCGCCTCCCGTAAGGAGGACGACGCCCTGTGGGCCCGCTTCCGGGCCGCCCAGCAGGTCTTCTACGACGCCCGCCGCGCCAAGGACGAGGCCGTCGACGCCGAGTTCGCCGAGAACCTCAAGGTCAAGGAGGCGCTGGTGGCCAAGGCCGAGGCGCTCCTGCCCATCAAGGACATCAAGGCCGCCAAGAAAGCCCTGCGCCCCATTCAGGACGCCTGGGAGGAGGCCGGGCGGGTCCCGCGCGGCGCCGTGCGTCGCATTGAGGGCCGCATGCGCGCCGTCGAGGACGCGATCCGTGAGGCCGAGAACGCCGAGTGGCGCCGCACCGATCCGGAGACCAAGGCCCGCGCCGAGGGCCTGGCCGGTCAGCTCCAGGACGCGATCGCCGGTCTGGAGAAGGACCTGGCAGCCGCCCAGGCCGCCGGTGACGCCAAGAAGATCGCCGAGGCCGAGGCCGCGCTGACGGCTCGCCGGGCCTGGCTCGAGCAGGTACTGCGCTCAGCCAAGGCCTGAGCCGAGCACCTTCCGCTCAGCTCTGAGACTGAAGGAGCACCTGAGGCGGGGTCGATACCACCCACCGGTGTCGGCCCCGCCTCAGGTCTCGTCCTGGTGGCCCTGGTCGGGCGATCTGCTACTCCCAGGTGGCGGTTTCTGGATCCACTCCCTCGGACCTGGCGCAGGCGTCGATGACGTCCTTGAGCCAGGCCGCCAGGCCCGGCGCACGCTTGTCGTAGTAGCGGGCATAGCGTTCGTCCGCCACATAGCCGCGGGCGATAATGACCTGCTTAGAGGTGGAGACCTCGAACCACCGGTTGAAGTCCTTGCGGTGCCACCGCGCCAGGGCATTGGCCTCGGGGCTGCCCGGTTCGACGCCGTTGCGCATCGCCTCGGCAAGCGCGGTCTCCAGAGCGACGGTCTCCTCGTGCGCCTGCACCCAGTCGGCGCGAGACATCCGAGCCTTGCGTTGGTAGGACTCGGCCCACTCCGGTGTATCACCCCACTGGGCGCGGGCCTCCTCGACATAGACGGGGTCCCAGTCGGTCCCCCAGATCTCCGCCATCTCAGCCACGGAGATCCTCGCTCCCAACTGATGTATATCGATCACCATGTCGATGGAGCTGAGCTTGTGCTGGAGGTGGGAGATCTGTCCTTGCACCAGCTCGCGCTGACGGCGCAGGTGCGTCAGTGCATCGGCGCCCGGCTCGTCAAGGACTGCCTTGATGTCGGCCAGGCTCATGCCGGTCTGCCGGTAGACGAGGACCTGCTGGATGCGCATGATGTCCGCCTCGCTGTAGAGCCGGTAGCCGGCGGCACTGCGCTGGGAGGGATGCACCAGGCCGGACTCGTCCCAGTGATGCAGCGCCCTGACGCTGACGCCCAGGAGCGTTGAGACCTCACCGACCGTCATGGCGATGTCAGCATCGTCCGACACGGCATCGACCGTGGCCTCGGCTGCCGTGCCAGGCCTTTCAGCTCCAGCATGACGGTGTTGAGAGTCCTTCACCGTAGTCTCCTTCCTCAGTACTGGTTCCACCTGGCGCGTGTCCGGATGCGTGTCGTCCACCGTGGAGCCTCCCGCCGCGTGAGGGTCAATTCCGCGCGGTCACCACGAGGTTATCCACAGGCGGCCGGTTCACTGTGGCGCCCGCACCCGGTTGACGTCCACGATGGCATATGGCTCGTTTTGTCCCGGTACCCGGCCACGCCGCCGTGGCCCATCTGTCCGCCCGCCCGCTGACCCCGGTTCTGGGCACGCTTCCGCCTCAGGACATGGAGGTGCTCAGGTGCGCCAGCCTCGATGCCCGGCTGTTGGTCAACATTCTGGGCAACTTGCAACCGGCCGACACGCTGCGCTCGGCCGAGGGACGTATGCGGGCCATTGCCGCTGCGCTGCCCTGCCGAGGTGTGCTTCTGGCGAGCACTGCCCTGTGGGTGCACGTCGGTGGGCCCCCACCCGACTCCCTGGAGGTGAGCCTGCCCGGAGGTCGTCGGAGTCGACTGCCCTACCTGGTGACTAAACGAGGTCGGCTGCCCCACTGCGACACGACCGTGATCGGGGGTATCACCTGCGCCACGATCGCCCGAGCCGCCGTCGACATCGCTCGTCTGGGGACACCGGTGCAGGCTGTGCAAGCCATCCTGACCGCCCGCAACCACGGAGTGAGCCGAGTCCGTCTCCTGCTCACGCTCAATCACTGTCGCGGGGCTGCCAGCAGAGGCTGCCCGCGGGCGCAGCACATCATCGAGGAGATCATGGCCTGCGTGCCGTAGCAGGCGCCCAGGACCATGGCACTTAGTTGGAGCGGCGCGCGGCTGACAGGCTTCTACGCGCCTCGAAGACGCCGTCGATACGCCGCAGGGCCGCCAGCGTGTGGTCCAGGTGCCCAACCTCGGCCAGCTCGACGACGAACCGCCCGGTGACGACCCGGTCACGGCTCGTGGCGATGGAGGCGCTCACCAGGTTGACGTGGCTGTCTGCCAGCGCTCGGGTGATGTCGGCGAGCAGGCCCCCGCGGTCCAGGGCCTCGACCTCCACCTGGACCAGGTAGGCCGACTGGGCGTGATCCGCCCAGGAGACGGTGATGAGGCGCTCGGGCTCGCGCTGGAGCTGTTCGACGTTCTGGCAGTCGGCCCGGTGCACTGAGACACCCGAACCGCGGGTGATGAAGCCGACGATGGGGTCACCCGGCATGGGGGTGCAGCAGCGCGCCAGCTTGACGTAGACGTCGCCCTCGTCCATACCGGCGACGACGACTCCGGCGTCGGCCGTACGCGGCCGGCGGTGCGTCGTGGCCCGGGTGGGCAGGATCCCCTCCGCGAGGGTCTCCTCGGCGCCGTCCTCCCCGCCCATGGTGGCCACCAGGGTGTCGACGACGTGCTGGGCCGACACGTGTCCCTCACCCACCGCGGCGTACAGGCCGTCAATGTCGACCTTGTCGAGGGTCTTGGCCACGTTCATGAGGGTCTCGTGGCTCATGAGGCGCTGCAGGGGAAGGTTCTGCTTGCGCAGGGTGCGGGCGATGGCGCCCTTGCCCTCCTCGATGGCCTCCTCACGACGCTCCTTGGAGAACCACGAACGTATCTTGTTGCGGGCCCGGGTGGAGGCGACGAAGGAGAGCCAGTCGCGCGAGGGTCCGGCGTTGATGGCCTTGGAGGTGAAGACCTCCACCGTGTCACCGTTCTCCAGACGCGTGTCCAGGGGCACCAGTCGGCTGTTGACGCGTGCGCCCACGGTGCGGTGGCCGACCTCGGTGTGGACGGCGTAGGCGAAGTCCACCGGGGTGGCTCCCGCCGGCAGTGCGAGGACATCACCCCGGGGGGTGAAGACGTAGACCTGGTCCCCGGCCATCTCGTAGCGCAGGGCGTCGAGGAACTCGGTGGGGTCCTGGGTCTCCTTCTGCCAGTCGACGAGCTGACGCAGCCAGCCCAGGTCGCCCTGGTCGGAGTCTCCGGGCCTGCCTCCCAGGGCGCTGGGGCCCGAGGCGTTGGGGTCCTCCTTGTAGCGCCAGTGCGCGGCCACGCCGTACTCGGCCATGCGGTGCATCTCGTGGGTGCGGATCTGAATCTCCACCGGCTTGCCACCCGGCCCCACGACAGTCGTGTGCAGCGACTGATAGAGGTTGAACTTGGGGACGGCGATGTAGTCCTTGAAGCGCCCGCTCATGGGGGTCCAGCGCGAGTGCAGGGAGCCGAGCACCGCGTAGCAGTCCTGGACGGTGTCGACGATGACTCGCAGCGCCACCAGGTCGTAGATATCGTCGAAGTCCTTCCCCCGCACGATCATCTTCTGGTAGATCGAGTAGTAGTGCTTGGGCCGTCCGGTCACGGCGCCCTTGATCTTGTTGATCCTCAGGTCCTCCTCGATCTGGAGTCGGACCTGGCGCAGGTACTCCTCACGAGCCGGGGCCCGCTCGGCCACCATGTGCTCGATCTCCTCGTACACGCCAGGGTAGAGGGCCTTGAAGGACCGGTCCTCCAGCTCCCACTTGATCGTGTTCATCCCCAGACGGTGGGCCAGGGGCGCGTAGATCTCCAGGGTCTCCTTGGCCTTGCGGGCGGCGTTCTCCGCGGAGACGTACTTCCAGGTGCGGGCGTTGTGAAGGCGGTCGCCGAGCTTGATGACCAGCACCCGGATGTCCTTGGACATCGCGATAATCATCTTGCGCACCGTCTCGGCCTGGGCGGCCTCACCGTACTGGAGCTTGTCGAGCTTGGTGACGCCGTCGACGAGCAGGCTGATCTCGTCGCCGAAGTCGGCGCGCAGACGCTCGAGGGTGTAGTCGGTGTCCTCCACGGTGTCGTGCAGCACGGCAGCTGCCAGCGTCTGGGCCGTCATTCCCAGCTCGGCCAGGATGGTCGCCACTGCCACCGGGTGGGTGATGTAGGGCTCCCCCGACTTGCGTCGCTGACCGGAGTGAGCCTTCTCCGCCACTTCGTAGGCGCGCACGATGAGGCTCGTGTCGGCCTTGGGATGGTTGGCGCGCACCGCGCGCAGCAGCGGCTCGATGGCCGCCGGTGTGGAGTGTCCCCGGGAGCCGAACCACGCCAGTCGGCTGCGCACGCGCGAGCCGGGGACAACACTGTCACCTGACGTATCCGGGGTATTCTTCGTCTCCGTCATTGACGCATCATATAGCGGCCGGCACACCGAGGCGTGCCGGCACTGCCGGTGACCGTGCGGTGTCGCATCCTTCAGGATCACGACACCGCACGAGAAACAGCCTCGGCTACCCGTCGAGCAGCAGGCCTGCGACGAGCAGCCGCCTCAGAAGATGACGATCGAGTCGACCTCACGCCCCTGGAGCTGGCGGCGACCGCCCAGATCGGACAGCTCCAGCAGCATGCAGATGGCCTCCACCGTGGCGCCGGCCTGCTCAATGAGGGAGATGGAGGCAGCGGCCGTCCCACCGGTGGCCAGCACGTCGTCGATGACCAGGACACGCGCACCCTTGGTGACGGTCTCGGGCCTCAGCTCCATCCGAGCCGTGCCGTACTCGAGTGCGTAGTCCACGCCGATGACCGGGCCGGGCAGCTTGCCGCCCTTGCGCACCGTAATCATGCCGACCCCGAGCCGAACCGCCAAGGGCGCCGCCAGGATGAAGCCGCGCGACTCGAGCCCCGCGATCGCATCGATCCGACCCCGGTAGTGATCGGCCAGCCCCTCGACGAGAGCGGCGAAGGCCTGCCCATCGGCCAGGAGCGGAGTGATGTCCCGGAAGAGGACCCCCGGCTCGGGGAAGTCGGGAATCTCGCGCAAGTGGCTCATGACCAGCCTGGTCAGAGACTCGGGCACCGACTCGGAATGGGCCACGGGAGCGGTCATCTGCGCTTCTTCTTCCTTTTCGGCTGAGCCGCCACGCCGAGGTGGTGGCCGGGAGTGACTGGTGAGGCGGCCGGAGCCGCGTCAATCTTAGCCAGTTCCTCGGCGTCGTCACCGGCCTCCTCCCGACGGTGCTGGCGCGCCGCGGCGACCTTGGCGGCCTGCTCCTTGATGCGCGTCTCACGTGAGCGCAGGTCCACTAGGAGGGGGGTGGCCAGGAAGATCGAGGACAGGGTTCCGGCGATCATGCCGATGAACAGCGTCAAGGCGATGTCGCGCAGCGTTCCCGCCCCCAGGATGAAGGCGCCGACGAACAGCAGCGAGGCCACCGGGAGCACGCCGACCACGGAGGTGTTGATCGAGCGGATGAAGGTCTGGTTGACCGCCAGGTTCGCCAGCTCGGCGTAGGTGGATCGGCTCTGGGACTCGAAGTCCTCGGTGTTCTCCCGGATCTTGTCGAAGACCACCACCGTGTCGTAGAGGGAGTAGCCCAGAATCGTCAGCACGCCGATGATCGTGGCCGGGGTGACCTCGAATCCGGACAGGGCGTAGATGCCCACGGTGACGATGATGTCGTGGCACAGGGCGAGCAGGGCCGCCGCCGCCATCTTCCAGGTGCGGAAGTACGCCCAGATGAGCAGTCCGACGAAGATGAAGAACAGGACCAGTCCTCGAACCGCCTTCTTCGTGACGTCGGAGGACCAGGTCGGTCCCACAGTCGTCGCTGAGACGTTGGAGGAATCGGTCTTGTAGGCGGTGGCGAGCTGACCGGCCAGCGAGTCGAGACGCTGCTTGCTCAGCTCAGAGGTCTGCACCCTCACCGACGACGACCCCATGGTCGTCACCGAGGAGCCGGCCGCCAGGTCGCTCTTGGAGAGGACCTCGTTGGCAGGACGCTCTGAGGGGGAGGACAGCCCCGTGACGGTGATCTCCGAACCGCCCTTGAAGTCGATGCCCGGAGTCAGGCCCACAGTGCCCAGGAGCGTGGCCGAGCCAAGAATGATGACGACGGCGATGAGATACCAGATCTTCCGTTTGCCGACAAAAGGGATGGATGTCTTGGCCGAGTAGAGCTCGTTACCGAGCGTGGCGAGAGACTTCACTTCGTCTCACCGTCCTTTCCCTTGTCGGCCGCGGCATCGACCGCGTCACCTTCCTGCTGCTCAGCATCATCGTCGGCGGCCTCGCCGTCGGACT
Source organism: Actinomyces sp. HMT 175 (assembly GCF_016694895.1). Classification (NCBI taxonomy): domain Bacteria; kingdom Bacillati; phylum Actinomycetota; class Actinomycetes; order Actinomycetales; family Actinomycetaceae; genus Actinomyces; species Actinomyces sp. HMT 175. The sequence continues at coordinate 1,604,983 of NZ_CP068012.1, forward strand.
CCTCAGCCGCGTCCTCCGGGCTCTCGGCGTTCCTGCGGGCCTCGGCCTTGCGGCGCGCCAGCGACCCGGTCACGCGGTCGGCGACGGCCTCGCGCCCCTTGCCGTAGGTCGAGGACGTCGCCCCGAGGTGCTCGGGGTCGAGGCCGGAGAGGCGGTGCCCCTCGCCGAAGAAGCGGAATCGGACGATCCACTCCATCATCGGGTGGGTGAACAGGATGATGATGGCCAGGTCCACGCACGTGGTCACCCCCAGGGTGAAGGCGAATCCCTGCACCCCGCCGACGGCCAGGAAGTACAGGACGATCGCGGCCACGAGGTTGACGGCGTCGGAGACGAGGATCGTGCGCCTGGCGTGCTTCCATCCCTCATCGATCGCGGTCCTCAGGGTCCGTCCCTGACGCACCTCGTCGCGGACGCGCTCGAAGTAGATGATGAAGGAGTCGACTGTGATGCCGATAGAGATGATGAGCCCGGCCACCCCCGCCAGGGACAGGCGGTACCCCATGGTCGCGCTCAGGGCCGCGATGACCAGGTAGGTGCCGGCTGCTGCCACCACCAAGGAGGCCACAGCCACCACCGCCAGGCCGCGGTACTGCCAGGCCAGGTAGAGGATGATGAGGGCGAAGCCGATGAGTCCGGCGATCAGGCCGTTGCGCAGCTGCTCGGTTCCCAAGGTGGCGGAGATCTGCTGCTCGGACTGCACCGTGAAGCTCAGCGGCAACGAGCCGAAGGAGAGCTGGTTGGCCAGCGTGTTGGCCTGGTTCTGGCTGAAGCCACCGGTGATCTGGACCCGTCCGTCGGTGATCGGTGAGTGGACGGTCTCGTTGAAGCCGGAGGCCATGATGGTCAGGCCGTCCAGGACGATGGCGAACTGGGCCTTGGCCTGGCTGTCCTGGTTCTGAGCGCCTTGAGCACCCTGCGCGCCGGCGGCACTGGCCTGGTCGCGGTAGGCCAGCAGCCGCTTGGACATCTCGGCGAACTTCTTCGTGCCGTCAGCGTTGAAGGCCAGCGAGACGACCCACTGCTGGGTGGCCTGTCCTCGGGAGTCAGTCTCCAGGCCCGAGTTGGCGCTCTTGAGCTCGGTGCCGGTGATCTCGGCCGGGCCGAGGATGTAGGCGCCTTGGTGCTGGGAGCCGGCCTCCTTGGAGCAGGAGATGACGGCGACCTTGGGGTCCTGCGTCTGACCGGTGAGGTTCTTCGGGTCGGAGCAGTCGGTCATGTAGCCGTCGTAGAGGAGCTTCTCGGTGATCCAGGAGTCCGACGAGTTCGTCTTGTCCTGAGCGGGGAGCGGGTCGGAGGAGATGACCCCGTCCTGGTTGACGTCCGCCAGCTGCTTGGCGATCTCCTCGGGAGTCCTGGGCTGTGCCGTCGACTGAGCCGTGGGCTGCGCGGTGGGGGCCGGAGTCGCAGCCGGCTGCTCGCCTTGGCCCGAGCCCTCCTCGGCGCCCTCGGAGTCCGCCGCCGGCTGAGTCGCCTCGCTGCTGGCGCTCGGGCTGGGCTGAGCCGCCTGCGCCGGGGTCGGCCCACCAGAGGGGTTCTGGCTGGCGATGTTCTTGGCGGCCTGCTGGGCGCTGCCCGGCAGAATGCGCAGGACCGGGCGGAAGTACATGACGGCCGAGGTGCGCACCAGCTCCAGGGTGGCCTGGCTGGGCTTACCCGGCAGCGAGACCACGATGTTCTGACCGCCCTGGCGGGAGATCTGCGCCTCGGAGACACCGGAGGCGTCCACGCGCTGGCGGATCACCTCGATGGCCTGCTCGACGTCGTTGTCACTGATCGCCGAGCCGTCGGAGGTGGTGGGCGTCAGGATGAGCTGGGTCCCGCCCTCCAGATCGAGGGCGAGGCCGGGGGTGAGCGAGGCCTTGTGCCTCATGCTTCCCGCCACGAGCGCACCGAAACCGATGACAAGGACGAGGATGAACATCAGGAGGCGGCGCCCTGGGCGCTTTCGCTGCTTACTGGACACGTGGTCCCTTCCTGGAGTGGAGTGTGCTCGAGCACATGGCCCGAAGGCTGAGGTGAGTGTGGGGTAGGGATGCTTGGCGGGCACCACCATGAGACGCACCGTTTCCGGTGGACTCGGCGAGTCTGGTCGCCAGGCGCGGGTGGGGTGTGCAGGGCTCCGCGGGGAGCCGCCGCGCTCACATCGGAGCAGAGCGTTCGGTTCTCGACATCAGGACTGCGGCTCGGCCGCGTCCTGCTCGGAGTCCTGGATGTCGTTGTCAGTCTGCTCGACGTCGGAGCCGGACTCCTCGTGGGCGGAGGCCGAGCCGAAGGGCGGCTCCTCGATGGCGGCGATCGCCCGCTTGCTCCACAGAGTCTCGTCGCCCAGCGGCGTGGCCAGGGTGACCACGTCGCCGTCGACCTCGACAACCGTGCCGTAGAAGCCGCCGATGGTGCGAACCCAGTTGCCGGGTACCAGGCCCTTCTCGGTACGGCGCTTCTGCTCCTCCTGCATCGCGCGCTGCCTGCGGCTGACGAACCACATCATCAGGAGCATCCCGATGAGCATGATCCAGATGAAATACGACGACATGGAGGCCTCTTCCGTTTCGACTAGGCAGTCCCGGCTGATGCAGACCTACGACTGTCACAGGCCGGCGGTGGCGAGTCTATGGCACGCGGGCCAGAGCCTTACCGACCGTCGGCGAGTGGTCGGGCACAACTGGGTACCAACCGGTTACAAAATGGTCACATTACCCGGTTGTCAGTCAGGAGAACAATGATCCGTCGGCAGGGGGCTCGAGTCCCAGATGGCTGTAGGCCGCCGGCGTGGCCGCCCGCCCCCGCGGGGTGCGCACCACGAGCCCCTCTCGCACCAGGTAGGGCTCGGCCACGGTCTCCACCGTCTCGGGCTCCTCCCCCACGCTGACTGCCAGCGTCGTCAGCCCCACCGGGCCGCCGCCGAACCGGGTGCACAGGGCCTCAAGCACCTGGCGGTCCAGACGATCCAGGCCCAGGGCGTCGACCTCGAAGACATCCAGGGCGCCACGCGCCGCCTCCAGGTCCAGCCGACCGGGACGCCCGTGCACCTCCGCCCAGTCCTGGACCCGGCGCAGCAGCCGGTTGGCGATTCGGGGTGTGCCGCGCGAACGTGAGGCCAGCTCCTTGGCGGCGTCCGCCTCCAGGCTCACCCCCAGCAGCCCCGCGCTGCGCGTGAGGATACGGGTGAGCTCGCCCGGCCCGTAGTAGTCGAGGTGCCCGGTGAAGCCGAAGCGGTCCCGCAGCGGCGCCGGCAGCAGCCCCGCTCTCGTGGTGGCCCCGACGACGGTGAAGGGAGGCAGGGACAGGGGGATGGAGGTGGCACCGGGTCCCTTTCCCACGACGATGTCGACCCGGAAGTCCTCCATCGCCAGGTAGAGCATCTCCTCGGCGGTGCGTGCCAGGCGGTGGATCTCATCAATGAACAGCACATCCCCCTCCTCCAGGGAGGACAGGATGGCCGCGAGGTCTCCGGCGTGTTGGATGGCCGGCCCCGAGGTCAGGCGCAGAGAACCGTCCACCTCGGCGGCGATAATCATGGCCAGGGTGGTCTTGCCCAGCCCAGGCGGCCCCGAGAGCAGAACGTGGTCAGCCGTCACTCCACGGGCAAGGGCCGAGCGCAGCACCACCGAGAGCTGGCCTCGCACCACCTCCTGCCCGGTGAAGTCCTCCAGGCGCTTGGGCCGCAGGGCCGCCTCGGCGGCGCGCTCGGTGGCGTCGGCGCCGCCACCGACCAAACGCTGCCCATCGAGCTCATCGGGCTCAGCCACGGTGTCCGCCTCCCAACCACCTCAAGGAGGCCCGCAGCACCGCCGCCATGTCCGGCTCCTGGCCTCCATCGGCGGCATCAGCCGTCACTGAGGAGACCGCCTGGTGCGCGCTGGCCTCGTTCCAGCCGAGCTGCACCAGGGCGGCGACCACGTCAGCGTGGGGCTCGGGACCGCCGTCGCTCATCGCCCCCACCCCCTGCGCGCTCTGCGCAGCAGTCTGCGCGGCCCCCAGATCGTCCCCGGTGACAGGGCCCAGCTTGTCGGCCACGTCCAGGATGACGCGCTGAGCGCCCTTGGGTCCCAGGCCGGGTACCCGCGTGAGGGCGGCGACGTCCTGGGAGGCGATGGCCCGCCTGAGTGCGTTGGGCGTGTGGACGGCCAGCATCGCCAGCGCCAGCTTGGCTCCGACACCCTTGGCGCTCATCAGGGTGCGAAAGCTGTCCCTCTCGTCGGTGTCGGCGAAGCCGAACAGGGTCAGCGAGTCCTCACGGACCACCATCTCGGTGTGCACGAGGGTCTCCTCGCCGACCCTGAGGCCGGACAGCGTGGTGGGCGTGGCCTGGATACTCATGCCGACGCCGCCGGTCTCAATGACGGCGTTGGTCAGGCCGACACTGAGGACAGTGCCGCGCAGGGAGGCGATCATGGGCGACTTCTCCTGGGGTTCTCAGCGGATCGAGCGCTCTCAGGCCGCCTTGACGGACACCGACGGGGCTCGAACAGACGTTCGGATCCTAGCAGCCCGACGTCGGCGGGGTCCTCAGCGCCGCACTCGTCGCGGGTCGACGGCGCCGGTGCGCCGGGCCGCGGCCTGGGCGGCGGCCCACTGGCGCTGTGCCGGCGTGCGGGCGGAGACACGCACCGCTCCCCCGGCGGAGACCATCTCGGTGGCGTCGTCCGTGCCCGTTCCGCCCCCTCGCCAGCCGTGGCAGATCGCCTGCGCCAGGGCGTCGGCGGCGTCGGCCGGCCGGGGTGGGGCGTCGAGGCCGAGGATGCGGGTGACCATGGCCTGGACCTGAGCCTTGTCAGCCGTGCCCGAGCCCGTGACGGCGGCCTTGGCCTCACTGGGCGTGTGCTGAGCGACCTCCAGGCCCGCGCGCGCCGCCGTGGCCATCGCGGTCCCCATGACCTGGGCGACCCCGATGACCGAACGCAGGTTGTCCTGCGCGAAGACCCGCTCGATGGAGACCACCGACGGGCCCAGGCGGGCGATCCAGTCCTCAATGGCCTCCGTGATGGTCAGCAGCCTCAGCTCGGGGCTCTGGGAAGGCGGCGTGCGAACCACGCCGACCTCCACGAGGCGCACCTGACGGCGAGGGTCGACATCGACGCATCCCAGACCGCAGCGGGTCAGTCCGGGATCGATACCCAGGACCCGCTGCTGGGCGACGACGGCGCGAGCCGAACGCGGCCGGGGGCCGGCGAGGTCCAGGGGCTCAGTCCTCGTCGCCGGCGAACTCGGCGGCCACCTCTGGGCTGAGGTCCACCGAGGTGTAGACGTTCTGGACGTCGTCGGAGTCCTCCAGGGCGTCGATGAGGCGGAAGACCTTGCGGGCTCCTTCGACGTCGACCTCCACCTTGGTGCCGGCGACGAACTGGACCTCGGCGGAGTCGTAGTCCATCCCCGCCTCCGTCAGGGCGGTACGCACGGCGACGATGTCACCGGGCTCGGAGTAGATCTCGAAGGACTCGCCCATGTCCTCGACCTCCTCGGCGCCGGCCTCCAGGACGGCCATGAGGATGGAGTCCTCGTCCACGCCGTCGGCCTTGGCGACCTCGACGACGCCCTTGCGGGTGAAGTTGTAGGCCACCGAACCGGGGTCGGCCAGGTTTCCGCCGTTGCGGGAGAAGGCCACGCGCACGTCGGAGGCGGCCCGGTTGCGGTTGTCGGTGAGGCACTCGACGAGGAAGGCGACCCCGCCGGGGCCGTAGCCCTCGTACATGATGGTCTGCCAGTCGGCGCCACCGGCCTCCTCGCCGCTGCCGCGCTTGACGGCGCGGGTGATGTTGTCCGCCGGCACCGAGTTCTTCTTGGCCTTCTGGATGGCGTCGAACAAAGTGGGGTTACCGGTGGGGTCACCACCGCCGGTGCGGGCAGCAACCTCGATGTTCTTAATGAGACGTGCGAAGAGCTTGCCGCGCTTGGCGTCGATGGCGGCCTTCTTGTGCTTGGTGGTGGCCCACTTGGAGTGACCCGACATAAGTGCTCCTTGGGAGTCGATACTGAGGGCGCTGCCGGACCTGCTCAGGCCCGGCGCGTCACCATGGAGACGAAGACGTCGTGGACCCGGTGGTCGCCTCCGACCTCCGGGTGGAAGGACGTGGCGAGCAGGGATCCTTGACGAACCGCGACGATCCTACCGCCGTCGGCCCCACCGACCCCAGCCGCACGTCCGGCGCGGGTCGTGGCGAGGATCTCGACGCCCGGGCCCACCTCCTCCACCCAGGGGGCCCGGATGAAGACGGCGCGCAGCGGTCGGTCCGGCCCCGCGCCGAGCTCCGGGGCGATGAGGTCCTCCTCGTAGGAGTCCACCTGTCGGCCGAAGGCGTTGCGGCGCACGGTCATGTCGATGCCACCCAGGAAGGCCTGACCCTCCTGAGCCCCCTCGACGCGGTCGGCCAGCATAATCATCCCGGCGCAGGACCCGTAGGCGGGCAGGCCCGCGCCGATGAGCTCGCGCAGGGGCGCAAGCATCTCGAAGGCGACCAGCAACGTACTCATGGTGGTCGACTCCCCTCCGGGGATCACCAGGCCGTCAAGCCGGTGGCCGGGGGCCTCACCCAGATCGGCGGCGCGGCGCACCACGACGGGTCGCGCTCCGGCCGCCTCGAGGGCCAAGGAGTGCTCGCGCACGTCGCCCTGAAGGGCCAGGATCCCGACCGTGGGCCGGGAGTCGGGCGCTGCGAGCGCGGGAAAGAGCGCCCGGGGGTGGCGGGCGTCCATCGTGTGGGCCGGGCGGTGGGCGTGGCTCGGGTCGGTCATCAGGCTCCTTCAGGCGCTGGGGTCGCAGTAACGGGGAGGGTTGCTCGCGAGCTCGGCCAGGACCTCGTGGTCCACCGGATCGGTGAGGTCGAGGCACCGGCCGTTCCAGCCCGAGGCGAGCTCCTCCACGATCTCGGGCAGGCGCACCGGGTAGATCTCCTGCCCCCGCTGCTGGGCGGCCTGCAGCTGCTCGGCACTCCACCACGAGATGGAGTCGACGACGTCGCGCTCCAGGCACGTCCAGCCGTCCTTCCTGATCGGGTGCCGGGTCGGCAGGTGCAGGAGGAAGAAGATCTCGTCCTGTCGGCACGTGACTGAGGCGAAGCGGAAGATCGCCTCCCGGTGGGCGATGGGCCCCTCCAGGTCCTCCGGGGCGACCTCGATCCCGGACTCCTCGACCAGCTCACGCACGGCCCCGGCACGGGGGTCCTCACCGCTGTGGAGTCCTCCTCCCGGGGTGAAGACCCAGCTGTGATCCGGGTCCGCGGCGTCGTGCCCCACCAACAGCAGTACCTCGCCGTCCTGGGTCACGGCCAGGACCCGGCCGGCCGTCCTGAAGGGCAGACCGTCCTCCCCCAGGCTCCACTCGCCGGCGTCGAGGTGCTGGTCCCAGTCCTCCGGGACCAGCACCGGGTGACGCCCATCGACCAGGCGGCCGGTCACCAACCGCGTTCCGCCAGGCGGTGGGGCTCGGGAATCTCGTCGACGTTGATCCCCACCATTGCCTCGCCCAGTCCGCGCGAGACCTCGGCGATGACGTCGGGGTCGTCGAACTGCGCGGTGGCGCGCACGATGGCGGCGGCCCGCTTGGCGGGGTCGCCGGACTTGAAGATGCCCGAGCCCACGAAGACGCCTTCGGCCCCCATCTGCATCATCATGGCGGCATCGGCCGGGGTGGCGATGCCACCGGCGGTGAACAGCACGACCGGCAGGTGCCCGGTGCGGGCGACCTCGGCGACGAGCTCGTAGGGGGCGGCGAGCTCCTTGGCGGCCACGTAGAGCTCGTCCTCGGGCAGCGAGGTCAGACGACGGATCTCATCGCGGATCGTGCGCATGTGAGTCACCGCGTTGGAGACGTCCCCGGTTCCGGCCTCTCCCTTGGAGCGGATCATGGCCGCGCCCTCGGTGATGCGGCGCAGCGCCTCACCCAGGTTGGTGGCTCCGCACACGAAAGGAACGGTGAAGGACTGCTTGTCGATGTGGTGGGCGTAGTCGGCCGGGGTGAGGACCTCGGACTCGTCGATGTAGTCCACGCCGAGGCTCTGGAGGACCTGGGCCTCCACGAAGTGACCGATACGGGCCTTGGCCATGACCGGGATGGAGACCGCCTCGATGATGCCGGTGATGAGGTCGGGGTCGCTCATGCGGGCGACGCCGCCCTGGGCTCGGATGTCGGCGGGGACGCGCTCGAGCGCCATGACGGCGACGGCTCCCGCGTCCTGGGCGATACGGGCCTGCTCGGGCGTGACGACGTCCATGATGACGCCTCCCTTGAGCATGTCCGCCATGCCGCGTTTGACGGTGAGGGTGCCGGTGCTGGGAGTGGTCTGTTCTGTACTCAATCGTGGTCCTCCGGCCGTGAGCCGCGGCCGCCGCACGGGGGCGGCAGCAACGTCTCCGAGAAAATGCTGACGCCACGCATGCTACCCCGCGCCTCCGTAACAGTCCCCGATACTCACGCAGCGAGACCTGAACCGTCGCAGGATATCCGGCTACTGCCGTCTTCTAGCCGGCCCCGAGGAAGGACCGGCGCGCCTGGCTGATCCGGTCGAGCAGCTCGGTCTCCTTGACGGACAGTTCGCCCAGATCGTGGCTGTCCACCGCCTGCTGGCGTAGCTGGGCCAGTTCCGCAGCACCTTTCTGGAAGGTGTTCATGGCCGCTGAGGCATGCAGTCCCCTGGTGGCGGCCCACCGCTTGCCCGACCGGCGCCCCGCACCGGTGGTGAGCATCTGGATTTCGGCCGGGGAGAACCAGCCGGCGCGGGCGTAGTCCTCCAGCCCGCGACGCATCGACCGGCGCTCACTCCAACGCAGCCACGAGACCAGTCCGGCGCACAGAGCGTAGAAGGGGAACTGAAGCAGCAGATACACCCCGAAGTTTGCAGCAACAAAGCCGTTCCAGGTCGCATGAAGCAAAATCGCACCGACCAGACCAACAGGAGCCATCCACGCCCAGGCGTACTGAGAGCGCCGGCGGGAGGAGACACCGATGGCCACTCCGGTGCAGGCGGTGAAGGTCAGGTGGGCAAACGGGGACAGGACCCCTCGCATGACGAAGATCGTCCCCACGTACTCCCAGCCCTGAACGAAGTAGAGAATATTCTCCACGAAGGCGAAGCCTGCGGCGGTGAACGCCGCATACACGACCCCATCGATCGTCCCATTGATCGTGCGGCGCCAGATGAGGAAGACGAACAGGACGCCCAGTCCCTTGGTCAGCTCCTCCACCAGAGGCGCTGAAATGACACCGGCCGCGTTCGGGTCCCCCATGGCCTCGGTGATGACCCGACCCACCCAGCCGTTGACCACCAACGAGCACAGGGTGGACACGCTCGTCCCCCACAGGAACGCCACCAGGAGCGTGACCACCGTGAACACACCGGGAGGCCTGGGCTCCCAGCGGACGTACCAGAACACTCCCGCGAGCAGCATCGTGACCACCAGCACCCCGCCCAAGGGGATGAGCGCCAGCAGAAACGATGGAAGCACGACCGGACCGAAATCGTCTCGAAGCCTTGAGAAGAAGTACACGGTGAGCAGCGAGAACAGAACGATCGCGGTGAGCATGACGATCGCCCCGACCCTCGCCGGAATACCAGGTGGGATGAGGGAGGCCACCTGCTCGTGCTGCTGCCGGCCATCCTCAGGATCCGTGGCCCGCGAAGGAGGCGTGCCCTGAGTGTCACGATGAACCTGATACCGCTGCCCGACTCCGGGAAGGGGGCCGGAGTCGGCTGGGGTCCGCGGCAGGGCACTGGAGCGCCGGTATCCGGGACGGGGAGCCCAGGGACTGGGGGGCATGCTCATGGAATCACCTCGGTTGCACCTCGTCGTCGCGCTCGGGCGGCGTCTCAGGGGTGGTGTCGTCGTCGGCATCGAAGGTCTGGGGCATGGGTGCGTGCCCAGCCAGGTGGCACATCCGGACGAGCAGCCGTGCCCTGAGGGCCTGGGCCTCGCTGACGTGGGTGTTGTGGAACCTGCGGGCCAGGACCAGGCGGGAGCAGGCCCGGTCCAGGCGGTTGAGCGCGGGCAGGCTCAGCGGGTCGGCGGACAGCTCGCGGCGTGCGGGCTCGCTGACCACCGTTCGCAGGACCCGACTGAGGTCGGACTCGATGAGGGCCCGACTGCGGGCGGTCGGCGCCGGGAGCGCCGCGCCGCTGGAAGCAGGATGGGAGGAGGGGATGCCCTCAAGAGGCGTGGAGGTGTCCAGACCGTCATCGACGAGCGGCCCCTCGGCGTCCAGCGCCTCGCGAGCGGCCCGGCTGAGCAGCAGGCCGGAGGCCGGATCCAGGGCGGGAACGGTGGCCAGCTCCGCTGCGGCCTCGGCCCGGTGAACGAGCTGGGCCTCAAGCGTGGCCCGAGCGCCCAGCACCTGCCGGTGCAGCCGGTCCACCCGCACCGCCCTGGCGTAGAGGGCCCACCCGGCGGTCACGGCCAGCCCGACCAGCAGCACGACGACGCTCCACAGCGGCGCCGTCATCGCGCCGGACTCTGTGGAGGACAGTGCCGGTAGGGCCGTGGTCGCACTGGCCGGGGTATCAACGGCCTGCGTCATGGCCGTCGTCATGCTTGCTGCCATGGTCGGTTCCTCATCACTCCTGAGATCAGCTGCTAGTCGTCCAGAGCATCGCGCAACCGGCCCAGCATGGTGCGCGAACCGGGGGCGGGCTCGACCCGGGTGTGAGCGGTGGACAGAGCCATGTCGTAGACGTCGAGCACCTCGTCGGTGACCGCAGACCAGTCGTAGCGGCCGACCACCTGACTGGCCGCCTGAACGCGAGCCTGAGCGGCCGTGGCGTCCTGCAGGGTGTCGATGATGACTCGGGCCAGGTCGCCGCCGTCCTCATTGCGGAACAGGGCCCCATAACGGCCTTCGCCAAGCACGTCCGAGAAGGCCTTGAGGTCGGAGGCGACGACCCGGGTGCCGGCGGCCATGGCCTCCACCAGGACGATGCCGAAGGACTCCCCTCCGGTCTGCGGGGCCACGTAGCAGCTGGCCGAGGCCAGCATGGCGGCCTTGTCCTCGTCGCTGACACCCCCCAGAAAGACCACGGAGTCGCCGAAGCGGGCCAGCTCCTCACGGATCTCCTGGGCCTGCCCGCGCCCTGCGATGAGGAAGCGCGCCCTGGGCACCGACTCCAGCACCGTCGGGATGGCATCGGCCAGGACCCGCAGTCCCTTGCGGGGCTCGTCCAGACGCCCCAGGAAGGAGATGGTGGGGGCCTCGTCCGTGCCCAGGAACCGGGGGTCGTCCTTGGGGGCGTCGGCGAAGGGCCTGACATTGACGCCGTTGGGAATGACGACGGCGTCGCCGCCGTGGTACTGGATGAGGGTGCGGCGGGCCTCCTCGGAGACGGCGATGCGGGCCGAGAGCTTCTCCATGAGCGGCACCGTCGCCGGGCTCAGCAGCTCACGGGCCAGCGAGCGGTCCATGGCGGCGTGGAAGGTGCCCACCACCGGCCCGGTGGCGGCCTGCAGGGCCAGCATCCCGACGCTGGGGGTGATGGGCTCATGGATGTGCAGGATGTCGAAGTCCCCGGCATCCAGCCAGCGTCGGGCCCGCCTGGCCACGAGGGCACCGAAGTTCAGCCGCGCCACCGAGCCGTTGTAGGGAATGGCGATGGAGTCACCGGCGCTGGTGACCCAGTCGGGAAGCTCGGTGTCCTGGGAGGCCGGCGCGAGGACCTGTACCTCGTGGCCGCGGCGGAAGAGCTCACCGGCCAGGTCCATGACGTGGACCTGGACGCCTCCGTGAGCGTCGAAGGAGTAGGGGCAGACGATACCGATCCTCATACGTCCTCCTCGTGGGCGCCCTGCTGGTCGCGGGCGTGGCTGCGAGCCAGGCGCTCCTGGTCCAGGTCGGCATCGAAGACGGGCTGAAGCATGTGCCAGTCCTCGGCGTGCTCGGCAAGCAGAGGCTCCAGCGCGGCGACCCAGGCGCGCGTGTGCGCCACGACCTGCTCGCGTCCCTCCAGCTGGTGGGGCGCCGGAACCCTGCGGGCGGTCAGCACGATTCCCCAGGGCGATCCAGCCCGACGGAGCCTCTGCCCGGTGAGCGGCTCGTAGTGGATCGAGGCGGCGTACAGGGGGCGTCCCAGGCGCTGGGCGATCGCCGCGGGGCCGGCGGCCACCCGTGCGGTGGCGCCGCCCAGCTGCGCGGTGATGCCGGCCGAGGACAGGTCCCGGTCCGCCAGGAGCGCGACGACGTAGTGCCCCTGGCTCGCCGCCTCAAGGAGGCGGTCGAAGACCTTCTCCCCGTGGGACTGGCCGATGATGCGCATGCCCAGTGACTGGCGGAAGGAGACGAACTGCTCGAAGAGGTCCGCGGGCTCCAGGCGCTCGGCGACGGTCAGGACGGTGGCGAGCTCACGGCAGGCCCAGGCTCCGATGAGGTCCCAGTTGCCCATGTGTGGCAGGGCCATGACGACGCTGCCGGCGCGCACATCCTCGTGCAGCTGGGGGTCGATGTCGGTGCGCACGCGCGCCAGGATCTGCTCCGGTGTGATACCGGGCAGGGCGAAGGCCTCGTAGAAGTAGCGCATGTAGGAGCGCATGCCGGCTCGGGTGGCCCGGCGCAGCGCGCGCGGTGGTGTTCCCGCCGGGAGGATGCGTGAGAGGTTGCGCTCGAGCTGTCCCACCCCGGCGGTGGAGCGCTGCAGTCGCTGCCAGGCCCACAGCGCGTCGGCGACGGTGTGCGCCAGGCCGTAGCCCACCGACGGGGGCAGGTGGCGAGTGCCGCGCCAGGCCAGGCGGTAGGCGTCGGAGACGGCTGGCAGGCGCATCCTCATGCCTTCTCACCCTCCTGCCGGACCTGCTGGTGGACGGTGCGCACGCGCTGGATCACGGTGATGAAGGAGGCGATTGCCACGTAGACGAGCCCCGCGGCGAGCACCCACTGGGGCGCCCCGAGCCCCACGAGGAAGGTGGAGCCGAGCGCGACCAGGAGCCGGTCGGTGCGCTCGGCGATCCCCACGGAGGCGGTGGCGCCGATGGACTCGGCCCGGGCGCGGGCGTAGGGAACAGTGGCCGCCATGACGACGGCGACCAGGGCAGCCGCGACGGTCACGGTGCGCAGCGCGCCGACGGGCATGGACAGGGCCGCCCAGGCCGCGAGGGATCCCAGGACGGCGCCGTCTGCGAGACGGTCCATGGTGGAGTCCAGGAAGGCCCCGAACACCGAGCTCTTGCCAGTGGCCCGGGCCAGAATGCCGTCGAAGGAGTCGGCCACCAGCACCACGAGCAGGACCAGGGGCCCGGTCACGAAGTGTCCCTTCGGCAGCAGGGTGACCGCCGCCGTCACGGACAGGGCCGTTCCGGTGACGGTGAGCATGTTGGGAGTCACCCCGAGCCGCCCGAGCGCGAGGGCGGGTCGGGTGAACAGGGCCTTGGTCAGGCCGCGGCCGTGGTTGCCGAGCATGAGGTCCTTAACACTGGGGTGGAGCTGTCTAAGAGACGGGCCGTGAGGGCACGGGATGGACTGGGACGCAGGGGCGCCCCTCAGCCTGCCGGAGCACGTCGATCGAGGCCAGGGGGATCAGTCCCCGCTCTGCCCGACCGGGGCGGCCCAGGCGGCGGCGAGCATGTCCCGCTGCTCTCCGAGCAGCTGGGGAACGGGCTTGGTCCGACCGATGATGGGCATGAAGTTCGCATCCCCCTTCCAGCGCGGCACGATGTGCTGGTGGAGGTGGGCGGCGATCCCCGCACCGGCGACTTCACCCTGGTTCATCCCCAGGTTGAACCCGTGGGGGCGGCTCACCGAGCGCACGACGCTCATGGCCGTGGCGGTCAGCTCACCGATCTCCTGGCGCTCGGCCGGGGTGGCCTCGGTCCAGTCCGAGATGTGCCGGTAGGGGCACACCAGCAGGTGACCGGTGTTGTACGGGTACAGGTTCATGATGACGTAGCTGGTCTGGCCCCGGTGGACGATGAGGGACTCCTCGTCACCGCGTTGCGGCCCGGTGCAGAACGGGCACTGTGCGGGGGTGTCATCGGAGGGCTTGTTCTGCCCCCCGATGTAGACCATGCGGTGCGGAGTCCACAGCCGCTGAAAGGCCTGCGGAGCGCCCTCGTGGTAGAAGGGAGCCTCCACCTCGACGTCGTCACCGCCCCCGGGGGCGCTGATCGTCTCTCCGGTCACTTCCTCAGTCACTGTGCAGCTTCTCCCCCGCCGGGTCGTTGATACGGGCGTCGATGACGCTGACGATGTGGGCCACGGCCTCCTTGACGGGCACGCCGTTGGTCTGCTGGCCGTCGCGGAACCGGAAAGAGACGGCGCCGGCTTCGGCGTCCTCTCCCCCGGCGATGAGGGTGAAGGGGATCTTGTCCTTGGAGGCGTTGCGGATCTTCTTGCCGAAGCGGTCGTCGGAGTGGTCCACCTCGACGCGCACCCCCTGGGCGCGCAGCTGGGCGGCGACGTCATCGACGTAGGCGTCGAAGGCCTCGGCCACGGGGATGAGCCGGACCTGCACCGGGGAGAGCCAGGCGGGGAAGGCGCCCGCGTAGTGCTCGGTGAGCACCCCGATGAAGCGCTCCACGCTGCCCAGCTTGGCCGAGTGGATCATGATGGGGCGCTGGTGGGTGCCGTCAGCGGCCGTGTACTCCAGGTCGAAGCGCTCGGGCTGGTTGAAGTCGTACTGGATGGTGGACATCTGCCAGGTCCGGCCGATGGCGTCCTTGACCTGGACCGAGACTTTGGGGCCGTAGAAGGCGGCGCCACCCGGGTCGGGAACGACCTCCAGCCCGGAGGCGTCACAGGCGTCCTGGAGGGCCTGTGTGGCGGCGGTCCAGTCGGCGTCGGATCCGATGAACTTGTCCTTCTTGGCGCCGTCCTCGTCGCGGGTGGACAGCTCGAGGTAGAAGTCGGTCAGTCCGAAGGCCTTGAGGATGGACAGGAAGAAGTCGATCTGGGCGCGGATCTCCTCGCCGGCCTGCTCCGGGGTGCAGTAGGTGTGGGAGTCGTCCTGGGTGAAGCCGCGCATGCGGGTGAGCCCGTGGACGACACCGGACTTCTCGTAGCGGTAGTCGTGGCCCATCTCGAAGAAGCGCAGCGGCAGCTCGCGGTAGGAGCGTCCGCGGGAGCGGAAGATGAGGTTGTGCATCGGGCAGTTCATGGCCTTGAGGTAGTACTCCTGGCCGGCCTTGGTGATGTTGCCCTCGGCGTCGCGCTCCTCGTCGGCGAGCATGGGCGGGAACATGGTGTCGGCGTAGTAGGGCAGGTGCCCGGAGGTATGGAAGAGCCCGCCCTTGGAGATCTCGGGGGTGTGGACGAAGTCGAAGCCGTAGTCCTGGTGGCGGTCGACGACGTACTGCTCGATCTGGTGACGCAGCATGGCGCCCTTGGGGTGGAAGACCACCAGGCCGGGGCCGATCTCCTCGGGGAAGGAATAGAGGTCGAGCTCGGCGCCGAGCTTGCGGTGGTCGCGCTTGGCGGCCTCGGCCAGGCGGGTCTGGTAGGCCTTGAGATCGTCCTTGGTGGCCCAGGCGGTGCCGTAGATCCGCTGGAGGGAGTCGCCGGACTGGTCGCCCTTCCAGTAGGCCGACGAGGACTTGGTCAGCGCGAAGCCCTGCCCGATGAGGCGGGTCGAGGGCAGGTGGGGGCCGCGGCACAGGTCGGTCCAGGCGACGGTGCCGTCGCGTCGGACGTTGTCGTACATGGTCAGCCCGCCGGCGCCGACCTCGACCGAGGCGCCCTCGGCGCCCGCTCCCTTGGTGGTGATGAGCTCGAGCTTGTAGGGCTGGTCGGCCAGCTCCTCACGCCCCTGGTCCTCGGTGATGTCGCGGCGCACGAAGCGCTGCCCCTCCTTAACGATCCGCTTCATGCGCTTCTCGATCTCGCGCAGCATCTCGGGGGTGACGGCGTCAATGGCGCCGAAGTCGTAGTAGAAGCCGTCGGTGATGAAGGGGCCGATGCCGAGGTTGACGTCCGGGAACATCTCCTGGACGGCCTGCGCCATGACGTGGGTGGCGCTGTGGCGCAGGATGTTGAGGCCGTCCTCGCTGGCCAGGGTGATGGGCTCGACGACGGCGCCGGCCGGGACCTGGCGCTCCAGGTCCCAGGGCTCGCCGTTGACGCGCATCGCGACGACGCCGTCCTTCTTGACGGCGTCCTGCAGGAGGAGCGCCCCCGTGATGCCCGCCTCAATGGTGCGGGGCGCGCCGTCGAGGGTGATCTCAATCATGGGCTGGTCTGACACGGGTTCGTCTCCTCTGCTGCATCGGTGCGGGGCGCTGTACTGGTGCACCCCGGTTCGACCGCGAGTCTACGTCGTGGTCGCGCGGGCTCAGTCCTCCCGTGAGCCACGCCGCGCGCGCAGTGCGTCACGCAGGCGCTTGGCGGCGGACATCCCGGAGTAGATGACTCGGGAGACCGGGACGTCCCAGGCCCCGTCCACCTCGGTGACGTGCTGGGCGTAGCGCTTCTTGTACTGGCCCACCGTGTAGAGCGAGGGGACGCGGGTGGAGCCGGCGCCCATGAGGTCCAGGCCGCGGTAGCCCTCCTGCGCCAGGGTGCAGGCGGCCCACCAGTCCAGGGCCTCGGCCCCGCGGAAGGTGCGCGACTCGTTGGAGGAGGCGCCGTAGTAGGCCACGGAGTCCTTGCCCGAGGTGAGGATGAGGTCCCAGGCGTGGGGGATGCCGTCCTTGCGCAGGACGAACAGGCGGGCGTTCTTCTCCCCCAGGGAGGTCAGCATGGTCCAGTAGACCTCGGCGTCGTGGGGCTTGAAGCCGTCGCGCTCGGCGGTCTCGCGCAGGACCTCGTAGACCTGGTCGAACTCCTCGCGGCTCAGGCCGGTCTCGTCGCTGATGGTGCAGCCGGCCTCCCGGGCGACACGCTCGGCGCGCTTGACCGCGCGGCGCCCGTCCTTGGGCATGATCGCCGCGATCTTCTCCGGTGTCTTGGGCACCAGGTCGATGACGTAGGTGCGGTCATAGGTGATGGTGGACAGCAGCTCTCGCAGGTCGGCAGCGCCGTAGCGGGCGTGCATGCGGATGAAGCGCACGGAGCGGTCGCGCTCCTTGACCACGGAGCGCAGCAGACGACGCAGGTGGGCCTCGCGCTCGGGCGACTGCTCCTTGAGCCAGACCGGGCCGTGCTTGGCCCACAGGAAGGTCTGGCCGCCCATCTCGTAACGGTACAGGGCGATGGCGGCCACGGGCTTGCCCTCGTCCTCATAGAGGTAGCGGCCCCACAGGGGGCGGCCCATGGCCTCCTCGAAGCGCTCCCAGGCCTCGGTCTGCTCAACCGGGAAGTGGCTGTTGCCCACGGCCAGACGCATCTCGCGTCCGTCGACCCGACGCAGGGTCTCGGAACGGTCCGGGGTGGAGTGCACCGGCTCGGGGTGCGTGAGCCGAGGCGCCTTGGGCTTGTCAGCCTTGTCAGCCCTAGCGGGCTGGGCGGGCTTGTCGGTCGGGTCGACCTTCTGCTCGGGCTGCTTGGGCTGTTCGGGCTCGCCGCCCTTGCGCCCCTTGTTGTTCTTGGGCTGAGTCGCCTGAGCCTTCTGGGGGGCCGGCGCACCAGCCTCGACCTTGGTTTCAGGGGTGGAGTCAGTCGCGGAATCAGTCGTGGCGTCGGGGGTGGTGCTGTCGGGCATGTTCTCGTTCTCGGGCATTCAGCGGGACCTGTCGACTCGTTGCGGATAGTTGCGGGCGAACTTGCGGTAGTGGTTGAGGCGCTGGAGCTCGATCGTCACGCGACGGCGCAGCGAGCGCTCGGCCGGGTCGCGCAGCGGGTCGACGCCCCGCCCCAGGCCCTTGGCCTTGCGGCGCAGAGCCTCGTCGGACACGTAGCGTGCGATGACGCCGTCGGGAACCAGGGAGTAGAGGATCTGCCGGGTGACCTCGATGGGCTCGTCACGCTGGTCCAGGACCAGGTCCTTGAGCATGACGGCCATGGGGTTGGCGCCTGCGGCGGTCAGGTAGAAGGAGTTGCGGCCGATACGGGGGTTGACCTCGAAGAAGAGCTCCCGTCCGTCACGGGGGTCGACCTTGATGTCGAGGTTGGCGAAGCCGCGGTAGCCGGCATGACGCAGCAGGCGGCCGGTGGCCTCCCACAGGTCGGGGAAGGCCTCGGTCATCATGGCCACCGGGTTGCCGATCATGGTGGGCGCGTGGTCCTGCAGCAGAACGCGCGCCGAGCCGATGAGGCGCAGCTCACCGGTGGAGTCCATGTAGGCGGTCACCGAGCGCATGGCGGTGTCGTCACCGGGGATGCACTCCTGAACCAGGAAGGTGGAGCGGTAGCCGGCCTCCTTCAGGCTCCTCCACATGCCTGCCAGCTCGGCGGCGTCGTCGATGAACCAGATCTTGCGCTTGCCGGGGAAGGAGATACGGTCGTAGTCAGCGCCGATGGCGGCCTTGGCCACGAGCGGGAACTCCATGCCGAGCTCGTCGGCGCTGGTCGGCGTCACGCAGTCGGGGTCGGCCAGGTCGACGACGACCTCCCGGGGCGTGAGCACCCCCACCTCGGCGCACAGACGGGAGAAGGAGGCCTTGTCGCTGACGGCGTCGAGCACGTCAATGTCCGGGAAGGGCAGGACATAGGTGGGCTCGAGCTCGCCGCGGTGGGCCGAGATCATGGCGGCCGCGGCGTCGGTGTTGGCCATGAGCACAGCGCTGCGGGGCCCTCGGCCCTGGGCCAGCTTTCGCAGCAGCGCGATGGTCCGCTCCGGCGGGGCCCCGGCCTCCTGGTGGACCACGGTGATGTAGGCCGACTCGGAGATCGCGACGATCGGATCTGAGGCCACAACCGTCACCGACGTGCCGGTGACCTCATGAAGCTGCCGCGCCAGGGCGTAGGCGCCGATATCACCGCCGAGGACCACGGGCAGCAGGTGCCTGAAGCGTTGCGTCATAACCATCCGTTTCTTGCCGCAGGGGCCAACTCCTCCCCAGATGGTAGAGCACGCCGGGACGCCCCGTTCCCGACCGCTCCAGGAACATCACGATCCAGACACGGGACCGTCCCCGACCGTCTCCACCCCACCCCCTCAATCCAGCGTGATTCCGCGCGATAATCCGCACCTCGACGACGACATCGCGGCCTGACGGTGACACATGCCACCCTGCGCGAGGCCGCCTTCCCGAAGAACGACAAGAGCCCGGAGCGCTGGGCTCCGGGCTCACTTCGACTATCGGTTCTGGTGGGCGATACTGGGATCGAACCAGTGACCTCTTCCGTGTCAGGGAAGCGCGCTCCCGCTGCGCCAATCGCCCGAGCGGATGACGGGACTCGAACCCGCGACCCTCACCTTGGCAAGGTGATGCTCTACCAACTGAGCCACATCCGCGTGACACCCTTGTGGGGTGCGGGAAGAAAGTTAGCAGAGGTATCCCTCGGAGGCAAAACGCAGCCGAGCCCGTGTCCTCATGAGGTGTCTCACGCCCCGCCGACCCGCCTCGATCACCGAGCAGCACCCGGGACGTGCCGGGAGACGCTCCGACGTGACATGTCTTTCTCCCACTCTCCTGCCTTCGCACCTCAGTCGTGGCAGGGTAGTCCCCATGACCACGCCGACAACACCGACGCCTCAGGCCGCACCGGAACCTCAGGAGGGCCCCCAGCGCCAGATCTGGCCGGGCCACCCCTACCCACTCGGGGCGACCTATGACGGCTCGGGAACGAACTTCGCCCTCTACTCCTCGGCCGCCACCGGTGTCGACCTGTGTCTGTTCGACGACGAGGGCCACGAGGAGCGGGTGGCGCTCAAGGAGGTCGACGGTGACGTCTGGCACGCCTACCTGCCCGGGATCTCTCCGGGCCAGAAGTACGGCTACCGGGTGGCGGGCCCCTACGACCCGGCCTCCGGTCACCGCTGCGACCCCTCCAAGCTGCTGCTGGACCCCTACGCCAAGGCGATCTCCGGCGAGGTGACCCCGTCCCAGACGCTGTACTCCTACTCCTTCGACAACCCGGAGGTGCGCAACGAGGAGGACTCGGCGGGCCACACCATGCGTTCGGTGGTCATCAACCCCTACTTCGACTGGGGCCACGACCGTCCCCCGAACCACGAGTACCACGAGACGATCATCTACGAGGCCCACGTCAAGGGCATGACCAAGCTGCACCCGATGGTTCCCGAGGACCTGCGGGGCACCTACGCCGGTCTGGCACAGCCCGCCGTCATCGACCATCTCAAGAACCTGGGTGCGACGGCCATCGAGCTCATGCCGGTCCATCAGTTCGTCAACGACACCCACCTGCAGGAGAAGGGCCTGTCGAACTACTGGGGCTACAACACGATCGGTTTCTTCGCCCCGCACAACACCTACGCCGCCTACGGCGCCGAGGGTGAGCAGGTCCAGGAGTTCAAGTCCATGGTCAAGGCCTTCCACGAGGCCGACATCGAGGTCATCCTGGACGTGGTCTACAACCACACGGCCGAGGGCAACCACCTGGGCCCCACGCTGTCCTTCCGAGGCATCGACAACAGCTCGTACTACCGCCTCGTCGATGGCTCGGCCAGCCACTACTTCGACACCACCGGTACCGGCAACTCGCTGCTCATGCGCTCGCCGGCGGTCCTCCAGCTCATCATGGACTCGCTGCGCTACTGGGTCACCGAGATGCACGTCGACGGGTTCCGCTTCGACCTGGCCTCCACTCTGGCACGCCAGTTCCACGAGGTGGACAAGCTCAGCGCCTTCTTCGACATCATCCACCAGGACCCGGTGCTCTCCCAGGTCAAGCTCATCGCCGAGCCCTGGGACGTGGGCGACGGCGGCTACAACGTGGGCGGCTTCCCGGCCCTGTGGAGCGAGTGGAACGGCAAGTACCGCGACACCGTGCGCGACTTCTGGCGCGGGGAGCCCTCCACCCTGGGCGAGTTCGCCTCCCGTATCACCGGCTCCTCCGACCTCTACCAGCATGCCGGGCGCACCCCGGTGGCCAGCATCAACTTCGTCACCGCCCACGACGGCTTCACGCTGCGTGACCTGGTCTCCTACAACGAGAAGCACAACGAGGCCAACCTCGAGGGCAACGCAGACGGGGACAACAACAACCGGTCCTGGAACTGCGGCGCCGAGGGGCCCACCGACGATCCGACGATCACCGAGCTGCGTCAGCGCCAGACCCGCAACTTCCTGGCCACCGTCCTGTTCAGTCAGGGCGTGCCCATGATCTGCCACGGCGACGAGATGGGACGCACCCAGGGGGGCAACAACAACGTCTACTGCCAGGACAACGAGATCTCCTGGGTCAACTGGGATCTCAGTGAGCAGGACAACGACCTGCTGGAGTTCACCCGCACCATGATGTGGCTGCGTCGCGACCACCCGGTGCTGCGGCGTCGGCGCTTCTTCACCGGGGACGCCCGCCACGGCGGGGAGAGCGAGCTCGGCGAGATCGAGTGGCTCACTCCGGCCGGTGAGTCCATGACCGACCAGGACTGGACCACCTGGTACGCCCGGGCCATGATGGTCTTCCTCAACGGGGAGGCGATCGCCGAGCCCGATGAGCGGGGCCAGAGGATCGTGGACGACTCCTTCCTCGTACTCATCAACGCCTCCGACGAGGACATCACCTTCACCCTGCCCGGCGAGGGGTACGCCCCCACCTGGAAGGTCGCGCTGGACACGGCTCCCGCAGTGGACGGGGACTCCGACC
Source organism: Actinomyces sp. HMT 175 (assembly GCF_016694895.1). Taxonomy (NCBI): domain Bacteria; kingdom Bacillati; phylum Actinomycetota; class Actinomycetes; order Actinomycetales; family Actinomycetaceae; genus Actinomyces; species Actinomyces sp. HMT 175. The sequence continues at coordinate 1,626,539 of NZ_CP068012.1, forward strand.
CGGTTCTCGCTGCTGACGACACCGTCGTGGTCGAGGCCCGCTCCATGCTCTTCCTCATCGACGCCCCCGAGTCCGCCGCCACCACGGAGCGCCACCCGAGGTAGGGGCTCTCCGCGGCCCTCCGGCGCACCACCGAACGCACATCACCCATCAAGCAGCACCACCCGACGCAGACCAGACGAGCTTCAGGAAGTGACATGACCGACGCAGTGGACGCAGCAGTGGATCAGGCAGGTTCGGCGGGTTCTGCGGAGACACCCGCCTACGCACCGTGGTCGGGGCACGTGCCGGCTCCGGAACACCGGACGCCGGTGACCACCTACCGTCTCCAGCTCGGTGAGGATCTGACCTTCGCAGACGCCAAGGCCCTGGTCCCCTACCTGGCCGATCTGGGAGTCACCGACCTCTACCTCTCCCCGATCCTCACCGCCGCGCCGGGCTCCACCCACGGCTACGACGTCGTCGATCACCGCCGGGTCTCGGCCGTCATGGGAGGAAGGGAGCAGCTCGAGGCCCTGGCCGCCGAGGCCGACGCCCATGGGATGGGCGTTGTGGTGGACATCGTTCCCAACCACATGGCCGTGCCCACCCCCGGTTGGCACAACCTGCCCCTGTGGTCGGTGCTGCGTGAGGGACCGGACTCCCCCTACGCCGCCTGGTTCGACCTCTCTCTGGACGAGCCCATCCTCATGCCGATCCTGGGCAAGCGCATCGGCGCCGTCCTGGCCGATGATGAGCTCACCCTGGAGCAGATGGTGGTTCCGGGGCAGGAGGATCTGGGCGAGCAGTGGGTGCTGCGCTACTACGACCACGCCTTCCCCGTTGCCCAGGGCACCGAGGCGCTGCCGATGCACGTCCTCGTCGAGCGCCAGCACTACCGCCTGGCCTACTGGAAGGTCGGTGATGAGGAGATCAACTACCGACGGTTCTTCGATGTCGGCACCCTGGCCGCGATCCGCGTCGAGGAGCCCGACGTCTTCGCCGGAAGCCACGGCCTCATCCTCGATCTCATGAGAGACGGAGTCATCAGCGCCCTGCGGGTCGACCACCCCGACGGCCTGGCCGACCCCGGTGGCTACCTCACCCAGCTGGCCGAGGCCACCAGCGGGGCGTGGATCGCCGCGGAGAAGATCCTGGCGCCCGACGAGTCCCTGCCCACCTCCTGGCCGGTGGCCGGAACCACCGGCTACGACGCCGCCTGGCGGATCGACCAGCTCCAGGTGGACCCCGCCGGCGCGGCCCGCCTGGGCGCGCTCATGCAGGAGCTCACCGGGGACGCTCCGGTGGACTACGACCGCATCGTCGAGGAGGCCAAGCGAGAGGTCATCGCCGGCTCACTGGCCGCGGAGGTCGACCGTCTGGCCCGCATCCTGGACTCCCTGACCTCCCAGGACGTGCGCCTGCGCGACCACACCCTGCGCGACCTGCGGGCCTGCGTCGTCGAGCTGCTCGTGGCCGCAGACCAGTACCGGGTCTATGTCGTTCCCGGGACGCCCCCAGGCCCGGAGACGGCCGCCGTCCTCCAGGCGGACGCCGAACGGGCGCGCCAGCGCCTCGAGCCGGACCAGGGAGAGACCCTCGACCTCGTGGTCGCCATCCTCCTGGGTGAGCCGGTCGGCTCCGAGGGCCTGTCTGAGTCCCCCGAGCGCACCGAGGCCATCATCCGCTTCCAGCAGGTGTGCGGGGCCGTCACCGCCAAGGGAGTGGAGGACACGGCCTTCTACCGCTGGACCCACCTGACCAGCCTCACCGAGGTCGGCGGCAACCCGGCCGGCTTCGCGCTGAGTGCCGACGAGGCCCACGCCTGGGCCGACCGAGTCCAGAACACCTGGCCCGACACGATGGTCACCTCCACCACCCACGACACCAAGCGTGGTGAGGACGTGCGCGCCCGCCTGGACGTGCTGGCCTCCTATGCCGAGGAGTGGAGCGACCTCATCCACCGTCTGCGCGCCATGACCGCGCAGGTCCGCCCCCTGGACCTCGACGGACGCAGCGAGAACCTGCTGTGGCAGACCCTGTGGGGGACCTGGGCGCCCGACAGCGACGACCCCATGACCCCCGAGCGGCTCAGCGCCTATCTCATCAAAGCCTCCCGGGAGCAGAAGATCTGGACCACCTGGACCGCCCCGGACCTGGCTCGGGAACAGGCCCTGACCGACTACGCCGCCCATCTGCTCACCAGCGAGGAGGTCCGCGACGAGCTCGAGGCCTTCGCGGCCCTGACGGCCAGGTCCGTGCGCACCGCGATCCTCGCCGGCAAGGCGCTCGCCCTGACCTGGATGGGGGTCAGCGACATCTATCAGGGCAGCGAGATCACCCGCACCTCACTGGTGGACCCCGACAACCGCCGCACGGTCGACTACGCCGGGCCCTCGGGTCTCATCAGCGCCCTGGAGCGCCTCGACTCCGGAGCCGCACCGCGCAGCCTGGATGAGGACAAGCTCTTCCTCACCTCCCGCCTGGCGCGCCTGCGCGCCGCTCGCCCCCACACCTTCGTCGGTCCCCGCTCGGGCTACCGCACGATCCCGGTGACCACCTCCTTCGCCTTCGCCTACGCCCGCCTGCTCGACGAGATCCCCGACGTCGTCGTCATCGTCAGGCGCCTGTCCCGGCGGCTCGAGCAGCTGGGGGGATGGCGTGAGGAGAGCATCGTCCTGCCGGAGGGGACCTGGGAGCACGTCCTGCGCACCGGCACCGTGGAGGGAGGCAGCCAGCCTCTGGCCGAGGTGGTCGGGGACGATGCCGTCGTCGTCCTGTCCAGGGTCGGCTCCCCCGACTCCCAGACCGACTCAGACCAGGCCGTCCAGGAGCAGGAGGCCGCCCGATGAGCCCGGCATCCCGGACCTGGCAGTCACCGGCCCTGCCTGTGGGCCCCCGCGTTCCCGTGTGGGCCCCCACGGCGAGGCGGGTCGAGCTGCACCTGCCCGGCGATGAGGGACTGGATGACCGGCTGGTTGACATGGTCCCGGTCCCCGACGGCTGGTGGACCGCCCCCTTCGACCTGGAGCCGGGCACCGACTACGCCTTCCGGGTCGACGGTTCCCCCGACCGCCCCGACCCCCGCAGCGCCTTCCAGCCCCACGGCGTCCACGGCCCCTCACGAACCGTGGACCCGACCACCTGGCAGTGGACCGATCAGGACTGGATGGGCAGGGACCTGCTCGGCTCAGTCATCTACGAGCTCCACGTGGGCACGTTCACCCCCGAGGGCACCCTGGACAGCGCCATCTCCCGGCTCGATCACCTGGCCGAGCTGGGCGTCGACATCGTCGAGCTCATGCCCCTGGCCGCCTTCCCCGGTCGAGCCGGATGGGGCTACGACGGGGTGGGCCTGTGGGCCGTCCACGAGGCCTACGGGGGCCCCGAGGCCCTGATGCGCTTCGTCGACGCCGCCCACCGAGCCGGCATCGGCGTGTGCCTCGACGTCGTCTACAACCACCTGGGCCCGTCGGGCAACTATCTCAGCGTCTTCGGCCCCTACTTCACCCCCGCCCATCACACGCCCTGGGGTGAGGCCGTCAACTACGACCACGACGGCAGTCATCAGGTGCGTGCCTTCGTCATCGACTCGGCCCTGCGCTGGCTGCGAGACTTCCACATCGACGCCCTGCGCCTGGACGCCATCCACGAGATCAAGGACGACGCCGCAGCCGCCGACCCTCCACAGACGCACGTCCTGGCCGAGCTCTCCAACGCCGTGGCCGCGCTGTCCGACGAGCTGGACCGGCCCCTGAGCCTGGTGGCCGAGGCCGACCTCAACGACGTCGGAGTCATCACCCCCACCGACCAGGAGCCCCCCGCCGCAACCCCCAGCCTGGGCATGACCGCCCAGTGGGCCGACGACGTCCACCACGCCCTGCACACACGGATCACCGGGGAGGCGCAGGGCTACTACGCCGACTTCGCCGAGCCCGGGGCGTGGACCAAGGCCTATGGCGGCGCCTTCCTCCACAACGGCATCTGGTCCACCTTCCGGGACCGGGTCTGGGGCGCCCCCGTCCCCGAGGACACCGACCCCAGGCGCTTCGTCGTCTTCGGATCCAACCACGACCAGATCGGCAACCGAGCCGTCGGGGACCGCCCCTCAGCCGGTCTCGACGACGCCGCCCTGGCCGCCACTGCCGCCCTGGTGCTCCTGTCGCCCTACACACCCATGCTCTTCATGGGCGAGGAGTGGGGAACCCGCACCCCCTTCCAGTTCTTCACCGACCACGAGGAGGAGGACCTGGCCCGCAGCGTCAGCCAGGGGCGCGCCCGGGAGTTCGCCGGCTTCGGCTGGGACGCCGACGAGATCCCCGACCCCCAGGATGCCGGGACCGTCGAGGCCTCACGCCTGGACTGGTCCGAGCTGGACAAGACCGAACACGCCCACATGCTGTCCTGGTACCGGGCACTGACCGCCCTACGCCGCGAGCTGGCCTGGTCCCAGCGCACCGCGTGGCCGCAGATCGATGACACCGACGACGTTGTCACCGTGACCTACGAGGACATCGTCGTCGTCACCAACCTCTCCGGGAGGCCACGGCCCGCTCCCGAGCTGAGTGACGTGCTCCTCTCCTGGGCCCCGGTCGGCTCCGCCCCGTCCTTCCTGCCCCCCGGACAGACGCTCATCGCCCGACGCTGACGAGCCTCACCAGGAGGCTTCCCCGGCCGACCAGATGCCGGCGAACCGGAAGCGGCCGATGCACATCCGTTCAGAAAGGCAGGCACCTCGTTGACACAATGCAACCCTCCCAGCGGCGTGGCTTCATGTGCCCACTGCGGTAGCGCACTAGCGTGGCATCCGTGACTGTCAACGGTAGGCCGCGTCAGAACGAGGCAGGTGGCATCCCCGAACGATTCGAGGAAGCGCTCCTGTCCCTTCGCGACGCGCCCCGCCCCCGAGGGCTCCTCATGGAGGAGGTGCCCGCCCCCAAGAAGCTGGCCCCCTACTCCGCCGCCCTGAGCGCCGAAACCGTGGAGACAGTCGGCGCCACCCCCATGGCCACCGGACGCTTCGTCGTCCTCCACGACCCCGACGGCCAGGAGGCCTGGGACGGGGACTTCCGCATCGTGGTGCAGGCGCGCGCCCGCATCGACGACGAGATCGGCATGGACCCCGTCTTCGAGTCCGCCGCCTGGAGCTGGCTCACCGACGGCCTGGAGGACTCCCGCGCCGGCTACCACGCACTGGTCGGAACCGTCACCAGGGTCCTGTCCGAGACCTTCGGTGGACTGACCCTCACCGACTCATGCGCCCACGCCGAGATCCGGGCGTCCTGGTCCCCCACGACCCCCCAGCTCGGCCCCCACCTCACCGCCTGGCACGAGCTGCTGCTGGTCGCCTCCGGCCATGAACCGGCCGCAGTCCACCCCCTCACTCTCGCCGGAGCCGGAAGGTGACGCCCCGCCGCACCGGCGTGCCCCGCCCAGCTGCGACCTCGGCCGTGCCCCGCCCAGCTGCGACCTCGGCCGTGCCCCGCCCAGCTGCGACCTCGGCCGTGCCCCGCCCAGCCGTCCCCCCTGGCACAACAGATCACCCCATCAACCCGCACGACATCGTCGACTACCCCCGTCCCAAGGACGGGCTCCCCGAGATCACCGCCACCCCCACCCAGCTGAACCGAGCCGCTCAGCTCCTGGCGGCCGGTCGGGGCCCCGTCGCCGTCGACGCCGAACGAGCCTCAGGCTTCCGCTACGGACAGGACGCCTACCTCATCCAGCTGCGCCGGGACGGCGTCGGCACTCTACTCATCGATCCGGTCACCACCGGGCCTCTGACCGAGCTGGCCGCAGCCCTTGACGGACCCGAGTGGATCCTCCACGCCGCCGACCAGGACATCCCCTGCCTGACCGCACGCGGGCTGAAGGCCGCCTCCCTGTTCGACACCGAGCTGGCAGCCCGCCTCCTGGGCCGACAGCACGTCGGGCTCGGCGCCGTCATCGAGGAGACCCTGGGCCTGCGTCTGGCCAAGGACCACGCGGCCGCGGACTGGTCCACCCGACCCCTGCCCACCTCCTGGCTCACCTACGCCGCCCTCGACGTCGAGCTGCTCATCGACCTGCGCGACGCTCTGGCCACCGAGCTCGAAGCAGCCGGCAAGGACCAGTGGGCCGCCCAGGAGTTCGAGCACGTGCGCACCAAGCCGGCCAAGCCGGCCAAGGTCGACCCGTGGCGCAAGACCCCACGAGCAGGCAGCTCCGTACGCTCCCCCCGCTCACTGGCCATCCTGCGCGAGCTGTGGAACTCGCGCGAGCAGCTGGCCGCAGAGCTCGACCGCACCCCCTCCAAGGTCCTGCCCCACCAGGCACTCGTCGCCGCTGCCGTCGCCCGCCCCCGGTCACGACGCAAGATGAGCGCCCTCAAGGAGTTCTCCTCCCGCCAGGCCCGCCAGAACCAGGAGCGCTGGTGGAGAGCCATCGAACGCGCCCTGGAGCTGTCCGACGACGAGCTTCCCCCCACCCGCGCACCACTGGCGCCCGGCGAGCTCCCCCATCCGCGCTCCTGGCAGCGCCACCACGCCGCGGCCGCCGAGCGGCTCACCGAGGTACGCGCGGCCATCAGACAGCACGCTGAGGAGATCCGCGTGCCCCAGGAGCTCCTCCTGACCCCGGAGTGCCAACGTCATCTGGCCTGGGACCTCGGCGCGGAGATCGAGGCCGGTCGTACCGGCAGAGTCACTGCTCAGGAGATCAGTGAGCGTCTGGCCGCCATGGGGGCCAGGCCGTGGCAGATCGAGCAGGCCGCCCCCGCTCTCGCCGCAGCACTGGGCTGACGCGCCATCACGCGCGTACCACAGTGCGCCGCCCACGGTGACGTGGACGGCGCACGACGTAATTCTCGTCAGAGGAGCTCGGCTCGAGAAACCAGTGACCTTCGCCGGCCTCAGTGGACCTCGAAGCCGTAGGAACGGAAGATGGCGCGAGTGGACTCCACCAGCTCCGGCTCCGGGGGCCTGGTGTCACGAAGCTGGTACGTCAGTCCCAAGGCGTCCCACTTGTCGGTACCCATCTGGTGGAAGGGCAGCACCTCGACGCGGCTGACCGAGCCCCAGCGCTCGATGATCCGGGCCACGTTGTGGACGTTCTCAGGGTCATCCGTCAGGTCCGGGACCAGCACGAACCGGGCCCAGATCTCGATCCCCTTGGCCGCCAGACGATCACCGAAGGTGATGGTCGGGGCCAGGGAGCGCCCCGTCACCTTCTTGTAGGTCTCCTCGTCACCGCTCTTGACGTCGAGCAGGACCAGGTCGATGTTATCAAGCATCTCGTCACTGGCATTGGCGCCCAGGAATCCTGAGGTGTCGATGCAGGTGTGGATGCCCATCTTCTTGGCCCCAGCCAGGAGCCTGCCCGCGAAGGCCGGCTGCATGAGGACCTCGCCGCCCGACAGCGTGATCCCGCCCTTGGACGCGCGGAACACCCCCCGGTAGCGGCGCATGCGGCGGAGAAGCTCCGAGGCCTCCACCGGTTCCCCGTCCTTCATGAGGAAGGTGTCGGGATTGTGGCAGTACTGGCACCGCAGGGGGCATCCGTTGAGGAAGACCGTCATCCGGGTGCCGGGGCCGTCCACCGCGGTCACGAGCTCCCAGGAGTGGATCGAGCCCAGCTCGCCATCGCGCATCCGAGCCAGGCGCTCCGAGCGTTGAAGATCCGTCAGCTCCTCGAGCCCGCCGATACCCGCACCGCGCAAGCGGGCGGCCGGGGCCAGGAAGTCCTGGTCCCGACCGCCGTCGCGCACGGTCGTCGTGGTCTGCGTCATGACCGCTCGCCGTGCTCCAGGGCTCAGGCCTGGGAGTGGAAGGTACGGTGGAGGACGTCAAGCTGCTGCTCGCGAGTCAGCTTGACGAAGTTGACGGCGTAACCGGAGACGCGAACCGTGAGGTTCGGGTAGTTCTCCGGGTGCTCCATCGCGTCCTCGAGGGTGTTGCGGTCCAGGACGTTGATGTTGGCGTGGTACAGACCCTTGACGCCGCCGTTGTCCTGACGCTGTGCCTTCATGGAGGCGAGGCGCTCTTCGTACGTGGCCATGGTGGCCCCTTTCTGAGGTGATGTGATCGATGTGTGGAAATTGCTGCGGTGTGATCGACCGGATTGAGCGGCTCGATCAGATCTCGGCGCAGTCGTCCGGGACGAAGCCGGCGTCGAGAATGCCCACGAGGTTGGCGACGCGCTCGTCGAGCGTGCGCCCCAGTCCCTGCGGGGTGATCGTGTTGGTCAGCGAGATGCCGTCGAGGGCGTCGTTGTAGTCGAGCTTGCCGACGCTGAGCATCGAGGCGACCATGCCGTGGGTGTCCATCCCGTTCTCCGGGTTGGCTCCGGGCGAGAAGGGGGTCCCCTTCTGGTGCCCCGAGGGGAAGGAGCCGGTTGCCTTGCCGTAGACCACGTTGGAGGTGATCGTCAGCACCGACTGGGTCGGGATGGCGTCGCGGTAGAAGGGCTGGGCCTTGATCTTGGACATGATCGTGTGGACCACGGTGGCGGCGATGTCGTCGGCGCGGTCGTCGTCGTTGCCGTAGATCGGGAAGTCGCCCTCGGTGACGTAGTCGACCACCAGGCCGGTCTCGTCGCGAACCGGGGTGACCTTGGCGTACTTGATGGCCGCCAGGGAGTCGGCCACGATCGACAGGCCGGCGATGCCGCAGCCCATGGTGCGCACGATGTCGGAGTCGTGCAGCGCCATCTCGATGGACTCGTAGGCGTAGCGGTCGTGGCAGTAGTGGATGATGTTGAGGGCCTCGACGTAAGTGGCCACCACCCAGTCGAGCATCTTCTCGTACTTGTCCCAGACCTCGTCGAAGTCGAGGGGGCCGTCGCCCTCAATGCCGGGCAGACCGGTGACGACCTGCTTGCCGGTCATCTCGTCGCGGCCGCCGTTGATGGCGTAGAGCAGGGCCTTGGCGGAGTTGACGCGGGCGCCGAAGAACTGCATCTGCTTGCCCACGCGCATCGGGGACACGCAGCAGGCGATCGCGGCGTCGTCGCCCCAGTGCTCACGGATCTGCTCATCGGCCTCGTACTGGATGGACGAGGTCGTGATCGAGATGAGGGCGCAGAAGTCCTTGTAGCCCTGCGGCAGGTTCTCGTCCCAGAAGATCGTGATGTTCGGCTCCGGGGCCGGACCGAGGTTGCGCAGGGTCTGCAGCAGACGGAAGGAGGTCTTGGTGACCAGGGCACGACCGTCCTCACCGAAGCCGGCGTCGGACCAGGTGGCCCAGTAGGGGTCGCCGGAGAAGATCTGGTCGTAGTCGATGGTGCGCAGGAAGCGGGTGATGCGCAGCTTCATAACGATGTTGTCGATGAGCTCCTGGGCGCGGGTCTCGTCGATGACCCCGTTGCGCAGGTCCCGCTCGAAGTAGATGTCCAGGAAGCCGGAGAGACGGCCGATGCTCATGGCAGCGCCGTCCTGGGACTTCACCGAGGCCAGGTAGGCAAAGTAGGTCCACTGGACCGCCTCGTGGGCGTTCTTGGCCGGGCCGGAGATGTCGTAGCCGTAGCTCTGAGCCATGACCTTGAGCTTCTTGAGCGCCTTGATCTGCTCGGAGTGCTCCTCGCGGTAGCGGGCCCAGTGCTCGGAGAAGGGCTTGTCCGCCACGGCGTCCTTGGCCTTCTGCTTCTCCTCGATGAGGAAGTCGACGCCGTAGAGCGCCACGCGGCGGTAGTCACCGATGATGCGCCCGCGGCCGTAGGCGTCGGGAAGACCGGTGATGATGTGGCTCGAGCGCGCCGCGCGGATGCGCGGGGTGTAGATGTCGAAGACCGCGTCGTTGTGGGTCTTGCGGTAGCGGGTGAAGATCTTCTTGACCTCGGGGTCGACCTCCTTGCCCGCCTCCTTGATGGCGGTCTCCACCATGCGCCAGCCACCGTTGGGCATCATGGCGCGACGCAGCGGGGAGTCAGTCTGCAGACCAACGATGACGTCATCGTCCTCGCTGATGTAGCCGGCCGGGAATGCGTCGATGTCGGCGGGGGTGTGGGTGTCGACGTCGAGGATGCGAACCTTGCGCTCCTCGGAGAGGTAGTTCTTCTCCAGGGTGTCCCACAGACGCAGGGTCTTGTCCGTGGCGTCGGCAAGGAACGAGGCGTCGCCGTCGTAGGGGGTGTAGTTGCGCTGGATGAAGTCGCGGACGTCAATGTCCTCGGTCCACGGTCCGGTAACGAAGCCCTCCCAGGCGTCATTGCCGCTCGCCGTGGTGGCAGATGTTGTGACCTCAGTGGTCATCCGTGCCCTCCTCATGTGGGTGACCGGAGAGCCACCCGGTTGTGATCGCCCTTTGCGAGGCGAGGCGGCACATCGGCGCGCCGTCGGTCTCAGACTAGAACTCAGAGGATGGCTTGTGGGTCGCTGGTCCCAAGAAGAGCCGGTTAGATGACTCACAGGGCGATCACCGTCGTCGCAATCCAGGACATAAGTCCCTATATCGACCCCTCAGGAAAATCTCCGCCACCAGCCACCAACTCCCTCCAGCCTTCGACAACGAGGACGAATGGGGCCGCGTTCCCAGCGCATCAACCTATCGGAATGATTAGGACAGGTGTCCCAGCGGATTCCTGTTACCGTGCGGGGAACCGGAGCCGAGGCGCCGCCTCCATTGCCCTACTCGTGCCCTACTCGGCCCTAAGGTCCTGGTCGGCGCGGGGCCCTGCGACGCCGTCGGCCGCCCTGCGGGCCGTCTGGGCGATATCAGCCGCTCGCATGCCGAAGTCCTCCATCAGCTGAGCACGGGTGGCCGTGTCGACGAACTGGCGCGGAACGCCGATGCGGCGGAAGACCGGCGAGTCCCCGGTGGTGCTGTGGGCGGCCTGGTACTCCTCGACCGCGTCACGCAGCTGGGAACCAATACCGCCGTCGACCAGACCGTCCTCGACCACGACGACGACATCGACGTCGGCAGCGGCCGTCACGAGAGGAGCCGGGGCAGGAATCACCCAGTGCGGGTGCACCACGGTGACGGCGTACCCCTCCTGCTCAAGGAGCCTGCCGGCCTCGTAGGCCTGGGTGGCCATGGCACCCACCCCCACCAGCAGGATCCGCGCGCCACCGGCCGGCCGGCGGCTCTCGAGCAGGACATCGACGACGTCGAAGACACTCACGGAAGGCGTGTCCTGGTGCGCCGGATCTCCGCCGCGCCCCGGTTCCTCCGACTCCGGACCGAGGCGTCGCAACGCGGTCAGGGGCTCGGGTAGCGCGCCCTTGGGGTAACGCACGACGGTGGGGGAATCGTCAGTGCTCACGGCTGTGCGCAGGCTCTCGCGCAGCGTCGCCTCGTCGCGGGGGGCCGCCAGGCGCAGACCAGGAACGTGCGCCAACAGCGCCATGTCCCACATGCCGTTGTGGCTGGCCCCGTCAGTTCCCGTGATTCCGGCCCGGTCCAGGACGATCGTCACTCCGGCCCGGTGCAGGGCGACATCCATGAGCACCTGGTCGAAGGCGCGGTTGAGGAAGGTCGCGTAGAGGGCGACCACCGGGTGCATGCCGGCGAAGGCGAGGCCGGCGGAGAAGGTCAGCGCGTGCTGCTCGGCGATGCCGACGTCGATGACCCGCGTCGGCATCTCATCGGCCAGGGGCTGGAGGCCCACCGGGGCCTGCATGGCGGCGGTGACCCCGACGATCCGTTCATCGCCGCGGGCCAGGGAGACGATCTCCTCGGCGAAGACGGCGGTCCAGCCGAAACGCTCGGCCACCACCGGCAAACCGGTCTCGGGATGAATCTGGCCCACCGCGTGGAAGCGGTCGGGGACGTGCTCCTCGGCCGGGGTGTAGCCCCGCCCCTTCTCGGTGATGACGTGGACGATGACCGGTTCGGCGTACTCGCGGGCGCGAGTGAGGGCGAATTCGACGGCCGTGATGTCGTGGCCGTCGACCGGTCCGGTGTACTTGATCCCCAGGTCCTCGAAGAAGGCCGAGGGAACCAGGACGTCCTTGAGCCCCCGTTTGAGTCCGTGCAGGGCGTCGAAGGCGGCCCGACCGGGGGCGCCCTGCGACAGGAGCGTCCGCTTGACCCCGGACAGGACACGCTCGTAACCGGGATTGGTGCGCAGCGCGTCGAGGTGGTGGGCCAGTCCCCCGATGGTGGGGGCGTAGGAGCGGCCGTTGTCGTTGACGACGATGACCAGGTGGCGGTCCGAGGAGTCGGCGATGTTGTCCAGGGCCTCCCAGGCCATTCCCCCGGTCATGGCGCCGTCCCCGATGACGGCGACGACGTGGCGCTCGTCGTGGCCCTGCAGGTGGTTGGCCCGGGCGATGCCGTCGGCCCAGGACAGGGAGGTGGAGGCGTGGGAGTTCTCCACGACGTCGTGGACGGACTCGGCCCGTGAGGGGTATCCGGACAGGCCACCGCGCTCGCGCAGATGAGAGAAGTCCTGACGACCGGTGAGCAGCTTGTGGACGTAGGCCTGGTGGCCGGTGTCGAACACGATGGTGTCCCGCGGGGAGCGGAAGGTGCGGTGCAGCGCGATCGTCAGCTCGACGACCCCAAGGTTGGGGCCGAGGTGGCCGCCGGTGCGCGCCACTGAGGCGACAAGATGCTGGCGGATCTCCGAGGCGAGCGTCACCAGCTGCTCGCTGGTGAGCCGATCGAGGTCGGCGGGCTTGCGCACGCAGGGCAGGAGCGCCTTGCCGGTCTGTCCGGCGGGCCCTGCCGGGCGCTCAGCAGCTGCTGGCACGGTGCGCCTCCTTGTCGAAGGTGGTGACGAGTTGTTCGTGTCGCTCAAGAGCGAGCCGCGGCGGGTCGCTGAAGCGGCACTCGGGACAGGGTAGCCGTTGACGAGGCGAAGGGGTCTTCCCAGGAGTCTCCTTCCCGGGCCCGGGGACCGCCAGGCTTCCCGGAGCGACGCTCCTGAGTCGACCGAGGGTGCTCAGCATAGAGCCGCCACGACCACTGTGCGGCCACGTGTCACGCGGGTCACGGCTGAGCACGTACTGTATGCCTTGGGTGTCGAACCGTCCGCGCCCACCGGTCGACGGCGTCGTTCCTGATCGCCCGACCGCCCCTCAGGACTGCCCTCCAGGAGGAACCATGAGCACCACAGCCCCTTTCGGTACCTGGCCCTCGCCCATCACCCCGGGCACCATCACGACCCGGACGGTCCTGCTCTCCCAGGTCCGTGTGGACGGCGCAGACACCTACTGGGTGGAGCAGCGCGCCTCACAGGCGGGCCGCAACGTACTGCTCCGCCGCAACGGCGACGGCCAGATCGGTGAGGTGCTTCCGCTGACACCCGCCGACGAGCTGGTCGATGTGCGCACCCGGGTGCACGAGTACGGAGGGCGGGCCTACGCCGTCGACAGCGGGATCATCGTGGTCTCGCACGCCGGGGACGGGCGCCTCTACCGGTACGACGTGGCGCACCGCATGCGGGGCCTGGTCCCGCTCACGATCTACGGGGACGTGCGACACGGCGACCTGGAGATCGACACGGGCCGGGGCCTGGTCTACGCCGTCCGCGAGGACCACCGAGGCGGCGGCGAGGCCGTGAACACTCTGGTCGCCATTCCCCTGGACGGCTCGGCCGCCCGCGATGACTCCCGCGTGCGCACACTGGTGTCGGGCACGGACTTCGTGGTCGCCCCAACGCTGTCCCCCGACGGCGAGCACCTGGCCTGGATCACCTGGGACCACCCGGGCATGCCGTGGGACAACGCCAGCCTGCACGTGGGGGACCTCGGCCCGGACGGGACTCTTGGCGAGCAGACGCTGGTGGACGGCGGCAACGGGCACTCGGTCTCCGAGCCCCGCTGGACCGAGGAGTGCGAGCTCGTGCACGGCTCCAACGCCTCGGGCTTCTGGAACCTCTACCGCACTGAGGGCTTCCCGGTACGCGGCACCAACCGCACCGGCTGGTCGGAGAAGCTGCGCACCCGCCCCCTGCACCCGGCCGAGGCCACCTTCACCAACCCGGCCTCCTGGCAGCTGGGGCCGCACTCCTTCGACGTGCTCGACTCCGAGCACATCATCACCTCCTGGGCCCGCGATGCGGTCTCGCACCTGGGGACCATCAAGCTCGCCAACGGGGAGCTCGAGGAGTGGAACGTGGGGTGGCAGCCGATCGGCAACGTCGCCTCCAACGCCGGGCGCGTCGTCATGCTGGCCTCCAACGAGATGTCGATGCCCAGCATCGTGGAGGTCAAGAACGGCACGGTGAAGGTGCTGCGAGGCTCGGGCGAGTTCGTACCTGAGGGTACCGGGGTGTCCTTCCCCGAGCCGGTCTCCTGGCCCACCAGCGACGGCGCCACCGCCCACGGCTTCTACTACCCGCCGACCTCGGCCTCTCACACTGGCCCCGATGGCGAGCTGGCGCCGCTGATCGTCAACGTCCACGGCGGCCCGACGGCCACGGCGGTCCCCGGCTACGACCTGCGCATCCAGTACTGGACCAGCCGGGGCTTCGGCTACCTGGACGTCAACTACCGCGGCTCCATGGGCTACGGAACCGGCTACCGCAAGGCCCTGGAGGGCAAGTGGGGCATCTACGACGTCGACGACTGCGTCAACGGGGCCCAGCACCTGGTCGACGCCGGGCTCGTCGACCCGCGCCGTATCGCGATCCGCGGAGGTTCGGCCGGGGGCTTCACGGTGCTGTCGGCCATCACCCGCTCCTCCGTGTTCACGGCGGCCAGCTCCTGCTTCGGGGTGACCGACCTCAAGAGGCTGGTGCGCACCACCCACAAGTTCGAGTCGCACTACATCGGCCAGCTCATGGGAACCCAGGACATCGACGACCCGGTGCTCGATGAGCGCAGCCCCATCAACCACATCGAGGACATCAACGTCCCGCTGCTGCTCATCCAGGGCTCGGAGGATCCGATCGTCCCGGCGGAGCAGGCCACCGCCATGTATGAGGCCCTCAAGGAAGCCGGCGCCCCGGTGGCCCTGGAGGTCTTCCAGGGTGAGGGCCACGGCTTCCGTCTGGCGACGAACATCCGGCGGCGTTACGAGGCCGAGCTGAGCTTCTACCGGCAGGTGTGGAGGATCGGCACAGCCTCCTCCCATGCCGAGGGGCAGGGTGAGGAGGAGACCTTCACGGTCAAGGTGGAGAACCTGCACTGATGGATCGCGTCTGGAAGAGGCTGTCCGCCCCCTTGTCGCAGCGCGCAGGCAGCCTCTTCCGCCATCATCGCTTCGGCCTCTACATCCTGGCGGTGCTGGTAGGGCTCGCCTCGGGCCTGGGTGCGGTGCTGTTCCGGCTGGGAATCGACGCCTGGTCCCAACTGCTGAGCGGAGCCGACGACTACACCGTGTCGATGGGGCCTTCGGTCGGGCTCCTGGCGTCTCTGGGAACCTGGTTCGTCCTAGTCACCCCGGTGCTCTCCGGCCTACTGACAGGACCGTTGATGTCCCGACTGGGCCGTACCCCCACGGGCCACGGGGTGGCCGGCGTCATCTGGTCGACTCGTCACGGCGACGGCACCATGGCGCCCCTGCCGGCCTTGGCCGCGACGACGTCGGCTGCGCTGACGATCGGTGGCGGGGGCTCAGTCGGTCCGGAGGGGCCGATCGCCGAGCTGGGCGCGTCGACAGCAAGCATCATCGGACGGGGGCTGCGGCTGCGCCGGTCCTCGATCCGCCACCTGGCCGCCGCCGGAACGGCCGCCGGCATCGCCTCCGCCTTCAACGCGCCACTGGCTGGGGCCTTCTTCGCCCTGGAGGTCATCCTCATGGGCTTCAGCGCCGACGCCTTCATCGTCATTGTCCTGGCCTGTGTCTCCTCGACGGTCCTGTCGCACCACCTGCTGGGAACGACGCTGTCTCTGTCGCTCCCCTACCTGGACCTGTCCGGTGACGCCCAGCTGGGCTGGGTCGCGCTGCTGGGAGCCGTGGGCGGGGTCGTCGGTATCGGCTTCATGCGTCTTCGCTTCGTCATCCTCGATGCCCTGACCCGAGCCTGGCAGCGCTTGGGCGTTCCGATCTGGGCGCGTCCGGGCATTGGCGGGCTGGCGGTCGGTGCGACTCTCCTGGTTCTGCCCGAGATGTACGGCGAGTCATCAGCCGCTCTCAACCGGGCGCTGGCAGGACGCTACGCCCTGACGCTGCTGCTGGTGCTGTGCGTGGCCAAGATGCTGGCAACCTCCTTGACCCTGGGAATGGGCTTCGTCGGCGGAGTGTTCGCCCCGTCCCTGTTCATCGGTGGGACGCTCGGCGCCGCCTTCGGCACCCTCGTGGCTCCCAGCTACGCGCCGGCCGCCGGAGTCTTTGGGGTGATCGGCATGGGGGCGGTCTTCGCCGGTGCGGCTCGCGCCCCGATGACGGCGGTCCTGCTCATCATTGAGATGACCGGGCAGCACGCGCTCCTGGTGCCCCTCATGCTGGCCACGGTGCTGGCCACCTTCATCAGCCGGTTCCTGTCACGCGGCACACTGTTCACCGAGGAGCTGCGTCGTCGCGGAGAGGATGTCGAGGACCCGATGGCCACCACGCTCCTGGGACGCACCCGCGCCTCCCGACTCATGGTGGATCCTCCCGGGGTGCTCCAGGCCACGGCGTCACTCAGCCAGGCCGCCTCCGTGATGAGCCGGCGTGGCCTCTCGGCCCTGCCCGTGGTCGCCACCGGACAGGACCGCACCGGCGGCGAGCTGCTCGGTTGCGTGACGGCCGCACAGCTCGCCGAGTCGCTCCTGAGCGAGGACTCCGACGACGTCTCTGCCCGGCCGGCGACGGTGGCGGACCTGACGCTGGTCCGTGACCGTCTCGACTGCGAGGACGAGGCGACCGACGTGCTTCAGGCCCTGACCGATACCCGCCTGGAGGGCCTTCCGGTGGTCACCCGCACCGCCGGCTCCGGTGCGGAGGAGCTGGTGGGCTGGGTGTCCCAGAGGATCGTCGTCGAGCGGGTCTACGAGGCCCAGGCGCAGGCCCGCACAGCCGCCGCCACCTACACCTCCTGGGGCTCACGGCTTCAGGACAGGTGGCACTCCCGCCCCGTTCCTCGGCGCAGAATCGGAAGGATCAGCCGTATCAGCCGAGTCAGCTCGCGCAGCTCACGCCGTTCCCGGCGCCGATGAAAGTCCGCCGGGGCTCAACGCGCTGCGGCCCCGTTCAGGACTCGCCGCAGCGCCTCACCGGTCCCGACCACCGCGGGACGTCTTGTGAGTCCGGCCCTCCTGGACCGCCCGGGCCTTCTCGCTGATGCTCTCGGTGAGGGTGTCGGACAGCTCGGTGATGCGCTCGGCGTTGGCCACGATGCGCCGGGGGTCGGACATCCACATCCACGCAGCGGCGACCACCGGGAGGATCGCGGGCAGGTACCACCGGGACCGGCCCCAGTGCGCCCACACCGAGACGCTGAGGTCGGTGGGCGAAGGGGTGGGCAGGGTGAGAACACCGATGAGCACCGCCATGGTGGCCAGCGCCCCCAGGCACATCCAGCCGATATTGCGCATCCGGCGCCCGTTGTGAGCCACACAGACGGCCAGCAGGAGGTACAGGACGCCCCCCAGGAGGTTGAGCGACCACACCGCGGGCTCCTCATCGGGGCTTCTCAACAGCGTCGTCAGGGAGGGGACGAGGACGATCGCCCCGAAGACGGCGAAGACGCCGACCAGGATCCGCCCCCACCCGTATGCGGGACGGCGGGTGTCCTGAACCGGGCGTACCGATGAGCGCTCGTCCATGAGGAACGACCTTTCCGTGTGATGACCTTCGGCACGCGCAGCACCGGTTCAACCTCCAACCAATGCCAGAACGTTACTATTCACAACGTGAGCACCATTAAGTTGACCAAATCCCTGAACGCACGCGCCTCGGCGGACGATGACCGCAAGGATACCGACCTCAGCAGTCAGGCCGAGGTCGACACGGTCGAGGAGGCCAAGAGCTCCGAGGCTCCCGCAGCCGGCGACGGGGCCGGCTCGACAGATGCCGAAGCCGCCGAGCGGGACCTGAAGCAGGACTCCGACGGCGACGAGGACGCCTCCGAGGACCAGGAGGGCAACGCCGACGGTGCCAGCGTCAAGGGCAGCGGATCCGAGGTGGGATCCGACGTCGTCCCTGATGACGCCTCCGGCACCGAGGCCGACGTGCTCGTCCTGGCCGCAGCGCCGGGCCGGGACGGGGCCGAGGCCCCCGAGATTCTCCTGGAGGGCCTCGAGCCGCCGTCGAGCACCGCCCTGGAGGACCTGGACATCAACGCCCTGGTGACCCTGCTGCCCGCCCTGGGCTTCTCAGGCGCCCAGGACTCGGTGGTGCGTCTGCCCTCATCCGCGGTGACTGCCCAGGGCTACCGGGGACCGGCGACGATCCTCGTGGTCGGCGTCGGAACGGGCTGGGCCGACACCGATCCGCTCGCCGTCACCACTGACGACGAGGCCGCACTGGGCTACGACCAGACCGGTCTCCTGCGCCGGGCGGCAGGACGCGCCACCCGAGCACTGGCCGGGACCGACTCCGCGGTCCTGGCACTGCCCACGCTCTGCGAGGAGCAGCTCGCCGCCGTCGCGCACGGAGCCGCCCTGGGCGCCTACTCCTGGAGCGCGACGAAGAACGAGGACCGCCCCGGACAGGAGACGGCCTCGAAGAACACCTCCCC
Source organism: Actinomyces sp. HMT 175 (assembly GCF_016694895.1). NCBI lineage: Bacteria > Bacillati > Actinomycetota > Actinomycetes > Actinomycetales > Actinomycetaceae > Actinomyces > Actinomyces sp. HMT 175. The sequence goes on from NZ_CP068012.1 coordinate 1,645,046, forward strand.
GCTCACGACCATCTCGATCATCTCCCCCCTGGCCGACACCCCCGAGGGGCAGAAGGCGCTGGCGGGAGCCCTGGCGCTGGCCCAGGCCACGGCACTGACCCGGGATCTGGTCAACGAGCCGCCGAACCGGCTGACTCCGGAGGTCTTCGCCGAGAGGGCCCGCACAGCCGGGCAGGAGGCCGGCATCCGCGTTGAGATCTGGGACGCCCCGGCACTGGTCGAGCAGGGCTTCGGGGGGATCCTCGGCGTGGCTCAGGGCTCGGTGCACCCGGCGCGCCTGGTCCGTCTGGAGTGGTCGCCGGAGCACGCAGCCAAGGCCTCCGGCGGGCAGGCGGGCTCACAGGCCGAGGGCGACGGAGCAGCCGTCCGCCCCAAGCACGTCGCCCTCATCGGCAAGGGCATCACCTTCGACTCCGGCGGCCTGTCCCTCAAGCCGGCCTCCTCCATGCCGGAGATGAAGTCCGACATGGCGGGGGCCGCCACCGTGCTGGGCGCCATCGTCACGGCCGCGCACCTGGCACTTCCGATCCGCGTCACCGCGTGGCTGGCACTGGCCGAGAACATGCCCGGCGCCGACGCCCAGCGCCCCAGCGACGTCATCACGATGTTCGACGGCACCACCGTGGAGGTGACCAACACCGACGCCGAGGGGCGCCTGGTCATGGCCGACGCCCTGGCACGGGCCGTCACGGAGGAGCCCGATGCCGTCCTGGACGTGGCCACCCTCACCGGGGCACAGATCGTGGCCCTGGGCGACCACGTGGCCGCCGTCATGGGGACACCGGACCTTCGCGAGGAGGTCGTCGCCGCGGCACAGCGGGCCGGGGAGTCCTTCTGGCCGATGCCGCTGCCGGCGCACCTGCGTGCCACCCTGGACTCGCCCTTCGCCGACCTGCGCAACACCAAGGTCGGCTCGCGTGCTGGCGGGATGCTCTCGGCCGGGCTGTTCCTGCGCGAATTCGTCGGGCACCGGCCGTGGGCTCACCTCGACATCGCCGGTCCCGCCTACAACGACTCCTCTCCCTGGGGCCTGACTCCGACCGGCGGGACGGGCATGGGGGTCTCCACACTGGTGGAGCTGCTCCGTTCGCTGTCCGCCGAGGTCAGCATCCTTTCCTGAGCCCGCGCCCAGCGGAGACGAGTTGACGACGAGCCGTGCCGGGGCCTCACACGAGCGCCCCGGCACGGCTCGTTGCCGAAACCACCCATGAACGGTGATGCGTCTCACCCCGTTTTCAGGACTCTGGTCCCTAAACAGCAACCCCCGTGGCTCCTGCACTCCCTCTTCAGGTGGAACAATGGCCCCGTGCCGAGCCGCCCCGCGGGGGCGACGTGACCAACCAACAAGGAGTGAGTTCGTGACAGAGACCGTCTACGACATGGTCATTCTGGGCGCGGGATCAGGGGGCTACGCCGCCGCCCTGCGCGGCGCCCAACTGGGCCTCAAGGTCGCCCTCATCGAGGCGGACAAGCTGGGGGGCACCTGCCTCCACCGCGGCTGCGTGCCCACCAAGGCCCTGCTGCACGCCGCCGAGACCGCCGACGCCGTGCGCGAGGCCGCCACGGTGGGCATCAAGGCCGCCTTCGAGGGCGTGGACATGCCTGGCGTCCAGAAGTACAAGAACAGCATCGTCTCGCGGATGCACAAGGGCCTGGAGGGCCTGGTGTCCTCGCGGGGCATTGACCTGATCCAGGGGTGGGGACGCCTGGTGGCCGCCGACGCCGTCGAGGTTGACGGCCGTCGCATCACCGGCCGCAACGTGGTCCTCGCCTCCGGCTCCTACTCCAAGACCATCGGACAGGAGATCTCCGGAGGCGTCATCACCTCCGAGGAGGCCCTGGAGATGGACCACGTCCCCGCCTCGGCAGTGATTCTGGGCGGCGGCGTCATCGGGGTGGAGTTCGCCTCGGCCTGGGCCTCCATGGGCAGCCAGGTCACCATCATCGAGGGGCTGCCCCACCTGGTGCCCAACGAGGACGAGGCGATCTCCAAGCAGCTCGAGCGCGCCTTCCGCAAGCGCAAGATCACCTTCCGCACCAACACGATGTTCGAGTCGGTCGAGCGCCACGACGGCGGGGTGACCGTGCGCACCCAGGACGGCAAGACCCATGAGGCCGAGGTCCTCCTCATCGCCGTGGGCCGTGGACCGGCGACCGCCAACCTCGGCTACGAGGAGGTCGGGGTCGCCATGGACCGCGGCTTCGTCCTGGCCGACGAGTACGGCCGCACCAACGTCCCGGGCGTGTGGGCCGTGGGTGACATCGTCCCCGGTGTCCAGCTCGCCCACCGCGGCTTTGCCCAGGGCATCGTCGTGGCGGAGAAGATCGCGGGCCTGGACCCGACCCCGGTCGATGACGTCCTGGTCCCCAAGGTGACCTTCTGCGAGCCCGAGATCGCCTCGGTGGGGCTGTCGGAGGCCAAGGCCGCCGAGATCCACGGCAAGGAGAACATCACCTCCGCCGAGTTCAACGTGGCCGGCAACGCCAAGAGCCAGATCCTGGGGACGCAGGGCTTCGTCAAGCTCGTCTCCCTCAAGGACGGCCCGATCCTGGGCTTCCACGCCATCGGCGCCCGCATGGGCGAGCAGGTGGGTGAGGGACAGCTCATGGTGTCCTGGGAGGCCGACGCCGACGACGTCGCCGCCCTGGTCCACGCCCACCCCACCCAGAACGAGACCCTCGGCGAGGCCGCCATGGCCCTCGCCGGCAAGCCGCTGCACAACCACGGCTGATCCAGCTAGACGAGAGTAAGGAAGACAGTAATGTCAGAGTCCGTGAAGATGCCCGCCCTGGGTGAGTCCGTCACCGAGGGGACGGTCTCCTCCTGGCTCAAGGCCGTGGGAGACACCGTCGAGGCCGACGAGCCCCTGCTGGAGGTCGCCACCGACAAGGTCGACACCGAGGTCCCCTCCCCCGCATCCGGCGTCCTGCTGGAGATCCGCGTCCCCGAGGACGAGACCGTCGAGGTCGGCACCGTCCTGGCCATCATCGGCGACCCCTCCGAGGCGGGCTCCGCCCCGGCCCCCGCGGCGCCCGCGCCGCAGGCCGCACCCGAGCCCCCGGCACCGGCTCCCGCCCCGGCCCCGGCCGCTGAAGCGCCGGCCCCCGCCGCCCCGCAGGCCGGCGGCTCGGCCGAGGGCACTGAGGTGAAGATGCCGGCTCTGGGTGAGTCCGTCACCGAGGGGACGGTCTCCTCCTGGCTCAAGGCCGTGGGAGACACCGTCGAGGCCGACGAGCCCCTGCTGGAGGTCGCCACCGACAAGGTCGACACCGAGGTCCCCTCCCCCGCATCCGGCGTCCTGCTGGAGATCCGCGTCCCCGAGGACGAGACCGTCGAGGTCGGCACCGTCCTGGCCATCATCGGCGACCCCTCCGAGGCGGGCTCCGCCCCGGCCCCCGCGGCGCCCGCGCCGCAGGCCGCACCCGAGCCCCCGGCACCGGCTCCCGCCCCGGCCCCGGCCGCTGAAGCGCCGGCCCCCGCCGCCCCGGCTGCGACCGAGGCGCCTGCAGCCGCCGCCCCGGTGAGCTCTGGAGCCTCGGGTTCCTACGTCACGCCGATCGTGCGCAAGCTCGCCAAGGACAAGGGTGTGGACCTGTCCACCGTCACCGGTACGGGTGTGGGCGGACGCATCCGCAAGCAGGACGTGGAGGCTGCCGCCAAGGCCGCTGAGGAGGCCCGCGCGGCGGCAGCCGCCCCGGCTCCGGCTGCTGAGGCCTCGGCGACCGCCGCCGCGGCCAAGCCGGCCTCGGCCAAGCCCGAGGTGGACACCACCCTGCGCGGCCGCACGGAGAAGATGAGCCGACTGCGTCAGGTCATCGCCGATCGCATGATCGACTCCCTGCAGACCTCCGCCCAGCTGACCACCGTCGTCGAGGTGGACGTGACTCGTGTGGCCGCTCTGCGGGCCCGCGCGAAGAACGACTTCCTGGCCAAGAACGGCACCAAGCTGACTTTCCTGCCCTTCTTCGTCCAGGCGGCGACGGAGGCCCTCAAGGCCCACCCGAAGATCAACGCCTCCATCGAGGGCAAGAACGTCACCTACCACGATGTCGAGCACGTCGGCATCGCGGTGGACACGCCGCGCGGCCTGCTCGTGCCGGTGGTCAAGAACGCCGGGGACCTCAACATCCCCGGGCTGGCCAAGCGCATCAACGACCTGGCCGCCCGTACCCGGGACAACAAGGTCAACCCCGATGAGCTCAGCGGCTCGACCTTCACGATCACCAACACCGGCAGCGGCGGTGCCCTGTTCGACACCCCGATCATCAACCAGCCGGAGGTCGCGATCCTGGGGCTGGGCGCCATCCAGCGCCAGCCGCGCGTCATCAAGGATGCCGACGGCGGCGAGGTCATCGCCATCCGCTCGGTGTGCTACCTGGCCCTGTCCTACGACCACCGACTGGTGGACGGCGCGGACGCGGCCCGCTACCTCATGACGGTCAAGAAGCGCCTCGAGGAGGGCGACTTCGGCGGCGAGCTGGGGCTGTGAGCCTGCGCTCGGCCCGCTAGGCCGTCAACGGGGCCCCGCACCATCACGGTGCGGGGCCCCGTTCGTTGCACCCGGGCTATCGGGTCCTGTACTCGGGCATACGACAACCGCCGCTGTCCGTTCCCGGGCTCACGGCTCGGCTCAGGAGTCCTCCGCTGCAGCCCGCGCGATACCGGCGAGCGTGTTCTCCAGCCCCAGACGAGTCCCGCGCCAGACGATCGGGTAGAGCAGCGCCCCCAGCCGCCCCCATGTGCGATGCGCCAGGACCAGACGGACACGAGTGCCACCCGGTGCCTCGATCAGGTGCAGATCCTTCACGAAGGCCACCTCACCGTCGCGACGCCCTGAGACGACGGTGCACGACCAGGTAACCCTCGTGTCCACGGCCGTCTCCAGCCGCCACCTCAGGAAGACGGTCCGACGTCGCCCCTCCACCCTCTGCACGGCGCCGTCGGAAAGAACCTCAACCAGCTGCTGTTGGGGCATCCCCCACCACGTGAGCCGGTCCGGGTCCCTCAGTAGGGCGGCCAACTGAGCCACCGGCGCTGAGATGAAGCGTTCCTGACTCAGGTCCCGGTCCAGGCCGTACCCACGGTACTCATCAGTCATCCGGTAGCGTCCCCGGGCTGATTCCTCGTCGGCCACTATCTCACTGAGCTCAGTGCGCAGGTAGCCGACATCGACACCGCAGTGAGCAAGAAGCCTGACGACCGGGGACTGGAGCGAGACGGTGGATGAGGAGATGAGCGCTTGCAAAGCCTGAGCGCTGGTGCTGAACGAAGCCCCCGTGTCGTCAATGAACTCGGCGGCAGCGTCCGAGAGGGGAATCTCCCCTCCCGCATTCGCAGTCAGCTCTTCGGCTGAGATCGGCGCAGGCCTGAGCGCGTCGGGAAGGCTGATGCCCACGCGCGCAAGATCCGCATGAGCCATGTCGTCGACGGCGGCACGCGCTCGCGTGAGTGTCACGCCCTGGGCCGCCAAGACGGTTGCAGCCGTCCCGCCTTGGGCGAGGAGACCGAGGAGCATGTGCTCCGGCTCGACCTCCCGGTGGCGAAGGCGCGCGGCTTCCGCGTGCGTGGCTTCGAGCCAGGTCAGGTAGTGGTTAACGGCGGGCATCGTCATCTCCTTCGGGTCGGGGCCAAACCGGGCTGGACTCGCTTGGCGTACTTCTTGTGGACTGCCTGACGAGAGACTCCAAGACAGGAGGCGATCTCGCTCCATCCCATGCCCGCGCGCAGAGCGGCCTCGACCTGCGCAAGCTCAAGGCTGTCCGTCAGTCGTCGCAGAGCCGCCACGGCTCGTAGCCCATCTTCGGGGCGAGTGGTGTCAGCAGCCTCAGTGGCTGCGGTGAGCGCATCCATGTAAGCAACTTAGGTTGACAGAACTACTTTGTCAACCTAGGTTGCTACTCATCTCCAACAAGGACATTCAGTCCGGAGGCCGAGCACCTTCTTCCACTTACGCCACACACCCACCACTGAGCCGACTCCCACACCCTCAGTTCCTGCTCGCCACAGACACTTCAGCAAGACCGACGACGCCGCGAGCGAAGTCAATGCGATCCTCCGTGGAGCTGAACTCGCCCGCCAAGGGGCCGTCGAGGAGCAGCGAGGCCAGGCCGTGCACACCGGACCAGATCAGGACCTCCGCCTCGACCTGAGCACCATCACCCATCACGGCCCTCGCCAGACGGGCCAGCTCATGACGCGCACGCTCACCGGCCTGCACCACCTCCGGGAAGCGCTCGGGATCGCAGACGTCGGGTCGGAACATCACCCGGAACACCCCGGGGTGACGTAGCGCGAACTCAACATAGGCGTTTCCCGAGGCCACCAAAACCGCATGCAGATCCGCACTTCCAAGCCCCTCGTGCGCCACAGCGAGCCTGTCCGCGAGCTCATCGAAGCCCTCACATACCAAGGCCGCCAGGATGGCCTCGCGGTTTGCGAAGTAGTGGTACGGCGCCTGGTGCGTACAGCCGGCACGACGTGCAACCTCTCGCATACTCAGGGCACTGGGGCCGGCTTCATCGAGGAGCTCCCTGCTGGTTCGCAGCAACTCGGAGCGTAGATCCCGGCCGCCGCGGCGCCCTGAGGCGCCTGTCGTTTCAGAGGTCATGGAAGGAGTCTAGAACCGAGCTACTAGACAGTGTCCAGTTGACTGCTATGCTGACTTGACACTGTCTAGTCATGGGAGGGGTAAAGGATGTCCTACGACGTCATCGTGATCGGTTCGGGTATTGGAGGCCTGACGACTGCCGGCCTGCTGGCGCGGGCCGCCGGCAAGCGAGTTCTGGTCCTGGAGCGGCATACGGAACCGGGCGGACTGACTCACACCTTCCGGCGTGACGGCGCATCCTGGGACGTGGGGGTGCACTACATCGGTCAGCTTGGCCCCGGAAGCCAGGGCCGCGCCTACTTCGACTACCTCTCTGGTGGCGAGCTGGAGTGGAACCGTATGCCCGACTCCTACGACAGGTTCGTCTACCCGGGCGTGGACCTGCGCGTCAGCAGTGATCCGCTTCGGTACGAGCGTGATCTGGTCGCCGCATTCCCCCAGGAGGCCAGAGCCATTCACCGTTACTTCCAGGATGTTCGCCGGGTGACACGGTGGGTGGCGCTGGGCTTCGTCCAGGGGATGGTCCCCCGACCTGCGGCCTCGCTGCTCAGGGCCGCTCAGCGCCTGGGAGGCCGGAGTGCCACTCAGACGACGAAGGCGTATCTGGATGCCCACTTCCGCTCCCCCAGGCTCAAGGCCGTCCTGGCCAGTCAGTGGGGGGACTACGGCCTGCCGCCGTCCCGATCGGCCTTTGCCGTGCACGCGATGATCGTCTCCCACTACCTCGAGGGCGGCTGGTTCCCCCGCGGCGGCAGCGCTCGGATTGCCCGCACCTTCGAGAAGGGCATCGAGCAGGCCGGAGGCGCGGTCCGCGTCGCTCAGGAGGTCACCGAGATCCTCACCGAGAACGGAGCGGCCGTCGGGGTCCGCGTCATGGACCACAGAGGCGCCCAGGTACGCGAACGCGTCTACCGCGCCCCGGTCATCGTCTCCGCCATTGGCGCCTCCAACACCTTCAACCGCCTGCTGCCCACATTCGGTGAGATCGGGCGGCGCACCGGGCCCGCACGCCGCACGCTGGAGCACCTGGGTACCGGCACGTCCGCAGTCACCGTGTTCCTGCGCCTACGTGAGGACCCGCGCCGCATCGGCATCGATGGTGGAAACATCTGGGTGAACCGGGACCTCGATCACGAGGGCGCACAACGGTACAGCGATTCGTTGCTCGAGGGGCGCCCTCACGACGTCTTCGTCTCCTTCCCCTCTCTGAAGTCCGGCGAGTCCCCACATACCGCCGAGCTCATCTCCTTCTGTGACGCGCGAGCCTTCCGACAGTGGGCCGAGCAGCCCCGAGAAAACCGCGGCCCCGAGTACTTCGCTCTCAAGGAGCGCATCGCCCAAGGCATGCTGGAGCTGGCTGAGAGCGCGGCCCCGGGGCTGACCGAGCTCGTGGACTACGTGGAAACCTCCACTCCTTTGACCTACGAGCACTACACCGCTCATCCCGCCGGGGCCTTCTACGGTCCTCCGGCCACTCCGCTGAGGTTCCGGTCCCGCCCCCTGGGGCCGCGCACGGCCGTCCCCGGTCTGTTCCTCTCCGGCCAGGACGCCGGGAGCGCCGGCATCATGGGAGCCATGATGGGCGGAGTCGCAGCCGCGTGCCAGGTCCTTGGGCCCCGTGGGTATCCCACCATCGCCTCCGCCCTGCGAGAGAGGCCCGAGGCTCCTGAGTCTCGAGCAGTGCACCCACTGCCCGAGGGCAAGCACCTCGCCACCCTAGTCTCCAAACGGCGTCTGACTCCCAGCGTGTGGGAGGCGGAGCTGCAGTTGGACGGCAGGATCGGCTCGTGGGCGCCAGGGCAGTTCGCCCGTCTGCACGTGGGCGATGACGCATGGCGTGACTACTCGATCGCGGGGCTGGAGGAGGATCGTCTTCGTCTGCTCATCTCCACCCGGACAGGCGGCCGAGGATCCCAGTTCATCAAGAACGCGGACACGGGCGCGCAGACAGTGGTGGAGCTGCCCCTGGGCGGTTTCGGGCTCGCCGACTCGGGCAGGCGCCGCCTGTTCATCGCCACCGGCACGGGGATCGCACCCATGCTGGCCATGTTCGCTCAGGCTGCCGGTCTGGAACGCGACATTCTGCTCTTCGGGTCCCGTCACCAGGAGGAGGACCTGACCACCAGGATCAGCTCCCCCTTGCCGGGGACCGTCGTGCGCTGTCTGAGCCGCCAGGAGGCTCCAGGCGCATTCCACGGACGAGTCACCCAGGCCCTCACCGCGCTCGCTCACGACCTCCAGCTCGATCCCGAGTGCACGGACGTCTACCTGTGCGGTTCAGCGGCGATGGTGGCAGACGCACGAGACGTGCTCGAGCACGAGGGCTACACGTCGGTCCTCACCGAGCCGTACTGAGCGCCGTGCGGTCCAAGCCCACCCCGAGTCCACCCCGATCATTGGCCGCGCGTCACAGGCGGGCGAACCTGCGGGTCATTTCACGGCTCGAATGTCGGCAACGCGCCACGGCTCCGGGACGACGATGAGCACGACCTGGCGGGGTGCGAGGGCCGGGACTGTCCGAGTTCCCGCAGGCCCCGAACGCGTTGAGGCGCTTTGAGACAGCGTCACCTGGACCGCTCTCGCGCCGGCCCACTGCTCCGCCGCGTCGTCAGGCAGCCTCACCTCAGCGACCTGGCTGACGGAGGTGTGCAGCTCCTTGACGCCTTCACCGGAGTCCGACAGGTCAGTGAGAACCTGAGTGTCGGCCCGCGCCGCGGGCGACCCCGGTACCGTCGTGGCAGCCAGAGCGACGGCATCGCCGGCCATGAGGGCCCGGTCTCGAGCCGCGGACAGTCCGACGACGACGCTGGCCACATCGACGCCGCCGCTCCCGCCAGGAGCCTGCGTCGACGCCGTTGCGACTGAGCTCCCGGCGACTAAGGGAGACGGGCTACCTGAAGGGATGGCTCCAGCGCGGGAGGAGGTCAGCGGCCGCGCCGATGCTGTCGGGCCGGCGGCCGCTCCGAGCGCCCACGCGGGCCTGTGCGACACCAGGGCCTTGGCCGACCCCCAGGCGGCCAGGCAGATGGCCACCAGCGCCACTGCCGTAAGTCCCCAGGCGCGGGTGCGTCTGCGCCCCGCTCCCGCCCTTCTCCCCCAGCGTATGGCCGCGGGCCCTCGCCCGGTGCGGCCGGCACTGCCATGGTTGTTCCGTGGCTCGCTCCTCGTCCTCGGCCGGCGGCTCGGTCGGGCTTTGGGCGTGAGCCTGGAGCCGACCGTGCGGGTCGGGGTGCGGGCTGCTGCTCGCAGGGAGCCGGCAGCCATGCGGGCGCCATCAGGCAGCTCGATGGGTGAGGCCTGCCCGAGCTGAGGTGCCCGGGCCGCCAGATCCCGTGCGGTGGGACGGTCTGCGGGCTCCTCGGCCAGGGCATCAGTCAGGATTCCCGCCAGGCGCCGGGAGGCGGTACCGCCCTGTCCCGAGCACTCGGTCAGCAGACGGGCCAGGGCGTAGACGTCACCGGCCGCGGAAGGCGGGGCACCGGCGAGGCGTTCCGGCGCGGCATACTCCTGCGTGCCCGTCTCCATGACGGAGCCCAGCAGGTCGACGAGGACCGGGTGCCCATCGGCGGTCACCAGGACGTTGCCACTCGACACGTCCCCGTGGGTCGCTCCGTGCTCGTGCAGGTAGGCCAGTGCCGAGCCCAGAACGTCCAGGAGCGTGGCCAGCGAGGAGACGTTCAGCCGTCCTCGTGCCCCCAGAACCACGTCGAGTCCCGCCCCGTCGACGAGGTCCATGATGACGCCCGCCCGATGCTCGGGCAGCGAGACCACCTCCCGCACGGTGACCAGGCCGGGGTGGCGCAGGACGCGCAGGTCGGCCAAGCGCCGCAGGACTATGGCTCCAGCACGTCCGTGGGGCAGGTCGACGACCCGGATGACCACATGGCGGCCCTGCGCATCGAGGCCACGGCGAGGGGCGCTGGGAGCAGTGGAGCGCCCCATGACCTCACCGATGGTGTAGCCCTGCTGCGACAGGGCGCCGAGCGCCGAGTCAGGGATGCTCGGCTCCGCGTCCGAGGGAGGCAGTGAGCCGGCGCGAGGGGCGCCCGCGCGGCGCGGCCGCAGTCGCCGGCGAGGTACGGGACGGCGTCGGGGCCGGGGACGGTGGGAGGCGCCATCTCCGGGGCGGTCGGCGGGGCGGGGGCACGTCGTCGGGCTCATGCACTCCATGGTCACCACGGCGCACCGTGATGACCAGCCCTTTCGACCGGCCTGTGGATAACTCGGGTTCGGGGGCCGGTTGTGGTCACGTAGACTGCACCCGTGCTGCGTGAGGACATGGAGCTCGGTTCCCGGCTCATCCCCTTCCATGAGGGCTGGCAGCGGCAGAGGGATGTTCACGGCGAGATCGTGGAGGGGCGCCGCCCCTCGACCCTTCTACTCGTGGAGCACGAACCGGTCTACACCGTCGGCAGGAGGGCCCACTCCTGGGAGCGGCCCAGCGCCGACGTCGTCGAGCCCGGTCACGTACCGGTGGTCGACGTGGACCGTGGCGGCAAGACCACCTGGCACGGGCCCGGACAGCTGACCGTATACCCGATCCTGCGCCTGGCCCAGCCCATTGACGTCATCCGCTACGTACGGGCCCTGGAGGCCGCCGTCATTGACCTGTGCGGCCTCTACGGACTGGAGACGATCCGTGTCGAGGGGCGCTCCGGGGTCTGGCTGCCGGCCGACCCTGAAGCCGCGGGCGAGGCGGATCAGCTTGCGCGCCCCGAGCGCAAGATCTGCGCCCTGGGGGTGAGGGTCGCCCGAGGCGTGACCATGCACGGGATCGGCCTGAACGTCGATCCCGACTTGGAGGCCTTCTCCCTGGATCGCATCATTCCCTGCGGAATCGACGACGCCGGAGTGACCTCACTGGCAGCGGAGACCGGCCGGCACCTGGCGACCGGCGCTCCCGCGGACGCCTTGGTATCCACCCTGGAGAGCCACCTGTTGCCCTTGGTGGCGGATGCCACGTGACAACAGGCCTTACTCCTAGGCCGGAGGTCCTAAGAACCTCGGGAGCGTACTAGACTCCCCGTAGAACCGTCGTCAGCGAGGAGAGGTAGACGTGAGCACCACCGTGGCCCCTGAGGGACGTAAGCTCTTGCGGGTTGAGGCGCGCAATGCCCAGACCCCCATTGAGTCCAAGCCCGACTGGCTGCGCACCCGCGCCGTCGTCTCCGACACCTACCAGGAGGTCCGCGGCCTGGTGCGGGAGAAGAGCCTGCACACGGTGTGTGCCGAGGCGAACTGCCCCAACATCTACGAGTGCTGGAATGACCGTGAGGCCACTTTCCTGGTGGGCGGCGAGATGTGCACCCGACGCTGCGACTTCTGCGACATCGCCACCGGACGTCCCACCGAGTACGACGTCGACGAGCCCCGGCGTGTGGCGGTCTCGATCAAGGAGATGGACCTGCGCTACGCCACTGTGACCGGGGTGGCCCGCGACGACCGTCCCGACGGTGGCGCCTGGCTCTACGCCGAGACCGCCCGCCAGGTGCACGAGCTCTCGCCGGGCACCGGTGTCGAGCTGCTCATCCCCGACTTCAAAGGAAACCCCGACGCGCTTGAGGACGTCTTCTCCTCGCGCCCCGAGGTTCTCGGCCACAACCTGGAGACGGTCCCGCGCATCTTCAAGCGGATCCGGCCGGCCTTCTCCTACCAGGGCAGTCTCGACGTCATCACGGCCGCCGCGGAGGCAGGACTGGTCACCAAGTCCAACCTCATCCTGGGCATGGGCGAGACCCGTGACGAGATCGAGGCGGCCATGTCCGCCCTGGTGGAGGCGCGTTGCGACATCCTCACCATCACCCAGTACCTGCGCCCCTCCAAGCTGCACCACCCTGTTGACCGCTGGGTCAAGCCCCAGGAGTTCGTGGATCTCAGCCGCCTGGCCGAGGAGATCGGGTTCGCCGCCGTCATGAGCGGCCCCATGGTGCGTTCCTCCTACCGCGCCGGCATGCTGTGGGGACGGGCCATGGTCAAGCGCGGCCGTCCCATCCCTGAGCACCTCTCGCAGCTCGCCGAGCCGGCCACCGCCCGCCAGGAGGCGTCGGCCCTGCTGGGAGCCCACCCCCACCTCGCCGCCGCCTGCTGAAGGCGAGGCGCGGGTCCCACGCAGCCGACCGGGTTCCCGTTGCGCACCGGCCTGCCACGCTGACGGCGAGAGCATGTGTGCCGGCGCACCAACGTCGTCTATGGTGTGCCCGTGAGTAGTGCCCAGTCCCCCCAGCCGAAGAAGAAGCGCCGGCTGGCTCAGTACCTTCAGAACATCAAGGACTCCTACACGATCTCGCGGCGGAGCTACCCGTGGATCGGATGGGTGATGCTGGCGGTGCTCGCCACCTGCCTCGCCCTGGGGGCCGCTGTCTCCTTCGGCTACGGACTGTCCCTGTGGTACTGGCTGATGGTGGGCATCCTCATGGCGCTCATGATCGACATGGTCATCCTGTCAGTCGTGGTGCGCCGCGCTTCCTTCTCCCAGATCGAGGGAATGCCAGGAGCGGCGAAGGCCGTTCTGGACCAGATCGGTCGGGGCTGGTTCGTGGAGCCCGAGCCCGTGGCCTTCACCAAGGACCAGGACCTCGTGTGGCGGCTGGTGGGACGCCCCGGTGTCGTTCTCATCGCGGAGGGACCCAGCACCCGCACCCGACGCATGTTGGCCGAGGAGGAGCGCAAGGTCCATCGGCTGCTGTCGACCGTTCCCATCCACACCCTTCAGGTGGGCACTGACGCCGGCCAGGTACGCCTGACGGACCTGTCCAAGACGCTGCGCCAGCTTCCAACCAAGCCCACGTCACTGACTGACAGCGAGATCACGCAGGTCTCCAAGCGCTTGACGTCGATGGCCGGCAAGAACCTGCCGATCCCCAAGCACATCGATCCTAATCGGGTCCGCCCCGACCGCCGTGCCATGCGCGGACGCTGAATCTCCGCCCCAGATCACCTCCTTCTCCCATGACACAGGGCCCTGCCGACTCGAGGAGTCCGGCGATCAACGGGCGAAACACTCAGGCAACACTGACGCCATTCCTTTGTCACGGTAACGTCAATATAGTGACTGCCGTCAGCCACAGTACATACGCGTGAAGTATGTGCGCCGTTCCCACCTGGAGGAGATATGTTCAAGGACGCATCCGAGGCACTGACGTTCATCGAGAAGGAGAATGTCGCGCTGGTCGATGTGCGGTTCTGCGACCTACCCGGCGTCATGCAGCACTTCACTATTCCTGTGGCCGCTTTCAAGGACGAGGCACTCACTGACGGCCTCATGTTCGACGGCTCATCAATCCGAGGCTTCACCGCGATCCACGAGTCGGACATGAAGCTGGTTCCCGACGTGACCACCGCCTTCCTGGACCCGTTCCGCGAGGAGAAGACCCTGGTCGTCAACTTCTCGATCGTCGACCCCTTCACGGACGAGGTCTACTCGCGCGACCCCCGCTCGATCGCCGCCAAGGCCGAGGACTACCTGCGTTCCACCGGAATCGCCGACACCTGCTACATCGGGGCCGAGGCCGAGTTCTATCTCTTCGACTCGGTGCGCTACGAGGCCTCACCGGCCGAGTCCTTCTACACCATCGACTCCTGCGAGGCGGCCTGGAACACCGGCCGCGAGGAGGAGGGCGGCAACAAGGGATACAAGACCGCTTTCAAGGGCGGCTACTTCCCCGTCTCCCCCAACGATCAGATGGCCGATATCCGGGACCGCATGGTCCGCACCTGCCTCGCCTCCGGACTGGAGATCGAACGGGCCCATCACGAGGTCGGGACCGCCGGACAGCAGGAGATCAACTACCGTTTCAGCTCTCTGCTCGCCGCGGGCGACGACATGATGAAGTTCAAGTACATCATCAAGAATGAGGCCTGGCGCAACGGCAAGACAGCCACCTTCATGCCCAAGCCGATCTTCGGCGACAACGGTTCGGGCATGCACACCCACCACTCGCTGTGGAAGGACGGCAAGCCACTGTTCTTCGACGAGCGGGGCTACGGCCAGCTCTCGGACCTCGCCCGCTGGTACATCGGTGGGATCCTGGCCCATGCCCCAGCGCTGCTGGCCTTCACCAACCCGTCGGTGAACTCCTTCCACCGCCTGGTCCCCGGCTTCGAGGCGCCGGTCAACCTGGTCTACTCGGCCCGCAACCGCTCGGCCTGCATCCGCATCCCGGTCACGGGCTCCTCCCCCAAGGCCAAGCGGGTGGAGTACCGGGTGCCGGATCCCTCCTCCAACCCCTACCTGTGCTTCGCCGCCGTCCTCATGGCCGGAATTGACGGCATCCGCAACCGCATCGAGCCCCGCGAGCCCATCGACAAGGACCTCTACGAGCTGGCTCCCGAGGAGTACTTCGACATCGACAAGCTCCCCGACAGCCTGGACGAGGCGCTGGAGGCCCTGGAGGACGACCACGACTTCCTCACTGAGGGAGACGTCTTCACCCCCGACCTCATCGAGACCTGGATCGAGTACAAGCGCACCAACGAGATCGAGCCGCTGCGGCTGCGCCCCCACCCCTACGAGTTCCAGCTCTACTACGACCTGTGAGCCGGTGACCCAGCTCAGACGGCGGCTCTGAGCCTCCTACGCACGAGGCTCAGAGCCGCCGTCGTGCTGTACGCCACCACCCCAGTTTGCATATCTATACTGCATTGCGGATATTCTTTCTCTGTCTTGATCCACTCCGAAGAGGAGATCCCACGATGAGGATCCGCCATCACGCCTCCCTCGGGCTGGCAGCCACCGCCTGCCTGGTCCTCAGCGGATGCACCAACGCCGCTGACTGGAACGCGAACCGGAGCTCGCAGATCCACTCCTTCGACACCTCGTCGATCCAGGCGCAGCCCGACATCATTGCCAAGCTCCCTCAGGGCGCCCTTGAGGACGGTGTCCTCGACGTGGCCGCCTCCACGGACTACGCGCCGGCCGAGTTCCTCGACCCCTCGGGCACGGCCGTGGGCTACGACGTCGACCTGACCAACGCGATCGCCGCCGTCCTGGGCGTCAAGGGCAAAGTGCACACCGCCGAGTTCGACTCCATCATCGCCTCGATCGGCTCGAAGTACGACGCCGGCATCTCCTCCTTCACCGTCACCCCCGAACGGACCGCGGAGGTCGACATGAGCGCCTACATCAACGTGGGCTCGCGATTCAACGTCCAGGCCGGCAACCCCAAGGGCGTCGAGACCTCCGACCACCTCAAGCTGTGCGGACGGACCATCGGCGTCCAGGTGGGAACCGCCCAGGAGACCACCATGCGCGACGCCGCCGACAAGTGCGCCCAGGCGGGCAAGCCGGTGCTGTCCGTACGCTCCTACTCCAAGCAGTCCGAGGCCACCACCGGCCTGGTGGGCGGCACCATCGACGCCACCTACTCGGACTCCACCGTGGCCGGCTACGCCGTCGAGCTGACCGATGGCCAGATCGTCACCCTCGGTGAGATCGAGGACGCCGCCCCCCAGGGGGTGGTGACCGCCAAGGCCGACCCCCAGTTCACCGCCGCGATCCAGGCCGCCGTCCAGTACCTCATGGACCACGGCATCTGGCAGAAGATCCTGGACAACTGGGGCGTGAAGGACGCCGCCCTGACCACCGCAGAACTCAATCCCGCAGTGAAGGAGTGAGCAGTGACCGCCTCACCCGCCTCTGAGGACGACAAGGTCGTCCTCAACAATCCCAAGCCCGTCCCCCGCCCGGGGACGTGGATCAGTGCCGCGATCGTCACGGTCCTGGGGGCCATGCTCATCCACGGGCTGGTCACCAATGAGAAGTTCCACTGGTCCACGGTCTGGTTCTTCCTGCGCGAGGTCCACGTGGTCAAGGCCGTCGGCTGGACGCTGCTGCTGACCTTCATGGCCATGGCCATCGGCATCGTGCTCGCGGTCACCACGGCGATCCTGCGCCAGTCCTCCAACCCGGTCCTGCGCTGGGTGGCGCTGGCCTACCTGTGGTTCTTCCGTGGCACCCCGATCTACACCCAGCTGGTCTTCTGGGGTGCGCTGTCCGCGCTCTACCAGAAGCTGAGTCTGGGCATCCCCTTCGGCCCCGAGCTGCTGACCTTCAAGACGACGACGGTCTTCACCCCCTTCGTCGCGGCGGTCCTGGGGCTGGGCATCAACGAAGGCGCCTACCTCTCCGAGATTGTCCGCTCGGGCCTGAACTCAGTGGACAAGGGCCAGAGCGAGGCCGCCGGGGCCCTGGGCATGAGCAGGGGCCAGATCCTGCGCAGGATCGTCCTTCCCCAGGCGATGAGGGTCATCGTCCCGCCCACCGGCAACGAGACGATCTCCATGCTCAAGACGACCTCCTTGGTGCTGGCGGTCCCCTTCACCCTGGATCTGACCTTCGTCACCAACTCCTACGCGTCGCTGACCTACCAGATCATTCCGTTGCTTCTGGTCGCGGCCATCTGGTACATCATCATCACCTCGATCCTTATGGTGGGACAGCACTACATCGAGCGCTACTACGGCAAGGGCTTCGACTCTGACAAGTCCTCCGGCTCCTCGGGCCGGGGCCTGTCGGCCCGTCAGCAGGCCATCCTCGATGCGCACACCACCAAGGACGATCCCTTCCTGGAGGTCACCCCATGAGCACATCCGCCCAGGCAGCAGCCGCCACGCCCAAGGTCGAGATCAGCGACCTGCACAAGTTCTTCGGTGAGCTGCACGTGCTGCGGGGCATCGACCTCATCGTCCCGCCCGGCTCAGTGACGGTGCTCATCGGCCCGTCGGGCTCGGGAAAGTCCACGCTGCTGCGCTGCATCAACGAGCTGGAGTCCATCGACGCCGGCCGGATCAAGGTCGACGGTGAGCTCATCGGGATGCGTGAGGTCGAGCGCAGGGGGCGCATCGAGCTACACGCCCTGTCGGACAAGGCCCGCGCCGCTCAGCGCGCCAAGATCGGGATGGTCTTCCAGCGTTTCAACCTCTTCCCCCACATGACGGCTCTGCAGAACGTCATGGAGGCACCGGTCCTGGTCAAGAAGACTCCGAAGGCCAAGGCCCGTGAACGCGGCATCGAGCTACTGGAGCGGGTGGGGCTGGGGGATCGCCTCGACCACTACCCCTCCCAGCTCTCCGGCGGCCAGCAGCAGCGAGTGGCGATCGCCCGGGCCCTGGCGATGGACCCCGAGCTCATGCTCTTCGACGAGCCGACCTCGGCCCTGGACCCCGAGCTGGTCGGTGAGGTGCTGCAGGTGATGCAGGACCTCGCCGCCTCCGGCATGACGATGGTCGTGGTCACCCACGAGATGGGCTTCGCCCGGGAGGTCGGCGACCAGCTGATCTTCATGGACGGCGGTGTCATCTGCGAGTCCGGTGACCCCGTCAAGGTCCTGGACGATCCCCAGGCCGAACGCACCCGGGCCTTCCTCTCCTCGGTCCTGTAGGGTCGGGCCGGTTCAGGAGGGGGCCTGGTCCCAGGCCCCGTCATCCCAGGAGGTCAGGCTCCATCCACCGCCGGGATCGCCGTCGACGACGGTGATCCCGGTGTTGTGCATGGGGCGATCGGCGACCCACAGCGGGTCCACGCCGCCTCCGGCCGCGGCCCTCAGGGAGGTCCACAGACGCAGCGCGGTGCCGTGGGAGACGAGCAGGGCCGCTGAGTCTCCCGCCCGTGCGGCCTGCTCGCAGATGCGGTCGATGGCCTCGTCGAAGCGCTGAAGCGTGTCGTGCCCGTCCTCCGGGGAGCCGGGGATGCGGCAGGCGGGGCGCCCCGCCATCCAAGCCCGGGTGGTGTCCACGTAGCAGGCCACCGAGCGCGCGTCGGTGTTCATCTCCAGGTCGGCGGCCAGAACCTCACGCAGTCCCGAGTCGACGGTGGCGCTCAGGCCGGTGGCGGCCTCGATAGGGGCGATGGTCTGCCTGGCGCGCAGGATCGGGGAGACCCACAGTGACCCCAGCCCCTGGAGCAGTCCGGCCTTATCCAGACGGTCCGGCAACCCGTCGGCCTGCCCCAGCCCCACCTCATCCAGGGGATTTCCGGGGAAGGCGGTGTCGAGTGCCTGCATGACATTGGCCTCGGTGCGACCGTGGCGTACAAGAATGAGCCTCACGGCGGCAAGTCTGCCAGGTTCGTAGCGCGGGGACCCACGACGACGATGCGATCCTCATCGCCCGGGGCCTACGTCCAGTGCCGTCTGCACTCGGTCAGCTCCAGGGGTAGGGTCCCTCCGGTCGCCTTCTCGTGGTGCGGGGACGGCTGGCCCGCCTGGAGCCCTTGGCGGCTGACGATCCACTATCCCGACGAGACCGTGCGCGAGAGCTCCGGGCCGAGCCTGCTGAACGTGGCGGCGGTGACTCCTGGCTGTGCGGCTGAGCCGTTGACACGGTGCTCGACGGCGCTGAAGCGGTGGGGCCGTGGGCAGCGGCGTCGGTGAAGACGATGCGCTCGGCCACTGCGCGCGCGTGGCGGGCGCTACGGCGGTAGAGGTCCTCGAGCTCTCGCTCCCTGCCCGCACTGAGGCCGATGAGGCGCCCCACCAGGCGGATCTCCCGGCTCTGGATGGGGAGGACCTGGGAGCGCGGCCCCGAGGCGCGCCCGGTTCCGAGGACGATCGCCGAGCGCAGGCGGCTGGCCAGGATCCAGGCCGCGACCAGTTCTCCCCCGCCGTCCGCGCTCAGTACCCCGGCCTGGACCGCGGCCTGGAGCGCGCCGACGGTCGAGGTGGTCCGCAGCTGGGGTATCCGACCGGCGTGGGCGAGCTGAAGCACCTGGGCGCTCCACTCCACGTCACTGAGCCCACCGGGGCCGAGCTTGAGGTGGCGGGCCGGGTCAATGCCCCGTGGCAGGCGCTCGGCCTCCACCCGCGCCTTGATCCTGCGGATCTCCCGCAGGTCCTGGGGCGCCAGGCCCTCCTGCGCCCAGCGCAGCGGGTTGATGAGCTCCTCGAAACGCCGACCCAGGTCTCGGTCTCCGGCGCAGGGACGGGCGCGCAGCAGTGCCTGACGCTCCCACAGGGCGGACCAGCGGCCGTAGTACTCGCGGTAGGCGTCCAGCGAGCGGCTCATGACGCCGTTGCGTCCCTCGGGCCTCAAATCGCAGTCCACCTCAAGGGGGTGCGGGAGCGCCGCGGCCAGCAGTCCCATGACCTGTTTGGCGACGGCCTCGGCCTCCTGGGCGGCATCCTCCTCACCCGCCCCGTCGCGGGCCTGGTGGACGAAGAGGACGTCCGCGTCCGAGGCGTACCCGATCTCGCGGCCTCCCAGGCGTCCCATGGCGATGATGGCGTGGCGGGCGCGGGCGGCCTGCCAGCACCCGCTGGCGTCGGGCCCGGCGGAGACGGCCTCCAACCCGTCGCGCTGGGCGATGACCAGCCCGGTGGCCACGGTCAGCGCCCCGTCCAGGACCGCGTCGGTGGCGTCGGAGAGGATGGAGGCGGTGCGTGCAGGGTCGATGCCGTCCAGGCAGTCCGCCAGTGAGGCACGTACCTCCTCGCGGGCGCGCACTCTCAGGATCGCCTGAACCGCCTCGAGCGCCTGCTCTGCAAGGGCAGCGTCATCGGGGCCGGTCAGGCTGCGGCGGCGCAGGACGGCGGTGACCTCCTCCGCCAGGGCGCCGGATCGGCGGGGGGCGAGCTCGTCGTCGTCGTCGAGCCAGGCGATAGACTCGGGGAACTCCGCGAGGCGCTCGGTGGCCCAGTGGGCGCTGGAGAGGACCTGGCACAGTCTGCGCGCCGCCACCGGGGAGTCTCGCAGCATGGCCAGGTACCAGTGCGAGCCCCCGATGGCCTCGGACAGCCGCCGGAAGGAGAGCAGACCGAAATCGGGGTCGGCTCCCCCACCGATCCAGCCGATGATGACCGGCAGCAGCTGGCGCTGGATCGCGGCGCGGCGGCTGACCCCCTCGGTGAGGGCCTGGATGTGGCGCAGGGCCCCGTCGGGATCCGCGTAGCCGACTGCGGCCAGACGCTCGCGCGCCGCCTGAGGACTCAGAGCCATCTCATCGGCGCTGAGGGCGGCCGCGAAGGCCAGCAGGGGACGGTAGTAGATCTCCTGGTGGAGGGCCCGTACCCGCCGGCGCAGGTCCTTGAAGTCCTCCCACAGGCTGTCTCCGCGGCCCAGGCAGTCACTGATGCCCCGCTCGACACGGCGCAGGTCCTCCTCCTTCTCAGGAAGGTTGTGGGTGCGGCGCAGCCGGAAGAGCTGGCTGCGATGCTCCAGCAGCCGCAGGGCCTTGTAGCAGCCGCTCAAGGCCGCTGCGTCGGTGCGGCTGACGTATCCGCCTGCGCTGAGAGCGTCGAGAGCCTCCAGGGTGGCACGCACGCGCAGGCTCTCGTCGGAGCGGCCGTGGACGAGCTGGAGGAGCTGGACAGTGAACTCGACGTCCCGCAGTCCCCCGGGGCCCAGCTTGATACGCCGGTCGACTCCTCCGCGCGGCACGGACTCCTTCTCAACCCGGCGCCGCATGGCACGGGCGTCCTCAACGAAGTTCTCCCGTCGGCTGGCCTCCCACACGTAGGGCGCCACGCCCTGCTCGTAGCGGGCCCCGAGCTCGACGTCGCCGGCGCAGGCCCTGGCCTTGAGCAGGGCCTGGAACTCCCAGGAGGCGGCCCATCTGCGGTAGTAGGCCAGGTGGGAGTCAAGCGTGCGCACGAGCGCACCGTCCTTGCCCTCGGGACGCAGCGCCGTGTCCAGTGGCCACAGGGGAGGTTCGGGCGCGGTGGCGGAGACGACGTGGGCGAGCTCGGTGGCCACATGCGTGCCGACCTCCACGAGGCGCTCCTCGCTGATCGGCTCCTGAGCACCGCAGGCCTCGTGGGTGGGGCCGACGACGTAGACGACGTCGACGTCCGAGATGTAGTTGAGCTCTCGGGCCCCGGTCTTTCCCATGGCGATCACGGCGAGGGCCACGTCGTCGGCCTGCGGTCCGACGGCGGCGCGGGCGACAAGCAGGGCCGCGTCCAGGGCGGCGTCGGCAAGCTCGGTCATGCGGCGGCACACGGTGGGGACGTGCTCGATCGGGTCGGCGCTGGTGAGGTCATCGGCGACGATCGCCGTGAGCCGGTCCCGGTAGGCGCGTCGCAGCGCCGCGGTCGCCCGGCTGACGGCAGCGTTTCCCGGGTGTGGGGGCCTTTCGTCGCTGTTCGAGGGGTCCGCATTCACGGGGGCGGCCTGCCCCAGCGCGTCGCGGACCGTCCGTTGCAGCGCCTCACCGGCGCCGGGCTCCTGCGGGGCGTCCCACGCCCTGTCAGGCGCGAGCGCGGTGAGGCGCTCAGGATGGGCCACGAGGAAGTCGCCCAGGGCCTGCGAGGCGCCCAGGACCGCGAGCAGGCGGCGCCTGTGCTCACGCGGCCCTGCGGCAGGATCGCTCATGACGCTGCACAGAAGTGCTGCTGGCGTCGTCGTACCCCCAGTCTCGACACCGCCCACCGATGCCCGGTGAGCTGATTCGGCCGCGGTGGCGGCCTCGGCGAGCCGGACGAGGCTGAGCAGAGCCATGTCGGGATCGGCGGTGAGTGCCAGGGAGTCAATGAGCTCCTCACGCTCAGGCCCCAGCCGTATCTCAGCGGGTCGGCCACCCAGCCGCGTGGAGCGGTCCGCCAAGGCGCGCCCACCGTGGTCGCCTGCCTCGCCGACGTCGTCGGCCTGAGTGCCGTCCGGCAGGAAGGGCAGCAGCGCCGGGTCGCCCAGGAGCTTTCCAGCGCGGGCCGCGTCGTGGAATCCGGCCCGCAGCAGCAGGGTCCTGGGCGAGGAGCTGTGCCGGGAGGGGGACCCGATCGGCGCTCGCTTCTCGCTGCGGTCTCTCACAGCTGTCTCCTGCTCCGCTCAGGCGCGCGGGAAGAACTGGCTGATCTCGAAGTCGGTGACCTGTGCGTCGTAGGCCCGGTACTCGCGGCGCTTGTTGCGCAGGAAGAACTCGAAGGTGTCCTCGCCGAAGGTGTCCGCCACCAGGTCGGAGCGCTCCATGGCGGCGACCGCGCTCTTGAGCGAGGTGGGCAGGGCGTGAATGCCCAGCGCCTTTCGCTCCATCTCCGACAGGGCCCAGACATCGTCCTCGGCCTCGGGGGGGAGCTCGTAGCCCTCCTCGATACCCTTGAGGCCGGCGGCAAGAATGACCGCGTAGGCCAGGTAGGGGTTGGCCGAGGAGTCGATGCCGCGGAACTCCACCCGCGCGGACTGGGCCTTGCCGGGCTTGTGCATGGGGACGCGCACCAGGGCGGAGCGGTTGTTGTGGCCCCAGCACACGTAGCTGGGGGCCTCGTCCCCTCCCCACAGGCGCTTGTAGGAGTTGACGTGCTGGTTGGTGACGGCCGTGATCTCCGAGGCGTGGTGCAGCAGTCCGGCGATGAAGGAGCGACCGGTGGCGGAGAGCTGGTACTGGCCGGCGGGGTCGAAGAAGGCGTTGCGGTCACCCTCGAACAGGGAGAAGTGCGTGTGCATGCCCGAGCCGAACTCGTTGGGGAAGGGCTTGGGCATGAAGGTCGCCAGGCAGCCCTCCTTGAGGGCCACCTCTTCCACGACGGCGCGGAAGGTCATGATGTTGTCCGCCATCGACAGGGCGTCGGCGAAGCGCAGGTCGATCTCGTTCTGGCCCGGGCCACCCTCGTGGTGGGAGAACTGCACCGAGATCCCCATCTGCTCGAGCATGAGGATGGCCTGGCGGCGGAAGTCGTGAGCGGTGCCCCCGGGCACATGGTCGAAGTAACCGGCGTCGTCAGTGGGGCGGATGCGCCCGTCGGCGTCGCGGTTGACCAGGTAGAACTCGATCTCAGGGTGGATGTAGCAGGTGAAGCCGGCCTCGGCGACCCGGGCGAGCTGACGCTCGAGCACGGAACGCGGGTCGGTGCGGGCAGGCTCGCCGTCGGGCGTGAGGACATCGCAGAACATGCGGGCCACGCCGTTGTCCCCGTCCCGCCACGGCAGCATCTGGAACGTGGAGGGGTCGGGGGCCAGGAGCATGTCGGACTCGAAGACGCGTGTGAGTCCCTCGATCGCCGATCCATCAAAGCCGATGCCCTCCTCGAAGGCGCTCTCGACCTCGGCCGGTGCGATGGCCACGGACTTGAGCTGTCCGGAGACGTCAGTGAACCACAGGCGGATGAAGCTGATGTCACGTTCCTCGATGGCTCGGAGCACGTACTCCTGCTGCTTGTCCATGGTCCTCCTCAGCGTGGGGTGCGGCAGCGGGCCGACGGCGTGGCCGGCGTTCTTGCGCCTGAGACGTTCTGCTTGGACCAGCCTAGTGCGCGGGTGCGTCAGGCAGGTTTCGGACAACGCCCTCGGCGAAGGACGTCAGAGGAAGGCCAGTGGCCCGTCCGACGCGCAGGCGCACTGCAACACCTCAGGTAGCCTCATGCCATGGCTACACCCGAGTCCCCTTACGGTACGTCCGCTCCCGTTGTCGGAGGCGGCAAGCCCGTGCGCGTCCATCACCTGGCATCCGCCAAGAAGGACGGCACCAAGCTGGTCATGCTCACCGCCTACGACGCCGTGACCGCCCGGATCCTGGATGCGGCGGGAACCGATCTGCTGCTGGTGGGCGACTCCATCGGCAACGTCATGCTGGGGCACGACTCCACACTCCCGGTGGAGCTCGACGAGATGGTGGTGGCCACCCGCTCAGTGGCCCGGGCGACCAAGCGCGCCCTGGTTGTGGCCGACCTTCCCTTCGGCACGTACGAGGCCGGTCCGGAGCAGGCACTGGCCAGCGCGGTGCGTCTCATGAAGGCCGGGGCCAACGCCGTCAAGCTCGAGGGCGGCACCCCCCGGGCAGCCAGCGTGAGGGCACTGGCCCAGGCGGGCATCCCGGTGGTGGGGCACCTGGGGTTCACCCCGCAGAGCGTCAACATGCTCGGCGGCTTCCGGGTTCAGGGCCGTGGCGAGGCCGCTGACGTACTGATGGCCGACGCGCAGGCACTGGCCGAGGCGGGGGCGGTCGCCCTGGTCCTGGAGATGGTGCCCGAGCCCCTGGCCGCGCGCGTGACCGAGTCGCTCACGATCCCCACGATCGGTATTGGCGCGGGCGCGCGCTGCGACGGGCAGGTCCTGGTGTGGACGGACATGGCCGGGATGACGGACTGGTCTCCGCGCTTCGCCCACCAGTTCGGGCAGGTCGGCGAGGCCCTGCGGCAGGCGGCCGCCGACTATGGGGCCGCGGTGCGTGAGGAGTCCTTCCCCGCGGAGAAGCACTGGTTCAGCTCCTGACGGCCCCTGACAGTGATAAGACCCACAGCGTCATGGTGGAGGCCCTGAACCACCGGCTGGAGGGAAGGTCCCGCGAACCGGATACCTCCTTCTATGCTTACGACCATGACTTCTTCGGCTTCCCCTGCGTCCTCGGCCCCACTGGCCGACCGCGCGCCGCGTGGCACGCTGACTCCCGGGACGCTCAGTCCTGAGCGTCATGTGCCTGCGTCCATCGCACGCCCCGAATACATGTTCCACGACGGCCCCGAGCGCGTCACGGCCCCGGAGATCAAGGACGCCGAGACGATCGAGCGGATCAGGGTCGCGGGGCAGCTGGCCGCCCGAGCCCTGGCCGAGGCCGCCAAGGCGATCGCCCCGGGGGTGAGCACCGATGAGCTCGACCGGATCGCCCACGAGTACCTGTGCGACCACGGCGCCTACCCTTCGTGCCTGGGCTACATGGGCTTCCCCAAGTCGATCTGCACATCGATCAATGAGGTCATCTGCCACGGTATCCCGGACTCGACCCGCTTGAACGAGGGAGACCTCATCAATCTTGACGTCACCGCCTACATCGGCGGGGTCCACGGCGACACGAACGCCACCTACGCCGTCGGTGAGGTCGACCGCGAGACGGAGCTGCTCATCGAACGCACCCGCACCGCGATGGAGCGGGGTATCAAGGCCGTCAAGCCGGGTCGCGAGGTCAACGTCATCGGCCGCGTCATCGAGGCCTACGCCAAGCGCTTCGACTACGGGGTGGTGCGCGACTACACCGGACACGGCGTCGGCGAGGCGTTCCACTCCGGTCTCATCATCCCCCACTACGACGCCGCCCCTCTGCACGACGACGTCATCGAGACGGGCATGGTGTTCACCATCGAGCCGATGCTCACACTCGGTGGCATCGAGTGGGAGCAGTGGGACGATGGCTGGACGGTGGTCACCAAGGACCGTTCCCGTACTGCCCAGTTCGAGCACACGCTCGTGGTGACCGAGGACGGCGCCGAGGTGCTCACCCTGCCTTGAGGCAGTGGGTATCGCTACCCATCCACATCCAGGACGATCGAGCGCCGTCACGTTGCCTCACGATAAGGTGACGACGTAGGGTCCTTGAGTAGCGGACATCTCTATTCTGCCCAGGAAACCCATGCGGGTTTCTCCCTGTTTATTTCCTCCCGGAGGTTCTCATGGCTTTGCGCTTCAATCCACCGCCGAACTGGCCCGCGCCACCCGAGGGCTTCGAACCGCCTGCAGGCTGGCAGCCCGACCCGGCCTGGGGACCGGCTCCAGAGGGCTGGCAGATCTGGGTCGACGACTCCGCCGCCTCCGCTGCTTCGGCCGCAGGCGCCGCTTCCGAGGCCGACCCGGCGTGGGCTCCAACCCAGGCGGTGTCGACCGCCCCGACGGCGTCGTTGAGCACTGCCTCACCGGTTGCCGACCCGACAGGCATGTCGGCCTCCGCCCCCTCCGGGGACTACGCCGGCGCTCCCGCAACCGGGGGCAGCCCTTACGCGGCCAACATGGACTACGCCCAGTCGCCCACGCCCTACCAGCCCCAGGGGGCCGCCGGAGGCATGCAGCCTCCCGCTGGCGGGTGGCAGCCCAACGCCGCCGCTCCGGCCGGCCCTGGCAACGGCTCCAAGCCGCTGACCCAGCAGTGGTGGTTCTGGACCGGTATTGCTGCAGTCGTCGTGGTCGCCCTGGTCATCGGTAGCATCTTCATGTTCAAGGGCGATTCCAGCGATTCGGACGACAAGGCGGACAGCACGTCAACCTCGGAGCCGAAGAGCCAGAAGAAGGCTGACTCTGACTCTGACTCCAAGAAGAAGGCCAGCGACTCTGACGAGACTGGCAGCTCGGATCAGAAGAAGACCACCAAGACCAGCAAGCCGGGCAGCAACGACCCGGGCTCCAGCGAGAAGAACCCCCTCGACCCGAAGGCCGGGCCGATCACGCTGAATGCCGGTAAGTACGACGACGACCCGAACGCCTCGGTTGACGTCACCATCGGCGATGTCGAGTGGAACGCCAATGAGTCGGTGAAGGCCGCCACGAACCAGTACAGCTACAAGGAGCCTCCTGCCGGCAAGGTGTACCTTCGCGTCCCCGTTGAGATCACCTACCACGGAGAGGGACAGTTCCAGGAGTTCAGGCTCCAGGTGGGGTTCACCCACGAGGGGAACACCTCGGAGGCTGAGCTGTCTATCGGCGGGCAGTCGCTCTTCATTCGCCAGAGCATGCCTCGAGATGGAGGTAAGGCGAAGGGTGATTTCGTCTTCCTCGTTGACGAGTCGGCTGCCAATGAGAAGAAGGGCGCCTTCGCGGTGAGCGCTTTCTCTCAGGTGGACAACAAGAATGAGGTCTACGTGGCGGCGAAGTAAACGCACTACCCGCCTCTGACCACGTGTCGGCTGTGGCCCGCCAGGATCATCCTGGCGGGCCACAGCCGTTTCAACAGGTTCTATGGGGCGGACGAGCCGACCTGTACGCCGGGTTCTGTTGCCGCCCACCGTTGCCGGCCTGGGCGGTGGCGACCATTCATCTTGGACCGCTGTTGCCAGCGGCCTCATGCGACCTACCCGCTGACTCGGGCGAGCAGCCTTCAAGCGCCAGCTGTGCGGTCTTGCTCCGGGCGGGGTTTACCGAGCCGCGACGGTCACCCGCCGCGCTGGTGGGCTCTTACCCCACCCTTTCACCCTTACCCACCGGTACTCGATGGGCGGTCTGCTCTCTGTGGCACTGTCCCGCGGGTCACCCCGGGTGGCCGTTAGCCACCGCCCTGCTCTGTGGAGCCCGGACGTTCCTCAGCCCGCCACCGCCCTGAAGGCGGTGGCCCGTACCGCGGCCGCCCGGTCGGCTCGTCCGCACGGGTCAGTGTAGCGCCGTGGAGCATCAGCACGGAGTCTCGCTCGCCGTCGGCCCCTGACCTGCTGGGAGCCGCCTATCATGTGCGGGTGCTGATCCTGCTGCCTCCCTCTGAGGGAAAGACCGCTCCTGCCAGTGGACCGTCGCTGGAACTTGACTCGCTCCTGGACGCGGACAGGCTCACTGCTGCGCGCCGCGAGGTGATGTCCGCGCTGGCTGAGGTGAGCCGGAGCGATGAGGCGGCCTCCATCCTGGGACTGGGGCCGCGCAGCGCAGAGCAAGTGACAACGAATCTGACGCTGGAGACCTCGCCCTGTGTCCCCGCCCATCAGCTGTTCACCGGGGTCCTGTACGAGGCCGCCCGGCTCGACTCGATCGCCGAGGAGGCGGCCGGCCGGGCTGCTCTGGAGCGCCACTGTGTTGTTCTCTCGGGACTGTGGGGCATCCTGTCCCCCACTGACCTGGTGCCCGACCACCGCCTGTCGATGGGCACGTCCCTGCCTGGACCGGGGCGCCTGCCGGCGTTCTGGAAGCAGCACCTGGCGCCGTCGCTCACTGACATGGCTGAACAGGGACTGGTGGTGGACTGCCGGTCGGCGGACTATGCGGCCGCATGGAAGCCGTCCGCGCGCGACGGCATTGAGGTCGTCAGCATACGCGTGGTGCGCACCGCCGACGACGGTTCGCGCAAGGTGGTCTCCCACATGGCCAAGCACGCTCGCGGACTGCTCACCGGAGAGCTCCTCAGGGCCGTCGCCGCCGAATCCGTGCCTGAGCACGTCCACGTGGAGGACATCGCAACCATCGCCGGGCACCTGGAGAGCATCGACGACGTCGAGATCGGCGAGCCGGACCGGCAGGGTCGTCGGGCTCTCACCCTGGTGACCCGCTGAAGTCGGTCACGGCCGGCTTCAGGCGGACCGCGCCGTCAGATGTCCATCCGTACGACGATGACGTCGTTCTCCTCGGCGTGGATGACTTCCTCGGCCGGGGCGGCCACGATGCGGGCCAGCTCCTGGGGACTGATCTCGACGGCGCCGCCCTCAACGGTGCGTCCTCTCAGGGCGACTGCGCCGAGCCCGCCTGTGGAGGTGCGCACGGCCTCGTAGTCCGCCAAGAGGGGCGCCTCAATGGTTCCGGCCAGGTCTGCCCGCTGGTTCTCCAGGGACTCGATCTCCTCATCGAGTCGGGCGAACTCGGCATCGCGTTTGGCGGTGAGCTCCCGGCCGGCCGCCCGGATCTCGGCCTCCTCCTGGCTGAGGCGCTCCGCCTCCTGCCGGGCGGAGTCGAGGGCCTCCATGGCCACGATCTGCGCCTCCTCCAAGGCTGACTGGCGTTGGCCGAGCTGGTCGATCTCCCCCTGGATAGCGGAGAGGTCGCGGGCCGCACTGCTGCCGGAGTGGAGGCGCTCGCGCAGCACCTCGGCGCGGCGCGCCACCTGCCCGACCTCGTCCTCACTGCGAGTGGCCTGCTTCTTGGCCTCGTCGAGAGCGGCCTCGGCCTGGATGGCTGCGCGCTTGTTGGCTTTGAGGCGCTCGATGACCGCCTCGATGCGGGTGA
Organism: Actinomyces sp. HMT 175; assembly: GCF_016694895.1. Lineage (NCBI taxonomy): Bacteria > Bacillati > Actinomycetota > Actinomycetes > Actinomycetales > Actinomycetaceae > Actinomyces > Actinomyces sp. HMT 175. Next base: position 1,674,199 of record NZ_CP068012.1, read on the forward strand.
GGACCGGAAGGTGCTTGCGCTCGTGACGCAGCCGTGCCAGGTGGGAGTCGAGGTCCTGGAGGTCGATGAGAAGGCGCTGCTGGGCGATGGGGGCGCTGGTCACGGCGTGTGCTCCTTCAGGTGCGTACAAGTTGTTGCTGCGAATCCTCTCATGCCCGGTCTGTTCCGGTCGGCAGGCGCAGCGCCCAGGGATCCGTGACAATGCGGGAGACCTGGACGGCCAGGGAGGCTCCACGGGAGTGGGCGTCCTCTGTGAGCCGGCGGCCCAGGGGCTCCAGGCCGACCCACTCGGTGGCCCAGTGGGTTCCGCACAGGAGATAGGGGCGGCCGTCCTCCAGGTGCTCGGAGGCCGGGTGGTGGCGCAGGTCGGCGGTGAGGAACACATCGGCTCCAGCATGCCGGGCCCGTTGCAGGAGAGAGTCGCCCGCTCCACCTGAGACGGCGATGCGTTCGACGACGGCGTCCAGGTCCCCGCCCACGAGGAGGCCGGGGGCGGAGTCGGGCAGGGCTGAGGCGACGCCCTCGGCGAACCGACGCAGGGTGATGGGCTGGGGTAACGTGCCGATCCGTCCGATGCCCTGATCCGGGGAGGCGGGGTCGGGCTCGAGGGGGACGGTGGAGACGAGACCGACGTGCTCGGCCAGGGCGTCAGCCACTCCCCCGTGGGCGGCGTCGAGGCTGGTGTGGGCGTTGAGGAGTGCGATGCCGGCGCGGATGAGGCGGTGGACGGTGCGGCCCTTGGGGTCGGTGGCCGCGACGTGGTCGGTACCGCGCAGGTAGAGGGGGTGATGGGTGATGACCATGTCGACTCCGGCATCAATGGCCTCGTCGACGACGGCTGTCACCGGGTCGACGGCCAGCAGGATGCTGCGCACTGGCTCGGCGGGGTCGCCGCAGATGAGCCCGTTGGAATCCCAGGAGGCGGCCAGGCCGGGAGGTGCAGCGGCCTCCACGAGGGCGACGATGTCACCGACAGTCAGGTGGCCTTCCGACGTGCTGCGTGCTGGCCCGTGTCCGGCCTCAGGGGATGCGGGTGCAGGAGTGTGACTCATGCGACCAGGCTAGCGGCATGGCGAGCAGTTCCTGAGATGTCAGGGGCAACGGAGCGTGGCGCCTGCGCGCGGGCGTACCTGACGGAACACAGTGGGGAAAACGACCGACACGGCCGCTGTCTGGGGTAACCTACTTCCGCGCTACTGCCCCCTCCAGTGCGGCAGCGTCGGCCTCCTCGACGCCGTCGATGTCGTGGCCGCGCCCCCATAGCTCAGCGGTTAGAGCAGCGAGCTTATACCTCGTATCGTGTCTGATAAACACAAGGTCCTGGGTTCGAATCCCAGTGGGGGTACTGTCGCCCTTTTATTCATATATTGGGGCGCGTCTCGCCTCCGTGGTGGAATCGGTAGACACCGCGACCTTAAAAGTCGCTGCCTACGGGCGTGCGGGTTCGAGTCCCGCCGGAGGCACCAGGATCAAATCACCGGGGCTCCCATTCCTTCAGCTATCAACTCTCCCTGCCGGTCGAGTCGGTATCGGGTGTCGTCGGTGACGATGGTCAGGAGTGTGGGACGCCTGGGTGGGTTGAGGCGGATGACGACGCGGTTGCTCTGGGTGACGTTAAGGAACTTGGTGACGTAGTTGACCGCGTTAGTCCGTACCTGGTCGTCGATGGTGGTGTTGTCGCCGGAGTCGTCCAGGAGGATGACTTCGGTGCCGCGTCGGCGGGCAGCCTGGGCGCTTGTCACGATGCTGGTGCCGGTGAAGAACGGCGCACGGATCTCGTCGCGCAGCTCAGCCTCGAGCAGGTAGGCCTGGCTGCGTAGCTTCGGCGTTGGTGCTTTGCCGTTGGCGATCTGGGTCAGGAGGGGTGTGACGCGTTGGCGGACGGAGGCCATGCGGCTGGTCATGATGCGGTCGGCTTCTTCGTGGGCGTGCTGCTGCGCCTGGAGCCGGGCGGTTTCTCGCTGGGTGGCGGCGATCTGTGTGGTGGCTCGGGTGGACAGGTGGGCGACGCCGTGCCAGCTGACGAGGGTGAAGTAGTGGCCGAGCATGTAGGTGAAGATCATGAGTAGTGGCCGCCCGGTGGAGATGACCCAGTAGGCGGTGGCCAGTGTCGTGGCTGCGCTGCCTGCCCAGGCATACACGGGGCGGCCGCGCATCAGTAGGCCACGGCTCAGATCGCTACCAGCGCCGGTGCACCAGGACGCGTAGCCGGGCCAGCCGGTGGTGATGATCTGTGGGAGCACGAGAAAGTTGACCGCAGCGATGACGACGACAGTTAACCGCGCCACCCAGCGCGGAAGCAGGGCGTCCGGCCATGCCTTGAGCAGAAGGACAGCAGGCGGCAGCAGTGCGATGAAGCTCAGTGCGGCTGGAGGCCAGTGCCAATAGCTGTGCACGGCGCATTCGTAGACGAGCAGGATGAAATGCACCAGGGCGAGCCCTGCGGCGATGGCACGGGCACCAGCGGACTCCATGGAGGCAGACAGCGACCGTTCCCAGCTGGCTGCTTCGTTCTGGGCGGCATCGCGCTCGGGTCGCTGTTGATCGGCCGAATCCAGGTTAGGTCGCCATCGCAAGGTGACACAGGCGCCTTCCCCCGGCACTGAGTCAACGGTCGCACGGCCGCCGACGTCTTGCATACGAGCGATGATCGAGCCAGACACGCCGTGCCTGCCACGCCCAGCCACGGCAGGGTCGAAGCCGCATCCATTGTCACTCACCTCGATGGAGATACCGCAGGCGTCGCTGGTAAGAGTCACCCTGCGCGTCACCGGGGCGTCGTCGCTACCGGCGTGGCGCAGTGAGTTGCGCACGGCCTCCAGCGTGGCCTCGGTGACCGCCTGTGCTACCTCGGACGGTATCTCGTGCTCGCGGGTGAGAACGACGTCGGTACGGATATCGCCAGCCATGACGCCAACCCGTCCGGCAACGTCATTCAGCAGTGTCCTGGTGGCAACCGGGCTGGCCACTGTCGTGCCTGCGCTGAGTGAGTCGAGCGCCTGGCGGGCGCTATCGCGGAGGGCGGCCCGGTCGGGCAGGCCGTTGGCGACGGCGATCAAGGCAGAGAGGATGTGATCGTGGATGAAGCTGTTGGCCTCATGCTGGGCTCGAGTGCTGGCCTGCCGGGCAGCCAGCTCCACAGCCTGTGCACGCTGCTGGGCACCGCTGGCGTCCGAGGTCTCCGCCAGTCGGAGGAGCCAAGTCAGTGCGCCGATAGTGGCCAGGTTGGTTGTCATATCGAGCATGACGTCTTCCACCGAGACGAACTGCAGCTCACCGATCGCCGTGGCATTGACCATGAGCAGCAGCGGCGCCAGCACCACCACGAACGTGAAGCGCCACCGCCGCGTCAGTACCACAGCACCTGCCGCAGCGATGACGAAGTACCACCCCAGCATCGGGTGCATCCGCGCCAGCGCGTCGCCCGGCGCCGCAATCGGCAGTAGCCGGGTCGCAGCAAGGACACACGCAACAGCGACATAGACACCGAGAAGCGCTGCGAGCAGGCCGGCGAGCAACCGATCGGCTCTGCGCAGCAAGTCTCGCCGAGGACTCCCACAGCGGCGCAGATGGATCGCGCCCGCCGCCACGCCGGCTATCACCACTGCCAGCGCCACTATCGGCGCCAGGAGTAGGGCGGCCGCAATCGGATTCACATCCTCGGTCAAGTAGACCGTGGGGCCCGACAGGATGCCAATCTCCAGGACACCAAGGCCGGCGAACAACGCCACCAGACGGCGCACATGCAACTGGTACTCCCCTGGGGAACTGACTCGCTCAGCGGCCCTGCCGAGGCGGTCAGTCATAGTAGCTCACCAGCCCGTCCTCGGCCGCTCGGCGGAAGAGGTCGACGCGGGTGTCCGCTGGGCGCCCAGCGGCGCGGTACTTGTCTCGGATGCGCGCCACGTAGGTGTTGACGGTGTTCTTCGACAGGCTCAAGATGTGAGCCACCGTCTCAGACTTCTCTCCCTCCGCGTAGTGCGCCAGGACGTCAGCCTCAATCGGCGCCAGGTAGTCGACAACGAAGTCCTCATCAGCATCCAGCGCCGCTGCCCAGTCCAGGCCGGCACTCGGCCTGCCGTCCAGCGCGTCCTGGATCGCCAGCACCAGGTCGCTCGACGGCCCAGACTTGCGCACGATCGCCAGCACTCCCCCGGCAATCGCCTCACGCACCAGGATCGGGCTTTCCGCCGATGTATAGGCGATGACGGGCAGGCCGCGCCGCTCGATCTCGTGCAGGTTTTGCGTTGGCGTGGAGCCGTCCTCCAGCCGCAGATCCAGGATCACCAGCGCCCGGCCATCGGGCCACTCCACATCATGCAGGCTGGCGTACCACCGCACCGACCATGGCAGCCCGGCGTCCTCGAACACCAGGCGGCAGCCCTTGGCAATGATGTCGTGGTCGTCAACCACAATGATCGAGCACGCCTGATCCACATTGATCTCCTCATCACTACGCATGATTCAATAACGAAGCCAGCCGACGCAGCCGGCCAGCACCAGCAGACAGATTAGTTACGGTACGAAGACGTCAACACCCCCACCAGGCGAATCAGCAAACTTTCGCCAACCTTCCAGGCGCACCAGGCGAGACCTTCCCTGAGAATGAAGCCAAATAACTCTCAGGAAGACACTTCAATGATTGACGACTCAACACCCCGCTTTGATACAGATCAATTTCTACCACCTCACCGATTGACCACATTGTGAGACGAGGTATCACGCCAGCACCCTTTGGCACACGTACTCACTTGACGACAGTCGCTACGTACTCTGACGTTTTCGACTATATCGACAGGCGCCACTTGTACCACCCCGCTAACGACAGGGATTGCCCCCACGTCCCGACTGATAACTCACACTCATATGGCGAATTCCATCACGATCCAAGTGCTCATAGAAGATCATCGTTATGAAGCTGCCGATCGTCGTATCATATAGCCACCAGTCAATCGCAGCAACGACAAACACGCCAAGGATAAGGATTGGTATAGTGATTTTGTCGAGGAGGAGTTCATGCATATATGTGTATATTATGCTACCTATGTTTATAGGTCAATCATTTCGAGTAGTCTAGCGGCCTCCACCTCAACGGCACTATAGGGCACTATAGGTGGAGGCCGCTAGATACGAAGAAGATCCGCATCGAATCTTCTTACACCTGGCCGCTCCCGGGCGGGTAGCAGCCGGAGGAGCGGATGTTAAACTCGTGAGCCGCACCCGTCATCGCGTCGAATTTCAGTGGGATGTATGGCGCATCATAGTCGTACCTGTCGGATACCTTAAAGCAGTTATCCGAGGTCCTCTTCACATTGAAGGTGTGCAACGACCAGTACAAGTCGCCTTTATCCTGGTAGATGTCAGCCGTGTAGCTTCGAGTCTCTCCGACAGGAACGTTGGCGTAGGCCCACCTAACGAACCTGCTGCCGGGGGAGCCGAAGAATTCCCAATCAATCACCACGTCGCCGCCGTCTTTGTTCCTGTAGTAATAGTTGAGCAACTGCTCCGATACAGAAACCTTGCTCGAGAGATCGACCGCTCGACCAGATACCGGCTCGGGCTGTTCCGCGGGCGGCGGAGTGCCCTGCTCGGCCGGGCACTCACTGGTGACCGGCAGATCACTGCCCGTCGACAACATCGCATCGGCTACCCATCCCGAGTCGTATCCTTTGACCTTGTACCAGAGGGTACTGCTGCCGTAGGGGCCTTTGACTTCACCGCCGTTGCGGTAGCAATCCAGCTGAACCGTTTGACCCGCTTGGACCTTACCGACCGGCTGCCCATCCGTACTGGGGCCTGGCCGGATATTGGCGTAGTCCCATCCAGGAGCGGAGAACACTGTGGCAGTGACCTCGTCTGCATGAGCCGATGGTGCCACTGTCGTCACTCCAGTTGTCATGGCTGTAGCCAGGCCGAAAAGTGCGAACTGTCTGACCTTGATGGTTGCCTTACTCATCGCGATCCTCCTCGTGCTGAGCTTCGTCAGTCTTCTGATAGGAACTTTGATGTGCTTCATGACGTCCTCCTTGCGTCAGATGGTGGTACCAGAGTGCACCCCATCCGCGCTCCTGGAGCCATATGAGACAAAGTGAGACACTGGTGAGACAAAGTGAGACACTTGCAGCGTGACCAACTCAGACGACAAGCAAGAGGAAGACAAGCAAGAACAGGAGCGGGAGGGAGCCAGGCAGAAGCAAGAGCGGGTTGAATTCGGCCGTGCCCTTCGAAGTTTTCGAGGAGTCAGTCTTCGTAAGCTAGAAAAGAGCAGACACAACCAAGGTAGGGATGGAATTTCAAGGTCCACACTATCTCGATATGAGCGCGGTATAACCCTTCCCGGATTAGATCAGGCCAAACACCTCGACACTCTATACAACGCCGACGGTAAGGTGGAATTACTTCTAGCCAAACTACGGCATCATACATGGAACCCAGACCATCACAGCCGAGCAAAGCCGGAACGAAACTATTCTCATCAATGGCCACCAGAGTATTCTGGTCTCGTTTGGATCCATCTTAAGCCTGCAGCAGACTTAGTCAATTCCCGTCACAGAATTCATCTTCAGTGGGGCCCATGGAAAATGGTTGCCGACATAGAAATACCTGCAGATGGCATATATCTGACAACCGGAAAAGATGCTGACGCTGGCAACTTGTCTATAACTCTCAAATTCAACTGCGATCCGCATGTATTTGCGCTATTTGGAGCAGGCGACATAGAAGATGAAACCGCGCGCAAGTTAGACATTAGTCAAAAGTGGACTTGACATTGACGTGTAGTATAGGAGACAGATAGTCCACTGTATGCTGTTGCCATAGCGTCACCCTACGTCGCTCACTCACACAGTCTTCTATCTTGGGGCGTCATCTTCCGAGGTAGTTATTTCGACAACACGCCGCCAACGCTAGCCTTGCTCCACTAATTATTACGGTTTCATCACACTTCACGGCCCGCACCACTACCGACCGCCCGGGCGATATAGCCTGCGATACGCAGGCGAAGCAGTCTGCTGGAGTCCACTCCATCGCCCTCACTCCCGAGGAGGATCACGATGTGCACGACAACCAACAGGATCAAGCGGTTCGCACTCTTCGGCTTGGCCACAGCCATGGCAACTGGCGTGACGACGGTGGCACCGCCGGCTCACGCGGATGGGGCCACCGCAACCGTCTACTCCGCACCTGGCTGGAACTACGCGAACGTCCGGCCGAGCCCTGGCACCGATAGGCAACCGATCGCACAAATCCAAGCTGGCCGCGCAGTCGAGTTAGATTGCTATCAGTACGGAGGTGAAGCCAACGGCCCTTACGGCAGCAGTACCCTCTGGTACAAGATAAAAGGATATGACGAGGGATGGGTAGCTAACTCAATGTTGTCTACAGGCAGCGACCTACCAGTCACCAATGAGTGCTCAGCCGTACAGGAAGTTCTACATTCTGCCAAGGGGGTGGCAAAGTCAATGGGTGGTTGGCTAGTCGCTGGCGTATTGGTCGTGTCGACTGTGTTGGTGCGGCTGCGGCGTAATTCATCTAATGACACTGAGGAAGCCCGTTCAATCCCGTTGCTGGAGAAGTTACGTCGCTGACGCTAGCGTCCATCGCAATCTCCTTCTGTCGAGCGTGCGAGCTGCCTCTGCCAGCAAGTGCCTGCTGCTGGCAAGGTGCAGGTTGCTTGTGAAGAAGGGGGAACGGGTTGCCGACTGCGTGCATCGTTACCAGAGTGCGATGCTGAAGATGCGCGGAGGCGCGGGTCTGGCGTGGCTGGGCGACCTACGATGATGAAGCCGCTGCACGAGGCCAAACGAACGAGATGACACCAGGCTGGTCAGCGACGGCCACACCTCACCCAGCCAGCGGTGCCGCTGCTGGCCTGCACTCTCCCAAGCGGACAGGATGGTCATGCTGAATACAGTTGCCAGTTGGGCCACAATCATCAGCGCTATCCCTGTCGCGATTGCTGCCAGCGTCTTCCTCTTCCGGACGGTGCCCACCGCCATCCGCCAGCCCAAGGGACTCCGGCTTGGCCTTGAGCCGGCCATCGGCGACCCAGGCTGCTGCATCCACATCACTAACTACGGCCCCATTGAGCACTACATCAGCCGAGTCGGTGCCATGCCCGCACACCTGCGGCCACGCTGGTCTGTCTGCACCAGACGCATCAATCCCAAGGGCGATCTCCTAGGGCCCCTCCTCGTTGAGACAGCATCTGCCAGCATCAATAGAACCATCGAGCCGGGCCGCCATCGGTCGTTCCTAGTGCCACAACAGTCAGATGGAAAGCTCCGTGGTTTTGATCCCAAGAGTCAGCGAGTTGTCATCGAGCGGTACAACAGCTGGCTCAAGAAGGATCAGCCAGGCGGACCACTCCCCCTGGTACCGTACGTCCTCCTCGGCGACGGGAGTGTCGTGCTTGGCAAGAAGACACGAGTCCAACCGCCACCGCAGTGCCTGGCCCAAGTGCCACTGTGCGCCTGCGGGCATGCCATCACGCGGCATGCCCTGCGCCAGCGCACGCGACTCGCACCAAGCATGACGGTGTATGGGCGGTGTGGTGAATGTGGGTGCAGAAGATATGCCGCGCGTGAATAGACCGGCTGGACGTTGGAGGCGTTGCACCAACATCACGGTGCCGTTCTGGCTACTCACATCTGCGTCGCCAGATGCTTCTTGACGGTATCCCGCCCGAAGCCGAGCTCCAGCCCGATCTCAATGTAGGTACGCCCCTGAGCGTGGAGTTGCTGAGCACGCTGGAGGTCATCGCTGGTGAAGCGTCGCCTGCGACGAGGCGGCTGCGTGACCTGGCGACAGGTAGCACGGACAGTGGTCTCTGCGACGCCGACCTCGGCAGCGATCTGGCTGACAGACATGCCCTTGCGGGCCAGGTCGAGAATCTGCTGCCTCTTCGCCGCACTGATCGGACGACAAGCCGCGTTGCGGATGCGGCGAGCCGTCGTGGTCTCGCTCGCCTGCCCAGTAGGCGCTACGCTAGCCGTGCTCGGTTCCAGAGTCACCTCACCCGCGATGAGACGCTTGCGGAAGGCGAGCAGGGGCTTCCAGTTGTTTGTATCGAGCTCGCTGAAGCGCACCACAGCATCGCTATACAAACCCTCACCTCCGATTCTCGACACATCGGCGTCCCGTCAACACACCTTTGCCCTCCCGCTACCGGAAGGGGGACACTGGTCCTGTTCTGCCCCCGCGTCAAGGAGTCGTCATGAAGATCGCCGCCCGGGCCACAGCCGCTCAGCCCTTCTATGCGATGAGCATCGGCGAACGCGCCGGAATCCTCCAGGCGGAGGGCCACTCGATCGCCAAGCTCAGCCTGGGTGAACCTGATTTCGGCGCCCCTCCCGCGGTCCGCGAGGAGATGTGCAGCATCATGGACGGCCGGCCACTTCCCTACTCCCCCGCCCTGGGCCTGCTCGCACTGCGTGAGGCCATTGCAGGTTTCTACCGGGACAGGCACGGCGTCGAGGTCGATCCCGCCCGGATCGTCGTCACCACTGGTGCGTCGTCGGCGCTCCTGCTGGTGGCCGCCGCCACCACGCAGGCCGGCGACGACGTCGTCATCGCCGACCCGTCCTACCCCTGCAACCGGCAGCTGGTGGAGACCTACGGCGGCCGGATCGTTCTGGCACCCACCAGTCCTGCCAGCCGATACCAGATGGACCGGGCCGCAGCCGAGGCGGCATGGACTCCTCAGACGAGCGCGGTGATGCTGGCAACCCCGTCCAACCCCACAGGCACATCCATCCCCTTCGATGAGCTGGCATCGATCTGCGAACTGGCCCGCGAACGCAGCGCCTGGCGGATCGTCGACGAGATCTACCTGGGCCTGGCTGATCCAGGCGAGGACGGCAGGCCTGCGTGCACCGTCCTGGAAACCGATCCTGATGCGATCGTCATCAACTCCTTCTCCAAGTACTTCGGGATGACGGGATGGCGCCTGGGCTGGGCGATCCTTCCCGAGGAGCTCGTGGCCCCCGCCGAGAACCTGGCGGTCAACTACTTTCTGTGCGCCTCGACGCCTGTTCAGCAGGCCGCACTGGCAGCCTTCTCCCCCGAATCCATATCCGTGTGCGAGCAACGCAGACAAGAGCTCCTCGCCCGCAGGAGCATCGTGCTCGACGGGCTGCAACGCATCGGCCTTCCGGTCCCGGTCCTGCCCGACGGCGCCTTCTACGTCTACTTCGACGTCTCCTCCACGGGTCTTGACGCCCAGACCTTCTGTCACCGCGCCCTGGAGGAGGCTCATGTGGCCCTTACTCCGGGACAGGACTTCTCCACGACCACGGCCCGCACGCACGTTCGACTGTCCTACGCGGCCTCCCGCGACGAGCTGCACGAAGGAATGAAGCGCCTCGAAGCTTTCATCAACAGTCTGTAAATAAACAGGCATTCAACTCAATAATCTTGAGTCGAGGCGTGCACATCAATGTGGCACTCACCTGTTCACATGTTGCACAATTCTCGTCATGTCCATGCAGACCCTACTCCTCTCCGCCGCGCTGGTGTTTTTTGGAGTGATCGCCACCATCGAGATCTCCAAATCAATCCATCAAAAAATACGCTTGCGCCGCGATAAGGCAGCCTCGGCCCCGCACCGAGGTGAGGAGTCCACATGGAATGAGCTCACCGAGCATCATCGACCCGTCAGACACTCCGAGCCCGAGGAGTTCACCGCCGGCCCGCATGAGCGACTCCTGGCGATCTGCGCGCCGTACTCCCTGTGCCGCCGGGACCCGTGGGACCGGCTCGCCTGCTCCGATCTTGACGGCACGCGCACCATGCTCTCCCTCGACTGGGGAGTGTGCTCGCGCGCAGACCTTCTCTCCCAGGTCCACTGGCTCATCACCTCCGGGCACCGCACCAGTTTCGATGCCGAGCGCGCCCGCTGGGTCGACACCTCCCTGGCGGAGGCCGAACGCCACGAACTACGAGAGACTGCCGAGTCATCCTCAGACGCAGCAGAGACACTGTGGCGCCTCGAGCGCATGCTCAACAATGATCGCGACATCCGCAACGTGGACTTCGCCGCCTGGGACCTGGTGCGTGCCAGCATGCTGACGCGCTGTGGATTCGCGCTGGGGTGGCTGACCGAGGACGAGACCTGGGACACGCTCGCGATCCTGGATCAGGGGCTGCGAGAGCGTTATCGGAGCTGGACGCAGGTGTCGGAGTCATTCCGGCTGGCACGCTGGTACTGGAACTCCACGAGCGGCAAGGACGAGCACTTCAACGACCTGCACGACCTCAACCGCTCATTGGTTCTCCTCAGCCCCGATGGGCCATGGGGGCTCATCGACTGGGACGTCGAGACCCCCGAGCCCTCGTTCCTGATCCTCGACGACCTGCTCGACGGCGGCGTGGCCGCACCACTGAGTGCGGGTGATCGGAAGCGCGCCACACAGTGGGAGCGCTGGGTCGACGACCAGGTCATCACCCGCGGGCAGCACCGCCCCCAGCACTTCGGCACCCACGCCGACCAGCATCACCGCTTCGCCAAGCGCGCCTGAGGAATCGCGTCAACGGCGGCTCAGTAATGATGCACCGGTCCACTGTGCTGTCTCCTCACTTCTGAGACATTTGAGTGTCATGACTTCTGAGACACTCGCTCGGGCGGGAGTCCTGGGCAGGCTGGTGGTCCAGGAGGCGAGGGTGACTCAGAGGCGAGGCATGACGGGGTCTGGGTGTCCATGGTGCTGACATCAACCCCGCACCGGCGCTGCGTGCCGGAGAGAAACCGCAGGATTCCAACGATCCCCGCTGGGCGCGCTGACGCCGGGCCCGTTGATGTCAGCGCTGTGGACACCGGGCAGGGCAGGAGGGAGTCGGTGGTTCGTACGGCAGAGCCCGGCACCCTCACCCTGGGGCCGGCCGCGCTTCTCCCTGCCTGGTCCTCGCTGGCTCCCGCGCAGGGTCCCGGTGGTCATGGTTAGACGCCGGCCCCGCCCCGAGTCGGCTCGAGGCGGCCTGCTCCACGAGGGTCGGGCTCCACTGGCCAGGGGCTGCGCGTACTGCACGAAGGCCCCACCTACGTGGAGTACCCCCGCCCCTCCTCCAGTAGCACCCCACCCTCGTGCAGTGCGTCCAGACGACGCCGGAAGCCACCACAGTGGCCGGGGCACCCCGCTCCGCCAGGCTGAAGCAGCAGCTCTCCCGTCTGGCAGACGCACCCCACCAGTGTCTCAGATGTCATGACATCCGAAACTCTCAGAAGTCATGAGACACCATAGATGCATCGGTCCACGCCCATGCCTGCCGCTGCAACGAGCCGGCGAGGACACTCAACCGCGACTGGCTTCCCCGTGCTTCTCCACCATCATCTCTGCCGCCTTGGTGGCCCGACGACGACGGGTCTCGGCGCGCTTCGCCTCACCGATCCATCGCAGGTACTCGTTGCGGTGCGACGGAGGCAGAGCCCCGAATATCCTCTCCGCCGTCTCATTCGCCCTCAGCGCTTCGGACAGCTCCGCTGGTATGCCCGTCTGCTCGTCACTCATTGCCTCTCCTCCGGCCGCTTGACAGAACCATCGCACGGATAAGGGACAGTTAGGCAGCTCGTAATGGGCCTCCGTCGTAGACCCAAGCACAGGTGCAGAGGCTCGCGCGACTAGCATCGACGTATGCAGGCCAATCCGTACGTGCCCTTCCTGCCGCCCCACCACCAGCACGCGGCCTCGCTGGTGCCTAGGTCGACGTGGTGGCGGTGGCAGGACCATCGTGTGCACATTGCACGTGCACCCGAACCGGAGGCGCCAGCCAGGGTGCTGCTCATCCACGGGGCAGGCGGGCACAGCGGGGCGCTGTGGCCCATCGCCGCACTGGTGGCCTCACGCGGTATCGACATCAGTGCCGTCGACCTGCCTCTGTACGGGCGCACGAGGTCACCGGATCCCGCAGCCGTGCGTTACGACACCTGGGTCGATCTCCTCATCGACCTCGTCGAAGCCGAGCGCGACCACCGCCCCCTGGTGCTTCTGGGCGCTAGCATCGGTGGCCTTCTCGCCTATGAGGTGGCGGCCCATTCGCCGCATGTTGCCGCGGTGGCAGCCACGTGTCTGCTCGACCCGGGCAACTGGCGCGCCCGAGCGCATATGACGCGTGCAGGAGCACTAGGCGTCCTGGGCGGGCCATTGTCGATGCTCGCCCGAGGAGGACTGGCGCACACCATGGTCCCGATGAGCGCGGTGGCGAACCTGCGGAGGATGAGCCGCGATCGCGCACTGTCTCGTCTGTGCTCTATCGATCCGCGTGGGGGCGCCGCCAGGGTCCCCTTAGGGTTTCTCGCCTCCTACCTGCAGTTCACACACACCCCACCCGAGCACAACCGCACGCCGGTGACGCTGCTGCACCCAGGTCGGGACACGTGGACGCCGATCGAGCTCAGCGCCCGAGTTCTGTCGCGGGCCGCGGGTCCGGCCGATCTGGTGATTCTGCGCGAGTGCGGCCACTTCCCTGTCGAGGACCCCGGAGTCACGGAACTCGTCGACGCCGTCGCCGGCCTGGCTCGGCGCCTCGGCTCGCAGGGTGAGGCCTGAAGTACTCTGCGGGCCCGCCGGTGCCAGGCCACGATCATGGTGGACCCGGCCGGACTCGAACCGACGACCGACGCGGTGTAAACGCGTTGCTCTACCAACTGAGCTACAGGTCCAGGTGCAGTGGCTCCCGGGAGCACGTTGCCCGAGTTCCCAGTGCCTGCACACAAAACTGACGGCGCGAGCCGCCTCAGCCGGAGACTTTACCGTCTCCGCCGGACGTGCCACCAATCATCTCCGCCACGGAGAGCGGAGAATGTCACGCGGCCATCGGGGTGGTCTCAGCGCCCTCGGCTGGAGACCCTGATGCCACTCCAGTGCTGCCCCATGGAGGCTGCGGAGGTCGCATGCATGCCTGCCGTCTGGGCGGCCTCCTCCACCTCAGCGGCCGGAACGGCGCCGGTGGTGCGCGCCTTGGGCGTCAGCACCCAGATGAGTCCTGCACCGTCGAGGTTGGCCTGGGCGTCCACGAGGAGATCGGTGAGGTCGTCGACGTCGCCGTCGTCGTCACGCCACCACACGATGGCCGAGTCGGCCACGTCCTCATAGTCCTCATCCACCAGAGTGGTTCCGGTCTCCGCCTCAACGGCCTGCCGCAAGGTCTCGTCGACGTCGTCGTCGTAGCCGAACTCCTGAATGATGAGACCGGAGGCGAAGCCGAAAGCCCCACCCGCTGTACTCGCCACGTCTTTACACCGTCCTTCTGGGCCCAGCCCGTCTACCGCTCGCCCGTTGCTGGGCGATAGGTACTAGCCCACCGCACCGGGCACCAGCCGCGCAAGTGAACACGCACGTCAGGTTACCTTGGACTTTCCTTTGAAGGCTGGTTCCTGCGCGGCCGCGAACTCGAGGCTCCTTCCCCTCTGCCCCAGGCACCGAAATCAACCCACTATTTTGTGATCCACACCATACGTGAGGTAGGACTTTCCTCCCGTTGGGTGCAGCGTTCGCGCCGTTGCAGGTCGTAGATTAGGGCCGTCATCCACAGTGGCCTGACTTCAGGCGCACGCCGACGCCGCCTTCGGCGCCACGGCACGCAATGAGGCTCGGGCCGACCGCACAGACGCGAGGAAAGAGGATTCCGTGAGCCCCACCAGTGACTCCACGCCGCTCATTGACGGCCTCCTGACAAAGGTGACCGACAACGACCCAGAGGAGACCAAGGAGTGGCACGAGTCCCTCGATGCCCTCATCGCGGACAAGGGCGCCAAGCGTGCGCGCTACATCCTGCTGAGCATGCTGGCCCAGGCCCGGCAGAAGAACGTCACGGTCCCCACCGAGACGACGACGCCGTACATCAACACCATCGACGTCGCCAACGAGCCCTACTTCCCCGGTGACGAGAGCGCCGAGCGCACCTACCGGCGCTGGCTGCGCTGGAACGCCGCCGTCATGGTCACCCGCGCCCAGCGCCCCGGGGTCGGGGTCGGCGGACACATCTCCTCCTACGCCTCGACCGCGACCCTCTACGAGGTCGGCTTCAACCACTTCTTCCGCGGCAAGGACCACCCCGGCGGCGGCGACCACGTCTTCTTCCAGGGCCACGCCTCACCGGGAAACTACGCCCGCGCCTTCATCGAGGGCCGTCTCACCGAGGCCGACCTGGACGGCTTCCGCCAGGAGGAGTCGCGCCCGGCCGGTGGCCGCGGCCTGCCCTCCTACCCCCACCCGCGCCGCATGGAGGACTTCTGGGAGTACCCCACCGTCTCCATGGGTCTTGGCCCGTCCGAGGCGATCTACCAGGCCTGGTTCGACAAGTACCTCCAGGGCGCCGGCATCAAGGACACCTCTCAGCAGCACACCTGGGCCTTCCTGGGTGACGGCGAGATGGACGAGCCCGAGTCGCGCGGCATGCTGCAGCTGGCCGCCAACCAGCAGCTGGACAACCTCACTTTCGTCATCAACTGCAACCTCCAGCGCCTCGACGGCCCGGTGCGCGGAAACGGCAAGATCATCCAGGAGCTCGAGGCCTTCTTCAAGGGCGCGGGCTGGAACGTCATCAAGGTGATCTGGGGCCGTGGCTGGGACCAGCTCCTCGCCGCGGACAAGGACCACGCCCTCGAGCACCTCATGATGGAGACCCTCGACGGCGACTACCAGACCTTCAAAGCCAACGACGGCGCCTACATCCGCGAGCACTTCTTCGGCCGCGACCCGCGCACCGCCGAGCTCGTCAAGGACTGGACCGACGACGAGATCTGGGCCCTGCAGCGCGGCGGCAACGACTACCGCAAGATGTACGCCGCGTACAAGGCGGCCACGGAGCACAAGGGCCAGCCCACCGTCATCCTGGCGCACACGGTCAAGGGCTACCTCCTGGGCGGCCACTTCGCCGGCCGTAACGCCACCCACCAGATGAAGAAGCTGACGCTGGACGACCTCAAGGCCCTGCGCGACCGGCTCCACATCCCGATCACCGACGAGCAGCTCGAGGCCAACCCGAAGATGCCGCCGTACTACCGGCCGGCCGCCGACGACCCCTCGCTGCTCTACATGCTGGACCGGCGCCGCCAGCTCGGCGGCTTCATCCCCGAGCGCCGCGATGCCGGCGTCGAGCTCGAGCTGCCCGGTGACAAGACCTACGACATCCTCAAGGGCGGCTCGGGCAAGCAGGAGGTCGCCTCCACGATGGCCTTCGTGCGTCTGCTCAAGGAGCTCATCAAGGACAAGGGCATCGGACGGCGCATCGTCCCGATCGTTCCGGACGAGTCGCGTACCTTCGGGCTGGAGTCTCTCTTCCCCACCAAGAAGATCTTCAACACCCAGGGTCAGAACTACACGCCGGTCGACGCCGACATGATGCTGTCCTACCGGGAGTCCGCCTCCGGTCAGCTCATGCACACGGGCATCAACGAGGCCGGTTCGGTCTCCCTGTTCCAGGTGGCCGGGACGAGCTACGCCACCCACGGCGAGCCCATGATCCCGGTCTACATCTTCTACTCGATGTTCGGCTTCCAGCGCACCGGCGACCAGTTCTGGGCCGCCGGCGACCAGCTGACCCGCGGCTTCATCATCGGGGCCACCGCCGGGCGCACCACCCTGACCGGTGAGGGCACCCAGCACATGGACGGCCACTCCCCCATGATCGCGGCCACCAACGACGCCGTCGTCAGCTACGACCCGGCCTACGCCTACGAGATCCGGCACATCGTGCGCGACGCCCTGGAGCGCTGGTACGGCCCGGACTCGGGTCGCAACCGCGACGTCATGTACTACCTGACCGTTTACAACGAGCCGATCCACCAGCCCGCTGAGCCCGACGGCGTCGACGTCGAGGGAATCCTGCGCGGTATTCACCGCATCAGCACGGCTCCTGACGGCGAGGGTCCCGAGGTCCAGCTCCTGGCCTCCGGCGTCGGAGTGCCCTGGATCGAGGAGGCTCGCCGCATCCTGGCCGAGGACTGGGGCGTGCGCGCCGCCACCTGGTCCGTCACCAGCTGGAACGAGCTGCGGCGCCAGGCCCTGGAGGTGGAGAAGGCCAACTTCCTGACCCCCGACGGCGAGCGGCAGGTCCCCTACCTGACGCAGAAGCTCTCCGAGGCCACTGGCCCCTTCATCGCCACCAGCGACTACGACCACCTGGTCCCCGACCAGATCCGCGCCTGGGTGCCCGGCGACTACTACACACTGGGCGCCGACGGCTTCGGATTCTCCGACACTCGGGCCGCCGCCAGGCGCCACTACCTCATTGACGCCCAGTCGGTGGTGGTGCGCGCCCTCCAGGCTCTGGTGGAGCAGGGACGCCTCGACCGCTCCGTCCTGGCCCAGGCCGTTGCCCGCTATGACTTGACCAACGTCAACGCAGGCACCTCCGGCTCCCAGGGAGGGGAGTCCTGATCCGCCCCGTGCGGCTATAGTTGGACGCACTGACCAATTGTGGTGCCGGTGGAGCGCGGTCTTCCGTGTTCCACCGGCACCACCATGTCTGCCGAATGAGGTCCCCCTTGTCCCGCTCCCAGCTCCTGCGCTCCACCGCCTTCATGGCCGCGTGCCTACTGACCCTGTCCGGTTGCTCAGTCGGCTGGACCGGCACCAGGGGGACGTCCTCGGCCCCGCCGGACCAGGCTCAGGACACCGCCCCGGAGGCCGCGGAGGAGCCGACTGGGAAGCTGGAGGACACCAGCCCCATGGATCCGCTGGAGTACGGCAACTGCACGTCCTCCGACATCCAGGACTACGACGACGAGCTCACCGACAACGACGCGGAGGACACCCGCGCCCAGGCGGAGGCCCAGGTCACCAAGGTCATACCAGCCTCCGAGCAGGTCAGTGTCACCGCTAACGAGCTCTCCACCGATCAGGTGGTCAAGGTCTCGGCAGGCGCTCAAGACGTAACAATCACCGCACAAAGTCTCGTGATTGTCATCGAAGGAGAGATCGAGTCACTAACCATCAACGGCTTCGACAACACGGTCTGGGTCGGCGCTTCCAATAAAGTCACGTTCGGCGCGAACGACGGTGACAGCCAGAACTACGTCTTCTGGCACTCCAGGCCTCCGCAGGCGAAGGTGGATCCGCAAGGCCTCAACATCATCGGCAAGGACGTTCACGCCCCGGTCATCCGCTCCTGCCGTTCCTTCTCATGATGCCCTGCGGGATAGAGCCGGAATCGGCCTTCCGAGGTCGGCGAGGCAGTGCAACAGGCCGCTGACCGCCCGCCGGCCTTCGGAAGGCCGATTCCCCTTACTCCTCCGAGTCAGGCGCCGCGGACACAACCGGCGGAGTTGACGGATCGGATCCTGAGTAGACGTTCAAGTCGCGGAAATGGGGGCGCAGAAGGTTCTCCGGGCTGAGAATCTCATCAAGAACAGACTCCTCGAGCAGCCCCATCTCCAGAACCACCTCTCGCACGCTGCGTCCTGAACGGGCGCACTCACGGCCCACCACGTCGCCGTTGTGATGACCGATCACCGGGTTGAGGTAGGTAACGATTCCAATCGAGTCCAGCACATTGCGGCGACATACCTCCTCGTTGGCCTCGATCCCCACGACACACAGCTCCCGCAGGGTCAACATCCCGCGGGTGAGCAGATTGATCGACTCGAAAATCGCCTGGGCGATCACCGGTTCCATGACGTTGAGCTGAAGCTGTCCCGCCTCAGCGGCGAAGGTCAGCGCCACATCGTTTCCCATGACCTTGAAGCAGACCTGGTTCACCACCTCGGGGATCACCGGATTGACCTTGGCCGGCATGATGGAGGATCCGGCCTGGCGTTCAGGCAACCTGATCTCCCCCAGCCCCGCGCGAGGTCCGGAGGACAGCAGGCGCAGGTCGTTGCAGATCTTGGACAGCTTCACCGCCAGACGCTTGATTGCCGCGTGCATCGAGACGTAGGCACCCGTGTCACTCGTGGCTTCCAGCAGGTCATGCGCTCCTCGAATGTCCAGACCGGTGATCTCCCGCAGACGCCCGACAACAGTGCTCTGATAGTCCGGAGGCGTGTTGAGCCCCGTGCCGATCGCCGTGGCCCCGAGGTTCACCTCCAGAAGCAGGGCGGCATTGTTGTGAAGCCGGCTAACCTCCTCCTCCAGCAGAACGGCAAAGGCCTCGAACTCCTGCCCCAGGCTCATCGGAACGGCATCCTGAAGCTGAGTACGCCCCATCTTCAGAACATGGACGAGCTCGGTTCCCTTGGCTCGCATCGCCGCGATGAGTCGCTCGAGCTCCTCGATGAGCGAACCGACGAGGGCGAACAGTCCCAAACGGAATCCGGTCGGGTAAGCGTCGTTCGTCGACTGGGACTTGTTGACATGATCGTTGGGATTGATGATGTCATAACGGCCCTTGGCGTATCCCAGGTACTCCAGCGCGAGGTTGGCGATCACCTCGTTGGTATTCATGTTGACGCTGGTCCCAGCACCCCCCTGGAACTGGTCGACCGGGAACTGATCGAGGCAACGCTCAGCAACCAGCACCTGGTCACACGCCCACACAATCGCACCAGCGACCTCCGGGTCAAGAGCCCCAAGATCACTGTTCGCTAACGCCGACGCCTTCTTCACCTGCACCATGCCGCGAACAAAGGCCTCTTCGTCGCCAACCACTGATCCAGAGATCTGGAAGTTCTCCATCGCACGTAGGGTATGGATTCCCCAATAGGCTTCTAATGGAACTTCCCGTGCACCAAGAAGATCTTCCTCTGTGCGGGTTGCCTTCGTCATCCTGAGCCTCCGAGTTGTCTAGCTAGGCACCTGCTTGCGCACATCCATGCTGACATACGACGCGCACGTTCAGGTCATTGCAGATTCACATACCATGGCTTCCACAATGGTTACGCTATTGTAACCTGCCTAATCCGCTCCGCCTCGACGACACACCACCCTCGGTTATCCCCGTATTTTCAAGACAAACTCGTGTCGGATCACACGCCGCGCCAATCGAGAACCTACTGTCCTCAGGATATTCCAGTCGGTAGCATCCACAGCATGGATGAGTTGAGCGCTCCGGGAGTGTCTGCACTGCGACAGGCGCAGGACACAATTATTGAACACTCACTGGACCGCATCAGTTCGGCCCACGATTTCTACCGAACCCTGCCGGAAGGATCGCGCGACCAGATCGCGGCGGTGGCCCGCCTGGGCGTCACCATGTTCGTCGACTCGGCGGAGAACCCCTCGACACCGCTGACCCCCTCGCAGATCTTCTCCGTGGCGCCTGCGGCCCTGACCGGCGTCATCACGCTGGAGCAGACCCTGGCTCTGGTGCGCACGGTCCTCGACGTTGTTGTTGACGAAGCCCCTCGAGCCGTGCCCGAGGAGGACCATGACACCGTCCGCATCCTCGTCCTGACCTTCGGACGTGACGTCGGCTTCGCCGCGGCCGAGGTGTACGCCCGGGCAGCTGAGGCCCGCGGCGCCTGGGACGCACGGTTGGAGTCCGTAGCGGTCGACGCGATGCTTCATGACGCCCCCGAGGACGCCGCGACCCGGGCCGGAACCGCCGGCTGGAACGGGACCGGGCCGGTGGCGGCCATCGCCGCCAAGACCACTCTGGATGCGCTCGGCGTCTCCAGGTTGCGCCACGAGTGCCGCAACCTGGCCAGCGACTGTCTGGTATCCGTACGCGGCGACTCCGTCCTCATCGTCCTGGGCGACAGCCAGGCGGCTCACGCTGGGACGTCCAAGCACTCCGGCCGGGAGGCCACCCCTGAGCAGCTGGTGGACCAGGCGGCCATGCAGGTGGCCGGCGGCCTGGGCGGGTCAGCCGTCGTCGGCCCGGTGGTTCCAGGGATCTCGCACGCGGGTCGTTCGCTGCGCTCGGCCCTGGCCGGGCTGCGCGCGCTGCCCGGCTGGGCCGAGGCTCCCAACCCGGTTCACGCCGACGATCTCCTTCCCGAGCGCCTTCTGGCCGGCGATGAGCTCGCCTGCGAGCAGATCCTCAACCTGGTGCACGCCCCCCTGCACGAGATGGGCGACCCCTTCGAGTGCACGGTGGCCACCTATCTGGCCCTGGGCGGCAGCCTGGAGGCCACTGCTCGGAACCTGTTCGTACACGCCAACACGGTGCGATACCGCCTGGGCCGGGTCAGCGAGCAGGTCGGCTGGGACGCGACGAACGCCCGTGACGGCCTCATGCTGCACATGGCAATCATCGTGGGCCGACTCGCTGTCAGCCGAGAGGCCTGACGCGCAGCGCCCTAATACGCACTCTCGTCCACTCCTTCACGACCGGACCCGTCCGTCACCCTCGGACAGGTCCGGTCGTGGCGCTATGACCGTGCCCCGGCCGCAAGCCGGCCCCTGTGGCGCATCGATGCAGGAGCACCCCTTCTCATCTGGGACAATGGTCTGACCTGCGGCGCAGCCGCCGGCGAAGCACAACCATCATCGAGTCACAGCGCCGTCACGGAACCTGGATGCTCCGTCACGGCACCAGAAGGAGCCACCATGGCTGAGCAGAGCAAGGACGACGTCCTGTCCGTCATCACCCAGATCGTCAGCGAGGAGTCCGGCGTCGCCGCCAAGGACATTACCCGCGAGACCGCCTTCGCCCAGGACCTCGACGTCGACTCGCTGGGTCTGCTGACCATCGCCACCCAGGTCGAGGAGCGTTTCGGCGTGGCCCTGGACGACTCCCTCATCCCGACCCTGCCCACTGTTGGAGCGCTGGTCGACCTGGTGACCTCCAAGAAGGCCTGACGACACACATGAGCCCGGAAGCCGAATGCCGCCCTGACGACGTCGTCGTCACCGGACTGGGGACCATCAATCCTCTGGGCGCAGACGTCGAGTCCACCTGGAGCGCCCTGCACGAGGGGACCTGCGCAGTTCGCACCCTCGAGCACGAGTGGGTCACCCACCATGACCTGCCCGTGCGGATCGGTGCCCCCATGGCGGTCGATCCTGCCGAGATGCTCCCGCCGCGCCAGCTGCGCCGTCTCGACCGCGCCAGTCAGTGCGCACTGCTGGCCGCCCGCCAGGCCTGGGAGCAGGCGGGGGCCCCGCAGGTCGCCTCCCAGCGTCTGGCGGTGTCCGTCTCCCCGGGTATGGGGCCGGTCCTGTCGGTCATGGAGGCCTGGGACACGCTGAGGGACAAGGGGCCCCGGCGGGTTCTGCCGACGGCGGTCCCGGCGCTCATGCCCAACGCCCCGGCGGCGGCCGTCGGAATCGAGCTGGGGGCCCACGGCGGCATTCATGCTCCGGTCTCGGCCTGCGCCTCCGGGGCCGAGGCCATCGCCTACGGTGCGGATCTCATTGCTCTGGGGCGGGCCGACGTCGTCGTGGCCGGGGGGACGGATGCGGCCCTCCACCCGATGACCGTGGCCGCCTTCGCTGCCATGCGGGCCCTGTCGACGCGCAACGCCGACCCGCAGACCGCCTCACGCCCCTTCGCCCCGGACCGCGACGGCTTCGTCCTGGGTGAGGGCGCCGGGCTCCTCGTCCTGGAGCGCGCCACGCATGCCAAGGCCCGAGGAGCACGGATTCTGGCCGTGCTGGCGGGCTCCGGGGTCACCGCCGACGCCTACGACGTCGCACGCCCGGAGCCATCGGGTGCGGAGCAGGAGCGGGCCCTACGGCTGGCTCTGGAGCGCGCGGGGCTTGACCCCGGCTGTGTCGGGCACGTCAATGCTCACGCCACCTCGACGCCGGCCGGCGACGTCGTCGAGGCCGGTGTCCTGGCCAGGACGGCTCCGAACGCGGCGGTCAGCGCCACGAAGTCCGCCACCGGTCACCTCCTGGGTGGGGCCGGGGGTCTGGAGGCGGTACTGACCGTCATGGCGCTGCAGGCGCGCTGGGCCCCGCCCACGCTGCTGCCGGCCGGAGTGGATCCAGAGCTGGCCCAGCTCGGGCTGGACGTTGTTGGGCCGCAGGGCCGGGACCTACCCCAGCTGACGGCGGCGGCCAGCACCTCCTTCGGCTTCGGAGGGCACAACGTCGCCCTGGTCTTCATCCGCCAGTAGCCGTGCTCAGGCGGGAGCCGCCGTGAGACCTCGCCTGTGACCCACGGCGCTGGACCCGGCCGGTGCGGTCAGGCACAATAGCAGTGCATGCCGCGTACGTCATGACATGAGCCCGGTTGTGGGTCGAGACCGTTGGGGAAGGCGAATCTCGAAACCAACCAGGAGGCGATACTCATGATCGGTGCCTACACCCGCGGTGTACTTTTCGTGCATTCAGCACCTCGGGCGCTCTGCCCCCACATCGAGTGGGCAGCGGCCGAGGTGCTCGGTTCGCGTGTCCATCTCGACTGGACCGAGCAGCCTGCGGCCCAGGGGATGATGCGGGCCGAGACCAGCTGGGTGGGGCCCGCTGGAACAGGAGCCAGCCTTGCCTCCGCCCTGCGCGGCTGGGCGAACCTGCGCTATGAGGTGACCGAGGAGGCGAGTGTCGGCACCGACGGCGGCCGCTGGTCCCACACCCCGGACCTGGGCATCTTCCACGCCCAGACGGATGTTCACGGCAACGTCGTCGTCCCCGAGGACCGGATCCGTGCCGCGCTCGTCTACGCGGCTGATCCTGACAGGATGCGCCGCGAGCTCGACCTGGCTCTGGGACAGGCCTGGGATGACGAGCTCGAGCCCTTCCGCTACGCCGGAGCCGGCGCGCCCGTGCGCTGGCTGCACCGCGTCGGCTAGGAACGCCGAGCACAGGACGCCTCATCGCCTGCTGAAAACCGGGTGGGGCAACAGGTCTCGCAACCTGTTGCCCCACCCGGTTTGCGTCCTGGGGACGTTACAGTCCCTGCGCTCGCAGCTCCTTCATCGCCTTGGCCCGGTTCTTGCGGTCGAGGCGGTCGAGGTAGAGGTGGCCCTCCAGGTGGTCGCACTCGTGCTGGATGCAACGAGCCATGAGCTCCTCCCCCTCGACGACGACCTCCTTGCCGTCCAGGTCCACTCCCTCAGCACGGGCGTACCAGGCCCGCTCCGTGGGGAACCACAGACCCGGCACTGACAGGCAGCCCTCGTCCCCGTCCTGGTACTCGTCCTTGGAGACCTCGACGATCTTGGGGTTGAGGATGTAGCCCATCTCGCCGTCGATGTTCCAGGAGAAGGCGCGCAGACCGATCCCGATCTGATTGGCGGCCAGGCCGGCCCTGCCGTCCTCATCGACTGTCTCGAGCAGGTCCTCAACCAGGGCCTTGACGGAGTCGTCGATGTCAGTGATCCAGTCGCACTCGGTGCGCAGGATCGGGTCGCCGATGATGCGGATGTCGCGGTATGCCATGGCGGCATCCTCCCATGACCGCAGCGACGCGGTCATGTTCGACCCATCTCGTGATCTGCTGCTCGCACAGCGCACCGGCACCATCGAGAACAGGCCACCTGGCCCCAGGGTTGAGTACGTGAAAAGGAAGAGTCCCCGGTCTGATTGACCGAGGACTCTCCTGGTGGCTCCTGCGGCTGGACTCGAACCAGCAACCGTCCGATTAACAGTCGGATGCTCTGCCATTGAGCTACGCAGGAATGCGTTTGACGCGCAGTGAACTTTAGCAACATCCCGCGGCGGCGTCGAATCCGGCGAAGCACAGGAAACGCTGATATTCCAAGGACATCCTACCGTGTGGGCAGGCCCACACCCTCACGGACGCGGTTTTCCAGCTCTCGAAGCGTGCGGCGATCCTCCGCCTCGTCGACCTGTGAGATCAGTGGCCGGGTGACGGAGTAGAGCTCGCCGTCACTGCCCCGACGCACGCTGGCTGTGGCCGTGGCGCCACTGGGGAGCGTTGCCACGGCGCTGTGGATGATGGCGGCCTCGACCCGTTGGCGCAGGGCCTTGGCGAAGGGGGCCACGTCCGCTGAGGCGTAGGCATCGCCGTTGCGGACTCCGGCCGGGACCTTCAAGGCAAGGTCCTCGCGGTCCTGCTGCGTCCACCTCAGGGTGAAGACGCGGTCCTGGCCGTCCCAGCTCCCCTGCTCCACCTCGTCCCAGGGGTGGGTCTCGGGCCCGCTGCGCCCGTTGAAGACCACCAGGGAGCTTGCCGTGGCCACCGCCCATGTCGAGCCCTCCGCGTCCAGGGGAACGGCACCCAGGGCGGGCTCGCGCAGCTGTTCGCGCATCTCCAGCGGAAGCGTGGCGGTGGAGCGGGTGGATGTGCCTTGACGACGGCGCAGGATCGGCATGACCGCCAGGCTACCTGCACCTGCTCGCCCACGTGGGCCGCCGCCCGGCCTCAGGTCCCCTGCCGGATCTGCATGCGGCGCTGCTCGAGGGCGGCGATCTGTGAGAACAGCTCGCGGTAGCCCTCCTCCTGCGGTGACATCCGCCGGTGGCGTGAGCGCATCTCGACCAGCCGGCGGTTGATGCCCATGACGGCCAGGGAGTCGAGCACGCCCTTGGCGTAGCGCTCCAGACCGGAGGCGTCCACCTCGGTGCCCCGCCCCCGGATCGTGGGCAGGGGCAGGGGTGCCACGGCGAGCTCGGTGATGGCGGCCTCGACCAGGCCGATGGCGCCGTCGCGCACCTGCTGGAGCCAACGCAGCGTGGCCCGGCGCTGCGCCTCCTGCTCCCCCATGCCGGCGGCCACCGCCTGCTGGACCAGCCCCGGCACCTCCCCAGTGCCTCCGGCGGCGGCGACGGCCTCGTAGACGGCCCGGTGGGTGAGCTGGCCGAAGGAGTCGGCCCCCAGCTCGTCTGCGCCGGCCTGGTGGGCCGCCACCGGGAACTGGATGATGACGGCCAGGGCCTCACGCTCGAGCTGCTCAACAGGGTCGGTCACCGGCGGCAGCCCCCGCACGGGGGCGGCGGCATCGGGACCGGCAGTCTCATCGGCGGGCCACTGGCCGCCCCGCGCCGTGCTGGGCTGGGCCCCTCGCCTGCTTGCGGCCTGGACTGCGGCGTGGACCTCGGCATCGGGCAGGCCCAGCCATCCGGCCAGGCGCCGGGTGTACTCGCGCTTGAGCGCCCGGTCCCGGATCCCGGCCACCACCGGCGCCGCCGAGCGCAGCCCCCGGACGCGGCCTTCGGAGGTGTCCAGGTCCAGGTGGGACAGGGAGGTGCGGATGACGAACTCGAACAGCGGCACCCGTCGGGACAGCAGGCGCGGGATGCCCGAATCCCCCTCCTTCATGCGCAGGTCGCAGGGGTCCAGGCCGCCGGGGTCGACGGCCACGAAGGTCTGGGTGGCGAAGCGCTGGTCCTCGGCGTATGCACGCAGCGCGGCCTTCTGACCGGCCGCGTCACCATCGAAGGTGAAGATGACCTCGCCGCCACGGGCCTCGCGCCCCTGACCGGTGACCACCCCCGCTGCCGGGTCGTCCACATCCCCTAGCAGGCGGCGCACGACCCGCACGTGGTCCGCACCGAAGGCGGTCCCGCACGTGGCCACGGCCGTGGTCACCCCGGACAGGTGGGCGGCCATGACGTCGGTGTAGCCCTCGACGACGACGATCCGGTGGGAGCGGGCGACCTCCCGCTTGGCCAGGTCCAGCCCGTAGAGGACCTGGCTCTTGTGGAAGACGGGGGTCTCGGGGGTGTTGAGGTACTTGGGGCCCTGGTCCTCCTCCGAGAGCTTGCGCGCCCCGAAGCCGACGGTGGCTCCGGTGACGTCCCGGATGGGCCAGATGAGGCGGCCGCGGAAGCGGTCGTAGACGCGGCGCCCGTCCTGCCCGCCCCGGCTGCACAGGCCGGAGTCGACCAGCTCGGCCTCGGTGTAGCCGGAGCTGCGCAGGTAGCGGGCGAGGTTGTCCCATCCGGCGGGCGCGTAGCCGACGCCGAAGTGCGCGGCGGCATGGCGGTCGAAGCCCCGGGACGTGAGGAAGTCCCGCCCTGGCTGTGCCTCCGGGGTGGCGAGCTGCTCGCGGAACCAGGCCTCGGCCAGGCGGTTGGCGTCCATGAGGCGCTGCCGAGTGCCCGGCTCGACCCCGCGCCGCACCGCGCCGCCCTCCTCGTAGCGCAGCTGGACCCCGGTGCGGTCAGCGAGGTACTCGACGGCCTCGGCGAATCCGAGGTGGTGGATCTTCTCGATGAAGGTGATGACGTCACCGCCCTCACCGCAGCCGAAGCAGTGCCAGTAACCGAGCTGGGGGCGGACGTGGAAGGAGGGGGTGCGTTCGTCGTGAAAGGGGCACAGCCCCTTGAGCGAGCCGACGCCGGCGCTCTTGAGGGTCACGTGCTCACTGACGACGTCCTCAAGCCTGGCGCGCTCGCGCACCGCCTCGATGTCCTCACGTCTAATCAGTCCCGCCACAGGGCCATCGTAGGCGAGGGCACCGACATCCTGCGCCAGGGCTTGAAGGGGCTCCCCGACCAGTACAGCTAGACCTCGGAGAACATGCCGCACAGCCGGGCGTGCCAGGCCCGCGCGGAGGTGTCCGTCAGGGAGGCGATCTGGTCGACCACCACCCGCAGGCGCGCATCGTCGTTCTCGGCCCGGTGCCAGACATCGAGCAGAACCGGGTCGATGCCCTTCCCGCCGCCGGTCATGAGGACGTCGGCGAGGTCGAAGATGAGGGTGCGCTGGCGCAGGTAGACCGGCTCGTGCTCCCGCGGCTCCATGACGTAGCGCACGGCGATGCCCTTGAGCAGGAGAATCTCCGCGGCCGTCTCCTCGGGGATGACGAGCTCGGCCTCGTAGCGAGTCAGGGGCCCGTCGCCGTAGGTCTGGCGGGTGGCGGAGGCGACCGCGGAGACGAAGCGTCCGATGATCTCGCTGGTGAGGTTCTTCAGATGCGCTGCGTCGGCCACCGAGCCGTTGTAGGAGCGGATCCAGTAGGGCCGGCCGGCCAGCCTGTCGAAAGCCGCCCCAAGGGCGTCGGCGCTCAGGTCGGTGCCGTACCAGGCCCGCGTGGCCCCGAGCAGCTCATCGACCTCCTTGGGGTCTGTCAGGCAGGCCGGGTCCAGGCGTCCCAGGGCGATCGCGTCCTCGACGTCGTGGACGGAGTAGCCGACATCGTCGGACAGGTCCATGATCTGTGCCTCGATGCAGCGCCTGCCCTCCGGGGCCCCCTGACGCATCCAGGCGAAGATCTCGGCGTCGTCGTCGTAGGCGGAGTACTTGCGCGCACTGCGCCCGCTCGGTCCACCCGGCCCCCTCCCCTTGAGCCACGGGTACTTCGCGACGGCATCGAGGCTGGCCCGCGTCAGGTTGACGCCGACCGGCCTCCCGGCCGCATCAAGGGTCTTGGGCTCCAGCCGGGTGAGGATCCGGAAGGTCTGGGCATTGCCCTCGAAGCCCCCGATCTGGCGGGCCACGACGTCGAGCGCCTTCTCACCGTTGTGCCCGTAGGGAGGGTGGCCCAGGTCATGGGACAGGCAGGCGGTATCGACGACGTCGGGGTCGCATCCCAGCGCCTGCCCCAGGGCGCGCCCCACCTGCGCCACTTCCAGGGAGTGGGTGAGCCGGGTGCGCACGAAGTCGTCAGCAGCGGGCCCCAGCACCTGGGTCTTGGCCCCCAGGCGCCGCAGCGCCGAGGAGTGCAGGACCCGGGCCCGGTCGCGTTCGAAAGGGGTGCGCTGGGGATTCTTCGCCTGCTCGTGAACGAAGCGCTCCACGTCCTGCACCCGGTACCCGGACAGGTCAAGGGCGTCTCGTCCGTCGATACGCACAGGTTCGGATCCAGATTTCTGCGCTGACATAGTCACAAGGTAGCGCAGAAGCGGGTTACCATGGTCGTCACCATTCCGAAACCTCCGACACCATCCCAGGGGAGCACCGGTACCCGATCCCTCCAGCTTGTGGTCACCACGCACCCTCCTCACATCGATGAATCACTTCTTGGACGTCAAGTCCCCGGGAGCACACCCGGTGGAAGGGAGACACCTGCCGTGACCACCACCACAACCCTCGTTCACCGACCCTACGACGGTCCGGAAGAGTGGTGGCGCCACGCACTGGTCTACGAGATCCCCTCACCTGCCCTGGGAGCAGCCGAGCTGGACCGCACCGATCCCATCATCAAGCACGCCCGCTACCTGGGCATGGACGCGGTACTCATCCGTCCGAGCCTGCTCGACATCGACACCGAGATGGACTCGATCCGCCGCTTCATCGACGAGGCCGGGGAGCAGGGGCTGCGCACCATCGTGCGCATCTCCGGTGCGCTGGGTCCGATCACGGGCCCCTACGCCAAGCAGACCACCGGCTTCCTCACCGGCCTCGAAGGCGCCGCTGACGACCTGCTGCGCCGTTCGGAGGCCTACCTGCAGGCCGGTGCGGCCGGCATCGACCTGGGCACGATCGTGCCTCCCCAACTCACCAGGGGAATCCGGCTGGATCGACTCAGCACCTACTGCGCCATGCTGCACGGCCAGTTGGCCGAGTACGTCGACGAGGGCATCATCGGTGCCGACGTGACCGCCGACTACCCGGAGTCACTGCGTCATCACCTCCAGGACGACTGGGTGCACCACTTGCGCGACGACTGTCTGACACTGACACGGTGGAACGCCGAGTCGCTCACGTCCCACCTGACCCGGTCGCTGGACGAGCACGACCGCTTCGGGGCACCCCCCACCTGGCGATTCCTGCCTCCCCACATTCTCTCCGAGCACCTGGATCCGGGCGACGGGCAGCGCTGGTACTCCGTCAACCGCGATGAACGGCTGCGTCGAGGGCTCGCCCTGCAGGCCATGATGCTGGCCCTGCCCGGCTCGCTCTACCTACGTCAGGGCGATGAGATCGCCCTGTCCGACTCCGACAAGCCAACCGCTCCCCTGGAGCTGGCCGACATGGTGGCTGAGCACACGCAGGTGCAGTCCTCTCAGTTCGGCTCTCCGACTGCGACCGTGCGCCACGCGGCCCACGTGCGGCACGAGTACAACCTGGCCTGCGCTCCCCTGGCCTTCGTCACCGGGCTGGAGTGGTGCCCGCCCCAGACCCTCTCCTTCCTGGTGCGTGGCGTCCTGGTCGTCGTCAATACCTCCGACTCCCCCGTCACCTTGCCGGCCGAGGCCAAGGTTCTCCTATCCTCCCAGCCCCTGCGCCAGGAGGAGGGGCGTCTACTCGTACCCCCGGCGACGACGACGTGGCTGGAGGCCACAACCGTTGCCTAGGTGTACTGATCGGGGAGGTTGGTTAGGCGGGTGATGGGTGGGTGGCCTTGGGTGGCGGTGTGGGGTCGGTGGTGATTGTAGAGGTGCAGCCATGCGGGTAGGGCCTGGCGGCGTTGGGTCTCGGAGGTGTAGTGGCGGGCGTAGGCCCAGCCGTCGGCCAGGGTGCGGTGGAAGCGCTCGATCTTGCCGTTGGTCTGGGGGCGGTAGGGGCGGGTGTGCTTGGCCTTGATGCCCAGCTGCTGACAGGCGGCTTGCCAGGCCTGGGAACGGTAGGCAGAACCGTTGTCGGACAGGACTCGCTCCACCTTGACTCCTCGGGCGCTGAACCATGACACCGCGCGCTGGAGCACTCCGACGGCGGTATCGGCCTTCTCATCGTCGTGGATCTCGCTGTAGACCACGCGGGAGTAGTCATCAATCACCGAGTGCACGCAGGCGTAGCCCATCACCGGTCTGCGGCTGGCCTGGCTACGGGCCTTGCCGGGGGTGGAGGCGCGGTTGCGCGCGCCCTGGCGCGCACCGACGTAGCGCCATCCACCACCGTCGGGGATGTTGCCGATCTTCTTGACGTCGACGTGGACAAGAGATCCGGGGTAGGGGTGCTCGTAGCGGCGCACGACCTGACCGGTGGCCCGGTCGGTGTACGACAGGCGGTTGAGGTGGGCGGCTCGCAGGATGCGGTGGACGGTCGAGGCTGCGACCCCGGTGCGGGCAGCGAGCTGGACGGGGCCCTCACGCAGGCGCATGCGCAGCGAGACGATCCGTTTGACCACTGCCTTGGGTGTGCGGTGAGGACACGAGCGTGGGCGGCTGGAGCGGTCGGTCATGGGCTGGCCGGCCCTGTACCTGTCGGCCCAGCGCTTGACGGTGGGCCATGAGCACTGGAACCGGGCAGCAACCTCGCTGACGGGCCAGCCCTCCTCAACCACCAGACGGGCGACCCTCAAACGAGCACGCGGGGTCAGGGCTGCGTTAGCGTGGGACATGAGGAGAGCACCTTTCGTGTCTGGCTGATGGGGAACTGCAACACCTCCACTCAACCAGCCCAAGGCGCTCTCCTCACCTCAAAGACTCAGATCACACCCCCTCAACCAACCCTCCCGATCAGTACACCTAGGGCACACGGATGCAAGTTTCATTAGTCTCTTGCAATCTTTACATAAGCCGATTAAATTATGGTGCCAGGCGAGGAACTCCTCGCTGCGGATCTGATTCGAAGGAGAATCCCTGCGGCACCCACCCGCCGATCCTTCCTGACGATGGCCGCTCTGGCCTCCACCGTGCCAACGTTGGCCGCCTGCTCCGGCTCGCGCAATACTGCGGGTACGGCGGCCTCGGGCGGCGCTGCCTCACAGGCGTCTGACGCCTCGGCAGGCGACTCCGATGCCGACCTGGTCATCTGGGCGGATCAGAAAAAGGCGGACTCCCTCAAGGAGATCGCCAAGACCTGGGGCAAGCAGCAGGGCATGTCGGTGGCGGTCCAGACCGTCGCCAATGACTTGCAGCCCAACTTCATCACCGCCAACCAGGCCGGCAACGGCCCTGACATCGTCCTCGGCGCACACGACTGGATCGGCAACCTGGTGCAGAACAGCGCGATCCGGCCGGTCGTTCTGAGCCCCGAGGCCGAATCCAACTACTCCGACATCGCGCTCAAGGCGGTCACCTACGACGGCCAGATCTACGCAACGCCCTACGCCGTCGAGTGCCTGGGCCTGTTCGTCAACAAGGCACTGACCTCAGTGACCCAGCCGGCCAGCATTGAGGAGATGATCGAGGCCGGCAAGGCGGCCGGAACCGAGCTCGTCCTGTCGCAGGCCATCGACGAGAAGGGCGACGCCTACAACATGGAGCCGATCTACACCGCCGCCGGCGGCTACATGTTCGGCAAGAACCCGGACGGCTCCTACGATCCCAATGACCTCGGTATCGGCAAGGAGGGATCCATCAAGGCCGCGGAGAAGATCCGCCAGCTCGGCCAGCAGGGAGTCCTCAGGAAGTCAGTCACGACCGCCAACCACATTTCCTTGTTCACCGATGGTAAGGCTCCCTACCTCATCTCGGGGCCATGGGCCCTGGCGGACATCAAGAAGGCCGGTATCGACTACCAGCTCACTCGGATTCCGGGCTTCAAAGACATCAAGAACAGTCAGGCGAGCCCCTTCGTCGGAGTCAACTGCTTCTATGTCGCCTCCAACGGGAAGAACAAGGCCTTCGCCGAGACCTTCGTGGCCGATGCCGCCAAGGATATGACCTTCGCGGCTTCGATGTTCCCCAGCAACGAGCTGCCCCCGGCCCAGAAGGACCTCGCGGACAAGCTCAAGGCGGAGCACCCCGACATGGTCACCTTCGCGGAGCTCTCCGCCAAGGCCGACCCCATGCCCGCGATCCCCGCCATGTCCTCAGTGTGGGAACCCCTTGGACGCGCTCAGGCCAACATCGTCGCGGGCGCCGATCCCGCCAGCACCATGACCGGGGTCGGCCAGACCATCAAGGCGTCGATCAAGGGCTCGTAAACCGCCTCGACGCCGAAGAGCGGAACGCTTCTCCACGCACCCGACTATTCCTCATACTGCTTTCCCACTTCTGGAAAGGACCCGCAGATAATGACGTCCGCATCCACCACCCCGAGGGAGAAGACCACGACCATCAGAGGTCTCGTCGGTCGCATCATGGTGCTGTCCCTCACGCTGGTCGCAGCGATCTACCTCGTCCCACTTCTTATCGCCTATCGGATGTGGTTGTGGCTGGGAATCGTCGTCCTGACCACGGGGGCCATGTTCCTGCTGTACTCGACCAAGAGATTCGTGCCCGCCAAGTACCTCTTCCCCGGCACGTTCTTCCTCACCGTCTTCCTCATCGTCCCCATCGTGCTGACCATTCAAACCTCCTTCACCAACTTCGGGGACGGGTACCGCGGGACCAAGGAGGAGGCCATCGCCTCCATCACCAACAACTCCATGGTCCGCACCGAGGACTCTCCCACCTATGGTCTGTCAGTCGCGACCGACGGCGACGTCACCAAGGGCCCCTTCTCACTGTTCCTCGTCAATCCGCAGACCAAGGAGGTGCTGCGGGGAAGTGACGGGAAGAAGCTGGAGAAGGTCGACGCCAGCACCGTCACCGTCGACAACGGCGTGGTGACCAAGGCGGAGGGATACACGATCCTGTCCCCCAGGCAGATCAACACCGCCTACGAGGACATCAGCGCCATGTCGGTTCCCTTCACGGACAAGACCACGGTCAAGGTTCAGGGCATCCGGACCGCTTTCGAGGGAACCAAGCGGATGGTCTACAACAAGTCCTCCGACACCATGACCAACACCGCCACCGGCGACATCTACTCGGTCAAGAAGGTGGGGCTGTCCGAGCACTTCGTCAACGCCGAGGGAGAGAGCCTGGCCCAGTCCTGGAAGCAGAACGTGGGACTGGCCAACTACTCACGGCTCTTCACTGAGGGCAACCTGGCCTCCCAGTTCCTCAAGGCCTTCGCATGGACCATCATCTTCGCCCTGGGCTCGGTGCTGCTCACCTTCGGCCTCGGTTTCTTCTTGGCGCTGACCCTCAATGATGATCGCATCAAGGGTAAGAAGCTCTACCGCTCCTTCCTCCTGCTGCCCTACGCCGTACCCGGCTTCATCTCGCTGCTCGTGTGGTCGAACTTCTACAACCAGGACTTCGGCCTCATCAATCGGATGATGCACCTCAGTATCCCGTGGCTGTCCGACCCGACCATGGCCAAGATCGCCGTTCTGCTCACCAACACGTGGATGGGCTTCCCCTACATGTTCATCGTGTGCACCGGCGCTCTGCAGTCCATCTCCGGCGATGTCAAGGAGGCGGCCAAGATGGACGGCGCCAGTGGCATGCAGGCCACATGGCGCATCGTCACCCCACTGCTCCTGGTCGCCGTCGCCCCTCTGCTGGTGAGCACCTTCGCCTTCAACTTCAACAACTTCAATGCCATCCAGCTGCTAACCGAGGGTGGACCCTTCCCGGCCGGGGAGTACACACGCGGCGGAACCGACATCCTCATCTCCATGGTCTACCGCATCGCCTTCGGCCGTGCCGGCTCGGACTTCGGATTCGCCTCGGCCGTCTCCGTGGTCCTGTTCGCCGTCACCGGCGTCCTGGCCGCCTTGCAGTTCCGAGCCACCAAGAAGCTCGAAGACGTCAACTGACCAGCCGACCTCGGAAAGAACATCATCATGAGCACCTCATCGCAGCCCGTGTCCCGGTCCGCATCAAACAGGTCCGAGGACAGCGTCGTCATCGAGAATCACATGCCGTTCTCACGCTGGTTCCGAGAGATCGGCTGGAGACACGTCGTCGGCGTCATCGCCCTGGTCTTCGCAGCCTTCCCCGTCCTCTACGTCATCTCCGCCTCTCTCAACCCCCTGGGCACGGTGGCATCCACCGGGTTGATCCCCACCAAGGTGAGCCTGGTCAACTACCAGAACCTGCTGTCGGGGGCGCGAGGCCCATTCCTGCGCTGGTACCTCAACACGATCATCATCTGCACAGTGGTGGCCACTGCTCAGGTCTTCCTGTCCCTGCTGGGGGCCTATGCCTTCTCCCGGTTCCGCTTCACCGGACGCCGCGGCGGCCTGCTCGCCCTGCTCCTGATTATGATGTTCCCCGCGATCCTGTCCATGATCGCCATCTACACGATGATCTCCGACATCGGCCAGGTCGTCCCCTTCCTCGGCCTCAACACCCTGGCCGGCTACAGCCTGGCGCTCATGGGCGGAGCACTGGGGCAGGTGTGGCTCATCAAGGGAACCTTCGACACGATTCCCCGCGAGCTCGATGAAGCCGCCATCATCGACGGCTGCACGCACTGGCAGGTCTTCCGCATCATCCTTCTGCCCACGCTCAAGCCGATCATCGCCACCACCTTCCTGCTGGCCTTCGTGGGTGTCATCAGCGAGTTCCTCCTGGGCTCGATCATTCTGACCGACAACTCCCAGAAGACGCTCGCAGTGGGGCTCTACGGCATGCTCGTCGGCGACCGCTCCAACAACCTGGGCATCTTCGCTGCCGGAGCGGTCCTCACCATGGCCCCGGTGATCGCTCTGTTCCAATACCTGCAGCGCTATATCGTCGGCGGATCGATCTCGGGTGCGGTCAAGGGCTGATCGGGGCCGGGCGCCTTGACGCATCCTTCCCGTCCCATCAGCCGGGAATCAGGGGCCGACGGCGCCACCTCACCGTCCCGGATTCCCACAAACGGGACATGACCTGCGATGATGGTCAGTCGAGGGACGCGACGTTCCGCTGTCGGTTCAGGCGAGTCAGCCCCTCCATCCTGACCGTTCTTCGTAGGATTCACTCATGCCACAGAGACTCACTCTCACTGACATCGCCGACCAGGCGGGCGTCTCCACCGCGACTGTCTCCCGTGTGCTCAATGGAAAGTCCAACGTGGCTGACTCGACCCGTCGGCAGGTACTCGCTGCCCTCGACATCCTGGGCTACGAGCGGCCCGAGTCGGTGCACCAGACCTCCCGCGGTCTCATGGGGCTGATCGTGCCTGAGCTGAGCAACCCGATCTTTCCGCTGTTCGCCCAGCAGATCGAACAGCTCCTGGCACCCTCCGGGCACACTCCCCTGCTGTGTACCCAGACCCCCGGCGGTATCAGCGAGGACGAGTACATCGAGATGCTCGTGGACCGCGGTGTCGCCGGCATCATCTTCGTCTCCGGACGCCACGCGGACACCACCGGTGACGTGACCCGCTACCAGCGCCTGCGTGAGCGTGGCGTACCACTGGTGACGATCAACGGCAACGCGCCGACCATCAAGGCACCGGGCTTCGCCACCGATGACCGCCGGGCGACCCGCATCGCGGTGGATCACCTCATCGCCCTGGGTCACCAGCGCATTGGCCTGGCCATGGGGCCGATGCGCATGGTGCCGGCTCAGCGCAAGCGCTCCGGCTACGAGGACG
Organism: Actinomyces sp. HMT 175; assembly: GCF_016694895.1. Taxonomy (NCBI): domain Bacteria; kingdom Bacillati; phylum Actinomycetota; class Actinomycetes; order Actinomycetales; family Actinomycetaceae; genus Actinomyces; species Actinomyces sp. HMT 175. The sequence goes on from NZ_CP068012.1 coordinate 1,710,118, forward strand.
CCATGGGCGAGGGCCTTCCCGAGGAGCCGCTGCGGATCGTGGAGACGCTCTACACCTACGAGGGCGGGGTCAGCGCAGCATTGCACCTGCTGGAGCAGGGCTGCACCGGCATCGTCTGCTCCTCGGACGTCATGGCCCTGGGTGTGGTCCACGGGGTGCGCCAGACGGGCAGGTCAGTGCCTCATGACGTCTCCGTCATCGGCTACGACGACTCGCCACTCATCCCCATGACGGACCCGCCGCTGACCACGGTGCGTCAGCCCGTGGAGTCCATCTGCCGGGCGGCCGTATCCACGCTCCTCGCGCAGCTCAACGGGCAGCGGCCGGCCGACACCGAGATGCTCTTCGCCCCCGACCTCATCGTGCGCGACTCGACTGCCGCGGCCCCCATCGACTGAGCCCCGGTTGGCCGGCAGCGGTGTGCTGACGCCAGTGCTCCGGTCAGCGCGACCACGTGCGGGCCAACCGGGAGCCGAGGTCTACCAGCCGTGCCTCCAGCCCGTGGGAGTCAGTCGCTTCCCAGGGCTCGGCGGTGTGAGCCTCCTGCAGGCCGTAGGCGTTGGTGACACCGGCTGCGGCCAGCTCGCCGCGACTGACGGCGCAGCGCCCGCACACCAGGATGCACGGCTGTGCCTGTGAGGCGGCCTGCTGGCCGACGACGCCCACGACGCCGTCGGCCAGGACGTCGTAGAGCTCTCCCCAGGCCGAGACCACCAGGTCCTGCCCGTAGGCGGCCTCGCTCAGACAGACGAGCTCAGCCATGACTCGCGCCCCGGGCCGCGCCCAGGCTCCCAGGGCCCGCAGCAGCAGGGCGCTGCCCCCGCCCGCCCCGGTCCCCCAGGTCGACACGCTCAGGCGAGCCGTCCCTGCCGAGTCCGCCGCGTGCGCAGAGGCGGACGGCCCGGCGTCGCCGAGTGCAGAGACGATAGGCAGACTCCTGCGTACACCGAGGCCATCGGGATCGAGGTCCTCGGCCGCCCTGACGCTTTCCATTGCCTTGGTGCAGGCGCGGCGGTCCAGTTCCTGGGCCCGCTCCGGGCTGATGGAGGTGATACTCGTCAGTGCCGCCCCGGCACCGTTCATGCCTCCCAGGGAGATGTCGTCGGCCAGGGCCAGTCCCAGACTGCGATGCGACAGCAGGTCCTTGGCAGCTCGTAGGCCGCCGAGCGCGTCCATGGCTCCCAGGCCCCCGTCGTGAACGGCGGAGCGCGACATCCCCACCACAAGCGTGTCCAAGGTGCCGGTACGGCTCAGGGCTGCACCGATGACTTCTCCCAAACCGGAGGTGCTGCCCTCCAGCGCCTCCTGGGCCGCCTCATCGGGATCTGAGGGAAGCGCCAGGAGACGGGCGGCGTCCAGGAACCAGGTGCTCGCTTCTGCGGGGTGCCGGCTCCCGGATCGTGAGGGCCTGGGAACCAGACGCACCAGGTCGACCTCTCTGACCTGTCCGAGCGGGCCCCGTCCCTGAATGACCTCCCGGGAGGCGACCTGATCGGGGGCGATCACCTGAGCCGAGCCCGGTCCGCCGTCCGCTATGGGCAGCAGTGTCAGGGAGTCATGGGGGCGCGCCGCCCGCCAGCCACGTGCCAGACCGGAGGCGACCCGGCCCGAGGCAAGACCACTGCCCGAGCCCGCCAGAGGCACTCCAGCGGGCTCGGGCCACAGCCCGCCAGGGGCGAGGAGAACCTTCATGGGCTCGTTCTCCGGTTGCGGTCTCGGTGAGCACTGGCCGTCATGAGTCGATGGCACCGCCCAGACGGGCCAGGAGGAGGGCCTCGGCAACCACGATGTGCTCGAGCTCGCCCAGGTGCATGGACTCGTTCTCACTGTGGGCGCGGGTGTCGGGGTCCTCGATCCCGGTGACGAGCACCTGGGCACCCGGGAAGGTCTCCTTGAGGGTGGCGATGAAGGGGATGGAGCCGCCCTGTCCGATGTTGACAGCCTCGGTGTCCCAGGCGGTGGACAGGGCCCAGTGGGCGGCCTCGGAGGCGGGGGTGACCTCGGAGCCGTCGAAGGCCGGCCCGGCTTCACGGCCGGTGACGGTCAGCCGGCCCCCGAAGGGCACGTGCTTCTCCAGGTGGGCGACCAGGGCCTCCTGGGCCGCGGCCGGGTCCTGCCCGGGTGCGATGCGCAGCGAGAGTCGGGCCGTGCACGAGGGGGTCAAGACGTTGCCGGCCAGGTCCAGGGGCGTGACGTCCATGCCGATGAGCGTCAGGGAGGGCTTGGTCCACAGCCGGGCGGTGAGGTCACCGGTGCCGGAGAGCTCGACGCCGTCGAGGATGCCGGCGTCGGCGCGGAAGTCGGCCTCCGGGTAGTCGGGGAAGTCGGCGTCGGCCTGGGACCGGCTGACCAGTCCGGCCACGGCGACGTCACCGGCGTCGTCGTGGCAGGAGGCGATCAGTCGGCACATGGCGGTGGCGGCATCCAGCACGGGGCCGCCGTACATGCCGGAGTGAAGCGCGTGGTCGAGCATGTCGAGACGGACGTCAACCTGGACGACGCCGCGCAGCGAGGTGGTCAGGGACGGGATGCCGACCTTCCAGTTGGAGGAGTCGGCCACGACGATGACGTCGGAGGCCAGGCGGTCGCGGTGAGTGGTCAGGAAGTTCTCGAAAGAGGGGCTGCCCACCTCCTCCTCACCCTCGATGAAGACCGTCACGGAGCAGGGCAGCTCGCCGTCGGCCAGGGAGGCCAGGATGCGCAGGGCGTGGGCGTGGGTGATGACGCCGGCCTTGTCGTCAGCGGTTCCGCGTCCGAACAGCCGCTCCCCGCGCCGGGCGGCGGTGAAGGGGTCGGCCTGGTCCCAGCCGGTCGGGTCGCCGACGGGCTGGACGTCGTGGTGGGAGTAGAGCAGGACGTGCGGGCTGCCCTGGGGGCCGGCCTTGTGGGCCAGGACGGCGGGCCGACCGGGGGTGCCGTCAGGGGCGGGCACCGAGAGGATCTCGGCATCCAGACCGCTGTCGCGCAGGAGCGCGGCCACGGCCTCGGCGGAGCGCTGGACCTCGGACTGGTCGTGGCTGGAGGCGGAGACCGAGGGAATCGCGACCAGATCCGTCAGGTCGGAGACGATGGTGGGCATGGAGGTGTGCACGGCGGTGCGCACGGCATCAACGGTGATCATGGTTTTCAGGGTATCGCGCCGCTGCCGCTAGTCTTGGCACCGTGAGCCTGTTCAAGAAGCGCAGCCAGACCCCTGAGCCGGAGCCCGTGGCCGAGCCCTCCCCCAAGCCCGGAGGCAAGGGACGCCCCACGCCCCGGCGTAAGGACCAGCAGGCCAAGAACCTGCACCCCGTGGTCCCCAAGGACCGTGCGGCCGCCAAGCGGGAGGCGCGAGCGGCCCGTGACGCCGCCTGGAAGCGCCAGAACGAGGCCATGGTCACCGGCGAGGAGAAGTACCTTCCCTCCCGTGAGAAGGGGCCGATCAAGCGCTACATCCGCGACTTCGTTGATGCGCGCTTCAACCTGGGCGAGTACTTCATGCCCCTCATCTTCGTCCTGCTCATCATCTCCTTCGGATTCAGCCGCATCCTGCCCCACTACCCGCTCGTCAGCTTCTACACAGTGCTGGCGATGAACGGCTACCTGCTTCTGGCAATCGCCGACGCCGTCTGGTGCTGGGCGCGCCTGCGCCGCCGCCTCATCGCGAAGTTCGGTCAGGAGAAGGTCAAGGACGAGGGGACGATCCTCTTCTACATCATGTCGCGCTGCTTCATGCTGCGGCGCTGGCGCCGTCCCGCCGCCCTGGTCAGTCGGGGCCAGTACCCCTCCTGATCCGCTCCGGGGCCGCTGTGGGGCGGCCCCGGTCGCCCGGGGCTTCAGGCAGTCGCCCGGGCGGCGGAGCCCGTGGCCAGGGCCCGGTTGATGCGCCCCGGCCAGGCGGGACCGTTGTAGATGAAGGCCGTGTAGGCCTGAAGCAGGTCCGCACCCGCGTCGAGCATGAGCTCGGCGTCCATGACGGAGGAGATGCCTCCGACGCCGATGATCGTGGGCTCCTGCCCCAGCCCGCGGCGCAGGCGGCGCACGACCTCCAGGGCGCGGGGCAGAAGTGGGGCGCCGGACAGGCCGCCCTCCCCCAGGTCGTGGTCGATGGTCGTGTTGGTGGCCACCACCCCGTCGAGGCCCATGTCCAGGACCATCTGCGCAACCGCGTCGATGTCCTCGTCAGCCAGGTCCGGGGCGATCTTGACCAGGAGCGGCACGTGCCGCCTGGCGGCGCGGTCGGCGGCCTCGCGCACCGCCTCGAGGATCGGTCGCAGCGTCTCAACGCTCTGCAGGCTGCGCAGCCCGGGGGTGTTGGGGCTGGAGACGTTGACAACGAGGTAGTCGACCCAGCGGGCCACTGCCGCGGCCGAGTAGCGGTAGTCCTCCACCGCCTCCTCTAGCGGGGTCACCTTGGTCTTGCCGATGTTCGCGCCGACGACGATGGATCGCCCTCGAGGGGTGCGGCGCAGTGCCCGCAGGCGCTTGGCGGCCTCATCCGCCCCGGAGTTGTTGAAGCCCATGCGGTTGCGCACGGCGCGCATCTGCGGGTAGCGCCACATGCGGGGCTTGTCGTTGCCGCCCTGGGGGTGGGCGGTGAAGGTGCCGACCTCGATGAAGCCGAAGCCGAGCATGTCCAGGCCCTCGACGGCCTGTCCCTCCTTGTCCATGCCCGCTGCGAGCCCCAGGATGCCGGGCACGGGTCGGGCGAAGGGGCCGCCCTGGTTGGCCGAGGGCACGGGGAAGACCGGCCTGCGCCCCCACATCTGGCGCACCACGTCCCTGACGAGGGGAACCTTGCCGGTGATCTCGATCGCGTCCAGGCACACGTCGTGGATCAGCTCGGGGTCGATACGGGTCAGCACGGTCTTGTACAGCAGGTCGTAGAGCACGGCATCAGGCTACCCCGACCAGGCCTTCCAGGGACTGTGCAGGGTCCCGCCGCTATTCTCCTCGGTATCCCCGCTTCGCGCCGGTGACGGTGTCACGGTAGCGTGGGCTTCGTCCGAGCCTCATTGCAGGCGTCTTCTCAGAGGTGGCCAGTGTCCTTCAACCGCGATATCCAGCTCGACCCCAACCGGGTCCAGACCCGTTCCGGCGGAGGTCGGGGCACCGTGATCGGTGGCGGCTCCATCCTGACCGTCATCGCCGTCGTCCTCATCTCCCAGCTCACGGGAGTGGACCTGACCTCCATGCTGGGAGCGCAGCAGCAGACCGGGACGACGACGTCGACGGCCTCATCGATCGACACCTCCGTCTGCACCAGCGGGGACAGTGCCAACAAGTACACCCAGTGCCGCATGGTGGCTACCGCGGAGTCCCTCGACGCGGTGTGGACCGAGCAGCTGCCGGCCCAGGCGGGGCTCAAGTACGCCAAGCCCGAGTTCGTCCTGTGGGACGGCACCCAGATCTCCTCGGCCTGCGGCAACGCCTCCTCGGCAGTCGGTCCCTTCTACTGCTCAGGGGACCGGACGGTCTACCTGGACATGAGCTTCTTCTCCGAGATGGAGCGCTCCCTGGGGGCCGCTGACACGCCCCTGGCGGAGGAGTACATCGTGGCCCACGAGTTCGGCCACCACATCCAGCACCTGACCGGGCAGATGGCCAAGGCCGACCGCTCGGGCAGCGGTGCGACGTCGGACTCGGTGCGACTGGAGCTTCAGGCGGACTGCTACGCGGGGATCTGGGTCAACCACGCCTCCTCCACCCCCGACCCGGACACCGGCAAGCCCTTCCTCAATCGTCCCAGCAGTGAGGAGATCAAGGGCGCGCTGGGCGCGGCCGAGGCCGTGGGCGATGACCACATCCAGGAGCGGGCCAAGGGGCACGTCGACTCCGACACGTGGACCCACGGATCCTCCGAGCAGCGTGTGCGCTGGTTCACCACCGGGATGAACTCCGGCTCAGTGCAGGCCTGCAACACCTTCGCCGTCGACGCCTCCCAGCTCTGAGACACGCCGGGGCGACGCCGTTCGTCGCCCCGGATCGTCCTTCCTCCCCACCGATCCTCTCGGTCTGACGGGGCCCGCTGCCTTGAGAGCGGCGGGCCCCGTTTGCGTGCGACGTGGCGTCACACCTGACAGTGGGTTCATGACGCACACGTCGCCAGTGACATCGCCGGTACCAGCCTTCAGGAGGACACCATGACCAGGGCACTCATCGTTGTTGAGTCCTACTTCGGCAATACCCGGGTCATCGCCGAGGCCGTCGCCTCCGGGTTGATCGAGGGCGGCATCGAGGCTCAGGTCGTCGACGTTGCCCGGGCTCCGAGTGCCCTGCCCGCGGACCTGGATCTGCTCGTCCTGGGAGCCCCCACCCACAACCGGGGCCTGCCGACGGCGGCCACACGGGCCAAGGCCTGTGCGCAGGCGGGATCAGGCAAGGCATCCCACGGGATCGGTGGGTGGCTGGAGACCGTGGCGATCCCGGCATCCATCGACGCCGCGGCCTTCGACACGGTCATCTCCAAGGGCTGGCTCAGCGGTTCTGCGGCCAAGGCGATTGCCAAGACGCTACAGCGGCGGCAGGGTCGGCGGACGGTGTCGGTCAGAAGCTTCGTGGTCACGGCGAGCAAGGGCCCGCTGGCCACCGGCCAGGAGACCGACGCCCACAGCTGGGGACGCGAGCTCGCGGCTTCGGCGAAGACCGGATAGCGACAGGCGCCGCCGCGACAACGACTGCACATCGCATCATCGGAAGGAAAGCAACAACATGACAGCAACGAATCAGGACAAGTCGGCCCGGCAGCAGCTGAGCGGACGAAGCATCGCCGGAGCGTGCCTGGCCGTCTGTGGTCTCCTCGTCATCATCTGGGGAGCGACACTCGAGCCCGTCAACGCCACTGACCCAGGCTTCATGTCCTTCGCCGTCAGTGGGCTGCTGACCGTCGCAGCCGGAGCATGCCTGGCGACGGCACTTCCTCGCGCTGCTCGTGTCACGCTCATCTGGCTGGCAACACTGGCGGCAATGCACTATCTGTTCATCATCGGCATGGCAGTCATCATGTCCCTCATGAGCTGCGTGATGATCGGCGGAATCGCCGCCTGGCTGTCCATCAGAATCTTGAGATGAGGTGAGGCGGCCGCCGCGATGCGGCAACAGGGTGACGGCGAAGTCGCTTCGGGACGATTCAGACCGAACCGGCTTCGCCGTCTCTTCCCGGGCGGTTCAGTAGTAGCGCCACTGCCGCATGTCTTGGTTGTAGACCTCGACGATCCGCGGATGCAGAAGGGTGGAGGGCTCCATGAACTCGGTGCGGGCCGGCTTGGTTCGCATGATGAACTCCAGCGTCTTCCGATCCTGGTAGGTCAGGCCCTTGGGCAGCGGCTGGCTGATGAGGTTCTGCGGCGTCCTGGTGGACAGCACGAAGCCCCACTCCCCGAAGGAGGGGACATTGGTGGAGAAGGGCAGGATCTGTCGATCCGGCTGAGCGGCGGCGACGGTGCTGGCCACTGTGGAGAAGGCGTGGGGTGAGAAGAAGGTGGAGGTGGCCTGGGTGACCATGACGCCCTCGGGTGCCAGCCGCGCCTCGATGTTCCGATAGAACTCGGTGGAGTAGAGCTTGGCGAGTTTCTCGTTGGAGGGGTCGACCAGGTCGATGAGAGCGACGTCGTAGGTCGCTTTGGAGTTCTGGACGTAGGTGAAGGCGTCGTCGTTGACGACCTTGACCCTGGGGTCGGACAGGGAGGCGTGGTTGAGGTCCTTGAGCAGGCGGTTATTCCGTGCCAGCTCGGTGACGTCAGGGTCGATGTCTACGATGGTGACGTCCGTGACGCCGGGGTAGCGCAGGATCTCCCGGGCCAGCAGGCCGTCGCCGCCGCCGAGCACGAGCACGTGGGCGGGTTCCTTCACCGAGGTCATGGCACTGGCGGACAGGGTCTCGTGGTACCTGGCCTCGTCCAGGCTGGAGAACTGGAGCTGGCCGTTGAGGTACAGGCGCAGGTCGTCCTGGTACTGGGTAAGGACGACCTTCTGGTAGGCGGTCTGCTGGTAGTAGACGATCGGGTCGTTGTAGGTCAGCGCCTCCACGCTGCGCTCGATGCGGTTGGCGGCTGCGAACATGCCGACCAGTGCCACGACGGCGGCGGTGGCCGCCCACAGGATCTTGCGCGGTGTGCGCACCTGGAGCAGGACGAGCAGTGCGACCAGGACGTTGAGGGCACCGACCAGGTAGGCCCCGCGCATGAGGCCGAGCTGCGGCAGGAGCACCAGGGGGAAGACCAGGGAGGCCACCAGTGAGCCGAAATAGTCGATAGCCATGACCTTGCCGAGCAGCTCGCTGGTCGAGCGGCGTCCGAAGGCGGCGAAGGTCCGCACCAGCAGCGGGATCTCCAGGCCGATGAGGATGCCGATGGTCAGGCTGATGCCGCCGAAGACGACCCAGTGCAGGCGGGTGCGCCCGAAGGCCAGGTACAGCAGGAGGACGGAGTTGCCACCGATGAGGCCCAGGAGCACCTCGCTGACACCGAAGACGACTGCCGGCGCTGCACGGAAGCGGTTGACCAACAGTGAGCCGATGCCCATGCCGAACAGGGTGATGCCGGTGGCCAGACTGAAGCTGAGCACGGAGTCGCCCAGGAGATAGGAGGCGGCCGTGCCCAGGATGAGCTCGTAGATGAGCCCGCCGATCGCGGCGAGCAGCGCCGCAGTGAACAGGGCGACGTTCTCTCGTCGCCCGATTCGGCCGTGGGTCATGGTGTGCGGCTCAGCTCAGGATGGTGGCAGCGATGATGATGGCGATGGCCAGCGCCGTGCCGGCGAAGGCGACCCCCAGGCCGATGTTCTGGTCCTCGATGAGCTCACGTCTGAGGTCGAGGCGGAAGATGCGGTTGACCAGCAGCGCGAACACCATGAGCAGAACCACTCCGAGCACCGCGTAGACGACGGTGCTCAGCAGTGACTGCCAGTTGAGGTCGACCGATGAGTGGTGAGCGATGGTTATGAGCGACATGTCTTCTCCTTCGTGTGTGACCGTCGAGGGGGTTGAGTCCGTGGGCTCCAGGTCATTTTCCGACGCCGCCGCCCCCGCCGCCGTAGACCGAGCGGTTCCGGAAGGGGATGCCGCCTCCTGAGGGGATGAAACCATCATCGTTATCGATCAGCTCGGCAAGCACCAGAACGACGAACATGAGGACGATCCAGAACACGGGGGCCCAATCGCTTCTATTCGCCCCGGAGATCGCCGCGGGGAACCACCGCCAGAACCTTCGCATGAAACTGGGTATCCACCACGGTCGGGTCACGGGCCTACCGAAGACCCTGGACTGCTTCGAGGAGGACAGACCTGTTTCGCTGTAGATCTCTCGGGTGTGGAGGCGATGTGCATCGACCACCATGGTGGAGATCGAGCCGTGCGCATCCACCACGCGGAGATCGGCGCAGGTTGTCGTGGTAAGAGCCCCATTGGGATGATTTACAGCCCCGGTCTCGTGGTCGATCTCAGCACGGCGCACATTCGTGACCTCGACGGTGCACGGCCGGCCGCGGACTCTCAGCTGCCGGCTCCAACCGACCTCGAGGGTGAGCGGGTCAATCGCCGGCTGAACAAGAACCGGCTCGTGAAGTACCACCTTGTTGGTGTCCCGACGGATCTCCAGCCAGATCTCTTGACCCTCGTCGTCGATCAGGCGCCACTGCTCCCACGTGATGAAGCGCCGGCTTTCCTGATCCCGTCGCTTCAGGACAACTCGCCCCATGACGGTGTAGGAGCGGCTCCTTTTCCTCAAGGAACCGCGAAGCGTCTCACCGACTCTCAGATCGCCTCTGACACTCACAGCGTGATCCCCGAGCTGGTCACCTGCTGGGCCCGCAGGCGCTTGCGCACCAGCTCCCCCACGGACTCGATCTGGGCGGGGGTCAGTGTGCGACAGCTGGTGAGCGTCACGTAGCCGGTGCCGGACTCGGGCCAGGTGTGGGCGGCGATATGCGACTCGGACAGAATGATGACGGCGCTCAGTCCCTGGGGCTCGAAGCGGTGATGAGCACTGGAGACGGCAGTCAGTCCCGCAGTCTGGGCGGCACCAAGGAGAATCGACTCCACGGTGGACAGGTCGTTGAGCACATACGGCTCGGCGCCACTGATCTTGTAGCTGACGGAACACAGGCTCACCGCACTCACGCGAGCACGGTAGCAACGAGGCGGGCAGCCGACAAACGGGCTGAGGTCCCCATCCTCGCTCCCCCGCCGTCGACGACATATGGCGGGAAGCCCGTCACCGACGGGGCGGGCCTCCTACTTGCCGACTCCGCCTCCGCCGCCTCCGTAGACCGGGCGGTGACGATAGCTCCGTGAGGAGCCCGAGTGCGAGGTGCTGGTGGGATTGGCGTCGCCATTGGAACGGCCAGGGGTGGAGCAGGCGGAGAACAGTCCGCCGACGAGCACGATACTGACGAAGGCTGCGACGACGGCGCATCCGACGTTTCGTCCGGTTCTTCCGGGGGCAGATCGGCGGTTGTACAGGACCCGCCCGAAGAGCTGCTTCTGCTGCGCAGTGGACAAGGAGGTCTTTCGGTATGCCAGGAGGTCACGGAAACGGTGGCTGTCGATGGTCAGTCTGCTGGTCACGCCGGCCGGGTCCGTCAGCCGTACCTCGGCGTAGGTCATGGTCTCGCCGATGTTGAGCGGGCACACCGGGGAACCGATGACGTTCTCAAGGGTGCCGGTGGTGACCTCCTCAACCATGCCCCGGTGCAGGACGCCGTTGATCGTCAGCGGCATCGTCTGGCCGACGGTCAGGGCCCACGGCTCGATCGTCTCCTGGAGACGAACGGGTTCGTAGAAGAGGACTTCGCCGGGATCGTGGTCGACCTCGACCCAGGTGTCGGAGTTGCTGGCCCCGATGAGCTGCCACTCCTCCCAGTAGTAGAAGCAGTGGTCCTGGGAGTCCCATTCCTTGAAGAGCAGGCAACCTGTGACTGACAGGGCGCCTGCACTGCCCTGGAGCAGGTCGCCGACCTGCAGGTTGCCGCGCGTGCCGTTCACCAGGTCCCTCCCGCCTGCGGAGGGCGAGACGGGGCGCCGCTGCCGCCGTCGGTACCTGATCCGCCTGTCATCACGCGGGCACAGTAGCAACGCGGGCATGCCCCGGCAAACGGTTCGCTCTCCCCATGGTTCGCCCCCACCAAGCGGATCCGAACGGCTCAGGATCCGGGTGCCGTGTGAGACTGTCCCCATGCGCGTTGCTGAGATCGCCGAGCTGACCGGGACGACCGTGCGCACGGTGCGCTACTACCACTCGCTGGGGCTGCTTCCAGTTCCCGGTGAACGTGGCGGCTGGCGCGACTACGACCTGAGCCATGTGGCCCGGCTCTCCCGGATCCGCTGGCTGGTCCAGGCCGGTGTGTCGCTGGAGACCATCAGGCGCGTTCTCGACGACTCCGAGGCTACCGGCGTCGAGCAACCCGACGACGCGCCCGCGGCCGGAACGGTTGAAGCACGCGCGGAGGCCGGCTCCGTGGTCGAGGACCTGGCCGGGGCACTGGCCGCCGTGGAGGATCACCTGGCCGAGGTCGCCAGGCAGAGGGACATGCTCGCCGGCCTGCTGGAGCGAGCCAAAGCCGGTTCGACGGTCTCACCGATGTCCCCACGTATGGCGGCCTTCTTCGACCGGCTGGAGCAGGCCGCTGCCGATGAGGCCACCCGCTGCGCGGTGCGCAAGGAGCGGGACCTGACCGACCTGGCCTGCTATCGCGGCCAGATGCCGCCGGAGGCGGAGTTCCTCTTCGTGGACCCGGATCCTGACTACGACGCCGAGTCACTGGCCCTTTACTCCCAGGAGCCGACCGAGATGTCAGAGGCGCAGATCGAGCAGCGCGCCCAGGTCATGGTCTCCCGGATGGAGGCCCGGCTGCCGCCTGAGCGCCGTGCAGCCCTTGCCAGCAGCGTCGACAGCGATGCGGTCCGAGGGCTCTTCAGCCTCATCGGAGCCACGGGGTACCCCGATGCGCGGCTCACCCGGGCCTTGGAACGGGAGTTCCTCACCGCGATCGACCGATGGCGCCCCAGCTAAGTGAGCGCCGCTCACATGCCCGGTTCACTGCGAGCCGATGGGACCGCACCAGCAGCTGAGGCGAGTAGCGTCGCTGGTATGAGTCAACGCCTTCCTTCATCTGACAACGTGGTTCTCAAAGGCATCCGTGAGGAGCCCAGCGCCGAGGACGGAGCACGGGTCCTGGTGGACCGGCTTTGGCCCCGCGGCGTGTCCAAGGAGCGCGCCGCTCTCGACGAGTGGGCCAAGGACGCCACCCCCACCACCGAGCTGCGGCGGGCCTTCCACAGCGGGGACCTGCCCTGGCCCCAGTTCGTCGAGGCCTACCGGGCCGAGCTCACCGAGAGGCCCGAGGCGGTCGCCGCCGTCGAGCACCTGCGTCACGAGGCCCTGACGGGGCGCGTGACGCTCCTGTTCGCCGGCCACGACCACGTCCACTGCCACGCGCGTGTCCTGCGCGAGGCGGTCCTCGGTGTCGAAGAGGACCTGACCTGACGGCGGCCTCGAAGGAGACGAAGAAGACTCAGACGTTGAAGCCCAGGGCGCGCAGCTGCTCGCGGCCCTCAGGGGTGATCTTGTCCGGCCCCCACGGCGGCAGCCAGACCCACTGGATGCGGACCTTGTCGGCGATGAGGGACAGGGCCTGCTGGGCCTGCTCCTCGATGACGTCGGTGAGCGGGCAGGCGGCGGTGGTCAGGGTCATGTCGAGCACGACGGTGCCGTCGGGCTCGATCGACACCCCGTAGAGCAGGCCGAGGTCGACGACGTTGATACCGAGCTCAGGGTCGATGACGTCGCGCAGGGCCTCCTCGACGGCGGCGACATCGACGCCCTCGGTGCTGGCGACGGGGGCCGGCGGCTGCTGGGCGGCCATGGGGTTGTCGGCGGCTGCCGGCATCCCACTGGGGTTGTCACTCATGGCTTCTTCCTTCTTCCTCGCGGGTCGGACAGTGGTGTCAGGACAGTTGATCTACTCGGCGCCGTTCGGCTCAACGGCGGGCAGGGCGACGCCGGACTTGGCCAGGGCGTCCTTGAGGGCCATCCACCCCAGCAGGGCGCACTTGACGCGGTTGGGGTACTTCGAGACGCCCTCGAAGGCGGCCCCGTCCTCCAGGTCATCCAGGACGGCGTCGTCGACGCCCTTGCCGCGCGAGTGCATGAGGGTATCGAAGTCCGCCTCGAGGCGGGCCACGGTGGCCAGGTCGGCGCCGTTGACGAGGTCGTGCATGACGGAGATGGAGGCCTGGGAGATGGAGCAGCCGTCCCCCTCCCAGCCGATGGCCTCGATCTTGCCGTCCTTGACGCGCACCCCCAGGGTCACGTCGTCACCACAGGTGGGGTTGACCTGGTGGCTGGTGGCGTCCGGGGCGTCGAGGGCGCCGGAGCCGTGGCGCTCGCGGGAGTGGTCGAGGATGACTTGCTGGTAGAGCTGGTCGAGTTCGTTCATGCTCACCTCTGGAAGTAGCGCCGGACGTCGGCGATGGCGGACAGGAAGCGGTCCACCTCCTCGGGAGTGGAGCAGGCCCCGAAGGACAGGCGCGAGGAGGCGTGGATGCCGAAGTGCTGGTGGATGGGCTGGGCGCAGTGGTGGCCGGTGCGCACGGCGACGCCGGCGGCGTCGAGGACCTGGCCGACGTCGTGGGGGTGGACTCCCTCGATGGAGAAGGCGACCACGCCCAGGCGGTCGGTGGTGTCGGTCGGGCCGACCAGGCGCAGCCCGGGGGCCTGGGCCAGGCCCTCGAGTACCTGCTGGGTCAGGGCCTGCTCGGTGGCGTGGAGCCGGTCAAGGCCGATCCGGGCCAGGTACTCCACGGCGGTGCGCCATCCCGCGGCCTGCGCCAGCGGCTGGCTGCCGGCCTCGAAACGGGGCGGGCCGCTCATGAAGGTCGACGACTCCATGGTGACGATCTCAATCATGGAGCCGCCGGTGAGCACCGGTGGCATCGCAGCCAGGAGCTCCTCGGTGGCCACGAGCGCGCCGATGCCGGTGGGGCCGAGCATCTTGTGGCTGGAGAGCACCATGGCGTCCACGCCGGCGGTCTTCAGGGCGCCGAAGTCCAGCGGCAGGTGGGCAGCGGACTGGCAGGTGTCCAGGACAACGAGCGCACCGACCTGCTGGGCGCGTGGGAGAATGAGGTCGAGTGGGCTGATCGCACCGGTGACGTTGGAGGCGTGAGTCAGGGCCAGGACGCGGGTTCGCTCGGTGATGACGTCCAGGGTGGCGGCATCGATGCGCCCGTCCTCGGTCAGGTCCAGCCAGCGCAGGGTCGCGCCGGTGCGGGCGCACAGCTCCTGCCAGGGCACGAGGTTGGCGTGGTGCTCAGCACGGGTGACGACCACCTCGTCGCCCTCTCCGATGATGAGGCGCCGAGCCGGGTCATCGGCCGCGGCGGGCCCTCCACCGCGGGCCGCCGACCGGCCCTGGCTGGCGTGCCCGATGGCCAGAGCCACGAGGTTGATGGCCTCGGTGGCGTTCTTGGTGAAGACGAGCTCACTGCCGCGCGCCCCGACGAAGGCGGCGACGGCGTCGCGGGCGTCCTCAAAGGTGGCGGTGGCCTCATCGGCGAGCTGGTAGGTCGAGCGCCCCGCCGCGCCGTTGGACATGCGGTAGAAGTCGGCCTCCGTGGCGATGACGCCGGCTGGCTTCTGGCTCGTGGCCGCCCAGTCCAGGTAGGCCAGAGCCTCGCCGTTGCGGGCGGCCCGCTCCAGGTAGGGGAAGTCAGCGCGGATCGCGGCGACCTCCTCCGCGTTGAGCGCGCCGGTCGAAGGCGCCCCGGTGAGTGGGGCCGTGGACTGAGTCATGACGTGCCTTTCCGATTCGGTGCGGGGCGGTTCCGGGCATGGTCGCCGACGGCGGGGGCTGAGGTCACGAGGAACCTTAGTCCCCCTGCCTCAATGCCGGGGCCGGCGACGGCGCCTTGTTGCGCGGCCCGCCGTCGTCGGCCCCGGCACGGTGAGGACTGTCAGGCGAGGTAGCGGTCGTAGCCCTCTTCCTCGAGGCGGTCGGCCAGGTCGGGGCCGCCGGCCTCGGCCACGCGCCCGTCGACGAAGACGTGGACGTGGTCGGGCTTGATGTAGCGCAGGATGCGCGTGTAGTGGGTGATGAGGAGGAAGCCGGCGTCAGACTCGTCGTGGAGGCGGTTGACGCCCTCGGAGACGATGCGCAGGGCGTCAACGTCCAGGCCGGAGTCGGTCTCGTCCAGGACGGCGAAGCGGGGACGGAGCAGCTCCATCTGGAGGATCTCGAAGCGCTTCTTCTCACCGCCGGAGAAGCCGGCGTTGACGTCACGCTGGGAGAAGGCGGGGTCCATCCGCAGGTTCTTCATGGCCTGGTTGACCTCGCCGACCCACTGGCGCACCTTGGGAGCCTGGCCGTCGATGGCGGTCTTGGCCGTGCGCAGGAAGTTGGCCACGGTGACGCCGGGGACCTCGACGGGGTACTGCATGGCCAGGAAGAGGCCGGCCCGGGCGCGCTCGTCCACGCTCATCTCCAGCAGGTCGACGCCGTCGAGGAGGACCTCGCCGTCGGTGACCTCGTAGTCGGGGTGCCCGGCGATGGAGTAGGCCAGGGTGGACTTGCCTGAGCCGTTGGGGCCCATGATGGCGTGGACCTGGTTGGAGTCGATGGTCAGGTCGACGCCCTTGAGGATGGGCTTGGGGCCGTCATTGGTGGCGACCTGGACGTGGAGGTTCTTGATCTGCAGAGTGCTCATGCGACGTTTCTTTCAGCTGGGTTGTGGTCTGGTTGCGGGTGGGCGGACCGTCGTGCGGGTCCGGCCTGTCACTCGGCTGCCGGCTCGGCGGCGGGGTCCTGGTCGGTGCGGGCGGTGATGAGTCCGGTGAGCTCGAGCTCCTTCTCGATAGCGGCCATGAGGCGCTCCTCGACCTCATCGACACCGATCTCGGCGACGATCTCGTTGAAGAAGCCCAGGACGACGAGGCGACGGGCCTCGGTCTCGGGGATGCCGCGGGCACGCAGGTAGAACAGCTGCTGGTCGTCGAAGCGGCCGGTGGCGCTGGCGTGGCCGGCACCCTCGATGTTGCCGTTCTCGATCTCCAGGTTCGGCACGGAGTCGGCCTTGGCCCCCTCGGTGAGGACCAGGTTGCGGTTGAGCTCGTAGGTGTCGGTGCCACGGGCGGCCTGGCCGATGAGGCAGTCCCCCACCCACACGGCGTGCGCGCCCTCGCCCTGGAGGGCGCCCTTGTAGGTGACACGCGAGTAGCAGTGGGGCTCGGTGTGGGCCACGTAGGGGCGGTGCTCCTGGTGTTGGCCGGCATCGGTGAAGTAGACGCCGTAGGCGTCGATGTGGCCGCCCTCGCCGGAGAAGCCCAGGTCGGGGCAGATGCGCACGTCTCCGCCGAGGCTGACGACGACGTGCTTGAGGACGCCGCGGCCGCAGACCTTGACCCGGTGGTTGGAGGCGTGGACGGCCTCGTCCTCCCAGCCCTGGACGGTCACCAGGGTGAGCTCGGCGCCGTCGGCGACCGTCACCTCGACACCCTGAGTCAGGGCGGCGGTGCCGGTGTGGTCCAGGACGACGGTTCCCTTGGAACCGGCCTCGGCAGCGACGAGGATGTGCTGGGCGGTGGGGCGGGCGAGCTGTGCGTCCTGGCCGATGATGTTCAGTCGGGCGGCCCGCTTCAGCTGGGCGCCGGGCTCCAGCGTGAGCACCGTGGCGGTCTCTGTGCCGTTCCAGGCGGTGACGCCGGTGCGGTCGACCGGGGCACCCACGGTGCCGATGCGGGCGTCGCTGCGCGCGACGGTCTCCAGGCTCGCGCCGTCGGGCAGGTCCGTCTCGATACGGACACCGGCATCGCTCTGGCCGGCGGTGGCCGCGCGGATGGCGTCGAGGTCGAACAGTGGGGCGAAGCGCTTCATCGGCGTGAAGCGCCACTCCTCCTCACGGCCGCGCGGCACCGGGATGTCGGCGGGGTCGAAGGAGGTGGGGCGGTCGGCGCGCGAGGAGACGTAGCGCGGCCCGCCGTGGGAGTGGGCGCCGTCGAGCGTGGCGCTCGAGTGGTCGGTCGAGAGTTCAGGCATGTGGAGGTGCTCCTTGGCCGGTAGCAGGCCGGTGTGATGAGGTGTGGGTCGAAGGCTGAGTGGGCTGACGAGGGAGGATCCGCTGCGGTGGGTCAGCCCACCGAGTTCTCCATCTGCAACTCGATGAGCCGGTTGAGCTCGAGGGCGTACTCCATGGGCAGCTCCCGGGCAATGGGCTCGACGAAGCCGCGCACGATCGTGGCCATGGCCTCGGTCTCAGTCAGCCCGCGCTGCATGAGGTAGAAGAGCTGGTCGGCGCTCACCTTGGAGACGGTCGCCTCGTGGCCCATCTCGACGTCGTCGGTGCGCACGTCGACGTAGGGGTAGGTGTCCGAGCGGGAGATCTCATCGACCAGGAGCGCGTCGCACAGCACGTTGGACTTGGAGTGCCGGGCGTTCTTCATGATCTGCACCAGTCCGCGGTAGGCGCTGCGGCCACCGTGGCGGGCGATCGACTTGGAGACGATGTGGCTGGAGGTGTGGGGCGCCATGTGGACCATCTTGGCGCCGGTGTCCTGGTGCTGGTCCGCGCCGGCGAAGGCGATGGACAGGGCCTCGCCGCGGGCGTGGGGGCCCATGAGGAAGACGGCCGGGTACTTCATGTTCCGCTTGGAGCCGATGTTGCCGTCGATCCACTCCATGGTGGCGCCCTCCTCGCAGGTAGCGCGCTGGGTCACCAGGTTGTAGACGTTGTTGGACCAGTTCTGGATGGTCGTGTAGCGCACGCGGGCGTTCTTCTTGACCACGATCTCCACGATCGCCGAGTGCAGGGAGTCGGTGGAGTAGATGGGGGCGGTGCAGCCCTCGACGTAGTGGACGTAGGAGTCCTCGTCGGCGATGATGAGCGTGCGCTCGAACTGGCCCATGTTCTCGGTGTTGATGCGGAAGTAGGCCTGGAGCGGGATCTCGACGTGGACGCCCTTGGGGACGTAGATGAAGGAGCCCCCGGACCACACGGCCGTGTTGAGGGCGGCGAACTTGTTGTCGCCGGCGGGCACCACGGTCCCGAAGTACTCCTTGACGAGCTCGGGGTACTCGCGCACGGCGGTGTCGGTGTCCACGAAGATGACGCCCTGCTCCTCCAGGTCACCGCGGATCTGGTGGTAGACGACCTCCGACTCGTACTGGGCGGCCACGCCGGCCACCAGGCGCTCGCGCTCGGCCTCGGGGATGCCGATGCGGTCGTAGGTGTTCTTGATGTCCTCGGGCAGGTCGTCCCAGGAGTTGGCCGGCCGGTCCGTGGAGCGCACGTAGTACTTGACGGCGTCCATGTCGAGCTGGGAGAGGTCCACGCCCCAGGTGGGCATGGGCTTGCGCTCGAAGGTGGAGTAGGCCTTGAGACGCTTGGCCAGCATCCACTCCGGCTCTCCCTTGATGGCGGAGATCTCGCGGACCACCTGCTCATCAAGGCCTCGCTTGGCCTTCTCACCGGCCTCGTCGGAGTCGTGCCAGCCGAAGTCGTAGCTCGTCGAGATCGAGTCGATGATCTCGTCGTCGGTGCTACGCGTTGTCTCGGTTGTCGGCAGTGTCATCGGGTTCCTTCCATTCGCTTGGTCTCAAGGCCTCGCGTCTTAGCCGCCGCCCGAACCGCGCGCTTGCGCAGCGCGGGCATGGCGATCGGAATGTGGGTGGTACAGACGTGCTCGCCTCCGGCCAGGGTGGCCAGACGCTGGACCGGGACGCCCACGAGCCGGGAGATGGCCTGGGTCTCGGCGTCGCACAGCTCGTGGAACTCCCCGGCCACATCGCGCACCGGGCAGTTGCCCTGGCACAGCTGGACGGCGAAGGAGCCGTCCCCGACGTCGCGCACCGAGGCCGCGTAGCCGTCGAGAGTCAGGGCGTCCGCCAGGGCGCGGGCCCTCTCCGAGGGATCCTTGCCGGCCGCCTCGACGACGGTGGCGTAGCGGCGCTCGAGGTCACGGCCCCTGGCCGCGGCGAAGGAGTCGACCGCCTTGTCACCAGCCACCTGGGACAGGTAGTGCAGGGCACGGTTGGCCAGGTCGGAGTAGCCCTCCGCGAAGGAGGTGCGGGCCTTGGGCGTCAGGACGTAGTGCCGGGCCGGGCGACCGCGGCCGCGCTTGCCCGTCTGGGCCGGCGTGTGCACCTCGATCTGCTCAGCGTCCTCAAGGGCGGTGATGTGCCTGCGCACGGCGGCCGGCGTCAGGCTCAGGACCTTGGCGAGCTGCGCCGCCGACACCGGCCCCTTCTCGGCGATGAGGTCGAGAACGCGTGCCCGGGTAGAGTCGTCGTCGCTCTGCGTCATGACGGTTCTCCTCCCCTAGTCGCTTCCGACGCCTCACGGCCTGCCCCGTTGCGGCCGGTTCGGCCATGCCCTGGACCGGCTCCAGGCACTGACCTGCGAGGCGTCGCTGGTCGTTGTGCCACGAGTTTAACCAAGATCTTGCTTGCCGAATTCAACACTGGCAAGTTCACGACGGAGCGTCGCAGGGTGGGATTGAACACGCCACCTAATCAAAGGTGAGCCTCACTTAGGAATACCTAACTAGTAGAATGGCGCTGATTCCACGGCTGTGAGGCCCGTTGCTGCCCTGTACTGTCTGCTACTCCTGCAGCCGTTACTCCGGTGCGGGTTCTAGAGGCTCTCCGGGCTGCGCAGCCAGGGGGCGTCAGCGGGACGCAGTCCCACCCAGCCGCGGGTGCGCGCCTGGGCCGTGGCCAGGACTCCGAGCACCGTGGAGGGGTTGTGCAGGCGGCCGCCCATGACGGCGTCGAGGGCCTCGTCCAGGCGGACCCAGGTGGGCACGAACTCGGCCTCCTCGTCCTCGCGGACGGTGCGCCGGTCCTCGGGCAGCAGGCTCAGGTCCTGGGCGAGGAAGATCCGGGCCCCCTCGGTGGTGAAGCCGGGCGAGGCGTAGAACTCGGCCAGCGTGTGCCAGGTGGCCGCCTCGTAGTCGGTCTCCTCGGCGAGCTCTCGGGCGGCGGCGACGGCCGGTTCCTCCCCCGCCACGTCGAGCAGTCCCGCGGGGATCTCCCACAGGCAGGCGCGCACGGGATGACGGTACTGGCGAATCATGAGGATCTCCGCGGCACCGTCGGCCTGGGAGGATGCCTCGCCCTCGCGCAGGGCGACGACAGCGACGGCGTCGTGGTGGACGACGACCTGACGGGCCACCGGCTCCTGACCGGGACCCAGGCGCACCTGGTCGGCGTCGACAGCGAAGATCGGCCCGCTCCAGACCCGCTCGCTGGAGACCAGCTCCCGCCCAGGTTCGCGCGTGTCGGCGAGGCTGTTCTCTAAGCCTTCGCCGCTGCGGGTCCTCATCACCGGATGATCCACGATTGGCTCCTCATTCTCGCTGCCGGCGTCGTCGCTGCTGGGCGCTCGGGCACCACGATGCTACCGCTCGGGACAGGGCGGCTCAGTGCAGGTCGAGGACCGTCTGTCGCAGCTGGGCCGCCAGGTCCTCGAGCCCGGGAAGGCCTCTGGCCGCCGCCTGCGCGCGCTCGACGGCGCGGGTGCGGGCCTCGGGGTCGCTCAGGAGGGTTCGAAGTGCCTCCGCGATGGCCTGGGCCTGAGGGTCCACGAGGACGGCTCCTCCTCTGGCGGTCACGGCGGTGCCTCCGACGTCGGTGGCCACGATCGCGGTGCCTGCGCGCAGAGCCTCCTGGATGGTGAGGGGCTGGCCCTCCCACAGGCTGGTCTGGACGACGACGTCAGCGACCTCCATGAGGGCCGGGGCATCGCTTCGCCGCCCCAGGAGGGTGACCGGGAGCTGTTCGGCGGCGATGCGCTCAGCGGCCTGCTCGCGGCCGGGGCCGTCCCCGGCGAGGGCCCAGGTGAAGGCGGTCAGCCGGCCGGCGTCAACCTCGCGGGAGAGGATCGCGGCGGCCTCGAGCAGCAGCGGCAGGCCCTTCTGGGGAGCCAGGCGGGCGACGGTCAGGAGGCGGGCCCCGCTTCGCGGCCAGGCATCCTCCGCCGCGGCCGCGTCGGAGGCGCCCGGTTCAGCGGGCTGCTGTGGTGGCACCGCGGGGATGATGGCGAGCTCGACGTGTGGGGCACCGAGCTCCTGGGCCCGTTCGGCCAGGTCGGGGCTGACCGCCAGGACGAGGTCGGCGCGCCGAGCGATGAGCCGCTCGAGCCTGTCCCCCACCAAGGTGGTCAGGCGCCCCCCGACGGTGAGGTTGTGGAGGGTGACGACCAGCCGCGTGCGTCCGCGGCGGCGTCGTCCCAGGGCCAGGGCGGCCAGGGCCCCGGCTCGCAGGCCGTGGGCGTGAAGGACGTCGGCGCGCCGGCCCAGGCGACGCAGCCTGGCCACGGCCAGGGTGTCGTTGAGGCTGGGGCGGGGGCCGATCTCGAGTGGCTCGGCGCGAGCCGGCTCGATATCCAGTCCGTCAAGGACCGCGGCGGGGGCCTCAACAATGACGTCGTGGCCGTCGGCGGCCAGGAGGCGGGCGCAGTCAGCCAGGTGGGCCCGCACCCCTCCAGCGGCCGATCCGCACACCTGGAGGATCCTCCGGCGCCCGACCTGAGGGTCCTGTACGGCACCGGGCTCATTCGTGGCGTCGACGTCGCTCATGGTTGCTCCTTGTCGTCCTTCGTTGTCACCGTCGGCCTGCCACCACGTACCGATGTCAGGAGGCTGCGGTCAGCCAGGTGGATGACCACCAGGACGAGGGCCGCGGCCGCAGCGGCACCGATCACGGCGGTGATGACGGCCAGGGGCAGGGAGGTGACGCGGGTGGTCGCCTCTCGGACGGCCAGCCCGAGGACGAGGGCCACGGGCAGCCCCGCACCGAGCGCGGTCAGGGTCGCGCGCAGCACCCGGCCCCCCATGACTCGGGCCAGAACGATCAGCAGGCTCGCTCCCGCCACCGTCATCCCAATGGTCGTGCCCATTCCCAGGGCCACGAGGGTGGCGCGCCCGTCCCCACCTGCGGGCGCCATGAGGCGCACGCAGGCGGCACAGGCCACCGCCACGGTCAGCCAGCCGGCCGCGGTGGCGTGAGCGGCGGGCCGAGAGCGGTCGGCGGCGAACAGGACCCGGGTGACCTGGTAGATGAGGGCGTAGCCGATCAGTCCCGGAGCCAGGACGGCCAGCGCCTGGCCCATCCCATCGACCTGCTTGAAGGAGAAGAAGCGCTCGGCGGCGGCGCTGGCGGCCAGCAGCATGGCGGTTCCGGCCACGGCGACGGCGGTGACCAGGGCCGTGGAGGTGGTCACCAGCCTCCTGACGTTCTCCTCGCCTGTGGCACCGGGACTGCCCGCCGACAGCTCGCGGGCCTCGAAGGCGGCGGTCAGGCGGGGGTAGAGGACGGTGGCCAAGGGGACGGCCAGCACCGCGTAAGGAAGGACGTAGACGGCCTGCGTGTACTGATAGACCGCAGCAGTTCCGGTCTGCCCACCCCAACGGGCCATGGCCAGGACCACCAGGACGCTCACCTGCTGGGCCAGGATCGTCCACACCCCGGCCCCGCCGAGCCGCAGCGCCCGCCGGGCCTGGGCTCCCCCGAGTCTCAGGGTGGGGCGCAGTCCCAGCCCCAGCCGGTGGACCGGCCACAGCAGCGGCAGGCTGAGGGCGGCCACCCCGAGGGTCGTCCCCCAACCCAGCACCTGGAGGGCGAGGCTGGAGGCGGCCGCGTCGTCGCCGCCGGCCAGCACCCCGTAGAGACCATAGGTCGCCATGACCACGAGGCTGGAGAGCATCGGTGTCAGCGCCGGCCAGGTGAAGCGGTTGTGAGCCTGGAGGACGCCGGTGAGGACGACGGCCACCCCGTACATGGGCACCTGCAGGGCGAACATGCGCAGGAAGGAGGCGACGAGCTCATGCTGAAGCGTCGGATCCACGCCCTGGGAGGTGGGGAACAGGGAGGCGATCGGGGCGGCCAGGACGATGAGCCCCAGGGACAGTGGGGTCAGGACCGCCAGGACCAGGCCCAGCAGCCCCGAGGCGGTGGCGGTGACCTCCTCACGCCTGCCCGCGGCGATCGGTGCCGCCAGGAGCGGGACGACGGTGGCGGCCAGGACCCCGCCGACGACGACCTCGTAGAGGGTGTTGGGCAGCTGGTTGGCCGTGGTGTAGGCGCCCGCCACCGTACCGGTGCCGACGGTGGCGGCCTGGACGAGCCAGCGCAGGAACCCCAGGATGCGGGAGACGAGGGTCAGGCCGGCGACGGACCCGGCCACTGAGAGCAGTCCGCCGCGGCGTTGCTGGGATGCCATCAGGGGCGGCGTCCCAGCCCGTCGAGTGCGGCCAGCACCGGGGTCTCACTGATGACGCGGGAGAAGGAGACCTTCTCGCTGGCCAGGATGAGGCTCACCCCGCTCAGGGCGGCCCCAGCACGCACCGCGGCGTGGGGGTGGCAGGCCAGAGCGGTTCCCAGCAGGGCGCCGATGGCATTGGCCCCGGTGTCCCCCAGCATCGTGTTCTCCAGGAGGTCCTCCGGCAGGGCTGCGAGGCTGACGCCCAGAGTGCCCGCGGCCAGCATCCGGCTGGGCTCGCCGTCGCGTCCGGGGGTGGCCAGCAGCGGGGTGCTCACGATGCAGGCGGTCTTGAGCGCCCGTCCGGGGCGCAGGTCGAGCAGGTTGAGCAGGTTCGCCCAGGCTGCGATGACCACGGCGCTGGACACGGCGTCGACGGCGCTGGACGCCAGCGGACGTGCGCCGGCGCCCGTGCTTCGGTGGCGGGCCAGGAGGACACCGCCGACGAGCGCCCCTGAGCCGATGACGGCGATCTTGAGGGCTCCGGTGGTGACGCGCCCGTGGGCGAGGGCGGTGAGGTGACCCTTGAGACCCTTGGCGGGGGTGTCGCCGTCGTGGGCCCCGGCATCGAGGTCGTCGACCAGGCCGGCGCATCCCCCGGCCCCAGCCGCGATGGTGGCGGCCAGTCCTGCCCGTGAGGATGAGCCCGTCCTGCCCCGCAGGAGCCTGCCGGCCTCGATCCCAGTCGTCACGGCGCCGGCTGCTGCCCCGACTCCCCCGCGCAGGCTCACGGTGCGGCCGTGGAAGTTGGTGCGCTCCAGTCTCTGGGCAATGGGCGCCAGACAGGTGGACCAGGACAGGGCGGTGCCCGCCGCCTTGAGACCCGTCCTCGCCAGGTCTCGGGCGCAGGAGCTTACTCGCGTGATCGTGCCAGCCATGGACTCAGCCTAAGGCAGGGCGGGGACCGATCGCGGCGTCGCCACCCATGACGCGGCCGCAGCGTCCGGGCCGGCCGAGTCACCTGCGTCGCTGGGGACAGGGACTACTTGGTCACTGGCGGCATGACTGCCTCGGCCCCCTTGTCGAAGCCGTAGTGCCCGGTGGTTCCCGCACGGGTGGAGGCCAGGGCCAGGGGCGTGGAGACGGAGGCGGCAATCTGGCCGACGGAGTCGATGGTGGTCACCTTCGCCTTCTCGGAGCGGATGATGCCGACGACGCCGCCGTCACCGTCGGCGGAGCCGACGACGACTGTGGGCGCCCTACCGGCTGTGCCCTCCAGCGCTTTGGCCCAGGCCTTGGGGTCCTCGCCCGGCGAGGCCTCGACGGTTGCTCCCTTGCCGGAGGATGCCTGCGGACGCGGCCCAACGACGACGATCATCTCGGCCGCAGCGGTGGGCGTGGAGTCCACGGAGATGAAGGGAGTGCCGGACTTGTCCACTGTCACCGACAGCATGTCCATAAGGACCCGGGAGGAGTCGTCGTTGGCGGTCAGGGCCTTGGCCAGGGCCTCCCCCAGGATGCCGTTGGCGTCCTTGGAGTTGGTGCTGCCCAGGTGCCCCTGGACCTGTCCGGAGAAGGTGGAGCGGTAGTTCTCCCGGGACAGGTCCACCCAGGTGCTGGTCAGGCTCACCCGGCCGGTGACGGTGGCGCCTGCGTTCTTGAGCTGGGCGGCGATGGCGTCGGCGTCCTCAGCCTTGGCGTCCGGCAGCAGCACCATGGCCACGTTCTTGGAGGCCAGGGTCCCGGGCAGGAGGCTGGTGGCGGCCTGAGTGATGTAGGAGTCCCGCTCGTTGACGGCCGTCTCAGTCTGCTCGAGCTTGGCCTGGGTGGCGTTGCGGTTCTCACGCAGGGCGGTGACCTGGTCGTTGAGCGCGGTTCCCAGGGAGTTCTGCAGCGGGCCGGCACCCAGGACGACCCCGACGGCGAGGGCCAGGAACACGGAGATGAGCGATACCAGGTGATAGCGGAAGTCGATCATGGTTGAAGACCTTGAAGATGACCGTGAGAGGGGCTGCCTCTCAGATGGGCGGGGGTCGTTAGACGGTGGGTGAGTTCGGGGCCAGGCCCAGCAGTGAGCGGAAGAAGTTGACGATGTCGTCCCACACGGCGCCGGACAGGCCCAGGAAGGTCTGTCCACCGGGGGTGGACATCAGGGCGATGGCCAGGGCGAAGGTGCCTGCCAGGGCCAGGAACAGCAGCCACCATCCCGAGATACGGGTGCGGTAGAGCTGGGAGACGCCCTTGGCGTCGATGAGGCGGCCGCCGACCTTGAGCCGGGTCAGGAAGGTCGAGGACATGCCGGCGCGTCCCTTGTCGAGGAACTCCAGCAGGGTGGCGTGCGTCCCCAGGGCCACGATGATCTCGGCGCCGGCCTCATCGGCCATGAGCATGGCGATGTCCTCGCTGGTGCCGGTGGCGGCGAAGACGTGGTGCTCGACCCCGAGCTCCTCGACATGGGCCAGGCCGGGGGCGCGTCCGTCGCGGTAGGCGTGGACGACGATCTCGGCGCCGCAGGTCAGTGCCTTGTCGGATACGGAGTCCATGTCGCCCACGATCAGCGTCGGTTTGAAGCCGGCGTCCAGGACGGCGTCGGCGCCTCCGTCGACACCGATGATGACGGGCTTGTACTCGCGGATGTAGGGCTTGAGCGCCTGCAGGTCCTCCTTGTAGGAGTAACCGCGCACGACCACCAGGACGTGCTTGCCGCTCATCTGCGTGGTCAGCGAGGGCATGCCGACGCCGTTGAGGAGCAGGTCCCATTCCCCGCGCATGTACTCCATGGTGTTGGCGGCGAAGGCCTCCAGCTGGACGGACAGGCCCTTCTGAGCCTCGTCCATGGCCTCGGCGACGGTCTGCTTGGTCTGGACCGCTCCCTCGGCGATGACCTGCTCCTTGCCCTCGACCCGCACCGAGCCGTCCTCGACGGTGATGCGTTGGCCGTCGTGCAGGCGCATGATGTCGGGGCCCAGGTCGTCCACGAGCGGGATTCCCGCGTCGAGGAGGATTCCGGGGCCGAGGTTGGGGTAGCGCCCGGAGATGGACGGTGAGGCGTTGAGGACCGCGGAGGCGCCGCACTCCACCAGCGCCTCCGCGGCCACCCGATCGAGGTCGGTGTGGTCGATGATGGCGATCTCCCCGGGCTGGAGACGCTTGGTGAGCTTCTTCGTGCGCGCATCGACGCGCACAACACCGCTGGGATGCTCGGAGACGGACGCAGACTTTCTGCGGAAGGGATTCCTCACGGCTCGGATTGTCCCATGACTGCTTCCTGGAGAAGCTCAGCGGCGTGCCGGACCGCGGCCTGGGAGTCCTCGTGCCCGGAGAGCATTCGGGCCAGCTCTCGTTGTCTCTCTTGGTCTTCGACGACGAACACCTGTGTGCGGGCGCGCCCCGGCTGGGACTTTCTCACATTCCCTGCGGCCGCCTCTGAGGGGCCGGGACGGGACTCAGGCTCGGTCACGGTCTCCTTGCGCACCACGAGGTGGGTGTCTGCCCAAGCCGCCACCTGCGCCAGGTGGGTGACGACGATGACCTGGTGGTGTCGCGCCAGACGGGCCAGGCGCCTGCCGATCTCCCGGGCGGCCCGGCCTCCCACCCCGGCGTCGATCTCGTCGAAGACGAGGGTGCGGGTGTGGGTCGAGGGGCGAGACAGGGCGGCGGCGTCGGCGAGCACCACCTCCAGGGCGAGCATGATGCGGGACAGCTCGCCTCCCGATGCCCCCTTTCCCAGGGGCAGGGCTGGCGCGCCGGGGTGTGAGACGAGTAAGAGGGCGACGCTCTCGAGGCCGGTGGGCCCGGGCTCATCAAGCCGGTCCAGCTCGACGACGAGCCGAGCGCCCTTCATCTCCAGGCCCTCCAGCTCTGCGGTGACGGCCTGCTCAAGACGCTCGCCGAGCTGCTGACGGGCCCGGCTCAGCTCGGCACCAACACCGGCCAGCTCCTCGTCAGCAGCAGCCAGGCGCTCGGCCAGGACGGTGGCGGTGTCCTGGGGACCGTCGAGCTCGGCCAGACGCGCGGCCGCCCGTTCGCCCCAGGCCAGGAGGGCATCGACGTCGTCGAGCTGCTCCTGAGGCCCGCCGATCTCCCGGCACGCGCGGGCGAGCTCTCCGCGGCGGTCCTGTACCTGGGCGAGGCGAGCCGGGTCAGCGCTCAGCGAGGACAGGTACCCGCCCAGCTCGGCGGCGATATCGGCTGCGTCGATGCCCAGTCGCTGGGTGCGCGTGGCCAGCTCAGCCAGGGCGGGGTCGCGGTCGGACTCGGCGGCCAGGCTGCGGTGGGCGTAGGCGATGAGGGAGACGACATCGGGCGCCTGCCCGGTGGCGGACTCCTCCCCGCTGAGTGCGGTGCGGGCCCCGGTGGCGGCCCGGCGCAGGTCCTCGGCGTGGTCGAGCCTCTCGGCCTCCGCCGTCAGCTCCCGGTCCTCACCGCTGCGGGGGGCGACCTCCTCCAGGGCCTCGAGCCAGGTGCGCAGCTGGGCGACCTCGACGGCTCGAGCCTGAGCGGATGCCTGCCACTCCTGGAGCTCCTGGTCGGCCTGTCGGCGCGCCTGGTAGGCCCGGGCGTAGCGGCGGCACAGGGCGGCGTGATCCTGGCCGCCCAGTGAGTCCAGGGCAGCGCGTTGGGCCGCGGTCGAGCGCAGTCGCAACTGGTCTGCCTGGCCGTGGACGGAGACCAGCCGGCCGCCCACCTCGCTGAGGACCGAGGCCGGCACGGAGCGCCCTCCCAGGTAGGCGCGGGAGCGTCCGGAGGCAGGGACCGTACGAGACGCCAGGAGGAGGTCATCGTCGAGATCACCCCCGGCCTCGACGACGCGGGCGGCGACACGCGAGTCCGGGTCGACCAGGAACGCGCCCTCGACCAGGCTGCGCTCGGCACCGGTGCGCACGATGGTGGTCTCGGCCCGCTGCCCCAGCAGCAGCCCGAGCGAGGTGAGCACCATCGTCTTGCCGGCGCCGGTCTCACCGGTCAGGGCGGTCAGGCCGCGGCTGAGGGGAAGATCGGCCTCCTCGATGACACCGAGGTCCTCGATGTGCAAAGACTCGATCACGCTGTCCCTCCCGAGGAGTCCGGCCGGCTTCCGCCGTCGGTGCTCGTGTCGGCGGAGGAGACCATCGGCTGGTGCAGCGCGTCCTCCTCGGGTGAGTAGGCCTCATCGGCGCTGCTGGAGGCCCGCCAGCCCTCCACGGGCAGGTCGAACTTGCGCACCAGGCGGCTGGCGAAGGGGGCCTGGTTGAAACGTGCCAGGCGTACCGGACGCTCCGCCCGGGTGACCCGGATCCTGGCGCCGACCGGCACGTCCAGGCTGCGTCTGCCGTCGCACCAGATCTCGGCGCCTCCGAAGCCCACCCGCTGGACGACGACCTCCATGCAGGAGTTGGGGCCCAGGACCAGGGGGCGGGTGAACAGGGCGTGCGCGGCCACCGGCACCAGGAGGAGCGCCTCGACCTCGGGCCAGATGACGGGGCCCCCGCAGGAGAAGGCGTAGGCGGTCGAGCCGGTGGGGGTGGACATGATGAGGCCGTCGCAGCCGAAGGAGGAGACGGCCTGGCCGTCCACGCCGATGGCGACCTCGATCATGCGGGCGCGGTCGCGCTTCTCCAAGGCAGCCTCGTTGAGTGCCCAGTCGCGTGTGACCGTCCCGTCAGGACAGATGACCTCCACGTCCAGGGTGGTGCGGGTCTCGACCGTGTAGCGGCCGGCGACCAGATCCGCGACGACCTGCTCGATGCCGTCGGGGTCGGCCTCGGCCAGGAAGCCGACGTGGCCGGTGTTGATACCCACCAGGGGGATGTCCCGTTCTCGGGCGATCTCGAAGGCGCGCAGGATCGTGCCGTCGCCACCGAGCACCAGGACGAGGTCGATGTGGTCGGTGCAGTCCGGTCCGACCGGCTCAACACCTCGGGCGCGCAGCGCCTCCGAGGCCCGGGCCACGGCGCTGGCCGTGGGAGCACTGGGCCTGGGGACGGGGACGGGCTTGTCATTGAGCTCGCGCTGCAGCAGCATGACACGCGAGATCCTCCGGCCGTGCTGCTCCGTACCCGGCTGCTGCGAGGACCGGTGAAGAGCGGCGGAGTCGGAAGGGTCGACGGAGTCGGCCGGCCGCGCCGCAGCACTGGTGTCTGAGGGGCTCAGCTTGCTCATGGGTGGGTCCTTGTTCTGCGTCGTCGTGTACCGCCCGCCGCGGGGCCGGCGGCGACAGCGTCCTCGATGCTGGAGCGCAGCTCGTCCCCGTTCAGGTCCCCGGGGCAACCGGCGCGGGAGGCGTGCATGCTCAGGAAGTACTCAACGTTACCGGCCGGTCCAGGCAGAGGGGAGGCTGTCACGGCCTCGACTCCCACGCCCAGGGAGTGGGCCCGCTCGGCCACCGTCATGACGGTGTCCACATGGAGCTCTGGGTCGCGCACCACTCCCCCGTGCCCGATCCGGTCCTTGCCCACCTCGAACTGGGGCTTGACCATGAGCAGGAGGTCGGCGTCGTCGGCCGCGGCGCGCAGCAGCGGTTCGAGGACCAGGGTCAGGGAGATGAAGGACAGGTCTCCCACGACGAGCTCCGGGGCGGGGGCGACGACCTCGGGATCCAGTGTGCGGATGTTCGTGCGGTCCAGGGCGGTGACGCGGGGGTCGGAGCGCAGCGACCAGGCCAGCTGGCCGTAGCCGACGTCGACGGCCACGACGTGCTCAGCACCGCGGCGCAGGAGGACGTCGGTGAAGCCGCCGGTCGAGGCGCCGGCGTCCAGGCAGCGGCGTCCCTCGACGCGGGGTGCTAGGCCGCGGCGGCCCAGCGCGTCCAGCGCGCCGGCGAGCTTGTGGGCACCGCGGGAGACGTAGTCGTCTCCGGAGGGCACGAGGATCTCGATGGCCTGGGCCGGGTTGACCTGACGGGCGGGTTTGGTGACGACCTCGCCGTCGAGGGTGACGTGACCGTCGGCGATGAGCGTGGCGGCATGGGTGCGGGAGCGGGCCAGCCCGCGGCGCACGAGCTCTGAGTCGATGCGGATGAGCCTGGCCATATCAGCCTTCCGCCTTGTGAAGGACGGAGGCGAGGTCCTCGTGAATGGCGGCCAGGGCGGCTGCGCGCTCCTCCAGGGGCATCTGAGCGATCTGGGCGAGCTCATCGGTGTGGTCGTGGAGGCCTTGGGCCGCCGTCAGGGCGACGTCGGCTCGCGGGGGTGCAGGCACCGGCGGCCGATGAGCCGGCCGGTATGCGGAGTCCGCCGTCGCCGGCGTCTCCTCCCCGACGTCGGTTCTCGACTCGTTGCCGCTCATTCCTGACTCCCATCGACATTGCTCGCGTTGACGCTGTGGTTCCTCATCTCCTCCGGTAGGAGCCTCACCGGCCCCGGCCGGGATCTCAGGGCTCAATCACCTCGATCTCGGGCACCTCCAGCGTCGCGGCCTCACCCTGGCGGCCCTGAGCGTCTGCCCAGTCCCAGGCGGCCACGGCCAGCGCCCGGTAGGAGTCCAGGTCGATACGCACCGCACTGCCGTCCGGGGACGTCACAGCGCCAAAGCCCTGGAGCTCGAGCCGGGAGCCGAGGACTCGGGCACTGCGGTCGCAGACCCTCCACCACACCTGGCCGTCGACCTCGACTCGCATGGCCTCGGGGTGAGGCTCGGTCAGGCCACGCAGGTCGGTGTGGAGGAAGCTGGGACGCTCGGTGGCCGGCGCGCAGATGACGTCTCGCGCGTCGGAGACACCAGTGAGGACGTGAAGCCCCGGGATCCCGGCGGCCCGGGCCCCGACGTGGTCAGTGTTGAGCCGGTCGCCGACCGCCAAGGGCCTGGTACCACCAGCCCGCTTGAGGGCACGCGTGTAGATGCCTGGGAAGGGCTTGCCCCCGGCCAGGGGCTCCTTGCCCGAGGCATGGACGATGGCGGCCACGAGGCTGCCGTTACCCAGGGCGAAGCCCCTCTCGGTGGGCAGGGTCGCATCAAGGTTGGTGGCCACGTGCAGGGCCCCGGCATTGATGGCGTAGACGCCCTCGGACAGCAGCGCCCAGTCGACCGCAGGGTCCCAGCCCTGGACGACGGCCACGGGCCCGTCCTGCGCACTGCTGGTCACCTGGAAGCCCTCGTCGAGGAGGGCCTGGCGGACGCCGTCGCCGCCGACGACGAGCACCATGGAGCCCGGTTCGACATGCTCGGTGAGCATGGCGGCCGCGTCCATGGCGGCGCTGAAGACCTCCGACGCCTCGGCAATGATGTCGTTGTCCACCAGCTTGTCCACGACCGTCTGGGGCGCCCGTGAGGCGTTGTTGGTGACGAATGACAGATGCATTCCGGCCTTGCGGGCGGCGTTGACGTTGTCCGCCGCGTGGGGAACCCGAGCCTGACCGGCGAAGCAGACGCCGTCGAGGTCCAGCAGGGCGACATCGTAGGCGGTGCACAGGGGCTGCTCGCTGCCGAGCAGGGTCGCAGGGGCGGCGGTATCACAGGCCTGGGGCATGGTCATCGGGGCTCCTCAGAAGCGTTGGTAGAAGGCGTCGGCGCGTCCTGCGCATCCTGGAGCAACTCGGCCATCTCGGCCTCAACGCGCTCGGCGAAGGACTGCGACCACTGAGCGTCCTCATCCCGGTCCACAGGCTCGTCGTGCTCCTCGAGGTCCAGTGAGGCCTCGTCCTGAGCCGACTCTCCAGGAGCCTGTGAGGTCTCGGTCGTCTCGCTCACTGCATCACCGATCGTGTCCCCATCGGAATCCGTGGCGGACTGAGTGCCGGAACTCTCCGGGGTGCTCTCCTCGTGGGCCTCGGAGTCATAGTCGTCCTCGATGTCGAAGACCTCGACCTCATCCTCCTCAACCGGCTCTGGACCGATCCGGTCACGGATGGCCTCAGCCTCCCGGTTGCGTCCGAGCTCTGCGAGCCTGTCGGCACGCACAGAGTGCAGGCGCCTGAGGGTGTCGCTGTCGGAGGGACGCGCCCTGATGGCGTCCTCGATGATGAGCAGGCCAAGATCAGTCTGGCCCATGTCGTGGCGAAGACTGGAGACGACCATGGCCAGCTCGGCCCGTTCAATGTCGTCGAGCTGGCGAGGGTCTGCCGCTTGAGCGGCTTGGAGGGCCTTGTCGAGGTTACCCAGTGCTCGCTCGCAGTCGACCTCGATGGCCCGGTGCAGGTCGAGACCGGACAGGCGCCTGGCGGCGCGAATCTCTCGGAGCGCCTCGCTGTAGTGGCCGGCGAGATATGCCGCGATTCCGGCCGTCTCCCGGACGACGGCCACCCGGCCCGCGTGGGAGGCGGCGTAGCGCGCGTGCTCGTAGGCGGCTTGAGGATCGTCGTTGAGGAGGCGCTGAACCATGACCAGGTGCCGGGCAACGTTCTCAGCGTTGGCACGCCCCAGGGCGCGCAGCTCGGCCCTGGCGCCCCGTTCAAGATCAGCCGGCTCGACGTTGTCCGGGACCTTGGGTTCGGGGACGCGCTGACGCTGCGGAGGACGACCGCGACGATCGTCTCGCCTGTCACGCGAGTCATTCCTCCCGGAGCGGTCGTTGAAACGACCTGGCCTGCGACCATTGCGGTCGCCACGCTTGCTACCGCCCTCACCGTCTCGACGCCGTTCGTCGCGCCAGTCGTCACGGTGCCGACGATCGCCGCGAGCAGAGTGCTCCCCGCGGTACGACCGCTGGGAGTGCACCCGAGAGCCCGAGGAATCGTCGTCCTGTCCCGCCCGATCACTGCGGCGAGAACGACCTTCCTCCCCTGTGAAACGGCGACGTGCCCCGAAGCCGTGACGCTCATCGTTGCGGCGACGCCGGCCTGCCTCGCTGTGGTCCGAGCCGTGCTGACGGTCCTGATACGCCATGGTCCTTCTTTCACTCCGGCACTGCCGCCAGTTGCCTTGGTGCTGTCGTTTACCTGAGAGGAGCCTACCTGGGCCGAGGTGCTCAGGCGTA
The DNA here is from genome assembly GCF_016694895.1 of Actinomyces sp. HMT 175. Taxonomy (NCBI): domain Bacteria; kingdom Bacillati; phylum Actinomycetota; class Actinomycetes; order Actinomycetales; family Actinomycetaceae; genus Actinomyces; species Actinomyces sp. HMT 175. The sequence continues at coordinate 1,743,177 of NZ_CP068012.1, forward strand.
ACGGGACTCGGCAACACGTGGTGTGGTGCGTGTCTGGGTGGGGGCGGAGGGGCGGGCCGTAGCGTTGTGGAGATTCGAGGCGAGATGAGCGCTCCGACAGACAACGGTTCAGCCCCCGGGGGTGCTCCTTTGTGGAGTCCCCCGGGGGCTGAACCTTATTCAAGTGTGTGCTCGGTGGTGTCCTACTCTCCCGCACCCTGGCGGGTGCAGTACCATCGGCGCTGTCAGGCTTAGCTTCCGGGTTCGGGATGGGTCCGGGCGTTTCCCTGTCGCTGTGACCACCGAGACGACTACATGGGCAGTGCGTCAGTGTGTTCCTTGATTCTGTTGTCGGCTCGCCTCTCAACCCGCACACGCGCTTGCGCGTGCGTGTGTGGTTGGTGGTTGGGTTGGGTGTGGACCGTATAGTGGACGCTCGCGTTTACCGTATCACTCACCCCCCACCGGTACTCCCAGGCACGCTGGGCGCGTGTGATTGGGGGGTGTTGTTGTTTGTGTCGGCCTATTAGTACCAGTCAGCTCACAGACCGTTGCCGGTCTTCCACTTCTGGCCTATCAACCCAGTAGTCTGCTGGGGGCCTACCAGAACACCAAAGGTGTTCTGTGGAGACCTTATCTTGAAGATGGTTTCCCGCTTAGATGCTTTCAGCGGTTACCCTTCCCGAACGTAGCCAACCAGCCGTGCCCCGGGCGGGACAACTGGCACACCAGAGGTTCGTCCGTCCCGGTCCTCTCGTACTAGGGACAGGCCTTCTCAAGTCTCCTGCGCGCGCAGAGGATAGGGACCGAACTGTCTCACGACGTTCTAAACCCAGCTCGCGTACCGCTTTAATGGGCGAACAGCCCAACCCTTGGGACCTGCTCCAGCCCCAGGATGCGACGAGCCGACATCGAGGTGCCAAACCATGCCGTCGATATGGACTCTTGGGCAGGATCAGCCTGTTATCCCCGGGGTACCTTTTATCCGTTGAGCGACGACCCACCCACACGGGATCGCCGGATCACTAGTTCCTACTTTCGTACCTGCTCGACCCGTCGGTCTCACAGTCAAGCTCCCTTGTGCACTTGCACTCAACACCTGGTTGCCGACCAGGCTGAGGGAACCTTTGAGCGCCTCCGTTACACTTTAGGAGGCAACCGCCCCAGTTAAACTACCCACCAGGCACTGTCCCTAACCCGGATCACGGGCCCAGGTTCAGGCGCACGCCATAACCAGAGTGGTATTTCAAGGACGACTCCACCACCACTGGCGTGGCGGCTTCACAGTCTCCCACCTATCCTGCACAAGCTATAGCGGGCGCCAATACCAAGCTGTAGTAAAGGTCCCGGGGTCTTTCCGTCCTTCTGCGCGAAACGAGCATCTTTACTCGTACTGCAATTTCGCCGAGCTCATGGTTGAGACAGCGGGGAAGTCGTTACGCCATTCGTGCAGGTCGGAACTTACCCGACAAGGAATTTCGCTACCTTAGGATGGTTATAGTTACCACCGCCGTTTACTGGGGCTTAAATTCACCACTTCACCCCACAAGGGGGTTGATGGTTCCTCTTAACCTTCCAGCACCGGGCAGGCGTCAGTCCGTATACATCGCCTTACGGCTTCGCACGGACCTGTGTTTTTAGTAAACAGTCGCTTCCCCCTGGCCTCTGCGACCCTCCCCCCTAGCCCGCGATGGGGCTTCAGGGATCAGGCCCCCCTTCTCCCGAAGTTACGGGGGCATTTTGCCGAGTTCCTTAACCATGATTCACTCGTGCGCCTAGGCATACTCTGCCCGACCACCTGTGTCGGTTTAGGGTACGGGCGGCTGGCACCATCGCGTCGAGGCTTTTCTCGGCACCCCAGGATCACCCTGTTATCCCCCACCAGTGTGAGGTCACCATCACGCCTCACCCCCGTCATCAAAGACAGTCCCCCGGATTTACCTGGGAGACGGGCTGCGCGCTTGAACGGACCAAGCCATCAGGTCCGCCGGGCTACCACTGTGCGTCACCCCTGTTAACACGCTTGCCTACCTGCACGGAGGATCCCCAGACCCCACCACCACAACCACACCGTCAGGCGAACCTGACACATGCGGCCTTTATGGTGGTTGGGCGTGGGTTAGCACCCGCGCGTCAGCATGGGCGGTGCTTCGCCGGTACGGGAATATCAACCCGTCATCCATCGACTACGCCTGTCGGCCTCGCCTTAGGTCCCGACTCACCCAGGGCGGACTAGCCTGGCCCTGGAACCCTTGGTCATTCGGCGCTAGGGCTTCTCACCCTAGTATCGCTACTCATGCCTGCATTCTCACTCCCGCACCGTCCACCAGCAGTCACCCACAGGCTTCCCCCGGTGCAGGACGCTCCCCTACCACCCACAACCCCTGCCACCACCCGGGCAAGCCGGACAGTGAAGGGAACAACGTCATGGGTCCGCGGCTTCGGCGGTGTGCTTGAGCCCCGCTACATTGTCGGCGCACGATCACTTGACCAGTGAGCTATTACGCACTCTTTCAAGGATGGCTGCTTCTAAGCCAACCTCCTGGTTGTCTGCGCGACCGCACATCCTTTCCCACTTAGCACACGCTTAGGGGCCTTAGCCGGCGATCTGGGCTGTTTCCCTCTCGACCACGGAGCTTATCCCCCGCGGTCTCACTGCCACGCTACAACCCGACGGCATTCGGAGTTTGGTTGACGTCAGTAACCCTGTGGGGCCCATCAGCCACCCAGTAGCTCTACCTCCGCCGGGCAACACGCGACGCTGCACCTAAATGCATTTCGGGGAGAACCAGCTATCACGGAGTTTGATTGGCCTTTCACCCCTACCCACAGCTCATCCCCCCAGTTTTCAACCTAGGTGGGTTCGGTCCTCCACACGCTCTTACACGTGCTTCAACCTGGCCATGGGTAGATCACCCCGCTTCGGGTCCAGAACGCGCCACTACAAACGCCCTATTCGGACTCGCTCTCGCTACGGCTACCCCACACGGGTTAACCTCGCGACACGCCACTGACTCGCAGGCTCATTCTTCAAAAGGCACGCCACCACCCCCACACAAGGTGCGGAAGGCTCTGACGGCTTGTAAGCGCCCGGTTTCAGGTACTATTTCACTCCCCTCCCGGGGTACTTTTCACCATTCCCTCACGGTACTATCCACTATCGGTCATCAGGAGGTATTCAGGCAGCCAAGTGGTCTTGGCAGATTCACACAGGATTCCACGAGCCCCGTGCTACTCGGGCAAACCGTCCCAGACACGCACCAACCAGTTCCGCCTACGGGGGTATCACCCACTACGCCACGCCTTCCCAGACGATTCAGCTACCAGCCAGCACACGCGCCCCCTCTCCGGCAGAAGAGAAACAGGACAGCCCCACAACCCCGCACACGCAACCCCTGCCGAGTATCACACGCACACGGTTTAACCATCATCCGCTTTCGCTCGCCACTACTCACGGAATATCTTCTCCTACGGGTACTGAGATGTTTCACTTCCCCGCGTCACCCCCCACACCCTATACAATTCAGATGCAGGTGACACGACATAACTCGTGCCGGGTCCCCCCATTCGGAAACCCTCGGATCACAGCCCGCCAGCCGGCTCCCCGAGGAATATCGCAGGCCACCACGTCCTTCATCGGCCCCTGATGCCAAGGCATCCACCGAACGCTCAAAAAAACAAACAACAAAGACACACGAACAAAACAAGAAACACTTTGTCGCAGAAATCTTACAGTAAGATGCTCGCGTCCACTATACAGTTCACAACCAACCCACCCACACCCACCCACAACCCCCAACAACCAGGAGCCCCAGACAGGCCAGGCAACCAGGGCGCACTGCCCCAGAACCCCGACAGCATGCCACCCCCACACACGCAGGGGCACCCACCACCAGCAGACCACCACGACCACAACAGCCCCAGCAGCCCACCACAGCGGGCGTGTCTTCTATGCCAGCACCAGGCAAGCCAACCACCCCGCGAGAACAAACCCACGAGACACGGTCAGCCGCCCAGCCTTCCACAAGGGCAAGCCCCGGCCGGCCCAGACCCATTCAACGATCCAGACAACACACGACCAGGAAGCCACCCCCGCATAACCAATCCTTAGAAAGGAGGTGATCCAGCCGCACCTTCCGGTACGGCTACCTTGTTACGACTTCGTCCCAATCACCAGCCCCACCTTCGACCGCTCCCCGTAGGGCCACGGGCTTCGGGTGTTGCCGACTTTCATGACGTGACGGGCGGTGTGTACAAGGCCCGAGAACGTATTCACCGCAGCGTTGCTGATCTGCGATTACTAGCGACTCCAACTTCACGGTGTCGAGTTGCAGACACCGATCCGAACTGAGACCGGCTTTAAGGGATTCGCTCCACCTCACGGTATCGCAGCCCTCTGTACCGGCCATTGTAGCATGCGTGAAGCCCAAGACATAAGGGGCATGATGATTTGACGTCATCCCCACCTTCCTCCGAGTTGACCCCGGCAGTCTCCCGCGAGTCCCCACCACAACGTGCTGGCAACACGGGACAAGGGTTGCGCTCGTTGCGGGACTTAACCCAACATCTCACGACACGAGCTGACGACAACCATGCACCACCTGTGAACCGGCCCCACAAGGAGGAAACCCCGTCTCCGGAGCCGACCGGCACATGTCAAGCCTTGGTAAGGTTCTTCGCGTTGCATCGAATTAATCCGCATGCTCCGCCGCTTGTGCGGGCCCCCGTCAATTCCTTTGAGTTTTAGCCTTGCGGCCGTACTCCCCAGGCGGGGCACTTAATGCGTTAGCTACGGCGCGGAAGACCCGGAAAAGGCCCCCCACACCTAGTGCCCAACGTTTACGGCGTGGACTACCAGGGTATCTAATCCTGTTCGCTCCCCACGCTTTCGCTCCTCAGCGTCAGTAACGGCCCAGAGACCCGCCTTCGCCACCGGTGTTCTTCCTGATATCTGCGCATTCCACCGCTACACCAGGAGTTCCAGTCTCCCCTACCGCACTCAAGCCGGCCCGTACCCACCGCAAGCCCCCAGTTAAGCCAGAGGATTTCACGACAGACGCGACCAGCCGCCTACGAGCTCTTTACGCCCAATAATTCCGGACAACGCTCGCGCCCTACGTATTACCGCGGCTGCTGGCACGTAGTTAGCCGGCGCTTCTTATCCAGCTACCGTCAACCCACCCACAAAAGAGGCAGGCCTGCTTCACTGGCGAAAGAGGTTTACAACCCGAAGGCCTCCATCCCTCACGCGGCGTCGCTGCATCAGGCTTGCGCCCATTGTGCAATATTCCCCACTGCTGCCTCCCGTAGGAGTCTGGGCCGTGTCTCAGTCCCAGTGTGACCGTCCACCCTCTCAGGCCGGCTACCCGTCACCGCCTTGGTAGGCCATCACCCCACCAACAAGCTGATAGGCCGCGAGCCCATCCCCCACCGAAACAATATCTTTCCCACACCCACCATGCAGCAGGCGCAGAATATCCCGTATTAGCCACACTTTCATGCGGTTATCCAGAAGAAGGGGGCAGGTTACTCACGTGTTACTCACCCGTTCGCCACTCATCCAGAACCAGCAAGCTGATCCCTTCACCGTTCGACTTGCATGTGTTAAGCACGCCGCCAGCGTTCGTCCTGAGCCAGGATCAAACTCTCCAAACAAAACCAACAAAACCAGGCCCCAACCAACCACAAACAGCCAGCCAGAACCCACAGTCAGTACAACAGTCCAGAAAACCAGACCAGGCCCAACCCAACCCCAAACACAGGGCCAGGCAAACCAAAACAAAACAAAACCCCAAAAACCACACACAACCAAAACCATGCGCAGCCCCCAGGGCCATGGCATAAAAAACATGACACACTATCGAGTTCTCAAACAACACACCCACCGAGAACTTATCGTAAGGCATTTTGCCTTTCGCTTCGCTCTCAGAAGCGCCTGAGAAACTTTAGCGAGCCGGATTTTCTGAGTCAAACGAATGGGCGGTGACCCTCGTCTCTCTTCGGCTCTCTTCAGTTCTCAGTCCCCGGCCGGTCTGAGGAAATTCATCCTCCCCGTTTCGGGCCGGAGAGAACATTACGCACCGACCACCAACCCGTCAAACTGTTGAGCGGTGACGGTGCCCACAAGGCATCGTCACCGCTCAACAACCGTGTTCGCAAAGTAAGGCTTTCCCTTGACGGTGGAGCCTAAACCGCACGTCCGACGGCCAGGTTCCGCCGTCCCTTGCGCACCAGCACCACTCCCCCGGCGAGCAGGTGCTCGGGACCGATGACCGCGGTCTCGTCGGCCACCTTGACGTTGTTGATGTAGGCCCCGCCTCCGGCAATGGTCTTGCGGGCCGCATTGCGCCCGCGCTCCAGCCCCGTGCCCACGAGCAGGTCCACGATCGTGGTCTGTCCGACTGTCACGTCACCGGAGGCGAGATCAGCCGTGGCCGCCAGGATCGTCGCCTCATCGATGTCGGCGAGGTCGCCGCGGCCCCACAGTGCGGAGGTCGCCGCTTCGGCCTGGGCAGTCGCGTCGGCTCCATGGACCCACGTGCAGACTTCGTGCGCCAGAACCCGCTGCGCCTCACGTGCCTTCGGGTTCTCGGCCGTCACCGCCTCCAGGCGCTCAATCTCCTCGCGTTCCAGGAAGGTGAAGACCTTGAGGAAGCGCACGACGTCGGCGTCGTCGACCTGGAGCCAGAACTGGTAGAAGGCGTAGGGGCTGAGCATCTCGGGGTTGAGCCAGATCGCCCCGCCCTCGGACTTACCGAACTTGGTGCCGTCGGCCTTGGTGATGAGGGGGTTGGTCATGACGTGGACCGAGGCGCCCTCGACCTTGTGGATGAGGTCCATCCCGCCCACGAGGTTGCCCCACTGGTCGTTGCCGCCGACCTCCAGGGTGCATCCGTAGCGTCGGTAGAGCTCGAGATAGTCGTTGGCCTGGAGGACCTGGTAGCTGAACTCGGTGTAGGAGATGCCCTCCTCGCTGGCCAGGCGCCGGGCGACGATGTCCTTGGAGAGCATGGTGCCCATGCGGAAGTGCTTGCCCAGGTCCCGCAGGAAGTCAATGGCGCTCATCGCCTGGGTCCAGTCCAGGTTGTTGACGATCTGTGCCGGGTTGTCCCCGCTGAAGTCGAGAAGGTTCTCGAGCTGTTCCTGCAGGCTGGCCGCCCAGCCGGCAACGACGTCCTTGGTGTTGAGGCTGCGCTCCCCCTTGGCGCGCGGGTCGCCGATGAGGCCGGTCGCCCCACCCACCAGCGCCAGCGGACGGTGCCCGGCCAGCTGAAGATGGCGCATGACCTTGACGGCTACGAGGTGCCCGTGGTGAAGGCTCGGTGCCGTGGGGTCGAACCCGCAATAGAAGGTAACGGCCCCGTTGCTGAGCGCCGCTCGCAGCGCGTCAATGTCGGTGTGCTGGGCGATGAGCCCGCGCCACTGCAGTTCGTCCAGGATGTCCGTCACTGTCCAGTCGCCTTCCGTGGGTTGTCGTGCTTGCCGCACGCATGATCCCGGCGCGTCACGCTCGGGTCCGGCTGATACCTCCGGCGCAGATAGTCTGCCATGCTCCGGCTCGGCTTCCACGAAGAGGCCGGGCTACGGAGCCGTGAGCCGGATACGGGGAGCCTTCACGAGCCCTCAGTCGGGCGATCCCATATGAGGGTGTATCGGTAGTAGAAGCGCCGTCGAGTCCTGGCCCCTGGAAGCAGCCGGACTGCCGCCCGACGAATCTCGGACAGGGACTCTCGTGGAACACGAGTGACCACACCGATGTCTGAGCTCTCCCGTCGAAGGGCGCCGACCACGTGCAGAGGCAGGACGGCCAGTGCGGACAGCGTCCAGTCCCACAGGCTCTTGTTGGCGGCCAAGCCGACGACGATCAGACGCCCGCCGGGTGCCACCAGCTGACTCAGCCTCACCAGGGCGGGTTCCAGTGGGAGGTGGTGCAGCGTGGCCACGCAGGTGACCGTCTCAAAGGTGCCGATGCGCTGAGGAAGGTCCAGATCCATGACGTCGTCGAGCAGCACCTCGGCCTGCGGAGTCCGCTCGAGACGTCTGCGCGCTCGAGCAACTGCCTGCCCGTCGGTTTCAAGTCCGACGGCGCGCCGGCACACCGCCGCCAGGCGTGCGAGCAGGAGCCCGTCACCGCATCCGACATCGAGCGCGCTTCCACCGCGCAGCGCCGCGTCCCGCACGATGCGCCGGTGAAAGGCGACGTTGTGGTTCCAGTAGTCACTGGCCACTGCGGGAGCCTGGTGGAGCAGCCGCCGTGGTCGGACTGGCTGTGTCGCTCGAGGTCTTGGGGCTCTCAGCCCGGTCGGTAGACGCAGCGGTCTCCTCGTTGGGCTGCGTCGCTGATCCGCGCGCTACGACGCCGGCTTCACGCAGCAGTGCCTCGCGCAGGTGGGGCACTGCTGCGAAGTACGCCTCATCGGCGTCCTCCACCAAACGCGTTGCCCGGGCCCCGACATCTCTCCCTGCCGCTGTCATGGTCACGATCCGGGCACGGGCGTCCTTGGGATCCGGCTGCCGCGACACCAGACCGGCCCGCTCCAGCCGGCGCAGCACCTGGCTGGTGGTCTTCACGTCCATTCCCGCCTGGGTCGCGACCATCACCTGACTGGCCCCGTCCCCGTGCTCCTCGAGCCACTGCGTGCAGGCCAGGAGGACGAACTGGGAGTGTGTCAGTCCAACTGGCTCCAGGGCGGCAGCGATGTCTCGCTGCCAGGCCAGCGCGGCCCTCCACATGAGGAAGCCGGGGCTCGCCTCAGGACCCTGGAACCTTGTCTTCACATATCGACCCTAGCAGCCTCAACGAGCGAGTCGATGGCCTGCGGAAAGTCCTCGGCGATTCCCGGACCGATCGTCGGGCCTACATCGTCGGCACCGGGGCCGTCGATGTCGAGGCGGGTGGTCACAACGCTCTTCCCTTGTGTCTGCGCGGGCATGAAGGAGTGGGTGAAGGTCAGCTCCACTCCCCCGTAGGAGACCCGGTCCGCCTGGACATGAGGGGGTTCCCAGCGGATCACCGTGATCTCGATACTGTCCTGCCCCTCCGGAGTCATCGTGATCGAGGCGCCGGGTCCCACAGGCTCGCGCGGCTCGTAGCGATCTCCCTGGGGGAGCTCGATGTCACCGGAGAGAACCTTGATCCAGGTCTCCCACAGGACCTCCGCCGGGAGATCCACTGTCCGTTGGCACTCAGTCGACCACATGGCCGTCCCCTTCCTCGTCCTCCGCGCTCGGCGGTTCCGCACCACAAATAGTCTTTGTAGCGATAATCTGTGTACCCATTATTAGCGGACAGGAGTGGCGCGGGCAAGTGGAGACCCATCGGAGTTCGGCTCGGCGAGGTTCAGCCCTGTGAGCGTCGCCTGGTGACGGCCGGCCGGTATGGCGAGACGGTGGGCTCTCCGTCTAGCCAGAAGCGCCACGGGAAGGCTTCTCCGTCTCCCCCGGGGCCGGCCACCCCGGTGCGTGGCCCACGGCGGATGCGTCCGGCATCCGGTGCCTGCTGCGGCAGCGTCAGGCTGATGCGTGATCCCGGCCCGCCCAGCAGCGCGCCGTCGTCGGAGCGGTCCAGTCCCAGTGCGGCGCACAGTCTGGCCGGGCCACGGGCCAGGTCGCGGTCAGTGCGGGCTGCGGGGCGGCGTCCCCTGGCCTGCTCGAGCCCTTCGACGACCTCTCCCCCGCGCAGCAGCACCGCGCGTGAGACCCCGGCAGGTCCGGTGACGATGTTGAGGCAATGGTGCATGCCGTAGGTGAAGTAAACGTAGATGCACCCGCCGGCCTCGAACATGGAGCCGTTGCGCGCCGTGCGTCCCCGGAAGGCGTGGGAGCCCGGGTCCTTCTCGCCGCGGTAGGCCTCCACCTCGGTCAGGCGGATCGCGACACGCCCGGCCGAGTCGGCAACGGTGATGACGGCGCCCAGCAGCGCCGGGGCCGCCTCCAGACTGTCACATCTGAGCAGTGAGGCGACCTCGGCGCTCAGCTCGATCGCCGTCTCTCTCAGGGAAGCGTCTGACATCGTCCTGCCGCCCCGGCTCAGTCCTGGTCCTCCTCGCCCCATTCCTCATCGGTCTCACTGGGTTCGGGCCACTGGGGACCGGCGGGGCCGTCCAGCAAGGATCCCTCCCAGGCGAAGACTCGCAGCTCGGCGCTGCGGGCGATGGCGCGGGCGAGTTGCTCCACTACTCGCACCGGGGCGGTGCCGCCGTGCCCGGTACGGGCGGCCACCGACCCCTCGGCTGAGAGGATCTCCCGCACCCCCGGGGTGAGCCGCACATCAATGGCGGCGAAGTCGGCATCGGTCAGGTCCCACAGCTCAGTGCCTCGCTTCTCGCACTCGCGCACGCAGGCACCGGAGATCTCGTGGGCGCTGCGGAATGGCACACCGTTCTTAACCAGCCACTCCGCGATATCGGTGGCCAGGGAGAACCCCTGAGGGGCGAGCTCCGCCATGCGCTCGTAGTGGAGGGTCATCGTGCTCACCATGCCGCTGACGGCCGGCAGGAGGACGGCCAGAGTGTCGACGGCGTCGAAGACCGGCTCCTTGTCCTCCTGCAGGTCCCGGTTGTAGGCCAGAGGCAGGGCCTTGAGGGTGGCGAGCAACCCGGTCAGGTCGCCGATGAGGCGCCCGGCCTTGCCGCGGGCGAGCTCGGCCACGTCCGGGTTCTTCTTCTGCGGCATGATGGACGAGCCCGTGGAGTAGGAGTCGTCCAGGGTGACGAAGTCGAACTCCTTGGTGTTCCAGACGATGATCTCCTCGCTCAGGCGCGAGACGTCCACCGCGACCATCGCGAGGACGAAGCCCAGCTCGGCGACGACGTCGCGGGCGGCCGTGCCGTCGATGGAGTTCTCCACGGCCGCCTCGAAGCCGAGGTCGGCGGCCACGGCATCGGGGTCCATGCCGAGCGTGTTGCCCGCCAGCGCGCCGGAGCCGTAGGGGCTCACGGCGGCACGGGAGTCCCAGTCCTCCAGGCGCTCGACGTCACGCATGAGCGGCCAGGCGTGAGCCAGCAGCTGGTGGGCGACGAGCACCGGCTGGGCGTGCTGCATGTGGGTGCGTCCGGGCATGATGGCGTCGGAGGCCTGGGCGGCCTGGTCGATGAGGGCATCGACGACGTCAAGGACGAGTCCGGCGACGTGGCGGGCCTGGTCGCGCAGGTACATGCGGATGAGGGTGGCGATCTGGTCGTTGCGGCTGCGCCCGGCACGCAGACGGCCCCCCAGATCGTCACCGGCACGCTCGATGAGGCCGCGCTCCAGGGCGGTGTGAACGTCCTCGTCGGTGGCCTCCGGGACGAAGATGCCGGCGACGACGTCGGCCTCGAGACGCTCCAGGGCCTCCAGCATGCCGGACAGCTGGCCCGAATCCAACAGACCGGCCTGTGCCAGGGCGCGGGCGTGGGCCCGGGAACCGGCGATGTCGTAGCGGGCCAGGCGCCAGTCGAAGTGGGTGCTCACCGACAGGGCCGCCAGCGCCTCGGCGGGTCCTCCTGAGAAGCGTCCGCCCCACAGGCTGACGCCGGCGGGGGTCGCGTCCTGCTGAGCTTCTGAGGCGACGGGTTGGGCAGCGGATGGCTGAGCGGACTGGCTGGAGAACTGACTCATGGCTCCATCATGGCCCATCTGCCCGCACAGGTTCCTCAACGATCAGTCTGGACAGGCCCTGTCGTGGCTCGTAGACAAAACGACCCACGCAATCTTGAGGAAGATACGGAAGCGGGACCAGGACCAGCGACCCCGACCAACGGGAAGGAAGAAAGGCCTGTATCTCGGTTGGCACGCAATGCCATGATGAGCCAATGCCCGCCGAACAAGACGCACTTTTCCCAGGCAAGCAGTTCATCTCCACCGTGCTTGAGGCCCTCGAGACCAAGACCCGGATGACCGGTGTGATCGCCCACCGCTATCTCATGCGCGCGGCCATGGCCGGCATGATCGTGGCGGTCTTCTATATCGTGAACTACGCCATCGTCGGCGTCTTCGACGGCCTGCGCGTCGGAAACACCTCGCTGGCGGGGCTCGGGAAGATGCTCGGGGCTCTGTCCTTCGGCCCCGCTCTCGTCTTCATCTACTACACGAAGTCCGAGCTGCTCACCAGCAACATGATGGTGGTGGCCATCGGCCACTACTACAAGCGAATCTCGACGTGGCGGGCCCTGAGGGTGCTGGTCATGTGCCTGGCCGGCAACTTCGCCGGAGGGCTGGTCTTCGCGGCCATGTACCGCTTCTCCACCCTCGTGGGGGCGGCAACCGGCGAGCAGGCCGTGCACTCCGTGGCCGCCAAGCTCCACTACCTGTCGTCGGCCTCGGGGATCGGGGACCTCTTCGTGCGGGCGGTCCTGTGCAACTTCATGATTAACCTGGCGATGCTCCTCATCTACAACGGCTTCATCCACGAGGACTGGTCCAAGATCTTCGCGATGCTCATCTCAGTGTTCGTCTTCGCCTTCCTCGGCCTGGAGCACTCCGTGGCCAACACGGTCCTGTTCACCGTCGTCGGCCTGACGCACGGGATCGATGTCCTGCCGGCGCTGGGGAACGTGGCTGTGGCCCTGCTGGGCAACTTCGTGGGCGGAGGGCTGCTGATCGGCGGCTACTACGCCTACGCCAATGACGACTCCCGCTGGCTGCGCCGCCAGCCCCACCACAACGAGGCGCAGGCGGCCACGTAGCCGAGTGCTTCGAGGTGGTGGGACCGGCGGTGCGGCTCAGTCAGAATCCCCGACCGTTGCCGGCGCGCACGTCGCGGGCGGCGGCGAGCTTGGACTGCATCCCGTAGATCTCGATGAATCCCCGCGAGGAGGACTGGTCGAAGGTGTCTCCGCTCTCGTAGGTGGCCAGGTTGAAGTCGTACAGGCCCGTCTCGGAGCGGCGCCCGTTGACGGTCGCCCGACCGCCGTGCAGGACCATGCGAATATCACCGTTGACGTAGCGCTGCGTGTCCTCGATGAAGGCGTCCATGGAGCGCTTGAGCGGGGAGTACCACTGGGCCTCGTAGACGAGATCGGCCCAGGTCTGCTCCATACTCCGCTTGTAGCGGAGCTGCATGCGCTCCAGGGTGACGGCCTCGAGCGCCCGGTGCGCCTCGATCAGGGCCACGGCGCCGGGGGCCTCGTAGATCTCACGGGACTTGATCCCCACGAGCCGATCCTCGACCATGTCGATACGCCCCACGCCCTGGGCGCCGGCCCTGCGGTTGAGCTCCTGAATCGCCTGCAGGGGGCTGACGTCACGACCGTCGATCGCTACGGGGATGCCCTCCTTGAAGGTCAGGATCACCTCGTCGGGCAGGGGCGGGTAGGCGGGGTCGTCGGTGTAGACGTAGACGTCCTTGGTGGGGGCGTTCCACAGGTCCTCGAGGTACCCGGTCTCAATGGCGCGGCCCCAGACGTTCTGGTCGATGGAGAAGGGGTTGTGCTTGGTGGTCTCGATCGGCAGGTTGTGCTTCTCGGCGTAGTCGATGGCTACGTCACGGGTCAGCGCCAGGTCGCGTACCGGGGAGATGCAGTCCATGTCGGGGGCCATGGAGGTGATGGAGACCTCGAAGCGGACCTGGTCGTTGCCCTTGCCGGTGCAGCCGTGCGCCACGGTGTGCGCGCCGAACTCGCGGGCGGCCTTGACCAGGTGGCGGGCGATGACGGGGCGGGACAGGGCCGAGACGAGCGGGTAGGTCCCCTCGTAGAGGGCGTTGGCCTTGAGCGCCGGCATGCAGTAGTCGTTGGCGAACTCGTCGCGGGCGTCGGCGACATAGGCCTCGACGGCGCCGCAGTCGAGGGCTCGCTGACGGATCACCTCAAGGTCCTCGCCGCCCTGGCCGACGTCAACGGCGACGGCCACAACCTCACGACCGGTGGCCTCGCCGATCCAGCCGATGGCGACGGACGTGTCCAGGCCTCCGGAGTAGGCCAGGACGACACGGTCCTTGTGGATGCTCAATGGGATCACTCTTCTCTTCATGATGACGCCGCCGCAGCGGCGCCGAGGTGACTGGGGGATGTCAAGGGCGGTGGGGAGAGGTCAGGCTCGGGCCGAGGGGTCGGCCAGGGCGAGCAGGTGTCTGGCCACGTCGGCCGCGACCTGGGCGCCGCGGGTGATGACCAGGACGGTGTCGTCGCCGGCGATGCACCCCATGACACCGGGCATCATGGCGTCGTCGACGGCCCCGGCGAGCAGCTGGGCGGCGCCGGCGGGAGTTCGCAGGACCACTTGGGGGCCGGCCCACTCGGCGGTGACCAGCAGCTCGGCGCACCACCGGGACAGGCGGGCGGTGGTGTGGGCGCGCAGGGAGTCCTCGGTCTCCTCCGTCTCTAAGAGGGCACCGGTAGGGACCTGGCCGGGGGCACCGGCCTCGGGCATGGAGTAGATGAGCTCTCCGCCCGGGGCGCGGATCTTCGTGGCCCGCAGCTCCACCAAGTCCCGTGAGAGCGTGGCCTGAGTGGTGCTGATGCCGCGCTGTGCCAGGGCCTTGCGCAACTGGGCCTGGGAGCGGATGCGTTCGCGCGACAGGATCTGGACGATGCTGGCGTGCCTGGCGGTCTTGGTCCCGGGCACCAGGGGGGCCGTTGCCTCCAGATCGCGCTGAGAGGCCTCGATGGTGGTGCTCATGAACCGGCTTTCTCTGACTGTGCCCGAGCAAGAACCTCGGACAACGTGGTGGTGAACGCCCCGGCATCATCGTCGGAGAGAATGAAAGGGGGAGCCAGGCGGATCGTGTCGGGGCGAGGCGTGTTGACGATGAAGCCGCCGGCCGCCAGGGCAGCGGCGATCTCAGCAGCGGGTGGGAGCCCGTCTTCCAGCCCGACGCCGAGCAGCAGGCCCCGGCCGCGCACCTGATCGACTCCGTCAACGGCTGCCAGCTGCCTGGACCAGGCCGAGCCGAGCTGCTGAACCCGCTCCAGCAGAGACTGGCTGCGGATGGTACCGATGACGGCGAGGGCTGCTGCACAGGCCACCGGGTTGCCGCCGAAGGTGGTGCCGTGCTGCCCCGGCTCGAGAAGAGCGGCGGCCTGCCCAGTGGCGACGACTGCGCCGATGGGGATTCCTCCGCCCAGTCCCTTGGCCAGGGTGACGACGTCGGGGACGACGCCCGGGGCCAGCAGGTGGTGGGCCATCCAGGCGCCGGTGCGTCCCATTCCGGTCTGGACCTCATCGATGATGAGCAGCGCGCCGGCGGCCTCGGTCAGCTCGCGGGCCGCCTCCAGATATCCGGCGGGCAGCTCACGCACCCCGGCCTCGCCCTGAATGGGTTCGATGACGAGTGCCGCCACATCCGGCCCCAGCGCGGTGCGCAGGGCCTCGATGTCGCCGGCGGGGATGAACTCGACTCCTCCGGGCAGCGGCTCGAAGGGCTCGCGGTAGGCGGCCTTGTGGGTCAGGGCCAGCGCGCCCATGGTCCTGCCGTGGAAGGCGTCCTGGAGGGCCAGGACGCGGGGGCGCCGGCTCCCGCCGTGGCGGCGGGCGATCTTGAAGGCGGCCTCGTTGGCCTCGGTGCCGGAGTTGGCCAGGAAGACGCGGGAGTCGTGAGCGGGACGGTCGGGGAGGGTGAGCCTGACGAGCTCCTCGGCGAGGCCGACCTGGGCGGGGGTGGTGAAGAAGTTCGACACGTGCCCCAGCTCGGAGAGCTGCTCGGTGACGGACCGGATGATTGCGGGGTGCGCATGGCCCAGGCAGTTGACGGCGATGCCTGCCAGCAGGTCGATGTACTCCTGACCGTCGGCGTCCCAGACGTGGGCGCCCCTCCCCCGGACCAGGACCCGGCCGGGGGTGCCGAAGGTGTTCATGACGGCGTCGGTGTAGCGCGCCAGCCAGCCGGCGTTGCCGGTGCCGGGTCCCTTCGCCTCCGCGGTGGGTGCCGGTGCTTGCGAGGAGTGGGTCATAGGCTCTTGCCTCCGTTCAGTGGCGGGACCGGAGCGTCTCCGGGGTGGATGACGGTGCCGACTCCCTGGTCGGTGACGATCTCGAGCAGCATGCTGTGGGCCTGGCGTCCGTCGACGACGTGCGCCTGCGCGACTCCCCCGTAGACGGCCCGCAGGCAGGCCTCCATCTTGGGGATCATCCCGGCCTCGAGCGTGGGCAGGAGATCCTCCAGCGCGGCGGTACTGATGAAGGGCACCAGTGTGCTGCGGTCTGGCCAGGCGGAGTAGAGCCCCTCGACGTCGGTGAGCATGAGCAGGGTGCGGGCCTTGAGGGCCACGGCGATCGCGGCGGCGGCCGTGTCGGCGTTGACGTTGAGGACGGTCTCGGAGTCCGTCGTCAACGGGGCGACCGAGGAGATGACTGGAATGCGGCCCTGGTCGAGCAGGTCGATGATGGGCTGCGGGCTGACGTCGACGACGTCGCCGACCAGGCCGACGTCGACCTTGTGCCCGTCCACCGTGGCCAGGCGCTGCCGGGCTCGTAGGAGCCCGCCGTCCTCACCGCTGATGCCGACGGCGGCGGAGCCGTCGGTGTTGAGCAGGGAGACGAGCTCGCGCTGCACAGAGCCGGTGAGCACCATGCGGACCACGTCCATGACCTCGGGTGTGGTGACGCGCAGTCCTCCGCGGAACTCCGAGGTGATGCCCAGCCGCTTGAGCATCGCGTTGATCTGGGGCCCGCCACCGTGAACGACGACGGGGCGCACCCCGACCTGGTGCAGGAAGAGGATGTCCTGGGCGAAGGCGCGCTTGAGCTCATCGTTGACCATGGCGTTGCCGCCGTACTTGATGACCATGGTGGCGCCCTTGTAGGTGCGCAGCCACGGCACGGCCTCCAGCAGGACGGATGCCTTGGTCTGTGGGTCAAGAGGGGTACGTTTCATGTCGTGTAGTCCGCGTTGATGGTGACGTATCCGTGAGTGAGGTCATTGGTCCACACGGTGGCCTGGGCCGGGCCCGCCGACAGCTCGATGTCGATGCGGGTCTCGCGTGGGCTCATGTCCACCGCGCCCCGATTGGGTTGGGGGGCGCCGTGGCTGAAGATCGTGATGCCGTTGATGGCGACGTCGACCTCGTCGGGGTTGAAGGGGCAAACGTCCTCGGGCACGGTCCCCAGCTGGGAGAGGATGCGCCCCCAGTTGGGGTCGGCCCCCGCGACGGCGCACTTGAGGAGGTTGGAGGAGCTGACGGTGCGGGCCGCGGCCTCGGCGGCCTCCTCGCTGACGGCGCCGGAGACGGTGATGGCGATGTCGTGGGTGGCCCCCTCGGCGTCGGCCACCAGGCGCCGGCCGAGCCGGCTCATCACCTCGGTGAGCGCCTCGTCGAGCTCGTCCTGGGAGGGCGTGGTGCCGGAGGCTCCGGAGGCCAGCAGGACAACCGTGTCGTTGGTGGACATGCACCCGTCGGAGTTGATCCGGTTGACGGTTCGCGTTGTGGCGGAGGTCAGGGCGTCCTGGGCCTGCTGAGGGGTGAGGACGGCGTCGGTGGTGATGACGGCGAGCATGGTGGCCAACCCTGGGGCCAGCATGCCCACGCCCTTAATCATGCCGCCGATGGTCCAGCTCTGCTCGCCGGCACCGACCGTGAGGGCGTCCTCCTTGGAGACGGTGTCGGTGGTCATGATGGCGGTGGCGGCGTCGGTACCGGCCTGAGGCGTATCGGCCAGGGCGAGGGCCGCGGCATCGACGCCCTCCAGGAGGACGGGCATGTCGATACGCTCCCCGATGACGCCCGTGGAGCAGACCAGGACCTGGTCCGGTTCGGTGTCCAGCAGGCCGGCGGCACGGACAGCGGTGGCCTCGGTGTCCTCCAGGCCCTGGGCGCCGGTGCAGGCGTTGGCGCTGCCGGAGTTGAGGACGACGGCGCGGGCATGGCCCGCCTGCCCGCCTTCAGGACCGGCCAGGAGCCGGCGTGACCAGACCACGGGGGCTGCAACGACGCGGTTGGTGGTGAACACCCCGGCCGCGGTGTCCAGCGGCCCGTCATTGACGACAAGGGCGAGGTCGGGCTTGCCGGAGGCCTTGAGGCCGGCACGCACGCCGGCGGCGCGGAAACCCTGTGCTGCAGTCACGCTCACGGTGCGACTCCTTGGGTGGTGATGGCGGTGGTCTCCTCCAGCCCGAGGGCGAGGTTGAGGGACTGAACGGCGGCGCTGGCGGTGCCCTTGCCGAGGTTGTCGATGGCGCACATGGCCACGACGGCCTCCGCACCACGGTCGATGGTGACCTGAACGGTGGCGGTTCCGCTCCCCAGGACGGTGCCGGTGGTGGGCCAGCTCCCCTCGGGCAGCAGCTGGATGAGGCTCTCGCCACTACCGGTGGCTCCGTAGGCGTCATCCCAGGCGGCTCGCAGGGCGGCTTCGGGGTCGGGGGCCTCGCGCAGAGCCGCAGTCATGGGGGCGGTGACGGTGGCCAGGATGCCGCGGCTCATGGGGACCAGGACCGGGGTGAAGGACAGGCGTGCTGCACCGGCGGCGGCTCCGGCCACCTCCAGGTTCTGGACGATCTCGGGAATGTGCCGGTGGGTGCCTCCGACGGCGTAGGGCTGAGCCGATCCCAGCGCCTCGGCAGCGGTGAGATGGGGCTTGAGAGCCTTGCCTGCGCCGGAGTATCCGACGGCCAGCACCGCGGTCAGCCGGGAGGGGTCGAGAAGTCCGGCGGCGATGCCGGGCTGGACCGCCAGGGTGACGGCGGTGACGTTGCAGCCGGGGACGGCGATGCGCCTGGAGGCTGCCAGTTCCTCGCGCTGGGCGCGGGCTCGCGTCTCACCGTGGTGCAGGAGCTCGGGCATGCCGTAGGTCCAGGCACCGGCGTAGTCCGAGCCGTAGAAGGCCTCCCACGCCTGCTGACTGGTCAGACGGTGGTCCGCGCCGCAGTCGATGAGTAGCGGTGCGTTGCTGCCGCCCGAGGCGAGCTCCTCGAGGGCCGCCGTGATGGCTCCGGAGGCCCCGTGCGGCAGGGCCAGGACAACGACGTCGTGCCCGGCGAGGATCTCCGCCTCGGTGGGCTGGACGATGCGGTCCGCCAGGGAAAGCAGGTGCGGATGGTGCTCACCGAGCCGACTGCCGGCGGACGAGGCCGCGGTGAGTGCACCGACCTCCACCTCCGGGTGGGCCGTGAGCAGGCGCAGAACCTCACCACCGGCGTACCCGGTGGCTCCAGCAACAGCAACTGACCAAGTCATGCAACAACCATACATCCGCATGCATAGAAATGCATTCATCGTCGGTTGCTGTGACTCATCTCCCCTCCACCCTCAGGGCCGGGGACGCCAGGGACGCCGGGGGCTAGGAGCGGTCGCGGCGACTGGTGAGTGTGTCGTCATAGAGGGAGGTGGCGATGGCGTCGGCCCACTGGCGCACCTCGTCCCAGTCGCGGTAGTCGCCCTCGGTCGCTCCCCCGAGCTTGGCAATGGAGCGCTCCCGCAGGCTGAGCTTGGAGGGGTCGAAGCGGCCCGCGAAGGTCATGTGATCCTCCGGGTCGATGGCCAGCAGCACCGGTCCGATGCGCATGGGGTCGGAGACCTTGCCCTTGGGTAGGCCGGAGAGCCCCACGGAGAAGGCCCACACGGGCCTGCCTCTGAGGGTGTCTCGGAAACGCGTGGTGAAGTCGACGGCCTCCGGCATCCACGTGGTCATGTAGACCGCACTGCCCAGGACGAAGGCGTCGTACCCATCGACGTTGTCAACATCCTCGGGGCGCTTGGTCTCCACATCGATGTGGGCGGCCCGGAGCCGCTCAGCGATCACCGCGGCCACCTCATCGGTGGACCCGTGCTTGGAGGAAGAGGTCAGCAGGATCTTCATGCCGCCTAGTATTACCGAGACCACACCCGCTGTCCGGGATCCTCTGCTCGACAAAAGCACGGAAGGAGCACTGAAGGCCATGATGTGCATCACATCACGGCCTTCAGTGCTGCCAGGACAACTGGCATGACCTGCGTGGATCAGCTGCGCAGCTCGGCTCCCAGGAGCTTGGCGGCGCGCTTGACCACGCGCTTGCGCACGCCGGCAGTCTCCTCGGCGGTCAACGTGCGGTCAGGGGCTCGCAGCACCAGGGAGAACGCCAGCGACTTCTTGCCCTCGCCGAGCTGGGGGCCGCGGAAGACGTCGAAGAGGCGGACCTCTTCGGCCAGGTCCCCGGCGGCCTGCCTGACCAGGGCCTCAACCTCAGCGGCGGTGGTGGTCTCGTCGACAACCAGGGCGATGTCCTCCTTGGCCGCAGGGAAGGTGGAGACGGCCTTGACCTGGAGCGCCCCGGCGTCGCGGGCGGTCTCCAGCAGCGGGCCGAGGTCGATCTCGACGGCGCAGGCCCGCTCGGGGAGTCCGAGCGCGCGGACGACCCGCGGGTGGAGCTCGCCGGCGTGGGCGACGAGCCTGCCGGGCTCGATCTCCTTGCCCCGACGTCGGCCAGGCAGGCGGATCTCCGCGGTGCGGCCGGGGTGCCAGGGGGCATAGGGGTACTCGGGGGCGCGGACCTCGATCGTGACCCCGAGCGCGGCGGCCACGGTGCGGACCACCTCGACGGCGTCGGCCCAGTCCCAGGGCCGGCCGACCCCGAGCACCCCGGAGCGCTCGTGCTCACCGGTCATGACGGCGCCGACGTGAGTGGGCTGGGCGGGAATGCCCGCCTCGAGGGCTGCCTCCTCGGACTGGCTGGGGCGCCCGGAGACTCCGGGGATCGGGGCGGGAACGGTACCGGCCGGGTGGGTGACGGAGCCGACCTCGAAGACGGCAACGTCAGTCAGGCCGCGCGAGACGTTGCGCCGGGCGACGTCGACCAGGGAGTCGAGCACGCTGGTGCGCAGGTAGGGGGCGTCCTCGGCCAGGGGGTTGGCCAGACGGACCGTCTGTCGGCGAGCATCGTTGGCGGGAATCTCGAGCAGGTCGTGGATGTCCCCGATGAAGGGGTAGGACAGGACCTGGGTGAGTCCGGCGTCGGCCAGGGCGCGCACGATGTCGCGGCGGGCCCTCTGGTCGGCGCTCAGCCCCGTGCCGGCGGGGGCCGTGGGCACGATGACCGGGATGGCGTCGTATCCGTCGAGGCGGGCGATCTCCTCGGCCAGGTGGGCAGGCCCCACCAGGTCCGGGCGCCAGGTCGGCGGGGTGACGGTCAGCAGCGCGGTTCCGTCGTCGGCGGAGCCACCGCGCTCCACGGTGCAGCCGATGGTGGTGAGCAGCTCGGTGACGCGCTCGGTTCCGTAGGCGACGCCGGTGAGGCGCTCGGCGGCGTCGGCGCGCATGGTGATGGGCTCGGGGGCCCGGGTGCGGTTGATGTCGGTGGCCACGGGCTCGGCGGTGCCGCCGCCGTACTCCACGAGCAGGTCAACGGCGCGCTGGGCGGCAATGGGGGCCAGCTCGGTGTCCACGCCGCGCTCGTTGCGCTTGGAGGACTCGGTGGGCAGCTTGTGGCGTCGCGAGGAGCGGGCCACGCTGACCGGGTCGAAGTGGGCGGCCTCGATGAGGACGTCGCGGGTGTCGGCGTCGACCTCGCTGAGGGCCCCGCCGAAGACACCGGCCAGGACCAGTGCCCGTGAGCCCTCGCCGTCCGGGGAGTCGGCGATGACCAGGTCCTCGGGGTCGAGGCTGCGGGTGACCTCGTCGAGGAAGGTGAGGCGCTCGCCGTCCTTCGCCCGACGAACGACGATGGGGGCGGTGAGCTTGCCGGCGTCGAAGGCGTGCAGCGGCTGGCCCAGGTCGAGCATGACGTAGTTGGTGACGTCCACGGCCAGGGAGATGGGTCGCATGCCTGCGGCGGTGAGGCGGTCCTGCATCCAGGTCGGCGACGGTGCGCTCGGGTCGATGCCGCGCACGAGGCGGGCGACGTAGCGGTCGCATCCGGGGCGCCCGTGGATGGGTTGGGGGTCCTCGGGGACGACGACGTCGTAGCCGCCCTGCCCGGCGGGGGCCACGCCGTTGGGGTACAGCCCCGTGTTGGTGGCGTCGGCAGGGTCGGTGAAGCGGGCGCCGGTGGAGTGGGAGTACTCGCGGGCCACGCCGCGCATGGCGAAGCAGTAGCCGCGGTCCGGGGTCACGTTGATCTCCAGGACCTCCTCCCCCAGGCCGAGGATGCTGATGGCGTCGGTCCCGGGTGCGGGCGGCTCCTCTCCCTCGTGGCCGTGCTCGGCCAGCCACTGCTGGAGCACGATGATGCCGGAGTGGTCCTCCCCGATGCCGAGCTCGCGGGCCGAGCAGATCATGCCGTCGGAGACGTGCCCGTAGGTCTTACGCGCGGCGATGCGGAAGTCGCCGGGCAGGACGGCGCCGGGCAGGCACACGACGACGTAGTCACCGACGTCGAAGTTGTGGGCGCCGCAGACGATGCCACGGCTGGGCAGGTCGGAGGGCTCCTTGCCGGTGCCGGGGGCGTCGTTGTGCTCGGGGCCGACGTCGACACGGCAGTAGTTGATGACCTTGCCGTTGGACTGCTCCTTGGCCTCGCGGGTGAGGACCTTGCCGACGACGAGGGGGCCGGTGACGGCCGGAGGAACGATGCGCTCCTCCTCCAGGCCCACGCGCACGAGGTCGGCGGCGAGCTGCTCGGCGCCCAGGCCGGTGGGGACGTCGACGTGCTCGCGCAGCCATTCAATGGGGACGTAAGGCATGTCAGTTTCCCTTTCCGGTGGTGCCGAACTGCTGGGAGAAGCGGATGTCGCCCTCGACGATGTCATGCATGTCGGCGATTCCGTGGCGCAGCATGAGGGTGCGCTCCAGCCCCATGCCGAAGGCGAAGCCCGTGTAGACCTCGGGGTCGATGCCGCAGGCGGTGAGCACGTTGGGGTTGACCATGCCGCAGCCTCCCCACTCGATCCAGCCGGCGCCGCCCTTCTTCTGGGGGAACCACAGGTCCATCTCGGCGCTGGGCTCGGTGAAGGGGAAGAAGGAGGGGCGCAGGCGGGTGCGCGCCTCGGGGCCGAACATGGCCTTGGCGAAGTGGTCCAGGACGCCCTTGAGGTGCGCCATCGTCAGGCCCTTGTCCACGGCCAGGCCCTCGACCTGGTGGAAGACGGGGGTGTGGGTGGCGTCGAGCTCGTCGGAGCGGAAGACCTTGCCGGGGCAGGCCACGTAGAGCGGGGGCTGCTGCTCGAGCATGACGCGGGCCTGGACCGGGGAGGTGTGGGTGCGCAGCACGAGGTTGGCAGCCTGCCCCTCTCCGGCCCCGACACTGGCACCGTCGATGTAGAAGGTGTCCTGCATCTGACGGGCGGGGTGGTCGGCGTCGAAGTTGAGGGCGTCGAAGTCGAACCACTCGTGCTCGACCTCCGGCCCCTCGGCGATGGACCAGCCCATGGAGGTGAAGAAGTCGCAGACCTCGTCGATGAGGACGTCGAGGGGGTGACGGGCACCGGCCTGCGTCCGCGAGGTGGGGATGGTGACGTCGACCGCCTCGGTGCGCAGCATCTCCTCCTCGGCGGCGGCCTCGAGGGTCTCCTGCCTAGCGGTCAGAGCCTTGGCGATGCGCCCGCGAGCGCCGCCCAGGAGCTTGCCGGCGGTGGGCTTGTCCGCCTTGTCCAGGGTGCCGATGAGCCGGTTGGCCAGGGTCAGGGGCGAGGCGTCGCCGGTGTGGGCCAGGCGGGCCTCCTTGAGCTCGGCGAGGGTGCCGGCTGCGGCGAAGGCGGCCAGGGCCTCCTCGACGGCGGCGTTGATGCCGTCCTCGTCCAGGGGCGAGAGCGCGCCGGGAGCGTCAGTCATATTGCGGTGCCTTCCACCAGGTGTCTCCGGAGTTGTCCGCCCTTAAGGGTAGTCCGCGCCGTCGTGTGGGTGTGAATCGTCCCGTCACCGGGGTGGCGCGGTGGCCGCTACCCAACTCGGTCGTGGGTTGGGCATGGGTTGGTTCTGGGCTCCGACGAGGTTGCCGCCACGTGGGACTTGACGGCGACGTAACGTCACCTGCTGTCATGGATTCATGCACGTCAAGGAGCTCGCCCGGATCGCCGGCACCACGCCGAGGGCGGTGCGCTACTACCACCACCTGGGTCTGTTGGAGATTCCGCCCACGGTGCGCGGGCGGCGCGAGTACGGCGTCGAGCACGTGGCGCGCCTGCTGCGTATCCGGTGGCTGGCCGACGGCGGACTGTCGCTGACCCAGGTGGCGGAGATGCTCGCCTCGGACACGATCGGCACCGATCAGGACTCCCGTCGCGAGGCGGTGCTGCGCGACCTGAGGGCCACTCGGGGCACGATCGAGGCGCAGCAGCGCAGCCTGGCCGAGCAGGCCTCCCGGGTCGATGAGCTCATCGCCCGGGTGGAGCGCGGTGAGGGCCTGTCCCCCGCTCCCAGCGCCCTGACCCGTTTCTACGACGACATCGAGGCCCGGATCACCAGGCTGGGCGGCAATGTGCGAGGCCTGCGGGCTGAGCGTCAGATGATGGTGGTGCTCGCCTCTCTGGGCATGGTGCCCGACAGTGCGATCCCCTTCATCGAGGCGCTCGATGAGGATGATCGCGAGCTGTCCGCTCAGCAGGTCGCGGACTTCGCCCGTCTGGCCACGCTGAGCGAGGCCGAGGGGCGCGCTGAGGCGCACCGGCTCGCACAGAACAGCTGGCGTCTGGCCTGCCGCCACAAGAAGCACGCCCTGGCCGTCCTGAACGATCTTCCCTCGGGCGCTCTGGGGCGCGCCATGTGGCGACTGACCCATGTGCTGACCACTTCCAGCTACCCCCATCCGGCTCAGCAGGCCTTCGTGGCTGAGCTCATCGAGCTCATGCTCACCGATCCGGACTTCGCCGCAACGATCCGCCGCTCGGCGGGAGAGGAGCCAGTGCTGTGAGAGTCAAGAGCGCCAAGGTGCAGAAGGCAACGAGTATGTCAGCAGCGACGTCCCGCTCGGATACGGACGAGCCCACCACGGATTCCTCTCCCGGCGCGGTCCGTGATCTGGGCGCCGGCGGCGAGCCGCCGGTGCGCGTGTACGGCTTGGTCAAGCACTTCGGGCGCTTCAGGGCGCTCGACGGCCTGGACCTGACGGTGGAGGCGGGCAGCGTCCACGGTTTCCTCGGCCCCAATGGGGCGGGGAAATCCACCACGATCCGTGTCCTGCTGGGGCTCTACCGGCCCGATGGCGGAAGCGTGAACGTGCTGGGCAGCGAACCGTGGCGGCAGGCCGCGCTCATCAACCGGCAGGTCTCCTATGTTCCCGGTGACGTGGCGCTGTGGCCGGCCCTGACCGGTGGCCAGGTGCTCGACGCCCTGGCCGGGCTGCGCGGCTCTCGCGACGCCAAGCGGGAGGCCGAGCTCATTGAGCGCTTCGACTTGGATCCCAGCAAACGGGTACGGACCTACTCCAAGGGGAACCGGCAGAAGGTGGCGCTGGTGGCCGCCCTGGCCGCGCCGACAAGCCTGCTGGTGCTCGATGAGCCCACCAGCGGTCTGGATCCGCTCATGGAGCGGGTCTTCACCGAGGAGGTTGCCAGAGCCGCTGCCGAGGGCCGCACGGTTCTGCTCTCCAGTCACATCCTGGCCGAGGTCCAACACCTGTGCAGTGCGGTGACGATCATCAAGGACGGCCGGGTCGTCGAGCAGGGCGACCTGGGGACCCTGCGGCGGTTGTCGCGCACCCGCATCGAGCTGGGCGCTGCGGACGCTGAGCTCGGCACCGTCAGGCAGGCAGTGGAGGCCCTGGGGCTCGATGTCGTCGAGGACGGTGGCCGCCTGAGCCTTGAGGTGGCGGCGGAGCAGGTGCCGACGGTGCTGAGCCTTGCCGGTGAGCACCGGATCCAGGACGTCACCTGCGAGCCGGCCAGCCTGGAGGATCTCTTCCTGCGTCACTACGAGGAGGCCTGATGAGCGCCGCATTGAGCACAGCTGCGGGCGTGTCAGCACCAGCTATCAGCTCTAACGCAACCAGCGCCCTTGCCAGCTGGGACGCCTACCTGTGGATTCTGCTCAGACGATTCCGGTTTCAGATCGTGGCCTGGCTGGCGCCCCTGTGGCTGTTGGTCGGTGTCACCGCACCGAGCTACGAGAGCGTCTACCCCTCATTGGCGACCCGGACGGTGCTCATCGAGCAGATGCGCAAGTCTCCGGGAACGCGCCTCCTCTACGGCTATGTCCCCTTGCCCGGCCGGCTCGGTCAGCTCCTGCAGTGGGAGACGGGGACTTTCCTGCTCGTGTGCACCGCACTCATGGCGATTCTGCTGACCTGCCGGGTATTGCGGGCCGATGAGGATGAGGGGCTCGTCGAGGTTCTGCGCGCCACGGGCGCGGGCAGGTCGGTTCCTTTTCTCGTACCGGTGGCCCTGGTCTGGGTGGTGGTCGGCGCCCTGTCTGCGGGCGTCGGAGGCCTTCTGACCTGGCAGACCGGGAGCATCGAGGAGCTGACGGTGAGCGGGGCCTGGGCACTGGCCGGGACGATCTGCGTGACGGGCTGGGCGTTCTCGGCAATCGCGGCAGTGGCCTGCCAGCTGGGTCGTCAAGTGGGCCAGGCCAGGGGCCTGTCCATGCTGGTGCTCGCACTTGCCTTCACGATACGGGTGAGCGCCGACCAGATCTCCGACGGCACCGACTCGGACTGGCTCCGGTGGCCGACTCCCCTGGGGTGGCGCGACCTCGTGCGCCCTTATACCGATGACCGGTTCGCGGTGCTCCTGGCTTGCTGCGCCATCGCCATCGCTGTGATGCTCAGCGCCGCAGTGCTCGCCGCGCGCCGTGAGTACCTGGACGGCTACCTGCCCGACCGCAGCTCGTCTCGGCGTCGGTGGCGGGTGCGGGGGCACATGGATCTGCTCGGGCGCCTGTCATGGCGGAGCCTCGTCGGCTGGGCCCTGGCCTCGACGGCTCTGGCACTCCTGTACGGCTCGGTGTCCGGCAGCATCAAGGATCTGCTGGCCCCCGGTTCTCCGACGGCCTCCTGGGTCGGCAAGATGGCCGTGGGGTCCCCGGTGGAGCAGTTCATGTCCCTCATGACGGTGGTCACGACGCTGCTTGTGGCCGTGGCGGCAGTGCGACGGGTGAACGGGTTGGCGGGCCTGGAGCGCGCGGGACTGGTGGAGGTCGAGCTGGCCGTCGGGGTGAGTCGTGGCCGAGTGCTCCTCTCCCAGGTTCTGTGCGCACTGATCGAGTCAATCGTCCTGCTGCTGGTCTCGGCGACGGTTCTGGCGGCGACGACGGCGACTCAGCTCACCGACGACCACGCCGTGGCGCGATCCTTCGTGTTCACCGTGAGCCAGCTGCCCGGCATGGTGGCAGCCATCGGGATCGCGACGGCCCTGGTGGGTCTGGCGCCAAAACTGGCCGGCCTGTCCTGGGCGGCCGTCACCTGGAGCGCTTTCGCCCAGTTCTTCGGCGGACTCGTCGAGCTTAAGGACTGGGCCAAGGATCTCAGCGTGCTCGGCCACCATCTCGACGTCGTCGGAACCCCGGACTGGAAGCCCTTGGCCGTCCAGGCCCTGGTTGGCCTCATCGGCATCATGACCGGTCTGGTCGCCTACGCCCGACGCGACCTGCCCGCCTGACGACGGAAGGCGGTGCTACAGTTGCTACGGGGTGATGTACATGCAGACGATCATGCACCGGGAACTGCGCAACAACAGCGCCGCGATCCTCCACCGAGTTCAGGCTGGTGAAACGTTTGAGATCACCAACAATGGTGAACCTGTTGCGATACTCTCTCCTATTTCCCGGGACCGGCTCTCCATCCTCAAGCGGCAAGGAGCGGTCCGTGAAGCGACGCATGTCGACTTCAGGGCCCTGAAACGCACAGCAGACGTGAGTTCCCAAGCCGTACTGGACGATCTTCGCGGGGAACAATGAGCGTCTACTACCTCGATACCTCCGCGGCCTTGAAGCTCCTCATTGAGGAGAAGAAGTCTGAGCCACTGGCTGCCTGGCTCACATCGCATACAACCGATGGAGACTCACTATGTTCCTCTTTCCTCCTGCACACTGAGCTCCACTGCGCCGCTCGACGACGTAGTGAACTCGATCAGGAGACGGTCGCATCTCTCCTTTCAGGGATCAACCTTATCGACATATCAAGGTCGCAGCTCATTGACGCAGCTAGAACATCGTTGGGATTGAGGGCAGCAGACGCCATCCACCTGACAGTGGCACTGGATATTCAAGCAGACGCCATCATCACCTATGACATCGAGATGCAAAATGGCGCACGTTACTGCAACCTCTCTCCAGTGGCACCCTCTTAAGAGCTGACTCCGCTGGCAAGGGTGGGGCAAGAGGTCGCCCCGCCCTCAGCGGGTACGCGACTCGATGTAGCGGGCCAGTGCCCCTAGGGACCAGTTCACGATGATGTAGAGCACGGCGATGATGACGTAGGTCTGGAAGAAGACCGACAAATGGGCATCGATCTTCGCCTGGCCGATCATGGTGGAGCCGCGATACATGAGCTCGGGGTAGGCGAGCACGTATGCCAGCGTCGTCCCCTTGATGATGGTCACCATCTGCGTGATAAGGGTTGGGAGCATGAGGCGCAGGGCCTGCGGCGCCAGGATGAGGCGCATCGTGAGCGATGGACTCATCCCCAGTGCCCAAGCGGCCTCAGTCTGACCACGGTCCAGCGCCCGAACACCGGAGCGGAAGACCTCCGCCGTCGTCGCCGAGGTGCACATGACGATGGGCAGTGCCAGCTTCCAGAAGTCCGAGATCGTGGCGAAGCGGGGAACCACCAAGAGGAAGAAGTAGACGAGCAGCAGCATCGGCACCGCTCGCATGGCATCGATCCACAGGCCTACCAGCCACTTGATGGGGCGGTTGTCCAGCAAGCGGAGCCAGCCCAAGGCGATTCCCAGAGGGAAGGTGAGCACCGCGGCAACACCCCCCAGGGTCAACGTGGTCCCGGCCGCCTCCAGGAGCTGGCTGACCACCGACTGCCCCAGGAAGTAGCGCCACTTGGGATAGTCGAGCTGTCCCGCGAGGTCGAGCCGGTAGAGGACCGCGGCCGCCAGCGCCGCGATTCCAATGACGGCGACGACTGATCCGATGGCGATCAGGATGCGCCCCCGCGGCCCGGGCTCATCGAAGAGCAGTGCCGCATCCGCCGCCCCGGAGCCCTGACTCCGCTGACGGCGTGGACGGGGCTCTGTCATCGGCATGATGTCTGAGCTCATGCTCGCCCCCTCCCCATGAACTCGAGGCGCCTCTCAAGGAGCCCGCCGACCTTTGTGGCGGCGAAGGCGATGGCCAGATAGGTAAGGCCGGAGGTGAGGAAGGTGATGACTCCCGCGGCTCGTTCCTGGTTGATTCTCTGCGTCACGGCCGTCAGCTCGACGACGCCGATCGCCGCGGCGAGCGAGGAGCCGATGAGGCAGGCGATGAAGATGTTGACCAGTGGCTGGATCGTGCGGGCCAGCGCCTGGGGCAGGACGATGCCGCGAATGATGAGCCCGAAGGGCATGCCCAGTGCACGGGCGGCCTCGATCTGCCCCTTGGGCACCGAGTTGATCCCGCTGCGGACCGTCTCACACACGAATCCCGATGAGGAGAAGACCAGCGCCACGATCACCGACCAGAACAGCGGGATGGTGATGCCGACATGAGGCAGCGCCAGGCCGACAAGCACCATGAGGCACAGATTGGGGATATTGCAGGCCACTGTCACCCACGCCGCACCCAGCGCACGCAGCGGAGGGATGGGACCGACCCGAAAGATGGCCATGAGCGATCCCAGGAGCAGCCCACCCAGGTAGGACAGGACGGAGATCACCAGCGTGACCAGCAGCCCCCAACCGATAGCGGGGAGATTGTCGGTAATGGCACTCACAGTCGCCTCCTTGAACGATGCGGGTCGTCACCATGACGGGAATGCTGTCGGCTGCTGCGCCGTCGGCCCTGCGGCGGGTCCGCTCGAGTCGACGACGCAGCGAGCCTGACAGGCAGTGAGGTCGTTCAGGAGCTCTGCGGGGTCGCGTCGCCGCCGGCCGAGGACCCGGGCACCGAACCGAGGGCCGGGGGCTGAGGGGCGGTGCCACCGAGGGACTTGCCGATCGTCGCCTCCCAGATCCTCTTCCAGGTGCCGTCATCCTCGATCGTCTTGAGGAAGGTGTTGACGAAGGCCTGTGCCCCGGAGTCCTTGGGAAGTCCGATGCCGTAGGGGTCCTCGGCGAAGGTCGCACCGACGATCTTGACCTTGTCATTGGACAGGACCTCGCTCTTGAGCAGGGACTGGTCCACGACGTAGGCCTTGACCTGCCCGCTCTCGACGGCGGCGACGCACTTGGCCTGGGTGTCGAAGGGCTTGGCGGTGGCCTTGGGGGCGTACTTCTTCAGGGCGGCGGCCGACGAGGAGTTGGACTGGACCGCGACGTCCCCGGTGAGGGTGTCGACGCCGGTGATGTCCTTGTTATCGGCCTTGACCAGGATGGCCTGGCTGGAGGCGTAGTAGGGGCCTGCGAAGTCGATCTTCTTGGCCCGCTCCGGGGTGATCGTGTAGGTGGCGATGACGGCCTTGACCGTGCCGTTGGTCAGGACGGTCTCGCGCGTCTCGGAGGTGACCTGCTGGACCTCGAGGAGGGAGCGGGCGTCGTCTCCGCCGATGATGTAGCGGGCCAGCGCCTGGGCGATGGCCGCATCGAAGCCGGAGATCTTCTTCGTCTTGGAGTCCTCCCAGGAGAAGACCTCGGAGGTTTTGGTCCCACCGGTGACGAGCTTTTTCGCCTGCTTCACGGAGGCGGCCCAGGGGGAGGCGGCCACGACGTCGTCGGCGGCCACCGGACCGGAGTTGATGGCCTTGTCGTAGTCGGCGTCGGAGGCCGACGACGAGGCGACGGCCTTGCCATCGGCGCCCGTGTCTGCGCAGGCGGCCAGGACGCCTGCCAGGGAGAGGGTGCCGGTCGTGGCCAGGAGTCCGCGGCGGGAGAGGGTGGTCATGGTGTTCCTTTCGTTCGGACGGGGAGGGGCCGTCCCAGGCGCTGGGCCTGCGGTGGTCGCCGCACTCGGGAGAGGATGCGGTTCGGGGCTCAGTGGCTGAGCACCTTGGAGAGGAAGTCGCGGGCGCGCTCCGTGCGCGGGGAGGAGAAGAACTCGGCAGGCCGGCCGGACTCAACGATCTGGCCGCCGTCCATGAAGACGACCCGGTCGGCGACCGAGCGGGCGAAGCCCATCTCATGGGTGACGACGAGCATGGTCATACCCGAGGCCGCCAGGTCCTTGATGACGTCGAGGACCTCGTTAATCATCTCCGGGTCCAGGGCGCTGGTGGGCTCATCGAAGAGCATGAGCTTGGGGTCCATCGCCAGCGCTCGGGCAATAGCGACGCGCTGCTGCTGACCTCCGGAGAGCTGAGAGGGACGCTTGTCGGCCTGGTCCTCCAGGCCGACTCGGGCCAGCAGCTCACGGGCACGTTCCTCAGCCCGCCCCCGGGGGATGCCGCGCACCTTGATGGGCGCCAGGGTGATGTTGTCCAGGACCGTGCGGTGCGGGAAGAGGTTGAAGGACTGGAAGACCATTCCCACCTCGGCGCGCAGCTGAGCCAGGGCCCGGCCCTCCTGAGGCAGCGGGATTCCGTCGATCTCGATCTGCCCTTCCTGGATCGGCTCGAGGCGGTTGACGGTACGGCACAGGGTCGACTTGCCCGATCCGGAGGCACCGATGACGGCGACAACCTCACCACGGTGGATGTCGAGGGAGACGTCGTCGAGAGCCTTGAAACGGCCGTAGTACTTGGTGACGTTGCTGATCCGCACCAGGACGTCATCGTCCCGGTCTGCGGCGGTCTGGTCAGGAGAGGGTGCGGATGCGGTCACGAGTACCTCGTCTCAACATGGGTATGGGAGCGTCATCTGTCTCATCGACAGCAACAGCAACACATCCGCATGCGCACTGCATTCCTCCTTGGCTTGTGTCGGCCTACACATATCAGAGAGTTCCAACCTCTCGTCAGGAAGAGTAGCACCGTCTCCAACCGGAGCGTCAATCGTCTCACAACTCCCCCGAACCTGGGACGATGCTCACACGCCATACAGAGCGCCTAACCGCGTACGCCGACCACGCGGTCGTAGTCTCATCTGCATGAGCCCCGCGAATACCACCGATCCGCGCCGCCGCCTCCAGCCCGAGCAGCGTCGGGAGGAGCTGGTGAGAGTCGGCGTCGAGCTGTTCGCGGAGGGGACGCTCGACCGCACTCACGTCAACGAGATCATCAAGCGGGCCGGCGTCTCACGCACGCTCTTCTATCACTACTTCCCCTCCAAGATGGCCTTCGCCCGAGCCATCGTGGAGTACGAGATCCTTCACCTTCACGGCCTAGTCGAGCAGCAGACGGCACTGACCCTGGAAGGGGCGATCTCCACGTTCGCGGGCTACGTGAAGGCCAGGCCAGACAGCCTTCGAGCGCTTCACACCGGAGGTCTTGACCAGGACCCTGAGATCGCGGCCGCGCTGGCCACCAGCTTCGAGCGTTACGAACGCCTCGTCCTCATGCTCATGGGCATCCCCGAGCCCGACACGCGCGCCATGTTCGCCGCCCGGGTGTGGATCAGCACCATGATCTCCCTGTGCCTGGCCTGGCTGGATCACCCCGAGATCAGCCAGGAGACCATCACGAACATGTCCGCCCAGACACTGCGGAGCCTGGTGTCCCAGGCTCGTCAAGGCGCCGAGCACACCCCCGAGCCAGCCGCGACGCCGGCCACTGCCCCCGAGCCGGTGAGCGACCGCTGAGGGCGATCACTAGGGGCGAACCGAGCCGCATCGAGACTCAGACCTTCTCCGGGGCCGCTCACACTTTCTTCCAGTATTTCGAACCTATCGTAAAAAAGGCGTTCGCGTAGGCGCGAACGTGCTACTCTCTCCCCCGGTTGTACAAGACGTACAATAGAACAACGATGAGGGCTCACCCGCACTGTGGCACCCCTCGCTCTCAGAAGGAGAGCCGATCATGCCTCAAGGCACCACTGGAGATGTGGTGGCTGTACGCCGCAGGACGTCGCGCGTCCTCTTCGCTCCGGAGACATTCAACTTCGCCGAGGTGACCCGTGCGATCGAGGTGGCCCGCCGGATGCCTTCACACGTTGAGTGCGTCTTCGCCGGCTTCTCGCCACGCAACACTGAGTACATCAGGGCCGCGGGCTTCGAGTTCCGTCTGTTGACCCCCTACCTCAGTGAGGAGGAGGGAAGGCTGGCGCTGGACTTCGACCAGGGTCGCAGCCTGCGTCACCCGTTCACGGAGAAGATGCTCGCCCAGCGGGTGACGAGTGAGCGCGTGCTGCTGCGTTCCTTGCGTCCGGACGCCGTTGTCATCGGAGTAACTCCCAGCCAGTTTATTTCTGCGCGGGCCGAGTGCGTGCCGCTGGTTTTCGTACGGCCCTTCGCCTACTCCCTGGCGCATCTGGAAGCAGCGCGCGCCGCCGGGGCCACCGGCTTCCTGCCCCGCACTTCCCCGGAGGAGTGCCTGGTCGACAACGTGGCCGCTCACGCGCTCCATGCGCTCGGGACGCGGCTCCCCCTGCCTCGTTCCTTCCATTGTGTGGCCAGAGCCAACGGCGTCTCGCTGCCCCAGGGGGTGCTCAACGGACTCACTGCCGATCTCAATCTCATCGCCACTGCCCCGCACCTGCTGCCCGGGTGGCTGAGGATGCCTCAGGGGCACCGGGTGGTGGGGCCGGTCTATGCCCGCCTGCCCGGGGAGCTCCCCGAGCTCCTGGCCGACCTGGCCGCCGGCCCCCAGCCCCTGGTGTACTTCGCCATGGGCTCATCGGGGAACCGTGACCTCGTCCTTGACGTGCTGGCAGGCCTGGGCCGGGCGGACTGCCAGGTGCTGGCTCCGGTGCGTTCCCACCTTCGCCAGGAGGACCTGGGGACTCTTCCACGCAATGTCCACGTCACTGACTGGCTTCCGGCCCACCAGCTGGGCGACGCCGTCGACCTGGCCATCACTCACGGCGGGGAGGGAACGGTGCAGACCAGCTGCGTCCAGGGGTGGCCCTTCATCGGGATTCCGTTGCAGTTCGAGCAGCGTTTCAACGTGCAGCGCTGTGCGGCCTTCGGCTCGGCCAGGCTCGTGTCGCAGCGGGAGGCTCGCAGGACCGACTGGGCGGAGCTGGTGCGCCAGGCCCTGGCCGACGACGGCATGCGTTCACGCGCCAGGCGGATGGCCGGGCTCATGGAGGGACTGGACGGACCGGGCCGGGCCGCTGAGGCGATCTGCGAGCTGCTGTGAGTCAGCTGTGGCCAGAGTTCTGGGCCTGTGCCCGGGCGCTGGCGTAGAGGCAGACGGCCGCGGCCGCGGCGACGTTGAGGGACTCCGCCTTGCCGTAGATGGGGATGGAGACGACGGCGTCGGCTCGGCTCAACGCCTCTGAGGGCAGTCCGTGGGCCTCGTTGCCGAGCAGCCAGGCGCTGGGGGCCTCCAGGAGGGACTCGGCCTCGAAGAGGCCGAAGTCCCCGCGTCCGTCTGCGGCGAGGACGGTGAGTCCGGCGTTGTGGAGGGCGGTGACGGCGTCGTCGAGGGCCACGCCGGTGACCACGGGCAGGTGGAAGAGGCTTCCGGCGGTGGAGCGCACCACCTTCGGTGCGGTGGGGTCCACGCTGCCGCGTACGAGGACGACGGCGTCGGCGCCGGCGGCGTCGGCGGCCCGGATGATGGTGCCGGCGTTCCCGGGGTCCTGGGCCTGGGTGAGGACGGCGACGAGCCTGGCCCCCTCCAGGGCAGCGGCCAGCGCCTCGGAGCCGGTGGCCTCCTCGGTGGCCACGACGGCGAGGAGGCCCTGGGCGTCGGGGCTCATGGCGTCCATGACCTGCTGGGTGGTGACGTGCACGTAGAGCCCGGCTGCCACGGCCTGGTCCCAGATCTCGCTGTGGCGCTCGAGGGCCGCCTCGGTGAGGTAGACATCGAGCACGCGGCCGGGGACGTGCCGGACGGCCTCGCGCACGCCCTGGGGGCCTTCGACGAGGAAGCGTCGGTGCTTGGCCCGCGCGTTGCGGCGGGACAGGCCCGCCACTCGGGAGATGCGGGCCGATGCCGGATTGCTCAGCACCTCGTGGCCGGCGGCCGGCCCCTCGCTGACGGTGCGCCGCCGCGGCCCGCGGGCCTGAGGACGCTCGGCGGAGTCGTCGAGGAACTCATCGGGGACGGCGGAGGCGGTAGGGCTCATGCCGTCAGCCTACGCGAGCAGCCTCCCAGAGCGCCGAATCCTCGCCACCAACCGGTTCAGGGTGTGTGGCGAGGACTCGACGATGTTGTGTCAGCAGAGCTGGTGCCCGGCTGCACTGGTGATTCAGGCCTTGGGGGCGTTGACGTCCTCGGGGAGGGCCTTGCGGGCCACCTCAACGAGGGCCTTGAAGCCCGCCGGCTCGTTGACGGCCAGCTCGGCGAGCATACGGCGGTCGATCTCCACGCCGGCCAGGCCAAGCCCCTGGATGAAGCGGTTGTAGGTCAGACCCTCGGCGCGGGCGGCAGCGTTGATGCGCTGGATCCACAGGCGACGGAAGTCGCCCTTGCGGGCGCGACGGTCGCGGAACGCGTAGACGCCGGAGTGGGTGACCTGCTCCTTGGCCTTGCGGTAGAGGCGCGAGCGCTGGCCGCGGTAGCCCGAGGCCTTCTCGAGAACGGAACGACGCTTCTTCTGGGCGTTAACAGCCCGCTTCACACGTGCCATGGTGAGACTCCTTGGTGGGTTGGGCGGTCAGCGACCGAGCAGCTTCTTGACCTGGCGGACGTCGGCCGGGGCGACCGGCTGGTCCTGGGACAGCTTGCGCTTGCGGCGGGAGGACTTGACCTCCAGCAGGTGGCGCTTGTTGGCCTGCTCGCGCATGAGCTTGCCGCTGCCGGTGACCCGGAAGCGCTTCTTGGCACCGGAGTGCGTCTTGTTCTTCGGCATGGGTAATTTCCTCTTCTCGGTCCCTGGGAGACCAGTGGTCGCCGGGACTGCGGACCCCGCTCACGGTGGCGAGGGGGTGGGTCGGTGGTGTCAGGTGAGTGTCGAGTGCACCCTCGGGCGCTCTCAGGCGTTCTCGCCGGCAGCTGCCCCGTCCGAGGCCTTGGCGCCCTTGGGTGCCCGGCCCGCGTGCTTCTCGGCACGGCGGGCGGCGCGGGCCTCCTCGCGGCGGCGGCGCTGGTCGGACTTGACCTCGGCCTTCTTGCGGACCGGGGCCAGGACCATGACCATGTTGCGGCCGTCCTGACGGGGGTGGGACTCGATAGTGCCCAGCTCGGCCATCTCCTCGGCCAGGCCCTGCAGGAGCCTGATACCGAGCTCGGGCCGGGACTGCTCACGGCCGCGGAAGCGGACGATGCACTTGACCTTGTCCCCGCCCTTGAGGAATCGCTCGACGTGGCCGCGCTTGGTGGCGTAGTCGTGCTCATCGATCTTGGGGCGGAACTGGATCTCCTTGAGCTGGGTGTTTGCCTGGTTGCGTCGCGCGTCGCGCGCCTTCATGGCCGACTCGTACTTGAACTTGCCGTAGTCCATGAGCTTGCACACCGGGGGGCGGGCGTCGGGTGCCACCTCGACCAGGTCGAGATCGGCCTCCTCAGCCAGACGCAGGGCGTCCTCCACGCGGACAACGCCGACCTGCTCGCCGCTGGGGCCGACGAGACGCACTTCGGGAACGCGGATCCGTTCGTTGATACGGGGCTCGCTGATGTCGGTTCCTCACTCTGAGTCACGGATGGTTGCGGAACGAGGAAAGGCCCCCGTTCCTGCCGCGCAGGTCGGAGGCCTCGTGATGAGCGCGATCTCGGCACGGCCGTGGCCGAGCAGGGACCGCGAAGGGCTGGTCACCCTCGCATGAACCCGATTCCCGAAAGGAACCCAGGTGGGATCGCTCCGCTTGCGCACCGGGGCGAACCCCGGGTGGTCAGTGAGGGATACTACCAGGACACGGGCTCGCTCTCCCACCGCTCCCTCACCCCTATTGACGTGAGTCCTCCCACGTGTGAGGCGGGCGTCGAGGCGAGGCAGGTCGTCAGAAGGCCCGGCGGTTCGTGCGGACTCCCCACATGACGACGACGGCACCGGCGGCGGCCTGGATCCCGAGGAGCATCGTCGTCGGTACCGCGATACCGCTGGCGACCAGCGCCACGGTCAGTGCTCCGACGGCGACGGCGTCGGGCCCTTGAGTCAGCATTTGCAGCACTCCCGGCGGCAGGGACCCCATGGGAGAGGCGATGAGTCCGGCGGCGAAGTCAGGCATCTCCCGGTACCCGGAACGCAGCGCCACCCCGGCCCAGGCCCAGCCACTCACCAGGGCCAGGGCCACCACGATTCCCAGCTCATTCCAGGCGGCCGCGGCCCCAAGGGCCGCCAGGGCCGGAGCCAAGCTCAGCAGGGACCAGGCGCTCATGAGGACGGCCGGCACGAGCAGGTGGCCTGCTCGCACCACCCACGGCGCCACCGGCCAGGAGGCGTCAGGACCGCCGTCGAACCAGGCCTGGCGCGCCGGCTCGGCAACGGCCAGGGTCGCGATCCAGCCTCCGATGAGGTACCCGACGGCGCGCAGCGGGGCGCCGACCGCCCCGGACAGGAGCGGCAGCATCGCAATGGCCAGCCCGACCCCCATCTGAAGCAGGCGCCGGCGCTGGCGGCGCAGCAGGATCCAGTCCGCCTGAGCCACTGCTGTCAGCACCCCCAGGGGTCGGGGCAGTCGACTCCCGATCCGCGCCGCCCGCAGCGATGAAGGATCGGCGGGCCGGGTGGGATCCGGGGAGAGCAGCCGCCCCAGGGCCCTGGTGTCCAACGACAGCAGCGAGACGTGCGCGCCGAAGGATCGCGCGACGACGGCCAGGAGGGCAGCATCATGCACCTGTCCCAGGCCGCCTCTGGCCCGCCGCCATCCCAGCACAGCCAGGAAGGCCAGCACGCCGGCCAGCAGGGCGACCGCCGTGTTGCCGAGCAAGGAGCGTGGGAAGGCAAGCACCACACCGGCCAGGCATGCTGCGGCCCCCGCCAGGATGAGACGGCGCCGCAGCGGCTCGACATCGCGGTCAAGAATCTGGGCCTTGATGAGTTCGGTGAGGACCAGGCAAGTCCCGGCCGAAAGCAGGGCAGGCCACGCGATGGCGGCGAGCCAGCCGCCTCCGGCCGCCACCGCCGGGAGCACGCCCGCCGTGGCTCCCACGGTGGCCGCGATGAGGTACTCGACGCGGGCCACCGGCACCAGGAGACTGCCCCGGTCTCCAGGCATGGGCAGCCACCAGGCCGCCTCGTGGGGGCGCAGGAAAAGTGGGCCGAGCCGGCCGAGTGAACCGACACCGACCGCGACCAGCAGCATGAGCAGCGCCAGGAGCCCCCACCCGGGGTCGAGGCCCACCGTGGCGAAGCCGCCGAGCGCACCGGCCCCAACCGCTGAACCAGGCGGGGTCACAACCACCCGACGCAGATACGGGGCCAGGATCGTCACGACGACGATGAGTGTCAGGAGTACGGAGTAGACGTCCCCCACGAGCGCCCAGACACCGTGGAGGTGCCGCCGAGTACGGCGCCGCACCCACCTACGCAACGCGGCCCCATCGGGAAAGGCCATCGTTTCCAGCTCAGTGGAGAGGACCGGCGCCGTCCGGTCACCCGGCGGCGTCACCGCAGCCCCTCCTCAATGGCGCGCACGCCGTCGTCCACACTGAGCATCCGGGTGTCGCGTCCGACGAGGAGCACGTCGGTGGCCGCCTCCTCCACGATCTCCGGGTCGTGGGAGACCATGAGAACTCCCCCGCCGGCCTCACGCTCCTCAACGAGCATGTCGGCCAGGAGCAGACGGGTCACCCGGTCCAGGCGCTGCTCGGGCTCGTCGAGGACCAGCAGCCTGCGGGGCCGGACCAGGACTGACGCCAGTGCCAGTCGGCGCCGTTGCCCCGAGGAGAGCTCCTCGGGCAGGTGTCCCGCGAGTCGTCGCAGCTCCAGGTCCTCCAGCAGGTCACTGACCCGCTCATCGGCCTCGACGACGCCATGCCCGAAGCAGACCATCCGCAGGTGCTCGGCGACGGTCAGGGTGGGGAAGAAGGACTCCTGCCCCAGATCCGTGGCGAGGGCGGTGCGCTGGGCGCCTGAACGGGGATCCGGAAGGTGTCCGAGTACGTGAACCTGCCCCGACAACGGGCGCAGTAGCCCGCAGCAGGTACGCAGGATCGTCGACTTGCCGGCCCCGTTGACCCCGACAAGGGCCAGCACCTGGCCGGGAAGCAGGTCGAAGGTCGCCGGGGCGCAGACCGGCTGGTCACCGTATCCGACACTGAGGTCGCGAGCGCTCACCAGCGGCTCACGACTCCCCGCCGGGGGCTGGGTACCGCCATTGACATCATGCCGGAAACCGGGTGTTGACGCCGAGTCTGGACGAGATGGGACTGAGGCGGTCGACTTCGTGCTCATCGGTACTATTCCAACACACGTTTTTTTCGGTGGCCTGGTCGAATCGGATGCCTTACGCTCCGCTGTCATGGATTGGAACAGCGTGAGGACCACGGACCCGAATGGCGCGTCCGACGACGATTCCGCCCTCTCCCGTGAGGCAGGGACCGACTGGAGCACCACGAGGGACCCGGGCCCCGGTCGGGTGATGGTCTCGACCCGGGATCTCGCCCAGATCCGTGGGATCGCTGAGGCCTGCGCCCGGATCGCTCAGAGAAACGAACGTCCCCAGGACGGCCAGGCTCTGCGCGATGTCGTTGCGCGCTTCGACCAGGTGGCTGGGCCGCTGGAGGACCACTACGGACAGGTCGAGCAGTGGGAGGCCCTCATCCTGGGCCGC
The DNA here is from genome assembly GCF_016694895.1 of Actinomyces sp. HMT 175. Lineage (NCBI taxonomy): Bacteria > Bacillati > Actinomycetota > Actinomycetes > Actinomycetales > Actinomycetaceae > Actinomyces > Actinomyces sp. HMT 175. The sequence continues at coordinate 1,782,696 of NZ_CP068012.1, forward strand.
TCCTGAAATCGGGTGCCAGCCGCTCGGATCAGGCGGGAAGCGGGCACAGCTCCACGGTGTCGATGAGGTCGCCCCAGGCCGGGTTGACCATGACGTGCTGGCAGCCCTCCAGGCTGCGGGCCACGCCGGCGCGACCGCCTGCGGCGTCGATGCGGATGAAGACCCGCAGCTCGGCGCTCTCACCGGGTCCGAAGGCCACACCGGTGACTCCGTCGACCTCCTGGAGCTGGGCGCGTGCCTCGGCCTGAACCGGCTCGTTGCGCCATGAGGGCACCCACGCCTCTCCCCCGGCCAGGGCCACGACGGCGGGGCGCGGCAGACGCAGGTCCCGGCTGCCGGGGTCGAGCACCCACAGCTGGTCGGTGGACAGGCAGGCGACCTGGGCCGCTCGTTGGGGCGAGACGGGCACGGGACGCACGTCACTGCGCCACTGGTTCATGGCCTCGGCGCTGGTGAATACCGGCAGGGCGATGTGCCCGTCGGGCAGGTTCACCGCCAGGGTCGCCGCATCCTGACAGGCGTCAGCAGTGTGCACCTCATGAGCCGGGACCTGCGGCGCACCATCGCCCGACGGGCCATGCGGCAGGCCCGCGGACTGCGCCAGACTCCCCTCCAGGCGTCCGGGAAGGGCGTGAGCGGCCACGGGAACGATCAGCCGGCCACCGGTCAGAGCCGTCCACAGCTCATCGAGGTACTGATGACGCGGCAGGTCCACGGCCTCCAGGGCGTCGCGCACCTCCGGCCTGATCGAGCCGTCGTCGTCGGCGAAGGGGGCGGGCGCGGCCAGAAGACGCTCCAGCTTGGCCCGTGCGGCCACGGCCGCCGCCACCTGGGGGTCCTGCGGGGGCTCGGCCGTCGAGTCGCCGACCGGCGCGGGCGCTGGTGCGGGAACTGCCTGCTGATTCTGCGCTGACTGGCTCACGGCCCTCACGGTAGCGCCTTTGGCGTCCCCCTGTCCCTGACGCCGGTAGCTGCCGGCGATGCGGGAACCGGGGCGCCAGAGGCCCGGAGTAGTCAGGAACGAGCCTTTGAGGGCTGCCTCTTGTCCTCATCACCGGCCACGGCCAGGGCCTCCTGGAGGGTGAAGTTGCCGTTGTAGAGCGCCTTGCCGACGATCGCGCCCTCCAGTCCCAGCGGCACCAGGCGACGCAGCGCGACCAGGTCATCGAGGTGGGCGATACCGCCGGAGGCGACCACCGGGGCAGGGCTGCGCTGGCAGACCTCGGTGAGGAGCTCTGTGTTGGGGCCGCTCAGCGTGCCGTCGCGCGTGACGTCGGTGACGACGTAGCGCGCGCATCCTGCGGCGTTGAGCCGTTCGAGAGTCTCCCACAGGTCTCCGCCCTCCTTGGTCCAGCCGCGGGCCGCCAGGGTGGAGCCTCGCACGTCGAGGCCGACCGCGATCTTCTCCCCGTGCTCGGCGATGACCCGTTCGGTCCACTCGGGGTCCTCCAGCGCCGCCGTGCCCAGGTTGACCCGGGCGGCGCCGGCTGCCAGGGCCCGGGCCAGTGAGGCGTCATCACGGATGCCCCCGGACAGCTCCACCTTGATGCCGACCTCGCCGACGATGCGCGCGAGCAGCTCATGGTTGGAGCCGCGCCCGAAGGCGGCGTCGAGGTCCACCAGGTGGATCCATTCGGCCCCGGCGCGCACCCAGTCCCGGGCGGCGTCGACGGGGCTGCCGTAGTCCGTCTCTGAGCCGACCTCTCCCTGAAGGAGACGGACGGCCTTGCCATCGGCGACGTCGACGGCGGGAAGTAGAGTGAGCATGCGTTTCTCCTGCAGTGGTCGTGGGATGGCTCAGGTGGGGTTCAGAGGGTCGTCAACCAGTTGCGCAGCAGCTGAGCCCCTGCGTCACCGGACTTCTCGGGGTGGAACTGCGTGGCGCTCAGGGAACCGTTCTCTACGGCGGCGATGAAGTCGTGGCCGTGAGTGGCCCACGTGACCTGCGGCAGGCGGGTGGGACCGGGGCCGAGCAGCTCGGCGGGGTCCTGGGTGGCCGCATAGGAGTGGACGAAATAGAAGCGCTCCTCGGCGACGCCGTCGAACAGGACGGAGCCCGAGGGAGGGCGGACCAGACTCCACCCCATGTGCGGAACGACGTCGGCTCTCAAGTGGGACACAGTGCCGGGCCACTGCCCCAGCCCCTCCTCCGCGGTCCCGTGCTCGTCGGAGCGCTCGAACATGACCTGCATGCCCACGCAGATTCCCAGGACCGGCCGTCCACCGGCCAGGCGCCGCTCGATGAGACGGGGGGCATCGACCTTCCGCAGCTGCCTCATGACCGCGCCGAAGGCACCCACCCCGGGGACCACGAGCCCATCGGCCTCGGTGACATCGTCCGGTTCGCAGGAGAAGGTCACCTGCGCTCCGACGCGTTCCAGAGCACGCATCGCTGAGCGGACATTGCCGGATCCGTAGGACAGGAGGGTGACGCGCGGCGCTTGCATGTGACACAGCCTACCGTCCCGGTAGATCGTTCTGAGTATCCTCCACACTCTGAAACGCCCTGTGACGTGCGCAGAACCAGCACCGGCAGCGCCGCGGCAACAACCTTGGAGCAGCGGTTCCGGGCACGTCGCCCTGATCGTGGCCTCGCGCGGGGACAGTGAGAAGGCCGGGGCAAATGTGCGATCCCGAATCCGGGTCGTCGGCTTCCTTTCACGAATCACCCAAGATGGGCGAGTATTCATCCGTGAGCATGCAGTTCCCCTCCGGCCAGGCCTCTGCGCCGCCTTGGCCGGCACCCCCGTCCCCACCGCATTCGCAGGCGTCCTCGCCCCACTCCCCCGCCGCGGCCGGGACAGGTTCGGGCGGCTCCAGCGGATCGCGCAGCGCTGCGCCGTTCTCCATTCCCGGAGTGCGGATCACCTCAGTGCTGGGGCGCGGTGGCTTCGCCACGGTCTATGCCGGGGTTCAGGACTCCCTGGAGCGTCCGGTCGCCGTCAAGGTGGACTCCCGCCCCTTGGATGATCCTCGCAATGAGCGGCGGTTCATGCGTGAGGTGCAGGCGGCCTCGAGAATCTCGGGGCATCCTCACGTGGTCTCGCTGGTCGACACCGGCAAGCTGCCCGATCTGCGCCCCTACCTGGTCATGGAGCTGTGCGCGGGCGGCAGCCTCTATGACCTCGTCTCGCGCGGGCCGACCCCCGCCTCCGACGCCGTGGCCCTCGTGGAGGCCGCTGCCTCGGCCCTGGGGGCCGCCCATGCGGCCGGCGTCATGCACCGGGACGTCAAGCCCGCCAACATCCTTCTGGACTCCTACGGCTCTCCCCGGCTGTCGGACTTCGGTATCGCCGCTGTCCAGCGCGAGGGTCAGGACCCCACCGTGACCCTGGAGTGCCTCACCCCCGACTTCGCCGCGCCGGAGGCCTTCATGCTGGCCAGCCCCGGCCCCGAGGGGGACGTGTGGTCCATGGGTGCGGTGCTCTTCGCCCTGCTGACGGGCCGAGGCCCCCGGCGCGGTCCCGACGGCGTGCAGCGCAGCCTGCCGGAGATCGTCCGTTCCCTCGACGACCCCCTCAACCTCACCGACCCGAACGTCCCCGAGCTCCTGCTGCCGATCCTGAGCAAGGCGATGGCTCCGGATCCCACGCACCGCTACCGCAACGGTACGGAGCTCACGGAGGCCCTGGGGCAGATCCGTGAGGCTCTGGGGACGGGAAACCTGGCCGTCCGCGGGCCGGTGACCTCGTTGCGACTGGTTGAGGCCGGGCTGGCACCGCCTCCGCGCAGTGAAGAGGCGGGCTCACCCAGCTCTTACGCTCCCAGCAGTGCATCGCAGTGGGCGGCATCGGACTCCGTCTTCCCGGTCCGCCCGACCGGCTCCTCGGGGTCCGCCGCCTCGGCGCCCTCCATCGTCTCAGGCGGGTTGGAGCACTCCGACAAGGCGCTGCTGAACGCGCCCGTGTCAGCACAGCGGAGTCAGTCGCTGCGACTCTCCGGCCGAGAACGTCGGCGGATCACGCTGCGCTCCGCAGCGGTCGGCGCGGTTGCCGGCCTGGTCGTCGGTCTGGGCGCAGGATGGGTGGCGGGTGCCCGTCTGGCTCCTGCGGCCAGTGCCACTGGCCCGTCAAGAGCCGTGTCCCAGCCCTCATCGTCGGGTCAGGACAACGCCTCGACCCCACCGCATCCGGTGGGTACCTGCCTGGCGGGCACCACCTCGATCTCGGGCCAGACCACGGCCAGAAAGGTCAGCTGCAACGAGCCCCACTCCTGGGAGGTCTACCAGGTGGGGACCCTGGCGGAAAGCACCTCGGGTTCCAGTGATGACGACCTGGCGGCCGATCCCAACGTGCAGGCCACCTGTACCGCGCAGGCCGCCCAGCAGTACGGGGCCGCCGATCCGAGCACATCGGTCCTGGGACCGGGGGAGGCCGGTTGGAACGCCGGGAAGCGGGGCTTCTCCTGCATCGCCTCCGACAAGGACGGGCAGCGGACGAGCTCCTACGCCGGCTAGGAGCCGCCCGCCCCTGGTCGGCGGCGGGCGGCGCGTGTCGGCGTGGTCACTGCGGGGGACGGCGCAGGCCGCGTCCGAACCAGCGCATCGCCCGGGGCGCCTGGATCTCGGAGGACTTCACCGCTCCGGGGACGTCGTCGGCGTCGATGACTCCCAGGAGGACGTCCTCGACGACCTGGTCCATGGAGGCCAGCAGGAGCCCCGCCGAGGCCTCCTCGCCGGGCTGGCCGTTGGTGAAGTGGCGGGCGGTGATCGTCCCGGACAGGCCGGACTCGATACCGACGTCGGTGGCCAGGTCAGCGGTCATGAGGACGGCGCCGGCCCGGGACAGGCGGGAGAGCTGGGCGGCCAGCTCCGCGGCCTCGGCCGGCTCGGAGTCGGAACCGCCGAGCAGCTCGGCCACGTCCCAGTCCGAGTGGGCGGAGACGAACTGCTTGACCGCGAAGGCCCCGCTGGAGGAGGGCACCACGGTGCAGTCAAGGTCCAGCAGGGAGCACATTCCGGCCAGGCCGTCGGCCCGGTTCAGCGGAGTCATGACGACGGCGACCTTGACCGCCCGGGGAGCCTGGTCCTCGGACTGATCGGGCACGTAGGAGCTCAGGGATTCGGCCGCGGCGGCGATCTGCGCCTCCTGGGCATCGGTGAGCCGGGAGCGGTCGGAGTCCTCCGTTGTCTCGTCTCCCCCGTTCAGGGGACGGTAGGTGTTGTGGGGGACGTCGTCGGGCCTGATGTCTGCCGGTCCGCTCTCCCCCGCGGAGCCGGCCGATACGGAGCCGTCCTCCACCGGGGTCTGCCGGCCCGGTTCGCTGCCGGCCTCCTGCACAGCCCCCAGGTCCTCGGCTGAGAGGTCGTCGGGGATGTCCACGTCGCCCATGAGAGCGGCGAACTCGGCGTCCAGGTCGCGCTGGTGGTCCTGGTGGTCGTCGCGGCTCTCGTCGGGTCGGGGGGTCTGGTCCATCACAGGCTTCCCTTCGTCGATGGGATGGTCTCGACACGGGGATCGTCCTCCACGGCTGCGCGCAGGGCACGGGCCAGGGCCTTGAACTCGGCCTCGGCGATGTGGTGGGGATCGCGCCCGGACAGGACCCGCACGTGCAGGCAGATGCCGGCATGGTAGGCGATGGCCTCCAGCACGTGGCGCACCATGGAACCGGTGAAGTGACCCCCGATGAGGTGGTGGACGAAGGCCTCGGACTCCCCTTCGTGCACCAGGTAGGGGCGTCCGGAGATGTCGACGACGGCATGAGCCAGAGCCTCATCCAGGGGAACGCTGGCCTCGCCGAAACGGCGGATGCCGCGCTTGTCCCCCAGGGCGACGCGCAGGGCCTCACCGATGCAGATGGCGGTGTCCTCCACGGTGTGGTGCACGTCGATCTCGGTGTCACCGGTGGCGCGCACCGTCAGATCGATGAGTGAGTGGCGCCCCAGCGCGGTGAGCATGTGGTCGTAGAAGGGAACGGTGGTGGAGATGTCGGTCTGGCCCGTGCCATCGAGGTTGATCTCGACGACGACGCTCGACTCGCTCGTGGCTCGCTCAATGCGCGCGGTACGGCTCATAGGTGCTTCCTCAGCATCGGGTGTCGTGCTTCTTCTGCACAGTGGTTGATAGGTATCTCAATCGATAGCAACCCTACCGGTCCCAGGCGCCGATCGCTGCCGGCATCCCTCTCACCTGCCGATGGCTGAGGTCAGGGCGGCGCGCAGGCGTGCCATCTCCTCCGGCGTTCCGATGCTGGCCCGCAGGAAGCCCTCGGGGCCGACGACACGGATAAGGACCCCGGCGTCGAGCAGGGCCTGCCAGACGGCCTTCCGGTCGGGGAAGGGTCCGAACAGGACGAAGTTGGCGTCCGATTCGTGCGCGCTCAGGCCCTGGGTGCGCAGCCAGTCCACGAAGGCATCGCGCTCATCGCGCAGGGAGGCCACCTGAGCCATGAGCTCATCGCGGTGGGACAGGGCGGCCAGGGCGGCGGCCTGAGTGACGGCGGAGAGGTGGTAGGGCAGGCGCACCACGCGCAGGGCGTCTACCAGCGCGCGGTCGGCGGCCAGGTAGCCCAGGCGCAGGCCGGCCGCTCCGAAGGCCTTGGACATGGTGCGGGTGACGGCCAGGTGCGGGTTGTCCGGCCCCACCAGCTCCAGGGCGCTGGGCACGCCCGGGCGGCGGAACTCGGCGTAGGCCTCATCGATGACGACGACGCAGTCGCTGGCCCGGGCGGGCGAGCCGATCTCGGCTCCGAGCATGGGGCCGTGGCCGCGGGCGACCTCAAGGATCCGTCTGATGTCCTCCAGCGGCAGGGCGGTTCCGGTCGGATTGTTGGGGCTGGCCAGGATGACGACGGCCGGCCGCAGCTCCTTGATCGCGGCCACCGCGGCGTCCGTATCGAGGGTGAAGTCCTTGCGGCGCGGTCGGGTGGCGTAGTCGGTCAGTGTGTCGCGGGCGTACTCGGGGTACATCGAGTAGGTGGGGGTGAAGCTCAGGCAGGTGCGCCCGGGGCCGCCGAAGGCCTGGAGCACGTGGAGCATGACTTCGTTGGAGCCGTTGGCCGCCCAGATCTGCTCAGGCGTCAGGTGCGCGCCGGACTCGGCCTCGAGATAGTCCGCGAGCGCGGCCCGCAGCCGGGGGAAGTCCCGCTCCGGGTAGCGGTTGAGTCCCTGGGCGGTCTGAGCCACGGCGGTGGCGATCGACTCGATGACCGCGGCCGAGGGCGGGTAGGGATTCTCGTTGACGTTCAGTCTCACGGGGACGTCGATCTCGGGGGCCCCGTAGGGGGCCTCGCCCTCCAGGTCCGGTCTCAGGGGCAGGTTCGCGTTCACGCCTGGAGTCTACGGCTCGGTCCGCTCCAGCGGTTGGGCCGCCCATCCGGTGGTACTGCGGCGCCGAGGGTGGCGGTCGCAGTGTCCTGCTGGCGGTGTTGTCAGTGCGGATCGCTGGTGAGCATGATCTCCTGGTAGTCGAGGCGGTTCAGGGCGTGCTCCAGGGAGTCGGCCGAGTAGAGGCCCTCGTCGCCGGCATCGAGAAGGGCCTCGCGCTGGGCTCGGATCATGTCCAGGGCGCGTTCTCGCATGGGGGCGAGCTCGTCGTGGCGCCAGGTGGGGTCGGCCCAGGCCTTGGCAACGGCTGCCGGCGAGACGATGACGTCTTTGCCCTGCCTGCGTACGAGGCCGTGCTGCTCAGTGGTGGGGTTGAGGCTCTCGTTGTTCTCTGGGTCGGGGGCGGTTTGTGAGACCTTGTCCAGGCCGGGAGCGCTCATGGTCGTATGTGTGTCCGAGGCGTCGGGGTCTGCGGCGCCGGTGAGCCCTGTGGGGGCGGCCTGTTGGGAGGCGCCGTGAGTGTCGATAGAGGCAACGTCGCGGGCGGCGTTGACCAGCAGCGAGATGACCGCGGCCTTCTCCTCCTCGTCGGCGGGCCCAGCCATGGCGGGTCTGGCGACGCGGACCAGGGCGGGCAGCGTGAGTCCTTGGATCGTCAGTGAGCCGGCGGCCACGAGCATGGCCACCAGGAGGAGGAAGGAGTAGTGCGGCGTTGTGACTGGCAGGGTCTGGGCGGCTGCCAGGGTGATGGCGCCGCGCATGCCCGCCCAGACGATGACGGCGCCTTCGCGTCTGCCCAGGGGCTCGGCTGCGAAGTAGTCCAGGTCGGCGCCCCGGCGTCTGACTCGACTGGAGAGGCTGCGTGCGCGCCGAGCGATGCTCTCGTGGTTGGTCGCCTGGCGGAGCTTGCGCTGGACCTGTGCGAAGGGGCGCCGGTCCCAGGGGACCGGGGGCATCTCGGACTCTCCGCGCACGATGGCCGAGCAGCGGTTCTGGAACTGGTGGATGGCCTCCTCGTTCTCCTGCCAGTGAATCGCCCAGCGCGCGGTCCGGTGGCTGAGGAGCTTGAGCATGGGTGCTACCACGAGCGCCCGGATGACGACCGTCAGCGCGCCGGCGACGACAGCGACCGCGATGGCCCGGACAATACCGAGAGCTGAGGCACCGACCTTCTCCACGACGCCGAAGAACTCCAGCCCCATGACCAGGAAGATGAGTCCTTCCAAGGTGAGCTCGACGGTGTGCCAGTTGGTGCGTGAGGCCACCCGGTGGGCCGGCGGCAGCATCCGGGGACCGCGGTGGCCGGTGATGAGCCCGGCGACGACGGCTGCCACGAGACCCGAGCCGTGCATGTGCTCGGCAGGGATCGCCGCGAGGAAGGGGACGGTGAAGGACACCACCGTGTCCACGGTGGGGTCGGTGATGTGGGAGCGCACCCGTAGGCTCGCCTCGCCGACGAGCCACCCCACCCCCAGGGCCACGAGGACCGCCAGGGCGAAACCGCCCAGGACGCCTCCGACACTCACTCCGCCGGAGGTGGCCGCGGAGACGGCGGAGGACAGGACCACCAGGGCGGTGGCGTCGTTGAGCAGCCCCTCCCCCTCCAGGACGGTGATGATGCGTTGGGAGACTCCCAGCCGGCGGGCGATGGAGATGGCCACGGCGTCGGTGGGGCTGAGGATCGCCCCCATGGCGATGGCCCAGGCCAGGGAGAGCCCCGGAATCAGGAGGGTGAGGACCGCGCCGATCACCGCGGCGGACAGGGGCACCAGCAGGATGGCCAGCACCGCCACCGGGGCGAGCTCGCGGCGGAAGTTGATGGTGGAGATGCTCACCGCGGTGGAGAACAGCAGCGGAGGGAGGATCCCCTCCAGGACCACCTGGGGGTCCAGCTCGATCGCCGGGATGAAGGGCAGGAAGCCCACCGCCGTGCCGCCCGCCAGGAGGATCAGCGCCGGGGCGACACCGATGCGGTCGCTGAGCTGAGAGGCCGCAGCGATGGCCAAAGTGCCCAGCACGGCGATGATGAGGAGGTCCATGGGCCAAGACTATCTAGGCAGTGCCGTCTTGATCGTCCACGCTACCGTGGTTCTGTGACGATCACAGGCCCCCAGGACCCTAAGGACGCTGAGCGTTCCGTGCACCCCGATCCGCTCGACTCGCCCGTGCGTGAGCGGGCCGAGGCAGTCCTGCGCGAGCTCGTGGGCCGCAGCGACGCGCGCCTGCGTGAGGACCAGTGGCGGGCGATCGAGGCGCTTGTCATCTCGCGCCGTCGCGCTCTGGTGGTCCAGCGCACCGGGTGGGGGAAGTCGGCGGTGTACTTCGTGGCGACGGTGCTGCTGCGAGAGGGCTGGGGAGGCTGGAGCCCGGACACCCCACCGCCATCCCCCGGTGCGCGCTCCGGCACCGGGGCGAGCGTCATCATCTCGCCGCTGCTGGCCCTCATGCGCGACCAAGTGGCCGCCGCCGAGCGCGCCGGGATCCGGGCCGTGACCATGAACTCGGCCAATGTCACGCAGTGGGATGAGATTCAGGCCCAGGTGGCCGGTGGTGAGGTCGATGTCCTGCTGGTCTCCCCGGAGCGCCTCAACAACCCGGTCTTCCGTGATGAGGTCCTCCCCCACCTGGCTGCGGGCGCCGCACTGGTGGTCATCGACGAGGCCCACTGCATCTCGGACTGGGGCCACGACTTCCGCCCTGACTACCGGCGCATCGCCACCCTGCTGGCCGGTCTGCCGCCGCGCACCCCGGTCCTGGCCACGACGGCGACCGCGAACCGACGGGTCAGTGCCGACATCGCTGAGCAGCTGGGGGCGTCTGTGGAGGCAGGCGGGGCGGACGGCGAGCAGGTCCTGGTACTGCGGGGAACCCTGGAGCGCGGCTCCCTCCACCTGGGAGTCAGGATGCTGCCGGATGCCGCCTCACGCCTGGCCTGGCTGACCGCCTACATCCGCCGCGCTCACGGCAGCGGCATCATCTACTGCCTGACGGTCTCGGCGGCGCAGGAGGTCGCCGAGCACCTGCGTGCGGCGGGCGCGGAGGTGGCCGCCTACACGGGGCAGACCGACGCCGCCGAGCGCGAGCGCCTGGAGGAGGATCTCAAGGCCAACCGGGTCAGGGCGCTGGTGGCCACCTCCGCTCTGGGCATGGGCTTCGACAAACCGGACCTGGCCTTCGTGGTGCACCTGGGGGCTCCTTCCTCGCCGGTGAGCTACTACCAGCAGGTGGGGCGCGCCGGCCGCGGAGTGGAGCGGGCCGAAGTGGTCCTGCTGCCCGGCCAAGAGGACCGGGCCATCTGGGAGTGGTTCGGCTCGCAGGGTTTCCCGCCCGAGGAGCAGGTTCGCGTGGTCCTCGATGCTCTGGAGGAGCGCAGGGCCGCGGGCGGCGGGGCGATCTCGACGGCGGTGCTGGAGAAGGCGACCTCGTTGCGGCGCAGCCGGCTGGAGTCCATGCTCAAGGTCCTCGATGTCGACGGCGCCGTACGCCGGGTTCGTGGCGGCTGGGAGTCCACCGGCCGGCCCTGGCGCTATGACGCGCAGCGTTATGCGCGAGTCGAGGACGCGCGCCGGGCCGAGCAGGAGGCGATGGTCGCCTATGAGCGCCTCGGGACCGATACCGGCCCTGGGCGGACAACCGTGTCGTGCCGGATGGCCTTTCTGAGGTCAGTACTCGATGATCCCCTGCTTGAGCAGGGATGGCGCTGCGGAGCCTGCGACCTGTGCGGGGGCCTGGACCTGCCTGACGCCCCTGACCAGGAGCAGCTCGGTGCCGCCCGAGCGGCGCTCGGACGGGTGGGGGTCGAGCTGCAGGCTCGTCGCCAGTGGCCCACCGGGATGGATCGGCTGGGCCTGGGTCGTTTCAAGGGTCGTATCGGGGCCGACCGTCAGGCGGCGACCGGGCTGGCGGTGGGCAGGCTGGATGGGTTGGGGACCTCGGTGGTGCTGCGCGAGCTGGTGGCCTGCGCCTCCGACGGCGAGGTCCCGGTGGCGCTCAGGCCACAGGTGCTTCAGGCGGTGGACCGGCTCGCTGAGATCATCCGCGACGAGCAGGAGGCCGCCGGCTCCGACGGGCCGCCGAGCGGAGAGCCGGCCGTCGTCGTCGTGGACTCCCGCACCCGCCCCCGCATGGTCCGCCGGCTGGGGCACGCCGTGGTCGCACGGCTGGGCGCACGGGCCTTGGGCGTCGTGGGCCTGTCCGGTCAGGAACCACCGCAGCACGATGTGGGCTCTGCGTTTCGCCTGACGCAGGTGGCCCGCAGCCTGACGCTCCAGGGCTGGTCGGCCCAGGCCCTTGACGAGCTGCGCGAGCGCACCGTGGTCCTCGTGGACGACTGGAGCGACTCCGGCTGGACGCTCACGACGGCCGCCTTCCTCCTGCGCGAGGCGGGGGCGGCGGCGGTCCACCCCTTCGTGCTGGCGCAGAGGTAGGTGCCGGTGGGCACTGCCTGAGCAGGCAGCGCCCCCGGCACCGGCGTCCTAGAAACCCGTGGAGACGGCGGCCAGTGCGGGAGCCACCTGGCCTCCGGGGGTTCCGACCTGATCCTCGAGGTAGTACCACCAGAAGGGGGCTCCCCAGGCGTCGGAGCGCCCCAGTGCCGCGCCGGTGACGTGCTCGGCGACGGCGGTGCGGGCCGCCACGGGGTCGGAGGCCGAGCCGAACCACCAGGGACCGGCGTTGAGGTCCGCTCCCCCGTACCCGAGCTCGGTCACGGCGATCCGGGAGGAGGAGAAGGCGGCCTCCAGGGTGCTGAGAACCCGGTCGGCGGCTGTTCCCAGCGGATGGAGCTGGGGGTAGACGGACAGTCCCACGACGTCGATCAGCTCCCTGATCGATGCGGGGAGCTCCCTGGCTGCATAGCTGAACAGGGAGTAGGTCGGGTCCGCCTGCCCGAGCTGGTAGTACAGGGTGAGCACCGTCGTGGCGCTGGTGCGCTCGCGCACGGCCTTGGCCGCTCGCTGGGCCTTGGCCACCGGCCCGGTGCCCAGCCAGTCCCCACCGATCTCGTTGCCGATCTCCCAGGCGTCGACGTTGGGAAGCGCCTTGATAAGGGTGTCGACCCGCGTGTCCCAGGCGGAGTCGGTCAGGGCGGCCAGGTCGTGGGAGTCGCAGATCTGGACCAGGGCCTGCCCGCCCTGCGCGTGCAGGGCCTCCACCGTGTTGCGCCAACCGGTCATTTCCTCGGCGTCATTGGGGTCGCCGATGACGAGGCGGGCTGAGACCTTCCGCTTGCCGCCTCCCGGTCCGCTGGGGGCCAGTGCTGCGGCGATCTCGACGGAGGTGGGCACCCGGGTGAAGGTCACCCCGATCACGGCGTCCTGCGGCGCCTGAGCGGACAGCGCCCGGTCCAGGGAGAGCTGGGCCCCGGCAGCCGACTCCAGGGCGGAGTTCGCCAGGCGGCCCCGCTCCGTCCATGACTGGGCCTTGGCACAGGCATCCAGGGACTGCTGGGCGGAGGCCCGCAGCTTTTCCGCCTCGTCAGCGCCCTTGAAGCCCTTCGCAGTGGCCTGCGCGAGGCGCTCGGCCTGCCGACCGTGGAGGGTTCGGGCCGCCAGCTCCAGGAGATCGTGCTCCCCGGAGGCCGGTAGATCCGCCATGAGTGCCGAGTACCCGTGGCTGGTCGGCCACGACAGGGTCAGCGTGCACTCACGCCCGGCAGGCACATCGATGCCAATGGCACCACCCTCATCCTGGTAGAGGGGGCCGACGGCGATGACCTCCAGGGTCTTGGCATCCAGCAGCGCGTCGTCATAGCCGACCTCGCCCTTGCCGTTGGACTGAATGCGTCGCAGCGCCTCGAGGTTGAGGGCACTGCCCTGCGCATCACTGACGTGAAGGCTCACATGGGTGGTCGCCCCGTCCCCCATGGCCGTCGGAGTCACGTTCGCGTGCCCACAGGAGGACACTGACGCTCCCAGAATCCCGGTGCCCAGGAGCGCCAGCACCCTTCTGCGGTTGGTCTCGATTGTCATGGAAGCAGTATCCCAGTCTTCTGAAAGAGATTTCGACCGAACGGCCCTATTTCCGTGATTCGGAGACTGCTGAATCTCACAGCCTGCGCCGCGGTCATCTCAGCTCCGAGGCCGGCACGAAGGTGTACCCCTCGGCCTTGATACCGGCGACGATCTTCTTCAGCTCGGCCAGCGGGTAGTAGGGGTGGAAGAAGAAGCTGGCGGTGGCGTGAGTGTTGACCAGGTTGAGCTTGGCCGCGTCAATGACCTCCTGAGCCAGGCGCGGCGGGTGCTGGTTGATCTCGTTGGGCTCGAAGTTGCCCAGGTTCTCGGGCAGGACGTGAGTCCCGTAGGGGTCGTTGACCGCGTAGGGGAAGAACTGCCCGTAGTAGTCGTGGGGACCGGCCTGGGTATTGGTCAGGGTGCCGGCGTAGAGGAGCTCGCGCTCATAGCGCACCGGGTAGTGCTCGCCGATGCCGTAGTAGGCCTCACGGGTGGCCGAGTAGTGCGGGGTCTCGAAGATCTCCGGAGTCGGCAGGCCGACCTCGCCGAAGATCTGGCGCCCCTGCTCCACGCGCTCGGAAGCCCACTCCTGGGAGGTACCCGGCAGGGTGCCTCCGATCTGCACGAAGGACTTGTCCTGGCAGTCGATGGGTGGGGCCTTGGTGTCGTTGGTGGCCGAGCACCACGAGCGGATGAACTCGAAGTCGTCGGCGGAGACGGCGTTGTAAGGATTGTCCAGGGTCCCGAACTGGTGGGTGGTGCCGTGCTGAACGATCGTTCCGCCCTTGTTCACCGCGTCCTGCAGGACCTCCACCAGCTCCGGGGCGTCCTTCAGGGTGAGCTCCTTGGGCGTCCCGTTGTTCTCAGTGCCCTTGGGGTCGATGTACTTGGGCACCACCGCCATCTGGAAGGGCACGTTCTGACTGTGGAGGTAGTCGACGATCGCCTGCAGCTCCTCGGGGTCGCTGTCCGGGGTCACGTCCTCCAGGCGCACAGCGGCCTGACGGAACTGCTGGGCACCGGGCTGGAGGAAGTCCAGGAGGATGTCGGCGGCTGCGATGTAGCGGTCCTGCTCCCCCAGGTAGGTCAGGGGGATCTCACCGATGAAGGTCATTCCCGAGGAGCTGACCGCCCAGGGGAAGGAGGTGGTGCCGGACTGGGCGACGGAGGCGCAGGCGGTGGCCGCGCCGTCGGGCTTGGAGCACTCGGCGCGCCCCAGGACCTTGACGTCCTTGTCCCGGACGATGTGCGGAGCGATGATCCCGCCGGAGTTGAGCTCGTTGCGCTTCAGCGAGGCGCCGTTGTAGCTGATCTTGGTGACCCGGTCGGTGGAGTCGATGTAGGAGGTGGCCGCGTCCCAGCCGTAGCGCTGGGTGAAGGCGGCGCGGTCGGCGTCGGTCTTGGCCAGCTGCCAGATGTTGAAGCCGGACCACATGACGGGGACGTTGCCGGTCAGGGCGTCATCGATGAAGGCCCGCGGCAGGGGCTCGTCGTAGGTGGAGCCGATGTAGACCACGTTGGTGAAGCGACCGGCCAGGCCGGCGACGTAGTCCTTGACCGGGAGGGTCGTCACGGTCCCGGAGTGGCTGGCCAGGGTGCCCATGCTCAGGGCGTAGTACTCCCCCAGCTTGGCGTAGTCACCGGTGGTGTCGAACAGGACCAGGGTCGATGCCGGCCCCGCCTCCTGGTTGGAGAAGCTCACCGCTCCGACAGGAACCTCGGGCGCGTTCTGCTTCAGGTCGCGGATCTTGACCTGTCCTGCGGCGGGCGCGGGCTTGTTGAGATTCACGTCGGCCTGCTTGTCGCCCTTGAGGGGGAGCTCCTTCTTGGCCGCGGCGGCCGGCTCGGGCGGAGCCGGAAGCGGGTTCTTGGCCGGGTCGGCGTCATTGGCCTGGGCCCCGTCGGCGGGTTTGGCCGCGGCGGCCTGGATCGCGGCCGGCACCTGCGCGCCGGCGGCGGGTGCGGCCTGAGCGGGGCCGACTGCGGCGATGGAGCTGCCCAGGCACACCGCGATGGCGGCCAGTGCACAGCGGCGGCGTCGTGCGGTCATAAGGGTCGGGGGGATCATGAACGCTCCTTCGATGAGGTGGGAACCGGTTCAAACTCGGGAAGGGGGACACCGCGGCCGAACAGGGCTGCGGTGGCGGCCAGGATGCGCTTGCACGCGTGTCCGTCGCCGTAGGGGTTGGCGGCCTGGGCCATGGCTGTGTAGGCCGCCTCGTCGGTCAGCAGGGTGGAGACCCTCTCGACGATGCGCTCCTCGTCGGTCCCGACCAGCTCGGCGACCCCGAAGGCGACCGCCTCGGGACGCTCGGTGTTGTCCCGCATGACCAGGACGGGCTTGGACAGCGCGGGCGCCTCCTCCTGGACGCCGCCGGAGTCGGTGAGCACGACGTCGCAGCGGTCGATGAGTGCACAGAAGGCGCCGTACTCCAGCGGGTCGCACCAGATGACGTTGGCGTGGCCCTCGATCTGGGGCAGGAGATCCTCACGAACCTTGGGGTTGCGGTGGACCGGCAGCACGAAGAGCACCTCGGGGTGCTTGTCGGCCAGGCGCGCGACGGCGCGGCCAATGGCCCGCATCGGCTCGCCCCAGGACTCACGGCGGTGGGCGGTGACGAGCACGACTCGCCGGGAGGCGTCCTTCAGTGCTGCGGCCAGCTCCTCGTCCGGGGGCGGGACCCGGCGGTCGACGGCGACCAGGAGCGCGTCGATGACCGTGTTGCCCGTGACGCTGACGGTCTGCGGATCGGTGTTCTCGCGCAGCAGGTTGTCCCGGCTGGTGGTGGTGGGACACAGGTGCAGGGCGGTCACCTGGCTGATGAGCCGCCGGTTGGCCTCCTCGGGGAAGGGTGAGGAGATGTCCCCGGTGCGCAGGCCTGCCTCGACGTGAAGGACTGGGACCTCGTGGTAGAAGGCCGCCAGCGCGGCGGCGAAGGCGGAGGTGGTGTCCCCCTGGACGACGACGGCGTCGGGCCGGTGGGCCTCGATGGCCTGCCCCACCCCTTGCA
The DNA here is from genome assembly GCF_016694895.1 of Actinomyces sp. HMT 175. Taxonomy (NCBI): domain Bacteria; kingdom Bacillati; phylum Actinomycetota; class Actinomycetes; order Actinomycetales; family Actinomycetaceae; genus Actinomyces; species Actinomyces sp. HMT 175. Next base: position 1,798,922 of record NZ_CP068012.1, read on the forward strand.
GGCAGCGGTTGGTGATCTGGGTGAGGGTCTGCCCCGGCGAGTGGATGTCGAGGTCGTCGTCGGGCACGATTCCGAAGAACTCGTGCACCTGGTCGAGCATCTCGCGGTGCTGCCCGGTGACGACGACGATCGGATTGAAACGCTCGTCGTCGCGCATGGCGGCCACCAGAGGGGCGAGCTTGATCGCCTCCGGGCGGGTGCCGTAGACGAGCATGACCCTCAGGGGCCCGCCCGTTGGCGTGGATTCGGTGGTCATGGGGTTCTCCTGGTCGTGTGTCGGGAGTGGGACGGGCTGGGCCTCAGTGGTGGTCGAGTCCGGCGCCGTAGATGCGGGCATGCCTTACTCGTCCTCGATGATCGGGGTGAAGGTGACGTCGGAGTCCTCGCAGTAGGCCGCCACCTTGCCGGAGCGGTAGGGGGACTGCTCGTCGGTGACGGTTCCGAGCTCCTGCCCGTCCACGGTGATGGTGAAGGTCGCCTCTGAGGGCTTGGTCGTATCAATGGTGACGGTGACGTCGTGGCTCTTCCCAGGTGGGTAGACGGGCGTGTTGCCCGATGACAGGAATCGCTGGTACCCGGGGTACGCGGTGTCCTGCTTGGAGACCTCCCAGCCGTTGGGCTTGAGGGCCAGGGCGTAGAAGTGGTTGTTGTCGGTGTAGTTCCACAGGAGCCAGGCGACCTCCCAGGCGTTGGGGTCGCCGTCCTCTCGCAGCTGCCTGACAGTGGTCATCGTGGTGTGGATGGTCTGGACGCCTCCCGCCTCGATCTTCACCGTGGAGGATGTGGCCAGACCGGCGTGGGTCGTGTCGTGGGAGTTGGCCGACGTCGGCTTGAGGCGCAGCAGGCCGTCGGAGCACGAGGCCTCGCCGTAACCGTCGAAGATGATCTCCCACTGGGAGCAGTCCGGTGCGTCGGTCTCTCGGGCGTGGCAGTACACGGTGACTCCTAGAACCAGTGCCAGGACGCAGACCGTCAGGAGGGCGCGACGCAGGAACCTGCCGCGACGAGAGCCGTCGACGGCTCCTGCGTGCTGAGGTGCGTTGGCAGCTGTCATCTCATCTCCTCATTGGTCAGGCTGCTGGATGTCGGACGGGGCCGGCGCACGATCACGGCGGTGGGGTTGAGCACGGGGCGGGTCGGCACGGTCGGGGTGGCCGGAACGGTTCTGCCCGGCCCCGCGGCCTGGGGGGACGCGAGGGGCTGCACCCTCTCCGGCCCGCTGGGCGGGCGCTGCTTGCTCGGTACCGGTGAGCCCATGGCTGCCGATCCGTTGGAGCCGGCCACCGGTGCGCTAGGTGCGCTCGGTGTGCCCTGCGCTCCTTGCCCCGGTTCCGCCTCCCGCGCGGTCTTGGCCCACCCGGTGCGTCCGGTCAGCTCCCGGGCGACTGCTCGCCAGCCGTAGAGGCTGGGAAGGAGGCCGTAAAGGACGAACAGGTGCGCGTAGCCCACGGACTTGAGCAGGCTCAGGCCCTCACTGCGCTCGATGCGCCAGTAGATCCAGGCGTAGATGAGCGCCGGCCCGAAGGCGATGACATAGGCCCCCACGAGCCACGCCCATGACTGCTCCCACCTCAGGACCGCGGCCACCCCGGCGGTCACCATGGTGATGAGGAAGGACAGGGTCAGCAGGGAGCCGGTCAGGAGCAGGTAGGGCGTGAGGATCTGCCAGAGCGTGTCGGCCCGCCCCAGGCCGCGCTGCTCGCGGGCCACGGAGCGCAGCAGGTGCAGCGCCTGGAGGTTTCCCTGGAACCAGCGGGTGCGCTGACGCAGGAGGCGGCGCATGTTGGTCACGCCCTGCTGGTGAACGGAGGCCGCGCGCCAGAACTCGTTGGTCCAGCTGGTGGCGTTGAGCCGGATCCCCAGGTCGAAGTCCTCGGTCAGCGACCGGGTCCAGGGCCGGGGCCCCAGGGCGTCGAGTGCGCTGAGGCGGACGAACTGGGCGTTGCCACCCATGCCGACACTGCGGACCCGGCGCCGGCCTCGCTGGAAGACCTCGGTGAAGATGACGAACTCCATGTCCTGCATGCGGGCGAGCAGGGAGCCGAAGCGGTTGTTGATGCGCACCCCCATCTGGACAGCACCGACCTCCTGCGGGGCGAAGGCCTTGCGCACCTCCCCGATGGCGTGGGGGTCGAGCCTGCCGTCGGCGTCCATGACTCCTACCACGACTCGTGAGGAGGACACCGTGGTGCACCGGGAGCGCACGATCGACAGCGCGTCGTTGAGGGCCTCCCCCTTTCCCAGGCGGGCGTGGGGAGGACGACGGCGAACTACCTCGACGCGCTCGTCGCCGGCCTGGGCGGCCACCTGGGCGGTGTCGTCGTCGGAGCCGTCGTCGATGACCATGATGCGCAGGCCGGGGTCCGGGATGGAGGTGAGCCGCCGGACGCTGGCGCCGATGACCGCGGCCTCGTTGAGGCAGGGCATGAGGATGACGACGAGCAGCGGCGCATCCGGATGCGAGGGACCGCCGTGCCGTGGGGCCCCGCGCGAGGCGATGAGCATGAAGAAGGTGTAGGCAAGGGCGACTGCGATCATCCCCAGGGCTCCCCACCAACCGATGCGGTCGAGGACTCCCAGAGGGCTCGAGGAATCGAAGCTCATGGGCAGGAACGGGGTCTGCGTCACCATCACGCCCGCAGACTCATCAGGCCGCTGCGCTGCTGCGCGTGACGCCCGGCGGAGCGCCTGGAGTGCGGGATCAGGGCGCGGGCCGCGCCATAGAGGTTGGTCAGCAGGAAGAAGGCCAGGATGGCGACGAACACCAGGCCGGCGCAGTCAATGAGGAAACGAGCGACGAGAGCGGGAAGGGAACCTGCCGGGGCGACATACCACACGACGAACAGTCCGGTTCCGGCGGCGAATGGGGAGTAGTGCATGAGGCCATCCATCTGGATCCAAGGGGTAGGGCCGGCGCCGACCGTCATCACCGCATGCGCGAGCAGGCCAGGTCGGCAACCAACGCCTCGGTGCGGCGCGCCCGGGGATGACGGGATGTGGGAACTCAGCCCGTCGGGCACGGCGCACCGTGCGTCACCACCAAATATAACAATAGAGTAACGCTTTGCAACACTGTGTTATTCGACCATGCAATAAGCGCCCTCTTGGAGGTGGCTCACAAGAGAGGGAAACGGCAGGATTCCGCCAGTTGAATCGCCAACGAATCCGCGCCTCGCTCCAGCGCCGTCCCCTGACGCGGCAGAGCACGGTCACCAGAAGGTCACAGGACGATCTCAATCGGCCTGCTCAGCAGGCATTTTCACTGCCTTCGGGCACGGGCCGCCTCCCCGTGGGCGGGCAGATCCTCGCAGCTCGCCAGGACCTCCAGCGCCGGCGTCATGGACTCCAGGGCGCTCGCGCTGTACTCGATGAGCTGGACCGGTTTGAGGAAGGCCATCACGCTCAGCCCGGCCGCGAACCGGGCGGTGCCCCCGGTGGGCAGGACATGGTTGGAGCCGGCCAGGTAGTCCCCCAGGGGCACCGGGCTGCAGGGCCCGACGAAGATGGCTCCGGCATTACGGATCCGACGCGCGACCCCAGGGGCGTCGGAGGTGTGGATCTCCAGGTGCTCGGCCGCGTAGGCGTTGGCGACCTCGATGGCCTGGGCGAGGTCACGCACCAGGACGGTTCCCGACTGCGGACCCCTCAATGCGGTCGATGCCCGCTCCCGGTGCCGGGTCGCGCTCAGTCTGCGCTCGAGCGCCGCATCGACGGCGTCCGCCAGCTGCGGGGAGTCGGTGATGAGGACGCTGCCGGCATTGGGATCGTGCTCCGCCTGGGAGAGCAGGTCGGCGGCCACGTACTCGGGGTCGGCCCCGGCGTCGGCCAGGACGGCGATCTCGGTGGGTCCTGCCTCGGCATCGATGCCGACCGCCCCCATGACGGCTCGCTTGGCGGCCGCCACGTAGACGTTGCCGGGACCGGTAATGACGTCCACGCCCCGGCACAGGACCTCTCCCCCGGCGTCCGCGCGGTCGGTGTCGTCCTGGGCGTCGGCGCCGTAGGCGAGCATCGCGATGGCCTGGGCGCCGCCGACGGCGTAGACCTCGGTGATCCCCAGCAGCGCGCACGCCGCCAGGATCGTGGGGTGGGGCAGACCCGCGAACTCGGCCTGAGGCGGGCTGGCCAAAGCGATCTGTTCGACACCGGCGACCTGGGCGGCCACCGCGTTCATCACCACGCTGGAGGGGTAGACCGCCAGTCCTCCGGGAACGTAGAGCCCCACCCGCTCCACGGGGATCCAGCGCTGGGTGATGGTGCCTCCGGGGACCACCTCCGTGCTGCGCTCAGCGGGCACCTGGGCGGCGTGCCCGGCCCGGTTGTGGGCGATGGACAGCTCGAGGGCCTCGCGCACCGCGGGGTCCAGGTCGTCGAGCGCCTGGGTGATGGCAGCAGCGGGCACACGCAGGTGAACGGGTCGCACGCCGTCGAATCGCTCGGCGGCGTCGCGCAGTGCGGCCGCTCCGCGACGGCGGACGTCCTCGATCAGTGGAGCCACGGCGGCCTGGGCGGCGGTGACGTCAAGGGCGGCCCGGGGCAGGGCCTGTGCCAGCTGGCGTGCGGAGAGTCGGGTACTGCGCAGATCGGTGCGGGTGAGCATGACCGTAAGCCTACCGGCCGTGCACAAGGCGGCCCGGGAGAGCACGTTGTCTCCCGGGCCGCCTCAGGCGCCTGCAGTCGAGTCAGAGCTCATCAGGCCTCGCGCACGGCGCGCGCGGCACCGACCAGGCTGGTCAGGCTCGCCTCGGTCTCGGTGTAGCCGCGGGTCTTGAGACCGCAGTCGGGGTTGACCCAGACCTTCTCGCCGCCCAGGGCGTCGACGGCCCGCTGGAGCAGCTCGGTGCACTCGGCCTGGCTGGGCACGCGCGGGGAGTGGATGTCCCACACGCCCGGGCCGAGCTGACGCTCGAAGCCGTGCTCGGCCACCGCGGGCAGGATGTCCATGCGCGAGCGGGAGGCCTCGATGGAGGTCACGTCGGCGTCCAGGTGGTCGACCGCATCGATGACGACGTCGAACTCCGAGTAGCACAGGTGGGTGTGGATCTGGGTGGCAGGAGCCGCCCCTCCGGTGGCCAGGCGGAAGGAGCCGACGGACCACTCCAGGTAGGCGGGACGGTCGGCGCGCCGCAGCGGCAGGGTCTCGCGGATGGCGGGCTCGTCGACCTGGATGACGCCGATGCCGGCGGCCTCGAGGTCCGCCACCTCCGCGCGCAGGGCCAGGCCCAGCTGGTCGGCGACCTGGGCGCGCGGGATGTCGTCGCGTACGAAGGACCAGGCCATGATCGTCACCGGGCCGGTGAGCATGCCCTTGAGGGGCTTGTCGGTCAGGGACTGGGCGTAGGCCGACCAGGTCACCGTCATGGGCTCAGGGCGGGCGACGTCACCCCACAGGATGGAGGGACGGGTGCAGCGCGAGCCGTAGGACTGGACCCAGCCGTGCTCGGTGGTCACGAAGCCGTCGAGCAGCTCGGCGAAGTACTGGACCATGTCGTTGCGCTCGGCCTCACCGTGGACCAGGACGTCCAGGCCGAGGCGCTCCTGAAGGGCAACGACGCTGGCGATCTCGGCGCGCATGGCGGCGTCGTAGGCGGCGTCGTCGATCTCGCCCTTGCGCCAGGCGGCGCGGGCCTTACGGATCTCGGCGGTCTGCGGGAAGGAGCCGATGGTGGTGGTGGGAAGCTCCGGCAGGCCGAGGCGCTCGTCCTGGGCCGCCTTGCGCTCACCGTAGGGGGCGCGGGTGCGGTCGGCGTCCGTGACGGCGCCGACGGCGGTGCGGACCTCGTCGCGGTGCACGCCGGGGTGGGCGGCGCGCTGCTTGCGCAGGTCGGCGTCCTGAGACAGCTCAGCGGCGATGGCGTCACGCCCCTGCTCCAGACCCTTGGCCAGGGTGATGACCTCCCCGACCTTCTGGTCGGCGAAGGCCAGCCAGGAGCGGATCTCCGGGTCGATGGCGGTCTCGCGCTCGACGTCGTGGGGCACGTGCTGCAAGGAGGTAGAGGTCGCCACGGTGATGGGGGTGCCCTCGGGAAGGCGCTCGCGCAGCTGCTCGAGCACGTCCATGGCCCGGTTCAGGTCGGTGCGCCAGATGTTGCGGCCCGAGACGACGCCGGCGACGACGGTCTTGCCCTCCAGGGCGGCCAGGTCGCCGGCCTCGGGCAGGGCGCCGGCCACGAGGTCCAGGCCCACGGCCTCGATCGGGGTCTGAGCGAGCACGGGCAGGGCGTCGCCCAGGGAGCCGTAGGTTCCGGCCACCAGGATCTGGGGGCGCTCCACGATGGCGCCCAGCCAGGTGTAGGCGTCACGCACGGCGTCGAGGACGCGCTGGCGCTCCACGTTCCAGGAGTCGGAGACCAGGGCGGGCTCGTCGAGCTGGACCCAGGTGGCGCCGGCCTCGTGCAGGTCCATGAGGAGGTGGCCGTAGGCGTGCAGCACGTCGCTGAGGCGGTCCAGGGGGTGGAAGTCCTCGGCTGCCTCGTCGGAGGGCTTGGCCATGAGCAGGTAGCTCACCGGGCCCACGACGACGGGGCGGACCTCGGTCCCGGCGGCCTTGGCCTCGCGGACCTGGTCGGCGATGGCGGTGTCGACGTAGTCGATGGGGGTGGAGGCGTCGATCTCGGGGACCAGGTAGTGGTAGTTGGAGTCCAGCCACTTGGTCATCTCCATGGCGGGACGGGCGCCCTCACCACGGGCCAGGGTGAAGTAGCCCTCGACATCGAGGGCGCCGTCGGCGTTCAGCAGGTCGCGGAAACGGGCGGGCGCAGCGCCCAGGGTGGCGGTCACCTGAAGAACCTGGTCGTACAGGGTGAAGTCCGCCGGCACCGAGGCGGGCTGAGTCAGCCCCAGGTCCGTCAGGCGCGAGCGGGTCGCCCCGCGCAGCTCGGCAGCGGCGTGCTTGAGCTCCTCGACGCTCAGGTTCCCCTTCCAGAAGGACTCCACGGCGCGTTTGAGCTCACGGTCCCTTCCGATGCGGGGGTATCCCAGGATGGTGGCCCCCGGCAGGGGGGCGGAGGGGACCTGTGACTCGGTCACGGCGATCTCAGCCGGCGAGGCGGGGGCGACCGACTCAGGGGTGGCGCTCATGCATTCTCCTTGGTGATGGTGGTGAGGGGCTGAACGGGGTGGTGGGAAGACACTGTTGCGCGGGCAGAGCCACGGCGCAGGAAAGAAGGGCCTCGGCCGGGTGTGGCCTGGAGGTATCCGCGATCGACGGCGTCGCGCACCTCCCGATCGGGCGCGGCTCCAGCCAGGATGCCGCCCAGACGCAGGTGGCTGATGACGTCGAGGGCCGGTCGGGTGCGGTTGAAGGTGTACAGGTGCAGACCGGGGGCGCCGGCGCGCAGCAGCGCTGTGGCCAGGTCGAGCGTCGCGCCGATGCCGCGTTCCACGAGGGTGGCGCCGCTGGCCGATCCCAGCGAGGATCGCAGGCCGGCGGGCACGCGCACCCCGGTGAGCGCCTCAAGACGGGTGAGCCGACGCAGGTCGGTCAGTGGGATCACGCCGGGAAGGATCGGGATGCTCACCCCCGCGTAGGAGGCCGCGTTGGTCAGCGCCACATAGTCGGCCGCGTCGTAGAACACCTGGGTGATCGCCATGTCGGCCCCGGCGGCCTGCTTGGCGGCCAGGACCTCAATGGCCTCGATGTGGTCGTTGGTGGCCGGGTAGGCGGCCACGGCGATCGTGACGTGGCGCCTGCCGTCACCGAAGAAGTCGGCCTCGACCTCCCGGATGACCCGGACGAGGTCGTCGGCGTGGCGCAGTTCCCCGGCGACATCCTCGGCCCGGGTGCCGGCTGGCGGGTCGCCGCGCAGGGCGAGGAAGCGCCGTACTCCCATGCGCAGGAAGCGAGTGACGATGTCGACGGCCTCCTGCTTGCGATAGCCGATACAGGTCAGGTGAGCCATGAGGGGGATGGTGCTGGAGTCCAGCACGTGGGCGAGCACGCACTCGGAGGGGTTGGTCTGCTCCTGGACCGCGCGCACGCGGGGGGCCTCGCACCGGCCCGCCTCCGGCTCATGCGCGCTCCCCTGGCGCCCGCCGCCAGTGACCCCGCCGGCAGGGTCAGTGACGAAGGTCGGCCGGTAGGTCACCGAGACGAAGTCGGGCCCGGTGGCCAGGAGCCGGTCAATGCGGCCCCAGGTGGCCGAGGCTGCTTTACCCGGTCGAGGGGGGAACAGCTCCAGGCTGACGGTGGGCAGTCGCCGAGCGGTTCCGGTCTCGGCGCTGCTCAAGGCCTCGCCGCGACTGCTGGCCGCGGCGGTGGGCCCGGTGGGCTCGTTGTCGTGCACGTCGTCTCCATCGATCCTGGCTGAAGCACCCGCGTACCGGGTTGCTGCGGCGTCATGGAACCAGGTCTCTCGGCCGCTCTGGATGGTCGAGCGTATCAAACCACGACTGTTTCCCAGCCCCGCCGCCGTCCCACATAGCGAGAACCGATCCGCTCAGCCGTTGGCCCACTTCTCGCCCCATCGTGCCCAGCAGGCGAGCCGTTGCGGCGGGGCCCAGCTCGAGTCCCCGGTGCCGACCTCTCCGGTGGTCGCCGAGACCACCAGGGAGGCCAGGCTCGGTTCGCCTCGAGCAGCGCAGTCATGGGCGATCATGGAGAGCAACGGCCCCATATGACGCGGCAGCACGCTCCGTCCGATCGAGTCGCTGAGCTCACCGTAGGTGATGACCTCACGGTGCTGTGCGACCTCTATCAGGACGGAGCGTGCTGCGTTGGTGGCCTCAGCCAGCCTCGGGGTGAGTCGGCGCATCCTGTGCCCCACGGGGAAGTAGTCACCGACGGTGATGGCGAGCGACTCAGTCACGGTGTGATGATCCGGGTTGTCCGGGCTCTTCACAAGCTCGCCCTCGCTGCGCCTCACCCCGAGGCCAGCAGCGATCAGCTGGCCATGCGACGGCGCACCAGGATGAATCCGCCGCCCAGGGCGATGGCGGCCACCGCGAGGACGATGCCGGTCATGCTGGCACCGGTGAGCGGAAGACGGCTATCACCGGTAGCCGCTGCAGCCGCAGCGGCCTGGCCCTGACCGCCCTGAGCGTTGCCGCCGGGCTTGGCGATTCCGGAGTTCTTCTGACCGGCCCCCGCCTTGGAGTTGGAGGGGTTGGCGCCCTGTGCGTCGTTGCCGTCGGTACCGGCGGCCCCGTCGGTGACGGTCGAGCCGTTGTTGTCGGCCTTACCACCGTTGTTGGCGTTGCCGCCGTTGTTGTTGTCGGCCTTGCCGCCGTTGTTGGCGTTGCCGCCGTTGTTAGCGGCCTTGTCACCGTTATTGGCGTTGCCGCCGTTGCCGCCATTGTTGTTGGCGGCCTTGTCGCCATTATCGGCAGCCTTGCCACCGTTGTTGGCGTTGTCAGCGGGGGCGTCCCCGGCACCGGGAACGGCGCCGCCGCCCCAGGCGACGTTGACCAGCGCACCGCGGTCCACGGGGACGTTGGCGTTGACGCCGAGGGTCTTGGCGATGTCCTCGGGCAGGGCGTGACCGTTACCGGAGGCGGGGCTTCCCTCCTTGAGGTGGAAGTCCGAGGTCTTGTCCATCGGGTTGGCGGACTCCTTGACGAAGAACGGGTTGTTCTCCGGGGAGCCGTGCAGGTCCAGACCGTTGGACTCCTTGCCCTCGGCCTTGACGCTCGGGCTGGCCGTGAAGTCCGAGAGCTTCTCGGCGTTGACCGACTGGTTCATGCGGTCGGCGCCCCAGTTCCACAGGACCGTGGTCGACAGGGTCTGGGGGTTCTCGTGGCGGTAGTAGACGTCGTAGTCGATGCTGGAGACCATCTCATTGGCGTACACCGCGCCGGAGCCGTCCTGGTTGGCCCCACCCAGGACCTGGACCATGGCGGAGTAGCGCCACGGGTCCCCGGGCATGGGGGTGGTCTGCTCGGAGGAGAAGATGTTGTTCATCACCTTGGTGTTGGTGGTGTCCCAGCTCAGTCCATGCTCGGCGCTCCACTTCTGCACCTGGGTGCACACACCCTGGGCGTTGCGGGCGTTGCAGCCGTCGGAACGGGTGTCCTCCTGGATCCACAGGCTGGTGAGCGCGTGGGAGACGGTGTTGTTCCACACGCGGGTGTCGTTGGACCCGGAGACGTGGATACCGATGCCGGCCCCGGCCACGATGTTGGAGGCGATGAGGTTGTTGGAGGAGACCTCGTTGAAGATCGCCACCGGGACGTTGACGAAGTAGTTGCCAACGATCTCGGAGTCGATCACGCCCTCGTCGAACCAGACTCCCGCGGCCCGGTTCTGGTCATAGGCCGAGGGGTCGGAGATGTCCGTGCCGGTGGCCGAGTAGTCCACGGTGTTGTTGGCGAAGCGGATGTTCTTGGAGTGGGTGATCTTGGTGTCGGCCAGGGTGCAGTAGGCGCCGCAGTCCTTCGTGATGAAGCCGGAGGTGTTGTTGTTCCTCCACATGTTGTTCTCCACCTTGGCACCGCTGGAGTCGTTGATGCCGAAGGCGTTGGAGCCGTTGTTCTCGAACAGGTTGTTCGACACGACCGCGTTGGTCGAGTCGATGACCTGCAGCGCACCGGCCGTCGAGGAGTAGCGGAAGGTGGAGTTCTCAATGCGAGGAGCACCGTGAGCGGCCACGACCATTCCGCCACCGGAGATGGTGCCGATCTCGGGATCCTCGTAGTCCCAGCGCTGCACCGCGGAGTACTTCTCCACCGTCAGCCCCGACAGGGTGATGTTGTCGGTGTTGAAGGACAGGGCGCGGGAGTGCTGGACCACCTCGACCTGGTGCTGGTTGGGGTCGACACCGATGACGTAGGAGGTGCCCCGGTGCGGCTTGACGTTGTAGCCGGCCTGGTTGTTCTTCGGGTTCTTCAGGGTGACCGGGTCGGGGTCGTCCACGTAGAAGGTGGACTCGGTGACCTCGGCGCGGCTGAGCACCTGGGTCAGGGGCTTACCGTCCACGAACACCTGCTCGGGGTGGGCGGCGATCCCCTCCTTGGCGGGATCGGCATTGATGGTGCAGACCGTGCAGAAGCGGACCATGTCCTTGCCCGTGGACCACTTCCCGTCACCGCCGGCACTCCAGCTCTTGGGGACCTCGGCACCGGTGAGGACCGGCTTAGCACCCTCGGCCGCCTTGATGGTCACGCCCTTGTCGACGGCGAGCTCGCCCTCACGGTAGGTGCCGTTGGCCAGCTCGATGGTGTCTCCGCCGCCGGCCTTCTTCAGGGCGGCTCCAATGGTCTGAAGGGGCTTGGCAGCGGTTCCGTCTCCCGCGTCCGAGCCTCCCTCGGCCGAGACATGAATGATGTTGCCGTCGGCGGCGGCGGCTTGTGGTGCATGAGTCACGGCCAGAACAGGCGCCGACAGCGATAGAGCGAGTATCGCCATCTGGGCGACGATTCGACGCTTCATGGTGTCTCCGTCTCCGTAGTGTTATCAGAACGCCGTTACCCTACCGTGATAAATTTTGTTTGGCATCCGTTATATCCGCATACTTCTGAGAGACGCTTCTCTCACTCGACTCGTCGCCGGCCGCTCTGCCGGGGCGCTACCTGCTCCGACGTGCGCATCTCGTGCCCTGTCTGCGAGGATCCACCTATGACGCACGCAACATCTCAGCGCCCATCCCGGTACCCACTCATCTCAGTGTCCGGAAGCATCCGGCTCGGCCAGTTCCTCAAGCTGGCGGGCCTGGTGGAGGACGGCGCACAGGCGCGCATCGCCATCCAGTCCGGAGACGTCACTGTCAACGGCGTCGTGGAGACGCGTCGCGGGCACCACCTGGCCGGTGGAGACGTCGTTGTCGTCGATCACCCCGCAGGTCAGGTGGGCGCCGCCGTCGAGCAGCTGGGGCCCGGGCAATGAGCCCGGACCCCAGCACCAGGAGCAGTCGGCCGACTTAGCCCTCCTGCCTCCGTTCCGATCCCGTCGGTGCGTCCTCGGCACCGGCGACGGCGCGAGTATCGGCACTCGGGTCCTGCGCGGCCTCGTCGGTGCTGTCCTGGCAGCCCTCACCGGCTGCGTCGTCGCCGTCAGTGGTCGATGACAGGCTGGTGTGCAGCTCGATGGTCTCGACCTCATGCGGCTCGTTGGCCGTCGTGACCGCGGTGGTGACCGAGTCGACCAGGACCTGGTTGGCCAGCGAGTGCCGCAGCAGCATGGGGTCGTTGTTGAGATCCTTGTAGAGCGAGACGCACAGCAGCAGCATCACGAAGACGAAGGGCAGCGCCGAGACGATCGTGATGTCCCGCAGACCGGTGAGGACCTCGCGCGGATCGTCCCCACCGGCGAGCAGCATGGCTGAGGCCACGCCGCCTGTGGCCACGCCCCAGAAGACGACCGTGAAGCGGCTCGGATCGGTGGCACCGTTCTCCGAGAGCCCTCCCATGACGATGGAGGCCGAGTCGGCACCGGTGACGAAGAAGATCGCCACCAGGACGACTGCCAGCACCATGAGGACGATGAGGACCACCTTGTGCACGGGCATGGCGTTGAGCAGGTCGAACAGGATCGTGTCGAAGTTCAGGTCGGGCGTGCCATCGGCCTTGAGATGGACGAGGGCGTGCGCCGCCTGGCCGGCGCGCTCGGCGCGTTCCTGGAGCCCGATGGCGCCGCCACCGAAGATGGCGAACCAGATGAGGGAGACGACCGAGGGGACGAGCATGACCCCCGTGACGAACTGCCGGATGGTGCGGCCGCGCGAGATGCGGGCGATGAACATTCCCACGAAGGGCGTCCAGGAGATCCACCAGGCCCAGTAGAAGATCGTCCAGGAGGACAGCCACTGGGCCATGTCCTGATTGCCCACGGCCGCCGTGCGCGAGGCCATGGCGGGCAGCTCGTCGATGAAGTTGCCGATCGCCGAGGGGATGATGTTGAGGATGAACAGGGTGGGTCCGCCGATGAAGACGATGATCGCCAGCAGCACAGCCAGCACCATGTTGATGTTCGACAGCCACTGGATGCCCTTCTCAATGCCGGAGATCGCGGAGGCCACGAAGCAGGCCGTCAGGATCGCGATGATGCCGACCATCATCGCGGGGGTGGACTTGGTGACGAGGTTGGTCGACACCATGCCCCCGCCGATCTGCAGGGCGCCCAGCCCCAGGGAGCAGGCCGATCCGAACAGGGTGGCGACGATCGCCAGGATGTTGATGATGCGCCCGCCGATCCCGTCGATGGCCTGGCGCCCGAACAGGGAGGTGAACATGGCCGAGAAGAGCTGGGAGCGTCCCAGTCGGTAGGTTCCGTAGGCCATCCCGAGCCCCACCAGGGCGTACATCGCCCACGGGTAGATGGTCCAGTGGAACATGGCCGTGCCCAGGGCGGTACTGGCGGCCTGGGCGGTCTGAGGGTCGACCGTTTCCGGCGGGGGAGATACGTAGAAGTAGAGCGGCTCACCGACCCCGTAAAAAATCAGTCCGATCCCCATTCCCGTGGCGAACATCATGGAGACCCAGGAGCCGGTGGAGTACTCGGGCTCCTCTCCGTCCCCGCCCAGGGGGATCTTGCCGAAACGGGAGGCCGCCACGAAGACGACGAAGACGACGAACAGGGTCGAGGACAGGACGAACAGCCAGCCGAAGTTGCTGATCGTTCCCCCCAGGGCCCACTTGGAGGCCCTCCCCAGCCCGTGCGGAGAGATGAAGCCCCACACGACGAAGGCGATGGTCGCGGCCGCGGCGACGCCGAAGACCACCTTGTCCATTCCCTCACCGACGTCGTGGGGCTGGCGGGAGACCGATCTCCTCAGGCGGTCGAGCAGGTGACGCTGGCGCCGTTTCACGGTTGCCGGGGAGGTCTGGAAGGCCGGCGTCGCGGCCGCCGCGCCCTGGAGGACCTCCCCTGTCCGTCCTTCCTGCGGGCCGGCGTCCCGCTCCTCTTGCTGCGTCAACGTTGGAGGGTTGAAATCCTCGTCACTCATCAAATTACCTCATAGACAATACAGTCACCGACTGCTTGTGGACATTACGAGAGTATCAAGATGAAGACGGGGCGCCACGTGAGCACCAACCCTGGTGGAGGTGGCACGACCTGTGGGAATACCGCCTCAAAACCGGCTTCCACCTTCCCGAAGGCGGACCTGCCGCCCTGAGGAAAGCCGGCGTGTGGCGCACTGATGAGGACGCAGTGAGATCACGAACGGGTTTGCGAACGGTACCCGCTCGGGCTGGCATCGGTTGTTCGACGTCCCCATCGGGGCGGGCGATCCACTCCCTGGGAAACGGCTTTCTAGTGGCGCAGGCACCCCGGTCCAAGAAGGGCCTTGATGTCGGAGTAGAAGGCGGGCGAGGCCTCCACCCGTAGCGAGGCGTCCAGCTGGGTACGCACCTCGCGCCCCGGGCTGGTCAGCGTCAGACGGACCGTCGAGCCACCCGGGTGCTTGGTGAGCACGTCCTTGAACTGCTCCACCAGAGGCCCGGTGCACCGGTTGGTGGGAAGGGTGATGAGGACCGCCTCGTGGGCGGCGCTGGAGATGTCCGGGATCGTCATCTCCTGGGCGTAGAGGGCGACCTGCCCGTCACGCCGGTTGAGACGTCCGCGCACCGTGACCACCGTGTCCGGGGCCAGCATGGTGGAGACGGTCTGATAGGTCTGGGGGAAGAAGAGCACCTCGATGCTTCCGGCCAGGTCCTCGACCTGGGCGATGGCCCACAGGTTGCCCTGCTTGGTGGTCTTGCGGGTCAGGGAGGTGATGAGCCCGGCGATGGTGACCATGGCGCCGTCGGGCAGCTCATCGTTCTCGTGGAGCTCAGAGATCTCCTTGTCCGCGAGCTTGCCCAGCAGCCCCTCCAGGCCCATGAGGGGGTGGTCGGAGACGTAGAGGCCCAGCATGTCGCGCTCGTAGGCGAGCTTGTCCTTCTTGTCCCACTCCGGCAGGTTGGGAACGTCGGAGGAGAAGACCGGGCCGTTGCCGAAGGGTGAGTCGTCGGCGTCGTCGGACCCACCCATGAGGGAGGCGAACAGGTCGAACTGGCCGGCGGCCTCGTTGCGCTTGACGCCGATGACCTCATCGACGAAGTCCTCGTGGCAGGCCTGCAGGGAGCGCCGGGTGTGCCCCAGGGAGTCGAAGGCCCCGGCCTTGATGAGAGAGTCGATGGTGCGCTTGTTGCACACGACCGCGGGAACCTTGTCGAGGAAGTCCTCGAAGGAGGTGAACTCGCCCTTGTCCTCCCTGGCGGCCACGATCGCGTCGACGACGTTGATGCCGACGTTGCGCACTGCGGACAGCCCGAAGCGCACATCCTCACCGACCGCGGAGAACTGGGCCCGCGAGGCGTTGACATCCGGGGGCAGGACGGTGATGCCCATGTGGCGGCACTCCCCCAGGTAGACGGCCAGCTTGTCCTTGTTGTCCTTCTGGCTGGTGAGCAGGGCGGCCATGTACTCGGTCGGATAGTGCGCCTTGAGGTAGGCCGTCCAGTAGGACACGACGCCGTAGGCGGCCGAGTGGGCCTTGTTGAAGGCGTACTTGGCGAAGGGGACGACGACGTCCCACAGAGTCTTGACGCTCTCCTTGGAGAAGCCGGACTGAACCATCCCGGCCTCGAACTCGACGAACATCTTGGCCAGAATGTCCATCTTCTTCTTACCCATGGCCTTGCGCAGCGCGTCGGCCTTGCCCATGGAGAATCCCGCCAGGTCGGTGGCGATCTTCATGACCTGCTCCTGGTAGACGATGAGACCGTGCGTGGTCCCCAGGATCGGGTCGAGGGCCTCCTTGAGCTCGGGGTGGATCGGGATGACCTCCTGCAGGCCGTTCTTGCGCAGCGCGTAGTTGGTGTGGGACTCCGCCCCCATGGGGCCGGGCCGGTAGAGGGCGCCGACGGCGGAGATGTCCTCGAAGTTGTCCGGCTTCATCAGGCGCAGCAGCGTACGCATTCCCCCGCCGTCGAGCTGGAAGACGCCCAGGGTCTCACCGCGTGAGAGCAGCTCGTAGGTGGCGCGGTCGTCGAGCTCGACGTGGTCGATGTCCAGTGCCGGCTTGCCGTTGGCGACAATGTTCTCCAGGGCGTCGGAGATGACCGTGAGGTTGCGCAGTCCCAGGAAGTCCATCTTGAGCAGGCCCAGGTGCTCGCAGGTGGGGTAGTCGAACTGGGTGATGACGGCGCCGTCCTGCAGGCGCTGCATCATGGGGATGATGTCGGTCAGCGTGGCTGAGGACATGATGACGGCGCAGGCGTGGACGCCCCACTGACGGGTCATGCCCTCCAGCCCCTTGGCCAGCTCGACGATCTTCTGGGCGTCGGGGTCCTCGGCGTGAAGCTTGCGGAACTCCTCGGCCTCGCCGTAGCGCTCGTCGGCAGGGTTGAAGATGCCCTTGATGGAGATGTCCTTGCCCTGGACGGACGGGGGCATGGCCTTGGTGAGCCGGTCGCCAACGGCGTAGGGGTAGCCCATGACACGACTGGAGTCCTTCAAGGACTGCTTGGCCTTGATGACGCCGTAGGTGACCACCTGGCTGATGCGGTCGGCGCCGTACTTCTCACGCACGTACTCAATGACCTCGTCGCGCCGACGCTCGTCGAAGTCGACATCGATATCGGGCATGGAGATGCGCTCGGGATTGAGGAAGCGCTCGAAGATGAGCCCGTGGCGCAGCGGGTTGAGCTCGGTGATGCCCATGGCGTAGGCAACCATGGAGCCGGCTCCCGATCCACGCCCCGGCCCGACCCGGATGCCGTGGGCCTTGGCCCAGTTGATGTAGTCGGCCACAACGAGGAAGTAGCCGGGGAACCCCATCTGGGTGATGACGCTGATCTCGTACTCGGCCTGCTTGCGGCAGTCCTCGGGGATGTCGCCGTTGAACCGGCGGTCCATGCCGCGCCAGCACTCCTTGATGAACCAGGACTCGTCGGTCTCCCCCTCGGGGACGGGGAAGGCCGGCATGTATGAGGCCCCCTCGTCCACGGTACGGAAGTGCACGTCGCACTGCTCAGCCACGAGCAGGGTGTTGTCGCATGCCTGGGGCATCTCGGAGAAGAGGCGGCGCATCTCGGCGCCGGGGCGCAGGTAGTAGGTGTCACCGTCGAACTTGAAGCGATCAGGATCGGAAAGCACGGAGCCGGAGTTGATGCACAGCATCGCGTCCTGGATGGTGCGGTCCTCGGGGCGCACGTAGTGGGAGTCGTTGGTGGCCAGCAGCGGGGCCCCAATCTCCTTGGCGATGCGCAGCAGATCCTTGGTGACGCGCTGCTCGATCTCCAGGCCGTGGTCCATGAGCTCGACGTAGAAGAACTCCTTGCCGAAGATGTCCTGCAGCTCCCCGGCGACGCGCAGGGCCTCGTCCCACTGGCCCAGGCGCAGGCGGGTCTGGACCTCCGAGGAGGGGCAGCCGGTGGAGCCGATGAGGCCGCTCGCATAGCGCGAGAGCAGCTCGCGGTCGATGCGCGGCGCCTTGCCCCACTGACCCTCCAGGGAGGCGAAGGAGTCCATGCGCATGAGGTTGTGCAGGCCCTCGTTGTTGCGTGAGAGCAGCGTCATGTGCGTGTAGGAGCCGCGGGCGGAGACGTCGTCGCTCCGCTGGGACTCATCGCCCCAGAACACACGGGTCTTGTCGAAGCGGGAGGTGCCCGGAGTCATGTACGCCTCGACCCCGATAATCGGCTTGATACCGGCGGCCGTGGCGGCCGCGTAGAACTCGTAGGCTCCGAACATGTAGCCGTGGTCGGTGATCGCCAGGGCGGGCTGGCCCAGCCGCTTGGCCTCGGCCACGTAGTCCTTGATCTTCCCGGCGCCGTCCAGCATGGAGTAGTCGGTGTGGACGTGGAGGTGGACGAAGTCGTCCTTGGGGGCTGCTTCTTCCTGACTGCTCATCTCCGCCATGGCCCCATCCTAGGCCCGCCCGGCACCATGTCTCCTGGAGGGGCCCAGCGTGCTCCAGCGCGAAGGCAGGGCCTTGCCCAGCCATGACGGGACACCGCCGAGGTAGCGGCTAAGCCGGGGGAGAAATCCTCTGCTGGGCGGCGCCCTTCCCACTACCTCCGAGAGGGACTTCGGGCTCAGGTGCCCGCCCGGGCGGCGGCCTCTCGCGGAGCCAGAACGCTGAGCGCAAGGTCGAGCACGGGGGTGGGAACACCCGCCTCGTCTCCGGCGCGGCACAGGGCACCGAGCTGGGCGTCGAGCTCGCTGGGCAGGCCTGAGGCGATGTCCCGCTGCATCGATGTGGTGGCTCCGGCCGGCTGAGCATCAGCCATGCGCAGGGCCGCAGCGACCGGGTCGGGGGCATCGTCGGTGGCCAGGTCGTGGCCCAGTGCCGCGGCGACGGCGACGACCTCGCTCACGGCCCGGGTGAAGGCGTCTCTCAGGTCGCTGCGCAGGACGCCGATGGGCGCGTTCGTGGCGGCGCCGAGGGCCCCCTGGACGACGACGAAGGAGACCTTGCGCCACAGCTCGGCCCAGATGGAGTCCGGGATCCAGGCCCGGATTCCGGCCGCCTCGAGGGTTTCGACGGCGGCGGCGCAGCGAGCGGTGGCGGCACCGTCCCACTCCCCCAGGGCCAGGGAGCCGGCGTTGCCGATGGTGCGGACCTCCCCGGGCGAGGTGATAGCGGAGTAGACCCGGGCGACTCCGGGCAGGACGTGCTCCTTTCCGACGGCGTCGGCGAGCAGCTCGGGCGCGCTGATCCCGTTCTGGGTGGAGACGACACCGGTGTCGGGGCCGGTCAGAACTCTGAGCGCCGAGGCCAGCTGCGGTAGCGCATCGACCTTCGTGGTGACCAGGAGCAGGTCAGGCTCACCGCCCAGGGCGTCGTTGAGAGCCTGCGGATCCTCACTGGCCAGGGGCGTCTCGATGCGGGCGGTCACGGTACCGGGATCGCCCCGGGAGCAGTCCCGCAGCGTCAGCCCGCCCGAGCGCAGGGCCGCCAGGGTGCGATCGTGGACGAGGAAGCCGACCTGCTGGCCGCTCGCGGCCAGACGGGCGCCGAGCCATCCTCCGATGCCCCCGGCACCGATGACAACGATCCTCATGTGTCTCTCCTCTCAGTCCTGCTGTCCGCACAAGCACGTACACCCGGGAGTCAGCGACCGGCCTAGGCGGTACGGCCGGAACTGTCCTCGGTGCTGATGCTGCTGACGATGCGGGCCATGTCCTGGTGCCAGATACCGGCGTCGAGGTAGCGGTGACCGTTCAGGACCCGGTATCCGCAGCGCTCATAGAAGCCCATGGCTTGCTCCTGAGCTGAGAGAACCACCTCCACACGGGGCCGGCCGGAGTGGCGCAGTGCAGTCTGCTCGAGGGCAGCGACGATGCGGGCACCCAACCCCGTACCACGCACGATGCTCCGTACAGCCAAGCGGCCCAGATGGACCCGACCGGGGTGTTCGGGCTCCATCAGGAGACGTCCGGCGCCCAGGGGTGTTCCGTCAGCTCCACTGGCCAGGAGATGGATCGTGGTCGGCTCCTCGTCGCGGGCGTCGATCTCCAGGGCGAGGGGAACCGCCTGCTCAACAACGAAGACCTCAAGACGAACGTCGGCAACGGACCTGCGGAGCCGGTCGGCCTCGGGGCCCGTCTCATCGCCACAGGCGGTTGCGAAGCCAATGGGTTCGTGGACGGCGGTGGCCGGGCGGATCTCGAGGGTGGGAGTCTCCGAGACCGCCTCGTCAGCACTCGGCCTCGTCGTCGGGGCCATGGTCGAGCGACGCAGGCGATCAGTCACTGCTCTCATTCACCTCCACGGAGAGCCTGTTCACGGCAGGCGCAAGACATCGAGGGCGTGGACGAGGTCGTCGGGGTAGTCAGAGGTGAAGACCATGTGCTCACCGGTGATGGGGTGGGCGATGCCGAGCTCGCGGGCGTGGAGCCACTGGCGGATCAGACCGGTGCGTGCGCTCATGACCGGGTCGGCGCCGTAGGTGGCGTCTCCGACGCAGGGGTGGCCGACGGCGGCCATGTGGACGCGGATCTGGTGGGTGCGCCCGGTCTCAAGGTGGATCTCGGCCAGGCAGGCCCCGGGCATCGCCTCGATGACGTCATAGTGGGTGATGGACTCCCGCCCGCCCTCGATGATGGCCATCTTCCACTCTCGGCTGGGGTGACGGCCGATGGGGGCGTCAATGGTGCCGCTGGAGGGATCGAGGTGGCCCTGAACCAGGGCGTGGTACACCTTGTCCACCGTGTGCTCCCGGAAGGCGCGTTTGAGCACCGAGTAGGCCCGCT
Source organism: Actinomyces sp. HMT 175 (assembly GCF_016694895.1). NCBI lineage: Bacteria > Bacillati > Actinomycetota > Actinomycetes > Actinomycetales > Actinomycetaceae > Actinomyces > Actinomyces sp. HMT 175. The sequence continues at coordinate 1,819,038 of NZ_CP068012.1, forward strand.
CCCCCTTGGCCACGATCATGACGCCCGAGGTGCCCACGTCCAGGCGCGAGACGATGCCCTGGCGCTCGGCGGCGCCGGAGGTGGCCACTCGCACGTGCATGGCCTTCAGGGCGCCGAGGACGTCGGGGCCGTCCCACCCCATGGAGGGGTGCGCGGCCACGCCCGCGGGCTTGTCGACGACGACGATGTCCTCGTCCTCGTAGAGCAGCTCCATGCCCTCCACGGGAGTGGCGACCGGTTCGACGGGACGGGGGTCGGGCAGGTCGACCTCGAGGAGCTCGCCCGCGCGCAGACGAGAGGACTTGGCCAGCGTCTCGCCGCCTCGGCGCACCTCTCCGGCCTCACACAGGTCCTCGACCCGGCTGCGGGACAATCCCGTCATCCGGGCCAGCGCGGCATCGACGCGTTCGCCGTCGAAGCCGTCGGGAACGGGCAGCAGGCGCACGCTCATTGCGGCTCCACGGGAGTCGCCTGCGTCGATGCATCCAAGGGCTCCCCCGGCTTGGAGGACGCCTCGGCGCGATCCTTCCCGCGGGCCCGAACTCCTCGGCGGGTTGAGGAGGGCGGTGCGCCACCGCCTTCCGCCTCCGGGTCGTCTGAGGCGCTGGCACGCGTGCCGTCGATCTCCCAGCCTCCCAGGGACAGGATGATGATGCCCGCGGCTGCCGCCACAATGGCGATGTCGGCGACATTGCCCACGAAGTAGCCGCCGTAGTCGATGAAGTCGATGACGTGGCCGCGCAGGAAGCCTGGCTCGCGCAGAAGGCGGTCGATGAGGTTGCCGACCGCGCCGCCCAGGACCAGGCCGAGGGCCACCGCCCAGGAGCCAGACGCCAGGTTCCGGGAGACACGGATGATGATGGCCACGACGCAGGAGGCGATGAGCGCGAAAATCCACGTCTGCCCGGTGGCGAAGGAGAAGGCGGCGCCCGGGTTGCGCACCAGGACCAGGCCAAGCGCCCGGCCGAACAGCGCCGTGTGCCGACCGTCGGACAGGGCTGAGAGCGCCCACTGCTTGGAGACCTGGTCCACGACGATCACAATGATCGCCACCAGCCACAGCACGATCACGGGGAGGCGTTTGGATCGTCTCGCGTCCGCTGACCGCTCCTGCGACGTCATGGCCTTATCCATGGCGCTGAAGGGATTGTCCGTGGGCAGCGGGACGGCGCTATCGGCGTGGTCGGCGTTACCGCCGTCAGCGGCACTGCCGGCGGCTTCCTGTGCTAAGGATGCGGGATCGACGTGGTCAGGCATGGGGCTTTCTCGCATTGTGCTCAGAGGAGAATCAGAGGAGAACGGGTGACGAATGGGCTGTGTACCCAGCGAAGGGCGGCGACCCGTGCGGGTCGCCGCCCTTCGTAGGAGGCCGTGTCACTGGTGACTGGTGGAGCGGAACCATCCTGATCGGATGGGGACCGTCGTGATGGGGCTCCGTTGGCCACTCCCGAAGGTGCTCACGGGGATGGGCCGGGAGGCGATCACGGCCTGGAGGATCACGACCCCTGCAGGATCACAGGCTGGAGATGGAGCTCTCGCCGCCGTCCTCGACGTTGGCCAGCAGGTTCTGCAGGTAGCTCTTGAGGCGAGTGCGGTAGTCGGACTCGAAGCGGCGCAGCTCGTCGATCTTGTGCTCGAGGTTGGCACGCTCCTTCTCCAGCTGGGCGAGGGTGCGGTTGCGCTGGTCCTCGGCCTCGCGCACGATCTGCTCACCGGTGGAGCGGGCCTCGGTGACGATGCGCTCGCCCTCGGCCTTGCCGTTGGCGACGTGCTCGTCGTGAAGGCGCTGGGCCAGCTCGAGCATGCCGGAGGCAGCAGCCGGGCCCTGGCCGCCGGTCTCGCCGGCGGAGACGGCCGGCATGGACATGGCAGGCTCCGCCTGAACCGGAGATACGGGGGAAGCGGGTGCGGAGGGGATGGCAGCCCCCTCGCCGAGCTGGGCCACTCGGCGGTTGGCGGCCTCGAGCTTGGCCTTGAGGTCGGCGTTCTCAGCCTCCAGCTGACGCATGGCCTCGACTACCTCGTCGAGGAACTCGTCGACCTCGTCCTGCTCGTAGCCCTCACGGAACTTGGTCGCCTGGAACTTCTTGTTGAGGACGTCGTCTGCTGTCAGCAGCGTCATGGGTCGTCACCTCGGTGTCGTTACGGATAAGGTCACGAGCACCGGGCATCCGGTCACTCATGCGGACAGAGTACCTGAACTCGAGGTTCAGGCCACATCAAGCGCGCTATCTCACGCTGACGTGAGAACAGCACTCTAGCGGTTCGCTCGCAACTTCACACCTGTTCAGATGAGAAGCCCGAGGAACCACTGGATGATCCAGATCCCGAAGACCAGGACCAGGAAGCTCAGGTCGATACCGACCCCTCCCAGGCGTGCCATGGGAACCCTCCGACGGATCACTCGCAGAGGAGGATCCGTCAGAGCGTAGACAAGGTTGGCCAGCACCAGGACGACCCCCTGGGGACGCCACTGGCGGGCGAATACCTGAATCCAGTCGAGCACGACCCTGACCAGGAGGATGAGGAAGTACAGGCTCAGAATGCTCGACAGGATCCCGGCTACCGCAGAGACGAGGTTCACGTACGAGTCAGCTCAGCTCTGGTTGAAGAAGCGGCCGCGGGCCTCGGCGACCTCGCCGCCGTCGATCTCCACGCTGGCCGGAGTCAGCAGGAACACGCGCGGAGTGACACGCTCGATGGCACCGTGCAGCCCGAAGACCAGACCGGCGGAGAAGTCCACCATGCGACGCGCGTCGGACTCGCTCATGCCGGTGAGGTTGATGATGACGGGGACGCCGTCACGGAAGGACTCGCCGATGATCCTGGCCTCGTTGTAGGTCGAGGGGTGGACCGTGACGATGCGGCGAAGGTCGGGGGCAGCGACAACGGGATCGGGCGCAGCCGGGGCAGAGAAGTCCTCGTACCCCTCGTCAACGAAGTCCTGCTCGTGCTCCTGCACGGCGTAACCGGCATCGGCAGCCTCGTAGCTGTCCTCGTAGGTCTCTTCCTCCGGCTCCGAGTAGCCGAGGAAACTGGTCATACTGCGCAGCGCGCCCATTTATCGCTCCTTGGTTCGTCCGGTCCCCTGCGTTCCGGATGTGCTGCGACGGTATCCGTCCCCGTGACACCGCACGGGGACCTCACCTCGGCGTGTCCCCCACCTCAGGTTTCAGGAAGGTCACGCCCAGGAGTTACTCAGCAGACGGGCCTTATCGCGGAACTCCAATGCCTGCCAGACGTCCAGTCACTCCGTCACGGCGGTAGGAGAAGAAGCGAGGGTCCTCGTAGGTGCACCACTGACCAGCGCTGATGTGACCAACACCGGCGCGCTCGAGCTGAGCCAGTACCCCTGCCGCAACGTCAAGGCCGGGCGTCCCCCACGATGTGCGCGAGGCGCACGCCGGTTCGCGCTGCGCGGACAGGGCAAGCATCTCCTCGGGGACCTCGTAGCAGGAGCCACAGATCGACGGCCCCACGGCGGCCCACAGATCCACCGGTTCCACTCCGCTGCGCCGAAGGAAGTCGATGGTGGCGGGGACGACGCCGTCGAGCATGCCTCGCCGACCGGCGTGCACGGCGGCTGTCAGAGCTCCGTCCCGGGACGCGAGCAGGACGGGGACGCAGTCGGCCACGAGAACGCAGCAGCCTGCAGGCGCCCCGCCCGTCCGAGAGTCCAGGACGAGGGCGTCCGCAGTGGGAACGTCACCGGCCTGAGCCGTGGCCACGACGGCGGAGTGAACCTGGTTCATCCAGGCCAGGTGGCGCCCCTGCTCGAGCCCGAGCAGCTCCTCGAGCCGACGACGATGACAACGAACACGTTGCGAGTCGTCCCCGACGTGGAGCGCCAGGTTCCACCCGTCATATGCGGTCCCTTCCTCGCGCTCCGCACCCCGGTCCTGAGCGCCGCCACCCGGGGCCGAGACGGGACGGGCCCGCAGGCCGCGGGTGGTGAAGAACCCACGAGCCCGCGGACCCAGATCCACCTCGATCAGATCCGAGGCCTCAACGGCGGTGGTATCGCACATGTTGCCGCGCCCCCGGACAGCGATGCCGCTCAGCGCAGGAAGTCGGGCAGGTCGATGCCGTCATCGTCGGCGTCGACCCCGATCACCTGAGGAACCTCAAGATCGGAGACCGAGTGCTGCTGCGCCGGCACCGAGCCGTAGGAGCCGTAGGACTCATCCACATAGGCCGGCATGCTTCCTGAGGAGAGGGCCTCAGCCGCACTGACCTCCGACAGGTGCGCCGCGGCCGCCGGAGAGGAGGAGGGCGGCGGAGCCAGCGGGACCGGACGAGTCACCGGGTTCTGGGCGGCATGGGCGCCACCACGAGGAGCCGGGGCCGGGGGCAGGTCGTCGACCGGGGAGGAGGGCACTGGCGGCACCGCGGCGGCGCGCGAGAGTCGAGTCATCGGGTCGGCCAGGCCACCAACGACCGGCTCGGAGTCGAAGCCGGCGGCGATGACCGTCACCCGCACCTCGTCTCCCAGGGCACCGTCGACCACGTTTCCGACGATGATGTTGGCCTCGGGGTGGACGGCCTCGCGCACCAGGTTCGCGGCCTCGTTCATCTCGAACAGACCCAGGTCGGAACCGCCCTGGAAGAAGAGCAGCACGCCGTGGGCGCCGTCGATCGAGGTCTCCAGCAGCGGCGAGGCGATGGCCTCCTCGGTGGCCGTGATCGCGCGCCCCTCACCGGTGGCCGAGCCGATACCCATGAGCGCGCTGCCGGCGCCCTGCATGACGGACTTGACGTCATTGAAGTCGACGTTGATGAGACCGGGGGTCGTGATGAGCTCGGTAATGCCCTGGACACCCTGAAGAAGAACCTGGTCGGCCTGCTTGAAGGCGTCAACGACGGAGATGTTCTTGTCGGCGATCTGCAGGAGGCGGTCATTGGGGATGACGATGAGGGTGTCGACTTCCTCGCGCAGCGCCTGGACGCCGTCCTCGGCCTGGGCCGAGCGGCGGCGTCCCTCGAAGGAGAAGGGACGGGTGACCACACCGATGGTCAGCGCGCCGATGCTCTTGGCCAGACGGGCGACGACGGGGGCTGCACCGGTGCCGGTACCGCCTCCCTCGCCCGCGGTGACGAAGACCATGTCCGAGCCGTCGAGAGCCTCGCGGATCTCGGACTCGTGGTCCTCGGCGGCCTTGCGGCCGATCGCCGGGTCGGCCCCCGCTCCCAGCCCTCGAGTCAGGTCCCGCCCGACGTCGAGCTTGACGTCAGCGTCGGACATGAGCAGCGCCTGGGCGTCGGTGTTCACGGCGATGAACTCCACGCCACGCAGATCGGCCTCGATCATGCGGTTGACGGCGTTGACACCGCCGCCGCCAACACCGACGACCTTGATCTCTGCCTGGTAGTGCTGTGAGTCGTCCACAGCCATGCTCTCGACCACTGGCGTCCCCTCCGCGAGTTTCGTCATGAGCCCTCCGACGAGGACTCCCCTCAAACCTCAACCTCAAGTTAAGGTCAATACTTATGTCATTCTCTGAACGACGGGCTTAACGCTATGAGACATCCAGGACGTCGCATCGCATTGAAGCCCGGCGTGTTCGTGTGCAGTTGCCTGCGGATTCCCTGCTATATCACTGCAATTTACCTGCGATGAACCTGAAGGTTCACGGGGGCATGCTGCTGCGTGCCCCGCTGTTCCTGGAGATGCCGCGCAGCGTCGGAGCGCAGCAGCCGTTCAGGACGTCGGCGATGGTGCCACGGGGGTCGCACCGGCGCTGTCAGCGGATCGTGTGGTGGGGCGATGCGGCGAGGAGACGTCGTAGATGGAGGCGGTGGTGGTCATGAGAGTCGCCAGGACGCGTGCCTTGAGCGCGTTGTCCTGGTTGTTGCCCCAGACCACGCTGGCCCCGCTGGACAGGGTCAGTGTGACCTGCCCCGCCTCAGTGGCGCTGCCGCTGCTCACCTGGGCCAGGGTCTCCGGCGTGAGAGAACCCACCACCTGGGTGACGGCGGCAACCTGCTTGGCGGAGATCCTCTGTGGCCCCGATGCCTGCGCGGCCGGATCGGGCACGATGTTCACCAAGCCCGACGGCGGCTCGGAGACCCGCTCGAGGACCACGGCCTCGTTGTCGAGGACCTGGTAGCCGTCCGAGTCCTGCACGGTGGCCACCGGCACGCGCATGGTCAGGTGCACCCGCAGCCCGTGGGGCCAGGCCCTGGTCACCTGCGCCCGGCGCACCCGGACCAGCTTGTCACTGACCTGGGTGGAGAGCCGGCCGGTGTCGAGCCGCAGCAACGAGTCGCCCTCATAGGCGGCCAGAACCTCGCGGACCTGCTGGTCCGAGACGCTGCCGTCCGAACCCGCCACGGAGATCCTCCGGGCCTGCAGACCCAGGAGGGGTGAGAAGGCCAGGGCCCAGACCGCCACGACGATGGCGACCACCACGACGGCGGCCCTCACCGCCCGTCGCAGCCGCAACCGGCGCACGGCGGCCTGACGCTCCTTGAGCCGATCGGCCAGTCCCGTGGAGACGACCCGGTCGTCTCCACGGGAAAGAGCCACCTGCCTGCGGCCGAAGACGGTCAGCTCGGTGCTCGCCGCCGCGTCGGGGCTGGAGGACTCCTGGCGGGGGCTGGTGCGGCCGGCGCCCTCGCCACCGCGCCGCGGAGCCGGCGAGGAGCTGGACGCGCCCCTCGACGTCGACGGACGCCTGGGTCGCGAGGCCGACCCGGCGCCGCCGCTCGGCTCCTTGGGGGTCCTGGGGGCCGAAGCGCTCCGGGGCCGCTTGGCGGGGGCCGCCGGCCCGGCCTGCTCGGTACCGTGATGCGCCGACGGGGCGCTCGGCGCGGATGGTCCCTGCGCCGAGCGGGAAGGACGCGGACGCCTGGGGCCGGAGCGGCGCGGCGGGATGCTGGCCGGGGCGTCCTGAGCGCGGTTGGAGCGCTCGGGGCGGGGGGCCGAGGGCTTCCTCATGCCCGCTCGTCCCGGTCCGCGGGCGAGGGGGCTGCACCGCCCTCGCGTGCCGCCAGGTCGCCCAGTACCGTGCCGGCGAGCTCGGTGACGTCTCCGGCACCGACTGTCAGCAGCAGGTCGCCGGGGCGCGCCAGATCGGCCACCGCGTGGGCGGCATCGAGGCGCTCGGCGACGAACCTGGCGGTGCCACCGGGGACGCGCTGGGCGACCGTGTCCCCGGTGATGTCGGGGAAGTCCGCCTGAGTCTCCCTGGCGGGGTAGACGTCGGTGACGACAACGGCGTCGGCCAGGGCCAGCGCCTGTCCGAAGCGGTCGGCGAAGGCCCGGGTGCGGGAGAACAGGTGCGGCTGGAACAGGACCAGGACCCGACCGCCGCGCTCCTGGGCCACGCCGCGCGCCGTGCGCAGCAGGGCCTCGATCTCCGTGGGGTGGTGGGCGTAGTCGTCGATGACGCGCACGCCGTCGGCCTCGCCCCGGTCCTCGAAGCGCCGGCCCGTCCCCCCGAAGGCCCCCAGTGCCCGGGCCATCAGGGCCGGTTCGACGCCGAGCTCGATGCCCGCGGCCCAGGCTCCGGCGGCGTCGAGGGCCACGTGGTCCCCGGGTACGGCCAGCACCAGCTCGACCGGGCCGTGATGAGGCTCCTCGCCCGTGCCTCCGGCGGGCTCGCGGCCGTCGGCCGTGGTGAGGGTCAGCAGTCCCCGAGTGGATGAGGCCCCACGTTCCTGGATGTCCAGGTGGACGTGCCCCTCCCCCACGAGCACTCCGCCGGGGAGGGTGTCGGGGCCTGCGAAGGAGTAGGTGACGACGCGCAGGCCCTCGGCGGCAGCGGACTGCGCCAGGCGCAGCGCGCCGGCGTCGGCGGCGCAGGCGACCAGCAGACCCCCGGGCACCAGCCGGTGAGCGAAGTCGACGAATGCCGTCTCGAAGGCCTCCGCGGTGCCGTAGCTGTCGAGGTGGTCGGGCTCAACGTTGGTGACGATCTCCACGCGCGGGGTGTAGTTGAGGAAGGAGCGGTCGGACTCATCGGCCTCGGCGACCAGGGCGGGGCCGCTGCCCAGGTGGGCGCCGGTGCCCAGGGCCCGCACAACCCCGCCGATGGCGAAGGAGGGGTCGGCTCCGGCCTCCGTGAGGGCCTCGGCGAGCATGCCCGAGGTCGTGGTCTTGCCGTGCGCACCCGCCACGGCGACGAAGTCCAGGCCCCGAGCGGCCAGCGCCAGCGCCTGGGACCGGTGGATGACGTCCTGGCCCCGCCGGCGGGCCCCGGCGAGCTCGGGGTTGGTCTCCTTGATCGCGGTGGAGACCACAACAGTGCTCCGCTCGGGCACATTCGCGGCGTCGTGCCCCAGGTGGGTCGTGATGCCCAGATCGGCCAGGTGGTCGAAGGCGGGACCCCCGTGGGCGTCGGAGCCGGAGACCTGGGCGCCGCGGGCCGCGAGCAGCTGAGCGACCACGCTCATCCCCGCTCCCCCGATGCCGATGAGGTGGAAGGCCCGGTCTGCCAGAGTGCAGTGGTCACCGTCGGTCGATCGGTGCGAAGTGCGGGAGGCGTCCTGGGATGTTGTGGCGGTCATGCCGCATTCTCCTCGTCAGTGGGAGTGTCGTGGATGGAGGCGCACTGCCGGATGAGGGCGGCCAGGCGGGCCGCCGCATCCTGGACGCCGGTGGAGGCCGCGGCCCGGGCCATGGCGGCCTGTCGCTCAGGGTCGGAGATGAGCATGGCGAAGTCAAGGATGTCCGAGGGCTTGAGCTCGGCGTCGAGCACCATGCGCCCGCCTCCGGAGGCCAGGACGTCGGCGGCGTTGAGACGCTGCTCGCCGTTGCCGATCGGCAAGGGGACGTAGAGCGCTGGAAGCCCCAGGGCCGTGATCTCTGCGACGGTACCGGCACCGGAGCGGCACAAGACCCCGTCGGCGCAGGCATAGGCCTGTTCCATCGTGGTCAGGTAGTCAAGCACGTGGTACCGCTCAGCGAGGTCCTGCGCAGCACCCGAGGCCACTGCCGCCTCGAGGGCGGCGCGCACCGGGGCGTCCTTGTCCTTACCGGTCAGGTGCAGCACCTGCAGGCCGGTTGGCAGGGAGTGCAGAGACTCGCTCAGGACCTCGTTGAGGTGCTGGGCCCCCAGGGATCCGCCCGTCACCAGCAGCGTGGGCAGGTCGGGGTCGAGTCCCAGCGCCTGAGCGCCCTCGACGCGGGCCTGGCGGGTCCCCTCGTCCGTGGCACGCTGCGCGACCAGGGTGGCGATGGCCGGGCGCAGCGGCAGTCCTGTGACCTCGGTGCAGCCCTTGGAGGCCTTGAGACGGGTCGAGGCGAAGGTCAGGGCGACGGCCTGGGCCCAGGAGGCGCCCAGCCGGTTGGCCAGGCCCGGGCGGGCGTTCTGCTCATGGATGACGACCGGAACCCCGGCCTTCCTGGCGGCCAGGTAGGCGGGGGTCGACACGTAGCCGCCGAAGCCGACGACGACGTCGGCCTTGACCTTCTCAATGGCCTCAGTAGCCGCGCTGATCGCCTTGCCCAGCCGGTGCGGCAGACGCAGCAGGTCACCGCTGGGGCGCCGCGGCAGAGGGACTCTGGGGACCAGGGCCAGCTCCAGGCCGGCCTCGGGCACGAGCCGCTTCTCCAGTCCCTCGGCGGTCCCCAGGACGAGGATCTGCGTGCCGGGGTCACCGCCCAGGGCCGGGTCCCGCAGGGCCGCAGCCGTGGCCAGCAACGGGTTGACGTGGCCGGCGGTGCCCCCGCCGGCCAGCAGCACCCGCAACGGCCGGGGCCGCTCCGAGCCGCTGGGACGCTCCTGCTGGGGCGAGCCTGCGCTCTCACTTGTCTCGGGCACGGTTCCTCCTAGGGACAATGACTGCCAGGGAACGACGCAGCGCCCCGGGACTCGTGGACAGGGCCTCCTGCGCACCGGGTTCGTGGCGCGCGAAGGCCAGAAGCACCCCGATGGCCAGGAGGACCGACACCAGTGCGGTGCCTCCACGGCTGACGAGGGGAAGCGGGACGCCCAGCACCGGCAGCGCACCGGTGACGACCCCCATGTTGATGATCGCCTGCCCCACGATCCACGCACCGATGGCCGAGGTCGTGGCCACGACGTACAGGGAGGTGTGGCGTCTCATGAGCCGCAGGCAGCAGGCGCCGATGACGGCGAACAGGGCGATGACGACGAGGGTGCCCACCAGCCCGAACTCCTCGCCGAGCACAGCGAAGATGTAGTCGGAGTCCGCCTGGGTGAGGTAGCCCCACTTCTGGCGCGACGATCCCGGCCCCACGCCGAGCCAGCCCCCGGTCCCCAGCGCCCACATCCCGTGCTTGGGCTGGTAGCCCACCCCCATGGGGTCTGCGCCCTCGGGATGGATCCAGGCGGTGATCCGGGCGCGGCGGTTGGCACTGAGCATGGAGGCGGCCGCGAACATGACGATGCCGCCGGCCCCCAGGAAGGCGAACCAGCGCTTGCGCATTCCGCCCACCCACAGGGCCCCGGCGACGATGATGACCAGGATGATGACGGTTCCCAGATCCTGTCCGCCCAGGACGCTCGCGATCGCGACTCCGACACCGCCCCAGCCCGCCACCCACGCCCGGTCCCGGGGGCGCTTGTTCGCGTACCAGGTCACCAGGGTGCCCAGAACCAGGGCGAGGGCCACCTTGATGAACTCCGAGGGCTGGGCGGTACCGACCCCCGGGACCTGGATCCAGTTGCGGTTACCGTAGACGTTGACGCCCACGGGTGTGAACACCAGGCACTGCAGGGCGATCGTCAGCACCAGAAGCCCCCAGGCCATCCTGGGGAACCAGGACAGCGGTATGCGGGAGACCCCCACCATGCCCAGCGTCCCCACCGCGGCGAAGATGAGGTACTTGGCGAAGTCGGTGAAGGCGTTGCCACCGTTGGCGGCCACGGTCACCGACTGCACGGAGAAGACCATGATGAGCCCGAAGGTCTCCAGCACCAGGGTGGACACGAGCAGGCAGTAGTAGGTCAGAGTCACCTGCTCGGCGCTCTGGGGGGAGTCGGACCCGCCGGAGGGACGCCGACGACGCTCCTTAGGGGTGCCCTCGGGCTGAGGGCCCCCGCCGTCCCAAGGTCGTGAGAGCCGCTCGCCCCAGCGCGTCAGGCGCTTGCGCCAGGCGTCACCCAGGCGACTGCCCGCTCCCGTGAGCCGGGAGCCGGAGGGCTTCCTGGTCTGTTTGGACGCCGTGGCAGCACCCTTCCCGGGGGCGGCCCGCTCCGGCTTGCGGCCGGCACCGGCCCCCCGCGACGAACCTCCGGGGGCTCGCGAGGAGCCTGACGACGAGGAGGTCGACGAGCGGGCGTTGGTGGCCGAGGTGGACCCGGTCTTCACAGCTGCTCCTGGTCGCCGGAGACATCCGCGTCCCGGGTGCCATCGCCTCGGGTGTAGGCCTGGGCGCAGGCGGCGAAGAGGTCGCCGCGCTGGGCGTAGGACGTGAACTGGTCCCAGGAGGCGCAGGCCGGGGCCAGCATGACGGTGTCGCCGCTGCGAGCCATGGCGCCGGCGGCCTCCACCGCGGCGGCGCTCACCTGCTCGGCACTGCCGTCGCTGACGCGGGTGACGGGCAGGCCGGGGGCCTCCCGCTCCAGGGCCGCCAGGATGTCGTTCTGGTCCTTGCCGATGACAACGGCGCCGCGCAGGTGGGGGCGCACCGTGCGGACCAGGTTGAAGAACTGGGCGCCCTTGGTGTCGCCGCCGCAGATCCACACGCCGGTCCCCTGCGGCAGGGAGGTCAGTGCGGCCTCGGCGGAGTGCGGGTTGGTGGCCTTGGAGTCGTCGACCCAGGTGACGCCCTCCGCCTCGGCGACGGTGACGATCCGGTGGGCTCCGGGGCTGTAGGCGCGCAGTCCGGCGGCGACCGCCTCCGGGTCGGCTCCGGCCGCACGGGCCAGCGCGGCGGCCGCCAGGGCGTCGGCCAGCAGGTGCGCGGGCAGGTTCTGGGCACGCCGCCCGGGGGCCAGGTGCGCCAGGTCGGCGGTCGTGGCCAGCTCGACGCCGCTTGAGCGCCGCTCGGCGTGAAAGGCGCGGTCGACCAGCAGGTCCTCAACCATGCCGACCTGTCCCAACCCCGGCGCGGCCAAGGTGAAGCCGACGGCTCGGCAGCCCTCGACGACGTCGGCCTGGCGGACCATGTCCTCGGTGGCGGCGTCGGCGAGGTTGTAGACGGCGGCGAGCCGGGTGTGGGAGTAGACGCGGGCCTTGTCCTGGGCGTAGGCCTCCAGGCCCCCGTGCCAGTCGAGGTGGTCGGCGGCCAGGTTGAGGCAGGCCGAGGCCAGGGGCGCCAGGGTTCTGGTGGTGTGCAGCTGGAAACTGGACAGCTCTACGGCCAGGGCGTCGGCACTGCCGGCCAGCACCGCCTCAATGACGGGGGTGCCGATGTTGCCCACGGCCGGAGCCGTGAGCCCCTGGGCCTCAAGGATCGCCGAGAGCATGCTGACCGTGGTGGTCTTGCCGTCCGTTCCGGTCAGAGTCAGCCAAGGCACGTGCGGACGCGCTGAGTCCTGCTGAATCCTCCAGGCCAGCTCGACCTCGCTCCAGGTCTCGATACCCGCCGCCGCAGCGGCTCGCAGGACCGGCCCGGTGGCCGGGACCCCGGGTGAGACGACGAGGAGCCTGGCCGGGGACTGCGCCAGGGCGGCCGCGGTCGCCTCGGCGTCGGCGACCGTGGTGGAGGCCACGGGGGTCTGCAGCATCTCGACGGAGGACTCGCGGCTGTCGAAGACGTGGATGCGGGCACCCAGCGTGGCCAGGGCGTCGACGACGGCGCGCCCGGTGCGCCCCAGGCCGACGACGGCCACGTGGGCGCCGTCGAGCTGGTCGCTCAGGGGCCCGCCGGGGCCGGTGACGGCGCTGGACGGCTCACCGGGGACTTCAGTCAGGCTGGTCACGGTGCGGGCTCACGCTCCTGGTTCCTCACTTCTCCTGACGGGGCTTCCGGTAGGAGAAGACTGCTTCAATGGTTCGGGTCGCAGTGGCCCGGGCGTCCTGGCTCATCCGAAGATGAGCTGGCGCAGGTACTCGGCATAGAAGATTCCGAGTCCCGCGATGACGCACAGGCCGGCGATGATCCAGAAGCGGATCACCACGTTGACCTCGGTCCATCCTCCCAGTTCGAAGTGGTGATGCAGTGGAGCCATGCGGAAGACGCGTCGGCCTGTCGACTTGAATGAGACGATCTGGATGATGTCGCTCATGACCTCAGCCAGGAACAGTCCACCCAGGATGACAGCCAGGAACTCGGTTCGAGTCAGGATCGACAGGCCGGCTACCGCCCCTCCCAGGGCCAGGGACCCGGTGTCGCCCATGAAGATCTTGGCCGGTGAGGCGTTCCACCACAGGAAGCCGAAGCAGGCCCCCATGAGGGCGGCGGCGATCATGGCCAGGTCTCGCGGGTCCCTGACCTGGTAGCAGGTGGTGGGGACCATGGTCTCGTGGCCGTAGTTGCAGGACTGGTTGGTCTGCCACACGCCGATGAGCGTGTAGGCACCGAAGACCATGGCCGAGGCGCCGGCGGCCAGTCCGTCAAGCCCGTCGGTCAGGTTGACGGCGTTGGACCAGGCGGTGATGAGGAAGTTGGCCCACAGGATGAACAGGATGAGTCCGACGACGCTACCGGCGAAGGCCAGGTTGATCGCCGAGTCCCGGGCGAAGGAGATCCGGGCGGAGGCGGGGGTCAGTCCGTTGCGGTCCGCGAAGTGCAGGGCCGCCACCGAGAATCCGATGCCGATGAGCGCCTGCCCCACGATCTTCTGCCATGCCCTCAGTCCCAGGGAGCGCTGCTTGGAGATCTTCTCGAAGTCGTCCAGGAATCCGATGAGCCCGAGCCCGACGACGAGGAAGAGCAGCAGGACCCCGGAGGCGCGCGGTGTGCGCAGCTGGCTGAGATTGGCCAGGGTGTAGCCCAGGACAGTGGAGATGATGATGACGAGGCCGCCCATGGTCGGCGTGCCGCGCTTGGTGAAGTGTCCCTGGGGCCCGTCCTGGCGGATGAACTGTCCGTACTCCTTGGCGTGGAGGTAGCGGATGAGCAGGGGGGTCCCCAGCAGGGTGCCCACCAGTCCGACCACACCGGAGATGAGGATGGCGGTCATCGGGGACGAACCTCCTTGAGGTGGTCGGCCAGGCGCCAGGCGCCCGAGCCGTTGGAACCCTTGACCAGGACGGCGTCGCCGTCGCAGAGCAGGGCGTCGATCTGGGAGATGGCGGTCGCGGCATCATCGAAACCGACGACCTCGACCCCTCGCGCCCTGGCCGCCTCGAGTGCCTCCTGGGTGGAGCCGATGCCGATGAGCATAGCGGCTCCGGCTCGGGCCGCGAGCTCTCCGGTGCGCGCGTGATCGGCCGCAGAGGACTCCCCCAGCTCGAGCATCTCGGAAATCACGACGACGCGACGCCGGTCCCCGGCCAGAGCCGGCAGCACCGCCAGTGCCGCCGTCATGGAGTCGATGTTGGCGTTGTAGGAGTCGTCGATAAGGAGAAGATCACCACTGAGTTCCGAAATATCCATCCGGTGGGGGCTCTCGATGCTCACCGAGCCGAGTCTGTCCGCGATGAGCTCGGGGGCGATGCCTGCGGCCAGGGCCAGCCCCGCGGCGGCCAGGGCGTTGGACACGTTGTGCACTCCCGCCACGGCCAGCTGGACGCGGCGGGGCTCGGCGAGACCGGGCAGGTGGAGGTCGAAGGCCGCTCGGGCAGCCGCGTCCAGGTCCACGTTCTCGGCCCTCAGGTCGGCCTGTCGCCCCTGGGCGGAGAAGGTCAGGACGCGTGCCGGTGCGAGCTCGGCCATGGCGGCGGCGCGGGCGTCGTCGGCGTTGAGGATGGCGATTCCCTCGGGCCGCAGGCCGGCGATGATCTCCGCCTTGGCCGCGGCGACTCCCTCGATGGAGCCGAACCCGCCCATGTGGGCGTGGCCGATCATGAGGACCCCGGCCGCGTCCAGGGGGGCGATGTCGGTGAGGTAGGCGATGTGGCCAGGTCCGGAGGCCCCCATCTCCAGGACGAGGTAGCGGGTGGACTCGTCGGCCTCCAGCACGGTCAGCGGCAGCCCGATCTCGTTGTTGAAGCTGGCCCGGGGCGCCACCGTGGGGCCGGAGGCGGCCAGGAGCTGACGGGTGAGGTCCTTGGTGGTGGTCTTGCCCACCGAGCCGGTCATCGCCACCACGGTGAGACGATCGCCTTGCTCGGCTGCCGCCTGGCGCAGTGCCTCCAGGTGGGTGCGGGCCAGCGCGCCGAGGGCCGCCACGGTGTCCTCCACGAGGACGAGCCCCATGGACACCTCCTCGGCCTGCCCCTGGGACAGCCCGCTGCGGGCGGCCTCCAGGTCGGAGACGATGGCGCCGACGGCGCCCAGGTCGCGGGCCGATCCCAGGTGGGCGTGGCCGTCGGTGCGCTCGCCGTGCACGGCGACGAACAGTGAGCCCTCGGCGGCCTGGCGGGAGTCGGTGACAACCGGTCCGGTCACCGGCGCGTCAGGGCCGATGAGCCTTCCGCCGACGGCGGCTGCGATCTGACTCAGGCTGAGCCTCATGCCCGTCCCCATTTCTCCTCGACGGCGTCAGCCATCACGGGCGCGTCGTTGTAGCGGATGAATTCCCCGGCCATCTCCAGGAAGGGCTCGTGGCCCTTCCCGGTGACGATGACGGTGTCGTCGGGTCCGCACAGCTCAACACCCCGGCGCACGGCGTCGCCGCGCCAGGTGGTGATCTCCTCGACGTCCGTCAGGTCAGGGCGCACGCCGCGCACCCCCTCGAGGATGGCGTTGCGGATGAGCTGGGGGTCCTCGCTGCGGGGGTTCTCGTCGGTGACGACCAGAACGTCGGCCAGGCGGGCGCACACCTCGCCCAGCATGGGCCGCTTGCCCTGGTCGCGGTCGCCGTCGGAGCCGAAGACCACGATGAGGCGCCCCGGGGTGATGGGGCGCACGGCCTTGAGGGCCAGCTCCATGGCCTCGGGGGTGTGGGCGAAGTCAACGATGCACAGGCCGCGTCGGCCGTCGCGCTGACTGATGCGCTGCATGCGGCCGGGGATGTTGTGGGCACCGGCCAGGGCCGCGGCGGCCGTAGCGGCGGGCACCCCGGCGCGGATGGCCATGACCAGGGCCAGGGCGGCGTTCTGCACGTTGACGATTCCGGGAAGGGGGCAGGAGGCCTCGATCTTCTCGCCGTCGGGCCCGTGGAGGGTGAAGGTGGTGGCGGAGTCGGTCAGGGAGACGGCGGCGTCGCTGACCCACCAGTCGGCGGGAGTCTCACCGGGGTAGGCGCGCACGCGGTCGATCTCGATGGGGGCCTCGGCGGCCAGGGCCGCGCCCCACTGGTCGTCGACGCAGACCACGCCGCGGCGGGCGTGCTCGGGGGTGAACAGCTGCGCCTTGGCCTCCAGGTAGCCCTCCATGGTCTTGTGGAAGTCGAGGTGGTCGCGCTGGAGGTTGGTGAAGCCGGCAACGTCGACGACAATCCCATCGAGCCGGTGCAGGACGATGGCGTGGCTGGAGGCCTCCAGGGAGGCGGCGCCGACCTTGTCCTCCACGGCCAGGGCCATCATCCGCTGCAGGACGGGGGCCTCGACGGTGGTGCGCGGGGACTCCACGGAGCGCTCCCCCACGCGCAGCTCGACGGTTCCGGCCACCATGCAGCCTCCGACGTGAGCGGACAGGATGGCGTCGAGGAAGTATGCGGTGGTCGTCTTGCCGTTGGTTCCCGTGACGGCGGTGGTGACCAGGCCGCGTGCCGGGTGGTGGTAGACCTCGGCGCTCAGGGGGCCGACGACGGCGCGGGGGTCACTGTGCACGAGGACGGGGGTACCGGGAGCGACCTGGTGGACGATCTGGGCGCCGTCGGCATCGGTCAGGACGGCAACGGCACCGGACGCGACGGCATCGGCGGCGAAGCGGGCGCCGTGGACGGTGAAACCGGGCAGTCCCACGAAGAGCTCGCCCGGGGCGGTGTCAGCGGAGTCGACGCTGACCCCCAGGATGCTCAGGTCGTTGAGGGTCGCGGCGTCCTCAGCTGAGGCGGGAGCCAGGGAGAAGCGCTCGCACAAGGTGCTGATGGGGATGGGACCATTGGAGCTCGGCCGTAGGGCGGCGGCCGACTCGTAGGCGTGGTTGCTCATAGTTCCTCAATCTATCGCGACCTTCCACTGTCGATGTTCCACAAGAGCCCCTCCGGCCCACTTCGCCGAGGTGCTGGTGGTCACGCTCATCTACCTATAGGCGTCCTCACTGATTCGCGTCCCTCTCTCCTCCGGCCCCGTTGCGAGCCGCCCGGGCCGCCACGACGCTGGGGTCCGGGGCGATGTTGAGCGCCTGCATGGCTGCCAGCGCCACCTCCCGGAAGACGGGGGCGGCAACGGTGCCTCCGTAGATCCCCTCGGGACGGTTGACGATGACCGCGATCGCCAGCACCGGGTCGCGCGCAGGCAGGAAGCCGACGAAGGAGGCCACGGTGGAGTCGTCGGTGAGGATCTCGGTGGTTCCGGTCTTACCGGCCACCAGGTAACCGTTGATGGAGGCCGACTCCGCGGTACCGCCCTCCTGAGTGACGCCGATGAGCATCTCGGTGAGGGTCTTGGCCGTCGCCTCGGAGATGACCCGCACCCCCTCGGGGCGGTCCTGGGGGGTCTCCTTGCCGTCGGCGTCGATCCAGGCGTCGATGACGCGTGGGGCCACGCGCACGCCCTTGTTGGCCACGGTGGCCAGCACCTGGAGGGACTGGAGCGTGGTACCGGCCACGCCCTGCCCGAACATCGTGGTGTAACGGGTGCGGTCGTCCCAGGAGCTGGGCGGGTAGAGGATGCCGTCGGACTCCGCCGGCATCTCGATGCCCGTGGCCTGCCCCCAGCCGAAGCGCTTCATGTAGTCGTAGCGGACGTCGTCGGCGAGCTTCTCGCCGATCTGCACGGTGCCGACGTTGGAGGACTCCGCCAGGACTCCGGCGGTGGTCAGGGTCTGGGTCTCGTGCTCGTGGGAGTCCTTGAAGGTCTGCCCGTTGGCCGAGGTCCAGGTGTAGGGGACGGTCCAGGTGTCCTCGGGCTTGACGGCGCCCTCCTCCAGAGCGGTGGCGAAGGTGACGACCTTGCCGACGCTTCCCGGCTCGAAGACGGCCTGCACGCTGCGGGCGGTGCGGTTCTCCTCGGAGGTGGCCGAGGGGTCGGAGGGGTCGACCGAGTTGGAGTCGGCCAGGACCACGACCTTGCCTGTGGCCGGCTCCATGGCCATGACGATGCCCCAGTCCGCGTGCTGGGCGGCCACCGTCTTGTCGATGGTCTCCTGGGCGATGGACTGCAGGTCGGGATTGAGGGTGGTGCGCACCGTGGCACCGGGCCTGGCCGGTTCGTCCTCCTGCTCACCGGTGGGGATGATGACGCCGCTACGCCCAACCTCCTCACTGCCCTTGCCGTCGGTTCCCGTCAGGAGCTTGTTCTGGGTGAGCTCCAGCCCGGCCGCCCCGATGAGCTCGCGGTTGTGCTCGCCCTCGTGGGTGAAGCCCAGGACGTTGCCGGCCACGGTCCCGGCCGGGTAGGTGCGTCGGGTGCGCTGGTCGGGCTCGACCCCGGGGATGTCCAGGGCCTTGATTTTGCGCCAGGTGTCAGGAGAGACCTCCTGGGCGATGACCTCGTAGCTCCGATTTCCCACGAGCTTGGCTCCCAGCTCCAGGGGATCGACGTCGAGGATCGGGGCGAGCTGGGCCGCGACCGCCGTCGCCCCGTAGTCGACGACGACCTTCTCGTTGACACCGGTGGACTCGTTGAGTCGCATCTCGGTGCGCTCGTACTGGGCGATGGCGGGCTGGTTGACGCCGACGTCGTAGCTGACCGCCGAGGAGGCCAGGACGGTGCCGTCGCGCCCGGTGATGTCGCCTCGGGGGGCTCGGTTGACCCAGGTGACCGTGCGCTCGGCCTTCGCCTTCTGGGCCAGCTCCGGCCCCTCAATCGCCTGAACGTAGACGGTGCGCCCGGTCAGTGCGGTGAACACGAGCAGCCCTCCGAGCTGGAGCGCCTGACGACGCGAGGGATTCACAGGCGCCTACTTCCCGTTCTTGGCGGCGTGGGCGGGGGTTCCCTCCGTGAGCTGCCCCTTGTTGACGTCGACGACGCCGGGGGCGGCGGCGGGTACCATCCCGAGCTCCTTGGCGCGGCCGGCCAGCGCGTCGGGCGCCGAGGCCTCCTGAACCTGGGTGCGCAGCGTCTCGACGTGGTCCTCGGCGACGTTGAGCTCGATCTGCTTCTCCTTCATCCGGTAGGCGGTGTCGGCCATCTTGGCGTTGAGGAGCATCGAGGTGATGAGAGCGCCGGCCAGCACGAGGATGATGACGGTCAGGAAGGGAAGGGAGGACGAGGCCGCCCGGGAGGCGCCGCTGACGACCCGCAGCTGGGGCCGGTTGACGGCGCCCGCCTCGGCGCGTCCCTGGGTGCTGGTGGAACCACTTGCCTGGGCGGTGCGCCGCGTCGCGATCGGGCGGGTGACTCGAGCAGTAGCAGTGGCGCTCATCAATGTGCCTTCCCTGTGCGTAGTTGGACTGGTGTGGATGGACGATGGTGCAGTGGAATCGTTGGCCGCCTGGGGCGGTCCGCCGGCGTCTGGAGCGGCTGGGCCGCCTAGCTGCGGTGGCGACGGCGGGCGGTGCGTTGACCACTGCGGCGCCCGGGGTCCCGTCCTCGGCCGCCGGCGGGCGCAGAGGCCTCTGGCGAAGGGGCCTGGTCGGCCGGACGCAGGCGGACGGCTGCTCGTAGTCGCACCGGTGCTGAGCGGGGGTTGTGGTCGAGCTCGCGGGCGTCGGCCTTCTCCGCGCCGTTGGTGAGCAGCTCCAGGTAGGGGCGGTCCGCCTCGGGGACGACCGGCAGGTCCTGGGGCGCCCGGGAGGTGGCTCCGTGGGCCAGCGCCCGCTTGACGATGCGGTCCTCCAGGGACTGGTAGGACTCCACCACCAGGCGCCCTCCCACACGCAGGCTGTTGAGAGCCCGGGGCACGGCCCGCTCCAGGACGTCGAGCTCGGCGTTGACGGCGATGCGCAGCGCCTGGAAGGTCCGTTTGGCCGGGTGCCCGCCGCTGCGGCGCGCCGGCGCGGGCACGGACTGACGGACGAGCTCGGCCAGGTCCTGGGTACTGGCCACCGGATCCCCGGACTCGCGGCGGCGCACGATGGCGGCGGCGATACGGGAGGCGAAGCGCTCCTCGCCGTAGGTGCGCAGAATGCGGGTGAGCTCGGCGGCGTCGGCATGCGCCAGCAGGTCCTGGGCGGTCATTCCTGAACCCTGGTCCATGCGCATGTCGAGAGGCGCCGGGCGGGCGTAGGAGAAGCCCCGCGAGGCCTCGTCGAGCTGAAGGGAGGAGACCCCCAGGTCCATGAGGACGGCGTCCACGGTCCCCTCCGCACGAACGGAGTGCTCACGAGCCACCCGGCTGACGCCGTCGTAGGTCGCCTGAACCGCGACGAAGCGGTCCCCGAAGCGGGCCAGGCGCGCCGAGGCCAGTGCGATCGCCTCGGGGTCACGGTCGATGCCCACGACCTTGAGGGTCGCGAAGCGCTCGAGCGCCGCCTCGGTGTGGCCCCCCATGCCCAGGGTGCAGTCGATCATGACCGGCTGGGCCGGGCCGGGCGCCGCCGCGCCGCCGGCAGCGCCCTCGATGGCGGGCGCTAGCAGGTCCAGGCAGCGCTCCAGGAGCACCGGCTCGTGCCGGCCGACGGCGTCGGCAGCGGATGCCTGCGCCTGAGAGCTGGTCATAAGGCGTGCTCCTTTCTGGTGCTGGCCCGGCCCCGGTCCGGGTACCCGGCTGGTTGTCAGTTGCTGATAAGCCCTCGACATCCGTCCCTCCCCGGCGCACCGGGCGGGGCGGCCATCTCGCCAGGACTCCTCCCGTGGTTCCGGCGCCGGGGAAGAGGCGTCGGACTCGACATCGGGCGGAGACCTCACGAGATGGTTCGCCAGAGCCCTGATGGCATCTGCGTGCGGTCCGTCGGGTTCGTTCAGTTGTCGAAGAGGTCGAGGCGTCAGAAGAAACCGGGGATGATCTCCTCGGCCGTGTCGGCGAAGACCTGTTCCTGGGCGTCCAGGTAGGTGCTCCAGGACTCGGAGTCCCAGATCTCCACCCGGGCACCGGCTCCGATCACCGCCAGGTCCTTCTTCAGGCCCGCGTAGGCCCTCAGTGGGGCCGGCAGAGTGATCCGCCCCTGCTTGTCCGGGATCTGCGAGTCCGCCCCCGAGAGCATGACGCGCACGTAGTCACGCGCCTGCTTCTGGGCGAGGGGGGCCTCACGCAGCTGGGCGTACATGCGCTCGAACTCGGCGGCGGTGAAGGCGTACAGGCAGTGCTCCTGACCTCGAGTCAGAACCACGCCGCCCGCAAGCTCCTCACGGAACTTCGCCGGGAGGATGAGACGGCCCTTCTCGTCCAGCTTGGGTGCATGCGTTCCCAAGAACATGAGCCACCTCCTTCCCCTCGACGACCCCGTGCACCCCACCCTACTCCACTTCCCTCCCTTTTCTCCCACCCCTCCTCTTCGAGAGCATCACAGCTGGGTATCGCCAACGACGGCACCACCACCCCAGACCCCTGACTTTTCGTTGGAATCACAGCAGTTCACCGCCTACTTACGCGAGGTGGAGGGAGGTGGAGGACAGGTGGAGGGAGGCGTTCACCACCACCCTCCTCGGCGTGGTGAACATCCAGGAAAAAAGCAGATTCCACTCGGCCTGCACGCAGGGTTCCGGTTGGCCTCAGGTCCTCGGAGCAGAGGTACGAGCGGAGCCGCACCGCTCTCGAGGCAGCTCTTCCGAGTCCAAGGAATTCCTTGAGATTCTCAGGATTCTGTCCCGACCTGACGAGGTCCGCAGAGGGCTGATCGGGGTCTGCAGATACTCAGGTCCTGTCTGCAACGGGTGAGCGTTGGAGACAGGACCTGTGGAGCCGTGCCGGCGGGAGGAATATGGAGGTGGAGGGAAGTGGGGGCAGTGGAGGGATGTGGGGATCGGCGTACGCCAGCAAAGCTGCAGGGGCGCGGGCGTGGTGGAGCGGCTGGAGAGGAGTGGGGGGCTCGGGGAGGTGGATGCGGGCCGGTCAGTCCTCTGAGTCGCGCCGGCGATCCCAGCGCTCTGACTGGCGGTCCATGAAGGAGGAGCGCTTCTTCCCGCCGCCCTTGGCGGGCCTGCCCCGTCCTGCCGCGGACTGACCTGAGCTCGACGTGCTCTCGACCCGGGTCAGCGCCATTGCGACACCTCCGACGGCCACGAGGAAACCGGCGACCCCCAGCAGGATGGACAGGAGGCTGTGGGGCACCGAGACCCCTGCGATGAGGAGCGCCAGACCGACCAGGACCAGGGCCACGCCGCCGCCGATATGGCGGGGCGAAGGCCGTGAGAGCCGACGCTCCTCACGCTGGAACGTCTGAGCCAGCTCGGGGTCATCCTCATGGAGCTGCGATTCCAGGTCTCGCAGGACCTGCTGCTCTCGCTCTGACAGTGCCATCATGCTCCTTGCTTCCGGGCGGGGCCGGGGATCTGCGCCGTAGTTGCCAGGATAGGCGCTGTGGGGGCTCAGGAGAAACTCACCGACGAGGTTGGCCGGGACGCAGACGGCTCCCCCACCCGGGTCACCGACGACGACCTCGCCCTTCCTGCCCGGGCGGCGCCTTGGTGGGGCCGTCTCCTGACAGGAGGCTGGCCGGGGCCACTGCGTGAGCTCCCCACCTGCGGCGCACGGCGTCGGCGGCCCGCTCGGAGGCGCCGCGCCGCGGGTCCTCGTCCAGGAGGAGCTGCACACCGTCGTCGGGGCGCAGCAGTCCCTCGACCCGCACCCCCAGGAGGCGGAAGCCACCGGGCGGGGTGGGCAGGGCGGAGTAGAGCGAGGAGACGGTCTCCCAGATGTCCTGGGCGAGGTCGGTGGGGGTGGCCAGGGTGCGTGAGCGGGTGACGGTGGTGAAGTCGGCCCCTCGGGCCTTGAGGACGGCGACCCGGCAGCGCCGGTCCGCCGCGCGCAGACGGGCGGCGCACTGGTGGGTCTGGTCCAGCAGGACCCGCCGGGCGTGGTCCCGGTCGGTGAGGGTCTCGAAGAAGGTGGTCTCGGTGCCCACCGACTTCTCCTCACGCACCGGCTCGACCCGGCGGGGGTCGACGCCGTGGGACAGCTCGTGCAGGTGGCGCCCGGCGGCCCGGCCGAGGATCTTCTCCAGGTGACGCACGTCAGTGCCCGCCAGGGTGCGCACATCCTGAATCCCCCATCTGGCCAGGACCTCCTGGGTCCGGGTGCCAACGCCCCACAGGGCCCCGACCGGCAGCACGTTGAGGAAGTCCTGCGTGGCGACGGCCGGCACCAGGAGTAGTCCGTCGGGCTTGGCGTGGGAGGAGGCGAGCTTGGCGATGAACTTGGTGGAGGCGATGCCCACCGAGGCCGGAACGCCCACTCGCCGGCGTATCTCGGCGCGGATCCAGCGGCCGATGGTCACCGGGGAGCCCATGCGGCGCCTGGCCCCGCTCACATCCAGGAAGGCCTCGTCGATGCTCACCTTCTCCAGGGCGGGGGTGACCTCGGCCAGGACGGCCATGACCTGGGCGGAGACCTGGGAGTAGAGGCCGTGGCGCACGGGGAGGACCACGGCCTGGGGGCAGCGGCGGGAGGCCTCGGCCATGGACATCGCCGAGGAGACGCCGAAGGCGCGGGCCTCGTAGGAGGCTGCCGAGACGACGCCCCGGCCGTCGCTGCCGCCGACGATGACGGGACGGCCGGCCAACTCGGGGTGCTCGAGGAGCTCGACCGAGGCGAAGAAGGCGTCCATGTCGACGTGGATGATAGGGGTGGCGGAGTCATCGTCCCCCCAGGACCGGCGCGCGGCCTGGGAACGGGGTGCTCTGCTCATCTCCACCTCCTCAACGAGTGCGACGGACTCACCGGCTGACGGCCCCCGAGGAGTCCGCCCGCACTCCTCTCAGGCTACCGTGGGGCTGTGACACGTAGACGCAGGAGCTCCGGGGCCCCGGCGCTGACCGATCTGCCCCAGGGCCCGGTGCGCACTTCCCTGGCCACGGCCGAGCTCGTGGCGCGAGACACCGGGATCCTTCTCATGCTCGACGGCGCGGAGTCCTCCTTCCTGGACCTGCGCGACCCCTCCCACCTTGACTTCGAGTACCACCAGCAGATGGACGCGGTGCTCTCGGCCCTGCGCGGCGAGGGCGACCCCCTCAGGGCGCTCCACCTGGGTGGGGCGGGCTGTGCCCTGGCCAGGGCGTGGGACGTGACCCGCCCCGGCTCCCAGCAGGTCGCCGTCGAGATCGATGAGATCCTCGCGAGCCAGGTGCGGACCTGGTTCGACCTGCCCCGGTCCCCCAGGCTGCGGATCCGGGTCGGCGACGCCGCCGAGGTGGTGGCAGGGCTGCGGCCGGGCCAGTGGGACGTCGTGGTGCGCGACGTGTTCAACGGTGGGAGCGTGCCGGCCTCCTGCAGGAACCGGGAGTTCTTCGACTCCTGCCTGAGGGCGCTGGCTCCAGGAGGACTGCTGCTGGTCAACACCGCCTCCATGCCGCGTGCCCTGGCCGGCGCTGAGATCGCCACGCTCGCCGGCGCCCTGGACGGGGACACCTCCCGCGCGTTCATCGTCGCCGATCCCGCCGCGGCGCGTGGCCGGCGCCGGGGCAACCTGGTGCTGGTGGCCCGCCAGGACCCCTTCACGGAAGGCGAGCTCGAGGAGGCAGAGCGCGCAGTGCGCCGCCTGCCGCTGCCGGTGCGCACCTGGGCGCTCGATGACGCCGCCCTACCGTGCCCTGAGGGTGTCCGGGTCCGCTAGACCCGCACGAGGCAATTGACCGGCCGCCGGTCCGGGGGCGCCAGCAGCGCTCGGTACCGGTCAGCTCCCGCGGCCGGGGTTCCAGCCCTGGGACCCCAGGTCCCCGGAGTCGTTGGCCTCCAGGAAGGCCTCCAGGCGCGCGCCGATCTCCTCGGCGCTGGGCAGGTTGAGGATCGGCGCGGAGGTGTCGACCTCGTCGATGGCGATCCTGGGGGCCATGGCGTCGTACTGGGCCTCCAGGGCGGAGACGACGGCGCTGACCTCCGGTTGCTGAGCGGCCTCGGCGTTGATCTCGGCACGGTTGATGCTGGCGGCGGCCTCGAGGTCCCCGACCGGCAGCGCCAGGCCGGTGGCCTGCACGACGGCGGTCAGCAGTGCCGAGGCCCCCTGCGGGAACTCGTCGCGGGCCACGTAGTGCGGGATCGCGGCCGAGACTCCCCGGGAGTCCAGACCCAGCTCGCCCAGACGCAGCTCGAGGTAGGCCGACATCGACCCGGGCAGCTCGACGTGCCCGAAGAGCTCGGGCTGGTTGGGCAGCAGGTCGGGCTGACTGCCGTGGTGGTGGACGTAGGTCGGGCGCGTATGGGGCACGGCCATGGGGATGCCGCTCATGCCGACGGCCTGGCTCACGCCCATGGAGACGGCCAGGTGGGCCACGGCTCCGACGAACTCGTCCCAGCGGTAGTCCGGCTCGCTGCCGTGGAGCAGGAGGACGTCCTCGCCGTCGTCGTCATGGAGGAGATCCAGGACCATCTCGGGCATGGTGACTGAGGAGTAGTTGTTATGAACGAAGGTCATCGTGGGACGCCGGGCGCGGTAGTCCACGAGGGCGTCGATGTCGAAGGTGGCGACACGCTCGCTGGGGAGCGTCATGAGCAGTTGGTCGACGGCCAGCGCGCCGGCGTTGCCGGCGTCCATGGCGCCCTCGAAGTAGTGGATGAGGACCCTCGGGGAGATCGGCTGATCCGCGGGGTGCTGGATGGTGAACAGTGGTCTCACGAGCCCGTCTCCTCCTGTCTGGTCTGGTTCATCCTCCCGTGGCATGGGTCCGTTGGTGCGCTCGCCGCCCGAGGTGACGGGCGGCGAGACCGACGGCGCCGGGGAGGGCGTGTCCGTGTCGTGCGATGGTCATGGTCTAGGCATGGCCTGGGTTCGGCACCCGGAGCGATCCCGTTTGAGTCGCTCCATGGTCGAGCGACGTCGAGCATCATCGGCTCAGTGAGACGATTCGGCGTTTTATCAGGATTCGTCCGGGTGAGTGCCCGGGAACGGCGGTTAGCGTCCTGGGCACTCCTGCCAACACCTTCTGGATTGTCGATGTTCCCGCCCGCGCCGGGTTGGGGCGCCTTGTTCGCCCTCGGCGTCCCCGTCGGGGCGTCAGCAGGAGAATAATGGGTCGACCGTACTGAAGCCATCACCGACCCCAGTACCCGTCAGCGTCAACCAGAGCCGGCCAGTGCACCCCACGCGCATGCCTGCCAGAACCAGAACCGATGCGAGGCCTTGTGAGTCAGACGATCCCCTCTCGCCCACCGCACTCCCAGCAGGAGGCGCCGTCGCGGGCGGAGGAAGATGCGGGCAGTGTCCGCGAGCGCGAGATGCGCGGTGAGCAGGTCGTCGTCGACCTCGCCTACAGCGAGCTGGATCGCCAGCTGGCTCAGGCCCGCCACTCCCTGGCCCGTACCGAGGCCCAGGGCGTCAGCGGCACCCACCAGTCCCGCGGGGAGCGGGACGCCTACGCCGTGCACTACTCGTCGCTGGTCTCTTCCCTGGAGGGGGTCGAGGACCGTCTGGTCTTCGGACGGATGGATATGAGCACCTCGCCCGATGACGCGTCGGACTCGGGGGCCTCCGGGCGGGCCCCGGCCGCAGTCTCCGGCTCTGGCAGGGGCACGGGCGGCTCCTCCCCGGTCACGGACGGGGGACGGCGCCACTACGTGGGGCGCATCGGTCTGCAGGACGCCCAGCACCGTGAGGTGATCCTGGACTGGCGCGCCCCTCTGGCCCGGGCCTTCTACCAGGCCACGGCCTCCGAGCCCATGGGGCTGGTGCGCCGGCGGCACATCGACACTCGGGCCCGTCAGGTGCTCGGGGTGGAGGACGAGGTCCTGGACCTGGCCGCCCTCGAGGCCGGCCAGGCCCCGTCCGGCTCGTCGGGGACCTCCGTGGCCGCTGGGGACCTGCAGGGCGAGGGGGCGCTCATCGCCGCGATGTCCAGCGCCCGTGACGGCCGCATGGGTGACATCGTGGCCACGATTCAGGCCGAGCAGGACCGGGTCGTCACCTCCTCGGGCCGGGGTGTGCTCGTGGTCCAGGGCGGCCCGGGCACGGGTAAGACGGCGGTGGCGCTGCACCGGGTGGCCTACCTGTTCTACTCCGAGCGCGAGCGCCTGGAGCGTTCCGGCGTGCTCCTGGTGGGGCCATCACGCACCTTCCTGCGCTACGTGGAGCAGGTGCTGCCCTCCCTGGGTGAGACGGGGGTGGTCTCCACGACGATTGGCGACCTGGTTCCCGGGGTGCGGGCCACAGCCCAGGAGGACGCCCGCGTCGCCGAGCTCAAAGGTCGCTCGGTGTGGGTCAAGGCCCTGGAGCGGGCGGTGCGGGGCCTGCAGCGTGTCCCGGATGCTCCCCGTGAGATCGAGGTCCAGGGGGTGCGCCTGTCCCTGGAGCCCGACGACGTGCGTGAGGCGGCCTCCCGGGCCCGTCGGGGCGGCAAGCCCCACAACCTGGCCCGCGAGGCCTTCGTGATCTGGCTGCTGGAGCGCCTGACCGACCAGTACGCGGCGGCCACGAACCAGGACGCCTCGGACGCTGACACGCGCGCCTGGATCCGGGAGGACATCCGTACCGCCCGTGACGCCCGTCGGGAGATCAACCT
The DNA here is from genome assembly GCF_016694895.1 of Actinomyces sp. HMT 175. Lineage (NCBI taxonomy): Bacteria > Bacillati > Actinomycetota > Actinomycetes > Actinomycetales > Actinomycetaceae > Actinomyces > Actinomyces sp. HMT 175. Next base: position 1,846,635 of record NZ_CP068012.1, read on the forward strand.
GTGCTGGATGCCGACGACGCCCCAGGGGCTGCTGGAGCGGCTGTGGAGCCGGCCCGCCCTCCTGGAGCAGGTGGCGCCATCCTTGAGCGAGCAGGAGCGCACGCTGCTGCACCGTGAGCCCGGGAGCGCTCTGAGTGCGGCGGACATCCCGCTCATTGACGAGCTGGCCGAGCTGCTGGGCCCCAGCGAGGACGCCCAGGCCCGGCGCGCCCGACTGGAGGCCCGCCGCCGCGAGGACCTGGTGGCCTACGCGGCCCAGGCGATCGAGTCCCAGGAGCTGGGCGGCGGGATGGTCAGTGCCGAGATGCTGGCCGACCGGGTCTCCCAGGGCGGCCCGACTCTGACTCTGGCCGAGCGGGCCCGGGCCGATCGGACGTGGACCTACGGGCATGTCGTCGTCGATGAGGCCCAGGAACTGGGCACCATGGCGTGGCGGGCGCTGGCGCGTCGCTGCCCGGTGCGCTCCTTCACGGTGGTGGGGGACCTGGCCCAGTACTCGGGCCCCCACGCCCCGGGCAGCTGGGGCGAGGTGCTCACCGCCCTGGGGACGGCATCGGCTGAGGGTGCTGCGGAGGCCCAGGGCCGGTCCCGGTCGCAGTCGCGTCACCGGGCCCGTTCGCGCTCGCGGCAGGGCCGACAGTCGGGGCGCTCGCGTGGAGGGTCGACCCCGCTGCGCGAGGAGGCCCTCAGCGTCTGCTACCGCACGCCGGCCACGATCATGGAGGCGGCCGAGGAGACGGTGACGCAGCTGGGCCACCCGCCGGTCTACCCGGTGCGCTCGGTGCGCGACCTGCCCGACTGCCTGGAGGTCACCGACCTGTCGCAGTCCCCTGAAGGCGCCCAGCCCGAGGCCTGGGCGAGTCTCCTGCGCGAGGTCGTGGCCCAGGAGTCGGCCCGCCTGGATGACCAGGTGGGGGCCGGCGTCGGGCGCATCGCGGTCATCTGCCCCTCCCCCGGCCGCACCGAGGCGCTGCTGCGTCAGGACCCGAACCTGGCCGCGGCGATGGAGGCTCCGGGAGGCGACGTGCTGCGCTCGCGACTGCTGGTGGTCGACCCGGTGCTGTCCAAGGGGCTGGAGTTCGACGTCGTGGTGCTCGTGGATCCCGCTGAGATCGGTGAGCGCAGCGCGGGAGACCTGTATGTGGCGATGACTCGTCCCACGCGCCGCCTGCGGGTGGTCAGTCGCCTACCGCTCCTCCGGGGCCTGGAGCCGCGTTCCTCCGGTCGGTGAGCCGGATCGCACAGGGTTGTCAACGCCACCGACCACGCAGGTTACGCCACCGTAGGTTACGGTTGCTCCTGAGTTCTCATCGTCGCTCGCGGGCGGCACCCGCGGCGGGCGAAACCCTCCCCGTCGGGGGAAGGCTCACGGCAGACAAGGGGGAAGACCCATGAGTGCTTCACGCACGTCGGTAGCCGCGCTCACGCGTGGCGCCGCGTCGGCGGCCGGCTCGGACGCCTCCGGTCATGAGGCCCTTGAGGCCGTCTACCGTCAGGCGGGGGTGCCCTCCACGATCCCTGCGGTCAGGGAGCCCCTGTCCTGCATGCTGCGCGACGCCGCCCGGGACTTCCCGGACCGGGTGGCCCTGGACTTCCTAGGCGCCCCGACGACCTACTCCCAGCTGGAGACCCAGGTGGCGCGGGCCGCGGAGGCCCTGCGGGGCCTGGGGGTCGGGCGAGGGGACGTCGTCGGGGTCATTCTTCCCAACTGCCCTCAGCACGTGGTCGTGGCCTACGCGGCCTGGCGCATCGGGGCGATCGTGGCCGAGCACAACCCGCTGGCGCCCGCCGCCCAGCTGCGCGAGCAGTTCCACATCCACCGTGGGCGCGTCATCATCGCCTGGGAGAAGACCCTCGAGCGCCTTGTGGCGGCGGTGGGCTCACTGGAGGCGGCGGGCCTGGGGGGCCTGAGCGTGTACTCGGTGGACCTGTCCCGTCATCTTCCGTTGCGCAGCCGCCTGGCCCTGAGGCTGCCGGTGGCGGCCGCCCGCACCCAGCGCCGCGAGCTGCGCGGCAGGATCCCGGCCGGGGTGCGCTCCTGGGACGACCTGGCCGCCTCCGCCATCCCCTTGGCCACAGGCTTCCCGCTGCCGAGCGTCTCGGAGGCGGCGGCCCTGCTGTACACCGGCGGGACGACGGGCACGCCCAAGGCCGTGTGCCTCACCCACGAGAACCTGCGCTCCAACGCCGAGATGTCCTTGGCCTGGGCGTCGGGCACCACGAGCGCGGGCAAGGAGACCTTCTACGCGGTCCTGCCCTTCTTCCACGCCTTCGGCATGTCCCTGTCGCTGCTGTGCGCGGTGGGGCTGGCCGCCACCCAGGTGGTGCTGCCCAAGTTCGGGGCGGACCTGGTGCTGGCCGCCTGGAAGCGGCGCCCAGCCACCTTCTTCCCGGGGGTGCCGGTCATGTTCGACCGTCTGGTGACCCGGGCGCGGGCCACCGGGGCGAACCTGTCCTCCTGCAAGATCGCCGTGTGCGGGGCGGCCCCCAACCCGCTGGCGGTGGCGCAGGCCTGGGAGGAGGCCACCGGTGGCACCATCATCGAGGGCTACGGGATGACCGAGTCCTCCCCCATCATCCTGGGCAACCCGATCTCGCCGGCGCGTCGGCCCGGCACCCTGGGGGTGCCCTACCCCTCCACGCAGGTGCGCCTGGTGGACCCTGAGGACGTTGAGCGCGAGGTGGCTCCCGGGGAGGTCGGCGAGCTGCTGGCACGCGGCCCCCAGGTCTTCACCGGCTACTGGGACAACCCCGAGGAGAGCGCCGAGGTGCTGCTGGACGGGGGCTGGCTGCGCACGGGCGACCTGGTGCGTCAGGAAGCGGACGGCTTCTACGTCATCGCCGACCGCCGCAAGGAGCTCATCATCTCCGGGGGCTTCAACATCTACCCCACGGAGGTGGAGGCCGCGGTCCGCTCGATGCCGCAGGTGGAGGAGGTCGCCGTCGTCGGGCTGCCGGCCGAGGCCGGCAATGAATCCGTCGTCGCCGCGATCCTGCCCAAGGAGGGCCAGACGGTCACCCTGGAGCAGGTGCGCGAGTGGGCGGCCAAGAACCTGTCCAACTACGCCCTGCCGCGCCAGATCGCGATCCTGACCGAGATGCCCCGCTCCCAGATCGGCAAGGTGCTGCGGCGCGTGGTGCGCGACGAGCTCCTGGCGGCCCGGGAGGCGGCCTCCGGAGCGGCGACGGCGGCGGCCGTCTCCATCGTCGAGCACTTCCCCGGCCGGGGTGAGCGCAAGGACGGCGGTCAGCCGGAGGGCGGCCAGGACAGCAAGGCCAGCAAGGCCGGGCCGCATGACAGCGCGGCCTCCCGCTGAGGGCGCGCCTTCAGATCGCAGCCGCCCCAGATCACCTGACTGCTCCCACCCACAGCCCGATTCGACTCCACAGACATGACTGACAACACGATCAACGCCGCCGCCTCGCCGCAGCGGGCCACCCAGGACCACCGCCACTACCTGCGCCCTCACTACCAGCCCGGTATCCCGGCGGCGATCGAGGTTCCCGACGCACCGTTGAGCGAGCTGCTGGAGACGGCGGCACGCTTCTACTCCGATCGGGTCGCCATCGACTTCCTGGGTGCGGCGATGACCTACCGCGAGCTGCTGGAGGCCTCGGAGCGGGCGGCGCAGGTGCTGCGGACCTCGGGGGTGCACAAGGGCGACCGGGTGGCCCTCATTATGCCGAACTGTCCGCAGCATGCCGTGGCCCTCTACGGGGCGCTGCGCATCGGCGCGGTCGTGGCCGAGCACAACCCACTGGCGCCCGCCGAGGAGATCCGTTCCCAGCTGGACGCGCACGGAGCCCGCGTCATCATCGTGTGGGAGAAGGGCGTCGGCCTCGTCACCGATCCCCATCCGGCTTCAGGCGCCGACGGCGATGCGCTCCAGGGGCGCACGGTATTCAGCGTGGACCTCTCAGCCGCAATGCCGGTGCGTCTGCGCGCCGCGCTGCGTCTTCCGGTGGAGCGGGCCCGGCGGCAGCGGGCCGCCTTCCGGGCACAGAGCCTGCCGGCGGGGGTGCGCTCCTGGGACAAGGAGGTGGCCGGCGCTCACCGGATCCCCTCACGATTCCCCTACCCGACCGGCTCCGACATCGCGGTCCTGCTGCACACCGGCGGGACGACCGGCACCCCCAAGGCGGCGATGCTCACGCACACCAACCTGCGGGCCAACGCCAACCAGGCCATCGCCTGGGTGCCGATGCTGCACGAGGGCGGGGAGAACTTCCTGTGCCTGCTGCCCTTCTTCCACGCCTTCGGGCTGACCTTCAACCTCTTCTGCGCGGTGCAGAAGGCCGCCACCCAGGTGATGCTGCCCAAGTTCTCGGTGGATCAGGTGCTCGCTGCGCACGAGCGGCGCCCCTTCACCTTCTTCGTCGGCGTGCCGGTCATGTTCGAACGGATCCTCGACGGTGCACAGAAGCGGGGCACGAACCTGGGCACCCTGCGCTACGGGGTGTGCGGGGCGGCCCCGATGCCGCCGGAGGTCGGGGCCCGCTGGGAGAAGGCGACCGGCGGCTTCTTCGTCGAGGGCTACGGCATGACTGAGACGAGTCCGATCGTCGCGGGCACGCCCATGGGGCCCTCGCGCCGCCTGGGTGCGCTGGGCCTGCCCTTCCCCTCCACGGACGTGCGCGTTGTGGACCCCGAGGACCCGGACCCTGACCGGGAGGTGCCCGACGGCGAGCCGGGCGAGCTGCTGGTGCGTGGCCCCCAGGTCTTCGCCGGCTACTGGGAGGACGAGGCGGCCACGCAGGCCGCGATCCTGCCGGGAGGCTGGCTGCGCACGGGCGACATCGTGCGCCGGGAGGACTCCTTCCTGTGGATGGCCGACCGTAAGCGCGAGCTGATCCTCACCGGCGGCTTCAACGTCTACCCCAGTCAGGTGGAGGCGGCGATCCGCTCCATGAAGGGCGTGGCCGACGTCGCCGTGGTGGGGCTCCCCGACGGCGCGATGGGCGAGCTCGTGTGCGCCGCCGTGGTCCTGACCGAGGGGGCCGCGCCGGGGTCGGTGACCCTGGAAGCGGTGCAGGAGCATGCCGAGCGGACGATCCCGCGTTACGCGCTGCCGCACCGCCTGGAGGTCATTGAGGAGATGCCCCGTTCCCAGATCGGCAAGATCCTGCGCCGCGTCGTGCGAGAGAAAGTGCTCGCCAGAGCTGCGGCAGAGGGCTGAGCGGCCGCGGTACCGGTCGCCTCTGCGCCCGCCCTGGGGCCTACGGGGTCAGTGCCCGCTCCCAGGGCTCGACGTCGCCGGGGACGACCCGGAAGATCGGGTGCGCTTCAAGCCGCTCCGGCAGAGGCAGGAGATCGGGGGCGCGGCCGGCCAGCTTGGCCTCAAGGTGCCTGCGCTCCAGATCCATCTGCCCCTCGGTGACCGTCAGGCTGACGCCGGTGCACTCCGGCTCAGGCAGGTCAATGCGGGTGACGTCGAAGCGGTAGCCGCGCCGGACGGCCTCCTCGCGCAGCCCCCACAGGTAGGCACCCACCGCCACCGCCGGGGTGACCGGATCTGGAACGGCGCGGAAGCGTTCGAGCTGGGGGTGGTTGCGGTAGCCGCGGGTGCGTCCGGCCAGGACCGCCTGGGCCAGGAGCGACTCGCGCCAGCAGGCCACCAGGCCCGCACGGTCCAGGTGGCTCGGGTGCAGCGACCACATGCGCATCGCGAGCGTGCCCTTCCGGTTCTCAGAGCAGCCCGGAGGCGGCCAGGACCTCACGCAGGGCGGCAACCTCAGCCTCCTCGGCGCGCACCAGGGGCAGGCGCAGGGCGGGGCTGGGCAGGCGTCCCTGGAGGTGCAGGGCCTCCTTGGCCATGACGGCCCCCTGCCCGCCACCCATGATGGCATGGACCAGGGGGCGCAGGCTCCGGGCGAGGGTGCGGGCGCTGGCCAGGTCGCCGGCGTCGACGGCGTCGATCATCTGGCGCCAGGAGTGGGCGTCGGCGTGGGCGGCCACGGAGATGACGCCGGAGGCGCCGTGGGTGAGCCAGGCGAAGTTGAGGCCGTCGTCGCCGGAGTAGTACTCCAGGCCGGTGGACTCCATGCGGCGGAAGCCCTGCTCGACGTCGCCGGTGGCGTCCTTGACGGCCTTGACGCGGGGGTTCTCGGCCAGGCGGGCGAGGGTCTCCTCGGTGATCTTCACGCCGGTGCGCCCGGGGATGTCGTAGACCATGACGGGCAGGTCGGTGGCCTCCACGACGGCGTTGATGTGCCGGTAGACGCCCTCCTGGCTGGGGCGGTTGTAGTAGGGGGCGTTGATGAGCAGGCCCTCTGCGCCGGCCTCCTGGGAGGCCACGCCGATGCGCACCGCGTGGGCGGTGTCGTTGGAGCCGGCGCCGGCCATAATCATGGCGCGTCCGGCCAGGGCGTCCTTGACCTGGCGGATCAGCTCCTGCTTCTCAGGGGTGTGGGTGGTCGGGGACTCACCGGTGGTGCCCGACAGGAGGATCAGGTCGGCGCCGTCATCGACCAGGCTGACCGCCAGGGCCCGGGCGGCGTCGTAGTCGACCTCCCCACTAGGCGTGAAGGGGGTGACCATGGCGACGCCGACGGAACCGAAGCTGCGGGAGGGGGCTGAGCTCATGGCGCCACCCTAACGTGCACCCGGCCAGCCGAGAGGCCCTTCTCATGATCTGTCTCATAGGTACCTCCCCACTCCCGGATACGCTCAGGGACCCGGAAGGGCCGTCACTTAGGCTCGGTCCATGACCTCCACGACCCCCTCGCCTGCATCGCCGTCATCGTCCTCCGGGAGCCGGGACGGCTCCGTCCTGGGCGCCGATCCTCTGGCCGGGCTGAACCCGGATGCGAATACGCGCACCCCGCACCGCCACTCCCCCGGCGCTCACAACCCGCATGACCATGACGGCCCCCAGGCGTCGGGGGGCTTCGTGCGCCCGGCTCGGGCGGAGGACCTGACGGCGATCGGGCAGGTCCAGGCCGCCACGATGCTGGCCTCCCTGCAGGCCGGCCACACCGCCGAGCACGGTGCGCCCCTGCCCGAGGGTGTGCAGGCGATGATCGCAGCCCCGGTCATCGCGGCGGGCTGGGAGACGGCGGTGAGCGCGCCGCCCTCACCCGAGCACCACGTCCTGGTGGCCACCACCGCCCAGGCGGACGCTGCGAACCGGACGGTGGTAGGCCTGCTGGGTCTGGCCCCCACCCAGTCCATGGATGCCGAGGGCCACGTCGACGAGGCCGGGGTGCAGGCCGTGGAGGTCACGGCCCTGGGCGTGGAGCCGGCTAGTCAGCGCCGTGGGCACGGTTCCCGGCTCCTGGCGGCTGCCGTGGACCTGGCCCGTCAGGACGGGGCCAGGGCGCTCGTGGCCTGGGCGGTGCGCGGGGACGAGTCGGTCAGCCGGCTCCTGAGCTCGGTGGGCATGGCGCCCACCGGCGCCCACCGGGTGCTCGGCGTCGGCGAGGGCATCACTGAGGACTGCTGGGCGGCCTCGCTGTAGCAGCTCACCGGCCCCTACCCGGCCCCGACTGGCTCCCGTCTCAGAGGTCGAGCAGGGCGTCCAGGCCGATGGTCAGGCCGGGGCGGCTGGAGACCTGCCGGACGGCGAGGACCACGCCGGGCATGAAGGAGGCCCGGTCGAAGGAGTCGGTGCGGATGGTCAGCTGCTCGCCGGGGTTGCCGAGCACGACCTCCTCGTGGGCGGTCAGCCCCCGCAGACGCACGGCGTGGACGTGGACGCCGTCGACCACCGCACCGCGGGCACCGTCGGGGTCGGTCTGGGTGGCGTCCGGCATGGCGCCCAGGCCCGCCTCGGCGCGGGCGGCGGCGATGCCCTGGGCGGTGGCGACCGCGGTGCCCGAGGGCGCGTCGACCTTGTTGGGGTGGTGGAGCTCGATGACCTCGGCGGACTCGAAGTAGGGGGCGGCCTTCGCGGCGAAGCTCATGGCCAGCACGGCGGACAGGGCGAAGTTCGGGGCGATGAGGACGCTGCGGCCGGCGGCCTCGGGCCGGGCCAGGTGCTCGCGGACGTGCCCGTAGGACTCCTCGGTCCAGCCGGTGGTGCCCACGACGACGTCCACTCCGGCGTCGAGCAGGGCATGGACATTGGCCTCGGTGACGCTGGGGACGGTGAAGTCGACGGCGACGTCGGCGCCCGCCAGGTGCTCGGCGTCGAGGGTGTCCCCCACGTCCAGGCGGGCCACGAGCTCGAGACCCTCGGCGTCCTGGACCGCCTGGCAGACGGTCGATCCCATGCGCCCGGCGGCGCCCACAACGGCTACGCGAATCGTCATGGCCCCACCCTAGCGACTCACCCGCCCACCGCGAGGTCACGTCCGCCTCCCGACACCGACTCCGGTTGTCCAGCGCCTGGACGCTCGGGATCCGCCTCAGGTGGGAGACTGAATGCGTCCCCCACGGGGGAGCAGCCGGGAGTCGATCCGAACAGAGTCACCAATCATGATGGATGCTGAAGGCACTCCCACATCATCAGAAAGGGAACCGCTCGTGACTACAACCGCGGAGCAAGCACCAGCCGCCGCGCCCCAGGCATTCTCCAAGGCGCCCGGTACCGGGGTCGCCCTCGTCACCGGCGCCTCCTCCGGCATCGGCGAGGACACCGCCCGCAAGCTCCGGGCACTGGGTTACATCGTCTACGGCGCAGCCCGTCGTTCCGACCGTCTCCAGGCCCTGACCGCCGACGGCATCCGCCCGCTGGCCATGGACGTCACCGACGACGCCTCCATGAGCTCCGGCGTCAACCGCATCCTGGAAGAGACCGGACGCATCGACGTCCTGGTCAACAACGCCGGCTACGGCTCCTACGGCGCCATCGAGGACGTCCCGATCAACGAGGCCCGCCGCCAGTTCGAGGTCAACGTCTTCGGTCTGGCGCGCCTCACCCAGCTCATCACCCCGCACATGCGAACCCGGGGCTCGGGCACCATCATCAACATCTCCTCCATCGGCGGGAGGCTGACCACACCACTGGGCGGCTGGTACCACGCCACCAAGTACGCCGTCGAGGCCCTGAGCGACGCGCTACGCATCGAACTGTCTCCTTTCGGGATTGACGTCGTCGTGGTCGAGCCCGGCGGCATCCGCACCGAATGGGCATCGATCGCCGCCGACCACCTGGAGGCAACGGCCGAGGGCAGTGCCTACGCCGACCAGATCCGAGACGTGGCCGGAGCCATGCGCAGCGAGTCGAACCGGCGGCACTACTCCCCGCCGGAGGTCATCGCTCGTACCGTCGGCAAGATCGTCACCGCCCGTCACCCCCGGACCCGCTACGCCGTGGGCTTCATGGCCAAGCCGCTCATTGCCGCGCGTCGAGTCCTGCCCGACCGGGTCTTCGATCAGCTCATCGGTGCCGCCTTCGGCTTCCGGCGCTGAGCAACGCTCAGGCCCACACTGACCAGTAGCACCAGGGGCCGACGACTGGAATCAGCTTGTTGGTGTCCATTTCGGATACAAAGGACCTCCATCTCTTAGAGCGCAGGCTGAAGAACCTTGGAATCATGGGGTTGCGCATCGGCTGGATGAGAGCGATCCGCGCCTTTGTCACCGATTTGGACACTCAGCCCCTCTTCTGACTCCTGCGGTACTCGATGAGCAGGTCATGGACCCCATCGGTTGTCGGCAGCTGTCAGCCAACCGGACCCACGAGGATGCGGGCGCGCTTCTGCTCCACCAGCCAGGCGGCCATCTCCCGGACCTCCTCAGGGGTGACGGCCTCCAGGCGGCGCAGGTTCTCCCCCATGGAGCGCAGGCGCCCGGTAACGACCTCGGCCCGCCCCAGACGACCCATACGCGCCAGCGAGTCCTCTCCCCCAAGCACCATGGCCCCGCGCAGCTGACCGCGGGCACGCATCATCTCCCGCTCGGTGACGCCGTGCTCGGCAAGCTTCTCAAACTCGCCGATCATGACGGCACACACCTCGTCGACGTCGCCGGGGGCGCAGCCCGCGTAGAGCCCGAAGGCGCCAGCACCGGCGTAGGAGGTGTCGAAGGCGTAGGTGGTGTAGGCCAACCCCCGCTTCTCACGCACCTCCTGGAACAGGCGCGAGGACATGCCCCCACCCAGGATGGTGGTGAGCACGCTCATGGCCCAGCGCCGCTCATCGCGTACGGCGATGCCCTGGCAGGTCAGGTACAGGTGGGTCTGCTCACTCTCACGCGGGACGGTGATGTCGTGAACGTCCAGGGCCGCGAAGGGCTCGATCTCGAAGCGGCGCTCGCGCGGGACGGCGTCAGGCGAGGCGTCCCAGCCGGCCGCGGCCAGGTCGGCCAGGACCCGTTCGCAGACTTCGTCGTGGTTGACGGCGCCGGCGGCGGCCACCACGAGGGTGTCGGAGGCGTAGGTGCGCTTGTAGTGCTCCCACACGGCGTCACGCGGGACGGCGGTGACGGTCTCGTTAGTGCCGCCGATGGGGCGGCCCAGCGGCGTGTCCTCACCGAAGGCGGCGCGGGCGAAGGCCTCCTGGGCGACGTCGGCGGGGTCGTCGGCGGCATCGGCCAGCTCGGAGACGATGACACCGCGCTCGGTCTCGACGTCGGCGGGCTCCAGGAGCGAGGAGGTCACCATGTCGGCGAGCACGTCAAGGGCCTGCATACCGTCAGGGGCGAGCACACGGGCGTAGTAGGAGGTGTGCTCCTTGGAGGTGGCGGCGTTGGACTCCCCGCCGATCATGTCGAAGGCCTCGGCGATCTCGTGGGCATCCCGCGTGGCGGTGCCCTTGAACAGCAGGTGCTCCAGGAAGTGGGTGGAGCCCTCCTGGCCGGGCACCTCGTCGCGGCTGCCGACGCCGAACCACATGCCGATCGAGGCCGAGCGCAGCCCTGGCACGGACTCGGTGATGACGCGCACCCCACCGGGCAGGACCGAGCGGCGGGTGAGCGCCCCGTCGTCGTGCAGGGTCAGCTCGGTGCCGTCACGGCCGGGCCGCCCACGCCCGAGCTCCACCTCGGCGTAGTCAGTCGGGCTCGAGGACTGCCCGGTCGCGGGGGTCGTGGAGGGCTGAGAGGCCGCCGGCCGGGCTGATCCGGCGCGCATGTCTGGGTTGGTCACCCGCGAAGACTAGCGGGCTGGCGGGCCCAGTGTCGTTCCCGCACCCGGCCGCGTCCTGCCGCGCGCAGCGAACGCACTGCCCCGATGACGACGGTGTCCCCGCCCGGCCCAGAGGACCGGACGGGGACACCGGAGAGATGCATCAGTCGGCTAGGGCCGCTGAACGGGTCTCACTCCTCCTCGGAGGACTCGGCGCTGCGCATGCGACGACGGCGCGGACGACGCTCGCGGCGCGGCTGCTCGCCGTCCTCGTCCTTGGCCTCGCGGCGCGAGCCGCCCTCACGGGAGGCCTTGCGGGAGGCCTCGCCCTCGGCCTCGGCGGCGAGCTGCTCGTCGGTGAGGACCGCGTGCAGGCTCAGCTTGCCGCGCTGGTCGATCTCGGCCAGCTCGACCTGGACCTTGTCCCCGACGCCCAGGACGTCCTCGACGTTCTCCACGCGCTTGCCGCCGACAAGCCGGCGGATCTGGGAGATGTGGAGCAGGCCGTCCTTGCCGGGGGTCAGCGAGACGAAGGCGCCGAAAGTCGTGGTCTTGACCACGGTACCCACGAAGCGCTCACCGATCTCGGGCATCTGCGGGTTGGCGATGGCGTTGACGGCGTCGCGGGCGGCCTCGGCCGAGGGGCCGTCGGAGGCGCCGATGTAGACGGTGCCGTCGTCCTCGACCGTCAGGTCCGCCCCGGTGTCCTCCTGAATCTGGTTAATCATCTTGCCCTTGGGGCCGATGACCTCACCGATCTTGTCCACCGGGATGCGCACGGCCAGGACACGCGGGGCCGTGGGGGCCATCTCGTCGGGGGCGTCGATGGCCTGGGCCAGGACGTCGAGGATGAACAGGCGGGCGTCGCGGGCCTGGCCGAGCGCGCCGGCCAGCACCTCGGAGGGCAGGCCGTCGAGCTTGGTGTCCAGCTGGAGGGCCGTAATGAAGTCACGGGTTCCGGCGACCTTGAAGTCCATGTCCCCGAAGGCGTCCTCGGAGCCGAGGATGTCGGTGAGGGTGGCCCACTTGGTCTCGCCGTCGATGACCTCGTGCATGAGGCCCATGGCGATACCGGCCACGGGTGCGCGCAGCGGCACACCAGCGTTGAGCAGGGACAGGGTGGAGGCGCACACCGAGCCCATGGAGGTCGAGCCGTTGGAGCCCAGGGCCTCGGAGACCTGGCGGATCGCGTAGGGGAAGTCCTCGCGGGTGGGCAGGACGGGCACGAGGGCCCGCTCGGCCAGGTTGCCGTGGCCGATCTCGCGGCGCTTGGGGGCGCCCACGCGGCCGGTCTCACCGGTGGAGAAGGGCGGGAAGTTGTAGTTGTGCATGTAGCGCTTGTGGGTGACCGGGGAGAGGTCGTCCACCTGCTGCTCCATGCGCAGCATGTTAAGGGTGGTCACGCCCAGGATCTGGGTCTCGCCGCGCTCGAAGATGGCCGAGCCGTGCACGCGGGGCAGGACCTCGACCTCGGCGGCCAGGGTGCGGATGTCCTTCAGGCCACGACCGTCCATGCGCACGCCCTCGGTGAGGGTGCGGTGGCGCACGATCTTCTTGGTCACGGAGCGGAAGGCGGCCTTGAGGGCCTTGGTGTCCTCCTCGGTGGGGAAGGACTCGGCGAGCTCGGCCAGGACCTCGTCACGCACGGCGTCGGTGGCCAGGTCGCGGGCCTGCTTACCCTCGGTGGCGATGGCGGCGGCCAGGCCGTGGGCCTCGGCGGCCTTCTCCACGGCGTCGTACTGCTCGTCGGAGTAGTCCAGGTAGAGGGGGAACTCGGCGGTGGGCTTCGAGGCGTGCTGGGCGACCTCGAGCTGGGCCTCGCACAGGGCCTTGATGTGGGGCTTGGCGGCCTCCAGGCCCTCGGCGACGACAGCCTCGGTGGGGGCGACGGCCCCGGCGTTGATGAGCTCCCAGGCGTGCTCGGTGGCGCCGGCCTCGACCATCATGATGGCGACGTCGCCGGACTCCAGGACGCGGCCGGCCACCACCATCTGGAAGGTGGCGCGCTGCTGCTCGGAGTAGCGGGGGAAGGCCACCCAGTGCCCGTCAATGAGGGCCAGGCGGGTACCGGCCACGGGCCCGGAGAAGGGCAGGCCGGCGATCTGGGTGGACATCGAGGCGGCGTTGATGGCCAGGACGTCGTAGTCGTCGTCGGGGTGGATGGCCAGGACGGTCTCAACGACCTGGACCTCGTTGCGCAGGCCCTTGACGAAGGAGGGGCGCAGCGGACGGTCGATGAGGCGGCAGGCCAGGATGGCGGCGGTTCCGGCGCGGCCCTCGCGGCGGAAGAAGGAGCCGGGGATGCGGCCGGCGGCGTACTGGCGCTCCTCGACATCCACGGTCAGAGGGAAGAAGTCGAACTGGTCCTTGGGGTGCTTGCCCACGGTGGTGGCGGACAGGACGGCGGTCTCACCGTCGAGGTAGGCCATGGCGCTTCCAGCGGCCTGCTTGGCCAGGCGGCCCGTCTCGAAGCGCACCACGCGCTTGCCGAAGGAGCCGTTGTCGATCACTGCCTCGGCGGCGGTGACCTCGGGGTCGTCAATGAACATGAAGTCTCTCTTCTCGCGATCGTCGTGCCGGGTCCGTGGCCTTCGATCGAGGCCCACGGAGCCGAGTGCTGCCATACGCGGATCTCCTTGATCCGACGGCGCGAGCACGGTTCCGGAGGCCACCACCGAAAACCGACGGGGCCGGCCGCTCCCCGGGTCTCTTCCCGGGGGCGGACTGCGCCACCTGCGCACTCCTGGCCGGCTCGCACGCTGGGAGAGCATCGATGAGCCGGCGAGTACACGAGGGCACAGCCGCGCAGATTCTATCGTGCGCGGTCCCGTGATGCCGATCAGCGCCGCCGGATGCCACGTGAGATGGGACGCGCGGAACCGATGCCTTCCTGGACCGGTCTTACTCGATCGTGACAAAGTGGTGACCAACGGCAGGACGAAACTGGCCTGCGCCCCGCGACCCGTGAGGACATCAAGGCGCTCTACACCTCGCTGCTCTGAGCGCGGGCGAGGCGGCCCGGAAACGCCGTGCGGCCCGGCTCCCCTCCAGGGGGCCGGGCCGCACGGCTCAAGGCTGTCAGCGCGCTCAGCGGCGGATGCCAAGGCGGGCGATGAGGGCACGGTAGCGCTCGATGTCCTCCTTCATGAGGTAGTCGAGCAGGCGACGGCGCTTACCGATGAGCAGGTAGAGGCCGCGACGCGAGTGGTGGTCGTGGGTGTGGCCCTTGAAGTGCTCGGTGAGGTTGGAGATGCGCTCGGTGAGGATGGCGACCTGGACCTCCGGGGAGCCCGTGTCACCCTCGTGGGTGGCGTACTCGGCGATGATCTCTTGCTTGCGCTCTGCGGTAACCGACATGCGGACTCCTTCGGGTCTCGTTGCACGGAGCGCCGGGGCAGGTTCTCCCGGGCATGAGGTATCCGTGGCCGATCGACGGCCCGCCAACCTTACCAGCGCCGCTTCCCTCCGATCACGCCAGAGGCTGTGCGAACCGGCACAGTTCCGGGGCGGAAGCGGGATGCGACGGTCAGGCTCCGACGGCGACGACCCCCGCGATGGCCTTGCCCCGCCACCGGAGCTACTGCGCGGTGACGTCCTCGGGACGGATCGGCTCGGGGACCGGGACTCCCAGAATCCGGGCGGTGTCCTCGATATCGGCGCGCATCTGCACCAGGAGCGCGTCGAGCCCATCGAAGGCGAGCATGGGGCGCAGGCGCTCGACGAGCTCGACCCCCACCTCCTCGCCATAGAGATTGAGGTCGGCTCGCCCCAGGACATGAGCCTCGACCGTGCGCTGGGGGACGTCGTCGAAGGTGGGATTGGTGCCGATCGAGATGGCGGCGGGCAGCCGCTGGACATCGCCTTCGTCTGCGCAGCCGCGAATCAGCCAGCCGGCGTAGACCCCGTCGGGCGGCACGACACCGGCGGTGGCGGCCTCCAGGTTGGCGGTGGGGAACCCGAGCTCGCGGCCGCGGCGCAGACCTCGCACGACGACGCCGCGCAGCCGGTGGGGACGGCCCAGGACCCGGCTGACCTGCCGCATGTTCCCGTCCTTGAGGCACTGGCGGATCCACGTCGAGGACCAGCGACGCCCCTCGTCGGAGCAGATGGTGGAGACGATCTCCACCTCGAAGCCGTCCTGGCGACCGATCTGCTCCAGGGTGGCGGCGTCCCCGGAGTTGCGCCAACCGAAGCGGACGTCGTCGCCGACGACGACCGCGCGGGCCCCGAGCAGCTCCTCCAGCCAGGTGCGCACGAAGTCCTGCGGGCTCTGGGCGGCGAAGTCGAGGGTGTAGGTGATGACCAGGACCGCGTCGAGACCGAGGTCCCCCAGGGAGGCCAGGCGGTCGGTCAGGGAGGCGATGAGGGGCAGGTCGGCCTCGGGCTGGTGGACGCTACGGGGGTGGGGGTCGAAGGTGACCGCGACGGCCAGGGGCCGCCGGTCGTCGTGGGCGAGCTCATGGGAGAGCTCGACGACGCGTCCCAGGACCGCCTGATGCCCGCGGTGGACGCCGTCGAAGATGCCCATCGTGACCACGGCGCCCGGCCCTCCCGGAGCGCTCAGGCTCGCTGGCACCTGCTCGGCGCCGTACCAGACCTCCACTGTCGCTGTTCCTGCTCTCATCGGCCCGTGGGCGCACCGCGCCCCTGTCTTCATCCGCATCCGCACGCCCCCGCCCACCCCGCCGGGTCGGGAGAGGAGCGTGCGCGGGACAACCCTGCCACGGGGGCGCAGCCGGATGCGAACCAGCCGCCCTCGACACGCCTTGACGCGTTTCGACCGTCAGTCTATTCTCGATATCGACTGTCAGTCGATTAGTGTCGAAAACCGTTCCCTCACCTGGGAATCCCTCATCCGGGAAAGAGCCCGCAAGACCGAGGACAGACTCCAAGGAGGCTGCTGTCATGCTGATGCGACTTCTCAAGGCGGACCTGGCGCGCGGCGCCGTCGTGGCCGCTACCCTGACCGCCCTCATCGCCCTGGCGGCCACACTGATGTCGGCCGGGACGTCCCTGGTGGTGGACAGCCTGTCGGCCACGCACCGGCTTTCGCAGCGGGCCAAGCTGCCGGACCTGGTGCAGATGCACTCCGGCCGTATTGACGACCGCGACCGGCAGGCGATCGAGACGTGGGTGCAGGCGCGCAGCGACGTCACCGACCACGAGGTCATCAAGACCCTTCCGGTAGCGCGCCAGGAGCTGTCCATCAACGGTGTCAACCAGTCCGAGTCCTACAACGAGCCCGCCTTCGTCACCTCTCCCAAGCACCTCGACCTCCTGCTCGACGACGACGGCGAACCCGTCAGCCCGGGGCCGGGAGAGGTGGTGCTGCCGATCCACTACCGGGCGATCAACAGCGCCGATGTCGGCGACACCGTGACCGTCAGCAGCGCCGGCAGGACCACGGCCCTGACCGTCGTGGGATTCGCCCGCGACGCTCAGATGAATGCCGCCATGATCCCCTCCAAGCGCCTGGTGGTCTCGCCCGAGGACTTCTCCGCCCTGGAGCAGCAGATCACCGAGCCCGAGTACCTCATTGAGATGAGCCTGACCGACTCCGCCCGTCCCGGCGGCGTCATCGACGCCTACAAGGAGGCGGGTCTGCCCAGTAACGGCATCAACGTCAGCGCCTCGATGATCCAGCTCATGAACTCACTCAACGCCATGCTCATCGTGGCAGTGGCCCTGGTGGTGGCTGTCATTCTGGCGGTTGTCGCCGTCCTCGCCCTGCGTTACACGGTGCTGGCGGCCGTCGAGACGGACCTGGCTCAGATCGCCGTGCTCAAGGCCATCGGGGCGCCACTGAGACGGATACGCCGCCTTTACGTGGTCAAGTACCTGGCTCTGTCAGCGCTGGGGGCGGCCCTGGGCTACGTGGCCGGCCAGCCCCTCGCCACTGCCCTGGAGGCCCCGACGACCCTCTACCTGGGCCGGCCCGCGACCACCCTGTGGAGCGTGGGGCTGCCGATCCTCACGGTTCTGGTTCTGGCGCTCGGAGTCATCGGCTTCACCTGGTTGGCTCTGCGGCGCATCGGCCGCATCTCGGCCATCGAGGCTCTGCGCAGCGGCACCAGCGCCTCCCTGCGCCCACGCCGGCAGCGCTGGAGACTGACCACCCTTCGCCGCCTTCCGGTTCAGGTGTGGCTCGGGGCGCGCGAGGCACTGCGCCCCTCCAACGCCCTGATGCTCGGTGTTCTGGCGCTGTGCACCTTCACCATGGTGCTGCCGACGAATGTCTCCTCGACTCTGAGCGACTCACGTGTGGCCACCTACCTGGGGGCCGGTCGGGCCGACCTGCGTATCGACGTACGCACCGGGGTCCAGGACCTGGCCGCCGTGGAGAAGGCCGTCGACTCCGACCCCCGCGTCACCCGGCACACCACGATGCTGCGCCGCAGCTACAAGATGTCCACTGCCGCCGGCGGCTCGGAGACGGCGCTCATTGATATCGGGGACCATGAGGCCTTCCCCATGGAGTACCTCTCCGGGCGCGCCCCCACCACCGACGACGAGATCGCCCTGTCCTTCAGCCAGGCCCAGGACACGGGGGCCAAGGAGGGCGCCACGGTCACCGTCCGGACCGCCGACGGTGACAAGGACCTGACGGTCACGGGTGTCTACCAGGACATCACCAACAACGGGCATACCGCCAAGGCCACCTTCGACGACGGTGCCCCCGCACTGTGGCAGATCGTCTACGCCGACGCCGGCTCCACTCAGCAGGCCAGCACCCTCGCCAAGCAGCTGAGCGGCGAGTACCCGGGGATCCAGGCGGTCAGCATGAATCAGTATGCCGCCCAGTTCTTCGGGGCCACCGGCTCCCAGGTCCGCATCGTCACCACGCTGGCCTGCGCCATCGCGCTGGGGCTGTCCTTCCTCATCACGGTGCTGTTCACCGTCCTCATCGTCTCGCGGGAGCGACCTCAGATCGGCGTCCTGATGGCGCTGGGGTGCACCAGACGGGCAGTTGCGGGGCAGTACCTCATCCGTTTCGGCCTCCTGGCGCTGCTGGGGACTGCCCTAGGGCTCCTGGGGGCCTCCGCTCTGGGCAGCCCCGCGATCGGGGCGGTCATGGCCTCGCGCGGAGCCCCCGACCTTCAGCTCCTCCCCAACTGGTGGCTGGTGGGGCTCGTCCTACCAGGGGCACTGCTGGCCACCGTCGTCGGTGCTGTCGCCCTGGCACTCAGACGCCTACGCACCATGCCCCTGACCATGACCCTGAGCACCGGCGAGTAAGGAGAGACAGAATGCGTGCCTCCACCCCATCGCGTTCCCCATGGCGCACCGGATCAGCAGCCGCGGGACCGGCTGTCCCCGTGGGAGCCGGGCAACCGGTTCTGCGGGCCCAGCACCTGTCCAAGAGCTACCACTCCCCCGTCCTGCGAGACCTCGACCTGGATGTCGAGCAGGGGCAGTTCGTCGCCATCATGGGGCCCTCCGGGTCCGGGAAGTCCACCCTTCTGCACTGCCTGAGCGGTATGGACCGGCCCGATACCGGCTCCGTACTCCTGGGCGGCCAGGAGATCACGAGCCTGAGTGAGAAGGAGCTGGCGGCGCTGCGACTGACGCGTTTCGGATTCGTCTTCCAACAGGCGCATCTCCTGACCACCCTGTGCCTGCTGGACAACATCGTCCTGCCCGGGTTCCTGGCGGGTCTGCGTCCGCGCTCCGAGGTCACGG
This sequence comes from Actinomyces sp. HMT 175, assembly GCF_016694895.1. Classification (NCBI taxonomy): domain Bacteria; kingdom Bacillati; phylum Actinomycetota; class Actinomycetes; order Actinomycetales; family Actinomycetaceae; genus Actinomyces; species Actinomyces sp. HMT 175. Next base: position 1,865,321 of record NZ_CP068012.1, read on the forward strand.
CGCGTGGAGAGGAGCTCATGGAGCGCATGGGGATCGCCGAGCTGGCCACCAGCGGCGTCACCGAGGTATCCGGCGGCCAGCTGCAGCGCGCAGGCATCTGCCGGGCCCTCATCAACGACCCCGGGATCGTCTTCGCCGACGAACCCACAGGAGCGCTCAACTCCGCTACCGCGCTGCAGATCCTCGACCTGCTCGGGGAGATTCACGCCTCGGGGACGACTCTGGTCATGGTCACCCACGACTCCCAGGTGGCGGCCCGGGCCGACCGTGTCCTGGTGCTCGTGGACGGGCAGATCACGGAGGACCTGCTCCTGGGACGATACGAGGAGGCTGACGGCCCCGCACGCCTGACGACGGTCACCGAGGCCCTCCAGCGCCACAGCGTGTGACGGGGCCGGGTCAGTGGCCTCCTCAGTGACCCCCGCAGCCGCAACCGCCACCGCCCGAGGCGGAGGCAGAGACATCACGCAGGCCCAGCAGGTTACCGGCCTTGTGCCCGGGGGTGACGCCCTGCGGCGCTCCCGCTCCCAGGGCCGTCGTCACCGCTGAGGCGATGGCGACGGCGTCGACGACCTCCGGGGAGGTCTGCGCGGGCTCGGGCCGGTATCCCTCACCCACCGGCTGGGCGACTGCGGGCGCGGCGGCCCGCTCGTCCTGCTCGTTGCGCTTGCCGTGCCCGCCGCATCCGCAGCGGCATCCTCCGGTCTGGCTCATCATGTCTCCTCACGCAAAGGTGCTCATCGGGTGTGCTTTCGCCGGACGGGCCGGCGGCCCGAGTGCGCGTCTCAGGCCGGGTCCAGGACCAGTACCGGGCGCGCACGTGGGCCCTGGTGCCTCAACAGTGCCACGAGGCGCCCACCGGGGGCGAATCCGGCGACGACGCACTGCTCGGCCGTCTTCGCAGAGGCCTGCAGCCGCCGGCCCTCGGGTGCCTCACCCCTCTCCAGGACCTCGGCGTCAAGGGGCTGGCCGTATCGCAGTGCGCGCGCCTCGTCCTCGGTCAGGCTCAGGCGCTCGAAGCAGCGCCGGCCGACCTCCTCCAGCCGCAGCGTGGTGACCCCGTGAGGCTCTGGGTTGGAGGCGTCGGTCTCGACCTGGGCGGACAGGTCCGTCAGGGTGTAGGCCTCGTTGATGTCGAAGGGGCCCACTGCGGTGCGCCGCAGCGCGGTCAGATGAGCCCCGCAGCCCAGCGCCCGGCCCAGGTCCCGGGCCAGGGCGCGCACGTAGGTGCCCGACGAGCAGGAGACGAGGATGTCGACATCGACCGTTTCCACCACGTCTGGGCCGTCACCGAGGGCGCCGTCAGCTTCGACGATCGACTTCCGGGGCTCCGCGGTCAGGCGCAGCTCGTGGATGGTCACGGGCCTGGCCTGCAGCTCGACGTCCTGACCGTCACGGACGCGTTGGTAGGCTCGCACGCCGTCGACCTTGATGGCGGAGACTGCACTGGGCACCTGCTGGATCGGTCCGGTCAGGGTTGTGAGCGCCTCCTGGAGGCGGGCCTCGGGTACGTCCTCGATCCGGCAGCCGCGGGCTGCGACGATCTGCCCGTCGGCGTCCTCCGTCGTGGTCTCCACCCCGAGGCGAACGGTGGCCTCGTAGGTCTTGTCGGCTCCCACCAGGTAGGTGAGGAAGCGGGTGGCGCGCCCGATGCCCAGCAGCAGCAGGCCGGTGGCCATGGGGTCGAGGGTGCCGGCGTGCCCCACCTTGCGGGTAGCGGCCAGGCGGCGGGTGGCGCCGACGACGTCGTGGCTGGTCAGCCCCCGGGGCTTGTCCACCAGGAGGATCCCGTCGGCCGCCGTGACCGCGCCACGGGGGACGTCGGGGCGACGACGTGCGCCGGTCCGCTCCACGGGCTCGGCCCGCTCAGAGGCCTTCACAGGTCCTCGGCGTCCGTTGCAGGCTCGTGGTCGCTCTCCTCAGCCTCCGGCTCGCCGTCCTCGGCCTCCTCATCCTCCTCATCGTGGCGGTAGGGGTCGGCGTCACCGGCGTAGGTGGCTCCCTCGGCGACCTTGGCGATCTGGGCGTCACGCACCCTGGCCTGGGCCAGGGCGTCCTCGAGGGTCTTAGCGGTGGTGGGCAGGGCATCGAGCTGGAAGGAGAGTGAAGGAGTCAGGCGGATGCCGAGGGCCTTACCAACCTCGGAGCGGATGAGTCCCTTGGCTGAGCGCAGCGCCTTGGCCGTCTCCTCCCGCTCCTCATCGCTGCCGTAGACGGTGTAGAACACGGTGGCCTGCTGGAGGTCGCCGGTGACACGGACGTCGGTGACGGTGACGAAGCCCAGGCGCGGGTCCTTGATTCGCCCTTGAAGGAGGCGGGCGACAGTCTCATGAATGCGGTCGGCGACCTTGCGGGCGCGGGCGGCGTCGGCCATGGCGGGGCTCCTTCACGTGCGGGGTCCGGGTCTGTCAGGCCCGGGGCTGAGCGATCGGGACCGATCGGCGCGCCGTCCTCACCCGCGAAAGAGCGGCCCCTTCCGAGGCGGTCCAGTGCGCCTCACTATGCTACGCGGAGCGGCGACACGGTCACCGCAGCCATCCCCGAGCGCGAACGGATCAGGAACAGATCACAATGAGCTCCTCCCCCGGTGCATCCTCCTCGAAAGACGGCCCCACCGCTACGCCACCGGCCCTTCCTGAGGCCGCGGCGACCTCGGCGTCAGGGACGCTCGACAGCACTGGGATGGCTCTGGTCATCGGCTGCTACACCCTGTGGGGCGTCTTCCCCCTCTACTTCCACCTTCTCTCGGCCGCCGGCAGTGTGGAGATCATCGGTCACCGGATCCTCTGGACGCTCGTCTCCTGCCTGATGCTCATCGCCCTGCGGCGCCGCTGGGCGCAGCTGGTTCACGTGGTGCGCTCACCGCGCCTGCTGGGGATGCTGGCCGTCTGCGGGCTGCTGGTCTCAGTCAACTGGCTCGTCTACGTCTACGGCGTCAACAGCGCACGCACGGCCGACGCCGCCCTGGGCTATTTCATCAACCCGCTGGTGACGGTGGCCCTGGCCTCGCTGGTGCTGCATGAGCGGTTGCGCCCCGCTCACCGGGTCTCAATCGCGCTGGCGGGCGCTGGAGTGGCCCTCCTCGTGGTGCTGCAGGGCGCGCTGCCGTGGATCTCCCTGGCGCTGGCCTTCTCCTTCGCCCTGTACGGGCTGGTCAAGAAGCAGCTCGGGCCCGACGTGGACGCGCTGACCGGGCTGACGGTGGAGAGCGCCGTCGTGACTCCCGTCGCGCTCGCCTACCTGGGCCACCTGGCCTGGCAGGGTCAGTCGGCCTGGCAGGCCCCCGATCAAGGGTGGTGGATCCTGGCACTGCTCGTGGTGGCCGGCCCGGTCACGGCCGTGCCCCTGCTGCTCTTCGCCGCCGGGACCAGGCGCGTGCCGTTGTCCGTGGTCGGGATGGGGCAGTACATCGCCCCGACCATCCAGTTCCTGCTGGCCTGGGGCGCCTTCCATGAGCGGATCCCGCCGGCCCGATGGGCGGCCATGGTCCTGGTGTGGGCGGCGGTCGCAGTCTTCATCGGTGACGCGGTGCGCCAGCTCCTTCGCCGCCCTCGCCCTCGTTAGCCTCCGGCAGGCCGCCCTGGGGACCGAAGCGCTCCAGGAGCGGTCCGATGATGTCCATTGGCAGGGGGAAGACGACCGTGGAGTTCTGGTCGGCGCCGAGCTCCAGGAGGGTCTGCAGGTAGCGCAGCTGGAGAGAGGCCGGTGACTTCGAGAGCGTGTCGGCCGCCTGACGCAGCTCCTCGGAGGCCTGGAGCTCACCACGGGCGTTGATGATCTTGGCGCGGCGCTCACGCTCGGCCTCAGCCCCACGAGCCATGGCCCGCTGCATCTGCTCGGGAATCTCAACGTCCTTGATCTCGACGACACTGACCTCCACGCCCCAGGGCTCGGTGAGCTTCTCGATGATGTCTCGCAGGTCGGCGTTCAAGGCGCTGCGGTGGGCGAGCACGGTGTCCAGGTCAACCCGGCCGAGGACGGACCTCAACGTGGTCTGCGCGATCTGGGAGGTGGCGATCGCGTAGTTCTCCACCGCCATGACGGCCTTGACCGGGTCAGTGACGTTGAACAGGACGACGGCGTTGACGCGCGCCGGCACGTTGTCCTCCGTGATGACCTCCTGGGGCGGGATGGTCAGGGTGACCACGCGGGTGTCGACCCGCACCAGGCGCTCGAGGAAGGGAACGACCAGGTGCAGGCCGGGGTCGTAGACAGGTCGCAGGCGCCCCAACCTGAACACGATGCCCCGCTCGTACTGGGTGATGATCTTGAGCGAGAGGGCCAGGACAAGCAGGACGAGGACGGCCAGGGCCGCAATGGCGGTGGTGGTGGTAGTCATGAAGGGTCCTTCAGGAAGGTAAGTCGACGTGGCTCAGGGCTGGGCCCGAATCATCTGCGTGTGGTGTCGGTGGCCTCGTTCCACGCCGAGGACCATGAGCGCCGGGCCCCGCCGCGGGTTCCATCCGCCCCGTTCTCGGCGCCAGTGGTCGGGACGCGCTTGCGGGTGCGCAGGGCGGTGACGCGACGCAGCTCGGGCTCCACGGAGGCAGCGGAGGCGACAGTCCCGCCGTCCGCTTTCCCGGTGCCGTCAGCCCCGGAGAGGAAGGAGACATGCACGGTGCGCCCCGTTGCGGCTGCACGGGCCTGAGCGGTGGCGATCGCCTCGGCCGCCTCACGCACTGAGCGGTATCCCGAGGGGCGTGCGCTGATCGACACCGGGACGGGCCCGGTGCCCGATGAGCGACGAGCCTCCTCCGCCTCCTGGTACTCCTGCGAGCCGACGTGGGGCAGGTGGGCCGGCGCGTTGTCGGGGGTGCTCCACAGGTGACGGGCCAGCGGCAGGACTCCGGCCACGATGACGACGACGGTCGTCGTGCCCAGGACGATGAGGTCACCGGCGGCGTGAAAGGCCACCATGAGCAGCACCGGGATGAAGACACCGACGCAGGCGATGACCAGGCCCACACCGCGGTGGAAGCGTCCGGCGTCGGAGTAGGGCCACGGGTCGACGGGCCGGGTGATCTCCCGTGGGCCGGGGGTGGGCGAGCAGCTGTCCTTGGACGGGCAGCGCCCGCAGATCGCATGGGCGCCCTCATAGCGGATGACGCGCTTGTCCGGGTCGAAGGCGGTGGGCCATAGCCACTGGTCCTCGTGGCACCTCCAGCCGTCGACGTCGTCGTGGTACATGAAGTCCGAGTGCCGCCAGGACATGGAATGCCGGGCGCTGCGCGAGCCGAGGACGTCCACGGCCCACGCAGCAGCCAGCATGATGAGCGCGTAGACGGCGATGAGCCACACGCTCAGGTCGGGTGAGTCCATCAGTCGTTCAGCTCCGCGCGCTCACCACGCCAGGCCTTGCGCCCACCCTGGATCTCCTCGTAGAGGGCATCCTCGGCGAAGGTGTCCACCGTCCGCCCTCGACGCCAGTTCCTCAGTCCCAGGAAGGCGATGTAGAGGTAGGGCAGGACTCCGCCGAGGATGAAGATGAGGTCTCCGGGCATCCGCCCCCACTCAATGATCGTGTTGACAGAGTTGGTGACGTAGGTGAGCTGGCGGGCCTCGAAGTAGCCCGTGCTCACCGAGTAGCGCAGCTGGAGGATGCCCAGCGGCAGCAGGGTGGCGAAGCACATCCAGGCCAGACCGATGTTGAGGCTCCAGAAGGAGGTCTTGGCGAGCTTCTCGGGCCACTTGTCGGCCGGCACCAGGTAGCGCAGGGCGAACATCCCCAGCGCCAGCGCCATGAAGCCGTACACGCCCATCATGGAGGCGTGAGCGTGGTTGGCCGTCAGCGCGGTCCCGATCTCGTAGTAGGACACGATGGGCAGGTTGACCAGGAAGCCGAAGACACCGGCCCCCAGGAAGTTCCAGAAGCCGACAGCCATGAGGAACATGACGGCCCAGCGGTGCGGGAAGGGACCGGCCTCCTTGCCGTGGCGGTTGGCTCCCAGCTGCATGAAGGCCCAGGCCTCCACCGTCAGGAAGGTCAGGGGGATCACCTCGGCGGCTGAGAAGAAGGCGCCCAGGGCCATGTGCTCCACCGGCGTGCCGGAGAAGTACAGGTGGTGCATAGTGCCGATGACGCCGCCGGCGGAGTACAGGATGATGTCCATGAAGATGATGCCAAGGGCGATCCTCTCGCGGACAACGCCCAGCAGGACGAAGACGTAGGCGACCATGACGGTGGTGAACAGCTCGAGGAAGTCCTCGACCCACAGGTGCACCACCCAGAAGCGCCAGAACTCGGCGACGGTCACGTGGGTTCCGGTGCGCGCCATCATCCCCACGGCGTAGAAGGCGGGGATCGCTAGGGCCGCGAACATGAACAACCAGGGCATGTTGGCCACGTGCTCGTTGCTCAGGCGCGAGCGCATGGCGCGCCAGATGATGAACACCCAGACGAACAGGGCCAGGGTCAACAGCACCTGGAAGACGAAGGGCAGGTCGAGGTACTCCCACTGCTGGGCGAACAGCGGTCCCTTGGCCCAGCTCAGGCCGTGCTGGCTGGCCCCCTCCGCCAGGCAAGACAGCACGACGACGACCGTGGCGGCGATGAACAGGGTCCACACCAGCACGTGCTGCTTCTTCGGCTCGCGCCTGGCGATGAACGGAGTCAGGAACAGCCCGGCCGCGAGCAGCCCGATGGCGGTCCAGAACAAGGAGAGCTGGACGTGCCAGGTGCGGGCCAGGGAGAAGGGCAGGAGCCGGCCCAGGTCGAAGCCGAAGAAGGACAGCACGTCGGCCCGGTAGTGCTCGGCCAGGGCCCCCAGGAGCGTCTGGACGAGGAAGAGGGCGGCGATGGTGAAGACGTACCAGGCCACCACCCGCTGCGACTTGGTCAGTCCGACCTCCTCGGGCTGTCGGAAGGACAGGGCCGGGGCCTCCTCGGAGTGCCAGCCGATCTTCTGGCTCCAGCGGCCGTAGATGGCGAACATGACCCCGGTTCCACCGATGAGGACGATCAGTGACAGGACCGACCAGATCATGAGGTCACCGGTGGGCGCGTTGCCGACCAGGGACTCGGCGGGCCAGTTGTTCGTGTACGAGTAGTCGTGGCCGGGGCGCTGCGCTGACGAGCCCCAGGCGGTCCAGCCGAAGAAGGCCGTCACCTGCTTGACCTGGACGGGGTCGGTGATGAGATCCGGCTTGAGGCCGTGGCTGTGGGCGTCGGGCCCGAACATCGTGGTGTAGTGGCTGACGGCCTCGTTGTAGGCCTTGACCTGCTCATCGGTCCACACCAGGGTTCCCGTGGAGGGGTCGTAGCGGTTGGTCCGCATCATCTCCTTGGTGGCGGCCGCCGGGTCGGCGACCCCCTGGGCGGCGAGCTGCTTCTTGACGCTCGTGGCCTCCATGCGGAGGTACTCGGCGGTGAAGTCCGGACCGAGGTAGCCGCCGTGCCCCAGGATGGAGCCGTACTCCATGAGACCTCTGGCCTGGAAGAGCTTCTGCCCCTCGGTGATGTCCTGCGTCGTGAAGAGGGTCTCGCCGCTCTCGGTGACCACCTTCTGCGGCTGAGGCATGGAATTGGTGTAGGTGCGGTAGGCCAGCAGGCCCATGACAGTGAATCCGAAGAGCATGACCAGGGCGACCCCCTGGATCCACCCCTTGCCGATGAGGCGAGCGCGTCGGGAGGACGCCCCCTCAGTCGTGGCAGCGGATGACATGAGATTACCTCCGTGTATCTCAGGAGACGGCGGATGTCTTCCGCGTCGTCACAGCCACCGTACAAGCCTTGCAGAGCTTTGTGGGGGAACGATCCGGGACTTCTCCGTCGATATAACGACTGATCGCTCCCATTTCCTCAGATTCTCTCCGTCGGTATTCAACGTGTGGAACAACATGACAACCAGAGCTTCGCCGATTTAAATCAGCCATTTATTTCGTATTTATGAAAGGCTGACATAACTTCCTCTCCGCCGCATCGCCACCCGATCGCGACACCTTGTCATCACCCCCTGTATAGAACCGGCACACAGCAGTACAATGATTTATACGGAAGATTTGTCACCCCGTTTGTAAGGCACGATGATGTCCTTTCTGCCCCTAGCCGCACAGACCGCCAACGACGTCGCCCAGCAGTGCGTGGACACTGAGACCTTCCCGCTCTGGCTGCGCGTCACCCACTTCATCAACTTCCTCCTCATGGGCGTGCTCATCCGCTCCGGGATTGAGGTCATCGCCTCGCACCCGCGCTTCTACTTCAAGGACCAGTGCGAGCCCGGATCAGAGTGGATCCGGTTCACCAAGGACAAGGTGCCCCTCGAGGAGGGGGCCTTCACCGCCCGGGACGATCAGCGCGACCTCTCTCCCCTGCTGTCCCTGCCCGGCCGGGCCAAGATCGGGCTGGGGCGCGCCTGGCACGGGGTGGCCACCAGCTTCTGGCTGCTCAACGGCGTCATCTACGTCGTCTTCCTCGTGGGCACCGGGGCGTGGCACCGTCTGGTTCCCACCACGTGGCGGATCCTGCCCGACGCCTGGGACTCCCTGCTGACCTACGCGCACCTGCGCACCCCGTCCTTGTGCGACTTCACCCCCTACGACAGCCTCCAGCAGCTGGGGTACTTCTTCATCGTCTTCATCGCCGCTCCGCTGATGATCGTCACGGGACCGGTCATGTCCCCCGCCGTCGTGGGTCGCTTCCCCTGGTACGCCAAGATGTTCGGTGGCCGCCAGGCCGCCCGATCCCTGCACCTGATCGGCATGTTCATCTACCTGGGCTTCGCCATCGTTCACGTGGGCCTGGTGTTCATCGTGCACGCTCCCCACAACCTCACCCACATCGTCTTCGGCTACTACGACCCCAGCCGGGTGGGTCAGGCCTACGTCACCGTGATCGGGACGATCGTCGTCGTGGTGGCGCTGTGGATCGCCATGTCCTACTGGACGCTGACGGACACCCGTCGCAGCCAGCGGATCCTGTGGGACGCCACGCGGGGGATCCGCCGCCTCACGGTGGACCGCTTCAGTTCTCAGCAGGCCGTTAAGAAGCCCTGGACGGAGAAGGACATCTCCACGTTCCACTGGGTCAACACCCGCACCCCCTCACGGGAGGAGTCTCCGGAGTACCAGGAGCTGGCGGCGAACGACTTCGCCGACTTCCGTCTCGAGGTGGGTGGCATGGTCTCGGCGCCGGCGTCCTTCTCCCTGGCGGAGCTCAAGGCGATCGCCAGCCAGTCCCAGATCACCATGCACACCTGCATGCAGGGCTGGACGGGGATCGCCAAGTGGACGGGGATCCGTGTGCGGGACCTGCTCGCGCAGGTCGGTCAGATCGATCCCGAGGCCGGCTGGGTGATGTTCGAGTCCTTCGGCATGGCCCAGCACATGCACGACGGCCGTCCGGTCGAGCCGTACTACACGTGCCTGCCTCTGGACATGGCCCTCGAGGACGACACGATCCTGGCTTGGGACCGCAATGACGCGCCGCTGTCGGGCATGTTCGGTGCTCCGCTGCGCCTGCGCTGCGAAACGAGCCACGGCTACAAGATGATTAAGTGGGTCCGGTCGGTGACGTTGATCCGTCACTACAGCGAGGTCGGTGACGGCATGGGCGGGACCCGTGAGGACTCCGGGTACCAGGACGTCAACGCGCGCATCTGACGCTCATCGCCCCACCCGCACTTTCTCTCTCGCGGGCAAGGCGATGCGGGTCCGTCTGACACGGTGGCCGGCCACCCCAGTGCGGGGTGGCCGGCCACCGTTGATGAACGCTGTCGTTCTCAGTCGCGGGGCTTCTCGCGCATCTCCCAGGTCTCGATGACGTCGCCCTCGGCGAGGTCCTTGAAGCCCAGGTTGATACCGCACTCGTAGCCCTCGCGGACTTCGGTGACGTCGTCCTTCTCACGGCGCAGCGTCTCGATGGACAGATCGCCGTTGATGACGACGCCGTCGCGCACCAGGCGGGCCTTGGTGCCCCGCTTGATGATGCCCGAGCGGACGATGGAGCCGGCGATGGAGCCGAACTTCGAGGAGCGGAAGATCTGCCGGATCTCGGCGGTACCGAGCTCGACCTCCTCGTAGACGGGCTTGAGCATGCCCTTCATGGCGGCCTCGACGTCCTCGATCGCGTTGTAGATGACCGAGTAGAACTTCATGTCGACGCCCTCGCGGTCGGCGATCTCCGAGACGCGCTCGGCAGGCCGGACGTTGAAGCCGATGATGACGGCGGAGTCCACCGTGGCCAGGTTGACGTCGTTCTGCGTGATGGCACCCACGCCGCGGTGGATGACGCGCAGGGCGACCTCCTCGCCGACGTCGATCTTGAGCAGGGAGTCCTCGAGGGCCTCGACCGCACCCGAGCTGTCGCCCTTGAGGATGAGGTTGAGGGTGTCGACCTTGCCCTCCTTGAGGACATCGGTGAGGTTCTCCAGGGAGACCCGCTTGCGGCGCTTGGCCAGCAGGGCGGCGCGCTCGGCGGCCTCACGTTTGTCGGCGATCTGGCGGGCCGTGCGGTCGTCGGGGGCGACGATGAAGGAGTCACCGGCGCTGGGCACGTTCGTCAGACCCAGGACCAGGGCCGGGCGGGCCGGGCCGGCCTCGGTGAGGTTCTCCCCGTGCTCGTTGAACATGGCACGCACACGCCCGTAGGCGCTTCCGGCCACGATCGGGTCACCGACCCGCAGCGTGCCGCGCTCGACCAGGATGGTGCTCACGGCGCCGCGGCCCTTGTCGAGCTTGGCCTCGATGGTCACGCCGCGAGCCTCGGTGTCCGGGTTGGCCCGCAGGTCCAGGGCGGCGTCCGCGGTCAGCAGGACGGCCTCGAGGAGCTCGTCGATGTGAAGACGCTGCTTGGCGGAGATGTTCACGAACATCGTGTCGCCGCCGTACTCCTCGGGAACCAGACCGTACTCGGTGAGCTGGCCACGGATCTTGTCCGGGTTGGCGCCCTCCTTGTCGATCTTGTTGACCGCCACGACGATCGGCACGTTGGCCGCCTGGGCGTGGTTGAGGGCCTCGACGGTCTGAGGCATGACGCCGTCGTCAGCAGCCACGACGAGGATGGCGATGTCGGTCACCTCGGCGCCGCGGGCACGCATGGCAGTGAAGGCCTCGTGACCGGGGGTGTCGATGAAGGTGATCGGACGCTCCTCGTCGTTCAGGTTGACGCGCACCTGGTAGGCGCCGATGGACTGAGTGATGCCCCCGGCCTCACCGGCGACGACGTCGGTGGAGCGGATGGCGTCCAGCAGCTTGGTCTTACCGTGGTCGACGTGGCCCATGACCGTGACCACCGGGGGCCGGGGCACGAGGTTGGCGTCGTCCTCGTCGGGCTCAAGGTCGATGTCGAAGGACTCCAGGAGCTCGCGGTCCTCGTCCTCGGGCGAGACGATCTGGACGTTGTAGCCCAGCTCGGCGCCCAGGAGGGCGAAGGTGTCCTCGTCGAGGGACTGGGTGGCCGTGGCCATCTCACCGAGGTGGAACAGGACGGTCACCAGGGCCGCGGGGTTGGCGTTGATCTTCTCGGCCAGGTCCGTGAGCGTGGCTCCCTGGCGCACGCGCACCGGGGTGGAGCCGTCACCGCGCGGGACGATGACACCGCCGATCGACGGCGCGCTCTGCTGCTCGAACTCCTGGCGCTTGGCCCGCTTGGACTTGCGTCCCCGCGGGGCACCGCCACCGCGCCCGAAGGCGCCCTGGGTGGAACCGCGACCGCCGCGGCCACCGCGGGGTCCGCCGAAGCCGCCGCCCGGACGACCGCCGCCACCGGGACGACCGCCGCCGGGACGCGAGCCACGGCCACCGCCGCCGGCACCGCCTCGTGCGGGGGCACCGGGGCGCCCGATGGAGGACTGGCCGGGCATCATGCCCGGGTTGGGACGCGGACCGCCCGGACGCGGGGCACCGGAGCGTCCGGCTCCCTGAGGCCGTGCACCGCCCTGCGGCCGTGCGCCGCCCTGAGGACGGGGGCCACCGGGGCGCGGACCGCCCTGGGGACGGGGGCCACCGGAGCCACCCGGTCGGGGCATGCCCTGGGAGGTGGCGAAGGGGTTGTTGCCGGGGCGCGGCGCGCCAGAGCGCGACTGGCCTGAGCGCTGGCCTCCTCGGCCTGTCTGACCACCCTGGCGGGGCATGCCCTGGGAGGTGGCGAAGGGGTTGTTGCCGGGGCGCGGCGCGCTGGGGCGGGGCCCCGGGGTCGGGGCGTTGCGGCGCGCGCCGGGCGTCGGGGCGCCAGAGGCGGCCGCAGGCTTGGGTACGCCGGCTCCGGGCTTGGGGGCCTTGGGTGCCTCAGCAGCGGCACTCGGCTGGGGCGCAGGCTTGGCGGCGGCCGCCGGGGCCGGAGTGGGGTCACTCGGCTTGGCGGCCTGAGCCCCTGGCTTGGGTGCGCCGGCTCCCGGCTTGGGGGCGGCCGGCTTGGCGGCAGGGCTCGGAGCCTGGTCCTGAGCACCGGCAGCTCCCGGCTTGGCTCCCCGAGCTCCCGGCTTGGGGGCGCTCTTGGAGGGCTTGGGGGCCTGAGAGTCGGTCTTGGCCGGCTTGTCGGCCTGGGTGTCCGCCGGTGCTTCCTGCACCTGGGCGGCGAAGTGCTCGCGAACCCGGCGAGCGACGGGGGGCTCAACGGCTGAGGAGGCCGCCTTGACGAACTCTCCCTGGTCCTTGAGCCAGGCCAGGATCACCTTCGAGGTGACCTTCTTGCCAGTGGGGTCGAGCTCCTTGGCGAGCTCATGAACGCGTGGTTTAGCCACTTTTCTCCTGTCCGGTTTCCCACCCCGGACAGGGGTGGGTGCTTCTAGAGGCAGCTCATCGCTGGGTACTCATCGGGTGCCCATCGGCTTCCTACCCGCCTTCGCTATCGGTGGTCCGCTCACCCGGTCGGGCAGCGGGGACCTCGCCGTCGTTGACCATCCTCCGCTCCAGGAACCCGCGCACCCGGGCCACATCCAGTGGTCCGCCGGTGCGCAGAGCGCGTGGAGCGGCGCGTCGTCGCTCAGCGAGGTCGAGGCACGCCGGATCCGGGTGGATCCAGGCGCCGCGCCCGGGTCTGACGGCCCGGGCATCGACGTCGAGCTCACCGCTCGGCGTCAGGACGAGACGCAGCAGCTGCGTCCGCGGGGCCTTTTGTCGACAGCCGATACAGGTGCGCTCGGGCACGTGGGGGATGGTGACCACCGTCCGTCGGCGTCCTTCCGCTGCTCTGCAACCGCTGACGCGGGTACCGCAGCCGAGAAATCTCGGCGCAGGACCCGCAAAGGTCCGCCGGAAAGTCTACATCGCCCCGCAGGGCGGTTCAGTCGCCCAGCTCTGAGGGACCTGTCACGTCGTCGGACTGGGAGCCCTGGCCGGGCGTGATCTCACCGGACTCGGCATCGGCGTGGATGTCGATCTTCCACCCGGTCAGGCGCGCGGCCAGACGGGCGTTCTGCCCCTCCTTGCCGATGGCCAGGGAGAGCTGGAAGTCGGGGACGATGGCGCGCGCGGTGCGTTCCTCGGCGTCGATGACGCCCACAGCGGCCACACGGGCCGGGGACAGGGCGTTGGCGATGAAGCGCGCCGGATCCTCGGAGTAGTCCACGATGTCGATCTTCTCTCCACCGAGCTCGGTCATGACTGCGCGCACCCGCTGCCCCATGGGGCCGATGCAGGCCCCCTTGGCGTTGACGCCGCGGACCTTGGAGCGCACGGCCATCTTGGTGCGGTGGCCGGCCTCCCGGGCGACGGAGACGATCTCGACGTCGCCCGAGGAGAGCTCGGGAACCTCGCGCTCGAAGAGCTTGCGGACGAGACCGGGGTGGGTGCGCGACAGGATGATCTGAGCTCCTCGGGTGCCGCGCGAGACGTCGGTGACGTAGGCGCGCACGCGGTCTCCGTGGCGGTAGCGCTCACCGGGTACCTGCTCATGGGGCGGCATGATGCCCTCGTGCTCCTCATCCAGGCGCACGTAGACGATACGGGGGTCGCGCCCCTGCTCCACGGTGCCGGAGATCAGCTCGCCGGTCTTGTCCTTGAAGGCGCCCAGGACCTCGAAGTCGCGGCGGTCCTGAATGCGCTGGACGATGACGCTGCGGGCCGTGGCCTGGGCGATGCGGCCGAAGTCGTCGGGGGTGTCATCGAAGTACTCCCCCGTGGGCTGGTCCTCCTCGTCGACCTCCGGGGCCAGGACACTCATGTGCCCGGTGCGACGGTCGATCTCGACGTGGGCGCCACGGATGGCCCCGGGAACCTTGGAGTAGGCCCCCAGGATGGCGTCCTCGATAGCGGGCAGCAGGTTGTCCAGGTCAATACCGAGCTCGTCGGCAGCGCCTCGCAGCTCCGGCATATTGATGTCCATGGGTCCTTGGGTCCTCTCTGCTCCGCTGAGCGGGTGTGCACTGGGTTCCCGTCGACGGTAGCCCGCGACGGGTCGGATGGTCCATCACGTCTGTCCGGGCCGGTCCGTCAACCTATCAGTTATCAGGACACACATTATTCCCGGTCGCTATCCGTGGGGAGCATCTTATGGATTTTCGGCCTGTTGCCCGGCTCTAGAGCCCAGCCACCACCATCCGCGCCTCGGTGATGTCCCCCAGCGCGATGCGGTGCTCGACGCCATCGACCTCAATCCCGACCATGCCGCCGTTGTGCTCGTCGGCCTCGTCGTCCGCATCGGCCGCGGTGACGACGCCGGTGAGCTCGTCATCGGCCGTGCGCACCCGGGCACTATGACCAACGGCACGTCGGAAGTGACGCAGGGTGGTCAGTTCCCGCTCGGCTCCGGGGGTGGAGACCTCGAGGGTGTACTGACCCTTGACGGGGTCGGCCTCATCGAGGGCCTGGGAGATGGCCGCGGTCACGGGCCCCAGGGCGTCGAGATCGAGGTCTCCGGGACCGTCGACCAGATCCACGAAGACGCGCACGACCGAGTACTTGCCCGCCCGGGTGGTCTCCACGCTCTCGAGATGGAGCCCGGCGTCGTTGACGATCGGAGCGAGCAGATCGGTGAGACTGCGGGCCAGAGCGTCAGCGCGCTGGCGCGGATCCTTGCGCGGCTCATGGGCTGCCATGGTCGTTCTTCCTCCCGTACTGGCCCGAGCCGAGGGCTCGGACGGACGCGGTCAACATAGTCAACATGGTCGAGGTGGTCGAGGTCGGGATCATGCTACCTGCCGTCTGTGGGAGGATTCCCCGGTGAACACTCGCCGCGCTCCCCTCCCCGCCCAGTCGAACGGCTCTCAGCCGCCCTCCAGTGACCGGGTCGGCGCCAGGCCCCGTACCAGTGGCGACACCGGTGCGGCGGGCCACGGCTTGACGCGCCGCGCCATGGTGCTCGCGGTAGGAACGGCTGTGACCGCGGCGCTGAGCGGTTGCGGGCTGCGCCTGGGGAAGGGCTCCCCGGCGTCTCTGCCGTCGACCTCGGCGGCAGAGACTGCTCGTGATGGACTGGCCAGGCAGGCTGCGCTCATCTCCTCCACCGCCGGCGTGGTCGCGCAGGCCGGCGGCGGGGATGCCACGACGACGGGCCTGGCCGAGGGGGTCAAGCAGACGGCCGATGCCCAGCTCGAGACCCTGGGCGGGGTGTGGCAGCCCTGGCCCTCTCAGGTGCCCTCCGCCTACCCCACGGTGGCTCCCGTGCCATCGGCCTCAGCGGGTGCCTCCGCACAGGACCTGGCCACGGCCCTGGCCGATGGATCGACGCTGGCTCGCCGCGCGGCGATCGCCGCAGCTTCGGAGCAGGATGCCCGGCTCTTCACCTCGCTGACGGTGGCCTGGAGTCTCCAGCATGATCTCTTCCAGCCGCCGAGCTCGGCGGACAAGTCGCGGGTGGAGGTGGCGCAGGGCTCCAAGATCAGCTCCGGTCTGCTGACCTCCTATGACGCGGCCCGCTACGCCATGGAGGAGCTTGCCGCGCGCAGCGACGACTCCCAGCGCACTCGGGCGATCGCCGACGCCAAGGCCGCCACCTCCGTGGTCAACGCCGCGGTGGCCGCGGGCTCTGAGGACAAGCGGATGAGCGCCTACGCCCCTCCGAGTGAGTCGACTGATCCCAGTGTGAGCACCCAGGTGCTCTGGGCACGGCAGGTGTGGTCCGCCATCGTGTCGTCGGAGGTGCAGGAGGCCGGTTCCGCCAAGGCTTCCAGCCCGGCCCGCGAGGCGGCCGTCACCGGTGCGGTCGACGCCGCCCGGCGCGCCACCGCCTGGGGTGCGGACTTCTCCTCCCTGCCCGGCTACGCCGCCTGAGATGCGTCTTCTCGTGGCGGCCGTAGCCGTCATCGCCGCCCTGGCGGCCGTGGACCAGCTCTTCTTGTGGATGGAGCGCCGTGGCTGGATCTACTGGCGGCGCCGCAAGCGCGACCCCCGTGGCGCCCTGCTGGGTCCCATCGACGACGTCTTCAACCCGGCCCACGAGCACGTGGTTGAGCAGCAGGAGACCCAGGAGCGCCTGGCCGATATCCAGGGCGACGTGGCCCCGAGGTGAGGCATGACGAGCGCAGCCGCCCCCACCACGCAACGCCCGCTGCGCCGGTGGACACGTCGAGTGCCGTTACGCGACTACCAGCAGAGTCTCCTTGACCGGCTCCATCCCGACGACGGATCCACGCTTCACCTGCTCGCACCGCCCGGATCGGGTAAGACCCTCATGGGTTTGGAGCTGGCCGTGCGCAACGGCCGTCGTGCGCTCGTCCTCGTACCCACCACGGTCATCGGGGCCCAGTGGATCCATCAAGCGCGAAAGCTCTTCATCTCTCCCGCCGTCGGATCCCCGTCGGTCACTGGTTCCGTCGGCACCCACCTGCCGAGCGCACGTCCAGAACAGGCTGCAGAAGCCGCGGACCTGACGGTGCTGACCTATCAGTCCCTGGCCGCCGTCGGCTCCTCCCCTGCCTGGAGCGACGCAGCCCGCTCGCACTGGCTCACTGAGCTCACGGCCGACGGACGAAGCGCCGGGAGCGCCGAGGCGTGGCTGAAGCGCCTGGAAGCCGATAATCCCCGGGCCTACAACCGTGGACTCCGTTCACGCGCTACCACCATCCGCCGTCAGGTCGATGAGCTCGACGACGATGCCATCGACTCGATTCTGGGTCCCGGCGCCCGGGCACGCCTGGACGCACTCATCACCGCGGGAGTCGCCACCATCGTCCTCGACGAGTGCCATCACCTGAAGGCCCACTGGGCCATCGTCGTCCACTACCTCGTACGGCGTCTGAAACGAGCGGGCCTGTCCCCCACGCTCATCGGTCTGACGGCCACTGAGCCCTCGGGTGAGGACCGGTCGGCCCGACGTTATCGTGCGCTCCTGGGCGACGTCGACGCTGAGGTACCGGTTCCGGCCGTCATCCGCGCCGGTCACCTCGCCCCCTGCCGTCAACTGGCCTGGTTCACGCTCCCGTCCACGGAGGAGACAACGTTCCTGGCCACCGCCGGAGAGGAGCTCCATCACCGGGTGGGCGAGCTGCTGCTGAGCCCCGACGGCATCGACTACCTGCTTGAGGTTGTCGCCCCGCCCATGTCGTCCACGGCTCCCGGTGGCGGGAGCGGGTCGGGGCCGTTGCCTCGCATCGCTGGAGCGGATGACCACCATGTCTCCGCGACAGCGAAGCCTCCTGAGGAGGACGAGCTGGTGCGTCGGATCGTCGCGGGTTTCGACGCCGACCCGCTGCTGGCCGCGTCCGCAACAGCGCTGCTGCGCAAAACAGGCAGCTACCGGGGCACGGCTCTGAGTACTCGAGTTGTTCCGCTCCTGCCCGAGCTCGACCTGCTTGATCTTGACGATGAGCTCCGGCTCCTGGGCCGATACGCTCATGACCGGCTTCTGGCGGCGCCGGAGCGCCGGCGGGACTGGGAGTCCACACGCGAGCTGCTGAGAGGTTTCGGGCTGTACCTGACCGATTCCGGTATCCGGGCGGGACGATCCCCGGTGGATACCATCACTGCCGCGTCCAGGGCCAAGGACACGGCCGTCGTCGACATCCTGCGTCACGAGCTCGACTCCATTGGCGAACGGCTGCGGGCAGTGGTCGTCACCGATGCGGCCGAGCACTCAGCTCCTCACCGGGCGCTCGACATCCTGGGCCCGGCGTCACGCCCCGGCCCTGCGGGAGGCGCGGCGCGCTGCATGAGTACGCTGCTCAGTGATGCGGATCTGCGCTCCTTGCACCCGGTGCTGCTGACCAGTTCCCGCCTGAGCCTGGCCAGTGGTGACACCTCGCTGCTGGATCGGCTGCGTCGGAGTACCGGTCTCGCACTCCCCGCCACCGATGACGGCTGGATGCTCTCAGTCACCGGGCAGGGAGTTGGCAGTGCCGGGCTCGTCCTGGCCGTCAGTGAACTGGTCGCTGCCGGGGAGGTACGACTCGTCGTGGGCACCCGGGGGCTTCTCGGAGAGGGCTGGGACTGCCCTGCCGTCAACACGCTCATCGATCTCACGGCGGCAACGACCTCTGCCTCAACGCAGCAGCTGCGCGGTCGCACGATGCGTCTGGACCCTGGCTGGGTCGACAAGGTCGCTCACAACTGGTCCGTCACCTGCCTCCTGCCAAGCCATCCCCGACTGCGCTCCAACCCGGACCTGAACCGACTGCGTCGCAAGGCCGAGCACCTGTGGTCACTGGTGCGGATCGATGATCCCGCGAGCACCCCGGTGTCGGCCTCCGGTGAGCCTTGTGACGCTCCTGTTGTCGAGACGGGGCTCGATGCCATGCTGCCACCGGTCCAGCGCCGCCTTCTCGACAAACTGGGTGACGGCGCCGCCCCGGAGGATATTGATGCCCTCAACTCCGTTACCCTGGCAGGCCTCGATCGTCAGGTCGAGTCGCGGCGATGGCTCGCTCAAGCACCCGCGGCGGACCGGGTGTCACGACGCGGCCGTGGCCGCGTGCTGGAGGCGGTCGAGATCACGACTGCCCCGGACCTGCTGCGCCGGGGATCGCCCACGGCCTTCTGGAGTGCGGCGGCTCGCGCCGTTCTCGATGTTGCCCTGTCGCGATACGACCTCACTGCGGACGGGGACTCCGCTGACGGGCCCCGCCCCGACCTCGTGGTTCGCGAGAGTCCCACCGATTCTTTCGGCGGCTCCCGTCCGCGGGTGCTGATCGGCCTGGACGGGGTGGGGACCCGTCAGAGCGCTCGGTTCGCCGACATCCTCACCGAGCTCCTGAGCTCCCCGGGGCGCCGTCCTCGTTTCATCCTCGAGGCCACTACCGCAACATTGGCGCAGGGCACGGCCGAGCAGCCTCTGAACGGGCTGCGGCGTCTCCTGGGAAGGCTGCTGGCGCTGGGGGCATGGAACCACGATGACAGTGTTCACCTTGCGGTTCCGACGGCCCTGGCCCGCTCACGAGCCGATATGGAGGCTTTCCTCCATTCCTGGTCCACACGGGTGGGGCCGTGCCGGCTTCACCTGGTTGCCGATGCCGATGACGCGGCAGCGCTCCTGTCCTGCCTCGGCAGCGGTGGTCCCACCGGACGAGTCGAGCTGCGTCGTACCAGGCGCTGGATGGAGGACTGAGGATCGTGCCGTTCAGTGACGGGCGGCCTCCAGGGCGGCGCGGACGGTGGAGCTGAGCTCGGTCGCCGCGGCGTCGGCGGGCACGGAGCGGCGCTCGCCGCTGCGACGGTCGCGGATCTCCACGGTCCCCTCCTTGGCCAGGTCCCGGCCGACGACCAGCGTGTAGGGCAGGCCGAGGAGCTCGGCGTCGGCGAACTTCACACCGGCGGAGACCTTGCGGCGGTCGTCGTAGAGGACCTCAACACCGTCGGCGTCCAGGGATGAGGCGATCTGCTCGGCGACGTCGAAGACGGCCTGGTCCTTGCCGGTGGCCAGGACCTGCACGTGGTAGGGGGCGATCTGGACGGGCCAGGTCAGTCCCTTGTCGTCGTGGTTGGCCTCGGCCAGGGCGGCCATGACACGGCTGACGCCGATGCCGTAGGAGCCCATGGTGACCACGCGGGCCTTGCCGTTCTCGTCCAGGACGGTCAGTCCCAGGGCCTGGGAGTACTTGCGTCCCAGCTCGAAGATGTGGCCGATCTCGATGCCGCGGGCCAGGTGGAGGGGGCCGGAGCCGTCGGGGGCGGGGTCGCCCTCACGGACCTCGGCGGCCTCGATGGTGCCGTCGGCGGTGAAGTCGCGGCCCATGACCAGGTCCAGGACATGCTTCTTGTCGGTGTTGGCGCCGGTGACCCAGCTGGTTCCCTCCACGATCCGAGGGTCGACGAGGTAGCGCACGGAGCCGGTGAGGACCTCGGTGCCGTCCTCGCGCTTCTCCACGCGCCGCAGCGGGGAGTTCGGGCCGATGGCGGTGGGGCCGATGTAGCCGCGCACGAGCTCGGGGTGGGTCTCGAAGTCGGTGTCGCCGGCCATCTCGACCTCGGCGGGGGCGACGGCGGCCTCCAGGCGCTTCATGTCGACGTCGCGGTCCCCGGGCACGCCGACGACCAGCAGCTCGCGCTCGCCGCCGGGGTGGATGAGGGTGACGACGACGTTCTTGAGGGTGTCGGCGGCCGTCCAGGCCCGCCCGTCGGAGCGCGGGTAGGCCCGGTTGCACAGCTCGACCAGGGAGTCGATGGTGAGGGTGTCGGGGGTGTCGACCACGCGCGCCGGGCCGATCCCAGAGGCGTCCACGGCCTCGGGGACCACGGTGGTGACGGCCTCGGCGTTGGCCGCGTAGCCGCTTGAGGAGCGCACGAAGGTGTCCTCACCGATCTCGCAGGGGTGGAGGAACTCCTCGGAGTGGGATCCGCCCATGGCGCCGGCCATGGCGTTGACGATGACGTAGTCCAGGCCCAGGCGGGTGAAGATCCGCTCGTAGGTGTCACGGTGGGCCTGGTAGGCGGCGGCCAGGCCGGCGTCGTCGATGTCGAAGGAGTAGGAGTCCTTCATGACGAACTCGCGGCCGCGGATGATGCCGGCGCGGGGGCGGGCCTCGTCGCGGTACTTGGTCTGGATCTGGTAGATGACGGCCGGCAGGTCCTTGTAGGAGGAGTAGAGGTCCTTGACCGCGAGGGTAAACATCTCCTCGTGGGTGGGGGCCAGCAGGTAGTCCCCGTCCTTGCGGTCGCGGAGCTTGAACAGGGTGGGGCCGTAGTCGTTCCAGCGCCCGGTGGCCTGATAGGGCTCGGCCGGCAGGAGGGCCGGGAAGTGGACCTCCTGACCGCCCATGGCGTCCATCTCCTGACGCACGATGTCCTCGATCTTGCGCAGCGTCCTCAGGCCCAGCGGCAGCCAGGTGTACACACCGGGGGCGGCCCGGCGGACGTAGCAGGCACGCACGAGCAGCCGGTGGCTGGCGACCTCGGCGTCGGCCGGGTCCTCGCGCAGGGTTCGGATGAAGGAGGTGGAGAGTCTGTGCAGCACAGGGCGATCCTACGGGGTCCCAGAGCCGCCGCCCCAACGGGGCCCGCTCGGCCCTGCGAAATCACGGGAGCAAAGGGTCACAGCGCATCTGTGTCCACGGCTACGCGCGAACCGTCTCGATGCTGGTCAGGTAGGACTTGCAGCCCTCGAGAAGCGCCCGATACGCTCGATCCCATCAAAGGGTTCGTCAAGCCCTCTTATCCCTGAACCCGGCCCGCATCACGGTTTCCCGACGCGTGGGCCACAGGCAAGGAAACATATGGACAGGCACTCCTCCATCCGTGAGGGACACGGCCAGACGTGGGCGAAGGCCATTCTCCTGGGTGAGCACTCGGTCGTCTACGGGCACCCCGCTGTGGCCGTACCGTTGCAGGACCTGCGGATGCGAGCCACGGCGAGCCCGACCTCGGGTCCCTCCACGCTGAGCAGCCTGGACTACTCGGGGCCCCTGGACCAGGCCGGGTCCCGGTTCGCCAGTGTCGCACGGGCCTTCGAGGTGGCCCGCGAGTTCTCCGGGGGCCTGGTCCAGGCCTTCGATATCACCACCGTGAGTGACTTCCCCCATGAGCGCGGGCTCGGCTCGTCGGCGGCGGCGGCCGGCGCGATCATTCGCGCTGTCCTAGACGCCTGCGGGCGCGAG
This sequence comes from Actinomyces sp. HMT 175, assembly GCF_016694895.1. NCBI lineage: Bacteria > Bacillati > Actinomycetota > Actinomycetes > Actinomycetales > Actinomycetaceae > Actinomyces > Actinomyces sp. HMT 175. Next base: position 1,887,220 of record NZ_CP068012.1, read on the forward strand.
GCCAGCTCCGATGAGCTGTTCGCGCTGACGCAGATGGCTGAGCAGATCGCGCACGGCAAGCCCTCGGGGCTGGACGCCGCCGCCACCTGCTCACCGTGCCCCATCCGGTTCCAGGGCGGACAGATGCGCCCCTTAAGCCAGCGCATCGACAACGCCTTCCTGGTCATCGCCGACTCAGGCGTCCACGGCTCCACCCGCGAGGCCGTCAGTGGCCTGCGCCAGCGCTACGAGAACGATCCGGAAAACATCGGGCCGCGCATCAACCACCTGGGGACGCTCACCCAGATCGCGATCATGACACTGGACCAGGCCGACGCCCCTGCCCTCGGGGCCGTCATGAATGAGGCGCACACGCTGCTCACCGAGCTCAGCCTGAGTCTGCCGATCCTCGACGACCTCGCCGACGCCGCCCGAAGAGCCGGGGCTCTGGGCGCCAAGCTCACCGGCGGGGGGCTTGGTGGCTGCGTCATCGCCCTGGTGGCCGGACAGCCGGCCACGCGCCGGGTTCGCGCCGCCCTGGAGAGGGCCGGCGCCGCGGCGACGTGGAGCTACCGGATGCGTCTGAGCCAGGTGGGCGAGTGAGCACCGCCTCCCCAGCCACCGCGGGCTTCTCCCCGGCCGCTGCCCCGACGGCGACAGCCAGCGCCAACACCAACATCGCGCTCATCAAGTACTGGGGCAAGGTGGATGAGGCGCTGGCGATCCCCGCCACCTCGAGCCTGTCCCTCACCCTCGCAGGGACCCGTACGACGACGACGGTCTCCTTCGACGGCGGTGCCGGCGCCGCAGACTCGGTGACGATCAACGGCTCCTGCCCGACCGGCACCGAGCTCGCCCGGGTCAGCCGGTTCCTCGACCTGGTACGTTCCCGCTCAGGCGTCACCACACCGGCTACCGTCATCTCCCGGGCCTCGGTGCCGCTGGCGGCCGGGCTGGCGAGCTCGGCGGCGGGCTTTGCGGCGCTTGCGGCGGCCGCCTCCCGCGCCGCCGGCATGAACCTCGACGACCGTGCCCTCTCCCGGCTGGCCCGGCGCGGGTCGGGGTCGGCCACGCGCTCCGTCTTCGGTGGGCTGGTCCTGTGGAACGCGGGCCACGACGACGCCTCCTCCTACGCCGAGCCGGTTGGGTGCGAGATGGACCTGGCAATGGTCGTCGTCGTGCTCTCGCAGCGTTACAAGCCCATCAGCTCCACCCGGGCCATGCGGGCGACCATGGCGACCTCTCCACTCTTCCCTGCCTGGGTCGAAGCCAGCAGAGGGGACCTTCAGGTGGCGCTGGACGCGGTCCGGACCGGTGACCTGGAGCGGCTCGGGGAGGTTGTCGAGGGCAACGCCCTGGGGATGCACGCCACGATGATCGCCACCCGCCCGGGCATCGTCTACTGGCTGCCGCAGACCGTTGCGGCGCTGCACGCGATCCACGCCATGCGCGATGAAGGACTGCCCGTGTGGGCGACGATCGATGCGGGTCCCAATGTCAAGGTGCTCACTGAGGGTGCCCGGGCTGAGGAGGTCGCCGCCGCGCTGCGCGACCGTCTGCCCGGCACCACCGTCTCGGTGAGGTATCCCGGCGGCGGCGTGCGTATCGAGGAGGGCCCATGCCCCTGACTTCTCACGGCGGCGACGTGGTCTCCAGGGCGCCGGGCAAGCTCTACATCGCCGGTGAGTACGCCGTCGTCGAGCCCGGCCACCGAGCGGTCCTGGTCGCCGTCGACCGATTCATCACCGTGCGCATCACGCCCTGCTCCCCCGCCGGCGGGTACGCGGGCACGATCAGCTCGCGGCTCTACGACACCGGCTCCAGGCCCTGGCGTCACCGCCCGCAGGACGGCCTGGCTGAGGCTGTCGGGGGTGATGACGACTACGTGATCTCGGCGATCCGCGTCGTCGAGGCGCTGGTGGCCGAGGGTGGTGGCCGGCTGGGGTCCTTCAACCTGGGCATCTCCAGCGAGCTGGACGAGGCGGACGGGCGCAAGCTGGGCCTGGGATCCTCCGCGGCGGTGACCGTGGCGACGGTGCGCGCCGTCGCGGGCTTCTACGGCCTGAGTCTGGACGACTCGCGTGTCTACAAGCTGGCGATGCTGGCCAGTGACGCGGTCCAGCCGATCGGCTCGGGGGGCGACATCGCGGCCAGCGCCGTGACCGGCTGGGTGGACTACGCCTCACCCGACCGCGTGTGGCTGCGCCGGGCCAGGCAACGGGCGCAGGCCCGTGGCGGCACAGGAGACCTGCTGGAATCCGACTGGCCCGGCCTGTGCCTGCGTCGACTGCCGGTTCCCTCCGTGAGGCTTCAGGTGGGATGGACCGGGGCTCCCGCCTCCACCCCGGCCCTGGTTGCCGGCGTCCAGGCGGGCTCCCGCGGGGCCGACGACGTCTACTCGTCCTTCCTGCGCGCCAGCCAGGACACCCTGGCCTCCCTGACCACGGCCATCGAGGACGACGACGCCGGCCAGGTCATGAGCGCAATCACGCGAAACCGGGTGCTTCTGGCGCAGCTCGGACGGATCAGCGGCCGTGTCATCGAGACTCCCGAGCTGACGCGGCTGGTCGAGATCGCCCGCGATCACGGGGCCGCAGCCAAGAGCTCGGGGGCCGGCGGCGGGGACTGCGGTATCGCCCTGTGCCCGCCGGACAAGGACATCGCCGCCATGAGCTCCGCCTGGTGGGCGGCCAGTATCCAGCCCCTGGACCTGGCGATCTACACCCACGACTCCCCCGTGCCCCCTATGGAGGTCACCTCATGAGCCACGAGTCCACCGACTCACAGCGGGCCTCCCGCAAGGACGAGCACCTGGAGCTGGCGGTGCACCTGCACCGCCAGGACCGTGCGAACGCCTTCGACGACGTCTCCTTCATCCACCACAGCCTGCCGGGCGTCAGCGCTGAGCAGGTCGATATCGGCACCACCGTGCTGGGCTCCCGCTGGGAGGCCCCGTTCTACATCAACGCCATGACCGGCGGGACGCAGGCGACGGCGGCCATCAACGCCGACCTGGCCGAGGCGGCCGCTGAGGCCGGAGTCGCGATCGCCTGCGGTTCCCAGCACGTGGCCCTGCACGACCCCGAGCGGGCAGATGGCTTCCACGTCATCCGCCGTCGGGCCCCGGGCGCCTTCGTGCTGGCCAACGTCGGGCCGACGGTCAGCCCGCAGGAGGCGGCGCGGGCCGTGGAGATGCTTGAGGCCGATGCCTTGCAGATCCACCTCAACGCGGCCCAGGAGCTGGTCATGCCCGAGGGCGACCGTGATTTCAGCGGCTGGGAGGAGGCGGTCGCCACCATTGTCGCGGCCGTGCCCGTCCCGGTGGTGGTCAAGGAGGTGGGCTTCGGGCTCTCACGCCGGAGCATCGAGTCCCTGGCGCGTACCGGTGTCGCGGCCGTCGACGTGGCCGGGGCGGGGGGCACGGACTTCATCGCCATCGAGAACGAGCGCCGCCCGCAGCGCGACCTGTCCTACATGGTCGGCTGGGGGCAGCCGACGGCGCTGTGCCTGCTGGAGTCTGTGGCGGTCGATGACCCGGTCGGTCTGCCGGTGCTGGCCTCCGGGGGCGTGCGCAACCCGCTCGACGTCGTGCGGTCACTGGCCCTGGGGGCCTGCGCCGTCGGGGCCTCCGGGCACGTGCTGCGCACCCTGGTCAAGGAGGGCCCCGAGGCCCTGTGCCGCGAACTGAGCACCTGGGGCGACCACGTGCGCACACTCATGACCCTGCTGGGAGCGGCCGATGTGGCCCAGCTGCGCCGTACCGATGTGGTCGTGACCGGACGCACCGCCGAACAGGCGCGTCTGCTCGGCGTCGACCTGACCCGTCTGGCGCACCGCAGCGATACCTAACCGTCACCAGGTGCTTCCGTCAAGGGGGATCGTCCCCTCTGCCCCTTACTCTGACTGACTCATAGAGTGCCGGTATCAGGACTCAGCATCGGAAGTCTCGCGTGGCCGATCGCAACAGACGTGCGGCGGAGGCCCGTCCCCAGCCTCCGCCGCCTCCCTCTGGAGGGCCGCTCAGGCCAACGCCGCCAGCGCCTTGACGATGCCGGGGGCGGCGTAAAGCGACATGAACTGGACGCCGTAGGCAACTCCCAGGCGGTTGAGTGATCCGCACACGACTCCTACGAGCAGGACCCCGAAGACGTTGGCCAGGCCCGCCTTCTGGTCAGCGTCGATGTAGGCCAGCAGGATGACGAAGGCGACGAACAGCGCCAGTACCGCCTCGTGAGGGATCCGACGCATGACGAAGTAGGTGATCTGCGAGGACCAGCGCACCGCAATGACGTAGGTGATCGCAACCGCGATCAGAGCCCCAATGGTCACGGTGATGATGAACCCGGGCAAGTCCAGCAGGTGGTGCAGGTTGTGCTGCTTGGTGTAGACCGAGCCCGCATTGAACAGCGGGCCGGCGGGTCCGACGGACACCCCGGAGATCGGGACCCCGAGCGCCACCAACGGGATAATGACGCCGGCGAGGTAGGTCGAGTGGGCCAGGGCGCTCATAACGGTCACCGCACGCTGTGCGCGGGGCACCCGGCCCTCGTTCTGGCGGGCCACGGAGGCCTCCCCCAGCAAGAAGGTCAGGCCCACCGGGCTGAGAATGAACAGCGGGGTGGAGGCGGCGGCCATAGCAGCACTCCACCATCCCTCGGACCTGGTGATGAGCCGACCCGGCCGCAGCGCCTGTCGGCCGAAACCGGAGCGCAGCAGCTCGGCCTTGGTGCGGTTACCGTGCGGCAGCTCCTCCCGGCGCTTGGCGTTGAGCAGCTCCAGGAGGGTCAGGAGCATGGGTCCCACAGTGATCCCGAGGAAAAAGGAGGTGTTGACGCTGGCCTTCTCCGGGATGATGCCCGCGCCCCGGTAGAGGGCCGGAAGCGCCTGAAACAGCAGCGCCATGGGAAGAATCGACACCAGTGAGAGGATGCGATTCTTTCCGAGCAGGGCCAGGACCACGGCTCCGGCCGCAAGGACGATATCGGAATGGGTCTTGATCCAGTCGGCCATGGGAAGCAGCAGACTGGCCAGGAGGAAGCTCAGGGGAATGGAGATGAGGGTTCCGATGGCCGAGCCCACCGCCATCTTCCGGATCGTGTCGGAGGCCAGGCCCTTGGTGCGCAGCACCATGGCATGATCCATGAGCGGAGCGGACATGACCCCGCCGGGAAGGCCCACCAGCGCCGTTGGGATGCCGTTCATGAGGTTGAGCGTGACCACTGCGGAGATGAAGAAGGCGAGGACCACGTGCGGCGGGGCTCCGGCCAGGATGATCGCCAGGGTGACGGGCGCGAGCACCCCGGTCTCATCGGTGCCGGGAATGAACCCGATGAACGTGTACAGCACCACGGCGGCCAGAATGGCGGCCACCATCATGAGAAGAAGGCTCACGGTCACTGGTCCGCCCCCTCACTCGTGCCGATGCTCAGCTCCTCGACAATGGTGACCTCGCGCTTGGGACTCACCAGGAAGCAGCAGGCGATAAATCCGATCGTTGAGGCTCCCAGCCCCCAGAACAGCGGCTTTCCCCCGAAAGAGGCGGATAAAAGTACCGCCGCAACGATACACATCACCGAAATCAGAAGACAGATGAGCAAATCTCTGGGCGAGACGAGATCGTTCCAGACCTCGATATTATTCTGACGCTCCGTGCTCTCGGAGTCGACTTCGACCGTATTGCGCACGATTGGTCATCGTAGGCGAGTTGCCCAGGGTGCTCCATATGTTGTTCACCATGGCTTTGCAGGCGCCCTGTGCCAAGGAACATCGTCTTGCCTCACCGGTATTACAGGAGCACGGTGGCGAACAGGCCCACCTGTCGAAAGCCGAGGGACTGGTAGAGCGCCAAGGCCGCGGCATTGTAGTCGTTGACGTAGAGGCTCACGACGCCGTCGGCCCCGACATGGTCTCGGTAGACGGCATCCACGACGCCGGCCAGCGCCGCCGCCCCCACTCCTCTCCCACGCAGGTCCGGGCGCGTCCACACTCCGGTCAGCTGGGCGACGCCGCCGGACGGGGAGCGCCACAGGGCTCCGACGTCGGCCTTGAAAGCCACCTCCCGGGGCGATCCGGGCCGGATCGGGTGGCCTGCGCCGTCGTCGAGGACGATGTAGCTGCGTCCCTGCTCAATGAGCCAGCTGACGTGGCGCCTGTATCCGAGGCCGTCGGCGGTGGGGTCGTAGCCGAGCTCGCCGACGAACATGTCCACCGAGGCCGGCAGGACCAGCTCCTCCTCGTCCGGCCGGGCCGGACGAACCGCCTGCACCACCCACGCCTGAGACGAACGACGCCCCAGGTACGCGCTCACCAGCCCACCCCCCATGTGAGGGGCGGTGAGGACCGGCTGCCTCCAGCGCTCGTGGCGGGAGCGCTGCCCCTGCTCGCTCAGAGCGCCCCAGACGGCGGCGACGTCCTGGGCCGGTCCTGAGACTGAGCCGCGACGGGACAGCCGAGGTCTGGCATGCTCGGCCAGAGCCCAGATCTCTCCGGAGTCCGCGGCTCGCAGGCTGTGCTCGGGGCGTCCGGCCAGGCCCAAGGGCATGAGCGAGCCGACCGCCCACGCCGCCGCGATGGGGTGGGCCAGGCCACCCAGGGCGACGACGTCACCGCGGCCCCAACGAGACCAGCGCTGCATCTGCTGGACCAGGCCCACGGCGCTGACCGGCTCGAGGGCGCACAGAGACATGACCCCTGACACCTGGTCGGAGGGGACCGGTGTCAAACGGTCAGCGCCGCGCTGAACGCGTCCGCGATCGCGGTGTCGCAGGAAGCTCATACCCACCAGGTTCGAGCGGGGCCTCGGCGCCCCCGCCCTCACCGGTCCTCAACCGGCGGCGGAGACCATGGGGCTGGTGCCGACCAGGGCCTCCTCACCGAGCTCCTCGGCCATCTCGGCGGCCATGCCCTCGGCGTGTTTGAGAAGGGTCTCGACGACCTGGTCCTCGGGGACGGTCTCGACGACCTGGCCGCGTACGAAGATCTGCCCCTTGCCGTTGCCCGAGGCGCAGCCCAGGTCCGCCTCACGGGCCTCACCGGGGCCGTTGACGACGCAGCCCATGACGGCCACGCGCAGCGGGGCGGTGACCTCCTTGAGCCCGGCCTCCACCTCCTCGGCCAGGGTCCACACATCCACCTGGGCGCGGCCGCAGGAGGGGCAGGAGACGATCTCGAGCTGGCGCTGACGCAGGCCCATGAACTCCAGGAGCTTGGTGCCCACCTTGACCTCCTCGACCGGAGGCGCGGACAGAGAGACGCGGATGGTGTCACCGATGCCCTCGGCGAGCAGGGTGCCGAAGGCGGCGCAGGACTTGATAGTGCCCTGGAAGGCGGGGCCGGCCTCGGTCACGCCCAGGTGGAGGGGCCAGCGACCGGCCTCCGACAGGAGCCGGTAGGCCTGCACCATGGTGACGACGTCGTGGTGCTTGACGGAGATCTTGAAGTCGTGGAAGTCGTTCTCCTCGAACAGGCCGGCCTCCCAGGTGGCCGACTCCACGAGCGCCTCGGGGGTGGCCTTCCCGTACTTCTTGAGCAGGCGCTTGTCGAGGCTTCCGGCGTTGACGCCGATACGCAGGGAGACGCCGGCGTCGGAGGCGGCCTTGCAGATGTCGGCGACCTGGTCGTCGAACTTGCGGATGTTGCCGGGGTTGACGCGCACGGCACCGCAGCCGGCGTCGATGGCGGCGAAGACGTACTTGGGGTTGAAGTGGATGTCCGCGATGACGGGGATGCGGGACTGCTTGGCGATGATCGGCAGTGCCTCGGCGTCCTTGTCGGTGGGACAGGCCACGCGGACGATGTCGCAGCCCGCGGCCGTCAGCTCGGCGATCTGCTGCAGAGTGGCGCCGATGTCGTGGGTCTTCGTGGTGGTCATCGACTGCACAGTGATGGGGGCGTCTCCACCGACGTTGAGGCTGCCGACCCGGATCTTGCGGGTGGGTCGGCGCGCCGCCAGGACCGGGGCCTGGGCACGCATCGTAGGGATGCCAAGAGCGATCGCTTCAGTCACCCGTCCAGTATGTCACCCGCCCTGCCCGGCCCTGCACCTCAGGTGTGTGGCATCGCTCCCGCCGGTACCGATTTGCTCACGCCCTGCCAGACCCTGCGGGCCTCACAGCGGCGCGGCGATGTCCACCCACACCAGGACCAGGGCCATGGCGATGAGCAGACCGAAGACGACCTGACCGATGGGCAGCATCCTGGCCGTGTCCACCGGGCCCGGATCGGGCTTGCCCTGCGCCTTGGCGATCGAGCGCCGGATGCCCTCCCAGCAGGCTCCGAGCACGTGCCCGCCGTCCAGTGGCAGCAGGGGCACCAGGTTGAAGGCGAACAGTGCCAGGTTGAGGCTGCCCAGCAGCATGAGCATGGTGCTCACTCGCATCGACAGGGGGACCGCCCCGCCTCCGGCCACACCGCCGCTGGTGGCGTTTCCGGCCATTCGCCCCATGCCTACCAGGCCCACGACGCCGCTGTCGGCGCTGCGCTGCTCCACGCCCAGCGCCGCCTGAACGGCGTGATAGAGGCCCACCGGAAGGGTGGCGATGGCCTTGACCGTCCCACCGATGGCCTGCCCGATGATGCCGGGGATCTTGGTGGGGCTCAGGGGAATGGTTCCCAGCGACGGGGAGATGCCGACATAGGGGCGGGCCTGGGTGCGCACGGCCCCGGAGGCGTCCTTGACCGGGGCGCCCTGCGCATCGCGAACGGTGCGCTGGGCCTCGACCGCGGTGACGCTCACGGTGCGCTCGGCTCCGTCGCGCTCGATGACGACCTCGGTGGGGCTGGTGCCTTGGGCGGCGATCCGGGCCTGCAGCTCCTCCCAGGTGGAGACCTTCACCCCGCCCCAGGAGACGATCCTGTCGCCGACCCGTATGCCGGCGGCGCTGGCGGGGCCGACCGGGTCGGAGTCCTGGCAGGGGGCGCCCGCGTCGATGTCGGACGACACGCAGGGCGCCACGGTCGACAGCATCGTCGTGCGTCCGGGGATGCCGACCACGCCGACGGCCACGGCCAGCAGAACGATCCCCAGGACCAGGTTGGTGAGGATTCCCCCGGCCATGACGACGAGCTTCTTGGGGACGCTGAGGTGGTAGAAGGCCCGGTGCTCCTCGCCGGGCTGGATCTCCTCCAGGGCCTCGGCGCGAGCCTCGCCCACCATGCCCAGGCTTCCGTCCTTGCGTCGGCGGTCCGGTCTGCCGGGCCTGGCCGGCGGCAGCATGCCGACGAGCTTGACGTAGCCGCCCAGCCAGATGGCCTTGACGCCGTACTCGGTCTCCCCGCGCTTGAACGACCAGATCTTGGGTCCGAAGCCGATGAAGTACTCGGGTACCTTCACACCGAACTTCTTGGCGGGGATCATGTGCCCGAGCTCGTGAAGGGCCACTGAGACACCGATCCCGATGACGAGGATGACGATGCCCAGGATGTAGGCCAGGGTGGTGCTCACGAGTGCGTTCCTCCGTTTCGTGCCGCGATGAGCTCGTCGGCGCGGGCGCGTGCCCAGGTCTCCACGGCCAGGACGTCGTCGAGGCCCGGGCCGGTCAGGCCCTCGTGCTCGCCGACGACGGCCGCATCGATCTCGACGATGTCGAGCCACTCCAGGCCACCGGCGAGGAAGGCGGCGACGGCCTGCTCGTTGGCCGCGTTGAGCACGGTCGGGTGGGTGTCCGAGGCCGCCACGGCGCTGCGGGCCAGGTCGACGGCTGGGAAGGCGGCGCCGTCCAGCGGCTCGAAGGTCCAGCTGACCGGTTCGCGCCAGTCGTTGGGAGCCACCAGGCCCGACAGGTCGGGGCGCTCGGGCCAGGTCAGGCCCAGGGCGATGGGCAGGCGCATGTTGGGCGGGGAGGCCTGGGCGATGGTGGCGCCGTCGGTGAACTCCACCATGGAGTGGATGACGGACTGGGGGTGGACGACGACGTCGATCCGCTCGGGTGCCACGTCGAACAGGAGGTGGGCCTCGATGAGCTCGAGCCCCTTGTTGATGAGGGTCGAGGAGTTAATGGTCACCACCGGCCCCATGTCCCAGGTGGGGTGCTTGAGGGCGGCGGCGGCACTGATCCCGGTGAGCTCGGCGCGGCTGCGCCCGCGGAAGGGGCCGCCGGAGGCGGTCAGGACCAGTCGCCTGACCTCGCTGCGTCCGCTGAGGACGGGGCTGGTCAGTCCCTTCTCGTGGCGCCCGCTGGCCAGGGCCTGGGCGATGGCGGAGTGCTCGGAGTCCACGGGGACGATCTGGCCGGGTCGGGTCAGCGCCTGGCGGACCAGGGCGCCCCCGACGACGAGGGACTCCTTGTTGGCCAGGGCCAGGCGGGCTCCGCTGGCCAGGGCGGCCAGTGTGGGCAGCAGTCCCACCGAGCCGGTGATGCCGTTGACGACCGTGTCGCCTGCCCCGAGCTCGGCGGTCTGGACCGCCGTGGTGGCGGCGTCGGGGCCGGTGAGGATGGTGGTGACCGGGTCGGGGCGGCCGGCCTGGACGGCTGCGGCTCTCAGGGCCTGGCGCAGGCGGCCGGCGAGGTCCTCTCCCCCGCCGGTGACGGCCAGGACGGGAACCTCCCAGGTGATGGCCTGGCGGGCCAGGAGCTCCGGGCGCGATCCGCCGGCGGCCAGGGCGGCCACTCGCGGGGCGTGCTCCCCCAGGCGGGCGAGGACCTCGAGCGTCTGGGTGCCGATCGACCCGGTGGATCCCAGGAGGACCAGTCGCTGTGGGTTGTGGGAGGGCGCTGCTGCGTGGCTGGTCATGGGGTGGCGGGTTTCCTCAGGACGGGCTCGACGGGCGTGACTCACTCGACGGACAGGAGGACCTCGACGACGCGCGCCAGGTAACGGTCGACGCTGGGCTCACCGTAGGCCTTGTTCCCCCGGGCGCGGCGGAAGACCGCTCCGCGCACCTCGCTGGAGGTCAGGGTGGTGTCGGAGTCGAAGTAGCCGGCGATACGGTCCATGAGGGCATCGACGTCGGTCTTGTCGTAGCCCTGGCCGGAGGCCGGGGCGAAGCGCTCGCCGGCCGGGCGCAGCAGACGCGGGTAGAGGGTGGTGGCGAGCTGGGTGACCTGGTCCATCCAGGCCTGGCGGCCGTTCTTGGCCACGAAGGCCGCGCGACGGCGCTGGAGGAAGGCGGCCTCAAGCCGGTCGAGGGCGGCGTCCACGGCCTGGGGCTGGTAGCCGCGCAGGACGACGTCGAAGGCGACAGTGCGCACACCCTCGGAGTCCATCTCGTCGAGCTCACCGGCGTCGTAGATCTCGTGAGCCGTCTCGAAGTAGCGGTCCACCTGCTCGGGGCGGTAGCCCGGTCGCAGGAGCGCTGACTTGGGGAACATGTCGCTCATGTCGTCTTGACCCTCTCCTGGTTGAGTACCTCGGTCGCGAGCTGACCGCAGGCACCGTCGATGTCGCTGCCTCGAGTGTCTCGCACTGTCGTGGTAATTCCGGCACGCCGGAGCGTGTCGACGAACATATCCTGAACCGCAACCTCCGAGCAGGTCCAGATGGACCCCGGAGTGGGGTTGAGCGGGATGGGATTGACATGGGCCCATCCGGTGTCCCTGCGGTTGAGCTCGTCAGCGAGCAGCTGGGCGCGCCAGGCGTGGTCGTTCATGTCCTTGATGAGCGCGTACTCGATGGACACGCGCCGGCCGGTGGCCAGGAAGTAGTCGTGGGCGGCGTCAAGCAGCTCGCCGACCTTCCACTTGGAGTTGACGGGGATGAGCTCGTCGCGCAGCTCGTCGTCGGGGGCGTGCAGGGAGACGGCCAGGGTCACCGGCAGCCCCTCGCCGGCGAGTCGGCGGATGAGGGGGACGAGTCCCACGGTGGAGACGGTGATGCCACGCGCCGACAGGCCGAAGCCCTCCGGGGCCGGGTCGATGAGCCGGTGGAGGGCGCCGACGACGTTCTTGTAGTTGACCATCGGCTCGCCCATGCCCATGAAGACCACGTTGGACAGGCGGGCCGGTCCCCCGGTCAGCTCCCCGGCGGCCGAGGCCTGGGCGGCGTGGCGCACCTGCTCCACGATCTCCCCGGTGGACAGGTTGCGGGTCAGGCCCATCTGACCGGTGGCGCAGAAGGGGCAGGCCATGCCGCAGCCGGCCTGGGAGGAGACGCACAGGGTGGTGCGCTCCTTGTAGCGCATGAGGACGCTCTCGACGCGCACGCCGTCGTGCAGCTCCCACAGGTGCTTGATGGTGCGCCCGCCGTCAGCGCTCAGGGCGCGTACCGGGGTGATGAGCTCGGGCAGCAGCTCGGCGCACAGCTGCTCGCGCTGGGCGGCCGGCAGGTCGGTCATGTCCGCGCTGTCGCGGGTGAAGTGCGTGAAGTAGTGGCGTGAGAGCTGGTCGGCCCGGAAGGAGGGCAGGCCCGAGTCCTTGCAGGCGGCCTTGCGCCCGGCCAGGTCGAGGTCGGCCAGGTGGCGGGGGGCCTTGCCACGCGCGGCGGGCACCGCGAAGGACAGGCGCGGTTTGGCGTCGGGGCTGGTGGCGCCCTCCGGGGGCTGGTCGGTGGGCATGACCTGGACCCGGCCGTCATGTGGCCGTCCGGTGATGCTGACGGGCTGCGGGCGCCGGGGGCGCTGCTGTGCTCGCGATGGACTCACGCTCGTGCTCCTCGTGTCCCGGGGCTGGGGAGGGCCGGGCTGGTCGATAGGGGTGGGTGCGGCATGCGTCCCTATTTCACCAGGAGGGTGAAGGCGTAGACAAGTGGAGCGGCCACGAGGATCGAGTCGAGCCGGTCCATGATTCCGCCGTGCCCGGGCAGGAGCGTGCCCATGTCCTTGAGTCCCAGGTCCCGCTTGAGCAGGGACTCCCCCAGGTCGCCCAGGGTGGAGACGATCACGGTGCAGGCACCCAGTGCGGCTCCGGTCCACCAGGGGCCGCCGATGGCCCAGACGCAGCCGGCACCGGTGGCGACGGCTGCGATGAGGGAGCCCATGAGCCCCTCCCAGGACTTCTTGGGTGAGACCGAGGGCGCCAGGGGGTGACGGCCGAAGGTGATGCCGGCCATCCACCCGCCGGTGTCGTTGGCGGCCGCCAGGGCGATGAGCATCATGACTTTTCCCACTCCGTGCTCCTGCACCAGGAGCAGGACCGCGAAGCCGGCCAGGAAGGGCAGGTAGGTGGCGGCGAAGACCGAGGCGGCCGCGGCGCTGGAGCGCGAGCGGCGGACCTCATCGTGGGCCTCAGTGCGGGGGATATCGTGGCCGGCCTGCTCCAGGACGGTGCCGACCTCCGCCTCGGCCTGGTCCATGAAGCTCCACAAGACGCAGGCGCCGACGGTGGCGACGTAGGCACCGAAGGCCGCCTCCGCTCCCACCTCCCAGGCACACACGGAGATTCCCAGGGTCCCCAGCCACAGCGGCGCCAGGGGCAGGCGGATGCGCTTGCGGGCGAAGGCCGCCGCCAGCTCCCACAGCGCACCGCACACGGCCAGGACGACGACGCCCACGAAGATGACCTTGTAGAAGGCCAAGGACCCCAGGACCACGGCGATGAGCACGACCGCCACCCCGATGGCGGCGGGCAGGTTGCGTCCCGCCCGCCCGGTGGCGGGCAGGGGGTCGTGGTTGCGCGTGGGGCGCGGGTTCAGCAGAGGCGACACGGGGCTCACAGGGGTTGACGGGACAGGGCGGGAGGCCGGGTGGTGGCGCGGCCGCTCCCGGGACGAGGCGGCTCAGACCTCGAGGAGCTCGGCCTCCTTGGCGCTCAGAGCGGCGTCGATCTGCTCGACGAAGCGCTTGGTGAGGCCGTCGAGCTCGTGCTCGGCGCGCTTGACGTCGTCCTCGCCGGCCTCACCGTCCTTCTTGATGGCCTCGAGCTCCTTCTTGGCCTTGCCGCGGATACCGCGCACCTGGACGCGGGAGTCCTCGGCGCGGGAGCGGGCGAGCTTGACATAGTCCTTACGGCGCTCCTCGGTCAGTGCCGGCAGGGTGACGCGGATGACGGTGCCGTCATCGGTGGGGTTGACGCCGAGGTCGGACTCGCGGATGGCGGTGACGATGTCCTTCATGGCGGAGCGGTCGAAGGGGCTGACCAGGACCGTGCGGGCCTCGGGGATCGTCAGGGAGGCGAGCTGCTGGAGCGGGGTGGGGGCGCCGTAGTAGTCCACGACGATCCCGTTGAACATCGAGGGGTTGGCGCGGCCGGTGCGGATGGTGGCCAGCTCGCTCTTGGCGGCCTGGAGGGCCTTGTCCATCTTGTCCTCGGCCTCGAGCATGACGTCGTCGATCATGGTGCTTCCTTTACTGGGCGGTCGTGGGTTCGTCAGGTAGTGATCGGCCATCGTGGGGATGGCTGCGGGTTGGGAGGGTGTGCCGGCCGTCTGCGCCGCACGCGGTCACGGAGCTCGAAGGGGCCCTCGGCGGCCCGTCGGAGCTCGCAGCCGAGTCAGTCGCAGCTGACGAGTGTCCCGATTCTCTCACCCAGCAGGGCTCGGGTGATGTTGCCGGGCTCCCCCATGCCGAAGACGCGCATGGTCAGGCCGTTGTCGCGGCACAGGGCGAAGGCGGAGGCGTCGACCACCTGGAGGCCGTCGGCCAGGGCGCGCTCGTAGGTAAGCTGGTCCAGGCGCCGGGCATCGGGGTTCTTACGGGGGTCGGCGGTGTAGACGCCGTCGATCCCGTTCTTGCCCACGAGTAGCTCGTCGCAGTGGGTCTCCAGGGCGCGCTGGGCCGAGACGGTGTCCGTGGAGAAGTAGGGCAGGCCGGCACCGGCGCCGAAGACGACGACGCGGTTCTTCTCCATGTGGCGGATGGCGCGCAGGGGGATGTAGGACTCGGCGACCTGTCCCATGGCGATGGCGGTCTGGACGCGGGCTGGCACCCCGGCCTTCTCAATGAAGTCCTGAAGGGCCAGGGCGTTCATGACGGTTCCCAGCATGCCCATGTAGTCGGCGCGGGCACGGTCCATGCCGCGCGAGGAGAGCTCGGCGCCGCGGAAGAAGTTGCCGCCTCCGACGACGACGGAGACCTGGACTCCGGCGCGCACGGCCTCGGCGATCTGGCGGGCGGCGTCGGAGACGACGTCGGGGTCCAGACCTATGGATCCGCCACCGAAGACCTCACCGGAGAGCTTGAGTAGAACACGTCTGGGGTGCGTGCCGTGGGCGACGCGGTCGTCACGAGCCGGTTCCTGACTCATTGCGCTATGTCTCCTGGGTTCGGTGGGCAGGCTTGGCACAGCCTACCCCGTCCGGGCGGGTGCCGGGCCACGATGAGCGTCAACCCCGGCGGTCAGGCACACCATGGGACCGTGCCATGGGACCAGGGCCACGAAGAAGACGTGCTCGAGGAGGGTGCCCCGGGGAGCAGACGGTGA
The DNA here is from genome assembly GCF_016694895.1 of Actinomyces sp. HMT 175. Classification (NCBI taxonomy): domain Bacteria; kingdom Bacillati; phylum Actinomycetota; class Actinomycetes; order Actinomycetales; family Actinomycetaceae; genus Actinomyces; species Actinomyces sp. HMT 175. The sequence goes on from NZ_CP068012.1 coordinate 1,902,492, forward strand.
GGGATGCCGATGAGTGGGGAGAGAAACGGGGCGGGGGCGCGAGCATGATGCTCGCGCCCCCGCCCCGATCAGTGAGCGGATCAGGCGCCGACGCGGAAGCGCACGAAGCCGGTCAGCTCGCCACCGGTGGCCTCGACGACCTTGCCGACCGTGGTCTTGGGGTCCTTGGCGAAGGCCTGGTCGACCAGGACGTTCTCCTTGAAGAAGCCGTTGAGACGACCCTCGACGATCTTGGGGATGGCCTTCTCGGGCTTGCCCTCGGCGCGGGTGGTCTCCTCGGCGATGGCGCGCTCCTTGTCCACGACCTCGGCCGGGACGTCCTCACGGGTGGCGTAGGCCGGGGAGTAGGCGGCGATGTGCATGGCGACGTCGTGAGCCACCTCGGCGGCCTTGGCGTCGGTGCCCACCAGGACGCCGACCTGCGCGGGCAGGTCGGGGTTGGTGCGGTGCAGGTAGAGCTCGATCTTGTCGGCCTCGAGGCGGCCGACACGGCGCACGACGATCTTCTCGCCGATGACGGCCTGCATGCCGTCGGTGAGCTCCTTGACGGTGGAGCCGTCGACCTCAACCTCGGCCAGGGCCTCGGCGTCGGTGGCGCCGGAGTCCAGGGCGGCGGTGAGGACCTGCTCGGCGTAGTCGAGGAACTTCTGGTTCTTGGCCACGAAGTCGGTCTCGGCGTTGATCTCGACGAGGACGCCGACCTGGCCGTTGCCGGAGTCGACGACCTTGGCGGCGATGAGGCCGGCGGAGGCGGCGCGGCCCTCGCGCTTGGCAATGCCCTTGAGGCCCTTGACGCGAATGATCTCAATGGCCTTCTCGGCGTCGCCGTTGGCCTCGTCGAGGGCCTTCTTGACGTCGAGCATGCCCGCGCCGGTCTTCTCGCGCAGCGCCTTGATGTCAGCGGTGGTGTAGTTCGCCATGAATGTCTCCTGGTCAGTCAGTGACTAATAGACGTGTGAAAAAGGACGAGTGAGAGGTGCTCACAGCGCGGGGACGCCGCGCTGTGAGCGAGGAGCTGAGGGACGGGCTCAGGCCTGCTCGGCGGCGGGGGCCTCGGCGGTCTCAGCAGCCTCAGCGGCCGGGGCGTCGGCCTCGGCTCCGGCGAGGAGCTGGGCCTCCCACTCGGGCAGCGGCTCGGCGTCGGCGGGTGCGACCTCGGCCTCCTCACCGGTGCGGGCGCGGCCGCCGGAGCGGGCCAGCAGGCCCTCGGCGGTGGCGTCGGCGACGACGCGGGTCAGCAGGGTGACGGCGCGGATGGCGTCGTCGTTGCCGGGGATGCCGTAGGTGGCCTCGTCCGGGTCGCAGTTGGTGTCCAGGATGGCGATGACCGGAATCCCGAGCTTCTGGGCCTCGGAGATGGCCAGGTGCTCCTTCTTGGTGTCCACAACCCACACGGCCGCGGGGAGCTTGCTCATGTCGCGGATACCGCCCAGGGTGCGCTGGAGCTTGTCCTTCTCGCGGCGCATCATGAGCAGCTCCTTCTTGGTGCGGCCGGAGCCGGCCACGTCGTCGAAGTCGATCTGCTCGAGCTCCTTCATGCGGTCCAGGCGGGCGCGCACGGTGGAGAAGTTGGTGAGCATGCCGCCCAGCCAGCGCTGGTTGACGTAGGGCATGCCGACGCGCTGGGCCTGCTCGGCCACGGCGGCCTGGGCCTGCTTCTTGGTTCCGACGAACAGGATGTTGCCGCCGCGAGCGACGATCTCCTTGACGAAGTCGTAGGCGGTGTTGATGCCCTCAATGGACTGCTGGAGGTCGATGATGTAGATGCCGTTGCGCTCGGTGAGGATGAAGCGCTTCATCTTGGGGTTCCAGCGACGAGTCTGGTGCCCGAAGTGGACACCGCTGTCAAGGAGCTGGCGCATGGTAACGACGGCCATGACGGTCCTTCCGTGTGTGCCGAGAGGTTGCTCGACGCACGATCATTCGGGGGACGGCCGAGCTGCGCCCGGACGCGTCCCAGGGTTCTTCTTCTGGGTTCTTCCCCGTGGTTCCGCACGCTTGCGAACGCGTACCGGAGCCGGTGACCGGCTGGGAGCCGGCGCGGATGGGGCCTGGTGCCTGCGACGCACGGCCACCCGTTCACCGTGGCGAACCGTGATGACCGGGACCGCGACCGTGTCGCCCGGAGGGACGTCCCGAGATGCTCGGGTGCAGGCACGCGAAGTCAGCATTCCGGGCCCGTTTCCCGCTGACGCCGGAGCGATCCGCAGAATGCTGCGGAGGCGAGGCTACCACAGGACTGGACCAGCGGCCGAGGCCGAATCCGCGGTATTCGGAGTCGTCCCGGTCACCACAGGCCGCTTCCTCGAGGGGCTTTCCACAGGGCCGACGACGTCCTCGGCGCCGAGGGCCGCTCGGCGCGCACTCTGAGGGCATGCAGCCACAGCAGCCTCGGCAAAGCCGCCACCTCCGAGATCCTCGCACGCCGTCCTCTCCTGCCCACCACTCGCCCCGACGTCTCGCGGCGCTGGCAACGGCCCTGATCGCCTGCGGCGCGCTGACCGCCCTGCCCGGTACGCCGCCGGCTCAGGGCATGAGCACCCTTTCCGGCCCAGCCACCGACACTGCCATGGCCACGGTTCGGGCTCCGTGGGCGCAGGCTCCGTTGCCTCTCGAGCGGGCGGGCAGCGCGTCTGGGCCGACCGGGGCGGCCCACTGGTTGAGCTCGTCAACCTCGCTCGTGACACGCCTCACCCCCTCCTCCCCGCTCATCAATGGCACGGGGACGGCAGGCCTGGCGCCGACGAACCGGTCTGCGGGTCCCCGGCGCCCACGGGGTCGCTATCAGTGGCCGACCGGCGCGCCGGCCACCGTGGTGGAGGACTTCGACCCGCCCGCCGTCGTGTGGGGACGCGGACACCGGGGAGTGGATCTTGCGGCCGCTGAGGGCACGCAGATCCGCAGCGCCGCCGCGGGGACGGTCGCCTTCGCCGGCATGGTGGCCGGGCGCCCCGTAGTATCCATCGACCACACCGACGGGATCCGCACCACCTATGAGCCGGTCGAACCGGCCGTCAGCGCCGGTGACACGGTGGCTGCGGGGCAGATCATCGGCACCCTGCTGGCGGGGCACCGCTCGGACGGGGTCTGCGCCCTGCACTGGGGGGCGCGCACCGGTCCCAAGACGTACATCAACCCGCTGCGCCTGCTGCAACCTGCCGTCATCCGTCTCAAGCCCCTTCACTGAGAATGCGGCCACACGCGGGCTCCGCTCAGGCACGGGGGAAGGCCTGCTCGTAGACGCTGCGCAGGCGCTCAGCCGAGACGTGGGTGTAGCGCTGGGTGGTGGCCAGGGAGGAGTGACCGAGGAGCTCTTGGACGCTGCGCAGGTCCGCTCCCCCGCCCAGGACGTGGGTGGCGGTGCTGTGCCGCAGTCCGTGCGGGCCCAGGTCGGGTACCTGGGCGGCCGCGCACAGGCGGTGGACGACGTCGCGCACCGCCCGGGGATCGATGCGTCGCCCTCGGGCCCCGAGGAAGAGGGCGCCTCCCGCATCGACGGCGCAGATCTCACCGCGCCGATGCAGCCATGCCTCCAGTGCCTTGGCGGCGGGCAGCCCGTAGGGGACGGTCCGTTCCTTACGGCCCTTCCCCAGGACTCGCAGGGTCCGTTGGGAGTGGTCGAGGTCGGCGACATCCAGGCCAACGAGTTCGGAGACCCGTACTCCGGTCGCGTAGAGCGTCTCGATGATGGCCAGGTCACGCACGGCCAGGACGTGCCCGTCAGAGGCGAGGTCCGAGGCGGTCTTGAGCAGCTGCGAGGCCTGCTGGGTCGTCAGCACTCCGGGCAGGCGGTTGTCGACGCGGGGCGCGCGCAGACGCGCGGCGACGTCGGAGGTGAGCAGTCCCGTCTCGAAGGCCCAGGAGGAGAAGGTCCTCACCGAGGCCGAGCGCCGGGCCAGGGTGGCGCGCGAGTGACCGCTCGCGGCCATCGCGGCGAGCCAGTCCCGCAGGTCCGCCAGGTCAAGGGTGGCCAGGGCGGTATCGACTGGCTCCGCGCCACCCTCACCGACACCGAGGAAGCTCAGCAGGTCGCTGATGTCGACGAGATAGGCGCGCACGGTGTGCCCGGACAGGTCCCGCTGCAGGGCCAGGTAGCTGCGGTAGGAGTCGAGCAGCTCGGCACGCGTCCTCGACATGTGCTCCCTCCTCCCCGCTGGCGACAAGAACACCTGAAGACTACGGCGCCGGGACGGGCCCTCCACGGAATACGCGCCGCAGGCATCGGCAGCGCACAGCCCGGTGACGCCGCTCTGACGCGCCCCGGCTCTGCCCGAGCACGGGGGTCTCGGCGACACCCTCGCCACTAACCACGTCCGCCTCAGATCACTATCTCCGCCGGGCAGACAATCGCCACCTTGATTCAACGCACAATCTCACCACTCGAATCACAAGTTCATAACAACCATCCAGGCGGCACTACGGATACCAATCTCCCCTTCTCCTTGATCCCAACGAAAAACCCATCTTTCCTCTGTATTTCCCCACATTCGGAGCATTTGTTGCCGTCCAACGAGGAAGTTAAAATCTTGGTCGTTCTGACGAACTCCATCCCTTCCTGGCTCATCCCTATTTCCTGCTGGAGCGCAGCACTGTGAAACGGTTCTCCAGGCGCGGCGTCCACGTCGGCGTCATCGCGGTCCTGACCGCTGCCGCTCTGATCGCCGTCGTCCTGCACCCGGGGATGGTCACCCATGTTGTCGATCTTCATGACGGTGGAGTGCGGGCGACCAACGGGAAGATGGCGATGGTCGCCCACCTCAGCTACCGCTCGCAGACGCTCAACAGGGGCCTGCGCACCTCCTCGACGAGCTTCGACGTCGACCAGTCCGGCTCCCAGGTCGTCATGTCCGACGCCTCCTCGGACACCTACACGCAGATCGACGACATCACGCCGCCCCGGGCCACCGGCTCCAGCTCCACCGTCCCCACCCTCGTCTCCAGGAGGTTTCGTCCATGAACATGCTGACACGCTGGGTACCCGGCGACATCCTGGTCGCCGTCGGGGACGGCGGCGTTCTCGCCCTCGACGGGAGCACGCAGGCGATGGAAGCGATGTGGACCGAGCTCGGTGAGCACCGCTGCCTCGGCGACCTGCTCAAAAGCCTGAGCCGGCTGCACGACAACGAGGTCTTCACCCTCCCCGACTTCCTCATGATGGCCATCGACGGCCAGGAGCTGCGAGTGGCCGCCCGAGGCCGCTTCTGCCTCCACCTGGACACTGCCGACGGCGAGCGCAGCTTCAGTGCCTCCGAGGTCGTCGTGTGGGAGGAGTCCCGCTATGAGCGGGTCAACCAGTGCATCCTCGAGCTCACCCCGGCCACCAGACACCCAGCCGGTCCCGAAGGGCTCGACGAGTTCCTTCCCCTGCGCTCGGGGATCGTCCGAGCCTCGCAGCTGCACATCGGCTTCGGAGACCACCAGCTCCCACTGTCCTCACCGGCTCAGGCCGGCGCTCACGGGGGTCAGAGGGCACCGCAACCATCGGCGGCCCAGGAGATCCTCCAACAGGCTCAGGACGACGGCGCCCCCGAGCGGGACGACCCACCACCGTCGTCATCGCTACCTGCGAGGCAGGAGCAGGGGAAGGCCGCCCACCAGTCCCGCCCCAATCCCGGACAGACGCTGGAACCGCAGTCCATGGGCCCGATGGACAGTGCGGGCTCCCCGCAGGGGACCGGGGCGGGGGATCCGGCCGCGGTGCTGGGACCCGACGACGTTCCGGCGGCCGAGGCCGCAGCCCCGCAGGCGCATGGACAGCAGGCCCAGGACGACAAGGCCGGTCGACTTGTTGAGCACACGATGATGCAGGGGGCCGAGGCAGCCGTCGGCCCGGCCTCCTCCCAGGACATGGATCCGTTGGCCCGGCTCGCCGCAGGGCCCGGACGTCACCGGGCCTCCCCCCTGGGCGAGAGCGCCTCCGGCCGACACTCGTCACAGGCCGCTGAGCCGCTCCCGGCTCAGCGGCAGGCCCCGGACGGCGGCGCAGATGCAGCGTCCCCGAATGGCTCAGCGCCCTCGGGCGCGCAGGGCAAGCACGACGGGCGCACCGTCTCGGCTGTAGGACTTCATGCCGCCAGGAACGCACTAGGCGGGCAGACCGGGCTCGACGAGCCCTCCGGCACCGGCCCCAGCGTGATGGCCGTCTTCTGCGAGGCGGGGCACCCCAATCCGGTGCACGCCTCCTCGTGCCGCGAGTGCGACAGCACCATCACCTCCAGGACCGGCCAGGTCGAGCGACCGGTCCTGGGCGTTCTGCGTGTCTCCTCAGGCGCCACAGCGATCCTGGACACTGATGTCATCATCGGCCGACTGCCCCAGGGCACGAGCAGCACCGCCGCTCAGCGCCCCCGCCTGCTGGCCGTCCCCAGCCCGGGCAAGGCGATCTCGAAGACTCACTGCGCCGTGAGGGTCGAAGGCTGGGACATGCGCGTGGAGGACCTGGGCTCCACCAACGGGACCTTCCTGCTGCGCGCCGGGGAGGAGCCCCGCCGCGTGCCCGAGCACCAGCAGCTCCTCCTGCGAGCCGGCGACATCATCGACATCGGTGATGGCACCACCCTGACAGTGGAGCGTGAGGCGTGATGTCCTCCCCGAGCTCCGCCCCGCAGGGACCGCCGATCCCCGGAGCCAGCCCCAAGCGCCTCCTGGGCGCCGGGGGCTTCGCCGATGTCTTCCTGTATGAGCAGCGGGTGCCGCGCCGCGACGTGGCGGTGAAGATCCTGCGGCCAGGAGGCAGCCAGCGCGACCACCACCGGTTCACCACCGAGGCGGACCTCATGGCCCGTCTGTCATCGCACCCCTCCATCGTGTCGGTCTACGGGGCCGGGACGGTGGAGGAGGAGCGCAGCTGCCTCATCATGGAGTACTGTCCCCCTCCCCACCTGGGCAAGCTGGCCGCCTCGCAGCCCTTGCCCCTCACACGCGCCCTGGAGATCGGTATCCAGCTGGCGGGCGCGGTGGAGACCATTCACCGGGTCGGCTACCTCCACCGCAGCATCAAGCCTGCCAGCATCCTGCTCACCCCCTTCGGGCGTCCGGTGCTCGGCGACTTCGGGATCGCCGCGCCCATCGGGCTCAGCATCGAGAAGGACGAGTTCGGAGGGGCGTCCCCGCCGTGGGCCTCACCCGAGCAGCAGCTCGACCGGGAGAGCCTGACTCCGGCCTCGGATGTCTACGCCCTGGCCGCGACCATCTACACGCTGCTGGCGGGACGCTCACCCCACGTCGATGTCTCAGGGGCCGACCGCAACGACCAGCTCTCGATGATCGACCGAGTGCTCCACCGACAAATCCCCCCAATCGGGCGACACGACATACCCGAGCAGCTCGAGCGGGTCCTGGCCACGGCGATGGCCACGTCTCCCCGCGGACGGTATGCCAGCGCCGTCGCCCTGGCTCGGGCGCTGCAACAGGTACAGACCGACCTGTGCCTGACCATCACCCAGCTCGATGTCATGGAGGAGGCGTCCGGAAGACACATGAGCGGGAACCGAAACCAGGACTCCACGATGCTGCGGCCGGCCGTCACAATGGACCCGGACGGACCGACCGGAACCGTGCCCGCCGCACACCGGCACGACGACGCCACCACGACCTTCGCGCCTCGTCGTGTCAAGGCTCAGCCCACCGGCTCCGCCTCGCCGTGCGACCGTCCCCGTCCCGGTTCCGCTCTCCCGACCCAGGACGATGAGGCCGAGGTCACGAGAGACGACCCGGGCTCGAAGGAAACCGAGGCGGGCCTGCGGCGGCGCAGGCGCCCGTCGGGGCGAGCCGTGGCCGTCACCGTGGTGGGCACCGCCGTCATGGTCTGCCTGAGCGCGATCGGAGTGTGGTCGGTGATGTGAATGGAAGAAGGAGCGATCATGACGAGTTCACCCCCGAGCCCTGGCTCAGGCGCACCGGAGCATGTCGCTCGCATGCCTCACAAGGGTGGGGCAGGACCTGTCCATCATGGTCCCGCCGTCGTGGCAGGACGCTCTTCAGCCCCGACCACCTGCGCCCTTCCGGGGGCGTCGCCTCCATCCGGAGGCGGTGCGCTCCACCTTCCCTGAGAGCTCCAGGATCCCCAGTGCCGAGGTGGTCTCCTTCGGGGACAGCCCGGCGGAGCGGACGATGGACTCGGTACTCGCCGCGGCCCGGGCCGGCATGACGTCCAGGACCAGCGAGGCGGCCGGGTCCAGGCCATCGAGGAGCCCACTGCCTCTCAGCTCGGGGTCCTGCTCCTTGGCGGCGTCCGCGTCGACGGTGCCCAGGGGCGTCAGCAGCTCCAGGGCGTCGTCGGTATCGGTGATGCACACCGCCCCTTTGCGCAGGAGCCGGTGGCATCCGACCGAGGACATGGAGGTCACGGGGCCGGGAACGGCTCCCAGCTGCCTGCCCAGCTCGAGGGCGCGGTGGGCAGTGGACAGGGCGCCTGATCTCCAGGCCGCCTCCACCACGATCGTCGCCTGGGAGATCGCCGCGATGATGCGGTTGCGTGAGACGAACCGGTGTCGGCCGGGCTGACAGCCCGGCGGTACCTCCGCCACCAGGGCCCCGGAGGCGATGACTGCCTCCAGCACCCCGGTGTTTCCCACCGGGTAGAGGCGGTCCACTCCCCCGGCTGAGATTGACACCGTTGGTCCCTCCTGCAGTGCCCCCCGGTGGGCGCAGGCATCGATGCCGAAGGCTCCCCCGGAGACGATGAGGCCACCTTTGGCCGTCACCCCTGAGGCCAGGGAGGTGGCGATGCTCTCACCGTAGCGGGTGGAGGCCCGGGCCCCCACCAGTGCCAGGCACAGTCCGCTGGCCGGTCCCACCGGCATCCGCTGCTCACGTACAGGATGACCAGCGCCCGCGACACGTGGAGCGCCGTCGTCTCCAACAGCTCCGGGCTCGGCGTCCTCAGGGCCCTTGTCCCTCAGGTCCGCGGCGTTGACCAGCAGCGAGGGGTCGCCGCGCACCCACAGGCAGAAAGGCGGGTGCTCAAGCTGGTCGAGTCCCGGCGGCCACCAGGGCTCCCCCGGGAGGATGAGGCTGCCACCCAGGCGGTCAAGCACATCGAGCTCACGGCGAATGTCGAGTCCCTCCAGGCGCGGCGCCCACCGGGCGGCGACCTGGGCCCAGCAGGCGCTGATATCGGCGGAGCCGGACATCCCCGGGGGCGGCTGCGGCACCGGTGGCCGCGGGGAGCCGCGCACCTGTCCGGAGGGGTCGATGGCCTCCTCCAAAAGCCACCTCAGGGCGGGACTCGGCCCGAGCCGGCCCACCACCATGGCTGCGGTGGCGTTGTCGGGCTCAGCCAGGCGGGACCAGGTCGCGCGTGCCAACGCCGGATCGTCGATGTCGTAGGGCAGTGTCATGGGCGTCATGGGCGTCATGGGCTTCATGGCCGCACTCCTGAGGTTCTCAGGGCCAGGGCGGTCCCGATGTGGGCGAGGGAGAGGGTGTCGAGCCCTTCGAGGTCGGCGAGGGTCCAGGCCAGTCTGAGGACCCGGTCCACCCCGCGCAGGGAGAGGTCGCCGCGTTCGAGGGCGGTCATGAGGCGGCGGCTGAGTGGAACGCTGAGTCCGCCGTCGGGTCCTCTGAGGTAGGAGCCGGGGACCTCGGCGTTGAGGCGCCACGGGGTGCCGGCCAGCCTGCGCTCCGCGGCCCGGCGGGCACGCAGGACGCGCCGCGCCACCTCGACGCTGGACTCTCCATGGCCGGTGGAAGCGAGGTCGGCGGCGCTGACGGCACCGACCTCGACCTGGATGTCGACTCGGTCCAACAGTGGACCGGACAGTCGTGAGAAGTAGCGCCGCCGCTGCAGGGAGGTGCAGGTGCACTCCAGGCCGCGGCCGCCGGCCTTGCCGCAGGGGCAGGGGTTGGCGGCCAGGACGAGCTGGAAGGCGGCCGGGTAACTGGCACGCCCACCCACCCGGTCGATGGTGACCACTCCCGACTCCAGCGGCTGGCGCAGGCAGTCCAGGACGCCGGCGCTGAACTCGGGGGCCTCATCGAGAAAGAGCACCCCGCGGTGAGCCAGGGAGACATCCCCGGGGCGGGGCAGGCCGGAGCCTCCCCCGACGACGGCGGCCCGGGTCGCCGTGTGGTGCGGCGCGCGCAACGGCGGCCGGGTGATAAGTCCGCGGGCGGGATCGAAGATGCCGGCCACGGAGTGCAAGGAAGTGACGGTCACAGCATCGGCCTGCTCCAGGGGCGGCAGGATGGAGGGGAGCCTCTCGGCGAGCATGGTCTTGCCCGTTCCCGGGGGCCCCACCATGATGAGGTGATGTCCCCCGGCGGCGGCGACCTCGAGGGCCTGGCGGGCCTCGGACTGCCCGACGACGTCGGCCAGGTCCGGCTGCTCGGCATCCTGCGGCGGGGTCGTGGGGGCATCGTCTGTGGCGGCCTCGGTGACCTGCTCCAGCGCGGCGGCCACGGCCGCGCTTAGGCGCCCTCCATAACGCTCGACGAGCTGACCGACGTGCCTGACGGCGGTGACGCGGGCGCCGGGGACGAGCTCGGCCTCGGCGGCGGCCTCCTGGGCGACAACGATCTCCTCGATCCCAGCGGCCACCGCGGCCTGGACGCTGGGCAGGACACCGCGCACCGAGTGCACGGAGCCGTCCAGCCCGAGCTCGCCGATGTAGACGGTCCGTCCCAGGAGCCCGGCCGCGCTCCGTCCGAGCCGCCCGCGGGCCCCCAGGACGGCCAGGGCGAGCGCCAGGTCCAGCCCGGTCCCGGTCTTGCGCAGGTCCGCTGGGGAGAGGTTGACGGTCAGGCGCTGCTCACCCCAGGTGACGCCGCAGGTGCTCAACGCGGCCCGGACGCGCTCGCGCGACTCACGCACGGCGGCGTCGGGCAGGCCCACGAGGGTGAATCCGGGCAGGCCCTGGGCGGCATGAGCCTCGACCTCAACGATGTGCCCGGCCAGCCCGGTCAGCGTGACAGCGAGCGTACGAGCTAGCCCCATGACGCATCCACCGCCCGGTGGTGGCGCAGCAGCGCAGGACGCGCGTCGCGCATAAGGATGGAGATGACGTCCAGGCGCATGCCGGCGTGCGGCGGGGTCTCGTGGGTACTCGCCCAGGCGGCAGCCAGGGCCCGCAGTCGGGCGACCTTGCGGGCGTCGACGGCGGCGGCCGGCGGCCCCTGGCGCAGGGAGCTGCGGGTCTTGACCTCGACGATGACGAGCCTTGCTCCTGCCCACCCCTGAGCTGGGTCGGTGACGGACTCACTGCCCGGCTCGCGGTGCGCGTGACCGGGTTCCAGGGCGATGATGTCGAGCTCTCCGCGCAGGCCGTGCTCCGGACGCCAGTTGCGCTCCAGGACCTGCCAGCCGATGTCCTCCAGGTAGGTGGCGGCAAGATCCTCTCCACGCCGTCCGGTGCTCTGGCGGGACGCCCCTGCGCGGACAGCTTCTGCGCCTCCCGGGCCCTGGAACGGCGGCGTAAGCGCGTGATCGCCGCACCTGGCTGCGATCACCGTTCGTCCCCTTGTGGCTGCTACGACCTGTTCGGTCATCCCGATCACCTCCGCCACTAGCGTGAGGCCGGATCAGCCGGTGCGCGTCATGGCCCGATCGGCTCTGTGGAAGGCGCTGTCAGAAGACGAGCTGTGGCCCCCGGCGAGCGGGGAGGGACAGCCGAACGGAGCCTTCTGAGGTGGCGCGGCGTGGGAAGGACGCTAGGAGGAGGGGATGTCCATCTCGAGCTTGGTGAGCTCCTCGACGTTGACGTCCTTGAAGGTGACGACGTGGACGGACTTGACGAACCGGGAGGCCCGGTAGATGTCCCACACCCAGGCGTCCTCGAGGGTCAGCTCGAAGAAGACCTCCCCGCCGCTGGTGCGTACCTGGACGTCAACGGCGTTGGCCAGGTAGAACCGCCGTTCAGTCTCCACCACGTAGGAGAACAGGGAGGCGACGTCGCGGTACTCCCGGTACAACGAGAGCTCCAGCTCGTTCTCATAGGACTCGAGGTCTTCTGCGCTCACCGGGCCATCATGCCTGGCCTCAGCCGCTGGAGGCGGCAGGCAGCGGGGGCGAGTCGGCCCTGCCCGCACCTCGCCCTCAGGGCCGCACACCCGCGTCAGGCGGCGCCGTCAGCGGTGGCGCCTGTCCAGGCCGGGCAGGTGCCAGCTGCGTCGATGCTGGTCACTGGCCCCTAGGGCGGTGAGTCCCCGGACGTGGGCCGGTGAGGCATAGCCCTTGTTGGAGGCCCAGCCGTAGCCGGGGTCATCGAGATCGGCCATGAGGCGGTCGCGTTCGACCTTGGCCAGGACACTGGCCGCGGCGACGACGGCGCACCGGGCGTCGGCCTTGACCTCCATGCGCACCGGCGGGGTGGAGGGAACCTCAGCGGGCTCGGGACTGTCCTCTGGGGCATAAGTGCCCTCCAGGGCGGTGAGCAGGTCAGGCTGGGCGGCGGTGAGCCAGTCGGCCACGCCGTCGAGGATGATGACGCCGGGGGCGTGACCGCGATCAGCGACCTGCTGCAGGGCCCGCAGACCCGCCACCCGAAGGGCCCCGATGATGCCGTGCTCATCGATCTCCGCCGGTGAGGCGTGGGCGACGGCGTGGTCCACGAGCCAGCCGCGCACGGGCTCGATCAGGCCGGTTCGGGCCCGGGCCGTCAGCTGCTTGGAGTCGGCGAGTCCCTCGGGGAAGTCATCGTCGGTGCGCCGCGCCACGATCGCCAGCCCGACACTGACCGGTCCGGCCAGGGCCCCGCGACCGACCTCGTCCAGACCGCCGACGTAGTCGTAGGTCTCCAGCAGCGCCTTCTCCAGGGACCGGTCGGGGCGGGTGCGTCCTCGAGGACTCACCTCGTTCTCCCCGCAGCCTGCTCCTGGCCGGAGGAGTGTACGGAGACGTCCGGGACGTCAGCCGGCCCGCCGGGTCCGGTCTGCGGCCCGTCATCAACACCGGCCCCCTCGCCACCAGTGCCAACGTCATCGGAGTCCCTGCCCTCGGGGGCCGGGGAGGGGGCCTCCTCCTCGGAACCCGTCTCCCCGTCACCCGTGGGGGCAGCGGGAGACGAGGGAGGTGCCGGCGGCGTCGCCTCCTGCGCCGGGACGTCTGAGAAGGCGCGCTCCCCTCCCCACAGCAGCCCCCACCGGCTCAGGTGCGTCCACTGGAAGACCACCTTGGCCACCCCGACGACGTTCTTGAGCGGCACGAAGCCGCCATGGGCGTCGTCGCGGTGGTAGCGGGAGTCGGCCGAGTTGGAGCGGTTGTCCCCCATGACCCACACGTAGCCTTGGGGGACGGTGACATCGAAGGAGGTCAGGGACGGGGACTGACCGTCCTTGACGTAGGGCTCCTTGATCGCGACACCGTTGACGCTCAGTGTCCCCTTCCCGTCGGCGACCACATGGTCACCGCCGACACCGACGACCCGTTTGACGAGGTGATGGCCGGTGTTCTCCGGCAAAAGGTTCACTGAGACCATGAGCCTCTGGGTGGCGCCGCGAAGCCCCGTCGGTTCCTTGACGTGAAGCCAGTCGTCGGGATCGGAGAAGACGATGACGTCACCCCGCTCGACGTCGTCGGAGCCGTACATGGGCACGGCGACCTTGTCCCCGTCACGCAGGGTGCGTTCCATGGAGCCCGAGGGGATCTCGTAGATCTGGACGACGTAGGACCGTAGAAGAGCCGGCACCAGGATGACGACGACCACGACGAGCACCAGTCTGATGACCCGTTGGTACAGCGGGCTGGCCTGCGGCGGGGGGATGGCGGGGGCCACCTGCCGGCGGGGCGGGATGGAAGGGGGCAGCTCGGTGGGCTCGTCATCGGGCTCGGGCTCGGCGTCGGGGTCGATGAACGGGTCGTAGTCCCACTGCTCGCTGTCGTCGACCGGGGCCGCACTGGGAGGTTCCTCGGCGGCCTCAGGAGCCGTGCGGCTCTCCTGGGGGGAGTCCGCTGACGGGGAGCTGCAGGCCGGTGTGATCGCGGACCTGGAGGTCCGGCCGATCTGAGAGGGATCGGCCCGCTTCAGGTCCAGCCCGACGTCGTCGGCCCCATCCTGCACCGGACTCACCGTGCTCCTTCCCCGGAATTGATGGACATGGGTCCACCGCTGCACGGCGGTGGGAGATGGCGAGCGCCCGGAACCCGTGGGCTCCGGGCGCCGCCTGGAGAGTGCAGGCGCTCAGTCCTCGCGACGCTCCTTGATCTTGGCGGCCTTACCGCGCAGGTTGCGCAGGTAGTAGAGCTTGGCGCGGCGGACCTGGCCCCGGGTGACGACCTCGATCTTCTCGATGGAGGGCGTGTGGACGGGGAAGGTGCGCTCAACACCGACGCCGAAGGAGACCTTGCGGATGGTGAAGGTCTCCGAGACGCCGCCGCCCTGGCGCGCGATAACGACGCCCTGGAAGACCTGGACGCGGGTACGCGATCCCTCAACGACCTTGACGTGGACCTTGAGGGTGTCCCCAGGACGGAAGGAGGGGATGTCGTCACGCAGTGATGCGGCGTTGATCTCGTCGATCAGGTTCATGTTTCTCTCCACACCCGTGCCACTGGTCAGGAGTGCTGGTTCGGCGGCGCCGCGCCGTGCGGGGCAGCGCCGGAGGTGGACGCTCCCGGGCTCCTTCACAGCGGCCGCCTCCCCAGTGGCAGAGGAGCCGCAGGACCCAAGTGCCCGCTCAGTTTGCCACAGGCTCAGTCCACGGACGAGAGCGTCAGCCTCGACGTGCCTGAGTTCACGCCTTTCTCACGCCCCGGTACGCATTCGGGGCGGTCAGTCCCCGGAGCCCGCCAGCCTGCTCGCCGGCGCGGCCGCTCCGGCGGGGAGCGCCGTGGGGGTGGAGGTCGGCTTGGGAACCTGGGAGAAGACCTCCTGCCCGGAGGTGAGGCTGGACCAGTGGGAATAGGGCCATACGACGTTCTTGGCCACGCCGACGACGTTACTCAGGGGTACGAAGCCGCGATGGACATCGTTCTGGTGGTAGCGGGAGTCCGAGGAGTTGGAGCGGTTGTCGCCCATGACCCAGATGTAGCCCTCGGGGACGGTGACGTCGAAGGCGACCTCGGAGGCCGACCGGCCGGGCTTGAGGTATCCCTCATGGAGTTCGACGCCGTTGACGGTCAAGGAGCCCTTCCCATCGGCCACGACGTGGTCACCGGGCATTCCGATGACCCGCTTGATGAGGTGGTGGCCGGCGTTCTGGGGGAAGATACGGATCGCGACGAGGAAGTCCTGTGCGGCGCCCTGCAGGCCAGTGGGCTCCTGGGTCGTCAGCCAGTGGTCAGGGTCCGTGAAGACGACGACGTCACCCCGGTGGACCTTGTCGGAGTCGTACATCGTCACAGTGACGCGGTCGCCCTCGTTGAGGGTGTTCTCCATCGAGCCCGACGGGATGGTGAAGCTCTGGATGATGAAGGTGCGGATGAGGGCGATGATCGCCACGGCGACGACCAGGTAGGACAGGGTAATGCCCCACTGCTTGAGGCGGGAGGCGATCCGTTCCCCCATCGAGGCCGGCTCAGTGGCCTCGCCGGCCCCGGCCCTGTCCTCGCCGGCGCGGTCCTTGTGCCGGTGGTTGTTCCGGCGGTCATGGTCGGTCCGCAGGTGCCTGCCCGAGGTCACGTCCTCATCCGCCTCATCATGGATCCTGCCCTGAGGGCTCTGGTCGGGTGCGCTGCTCATAGGCCTTCTCCTGTCCGCCGGGTCATGACGACGTCGTGGGCGTCCTGGCCACCGACGTTGTAGGTGCGGGTGCCGACCTGGCGGAAGCCGGCCCGCTTGTAGGCCTTCTGGGCGCGTTTGTTGGTGACGTGGGTGCCGAGCCAGAGCAGGTCTGTTCCGTGGGCGCCGGCCTGGCGTGTCACGGCGTCCATGAGCGCGGGGGTCAGCCCGGATCCCCTCATGGCGGCGTCGACGTACACCTTGGACAGCTCGCCGACGGCCTCTCCCCCGGCTGGCCGCACGCAGGCGGGACGGGGGTCGATCCCGTGGGGCTGTTCCCCGTCGGAGTCGGCCTCCTCGCGCAGCACTGCGGCGTAGCCGACCAGGGCCGGAGCGGTGCTCGTGCTCGCCCTCCCCTCGAGGCCGCCGTCCCGCACTGACGGGGGCTCCAGCAGCTCGGCGAGAATAAGGTCGACGCGGTCGTCGTCGGCCCAGGTGGCGAACAGCTCGGGAACCAGGTTCGTGGCGATGTGGCGCTCGAGGAACTCGGGGTCGATGACGTTACCGCAGGCATCGGGAAAGGTGCGCGCCGCGAGCTCGGCCAGGGCGTGGGCGTCGTCGGCGGTGGCGTTGCGAAGGCGCACCGGAACCGGGTGGTCCGCCCCGGCCGGGACCGCCCACCCCAGGCGAGCCAGGAGCGCACGGTCCTCACGATCCAGGCCGGCGGGGTCCAGGGCCCGGATCATGTCGGGTCGGCGCTCGACGGTGCGGGTGAGGGCCTGGTCCCGTCTGGCTCGGGCGATACGGCCGTGGTCGCCGGAGAGCAGGACGGGGTCGACCTCCAGGCCTCGCCACCGGGTGGGGCGGGTGTGGACGGGGTACTCCAGCAGGCCGGCGACTCCGTGGGACTCCTCGACCAGGGACTCGGGGTTGCCCAGGACCCCGGGCAGGAGTCGGGCGATGGCCTCGATCATGACAATGGTGGCGACCTCTCCCCCGTTGAGCACGTAGTCGCCGATGCTCAGCTCGCGCACCTCGATGCCGCGGGAGGCGTAGTGCTCGGGCACGCGCGCGTCGATGCCCTCGTAGCGGCCGCAGGCGAAGACCAGGCGTTCGGCACCGGCCAGGTCCTCGGCGGTGCGCTGGGTGAAGACCTCCCCGGCGGGGGTGGGGACGATGAGGACCTGACGGGGCGCACCGGGGGTGTCCACGGCGAGCACCTCATCGAGAGCCTCGCCCCACACATCGGGCTTCATGACCATGCCGGCCCCACCGCCCAGGGGCGTGTCGTCAACGGTGCGGTGCCGGTCGTGGGCGTGGTCGCGCAGATCGTGGACGTGCAGGTCGAGGGGGCCGCGGTCGGCCGCCTTCCCGATGAGGGAGAGGTCGAGGACCTTGAGGTAGTCGGGGAAGATGGTGACGACGTCGATCCTCACCTGGCCTCCTCCGCCTGGCCGCGTCCGGGGAACAGGCCACCGGGCGGGGCCAGCGTCACGGTGCCGGCCTCGGGGTCGATGGCCGGTACGAGAGCCTCAACGAAGGGCACGGCCACATCGTCCCCCTCAGGGGTGGTGACCACGAGCCGGTCCTGGGCGACGCCGGGCTCTACGTCAGTGACCTCTCCCAGCTCCTCACCAGAGACGCTCAGTGCCCGTAGACCGACGAGCTCGTGGCGGTACCAGGCCTCCTCGGAGTTCTCAGGGCCCTCACCGCGCTGGTCGTCGTCGGTCTCGACCAGGAGCCTCACTCCTCGCAGGGCCTCGGCAGCCGTGCGGTCGCGCGCCTGCTCGAAGGCGGCGAACCAGCGCGAGCCGTCGAAACGCAGACGGCTGACCGTCAGCGGGCCCGCGTGGGCCGGCTCCGTGGGGACGGTGGTTCCAGGTGCGAGACGGCCCTCGGGGTCATCGGTACGGATCTCGAGACGCACCTCGCCCTTGAGGGCATGGGCGGGACCGACGACAGCAAGGGTGAGCAGCACCTGTTCTCCTGGGATCGGGGCATGGAACGGTTTGTCCGGAAGGTCTGGATGTCTGCGGCCAACCTACCGCGCCGTGGTCTGCGTTCCCATCGGCCGCGGGGATGAGGTGGCGCACCGCCGGAGTGAGGTTGGCCAACTCGATGCGGACCATTCTCCTGTTGGCCGCGGTGGTTGCGCCGGTGGCGCAGGAGCGCCCGCCCCGAGGGACGACGACGCCCGGCCCCCTTGGGCGGGGACCGGGCACCGGCGTTGATCGATCAGACCGGCCGAGGCCGAGGCGGCCTACTGCACCGACCTGAAGGCCCTGCGCTCAGCGGCGGTCGGTGTCGACGACGTCGACGCGCACCGGCGAGTCCGCCAGCGCTCCGACCACTGTGCGCAGTGCTCGAGCAGTACGGCCCGAGCGGCCGATGACTCGGCCGAGGTCCTCGGGGTTGACCCGCACCTCCAGCAGGTCGCCACGGCGCAGCGACCGGGAGGTGACGGTGACGTCGTCAGGGTTGTCGACGATGCCCCGTACGAGGTGCTCGAGGGCGTCGGCCAGCATCTCAGGCCTCCTCGGCGGCGGCCTCATCGGAGGCCTGGTCCTCGGCGGACTCCTCGGCCTTGGACTCGGCGGCCTCGGCCGCTGCAGCGGCCTCCTCGTCGGCCTTGGCCTTGGCGGCGGCGGCCTTGCGCTTCTCAGCGTCGTCGGCGGCGGCCTTGACCGCGGCCTGCTTGGCGACCGCGGCGGCGTCGGCGTCCTTGACCTTGAGGGTGCTCTCAACACCCTTGAGGCCCTTGAACTGGTGATAGTCGCCGGTGATCTTAATCAGCTTGTAGACAGCGTCGGAGGGCTGAGCGCCCACGCCGAGCCAGTACTGGACGCGCTCGGAGTCGATGCTGATGAGCGAGGGCTCCTGCATCGGGTCATAGACGCCGATCTCCTCGATGACACGGCCATCGCGCTTCTTGCGGGAGTCGAGGACGACGACCCGGTAGAAGGGGGCGAACTTCTTGCCCATGCGCTTGAGGCGAATCTTGACTGCCACTTGGTTGAACTCCTGGTTCTGGATGGTTTGGCGCGCGCTGGTCCCCGGTGGGGTCAAGCAACGGTTTCCGGCGTGAGCCGAGACGCGACCGGGGCCGGGAGAGGGACCGACGTCCGACCGAGTACAGCCGGACATTCTGCCAGAGCCTCCGAGGAGGTCGCCAGCCCGAGCCGGGGGCGCCGCCCCACCACTCGGTGCGAGATCGCCCACAGGCGACGTCGACTCCGAGCCTGCGCGTGCCCCTTCAATGGGGCACCACACCGATAGACTCAACCCGCACGGTTCGCACCGGTCAAACCCCAGCGCGGCCCACGACGCCGGGGCATGCTTCGCCCATGAGGCTTCTCCCCTTCGGTAACCGCGGCATCCAGCCGCCCGGCAAGAGCTCATCGATCCGACCACCACGCTCCGGACAGGGCACTCCGACGTCGATCCGCCCTCCCAGCACCCCCTCGACGGACGGACTGCCCTCAGGCGCCGACCACGAGAGCGCCACGACCGGACCGAAGCACACCCGGCGCACCCCACAGCCCCTGACCGGGAACGCACAGTCCGTGAAGCCCCACCACGCAGTAGGGCTGTGGCCCGCGATCCTTCTTGGAACCTTCTGCGTGGCGGCACTGGTCATTGCTGGGCGAGTGGCCGTGAACTCCACGTCACACGTTGCACCGAGCGCCTCTCCTCCACCACCTCCGCCTGCCTCCTGCGAGATGGAAGGACATCAAACGGAAGGCTCTTCATGGAAGAAGACGTGGAGTCTTAACACCGGTCTCCCGGAATGGGAGAACGATTTCACGTGGGACACCTACGCGTGCGGGCACTATATCGTTGTCATTCACCACAAGAACGACGATAAGACAGATCTGACAGGATTCCACATTGAAGGCAATAAGCTCAAGAAGATCTGGTCGACATCGCTAGGATATACGTTCACCACCGGCTACCGACACTGGTGGGGAGGGAAACTGCTACTGAACGGCCAGGTTCTTGACCCCACAACAGGAAGGACGACTGAACTCCCATCGGGTTTCCAGTCTTTAAGCTTCGTCGCCAATGACAACACAGCCGTCTCATGCAGCTCCTCGTACTCGGACGCGAACAGCACCTGCACGGGTTGGGACTGGAATAACGGCGAGCCGACTCAGCGCTGGCAGCAGACCTACGACTTCACATCAGTCCACCCACTCTGGCACCATGCCGATGGAACACCATCATCAGAGTCGATCGCGGTGTCCGTTGAAAGCTCCCCCAAAGACTCTTCCAGAATCGGAGTTCTTTCGACGAGCGACGGCTCCCTTGTGCCCCTCTCACCGGAGAAGAACGGTCAAGGGCGCCCCATTCAGCTGCTTTCCGCTAGTGACGGCTGGGTCACTATCGATCCAGACAGCTCGACAGCATCCACCTTCTCCAAGAATGGGGCACCCGCGGAGTCCTTCACCCTCAGGGGCTCCACTGCGTCCCTCCTCATCAAGGATGGCCACCAACCCTCGCTGTCCCAGTTCAGGGCCGCTTACGAGTCGGGTGACACGAGCTGGGCCGATATCGACCTCACCTGCACCGATGCCACGCACTGCAGTCTTCATGGATACCCATTGACGCTGTCCGACGATGTAGCCACGTGGAACACCCCGGCCCGTGCGCAGTTCCAGAGCTCCTGGAAACTGAGCTCCGACAAGCGCACGCTCACCATACGCGGCCGCTCCGCCAGCAGTGAGATCGGTGCGGTGTTCATCATCGACACGGCATCGAAGACGCCGATGGCTCCTCTGCCCATCACATCCCGTGGAGCAGTCATCCCCGTCTGGCGCCAGGATTTCATTGTCGCGATCGACGGCTCCACATTGGTCGGCTACGCACCGCAGTCCTGAGGACACGACGGCATGACGCACAGCCCGCTGCTGCATGACAGGTGTCATGCGGCAGCGGTGACAGCGCTCAGTACCGGGAGCCGCGGGCCGGCGGGAACCTGGGGCCATGATCCGAACCACCGCAGCCCCCGTCACTCGCTCCCCGAGTTCCTGCCCTCAGGTCGGGCGCACGCCTCCAGCCCCCGCGATCAACTCCCGTGGTCTGCGTAAGACATTCGGCAGCATCGTCGCCGTCGACAACCTCGACCTGACCATCCGGCCCGGAGAGGTGGTCGCCTTCCTGGGCCCCAATGGCGCGGGCAAGTCCACCACCCTCGACATGGTCCTGGGGCTGGCCCGGCCCGACGCCGGGACGATCGAGCTTCTGGGGACCTCCCCCGACCAGGCGGTCCAGGCAAGTCGCGTGGGTGTCATCTTCCAGGACGGCGGGCTCCTGGACGACTTCACCGTTGGGGAGACCCTGCGGGTCGTGGCCTCGATGGGACCCCGGCACTGCGACAGCATCTCGCACGCTTCCAGGCTCGACGACGTCGTCGACCAGGCGAATCTTGGCCAGCTCCTCACCCGCAGAGTGAGCCGCTGCTCGGGAGGTGAGCGCCAGCGCCTGCGCCTGGCCCTTGCTCTGCTGCCAGACCCCGACCTCCTCGTGATGGACGAGCCCACCGCCGGCATGGACGTCAGCGCCCGGATCGCCTTCTGGGAGACGATGCGCACCCAGACCCGCCGCGGCCGCACCGTCCTGTTCGCCACCCACTACCTGGAGGAGGCGGCCTCCTTCGCCGACCGCATCGTCATCATTGCCCACGGCCGCCTGGTCGCCGACGGCAACGTCGATGAGATCCGGGCCCTGGGCGATGGCGCCCTGGTCACCGCCACCTGGCCCGGGCTCTCCGAGGAGTCACTGGGGCAGCACCTGGCCGATTGCCCCGCGGCCGGCAGCATCAAGCACGCGGTCATCCACGGTGAGCACGTGGAGCTGCGCACGACGGACTCCGATGCCGTTGCCCGCTGGCTGCTGAGCGCCACCCCCGCCGAGCACCTGGGTATCGGCGCCGCGAGCCTCAACGAGGTCTTCACCGCACTGACCTCCGACGGCTCTGATGAGGCAGCCCTGTAGAGGCCTGAGCCACACCTCACCCTGACCACCATCACTACCTGCAATGAGGCCGCATCATGATCGCGACATCCCAAGCACCCTCTGATTCCTCAGCATCCAGCTCCCCTGTCGATCCCGACGCGGGCGAGCTCGCAGGCCGATCACCTCGTCCGAGAGGACTCAGACCCGCGCGCCCCCTCCTGACCTACCTCTGGCTGGACCTCTTCCGGAGCCTGCGCGAGCCGGCCAACCTCTTCTTCGTCATCGCCTTCCCTCTGGCGATGTACCTCGTCTTCGGCCGGTTGAACGCCTCCGCCGGGGACTACGGCCCGCACGCTCACGGCAATGTCTCGGCATCGGTGATGCTCGCCATGGCCTCCTTCAGCGCCTGTCTGGGTGCCACGAGCGCCTCGGCGGCGGCCGCTGTCGAGCAGTCTGCGGGCTGGGGCCGGCAGATGGCTGTCACCTCCCGGGGCCTGCGCGGCTACCTGGTGGTCAAGACCGGCACCGCGGTGGGAACGGCGGCTCTTCCCGTTGTCGTCGTGCTCGCCGCCGGGGCACTGACGGACTCGCGGATGGAGGGCTGGGTCTGGGCCGTCAGTCCCCTCATCTGCCTGATCGGGGTTCTGCCCTTCGTCCTGTGGGGGCTGGCCGCCGGGATGTGGCTGCCGTCCTCGGCATCGATCGGTATCGCGACCTCCTTGGTCTCCTTGTTCGCCTTCATCGGCAACGCCTTCATGCCCCTGAGCCACACGTTGTTGACGATTAGTCGCTTCACCCCGATGTACGGGGCAACGGCGCTGGCCAGGTGGCCGCTGGGTGAGGGGTGGGCCTACGTGCCGGATCGGCAAGCGGGTGTTCAGGACCCGTTGTGGATGCCGTTGGCTAACCTGGTGGTGTGGACACTCATCTTCGGGCTGCTGGTGAACGGGGCCCGACGTCGGGCGACCAGGCGCCGGTGAGACCAGAGATGGCCATGTCGCAGCCTCTGCATGACTCAGCCGACCTGACGGCATCATCGTCTGGGGCACAGCGGTCCCGTTCCCGCCCCTGGCACCGCTATCGCCGTCATATCGTCTGGGACGCCACAGTGTGGGTGTTCTGCCTGGTCATTCCCCTCGTCCAGCTTCTCCTCGGCTCCTTCGCCCAGTGGCAGCGCCTGCTGGGAATCACCGGAGTCATAGGGTTCATCGTCACCTACGTCTGGGCCTTCTCCACACAGGACCCCCACGTGGTGCGGGCAGGGAAGCCTCTGCCTGATCTCCCGATTCGCGTCCTTCTGGGCAAACTGGCGGCCCTGATTGTCTTCACTGTGCTGGCACTGCCGGCTCTGGGCTGGTGGACCGCTTACTTCTTCCCCTTCTTGTGCTCATTGGTCCTGTTCTCCACGACGCTGCGTCGGGGAATCCCGACCGTCATCACCGCGGTCGTTGTCTTGACGGCTACCTCTTTGGCATGGAACACGCATTCGGAGTCACGCTGGCTGGGGCTGGGCGCGGCACTATCGGGACTGACCATCATCATCGCCCGCATCGCGTTGGAGCTTCAGGAGCGCAGAACAGCCGCCGAGCGCGAGCTCGCCCTTGTCTCCCAGCGAGAGGCGCTCGGGCGCGACGTCCACGACATCCTGGGGCACTCCTTGACGGTGCTCACTCTCAAGGCCGAGGTCGCCCGCCGGCTCATCGAGCGTGACCCGGCCGCCGCCTCCCGAGAGCTCGACGAGGTCATCACCCTGGCCCGTGGAGCCCTTGCCGACGTGCGCTCCACGGTGACACGCCTGCGGTCCCCGGACCTGGCCAGCCAGGTGGAGGCCACGCGTACCGTCTTGAGCGCCGCCCGGATCCATGTGGATGTGACCGGCAGCGCCCAGGACATTCCTGAGCGTCAGCGTGCCCTCATGGCATGGGCCCTGCGTGAAGCCACCACGAACGTCGTCCGGCACGCGAAGGCGGCCACTGTGGCAGTGCATCTGGAGCCGGGGCTGCTGCGGGTGAGCGATGACGGTGTCGGCCTGGCCGGTGACAAGCCCGGCAACGGCTTGGCGGGCCTGCGTGCCCGTTGCGAGCAGGAGGACGGTTCCCTCACCATCATTAGTCCACTCACCCCTCGCACTGACTCATCCGGCACCGGCACGACAGACTCCGCTGGCGTGACGACCGGCGGAACCAGACTGGAGGTGAGGTTGCCGTGAGCCCGATCCGCGTGCTCATCGCCGATGACCAGGCCCTCGTGCGCGGTGCTCTGGCGACGCTTCTGGGACTGGAGAGCGATCTGGAGGTCGTGGCCCAGGTGGGGCGGGGCGACGAGGTCCTGGACGCAGTGCGCGAGCACACCGTGGACGTTGCCCTGGTGGATATCGACATGCCGGGGCGCGACGGGCTGGCGGCCACCGCCGAGGTCGTCGACTCGGATCTGCCGTGCCGGTGCCTCATCGTGACGACCTTCGGTCGCCCGGGCTATCTCTCACGGGGCATGGAGGCAGGGGCTGCGGGCTTCATCGTCAAGGACACCCCTCCCGAGGCGCTGGCCGAGGCGATCCGCAAGGTTCACGCGGGCCTGCGGGTCATCGACCCCGAGCTCGCCCAGGAGTCGGTACTGCTCGGCCCCAATCCTCTCACCGAGCGGGAGAAGGAGGTTCTGCTGGCGGCGGCCACGGGTGCGGATGCCCGAGAGATCGCGACGCGGCTGAGCCTGGGTGAGGGCACGGTGCGCAACTACCTGTCCTCGGCGATCGCCAAGACCCACGCTCGTAACCGCACCGAGGCGGCCCGCACCGCCGAGACCAACGGCTGGTTGTAAGCGGGCCTGGCTCCTACAGCCCGAGGTGGCGACGCAGGTCCTCGGGCAGGGCGCTCATGGCGTCGGCGACGTCGTCGCCCGAGGGCTGTGCGCCGGTCTGGGCCTGCGGCTGGGCCTGAGGCATGATCCCGTAGCCGGAGGCATCGCCCTGGCCACCTCCGAGCCCGAAGGAGGAGCCGGCTGCGGGCGCAGCCCCCTGTCCGCCCTCGATCTTTGCCTGCTTGGCGGCCGCCGCCTCCTTGGCCTGACGGGCGGCCTTGGCGGGGTTGCCGCTGCGCCCCTTCTTGCCGCCCTTGCCGCGCTTGGCCTTGGGGGCCTGACGGGCCTTGGAGTGCTTGCCCATGCCAGGCAGCGACCCCATGCCGGGCATGGGACCGCCCTCACCGAGTCCGCCCATGCCGCCGGAGGCCATGGCCTCCATCATCTTCTTGGCCTGCTCGAAGCGGTCCACGAGCTCGTTGACGGCCTGGACCGTGGTCCCCGAGCCCTTGGCGATACGGCTGCGGCGAGAGCCATTGAGGATGGACAGGTCCTTGCGCTCGGCGGGCGTCATGGAGCACACGATCGCCTCGATACGGTCGACCTCGCGCTCGTCGAAGTTGTCCAGAGCCTCACGCATCTGCCCCATCCCGGGCATCATGCCCAGGAGCTTCTTCATGGAGCCCATCTTGCGGATCTGGCGCAGCTGTCCCAGGAAGTCGTCGAGGGTGAAGGTTCCCTTGGCGAGCTTGGCGGCGGCGTCCTCGGCCTCCTGGCGGTCCATGGTCCGCTCGGCCTGCTCGATGAGAGTGAGCAGGTCACCCATGTCCAGGATGCGCGAGGCCATGCGGTCGGCGTGGAAGCGCTCGAAGTCGGTCAGGCCCTCACCGGTGGAGGAGAACAGGACCGGGGCGCCGGTCACGCCGCGCACGGACAGGGCCGCACCACCGCGGGCGTCGCCGTCGAGCTTGGAGAGGACCACACCGGTGAAGCCGACGCCGTCGCGGAAGGCGACCGAGGTGTTGACGGCGTCCTGACCGACCATGGCGTCCAGGACGAAGAGGATCTCGTGGGGGGAGACCGCATCGCGGATGCGGATCGCCTGGTCCATCATCTCGGCGTCCACACCCAGGCGGCCGGCGGTGTCCACGACGACGACGTCGTAACCGCTGGTACGCGCGTGCTCGACGCCGGAGCGGGCCACCGCCACCGGGTCGCCCACGCCGTTGCCGGGCTCGGGCGCCCACACGTGCACCCCGGCGCGCTCGGCGACGACGCTCAGCTGGGTCACGGCGTTGGGGCGCTGGAGGTCGGAGGCCACCAGCAGGACGCGCTTGCCCTGGTCGCGCAGCCAGCGTCCGAGCTTTCCGGCCAGGGTGGTCTTACCCGCACCCTGGAGACCGGCGAGCATGATGATCGTGGGGCCGCGGTCGGCCCAGTGGATCTCCCGGGTCTGGCCTCCCAGGACCTCGATGAGCTCCTCGTTGACGATCTTGACGACCTGCTGGCCCGGGTTGAGGGCCTGAGAGCGGGCGGCGTCGACCGCCTTCTCGCGCACCGCTGCGGTGAAGGCGCGCACCACGGGCAGGGCGACGTCAGCCTCCAGGAGGGCGCGGCGGATCTCGGTGACCGTGGCGTTGACGTCGGCCTCAGTGAGACGACCCTTGCCGCGCAGCTGGTTGAAGGAGGCGGTGATGCGATCGGAGAGGTTGCCGAACACGCGATGGTCCTTCCTGGCGCCGTCGGGCGCGTTGGTCGGGAGACTTCAGGGCGGGTGAGGGTGGAGCGTCCAGGCCCATGGGCCATGGCGCTCACCTCGACTGTGACCCAGGATAGCGGCAAGAGGGGCCCGTCCTCTCCCCCGCGCCCGGACCGGGACTGACCCCACACTCTCCAGCCGGATACGTTCCCCCGCGTCATGTCCCAGGGTCCCGGCCCCCTCCACCTCGAACACAGGTTTTCTCCCGGTATTCCGCCGTATTTCACCGACCGGTGACCCCTGAGATATGTCATGAGCAGGTGATGACCGATGGGCCATGGACCGCAGCCGACGCGGGGCGAGTCTTGAGCCATGAGCACAGCAACGCCTCGGACCGGCCTGGAGGCCACCGTCACGGAAGACCCCCGGACGGACCACATGGACGCCGTCCGACTGACCGATCTGCACAAGTCCTTCGGTGACGTCACCGCCGTCGACGGTGTCGACCTGACCATCCGCCCCGGCGAGGTCGTCGCCCTCCTGGGCCCCAACGGCGCAGGCAAGACGACGACGATCGACATGATCCTGGGACTGAGCCGCCCCACCAACGGCGATGCGAGAGTCTTCGGGATGAGCCCGCGCCAAGCGGTCGACCGGGGCCTGGTCGCCGCAGTCATGCAGACCGCCGGGCTCCTGCCCGACATCACCGTGCGTGAGACGGTGCAGCTGACGGCGAGTCTCTTCTCCCATCGGATCGACGCCGAGGAGGCCATGCACCGCGCCGGCGTCACCGACTTCGCCTCGCGCATCGTCAAGAAGTGCTCCGGAGGCCAGCAGCAGCGCCTGCGCTTCGCCATGGCGCTCGTGAGCGATCCGGCACTGCTCATCCTCGATGAGCCGACCACGGGCATGGACGTCGAGGGGCGCCGCAGCTTCTGGGAGGCCATCCACGCCGATGCCGAGCGCGGGCGCACCATCGTCTTCGCCACGCACTACCTCGAGGAGGCCGACGCCTTCGCTGACCGGATCGTCCTGATGCGTCATGGGCGCATCATCGCCGACGGCACCGCCGCGGAGATCCGTGCCTCCGTGAGCGGCCGCACCCTGAGGGCCACCCTGACCTGCGCTCCCGAAAGGCTGCGCGACGCCCTGGCCGATGCGCAGAACCGTGGGCAGGTCCACGACGTCGAGATCCTGGGCAGCACGCTCGCCCTGAGCTCGACCGACAGCGACGCCGTTGCCGCGCTCCTGCTTAGCGATCACCTGGCTAAGGATCTGGAGATCACCAGCCGAGGCCTGGAGGACGCCTTCATGGCCCTGACCAGCGACAGTGCCTCCGCCCCCAGTACCGGAGCGTCAGCATGAGCCGTTCCGTCCGCCCCAGCAGCACCGTCACCCTCCCGTCCACGTCCTCCATCGGAACCGCAATGTCCTCTTCTCAGTCCTCCTCCGCCTCATCAGTAGTCAAGCGCCTCGATCTGTCCTCCCGGACCACGCCCCCGCTGGGAGGGTTGAGCCTTCCCCTGCTGTCGCTCGAGGTGCGCCGGCGCCTGCGCAACCGTCGCTCCGTCATCTTCTCGATCGTTCTTCCGGTGGCCTTCTTCCTCATGTTCACCACCACCGACTACTCGGCCATGCCCTACGGCAACGGCAATGTCGTGGCGAACATGATGATCGGCATGGCCCTGTACGGCGCCCTCATGACCACCACCGGGGCAGGGGCGGCTGTGAGCAACGAGCGGGCCTCGGGCTGGAGCCGCCAGCTGCGTCTGACGCCGCTGAAGCCCATCGCCTACATCACCGCCAAGGCGATCGTGGGGATGCTCATCAGCGCTCTGGCCATCGGCGCCGTCTACGCCTGCGGCCCCCTGCGTCACGCGCAGATGCCTGCGAAGGTCTGGATCTCCTCGGCTCTCATCATCTGGCTCGGCTCCCTGGTCTTCGTCGCCTTCGGACTGTTCGTCGGCTACCTCCTGCCCTCGGACAACGCCATGCAGGTGGTCGGCCCGCTCATGGCCCTGCTCGCCTTCCTCGGCGGCATGTTCATCCCGTTGACACCGGGCTCCACCATGGATCGCATCGGCAGCTTCACGCCCATGTACGGGCTGCACAACCTGGCGCTGTGGCCCATGGGCGCAGAGAGCTTCTCCTGGTGGTGGGTGGTCAACGTGCTGACCTGGCTCGCCGTCTTCCTGGGCGGGGCCGCCTGGAAGATGGGCCGGGACACCGCCCGGGTGTGAGACCGTGAGTACCATCAGGGTCATGAAAGCCCGCGCCTCCTCCTTGGCCGAGGCGCGGGCGCGCCGCACCCGCGTTGTGGCAGTCGGCTGGGGCATCGCGTGGGCCGCCTCCATGGTTCCGGTCGTCAGGGAGGGGCTGACCCGAGGAACCAGCGGCGGGGTGTGGGGCGCTGTCAGCGCCATCGTCTCCTGCGCGTGCCTGTATGCCGCCTGCTCGCTCAGCGTGAGACGGGTGCGGCAAGGGCTGACCTGGCCCGGCCGCCTGAGTCCATTGCTCATCGTGGTCGGCGCACTCACAGCGATCGGGGCCGCCCTCGGCGTGGGCCCTCAGAGCCTGCAGCTGGTGGTCTTC
Source organism: Actinomyces sp. HMT 175 (assembly GCF_016694895.1). Taxonomy (NCBI): domain Bacteria; kingdom Bacillati; phylum Actinomycetota; class Actinomycetes; order Actinomycetales; family Actinomycetaceae; genus Actinomyces; species Actinomyces sp. HMT 175. The sequence continues at coordinate 1,931,130 of NZ_CP068012.1, forward strand.
CTGGCCGTCGTCCTGGCCTTCTCCCTGCCCTGGCAGGCGGCCATCGGCCCCATCGCGATCCTCGCTGGCACACTGTTCCTCGTTCCCAGGATGAGTCCCTCCTGGTCCGCAAGTGAAGGCGCCTGGATCGCTCTACTCGGCGCGGGCGGCGCCTGCGTCTTCGGGCGCTACATCATGGAGCAGCGGCGGGTGGCCCGCGTTCTGGAGCAGCGCACCCACGAGCTGGAGATCAACGAGGAGCGCAACCGCATGGCCCGGGACATGCACGACATCCTGGGGCACTCGCTGACAGTCATCGCCTTGAAGACCGAGCTCGCCACCAGACTCGTCGATGCCGCACCCGATCAGGCCAAGGCGGAGCTGACCGAGGTTCAGTCCCTGGCACGTTCTGCCCTGGCCGACGTGCGCGCCACTGTCAACAGCTACCGCGAGCTGAGCCTGGCCGGCGAGCTGGCGCGCGCCACCAACGTCCTGACCTCGGCCGGCATCCGCGCCGACCTCCCGCTGACCGTCGAGATCGTCGATCCCGAGCTGCGCGAGCTCTTCGCCTGGGTGGTGCGCGAGGGCGTCACCAACATCGTGCGCCATGCCCACGCCTCGCACTGCAGGGTGGTGCTGAGCGCCGACTCCATTGAGGTGGCCGACGACGGTATCGGGCTCGACTCGGCCGCCGCCGGTGACGGTCACGGCTTGGAGGGGCTGCGCCAGCGCTGCGAGGACAACGGCGCCGACCTCACCATCGAGGCCCCCTCCAGTGGCAGCGGCACCGTCCTGAGGGTGCGCGCCCGCCGTCTATCCTCACCTATGGCGCCCGACGCGGGCCAGTGACCCGGTCGCGCGCATCCCGAACTCCGGCGAGCACTCGTGTCGTCGGCCCTGAGGAACCTTGAGTAGACGGAGCTGAGCGATGATCCGAGTGATGCTGGCCGACGACCAGGCCATGGTGCGCGGGGCACTGGCCGCATTGCTCGCCCTGGAGACCGATATCGAGGTCGTCGCCCAGGTCGGGAACGGGAACGATGTTCTGCCCGTCGCGCTCGAGCACCGGCCCGACGTCGTCCTCATGGACGTCGACATGCCCGGCACCGACGGGCTGAGCGCGACCGCGAGCCTCCTGGAGCGGTTGCCGGCCACGAGGGTCCTCATCGTCACCACCTTCGGGCGTCCCGGATTCCTGCGGCGCGCCATTCAGTCCGGGGCGCACGGCTTCGTCGTCAAGGACGCCCCGGCCACTGAGCTGGCCGAGTCGGTGCGCCGGGTCCATGCCGGGCTGCGCGTCGTCGACCCGGCACTGGCCGCCGACTCGCTCATCTTCGGGGACTCCCCCTTGACCGCCAGGGAGACCGAGGTTCTTCAGGCGGCGGCCGACGGCGCCACCGTCTCCGAGGTCGCCCGGCGGGTCCATCTCTCGGAGGGAACCACCCGGAACCACCTGTCCCAGGCCATGGCCAAGACCGGAGCCCCCACCCGGGCCGCGGCGGTGCACATCGCCGCCCAGAAGGGGTGGATCATCGAGTAGCGCTGGGGCGTCGGTTCGCGGGCTCAGCCCAGCAGCGCGTCGACGAAGCCCTCCGGGTCGAAGGGGGCCAGGTCGTCGGCGCCCTCCCCCAGGCCCACGAGTTTGACGGGCACGCCCAGCTCCTTCTGGACAGTGACGACGATGCCGCCCTTGGCGGTGCCGTCGAGCTTGGTGAGCACGATGCCGGTGACGCCCACGGCCTCGGAGAAGACCTGGGCCTGACGCATGCCGTTCTGGCCGGTGGTGGCGTCCAGCACCAGGAGGATCTCGCCGACCGGGGCGATCTTCTCCATGACACGCTTGATCTTGCCCAGCTCATCCATGAGGCCGGCCTTGTTCTGCAGGCGCCCGGCGGTGTCGACGACGACGACGTCAGCCTCCTGATCGGCGGCCTCACGGGCTGCGTCGAAGGCGACCGAGGCGGGGTCGGCGCCCTCCTTCTCGGAGCGCACGACATCAACGCCCACGCGCTCGCCCCAGGTGCTCAGCTGCTCGGCCGCCGCGGCGCGGAAGGTGTCGGCCGCTCCCAGGACGACGGTCTTGTCCTGAGCCACCAGGACGCGGGCGAGCTTGCCGCAGGTGGTGGTCTTGCCGGTGCCGTTGACCCCCACCATGAGGATGGCTGCCGCGGGCTTGCCCTGGGCCCCTTCGGCCGGGGTGGGGCGCTCCAGGTTGAGGGAGCGGTCCAGGGAGGGGTCGACGAGCTTGAGCAGCTCGGCGCGCAGGACAGTGCGAACCGCCTCGGGGTCGGAGGTTCCCAGAACCTTGGCCTGGGTGCGCAGCTCGTCCATGAGGGAGGTGGTCACCTCGATGCCGAGGTCGGAGGTGAGCAGGGTGTCCTCGATCTCCTCCCAGTCCTCCTCGGTGAGGTCTCCTCGGGACAGGACGGACAGGACCGCCTTGCCGAAGCCGCCGGCACCGGCCAGGCGGGCGCGCAGGCGCTGCATGCGTCCCGGGATGGACTCGGGGGACTCCAGCGTCGCAGCCGGCTTGGCGGCGCCCGCCCCTTCCGCATCCTCATCGGTGTCCTCGCCCTCCGAGGGCAGAAGGTCCTCCACGGACATCGGCTGGTGGGCGCTGATCTCGTCGGAGACCTGGCCCCGCCGTCGGCCGGTGTAGAGCCACAGCCCTCCTCCGATGACGATGACCAGGATGATGCCGAGAACGATGAGGATCGGTTCCATGGGCCCATCATGCCCGATCATGGGCTCCCTGTGGCGGGGTCGGCCTGCCCGGGTCGCCTCTCACCCGCGGACGGCACGACGGCATGGGGGTTATCGGCGTGCGACGCAGCTGTGGCATGAAGAAAACTGCAGCACGCCTGTTGACGTGCTGCAGGATGGGCCGCCGTCGTAGCGGCATTGCCCATTGAGCCGTATCGCCCTGAGACCAAGGCGGCTCTAGGACAGTGAGAGAAAGTGCGAGAGGGTATCGGAGCGGCGATCTCCCACGGCCAGGATTTCATCGAGAAGTAGCGTCATCGCGGCATCGCATAGTCGTGAAAAAAACGTTGACCGCAGTATTTCACGAGAAGGCCGCCGCTACTCAACTCTGAGACTGCGACAGACCACCGGTTGCCGGCTCATGCGCCTGAGCGCGACGCCGGGCGCCGGCGGAGCCACGGGTCCTCTCGGCAGCGTCCATCGCCTTTCCGACGACGCCGACCAACCCTCCGAAGCCCTCGGTGCCGGCGTAGGCCGCCGGCCCCTCACGCGTCATGAGGTCGGACAGGCTGACCTCCTGGGGCACGACCTCGACCTCGACGTCCTGCTCCGCCAGGCGCACCTCCTGGGAGTTGCGGACCACGCTGCGAATGCGTGAGGGCCAAGAGCGCACCGGGAAGCGCTCAGCACAAACCATGCCGAGCACAAGCAGGCCGGCAACCAGCACGACAACGAGGGGAAGAATCATGACACCCATAGTTAGGATTCTGCCTTGCGAATTACGATCTGACCAGACTTTGCACGCACTTGTCGTCCAATCAACAACAAAACCTGACAACTTCCTGACACAACAATGGCTCATATCTGAAAACGAGCGTCATGCTGTCAGCAGTCTATCACATTCCCATCACGTTTCACTCAGACATCAGGAGTCACAGCCGTACCGCGGTCGGGCTGGGCCAGCCTCTGCGAGACAGCCTTGGTGACCCCGTCGCGCATCGTGATGCCGTAGAGGGCGTCGGCCACCTCCATGGTCCGTTTCTGGTGGGTGATGATGATGAGCTGGCTGGAGCGCCGCAGCTCGGTGAAAATCTCCAGCAACCGCCCCAGGTTCGTGTCGTCCAGGGCCGCCTCGACCTCGTCCATGACATAGAAGGGCGAGGGCCGTGCCTTGAAGATCGCCACCAGGAGTGCCACGGCGGCCAGCGAGCGCTCCCCTCCTGAGAGCAGGGAGAGTCGCTTGACCTTCTTGCCGGCGGGGCGCGCCTCGATCTCGATGCCGGTGGTGAGCATGTCATCGGGATCCGTGAGCACCAGCCGCCCCTCCCCGCCGGGGAAGAGCCGATCGAAGACGGAGGCGAACTGACGGGCGGTGTCCTCGTAGGCCTGGGCGAAGACTTCCTGAACTCGCGCGTCGATCTCCTCGACGATGCTCAGCAGGTCGTCCCGCGAGCGCTTGAGGTCGGCCAGCTGCTCGGCCAGGAACTGGTGACGCTGCTCCAGAGCCGCGTGCTCCTCCAGGGCCAGCGGGTTGACCTTGCCGAGCCGGGCAAGATCGCGCGAGGCCTTGGCCAGGCGCTTCTCCTGCTCGGAACGCACGTAGGGGCGGCCCAGATGGCCTGAGCCGCCGGCCGACGCCTGAGCGGCGTCCTGCTCCGCGGCGGAGCCAGGGTCGGAGGCGGCATCAGCCTCCTCGTTGAGCTCGGGGACGAGCATGTGCGGTCCGTACTCCTCCACGAGGGGGTCCAACTCCAGGCCGAGCTCGCTCATGGCGCGCTCCGCCAGAGCCTCCAGTCGCATGCGCTGCTCGGCCCGGGCCACCTCCTCGCGATGGGCGGCATCGGTGAGACTGCCCAGCTCCTTGGTCAGCTGGTCGATCTCCTCGCGAACCTCGTTGGTGGCAGCCAGGGCCTGGGAGCGCTCGGTCTCGATGGCCGCGCGCTCATCGGCCGCCTGCTGCACACTGGTGCGCGCCGCCTCGGCGGCCGCGCGCGCCTGGTCCCGCACGTGGGTGGCGACCGCCAGCTGGGCGCTGCGGCGCTGCTGGGCCCGCTCGGCAGCAGCGCGCTGGTCGCGTTCACGCCGTGCGGCCGCCCGCAGCGAGTCGGCGCGCCCGCGGCCGGAGCGCTCGCGCTCCTCTGCAGTGCGCAGGGCGAGCCTGGCATCGGTCTCGGCGGCACGGGCCTGGCGCGCAGCATCCGCAGCGGCCTCGCGCTCCTGTCGGGCAGCCTCCAGGGCGCGCTCGAGGCTGTCGGCACCACTCTTCCCCGAGACACCCGTACCGTCGGCGCCCTCGACAGCCTCTGCGGCTTCATCCCCGCCCTCCACCTCGGCCAGTGCGGCAGTGGCGGCTGCCAGCTCGGCGGTGCGCTGGACCGACTCGGCCTCGGCACGCTCCAACACCCGGCGAGCACGCCCGGTCTCCTCGGCGGCGGCGTGGGCGGCGGAGGTCAGGCGGGCCATCGCCTCGGCAGCCCGGGCGGCCTCGGCGTCGGCCTGACGCAGGGCGGACAGCGCCTCGCTGAGCACCTGGCGAGCAGCGTCCTCCTGGCGACGGGCCTCCTCCAGGGCCGCGTCGGCCTCAGTCTCGGCCTGTGCGGCGGCAGCGGCCTCAGCGTCGGCCTCCTCGTGGGCCGCGGTGAGCTCGAGGACCGAGGAGGCCCCCCGGCCGGCCCCGGCGACCCAGCCGGGCGCCAGGACGTCGCCGCTGCGGGTGGCCACGACGTCGTCGGGCACCTCTGCGCGCAGGGCCCTGGCGGCCTCGAGGTCCTCCACCACCCAGGAGTCCTTGAGCAGCCGGTCCAGGACCTGCTCGAGGCGCCCCAGCTGCGCGGTACTGACGAGGCCGCGAGCCGCCAGGGCCCCGTCAACGGGAGCCGGCTCCGCCTCATCATCGGCGTCGGCGCCCCCCAGTGAGGGGTCGTCAGCCAGCACCAGTCGCACCGCTCCGAGGTCCTGGCTTCGGGCATGATCCAGCCCGGCCAGGGCCGCCTCGGCATCTGTGGCCAGGCCGGCCTCGGCGAGCGCTCCCAGGAGGGCGGCGACGGCGTTCTCCCAGCCGCGCTCAACATTGAGGTGCTCGGCAAGCGGTCCGAGGAGACCGTCGATACCGGCTTGCAGCAGCGCGGCCGTGCCGTCCTGGCCACGCAAGGAGATGGCCAGGGTGTCGCGTCTGGCAGTCCAGGTGGCCCGGTCGGAGGCCGCCTCCCGGCGGGCGTCAGTCGCGGCCGCGACCGCTTCACGGGCCTGGGCCAGGCGGCGTGCGGCCTCGTCATGCACGGCGGCGGCCCGCACCGCCGCGTCGGCAGCCGCGCCGGCCTCGGCAGGTGCCTGCGCTGGAACGACGGCGTCCCGCGCACCACCGGCGGCCGCCTGCGCCGGTTCCGCCTCTCCCCCGGCCTCGGCCAGGGCGGCCCGGGCGCTGTCCTCGCGAGCCTCGGCGGCGCGCAGCGCGCTGCGCGCCTGCTCGAGGGCGGCCAGGCTGGCCTCGTGGCGGCTGCGGGCCGAGGCGACGCGTCCGCCGGCTCGGGCGATGGTCTCACGTCTCTCTGAGACGCGACGCTGAGCCGCTGAGAGCTCCTGGTCGGCTGCCTTCTCGGCGGTTTCCGCGTCCGCACGCACCCGGGTGGCGTCGCTGAGCGCGGTGCGGGCTGCCTCGAGGGTGTCGGCGAGCTCGGCCTCCTCACGGCCCGCGGCCTCGGCCCGCCGCTCGAGCTCCTCAGGATCGGTGCCGTGGCTCGGGGCCGGGGCGGAGGCCAGGAGCCGGATCCGCTCGCCGGCCACGTCCGCGAGCGCCCCGAGGGACTGGGCCGCGCCGGTGAGCTCCTCCCAGATGCTGCCGGCCCGGGCGAGTCGCTGGGCGGAGGTGGTCTCGATGGCGGCCAGCTCGCTCAGGCGCGCCCTGGCGACGCGCTCGGCCTCCTCGACGGCGCTGCGGCGCCGGGCCAGGGCCTCCTTATCCTCGTCACCGGCCTCCAGGAGGGACTGGGCCTGGACGACGTCGTCGGCCAGGAGCCGGGCGGTGGCGTCACGGACCTCGACCTGGATGCTCCGGGCGCGCCGGGCGATGGCGGCCTGCCGGGCCAGGGGGCCGAGCTGGCGACGCAGCTCCTGGGTGAGGTCGGCGACGCGGGCGAGGTCAGCGGCCATGGACTCGAGCTTGCGAAGGGCGCGCTCCTTGCGCTTGCGGTGCTTGAGGACGCCTGCGGCCTCCTCGATGAAGCCGCGGCGGTCCTCAGGCGTGGCGCTCAGGACCGCGTCGAGCTGCCCCTGCCCGACGATGACGTGCATCTGGCGCCCTAGGCCCGTGTCACTGAGGAGCTCCTGGACGTCGAGGAGGCGGCAGGGACTGCCGTTGATGCGGTACTCCGACCCGCCACCGCGGAACAGGGTGCGCGAGATGGTGACCTCTGTGTAGTCGATCGGCAGGGCGCCGTCGGTGTTGTCAATGGTCAGTGAGACCTCGGCGCGCCCGAGGGCCGGGCGGGAGCCGGCACCGGCGAAGATGACGTCGGCCATGGAGCCGCCGCGCAGGTTCTTGGCGCCCTGCTCCCCCATAACCCAGGTCAGGGCGTCGACGACATTGGACTTGCCGGAGCCGTTGGGGCCGACCACCGCGGTGATGCCGGGCTCCAGGCGGAGGGTGGTTGACGAGGCGAAGGACTTGAATCCCTTGATCGTCAACGTCTTGAGGTGCACGGGTGCCACCCTAACAGCGCGGGCGGTTGAGGCGGGGACAGGCACGACAAAGGGACTTGACATGACCGCGATAGACAAGCAGACTTTCCATATTAAGGCGGTCGGGTACGGGGCTCATGCACCCGCTCGACCGGCCCTGTCGCCCCGTCCCCGAACCCGAAGGAGCCACGATGCTCGAACTGTCCGGCCTGTCCAAACGCTTCGGGAGCCTTCAGGCCCTGGATGATCTCTCCCTGTCCCTGGACCGCGGCGAGATCGTCGGCTTCGTCGGTTCTAACGGGGCGGGCAAGTCCACCACGATGCGCATCGTCATGGGGGTGCTCGCCGCCGACTCCGGCGCCGTGACCTGGATGGGTGCCCCCGTGGACGCCGCCATCCGACGCACCATCGGCTACATGCCCGAGGAGCGCGGCCTCTACCCCCGGATGAAGGTAGCCGAGCAGCTCGTCTACCTGGCCCGCCTCCACGGACTGTCCGCCTCCGCCGCCAAGGCGGCTGCAGAGCGGTGGACCGAGCGTCTGGGCCTGGAGGGGCGCCGCGGCGACGAGGTGCAGAGCCTGTCGCTGGGCAACCAGCAGCGCGTCCAGCTGGCCGCCGCGCTGGTGAGCGACCCCGAGCTGCTCATTCTCGATGAGCCCTTCTCCGGCCTGGATCCGGTGGCCGTGGACGTCATGAGCCAGGTCCTCCTGGAGCGGGCGTCCGCAGGCGTGCCCACCCTCTTCTCCTCCCACCAGCTCGACATCGTCGAGCGCCTGTGCGACCGAGTGGTCATCATCCGCTCAGGCCGGCTCGTGGCCGACGGCACGATTCCCGAGCTGCAGGCCACCGCGACGCCCCGGTGGCGGGTCGCCGTCGAGCAGGCCGCGGGGAGCCCACCGGTGGAGGCGGCCTCCTTGAACCTGCCCGCCCCCACGGTCGAGCTCGATGATGCCGGCCGCCTGGTCATCACCGCGGCGGGAGCCGATGAGCAGGCGCTGCTGAGCACTGCCCAGCGCCTGGGGACGGTGCGCGAGCTCGGCCCGGTGCGCCACCGGCTCACCGAGATCTTCCGAGAGGTTCTGACCACCACCTCCCACGAGGGACCCGCAGACAGCAACGAGACGAAGGAGGCGCACTGATGAGCGACCGGACCACCCCCATCACTCGCCGTCAGGAGATCGCCCTGGTCACCGGCCGGGAGCTGCGGGCGCACCTGCTGAAGAAGTCGACCATCATCCTGACCCTGGTGCTGCTCATTGCCGCCGTCGGCGGCATCGTCGGCGTGAAGCTCTACACCGCCGGCCAGGACCAGGCCTATCGGGTCGGGCTCAAGGGCGTGACGCTCACCCAGGCCACCGGGCTGGACAAGGTTGCCGCCTCCAACGGGGAGACGATCAAGCTCGTTGATGTCTCGGCCCACCAGGCCAAGGACGTCCTGGCCGACGACGCCCCAGAGGGCACGCCGCACGTGGACATGGTCCTGGACGTCTCCGGCTCGACCCCCACCATCACGGTGGAGAAGTCGGCCGACGACGCGGTCGTCTCGGGGGTCACGGCCTTCCTTCAGCAGTCGGCTCTGGGCCAGCAGATCGCGTCCTTGGGAGGCGATCCCGCCCAGGTGGCCTCTCAGCTCAGTGCCGCCAAGCCCGAGGTGAAGGCGCTCCACGCCCCTCAGCGCGATTCGGCAGAGTTCGGCTCGCGTTACGCCATCCTCATGACGATTGACGTCCTGCTGCTGTTCGCCATCATGGGCGGTGGCCAGTTCATCGCCCAGGGGGTGGTGGAGGAGAAGTCGAGCCGGATCGTGGAGATCCTCCTGGCCTGCGTGCGGCCCAGCTCGTTGCTGGCCGGCAAGATCCTGGGGATCGGTATCGCCTCGGTCCTGACCACGGGGGCTGTCGCCGTGGCCGGGGTCATCGCCGCGAAGGCCACGGGAGTCATGCCGGACATCAGTCTCAACCTGGACGGCGTGCTCGTCGCGATGATCGTGTGGATGATCGTGGGCTACGCGATCTTCGCGGTCGCCTTCGGGGCCGCCGCCTCACTCGTGAGCCGCCAGGAGGACGTCAGCTCGGTGAGCATGCCCCTGGTCATGCTCTCGATGGTCCCTTACGTCCTGAGCTTCTTGATGGCCACCGGGGACACCAACAGCATGACCTTCCGGGTCCTGTCCTACGTGCCGCCCTTCGCCCCCTTCATGATGCCGGCGCGCCTGGTGCTGGGGGTCTCCTCCTGGACCGAGCAGCTGATCGCCCTGGGGCTCGCGCTGGTCTTCCTGCCGCTGCTGGTGCGTGTGGCGGCGGCGATCTACACCAGGGCCGTCACCCGCACCGGTGCCCGCGTCCCCCTCAAGGAGGTCCTCAGGAGGGCCGAGCAGGCCTGAGCCGGGTCTCATCGGCTCGCGGCCGGCCACATGAGGCGACGGTGGTGCGCCTTCCTTCTCAGGAGGCGCACCACCGTCGTCTCGTGTCGCGCGTCAGGCGCCCTGCGGGAGGGGCTGCGGGTCAGTCGGCCAGCTCGGGGAACCAGATGGCGATCTCTCGGGCTGCGGACTCGTCGCTGTCCGAGCCGTGGACGAGGTTGAGGATGGCGGGGGTGCCCCAGTCGCGTCCCAGGTCTCCGCGGATGGTGCCGGGTGCGGCCGTGGTGGGGTCGGTGGGGCCCATGAGGCTGCGCACGCCCTCCACGACGCGCTGCCCCTCGGCGACCGCGGCCACCACATTGCCGGAGGTCATGTACTCCACGACGCCGGGGTAGAAGGGCTTGTCCACGTGCTCGGCGTAGTGCTGGGCGAGGATCTGCTCGGTGGGAGTGAGAACCTTCAGGGCCGTCAGGGTGTACCCCTTGGCCTCGATACGACGCAGGATCTCACCGGTGAGGCGACGCTCGACGGCGTCGGGCTTGATGAGGACGAGGATGCGGCCGACGTGGGAGGTGCGTGCCATGGGGGCTCCTTGGTGGGTTGGCATTCGAGGGACCGAATGGACCATAACGGGTCCGGGCGCCTACCCGCCATGGCGGAGCCGGTGGAGTCAGGCCTGTTCGACAACCAGGATCGGGTCGGCGGCGCGGTCGCGGGCGGCATCGAAGGCGGCCTGGAGAATGAGTGCGGAGGACTGGGCTCCGGGATCGCGGTGACCGCAGGAGCGCTCCCCCAGGAAGGAGGCCCGACCACGACGGGCCTGGAGGGGCTCGGTGTCCTGAGCCCCCGTGGATGCGGCCTGAGCGGCTGCGGCGAGAACACCGACCTCATCCTGCCCGATCTCGGCGGCTTCCCTGGCGGCCACCGCCGCAGGGCGCCAGGCGTCGGCCATGGTCTTGTCCCCGCTGGCGGCGTGCCCCCGGGCCTCCAGCCCCGAGGTGGCCTCCTCCAGGGCGCGAGCCAGATCCCCAGGACCCCAGGCAGTGGCCTCACAGGAGCGGGAGGCCTTGAGGAAGGCCGTTCCCAGCAGCGGCCCACCGGCACCACCGACGGTGGCCATGAGCGTGGTGGCGACAAGCTTGAGGACCCCTCCGGGACTTGCCGGGACACCTCCGGCCCGCTGAGCGGCATCGAGCTTGGAGACCACCGCCGTCATGCCACGCTCCAGGTTGTCCCCGTGGTCGGCGTCTCCGATCGCTCGGTCCAGCTCGGTCAGCTCGGCGCGGTTCTCAGCGATCAGCTCGGCGGCGCGACGGGCCCAGTCAAGGGCCCAGGCGGCGTCTAAGGACATACTGCTTCCTTCTCGGGTCTTAGCAGGTGTTGGTTCCAGGCATGAGCGCCACGCACCCGAGGGTGAAGGACGACCATGCGGCTATGATCGGGCTCCGCACGGCCCCGATGGGGCCCGACGCGTCCTGGGAACGCCCGTGGGGTGCGCCGGAGCAAGCCGACGAGGTGCACATCGCCCGCTCGCACACCCATCCTCTCACGCCCCCTGCCGCCTCGCGCGCTGAGATGACCGCAGGGCCTGCGACCAGCCCGAACGCACGTGCCACCGCAGTCGGAACGGGGACTCGAGAAGCGCCGTCGCAGAAGCAGGCCGCCGCCGTCAGGGCCTGCCGAACAGGGCACGGGCCTCGGCAGCCAAAACGACGGAGCCGACGATGAGGATCCCTGAGGCGGTCAGCGGGGCGTCATACCCCTCCGACAGGGCGACCGCCCGCTCCACTCCCTCGCCGAGCTGCTGGCTCACCACGACGCGGTCGGCGCCGTAGACCTCCCGGGCGATCTCGCCCAGGTCCTCGACGTCCATGGCCCGGGGTGAGTCGATGGGGACGCACACGACGGCGTCGGTCACCGGCTCCAGGCCCGCCAGGATGCCCTCGGCATCCTTATCAGCCATGACACCCAGGACCGCGACGAGGTGCTGGAAGCCGAAGGCCTCCTCGATGGCTCCGGTGAGGGCCTCGATGCCGTGCGGGTTGTGCCCGGCGTCGACCAGGACCGTGGGCGAGGAGCGCAGCACCTCCAGACGGCCCGGACTGGTGACGGAGGCGAAACCGTCCTCGACGATGCGCGCCGGCAGCCGGCGCCCGCCGTGGACGGCCTCGGCGGCGGCCAGGGCGAGCAGGGCATTGTGGGCCTGGTACTCCCCGTGCAGCGGGACGAAGGCGTCCTCGTAGACGGCCGCCGCCGTGGCGAAGGTGACCAGCTGACCGCCGACGGCGAGCTGGCGGTCGAGGACCTGCAGGACGCCGGCCTCCGGCGAGGCGGGGTCCTCCTGAGGGTCCCGCTCCCGGCGCACGACGGCCCGGTGAGAGGCCACGGCCTGCTCGATCTCGGCAGCGGCCTCGGGGACCTGATGGGCGACGATGACGGTGGAGCCGTCCTTGATGATGCCGGCCTTCTCATGGGCGATCTCGGTGATCGACGAGCCCAGCCAGCGCTCGTGGTCGCGCCCGATCGGGGTGATGACGGCGACGTCGGAGCCGATGACGTTCGTGGCGTCCCACCGCCCGCCCAGGCCCACCTCGATGACAGCGACGTCGACGGGGTAGTCGGCGAAGGCGGCCAGCGCCATGACGGCCAGGACCTCGAAGAAGGACAGGCGGGGCCCGCCTGCGGCCTGGGAGCGCTCGTCGACCATGGCGACATATGGGGCCACGTCCTCCCAGGCGGCGATGAAGCCCTCCTCGCTGATCGGTTCACCGTCGAGGCTGATGCGCTCGCGGATGGTGGCCAGGTGCGGGGAGGTGAAGCGGCCGGTGCGCATGCCGCCTGCGGCCAGCAGTCGCTCGGTCATACGGGCGGTGGAGGTCTTGCCGTTGGTGCCGGTGATGTGGACGGTGCGGTAGGTGCGCTCGGGGTTGCCCAGGAGGTCGAGGACGGCCTCGACTCGTTCCAGGGAGGGCTGGACCTGGTGCTCGGGGGCGCGCGCGAGGATCTCGGCCTCGACCTCGCGCATGCGGGCGGTGACCTCGACGCCGCGGGCGGCGGCTTGCAGATCGCGCAGGTGCTCACCCTCGGAGTCGTCGGCGAGCTGGGGCTCCCAGGAGTCCCAGTCGTCGGAGTCGTCGGCGTCCACCTCAGCCAGGAGCTCCTCGAGGCGATCGGTGTCACCGCCAGGGATCATATTGGCGGCAACGAGCTCGCGCAGAGCCTCAAGGTCCTCGCGGTCCTGGGACTCGGCGTCGGCCTGTCGCTGAGCACCGGCCTCCTGAAGTTCGGAGACGGAGACGGTCAGCCCCTCGCCCTCGGCCAGGTCGGGGGCGCCTGCGGCCTCCAGATAGGGCAGGAGCTCGGGGTCGATGCCGGCCTGGCCGAAGACGGCGTCGACGACCTCCTCCCCCGTGGCCCCCTCGGGGATGCCGAAGGCGGCGCCGGGCCTGACCTGCTTGGAGTCGTCGTCTACGGGCACTGTGCCATCCTTTGCTCGACGTGACGGGTTGGGCGGAGGCTCTCTCAAGCACCCCCTCCCAGCCCTAATCTAGCCGAGGCCCGAAGACTCCCAGCCACTGCATAGTCACGACTGATCGGCAGGGGAATCACGTGAGCGCAATCTCTCACAGCAAGGTCCGCACCCGAAAAACGATTTCTTCTTAAATCTTTTTCGGGGCACAAGCCCATTCGGACGGCATCGACAATACGACTACCATGATTGTTGTACAAAAACTCGATGAATACATCCTAATTCTCGGTGAAATATTTGAGGAATTCACCAGGGAACCCTATGGGTATAGGGGTAGACATACCCCCCACATGCCTGCCTAGGCTTCCTCCATGCGTTTGTCAGTGATTGGTTGCGGATATCTCGGTGCTGTTCACGCTGCGTCAATGGCGGAGCTCGGGCATGATGTGGTGGGCGTGGACGTCGACGCCCACAAGGTAAATCTTCTGAGTAACGGCAGGGCGCCGTTCTTCGAGCCCGAGTTGGAAGGGCTTCTGGCCCGTAACGTGGAGGCCGGACGCCTGACCTTCACTCAGGACTTCTCCGCCATTAAGGGAGCCCAGGTCCATTTCATCGGCGTGGGCACACCGCAGTCCGAGTCGGGGGCGGCGGACATGACGTACGTCGACGCAGCCGTGACCGCCATGCTCCCCCACCTGGGGCACTGCACCAGCGGCCCTGAGGTGGTCGCCGGCAAGTCCACGGTTCCCGTTGGCACCGCCGCCCGTCTGTCCCAGCTGATCGAGCCGACCGGGGCGCTTCTGCTGTGGAATCCGGAGTTCCTGCGGGAGGGCTTCGCCGTTCAGGACACGCTGCGTCCGGACCGGATGGTCTACGGCCTGCCGGAGAATCCCGACGCCGCCGGCCGCGCCCAGGAGACGATGGACGCGGTCTACGCGCAGATCCTGGCCGCCGGCACCCCGCGCCTGGTCATGGACTACGCCACCGCCGAGCTGGTCAAGATCAGTGCGAACGCCTTCCTGGCCACGAAGATCTCCTTCATCAACGCCATGTCCCAGGTCTGCGACGCCGCGGGTGCCAATGTGACGGCCCTCGCTGAGGCGATCGGCATGGATGACCGTATCGGGCGCCGGTTCCTGCGCGCCGGTATCGGTTTCGGCGGAGGCTGTCTGCCCAAGGACATCCGTGCCTTCCAGGCCCGCGCCGGTGAGCTCGGCGTCGGCGATGCCCTGGCCTTCCTCGCGGAGGTCGATCGCGTCAACGACACCATGCGTGCCGGCGTCATCCGCACAGTCGCAGAGCTTCTCGGCGAGCACACGTCGGTGGCCACGGTGACGGTCCTCGGGGCCGCCTTCAAACCGGACAGCGACGACATGCGCAACTCCCCCGCCCTGGATCTCGCCGTGGAGCTGTCGGGCATGGTCGAGCGAGTCGTCGTGCACGACCCGGCCGCCGGCCCGATCCTCGCTCAGAGGACGAACCGCCCCTACGAGGTTGCCGCCTCAGCGCAGTCCGCCCTGGAGGGAACCGACCTGGTCATCATCGGCACGGAGTGGCGCGAGTACCAGGATCTTGACCCCGCCCAGGCGGCCGGTCTGGCACGTAACCGCTACGTCATCGACGGACGCAACTGCCTGGATGCGCAGGCCTGGAAGGCGGCCGGTTGGAACTACCGCGGTATCGGACGGCGGTGAGCGGCTTGGGCGGCGCGGGCTCCTCAGCGCCGCCCAAGCCTGCCGGCGAACGCTGCGGCCACGGCTCGAGCGCCGCCACCCAGCACTGACATGTCGCTGGTCGCCAGGAGGATCAGGCAGACCCAGACCGCCCCGTTCAGCCATGAGCCGCCGTCGAAGGACGTGCACACGGCCATGACGCTGAGCAGCGCGAGCTGGTAGGTCAGGCGCGAGCGGTCCATGGGCAGGTCGATGCGGCGCCTGAGGTCCCGGGCTCGCACCACCAGGACGAGGGCGTAGGCCACCGCTCCGGCCAGGCCGGCGCCCCACGGCCCCATGAACGGCACGAGAGCCACGCCGAGGACCACGTTGACCACCGCCCCCATCATGGTGGAGACCATGAGCATGCGACTGTTCATGAGCGCCTGGTAGAAGGTGCCGAAGAAGATGGTCATGACCCCGAAGGTCGCCGCCAGCATGAGCAAGGGGACGTAGCGCCACCCCTCGGCGAACTCGGCCTGGAGCATCACCCTGGAGATCGGCCGGTTCAAGGCGATGACCAGGCCGGCGGTCGACAGAGTGGCCAGCGAGTAGCCCCGCAGGACGGAGCCGAAGAAGGCGCCGCGGTCGGGTGAGTCGATCTCGCGGGCGGTGGAGTACTGCCAGGCCTGCTGGAAGACGGAGGCCACGATGTTGATGAGTGAGGGCATCTTGCTCGCCGCGGTGAAGAGCCCGGCAGCCGCCAGGCCGCTGCCCCACAGGACCACGTACCGGCCGGAGACACTGACCAGCCACCACGACAGCAGATTGGGCACGAGCGGCAGGCTGTAGACGAGCATCCGGCGCAGCAGCGCCCGATCGAACCTGAATGGGGCCAGGAGCCGGTACTCGGCCGACCCCAGGAAGGCGACAAGACCACCCACCAGGTAGCCGATGGTGTACGACCACAGGTAGCCCTCGATACCTGTATGCGCGCGGACCAGGAGCAGGTAGGTGGACACCACCATGGCGAGCGCGTTGATGAGCCCGTAGAGCACGAAGCGGCGCACGTGCCCCAGCCCACGGGCGAGCTGGGTCGTGGCCTTGAAGACGCACACCGAGCAGAACAGGACGAAGAACGCTGCCGCGTGCTCCATGTTCCACAAGGCGCTGCCCAAGGCGCACGCCACCCCGGTGCAGACGAGGCCGCCGCCCAGGACCACCAGGGAGTTGGCGAAGAGCTCATCCTTGGGAACGTCGTCGTCAATGGAGAAGCGGTAGAGGGCCTCCACGACACCAAGCGAGAGCAGCGGCAGCACGATCTCGATCGCGCTGTTGAGCAGCTCGGCCGTCCCGTACTCACCAGCCGTCAGCGCAGTTGTGTACAGGGGCATGAGGACCAGTGAGACGGCCTTGACCGCCAGGCCCCCCAGGGCGAAGACCAGGGTGTTGCCCAGCAGGAGTCTCATGCGCCCCTTATGGCTTGCCGACATCGAACTGGGCCTTCCACTTCTCGATGCGGTCGAAGTCCAGACCGTGGATCGCGGTCGGCCAGGAGGACTCGATCAGGTCGGCCAGATCGGTCTCGATGGAGTCGCGCTCCACCAGCGGCAGGGAGTAGTCCTTGGCCATCTCCCGCGCGCGGTAGTCGATGGCCACGATGATGGCGCGCCGCTTGCGCTGCAGGGCGAAGATGCCCCCATGCAGGCGGTTCCCCACGTAGTCGACGCCCCGGTCGAGCACCTCCCGGAAACCTGCCAGGCTCGGCGTGACGATCTCGACGCCGTCGGCCGCTCCCAGCGACTGCAGGTAGTCCAGGTCGTCGATGGACTGGGGCCAGAAGTGCAGTCGCGAGTAGCTCCTGCGCAGCACGTCGACCATTGCCCGGTCCTTGCGCGGGTTCGGGTGGTAGGAGGTGAGCGTGAAGACCACCTCGTCGCCCTTGGTGCGGGCAATGGTCTCGCAGTGCTCAGGGGTCAGTCCCCACAGGGTGGGGCAGCCGGTGTTCCAGGCTCGCAGCCCCACCCGCTGCAGGAGATGCTTGGTGCGCTCGTCACGCACCGAGTGCACCAGGTCACGGGACAGCACCTTGCGGTAGAGGGCCCGCGTGTAGAGGTTGACCGATGAGGAGTTGGCCCCCGCACCCACGCCCAGACATACCGTGCCTGTGGCCATCCCGCAGTTGAGGTAGTTGATGTTCCAGGTCGGCAGGGGCCGCAGCATATTCGTGTACAGGGCGTTGGTGCCGCACAGGAGCTTGATGTCGGCTCCTTTGAAGATGCTGAGCCGGCGCTTAGACAGGAAATACTGCGCCGGCGTGTACATCGGGGTGTGAGTGGCAAGGCGCATGACATAGTTCGATGAGAACAGCTCGCGCCAGTTCATCTCAATGGATCGCCCAATGATCTCATCCCCCATATTGAGAGATCCAACGGATGTATCCAAAAGCAGAATACGCTTCATAACCTTCCCTTCTTGCGTCAGCAAGATACTTCAGCTCAACCAGTCAGATCGGCCCGGCAAGGATACGTCGTATCGACGGACCCGCTTTCCCATAGACGTCACGAAAAGACAACAGGGATCATCACACTGTGCAGTTAAGACAAAACGCACTGGTTGACACCAAAGCATTTTCACAAGCAGGGCAGCGAATCGTCGCTTTTCACACAGAGCCGTTATACCCCGCACATCCTGCGCCGAGCCCCGTGTCAGAGCTGGCGCATCAGCCCCCCGCTCCTGTGCCTCAGGGACTCCGTCACGGCTTGAGCACTGCTCGTGAGAACTGTCATGTCGCTGGTAGCCAGCAGCGCCAGGCATGCCCAGACCACAGCAGTCAGCCATGAGCCGCCGTCGAAGGACATACATGCGGTGATACTGATGAGCAGCGCGAGCTGGTAGCTGAGACGAAGGCGGTCTATCGGCAGGTTGATGCGGCGCCTGAGGTCTCGTGCCCGCACCACCAGGACGAGCATGTAAGCCACTGCTCCGGCCAGGCCGGCGCCCCACGGCCCCATGAACGGCACGAGAGCCACCCCGAGGACCACGTTGACCCCCGCGCCCAGTGCGGTCGAGGCCATGAGAACACCGCTGTTCTTCAAGGCCTGGTAGAAGCTCTCGAAGAAGATGCTGATGACCCCGAAGGAGGCGACCAGCATGAGCAGGGGGACGTAGCGCCACCCCTCGGCGAACTCGGCCTGGAGCATCACCCTGGAGATCGGCCGGTTCAGTGCAATGACCAGCCCGGCGACCGTAAGAGTTGCCAGCGAGTACCCCCTCATCACGACGCCGAAGAAGGCGCCGCGGTCGGGCGAGTCGATCTCGCGGGCGGTGGAGTACTGCCAGGCCTGCTGGAAGACGGAGGCCACGATGTTAACCAGCGCAGGCATCTTGCTCGCCGCGGTGAAGAGCCCCGCGGCCACGACTCCGCTGCCCCACAGGACCACGTACCGGCCGGAGACACTGACCAGCCACCACGACAGCAGATTGGGCACGAGCGGCAGGCTGTAGACGAGCATCCGGCGCAGCAGGTCGCGATCGACCCGGAACGGAGCCAGGAGCCGGTACTCGGCCGACCCCAGGAAGGCGACAAGACCACCTACCAGGTAGCCGATGGTGAAGGACCACAGGTACCCCTCCACGCCCAGGTGCGCGCGGACCAGGAGCAGGTAGGTGGACACCACCATGGCGAGCGCATTGATGAGCCCGTAGGCCACGAAGCGGCGCACATGCCCCAACCCACGGGCGAGCTGGGTCGTGGCCTTGAAGACGCACACCGAGCAGAACAGGACGAAGAAGGAACCCGCGTGCTCCATATTCCACAAGACGCGCCCCAAGGCGCACGCCACCCCAGCGCACACGACGCCTCCCCCCAGGACCACCAGGGAGCCGGCGAAGAGCTCATCCTTGGGAACGTCGTCGTCAATGGAGAACCGGTAGAGGGCCTCCACCACGCCCGCCGACAGTAGCGGCAGCACAATCTCGATCGCACTGTTGAGCAGCTCGGCCGTCCCGTACTCACCAGCCGTCAGCGCAGTCGTGTACAACGGCATGAGGACCAGGGAGACGGCCTTGATCGCCAGGCCCCCCAGCGCGAAGACCAGGGTGTTGCCCAGCAGGAATGCGATGCGGTTCTTATAGCTCGCCGGCATCGAAGTGCACCTCCCACGTCGGGCTGGCGTCGCGTCTCTCCCGCAGGCAGCCGCCACTCAGATCACCGACACCGGTTCTCCACGAACTCGCGGAACGGACAGATTCCATCACGGGATCCCTTTCTCGAAGACGGTTCGGTAGGGGAACAGGTGGTACCACTCGGGCCGGTACAGGAAGAAGATCGTGGAGGCTGCGAAGGCGATGATGACCAGGAGGGCGCCGATGTAGGAGCGCTCCGGTCGGCGGCCCCGCACGGTGAGGTTCACCAGACCGACGACGAAGGGCATGGTCAGGTACATCTCGAGACGATCGACGAGGTTGAAGCCCAGGGACACCGTCACCATGGCTATATCGGCAACGGCCAGTGCCAGGAGACTGCGGGTACGCCCGGAGGGGTCTTCCTCCACGGCGGCCTCCCATCCGCAGGTGGAGGCCAGAAGTATGAGGAAGATGCGCACTACGATCAGCAGAACGGTGGCCGAGCGCACCCCGCCGTCGGCGTAGTCGCTGTTGAGGTAGTGACCGTAGTAGGCGGAGGACGCCGCAAGGGAGTTCATCACCCAGCTCAGTGAGAGCATGCTGGTCCCGATGAGGGCGCCCCATTTGATCCAGTCACCGAAGGTACTCAGCCTCATGGCGGAGACGAGGTAGATGACGAGCAGGAGCAGGGCGCTGAGATGGAACTGGGAGGCGAGCGCGATGAGCAGGGCGTAGCGCAACAGCTTGCGCTCCATGAGCGCGGGGACGGCCAGCAGGAAGATCGCCACCGCAACGCTCTGTCGGGTAAAGAGTGTGAAGTCGTAGAAGGCGGATATGCCGAAGGCGAGGAGGACCGCCAGGGAGTAGTTGGCGGCGTAGCGCTTGATGAACAGCACCGCTGATCCGTAGACGAACACCGAGATGATGAGTAGCAGGATGTTGAAGCTGTCCGTGATGCGGCTGACCAGGTAGTTGAGTACGACATAGCCGTACTCGAAGCGACTGACGGTGAAGGCCTCCTGGAGGGAGGTCGTCGCCTTGATCTCCTCGAAGACCCGGTGGTACTCAACCGTGTCGTTGCCGACGCTGACGGCTCGCATGGAGGAGAAGGCCACGAAGGCCACGAAGGCCACGACCAGAATGACCCGGGAGCCCCGCCGACCGGCATTGCCCCGCAGCCCCAGGAGAGCTGCTGGCAGGAGAAGGGCGGCGAAGAGCGCGAAGTGAATCCACATGCTCCGGCATCACCATTCCGCCAGCGCACGGTAACGGTGCGCCAGCCGCTCGGCTTCGTGAGTGATGTCGAAACCCGCGACGCGCGTGGCCCGCTCTGCCTCCGCCCTGCGCCGCGGGTCCCGCCCGTGGTCGAGGGCCTGGCTGACATGGTGCGCCCACTGAGGCGCCGGCATGTCCAGCGGCAGGAAGGAGACCTCCCCGATCGTGACCTCATCGGTCACCTCGTCGGAGCACACCAGCGGGAGCCCCGCGCACTGCGCCTCCACCCCCACCATCGGCAGCCCCTCGTAGAGGGAGGGCAGAAGGAACATGTCCATCGCCTGGTAGAGGTCAGGGACGTCCTTGCGGTCCCCCAGGAACAGAACGCGGTCACTCAGGCCGCGCTCGGCCACCACGGCCTCGATGCCCGGCCGTAGCGGGCCGTCGCCGATGAGCATGAGACGGGCCTCGGGGCGCGCACGGAACAGCTCGGTGCACACATCGATGAGGAACCGGTGGTTCTTCTGCTCACTGAACCGTCCCACATGGCCGACGACGGGTGCCTCCCCCAGCCCCAGCCGGGAGCGCACCTGGGCACGGACCGACTCGTTGAAGCGGTAGGTCTCCACGTCGATCGCGTTGGGAACCACCTCGAAGCGGCCTGAGCCGAACAGGAAGTCACCGGCCGCCCGGGAGCAGGCCAGGCGCGCGTCGGAGTAGGCCCCGATATTGCGGCAGACGAGCCAGTTGCGCAGGCTCCGCAGCCGGGAGTCGGAGTACGCCGTCGCATGGGAGTGGACGGCGAGGGACCGCACCCCGTGGCGATGGGCCACCGGGTAGAGGAAGCGCGACAGGATAGGGTCGTGCAGGTGCGCCACGGGGTACTGCCCTGCACGCTGCTCCAGCACCTGCCCCAGGGATGATCGGATGCGTCCGATATGGTTCCCGGCATCGATGACGTAGCAGCGCCCGCCCAGTGCCTCGATCTCCTCGCGGTGGGTCTCATCGGGCGTGGCGTAGCAGAAGAAGTCGAACACCACCTGCGAGCGATCCATGTGCCTGAGGTAGTTCATGAGCACGCTCATGACTCCGGAGCGCCGGGAGATTGATGAGTTGATCTGCAGGACCCGCAGGGGGCCGCCCCCAAGGTCCCGCGTGGTCGATGACTGTTCCTGGCTCATTGCCTGTCTGCCTCCGTCGGCCCCGGATCGGTCCGGGGAACTGCTCGTCCTGCTAACGCCGGTCCTCATTTCACCTTGAGGGTCTTGATGAGGACCCACACGCCGATGTGGAAGACGGAGCGGGGGACGCTGAGATGCTCGATGTCGCGGTAGAGCGTCCAGTGGTACTTGACCAGGCTCCGTTTGTTGGCCGACACCGATCCCGAGCGGAGCCGGTACCTCATGAGCACCACCGGCATCCCCCAGATGTAGGGCTCGGTGCGGAGCATGCGCAGCCACAGGGCGTCGTCGTTGCGCTTGCGGATGTTGGGAACCTCGAACTTGCCCAGGCGCGCCACGTCGTACATGACGGTGGAGTTGCCCACCGGGCAGTCCAGGAGCAGGCGGTTGTAGCTGATCCTGGCCGGGCTGCGCACGATCCTGCCGGTGGGCACGCCCTGCTCGTCGATCTGGGCGTAGGCGGTGCAGGACATCGCCACGTCACGCGAGGTCATGAAGTCGATCTGGCGCCTGAGCTTGTCGGGGTGCCACAGGTCGTCGGAGTCCAGGAAGGCCATGTAGCGCCCCTGGGCCAGCTCCATCGCCCGGTTACGGGCCATGGCGGCACCGCTGTTGGTCTCCAGCCGTACGTACCGGATCCGCGGGTCGTCCTTGGCCAGGGCCTCCACGACATCGGTGGTGTCGTCGGTGGAGCAGTCGTCGACGACGATCAGCTCCCAGCGGGGGTGGGTCTGGGCCTGGACGGTGGCGATGGTCTCGGCGATGAAGGCGCCACAGTTGTACGTCGGCATGATGATGGAGACCAGGTCGGAGTCCAGTTCGTGATCGTGCTCAGTGCCTGCTGTCATGCTTGCTCCTTAGGTGTCGTCGTTGCGCGCCTCACCTGGCCACCGCCAGGACGGTCCTCAGCGCGATCGACAGATCTCGTCCGATGCTGAAGTTCTGGACGTCACGCAGGTTGAGGCGCATCTTGGCCGGCAGGACCTGAGTGAGGTAGGCGTCCTGGCCCGGCGGGGCGGCCGCCAGGATCTCGGCCTCGTCCTTGAACTCGATGGAGGCTGTGGAGGTGACTCCGGCGGGCAGCAGCAAGGTGGCCCGCATCTGCGGGGTGTACTGCTGGACGTACTCGGGCACCTCCGGCCTGGTCCCCACGAAGCTCATCGTGCCGCGCAGGATGTCGATGAGCTGACTGATCTCATCGAGCCGGTAGCGGCGCAGCACCGCCCCGACCTTGGTGACCCGGGGGTCGTTGCCCCGGGTGATCTGGTCACCGGGATCTGCCGGCCGGTGCGTCATGGTGCGGAACTTGACGATCCGGAACTCGCGCCCGAACTGGGTGACCCGCCGTTGGCGGAAGAACACCGGTCCGGGCGAGTCCAGCTTGATGAGGGCCGCCAGGATGATGAACAGCCACCCGAGCAGCACCATCAGGATCGTCGCTCCGACGACGTCGAGCAGGCGCTTGAGCCGCAGCTGGAGACCGCGCCGGGCCAGTGCCTCGTAGTAGGGGCGGACCTCCTCGGTACGCAGGGAGGCCGGCAGCTCCTCCCAGGGCGGCATCGTCATGAGCGGCCCATCGCCGCGAGCGTCTCGAGCGCGCAGCTGATGACGTAGTCGACCTGCTCGTCGGTCAGTGAGGTGTGCAGAGGCAGACTCACCTCACTGGCGTAGAGGGCGTAGGCCTGCGGGAAGTCCTCAATGGAGAAGCCGAGGTCGCGGTAGGCGCTCAGCAGGGGCAGCGGCTTGTAGTGGACGTTGCAGGCCACGTCCGCGCCCGCCATGCGCTCGATGAACTCGTTGCGCGCCTCCTCCCCCAGGCCCGGCAGGTTCGCCAGGTAGAGGTGCCCGGATGAGACGCTCCCGTCCTCGTAGTGCCGCAGCGATGTCACGCCCGCCGGCGCCAGGGCCTGGTCGTAGCGGGTGATGATCTGGCGCCGACGCTCGAGCATCGAGTCGTAGCGGGTCATCTGCGCCAGGCCGATCGCGGCGCACACGTCGGTCATGTTGCACTTGTAAGCGGGGCTGACGACGTCGTACTCCCAGGCCCCCAGGCGGGTCTTGGACAGGGCGTCCTTGCTCTGCCCGTGCAAGGACAGCAGCATGTACTGGCGGTAGAGCTCCTCGTCCAGGCCCAGCTCCGGCCTCCACGTGACGGCACCGCCCTCCGCGGTGGTCAGGTTCTTCACGGCGTGGAAGCTGAAGGTGGTGAAGTCGGCGGCGCTGCCCGAGGGCGTGCCGTCGCGCCGGGCACCGAAGCTGTGGGCGCCGTCGGCGACGAGGGCGACACGTCCCAGCGCCTCCTGGACTGCCCCTGCCGGTGTGAACAGATGGCTGTGGCTGTCGACGACCGCGCGCAGCGCCGGGTAGTCGCACATGCGACCACCGATGTCGACCGGGATGACGGCCTTGGTCCGCGGGGTGATGGCGGCCTCCAGGGCGCCGGGGTCCAGCCCGTAGCCGCCGTCGGCCTGGCCGGCATCGACGATCACGGGGGTGGCGCCCACATGAACGATCGGGGAGGCAGAGGCCGTGTAGGTGTAGGCCGGGACGATGACCTCGTCTCCGGGACCGATGCCCAGGACCCGGAGGGTCAGCTCCAGCGAGGCGGTCGCGGAGTTCAGACAGGCGGCCCGGGTGGTTCCACAGCGCTGCGCCACCTGCTTCTCCAGGGTCTTGGTGCGCGGTCCGGTGGTGATCCAGCCAGAGCGCAGTGCATCCACCACTTCCTGGCACTCGGCGTCGGTGATGTCTGGAGGCGAGAAATCAACACGCATCAGTCAGCTGTCCTCACTGTTGGCGACGGATTCGTACTGTTGTCAAAACGTGGGTGATAGGTGGGCACCGCGCGAGCAAGCTCCCGCTTGATCTGCTCACCGCCCTGGGGCAGACAGGCCATGAGCCGAGCGATCTTGTCCTCCACCTCCAGCCTGGTGGGAGGCGGTGCCGTGGAGACGAGGATCGAGGGGTTCTGAGTGGGGTGCAGATCCTCATCGTGCATCTGCAGCTCCTCGTAGAGCTTCTCGCCAGGACGCAGCCCGGTGAAGACGACCTCGATGTCACGCCCCACCCGCAGGCCCGAGAGCTTGATGAGGTTGACAGCCAGGTCGTAGATCCGCACGGGCTTGCCCATCTCCAGGATGAAGATCTCTCCGGCCTGGGCCATGGAGCCGGCGGTGATGACCAGCTGGGCCGCTTCGGGGATCGTCATGAAGTAGCGGGTGATGTCGGGGTGGGTGACAGTCAGCGGCCCACCTGATCTGAGCTGGCGCCTGAACAGCGGGATGACCGAGCCGTGGCTGCCGAGCACGTTGCCGAAGCGCACGGCGGCGAAGACGGTGGAGCGGCTGGTCTGGGCCAGGGCCTGGATCTCCAGCTCGCACAGCCGCTTGGTGGCCCCCATGACGTTGGTGGGGTTGACCGCCTTGTCGGTGGAGACCAGGATGCAGTGGCTGCAGCCGAGCTCCTCCGCCAGACGGCAGACGACCCAGGTGCCCAGCACGTTGTTCTCCACGGCCTCACGGGCGTTGTCCTCCATGAGCGGCACGTGCTTGTGGGCCGCCGCGTGGAAGACGACCTTGGGCCGGTACCGCTGGAAGCAGTCGCGGACGATGCGCTCGTTGGTCACCGAGCCGATGACGACCGAGAGCGTCACCCCCAGCTCGGTCGCCTTGGGCTGCATCTCGTGGAGCAGCTCGTAGGCCGTGTTCTCGTAGACGTCGAAGATGATGATCTGGCTAGGCCGGGCCTCGATGAGCTGACGGACCAGCTCAGAGCCGATGGAGCCACCACCGCCGGTGACCAGGACGACCTGGTCGCGCACGTACCCCATCCCCGTGGAGTCGAAGGCGACCTCGTCACGGGAGAGCAGCTCGGAGATCTCGACCTCCCGCAGTGCGATCCGCCCGTCATCCTGCTGAGCCAGGTCCCGTACGTTCGGGAGGGTGAGGATCCTCAGGCCCGTTGTCAGGCAGATGGACAGGATGCGCTGGCGCTCGGAGGCCAGCGCCGAGGGGCAGGCCAGGACGATCTGCTCGGCCCGGCACTCCTGGGCGATGCGGGGGATGTCGTCACTCGCACCGTAGACCTTGACGCCGTGGACGTGGCGACCGTGCTTGGTGATGTCGTCATCGACCAGGGCCACCGGTTCTCCGCACATGTCCTCGTCCCCCAGGTGCATGCGCTTGATGGTCAGAGAACCGGTCTGCCCGGCTCCGACGATGAGGGTACGGGGGCGGGAGCCCGGCTCACCTGCGCGAGCACTGCGCTGGGCGCGGCTGTGCCACAGCGCCCGGGCGGCGAGGCGAGTCCCCGCGGTCATGATGACGAGCAGCGCCCAGGCCATGACGTAGGAACGCACTGACAGCCCACCATCGAAGGCCAGGGAGAAGAGCAGGTCGCCGCAGATCGAGCCGACGACGGTCGCGTACAGAATCCTCAGCGCCTCCGCCATCGAGGCGTAGCGCCACAGGCTGTTGTACATCTTGAAGGTGGCGAAGACGCCCACGTTGACGATCCCGAGCACCCCGACGGCCAGGAGGCCGCCGGTCGCCCCTGTGGCGGTCGCCCACTTCGTGGTCCCCCAGGCCGCGGAGTACAGCGCCATATACGTGGCCAGGAAGTCGATGACCATCAAGGCGAGGGGCTCGAGCCGGCACAGGGCGAAGCCTCCCCGCTGCGCGCCGCAGTCCGACGGTCTCACGGGCGCTGAGCCCGGTGCTGAAGGGGCGCCCGCGGTGGCACCCCCGGGCGCTGCGAGGGATCGTGCGGGTTGAGGTGCGCCAGGGCGACCAACCTCGGTACTGCGCTCATCACGGCCGGCGGTGCCATGGGAGTCCTGATGTGCTTCAGCCATGAGTCGTCACGCTCCATTGAGTCTGCTGAGGAGCATGGGACACACCGCCTGAGAGTGAGGAACTCCGATCAAGCGTTTGACGCTGGCAGGAGCGACAGATTTCAAATGTCATCAGGGTTTCAATCTGCATATGGGCGAGCAGGTTTCACTGCTTCGCGGGACGGACTTGGGGATGCGGCTCCTACTGCTCAACAGGAGGAGACGGCACAGAAAAGGGCATGCGGAACCCATTGAATCATCACTATTAGATTCCGTATTTAATGCTCAGCGTTAATCTAACACCGAGAGTCACCGATTGGAAGATTTTGAGGATGCTACTCCTCGATCATCGTTTACCAACAGATCCACTTCGACACAATGGTATAAATCCACAGGCGACTGGACCTGAGAGCCTGAAGCGTCAAGATTCATTCCAGCGGGACCCCGGAGCACACGCCCCAACGACTAACGTCAGTGCGACTGCAAAGTAACATTTGGATAAACATCCTTGACGTCACGGCTCGGCTCTCTGCGCACGTGCCGCATTCAGGGAAGGAAGGGTCAGACGGTGGCACTCTCCGCATGAGTGACGGCGGTCTGGGCACTCCGACTACCGCGCCCGAGATCGGACACGTTGGTGAGCACCACGCCGAGCATGTGCCCGCCTCCCTGCCCCACGGCCAGCGCGGCCTCGCGAAGCTCTTCGGCAGACGTGCGCCCGGCTCGCGCCACGAGGAGGACGCCACCGGCATACTCGGCCAGCACCACAGCGTCGGTGAAGCGGCACACCGGAGGCGCATCGATAATCACGATGCGGTCTGCGGCCAGATGATGCAGGAGGTCACTCATGTTGCGGCCCCCGAGCAGCTCAGAGGGGTTCCCGGGCATGTCGCCGGCAGGCAGGAGCTCCAGGCCCGGCACCTCGCCTTCGACCAGGACCTGACTGAGACGAGCCGTCCCCACCAGGACCTCCGCGAGCCCTGGGGCACCCGGGGCGCCGACCGCACTTGGCGAGCGCAGGTCTCCTCCGACCAGGACGACCCGATGACCGGACAGAGCCAGGACCCGCGCCAGACCCGCAGCCGTCGTCGAGGCCCCCTCCCGCGGACCAGCAGAGGTGACGACCACGACCTGCCGAGCCCCGTGAGACAGGGCGTGAAGCACGTTGGTGCGAGCGGCCCGAAGCCGCTCCTCGACCTCCGTCTGCGCACCACGCCCCAGCCGCAGAGGCGACGGATCCTTCGGCAGCACACCGAGCACGGGCGTCGACAGGGCCTTGCGCACATCCTCCGGCCCCTTGAGGCTCTTGTCGAGCAGCTCCTGGACGAGAATCCACACGTAACCCAGAACCAGACCGGCCAGCAGCCCCACACCCACACAGGTGACCAGGGCAGGGGACCGAGTGGCACTCACCAGCTCAGCGGAGGACAGCAGGGAGATCTTCACCGGAGAGTCACTGCCCTCCAGCTCGGTCACCTCTTCGGCCGTCTGGCGGACGACCTCATCGGCCAGAACCTGAGCCTGACGCGAGGTGGAGGCCTCCACGGAGACCTGCACCGACACGGTCTCAGGCGTCCGCACCGCCGACACCGAGGAGGCCAGCTCCTCCGGGGT
The DNA here is from genome assembly GCF_016694895.1 of Actinomyces sp. HMT 175. Lineage (NCBI taxonomy): Bacteria > Bacillati > Actinomycetota > Actinomycetes > Actinomycetales > Actinomycetaceae > Actinomyces > Actinomyces sp. HMT 175. The sequence continues at coordinate 1,958,941 of NZ_CP068012.1, forward strand.
GACATCCAGCTTGAGGGACTCGATCACGCGCTGGGCGACCGCCTCCGAGGTGAAGACCGGAACGGCGGCGTCGGCCTTCAAGTCGGCGAGCTGTGCGGCGTTGTAGTGGGACTGCGTGTTCAGCCCCGGGTCTCCGCCCACCTCCACGTGCAGGTAGGCCTGAGCCGTCGCCGTGTAGGAACTCGGCGTCACGAAAGCGAACGCTACTGACAAAAGTACGCAGATCACGATCGCCAGCGCGAGAGATCCAAAGCGTCGACGAGTTAGATGAAGAAGGTCCTCGAGCGTCATCCGCATACCACCTGTCATTATTCAGGACTGATAGGACACAGCACTCACCAGCATGAAGCGACAGTCACGATACCCCACGAAGGAGCGCCAGAATTAATGACACAGACAGTAACACGCAAGAGCCCGAACAGAGCAAGTAACCGACGGATTTAATGAGAAAGCCCTCACGCACATCGAGAGACTTGAGAGGTCTCACTCACCGAGCACGACGATCTTCGTAGAAAATCTACAGACACCATTCTCTGAGCATTAAACCATCACAGGATGATGCCCTTGAACGACTTCTTCTCAGGAAGGACGATTCGATCACCGAATATACGGTTGTAGCGAGCGGGAGCAAATTCAGACAACCCATCGGCGTCGGTGAAGGTGATCTCACCGAAGTAGACACGTCCCCGCACCTGGTAGAAGTCAACGCGCGCGCAGGCGAACCCCTTCCCGAGCCTGCTGGCGAGCCGGAGCATGGTCTCCAGGCCGCTCGGCGGGGGAACGTCCGGGGCACGGACAGCCTCGCAGGTGTACTCGAAGGGGGCTCGGGTCCAGTCCGGCAGGTAGGTCCCCCGCATCGCGAGCCCCGCACGCCTGTCCACGGTGAAGGCGAACTGGACGACGCCGTCGAACACCATGAACTTGTAGTCCCTCAGGCCCCCTGTGCCGTCACGCAGGAAGCGCTCGCACACGATGCGCGGCTCACAGTACTCGTAGTGCAGTTCGAAGCCGCCCTTCATCGCCTGGCGCAGGCCGAGCCACTCCCTGAGGCGTCCACGGGCCCACTCCTCATCAAGAGCACTCTTGGTGGGGTCTGGTGGTGGATGCACCACTCGTGGGAGGGGTGTTTTGTGTCTGGTACTGGGGTTGGTCAGGATGTGCGTCGTGATGCGGTGGCGCGGGTGGTGGCTGGTGAGTCGGCCTCGGCGGTGGGTCGGGTTCTGGGGTACCGGCGTGGGACGGTGAGCCGGTGGTGCCAGGCGGCGGGGGTGGAGCTGGTGCGCGGCCCCAAGGGCGGCACGCTCGAGGCTGACCAGGCCAGACGCGCCAAGGTCGTTCAGGCCGTCCTGGCCGGAGCGTCCCTGACCCGAGCGGGAGCCGAGGCCGGGGTGACTCGGGACACCGCCAGGCGGTACTGGCACGATCAGGCCATGGAGGACGCAGCAACAGCATCAAGACGCTCGTCAGGACGCTCGTCGGGGCGGCGGGGGCGTGAGGGCTGGTCGGCGTCGGCCTGCGCCGGGCGGGTCGGGCGCGGGCAGCGCGTCAGCGACGCCGAGCGGGTCCTGATCGCTCAGGGCCGGGCCCGCGGGGAGTCGGCCGCCGCCATCGCCCGCATTCTGGGGCGGTGCCGTCAGACCGTCTCACGAGAGATCACCCGCAACACCGGCCCTGACGGGGTCTACCGGGCCCCGGGGGCCTCAGCTGCGGCCCAGGAGCGCCTGGCCCGCCCCAAGACCAGGAGGCTCGACGCCGATCCCGTCCTGCGCGCCGAGGTGGTGGCCCTGCTCGAGGACGGGGCCAGCCCCCGCCAGATCAGCGCGCGCCTGCGCTGGGCCCACCCCGACAATGAGTCCATGCGCATATCCCATGAGCAGATCTACCAGGCCCTCTACGTCCAGGGCGCCGGGAGCCTGCGCCAGCAGCTGCGGGTGGACAAGGCCCTGCGCTCAGGACGCACCCGGCGCCTGCCCCGCTCACCACTGGCCGGCCTGCCCCGCAGATCCAACCGTCCCTGGATCGAAGGAGCCCAGATCAGTGTGCGCCCGCCCCAGGCCGCCGACCGGGCCGTGCCAGGGCACTGGGAGGGCGACCTGGTCATCGGCGCCGGCGGGCGCAGCGCCCTGATCACCCTGGTGGAGCGCACCAGCCGCTTCGTGCTCATACACCGCCTGGGCGCCGGCCACGACTCCCAGACCGTCACCACCGCCTTGCAGACCATGGTCGCTGACCTGCCCCGAGCCGTAAGGGCCTCGATCACCTGGGACCAGGGAAGCGAGATGGCCCGGCACGCCGACTTCACCGCCGCCACCGACATCCCGGTCTACTTCGCCGACCCCCACAGCCCCTGGCAGCGCCCCACCAACGAGAACACCAACCGCCTGATCCGCGAGTACCTCCCCAAAGGCACCAGCTTCACCGACGTCACCGACACCCAGGTCCAAGCCATCCAGGACCGCCTCAACCGCCGACCCCGCATCGTCTTGAACGGACAGACCCCAACTGAGAAACTCAACGACATCATCAACGGTGCAAACACCACCTGACCCCACCCTTGTTCGGTACGAGGATGTTCCACCCCGAGCCGTGCGTGGCCTTGAGGACGAAGCTGGCCGGCAGGGAGGCGAAGTCGATCTCATCAGGCGAGTCCCACACACCCAGCAGAGGTACGAGGTACTCCTCCCCCACCGTGTCAGCGACCCACTCGCGCACCAGGAACTTGTCCGCCAGACGCCCTTTGAGGGGTGTGGAGTCATAGAGCTTGAGCCAGTGGATCTTGTCAGTCATGGTGCGCGGCGCCTCCAGGTGGCAGGGGCGTCCCTTGAAGAGCCAGTACCAGTGTTTGAGGGCCGCACGGTACTGGGGCGGCGACAGGTGACAGTTGCGGTGGTAGATCGCCTGCTTCAACCATCCCTGAGCCGGCGGGGGAAGAACTGCTTCTGCAGCACCCTTGATACTCATCGTCCGCACCTCTCACAACCAAGGTCACCAGCGAGCCTGCTCCAGGGAGAAGGCTGCGCACGACGCTTCCCCTACCGCCATCATGGCGGTAGAAGGCATGCTGACCGGGAGATGGGAGAGGCGAACCGCGGGAGGAGGAGCACCGTCGCTCAACCAGGTCCTGGTGGCCGAGCAACGGGATTATTCTGCCTCACACCTCAGGTAATAGGAAAGTTAACCTACCGGCGTGTCGGATCGGCTCCGCGTCGCCGTGCGCAGCGCCCCTCCCGGCAGCTCATCGCCACGACGACATCACTGGGCTGGGGCGGGAGAACCTCAGCTCGTCTCTCGGACTTGGATGCAGGAGTGGGGCCGGCCAGACCGAGCTCATCGGTCTGGCCGACCCCACGACGCGGCCCGTTCGCCGGCTGGGTCAGCTCTCCCTCGCCTCGGTGACCTTCTCAACCGTGGCGGTGGGCTCCTTCACGGCCGGGTCGGCCACAACGGAGGCGTCCACGCAGCCGACCTCCCGCTTGATGAGGTCCAGGTGGGCACCGGTCCAGGCGCCCTTGTCCTCCGGAACCCTCAGCTCCAGGCGAATCCGGTCCCCCACGTGCAGGCCGACAGCCTTGCGCTCGTCCTGGACCAGACGCACCAGGTCGCGGGCCCAGCCCTCGGCCTCCAGGGCGTCGTCGAGGGCCGTCTCCAGGACCACGAAGGCCCCCGAGGGCAGCATGGTGGCGGCCAGGGAGTCATCGTCGACCTCGATGCGGGTGGTCAGGGTGAAGGCGGAGTCCTCCGCCTCCAGGACCACGGGGGCGCCATCGAGCAGGACGTCGTTGAAGCGCACGTCCCCGTCCTCGGTGAGCTCCCACTGGCCCGCCTTGACGGCGGCGAAGAGCTTGGAGGTGAGCTTGCGGACCTCGGGGCTGAAGGCGCGCGGGTTGAGGGCCAGGTCCGTTCGGGCCTCGTAGCCGGCGGACTCGGCGTCCAGGACCCGTACCTCCTTGACGTTGACCTCCTCGGCCACGAGCTCGCGGAAGGGGGCCAGCCCGGCCGGGTCGGCGGTAGCGATGGTCAGGCTGCGAAGCGGCTGGCGCACGCGCAGCTTCTCGGCCTTGCGCAGGCTCAGGGCGGCCGAGACCGCGGCTCGGGCCTCATCCATGGCCGCCACGAGCTCGGCATTGGCAACATGCCCGGGCAGCACGGGCCAGTCGGTCAGGTGCACGGAGCGCCCACCGGTCAGGCCCCGCCAGATCTCCTCGCTCACCAGCGGCGCCAGCGGCGCCATGACCTCGGTGAGCACCCGCAGCACGGTGGCCAGGGTGTCGAAGGCGGTCGTCTCGCCGTCGGTGAAGCGCTGGCGCGAGGTGCGCAGGTACCAGTTGGTGAGCACGTCGAGGAAGTCGCGGATCGTGGCGCAGGCCCCGGTGATGTCGTAGCCGTCCATCTGGGCGGCCACCGTCTCGGTCAGGTCCTTGGTGCGGGCCAGGACGTAGCGGTCCATGACGTGCAGGCCGCCGTGCTTGGCGAACAGGCTCGCGTCGTCCAGGTCGACGCCGCTCGTGACGTAGCCGGACTGGCCCACCTGGCCCGCGTAGAGGGCGAAGAAGTACCAGGTGTTCCACAGCGGCAGCACCACCTGGCGCACGGTGTCGCGGATGGCCTTGTCGGTGACCACGAGGTTGCCTCCGCGCATGACCGGCGCCGAGAGCAGGAACCAGCGCATGGCGTCGGCCCCGTCGCGGTCGAAGACCATGGAGACGTCCGGGTAGTTGCGCAGCGACTTGCTCATCTTGGCCCCGTCGTTACCCAGGAGGATGCCGTGGGAGACGCAAGAGGTGAAGGCGGGCCGGTCGAACAGGGCGGTGGCCAGGACGTGGAGGGTGTAGAACCAGCCGCGGGTCTGGCCGATGTACTCCACGATGAAGTCGCCCGGGTAGTGCGACTCGAACCACTCGACGTTCTCGAAGGGGTAGTGCACCTGGGCGAAGGGCATGGAGCCGGACTCGAACCAACAGTCCAGGACGTCGGGGATGCGGCGCATCATGGACTTACCCGTGGGGTCGTCGGGGTTGGGCCGCACGAGGGTGTCGATGAAGGGGCGGTGCAGGTCGGTGACCTTGACACCGAAGTCGCGCTCGAGCTCGGCGTAGGAGCCGTAGACGTCGGTGCGCGGGTAGTCGGGGTTGTCGCTGACCCACACCGGGATGGGCGCGCCCCAGAAACGGTTGCGGGAGATCGACCAGTCGCGCGCGTTCGCCAGCCACTTGCCGAAGATGCCGTCCTTGATGTGGCCGGGGTACCAGTCGATGTCCTGGTTGAGCTCGACCATGCGGTCGCGGATCGCCGAGACGCGCACGAACCAGGAGGAGACGGCCTTGTAGATGAGCGGCTTGCGGCAGCGCCAGCAGTGCGGGTAGGAGTGCACGTAGGAGGCCTGGCGCACCAGGACGGCCCGCTGGTTCTCGTCACGGCGGGCCAGGGGGCCGGTACCGTCGCGCAGGTCGGCGACGATGGGCTTGTTGGCCTCGAAGACCTGCAACCCGGCGTAGTCGCGGATCTCCTCGGTCAGGCAGCCGCCGTCGTCGACGGGCACGACCGTCTCGATGCCGGCCTCGGAGCAGGCGATCATGTCGTCCTCACCGAAGGCCGAGGCCATGTGCACCAGGCCGGTTCCGTCGGAGGTGGTCACGAAGTCGGCGGCGATGATCGTCCAGGCATTCGGCCCGGGCGCGGCGCCCTCGGCCCGGTGGGCGGCGTCGTCGAAGTAGTCGAAGATCGGGTGGTAGCGCCGCCCCACCAGGTCGGCCCCGGTGCAGGTGGCCAGCACCTGCGGGTCCTCGCCGAGCTCGCGGGCGTAGGAGCCCAGCAGGTCCTTCGCGATGACGACGTCCTGACCGGCCACCGGCGAGTCGAGGTCCTCGTCGACGTGGACGATCGCGTACTCGACGTCGGGGCCCACGGCGATGGCCAGGTTGGAGGGCAGCGTCCAGGGGGTGGTGGTCCAGATGAGGACCAGCTCGGGGCGCTCGGCGCCCTGGCGCAGGGGCTCCTCCAGGCGTAGGCCCACCGTGACCGTGTTGTCCTGGCGGTCCTGGTAGACGTCGTCGTCCATCTTGAGCTCGTGGTTGCTCAAGGGGGTGCGATCGTGCCAGCAGTAGGGCAGGACGCGGTAGCCCTGGTAGGCCAGCCCCTTGTCCCACAGCTGCTTGAAGGCCCACAGCACCGACTCCATGTAGTCAGGGTCGAGGGTCTTGTAGTCGTTGTCGAAGTCGACCCAGCGGGCCTGGCGGGTGACGTAGTCCTCCCACTCCTTGGTGTAGCGCAGGACGGAGCTGCGGCACTCCTCGTTGAACTTCTCGATGCCGATGCCGCCGGGGCGGGTGATCTCGGTGACGTCGTCGATGCCGAGCAGACGCTGGGCCTCGAGCTCGGCGGGCAGGCCGTGGGTGTCCCAGCCGAAGCGGCGCTCGACGCGCTTGCCGCGCTGGGTCTGGTAGCGCCCGACGGCGTCCTTGACGTAGCCGGTCAGCAGGTGGCCGTAGTGGGGCAGGCCGTTGGCGAAGGGCGGTCCGTCGTAGAAGACGAACTCGTCGCAGGGCTCGGCGCGGTTGTCGATGGAGGCATGGAAGGTACCGTCGGCCTTCCAGTAGGCCAGGACGTCCTCCTCAATGGCGGGGAAGGAGGGCGAGGGGTCGATCTGCTCCCCCGGGCGGTGCAGGGGGTAGAAGGCGGCGCCGGTCGGCTCGCTGCCGTCGGCGGTGGTGCTGTCAGCCATCTTCTCAGCCATCGCGGTGTGCTCTCGTCTCACTCGTTCCTGCCGCCTCGGGCGGGTGCCCGGGGCCTGACGAGGACGACGTCGGCTCCCGACCGGGACTGGTGCCCGGCTGGTGCCGCACCGCGGTACCACCTCGCTTGCCGTGCTGCGCGCCCTGAGAGGGACGGTGTGCACGACCGCTTCGTTTCCAGCTGTGACGGGCTGTCCCGTCCGGTTCTACTGAGGGCCGACGACGCTGGTGCGCCGGGGTCCGGTTCTTCCGGAGGCTCGCCGGTGATGGCCGGGTCACTGCCTTTGCTCCGGGGAGTGTAGTGGGGAGCGTGCCGCCGGGGCCAGTTCACGCCGCGGCTTGGCGGCGTCATCCTCCCCACACCCGGCGGTGGAATAGCGGCGGGCACCACCTTCCCTAGCCCAGACCCGACCCCAGCGCCAGCGACCGAATCTGCACACACCGACAAGAACTTCAAAGGCGACACGAATACGCGTCGCCTGTGAAGAAAATGTTGGTCTGTGGGCAGTGGTCCTGCTGGTCGACGGCTCGGAGCCGCTCGGTCTAGCCGTACCTCTAGCTGTACTGATCGGGGAGGTTGGTTAGGCGGGTGATGGGTGGGTGGCCTTGGGTGGCGGTGTGGGGTCGGTGGTGATTGTAGAGGTGCAGCCATGCGGGTAGGGCCTGGCGGCGTTGGGTCTCGGAGGTGTAGTGGCGGGCGTAGGCCCAGCCGTCGGCCAGGGTGCGGTGGAAGCGCTCGATCTTGCCGTTGGTCTGGGGGCGGTAGGGGCGGGTGTGCTTGGCCTTGATGCCCAGCTGCTGACAGGCGGCTTGCCAGGCCTGGGAACGGTAGGCAGAACCGTTGTCGGACAGGACTCGCTCCACCTTGACTCCTCGGGCGCTGAACCATGACACCGCGCGCTGGAGCACTCCGACGGCGGTATCGGCCTTCTCATCGTCGTGGATCTCGCTGTAGACCACGCGGGAGTAGTCATCAATCACCGAGTGCACGCAGGCGTAGCCCATCACCGGTCTGCGGCTGGCCTGGCTACGGGCCTTGCCGGGGGTGGAGGCGCGGTTGCGCGCGCCCTGGCGCGCACCGACGTAGCGCCATCCACCACCGTCGGGGATGTTGCCGATCTTCTTGACGTCGACGTGGACAAGAGATCCGGGGTAGGGGTGCTCGTAGCGGCGCACGACCTGACCGGTGGCCCGGTCGGTGTACGACAGGCGGTTGAGGTGGGCGGCTCGCAGGATGCGGTGGACGGTCGAGGCCGCGACCCCGGTGCGGGCAGCGAGCTGGACGGGGCCCTCACGCAGGCGCATGCGCAGCGAGACGATCCGTTTGACCACTGCCTTGGGTGTGCGGTGAGGGCACGAGCGTGGGCGGCTGGAGCGGTCGGTCATGGGCTGGCCGGCCCTGTACCTGTCGGCCCAGCGCTTGACGGTGGGCCATGAGCACTGGAACCGGGCAGCAACCTCGCTGACGGGCCAGCCCTCCTCAACCACCAGACGGGCGACCCTCAAACGAGCACGCGGGGTCAGGGCTGCGTTAGCGTGGGACATGAGGAGAGCACCTTTCGTGTCTGGCTGATGGGGAACTGCAACACCTCCACTCAACCAGCCCAAGGCGCTCTCCTCACCTCAAAGACTCAGATCACACCCCCTCAACCAACCCTCCCGATCAGTACATCTAGCCGGCTGCGTTGAGCTCCTCGACGGCCTCCTGAGGGAGGCTGAAGCGCGTGGCCTCGATGGCGTCAGTGAGCTGGGCGACACTGCTGACGCCCACGATCGGGGTGATCGTCGGCTGCTGGGCGTTGAGAAGGGCCAGGACGACCTGGCTCGGCTTCATGGCAAGACACTCCGACCACGTGCGCAGCGCTGTCAACCGCTTGTCAGTCCCCGGGTGCCTGTATGCCTCAGGCAGCGGACGTTCTGGGTGCTCGTAGGCGCCGGTCAGCAGCGGCGTGTAGGCCCACAGGTCCAGCCCGCAGCGCTCGGCGAGGTCCTTGCTCTCGCTGGTCATCATCCCGTGGGGGTGGTCCTCGCCCTCTACCGGGGTATCCGGCCTCGGGTGGAGGTACGACTCCCGCAGCTGCAGGGCGCTGAAGCCGGCCGAGCCCCGCTGCTGAGCGTGCACGTTGGCTGCGGCGGCGTACCAGGCCGGGTGGTTGGACAGCCCGATCCGTGCGGTCAGCCCTTGGTCAACCAGGGCGCCGAAGCTCTCAGCGACATCCGCGACCGACTGCTCCCGGTCCTCCATATGGGCCCAGTACATGTCGACGCGCTCCGTCTGCAGGCGCTGCAGACTGTCCCGGATGGCCTGGTTGACGGTGCCCCTACCCATCCCTTCCACGGCGCCCGGAAAGCCGTGGGGGCGGGTCGGCTCCGCACCGACCTTGGTGCTGATTTTCACCTGGTCGCGCACGCCGCGATCAGCGAGCCACTGGCCGATGACGGTCTCGCTCTGGCCCCCGAGGCCGGACTCGGCTCCCCAGAAGGCGTAGCAGTTCGCGGTGTCGATCCACTGGCCGCCCAGCTCCAGGTAGGCGTCGAGGATTTCACGGGACTGGGTGGCAGGCAGGCGGGTTCCGAAGTGCATGGTGCCCAACGCCATGCGGGGGTGTGCGTCAGTCATCGGGTTCCTCTCCTCCGTGTCATCAGGGTGAGCGCTGCGAGGCGTGCCAGCGACCGTAACCGAATCTGCACACACCGACAAGAACTTCACAGGCGACACGAATACGCGTCGCCTGTGAAGAAAATGGTGATCTGTGGGCGGCCGTGCCGGCGGCCTCAGCTCTGCGTGCTCGGAGAGGCGTCCTGCTGCTGGAGGACGCCCGAGGAGCCTGAGCCACCCTTCTGGTTGCCATCACCCGAGCCGGAGCCCGACTGCTGGCCACCACTCGAGCCCGAGCCACTGGAGGCGTCCCCGTTGGGGGTGGTCCGGCCGGCTCCACCAGAGCCTCCTTCCGGACCGCCCTGGCCGTTCTTGCCGCCCGGGCCTCCCTGTCCGCCGGGGCCGCCTCCGGGCATCTGCCCACCGGGCCCGCCCTGACCACCGGGGCCTCCCCCGCCGGGGCCTCCCTGGCCCCCTCCGGGCATGCCCTGACCGTTGCCGGCCCCCTGCTGCTGGGCCTGACCGTGCTGGGAGTGGGAGCTGAGGAGCTCGTTGGTCCCCCACCCAGCCCCGAAGGAGCCCGCCAGCAGCGCCACCCCGGCAGCGCCCACGACGGCGCGACGGCGGTACCAGGGCCCACGCGCCTTGGTCCGGGCCTTCTTGGCCGCCGCGGACGTGGAGGGCACGACGCCGATGGTCGCGGCGTTCTGAGCATCCGGAGATGCCCACGCCCCGCCCAGCCGGGTGTCGGCAGTGCTGCTGCCAGCAGCCGAGTGAGTCGCCCCGGAGCCCTTGGCGGAGTCCGGCGTGACGTCCTTGGAGAGAGCCTCGGTCCTCACCGCCTCTGAGCCAGCGCTACCCGCCGTGTCCTTGAGGTCCTTGACGTCCGTGCTGCCGTCCGTATTGCCGGCAGTGTTGCCATCACTGCCGGGGGCGCTTACGGCGCCCTGCGGCAGGTGCTGCGCAGCGGCATCGGCGGCGTCGGCGGATTCCCTGATGGGAAGGCTCTCCGTGGCCGCGTCGCGCGGGGAGGAAGTGGCCTCGCCACAGGAGGAGACGTGCTTGGTCATGGGTGTCCTTTCAGTCTGGTTCCCGGCCCGGCCGGGGCTGGAAGAGACGTTAGGAACCCGCGCTGTGCCCGGGGCAGGTCGAGCCTGTGGACCACCTATGTGCGACGACGCCGCTCCCCTACTGATCCCTACTGATCCCTGGCCACCAGGGTGTTGGAGGCCTGGGCCCGCGGCCGCACCACCATGGAGTCGATGTTGACGTGGGCGGGCAGCTCCAGCGTCCAGACGATGCAGGCGGCGACGTCGTCGGCGCTCAGCGGCTCGGCGACACCTGCGTATACCTTCGCGGCGGCCTCGGCGTCCCCGTGGAGACGGTTGAGGGAGAACTCCTCGGTGGCCACCATGCCGGGGGCGATCTCAATGACGCGCACCGGTTCCCCCACCAGCTCCAGGCGCAGCGTGTTGGCGATGATCCGCTCGGCGTGCTTGGCCGCCACGTATCCGCCCCCACCGGGGTAGGTGTCGTGGGCCGCCGTGGAGGTGAGGAAGACCAGGTCCCCTCCCCGCTCCCGAAGCCCGGGCAGGAAGGCCTGGCTCACGCGCAGGGCCGCGAGCGCATTGCGCTCATACATGGTGGCCCACTCCTGGGCGCTGCCCTCGGCGACCGGGTCGACCCCCAGCGCGCCACCGGCATTGTTGACGACGGCGTCGACAGCTCCGCCGGTCAGCACCTCACCGGCCAGGCGCTCGACGTCGCCGGGCTCCTGGAGGTCGGCGGCCACCCACGTGCAGCCGGTCTCGGCGGCCAGCACCTCAAGACGCTCCACCCGCCGCGCGGTGGCGACGACCTCCCACCCGTGGGAGCGCAGGAGGCGGACGGTGGCGGCACCGATGCCGGTGGAGGCGCCGGTGACCACGGCGCGGCGGACCGGTGCGGAGACGGCGGAGTCGACGGTGACGTTCTTCGGGTTCTCGTTCATTGGTCCACGATACGTCCCCGTCACGCTCGCCTGGCACAATCGGCCTCGATTCGCACGGGTTCACCCAGACCCGCTCGCGAAGCCCAGCACACTCGGCCCCACATCGGAAGGCCCCCATGAACGCCATCATCCTCGCCGTCCTGGTCATGCTCATCCTGGCGATGCTGCGCGTCCATGTGGTCCTGTCCCTGTTCGTCGGCGCGCTCGCGGGCGGACTGAGCGCCGGCCTGGGCATCAGCCGCACCATGGTCGCCTTCCAGGACGGGCTGGCCGCCGGGGCCAAGATCGCCCTGTCCTACGCGCTGCTGGGAGCCTTCGCCATGGCGGTGGCGCACTCCGGTCTGCCCCAGCTGCTGGCGAACTGGCTCATCGGCCGCATTGAGAACAAGGACGAGTCCGCCTCCCGCAGGGCCGTGCGCACCACCACCATGCTGGTGCTGGGCGGACTCACGGCCATGGCTGTCATGAGTCAGAACCTCATCCCGGTTCACATCGCCTTCATCCCACTGGTGGTCCCTCCGCTGCTCATCGTCATGAGCCGTCTGCAGCTGGACCGTCGCGCCGTGGCCTGCGCCATCACCTTCGGTCTGGTGACCACCTACATGTTCCTGCCCCTGGGCTTCGGGCGGGTCTTCCTCCATGACATCCTCTACGCCAACATCGAGGAGGCGGGCCTGGACGTCTCCAACATCCCGGCCACCCAGGCCATGGGGATCCCGGCGCTGGGCATGCTCGCGGGGCTGCTCATCGCCGTGTTCGTCACCTACCGCAAGCCCCGCGTCTACCGGATCGACACCGGCGGCAACGCCGGCTCGGGCGATGAGGTCTCCGGCCCGGTCGAGGTCAAGCCTGTCAAGGTCGTCGTGGCACTGATCGCTGTTCTCGCCTGTTTCGTGGTCCAGACGATCCTGACCTGGACGGAGTCCAAAGCCGACCCGCTCCTGGTCGGGGCCCTGATCGGTCTGCTGCTGTTCATGGCCACCCGGGTCGTCACCATCGCTGAGGCCGACGACGTCTTCACCGGAGGCATGCGGATGATGGCCCTTATCGGGCTCATCATGATAACGGCGCAGGGCTTCGCCAATGTCCTCAAGGAGACCAAGCAGATCGAGCCGCTGGTGACGTCGGCGACCTCCTTGTTCGCGGGCTCCAAGCCCGCCGCCGCTTTCGTCATGCTGCTCGTGGGCCTCATCGTGACCATGGGCATCGGCTCGTCCTTCTCCACCCTGCCGATCATCTCGGCGATCTACGTGCCGCTGTGCGTCTCGCTGGGCTTCTCGCCGGTCGCCACGGTCTCCCTCATCGGGACCGCTGGGGCCCTGGGGGACGCCGGCTCACCGGCGTCGGACTCCACGCTGGGGCCCACGGCCGGGCTCAACGCCGACGGGCAGCACGACCACATGCGCGACTCGGTCATCCCGACCTTCCTGCACTTCAACATCCCCTTACTCATCGCCGGGTGGATCGCCGCACTGGTGCTCTGAAGGCCGACCGGCGCCCCGGAAGTCGCACTGCCCAGCGCGCCGCCGCGGTACGGTGATGGCCTCATGTCGCTCACGAGCAGGAGGCCTTCATGCGTATCGGGTTCATCGGCGCCGGCAACATGGTCAGCGCCATTGTGCGAGGGGCCGTGGCCGCGGGAACACCGGCCGGGCACCTGCTGCTGACCAGCAAGCACGGCTCCGCGGAGCGCCTGGCCGGGCAGGTCGGGGCCGTCCATGTTCCCGACGCCGCCGACCTGGTTTCACGCAGCGACGTCCTCATCGTGGGCCTCAAGCCCTACGTCATCCCCGATGTCCTGCCCCGGCTGTCGGAGGCCATCGCCGCCAGCCACCCCCTGGTGGTCTCCATCGCGGCCGGTGTGCCCTTGGAGCGTTTGGAGTCGATGCTGCCGAGCGGTACCCGGGTGGTGCGCACCATGCCGAACATGGCCGCCTCCGTGGGCGAGTCGATGACGGCACTGGCCCCTGGCAGCAGTGCGAGTGCCGAGGACCTGGAGACGGTACGCACCCTCATGGAGACCATCGGTCGCACCGTGGTCCTGGAGGAGAAGGACTTCTCCTCCTTCATCGGTCTGGCGGGCTCCTCCCCCGCCCTGGTGTGCGCCTTCATCGACGCCTTGGCGCGCGCCGGCGTCATGGGAGGCATCCCCAAGGACCAGGCCGTCCAGATCGTGGCACAGGCGGTGCTGGGGACCGCCCGCACCGTGCAGACCGAGGCTCAGCGCACCGCTGAGGGAGGTCACGGCCGCACCCCGGCCGACCTCATCGACGCGGTCTGCTCCCCCGGAGGGACAACAGTGGCGGGCATGGTGGCCCTGGAGCGGGCCGGTTTCTCCGACGCCGTCGTGCGCGCCTTCGAGGCCATTGCCGAGAGGGACCGCGAGCTGGGCGCCTGATCGCAGTCCCAGGCCCAAGGACCCATTTCCCGCCTATCCGCTGCCGCAGACCACCACCGGTGCCGTGTGCGGCAGCGCGATCTTATTCCGCGTCCTGACGGGTTAAAGTGCACCCCCAACGCCCCTGCCGTGACTCGAAGCACAGATCATTCCTGCTTGTCGCCAGGTAAATGCATGGTTAATGTTTCGGCCATGACCTTCTCTCACGCAGCGCTCTTCAGCGGTACCTATCCCGCTGATCTTCTGCGTGCCCATGCGGTCATGTGTTGTCGGGCCTGACCAGCGCCTGACACCACGGGGACTTCCCCCGCAACGAGGTATCCGGCGCAATGAAGCGTCCGGAAGGCCCCGTTGAGACGGCTGACGCCAACCGAACGGCCCTGCAGGCTCTCCACGCAGCAGCACACCAGGCCGCCCCCCGGACGCTCCTCATACGCCAATGACACGCCACCGTCATGGAGGAGCAATGACCACCACCGTCACGCCACCCGCCCGCACCCTGCGCCCACCGCGCAAGGCCCGTTCCAACGGCCAGTGGGCCCTCGACGGGCGCAAGCCGCTCAATGACAACGAAGCCTTCAAGCAGGACGGGGACCCGCTGGCGGTGCGCGACCGGATCGTGAACATCTACGGTCCCTGCGGCTACGAGAGCATCGCGCCCGATGACCTCAACGGCCGTTTCCGCTGGTGGGGTCTGTACACCCAGCGCAAGCAGGGGATCGACGGCGGCCGCACCGCCCAGCTGGAGGCCTCGGAGCTGTCCGACCGCTACTTCCTGCAGCGGGTGCGCCTGGATGGTGGCAGCCTGAGCCGCGAGCAGCTGCGAGTGCTCGGCTCGGTCTCCAACGACTTCGCCCGCGGCACCGCCGATATCACTGACCGCCAGAACATCCAGCTGCACTGGGTGGAGATCGACAACGTGCCCGAGCTATGGCAGCGCCTGGAGTCGGTGGGACTGACCACGATTGAGGGCTGTGGGGACACGCCTCGGGGATTCCTGGTCTCCCCGGTGGCCGGCATCGCCAAGGACGAGGTCATCGATCCGACCCCGCTGGCCCGCGCCATCAAGGACACCTACCTGGGTGACCCCGAGCTGGCCAATCTGCCCCGCAAGTTCAAGACGGCCATCACCGGCTCCCCCAGCCTCGACATCCTCCACGAGATCAATGACATCTCCTTCGTGGGCGTCAACCACCCCGAGCTCGGTCCCGGCTACGACCTGTGGGTGGCCGGAGCCCTGTCCACCGCCCCGCGTCTGGGCCAGCGGCTGGGGGCCTTCGTCACGCCGGCGGATGCCCTGGACGTCTGGTACGGCGTCATCCGCATCTTCCGCGACTACGGTTACCGTCGCCTGCGCAACAAGGCCCGGCTGAAGTTCCTCATGGCCGAGTGGGGGCCGGAGAAGTTCCGACAGGTCCTCCAGGACGACTACCTGGGGCGCGCCCTGCCCGATGGCCCGGCCCCTGAGGAGCCGAGCGGGGACTCCGACCACATCGGCGTCCACGAGCAGAAGGACGGCCGCTTCTGGGTGGGGGCCAAGCCGCCCGTCGGCCGGTTGAGCGGGGATGTCCTGCTGGGTCTGGCCGACCTGGCCGAGCGGGTCGGCTCCAACCGGGTGCGCACCACCCCGCTGCAGAACCTGCTGCTCCTGGACGTGCCCGCCGAGAAGGTCGACGACGCCGTCGCCGGCCTGCGCGAGCTGGGGCTCGATCCCGATCCGGGCGCCTTCACCCGCTCGACCCTGGCCTGCACCGGGCTGGAGTTCTGCAAGTTCGCGATCGTGGAGACCAAGAAGCTGGCGGCGCGCGTCTCGGCCGAGCTCGACGCGCGCCTGGCCGACACCGACCTGGAGCGGCGCATCACCCTGACCGTCAACGGCTGCCCGAACTCCTGCGCCCGCATCCAGATCGCGGATATCGGCCTCAAGGGCCAGATCATCACGGTCGACGGCGAGCAGATGCCCGGCTTTCAGGTGCACCTGGGCGGCGGCCTGGCCACCGACGGACGCGCCGAGGCCGGCCTGGGCCGCACGGTGCGGGGCCTGAAGGTCCCCGCCTCCGGCCTGACCGACTACGTCGAGCGCCTGGTGCGCCGCTACCTGGACCAGCGCCTCCCTGAGGAGACCTTCGCCCAATGGGCGCACCGAGCCGATGAGGAGGCCCTGCAGTGAGCGCCACAACCACTGACCGCGCCCAGGCATCCCTGAACGTGGCGCACCGTGCTCCTGCCGCCTCGAGGTCACGGGGAGCCGGCTCGGCCCCGCTGCGGTCCACCGAGGAGCTGCGCGCCCTGGCCGAGGCCGGTGCGCGCGAGCTCGGTGACGATGCCCCGGCCCTCGACGTCGCCCAGTGGGCGGCCCAGAACTTCCCCGACACGCTGGCCGTGGCCTGCTCCATGGCCGACGCCGTCCTGCCGCACGTGGTCTCCCGGGTCCTGCCCGGCGTCGACGTCCTCTTCCTGGACACCGGCTACCACTTCACCGAGACCGTGGGTACCCGCGACGCCGTGGCCGCCACCATGGACGTCACCGTCGTCGACGTGACTCCTGAGCTGAGCCTGACCGAGCAGGACGAGCGCTACGGGCCGGATCTGTGGTCGCGGGACCCGGCCGCCTGCTGCCGTCTGCGCAAGGTCGAGCCGCTGGCGAGGGCCCTGAGCGGCTACGAGGCCTGGGCCACCGGGGTGCGCCGCGAGGACGCCCCCACCCGCACCCACACACCGTTGATCGGATGGGACGCCACCCACGAGATCGTCAAGATCAATCCCCTGGCTGCCTGGAGCATGGAGGAGCTGACCGGCTACGCCGACCAGCACGGCGTGCTCATCAACCCCCTCCTGTACGACGGCTACCCCTCGATCGGCTGCGCCCCGTGCACGGCGCGAGTCAAGCCCGGAGACGACCCCCGTTCCGGCCGTTGGGCCGGATTCACCAAGACAGAATGCGGAATCCACCTATGAGCATCACCCTGACCCACACCCGTCCGGCCCCAGCCCCCTCCTCCGCCCCCCATCAGACGCCGGAGCTCGAACCGGCCGGCCTGGCCGACCTCTCCCGGGCCCCCGTCACCACTGAGGCCCTGGACATCCTTGACGTCCTGGAGGCCGAGGCCATCCTCGTCATCCGGGAGATCGCCGCCGAGTGCCGCCGCCCCGTGCTGCTGTTCTCCGGGGGCAAGGACTCCGTGGTCATGCTGCACCTGGCGCGCAAGGCCTTCTGGCCCGCTCCGATCCCCTTCCCCGTCCTGCACGTGGACACCGGTCACAACTTCCCCGAGTTGCTGGCCTACCGCGACCGGACGGTCGAGGAGCTCGGTCTGCGGCTCGTGGTGGCCCGCGTCCAGGACTACATCGACGACGGCCGTCTGCGTGAGCGCACCGACGGCACCCGTAACCCGCTCCAGACCATCCCGCTTCTCGACGCCATCGAGGAGGGCGGCTTCGACGGCGTCTTCGGCGGCGGGCGCCGCGACGAGGAGAAGGCCCGGGCCAAGGAGCGCATCGTCTCGCTGCGCGACGAGTTCGGCCAGTGGGACCCGCGCAACCAGCGCCCCGAGCTGTGGAACCTGCTCAACCCCCGCCATCGCCCCGGCGAGCACGTGCGGGTCTTCCCCTTGAGCAACTGGACCGAGCTCGACGTGTGGCGCTACATCGAGCGCGAGAACATCGCCCTGCCCGGCCTCTACTACGCCCATGAGCGCGAGGTCTTCCTGCGTGACGGGATGTGGCTGGCGGCCGGCGGTGTCAACCGGCTGCGCGACGGCGAGCATGTCGTCACCCGCACCGTGCGCTACCGCACCGTGGGCGACATGTCCTGCACCGGCGCCGTCGAGTCCGAGGCTGCCACCAACCACGACATCGTTCTGGAGGTCGCCGCCTCCACCCTGACCGAGCGGGGAGCCACCCGCGCCGATGACCGCCTGAGCGAGGCGGCCATGGAGGACCGCAAGAAGGAGGGCTACTTCTGATGAGCACCCCCACCCTCACCGACATCCCCGCCGAGGCCGAGGCTCGCGCCGCCGCCACCGGCTCACTGCTGCGACTGGCCACGGCCGGCAGCGTCGACGACGGCAAGTCCACGCTCGTGGGCCGCCTGCTGTTCGACTCCAAGTCCGTGCTGCGCGACCAGCTGGCCGCCGTCGAGCAGGTCAGCCTGGATCGGGGCCTGACCAGCGCCGACCTCGCGCTGCTGACCGACGGTCTGCGGGCCGAGCGGGAGCAGGGCATCACGATCGACGTCGCCTACCGCTACTTCGCCACCCCGCAGCGCTCCTTCATCCTGGCCGACTGCCCCGGGCACGTGCAGTATACCCGCAACACGGTCACCGGCTGCTCCACGGCCGATGTCGTCGTGCTGCTGGTGGACGCCCGCAACGGGGTCCTGGAGCAGACGCGCCGCCACCTGGCGGTCGCCGCCCTCCTGCGGGTCCCGCACGTCATCGTCGCGGTCAACAAGATCGACCTGGTGGACTTCTCCGCCGAGGTCTACGCGGCCATCGAGGCCGATATCCGTGCCGTGGCCGCCGAGCTGGGCGTGGCCGAGATCCATGTCCTGCCGACCTCCGCGCTCCTGGGGGACAACATCGTCGAGGCCTCGACCAGCACGCCCTTCTACGAGGGGCCGACCCTGCTGGGGCTGCTGGAGTCCCTGCCCACCGCCCGCGAGGAGGGCGCCTTCCGCCTGCCGGTCCAGCTGGTCATCCGTCCCCAGGGGGCGGCGCCGGCGCCCGAGCTGCGCGACTACCGCGGCTACGCCGGGCGGATCGCCTCGGGCACGGTACGCGTCGGCGACCCCGTGGTGGTGCTGCCCTCGGGCAGGCACTCGCGCGTGGCCGGCATCAACCTGGGCGAGCGCAGCCTGGAGGAGGCCGTCGAGGGCCAGTCGGTGACGGTTCGCCTGACCGACGATATCGACGTCGCCCGCGGTGACACTCTGGCCGCGGCGGGGGACGCGCCCCAGGTGCTCACCGAGGTCGACGCCCGCGTGTCCTGGCTGAGCGAGGAGCCCCTGCGCCCCCGGGCGCGAGTGCTGCTCAAGCACGGCGCCCAGACGGTCCAGGCGATCGTACGCGCCATTGAGGGGCGCCTCGACCTCGATGACCTGTCCACGGTGCCCACTGACCGCCTGGAGCTCAACGACATCGGCCTGGTTCGGCTGCGTCTGGCCTCGCCGGTGCCCTTGGCCGACTACTCGGTCTCCCGCTCCGACGGCGCCTTCCTCCTCATCGACGCCCACGAGGGCGGCACGCTCGGGGCGGGCATGGTGCAGCTGGCAGGCGCAGGGCGCGCAGAACCGGCTGCGGCCGCCTCCTCAGGCAGGGGCTGAGGCATGACCCACGACGTCTCTCCCCATGGACCCGACGGTTCCGCGGATGGCTGGGTGGCGCTGGTGGGCGGCGGCCCGGGCAGCAGCGGCCTCATCACCGCCCGTGGCCTGGAGCTGCTGGGCCGGGCGGACGTGGTCGTCGTCGACGCGCTGGCCCCCCGCGACCTCCTGGAGGACCTTGACCCCGGCACCGAGATCATCGACGCCTCCAAGCGTCGCGGCCGACACGTCATGAGCCAGGAGGAGATCGACGCGCTCCTGGTCGACCTGGCCCGCCACGGAAAGGGGGTGGTCCGTCTCAAGGGCGGCGACCCCTACGTACTCGGGCGCGGCGGGGAGGAGGCGGCCGCCTGCCGTGCAGCCGACGTGGCCGTCGAGGTCGTCCCGGGGATCACCAGCGCCATCGCCGTGCCCGCGGCAGCGGGGATCCCCGTCACCCACCGGGGACTGTCGCGCGGCTTCTCGGTCATCACGGCTCACGCGGATCTGGGGGTGCTCCCCCAGCGCCGCGACCACACCCTCATCCTGCTCATGGGGGTCTCCCGGCTGCGGGACTCGGTCGCCTCCCTGCTGGAGGCCGGCAGCGACCCGGCCACTCCAGCGGCGATCATCGAGCGCGGCTACCACCCCGACCAGCGTGTGACCACCACCGAGCTGCGATGTCTGGCCGACGTCGCCGCCCGGTACGGCGTGACCGCCCCCGCGGTCATCGTCATCGGCGACGTCGTCACCCTGAGCCCGTACTGGGCTGACCGAGTCGTCGAGGAGGCCCGGCCGGCGAACCCGGCCGTGTGAGTCCTCCTCGGCGCATGCAGACTGAATGTCCCGGAGTCACTGATGCGCAAGCTTGTTCTTCTCGCCCTCGTCGGCCTGGCCGCCCAGCTGGTCGACGGCTCCCTCGGGATGGGGTACGGCATGACCTCCTCCTCCCTGCTGCTTCTGGCCGGGCTGAGCCCGGCACTGGCCTCGGCCTCCGTGCACCTGGCCGAGATCGGCACGACCCTGGCCTCGGGGGCCTCCCACTGGAGGCTGGGCAACACCGATCCTCGCCTGGTGGTCCGGCTGGGGCTGCCCGGCGCGGTGGGGGCCTTCAGCGGTGCCGCGGTTCTGTCTCACCTGTCGACCCGCGCGGCGACCCCGGTGACGGCGAGCCTGCTGATCCTGCTGGGGACCTATGTCCTGGGGCGCTTCGCACTGCGCCCGCCCAGCGGATCCGGTAGCCGGCGCTCGCCGCACGGCAGGCGGCTCCTGGTTCCCCTGGGACTGGTGGGCGGTTTCGTTGACGCCACCGGTGGTGGCGGCTGGGGGCCGGTCGTGACGACGACACTGCTCACGGGTGGTCGCACAGCGCCGCGCACCGTGGTCGGCTCGGTGGGGGCCTCGGAGTTCCTGGTGACGGTGGCGGCCTCAGCCGGATTCCTCACCGGACTAGGCACCGCAGGCATCAGCCTCGGGATCGTCCTGACCCTGCTGGCCGGCGGGCTCGTGGCCGCACCGATCTCCGCCTGGCTGGTCTCCCGCCTGCCCGGAGCGGTGCTGGGCACCGCCGTCGGCGGGCTGATCCTGGCCACGAACCTGCGGGTGCTACTGTCCTGGGCCGAGGCCTCGGCTCAAACCGGGGTCGTGTTGTACAGCGCGCTCGGGGTGATCTGGGCGGCCTTCCTGACCCTGGCGGTCCGCAAGGCACGCGCCGCTGCCACAGAGATTCGAGAGGAGACAGAGCAGGTGCTTGAGGAGGTCCACGCTGATCCTCCACGAGGCCACGAGCCTGAGGCTACTGTCCTGGAGGAGGCGATCGCCGCCGGCGGTCCCGTCACCCCGAGGCCGGTCGAGCCGACTCGTCCTCACGCACACGCGGTTCTGGTGGTGGAGCCGGCATGAGCACTCGTCCCCTGGTCCTGCTGGCCCACGGCTCGCGCCGGCCCGGGCCGTCCTCGGTCCTGTCGCGTACCGCTGAGCGCGTCGGCACGATCCTGCCGGGGGTGGAGGTGCGCACCGGCTACGTCGAGCTCCAGTCCCCGGACCCGGCCACGACCCTGGAGGGGCTGGTGGATCCGGTGGTGCTGCCCTTCTTCCTGGCCCGCGGCTATCACGTCGTCCATGACGTGCCGGCCGCAGTGGAACGACACGGGTCGGGGACGGTCACCGGGCACCTGGGCGTCGAGGAGCACCTGGTGGAGGCCGTCACGCAGCGGCTCCAGGAGGCCTCCGCGCCCCTGGGCGGGCTCCCAGGGCTCGACCACATCGTCCTGGGGGCAGCCGGGTCGCGTCAGGCGGCGGCGCTGGAGGAGGTCGAGGCCATCACCCACTTGCTCGAGGCACGTCTGGGGCGCAAGGTAACGCCAGCCTACCTCTCGGCTGCACGCCCCAGCGTCCGTGACGCGGTGAGCTCGGCCCGGGCCCAGGGTGCCAGGCGGGTGGGTGTGGCCACCTACCTGCTGGCGGAGGGACGTTTCCACCGGACCCTGCACTCCACGGGCGCCGATGTCGTAGCCGCTCCCATCGGCGACCACCCGGCGGTCGCTGAGCTGGTGGCCCTCCGCTACCGGGAGCAGGTCGCCTGACCGCGAGCCCCTTCCTCCATCGAGAAGGACACTGTTCGCGTAAGACAACCGTTGTCCGTGTCTTTACGCGAAACATGCCGCTCTCGGCGGAGAGGCATATCAGTCACGGCCATCCTCAAGGAGCCGCTCGGACAGGCGCTGGATGATGGGTTCGACCTCCTGCGAGGTGGTGGCTGCGGCGCTCACGCGGCCGAAGATGCCCACCGCCAGAAGTCCGAAGGCCGTCTCCTCATCCTGCTGGCTCGGCTCACGGCGTCCATGGGAACGGGCCACCAGGAGGGAGGTCTCTCTCAGCCAGCGGCGCCAGCTGCCGGCCAGCCGGTCCCGGGAGTCCTCATGACGAATCGCGTAGAGCCAGGTCTCCAGGTGCAGGACAACATCCTCCATGGGAAGCTCCTGGAGCTGCTCGCCCCACTGCTCGGGGCTCGCCATCTGGCGAGCGGCCTCATCCGGACTCTCCTCACCACAGGTGACGACCTCCAGGAACAGGGCCTCCTTGGAGGGGAAGGAGGAGTAGAAGGCGCCCTTGGTGAATCCGGCCGCCGAGGCGATGTCACTGACCGACGCCCCCTCGTAGCCCTTGGCAGCGAAGACCTCCCTGGCAGCAGCAAGAATCCGCGCCCTGGTCTCCTCGCTCCGACGGCGCCCGCCGCTCCGACTCGGGGCGGCGCCGCTGACTGCAGTGGAGGCGGAGGCCAGCTTCCGGGAGGCGAACTCCAGGGAGGCCGCTACCGCACTCTCACTGCTCCGACGCGCACCCTGACCGGCCGCCCCCACCGCACGGGAGAAGGCGGTGATCGCCTCATTGAGGGCGCGCGTCGCCTCCCTGATGTCATCAGAGGCGGAGGCCCCGGAGTCATCACTGTCACTGTTCGGCCCACGGGCGGAGCTCCTGGCGGTCATGCCCCCACTGTAGAGGAGGCCCCTCAGAAAGGGGTTCACGGCACTTCCCCCTCCACGTTCGTCACTTCCCCCACCGGGCTCCAACCATTCGGGCATCCCGGCCGACTCAGGGCCGCCTTCCCAGGGCCCATGACGCTCCGGCGACGGCCACCAGGCACCATCCGCCCAGGAGGCCCCAGGAACGGGCGGGCATGGTGGCATCGTGGGAGAACAGACCGGCACGCACCACCTGAGCCATGGGCTCGAAGGGCAACCAGCGGTGGATCTCCTGGGCCCAGTCGGGGAGCCTGTCGGCGGGGAAGCTGACGGGCGAGAACAACATGATGCTGAAGGCAAGCACCTGGGAGAGGATCTGAGCCAGGGCCGGAGCCAGGAGCGTGGCGATGGCGTATCCGATGCAGGCTGCTGTCAGGGCAACCAGTACAGCGCCGGGCACCAGCCACCACTGCGGGGCGAGGTCGACGTCGAAGCGGGCGTTGGCGACGATGACGCCCACAACCAGACCGGGCAGTGCAAGAGTGGTCCAGATCGCGAGGTCTGCCAGGAGGAAGGCGATCCTGGGGACGGGCAGGGTGCGCATCCAGTCCAGGCTGCCCTCAGTGCGGGACTGGGAGACCCACTGGGGCGTCATGATGAGTCCCAGCGAGATGAGCGCGATCGCCGGGCCGCCGCCGGCCAGGTAGAGACTCGCCTCGCGGTCTGGGTGTCCCGCGATGAGCCCGTATCCCAGGACCATGGAGACGGACAGCAGCGTCTGGACGATGATGAACAGGGGCAGCATGGGGAGGCTACGTCGGAACTGCCACTGGATGAGCAGGCCGAGCTGGTATCGGAGCGGAGTCGCCCGAGACACCTCCCCGAGGCCGGTGCCACTGGCCTGGTCCGGATCAGCCGTCGTACTGGTTGGAGTAGACATCATGTTCTCCTTCATTTCCTGATTCTTTGGGGACGGGAGTCGCACCGCGCTCTCGCGCCAGCGCGGGGGCGACGCGAATCATCGGGACGGATCGGGCCTTCCGCGGATTCACACAGTTCAGGCAGCATGACGGCTCACCTCCTCGCCGGTACTCCCAGTCAGGTCCACGTAGACGTCCTCCAGTGAGATCGGTGACAGCTCGTAGCGCTCGATCACTCCGTCCTTGAGGGCATGAGCGGCCCACTCCACGGCCTGGGTCGTACAGTCAGAGTCCACCGCCACGGATGCTCGCACGGCGTCGTGCTGCGTCAGGCTCATTCCAGCGAGCGGCTCGATCCGCCGGCCGGGGGCCCGGCTGATCTCCAGGACGAAGGAGGATCCGTGGCCGGCCACGAGTGCCGCAGGGGTTCCCTCGGCGATGACGTGGCCGTGGTCCAGGATGGTGAGCCGGTCGACCGCCCGCTCGGCCTCCCGTACGTTGTGGGTCACCAGGAGGACCGCCGCGCCGGCCTCGGCCAGAAGACGGATCTGGTCCCACAGCAGGCGCCGACGTACCGGGTCGACGTCGTTGGTGGGCTCATCGAGGATGACTAGGCGCCCGGGGACGACGGCGCACATGGCGAAGGCAGTCAGACGGGCAACACCGCCGGAGATCTTCTGAGCGGGAGTCCTCGCCCACTCCCCCAGGTCGAGAGCCTCGATGAGCTGCTCGGCGCGTCTGCGCGTCTGACGCGGGCGCCCTCCTCGCATGCGCCCCACGAGGTTGATTGCCGTCAGGGGCGTCAGTCCCGTGATGGGGACGTTGGCCTGTGCCTGGACGTTGGTGAGGCGGCGGGCGAGAGCGGGGTTGGCGACGGCGTCAACCCCGTCGAGCCTGATGCTCCCGGAGGTCGGGCGCAAGAGCCCCACCACCTGGTTGACCAGCGTGGTCTTGCCCGCACCGTTGTGGCCGAGGAGCCCGACCACCTCGCCAGCACCCACCCGCATAGTGACACCGGCGTTGGCCCTTACCGCGTGAGGCCCGCTTCCGAAGTGCTTGTGAAGGTCCTCAATGGCTAGTACGTCGGCCATGAAGCCCCCTCCTTTCGTTCAACTACCTGGAACCGAGCACCTGATCGACCATCAGACCGATCCGTACCGGTTGGTATCTAACATACCACTCAGTACTACCAGAAGGTTTCACAGGACCCTGAGGGTTCTCATAACAACAGAAACGCTGTCCCATACCAACCGGTACGGGACAGCGTCTGCCCACCCTGTCGTCTAACCTGAAGCGGCCCCGCCTCACCCCTGACGGATGTGCCAGCGCGAGGAGGCCGTGGAGGCCTCGATGAATTCGCGGAAGGGGCCGGGAACGGCCGCCAGCTCCTGGGGCGTACCACGCTGGGCCACGCGGGCGCCGGCCTGAGTCGGCTCGAGGAAGACGACCTCGTCGGCCTGGCGGACGGTGGACAGGCGGTGGGCCACCACGATGACGGTCCGCCCCTCGGAGAGCTCGCGCACCACCTCGGTGATGGCGGACTCGTTCTCCCCGTCCAGGGCCGAGGTGATCTCGTCGAGCAGCAGGATGGGGGCGTCCTTGACGAAGGCCCGGGCAATGGCGACACGCTGACGCTCCCCACCGGACAGGCTCAGCCCGCCGGGACCGACCTGCGTGTCCCACCCGTGCGGCAGCGCCTCGATGACGCGGTCCAGGCGGGCGCGCCGGGCGGCCTCGGCCAGCTCGGCGTCGGTGGCCTCGGGCCTGGCGATGCGCAGGTTCTCCCGGATGGTGGTGTCGAACAGGTAGACGTCCTGGAAGACCATGGAGGTCATGCCCATGATCGTCGAGGCGCGCATGGAGCGAACCGGTGCGCCGCCAATGGTGACGGTCCCGTCGTCGACGTCCCAGAACCGGGCCGCCAGGCGCAGGATCGTGGACTTGCCCGCCCCTGACGGGCCCACCAGGGCGGTCACTCTCCCCTGCGGTGCGCTCAAGGAGACGCCCGCCAGGACGGGGCGGCCTGCGTCGTAGGAGAAGGAGACGTCGTTCAGGGCGATCGTGGTCCCCCGAGGCTCGATCTCCTGACCGGGCTCGGGGTCGGACAGGGGACGCGCGTCGAGAATGTCCCCCACGGCCCGCAAGGCGACCTTCGCGTTGTCGGCCTCGGATCCGTACATGGCGGCCTTGGTCAGTGGCAGGAGCGTGCGCGCGGTGACGGCCATGATCGCCAGGTATGCGACGACGTCGAGCCGGTGCCCACTGACCCGTGCCAGCCCCATCGCCATGACCAGGGCGAAGGCGATGTTGACGATGAGGTTGAAGTACTGCCCGGGCCTGCCCTTGACCCGTAGGCCGTCCAGGGTGGAGGCGGAGTCGGCCTCCAGGGCGGCTTGCACCGGCGCCCAGCCCGTCTTGGTGGCACCGGTGGCGCGCAGCACGGGCTGGAGTCGGGCGAACTCCACGAGGCGTCCGGCCGCGGCGCTCGAGGTGCGGTCCTCCATCTCGTTGGCGCGAGTGGTCGCGGCGCCCATGAGCCGCCACGTCAGGACCAGCGGGACGATGGCGGCGGCCATGATGAGCGCCAGGGGCCATTCGACGACGGCGGTGGCCCCGAGCATGACCAGCGGGACGATGAAGGCGTTGCACAGGTTGGGGATCACCATGGAGGCCAGGTGGGAGAGGGTGTTGACCTCCTTGGAGGTGGCGTTGACGACGGCGGCCTCCCGCTCGGCACTGAACCAGCCCAGCGGCAGGGTCAGGACGTGATCGGCGACGCGGTCGATCATGGTGTCGCAGACCTCGAAGACACTGACCCGGTAGGAGCGGTGCATGGCGATGGTCTCGACCAGCGCGGCGCTGACTGCCATGACTACGACGGCGACCAGCCAGGCGGTCAGGAACTGCGAGCGGGAGTAGAGGGCGCGCAGGAAGGGGATCATGAGGGCCAGGGTGAGGCCCTGGAGGACGGCGGAGGCTACGAACCAGGCGATGATGGTGCGCATCTCGTCGGCGTTGACGACTCGCGTCAGCAGCTTCCACATGGTTACTTCTCCTCCTGCCCAGCGGATTCGGCTCTCAGCCGGTCGATCTGGGCGGTCAGTGCGGCGGCGTCGGTCTCCTCACTCAGGTCCTGACTGCGCCACATGGCGGCATAGCGTCCGCCGGCGGCCAGCAGCTCCTCGTGCGTGCCGCGCTCGGTGATGCGTCCGGCGTCGACGACGAGGATCTGGTCTGCGTCGCGGATCGTGGACAGGCGGTGGGCGATGATGATGACGGTCCGCCCGGCGGCGAGCCGGGACAGGGCCTGGTGGATGTCGCGCTCGGAGGCCGGGTCGGCCTGGGCGGTGGCCTCGTCCAGGACAAGGATGGGGGCGTCCTGGAGGTAGGCGCGCGCCAGGGTGACGCGCTGGCGCTCCCCTCCGGAGAGGAACCCGCCTTCCTCACCCAGGATCGTGTCGTAGCCATGGGGCAGACGTGCGATGCGCTCGTGGATGCAGGCCGCCCGGGCAGCTGCCTCGACCTGTTCCCGGGTGGCGTCGGGGCGTCCCAGGGCGATGTTGTCGTGGACGGACTCGTGGGCCAGGGCCACGTCCTGCAGCACGACCGCCACGCGCGAGAGCAGCCAGGGGAAAGTCGCCTCGCGCACGTCGACGCCGCTGATGCGCACGGCTCCGTCGTCGACGTCGTAGAAGCGGGCGATGAGGCGGGCCAGGGTCGACTTGCCCCCGCCGGAGGGGCCGACGAGCGCAGTGACGGTTCCGGGCTCGGCGGTGAAGGAGGCGCCGTGCAGGACCGGGGAGCCGGCCTCGTAGGAGAAGGTGACGTCCTCGACGTCGACGCGCCCGGGCGCAAGTCCCTCGCCCTCGTCATGGGTTCCCTCAGGCATCGGTGGCAGGGAGAGCAGGTCCGCGGTGGCCTGGGCGGCCATCCTGGACTCGTACATGTGCTGCATGAGGCCGATGAGGGTCATGAGTCCCTCCGGCAGCCCGAGGGCCACCAGGAAGAACGGCAGGGTGGCCGACAGGGGCGTCCAGCCCTGGGAGGTGAACAGGACGGCCAGGAGCGCGACCGTGGCGAAGACCGTGGAGGGACGCAGGACGGCGGTCATGGCGCTGATGGCCTTCCCGGACCTGCTCACCCACTCGTAGGACAGGCTGGAGAACTCGGTGCGCGCCTGGCTGAAGCGGGTGCGGGAGGCGTCGGTGGCCTGGAAGCCCTTGATCTCCTTGATGCCCTCGAGCATCTCGACGGTCGCGGCGGCCAGCGCGGTCTGAGCGGCGCCGAAGCGCTCGGTGATGCCCGACAGGCCGGACATGGTCAGGAGCATCGCTCCCAGGGCGAGGACCCACAGCCCCACCAGCGCACAGGCCAGGCGCCAGTCGGTCCACAGCAGGTAGGCCGTCCCCGCCGCCGCCATGACGACGGCGTTGGTGGCGTCACCGGGGACGTGGGCGACGAGGGTGTGGATGGAGGTGGTGTCGTCACAGACCATCTTGCGGATGGTGCCGTGCGGGATCTGCGCCACCCGACCCAGGGGCAGGCCGCTGATGGCCTCGACGACTCGCTCACGCAGGTGGTGGCGCAGCCGGGCCTCGGCCAGGTGCGTGATCCCCAGGCCCGCCAGGTAGAGGGCCTGGGAGGCGAAGAGCGCTCCGACGGCGATGGCCGCCCAGGTCCATGGGCTGCCGCGCCAGCCCTGCGGTGAGGTCTCGCCCAGCCAGATGGCTGCCAGGTTGCGCATGGCCTCGAAGGGGACGATGGACAGCAGCGCTCCGAGGGTGGTCAGCAGCCCGGTCGCGATCATGGCCGGGCGCGCCGGCCGGATGAGCTCGCCGACAGTGACGCCTGCGTCCTCCTGGTGACTCGATTGCTTAGGCATGGTTGTCTCCTCAGCGGAGGGTGTTCCAGATGATGAGGGCCAGCGCCCAGGTGAGAGCGACGACTCCCCAGTCGCGTCCTCTCCAGGGCTCGTCAGCCATCTCGGTGCGCCGTCGGTGGGCGCCGAAGGCGCGTGAGTCCATGGACAGGGCGACGCGCTCGGCGTGCTGGATGGCCAGGATCATCAGCGGCAGGATGGAGCCGATCCAGCGGACCACAGGCGCGAGCATCCCCCAGCGGCCGCCGACCCCGCGCAGCGCCCTGGCGGTGCGCAGGAGGACGAAGTCGCCGTGGAAGCGGGTGATGAAGGCGATGGCCGCGGTCCCCGCCGCCCCGAGGCGGTAGGGCATGTGGAAGGTAGTGGTCAGGGTGCGGATGAGGGCCTCGGGGTCGGTGGAGACGCCCGAGACGAGGACCAGTGCGACGAGCGCGCCGATACCGGTGCCTCCCGTCACCGCGTCACCCAGGTCGTAGAGGCGCGCGGCCGTCTCCTGGTGGTGGACCCCGCTGCTGAAGATCCAGGTCATGAGCGCGGCGACCACCCAGGGGGCGACCACCGAGGCCATGGTGCGTCTCAGAGAGGCGCGCGCGGCGACGATGAGGACCGAGGATGTCAGCAGGATGCCCAAGTTGAGGTGATGGTTGCGCAGGGCGAAGACCATCACCATGACCGGCAGGACCGAGGCGAAGAGGGTGAAGGGGTTGAGCGAGGTGAACAGGCCTGGCCGTGGCTGGGGCCGGGGCGGTACCGGGGCGGGCTCGGGCAGACCGGCGCGCGAGTCCGCTGCTCCGGTTCCGGCCGCCCCGGGCAGGGCGACGATATGGGTGCAGTGCGCCAGGGCGAGCTCGAGGTCGTGGGTGGCCATGATGACCGTGCGCCCCTGGTGGCGCAGCTGGTCGATGAAGTCCATGAGCTCGCAGGTGTTGTCCCAGTCCTGCCCGTAGGTGGGCTCGTCGAGGACGACGACGTCGCGCTCCTCGCTGACCATGGTGGCCACTGAGAGCCTGCGGGCCTGGCCGCCCGAGAGGGTCAGGGGATGGTGGTCCCGGTGGGCGGTCAGGTGGAACTGCTCGAGGAGCTCATCGACCCGCTGCGGCGAGGTCCCTCCGACGGCGAGTTCTGCCCCGACGGTGGTGGCCACGAACTGGTGCTCAGGATTCTGGAAGACGTAGCCGACCAGGTGCCTGCCCTTGCCGACATCCTGGCCACCGACCACCGCCTTGGATGCTGCGGAGCGCACAAGTCCGGCTAGGGCGGACAGGATTGAGGACTTGCCCGCGCCGTTGGGGCCGAGCAGCGCCACGAGCTCGCCGCCACCCAGACGCAGGGACACCCGGGGTGAGCGTCCCGGCACTTCGAGGTCGACCAGCTCGACACTGGTTCTGGGCTCGGGCCGGGGGCGGCCGGCGAGTACCTCGCGGGTGTCGATGGCCTCGACCTGTTGCCAGCTCTCAGCGGAGCCGGGCGCCTGTTTCTCCAGGTAGCGCACCTCGCCCTCGGCGCACAGGTCGGCGAGCCGGGGCACCCGGATTCCGGCCTTGGCACAGGTCAGCGCCGCCTCCGAGGCCTGCATCCCCGCGGGGAGGTCGTCGCCGGCCTCACGCAGGGCTCGGGGCATCCACACTCCGGCGTCGGTCAGCTCGCGGCGGTGGCTCATGAAGACCTCACGCGGCGAGCCGACGGCGATGGTCCGCCCGTCGGCGTTGAGGGCGAGGACCTGGTCGACGATGGGCAGTACCGGGTCGAGGTCGTGGTCGATGACGACGACCGCCGTGCCCGTGGCCGTCAGGGAGGAGATGAGGGTGTAGAACTCCTCCCGGCCGGTGGCATCGATGGTGCTGGTCGGCTCGTCGAGCACGAGGAGCTGTGGGCGCATGGCCAGGGCGACGGCGAGCGCGAGTCGTTGACGCTGTCCGCCGGAGAGCGTCCAGGGGTCGTCCCAGATGCGCTCGATGAGTCCCACCGCGCGCAGGGCCTGCTCGACCCGCGCGGTGATCTCCGGCCTGGTCAGGCACAGGTTCTGCAGCGGGAAGGCGACATCGTCGTGGACGGTGCGGGTGACGACGGCGGCGTCGGGGCTCTGGCCGACGTAGGCGACGGTCTGGGCCAGGTTCTGGACGGTGGCGTCGGCGACCTCGGTGCCGGCCAGTCTCAGGCTGCCGGCGTACTCCGAGGGCAGGCAGTGCGGGATGAGGCCGCACAGCGCGCGCACGAGGGTGGTCTTGCCGCATCCCGAGGGGCCGATGACGGCGGTGACCTGAGCGCGCAGGTGGGTCAGGTCGACGGCATCCAGGACCCAGTTCTCGCGTCCGAGGTAGTGGACGCTCAGGCCCTCGATGCTCACCAGTGCCGGATCGGCCGGCTCTCCCTGAGGCTGCTCCGCCCCGAGAGCAGCCGGTGCGGCGGGCACTGCCTCAGGCACGGCCGGTCGCGCGGTGATCGATGCCGACGCCGGCGCGGTTGAGCAGCCGGGTCAGGACAATGGTGACGACACCACCGACAAGTGCCGAGACCACGGCGATGATGACGCCGGCGCTCGCCGAGGCCATTCCCGCTGAGGCACTCATGACGGAGACGTACATGATGCCGTTGAGCAGGCCGAAGGTTGCCGCCGAGATGAGGAAGGACCACCAGGTCCACTTCCGGTAGAGCATGAGGGCAAGGGGCGCCTCGACGAAGACTCCGCCGATGAGGGTGCCGACGATGGCGGCGGGACCCGTCGGAGTGGTGAAGACACTCATGATCCCCATGAGAAGGGCCGCGATCATGACAGCGCCGGGGCGGCGAACGACGGTGGCGGGCAGCAGGAACGGAACGAGCCACAGTCCCATGATCGCGCAGCCCAGAAGAACTGCGTCCCGGGAGGCTCCCGCCGCCGGGGCCAGGTAGTTCAG
Source organism: Actinomyces sp. HMT 175 (assembly GCF_016694895.1). Classification (NCBI taxonomy): domain Bacteria; kingdom Bacillati; phylum Actinomycetota; class Actinomycetes; order Actinomycetales; family Actinomycetaceae; genus Actinomyces; species Actinomyces sp. HMT 175. The sequence continues at coordinate 1,990,121 of NZ_CP068012.1, forward strand.
GGGGACCATGAGGATCATGCAGACGACCGCCAGTGCGGCGATCATCATGAGGTTTCGGGTTCCCAGGGCGGAGTCGGCTAGACCTGAGCGCGATGAGGTGTGAACCGAGGGCTTGTCCTGCTCGGTGGCGGCCGGCGTGCGGTTGGTGGTGCTCATGCTGTCTCCTTGCGTGTTCTCACGGGTCACGGTGACCGCTCCGGCCTCGTGCCGGAGCCCCGGGGCGAGCCTGGGCGGGCACGCCGACGTGATGACCGCACATCTACTCCGCCACCACCCCATTTTGCAAATCATTATCATTATTGACTTGCTCAGAGAAATGCTTGACCCGAGCGGTGCGATCGTCATGTCGAACGAGCCACCCAGGTGTGTCACCCCGAGAGGCAGCACGCCTCGCGGCTTTGGTGAGGCACACCTAAGTGTCTACTCCTTCTCGGGACTTCACGCAAGGGTCAACCAGGCACCGGGCCGTCAGGGAGCACCCGGTCCCGACCGTTGAAAAGACGGGAGAAACTAGTAGTGGACAGCACTGAAGGGCGACGAGGCCCAGGCCCTCAGGAGTCTCAGCCCGGCGCACCCAGGCCTCCGCGTCCCACGAGGTCGATGCGGTGCATCTCCTCGGGGCGCAGGTCCAGCACCCGCTGGGTCAGGGACTCGGCGGCCTCGTGGGCCGTCTCCAGCGGGTCCGGCAGGTCCACGGGCGCAGTGGGCGGCGAGTCCAGTCGCAAGCTCTCCCAGGAGACGGAGAAGTCAACTCCCACCTCCAGGCAGGCCGCCACGAAGGCCCCCCGGAGGGCGGCGCGCGTGGCCGGGGGCGTCTGGCGGGCGCGCTCGATCTCCTCCGGATCGCACAGGTTCACCATGGCCCCTTGGGCGACCAGGCGCGGAACCAGTCCGGTCTCGGCGTTGAGGTCGTGGTAGGCCAGGTCCACCCGCGAGCGCAGGGTCTCCAGGGACTGGCCGCTCAGCTGGGGGTGGCGCTCGCGCTGGGCGCGCATGAGGCGACGCTTGATGGCCCAGTCGATCTCGGTGTCGATGGCGCTGTCGTCGTGGCGGCGCAGCGCGGAGATGACGCGTGGCGCCAGGTCGGTGAGCAGATGCTCGGCGCCGCGCAGGAAGTCCGGCACTCCGGCGTCGTCCAGGTAGGAGGTCAGCCGCTCCAGGAAGGCCTCCTGGATGTCGACGGCGCTCAGGCACCGGCCCTGGACGGTGGTGGCGGGCACGTCCCCCCAGGGGCTCTCCCCCAGTGCGGACAGCGTGACCAGAGGGTCGGCCAGGATCAGGTCGGTGAAGTCCCAGCCGGCCTCAAGGGCGTCCAGGAGCAGCAGGGTCACGGCGCTGCGCAGGCCCGTTGTCGGCTCGGCCATGGTGGTGTCGGCGCAGGTGATGTGCAGGCGGCGCAGGCGGGTGGCGTCGGCGTGGGGCTCGTCGCGGGTGTTGACCAGGGCGCGCTGCCCGGTGGTGTCGGCCGAGGTCAGGGCCCGCAGGTGGGGGGCGCGCGGTGACAGGCCCCAGGCGGTCTCCTCCCCCGCACCCCGGCCGCCCTCGTTCGGCTCCGTCGGGCCGCCTGCCAGTGGGCGCCCGGAGCCGACCAGCACGGGGCGCGTGGCCAGGAAGGAGGTGAGGACCGCCATGGTGGTCTCACTGCTGGCGCCGGATGCGTCGTTGGTGGCGTCGAGCAGGCTGCGGGGCACGGAGTAGCTCTCGTGGCAGCCGTAGGTGTGGCCGGCCGAATCGGTGTTGTTGGCCAGGAGGTGGAAGCGGACCGCGGTCCCCTCCTGGGCGAGGCCCGCGGCGGCGCGCGTGGCCATGTCGGCCAGGATCGCCCGGCCGGCCTGGTCCTGGGCGACGAGGTCGCGCACGCTCACGCACTCGGCGGTGGCGTACTCGGGGTGGGCGCCGATGTCGAGGTAGAGGCGCCCGCCGTTGGGCAGGAAGAGGTTGGTGCTGCGGTAGCCGACCGGCCGGTGACGGAAGATGAGCGCCGCCGCCCGCTCGACATCCGGCAGGTCGCTCTTAGTCGCTTCCGACGGCCCCGCGGGGGCGCACAGGAGGCCGAACTCGGTCTCCAGGCCGGTGACGCGCGGCCCCGGGGCGCTGGTGCTCACTGGCCGCCCTTCTGGACGAAGCCGCGCACGAACTCCTGGGCGTCGACGGCCAGGACGTCGTCGATCATGTCCAGCACCGAGTCCAGGCCCTGGCCCCGGGCGGGGCCGGCGGGGGCGGGGGTCGGGTCGTCGTCGGGGGCGGGGTCGTCCTGGCGGCTGCGGGACGGCTGGGCGAACTCACTCATGTCTGCTCTCCTGACAGGGTGGCGGATGTGGTCACTGCTTCGGTGGCTCGCCCCGGGTCGCCGGGACGCTCGCCCGTGAGGCGAGAGAGGACCTCGACGACGTCGGCGGCGTCCTTGAGGGCCGGCGCCGTGGCGGTGCGGGTGAAGGCCAGGGTGCCGGTCAGGGGCAGGCGGCGCTGGGCCCTCTCACCGGTTTCCAGGACCATGGAGTGCCAGCCGGCGGCGACCACCTGCCCGGGGAAGTCGCTCACGAGCCTACCCCTGAGCCAGGCCCGGGTCGTGGTGGGAGGCTCGGCGAGGGCCGTCTCCACCACCTCGTCACTGAGCCCGCCTCGCGCGTCGACGCCGGCTGGCACCCGCTCGGCCAGGCCCCTCCCGGCCGGGGAGAGCTCGGACCAGGCCAGGTCGACGGCATGGAGGACGTCGTGTCCGCCGGCGCCGGGATGGCGGCGGGCGGTGGCGTCCAGGAGCTGCTTCTTGGCGACCCACTCCAGGTGCCCGGCCGCTCCTTGCGACTCCCCCGGCTCGTGGCCACCGGCGCACTGGGCCTGCAGCTCGCGCAGGGAGGCCAGTGAGGCCTCCCAGAAGGCGAGGATCGCGCCGGTCTCGGCGCCATCGGTGTCGGCGCCGTCGGCCAGCGCGGCCAGGTCCGGGCGCAGGGGGTCGCCTTGCGGCGCCGGCGCGGGGCGGCCGTGGTCCTTCAGGTGGCTGCGCACCGTCTGAAGGTAGTGCTCCAGGATCTCCAGGGCGCTCAGGCGCCGCCCGTCGTCCAGCTCCAGCGTGCCTTGAAGGCGGGTGTCACGGGAGACGTCCCGGGCCTGGGCCACGGGGTCTGCCAGGCGCAGGCGGCGCCAGGCGGCGGGGACGCCGTCGGCCAGCACTTGGAGGACGAGGGCGGTCATGCCGAGCTTGAGCCAGCCGATGGTGTCGAAGCAGTTGGCGTCACCGGCCACCAGGTGAAGACGGCGCCAGCGCTGGGGGTCGGCGTGGGGCTCGTCGCGGGTGTTGACCAGGGGGCGGTCCACCGTGGTGCCCAGGCCGACGACCTTCTCCAGGTAGTCGGCCCGCTGGCTGATCTGGAAGTCGGCGCCCTGGGCGATAGCGCCGGTGCCGACCCGGCCCGAGCCCACCAGGAGCGGGCGGACCACGAGCAGGGGGACCAGGGCCTGGACGAGGTCGTCGAAGTCGAGGGCGCGGGGCACGAGGTAGTTCTCGTGGGTGCCGTAGGTGGCGCCCTTGCCGTCGACGTTGTTCTTGAACAGCCGGGCCTTCACGCCCCCGCGGCGCAGCCGCTCGGCCCCGCTGGCCACCAGGAGGTCCCCCGCCCGGTCGGCCAGGACTACCTGCGCGGCACCGGTGCACTCGGGTGTGGCGTACTCGGGGTGACCGTGGTCCACGTAGAGGCGCCCGCCGGTGCCCACGCAGGTGGCGGTGCCGCGCTGCCAGGCCTCCTCCTGGGCGGTCAGGCGCACGACGGCGGTGGTACGCACCCGTCCGGGGACGGGGGCCTCGACGGAGGCGGCTCCGGGGATGTCGGTGAGCATGGAGGGGTCGGCCGCTGCGCGGTCCATCTCGAAGCCGCGGGCATCACGCAGGGGGTACTCCCCGGAGTAGTCCCAGCGCACGCCTCGGCTGCGCCCGGCCTCACCCTCGGCCTCCAGGCAGGCGGCCACGACGTCCTCGGGCTCGGCCCCGAGGATGCCGTACTCGGTCTCCAGGCCCATGACCGTGACCTCACGGCCGGGGATCCGATGGGTGCTCGCCGGCGCCACGGCACTCACTCCTCCCTCGAGCGCTGGAGCACGCTCATGGAGACCACCGGCGTGCCGCGCCTCCCGCTGACGCGGGCCCAGTCGTCGGGGTGGACGGTGGCGGGCAGGCCCTCGTTCTCCATGATCTCCTCGATGACGGCGCGGCGCAGGTGCTCGGACGTCAGGCCGCGCCTGCCGTTGGTGACCAGGTCCTTGACGGCCGCCTTCTTGGCGCGGTCGACGATGTTGGCGAGCATGGCGCCGCTGACGAGGTCGGCGACGTGGAGGATCTCGACCTGCCCGTCGGCGCGGGTGAGCTCGACCATCTCGGTGGCGCGGCGGCGGGTGTAGAGGGCATCGATCACCTGCTCGATGAGGGCGTCCACCGCGCCCTGCGCGTCACCGTGTGCCGCCAGGAGCTCCTCGCTGATGGGGAGGTCGGGGGCCAGGTATGTCGCCAGGATCTCGGCGGCGCCGCGCCGGTCCGGCCGTCCGATGCGGATCTTGACGTCCAGGCGGCCCGGCCGCAGGATCGCCGGGTCGATCATGTCCTCGCGGTTGGTGGCGCCGATGACCACGACATTGTCGAGCTCGTCGACGCCGTCGATCTCGGCGAGCATCTGCGGGACGACGGTGGTCTCCACGTCTGAGGAGCGTCCGGACCCGCGGGTGCGGAACAGGGAGTCCATCTCGTCGAAGAAGACGACGACAGGCACGCCGGTGGCCGCCTTCTCCCGGGCGCGGGCGAAGATGACGCGGATGCGCCGCTCGGTCTCCCCCACGTACTTGTCCAGCAGCTGGGGGCCCTTGATGTTGAGGAAGTAGGCCTCGCCGCGCCCGCCGGCCCCCAGGGAGGCGGCGACTGCCTTGGCGATGAGGGTCTTGCCGCATCCGGGCGGCCCGTAGAGCAGCACTCCGCGCGGCGGGGTGAGCCGGTGCTCGCGGTAGAGGTCGGGGTGGAGGAAGGGCAGCTCGACGGCGTCGCGGATGAGCTCGATCTGCTCGCCCAGTCCCCCGATGTCGCCGTACCCGACGTCGGGCACCTCCTCCAGGACGAGCTCCTCGACCTCGGAGCGCACCACGGGACGCAGTGCCATGCGCACGGCCAGGTCGGCCACGAGGGCGTCACCGACCCGAGGGCGGTGGTCGCTCAGGGTCTCCGAGAGGCTGAGGACCTGCTCCTCGTCGTGACGGGCCAGGACCAGGACGGTGCCGTCGCCGTAGGTCTCCTTGACGGTGACGACCTCCCCGAAGCGCGGTGAGGGGCAGGTGGCGGTGATGACGAGGTGCTCGTTGAGGACGACGTCGTCGCCCGGGTGGAGGGAGGAGGACACGACGGCGGGCCCCACGCCCACCCGGTGGCGCCGCCCGGCGATGGAGACGTCGGCTGTGCGCGCGCCTGCGTCCACGGCCAGGACGGTGGCGTGCGCCAGGGGCGGGAGCTGGAGGGCCTTGATGTCCTCGTGGAGGGCCGCCAGCTCCTGGCGCGCCGCCCTGAGGGCGTTGGCCAGATGAGTGTTCTTGCGACTGAGGACGCCGGCGTGCTCGCTGAGCTCCCGCAGGCGATCGGTGACGTCCCCTCCGGGCTGGCCGCCTGCCTGCGCTAACGGGGCCTGGGAGACGCCCGTCAGCGTCTGCGCCACTGGGTCCTTGTGCTCCACCGGTTCCTCATCCATGCGCGTCCTCCTCGACTGCGGCTCGGGGCCGCTGCGATCCCCTTCGATCCATATTGGTACAAGCGTACCAATCCGCGCCCGTTTCGTAACCCGTATCCGTATCCATGAGTCAGGCGGAGCGGCGTTAACGCCCGCCGACCTCACACCGCAGCCGGTCGAGGCCCTGGGCCACGCCGTGACAGAATCGACCCATGTCTGAGATCCCCACGAGCCACTCCGCTCCCCCGTCATCGTCCAGCCGTCTGCTGCCCTCCGAGCCCCACAGCCCGCGAGTGCCGGCCAAGGTGTCGACCGACGGCCTGGAGACCACCTGGGGCGAGCGCTGGGAGTCCGAGGGGACCTACGCCTTCGACCGCAGCGCCGAGCGCGCCGAGGTCTTCTCCATCGACACTCCGCCGCCGACGGTCTCCGGCTCCCTGCACGTGGGGCACGTCTTCTCCTACACGCACACCGACACCGTGGCCCGCTTCCAGCGCATGCGCGGCAAGGCGGTGTTCTACCCCATGGGCTGGGACGACAACGGCCTGCCCACTGAGCGCCGCGTCCAGAACTACTTCGGGGTGCGCTGCGACCCCTCCCTGCCCTACGACCCGGACTTCACTCCCCCGCACACCGGCGGGGAGGGCAAGTCGATCAAGGCGCGCGACCAGGTGCCGGTCTCGCGTCGCAACTTCGTCGAGCTGTGCGAGCGCCTCACGGTGGAGGACGAGAAGCAGTTCGAGGCCCTGTGGCGTCGCCTGGGCCTGAGTGTGGACTGGTCGCACACCTACCAGACCATTGGCGAGCGGGCCCGCAAGGTCGCCCAGACCGCCTTCCTGCACAACCTCGAGCGCGGGGAGGCCTACCAGGCCGCGGCGCCCGGTCTGTGGGACGTCACCTTCCAGACGGCGGTGGCTCAGGCCGAGCTGGAGTCGCGCGAGTACCCCGGCTTCTACCACCGCCTGGCCTTCCACATCGTCGATGAGGCCGCCGCCGCCAAGGCCGAGGCCGCCGGCGCCCCGGTGGAGAACGGCGTCGACGTGTGCATCGAGACCACCCGCCCCGAGCTGCTGCCCGCGTGCGTGGCCCTGGTGGCCCACCCCGACGACGAGCGCTACCAGCCCCTGTTCGGCACCACCGTGTCCTCCCCCGTCTTCGGCGTCGAGGTGCCGGTCCTGCCGCACCCGGCCGCGGAGAAGGACAAGGGCGCCGGCATCGCCATGTGCTGCACCTTCGGTGACACCACGGACATCGACTGGTGGCGCGACCTGCAGCTGCCGCTGCGAGCGATCCTTCGCAAGGACGGGCGCATCGAGACCGAGACCCCCGAGTGGATCACCTCCCAGTCCGGCCGCGAGATGTACGAGGCCATGGCCGGCAAGACCACCTTCTCGGCCCGTGAGGCTCTTGTGGCCCGCCTGGCGCAGACCGGTGAGATGCGCGGCGAGCCCGTCAAGACGGTGCGTCAGACCAACTTCTTCGAGAAGGGCGACAAGCCCCTGGAGATCGTCACCTCCCGCCAGTGGTACATCCGCAACGGCGGCAAGGAGTGGACGAACCCGGCCTCCGGCACCGACCTGCGCGAGGAGCTGCTCGCGCGCGGCCGCCAGCTGGAGTTCCACCCCGACTTCATGCGCGTGCGCTACGAGAACTGGGTGCGTGGCCTCAACAACGACTGGCTGGTCTCGCGTCAGCGCTTCTTCGGCGTCCCCTTCCCGCTGTGGTACCAGGTCGGGGCCGACGGCGAGGTCGACTACGACGCGATCCTGACGCCGGCCGAGTCCGAGCTGCCCGTGGACCCCTCCTCCGACGTCCCGGCCGGCTACACCGAGGACCAGCGCGGCGAGCCCGGTGGTTTCGTCGGCGAGCTCGACATCATGGACACCTGGGCCACTTCCTCCCTCTCTCCCCAGCTGGCCTCGGGCTGGCTGAGCGACGAGGACCTCTTCGGCCGGGTCTACCCGATGGACCTGCGCCCGCAGGGGCAGGACATCATCCGCACCTGGCTGTTCACCACGGTGGTGCGCGCGAACCTGGAGTTTGCGGCCCTGCCGTGGACGAATGCCGGCCTGTCGGGCTGGATCCTGGACTCCGACCACAAGAAGATGTCCAAGTCGAAGGGCAATGTCGTCACCCCCATGGGCCTGCTGGAGCAGTACGGCTCCGACGCCGTGCGCTACTGGGCCAGCTCGGCCCGCCTGGGCCTGGACGCGGCCTTCGAGGAGACCCAGATCAAGATCGGCCGTCGCCTGGCCATCAAGGTCCTCAACGCCTCCAAGTTCGCCCTGTCCATGGGGATCCCCTGGGACGCCGACGAGGCCACCGTGGCCGCGGCCCCCGCCCCCTGCCTGGACGCCTCGGTGGTCAGTGAGCCGATCGACCGTGCGGTCCTGGCGGCTCTGGCCGACGTCGTCGACGCCGCCACGGCGGCCTTCGAGGAGTTCGGTCACGCCCGGGCCCTGGAGGTCACCGAGTCCTTCTTCTGGACCTTCTGCGATGACTACATCGAGCTGGTCAAGAACCGGGCCAATGACTTCGACGGATCTCACGACGCCGCCGCCGTCCGCTCGGCGCGGGCGACGCTGGCGATCGCCGTGGACACCTTCGTGCGCCTGCTGGCCCCCTTCCTGCCCTTCGCGACCGAGGAGGTGTGGAGCTGGTACCGCACCGGCTCGGTGCACCGGGCCGCCTGGCCGCAGTCCGATGGTCTGCGGGAGGCCTCCACCGGGGCCGACGCCGAGCTGGTGGCCCGTGCGGGAGTCGCCCTGGCGGCACTGCGCAAGGTGAAGTCGGAGGCCAAGACGAGTCAGAAGACGCCGATCCTCTCAGTGGCGCTGGCCGTTGCCGCCGACCGGCCCGAGTACGCCGAGGCCATCGAGGCGGTTCGTGCGGACCTGACGGAGGCCGCCAAGGTGACTGGCACCTTCACTGTGGAGCAGGCCGCCCCGGCAGCCGACTCGGTTGAAGGCGCCTCCCCGGTGACCGTGACCGCCGCAGAGCTCGGCGAGGCCCCGGCCAAGAAGAAGTGAGCCGCGAGCACCCGGTCCTGTGACGAACGGTGGCGCCGTCTCCCTTGGGCGGCGCCACCGTCGTCGTCGATCTGCTCAGCGCTCCCTGACGACGGTCTCATACACTCGTCTCGATGACGATCAGCCTGAAGCCCCTGGATGCCGCCGACCGCGAGTCCTTCATCGCCGACCTGCAGGAGGCCTTCGAGCACTTCGTAGGCGACGCACGAGACTCATTCATCGACACATCCCTGCTCGAGGACGGAACCGTCAACCCCGCCGCCCCTCCGATCCTTCCGCGAGAGGACATTGAGGAGTCACTCAGCAGGTCCGATGCCCAGGCTCTACGCATCATTGAGAACGGCACTGCGGTCGGCGGCGTCATCCTCACAGTGAAGGGAGATCGCGGAGAGATCGAGATTCTCGCGATCAATGCGAGCGCGCACGGACGCGGCATCGGCGCACGCGCTTGGACCGCCATCGAGGAGGCGTACCCCGATGTGCGGGAGTGGGAGCTGGTGACCCCTTACTTCGAGGTGCGCAACATCCACTTCTACGTCAACAAGTGCGGTTTCCACATCGTGGAGTTCTTCAATGAGCATCACCCCGCCCCCTGTGCCCCGGGCATGGACAAGGACCTCTCCTTCCGCTTCGTCAAGTATGTGGGGCTCCCGGAGTAGGGGGACGCAATCCGTAGCGGCTCCGGCTATTCCTGATGGCGCGCCGTGGAGCCGCGGTCGGTGAGGACGGCGGGCATGAGCCCGCGGTGCTGGGCCGGGTCCGGTTCTCCTCTGAGGCATCTGAGCAGGAGCGAGCCCGCCTCGGCCCCCATGGCCTCCCGGTCCACGCTGAGCTCGCTGAAGGCCTCCCCGTGGCGGCCGTTGCCCTGGGTGATCCCGAGGGTGAGCACGGACAGGTCGGCGGGAACGGACAACCCGTTGGCCTGCGCCGCGCAGGCCAGTCCCACCACGGCGGCGGGGTTGTTGGACAGGACGGCGCTGCACCCCTCGATGAGGCCGCCGGCTCCCACGATCTCGGCGCCGGCCAGCGCCGCCTCCGGCACCTGACGCACCAGGACCTCCACCCCCAGCTCCTGCGCGGCGCGCAGGAGCTCGCGGGCCTGGTCCTGGCGGGCGTGAGCGTCATCGGATGCGGTCTCCCGCATGAGCGCGACGATGCGACGGTGCCCGAGTTCGGACAGATGATCCACGCCGGCGCGGGCCATCTGAGCGAAGTCCGCGTCAATGCCGGGCGCCCCACCGGCGCGATCCGAGGAGCCAATGAGGACGGTGGGGACCTTCTCCTCCAGCAGCATCGCCTCGCGCTCATCACCGTCAGCCACGTCCATGAGAACCACCCCGCCCAGGGCGCCGGAGCGCACGAGCGAGCGCAGCTCGATCAGCGGTGCCGAGGAAGTCATGACCGGGATGACGACCTGGATTCCGCTGGGTGTCAGTGCGCGACGCACACCATCGACGTAGTCCAGGTCGTTGGCGTCGATGGTGGAGCGCTGGCGCCGGAAGAGGACTCCTACGGTGCGCAGCACCGGCGAGGCCAGTGAGCGGGCGGCGGTGTTGGGGTGGTAGTCGAGGTCGCGCACGGCCCGCATGACCCGCTCCCGCGTGCTCGAGCTCGTCGAGCGCTGACCGCTCAGGACGTAGGTGACGGTCGAGGGCGACACCCCCGCCGCCCGGGCCACATCAGCGCGGGTCGCCGCCATCGGTTCCTCCGGCGGAGACATCCAGCCAGCAGGCGCCGTTGGATGGTACGACGACGGCGCCCGCAGCCTCCACGGCATTCGCTGCAGTCGACCCGTCAGTCTCGCTCCGGCGCCAGGAGGTGATGAGGGGCCTGCCGGCCCCCTTGATCGTCACCGGCTGCTCGGTGGTGTTGAGGACGATCGCGGTAATGCCGTTGCGCAGGTGCAGGACCCCGGGCTCGCTGTCCAGCCATTCCACTGACCCGCGCCCGAGTCGGAGCTCGCGGCGCAGGGCGATGGCCCGCCGGTACAGGGTGAGGGTGGAGTCCTCGCGTCCCTCCTGGGCCTGGGGCGAGTACTCGCCCCAGCCCTCGGGTTGAGGCAGCCAGGTGCGGCCGGTGGCGTTGTAGCCGTAGGAGGCCCCGTCCCGCGTCCAGGGCAGGGGGACCCGGCAGCCGTCGCGCCCCGGTACGAGGTGGTTGGTGCGCTCCCACAGGGGGTCCTGGCGGGCCTCGTCCTCCATGGTGGTGTGCTCGGGCAGTCCGAGCTCCTCGCCCTGGTAGAGGTAGGCGCTGCCGGGCAGCCCCAGCATGAACAGGGTGGCGGCGCGCGCTCGGGCCAGGCCGAGCTCGGCGTCGGGCTGGGGGTCCTTGGGGCCGATCCCGGGGTCGGTGTCCATGTCGGCGGGGTAGGCCAGGCGGGAGGCGTGGCGCACGACGTCGTGGTTGGACAGCACCCAGGTGGCGGGCGCCCCCACGGCACCGTACTCGCTCAGGGAGACGTCGATGACACGGCGCAGCGCGTCGGCGTCCCATCCGGCACCCAGGAAGGGGAAGTTGAAGGCCTGGCTCATCTCGTCGGCGCGCACGTACTGGGCGGCATCGGCCTCCGTGGGCACCCAGGCCTCGGCGACCAGGAGGATGTCCTCACCGACCTCGTCCAGGACACGGCGCCACTCGCGGTAGATGTCGTGGACCCCGGGCTGGTTGAAGGCGGGTCCGACATCGGGCAGCTTCTCGTGGGCCGTGTCCTCATCCGGGGAGGCGGCAATATTCCACCGGTCGGGGCCGAGGTCGTCGTCGGGCAGGCCCTCGGCCTTGACCAGACCGTGGGCGACGTCCACGCGGAAGCCCTCGACACCACGCTCCACCCAGAAGCGCAGGAAGGTGCGGAAGTGCTCATGGACGTCCGCGTTGGACCAGTTGAAGTCGGGTTGCTCGGCTGCGAACAGGTGGAGGTAGTACCACCCCCGGTCCTCGCTACGGCCGGTGAGCGGCTCCACCGGCTGCCAGGCCGGCCCGCCGAAGAGCGAGCCCCAGTTGTTCGGGGCGCCGTCGTCACTGTGGCGGAAGATGTAGCGGTCACGCTCGGGAGACCCCGGGCCCGCCTCCAAGGCGGCACGGAACCACTCGTGCTGGTCGGAGGAGTGGTTGGGGACCAGGTCGACGATGACGCGGATGCCGGCCTCGTGGAGGTCGGCGATGAGGGCGTCGAGGTCCTGCAGGGAACCGTACTCGGGGGCCAGGTCGAAGTAGTCCGAGACGTCGTAGCCGGCGTCGACCTGGGGCGAGGGGTAGAAGGGCGAGAGCCACACGGCGTCCACGCCGAGCGCCACCAGGTGGTCGATGTGCTCCCGGATCCCTTGGATATCGCCGATACCGTCGCCGTTGGCGTCGGCGAAGGAGCGCGGGTAGATCTGGTAGATGACGGCATCGCGCCACCAGGCGTCGGTGTCGGTGCGCGGCAGGAGGCCCTGCGGGCGGGCACTGGTCGAGGTCATGAACAGGTCCTATGTCAGGCCGCGGCGCTGCGGTCAGGTGGGTGAAGATGAGGGAGTAGGAGGTCGGAGGCAGCCGGCCTCGTCCCGAACGCCCTCTGCGGGGCGGCAGCGCGGTGGCGGTGCCGCCCCACAGAGACGAACGGGTGATGGGCGGGCTCTCCGGTGAGCCGGGCCCGGGGACTGCAGCTGCCCTACTGCTTGAGACCTCCTGCGGCCAGTCCGGCCACGATCCGGCGCTGGAAGAGCAGCACCATGACGACCAGCGGCAGCGTCATGATGACTCCCGCCGCCATCTGTGAGCCGAAGGGCGTGTTGAACTGGGAGTCCCCGGTGAACTTCGACAGGAGCACCGTGGCCGGCTGCATGGAGGGGTTGATAATCATCGTGACGGCCACGAGGAACTCGTTCCAGGCGCCGATGAAGATGATGATGGCGGTGGTGAAGATTCCCGGCGCGGCCAGCGGGAGGATGACCTTGCGGAAGGCCTGGCCCGGGGTGCATCCGTCAACCATGGCGGACTGCTCGAGCTCCTGGGGCATCTGCCGGAAGAAGCTCGTCAGGTTCCACACCGCCAGCGGCAGAGAGAAGGACAGATCCGGGACGATCATCGCCTGGTAGGTGTCCGTCCAGCCCCAGGCGGCGAAGTTCTTCAGCAGGGGCACGATGATGGCCACGAGCGGGAACATCGAGGTGGCGATGATGAGGAGCATGAGCACTCCCTTGCCCCGGAAGTCGAGGCGCGCCAGGGCGTAGGCGGTGAAAGTCGCCACCGCCAGCGCCACGATCGTCACGATGATCGAGACGACCAGGGAGTTGATGAGGCCGTTGGCGAAGTCGTTCTTCTCGGAGAAGACCGCCTTGTAGTTCTCGAAGGAGGGGTGGCGGGGCCACCAGCTGTTCTCGAAGATCTCACTGTCGGGGCGCAGGGAGGAGACCAGCATCCAGTAGAAGGGCGCCAGGCAGTAGATGACGATGAGGACGATGCCGACGGTGGAGAAGAGGCTTCCCCAGTCCCTCTTGGTCTTGCGGACAGGTGCGGCGGTGGAGGTGCTCATGCCTGCTGGCTCCTTTCAGTAGCCGTCTGGGAGGCCGGGGTGGAGGAGCCGGAGCGCTTGAAGAGAGCGCTGACCGGCAGCTTGCGCTCATTGCGCTTGCGTCGGGCCTCGTCGTTACCACTGATGTCGGTGTTGGTGATCTTCAAGAACGCGACGGCGAAGACGAAGACGTAGAGGAACAGGATGAGGGCGTAGGCCGCGGCGCTGCCGTAGCGGGAGTTGGAGCTCTCGTCCTGGACCAGCATGGAGAGGGTCTCCACGCTGCCCTTCCTGGGGCCGATGAGGATGTAGGGCAGGTCGAACATGCGCAGGGCGTCCAGGGCACGGAAGACCACGGCCACGACGAGCGCGGGCTTGACCAGCGGCAGGGTGATGGAGGTGAAGCGCTTCCAGGCGCTCGCGCCGTCGATCTTGGCGGCCTCGTAGACCTCATCGGGAATGAGCTGGAGCCCGGCCAGGGTGAGCAGCCCGATGTAGGGGGCCGTCTTCCACACGTCGGCGATGATGATGGCCGCCTTGGCGCTCAGGTCCCCCGAGGCCCACATGACGTGCCGACCCAGGATGGCGTTGGCGACACCGTTCTGGTTGAAGATCCACCCCCACAGGATGGCGGAGACGGCGGTGGGGATCGCCCAGGGCACGAGGATGGAGGCGCGCACGATGCCGCGCCCCTTCATCGCCTTGTGCATGATGAGCGCCATGGCCACGCCCAGAACGGTCTCCAGGACCACGGTGACCACGCCGAAGAGGGTCGTGTTGTAGAAGGCCACCCAGAACCTCTCACCGGCGCTGGAGAAGATGTCGGTGTAGTTCTTCAGGCCCACAAAGGGCTCGGTGGTGGAGAAGAAGCCGTCGTCCTTCAGCCGGGGACGCCCGAAGAGCGACTGGTAGAGGGACTGAGCGATGGGGATGAGGATGACGATCGTCAGCACCAGTACCGTGGGCGAGATGAGCATCCAGGCCAGACGGGCCTGCGCCTTGGAGCTCTTGGACTGGTGATTGACGACTTGCTCGGAGTGCGTCGTGGTACTCATGACTGTCCTTTGACCGTCCTTGTTGACATGACCGGTTTGTCTCAGGGGGCGCCGCCCGCGGCGGCGGCCGTTGCTATGGCCTTACCCCTCCAGCTTCTTCAGGTTGCTGCTCAGGCCGGCGATGACGTCCTTGGAGGACCGGCTCCCCGGCTGCTGGATCGCGGGATAGATGCTGTCCTGGATCTTCGCGGTGACGTCGCCGTAGTAGACGGCCTGAGGACGGCTCTTGGCGTTCTCGAGGCTCTTCTTGAGGATCGGCAGGTAGGGGAACTCCTTGAGGAGCTCGGGATCCTCATAGAGGGATCCGAGGATCGGGGCGAGCGTCTGGGTCTTGAGCTGGTAGCGCTGGGATTCCTCGTTGATCCACCACTTGACGAACTTCAAGGCGGTCGCCTTGTTCTTGGAACCCTTGGTGATGGCGCAGTTGTGCCCACCCAGCGTGGAGACGAAGGGCTTGCCGTCGATGCTCGGTAGCGGTGCGACGTCGAACTTCTCCGTCCCCAGGGACTCCTTGTTGTTGGCGTACTGATAGGGCCACTGCCGGTAGAAGAGGAGGTCGCCCGACTCGAAGGCGTTACGTCCGTCCTCCTCCTTCCACTCCAGGGACTCCTTGGGGATGTAGCCCTTGGCGAAGCCGTCGATGAGCCACTGCAGACCGGTGACCGACTCGGTGGAGTCGAGGATGACCTGGGCGTCGTCGTTGTAGAAGCCACCTCCGGCGGTGTGGATGAACTCCGAGGCGCAGCAGGTCAGGCCCTCATACTTGGCGAACTGACCGCCGAACCCACCAATGTCCTTGTGGTCGGGCAGGGCCCGGACCTTGTCGATGGCGGCCTTGACCTCATCCCAGGTCTTGGGGACCGCGACACCGGCCTTCGCCAGGAAGTCCTTGCGGTAGTACATCATCGGAGCATCAGTGACGAAGGGGACCGCGAAGAGCTTGTCCTTGTACACGCCCGTCTTCCAGACGGGTTCCAGGATGTCGTCATTCTTGAGCTCGTCCTGGGGCAACTCGACCACCCACCGGTTGGCGGCGAACTCCGAGACCCAGACATTGTCCAGGGAGACGACGTCGTAGGCGTTGGAGTTGATTCTGGCGGCGTTGACGAGAGCGGTGCGCTGCTGGTCGGCCTCGGCGGAGAGCTCGATGAGCTTGACCTCCTCACCGGGATGAGCCTTGTTCCACTCATCGATCCTGGCCTGCACCTTGCCGCCCGAGTTGTCCTTGCCCTGGACCCAGGTGATCGGTCCGGTGCCTTCAAAAGTGACGGGTCCGTCGTCGTCTCCGTGGGAGGTGGCGCAGGCCCCGACGGAGGCCAGTGCCGCAGCCAGGGCCGAGCCCTGGATGAACTGACGACGGGGTAGGGGTGTCATGTGTGTTTCCTCCTTGAAACTGCTGCGAAGCCCACCGGCTCCGTTCCGGAAGGACCCACATCGTCGACGCGCGTCGACTAGGGCATGAGAGGCACGTTACACATCTGCAACCGACCGGTCAAACCTAATTCGCGCTTGTCGTCCCGGAATCCTTGAGAGGAACCTCCGAACCGCGGACTGCCCTCCCGCTGCCCGCACCCCGTGATCCCCACGAGACCACCGCGTACCGCCTGTGAAAACCTCCACAGCACCGCTCTCCTTCTCTCACCTCAACGGTGCGCCGCCCTGACCGTCGCCTGACACAATGAGGCCGTGAGCTCTCACCCCTCCTCGCCCCAGGCCACCAGCACCAGGCCGCCGCGCTATCCCGGCCATATGGCCGGCGGGGTCTCCAGCACCGAGATCCCCTTCCAGCCCGAGGCGCACTGGTCGGTGCCGTGGCTGCTCGCCGACCGCATCGCCCGCAGCGGCGACCGGCCACTGGTGGCCCGCAAGTCGCCCCTGTCGGGGGACTGGCAGGAGGTGTCGGCCCGAGCCTTCGGCGAGGAGGTGGCCCACGTGGCCGCGGGTCTCATCGGCATGGGGCTGGAGGCGGGCACCGCCGTCGGCATCATGGCGCACACCTCCTACGACTGGTTCCTCCTGGACATGGCCATCGCCCGCGCGGGCCTCATCTCCGTGCCCATCTACGAGACGAGCTCGGCCGAGCAGGTCGAGTGGATCGTCACCGACGCCGACGTGCGCGTGGTCATCACCGAGAGCGGCACGCTGGCCGAGCTCGTGCGCGGCGCCGTCGCCGGTATCGAGCAGCCGGTGAGGGTCCTCGCCCTGGACGCGGACGCGATCACCACCATCGTCCAGGCGGGCTCGGGCGTCAGCCCCTCGCAGGTCGACCAGCGCTCCAACGCCCTCACGGTCGACGACGTCTACTCCATCATCTACACCTCCGGCACCACGGGCCGCCCCAAGGGCGTCGAGCTCACCCACCGCAACGCCGTCGGCATCCCGTATCACGGGGTGCGCTACCTGCCCGGAGTCCTGTGGGGCACCAACGTGCGCCTGCTGCTGTTCCTGCCGCTGGCGCACGTCTACGCCCGCTGCCTCCAGCTGCTGTCCCTGGCCGGCGAGGGCGTGCTGGGCCACACCCCCGACGCCAAGACCCTCCTGCCCGACCTGCAGTCCTTCGCTCCCTCCTACATCCTGGCCGTCCCACGCGTCCTGGAGAAGATCTACAACGCCGCCGATGCCAAGGCCGGCAGCGGCGCCAAGCTCAAGCTGTTCCGTTGGGCCGCCAAGGTCGCCATCGCCTACTCCCGCGCTCTGGACACCCCACAGGGCCCCTCGCGCGGCCTGCGTCGGGCGCACGCCATGGCCGACCGTCTCGTCTTCCGCAAGATCCGGGGACTCATGGGACCCAACGCCCGTTTCATCATCTCCGGCGGAGGGCCGCTGGGACAGCGCCTGGGCCACTTCTACCGCGGCCTGGGCCTGGCCACCCTGGAGGGCTACGGCCTGACCGAGACCATCGGCCCGGTCAGCGTCAACACCGACTGGCTCAACAAGATCGGCACCGTCGGCCCGCCCGTCTGCGGCAACGAGATCCGCATCGGTGAGGACGAGGAGATCCAGGTCCGCGGTATCGGAGTCTTCTCCACCTACCACAACAACCCCTCGGCCACCGCCGAGGCCTTCACCGCCGACGGATGGTTCCGCACCGGTGACATCGGCGCCCTCGACGAGGACGGCTACCTGCGCATCACCGGACGCAAGAAGGAGCTCATCGTCACCGCCGGAGGCAAGAACGTCGCCCCCGCCCAGCTCGAGGACCGCCTGCGCGGTCACCCGCTCATCAGCCAGGTGCTCGTCATCGGGGACGGGGAGCCCTTCATCTCCGCCCTCATCACCCTGGACAAGGAGATGCTCCCCCAGTGGCTGCGCAACCACGGGCTGGCGGCGATGGACGTGGTTGAGGCCTCCTCCCACCCGCAGGTGCTCGCCGCCCTGGACCGGGCCGTGGCGCGCACGAACCGCGCGGTCTCGCGGGCCGAGTCGATCCGCACCTTCCGGGTGCTGGCCACCGACTTCACCGAGGCCAACGGCCTGCTCACCCCGTCGCTGAAGGTCAAGCGCGGCCCGGTCATGGAGGCCCACGCCGACGTCATCGCGGACATCTACAGCTCCACGCGCAAAGGGCCGCAGGAGTAAACGGGAGCAAGCCTCGCCGGCGGCCTCGGGCGGGCATACTTGCCATCATGACCGACGCCTCCGCCCGACCGGCCGACTCCAGCCCCTCCGCCTCCTCCGAGGAGCACGCCACCGAGCTCCTGGTCCCGGTTCACGACGGCATGACGACGCCCTGGGCGCTGGCCGAGCGCGTGCGCCGCAGCCCCGACGGCGGGCTCATCGCCCGCAAGTCCCCCTTGGGGCGGCGTTGGCGGGAGATGAGCGCCAGTGCCTTCCGCACCCAGGTGCGTGAGGTGGCCGCGGGTCTGGTGGCCCGCGGGCTTCAGCCCGGAGACGCCGTCGGCATCATGTCGCACACGTCGTACGAGTGGACGCTGCTGGACTTCGCCGCCTGGGAGGCGGGCCTCGTCGTGGTCCCCGTCTATGAGACCTCCTCGGCCGAGCAGGCCCAGTGGATCCTTACCGACGCCGGCGTGAAGCTCATCGTCGTGGAGAACGAGGCCATGGCCTCCATGGTCGGCGCGCTGACCTCCACCGTGCCCGAGCTCGAGAGCCTGCAGGTGCTGTGCATCGAGCGTGAGGACGTCCTGGGGCTCATCAAGGCCGGTCGAGGCGTGGATGCCGGCGAGCTCGACCGGCGCAGCGCGGCCCTGACCTCACAGTCCCTGGCCACCATCGTCTACACCTCCGGGACGACCGGCCGCCCCAAGGGCGTCGAGCTCAGCCACGGCAACCTCGTGCACCTGTGCGTCAACGTCTGCCCGCACGTGCCCGAGGTCCTGGGCGGGGCCGAGGTCCGTTTCCTGCTGTTCCTGCCCCTGGCCCACGTGCTCGGCCGGTTCGTGGAGATCGCGGTCGTCTGCTCGCGCGCGGGCGTACTGGGGCACGTGCCCGACGTGCGTAATCTCCTCAACGACCTGGGCTCCTTCCGGCCCACCGCGGTCCTGGCCGTCCCCCGGGTGTTCGAGAAGATCTATAACGCCGCCGACGCCAAGGCGACCGGCGCCAAGCAGAAGGTCTTCCGGCTGGCGGCCAAGACCGCGATCGCGTACTCCCGGGCCCTGGACACCCCTGAGGGCCCATCACGCCGGCTCAAGGCTCAGCGCGCCGCCTTCGACAAGCTCGTCTTCTCCACCCTGCGCTCCGTACTGGGTGGGCAGGTCACGCACGTGGTCTCCGGGGGCGGGCCTTTGGGCGAGCGCCTGGGGCACTTCTACCGCGGCGCCGGAGTCACCGTCCTGGAGGGCTACGGCCTGACCGAGACGATGGGTCCGTGCAGCGTCAACCTGCCCCAGGCCACCCGGATCGGGACTGTGGGCACCCCACTGCCCGGCTGCTCGCTCCGCCTGGCCGACGACGGGGAGATCCTGGTCCGGGGCATCGGCACCTTCACGGGCTACCACAACAACCCCGAGGCCACGGCCGAGGCCTTCACCGACGACGGCTGGCTGCGCACCGGGGACATCGGCTCCTTCGAAGGCGCCGAGGGCTTCCTACGGATCACGGGGCGCAAGAAGGAGCTCATTGTCACCGCAGGTGGGAAGAACGTCGCCCCAGCCCCTCTGGAGGACCGCCTGCGGGGTCACCCGCTGGTCAGCCAGGTACTCGTCGTCGGGGAGAACCGTCCCTGCATCGGTGCACTGCTCACCCTGGATGCGGAGATGCTGCCACTGTGGCTGTCCTCCCACGGGCTGGAGGAGATGACGGTGGTCGACGCCGCCCGGGACCCGCGGGTGCGCGCCGCCCTGGAGAAGGCGGTGGCCCGGGCCAACGAGGCGGTCTCACGGGCGGAGTCGATCCGCACCTTCGAGGTACTGCCCACGGACTTCACCGTGGCCAACGGCTTGCTGACCCCCTCGCTCAAGGTACGCCGCGCCGAGGCGGAGAAGCGCTTCTCGGCCGAGATCGAGGCTCTCTACACGCGCACGCCGCTCATCCCCGGCACCACCGTCTCACCGTCGCAGGACTGAAGGCCGCCGCGAGAGCCCACCGGGCTCGGCCCGCCGGCTGCTCCGGGGCCATCCTTCTGGCTCGTGTCGCTGCGAGTCACCGAGAACTCACCTGACCGGATGCCTCCGGTGGTTCCTACAGTTCGGTCTGCTTGGCCCGCTCGGCCTCATGGTCGTCGCGGATCTCCTCGTGGTGCTGGATGACCTCGGCGACGATGAAGGTGAAGAACTTCTCGGCGAAGATCGGGTCCAGGCCGGACTCCTCAGCCAGTGCCCGCAGACGTGCCACCTGCTGCCGCTCGCGCCCGGGGTCGGCCGGCGGTAGGTCAAGTCGGGCCTTGAGCAGGCCCACCTGCTGAGTGCAGCGGAAGCGCTCAGCCAGGAGATGGACGAGGGCGGCGTCGAGGTTGTCGATGGTGGCCCGATAGACGGCCAGCTGAGGGGGGACGCCGCCTTGCTCCTCGCTCATGCGGTCCGGCTCCGCTCCCCCATCTTGTTCGTCGAGCGCAGCGTTCCCGAACCGGACTGGTAGCTGGGCTTGCCGGTACCCCGGACGGCATCGGCGTCGACGACGACGCGCCCGACCTCGGGCAGGGAGGGAACCTCGAACATGGCCTGTCCCAGGACCTCCTCGACGATGGAGGTCAGTCCCCGGGCGCCGGTCTTGCGCTCCAGGGCGAGGGAGGCCACCGCCTCGATAGCGGCATCGGTCAGCTCGAGTTCGACGCCGTCGAGACTGAAGAGGTACTGGTACTGAGAGACCAGAGCGTTCTTGGGCTCGGTCATGACGCGCACGAGCTCACGCACCCCCAGGTCCTGAACCGTGGCGATGACGGGCAGGCGGCCGATGAACTCGGGGATGAGGCCGAACTTGTGAAGGTCTTCGGGGCGTACCGGTGAGGTGAAGACGTCCTGCGATCCCGTGCTGCCGGTCAGCTGCGCCCCGAAGCCCACCATCTGGGCCCCGGACTCCTTGCGCTGACGCTGGCGCACGATCTCCTCAATACCGGCGAAGGCGCCTGCGGCGATGAAGAGAATATTGGTGGTATCGATCTCCAGGAACTCCTGGTGCGGGTGCTTGCGCCCGCCGCCGGGCGGCACGGAGGCCGTCGTCCCCTCAATGATCTTGAGCAGGGCCTGCTGGACGCCCTCACCCGAGACGTCGCGGGTGATCGACGGGTTCTCCGCCTTGCGACCGATCTTGTCGATCTCGTCGATGTAGATGATGCCCTTCTCAGCGCGCTTGACGTCGCCGTCGGCGGCCTGGATGAGCTTGAGGAGAATGTTCTCCACGTCCTCGCCGACATACCCCGCCTCGGTCAGAGCCGTGGCGTCGACGATGGCGAAGGGGACGTCGAGGAGGCGGGCCAGGGTTCGGGCCAGGTGAGTCTTACCGGTTCCGGTGGGCCCCAGCAGAAGGATGTTGGACTTACCCAGCTCCAGGCCGTCCCCCTCGGCCACGGAGCGCTCCTTGACCTGGACGCGCTTGTAGTGGTTGTAGACCGCCACGCTCATGGCGCGCTTGGCGGCCTCCTGTCCGATGACGTACTGGTTGAGGAAGTCGAAGATCTCCTGGGGCTTGGGCAGCTCGAGAGGAACTCCGGCTCCTGAGTCGCTCAGCTCCTCGTCGACGATCTCATTGCACAGCTCGATGCACTCGTCGCAGATGTAGACACCGGGCCCGGCGATGAGCTTCTTGACCTGCTTCTGGCTCTTGCCGCAGAAGGAGCACTTGAGCAGATCCACACTCTCAGCGTTACGTGCCACAGTTTCCTCCAGGTTCGTCATCGGCCCCCGCGCCCGGGCGGCCCTGCGTCAGCCTACGGGCTCAGACGGCAGGTGCGCCGAGTGCATGGCGGCGTGTCCAGTCCGCAATATGCCACGTTGGGCGCCATGCTGCCAGGGTTTGCTGGACTTATTTCCACCGGCTGCGTGTGTGGCGCTCCCACCGGTCATGGGAGGGAGCGCCACACACGGCCTCAGCACGGCACCGAAGGCCCGGCCTGCATCCCGGCACTCCTCAGGAGGAGTGCGGAGAGGCCGGGGCCTTGCGGGACGTGAGCACCTGGTCCACGATCCCGTACTCCTTGGCGGCGGCGGCCGTGAGAATCTTGTCGCGCTCGAGGTCGGCGTGGATCTTCTCGCGGTCCCGTCCGGTGTGCGCGGCCAGGGTGTCCTCCAACCAGGAGCGCATGCGGTCGATCTCATTGGCGACGATCTCGATGTCGCTGGCCTGGCCCTGCATCCCCTCCATGGCGGGCTGGTGGATGAGGACGCGCGCGTTGGGCAGGGCCAGACGCTTGCCCTCGCTGCCGGCGGCCAGGAGCACGGCGGCGGCGGAGGCCGCCTGCCCCAGGCAGACGGTCTGCACCTGCGGCTTGATGTACTGCATGGTGTCGTAGATGGCCGTCAGCGCCGTGAAGGATCCGCCGGGACTGTTGATGTACATGGTGATGAGACCGTCTGGGTCCTGGGACTCCAGGACCAGGAGCTGGGCCATGATGTCGTCGGCGGAGGCGTCGTCGACCTGGACACCCATGAAGACGATGCGGTCCTCGAAGAGCTTGGCGTAGGGGTCCTGACGCTTGAAGCCGTAGGCGGTGCGCTCCTCGAACTGGGGCAGCACGTAACGGGCCTGCGGCATGGCACCGGCCTGGCGGGCGATGGCCTCGAAGTAGGGACGGGTCGAGGACATGTCAGTTGTCTCCGTTCTGCTTGCCGATCTCCCGGCTGGAGCGCACGATGTGGTCGACGAACCCGTACTCCAGGGCCTCCTGG
This sequence comes from Actinomyces sp. HMT 175, assembly GCF_016694895.1. Lineage (NCBI taxonomy): Bacteria > Bacillati > Actinomycetota > Actinomycetes > Actinomycetales > Actinomycetaceae > Actinomyces > Actinomyces sp. HMT 175. Next base: position 2,012,678 of record NZ_CP068012.1, read on the forward strand.
GCCGAGAACCAGTGGTCACGGTCGGAGTCGGCGATGATCTCCTCCACCGTGTGCCCGGTGTTGGCTGCGGTGATCTCCGCCAGCTCCTGCTTCATCTTGATGATGAGGTCGGCGTTGATGCGGATGTCGGTGGCCGAGCCCCCGGCACCACCGGAGGGCTGGTGCATGAGCACGCGGGCGTGGGGGGTGAGGTAGCGCTTGCCCTTGGCGCCGGCCGACAGCAGGTGCTGTCCCATGGAGGCGGCCAGCCCCGTGGCCACGGTGGCGACGTCGGGCTGGACGTACTGCATGGTGTCATAGATGGCCATGCCGGCGGTCACCGAGCCGCCGGGGCTGTTGATGTAGAGGTAGATGTCCCGCTCGGGATCCTCGGCGGCCAGCAGCAGCATCTGGGCGCAGATGGCGTTGGCGTTGTCGTCACGCACCTCGGAGCCGAGCCAGATGATGCGCTCCTTGAGGAGGCGGTTGTAGATGGAGTCGGTCAACCCCAGACCCGCGCCTGCGGCGTCGGCTGCCTGGGGAGGGGCGACCGCAGCGGGTGTGTAGAGCTCGCTCACGTCAGTCCTCTCATGGTCGGTGTCACCAACGCTAACGCGACCCCCTCGGCCACCATGCCCGCCGTCGCACCCTTTTCGCCCACGGCGCAGGTGTGACGACCACGGGGCGCATCTCCTCGAGCCTCCTCACGATCACGGCACCATTCCCGACGGTCAGCACCTCGGCAGATCGCGCCCCTCAGTCTTGTCACCAGTACTGTCTGCCATAACAGCATCATCCGACGCCCGGCACGCCGTCACCTCGGAACGCGCTCGGCCCAGCCCTCACAGCCATACAACCCTCACAGTCCTGTCCACCCAACACCGTAGGAGCACACATGTCCCCCTCATCCAGCACCCCCTCCACCGAGTCCCTGTTCCGACTCGGCCTCAACGCCGCCCTGCCCATCTCCGAGGAGGCGACCACCTCACGGGTCGTCGTCAACAACGAGATTCTGCGCACCGTCGTCTTCACCTTCGACGCCGGTCAGGTCCTCACCGAGCACTCCTCCCCCAGGGCGGTGATCGTCACGCTCCTGGAGGGCGAGATGGACTTCTCCATCGGCGAGCGCACCGAGCGGATGGGCGCCGGGGACGTCATCTACCTGGCACCCGGTGACCGTCACGCGCTGACGGCCGTGACGCCGTGCCGCATGCAGCTGGTGATGGTCGACGTCGACAAGGCCGCAGCAGCGAACGAGAAGTAGCCCGGGAGCGGGCAACCGCCTACCGATCGGGAGCCGTCCGACTGACGGCCACCACCGCGCGGGATGGGAGCGAGGCGCCGAGCCTTCGCCCCCATCCCGTTTCCTTGTGAGTTCCACTAAGTCGAGCACCTCATCCGGCCGCAGTACAGACGCCGGCCGACCAAGCACCACCTGACGTATCGCGCCCGGTGTCGCGGATCACTCGCTCCCACAGGCGCGAGACGACGGTAAGCCAACTCACCCTTCCTTGTAGGAAAACTAAACCTTCCATCGGATAGGTTGTAGGCGCCCGAGATCTTGACGTGACCCGCTTCCCACACCGTGGCATCGGTGAGGGCGGCGTGGCACCATCGAATTTATCCGACCGATAGCACTGGAGTGTCCGCCTGCCTGACGACACCAAAGCCCTTCGGCTCAGGCTTCACTCCGACATCAGTCAGCCACATTCTTTCACGATTCAATAATCCCGTCCCTGCTCGAACAACACGTCTTTTCCGCTTGCCGCACCACCCAGTAAGGGGCTACTCGTGTTCAGCACGTTCGCACAATTCCATGCATCAGAGAGGACCACTGCATGATCGTCATTACCCTGCTGGTGGGAATCCTGTTCTGGATCGGAATTGACATCTGGGCCGGCATTACCTCAAAGTGGTATAAAGCCGTGGAGCTGAATCCGAACATCACCTCGGACGACTTCAGCGTCCTGGTACCGATCTACGGCAACGTCAAGTACTTGCAGAACGCGGATTATCTGCGCCCTTATGGAGATCGAGTAGTCCTGTGCACCACATCTGGCGAGTCCGAGGAGTTCTACCGCGACCTGGAGGACATCGCCATTCGCTACGGGTTCAGAATCTTCCGCAGCAACTACGTCCCGCGCAAGGTAGGGCGCAAGCGGAGCACCTCGGGAATCACCCGGGACACGGTTGTCCGCGACGCACTGCTGGCCGCCCCCCTCAACTCCTACATCGTCTGCCTTGACGCCGATACTACGGCGCAGGAGCCACTGACCCACATCATCGGCGCCCTGGTGGCCAATAAGGCCGACTTCGCCTCGGTCACCATCGTGCCTCAGAAGAAGGGGCCCTTCATCGTCCAGATGCAGCGCCACGAGTACGTGGTCTCGATGCGCGCACGCAGAATCATGCCGTGGCTGCTCAGCGGCGCCCTTCACATCGGCAAGACCGACGTCATGCGCCAGATCATGGCCCGCCACTCACTGTTCTTCCAGGGCAATGACATCGAGTCCGGGATTATCGGAGACGCACTGGGATACAAGGCCGTTCACATTCTTGCCCACGTCAACACCAACGCTCCAGACACCCTGTACTCCTGGTGGCGCCAGCGAATCGCCTGGAGCGGCGGTTCCTTCAGGCTTTTCATCATCAACTTCAGATTCGTCTTCCAGCACCCCTTCCTGTGGCTGTACAGCGGCATCGTGGTCATCAGCATGTTTGTGCTCAGATGGATAGCCGTTGTCAATCCCGGATGGACACTTCTGCTGGCACTGTTCATCTACTACGCCGCTATCGTGTGGCTTCACTGGGACCACGGCAACAAGTGGCTGATCTTCCAGCCCTTCTACTGCCTCTTCGTCAGTCTCATCGTGGTTCCCATCGGGGTCGCCTACTATTTCAAGATGGCGATTCCTGAACGCAATTTCGGAGTCATTCGCCCCAAGCGCAAGGACCTCGTCACAGCGGGCTGATCCTCATCCGGGACGCATCCCGGTCAACGCGAGAGAGGTCATCCCGACAACACTCCCCCACACGGCAACGGGCCCACCTTCCAGAAGAAGGTGGGCCCGTCTGTTCAGCTTGAGAGGCGTCCCACATGAGCGGGGAACGCGCCTCAGCTCATACGCGCCTTGAACGCCGTGGGCTCACTCGGCGTCCTCGCCCTCAGCGGCAACGGCTGCGGCCTGAGCTGCCGCGGCGGCGTCGTCCTCGTCGGAGCCGATGAAGGCGGACAGGTCCACGGTCTCGCCCTTAGAGTCAACCACCGCTGCCTGGCGCAGCGCCATGGCCAGAGACTTGTTGCGAGCGACCTCGGAGACGAAGGCGGGAATCTGCCCGGCCTGCTGAGCACCCTGGAGGAACTGGGCAGGCTCCATGCCGTACTGCTGGGCGGTCTGGAAGAGGAACTCCAGCAGCTCGTCCTGCGCCACACCAACCTTGAGGTCCTCAGCCAGGACATCGAGGATGATCTGGTCGCGCACACCGTTGACGATATCCTCGCGGATCTCCTTGGCGTGCTCCTCGTCGCCGTCCTTGCCCTCGGCCCGCAGGTGCTGGGCGACCTCGGCCTCGACAACGGCCTCGGGGACGTCGAAGGCGACCTCGCTGCGCAGGTGCTCGAGGAGGGCGTCACGGGCGGCGACCGCCTGCTCGCCGGTCTTGCGCTCGGTGACCTGCTTGACGAGGTCCTCGCGCAGCTCCTCGACGGTGTCGAACTCGGAGGCGAGCTGGGCGAACTCGTCATCGACCTTGGGCAGCTCACGCTGCTTGACGGCAGTGGCGGTCACCGTGACCTCGGCCTGCTCACCGGCGTGCTCCCCGCCGGCCAGCTCGGTGGTGAAGGTGGCGGACTCGTCGGTCTTCAGGCCGCGCAGGGCGGTGTCCAGGCCCTTGAGCATGTTGCCTTTGCCGATCTCGTAGGAGACGCCCGAGATGGAGTCGACCTCCTCGCCGTCGATGACGGCCTTGAGGTCAATGGTGACGAAGTCACCGGTCTTGGCCTTGCGGCCCACGGACTTCAGGGAGCCGAAGCGGGCACGCAGGTTGTCCAGCTCGGTGTCGACGTCCTCATCGGTGACCTCGACGGCGTCCACGGTCAGCTTGGCTTTGCTCAGGTCCGGCAGCTCGATGACGGGGCGAACAGTGACCTCGGCGGTGAAGGCCAGCTGGCCGCCGTTCTCGCCGGTGGCGTTGGGCAGCTCGACGACATCGACCTCGGGCTGGAGCATGGGGACCCGCTCGGCCTCGGTGATGGCGTCCCGGTAGAAGTCGGAAAGCTTGTTGTTGACGGCCTCCTGGATGACGGTCCCACGGCCGACGCGCTGGTCGATGACCCGGTTGGGGACGTGACCGCGACGGAAGCCGGGGACCTGGATCTGGGAGCCGATCTCCTTGTAGGCGGCATCCAGGCTGGGCTTGAGCTCCTCATAGGGGACCTCAACGGTCAGCTTGATGCGACTGGGGTCAAGATTCTCGACAGTGGTCTTCACGGGGGTTGCTCCCAAGGTCTGAGTTCTGCGGTAACACCGACGTGCTCGGAGGCGCTCGGCGGACGCGCGTCTGTGGCGTCAATCCGTGCCATCTTAGGGCAAACGGACAGTGGGATCGACGCTGCGTCCGCACCTGGCGCATGAGTCTGGACACAGGAGGTGACACCGGGCACGGTCGTCCTGGCCGCGGGGCGCATCGGCATATTCACGGGCCATGCATCCGCCTCGACGCGCACCTGAATGCGGTCTGCGCACAGGCCGTCCGACCACGGGACGAGGAGTCGGGCTGGCGGGATTTGAACCCGCGGCCCCCTGCTCCCAAAGCAGGTGCGCTACCAAACTGCGCCACAGCCCGTGACGTGACGAAAGGGACCGCCGAGGAGCGGCCCCTTTCGGCTCACAGAGCGGGTGACGGGAATCGAACCCGCGCAATCTGCTTGGAAGGCAGAGGCTCTACCATTGAGCTACACCCGCATGGATGAAGGGTTTCACCCCTCCACCAGCAGCCTCACTGCTCGATGAGGCCCTCCTTGTAGGCCCGCGCCAGACGGCGAGGGACGGAGATCTCGCGGCCCTGGACGCGGATGGTGTTGAGCTCGGTGAGCTTGGCCTTCCACTGTGAGCGGCGGTTGCGGGTGTTGCTGCGGGACATCTTCCGCTTCGGCACTGCCATGGGCCCGCTCCTCTCTCATGAACCTTGGGGATCGGACGACCCCTCGAAACTGGACCGAGGGACACCATAACGACATCGCCGGGACCGCTTCCAGTCCAGGAGCACCTCAAGGCGTGTGACATCGGTCCCGCGCCCGCCCCGTGCGAGGATCCTGCCATGGCCCCGCACGCCCCTCGCACACCATCGCACCAGCCGTCTCGGGAGCAGTCACCCCCCGGGCTCATCACCCTGGCCCGCGGCGAGCCGCCCGAGATCGACCTGGAGATCAAGAAGTCCCACTTCCTGGCACGCGCCTGCCGCACGGACTCCATGGACGAGGCCCGGGGCTTCATTGCGGACGTGCGCTCCACCTACCCCGACGCGCGCCACCACTGCTCGGCGCTGACGCTCACCGATCTCTCCGACGGACACGCCCTGGCCGCTCCTGCCCCACCCACCGAGCGCTCCAACGACGACGGCGAGCCCTCCGGCACGGCCGGACAGCCCATGCTCGACGTCCTGAGGGGAACGGGACTGGCCAACACGACCGTCGTCGTCACCCGTTACTTCGGCGGAACGCTCCTAGGGACCGGCGGACTGGTGCGCGCCTACTCCGAGGCGACCGCTCAGGCGCTGCAGGCGGCTGCACGGGTCACCCTGACCCGGCTTCATCTGTGGGACCTGCGGGTTCCGGTGGCCCAGGCCGGCAGGATCGAGGCGGAGCTGCGCTCCCGCAACCCCGCCACGGCGTCGGGACCGACGGCGGAGGCCGGGACGACCGCCCCGGCCCCGGCCATTCACGTCGAGGAGACGATCTGGGGACCGACCCACGCGGTCCTCGTGCTGGCCACGTCCTGTGCCGATCCTGAGCTCCTGCATGCCCCGCTGGCGGCCCTGACCCGCGGCGAGGGGGCGGCGGAACCAGCCGGCAGCCGACTGGTGGAGGTCCCTGTGCCCCCGGTCTGAAGCCCAGGGCCGAGCTCCCCCGCTCCCCCGGATACGCTCACCCGACACCCGCGGGCTCGCATCGTGCTCGCGACCACGATGCGAGCAGATGCCGGACGGATGTGGCGATCACCGTCGGATGCGGGGTAGGGTTCAACCAACAGCCGGGGCACTACGCCCCGGATGAGCAGTCAACGCCCGGGTAGGCGCAGCCAGTCGCCCTGAGGAACTAAGGAGGACCCATGATGGTTAAGACCGTCATGCGCACCATGTCCTCGCCCTCCATGCCCGTTGCGCCCGCGTGCTGCTGCTGCCGGTGTCGGTAGAGCGCCAGGCCACGACATCTGTGCGCGTACCGCTGCGCGCATGCCCGGCGCTCCCGGAGCAGGCGGTCACCCCTGCTGTTCGAGCCACTCCTCATGACTCATGACGTGGCCCCCTGACGGACGCGGACCGTCCCACTTCTTTTCTCTTACGAGTCCTCGCGGGCCCGACGTCGCCTCATCACGCGGCACCGCCGGTCGCCGTCACCACAGGGCTCACCCAACCCACACTCGAAGGACATCACTATGACGTACGCACCCGACGCAACCGCTCTGGTCGGCAACACTCCCCTGGTCCGCATCAACCGCGTCACCGACGGCGCCCCCGCCACCGTCCTGGCCAAGGTGGAGGCCTTCGAGCCGGCCGCCTCGGTCAAGGACCGCATCGCCCTGTCCATCGTGCGCGCCGCGGAGGCCTCCGGTGACCTCAAGCCCGGTGGCACCATCGTGGAGGCGACCTCCGGGAACACCGGCGTCGGCCTGGCCATGGTGGGAGCGGCCCTGGGGTACAAGGTCATCATCACCATGCCCGAGACCATGTCCAAGGAGCGCCGGGCCATCATGCGCGCCTTCGGTGCGGAGCTGGTGCTGACCACCGAGGGCGGCGTGGCCGGAGCGGTCAAGCGGGCTGAGGAGATCCAGGCCGCGACCCCCAACTCGATCCTCGCCTCCCAGTTCGCCAACCCGGCCAACCCCAAGATCCACCGCGAGACCACGGCTCGGGAGATCCTGGAGCAGACCGGGGGCGACATCGACGTCTTCGTGGCCGGTATCGGCACCGGGGGCACACTGACCGGAGTGGGCCAGGTTCTGCGCCAGGAGAAGCCCGGGGTGAAGATCTACGGCGTCGAGCCCTCTGAGTCCCCGCTGCTGAGCGAGGGCCAGGCCGCCCCCCACAAGATCCAGGGCCTGGGCCCCAACGTGGTTCCCGAGATCCTTGACCAGGGCATCTGGGACGAGCTGCTCCACATCGAGTCCGACGTCGCCATCACCTACGCTCGCCGGGCCGCTGCGGAGGAGGGTCTCCTGGTGGGGATCTCCTCGGGCGCCGCTCTGGCCGCCGCCAGCGAGCTGGCCAGGCGCCCTGAGTTCGAGGGCAAGACCATCGTCACCGTCCTGCCTGACACCGGTGAGCGTTACCTGTCCACGCCCTTGTTCAAGGACTTCCTCGACTGACTCCCCCGACGGCGGCGAACCTGGGAACAGGTGAGCCGCCGTCGGTGTTGTCATCGGCGCAGCGGGCGAGGTGAAGGCTCACCAGCCGACCTGAGCCGCACCGTCACCCATCACAGGAGCACACCATGCACAACTCCCAGCGGTCCCTCCTGGACCTGGCCCGTGAGGATCTGGCCACGGCCCGCAAGCGCGACCCCGCCGCCCGCTCCAGCGTGGAGGTGGCCCTCCTCTACCCGGGTGTCCACGCCCTGTGGGCGCACCGGGCGGCTCACAAGCTGTGGCACAAGGGGTACCGATTCGCGGCGCGCGCCCTGTCTCAAGCGGCCCGCAACTTCACCGGTATCGAGATCCACCCGGCCGCGACGATCGGTGAGCGCTTCTTCATTGACCATGGCATGGGCGTGGTCATCGGTGAGACCGCGGAGGTCGGCAACGACGTCCTGCTGTTCCACGGAGTGACTCTGGGCGGGGTGTCGATGAGTCCGGGCAAGCGCCACCCCACCATCGGTAACAACGTGCAGATCGGCGCCGGCGCCAAGGTCCTGGGGCCGGTCACCGTCGAGGACGGGGCCAAGGTGGGCGCCAACGCGGTCCTGGTGAAGAACCTCCCGCAGGGTCATGTTGCCGTGGGCGTGCCCAGCCGGGCCCGCGACCCCCGCACCGACCCCGAGCTCATGATGGACCCGACCATCTACATCTGAGCCGCCTCACAGCATCCCAGCGGGCACCCGGGGGCCGCCTCACGCCCGTCCCTCGCGTGCTCCTCAAGCACCCGGTTGTGCCCTGGTGCGCCCGGTGGGCGTACCGGGGCACGCCTGTCAGCGGGCAATCACCCCGGCGGCCAGGTCTCGCAGGCGCTTGAAGACCCGACCGCCGGAGGCGCGTGAGCCGTCATGCTCGTACTCGCTGGTGATCCAGGTGCGCAGGCCGGGGATGAGCGCGGCCGTCTCCAGGGAGGTGGTCATCGGCACGAACACGTCGCGAGCGTAGACGGCGGCCGCCCCGGGGGTCGTCGTGGCCTTGAGACGGGCCGGGTCGTAGAGCGCCGGCCACTCGTGCGCGGCCAGGAGGTCGGCCACCTCCAGCCAGGGGCGCAGACCGGCGTCCTCGACGAAGGCCTCACGGCGCACGTGCTCGCCTGTCAGCAGGGTGGGATCGTCGTCGAAGACCGCGGGGCGCACACGCTGCGCGGCCCAGTCGGTGGTGCCTGCGTCGGCCCAGCAGGACTCGTGGATGACGGCGTAGAGCGGGAACCTGCCGCCGAAGGGCAGGCACTGCCCCAGGTCGTAGCGGAAGGCCCAGGCGTCGGGGTCGCGCTCCAGGAGGTAGTGGATCGTGTCCGCTCCCCCGGCCCCGCCCAGCAGGGCGCCGAGCGAGCGCAGGCGCTCGGGTCCTACGAGATCCCCTCCCGCCGTCCTCAGCTCACCCCGACCGGCCTTCTCAACCAGGGACGCCATGCGGTCGCGGTCCTGGGGGAAGCGGGTGTAGTACTCCTCGCTCTTAAGGCGCATCGCCTCGTAGCTGAGGGCGTAGACCTCGTCAATGCTGTGCCCGACGGCGGGCAGGCCGCCGGTGATGTAGACCTTCTCCAGGCTCTGGGCGTGCTCGGAGAGGTACCGGGTGACGCAGAACCCTCCGAAGGACTGGCCCAGCAGGCTCCAGCGCTCCAGGCCCAGAGCGCGGCGCAGGTCCTCGCAGTCCTTGACGATCTCATCGGCGCGCAGGTGAGTGAGCAGCCGGGCGGTGTCTGCTGGGGTGCCGGCGGCATCGGGCCGGTCCACCGGGCTGGAGGCTCCGGTGCCGCGCTGGTCGACGAGGATGAGTCGGTGGTGCTCGAGGATCGCACCGATCCAGCCGAGCCCGGAGTCGGCACTGGGACGGGGTGCCTCGCAGCCCGGCCCGCCCTGAAGGAAGACCAGTGGCGGCCGGGAGACCGGGTCGATGCCCACGGCTGAGATCTCACGGGCGTAGACGGTGATGGACTCCGTCCCGTCGGGGGCTGAGTCCCCCTGCCCGCTGCGGTCCAGGGGAACGGTCAGGTGGTGGTCGCGGGTCAGCAGGCCGGCGGTCGAGGAGGACCAGCTCGAGGAGTGCAGGGCGGGCGAGGCGTTCGACATGCCTCCACCTTAGTGGGACCGGGAGGGTCTCCAGCCGGTTTCAGTGGGCCTGACAGGTCGGACACCAGAAGAGCCGGCGGGAGGCGACCTCCCGCTCCGCCACCGGGGTCCCGCAGCGCAGGCATGGACGGCCGGTGCGGTGGTACACGTACCACCGGCCGGCCTCGGGGTCGTCAGGTGGCAGGGGGTCGGGGACGTCGTCGAGGTCGACGGTGGTGATGAAGCCGGTGGCCACCCCGTACTCCATGAGAGGACGCAGGTCCTCCCAGATGGCCCGCAGCCGCTCCTGGCTGATGCGGTTGCCCGCTCGGAACGGCGAGACCCCGACCCGGAAGAGCGTCTCGGCCCGGTAGATGTTGCCGGCTCCGGAGACGACGGACTGGTCCATGAGCAGCTCCCCGATGCTCTTGCGCCGCGAGCGCGCCTTGGCCACGAAGGCCTCCACGTCGCCGTCAGCGCGCAGCGGGTCCGGGCCGAGGCGACGGCGGACAGCGGCCACGCCCTCGGCGTCCAGCAGCTCGCAGGCCGCCGGTCCGGTCAGGTCGGCCACCCCGTGCTCGCCGAGCAGCCGCAGCCGCACCGCGCCACGCGGCTCGGGAGGCTCCCAGTCCTCGGGGGCGGGCCCGTGTGTGGCTGTGCCCTGCCCCTCGGCTTCGAGGCTCCCGCCGTTCAACCCGGTCAGGGCCGACCCTCCCCCACCTTTGAGGGCGTGCTCGCCACGCTCACCGACGCGGCGACGCGGCGCCCCGATGGCGTGGGGCGCTGTGAACTCACGGTCGCCGTCGAAGGTCCATGCCCCGTAGAGGCCCAGGTGGATCCGCAGCCAGGTGACGGAGGCGTCGTCGAGAGACATGTCGGCGCGGGGGCCGAAAGGCAGGAAGAGGTGCTTGCCGTGGGCCTGGCTGCCCAGGAGGACCTGACCGTCAAGACGGCTCGCCCCGTCGGCGAAGCGCCCCTGCGGCGAGCGCACGCGCAGGCTCTGACCGCCGTAGAGCTCGTCAAGGGCGGCGGCGAGCCGGTGGATGGTGTGCCCCTCCGGCATGCTCAGGCCCCGGTGGGATCAGCCGCTGGAGCGGGGGCGTCATGAACGCGGCTCTCGTAGTCGGTGAGCTGGGCGATGCGACGCACGTGGCGCTCATCGCCGCTGAAGGGCTCGGCGAGAAAAGCATCGATGATCGCCAGGCCCACCCCCAGATCGTGCATGCGACCGCCCAGCGCGACGACGTTGGCGTTGTTGTGCTGGCGGGCGAGCCTGGCGGTCTCGATCGACCAGGCCAGGGCGGCACGCACCCCGTCCACCTTGTTGGCGGCGATCTGCTCCCCGTTGCCGCTGCCCCCGAGAACAATGCCCAGGCTCCCGGCGTCGGCCACGACGGCCTCCCCGCAGGCCAGGCAGAAGGCGGGGTAGTCGTCATCAGGGTCGTAGGAGTGGGCTCCATGGTCGATGACGGTGTGCCCCTGCTCCCTCAAGTGCGCGCTCACGGCGCTCTTGAGCTCATAACCGGCGTGGTCGGAGGCGATATGGATGCGCATGGGCAGAATTGTGCCTCACGCGAACAGCGCTTCGCACCATGAGGCAATGGGCGCCGTCGGGGCGCCTGAGAGCAGCGGAGCGGGTTAGCGTGTCCGCTATGACTGACGCCTGCGCGACCTCACCGACTCCCACCGGCCCTGCATCGGACTCACCGGCCCAGCACTCCCAGCCGGCGAGCAGCTCCCCCGCCGCCGACGCCATCCTCGCCGGCGTGCTGGAGACGGCGCACACCGACACCTCGGTGCGCCCCCAGGACGACCTGTTCCGTTTCGTCAACGGCCAGTGGCTCACGACCGCCGAGATCCCGGCGGACCGTCCCAGCAGCGGCGCCTTCACCACCTTGCGCGACGAGTCCGAGGCCGCCTGCCGCCAGATCGTCGAGGAGCTCGCCGAGCAGTTCTCCTCCGTGGCGCCCGAGGGGGCCGCGGAGGTCCTGTCCACCAACCGGGGCCGGGTCGGAGCCCTCTACCAGGCCTTCATGGACGAGGCCCATCTGGAGGAGCTCGGGGCCGAGCCGCTGGCTGAGGAGCTGGCACCGGTACTGGGCGCCTCCTCCAAGGAGGAACTGGCGCGAGCGCTGGGAGAGATGACTCCCGTCGGCTTCATGGGCGTGGTCGGCGCGGATGTCGAGGTGGACATCAATGACCCGGAGCGCTACACGAGCTGGGTGGGGCAGTCGGGACTGGGACTGCCGGACGAGTCCTACTACCGCGAGGAGGCTCAGGGCCCGCTGCGCCAGGCCTACGTGGAGCACGTGGCCAGGATGATGGCGCTGGCGGGCCTGACGGACTCCTTCGGCGCCTCGGGTGAGGACCTCGCCGAACGGGTCATGGCCGTGGAGACCGCCCTGGCCAAGGGCCACTGGGACCGCGTCACCTGCCGTGACGTGGAGAAGATGAACAACCCGATGTCCTGGCAGCAGATCGTGGACTCGGCCCCAGACCTGCCCTGGAACGAGTGGCGCGAGGGGATCCGTGCGGCCGCCCGGAGCGCCGGCATCGAGCAGACCGCCTTCCTCGAGGAGGCCATCGTCACCCAGCCCGACTACCTCCCCCACGCGGCAGGCGTCTGGCAGGAGACCGACCTGGAGGATCTCAAGGCCTGGGTGGCCTGGCACGTCGTTCACGGACGGGCCAGCCTGCTGTCGGGGGCCTTCGTGGAGGAGAGCTTCGACTTCTACGGCCGCACGCTCCAGGGGACCGACGAGCTGCGGCCCCGCTGGAAGCGCGGCGTCGGCCTGGTGGAATCCTGCCTGGGTGAGGCACTGGGCGAGATCTACGTGGAGCGCCACTTCCCGCCGTCGCACAAGTCGGCGATGGAGGCCCTGGTGGGCAGGCTCATCGAGGCCTACCACCAGTCCATCTCCTCGCTGGAGTGGATGAGTCCAGCCACGCGGGAGCGGGCCCTGGAGAAGCTGGCGCTGTTCACCCCGAAGATCGGCTACCCGGTGCGCTGGCGCGACTACTCCGCCGTCGAGGTCGTCCCCGGGGACGTCCTGGCCTCGGTGCGCAGCGTGGAGCGGGCCGACATGGCCTACTCGCTGAACAAGCTGACCAAGCCGGTGGACCGCGACGAGTGGCACATGACCCCTCAGACGGTCAACGCCTACTACAACCCCACCATGAATGAGATCGTCTTCCCCGCGGCGATCCTTCAGCCTCCCTTCTTCGACCCACAGGCCGACGACGCTGTGAACTACGCGGGGATCGGTGCTGTCATCGGTCACGAGATCGGCCACGGCTTCGATGACCAGGGCTCGACCTTCGACGGCACCGGAAAGGTCAGCGACTGGTGGACCCAGGAGGACCGGGAGGCCTTCACCGAGCGCACGAGCGCGCTCATCAGCCAGTACGACGCCTACACGCCGGAGGTCGTCGTCGCCAAGCACCAGGAGGCGGGCACGGCGCAGGAGGAGATCCCGCACGTCAACGGCGCTTTGACCATCGGGGAGAACATTGGTGACCTGGGTGGCCTGGGCATCGCCCTCAAGGCCTACTCCCTGGCTCTGGCCGACGCCGGCATCCCCTCAGTGGATGAGGCTCCTGTCATCGACGGGCTCACCGGCCTGCAGCGCTTCTTCTACTCCTGGGCACGGATCTGGCGCTCCAAGAACCGTCCGGACTACGCCGAGCTCCTTCTGACCGTCGACCCGCACTCGCCGGCGGAGTTCCGTTGTAACGGAATCGTGCGCAATGTGGATGCCTTCTACAAGGCCTTCGCGGTGGATTCCGACGACGCCTTGTGGTTGTCACCAAACGAGCGGGTCTCTATTTGGTAAACGGCCCGGTCGCTCGGATTCAAGCCCCAGGGTCCGAAACTCGTTGCCCCACTTAGAAGAATCCACAACTACTCCCGACTGAGGTCGATACCTCATTCACAAAAAACCGTAGAACCTCGCCCTGAGGAACGCTAGGGTGGGGACAACGCGGTGACACCCCGACTCACCGGTTGCCACCTATCCCCCTATATCTAGGAGTACTCATGCGTCTCGGACGCCCCCTGGCCGCCGCGAGCGTGATGGCCGCCGCCATCGGCGCCTCCCTTGCCGCCTCCCCCGCCCTGGCCGGCGACTCCCTCGCCTTCAAGTTCGCCGAGGACCAGCAGGTCATCGTCAACCCCTCGGACACCGCCTTCTCGGTGTCGGGCACCGGCTGCACCGGCAAGGACGCGGCTGTCGGCATCGCCCTCCACACCTCGAAGGGCGAGATGTCCACCATCGTGAAGACCACCCCCGACGCCGAGGGCAACTGGTCCACCACGCTGAACATCCCCGAGCTGGTCAAGTCCACTGGCGCTGAGGCCAAGACGGACGGCTCGGACGACGGCTGGTCCCTCGTGGCCGGCTGTGTCTCCTACGGCGAGGAGAAGGGCCAGGACCAGCAGGGCATCGCCTTCGACGACACCGACGTGGACGGCACCTACAAGATCACCACCGACGAGAACGGCGCTCAGAAGATCACGGTGGACGTCAAGGGCTTCTCCCCCAAGGAGAAGGTCACCCTCACCCTGGTCAGCAAGACCGACTCCTCCAAGACCTACCCCGTCGGCACGCTGACGGCTGACGACAACGGCAACGTCACGGGCGAGCTTCCGGCCCCCTCGAACGTGGATGACGGCGAGTACACGCTGACCATCGAGGGCGACCGTTACGGCGAGGGCGGCAGCAGCACCAAGACCGTCGTCGTCAAGGACCACCGCCTCGACCTCGTCGAGAACGACGGCAACGGCATCACCGACAACGGTGGCGCCACCGCCAACCCGACCGCTCCCGCCTCCAACGGCAGCGTGAACGTCCCGGCCAGCACCGACGCCACCCCGGCGGCCTCCTCCCCCACCTCGGGCAAGCCCCTGGCCCAGACCGGTGCCAACGGCCTGCTCTTCGGCGGCATTGCCGCGGCCCTCGTGGCCATCGGTGGCGGCGCCCTCGTTGTGCGTCGTCGTAAGGCCTGATCGCCTCCTCCCAGTCTGACTGGGAACACCTTCCCGCCGGGGAGACAGCACTGCACGTGCTGTCTCCCCGGCGGTCTCGTTTCGTCCCGTCACCGCCACACGGCACGCGCGTCCCCGCCTGACGGCGCAGCACTGCCCCGAAGCGGACACTGAGACCATGGAATCCACCTCCCACGACGAGCACAGCGCAGCCCCCTCGGAGGCCTCGGACGCCACCGGCGACCCCACCGCTACCTCCTCCCCCCTGCCGCAGCGACGCCGCCAGGGCCGGGGTGGCACAGGCATCAGGTGCTGGTCGAGGCGACGCAAGATCGTCGTCGGCCTGAGCGCTGCGGTCATGACGACCGCCCTGGCGCTGGGGGCGGATGTGGCTGTCCTGGTTCATCGCCCCGCACGTGTCGATATCGCCATGCCCTCCACCTCCTCACCAACGGCCGGCGAGACCTGGTTGATCCTGGGAACCGACTCGCGCGCCACCGTGCCGGGAGACCAGAGCCGCTACGGAACCACTCAGGAGGTGGAAGGCTCCCGCGCCGACGTCATCGCCCTGGTACGCCCATCCCAGGACGGACTCACCGTCATCAACCTGCCCCGGGACCTGACCATCAACAGCAAGGGCATGGAGCTGGACCGCCTGGCCACCACCTACGTCCCGGGACCGCAGAACACGATCAACGCCCTGTGCACCGGCCTGGGAATCCCCACCACGCATCTGGTGACCATCGACATGGCTCAGTTCGCCACCATCATCGACTCCCTGGGAGGCGTTGAGGTGGACATCCCCGAGCCGGTTCGAGACGCCTACACCGGTCTGAACCTCACCTCCGCAGGCCACCACCGTCTCAGTGGGATCGACGCCCTGGCCCTTGTCCGCTCACGGCACCCGGAGATCCTGCGCGACGGCAGCTGGGTGGCCATGAGCCAGGCCGACGGCGCCCAACGCCGCAGCCAGTCCACGGCCACCGTCATGCAGGCCGTACTGTCCGCCATCGGGCAGAGGGCCAGTAACCCCATCTCGCTCCATCAGCTGGCGCACACCGTGGCCGGGAACATCACCCTGGACTCAGGTACCGGGCTCGCAGACCTGGTCTCACTGGGACGTAGCGCCTCCAAAGCCGGACGGGCCGGAACCACGACGGTCATCGACCTTCCGACGGGACCTCGGGATGAGTCGATCATCGTCTCCCCCAACCAGGAGTCGCGCGATCTACTGGCCGGCTACGGGTACACGCCCAAAACCTGTCGGCCAGCGGGCGCCTAGTCACTCATCGGAGAGACCCCGAGGGTTTCCCGCCATATCAGCCTTTCGTCGCCCTTCTCACACGACCACCCCATATTTTCACGTGAGCGAGGACACTCCCACATGTGGCTGGTATCACCTCAGAGACCCACGCCCTCGCCCTATTCATCGTTACGGTAGATAACGAGTCGACGAAGAATCGGATCGCCGGCAACCATCGTTCCCCCGTCAGACCTAGGAGGACACATGCGTCTTGGACGCCCCTTGGCCGCAGCCAGCGCGGTGGCCGCAATGACCGGAGCCTCGCTCATTGCCTCCCCCGTTCTCGCCAACAGCTCCAACAGCAACAGCTCGAGCACCCCCAGCAGCACCGCCGAGGCCACCACGCCCCCCGGCAAACCTGCTCAGCCCAGCCCAGCTCCCAGCAAGACCAGCGAGGCCACTCCGGCCCCCGGCAAGACCGCCGCTGGCAGCAGCTTCAAGATCACTCAGGAGAAGACCTTCGCCTCCTCCAGCACCAACACGTCCTTCACCATCTCGGGAACCGGCTGCACCGGGAAGCAGGCCACCGTCGGCATCGCGCTGTACGCACCTGACGGCTCCGTTTCCGACGTCGTCAAGACCGAGGCGGCTGCGGACGGCAGCTGGACCTCCGACCTCGACCTGGCGGCGCTCATCAAGTCCATCGGCACAACCACCGCCACCACCACTGACGGGTGGACCATTGGCGCCGGCTGCATGACCTACGGCGACAAGACTGAGATGACCCAGGTCACCAAGCAGCAGCAGACACAGATCTACTTCGACGACACGCGTATCTCCGGCTCCTACGAGGTCTCCGCCCGCACGGAGAGCCAGTCCCAGACCTTCACCTTCCACGCCCAGGGCTTCTATGCCAGCGAGAAGGTCACGGTCCTCCTCAGGAGCAAGAGCGACTCCAGCGTCAGCTACACCCTTGGTGAGCTGACGGTTGACGCCAACGGCAACCTCACGGGCAACCTGCCCGCTCCCACTGACGCCCCCGACGGGGAGTACGTCTTGGTGCTGACCGGCTCTCACCACAGCGAGACGGCCACCAGCCAGACCGTCACCACGGTCTCCCAGCACACCTTCACCATCGCGAGCTCCGAGCGCTCCACCACCGAGACCGAGACCTCCGAGCAGAGGGCCACCGAGAACAACGGTGGCGGTGACAAGACCACGGAGCAGAAGACCACCGAGAACAACGGCGGTGGCGACAAGACCTCCGAGCAGAAGACCACCGAGAACAACGGTGGCGGTGACAAGACCACGGAGCAGAAGACCACCGAGAACAACGGCGGTGGCGACAAGACCACGGAGCAGAAGACCACCGAGAACAACGGCGGTGGCGACAAGACCTCCGAGCAGAAGACCACCGAGAACAACGGCGGTGGCGACAAGACCTCCGAGCAGAAGACCACCGAGAACAACGGCGGTGGCGACAAGACCTCCGAGCAGAAGACCACGGAGCGTTCCACCTCCGAGCGTCAGAACTCGGAGCAGAACACCACCGAGCGCTCGACCTCCGAGCGTCAGAGCACTGAGCAGAAGACCAGTGAGCAGAACACCACTGAGCGCTCGGCTTCTGAGAACAACGGTGGCGGCAACAAGCAGGCCGGCGGTGACAAGACCACCGAGCAGAAGGCCAGCGAGAAGAAGACCACCGAGAACAACGGTGGCGGCAACAACGGCGGAAGCAACAGCAATGCCAACGCCGGTGGAGACAAGCAGGCCAAGGCCGACGAGAACAAGGCCGGCGAGAACAAGGCCGGGGCCGACAAGGGCAACAACCTGAGCTCGAACGCCAAGGACTCCTCCTCGGAGAACCGGGCCGGCGGTGAGACCACCAAGGACAGCGGCAGCTCCCTGGCCCGTACCGGTGCCAACGGCCTGCTCTTCGGCGGAATCGCCGCGTTCCTGGTCGTGGCAGGAGGCGCCGCCCTGGTGCTGCGTCGCCGCAACAAGGCCTGAGCCGCATCTGACCTGATCCGCTGACGTTCCCACGTCCATGGGAACAGCGTCGCTGCCGGGGGACGACACGCCACGTGTCGTCCCCCGGCAGCGTCGTGCCGTACCTCAGGCACTGCCGGTGTCGATCAGAAGGTGAGACAATCGCCCAGCGCGCCCCCATGGGCCGCGCATCCCTCGCAGACAGGAGTTCTTATGCCCGGTCAGAACCTGACTCGTCTTGAGGCCGCCGAGCGCAGCGCAACCGTACGGACCCAGAGCTATGACGTCGTCCTCGATCTCACGCGCGGCGAGACGGTCTTCGGCTCCACCACCACGGCGCGGTTCACGGCCACCCCGGGTTCCTCCACCTTCATCGACCTCGTCGCACCGACAGTCCGCTCCATCACGCTCAACGGCGCCCCTCTTGACCCCGCCGAGGTCTATGCGGACTCACGTATCGCGCTGAAGGATCTGGCCGCAGACAATGAGCTGGTCGTCGTCGCCGACTGCGCCTACATGCACACCGGAGAGGGGCTGCACCGCTTCACCGACCCGGCCGACGGCGAGACCTATCTCTACAGCCAGTTCGAGGTCCCCGACTCCCGGCGGGTATTCGCCGTCTTCGAGCAGCCCGATCTCAAGGCCTCCTTCACCTTCACGGTCACCGCGCCGGCGAACTGGACGGTGCTGTCCAACTCCCCCACTCCTGACCCGACTCCCACCGAGGCCGCCGATGGTTCAGGGGATGCCCACACCTTCGCCTTCGCCCCCACCGAGCCCATGAGCTCCTACGTCACGGCCATCGTCGCCGGGCCCTATGTCGGTGCGACCGACGAGTACGTCGCCGGAGACGGACGCGTCGTGCCCCTGGGGGTCTACTGCCGAAAGAGCCTGGTCGAGCACATGGACTCAGAGGAGATCCTGGACCTGACCAAACGGGGCTTCGCCTACTACGAGGATCTGTTCGCCACCCCCTACGCCTTCACCAAGTACGACCAGATCTTCGTTCCCGAGTTCAACGCCGGGGCGATGGAGAACGCCGGTTGCGTCACCCACCGCGACGACTACATCTTCCGCTCCAGGCCCGTCGAGGCCCGTGTGGAGCGGCGAGCCGTGACGATCCTGCACGAGCTGGCTCACATGTGGTTCGGGGACATGGTCACCATGACCTGGTGGAACGACCTGTGGCTCAACGAGTCCTTCGCCGAGTACACCTCCACCCTGGCCACCGCCGAGATCACCCGTTGGAACCAGGCCTGGACGACCTTCCAGACCCTGGAGAAGGGGTGGGCCTACAACCAGGACCAGCTGTCCTCCACCCACCCCGTGGCCGCGGAGATCCACGACCTGCATGACGTCGAGGTCAACTTCGACGGCATCACCTACGCCAAGGGGGCCTCGGTCCTGGCCGCGCTCGTGGGATACGTGGGCCGGGAGAACTTCTTCGCCGGCATCCAGCGCTACCTGGAGGCGCACGCCTACGCCAACGCCGAGCTGAGCGACCTGCTCCGTGAGCTGGAGGCGGTCTCTGGACGCGACCTGAGTACCTGGACCCGCTTGTGGCTCCAGGAGGCCGGTGTGACGACCCTGCGCACGCAACTGGCCACTGACGCCGACGGCCTCATCACCCAGGCGGCCGTCCGCCAGGAGATCCCCGCCGACTCACCGGCCTCGCTGCGCCCACACCGGGTGGCGATCGGCTGCTACAACCTGACCGGCCAGGGAGCCGAGGCGCGCCTGGAGCGCACCAACCGCATCGAGCTCGATGTCGACGGCGAGCTGACCGAGGTTCCCGAGCTGGTCGGCGCCAAGCGGGCGGATGTCCTCGTCCTCAATGACGACGACCTCACCTACGCCAAGGTCCGCCTCGATGAGGACTCACTGTCCTTCGGCCTCGAGCACATCGAGGCCTTCACCGACTCCCTGCCGCGCTCGATCGTCCTGGCCTCGGCCTGGGACATGGCGCGCGACGGCGAGCTCGCCGCCTCCCGTTTCCTCGACGCCGCCCTGCGGGCGCTGTGCGTGGAGGAGCATTCCTCGGTCATCCAGGGACTGCTGGGACGTATCACCACCTGCCTGTCCGGTTTCCTGCCCCCGGCCGTACGCCGCGACCTCGCCCCGGGCACCGCCGACCGGCTGCTGGGGCTGGCGCGGGCGGCCCAGCCCGGCAGCGACAAGCAGCTCCAGCTGGTCCGGGCCCTGGCCGCTCACGCCGTCACCGATGAGCAGCTCGACGTCGTCGCCGGGCTTGTGGAGGGGAGCCAGGCTCTGGGCGGTCTCGACGTCGACCAGGACCTGCGCTGGGACCTGCTGATCGGCCTGGTGGCAGCCGGCCGCAGCGGGGAGGAGCAGATCCGCACCGAGGAGGCCCGGGACCGCACGACCACGGGACGCGAGCGCGCCGCGGAGGCCCGGGCGTCGATTCCGACCCCGGAGGCGAAGCAGGCCACCTGGCGGGCCCTCGTCGACGACGCCTCCATGCCCAATGAGACCCAGGTGCGCGTCCTGCGGGGCCTGACCAATGTCGAGCGCCACCCCGAGCTGCTGGCTCCCTTCGTGGGGGCGTATGTGGAGGCCATCGACTCCGTGTGGTCCTCGCGCACCTTCCACATGGCTGAGAACCTGCTGACCGGCTTGTGGTCCTGTGCCACGGTGGGCCTTGCGGGCGCTGACGACCCGGCCGCCGCCCTGACGGGATGGTTGGAGTCCCACGCCCAGGCCCCGGCCGCACTGCGACGGATCGTGCGCGAGAACCTCGACGACACGCTGCGCGTGGCCAGAGCGCAGGCCGCTGAGGCCCGGAGCGTCCAGTAGCCGCCTCGGGTCCCGGTCCGGGGCGCAACCCGGACCGGGACCCGACGACACCATGAGTTGGGGCCGAGCGCATGATGCGCTCGGCCCCAACTCGTGAGGTGCCGGCCCCGACATCCCGACACCCGAATCTCTCAACGCCCAGACGACTCCGCGGCCTTCTTGCCCGTGGACGTGGCGGCGGCGGCCTGCGCGGCGGCGAAGGCGTCGACATCGTCGTCCTCACGCCCAGGGGTCTTGAAGTCGAACTTGACGATGAGGAACCTGAAGAGGAAGTAGTAGATGACGGCGTAGACCAGCCCCATGATGACGATCATGAGCGGTCCGCGGACCACACCACCGGAGAGCTCGGCGGACTTGCCGAAGTTGAGCAGGTAGTCGATCGCTCCGGCGGAGAAGGCGAAGCCGTCCTTCGCGCCCAGGAGGTTGGCGATGGCCAAGGAGGAACCTGTCAGCACCGCGTGGACGGCGTAGATCGGGAAGGCCACGTAGGCGAAGGCGTACTCGAGGGGCTCGGTGATGCCGGTGATGAAGGCGGTCAGGGCCACCGAGACCATGAGGGCGCCGGTCGCCTTGCGCTTGGCTGGTTTGGCGGTGTGCCAGATGGCCAGTGCGGCGGCGGGCAGCGCGAACATCATGATCGGGAAGAAGCCGGTCGTGAAGCCCCCGGTCCAGGAGTTCGAGCCGTCCACACCCTGGAAGAAGCAGGTGATGTCACCGTGCGCCGTATCCCCGGAGGCCGTCTGGCAGGAGCCGAGCTGGAACCAGGGCACGGAGTTGAGCAGGTGGTGCAGGCCGAAGGGGATGAGCAGGCGGTTGACGGTACCGAAGACGAAGACCGCCAGGGCTCCGGCGATGCCCTTGGAGTTCCCGGCGTTGATGAGCCAGCCGCCGAGCTGTTCGTTGATGAGCCAGTTGAAGGCCGGGTAGAGAGCCGACATCACCAGGGCGATGACAAGCGCAGCGCCGGAGGTGACGATGGGAACGAAGCGGCGTCCACCGAAGAAGGCCAGCCAGTCGGGCAGCTTGACGCGGTAGTAGCGCTGCCAGAGCAGGGCGGCGGCGACGCCGATGACGATGCCGCCCAGCACCCCGTAGTTGATGGGCGTCTGAGTGGGGATGTCACAGAGCTTGACTCCCTGGTTCCAGGGGCCGACCTGTGCGATCTTCCCCGTGGCGGGATCGAAGGTGTGGAGGCAGTCGAGGGCCTCCTTGCTCAGGGGCGCGGGCTTGCCCATGATGATGGGGGACATGGTCCAGGTGACGGCGCGGTAGACGAGGAAGCCGAACAGCGCGGCCACCCCGGTGGAGCCATCGGCCTTCTTGGCGAATCCCACGGCGACGCCAACGGCGAAGATGAGGGGCAGGTTATCGAAGACCGCCCCACCGGCCGCACTGAAGATGTCTGCGACGGGCTGCAGCCAGGACGCCTTCGCGGCGAGCCCCTCGGCCCCCAGCATGTCCGCCTGCCCCAGACGCAGCAGCAGACCCGCTGCCGGGAGCGTGGCGATGGGCAGCATCAGGGATCTCCCCAGACGCTGGGCGAGGGCGAAGGCACCGCCCGTCTTCTTCTTGACTGACATGAGTGTTCTCCAGTTCAGGATCGCGCGGCAGCACTGCCGCGTCAGAGATATCCACCGTGACGGTGGTAGTCGGGACGGATCGACACCGAACACGTCTGGACCAGTGACACCAGAAAAACCGATAGAACCTTCAATGTCAAGCGCGGGGCACACTCGTCAGCCATAATGATATGAAAGTCGATGCGACACAGCGGAAGCAGCGGTCGTAGCCATCCCCCACGCCCTGGCTGCGTCCACCCACTGTCAACCAGGGGAGTCCCATGCCCAAGAACGCAGGCAAGAAGCCGGCAAAGTACGTCATCGTGCGCAATCACCTGCTGGACCTGGTCAGGAACGGGCTCGCCAACGGCAGCCCAGTGCCCTCCGAGCGCGAGCTGTGCGAGCACTTCGAGGTCTCCCGCATGACCGTGCGCCAAGCCATCGACACCCTCGTCGTCGACGGCGTCCTGGAGCGCCACCAGGGCAAGGGAACCTTCGTGGCACCCCCGAAGCTCGACCTACAGGTCCGACTGACCTCCTTCACCCAGGAGATGCAGCGGCGCGGGATGGAGCCCGGCGTCGTCATGCTACAGGCCGAGACCGTCGCCTCCGATGAGACCGTGGCGGAGGCGCTCGAGCTCGAGGTCGGGGCCGAGGTCCACCACCTGCGTCGCCTGCTGACCGCCAACGCCATCCCCATGGCGATCGAGGAGAACTGGATTCCCGCTGCGCTTCTGCCCAACCTGCTGCGCACCAGCCCGAACTTCTCGGTCTACGCCGAGCTGACCCGCGCCGACCTGGCGCCGCAGTGGGGTGAGGACATGATCGAGGCCCACGCGGCCACGGCCCAGGAGGCAGCGCTGCTCTCCGTCCAGGAGGGCGCCCCGACCCTGGACATCACCCGGCGCACCTTCCACGAGCACTGCGCCATCGACTACTCGCGCACCTTGTTCCGCGCCGACCGCTACACCCTGTGGGTCCCGGTGGCCGCCCCCAAACCCGCCTTCCGCCCGGACCGCTCGTCGTCTTGAGGGGGCTGACCCAGGTCGGTACTGGACAACCTCCGGGCGGCCTGTACCATGGAGTACTGGTATGGACCATTAGTCCGGTACCGGCGAAGGTGCCGCACCTGACTGCACCTGCCCATGCCCTGACGCCTCATCTCGGCACCATCACCCACTGAGCCCGGCAAGCACCCGGGCAGACCCAGGAGGAACCCATGTCTCAGGCACAGAGCATCGTCGACGCCCTCGGAGGATTCGACAACATCGTGGAGATCGAACCCTGCATCACGCGGCTGCGCTGCGAGCTGGAGGACGGTTCCCTCGTGGACGAGCCGGCCCTGAAGACCGCGGGAGCACACGGTGTCGTCAAACTCGGCGACATCGTGCAGGTCGTGGTCGGCCCCAACGCGGACACCATCGCGGAGGACATCGAGGACCTGCGGTGAGCCTGACCGTCCAGTCGCCGGTATCCGGCGTCGTCGTCGCTCTCAGTGACGTTCCCGACCCCGTCTTCTCCGGCAAGATCGTCGGCCCTGGTGTGGCCATCACCCCGGACACCGCTGACGGGGGCGAGGTCAGCGCCCTGGCACCGATCAGCGGAACCATCACGAAGATCCATCCCCACGCCTACGTCATCACCAACGACGACGGCCACAGCGTCCTGGTCCATCTGGGGCTGGACACCGTGAGTCTGGGGGGCAAGGGCTTCACCCTCCTGGCCAGTGAGGGAGACACCATCGATGCGGGCAGCCCCGTCATCAGCTGGTCGCCGACTCAGATCCAGGCCGGCGGACTCAACCCGATCGTCCCCGTCATCGCCCTGGAGGGTGACGAGACTGATCTGGAGCCCGTATCATCAGGCCGCATAACGGCAGCCGGCGACACGCTCATGACCTGGGCGTAGACCCGAACGCGCTCCCGGTCCCATCGGACCTCGACCGCTTAATGTGTGGCCCCGGCCGTCATCGTGACGGCCGGGGCCACTGCGTCTCAGCACGTCGCCCGCCTCAGGCCCGTCTGCAGCCCAGTGGGCGCGGAGCCTGTAGTGGCATCAGTCCCGAGAAGCCATCTCGTCGCGCACGACGCTCAGCAGGCTGCCCAGGCGCGCGTTCTCGGGCAGGTCGTCGACCAGGACGACCTCTCCCGCGCCGTCGGCCAGAGGAATCCGCCAGTTGGGGTACTCCTGGTCGGTGCCGGGCTGGTTCTGAGCGCGCCGCTCCCCCACGCCGTCGACCAGGGCGACGCCGACCAACACCGAGGGGGTGCGCACCACGTAGCGGTGCAGGGCCTCAACGACCTGACGCTCGGTGGGGGCATCCCCCAACAGGCCGTGCTCGCGCAACCGGG
This sequence comes from Actinomyces sp. HMT 175, assembly GCF_016694895.1. Classification (NCBI taxonomy): domain Bacteria; kingdom Bacillati; phylum Actinomycetota; class Actinomycetes; order Actinomycetales; family Actinomycetaceae; genus Actinomyces; species Actinomyces sp. HMT 175. Next base: position 2,037,279 of record NZ_CP068012.1, read on the forward strand.
AGGTCATCCGGTCGCGCTCGATGCGCGCCTCGGTACGCACCTGCTCGACCGGCTCGGTGAGCAGGCCGAGGCGCTCACGCAGATCGACGTGCTCGTCAGCCAGGTAGCCGGCAGTCGGGGGAAGATCGTGGGTGTTGACCGTGGACAGGGCGAGCCGGCGGTAGTCCTGGGGCTGGAGGGGCCAGCCGTCGTGCTGCTTCTCGAACCACAGGACACTGGTTCCCAGCACACCGCGGCTGGCCAGGTAGTCGCGCGCCCAGGGCTCCACGGTCCCCAGGTCCTCACCGATGACCACAGCGCCGGCCCGGTGAGCCTCCAGCAGGACGACGCCGAGCATGGCCTCGTGGTCGTAGCGCACGTAGGCGCCATGGTCCGCCCCCATGCCCTCGGGGATCCACCACAGGCGGAACAGGCCGATGATGTGGTCCACGCGCAGTGCGCCGGCGTGACGCAGGACCGTGCGCACCATGTCACGCAGAGGGGCGTAGGCGCTGCGCGCCAGGTACTCGGGGTTCCACGGCGGCTGGGACCAGTTCTGGCCCTGCTGGTTGTACATGTCCGGCGGAGCCCCCACGGTGACTCCGGAGGCGAAGGCCTCCGGGTTGGACCACACGTCCGCCCCCTGGGAGTGCACTCCGACGGCGAGGTCGTCCATGATGCCCAGGGCCATCCCCGAGGCCAGGGCCTCGGCCTGCGCGCGAGCCAGCTGCTCGTCGACGATCCACTGCAGCCAGGCGAAGAAGTCGATGCGCTCGGCCAGCTGGTGCGCCTCGTTGGCGACGTAAGCGGAGTCCGCCTCCCGCAGCGTGGCGGGCCAGTTCTCCAAGGACCCGTGCTTCTCCACCAGCGCGCTCCACAGGGCGAAACGCTCCAGCCCCTCGCCCTGCTCGGCCCGGAAGCGCTCGAAGTCTCGCTGGCGGGAGTAGGAGCGACCGGCGGCGAAGATGACCTCGAGGGCCTCGCGCTTGGCCTTCCACACCGCGTCGCGGTCGATCGGCTCGGCGCTGAGGTCACTGTCCTTGACCTCTTCGAAGGCCCACTGCACCAGCGAGCGCTTGGGGCCGGACAGACGGGCCACCTCAGGGATGTTCTCCGGCCGGATGTAGAGGGGGTTGACGAAGCGACGTGTCACCGGCAGGTAGGGCGAGTGGGTCATCGGCGCCACCGGCTCAGCCGCGTGCAGCGGGTTGATGAGCAGGAAGTCGGCTCCCTGGTCCCCCAAGAAGGCGGCGAGCTCAGTGAGATCGTCGGTGTCACCGGTCCCCCACGACCCGCGCGAGCGGGTCGAGTACAGCTGGGTCATGACCCCCCAGCCCCGGTCTCCGAGAGACTCGGGCAGATCGAGATGGTTGGGGGTGACCGCCAGCGCCGAGGTCACGGTGATGGTCTCCGCCTCGCCGTCGGCGGGCGGCGCGGCATGAGCCCCCTGCGGGGCGGCCTGGTCCGTGGAGCCGGGGCTGACCTCGGCGATGATCCGGTGCCATCCCAGGGGCAGATCGGCTCCGAGGATGAAGGAGGCACGGCCGCGCTTGACGCCGTCCACCTCACGGGGCACGGTCCAGTCCTCAGTCTGAGTCAGCTCACGGATGTCCCCGTTCTCGAGCTCGACGCGCACCCGCACCTTGGCGCCGTCGGGCACGTAGACGGGGACGGTCGACTCCACACCGCCGCGCGTGACGACCGTGGGGGCAAGCGCCTGCCGCCAGGGGGCGTCCTCGACCTCTCGCAGAGCGCGCCCGATCTCCTCCTCGGAGTTGATGCTCACCCCTAATGCGGCCAGCACGGCCCTGAGAGTAGCGCTTGAGGGTGAGGCAAGGTTGCCGTGATAGTCCCAGTACTCGGTGGAGACACCGTGCGCCTCAGCCAGTTGCTTGAGGCTCTCGGAAGCAGGTAACAGGTCGTCGTTGAACTCGTTCATGTGCGTGGTTCAGCCTTGCGTGAGCAGATGTGCGATGGAGCGCCATGGAGCGGGCGTGGAGCAGGGTTGCGCTCCGCCATCACCCCTGGGGATGGATGGGTCGGATCGGGATGCGGGCGCTAGCAGGACTAGCAGTGTCCAAGTGTGCCCTAGCGGCTGAGGGTTGTGCACCCGCCGCACCGTGTCTCCTGACGTTTTGCTGCAACTGTTTCACCGTGAAGCCGCGCAATGGCGCCACTGCCGTTGAGCCGCCCGGGACCATGTGCCCAGGAACGCGCAGCCGGTCGGCGATCAGCGGAGCGGACGGCGAGATCGGGTCACACGTCCCGACATGCGCCCACCGCTGTCCGGGGAAAGGCAGGCCGCCCGGCTCCGCGTTGCAGGTGCTGGAGCCGGGCGGGTGCGCAGACCCTCCGGGAACGGGGCGATCAGTTCAGAGCGCTGCGATCTCCGAGGCGAGGCTGTCCGCCGTGGGCCCCACGACGACCTGGACGACGCGGCCCGAACGCACCACGCCGAAGGCGCCGGCCGCTCGCAGCGCCTCCTCATCCACCTTCGTCTGGTCGGCTACCTCGACGCGCAGACGCGTGATGCAGGGCTCGAGGTCGGTGATGTTCTCCTGGCCGCCGAGACCGGCGACGATGTCTGATGCAGTGCTCATGGCTTCTCCTTCCCGGTTCCCGCCCTTGCGCAATCCCCGTCTGTCATGCGCGTGGTCGGGCAGCTGAGGTCCTTCGTGCTCGCGATCACTTTATCCCACCTCCGCGTTGTCCGCGGCGAAGAGTTCCAGTCGGCAGGAAGACGCGTGCGCACGCGGGCCGCAGGGCCTGCTGCACAGCGGACGACCGCGCCGGAGGATCTCCTTCCTCGCATGACGGGGCTCACTCACGTAACCTTACGGGAACGCGATAGATGCCTTGACGCGCCCACAGAGGAGATCGTTATTCCCCTGGCGGAAACGTCTCTTTCCGGCCGCACTCGGGGCACAATGAGCAATGATCCCCATTCGTCTCCGATGAGGAGCACCACATGACAGCGTCCGACACCACCTCCACAACCCTGTCCGGCATCGGTGTGAGCCCTGGCCTTGTGGCCGGCCCCGTCGCCAGGATGGCACCTCCCATTCCTGAGCCCGAGATCGCGACCCTCGAACCCAGTCGCGATGTCGAGAAGGAGTGCGAGCGCATCGCGCTGGCGGCCCAGCAGGTTAAGAAGGGCCTGGAGCTGTCCGCGGCCGAGGCCAAGGCCGAGGCACGCACGCTCCTCGAGACCACCGCGCAGATGGCTGCCGACCCCACCCTGACCTCGACGGCGCAGGCCATGGTGCGCGAGAAGCGCCTGGTTCCGGAGCGCGCCGTGTGGGAGTCCGCAGGAACTCTGGCCTCCATGCTGGAGTCCCTGGGCGGCTACATGGCCGAGCGCACCCGTGACGTCCAGGACGTGCGCGACCGCATCGTCGCCGTCCTGACCGAGTCCCCGATGCCCGGGATCCCCCGCCTGCCCGAGCCCTTCGTGCTCGTGGCGGCCGACCTGGCCCCGGCCGACACCGCGCTGCTGGACCCCGAGAAGGTCATCGCCTTCATCACCTCCGAGGGCGGCCCCACCTCCCACACCGCGATCCTGGCGCGCGCACTGGGCATGCCGGCGATCGTCGGCACTGGCGAGAAGGTCACCGATGCGCTGGCCGAGGGCGACATCGTCCTGGTCGACGGCACCAAGGGAAGCATCACCCTCAACCCCTCCGAGGACGCCCTGCGCCGGGCGCGAGAGCTCGCCTCGCGCGTGCGTGTCTTCAACGGTGACGGAGCCACGAAGGACGGCCACGAGGTCCAGCTGCTGGCCAATGTCGGTGACGCTGCCGGCGCCCGTAGCGCCGCCGAGGCCGGAGCCATGGGCATCGGCCTGTTCCGCACCGAGTTCTGCTTCCTGGACCAGCCCGAGGAGCCCACGGTGGAGGCTCAGGTGGAGGCCTACCAGGGTGTCCTCGAGGCCTTCCCCGGCAAGAAGGTCGTGGTGCGCACCCTCGACGCCGGAGCGGACAAGCCGCTGCCCTTCCTGACCGACGCCACCGAGGCCAACCCGGCGCTCGGTGTGCGCGCCTACCGCACGACGCGCCGCGACCCCGAGGTCCTGGACCACCAGCTCGAGGCCCTGGCCAAGGCCGAGGCCGCCACCGAGGCGAAGGTGTGGGTCATGGCCCCGATGATCTCCACGGCCGAGGAGGCCGAGGCCTTCACGCAGAAGGCCCGCTCCTACGGTCTGAAGACGGCCGGAATGATGATCGAGGTGCCCTCGGCCGCGCTCATGGCCGACAAGCTCTTCGAGCACGCCGACTTCGCCTCGGTGGGCACCAACGACCTCACCCAGTACGTCATGGCGGCCGACCGTCTGCTGTCCTCGCTGGCGGATCTGTCCACGGCCTGGCAGCCGGCCGTTCTGCGTCTGATCGGCACCGCCTGCGAGGGTGCCTCACCCAAGGGACGTCCGGTGGGCGTGTGTGGTGAGGCCGCCGCGGACCCGGCGCTGGCCGCCGTCCTCGTGGGCCTGGGGGTCGCCTCCCTGTCCATGACGGCGCGCGCTCTGCCTGATGTTGACGCCGTCCTGAAGTCCGTCACGCTCGCCGAGTGCCAGGAACTGGCGAGGATCGCTCTGGACTCCGCGACGGCTGAGGACGCGCGCTCGGCGGTGCGCGCCAAGCTGCCGATCCTGGAGGAGCTCGGTCTGTGACAACCCCATACCCCGTCCCCGCCGCCACGGAGGAGCCCCTCGGGTCGGTGACCCGGATCCTCAGCCTGGCGGCGGGTGACGGGGAGGATGTCTTCTCCGGGGGCTCCCTGCCCCAGCTCTCGGGCCGGGTCTACGGAGGACAGGTGGTGGCCCAGGGCATGCTGGCCGCGGCCGCCACGATCGAGGACGACGGCGACGGTGAGCGTCTACCGCACTCGGTCCATGCCTTCTTCATGCGGGGCGGTCAGCCCGACACACCAATCACCTTCGCCGTCGAGCGCCTGCACGACGGGCGGTCCTTCTCCCAACGGCGCACCGCCGCCTCCCAGGAGGGCACGCCGATCCTGACGATGCTCACCTCCTTCCAGGAGGAGCAGGAGGGCGCCGACCTCCACGTGGAAGCCCCCGTAGTTCCGCGCCCCGAGGACTTGACGAGCGCTCTGGAGATCTTCCGAACCATCGATCATCCGGTGGCGCGTTTCCTGGGGCGCACGGCGGCCTTCGACCTCAGGCACGTGGAGGGCAACCTCTACCTGCGCCCCGCCAAGGAGCGCACCGGTCGCCAGCACCTGTGGATGCGCTCACGCAGCCGCATCCCGGAGCAGACCTCCCAGACCGTGCACCGGGCGCTGCTGGCCTACGTGTGCGACCAGGTGATGCTGGAGCCGGTGCTGCGAAGCCAGGGACTGTCCTGGCGCAGTGAGGGCATGAGCCTGGCGACCCTCGACCACGCCCAGTGGTTCCATCGCGACGTCGACATGGGCGACTGGCTGCTCTACGTGCAGGACTCCCCCTCCTCACAGGGCGGCCGCGGCATGGCGCGCGCACAGGTCTTCGACTCAACCGGCCGGCTGGTGTCGACCATCGCCCAGGAGGGCATGGTCCGCATGCCCACTGGCTCCCGGTCCGACGGCGGCTCGGGACGTTGGCGGATCCGCATGGGAGAGGGCGACGACGGCAGCGCCATCCCCGGCTGACGCCCGCCCCTTGAGGACACGGATCGAGGACTGCGTTCTCCATCCAGGACGTACTTCTCCCCCATACGACTGCGGCCGGATCTCAGAGGTTTGCAGGAGAACGCAGTCCTCGCCGGAGAAGTACGTCCCCATTCAGGAGCTGCGCACTGCGCCGCAGGCCCATCCCCCGATTCTCACCACGATCTGGTCGCAGCGCCCCGCGACCGATCAGCACGCCGGATCTGAGGCTCATTCCATGACGTCATATCAAGGTTGAGCGACGACCGCCCCCTGCTCGGGGCATGACTGTCGCCGAAGTGCCCAGGGAGCACCCTGCTGCGGGCTGCGTTGCCGGAACTCCTCAAAACGGAGCGGAACCCCCTTCGCGATACGGAGATCTGGACTGTCCATCGCTTGGATGTGAAGGTGGGGCTGCGTGGAGTTCCCGGAGTTGCCGCATCGACCGATCTGATCGCCTGCGCTCACCCGGTCGCCGGACGACACCTGGACGGAGCCTCGCTGAAGGTGCACGAGTCCCACGCAATGAGGCCCCTCGGCAACCTGGATGATGATGTGGTTTCCAGGGATGGCGGGAAGTCCCTGCCGAATTCGTTGGGGCTGACTCAATCCGTACGGGATGCGAGTCAGGACGGAACGGCGCGCCACGTGGTCGGGCTCGCCGTCGTGAACGGAGACCACGGTTCCCGCAACGGGCGAGTGCAAGGGACGACCGAAGGCGTGGAAGAGCTCTGGCGGTTCGGGGGTGAAGAGCGCACGCATGCTGCGTGCTGGAGCCGTGAGACCATCGTCGTCGACGGCGACAAAGTCAAACGCGTACGTGGTGGCGAACAGGTGAGTCCCATGGCTGGGAACGCGGCGTGTGGGACTGCGCTCGGTCAGCCACTGCCCGTCGAACGGAAGCTTCCCGATAACGCCGCCTTCGGGGATGAGTCCTGGGGTATTCCTACTCATCATGACACCTCCACCAGCACCTTAAGTGCAATCGACTCCAACCGACAAGACGTATGAAGTCGCCTTCTGAAGCAGGACGAGAAACGCCATTCCCTCGGCAGCCTGGCTGAGGGAATGGCGCTTCTCCTTCTTACGCGGTCGACCGGGCGGGCTCCACTCAGTCCCGAGTCAGCTTCCGGTAGGTGACCCGGTGGGGGCGGGCCGCCTCGGGGCCGAGGCGCTCGACCTTGTTCTCCTCGTAGGAGGCGAAGTTCCCCTCGAACCAGTACCAGCTGGCAGGGTTCTCGTCGGTTCCCTCCCAGGCCAGGATGTGGGTGGCCACGCGGTCGAGGAACCAGCGGTCGTGGGTGATGACCACGGCGCAGCCGGGGAACTCCAGCAGGGCGTTCTCCAGGGAGCCCAGGGTCTCGACGTCGAGGTCGTTGGTGGGCTCGTCCAGGAGGATGAGGTTGCCGCCCTGCTTGAGGGTCAGGGCCAGGTTGAGGCGGTTGCGCTCTCCGCCGGAGAGGACGCCGGCCGGCTTCTGCTGGTCGGCCCCCTTGAAGCCGAAGGAGGCGACGTAGGCGCGCGAGGGCATCTCCACGTTGCCGACCTGGATGTAGTCCAGCCCGTCGGAGACAACCTCCCAGAGGGTCTTCTTGGGGTCGATACCGGCTCGGGACTGGTCGACGTAGGAGAGCTTGACGGTCTGACCGATCTTGAGTTCTCCGCCGTCGAGCGGCTCCAGGCCCACGATGGTCTTGAACAGGGTGGACTTTCCGACGCCGTTGGGGCCGACGACCCCGACGATGCCGTTGCGCGGCAGGGTGAAGGAGAGCCCGTCGATGAGGGTGCGCCCGTCAAAGCCCTTGTTGAGGTTGGTGGCCTCCAGGACCTGGTTGCCCAGGCGGGGCCCCGGCGGGATCTGGATCTCCTCGAAGTCGAGCTTGCGGGTGCGCTCAGCCTCGGCGGCCATTTCCTCGTAGCGGGCCAGACGGGCCTTGGACTTGGCCTGGCGTCCCTTGGCCGAGGAGCGCACCCACTCGAGCTCCTCCTTGAGGCGCTTGGCGAGCTTGGCGTCCTTCTTGCCCTGGACCTCGAGGCGCTTCTCCTTGGTCTCCAGGTAGGTGGAGTAGTTGCCCTCGTAGGGGTAGAGGTGACCGCGGTCGACCTCGGCGATCCACTCGGCGACGTGGTCAAGGAAGTAGCGGTCGTGGGTGACGGCGATGACGGCGCCCTGGTAGCTGGCCAGGTGCTGCTCGAGCCAGAGCACGGACTCGGCGTCGAGGTGGTTGGTGGGCTCGTCCAGGAGGAGGAGGTCGGGGGCCTCGAGAAGCAGTTTGCACAGGGCGACGCGGCGGCGCTCACCACCGGAGAGGTGCTTGACCTCGGCGTCCGGTGGGGGGCAGCGCAGGGCGTCCATGGCCTGCTCGAGCTGGGAGTCGAGGTCCCAGGCGTTGGCGGCGTCCAGGGCGTCCTGGAGGGTGCCCATCTCCGCCATGAGGGCGTCGAAGTCAGCGTCCGGGTCCGCCATGGCGGCACTGATCTCGTTGTAGCGGTCCAGCTTGGACTTGATCTCGGCAACGCCCTCCTCGACGTTGCCGAGTACTGTCTTGTCCTCGTTGAGCGGGGGCTCCTGCAGGAGGATGCCGACGCTGTAGCCGGGGGTCAGGCGGGCCTCGCCGTTGGAGGGCTGGTCGATGCCGGCCATGATCTTGAGGATGGAGGACTTGCCGGCGCCGTTGGGGCCGACCATGCCGATCTTGGCTCCGGGGAGGAAGGCCATGGTGACGTCGTCGAGGATGACCTTGTCACCGTGGGCCTTGCGCGCCTTAATCATCTGGTAGATGTACTCAGCCACTGCTCGTCTGCGCCTTTCGTCAGGGTGTGAGCGGAGGTTCTGCGCGACGACGGCGATCGATCGGACCGTCCGTGCGCACCGTGGCCAAGCCTAAGGGAGCCCCGGAGCATTGGCGACGACGGCGGAGGTGAGACGGTGCACGCGGATCCGCAGCGAGCAGATGCGCGGCAGAACCGTGCTCGAGCGTGACAGCATGAGCACCACGAGGAACACGAGAAAGGAATCGATGCACTACCTCAACCATTACGAGTCCCCCTTGGGAGCCATGACCATGGCCAGCGATGGTGAGCACCTCACGGGCCTGTGGTTCGACGGCCAGAAGTACGACCGCTCGACAATCAGCGACGAGGCTGTGGTCCAGCCGCTCCTGCCTGTCTTCACGCAGACGGCCCGGTGGCTCGACGCCTACTTCGAGGGCACCGACCCGGGCTTCACCCCGCCGATCAGGGTCGAGGGCTCCGACTTCAAGAAGATGGTCACCGCCATCATGCTCTCCATCCCCTTCGGCGCCACCAGCACCTATGCTCGCATCGCCACGGAGGTCGCCCGGCGTACTGGCCGGAGGCACATGTCGGCACAGGCCGTGGGTGGCGCGGTCGGACACAACTCGATCGCTCTCATCGTGCCGTGCCACCGCGTGCTCGCCTCCGACGGAAGCCTGCGCGGTTACGCCGGAGGAGTCGACCGTAAGGAATGGCTCCTGAAGATGGAGGGCGTCAACATGTCTGGCCTGTCAACGCCGCCAGACGCTGACGACGGCGGTGGAAGGCGAGAATGAGAAGACCGACCGCTGCCCAGAGCAGGCCCTGGAGAATCCAGGTGATCGACCCGTGAGGAAGATGCAGCCAGTCCGACAGCATGTCGTTCGCCACATGAATTCCTCCGTGCACGCCGATGGCCGCCCAGGTCGACCCGGAGATCGTCCGAACGATCAATGCCGTCACCGCAAATCCACACGGTGGAGCGAGATACGTGAGGTGCTCCAGCAGGTTCTGCTGACCCCCTTGGGATAGAAGGTGAAGAACAGTGAACCCGAGGACGCTGGACACTGCTGCACAACGCGTCTCGCCCAGCGAGGAGAAGAGCCAGCCTCGCCAGATTATCTCTTCAGGGATACCCTGCAGAAGAAAGGCCTGAGAGAAGATCGTCACAGCCATAATCCACCAAGGCCGGTCCGGAACCCCCTCATTCCCACCAGCAAGACCGAGGGCGTGGACAATACCGGCGACCGCGAGATTCACCGCGACTGCAACGAGAACCATCCCCACCACCCACAACAGGGCTCGACGATCTAAACGCAAACATAGGCTGACGCGGCGGCCGCGATCAAGAGTACGACGCAGCACATAGCACAGCATGAGAACCAGAATCGTTGCCGTCCCATAGAGCAACAGAACGAAGGCAGCCATGACTAAGTCGTCGGCATTACCCTGGGGATGCGAGTGCGCGAGAGCAAAGGACCGGACAGCAGGAATCTGACTCAGTAAAGGCGGCGTGAGCGCACAGGCGAACATCATCGCAAACGCAATCACGATGCGCAGAACCTTTCCGCCCGCGGGGAGGCGACGACCTTGATCCGATCGATCCCCACTGAGATCCGAGGACTCAAGAGACGAGAGCGTTGATGAGACTTCCACCGACCGAGGTTTTCCATGTGATGTACTCATGAAATTCACGGTACGCCCACCATTTTGCGCTCTCAATCGCACCCCGGAAGAATCAGGGGCGCACCGAAAAGAAATCAGGGACCCCTCCGGGGGATCCCTGACTCCGATGCCGTTTCTGATGAAGCGAGCAGATCAGTCCTCGGCCGTTTCCTGCTGCTTGCGCCAGCGGATGCCGGCGTCGATGAAGCCGTCGATGTCGCCGTCGAACACCGAGTCGGGGTTACCGACCTCGAAGTTGGTCCGCAGGTCCTTGACCATCTGATAGGGGTTGAGAACGTAGGAGCGCATCTGGTCCCCCCAGGAGGCCTTGACGTCCCCGGCGAGCTCCTTCTTCTTGGCGTCCTCCTCCTGCTGCTTGAGCAGGAGCAGGCGCGACTGGAGGACGCGCATGGCGGCGGCGCGGTTCTGGATCTGGGACTTCTCGTCCTGCATGGAGACCACCAGGCCCGTGGGCAGGTGGGTGATGCGCACGGCGGAGTCGGTGGTGTTGACGCTCTGCCCGCCGGGGCCCGAGGAGCGGAAGACGTCGATGCGGATGTCGGTCTCGGGGATGTCGATGTGGTCGGTGGACTCGATGAGCGGGATGACCTCGACGGCGGCGAAGGAGGTCTGGCGGCGGCCCTGGTTGTCGAAGGGGCTGATGCGCACCAGGCGGTGCGTGCCGCCCTCGACGCTCAGGGTCCCGTAGGCGTAGGGCGCGTGGACCTCGAAGGTGACCGACTTCAGGCCCGCCTCCTCGGCGTAGGAGGTGTTGAGGACCTTGACGGGGTAGTCGTGCCGCTCGGCCCAGCGGGTGTACATGCGCAGGAGCATCTCGGCGAAGTCGGCGGCGTCCACGCCGCCGGCGCCCGAGCGGATGGTGATGACGGCGTCGCGGGGGTCGTACTCGCCGCTGAGCAGCGTGCGGATCTCTAGGTCGGAGAGGTCCTTGCTGATGGCCGCCAGGTCCGTCTCGGCTTCGGCGAGGATCTCGGCGGCGTCCTCGCCCTCCTCCTCGCCGGCGAGCTCGACCATCGCCTCGAGGTCCTCGATGCGCTCCCCCAGGCTCTCGACCCGCTTGAGGTCGGCCTGGGCGTGGGACAGCGCGGAGGTGACCACCTGGGCGGAGTCGGGGTCATCCCACAGGTCGGGTGCGGAGGCCTGCTCGGAGAGCTCGGCGATCCGGGCGCGCAGGGCCTCAGGGTCGGTCACCGCGGCAATGGAGGCGTAGGTGTGTCGGAGTCGTTCGATCTCAGCGGAGAAGTCAGTGGCCACGAAGGGGAGTCTACGGCAGAACCTGCGAGGGGCGCCGTCGGGGCGGACTCAGGCTCGCTCGACGGCTCGTCACTCCCACAGTGGTCCCCTCATCTGTCACTCACCCCAGCTCAATGCCCTGGGCCTGGGAGAGCAGCGCCTCGAGCACCGCGCGTGTCGCCGGGCCCGGCTCGGTGCGGGTCGATCGGTGGCGCACCACCAGCTGGCGCACGCCCAGCCCGGGTAGGCGCACCACACTGAGCTCATCGGGGACGAGCCCGGAGTAGACGGCCAGCTCGGGTAGAAGCGCGCAGCCCAGGCCCTGACTGACCATGGCCAGCACGACGTCGTAGTCATAGGCGACGTGCCGTGTCGTCAACGGCACTCCCAGCTGGCGCTCGAGACGGTCCAGGGCGAAGGCGCCGGCGGTTCCCGGGGCCAGATCGATCCAGGTGGCGCGCGCCAGGTCCGCCAGGGTCGAGGGCGCCGCCTGCTCGGCCGGCACGACGACGAGCCAGGACTCGTCCAGCAGCGGGATGTCGACCATGCCCCGAGGCGCCGCGGGCAGCGTGTGCTCGTCACGCTCGATGAGGACCAGGTCGAGCTCGCCGCGACGCAGGCGGGGCAGGGCGTTGCGCTCCTCGACCTCCTCGACGATCACCTCCAGCTCGGGGCTGGTGGCCGCCAGCGAGCTGAGGAGGGGCAGCAGGAGCGCCCGGACGGCGGAGGCGAAGCTCCCGACACGCACCACACCGGAGGGGATGGAGTCGTCCAGGTCCGCCAGCTCGCGGCGCACGGTGGTCAGCTCGTCCTCGATGCGCTCGGCCGCGTCCGCCAGAACCTTCCCGGCCGCCGTGAGCACGGCTCCGGTGGGCGTGCGATCCAGGACCCGGGCGCCGCACTCGCGCTCCAGGAGGCGAATCTGCTGGGAGACCGCCGACGGCGTTATATGAAGGAAATCTGCCGCTGCGACGACTCCTCCGGCTCGATGGACGGCCAATAGAACCGAGAGCCTCTGGGGCAATACCTGCATGAAGTAAATCTACATCCCTCATGCAGATAGATGCGATTGACCTTCATTCGGGGGTGTCTAAGAATCGTCCCCGTGAACGACGTGCTCTCCTCCCTCATCTCTATCGGCGGCTGGATCGGTGCCGCTGAGCTCCTCGTGGCCTACTTCCTGGTCTCCAAGGGCACGATCGCCGGCGATTCGCTCAAGTATCAGGCCCTCAACATCACCGGCTCCGTGCTGCTGACGATCAACTGCGCGAGCTCCGGCGCCTGGCCCAGCGTCATCGCCAACGCCTTCTACCTCCTGGTGGGGCTCAACATCCTGTTCACGGTGAAGCGGGCCTACATCGCCCAGCTCTCGCGCCGGCAGACTGAGGAGCTGCGGTCCCGGATGCATCTGCGCCGGCACCCCTCCCCCGTGGTCTCGGCGGGCTTCGTCGAGCAGGCCTGAGCGGCGGGCCGCCTCCGGCCACACACAACCTTTCACCCATCCATCTCGACGCAGTGAGTCCGCCGACTCACTGCGTCGTCGTCATTCGGGCAGAGCCGGTGGCGGTGATGGTGAAGCCCTCGGCCGGGAGGATCCCCCAAGGAAGGAAAGGCGGGCGGGAGCGGGCCTGCAGCGTCACGACGGCGGTCCGGCTGTCAGTAGCCCGGGCGCTGACGATCATGACCCCTTCCAGCCTGGCCGCTGCCGGTTGGGCGGACAGGTCCTCGGCCGCCTTGCTCCCCACCCCTGCGTCGGTGAGGGACCCGGGTGCTTCATCCGTGACACCGCCCCCGTAGTAAGGGTGCGCCTCCACGCTGTCGGCTCCCGCGGCAGCAGCCGAGTCCGCCAGTGACGTGAGGGTCTTGAGGTCGAGGTAGACGGCGGTTGCCGAAGCCGCAACGAACAGCAGCGCGAGGACGACGCAGATGAGCCCGACCCCCAGGAGAAGCGTCTGCCCGTCCTCCTCGCGGTGCAGCCGACGCAGCAGGGCGCGGGCCCGACCTCGGACGGCCCTGGGAGCGGAGTTCCGGTTCACGGCTCCTCCTTGCCCGGCAGGGTGATGGAGCGCTCAGTGGCCACCACGACGACGTCCCGGCCGATCCCCAGCGAGGCGAAGCCCGGCAGGTCCACACCGACTGAGACTTCGACCATCGCCGCCTGTCCCCGGGCGCAGCCGTGAGCACAGGTGATCGACAGGGAGCCCGACGGGTCGGCATCGATGCCCTGATCGGACAGGGACAGCTGCATGGCCAGCTGCGCGTTGTCCATCGCGTAGGGCGAGTCATCGACCTCCAGCACCCGGCTGGCGGCGTCGGCCGCCGAGGCGACGGCGAAGGTCGTGGCCTGGAGCTGGGCGAGCGTCACCACCAGGTAGAGCACGGGCACCACCAGGATGGCGCTCCACCCGATGAACTCGACGATCGCATTGCCCTCCTCCTGGCTCATGAGCCGTCGGACGGTTCGGCGACCTTCCCTGAGTGCCTCTCGGAGCCGGCTGACTGCCCTTCCGGCGATGAGGGCGGGGGCCGGCACCGCCCTCGGCGACCGCGGCGCGGCTCGGCGACCGCGACGCCTTGAGCCGACCATGCCTACCACCCGAGCTCACCTCTCCTGGATCAGGGAGGACTCATCGATGGCGTGCCCGGTAACCCGAAGTGTCCCTCCGGGGCCGAACAGCCCCAGGACCGGGAAGGGCGCTGTCACCGTCACCTCAACGATCCTCAGGTCGCCGGAGGGCACCCGCGAGACGGTAACGGTATCCACGTAGCCACGCCTGAGGGCGGCGTCGGTCAGAACCTGCACCCGCTGGCGCGCCTCGGCCTCCGTGCCCCCGACCAGTGCGGCTCGACGAGCGCCGTCACCCGCAGCGTCGGTGAGGACGTTGCGGGCGTAGACCCCCAGGGCCACCTGGAGGAGCGCCACGAACACGACGATGACGAGCGCACCGACCATGACGAAGTCGACGACGGCCGAGCCCGACTCGTTGTGCTCGCGCGGACAGGGGCGACCCAGATGGGGCGGGACGCGGCCAGCCCGGTGGAGCAGCCTGAGGCGAGGCACTCGTTCAGATCGCACTGGTCACCTTCGCGATGGCGTTGAGGAAGACCTCGGTCAGCGTGCTGCCGGCCACCGTCCACAGAGCCACGACGAGCCCCGCGGTCATGAGGGTCACCAGGACCCAGCCGGGGACGTCGCCGCGCTCATCGCGCAGATCGATCCGGGCCGTACCGGTGGCAGGCCACGACCGGGAACCGGGGTGAGGGCGGCGGGATGTGGGAGGGATGAGGCGCTTCATGACTGCTCCTTGCTATCGGTCGGGATTCTGGGCAAGAGGACGGAGGCCGATTGGGCTCCACAGGTGCGGGAGGGTGGGGGCGCTTCACACCCCCAGCCTGAGGACGAACAGTCCCGGGAAGAGGGCGAAGACGACGGTAATGGGCAGGACGAGGAAGACCACGGGGACCATCTGGGCGATCTCCCGTCTGCCGCCCTCCTCCATGAGGTCCTGGCGCGCCGCCTCACGCACGTCGGCGGCCTGGGAGCGTAGGACCTCGGCCAACGGTGTGCCGCGCTCAAGGGCCACGATGATCGCCTCGCACAGACGGGTGACGTGGACGGAACCGACTCGCCGCTCCATACGGTCCAGGGCTGTGGACAGGACCGTACCGGAGCGAATGTCGGTCAGAGTGCTGCTCAGCTCGTCGACGAGGTCGCCCCGGCCCAGCGCGACGATGCGCTCGATGGCTGGCACCGGCCCCTGACCGGCCCCCACCGCCAGGGCCAGCAGCTCGACGACGTCGGGCAGCTGCGCCTCGATCCGTGACAGCCGCTTCGCCACGGCCCGGCTGAGCCACCAGTCGCGGGCAGCGGCCCCGGCCACTGTGCCCATGAGGCACAGGAGGATGAGCGCGGGCACGTTGACGGAACGGGCCAGGGCCGCCAGGCCGCCTGCAGTCAGGACGAGCAGGAGCGCCGTCGTCGACCACAGGACCTGCTGGAGGCGGAACTGATCGACCCCCAGTGACGACCCTGATCGCGTCAAGCGCCGCCGGACCGAGTCGGCCGACGAGCCCAGGGTGTCCATCAGCCTGCCGAGACTGAGAGCACGTGCGGTGGAGGCCATGAGCAGGCCGACGACGGTGCTCCCGTCAGAGGTCGGCCCTGCCGGAGCGGCCAGCAGGCCGGAGGTCGTGGGCCGGCGGTGGACGTAGGGCTCCAGGCGGGCCATGAGTGTGGGGCGACGTCGGCGGAGGGCCGAGATGACGCACAGGACGCCCAGGGCCCCCAGCAGCCCGGCGAGTCCTCCGGTGAGCATCGCGTTCATGGGGTTCATCGCAGCGTCCTCTCCTCCTCGGGCAGCCGCCCCAGGCGCAGCATGAGCCGGTAGGCGATGACCGATACAACGGCTCCGATCAGGAGAATGACGGCTCCGGCGCCGGTGGCGTAGGCCGCTGCTGCCTGAGGCCGGCTGGACAGCAGCGCCAGGACCAGCCACGGGGCGGCGACCGCGACCTTGGCGCCGTTGACGGTCCAGGACTGGCGAGCCTCGAGCTCACCTCGGGTGCGCATGTCCTCACGCAGCATCTGCGACAGGGAACGCAGCAGCGTCCCCAGGTCAGTGCCTCCGACCTCGTGGGCCAGGCGCAGGGCCTCAACGATCCGGTCGGCGACCGGGTCTGCGAAACGGGCCTTGAGACGGTCCAGGGAGCTGTCGAAGCGGGCCGAGGCGGCGTAGTCGGTGGCGAAGGCCCGGAACTGGGGGCGGACTGCCTCCGGGCCGCGCTCACCGAGGTTGGTCAGCGCCTCCGGCAGGCTCATGCCCGCACGAACGCCGGAGACGAGGGTGTCGACGGCCTCGGGCCACACCTCGCGCAGCCGGGTGCGGCGGTTACGCGCTCGCGAGGAGATGACAAGGAAAGGAATCGCCGTGAAGATGGCGGTGAAGGCCACGGCCACCGGCCAGGCTCGGGACATTCCCAGGAAGACCAGACCGATCAGCAGCCCCAGCCCGATCGACCCCAGGACGAACATCGCGGGGCTGGTGCGGCCGGCACCGGCCTGGACCAGGATGTCGGCCAGGAGACGGGAGCGCCTCGAGCGCCACTGAGGCGGGTCGGAGGTGCAGGCCATCCAGATCAGGAGCAGCCCCACCCCGCCCAGGAGCCCAGCGACGGCGCCCATCAGAAGGCCTCCTGGGGGCCTGCGGGGCGGGAGCTGAGCAGGGCGGTGAGGTCGTGACCGGCCCGATTGAAGCGCTCGGCGGCGTCAGGCGCTCCGGCGCCCCGGACGAGGTTGCCGGTGGGGTCGCGGTGGAAGACGTCGGAGAGCTCGATGATGCCGTTCTCCACCCGGCCGGACAGGGCCGCGACCTCTCGCACCGTACGGCGCCCGCTGCGATCCAGGTCGAGGTGGACGACCAGGTCGATGGCGCTGGCGACGGTGGGGACCACGAAGTCGCTGGAGACGTTCTCCCCCGCCAGCAGCGGAAGCGTACAGATCTTGATGATGGCCTCCCTGGCGGAGTTGGCATGGATGGTGCACATGGACGGAAGGCCCGAGTTCATGGCGATGAGGAGGTCCAGGGCCTCGGCCTCGCGGACCTCTCCGATGAGGAGGCGGTCGGGGCGCATGCGCAGGGCCTCCTTGACCAGGCGCCGCAGGCTGATCTCTCCGACGCCCTCAAGGTTGGGCGGCCGGGTCTGCATGGCCACGCAGTCACGGTTGCGCAGGGCGAGCTCGAAGACCTCCTCGCAGGAGATGACCCGCTGCGCGCCCGGGATCGCTCCGGCCAGTGCCCTGACCATGGTGGTCTTGCCGGCCTGGGTGGCGCCCGAGACCAGGATGTTGAGGCCGGCCTGCACGGAGGCGTCCAGGAAGGCGGCGACCTGGCTGGTCAGTGAGCCCATACGCACGAGGTCGGCGGTGCGGGAGGCGCGGGAGGTGTGCTTGCGGATGTTGACCGCCCAGTGCTGGGAGGTGATGGGTGGGATGACGACGTGGAGCCGCTGTCCCCCGGCGAGCTGGGCGTCGACGAAGGGGCTGGACAGGTCCAGGCGGCGCCCGGAGGCCCGCAGCATCCGTTCGACCAGGACCGCGAGGTCCTCACTCTCCAGGATCGTGGTGGTCAGCTCGGGGCGTCCGGAGCGGGCGACGAAGACTCGGCCGGGGGCGTTGACCCAGATCTCCTCAATGGACTCGTCGTCGAGGTAGCCCTGGAGCGGGCCCAGTCCCGCCATGGAGTCGAGCACGTGGGTGCGTGCCCCCTTGGGATCGATGAGCGGCGGGACGAGTCCGGCGTCGGAGCGACGCAGATAGTCCTCCTCGGCCTGGGTGACGAGCTGGTCGAGGTCGGAGGCGTCCTTGAGAGGGTCGATGCCGCGAGCGCGCACCAGCTCGCGAACCTCGGTCAGGAGAAGATCGGCAGCGTCCATGATGCCTCTCAGCGTGGGAGTCGTATGAGGGGAGGAGTGAGGATGATGTGAGGACCGACCCGGGGCTCTGCACTGAGCCGTGACACACCAGCCGGTCGGTGACCATTGTCACGGATAAACTCTAGGGCACCTGGTCACACCATGGCCACCACCTCAACATAACCTGTGGATAACATCGGTCTTCTGGCACATTCCTCAAGCCGTTGCCCACGTCCCTGAACGTTTGCCGCCAGCGGACGGGCGCGGCTGTCCTGCGAGACATAGGACCTGTCGCCTACGGTTGGACCATGTCACAGCCTCCGCAGTCCCCGGACGCCCCCGGCACCACTGATGTCGACGGCGGTGTCGACAGCCTTGCCGATGAGGTGACCTCCGACGTCGAGCACGCTGAGGCTCAAGCCGGCGATGAGGACAACCACCAGCAACAGGCTGAGCCCTCCGATCAGCGGTCCGACGAGGACTATCGGGCGCCCGTGGTCGTGGCCCCGCTGCCGGGTGCCTCGGCCGAGCCGCCCCGGAGCAGCACGCCGGCCCGGCAGGCTCAGCCCGCCGAGACTCCTCGCCCTCGCCACTCCGCGCTCTCTCTGGCGGCGATGGCGAGCGTCGCCGTCGGTGGCCTCAACCCGACTCGGCTGGCGCTGCCGCAGTCCGAGACCCCTGAGCGCCACATCATTGGCGTCATCGACACCCAGGGCCGCCACTGGGAGGTCCATGAGGCCCGCAACGATGCCGTGGGCGCCTCCTTGGAGGCCGAGGCCGAGGTGCTGCGCCGCATCGGACGGGTCGTCGACGACGGACGGCTCTCCTTCGATGTTCCTCGCGTCGCCGGGTCCCTGCGTCAGAAGGACGCGCACATTCAGGTCCGCTCCCATGTGGAGGGCAAGCCGATCCCGGTGGAGATGCTCCGGCCGGGGCCGGGGATGTCGGCGGGCCTGGGCAAGGCGCTCGGTGAGATCCACGAGCTGTCCATGACGGTGATCTCCGAGGCCGGTATGCCGGTCTACGACGCCGAGGAGGTGCGTCGGCGCTGGCTGAGCCTGCTGGACGACACCGCCGCGACGGGCAGGACGCCACCGGCGCTGCTGGGGCGCTGGGAGCAGGCCCTGGAGGACACCGCCCTGTGGCGCTTCCGCCCCACTGTGGTCCACGGCGACCTCGCTGAGGAGAACGTCCTGGTGGCAGGTGGCACGGTGGTGGCCGTGCGGGGCTGGTCCCAGGCGCATGTGGGAGACCCCGCCGAGGACCTGGCCTGGGTGTACTCCTCGGCGCCGGTGGACTGCCTGGACTCCATTGAGGACGCCTACGACATCGCCAGATCCGAGGGCGTTGACCGCCACCTGCGTGAGCGGGCCGAGCTGGTCAGTGAGCTGAGCCTGGCGCGTTGGCTGCTGCACGGGGTGAGGACCGGGGACAAGCCGGTCATCAATGACGCGGTGGCGATGCTGGAGGACCTGGCCGCCCAGGTGGGTGACGCCCCGCTGGTGGAGCCGGCCACGCCCCGGCTGGCACCGGTGCCCGGGGTTCGCGAGCCGGCTGAGCCTGATGCCATCACCAACCCGGTGGCCATGGTGCGCGTCGACGACGAGGAGAGCTGACGGGCACGCCGCTCTGCGGCCCTTGTCTCACTGCGGCCCCTACCCCACTGTCAGGGCCGCCTGGATCTGCTCGATGCTGAGCAGGCCCTCGGCGGTGAGCTCATCGACGCGTCCTCCGGGGTAGTCGACGTAGACGTAGGCGGCCCGTACCGCCCCGGTGGGCACACCTTGGGAGGCAGCCCAGGCGTGGACGTAGACGCTGAGCTGGTCCACGGGCACCTGTCGCCGTCCGGTCTTCCAGTCGACGATGAGCCGCCCGGAACCGTCCAACCGCTGGAAGACGGCGTCCATGCGGCAGCGCAGGGTGGTGGCGCCGATGGTGATCTCCCGGTCCGTCTCGGTCTCGGCCAGGACGTAGTCCTCCAGGAGCGGCAGGTTCTCGGCGGTCTCCAGCCACCGCTCGATGCGGTCCCGGTCCTGGGGTCCGAGGCTGTCGGGCACGCCCGCCTGCCCCAGGCCGAACAGGGTGCCGCGAGCGCTCAGGCGCTGGGCGACGGCGTCGTGGAAGACGGTTCCGAGCCGGCCGGCGGCGCGGGGCTCGGGTGGGAGCGGGCGACGCAGGTCGAGTGCGAACTGGTGGCGGTCGGCGCGCAGGTCGTCCAGGCGGGTGGCGGCCAGGTGCTCGGGCAGGCGGACGGCGGGGCCGCTGGACAGGGCCCGGGTGCGCTCGGCCAGGAGGAGTCCCGCCTCGAGTCTCCACCGCCGCACCATCTCGTCGTCGGGCTGGGCCTGAGCGGGCACCTCCTGGACGGGCTCGGTCCCGCCCATGGCGGCGGTGACCTGGGCGGCGGCCGCGTACCGGGCCCGGCGCACAGCGGCGAGCCGGTCGGTGACAGGGGCGTCCTCTCCCCCGGCCTGCGGGGCCTGGTTGTCCAGGGGCTCCGCTGCGTCGGCGTCGGGGGGCCAGGTGCCCACCTGGGTCAGGGCGGTCAGCGGGTTGGGGCGGGACTCATCGAAGTCCACCCAGCCCTCCGCGTAGGGAGACAGGAGGTCGCGCCGCTGGAGCTCGGTGAGGAAGCGAGAGGGCCGTCGAGGCTTGGAAGCGGTCTTGGACAGGTGGGAGCCGGTCAGGAGGAGCTCGTGGCGGGCCCGGGTGAAGGCCACGTAGGCCAGGCGGCGCTCTTCGCGCAGGCTCTGGCGCCCGAGGGCCTCCTTGTAGGCGGTCATCGTCTCGGTCAGGAAGGGCTTGTCCGTGACAGCCGGGTCGAGGTCCCCGACGGTGAAGGGGGGCAGGTCGCCGGCGTCGGCCCGCAGTGGGAAGGGGAAGGTCGAGGTGGAGCCCATCCAGCCGGTCTCCGCGACGCGAAGATCATCCTTGACGGCGCTGGTGTAGGAGGGGAAGACCTGCTCGTCCATGCCGGGGACGGCGACGACGTCCCACTCCAGGCCCTTGGCGGCATGGACGGTGAGGAGCTGGACCGCCCCGGGCGAAGAATCGACCTCGGGGACGCTCATGGCGTCCTCGTGCTCCTCGGCGGCATCAAGCCATTCCAGGAAACCGGTGAGGGTGGGGGCGTCGGTGTCGGCGGTGAAGGCCCGGGCCGTCTCGTGGAAGGAGTCGAGGGCGCGGTGCCCCATCGGGTGACCGACCCGGGCGGCGATCTCGATGTCGAGGTCGAGGACCTGCTCGGCCAGGGCCACGAGGTCGGGCAGGGGCAGAGAGACGGCCTCCCGGATGCGTCGGATCGCCCGGGCGGTGCGCAACGCGACAGCCCGCCCGGCCTCGGTCAGGTCCCGGGCCGAGGCGGACTCTTCCTGCTCTTCCTGTACTCCGTCCTCATGCCATCGCAGCAGGGCATCGAGGGCCTCGCTGAGCAGTGGGGAGTCGGCCTCGGCATGGTCGCCGTGAGTTCCTGGTGCTTCCTTGCCGTTTTTGCTCGCGGGGCGGGTGAGCTCGCGGGCCAGCGACGCCAGGGCCCGCAGGTCGCGGGCACCGATGCCGAAACCAGTCAGGAGCCTGACCACCCGGTCCCCGCGTTCCGGGTCCGAGGCCGCGGTCAGCAGGGCGCGGACGTCGGCGACCTCGGGGACGTAGAGCATCCCGCCCAGGCCAATGATCGTGTAGGGCAGGCCGGCGGCCTCCAACTCGGCGGCAATGGGATCCATCTGCGCCCGGGTGCGGTACAGAACAGCCATCTCGGCACTGGGCGACCAGCGCTCGGCGAGGAAGGCGACGACTGTGCGGGCCTCCTCGGCGGGGTCCTGGAGGAAGGCCCCGAACGCCGCCCCGGGCTCCAGGCCGAAGGTTGCGGGGCGGGCCCGCAAGGGGGCGACGGTGAGGTGCTCGCCCACCGGGTCCCCGTCCTCGACGACCCCGGAGCGCAGCGGCGCGGAGACGACGTTGGCGACCTCCAGGACGGTGGAGTCGTTGCGCCAGGAGGTCGACAGCTCCAGGACGGGGGTGGCCTCAGCCGGCGAGGTCCCGGAGTCCAGGAGGGCGGTGCCGGTGGGGTTGAAGCGCTGATGGAAGGTGTCCAGGGCGGCGGCGCTAGCTCCTCGCCACCCATAGATGGCCTGGTGGGGGTCGCCGACGGCGGTCACCCCGGAGTCGGCGAAGAGGGCCGACAGGAGCCGGACCTGGGCCACCGAGGTGTCCTGGAACTCGTCAAGCAGGACCGCGGGGTACTGGGCCCGCACCTGGCCGGCCGCCTCGGGGACGGACTCGGCGATGGCGCAGGCCAGGGCGATCTGGTCACCGAAGTCGAGCAGGCCGTGGTGACGTTTGTGCGCATGCAGCTCGGCGACGACGTCGAGCAGGGCCTCCCACTCGGCCATGACGGCGGGCGCCTTGCCGACCAGGGTCTTGCAGCCCTTGATGGCGGCCAGGGCGGTGAACTGCTCGGACAGGTCGGCCAGGTCCTTGGCGGCCTCCTCGATGGTCAGCAGGTTCTGGCTCAGGGAGTCGGCCAGGACCAGGGTGGCGCTCGCGTTGTGGCTGAGGCTCTCGTTGGGCAGCGGGAGCGTGCGCGCCTCGAGCAGGGAGGTGACGATCTGCCAGGAGCGGGCCTGGGTGATGAGGGTGGAGTCGGGGTCCACGCCGATACGCAGTCCGTGGTCGCGCACCAGGGCGCCGGCGAAGGAGTTGTAGGTGGCGATCATCGGCTCGCCAAAGTCGGTCGCGTCAGCGGTGCCCTCCACTCCCCTGTCGTGCTCCGACGCGGTGGCCGGGAGCAGGCCGGCCGCACTGAGGCCGGCCAGGCGGGAGGCGACGCGCTGGTCGAGCTCGGCGGTGGCCTTGCGGGTGAAGGTCAGTCCGAGGATCTGGTCGGGGCGGACCTGCCCGGTGGCGACCAGATAGACGACTCGCTGGGCCATGGTGGCGGTCTTGCCCGAGCCGGCTCCGGCGACCACCAGCAGGGGGCTCAGCCGGTGGGCGATGACTCGCGCCTGCTCCTGGGTGGGGGTGTGGATGCCGAGCGCCTCCGCCAGGGCCTGCGGGGTGAGCTCGCGTGAGCCGGTGGGGGTCATGAGACGACTCTCCTTCCCTCGACCTGCACGGGGCAGGAGTCCTTGACCCGGCAGGTACGGCAGTGCTCGCCAGTGCGGGCCTCGATCTGCGGGCCCACTCCGGCCACAGCCGCGGCGGCCACGAGGTCCTCGGCCCAGTACTCCTCGCTGCTGTCGGCAGCAGCGTTCGCCTCATCGTCATCAGGTGTCTCCACGGGCTGCTCCGCAGGTTCCACGGTTGCGGGGCTGGGGTCGAGTGCGGCACCCGGCGGAGCCAGGACGTATCCGTCCCCGGAGCGTTTGGAGGGCTCCTTGCCCAGGAGCACAAGGGCTCCGCCGACGACGTCGAGGCCCTGCGAGCTCAGGGCCAGCCGGTAGGTGGCCAGCTGGGGATGACGCTGGACGTCCTTGGGGACGCGCTGCCCGGTCTTGAGGTCGATGACGCGCACCGTGCCGTTCCGGTCGGGCTCGGCGGAGTCCTCCGGGTCATCTCCCGAAAGACCGCCGAGGTGCTCGAGGCGGTCGATGCGCCCGGAGATCGTGACCGGGACGGCGTTGCCGCCTTTCGTCGGTATCCGCAGACCGGCCCGCTGGCGGACCGCTGGGCTGAGGACACTCCGGGGGATGTCGACGTCGGCGCGCACGGGCTGCTCGACGTCGGCGCGCACACCCAGGGCGTCACAGTCAGCCAGGTAGGCGTCGAGGCGCTCGATCATGGCGCGGGCGCGGTCTGCGGCCAGGCCTCCCTGCCAGGTGGCGGGGTAGCCGAGGTCGGTCAATCGCTCCTCGAAGGCCTCGCGCAGGGCCGGACCGCGCAGGTGCTCCTTCTCCGCCCGTTCGGCGACGGCGTGGATGAGACTGCCCAGGGCCTGCGCGTCGCTGGCAGGGGCCGATCCGCCGCTGCGGGTCAGGAACCACTTGAGGGGGCAGGCGGCCAGGCCCTCCACGTCGGAGGGGCTGACCCGTATCCGCTCGCCGGCGGCGATGAGGGGGGCGCTGGAGGTGGGGCCGGTCGCGCCGATCCAGGTGGCGGGGTCGGCGCCGGGTACGCCTTGGCGGGCGAGGTCGGCCAACAGGTCGACGGCGGCCCGGCCGCGGCGGCGCTCGGCGTCGGTGGCCGTCTCAAGGTTCCCGCAGATGGCGGCGTGGCGCAGCTCCCCCACCAGGCCGCGCAGGGTGAGGTCGCCGGTGTCGGGGGTCAGGAGAGGGGCGCCGTCGGCGTCGGTCAGGGCGATCCCGGCGCTGCGGGCGATCTCGGTCAGGAAGGGTGAGGGGGCGTGCTCGGCGTCTGCGGTGGCGGTCAGCAGGAGGCGCCTGGAGGCGCGGGACAGGGCCATGATGAGCATGCGGCGCTCGTCGGCGCGCACCTGCGCCCGGGCGGCGGCCACGGCGCCGCTGCCGCCGCTTCCCTCCCCCGGTGCGGCGGTGTCTGTGGTCAGGCGGCCGGTGACGGCGTCGACGAGCAGGCCGGTGCGGGTCAGGGAGTCCCTCAGGCGCAGGTCCGGCCAGCGGTCACGCTCCAGTCCGACAACCACAACAAGCTCCCACTCCTGGCCCGCGCAACCCGCCGGGGTCATGACGGCCACACCATCCGGGCGCCGCCCCTGAGGGGCCACGGAGTCCGAGGGCAGGACCTCGGCATCGAGCTCGGCCAGGAAGCTGGAGGCGTCCTGGCCCGGGTGGCGCTCGGCCCAGACCTCGGCGCGTTTGAAGAGGGTGGTGACGACGTCGAGGTCGTGCTCGGCGGCCTCGGACAGGAGCGATCGCACCGAGCTCGCCGAGGGCAGCAGGGCGGTGGTGCGCCAGGCCTCGGCCCGCTCGGAGGCGTTCCAGGCGGCCCACAGCAGGGCCTCGACATCGCGCGGGGCCTCGGCCGGGGTCTGCCCGATGACGGAGCGCAGGGCCTCAAGGATCCTGGCTGCGGTGAGGAGCCGCTCCGCCTGGGCGCTCAGCGGCTGCCCGTCCAGGGACCGGACGAAGCCGGAGGCCTGCTCGGGGTCGGCCAGCAGAGCCAGGAGGGCGGCGTCGCCGCCGGTTCGGGGCCCGGTCCCAGCAGCGGGAACGGGGGCGGGACCGGTTGTGGGGGCGGTGGTCCTGGGCTCACTGGGCTCGGCCGCAGTGGCACGCGGGGCTGCGGCCGGCTGGGCCTGTCGCAGCCTGCGGCGCAGTCGGCGCAGGTCCATGGTGGTCAGTCCCACCAGAGGACTGGTGAGCAGACTGATGGCGGCCTCACGCTGAGGCGGTTCACCGTTCCCGCCCAGCTGGTCGCGGATGGCGGCGCGCACGATGTCCAGGAGCGCGGCCGCGGCCGGTTCCGCGCGCAGCAGGACCGCGGGCGTGCGTGAGGCCAGGGGCACGCCTCGCCTGCGCAGGTCCCTGGCGAGGGTCTCGGCGTCGGCGGCGCTGCGAACGACGACCGCCATTTGTGACCAGGCGGTGCCGTGGTGGACGTGCTCGAGCCTGAGCGCCCGGGCGACGTGGGCGTGCTCCTGCCAGGCGGAGGAGGCAAGGATGACTTCGACGCCGGCCGCCGCCTGCGGGCGCTCAGCGTCACTCGCCCCGGAGGAAAGCCCTACCGAGGACCGTGCTGAGGACCCGGGCGCCGGGGTCGTCTGCCGGTGGGCGGTCGTGCCGGTCACCGGGACCCGGGCGCTCTGGTCGCGGATCACCGCCGCGATGGCCGGGTTGCCTCGGTAGCAGGTGGTCAGCCGCAGGCGGGTGGCTGCGAGCCCCGAGTGGTCCTCGGCGGCGATAAGCAGGCTGGGGGTGCCCCCGCGGAAGGTCTCCACGGCGACGTCGGGGTCCCCCAGCACCACGACCTGTGCCCGGTGCCCGTCGGGGTCCGGGGTCGCCAGGGCCGTCAGGAGCCTGGCGGTGGCGGCCGTGCAGTCCTGGTAGTCGTCCACGAGGACGAGGTCCGGGACGGGGCGGGCGGCGGCCACGGCGTCGGCGCCCCAGGAGCTCAGGGCCTCCACGGCTCGGTCCTGGAGGCGAGCCGTGTCCATCTTGCGGGTCTGGGCCCTGCGCTCGGCGCTGGCCCGCCCCTGCGCGTCCCAGGTGCGCAGGAGCTGGGACGCGGGCCCCCAGATGGGGACATTGAGCCGGCGTCCCAGGTCGGCCAGGTCGTCGGCGCTGACGCCCAGCTCTCCGGCGCGCGCCAGGAGGTTGCGCAGCTCGGAGCGGAACGCCCGAGACCCGGTGGCCTCGGCGGGGAGCCCCGGCCAGGTGACGGTGCTGACCATGGAGGCCAGGGCGGAGTCCTCCTCCGCACCGGCCAGAAGCACCGGGGGCGGCAGCGGGGCGGGCCGCATGGTCAAGGAGGTGGTCAGGATCGTCAGGGCGAGGGCTGCGGGGGTACGCACTCGGACGACGCCGTCGCCATGGCCCTCACGCAGCAGGTGGGCGGCCCGGCCGCGCAGCCAGTCGGCCCGCGCCCGGGTAGGGGCCAGCAGGACGGCGTCGCGGCCGCCGGCGACCGCCTCGGCCAGCAGCCTCAGGGCCAGAGAGGTCTTACCGGTCCCAGGGGCCCCCAGGACGACGACGTTGGAGCCCTCAGCCACGCGGTCCAGGACCCGCTGCCCATCGGCGTCGGCGGCGGGCAGCTCGGCCGCCTCGGCGGGCGGGAGGAGACGGACGGGGTCCTGGGACATGGGACCATCTCACCACGGGCCACCGACAGGATCGTGCACCGTTAACGGATCGTCATCGGTCACGAGCCCTCCACCCGGAAGCGCCGGCGGCGCATGTTCCGCGTGGCGCGAAACGGCGCGGCTCCTGGGGCGCACGAAGGGCCGGCACGGCCGCAGCCCCCTAGGATCGAGCCAGGTTCACGCCCCTCTCCCCGATGGGCGCTGTGCCGCTCAATACGGCACACAGACGATGCGAAGGAGCCCCATGCAGGTCACGATCGGAATCAAGCACGCCAGCCGCGAGCTCTCCCTGGAGACCTCCGACTCTCAGGAGAAGGTGCTGGCCGCCGTGGCCGACGCCGAGACCAAGGCCGTCATCCTCAGCGACGACAAGGGCCGCAAGGTCTTCGTGCCGGCCGGCTCCCTGGCGTACATCGAGCTCGGCGAGGCCGAGCCCCGCCGGGTCGGCTTCGGTATCTGAGCCTCTCCCGCACGACGAGCACGCACAGGGCCCAGGTCTGGCGGACCGCATTCCACGGCGTTCCGCTGCTGATCTGGGCCCTTGCCTTGTCACTCAGCGTCCTGCGAGGAGGCTGAGAGTCGATGAACCGGAACGGCAGGCAGGAGGATCGGTACGCATGAACCTGACGGAGCAATTCGCTCATATGGCGACGGGCGCGATGTACGACGACCTGACGCCTGAGCTCATCACAGCGCGGATCGAGGCCGTCCAGGCCACCGATGCATATAACCGCTCCTATGGTCAGCCCGCCGAGGAACGCGAGGCCTTGCTGCGTCGGGTCGTGGGTTCGATGGGCCGCGACGTCAACCTCGAGCCAACATTCCGGTGCGAGTTCGGACGCAATATCCACCTCGGCTCCCATGTCTTTGCGAACTTCGACTGCGTCATGCTCGACGGCGCCCCCATCGCCATTGGAGACAACGTGCTTCTAGGGCCCAAGGTTGGTTTGTACACCGCCAACCATGCCCTGGATCCTCATGAGCGCGCTGACGGCGCCTGTCGAGCGCGTCCGATCACGATCGGCGACGACGTCTGGATCGGCGGCAACGTCACGGTCCTTCCTGGTGTGACCATTGGCTCGGGCAGTGTGGTCGGAGGAGGCAGCGTCGTCACCCGCAGCATCCCTCCCGGTGTCATCGCCGCGGGCAACCCGGCGCGGGTGATTCGGGACGTCACCGAGGCCGATCGCACCGGCTACCGAGCGATCCACTGAGTACCAGCCCGACGTTCCACCCCGCCGTCGTCACCTCATGCACCGAGCCCGGCGTTAGGGTGGAGTGCATGGATCACCAGGACAGCCAGAGGGGCCTGCTCGCTCAGTGGATCGAAGAGTCCAGCCGCATCGTCTTCTTCGGCGCGCCGGGGTCTCGACCGAGTCGGGGATCCCCGACTTCCGGGGCGCCAAGGGCTTCTACCACCAGGATCGGGAGATTCCCCTGGAGCAGGTGCTGTCCATCGACTTCTTCACCGTGCACCCGCAGGCCTACTGGGAGTGGTTCGCTCAGGAGAACGCCCGCGAGGGCGTGACCCCCAACGCGGCGCACAGGTTTGTGGCCGGACTCGAGCGAGCCGGGAAGCTGTCGGCTGTGGTCACGCAGAACATTGACGGCCTCCACCAGCGGGCCGGCTCCGAGCGGGTTCTCGAGCTGCACGGCAACTGGTCGCGCCTGATCTGCACCGGCTGCGGCGAACACGCCACCCTGGACGACGTCGACGGCGCCCGCTCCGGCGAGGTCCCCCGCTGCCCCGCGTGCGCCTCGGTGCTGCGCCCGGACATCGTGTTCTACGGGGAGATGCTGGACAGTGACGTCATAGAGGGGGCGGTGCGGGCCATCTCGGAGGCGGACCTGCTGATCGTGGCCGGCACGAGCCTGGTCGTCTACCCGGCGGCAGGCCTCATCGACTACTACGCCGGTGAGCGCCTGGTCCTCATGAACGCGACTCCCACACCGTATGACTCCCGCGCCGACCTCATCATCCGTGAGCCGGTCGGGCAGGTCTTCGAGGAGTTGGGGCGCAGGAGCCGCCGGCCCTAGCTGATCCCCTGGTCCTCAAGGTCCACGTAGCGCTCGGTTGCGTCGGACTCACTGAGGGTGGCCGCGTAGTCGGGCACCTCGCTCTGGAGGGAGCGGTCCGTGCGGCGGTAGCCCGACGACGGGAACGAGGGCTTCTTGGGGAACTTCATCTTGGGACGCTCCACGTGCTCGTAGGGGATGGACTCCAGCAGGTGGTGGATCATGTTGAGGCGTGCCTTGCGCTTATCGGCCGACTCCACGACGTGCCAGCGCGCGGAGTCGATGTCCGTGTGGACGAACATCTCGTCCTTGGCCCGCGAGTAGTCCTCCCAGCGGGGCAGAGCCTCCAGGTCGGTGGGCGAGAGCTTCCAGCGCCGCATGGGGTCGGTCATGCGCGACTTGAAGCGCTTGTACTGCTCCTTCTGGGGAACGGAGAACCAGTACTTGCGCAGCAGGATGCCGTCGTCGACGAGCATCCTCTCGAAGACCGGGCACTGCTGGAGGAAGCGCCGGTGCTCCTCCGGGGTGCAGTAGCCCATGACGTGCTCGACGCCGCCACGGTTGTACCAGGAGCGGTCGAACAGGCAGATCTCGCCGGCGGCGGGCAGGTGCGCGATGTAGCGCTGGAAGTACCACTGGGTGCGCTCACGCTCAGTGGGGACGGGAAGCGCGACCACGCGCGCAATGCGCGGGTTGAGGTACTCGGTGATGCGTTTGATCGCCCCACCCTTGCCGGCCGCGTCACGGCCCTCGAAGATGACGACGACACGGGCTCCGGTGGCCCTGACCCACTCCTGCATCTCGACCAGCTCCGCCTGCAGCCTCAGTAGCTCGGCCTCGTACAGGGAACGGTCCATGGTGGGGTGCTTCTTTGCCATACTTGAGTTTCGCACAGATCCCACGCGGGCGCGCAAGCAACCGCGAACGTGTTCATGAGGGAGATACCGGCGCTACCCAGCCATGCGCCCGCAGTCATGCCAGTCCGGGGAATCACGTCACGCCGAGCCTGCCGGTTGGTACCGTCACTCGTAGTGGGTCCACATTCTCAGGACGTGGATGGTCCTCTCGTCGGTGTGCACCTCGTAGACGAGTCGATGCTGGATAGTGATACGCCGCGAGTAGCAGCCCGACAGATCCCCGACCAGCTTTTCGTAACGAGGCGGTTTGACGAAGGGATTCTCCCGCATGAGGTTGAGGAGCTTCTCGGTTTTAGGCTTGAGTCCCGCCGCGGCGAGTTTCTTCGCGTCCTTCTGTGCCTGACGTGAGAACACGATTCGCCACGAGCTCACCAGTCGAGTTCTTCCGAGCCCGCCTCGATGCCTTCACGTCGGGCATTCCGGATCGAGTCCATCATGCCCGGGACGGACTCCAGGTAGAGCGTCTCCTGGATCGCCCTCCAGTCCTCCTCCCCCACCAAGACGGCATTGCCGCGTTGGCCGGTGATGACCAGCGGCTCGGAGTCTTCGTTGACCTGATCGATGAGCCGATACAACTGAGAACGAGCGGTCGTCACTGGAATCGTAGACACACAGCAAGCGTACGTCATAACGTACGCCCCCTCAAGGCCGCTGCCTCTCTTCAGTCGGACGGCCGAACAGACAAGAGCAGAGGAGCCCGGTCCTGGGAAGGACCGGGCTCCTCTGGAGTGGTAGCGGGGACAGGATTCGAACCTGCGACCTCCGGGTTATGAGCCCGGCGAGCTACCGAACTGCTCCACCCCGCGTCGGTGAGACCAACCTTAGGGGGCGTCCCACCCTTGAGGCAAATGACGAGGGCGTGCCCTTGCTCACCGCCCGGTGAGGCGGGTCGCAGGGCACGCCCTCAGTGGCGGCCGACCGGGCTCAGCCCAGCTTCTTCTGGGCCTCAACGGCCCGCTTGACGGCTTCGTTAAGGCGCTTCTGCGCATCGCCGTATGCCGACCAGTCGCCCTTGCTCCTGGCTGTGTCCGCGTCGGTCATCGCGGTCTGAGCGTCGGAGAGCGCCTGATTGAGCTCCGCCTTCGGATCCGAGGTTCCCGAGGCCGACGGGGTGGCGGAGGAACTGGAGGACGCGCTGGCCGAGGCCGAGGGGGACGCACTGGCTGAAGCCGTGGGCGCGGCGCTCGGGCTCGCCGATGCCTTGGCCCCGCCATCCGCCGTCGGGTCCTTACCATCGGTCGTCTCATTGGTGTCATTGGCCGCGGCGGCATCGCCGTCGATGGCCTCCTGACCCGTGGTCGCCCCGGAGTTACCGCCGAAGACCTGGTCGAGCGCCCCCGAGAGGGTGTCGGCGAATCCGACGTTGTCCCCGAATGAGACCAGCACCTTGCGCAGCAGCGGGTACTGAGTTCCCGACGACGACTGCACGTAGACGGGCTGGACGTAGAGCAGTCCGCCTCCCACGGGCAGCGTCAGCAGGTTGCCCTTGATGACCTGGGAGCCCTCCTGGGACAGGAGGTTGAGCTCCTTGGAGATCTCCGGGTTGGAGTCGAAGATGTTCTGCACCTGCCCCGGCCCGGCCACGTTCGAGGAACGCGGAAGCTCCAGGAGTCTCAGCTTGCCGTAGCTCGGACTACGCTCCCCCTTCTTCCCGGTCCCGGGAGAGGTCTCGGAGTCCACGGCGAGGAAGCCGGTGAGCACGTTGCGGTTGGTGTTTCCGCCGATGATGTAGGCGCTGGACAGGGAGAAGCTCGCCTGGTCCTGCCCGGGCATCTTGAGGGTCAGGTAGTAGGGGGCCTGCTGGTCCTGACCGGGCGTGGTCGGGTCATCCGGGATCTTCCAGAAGTCTCCACCGGAGTAGAACTCCGCGGCGTCGTTGACGTGATAGGTCGCCATCATGGTGCGCTGGACGTTGAACAGGTCCTCGGGGTAGCGCATGTGGGCGATGAGGTCGGCGCTCATCTGGCTCATGGGCGTGACCGTCCCGGGGAAGACCTTCTGCCAGGCCTTGAGGATCGGGTCCTTGTCATCCCACTGGTAGAGCTTGACCGACCCGTCGTAGGCGTCCACGACGGCCTTGACGGAGTTGCGCACGTAGTTGGACTCCTCCGGCGCCCGCAGGAGTCCGCCCTTGTTGTCGGCGGTCGCCGTCGCCTTGGCCAGGGACTCGTGCTGGGCGTAGGGGTAGTTGTTCGTCGTGGTGTAACCGTCGACGATCCACATCACCCGCTTGGGGGTGGCCGGGTTGTCGTCGTGATCGACGACGGCCGGGTAGGGGCTGTTGTCCAGGGTCAGCCAGGGGGCCACCTTGGCGACGCGCTTGGCCGGGTCCCGGTCGTAGAGGATCTGGGATCCCTCGCGCACCTCCTGGGAGAAGAGGATGTTGGCCTCCCGGAACTTGGCGGCGTAGAGCAGGCGGTTGAACGGGTTGGACACGCTCGGCCCGCCGTTGCCGGCGAAGGTGGTGTTGACCTGACCGGTCTTGGACTCGTCGTCGGGGTAGTCCAGCTCGCGCGGCGAGCCGTTGTCCTTGCCGCCCACGATGGAGTAGGACGGCGAGGACTGACCGAAGTAGATCCGGGGCTCGTACTTACCCAGGTCGCCCTGGGAGGGGATGCCCCCCTCCCAGAATGAGGGGTAGCCGCGGGTGGCCACCGTGTTGCCGTAGGCGTTCACGACGCCGTAGCCGTGGGTGTAGACGGTGTGCTCGTTGACCCAGGTCTGCTGCTGCTCGCCCAGGCCGGACAGGTTGAGCTCACGTACCGCGATCACCGTGTCCCGACTGGTGGAGTCCACCTTGTAGCGGTCCACGTTGAGCCGGTTCGCGAAGGAGTAGTACTGCTTGTTCTGCTGGACCTGCTGGAAGGTCGGGGAGATGAGCCCGGGGTCCAGGAGCCGGATCGAGGTGGTGGACTCGGCGTCCTTCTCCAGCTGGCCGGCCGCCGTCTTCGTCGTGGCGTCGTAGTTGGTGGTCTCCACGTTCTCCAGGCCGTAGGCGGCCTTGGTGGCATTGATGTTGCGCTGGATGTACTCGGCCTCCTGGCGCTGGGCGTTGGGGTCGACGATGAACTTCTGGATGACCAGCGGGTAGGCGGTCCCCACCACCAGGGAGGAGACGATCATGACAACCACACCGATGATCGGCAGGCGCCAGGAGCTGGATCGCACCGAGGCGACGAAGAGGAAGGCCACGGCCAGTCCGATCGCCGCGAGAATCGCGTTGGCGGGGATGACCGCGTTGACGTCGGTGTAGTTGGCGCCGTCGAACTTGGAGTTGGAGGCGTACAGGGCGCTGTAGCGACCCAGCCAGTAGCCCACGGCCCGGATGACGGCGTACAGCGCCAGGAAAATCGCCAGGTGCATGCGTGCGGCCTTGGTGAAGTGAGGCTTACGCACCACGGAGATACCGCCGTACAGGTAGTGGACGACGATCGAGGCCACCCCGGCGAACAGGACGACGCCGGACAGGAAGGACACGAGCGTCAGCACTGCGGGCAGGATGAAGACGTAGAAGGAGATGTCGATCCCGAACTGGGGGTCCTTGACTCCGAAGGACTGGGAGTTGAAGGCCAGCAGGATCTCCCGCCAACTGGGGGCCAGCTCCCAGGCCGAGCCGAACAGGGCCAGCACCGCCGGCACTGCCCAGGTCAGCCGACGTCGCACGGGCTCGATGACGGAGCGGTAGGCCTCGAGGTTGCGCGTGGCCTCGTCGTCGGGCATCCCGATCTCCCGGGCTTGGTAGGCCCTGGTCATCGAGACGAAGACGGCCCCGAACATGATGCCGAATCCCACCAGGAACAGGACGATGAGGGCGATCCACTGCGTCCACAGCACCCGGGCGTACCCGATCTGACTGAACCAGAGGACCTCGGTCCACACCTGCGACAGGATGCCAATGACCACAGCGATGGCCGCGATGATCGAGATGGTCAGGACCAGCGGACCGGGACGTCCGCCGCCTTTCCCGGTGCGCGGAGCGCGGGGAGGACGGGGCCCTCCCCCACCCATGCGTCCAAGGCCGAACAGTCCGGATAAGTTGTCAGGCTTCCCCTGTCGGGACGAGCCGGTGGACTTGCTCGAGGACTCCTCGGGGGTTGAGTCCGGGGACTCGTCATCGGGCCTGGTGCTCACGATCCTGCTCCCTGTCTGACGTGCGTGGTGACGCCGCCTCGCACACGGTGAAACATGGCGTCATCGGCCGGAGGGGCCGCTCGGACCATCGTCCCACACACCTCTGACACGGCCATAACCTTCTCCAGGATGAGAAAACGCCTCGGGTGGCCAGGGCGCGCCACCTGACTGATGAAGCCTCGTCATTGGAGGAGGCGGCGCCACCAGTGAGACGATGGCGGCGTGACTGACACAATGCATGACGAGGCGACCACCGAGGGGGCGGGTCGAGCCGCAGCCTTATCGGCAGGGGCCCTGGCCCGCGCGGTGACGGAGACCGAGACTCACGTGGCGGCCCACGGCTGGGACCAGCCGGTGCGCGTCTTCGCGCTGGTGCGCACCGCCGAGGCTCTTGAGGCCGACCCGGACGTGGCCGACCTCCTGGACGCCGCCACCGTGGAGGAGGCCCGCTCGAACCCCGAGCTGCTCATGGTGGTGGAGCAGGAGGGGCTGCCGCCCGCCGCGGACCTGGAGCACCTGCTGGCCCAGCTCGCCTGGCCCGACTCCGTCCACGGCGCCGCCATCAGCGTCGAGCGGCTGGTCCTGCCGCCTGCGGCCCAGGAGGAGGCCGAGGCCATCACCGATGCCGCCGAGCGTCTGGCCTTCCTCCAGGAGCGCCCGGACCGCGAGGACATCCGCATGGTGGTGGGGGTCCTGCGCGGCGGGCAGTCCTGGTGCGTACTGCGCTCACGCAGTCACGACGACGACGCCTCGCTCTATCAGGGTGAGCGCCTGGTCCCCGGCCTGGTCGAGGCCCTGGAGGCGACCTTCCTGTAGCCGGTCGCCCTCGGGCGAGCACTCGACGCCGGTCACCAGCACCGCGCGGCCCCGTGCGCCTCAGTCCTTGTCCGTGTCGGTCGGGTCCTGCTCGTCGGGCTCTCCGGGCGAGTCCTCGCCCCCGGCGCCGGCCGAGGCGGGGTCGGCCGGCTGGTTGGGCTCCTGGGAAGCGGCGTCGGCGGAGGCAGGGCTCCGGTCCCCGAGCCCCTCGGGGCTGTTCTCGTCGGCCTCCTTGGCGCCCTCGGCGTACCCGAGGGTCCCGTCCAGCAGGGAGGCCAGGTCGGCGTCGATCTCGGCGTCGATGTCCTGAGCCATGCGCCGCATGGTGAGGAAGTCCTTGGGATTGGCGAGCTCGGAGGCCGTGGGCATGACGTCGGGGTGGTTCCAGAAGGCATCGCGCTCGGCGTCACCGGCCTGGGCGCCCAGGTGGGCCCACAGCTCGGCGGCCTCCCGGGCCCGGCGGGGACGGAAGGTCAGGCCGATGAGGCGGGCGAAGACCTGCTCGGCGGCGCCACCCTGGGCCCGGCGCCGGCGCATCATCTCGGCCAGTGCCATGAGGTGGGGCAGGTGCGGTGCGGCGGCGCGGGCGGTGACCACCTCGACCCAGCCCTCAACGAGTGCCAGGAGCGTCTCCAGGTCCTCGAGGGCCTCGCGCTGGGCCGCCGTCTCCTGGGGCGCGAACAGCCCGCTCTCAAGGGCCTCGCGCAAGGCGTCGGGATCGTTGGGATCCACCTGGGCCACGGCGGACTCCAGGGTCTCGGTGTCGATGCGGATCTCACGGGCGTAGGCGACCACTGCCTGGAGCACCTGCCCGCGCAGCCAGGGCACGTGGGCGTAGAGGCGGGCGGTGGCGGCCTCCCGCACGGCCAGGAACATGCGGGCCTCGTCCTCATCGACCTCCAGCCCCTCGGCGAAGGCGGTCACGTTGGCGGGAACCAGTGCCGTACCGGGCTCACGGGTCAGGGGCAGGCCGGTGTCGGTGGCCCCCAGCGCCTCCTTGGCGAGTTCCCCGATGGCCTGGCCGATCTGGAGGCCGAAGGCTGTGCCGGCCATGGTGCGCATGATGGACCCGAGCGCCCCCATCTGCTGGGCGGCCTGCCCCATCTCGGCCGGCATCTCCTGAATCTGCTTCTCCAGGGTGCGGGCCAGGGCGGTGGTGACGGCCTCGGCCACCGGGGCGCACACGTCCTTCCACACCGGCAGCGTGCGCTCGACCCAGCCGCTGCGGCTCCAGGCCTCCCGCTGTCCGGGCGCCGGCATGAACTCGGTGGCGGTGTCCAGCCACAGGTCGGCCACCTGAAGGGCCTGGCGCGTGGACTCGGCGACCGCGGCGGTCACCGTGGGGTCGCCGTCGCCGCGCGCCTGCTGGAGGGCCAGCTCCTGCCCCATCTGCCAGTTGACCGGCTCGGCGGTGGAGGCGGAGAACATCTGCTGGAACTGGGCGCGCATCGCCAACAGCTGGGCGGGACTGAGCTGGGAGATGTCCCCCACCCCCGGCATCTGGGCGATGGAGCTGGGATCCACCCCGGATGAGCGCAGGGCGCTGACGGCGTCGGAGGCCATCTGCTCGCCGAACAGTGATGCGAGCATCTTCTCGAGCTCGTCGAAGGCGTCCTCGCTCACGGGGTTTCCTCTCGCCGGGTCGTCCTTGGGCATCGTCCGGGCCGTCTGGGGCGACCGGACACTGTCGCTAACGGCCCTATGGTCGCACCCATTCCTGTGCCGGGGCTATGTTCCGTTCGCCGACGGCGTGCCCACTCCGTCCCGGTCGGGCCCGCGTCCTGTCCGTGCCGGCAGTGTGTCGAGATCGTGCCGGGTTCGTGTCGGTATCTGCGCGTCTTCCTCAGGAAGATGTCGCATGATGAGCGCGTGACGCACCCAGACCAGCACGACGCCGTCGACACCGCGGGCTCGCTCGCCCCTGACGACACCCGGCCGGCCCCGGAGCCCGAGGATGATCGGCTCGACCAGGCCGAGCACGCCGAGGCCCCGCAGGCGCAGCCCTCCCCACAGGACCGGCGCCGACGCAGGCTGCGGCGCACCGCGGCGGTCGGGGCGGTCCTGGTGGTAGTGGCCCTCATCGTCGCCGTCTTCACGGTGCCGATCAACGTGGTCATCGAGGCCCCCGGCCCGACCTGGAACGTGCTGGACAACGGCTCGTCGTCGAGCCAGGACGTCCTGAAGGTCTCGGGAACCGAGACCTACCCGACCCAGGGCGCCCTGCGGATGACGACGGTCTCGGTGTCGGGCTGCCCCGGTTACCCGGTGACCACCGCTGACCTCATCGCCGCCTGGTTCTCGGCGGACAAGCGGATCGTGGACCGCAACGAAGTGTGCCCGCAGGATCAGAGCGCCGAGCAGGTCGAGGAGACCGGCAAGGCTCAGATGACCGCCTCGCAGGACTCCGCCGTCATCGCCGCGCTCGTGGAGACCGGCAAGGCCGGAGCCATGCACCTGACCGTCACCGAGGTGGCCGAGCAGCAGACCTCGACCGAGGTCCAGGCCGGGGACGTCCTGGAGACCATCACTCCTGAGGGCGGCCAGGCCACGACCATCACCTCCTTCTCCCAGCTGAAAGAGCTCATGACCACCATTGCCGAGGGCACTCGGGTGACCCTCGGGGTGCGCCGCGGCGATCAGCAGGTGGCCGCCGCGCTCACCACGATCGCCCCGCAGGAGGGGACGACCGGTTCCCTGCTGGGGCTGAGCCTGAAGATCTCGGTGGACAGCAAGGTGGACGCCACCTTCGGCCTGTCCGACGTCGGCGGGCCCAGTGCCGGCATGATGTTCGCCCTGGGGGTCGTTGACGAGATCACCCCGGGGGCGCTGACCGGCGGCAAGGACATCTCCGGGACCGGGACGATCGACATCAACGGCCAGGTCGGCCCCATCGGCGGTATCCAGCAGAAGATGGCCGGTGCCCGCAAGGCGGGCTCCACGTACTTCCTGGCCCCGGCGAGCAACTGTGACGAGGTCAAGGGCCATGAGCCCAAGGGCATGCAGGTCTTCGCCGTCGGTACGCTGCACGAGGCCGTCACCGCCACCGAGGCGATCGCCTCGGGCGACACCTCCGGTCTGGCCACCTGCTCGGCCAAGTGACCCCCGCTGACCCGGCGTTCGGTCGGGGATAGTTATCCACAGGCCGGCACCTGCCTCTGGTGGCTTGGACGCGCTCCGTGCCACTGTCGCACCGTGTCCTGACGCTCTCGCCAGGACGTCGATCTCCCGGCGCCCCTTCGGGTCCCGGGAGGACTGTGAGGAGGCACGATGCGTGTACGTGGTGGGTGCGCCATCCTGTGGCGCCAGCAGGGTGTCAGCCAGATCGGGACGAGTCCCGGGCGGCGCACCATTGTCAGTGACCTGAGCCTGGCCGAGCAGCGGCTGCTCGATGAGTTCGCGCGCAGCCTGGAGAGCACGGGCGTCTACCGGGCCGCTCGGCGCAGCCGGGTGCCGGTGGCGCGGGCGCGTGAGATCGTCGCGGACCTGGAGCGTCAGGGGGTGCTGGTGTCCTCGGCGACCAGCGAGCTCGGCGGGGCCGACGGCGTGTACTGGGACCGGCTCGGAGCCGACGCCAAGGGCCGTGGCGCCCTCCTGTCCCAGGCCGTCCTGGCTGTTCACGGCGTGAGCGCCCTGGCTCAGGAGGCGGCTCTGTGGCTGGCGGAGGCTGGGGTGGGCACGATCCTGTCCACCCGTTCCCCGCAGGACGGGGGCCTGGCTCCGCTGCTGTCGGCACGTTTCCCGGCCCTGAGGACTCGGGCGCCGTTGCGCACCCGTCCTGATGTCATGGTGACGGTGGACGCGCACGTGGTCGAGCCGCTGCTCGCGCGCCGGCTCGCTCAGGAGGACGTGGTGCACCTGCCGGTCGTCGTCGGCGAGGCGGGGGTGCGCATCGGCCCGGTACTCAACGGTCAGGGTCCGTGCTCGACCTGCCTGGACCTGTGGGAGAGGGACGCCGACCCGTGCTGGCCGGCGTTGGCCACGCAGATGCGCACCCTGTCCATGCCGGAGGTTGAGCACCTGGTCCTGCACGAGGCGGCGGCGTCGACGGCGCGGGCCGTCATCGACACGCTGGTGGCCCAGGTGACCGGGGCCGACGGCACCGGGGACGAGGCTGAACCGGGCGGGGAGGCGAGCGGGGGCTCGGCCGCGTGGTGGTCCACGCACTCGGTGGAGGTCACCGGCCAGGAGCCCCGGGGGCGGCACAGGCCCTGGGAGCGTCACCCTGAGTGCCTGTGCTCGCAGCTGTGACCGCCGTCGGGCAGGAGTGCCTCGGGCCGCTCAGTCCCCGGCCTCGAAGTCGCGCAGAAGGGCCAGGACCGGCCCGCCGTAGTCCTGGAGCTTGGTGGCGCCCACGCCGCGGATGAGGGAGAGCTGGGGCAGGCTGGTGGGTTTGACGACGGCGATGTCCCGCAAGGTGGCGTCGGCGAAGACCGTGTAGGCGGGTCTGGACCTCTCCTTGGCGATCTGGGAGCGCCAGGCCCGCAGCTCCTCGAACAGGGCGATGGTGCGGGGGTCGTTGTTGGCCTCGAAGTCGGCGGCGGACTGTCGGGAGCGTTCCTTGGCGCTTTGGCGGCCCTGGCGCCGGGAGGCGTCTCGGCTGCCGTGGCCGGTGGGCCACAGGCCGTCCAGGAAGCGGGAGGGTTTGCGGGAGGCTCGCCCTCCGGCGTTGCGGGCGCGGGCGTAGGAGATGATGAGGTGCTCGCGCGCGCGGGTGACGCCCACGTAGAGCAGGCGCCGCTCCTCCTCGATGGCGGCCTGCCCTTCGGCCAGGGAGATCGGCAGCAGGCCCTCGCAGACGCCGGCGAGGATGACGGCGTCCCACTCCAGGCCCTTGGCGGCGTGCAGGGAGGACAGGGTGACGCCCTCGACGGTGGGGGCGTTCTGGGCGTCGGCGCGCTCACGCAGCTCGGTGTGGAAGGCGTCGAGGTCGGCGCCGCGGGTCTGGGCCATCTCGTCTGCCAGGGCCACCAGGGCGTTGAGGGCGTCCCAGCGCTCGCGCACGGCTCCACGCGGTGCGGGCGGCTCCTCGCTCCAGCCCTCGCGGGACAGGACAGTGCGCGCGTCCTGGCCGAGATCGCCGGTGAGAGTGGCCTTCTCGGTGCGGGCGGCCCCGAGGATGACGGCCATGGCGCGTTTGACCTCCTCACGTTCGAAGAAGCGCTCGCCGCCGCGCACGAGGTATCCGATCTGGGCTCCGGCCAGGGCCTGCTCGAAGACCTCGGACTGGGAGTTGGTGCGGTACAGGATCGCGATCTCGCTCAGGGCGACCCCGGCGGCCTGCAGGCGGCGCACCTGGGCGACGGCGCCCTCGGCCTCGGCGATGTCGTCGTCGTAGGTCTCGAAGCGCACGGCGGGGCCGCTGGGCCGCTGGGCGACCAGCTCGACGGCGCCTGCGGGCAGGTGCAGGCCGCCGCCCCCGCGCCGCGAGCGGGAGAGGACCCGGTTGGCCAGGGAGACGACCTGCGGGGTGGAGCGGTAGTCGCGGCTCAGGCGCACGGTGCGCGCGCCCTCGTAGCGGGTGGTGAAGCCGGTGAGGAACGCTGGGGTGGCGCCGGTGAAGGAGTAGATGGTCTGGGAGACGTCCCCGACGACGCACAGCTGGCGGCGCCTGCCCAGCCACAGGTCCAGCAGGCGCTGCTGGAGCGGGGAGACGTCCTGGTACTCGTCGACGACGAAGTGCTTGTACTGGCCGCGCACCTGTGCGGCGACGTCCTCGCGGTCCAGGAGGATCCCGATGGTCAGCAGGAGCACGTCCTCGAAGTCGATGACGCCGCGCTCGCTCTTGGCCTCCTCGTAGAGGGACAGGACCTGGGCGACGGTGGCCGCCTCCTGCCCGGCCACGCCGGTGCGGCCGGCGGCGACGGCGGCCTGGGCGTAGTCCTCGGGCAGGGTCATGGTGACCTTGGCCCACTCGACCTCGGCGGCCAGGTCTCGCACGGTGGCCCGGTCGGTGGGCAGGCCCAGGCGGCGGGCGGCGGCGCCGACCAGGGGCGCCTTGTGGGCCTGGATGTCGGGGCGGCGTCCGCCGATGGCGGTCGGCCAGAAGTAGGTGAGCTGGCGCAGGGCGGCGGCGTGGAAGGTGCGGGCCTGGACGCCGGGGACGCCGAGGTCGGCCAGGCGCGAGCGCATCTCGCCGGCGGCGCGGGCGGTGAAGGTCACGGCCAGGACCTGGGTGGCCTGGTAGGCGCCGGTGGCCACGCCGTGGGCGATGCGGTAGGTGATGGCCCGGGTCTTGCCGGTGCCCGCGCCGGCCAGGACGCACAGGGGTCCTTCGAGGTGCTCGGCGACCTCGCGCTGGTCGGGGTCGAGGGCCTCCAGGAGCCTGGATGCGTCGAGGGGGGCGTGGTGGGGGGTGGTCGGGCTCATCGGGACCAGCCTGCCATGCGGCGGTGACAGGAACCGACGGTTGTTGTCCCGCGCCGGGTGGCGTCAGCTGACGATGGGGCCGCCGTACCAGTCCTCGATGAGGAGTCGGGCGATGGAGGTGGGGCCGGGCAGGAGGATGCTGCCCTCGTCGGCGGCCGCGGTGAGCTCGTCACGGGAGACGAGGCGGGCCTCGACGACCTCCTGACCGTCGGGGCGGGGCCGGTCCTCGCCGGGGGCCAGGCGGGCGCGGCAGCCGAGCATGAGGGAGCGTGGGAAGGGCCAGGGCTGGGAGGCGAGGTACTCGACGTCGGCCACGTGCAGCCCGGTCTCCTCCCACACCTCTCGTGCCACGGCCGCCTCAATGGACTCGCCGGCCTCGACGAAGCCGGCCACGACCGAGTAGCGCCGGGGAGCCCAGGTGGCGCCGCGCACGAGGAGGAGGCGGTCGGAGGTGTCGGTGACCGCCATGATGACGGCCGGGTCGGTGCGTGGGAAGTGGACGGTGGCGCAGTCGGAGCAGCGGCGGGCCCAGCCGGCCTCGATGATCTCGGTGCGTCCGCCGCAGGCCGGGCAGTAGGCGGAGCGGGCGTGCCAGGCGGCCAGGGCGGTGGCCGTGGTGGCCAGGCCGGCATCGCGGGCCGTCATCTGGGCGCCCATGGCTCTCAGGGCGGAGAGCGGGTAGCGCTCCAGCAGGCGGCGCAGGTCGGGGTGGTCGACGGCGGTGCCCTCGGCGTCAGAGCCGGTGGCGGGCGGCTCGGGGGCGTCGGGGACCTCGAGGGCCTGGGGCACGACGACGGCGATCCAGGCGGGGCCCGAGGCTGTGGCGTCGGCGAGCTCGCGGCCCATGTAGAGGACGGTCAGGTCGGGGCAGCGAGTGGGGGCGGAGGCTCCGAGGTAGCCGACGCGAAGGTCGGGCAGGCCCCAGCCGCTGCGCGTGCCGGGGCCCTCCCAGGCGGTGGCGCCGGGGCTGCCGATGAGGCTGGGTGGGGTGAGGCCGTCGTCGGGCAGGTCGGGGTGGATGGCGGGGCCGGTCAGGGCGACGCGGCCGCGGGCGTCGACCAGCAGCAGGCGGGTGTCGGGGTCGGCGGCGAGGCGCTCCAGCAGCCCGGGCTCGCTGCGTCGCTCGGCGTCGCGGTCGGTGGCGGAGCGGGACAGGGCGAGCTGGTCGGTGCGCATGGGGTCACTCTCCCACCCCCTGCTTCGAGGCGCACATGGGCACGCCCATACCGATAGGAGATGAATATGGGACTCGGGGGCTGCCGGGGCGAGGGGCGAGGCGTTCTGCGAGAAGGCGGGCGGTGTGCGGGCGGCGCGGAGGCCGCGTGCGGACCATTCTGGTCGCCGGTGCCGCCGTCTAGGCTGGGGGTGTGCGCACCTATCTCGATCATGCCGCCTCGGCCCCGGTCCGTCCCGAGGTCGCCCAGCAGGTTGCCGAGGACCTGGCCAGTGGGCTCGGGGGCTGGGCGAATCCGAGTGCGCAGCACACTGCGGGCCGGCGGGTGGGGGCCCTGCTGGCGCAGGCGCGCGCCCGCCTGGCCAGTGCCCTGGGGGTGGATGCGCATGAGGTGCTGCTGACCTCCGGTGGGACCGAGGCCGATGCCCTGGTGGTCTCGGGGCGGGCGCGCGCGGTGCCGGGCGGGCGGCTGGTGGTCTCTCCAATTGAGCACCCGGCGGTTCTGGACTCGGCGCGCACCGCCGTGGACCAACTGGGGGCGGGGCTGAGCCTGCTGGAGGTTGACGGCGCGGGGCAGGTCAAGCTCGACTCGGTGGATCGGGCGCTGGTGCCGGCGGGCAGTACCGACCACTCCCCCGCGTCCTTGGTGTCGGTGATGACGGCGAACAATGAGACCGGCGTGGTGCAGGACATGGCGGCGCTGGTGGAGCGCGTGCGGGAGGCCAGTGGCGCCGGGCGCCCCGGCGAGAGCGGGTACGTGCCCGTCCACTCTGATGTGGTGGCGGCGCTGGGGAAGGTTCCGGTGGACTTCCATGGCTGGGGCCTGGATGCGATGAGCCTGACGGGGCACAAGCTGGGGGCGCCGGTGGGCGTGGGGGCCCTGGTGGTTCGCCGCGACCTGGCGTTGACGCCGGCCACGGGCGGGGGCCGTCAGGAGCGGGGGCTCCGCTCGGGTACTCAGGACGTGGTGGCGGCCCGGGCGCTGGCCCTGGCGGTGGAGCTGGCGGTCGCCGAGCGGGAGGAGCAGGAGGCCCGGCTGGCGGCGCTGCGACGTCGGATCCTGGAGGGGGCCGGGGCGCTTGCGGGCGTTCACGCCACGTTGCCGGAGGGTGCCGATCATGTGGCTTCCACGGCGCACCTGTGGTTCGAGGAGGCCGACGCCGAGGCGCTGCTCATGGCCCTGGACCTGGCGGGGATTGATGCGTCGGCGGGGTCGGCCTGCCACGCCGGGGTCACCCAGCCCAGTCACGTGCTCCTGGCAATGGGCTTTGAGGAGGGGCCGGCCCGCTCCACGCTGCGCTGCTCCCTGGGCCGGGAGACGATCCCCGACGACGTCGAGCGCCTGCTCGCCGCCCTGCCCGCCGCCCTGGAGGGAGCCAGGCGATCCTGGAAGGTGACGCACAAGGCGGCCGGGACACACTCGTAACAGCATCCAGTCCGACGACTCACGAGGAGCACCGCATGCCCACCACCTCGAACAAGATGATCGGCGACTTCAGCGGCAAGCCGGCATC
This sequence comes from Actinomyces sp. HMT 175, assembly GCF_016694895.1. Classification (NCBI taxonomy): domain Bacteria; kingdom Bacillati; phylum Actinomycetota; class Actinomycetes; order Actinomycetales; family Actinomycetaceae; genus Actinomyces; species Actinomyces sp. HMT 175. The sequence continues at coordinate 2,080,650 of NZ_CP068012.1, forward strand.
GAACGCCATGTACACGGCGATCGAGTCCTACACCCTCTCGCTCGGCTCCGTCACGAAGCACCTGACGGCCCAGGTGAGCTTCTCCGTCAACCGGAAGTTCCTGTGGGTCTGGGCCTATGAGAGGACGGGCGACGGCACCCTGTTCCTCAACGTGAGGCTCGATCGTCCCGTGGAGGATCCGCACGTCCACCGCGTCGACCAGGTCAGCGCCAACAGGTGGAACCACCACGTCGTCGTCAAGACGATGGAGGCCGCACAGAGCGACTGGCTCCGGGACCTCATTCGCGCCGGCCATGAGTTCGCCGCCCGTTGAGCGCCCCTCAATGGCCACGCAACAGCGCCATGCTGCCGGCCATCCGCTCTGGTGCCCGAGTTCTTGGCCATCGGGGACGTACTTGGTGACCGAGGACTGCGATATCCCCCAAACGACTGGAGTCCGTCAGCAGTCGTGTGGGGGAAAAGTACGTCCTGGGCGGAGAACGCAGTTCTCGATCCAGCGCAGCCCCTCTCACACGCGGTCGACGAACTGAGCGGCGATCTCCCGAGGAACGGGGTCCCATTCTTGTACGTACCTAATGGCTCGCGCACTCCCGTCGCTTCTCCCGGAGTCACGCAGGCGCCGTACCTCGTTCCGGTCCAGCGGGCTCTCCGAGAGCATGCGATCGATCGACAGGCTGTAGGTCTGCCGGAAGAACATGCGTTCCTGCTCGCTCTTCGTCATCGGACGCTCTCGACTGTCTGCTATCCGCCAGATCGCCAGCAGCATGGCGAAAATAACCAAGAAGGCCAACCACGCATCAGACATCGCGACTCCTTTCGTGAACGATGAGGCAAGAGCACCATGAGCACACTGACACGCACTGCCACGCCTTTGTCGAGTCGAGCCCGACGAACAGCATGCCACCGCTGGGCAGGCGCTGCTGGAACATGCCTGGGCACTACCGTCACATGCTCACCCGCCACGCTGAGAATGCGCTTGCACTCCCCCGACGGAAAACGAAGAACCCTGGGCATCAACACTGATCGCGCAGGGTCCGGGCGAAGCTGCCGGCGCCAGTGACGCACTTGTCAGGTATGACATCTCCTCCCTCAGCGCCGTCTATGCCGGGCACCACGAGGTCCCCTGGGTTGTTCCGGTTGCCCCGTTGCGGTCGACCTGCGGTAGCCTGCCACGGCCTGTAGCAACGGCTACCCGTCTGACTGGAGGAGATCCTCGTGCGCGTCCTGGCCGCCCTGTCCGGTGGAGTCGACTCCGCCGTGGCCGCGGCGCGCGCCGTCGACGCCGGCCATGAGGTCGTGGGCGTCCACATGGCCCTGACCCGCAACCGGGCCCAGACCCGTTCGGGCTCACGCGGCTGCTGCTCCATCGAGGACTCCGCCGACGCCCGCTGGGCCGCCCAGATCCTGGGCATCCCCTTCTACGTGTGGGACCTGTCTGAGGAGTTCGAGGAGCGCGTCGTGGCCGACTTCCTCGACGAGTACCGCGCCGGGCGCACTCCCAACCCCTGCGTGCGCTGCAACGAGCGCGTCAAGTTCGACGCGCTCCTGGAGCGGGCCCTGGCCCTGGGCTTCGACGCCGTCGCCACCGGTCACTACGCGCGCCTGAGCGGCGGCGCCTCCTCCGGCCGCCCCGGGGACACCGAGGGCCTCACGCTGCGCCGCGCCGTCGATGCCGCCAAGGACCAGTCCTATGTCCTGGCCGTCTCCGGCCGTGAGGGCCTGGCCCGGGCCCTCTTCCCCTTGGGGGATGCCCCCTCCAAGGCGCAGGTGCGTGCCGAGGCCGAGGCCCGGGGCCTGCCGGTGGCCTCCAAGCCGGACTCCTACGACATCTGCTTCGTGGCCGACGGCGACACCCGCGGTTTCCTGACCCGCTCGCTCGGCGCCCACGAGGGCACCATGGTCTCCCCCGACGGCGAGGTCCTGGGCACCCACCAGGGCTACTACGGCTTCACCGTCGGCCAGCGCAAGGGCCTCGGCCTGTCCCGCCCGGCCGAGGACGGCCGCCCCCGCTACGTCATCGAGACGCGTCCGGCCACCAACGAGGTCGTCGTCGGCCCCGAGGAGTTGCTCAGCCGCACCGCGGTCGACGGCGACGGGCTCGTCCTGCTCGCCGACCCCGAGCCGCTCACCACCGGCCCCGACACCGGCACCACCGATTCTGACGGCTCCCCCGCCGTCGGCTGGCAGGAGGCCAGCATCCAGGTGCGCGCCCACGGCCGCCCGGTCCCGGCAAGGGTCCGCGTCGATGCGACGCGCGGGCTCCTGCACGCCGACCTGGCCGTGCCCTTGCGTGGCGTGGCCGCCGGTCAGAGCCTGGTCATCTACGGCGGCGACGACGGCGACCAGGTCCTGGCCCAGGCGACCGTCGCGTCCGAGCAGTCCCCCAGCCACGCCGTCGCCTGACGTCCCACCCGGGCTGTGCCGGATACGGACATGACGGCAATTTCCCCGGACATGTGCCCGCACGACAGGAAGTCTATTCAACCGATCGGTATGAATCTTATTCCGCCTCTCGGCCGGCCCATTTCCTTCTAGGCTGCGGTTATGTCTCCGTCTCCTGACTCCCCTGCTCCCGAATCGCCTTCCCCGGAGGCCCCCTCATCCACGACCCCGCCGCCTGCGGCGCCGCCCCAGGGGCCTCCTGCCCTCACCTCACCGCCCCCGCCTCAGCGGCGCCGTCGGGCACGGCTCGGGATCCTCAGCGCCGTCGTCACCCTGGTCCTGGCGCTCGGCGGTGGAGGCATCTGGGCGCTGACGCGCAGCTCCGACCCGCTCTCCATGGTCACGGCCCCGATCCTCCAGGCACAGCAGGACCTGTCCAACATCGGCAAGGAGCTCGCGGCGGCGCCCTTCGACGCCAACGGCACCACGACGATCACCAGCAAGCAGCTGACGATCCTGCGGGTGATCGCTGATCGACGTGAGGCACTGGTGGCTTTGAACCCGAGCTCATCATCGTCCTACGCCGCGTGGCAGGTCCCCATCCCCGATAATCTGGCTGGCCAGTACCTCGACTGCCGGATGAACGCCAAGACCTTGGACTGCGGTGACCAGATCAGCATCGATCTGGCCTCGGGGATCAACTCCCCCGCCAAGCCCTCAACTGTCTCCGCCGAGGCCCCCACAGCGCCCGCCTCACCGGTTGCACCCCAGCCCAGTGACGCCCGCTCAGCCACTCCCTCCCAGAGCGGGCCCTCGAAGATCCCCAATGGCATGGCCCCCACGAACCCCGTGGGTCCCGCGGCTCCCTCCGCCGCCCCGTCCTCCACTCCTGGCGCACCGGCGTCACCGAGCACGCGGGCCTCGGGACCGGCACCCGCCTCGGTGCGGCTGAGCGACACTCCCGGGGACGGAAAACCCCTGTCGGTCAGCTCCGACGGAACCGTGAGCGTCAACCGGGAGAAGGTCTCGGGACTGAAGCTCGACGGCTCCAAGCCGGTATGGGCGACCCGAGTCGAGGCGCCCCGCAAGCTCGTCAGTGTCAACCTGCCGATGAGCCGTGATGTCTGGGTGGTCAGTGACGGCGTCACCGTGGCCGGCCTGGACGGCAGCAGCGTACTGTGGTCGAGCAAGCTCCCCGAGGGCGCGGGCGCTCTCAACACCTTGGGCACCGAGGTGGTACCCCGCTGGCAGACCAGCAAGGGGGCCCTCGTCATGGCCTACCCGGACTCGCTGCGCGCCCTCGACCCGGTCGACGGGAGCACGATCTGGCGGGTCTCCACCCCGGTGACCTCGTGGGCGGCCGGCGATGGCTACGTCGTGGTCTTCAACGGCTCGACGACGTCGGTCATGACCTTCGACTCCGGCTCGAGCTCGCCCCGCGCCACGGCACTGCCGACCTCGGCCCCGACCTCCGCAGCCAAGCCCGCCCCCAGCCTGGAGGAGCTGGGCGGCACCACCCTCGATGTCCCGACCGTTTGCGCCGACGGCTTCGCCTCCGTGGTCCGCGGCACGACGAAGTCGCAGGTGGTCGAGAAGATGAAGGATGACAAGACCAGCCTCACCTTCTCCAGCGGCACCGCGACCGCGGCGGCGGGCAACGGTCCTGGCGGAAGCAACTTCACCGTCGCGCTGAAGGAGGCGCAGCCGGGCTTCTTCGGCTCCTCCCCGGTGACGGTCGCGGTTCTGGAGTGCAACAGCGGCACCGCTGCGGCCTTCGACGTCTTGGCCGCCTACAACGGGGACAAGCAGATGGTCGGCTCCCTCATCATGGAGGGCAGCAACGAGATCGGCTACACTCCGGCAACCCATATGGAGAACCTGCGCGTCGTGGGCGGAACCGTGCTGTTCAACATGCCCCAGCTCATGGTCGCCGGGGACATGGACTGCAAGGCCTGTTCCGGTTCGGGGACGGCCGCCGTCGCCGCTCAGTGGGACGGTGAGTCCCTGGCGCTGTTCGACGTCGTCTACCACCTCCCGACCCAGGACATCCACCGCCCGTCACTGGTCAAGGTTCAGGCCGTCTACGACGCCCTGGCCGCTAAGGAGGACAGTAAGGTCACCGACCAGGTCGACTCCGCGGTGCTCTCCTCCCTGGATGAGCCGGCCGGCTCCACGCAGGCCGGTGACGCCACGGCGCGCAGCGCCTACCTGCCCAAGGGAGGCAAGGTGGCCTCCTGCCTGCTGGCGGGCCCCAAGGACTCGTTGTTCGGGACCATGGTGATCTCTGAGGATCTGGCTCCCGGGTCGATCCTGTGCCCGATCACCTCGGAGGATCAGTCCAAGCCCTGGATGCAGCCGCTTCCCAACCACCGCGCTCAGTTCGAGTACGGGGCCTGGCTCATCCTCACTCCCAGTGAGGACGGCTTCAAGGTCACCGGACTGGGGCACCGGAGGAGCTGATACCTCGTCGGGTACGCAGGGGGTGGAGCGGATACGGATCCGCTCCACCCCCTTTTGCTGCAGGCTCGCTGAGGGCGACTCTGAACCGCGTCATGCCGCCATCGACGAGCGTGGCCGAGCCCCGCGGGCTCTCGTCACCGCCTCTAGAACAGTCTGGTCCTGTCCTCCCAGTCCGGGTCGTAGGCTCCCAGTGCCGCCAGGGCTGCGTAGTCCGCGTAGCTCTCGGCCAGCAGCGGGGTGGGCACCTCGTCCAGCGCCACCAGACGACGACCGGTTCCGCGACGCAGCTCCAGGCTGCCGGTCGCACACGGGGTGTTACCGTTCGACACGTAAGCGCCGGTGAAGGTCAGTGCGACGGTGAGGCTCGCTGTGGGAATCGTGCGGAGATACTCGGTGAACCATCCCCCATCCTCCATTCCCCCATGGCGGTAGCCTCGCTTGGAGGCGATATTGCGCACGGAGTAAGCGTCGGTCATGTGCCCACGAAGATCGGTGAGCCGCTGCTGGCCCGGCGTGATGACGGGTGCGAGGGCGGAGAGCTGGTCGAACAGCGGCTCGACCTCATAGTCGGTCAGGTGCTCGCGCCACGCCGTCACGGCATCGGGCCCGATGACGGTCCCGTGCGCCACGGCGATCTTCCCTTGCCCCGGGAGGTCGACGACGGCGTCGTCGACTGCCAGCAGCTCCCCTTCCGGTGTGGGACGGAAGACGAGCGGCTCACCACCGTCAGCCGGGACGAACTGCCAGATGACCCGAGTGACGAGGTGCCTCATGAGCGGGTGGGCGAACAGAAGATCACGCCATTCGGTAGGGCTCCACCCCCGTTCCACGCACATGGCGTCGTAGAGTCGGCCGCTTTGGCCGGAGAGCACGTTCTTGGCCTCCTTGCGGGAGGCGGTGAGCTGTTTCTTGGCGGCTTTGACGGCGTCCGCATCGTCGTCGGCCCGGGGTGCCGGCAGTGAGGCCCGGATCTTCCCCTCCGGCCCGGTCAGTGCGATCTTGAAGTCCGCGGTCAGCCGGCCGGTGAAGGAACGGGCTCCGTAGCTCAGGTGCAGCAGGCCGTCAGACCCGAAACCTGCGGTGGGGACGGTCCGGTCCTCCAGCTGCTCGGTGCTCCAGCCCCGCTCGACGGCGACCTCGTCCAGCAGCTCGCGGGCGGTCTTCTGCAGGCTCGCCATCTTGTGACGCTGCGCCACGCCGATCAGCACCTGGAGAGCGGGGTCCTGGCCGTTGGCTCGAAGAGCCCGGATGAGGACCTCGTACTGGGGTCGACGGTTGCGGTGGTTCCGCATGTAGCTGTGGGCCAGGGTGGCGAGCTCGCCGCCATCGGTTTCAACGGCGAAGGCCATGAGGCCCTTGTCGGCCATCGCCGAGCCCAGGTACGTCCCCTGATGCTCGTCATAGACCTCCTTGACGTAGCTCTCCAGAGGTCGAGCCAGCTTCTGCCTGGCCACCTCCCGTTCCTCGGGGTCGTCGCTCTGGGCCGCCGAGCTCCACTGCAGTTGGATGGCCTGATGCCGCCTCGCCCCGAGGCTCTGGGCGTAGGAGAGGCTCTCTTCCGGGCTCGGGTGGGCCGTATCGTGCGCGATCCAGGCCCGCACCAGGTGGAGGGCCAGCCGACGGGCGTCCTGAGGATCCAGAAGAGAGAGGTAGAGGCCGATGAGGCCCCGGCCGTCGGGGTCCTTCATGATCGCGGCCAGGGTCACCCACCAGCAGATCACCTGTGGGCTCACTGGACCGCCGTCTCGCCAGTGCACAGTGGGCAGGCCGTCCCAGTCGAGCCAGTCCGGACCGGCAGCCGGGTTGGCCTCCAGCCCCTCCACAGCCTCCTGCTGGAGCTGGTCGGCAGACAGCAGCTCGGTGAGGTCCTCACCGCAGGCTCGCATGGCTTTGAGCATGCTGGCTCGAACCGCAATATCCTCCTCCGTGGCGCAGGCCGCTCGAAGGGGCTCGACGGATTGCTGAGGCGCCAGAGAGGCGAGCCACTCGGCCGCTGAACGCCGAATCTCCGCTGACGGATCCTTGAGCATGGGCTCAGCCAGAGTGGGTGCGGCCGAGGAGGCGCTGAGCAGGCGCTGCGCCCGTCGACGCACCCGCGGGGAGGCCGTGACGGCCATGCGCGCGAGCTTGGGAAGGATCTGGGAAGGCAGTCGCGGGAAGACCTCAAGGATGTCCAGCGCTCGAGGAGCGTTCTCCGAGCTGTCGAGCCCTTCATCCAGGACATCGAGGTGCTCCCACACCCACGGCCACAGCATCTCAGGATCCCCCGTACTCCAGAACACGTGATCCACCGCGGCGTCGATCGGGAGGTTGAAGTGTCTCAGCACGGCTTCGATGGCTCGAGGATCAGCAGCCGCGCCCTCTCTCCACAGCAGGGTATCTCTCCATCTGATGGAGGGGTCGTTGACGGTCAGTCGCAGGCGGTGGACGACTGACAGGGCCGGCACGAAGGAGCCCACCCATCCGAGGCGGTACCTCTCGAGGATGGCCGGAACCCCCGTTGACCGCCCCTCGGCGACTGCGATGAACTCCTCCACGTCCTGCTCGGTGGCCAGGTACCTCGCGGCGACCTCCTCCCGCGACTCCGCACCGTGAGGATCCCAGGCGTCATCGACGATCCGGTTGAGGATCCGCCAGAGCTGCTGCCGGGCCGTATCGGCCGGCTGGTCGAGAGCGATGTGCTCCACCTCCGGCAGGACGACGGGAGCCTGTTCGGACTCCTGGGCCGCGCACTGGGAGAAGGCCGCGCGGGCACGCAGCTGTTCGACAGCAACGGCGAGAACGGGGTTGTTCTCGGCTGCGACGTCGAGGAGATCCGCATCCGGCCCCTCGGCCAGGTGCTCAAGCAGATCAGTGGAGCGCTTGCTGCCCGCCTTGCTGCGGATCGCCTTCCCGGCCAGGAGCTCGGTGAGGGCCTCGCGGCGTGGGGCATCGGGAACCCGGCTCAGCATGTCGACGGCTCGGAGACGCGTTTCGCGTTCCTCCTCCAGCGTCAGTGGGACCAGGAGGTGGGCCACTGGCTCAAGATCCATGTCGAGATCGGCCAGGAGCAGCACAAGATCACGACGGTTGTAGTCGCCCAGAGTGCGGATGAACGAGGCCGGAATCCGCGATCCCTGCGACTGAAGGTACTCCGTGATTCCCGGAAGGTGGCACGGAGCTCGGCCCTCGCCGTGAGAGTACGAGTCTCTCGACAGCCATAAGGTCAGTACCTGGGAGAGGAGCTTGCCCGCTTTGACTCCATCGAGAGCCAGGACCTCGGCGAAGCGTTCAGGCACCCATGTCGGGCGTTCCTTCGCCATATTCACTGCCTTCTCCTCCCAGGGGGAGACGGTTTTGACGACGTCCTCATTCAAGAGGAGCAACCACAGAGGGGTGAGAGGCTTCCGGCGCCAGTCTTTTTTTCCCGGAGTATCAGCTGCCCAGATCGCACGAAGGAGCTGACCATATCGCCACCACTGCTGAGCACTGAACGCTTCATGACGATACAGACTGTCACGTAGCGCATACAGAACCCGACGACGATCTCCAAGCGGATCTCTCATATCCGAGGGCCATGCGACACCTACTGCAGACAGTCGATCTGCGAGGTCGTCCCTCACATGAAGCCCTCGATTCAGCGCGCCAACGCCACCGAACAACGCGTCCGTCTCCGACTCCTGCCACACGTGCTCCACGACGTCCTCAGGATCTCCTGAGAGCACATAAGCGACGGCCCTTTCGTGGAGGTCCTCACTGACCGCCCGCAGGGGCAGGAGTGCCCTGGCCAGTTCATCGGACGCGGCGCCCTCGCGAGTCTCAGCGACTTCTTCCAGATTCACAGCACTCTCCATCAGCATCCGCACAGCACATTCACTCGACTCGATATACCGGTCGGTAGCCAGGAATCCTACAGGCGCAGTTTCGCGCTCCGAGCACTTTCTCCTTTTCCGGCCGTCAGTTCCCGATGCCGCGAGGGCCATGCGGTTCGGATGGACCGTGCAGGCCGTGTGCCACTCGGCCGGTGGCTCCGGCAGTATCAGGGGGTCAAGGCATCGAGTCGGTCGACGACGGCGCAGGCCCGCAGCACGGCGCCGGGACTCGGCCGATCGCCCACCTCGGCGAGCGCGGCCGACAGGGTGGTGAGCTGGAGGTCACCGGCCCGGCGGACTCGCGTGCGCAGGACGTGCGCCACCATGCCGGTGGGTCGCATCGTCCCGGAGGCAGCGAGCGCGGTGAGCGCCTCGCGCACATCCTGGACCAGTACCCGTATAGAGGTGCGATCCTCCCCGTTCGTCTCGGCCTCTTGAGCGCGACCCGCCTCCGGGCCTCTGCGCGGCCGGCCGCACCCCCGTCCCGAGGCACCGCGAGATGGAGGGAAGGTGGCCGCCAGAAGGCCGATCCGGTCGTGCTCGCGCACGAAGACACCGGAGGGGCGGTCGCCCTCGACCGTGATGGCGTGCACCTGAAGGTCGCGGGAGAGCACGTCGGAGACCATCTGCATCTCCCAGCCTCCGACCTCCATGCACAGCAGGTACCTGCACCCGTCGGTGCTCGTCACCGGCAGCAGGTAGTGCTGGTGGACCTCATCGATGCTGATCGATCCCAGGCCGTCCTGGGCAACCAGGATCAGACGGAGCCGGGGCACGGGGGCCTCGAAGCGGGTGGCCTCCGGCCCGGAGCCGGTCTGTTGAAGATGATCGGCCACGGCTTCCAGGTCGATGTCGTCGTAGCCGGGATCAGTGCTGCTGCGGGTGACCGACGTGCGGTTGGAGGGGGCCAGGGAGCCATCGGGCCGGCGCTGAACGCCTGTGAGGCGCAGGGGGCCGGACAGGATGTTCCTCACCGATGTGCCCCACAGGAGGGTGGCGTCCTGCGAATAGTGGAAGGCGGCGTCGGCCCCGGCGGCGCGCCCGGTGGTGACCATCTCCGGCCGGCCCTTGTCCAGGTCCCAGAGTCTCATGGTCAGTCCCCGGCTTCCCGAGGGGGCCGTCCACCAGGTGGCACTCAGCGGGAGCAGCAGCCCGGTCCGCGCCGTCTCCGTGTCGGTTCGCCCGATGAGAGCCGGGTCGGGTGAGCCGGTGACGGCTGTGAGCGCCTGAGTCAGGGACCAGGCGGCGGCCAGGGCGCTGAGGACGGCGGACTCGTCGACGGCATCGTCGCGCTCGGCGAGCGCTCGGAGCCTCCCTGCGGCGGAGGTCAGCAGTCGGGACAGGCGGGGCAGCTCCTCCAGGCGGGTGACCTGGGTCAGACGCTCCAGGTCGGTGGCGCTGCGGGGGCCGGCGTGTGAGAGCCCTGCGGAGAGGAGTGTCTCGATGGAGGTTGCGACTGTTGAAACGACGTCTCGCTTCCGGTCATCGAAGGTGGTCTTCTCGTCCGGCCACGGCCAGGCGCGGTCTGCGCGGGCAAAGAGCCGGATGACGGCTTGAAGGCGCCAGGCCGCGTTGGCGGCCGAGGAGTGGCGTCCTGAGACGATCATGCCTCGTGGCCCCAGTCCTGCGATCACGACGATCTCGGGGGCGTCGGGCCAGGTGATGCTCAGACGTCCAGGGGCAGTGGTCACCTCGGTGCTGGCGGCGAGCCGATCCGGTGCCATTCCAGCCAGGGACGCCTGCGCGCGCCGCCGGGCCTCAGCTCCCAGGGACTTCTCGACGTCGGTCGGCTCCCAGGCGAGGACCTCCTCCAGGACCGGATCGCTCGAAGTCGCTTGGGCGGGTGTGGAGGTCGCGCGGGCTTCCGGGCATGCGGGGGCGGTTGGCGTGTCGGCGGCCGTGGTGCTCTCGTCGGCCCCGTCCCGGTAGATGGCTTGGCGCATCCACAGGCAGGCGGCGAGGATGTGCACGCAGATGCCGGCCACAGGGCAGGGGCAGCGCGCGTCCTGCGGGCCGGAGACGGTCAAGGTGACGGGAACCGGTGGCCGGCCGACGCCGATGGTCACCTCCTCGGCCACTGGCTGCGCCCCTGCTCCGGGGTCAGCCGGCTCGTTGACGGGTGCGACCCGGTCGGCGGCCAGCTCGGCGCGCCCGCGACGCAGTAGGCCCCGGTTGCCCAGGGCGATCAGGGCGACATCGTCAAGCGCACCGTAGACCGAGAAAGCAGCGGCCCAGGGGCCACCGTGGGCTTCCGGGGCCGGGGCGTCGGAGGCGCCGGCGGAGCGTTGGGACTGGCCGGTACGTTCCTTCATACAGTCACCTCAGCCAGCCAGGCGGCGAACCGGTCCGGGGTCATGGCGGCGATCCTCATACCGACCTCGGCCAGGCGCTCGGTCACGTCATGGTCGTACCAGGCGTGGCCCCTCTCGTCCAGGGAGGCCAGCCCCAGCACGGTCACGCCTTGAGCGACCAGGTCACGCACCCGTTTGACGAGGGTGGACACCGATCCACCCTCCTCGAAGTCACTGATGACCGTCACAATCGTTCGGCTGGGACTGGTCACGGTTCCAGCGGCATAGCCGACGGCGTTGGCTATATCCGTCCCGCCTCCCAGCTGACTGGTCATGAGAACCTCGACGGGATCGTGAACCATGTGGCTGAGGTCGACGACGGTGGTGTCGAAAATGGCCAGTCGTACGGACAGGCCGGGAAGACCCGCGAGGATCGAGGCCATGATGGCGCTGTGGAGCAGGCAGGAGGCCATGGAGGCGGACTGGTCCACGAGGATGATGACGTCCCAGGTCAGGTTGCGTCTCCTCTGGCGGGACATGAAGCGCACGTCCTCGACGATCATGCGGCCGGTGTCCGGGTCCACGTTGCCCAGGTTCGCGGTGATGGTGCGACGCCAGTCGAAGTTGCGCGCCAAGGCGTGAGGGCTGTTGCTGCGCCGACGGACTCCGCTCAGGGCCGTCGTCACGGGGTACTGCAGGCGCTCCATGATGTCGGCGACGATCCGGGAGATGAGGGCGCGCAGCCCGTCAGTGAGCTGGGGTGAGATCGTCCCCTTGATCCGCAGCAGTGCGGCCCCGAGCTCGGGACTGGTGTCGATGGCCTCGATGGCATCCGGGTCGGCCAGCAGCTCGGCGAGCCCGTACCGGGTCAGCGCGTCGCTCTCGAGACGCTGCAGGGTGGAGGCGGGGAAGAGCCTGCGGGCACCATCGAGCCAGTCGACCGCTCGTATGACCGAGGGTCCCAGGGTGGCTCTCGTCCCGTCGCCGCCTCCTGCGCCCAGCCGGTGCCCACGGCCCGTGTACTCGCGATCATAGACATAGCTCAGGGCGTCATCGAGGTCGGAGTCCTGATGCCTGCGCGGCAGATTCGGCTCGGCGTATCGGCCCAGCACCATCCGCCAGCGACGTGCTGCCAGATCGTCGTCCGGTTCCTCCCCAGAGGCGGAAGCGTTCAACGGCGTGCCATTCGTCATCCTGACCACTCCCCCAGTCCGTCACGCACCAGGGAGGCGACCAGCTCCCGTTCGAGCTGAGCCCCCAGCGCGGCGTGGGCCGGATCCACGGTCCAGACGGTGTCGAGATCGGAGGCGGCGGTCCCGACGAGCTGCGCCACTATCTCTGCCAGGCGATGGGTCTCCATGGGCCTCAGCGTGGTGAAGGCCCGGCGCAGGTCGGGCAGCGCGGCGACGAAGGCCCGATCATCAAGGCGGGTCAGAGCCCCGGTGACGGCCTCGACGGCGTCGGGAGAACGCAGAAGCACGTCCGGGGCGGTTCGCACCAGGCCCACGATGAAGTCTGCGGCCCGCGCCGGATCCGCACCTATGGCGAGATGAGTGACGACGGCGCGCACCGCCTCCTCCTCGCTGATTACCCGCACCGAGGCCGCGATGCCGGTGGCACAGCCGACAAGGGACGCGGCCGCGTCGCGGTTTCGACGCAGAACCTCGATCTCACGCAGTACCGCCCCGAAGCCGGCGCCCTGGGAGGCCTCACGCTCGCGCTCGTCGTCGCCGGCCGACCTGATGATGAGGTCCCGCACCGAGATGAGGGCGTCAACGGCCCCGGCCGCCTCCTGATCCTCCAGCCCGACCAGGCCGGAGACGCACCGGGCGATCATGGCGTCGCCCCGGTGCAGAATGGACCGGATCCGGGCGCCGGCATCGTTCAGACGCAGACGGGACGTGGACTCGATGAGACCCGCCAGCCGGTGCAGGGCCTCAACGAGCTCCCCCAGGTCGCTGAGACGGCCGAGGCTGTTCTCGAGGCGGTCGCAGACATCGCCGGCCTCGGTGCCGAGTCCCATGACCGCCAGCTCACTGACCAGCGCCACCAGGGTCTCAGCGCTGAGCTCACCGGTGAGCCGCTGGGCCAGTCGGGTTCGCACCAGGACATCGAGATCGGGGGCCTCCTGGGCCGCGCGCACGAGTGCGGCCTCCACCATGGGGGTCCAGCTGTAGACCCACTCCTCCAGGAACTGTCCCATGCCGGTGCCGGAGACGAGGTCGGCCCCTGAGATCTGGTGGGCGAAGCCGGAGCTGACGAAACGCAGGCGGGCGAGCAGCTCACGGCGCTCGCGGTGGCGAGGTCGGCGGCTGGTGTCGAGGCTGACGCGGTGCTCGACGGCGTCGTCGATGATGAAGCGCGCGGTGCGCAGGCGGTCGCGCACCTGGCGGACCAGTGGCGGGGTGGCGATGCCGTCGGGCACCTCTCCCACGTCGGAGGCGGCCAGGACGGAGGCGACGGCGGCTCCCAGATTGCCCGACAGCCCGGTTTCGTCCTTGACCAGGCAGCTGGTGAGGGCATCAAGCATGTCGCAGCGTCCGGGCCATGCCCGGCCGCGCAGTGTGGCCAGTCCCATGGCCTGCTCCACGGTGGCCAGCACCTGAGCGGTCCCCAGTGGCTCGCCGAGCCCGCGCAAGGCGGTGGCGACGTCAATGACCACGGTAGTGGCGAAGGCTCGGGCAGCCCCAGCCGACTCCGGGGCCTCCTGGGCAGTGCGCCGCCTGGCTCGTCGAGAGCCTGTTCCGCTGCCCGCGAGAGGAGCGGCCCCGGTGCGGGCCCGCCAGGCTCGCTGCCACAGGCCCGGTGAGGGCATGCCGGCGCCGTATCCGCGCAGGGCGTCGAGGCGTGCGTAGTCGTAGCGGATGAGCCATGCCGGCCCACCGGGTTGGGGCTGCGCCTCGGGCAGCCACTCGGCGTGCTCGGTCGCATCGAGGCAGTCGAGCAGTGCCATGGTGTGAAAGCCCCCGGTGACGACCGCGACCGGGGCGGCCGGAGCCTCGAAGCCCTTCCCGTCTGCACCGTTCGATGCGGATGATTCCGGCAGGTACCGTCTCAGGGCCGCCGCCATGACGGCCTCGCGGGCGTGGGTGCCGTCGGTATCGAGGGCCTCACGCCCGACGTCGAGCCGTGCTAGTCCCGCCCATGCCAGGGTGTCGGAGAAGAAGCCCCGCCAGGATCGTATATCGGCAGTGGCCCGGTCCTCGAAGAGATGCTCCCAGACCTCATCGTAGTCACGGCAGCCCAGGCGCCGGGCGAGGGCGTCCAGGCTGCGCGAGCGCGCCAGGTACCGCTCGGCCTGGAGCGTGCGGGCGACCCCGCCTCGCACATCACCTCGAGTGTCGCTGCGAGGATCGTCATCCTCTCGAAGGCAGGCGCTGCGGTCGATGAAGACAGCCTCGGCCCCGTGCTCCCCCGCCCACCGCAGGGCCACCCACTCCGGGGAGAACTCGGCCAGCGGGTAGTAGGAAGCCGTGCGCTCCCCCAGGGACAGTAGTGCGACCGGCGGCACGGTCCGCGGGTCCTGGAGGGAGGGCAGAAGGGCGGCGTACTCGACGGGCCCCTCGATGAGGACTGTGGCGGGACGCACCTCCTCCAGAAGCGCCGACAGGGCCAGGGCGCAGGCGGGCGAGTGGTGACGGATGGGGACGAGGTGAACGCCCGCCTCGCCCCAACGCCGCTGGGCGTCCACGGCGCGCTGGAGCCGGGCGGGGACCTGGGTCGTCGGAGCGCTCACTCCCACAGTCCTTGGGAGGCGACCAGGAAGTCTCTCCACTCGGCGCTGCTCTCGGCCCGTTCACGCACCACCGAGTCGAGGTAGAAACGGATGCGTGCGGCGTCCTCGTCCTCGCCCTTGAGCGCTACTCCCACCATCTGGCGGGCGATGTCGGAGGCCCTGACTGTGCCGTCTCCGAGGTAGCGGGCGCTCAACGACGCGGCCACACCGACGTTGACGGCCTCAGCGGTGGACATGACGGTCTCGGGGCGCTTGACCGGGGTACCGGCCTGCGTGGTCCCGGTGCGCAGGTCAGCGAAGGCGGTGACCAGGACGTCGAGTACCTGAGGGCTCATGGGTACCCGCTGCTCGCCGAGCTCGGCGTCCAGGGCACGCTCAATGAGCTCGGCCTCGAAGGCTCGGTCGGCAATGGGTCGCACCGTCTCGAAGTTGAAGCGCCGCTTGAGCGCGGAGGACATCTCGTGGACGCCGCGGTCACGCAGGTTCGCGGTGGCGATGACGTTGAATCCTTGAGCCGCGCTGACGCGGAAGCCGTCTCCCAGCTCCGGGACCATGAGCTGCTTCTCGGAGAGCACGGAAACGAGCGTGTCCTGGATCTCGGGCGGGCAGCGAGTGATCTCCTCGAAGCGCACGATGCTGCCCTGCTCCATGGCCTGGTAGACCGGCGAGGGCACCAGGGCCCTGCGCGTAGGGCCGTCGGCGATGAGGAGCGCGTAGTTCCACGAGTAGCGGACGTGGTCCTCGGTGGTGCCGGCAGAGCCCTGGATGGTCAGGGTCGAGGCGCCGCAGACCGCTGCGGCGAGCAGCTCGGAGAGCATGGACTTCGCGGTTCCCGGTTCGCCGACGAGCATGAGGCCCTGGCGTCCGAGCAGCGTCACGATCGCCCGATCGACGAGCGGGTCGTCCCCGTAGAACTTCCGGGTGACGCCGAGAACCTCGTCCCCGACGATGAAGGCGCGCACGGAGTGCGGCGACAGGCGCCATCCCCGGGGGATCTCCGCGCCGCGCTGGGCGTCGGCGGCCGCCAGGGCGGCCAGCTCATCGGCCCACCTCTCCTCAGCGGCAGGACGCAGTGGCTTGCTCGTCTCAGGCGCAGACCGTCCGCTCGATCCTGCGGTCATCTTCCTGCCTCCACAGATCGATCGGTGCTGCCTCGTCCGTCCACCCGTTGCCGTATCAGCCGCGCAGCCTGGCGAGCTCCTCGACGAGCTGGGGCACGACCTCGGTGACGTCGCCGACGACGCCGAAGTCGGCCATCTCGAAGATCGGGGCCTCGGAGTCGTCGCAGATGGCGACGACGGTGCCGGCCCCCTGGATGCCGCTGGTGTGGTGGACGGCCCCGGAGACGCCCAGGCCGATGTACAGGCGCGGGGAGATGGTCTCGCCGGTCTGACCGATCTGGGCGCTGCGCTCGATCCAGCCCTCATCGCAGGCCACACGGGTGGCACCGACGGCGGCGTCGAGCGGCTGGGCCAGGGAGCGGACCAGGTCGAAGTCGCCGTCCACGCCGCGGCCGCCCACGACGACGGTGCGCGCCTCGCTCAGGACCGGACCGGAGGCCACGGAGGTGGCCTCGCGCGAGACGAGGCGCACGGCGGCGGCCTCGGCGCTGACGGGAACCTCGAGGGGCTCGGCCGTCAGGGGCGCACCCTCGGCCGCAGCGACCTCGGCGATCCCGGGGCGCACGGCGATGATCGGTGCATTGCCGCCCGAGGCGACGCCGGCGGTGGTGGACCAGGAGCCGGACAGGACCAGCTTGGAGGCACGCAGCTCGGTGCCGGCGGCCTCCAGGGCGGTGACGTCGGAGACGCAGGCCGAGCCGAGCACGACGGCGGCCCGTCCGGCCAGCTCCTTGCCGCGGTAGTCGGAGACGACCAGGACCGCGGCGGGCTGGACGGCGCCGACGGCCGCCACGACGGCGTCGGCTGCGGTGGCGGGCAGGTGGGCGGCCTCACCCAGGTCGGCGGACAGCAGGCGGGTGGCTCCGGCGCCGGCCAGGGCCGCCGAGGCGGCCTCACCCAGAGGCTGGAGGGCCAGGGCGACGACGTCGCCGCCAGTCAGCTCCCGGGCGGCGGTGAGCAGCTCCAGGCTGGGGCCGGTGGGGGCGGCCTCGGTGGTCTCGAGGTCGACGAGGACGAGCAGGGGGGCATCGAGCATGGGAATCAGCTTCTTTCGCGAGTGGTAGGAGGCGGACGGGCGGCGCGACGGCGTCCAGCGTCCCTGCCGGGACGTGGGCGGGCGCTGCGGCCGGCCGTCAGACGAGCTTGTTCTCCACGAGCCAGGTGGCGAGCTCGCGGCCCGCCTCTCCGGCGTCGGTGCGGATGATGCCGGCCTCACGGGCGGGTCGGGCCTCGTCGTCGACGACGGCGACGGCCGGCTCGGCGATCTGGAGGCCGAGCTCGGAAACATCCCAGAAGTCGATGGGCTTCTTCTTCGCGGCGCGCATGGCGGCGAAGTTGGGGTAGCGGGGCTCGTTGGCCTGGTCGGTGACGCTGACGAGCGCTGGCAGCGGCGCACTGAGGACCTCGCGGACGGTGCCCACGGTGCGGGTGACGGTTACGACGCCGCCGTCGACCTCGAGCCGGTTGGCCAGCGTGAGGGCCGGACGGCGCAGGGCGGCGGCCAGGGCGCCGGGCAGCATAGAGGTCATGGAGTCCAGGGAGGCCATTCCGGTGACGACCAGGTCGACCTCGCCGATGCGCTCGATGGCGGCGGCCAGGACCCGGGCGGTGGTGACGACATCAGCGCCGGCCAGGTCGTCATCGGCCACGACGACCCCGGAGTCGGCCCCCATCTGCAGGGCGCGACGCACCCCGTCCTCAGCATCCTCCGGCCCCATGGTCAGGGCGATGACCTCGCCGTCGGCCTCCTCAGCCAGGGCGACGGCGGCCTCGACGGCATTCTCGTCGAGCTCGTTGAGGACGTCCTCCTCGCCGCGCACGAGGCGACCGTCCTCGATGCGACGCTCGGACTGGACATCAGGAACGTGCTTGATGCAGACCACGATTCTCATGGGCTCAAGGTTGCCATAACAGCGGCATCTCGCCACTGAGCGCTCAGTCACCCTGACACGGCGTCAGGACAGGGATGAAGACGACGCGATGATGACGAGGCAGTCACGGCGGGTGGGTTGAACGCGACGGGGCGCACTCCCACGAGGGAGACCTCACGTCCCTTTAAGTGGTAGCAACCAGCGGCCGCCAGGACAATGGGCCCATGCCTTCGACGCCAGAGCCCGCTCCAGCACCGCGCGCCGACCTGCCCGCAGCTCCCGACCACGGGCTGGGCGTCACCCTGAACGGAGATGGCGCGGACTTCGCGGTCCACGCCCCGCATGCCACGGCCGTGGACCTGTGCCTGCTGACCATGGATGCCGACGGCGCCGTGGTGGAGGAGACCCGGATCGGGATGCACGGGCCCTCGCGGGGCCTGTGGAGCGCGCACGTCCCCGGCGTTGGTGCCGGTCAGCGCTACGGCTACCGCGCCCACGGCCCCTGGAACCCGCACGAGGGCCTGCTCTACAACCCCCGCAAGCTGCTGCTGGACCCCTACGCCCGGGCCCTGGACGGCCACGTGGACCTGGGGCCGGCCGTCTACGCCCACGAGGTCACCGATGACCTGGTCCCTGCGGCCGAGCCGTGGAGGCCCTCACGCCTGGACTCGGCCGGCAGCACCGCCGTCGGCGTGGTCACCGGTGACACCTTCCCGGTGGTTCCGGGCCCCCGTGTGCCCCGCGAGCGCGCCGTCATCTATGAGGCCCACGTCAAGGGCCTGACCTACCAGCTGCCCGGGGTGCCCGAGGAGCTGCGCGGCACCTACGCGGGGCTGGCCCACTCGGTGACGGTTGAGCACCTCAAGGCCCTGGGGATCACCACGATCGAACTGCTGCCGATCCACGCCTCGGTGAGCGAGCCCTTCCTGACCAAGCGGGGCCTGAGCAACTACTGGGGCTACTCCACGCTGAGCTACTTCGCGCCCGAGCCCTCCTACGCCACGGCCGCGGCGCGTGCGGCCGGCCCGCAGGCGGTCCTGGACGAGGTCCGCGGCATGGTCTCCATGCTCCACGAGGCCGGCCTGGAGGTCGTGCTCGACGTCGTCTACAACCACACCTGCGAGGGCGGTGTCGACGGCCCGTCCTTGAGCCTGCGCGGCCTGGACAACCTGGACTACTACCTGCACGCCCCCTACCTGCCGGCGCAGTACATGGACGTCACCGGCACCGGCAACACGGTGGACTTCCGGGCCACGGGTGCGATCCGGCTGGTTCTGGACTCGCTGCGCTACTGGGTCACCGAGGTCGGTGTCGACGGCTTCCGCTTCGACCTGGCCACCACCCTGGGGCGCCACGCCGCGGAGTTCTCTCCGCGTCACCCGCTGCTCACGGCGATCGCCACGGACCCGGTGCTCAGCACGGTCAAGCTCATCAGCGAGCCCTGGGACGTGGGGCCCGGCGGCTGGCGCACCGGGCAGTTCCCCGAGCCCTTCCAGGACTGGAACGACCACTTCCGCGACACCACGCGCTCCTTCTGGCTGCATGACGCCTCGGAGATCTCCAAGGGCCGTCTGGGCTCGGACCTGCGAGACCTGGCCACGCGCCTGTCGGGCAGCGCGGACCTGTTCAGCCACGGGGAGTTCCCCGGTGGTCGCGGCCCGCTGGGCTCGGTCAACTTCGTGGCCGCGCACGATGGCTTCACCCTGCGCGACCTGGTGGTCTACGACCACAAGCACAATCTGGCCAACAAGGAGGACAACCGGGACGGCAACTCCAACAACCGTTCCTGGAACCACGGCTTCGAGGGGGACGTCGTCGAGGGCATCAACGGCGGCCCGATCGAGGTGCTGCGCCGCCGGTCGATGCGCAACCTGCTGGCCACCGTGCTGCTGAGCGCCGGGACCCCCATGCTGGTGGCGGGCGACGAGATGGGACGCACCCAGCAGGGCAACAACAACTGCTACTGCCAGGACTCCGTGCTCTCCTGGGTGGACTGGAACCTGGAGGTCTGGCAGCGCGACCTGGTCGCCACGACGCGATTCCTCATCCACCAGCGCCACAGCCACCCGGTGGTGCGTCCCTCGCGCTTCGCGACCGGGCAGGTCCTGGAAGGCGACGCGATCGCGGATCTGGCCTGGTACCGGGCGGATGCCGCACCGATGGACGGGGACTCCTGGCACGACCCGCACACTCGCGTCGTCCAGATGCTGCGCTCGGGCCACCCTTGGAACGACGACGACATGCTCGTGGTCATCAACGGCGCCCTGGACCAGGTCGATGTCGTCCTGCCCGAGGGACGCGGGACCGACTGGCACCTGGCCTGGGACTCGACCTGGGCGGTCCCCCAGCCTCACACAGCACCCTTCTCCCAGGCACGGCGCGTGAGCCGAAGCCCCCAGGACACCCAGGCCGACGTCATCATCGAGACGGACGGCTCCGGCGAGGTCAAGGAGGTCAGGACCACGGCCGCCGAACCCGAGGGCCACACCGCCGAGAGCCTCACGGACTGCCATCACGACCGGCCGGGCGACACGACGATGCTGGAGGCGCTGTCCCTGCGGATCTACTTCTCCGGTGAACCGCTGGAGACCCTGACCCCGGGCGCCGAGGCGGTCTGAGCCGGCACCACTGCGCTCGGGGCGGGCCGCCGTCGGCCTGCCGCCGCAGCGCACCCCCTAGGATGAGGGCATGACTCAGACCCCCACCGCGGCCGAGGAGGCCCTGGCCAACGCCACCAATGACGCCTCCCTGGCCCGATCCATCGCCCGCTCCGCCGAGATCGAGGCCGATATCGCCGTCAACCCCGGCCGCTACCGGATGTTCACCGGGGTCCGCCCCACCGGGAACATGCACCTGGGCCACTACTTCGGCACCATGCACTCCTGGAAGACGATCCAGGACGCGGGCGTGGAGACCTGGATCCTCGTGGCCGACTACCAGGTCATCACCGACCGCGACGGCGTGGGCCCCATTCGCGAGCGGGTTCTGTCCCTGGTCACCGACGCCCTGGCGGTGGGCGTGGACCCGCAGCGCTCGACGATCTTCGCTCACTCGGCGGTCCCCGCCCAGAATCAGCTGATGCTGCCCTTCCTGTCCCTGGTCACCGAGTCCGAGCTGCACCGCAACCCCACGGTGAAGTCGGAGCTGGAGGCCACCGACGGGCGGGCCATGAGCGGCCTGATGCTCACCTACCCGGTTCACCAGGCCACCGACATCCTCTTCTGCCAGGCCAACCTCGTGCCCGTCGGCAAGGACCAGCTCCCCCACCTGGAGCAGGCCCGGCTCATCGCCCAGCGCTTCGACAAGCGCTACGGGCGGGCGGTCAAGGACCACCCGGTCTTCCGCCGCCCCGAGGCGCTGCTCAGCCAGGCCCCGATGCTGCTGGGCCTGGACGGGGAGAAGATGAGCAAGTCGCGGCACAACACGATCGAGCTGCGCATGAGCTCCGATGAGACCGCCAAGGCCCTCAAGAAGGCCAAGACGGACTCCGAGCGCGTCATCACCTACGACCCGGCCAACCGGCCGGAGGTCTCCAACCTGTTGATGCTGGCCTCCCTGTGCGGGGCGGGCGCTCCCGAGGAGATCGCCGAGCGCATCGGCGACGGCGGAGCGGGCACGCTCAAGAAGGTCACCACAGAGGCCGTCAACGAGTTCTTCTCCCCCATCCGGGCCCGCCGCGCCGAGCTCGCGGCCAACGAGGACTACCTCCTGGAGGTCCTGAGGCAGGGCAACGCCCGGGCCAACGAGGTCGCCAACCGGACGCTCGACGACGTCCGCACCGCCATGCAGATGAACTACTGAGGGCCTGCCGGCCGCTGAGCCGGCCCGCACACCCCCTCGATCGGCCCGGTTCGCGACGCGCGTACCGGGCCGATCCGCGTCCTGCGAGCCGGCATGTGACTCAGGTCGTTTCTCACCGTACTCTTGATCCTGTGACTCCGAACACGACGCCGAAGGCCGGCAAGAAGCAGTCCACCCGTCCCTCCAAGTCCTCTGCCGCTCCCACCGACGCACCCGCTCAGGGCACCGGGACGCAGACCGCGCCGTCGGGGTCGTCCGCAGCCTGCGCGGCGCCGCAGCCGGCCCCGTTCTCGCTGATCGGCCGGATCCCGGTCACCGAGGTCTTCCCCGTCGTCGAGGACGGGCGCTGGCCGGCCAAGGCCGTCGTCGGCGAGGTCATTCCGATCCGCGCCACCGTCTTCCGCGAGGGGCACGACCGCTACGGCGCCACCGCGGTCCTGGTACGTCCTGACGGCAGCGACGGCCCCAGCGCCCGCATGCACGACATCGCCCCGGGGCTGGACCGCTATGAGGCCTCCGTGGCGCCCGACGCCCCCGGGGACTGGCGCTTGCGCGTCGAGGGCTGGTCGGACCCGTACGCCACCTGGAGCCACGACGCCGGCATCAAGGTTCCCGCCGGCATCGACGTCGAGCTCATGCTGGAGGAGGGCGCCCGCGTCCTGGACCGGGCGGTGGCCGTTGAGGGGCGCGATGAGGAGGGCGTCAAGGCCCTCAACGACGCCGTGTGGATCATGCGCGACCCCTCCAACCCCGTGGCCGACCGCCTGGCTGCGGGCATGTCGGACTCGGTCCAGGCCGCCCTGGAGCGCTTGCCGCTGCGCGACCACGTCTCGCCCTCCGCCGAGTACCCCCTCCAGGTGGACCGCGAGCGCGCCCTGACCGGCTCCTGGTATGAGATCTTCCCGCGCTCGCTGGGCTCGGGGGCCGATGAGGACGGCACCTGGCACTCGGGGACGCTGCGCAGCGCAACCGAGCGGCTGGACCGCATCGCGGCCATGGGCTTCGACGTCCTCTACCTCACGCCCATCTCCCCCATCGGCCTGACCAACCGCAAGGGCCGCAACAACACCCTGACGGCGCGTCCCGGCGACCCCGGCTCCCCTTACGGCATCGGCTCCCCCGACGGCGGCCACGACGCCATCCACCCCGACCTGGGCACCTTCGAGGACTTCGATGCCCTGGTGGCGCGCTCGCGCGAGCTGGGCATGGAGGTGGCCCTGGACCTGGCGCTCCAGTGCTCCCCGGACCACCCGTGGGTGACCGAGCACCCCGAGTGGTTCACGGTCCTGGCCGACGGCTCGATCGCCTACGCCGAGAACCCGCCTAAGAAGTACCAGGACATCTACCCGCTCAACTTCGACAACGACCCCGAGGGCATCTACCAGGCGATCCTGGAGGTCGTGCGCACCTGGATCGCGCACGGGGTGACGATCTTCCGGGTGGACAACCCCCACACCAAGCCCCTGCCCTTCTGGCAGCGGCTCATCGCCGAGATCCACACCGAGTCCCCCGAGGTGCTGTTCCTGGCCGAGGCCTTCACCCGCCCCGCCATGATGCGCACCCTGGGCATGATCGGCTTCCACCAGTCCTACACCTACTTCGCCTGGCGCAACACCAAGGACGAGCTCATCGAGTACATGATGGAGCTCAGCAAGGACACCGCCCACCTGCTGCGCCCGGCCTTCTGGCCCACGACGCACGACATCCTCACCCCCTTCATGACCAACGGGAAGGTGCCGGCCTTCAAGCTGCGCGCCGTCCTGGCGGCCACGCTCAGCCCGACCTGGGGCATCTACTCGGGCTACGAGCTGGCCGAGTCCACACCGCGCCCGGGCTATGAGGAGCAGATCGACAACGAGAAGTACGAGTACAAGCCGCGTGACTTCGCCGCCGCTCGCCGCAACGGCATCGAGGACCTCCTCACACGTCTCAACGCCGCCCGGGCCGCTCACCCGGCGCTGCGCCAGCTGCGGGACATCTACTTCCACCCCACCAGCGACGACCAGATCCTCGCCTACTCCAAGCGGGTGGACGCCTTCCACAGCCCCACGGGCAGGGACGACGTCGTCCTGACGGTGGTCAACCTCGACCCGCACGGGGCGAGGGCCGGCGAGGTCTACCTCAACCTGGAGGCCCTGGGCCTGCCGGGCTGGGTGGACGCCTCGCACCCGGTGGTGCGGGTGACCGACGCGCTCACCGGAGACTCCTACGAGTGGTCGGGGCAGAACTATGTGCGCCTCGACCCCTTCGCCGGGCAGGTCGCCCACGTCTTCTCCGTGGAGCCGCTGTGAGCACCGATCCGATGAGTACTGCCCAGGTGCCCCCCGGCAGCGAGACTCCAACCGCGGCGCCGGGGGGAGCCTTCGGCCCGCCCGCGGCGGGCGTGCCCGTCACGGCGCCCGTGGCGGCCCAGATGTCGGCGATCCCCACCCCCAGCAGCGGGATCCCCATGCCGCTGGCGGTGGCCCCACCGATCCCCGGGGTGCCGGCCCTACCTGCCCAGGCCCGCCCCGGCCTGAGCCCGGACCCCGAGTGGTTCCGCACGGCGGTCTTCTACGAGGCGCTGCTGCGCTCCTTCGCCGACTCCGACGGCGACGGCATCGGAGACCTGCGCGGGCTCATCTCCCGCCTGGACTACCTGGCGTGGCTGGGCGTGGACTGCGTGTGGATCCCGCCCTTCTACCCCTCGCCCGTGCGCGACGGCGGCTACGACATCTCCGACTACACGGCCATCGACCCGCGCTACGGGACGATGGAGGACTTCCGCGAGCTGGTCCACCAGGCCCATCAGCGCGGGATCCGCATCATCATCGACATGGTCGTCAACCACACCTCGGACGCCCACCCCTGGTTCCAGGCCTCCCGCTCGGACCCCGAGGGCCCTTACGGGGACTTCTACGTGTGGGCCGACGACGACTCCGGCTACGACGACGCCCGCATCATCTTCGTGGACACCGAGGAGTCCAACTGGGCCTACGACGTCGAGCGCGGCCAGTTCTACTGGCACCGCTTCTTCTCCCACCAGCCCGACCTCAACTACCGCAACCCGGCGGTCATCGAGGCGATCCACGACGTCATCCGCTTCTGGGCGCGCACCGGGGTGGACGGCTTCCGCCTCGACGCCATCCCCTACCTGACCGAGTCGGAGGGCACCAACTGCGAGAACCTGGCCGGCACCCACGAGATCATCGCCGGGATCCGTCAGATGCTCGACCGGGAGTTCCCCGGGACCATCACGCTGGCCGAGGCCAACCAGTGGCCCGAGGACGTCGTGGAGTACTTCGGCACCGAGGAGGCGCCCGAGTGCACCATGTGCTTCCACTTCCCGGTCATGCCGCGCATCTTCTACGCACTGCGGCAGGGCTCGGCCTCGGCCATCCGCTGGGTGCTGGAGAAGACCCCCGACATCCCCGCCCACGGGCAGTGGGGGACCTTCCTGCGCAACCACGATGAGCTGACCCTGGAGATGGTCACCGACGCCGAGCGCGACCAGATGTACGCCTGGTACGCCCCCGAGGAGCGCATGCGCGCCAACATCGGGATCCGGCGCCGCCTGGCCCCGCTCCTGGACGCCTCGCGCGCCGAGGTGGAACTGGCCTACGCCCTGCTCCTGTCGCTGCCGGGCAGCCCCTGTCTCTACTACGGCGACGAGATCGGCATGGGAGAGAACATCTGGCTGGAGGACCGCGACGCCGTGCGCACCCCCATGCAGTGGGACGACTCCCCCAACATGGGCTTCTCCTCAGTGGTCGACCCGGGCGCCCTGACGCTTCCGCTCATCCAGGCCCCCGGCTACGCGCACCTGACGGTGGCCACCGAGATGGCCCGGCCCGACTCGCTGCTGCAGTTCACCCGGCGGATCCTGCACCTGCGCCGCGCCCACCCCGTCCTGGGACGCGGGAGCTTCCTCCTGCGCTCCACCAGCGATGACGCCGTCCTGGCGCACACGCGCTGCGACGAGGCGCCGGTGGAGGGGGCAGAGACCCTCCTGTGCGTCGCCAACCTCTCGGCCACCCCCCGGTCGATGACGATCGAGGTTCCCGAGCTGGCTGGCAGGGGCACCACGGACCTGTTCGGGGGCTGTGCCTTCCCGCCCGTTGACGAGCGCGGCCGCCTCACCCTGACGCTGGGAGCGCGCGGATACTACTGGCTGTCCATTGACCGGACTGAGCCCGACGACGCCCCCCAGGACGACCACGACAACCACCCGACCGAGGAAGTCTGATGCCAAACGAACCGATCTCCGCCGCACCGCAGCCCGCCACCGTGCCAGCACACTCCCTGCGCAGCACCCAGGCCCCGTCGACCTGGCCCACCAATGCCGAGATCCTCGCTGCGCTAGAACCGTGGATGCTCCAACGGCGCTGGTTCCCGCTCAAGGGGGACGCCGCTCCGCCCCTGGGCTCCCTGCGCGTGATCGCCTCCTGGGAGCCGGAGGAGGGGGTGCGAGACCTCGTCATCGCCGCCCTACGGGGCAACCAGGCCGAGACCGGTCACCGCGACGGGATGGTGCTGCTGCACGTGCCAGTGGTCCTGGAGTCCGCCGAGGCGCTCGACTCCTTCGCCACCCCCGGTGAGGCACCCGGCAACCACGGCCTGCTGGTGACCACCGACTCTCAGGGGTCACCCACGCAGGTGGCGCTCGTCGACGGCGCCCACCACCCGGCCTTCTGGCGGGCCTGGGCCCTGAGCACGCTGAAGGCGGGCACCGTCCTGAGCGAGGCCGGAGCCCTGGCCATCGCCCAGCGGGCGCCGAGGCTGCGGGTAACCACCGGGGAGCAGTCCAACACCTCCGTCATCCTGCCGGCCCCCTCCGACCCCGCCGAGGCTCTTGGGGAGCAGGACGCCGCCACCGGCGACCTCATCGTCAAGCTCCTGCGGGTCCTGGAGCACGGGCGCAATCCCGACGTGGAGCTGTCGGTGGCCCTGGCCCGCAGCGGCTGGGACCGGGTGCCCACGCCGGTGGCCTGGTCCACCATGACCTGGACGCGCATGGGCGGCTGCGGCCAGCCCGCCCTGGAGGAGTCCACCGACTCGGCCGTGGCCTGCAGCTTCGTCCCCCGCGCCGATGACGGCTTCGAGCTGTTCTGCTCACTGGCCTCCACCGACGACGTCGACGGACCGGTGCGGGCCCGGGCCGTGGAGCTGGCCCGGGATCTGGGACGCACGACCGCGCAGATGCACCACCACCTGGCCGCCTCCCTGGGCACGAGCCGACCGCCAACGCCGACCGAGCTCGCCGCCTCCCTGCGCAAGCGCGCCCGGTGGGCGCTGGAGGAGGTGCCCGAGCTCTCCGGGCACATCCGAGCCCTGGAGCTCAAGGTGGAGCAGACCATGGAGCGGCTCGAGGCGCTCGAGGCCCTGGAGCCGGCCACCCGCATCCACGGCGACTACCACCTGGGGCAGGTGCTTCACGAGATCGGCGGCCAGCAGCGCTGGTACGTCCTGGACTTCGAGGGCGAGCCCCTGCGCCCCCTGGCCCAGCGCTCCGACCCCGACCTGCCGGCCCGGGACGTGGCCGGCATGCTGCGCTCCTTCGACTACGCCGCCGCCGTGGGCAAGGCACCCCACCCCGACTGGCTCCCCGCCGTGCGCTCCGCCTTCGAGGAGGGCTACCGCCTGGGACGCCAGGAGACCGGCTCGCTCACCCCGTCGCCAGCGGCATCCGGCGACCAGGAGCAGGCCGAGGCCTCGTACCAGACGGTCCTGACCTGCCTGGAGCTGGACAAGGCCCTCTACGAGGCCGTCTACGAGGCCCGTAACCGTCCCGACTGGCTGGGCATCCCCCTGGCGGGGATCGAGTCGGTCCTGTCCAAGCACGCGGAGGGCTGAGCACACGACGATCCTCCATTCCCCTCATCCCCATCGGTCCGACGTCCAAAAGCACCCGTTAATCACCAACGCATGGAAGAGTTGCTGTATGAGCGCCAACACACCTGAGAAGGACCTCGCCCCTGTCCCTGTGGACCCCTGGATTCTGGCTGACGTCGCCTACGCGCGCTATCACGACCCGCACGAGGTCCTGGGCGCCCACGTCGGCGAGAACGGAGTCACCATCCGCACCGTCCGTCACCTGGCCGACGACGTCGTCGTCGTCACCAAGGACGGCACCCACCCGGCCACTCATGAGCAGGACGGCGTGTGGGTGGCAGTCCTGCCCGGCCAGGAGATCCCCGACTACCGCATCAAGGTCACCTACGGCGACGAGACCACCACCGTCGACGACCCCTACCGCTACATGCCGACCCTGGGTGAGATGGACACCTACCTCATCTCCGAGGGCCGCCACGAGGAGCTGTGGGAGGTCCTGGGCGCCCACGTCAAGCGCTACGACGGCCCCATGGGTGAGGTCGAGGGAACCGCCTTCGCCGTGTGGGCCCCCAACGCCCGCGCCGTGCGCGTCGTCGGCGACTTCAACTACTGGGACGGCACCGCCACCGCCATGCGCTCCCTGGGCTCATCGGGAGTGTGGGAGCTGTTCGTTCCGGGCGTCGGCGTCGGTGCGCGATACAAGTTCGAGCTCTGCTTCGCCGACGGCTCCTGGCACCAGAAGGCCGACCCGATGGCCCGCGCCACCGAGGTCCCCCCGGCCACCGCCTCGGTGGTCACCGACCAGTTCCACCAGTGGGAGGACCAGGAGTGGATGGCCAAGCGCGCCACCACCGACCCCCACAGCGGGCCGATGAGCATCTACGAGGTCCACGTCGGCTCGTGGCGCCAGGGACTGGGCTTCCGCGGCCTGGCCGAGGAGCTGGTCCCCTACGTCAAGGAGGCCGGCTTCACCCACGTGGAGTTCCTGCCGGTGGCCGAGCACCCCTTCGGCGGCTCCTGGGGCTACCAGGTCACCAGCTACTACGCACCCACCTCGCGCTTCGGCACCCCGGACGACTTCCGCTACCTGGTGGACCAGCTCCACCAGGCCGGCATCGGCGTCATTCTGGACTGGGTGCCGGCCCACTTCCCCAAGGACGAGTGGGCCCTGGCCCGCTTCGACGGCACCCCCCTGTACGAGGACCCCGACCCGCAGCGCGGCGAGCACCCCGACTGGGGCACCTACGTGTTCAACTTCGGACGCAACGAGGTGCGCAACTTCCTGGTCGCCAACGCCCTGTACTGGCTCCAGGAGTTCCACGCCGACGGTCTGCGCGTCGACGCCGTGGCCTCCATGCTCTACCTGGACTACTCGCGCCAGGACGGCCAGTGGCATCCCAACCAGTTCGGCGGCCGCGAGAACCTGGAGGCCATCAGCTTCCTGCAGGAGGCCACCGCCACCGCCTACCGCAAGAACCCCGGCATCATCATGGCCGCCGAGGAGTCCACGGCGTGGCCGGGCGTCACCGCCCCCACCGAGTACGGCGGCCTGGGCTTCGGACTGAAGTGGAACATGGGGTGGATGAACGACACCCTGCGCTACCTGGCGGAGGACCCCGTCAACCGCCGCTACCACCACGGTGAGCTGACCTTCTCCCTCGTCTACGCCTTCTCCGAGCAGTTCATCCTGCCGCTGAGCCACGATGAGGTCGTCCACGGCAAGGGCTCCCTGCTGTCCAAGATGCCCGGCGACCCCTGGCAGGAGCTGGCGGGCCTGCGCGCCCTGTACGCCTACCAGTGGTCCCACCCCGGCAAGCAGCTGCTGTTCATGGGCCAGGAGTTCGGTCAGGGGACCGAGTGGAACGCCGATACCTCCCTGGACTGGTGGATCCTGGAAGATCCCGGTCACCAGGGGCTGCTCGCCCTGGTCAGCGACCTCAACCGCCTCTACCTGAGCTCGCCGGCCCTGTGGTCGGAGGACTTCTCCCACCGAGGATTCGAGTGGATCGAGGCCGGCGACGGCGACCACAACGTCCTGTCCTACCTTCGCAAGGGGACCGACGCCGAAGGGCGGGCCGACCTGATGGTCTGCATCATCAACTTCGCCGGCACCCCGCATGAGGGCTACCGGGTGGGCCTGCCCTTCGCCGGGGACTGGGAGGAGGTCCTCAACACCGACTCCGAGGAGTACGGCGGCTCCGGCGTGGGCAACCTGGGCCGGGTCGAGGCCGAGGACCTGCCCTGGAACGGGCGCCCGGCCTCGGTGCGCCTGCGGGTCCCCCCGATGGGAGCGGTCTTCCTGCGCCCGAGCCGGGACTGAGCCGCAACTGGACCTGCACCCGCCGGGCATCGGCGGTTGCACGCAGACCTAGAGCCAGGGGCCGATGGCGCTTCGCGCGCCATCGGCCCCCCTCCCAGCTGTGGCAACGGGAGCGCCCCATATGATGGGCCAGCAGTTTGCTTGATAATTCCTTAAAAACCAGATAATGACATCAGTTTATTCTCAGGGAAGGTCCAGAGAATTATCCCGATTTACTCCGTTACATTCATGTATATAATAAATGTTCGACATGCACGGCCTCAGTCTGACTGACGCCAGTTTATTTTCGTGCGCAGCAGCACCAATCGGGGCTCCCTGCAACAACGAAGCAGCATCAAGACTCATGGCACAGCAGCAACCCCATCGCATATCGAACAATATTCGCCCACACTGAGTATCTTACGATCGATTCCTCTTGGGGCGGAAGGACAACAGCCGAGAATCAACGATGACAGGGAAGGCAAGACCCATGAAACCAGGACGACTCCTCGTGACACTCGCCGCAACCGTCACGCTATCCATTTCAACCGCAGGCGCCGCTGTTGCATCCCCGCCAGACTCGCCCCCATCAAGTTCGCAGGCACGATCCAGTACAGTCACCACTGGGTGCGCCGCAGAACAACAGGGGAAAAAAACTGCGACTGTTCGCAACGAAACAGATCCATCTGTCGCCAGCAGAGCGAAGTTGCAGGCCGAACAGGCCCTTGACTCTGGAACCGCCAACATCCACACCTCACGAGAAGCAGTGGATACCGACAACGCAACTGTTCTTCGTGTCACCACAGAAGACAAAACTTACAGTGCCGTAACCTTCCCCCTCAAAGGAAACGGATTGAGCTTGACGAGCAACACAACCATCGTCTTGTCCCCAGATGGCGCACCAGCCACTTACTCCGAGACCCACCTCACCCACAATGCCGCAAATCATTTCCAAATGACATCATACACGGACGGGGAACTAGTCAAGGATTCTGACACGGGTCATGAATTCGTCGGGGACGATGTCCTGCAGCAACAACTCGACGAAACTCGAGCCGCCATCGCGAAGCAAAAATCCGCCCCCGACCAAGCTGTGCCCGTAGGCGCGGGAGCTGTCGCCGCATGCCTGGGCGCCGTCCTCGGAATCGGAGGAGGTGCCGCCTGGGCGATCACGTCATTATGCGGGGGCTCATGCGCTGGCGCTGCAACCGGCGTCGGAGCAGCCATATGCGCCGCATGCATCGGCGGCATCGCAACTCTTGGGGCAGGAGCAATCTCAGGCGCCGTGACATGCTTTGGGTACCTGTAATGTCCCAGAGCACATCTACCTCGCCGCACGGACGGAATGCTCAGCTGGCTTTCGCGATATCAGTTCTGTGCTTCAGTGCCACCGCCACGATCGCCGTACTCAGCGTACCATTCAGCATAAACTTGTACGGCGTGAAGGGATTATGGATGCCGACACTGCTCCTCATTCCGATGACGCTTCAGGGATTGTCTTTGTTTTTCCTCAAGCGCGTCGCGAGCACAGCGATCACTGATTGAATCCACAAACGGCACACAACAGTTCATCCGCCCCTCAAGAGGTGTGCGATGAGAGCAGCCTGGGGCCCTCGATGCATCGAGGGCCCCAGTACTGACCAGCGTGGCCCCACTCCGACCAACCCGCGGCGTAACGAAGCGCATGCCCTGCAACCAACCATCTCCTGCACCCGGAAACCCGCATGACGGATCTGCGGCATTCGTCCTACGCGTATCGCAGGCCGAGCCGGTAGTCTGGGTGCGTCTCGCACAGGCGCGCGGCCTCCGGAGCCCTGTTCCCTTGCGCGCTCCGGTCGGCCCGGCCCCGTCGATGTACGATGTTTCAGTCCGCTGCAAGGCTCTTGCAGTCGGCGACCACGATGCCTGACAAGGGAAGAAGAATGACACAGAAGCTGGTCACGAGCGCCCCCGCGCAGGTGCGCGCCGTATCCGGTCGCCCCGCCTCCGCAGCCACCCTCATGGAGGTCTGGCAGGGCCTGTCCGCCGCCGTCGTCGACACCATCGCGGACGACTGGTACGCCACCGAGCAGAAGTACAGCGCCGGGCGCCAGGAGCACTACTTCTCCGCCGAGTTCCTCATGGGGCGCGCCCTGCTCAACAACCTCTCCAACCTGGGGATGATCGATGAGGCGCGCGAGTCCGTCGGCTCCTTCGGCGTCAGCCTCAGCGACGTCCTGGAGCAGGAGCCCGACGCCGCCCTGGGCAACGGCGGTCTGGGCCGCCTGGCCGCCTGCTTCCTCGACTCCTGCGCCACCCTCGACCTGCCGGTCAACGGCTTCGGCATCCTCTACCGCTACGGGCTGTTCAAGCAGCTCTTCGAGGACGGCTTCCAGACCGAGCACCCCGACCCCTGGATGGAGGAGGGCTACCCCTTCGTCATCCGCCACGAGGAGGCCCAGCGCCTGGTCCACTACCAGGACATGACCGTGCGCGCCATCCCCTACGACATGCCCATCACCGGCTACGGCACCAAGAACGTGGGGACTCTGCGCCTGTGGAAGGCCGAGCCGCTCGAGGAGTTCGACTACGACGCCTTCAACTCCCAGCGATTCACCGAGGCCATCGTCGAGCGCGAGCGCACCTCGGACATCTCCCGTGTCCTCTACCCCAACGACACCACCTACGAGGGCAAGGTCCTGCGGGTGCGCCAGCAGTACTTCTTCTGCTCGGCCTCCCTGCAGCAGATCGTTGAGAACTACGTCAACCACCACGGTGAGGACCTGACCGGCTTCGCCGACTACAACGCCATCCAGCTCAACGACACCCACCCGGTGCTCGCCATCCCCGAGCTCATGCGCATCCTCCTGGACGAGCACCACCTGGGCTGGGAGGAGGCCTGGGAGGTGGTCACCAAGACCTTCGCCTACACCAACCACACGGTACTGGCCGAGGCCCTGGAGACCTGGGAGATCTCCATCTTCGACCGCCTCTTCCCGCGCATCACCGAGATCGTCCGCGAGATCGACCGCCGCTTCCGCTTGGAGATGGCCGAGCGAGGCCTGGAGCAGGGCACCATCGACTACATGGCCCCCATCTCCGGGGACAAGGTGCGCATGGCCTGGATCGCCTGCTACGCCTCCTACTCCATCAACGGCGTCGCCGCGCTGCACACCGAGATCATCAAGCGCGAGACCCTGGGCGAGTGGCACGCCATCTGGCCCGAGCGCTTCAACAACAAGACCAACGGCGTCACCCCGCGCCGTTGGCTGCGCCAGTGCAACCCGCGCCTGTCGGCGCTCCTGGACGAGGTCACCGGCTCGGACACCTGGGTCAAGGACCTGTCCGTCCTGGCCGAGCACACCGACTCCGTGGACGAGTCCGTCTACGACCGCCTGGCGGAGATCAAGCACGCCAACAAGGTGGACTTCGCCGCCTGGATCGCCCAGCGCGAGGGGATCGAGATCGACCCGGAGGCCATCTTCGACGTCCAGATCAAGCGCCTCCACGAGTACAAGCGCCAGCTGCTCAACGCCATCTACATCCTGGACCTCTACTTCCGCATGAAGCAGGACCCGAGCCTGCAGGTCCCCAAGCGGGTCTTCATCTTCGGGGCCAAGGCCGCTCCCGGGTACATCCGGGCCAAGGGCGTCATCAAGCTCATCAACGCCATCGCCGACCTGGTCAACAACGACCCCGTGGTCTCCAAGACCATCAAGGTCGTCTTCGTCCACAACTACAACGTCTCCCCGGCCGAGCACATCATCCCGGCCGCCGACGTCTCCGAGCAGATCTCGATGGCCGGTAAGGAGGCCTCGGGTACCTCCAACATGAAGTTCATGATGAACGGAGCCCTGACCCTGGGCACGCTCGACGGCGCCAACGTGGAGATCCTGGAGGCGGTCGGTGACGACAACGCCTACATCTTCGGCGCCACCGAGGACGAGCTGCCCGCCCTGCGTGAGAGCTACGACCCCGTGTGGCACTACGAGAACGTCCCCGGTCTCAAGCGCGTCCTGGACGCCTTCACCGACGGCACCCTGGACGACAACGGCTCGGGCTGGTTCGCCGACCTGCGCCGCAGCCTGCTCGAGGCCTCCTACGAGCCGGCCGACGTCTACTACGTCCTGGGCGACTTCGCCTCCTACCGCGAGACCAAGGACGCCATGGCGGCCGACTACGCCGATGCCCGCGCCTGGCAGCGCAAGGCCTGGGTGAACATCACCCGCTCGGGCCGCTTCTCCTCCGACCGCACCATCAGCGACTACGCCCGCGAGGTCTGGAAGATCGACCCCGAGCCCATCGCCTGATCGTCACGGCATGGGCGAGCGCCCCTCACCGCAACCGGTGAGGGGCGCTCGCTTATGCGCTGGGTGAGCCGAGAACGCCCGGCAGGGCTGTTCGTCGTGGCTCAGTAGAGCATGGTGGCCAGGCGGCGGCGGGCCTGGGCGACCTCTGGGGAGGTGGAGCCGATGACCTCGAAGAGCTCGAGCAGCCGCAGCCGGGCCTCCTCCCGCTCCTCCCCCGTGTGGGTGCGCACGGCCTCCAGCGCCCGGCCGAGCGCGGCGTTGACATCCCCCAGGGCCAGGGCGGCGTCGGCACCGGCCAGAGCGGCGGCCAGATCCGTGGGCGCGGCGTCGGCCGCCGCAAGGAGCTCGTGAGGGTCCTGGCCGTCCAGGCGGGCCATGAGACGCACCTGGTTGCGGGCCACCTTGAGGTCGTCGTCGCCCGGGTTCTGGGCGATGGCGTGGGTGTAGACCTCCTCGGCGGCGGCGAAGTCCCCGGCCTCAATGGCCTCGCGGGCGGCCCGCTCGACCTCGGTCTCCTCAGGCTCTGCCTCAGCAGTGCCGGCGCCGGCTGCGCCATCGACGGAGATGGTGCCGTTGACACCGTTGGCGGCCGCCACCTCCAGCAGCTGGTCGATGACGGAGCGCAGCTGCTCCTGGGGCACCGCCCCCTGGAACATCGGCACCGGCTGGCCCGCGATGAGCGCCACCACCGTGGGGACGGCCTGAGCCTGGAGAGCCTGGGCGACCTCCGGGGCCGTATCCACGTTGACGCGCGCCAGCTGGAAACGGCCGGAGTACTGATCGGCGAGCTCCTCCAGGACCGCGGCGAGGTCGGCACTGGCCTGGCTGCGCGGGCTGTGCAGGACGACGATGACAGGCACCTGGGTGGAGACCTCGGCGACGTCGCGCAGGGTGGAGGCGTCGACGTCGACCACGAGCGGTACCGGCAGACCAGAACCGGCAGCTCCAGTAGGGCGGTCCCCGGTGGCGGGGCTCGGGGTGACGCCGGAAGAGCCGGCCGGCTTGGTGGCGGGGGCGAGACTGGACAGGTCGACGGCGCCGAACATGCTCATAGCAGCTCTGCCTTCCTCGGGCCGCGGCCCGATTGCTTCATGGATCTGGGTCTTTCGGTGTTCGTGAGCGCCGGCGCGGTTGGCAGGCCTCACGCTGCGCTCCGGCCTGGGCGCGCCAGCGGCCCGACTCCGAGCAGTCACGGAGCCGGGCCGGGGACCGGAGGCGGTCAGGACGGCTTGGCCGACGCCGACGCCGTGGGGGCCGGCGTCTTGGAGTCGTCCCGGTCCACCTTCATCAGCGCCGTCTCGGCGCCCAGAACAGTC
The DNA here is from genome assembly GCF_016694895.1 of Actinomyces sp. HMT 175. NCBI lineage: Bacteria > Bacillati > Actinomycetota > Actinomycetes > Actinomycetales > Actinomycetaceae > Actinomyces > Actinomyces sp. HMT 175. The sequence continues at coordinate 2,115,878 of NZ_CP068012.1, forward strand.
ACCTTCCCGCCGCTTCCCTCCTTGGGGATGGAGAAGGCAACCATGGAGTCGTAGGTGGCGGTCACGGTACCGACGATCTTCTGGTTGCCACCCATGTGGGCGGCAATGTCGCCCTGCAGGGTGAGGTCGGAGCCGTCAACGGTGCGCTTGTAGACCACTGTGAAGGTCAGGGTGGTGAAGACCAGCGCCCCGCCGTCCCCCTCCTCCAGCTGCAGGCCCTGGAACCCGTCCTGTCCGGGGACCGCCGTCACGGTGACCTCACCCAAGTTGCTCAGGTCGGTCTTTCGGGCGTCCTGGACCTTCTGACGCAGGCTGTCGTCGGGGAAGGCCTTGCCGTTCTCGCCGTCGGGGTGGTTGAGCGCATCGACGTAGGAGTCGAGGACCGCCTTGGGGGTGGCGACCAGCCCGGTGGACTCGGCCGTCACCTGCTTGGCGTGCTGGGCCGACTGCTTGGTCAGCACGGGAATGCTCGCCTGCGCGGCGAAACCCTGCACCCAGGCCCACACCTTGAACTGGTCCCGGGCCGAGCCCTGCTCCAGGGAGATGATCGAGACGCTCTTGTCGCTCTCCGAGGCGACGGCTGCGTTGCGGGGGAAGCCGACGGTCTGCCCCACTCCCCCGCCCTGGATCTTGGTGTTCATGGCGTGGATGACGGAGGCATTCCCGCTGGCGGAGGCGGTGGCGTACTCGGCGGCACGGATCCGTGCCGCCGGACCGGACATGACCTCCTTGAGCTTGTCCGCGTTCTTCTCCTTGTCCGCCGCGGCCAGACCGGTCTGGACGCGCTGGAGGATCTCCTCGAGCTGCTTGTCGTTGAGGACGGGCTCGGCGATCGGCGTGCCGGAGGCCACGGTCTCAGCAGTCTTGGGCTGAGACCGCGAGCAGGCGGCCAGGCTCAGGGCGATGGCGGAGGCACCGCCTGCGCTCAGAAAGGCTCGACGGGTGGACATCATGCGCGCTCCTGGTTGTCGGGGTCCGCGGTGGGGTCTGGCTCACTGAGGGGCTCGGCGTCAACGGCCTGGATGACGGCGGGGTCGGCCTGGGGAGGCAGCTCGACGCCGTCGGAGTAGGAGGGCCAGGACACGGTGGTCGACGTCGCAGAGGAGTCCCCGAAACCGCTCGGGGAGAAGGTGGGCCCGTGCGTCGGCTCGACCTCCTGCTCACTCCAGCTCAGGGAGGCGTCGCTCACCTCCGGCTGGGCGAGTCCGGTCGGCATCTGGAGGCCGGGGTCCTGCGGCGGGACCGAGGAGGCCGCGTCCTGGAACTCGGCGGTGTCGGTCTCGAAGGACCGCGCGTCGCTGCCGCTCGCCACGTGGCTGGTGTGGTGCTCCGGCGGCGCGAAGCGGGAGTGGTCCGGGGCGCCGGTGGGCTGCTCTGCGACCTGGTCCACGCCCACGGCCATGTGGCCTGCGCCGGCGGCACCGCCGGCGACATCACTGAGAGCCGGGGGGTTGGAGTAGGCCGACGAGTCGGGGACGTTGGTGGCATCCGAGGTGATGGTGAGCGCCTCGCCGGCCTGGAGGCCCTCCGGCTCCCGGGCGGCCCGGTGCTGCTGGGTGGCGGCCTCGTCAAGACCGGGGACGACCGACGCGCCTCGGGCAAGCCCGGCAACCGCATGGTCGCCTTGCCCTCCGTGGCCCTCGCCGTAGGCGGCAGTGGTTCCGTCACCGAACCCGCTTCCGGGGACCTCACTGAGCCCGGCGGCGGGGCCGTAGTCGTAGCCCTCAGCCGGGAGCGCCTCAGGCGTCTGGGAGGCGGCGGGTGCCTCAACGCCGCCGAGGTAGACGCGCCCGGTGCGCGGGTCGGTCCAGGGCTCGCCCGAGGCCTCGGCGCGCTCCTTGTCCCGCAGCTCTCGCCGGGTCAGCCGTCGGTCGGGATCGTCCACCTGGGGGATGCCCTCGGTGGAGACCGAGTCGGCGTTGGCGATACGGGCCGCCCGCTCGGCCGAACGGGTACGCCGATCGACATTGGCGCGGCGCAGCTGGAGGTCGATGAAGAACAGGAAGGCCCCTACGAGTACGAAGACGCTGCCCAGAACCAGTCCCCCGTAGAAGTACCAGGGGGTCTCCACCTGGCGCTTCCAGCTGACGGTCAGACCGGGAGCCGAGGCCTTGCCGTCGGTCATGGCCATGACGACGATCTGCTCGTCGAGGTTCTTGTGGGGCAGCATGGTGCGGTCGGCGTCCTTGCCGGTGTCGAAGGTGACTGACGAGCCGCCGGTCTTCTCCCCCAGCCAGATGTCGGAGCCCGAGGCGGTCACGCCCTTGGCCTTGCGCTCCGAGCACTTCGAGCCGCCGGCCTGCGCGGAGGCGGAGGGCTGAGCAGAGGGCGCCGCGGAAGGAGCGGGAGCCGCGTTGGCCGGCGGGCAGTACTGGGTCTCGTCCTTGGAGGCAAGGGTCCCGGCGTCGGCGTCGATGCTGGTGATCGCCGTGTAGGGCAGCGCATTGTCAGCGTCGGGGCTCATCCAGGCGTCGAGATCGGCCGCCCTGGCCACGAAGAGGTGGACGTCCTTGCCGTCGGAGGAGCTCGCCGTCACGGTGACGTCGGACTCCGCACCACTGAGAACCCCGGGGGCTGTGATGACGTAGGGCTGAGAAGGGCCGGAGGCGAGCTTCGCCTCGACCTTGGAGCCGGGTTTCCAGATGGTGGCCGAGCAAACGGCCAGGGCGACGAGGACCAGCCCGAGGACGGTCACCACCACGCTCAAGATACGTCGACTCACGACGCGGATCTCCTATGCTCGCGGACACGGTATGGACGACGGCCGGCTCCGTGGAGCCGGGTATCGCTGCGAGCGCTCACCGTGCGCCCGCCTAGGGACCAGAATCGCATGACGGACCCTGCGACCGCACCGACCTCGGCCCAAGATCACAACCTGGCACGCGCTGAGCGAAGCGATATCTCCCGGAATTCCGCCAGCAGAAAGGGTCTCGCCGGCCCCGCGAGCAGCACGATGGTCTCGAAGTGGACACGGAGGAAGACGCGGAGAATCGCGCACGCGAGATCGGAAGTCTCCGGAGAACCCACCAGCGCCTCCATCCGTCACCCCTCCCGGGCGGTCGGGAGCCCCACCACCCCAGACCTTCTGTGCGCATGGTCACACTTTCGTGGTGACCGTCCCGATCACACCCAATCGTTAGGCTTGCCCTGGTGGTGAGCGTCCCCGGCTCGCCAGGAGGAGGAACCCGACGTGGCTGAGGAATACAGCGAGTTTGCCATCACGATGCGCGGCTATGACCGTGCTCAGGTCGACCGGAAGCTGGAGCAGCTCTCGCGCCAGCTGGCCGATGCCCGTCGTGAGGTGGCCAGCCTCGACCAGCGCGCCATGACGCTGGCCGGCGAGCTGGCCGACGCCCAGCGCCGGCTGCGGGAGTCCGACAAGCCGACCTACGCCGGCCTGGGCTCACGGATCGAGCAGCTGCTGCGCAGCGCCGAGGAGCAGAGCGCCTCCGTCCTGTCCAAGGCCAACGCCGAGGCCGACGCCCTGCTGACCCGGACCCGGACCAACGCCAAGAACCTCTCCGAGCGCAGCGCCTCGGAGGCGGCGACCCTGCTGGCCGACGCCCGCCGAGAGGCCAGCGAGCTGCGCTCCCGCTCCCAGGGGGAGGCCTCGACCGCCCTGGCCAACGCCGAGGCCCGCGCCCAGGAGCTGGTCTCCTCCGCCTCGCGCAAGGCCGCCCAGATCTCCGCCGACGCCGAGGCGGCCGTCACCGAGATGCGCGCCAGCGCGGAGCGTGAGTCCGCACTGGTCCTGTCCCAGGCGCGCAAGCAGGCCGCCGAGATCGCCATCACCTCCGAGCGCGACGCCACCGCCAACCGAGAGGCGGCCGCGGCCGAGGCCGACGAGCTGCACAAGACCTCCACGGCGAAGGCCGAGGAGATCCTCTCGGCCGCCAAGCAGGAGGCCGAACTGACCGTCGGCAAGGCCAAGCGCGAGGCCGAGGAGATCCTCACCTCGGCGCGCAACGAGTCCGAGACACTGCGTCGCTCGGCCACCGACGAGGCCGCCGCGGCCCGCTCCGAGGCCACCGAGCTGCGCCAGCAGGCCACCCTGGAGATCGCTGCGGCGCACGAGCAGGCCGCCCAGGAGGACTCCGACGCCCACGAGGCCACCCGCGAGCGCATCCGGGAGATGCAGGAGCAGGCCCAGGTCCAGGCCCAGGAGGCCGAGGAGCGCCTGCAGGAGGCGCTGTCCCGGGCCGAGGAGGTCCGCGCCCGCACCGACGCCGAGGCCCGCAAGCGCCAGGAGGAGGCCGTCAGCCAGGCGGAGGAGACTCTGGCACAGGCCCGTCTCGAGGCCGAGCAGATCATCAGCGACGCCCGCGCCGACGCCGACGTCACCGCCCAGGTGGCCGCCCGCCAGCTCCAGGAGCTCGAGCGCCAGCGCGACTCGGTCGCCGCCTACCTCACCGAGATGCGCGGTGTTCTGGGTGGTGCACTGCCCCAGGCCCCCTCCTTCAGCGACCACGTCGCAGCCCTGCCTCAGGAGCCGAGTCCGGCCGCGGCGCCGGAGCAGACCTCCGCGCAGTCGGCAGAGCCGGCGGCCTCCGGCAGCGCAGGCAGTCCGAGCTCGGCCGGCTCCGGCAGTGCCTCCTCAGCGCCGTCGGCCACCTCGGCGGCCCCTGCGCCGGCCGGCAACAAGGCGGCTGCAGCCTCCGGTGGTGGACAACAGGCGGGCGCGCAGTCGGCCCCGAAGAACGCCCAGAAGGGCGGCACTGGTCGCATCGAGCACGTCCCGGCCCCCGGCAAGAGCTCCAACGCCTCCGGCAACTCCACCAACCGCAACCCCCGCCAAGGCAAAGGACGTCGCTGAGACACCGACGTGACTGCCGACGACGCCGCCCGGTTCGAGACCGAGTCGACCAGCACCCGTGGTTCTGGTGACTGCGACTGGGCGGCGTCGCGTCGTCGTGCGGCCACACAGCGGGCCCGCATGCTTCAGGAGCGCCAGGAGGCCGAGCACGCCCGGGCCGCCCGCATCGTGGGGCTCTTCCTCGAGGTCGCCCGCGAAGAGGGCCTCCAGGACGTTCCTCTGCGGGTGCGTGGCTACGCGGGCGGCAGCGCCCGCACCCCGCTGCGCGGCTGGTACCTGAGGGCCGACGAGACGGTCGGCATCGACACGCAGGGGCGCTACTACGTCCTGTCGATGCCGCTGAGCCTGGCGCAGCGCCTGCGCGGGGTCAGGCCCGAGAGCCAGCCAGTGCCGATGACCATCGGTGAGGGCGGACGCGACGGGGATATCGTGCCGCTGCGCTTCGCGCTGGACCGCCTGCTGCCGGGATGGGAGGAGAGCTCCCCCGAGCCGCTCGTGTGACTCTCAGCCCCGCTGCCTCGCGTCGGCGTCGGGTTCTACCAGAGGCGGCGCTCCCAGCATGAGGTGTGCCAGTGACGTCGCTCCTCAAGGCCCCGGTCCGCCCCGAAGAGGGACTCGTTGCTCCAGGCCACCACGTGCGCGGTGCCGGCCGGAATGACGCGGTGGCAACCAGGACAGGTGTAGGGCTTGTCCCCGCCGCGCAGGTGGCGCACGGTGAAGTCGACGCCGCCCGGGCCGGTCTGGGTACGCGGCACGGAGGCGAGACGGTCCATGCTCAAGGGGATGTGCCCCTGCCCGTAGGGGCGCTTGGATCTGCGACGTGCCATGCCCCGATCACATCACATCCGGCTGCCGTCCCCAAGCCGAGGGCGGCAGCCGGATGTGAGAGCAGGCCGAGAGCAAACGAGGCGTAGGACGCGGGCGAGCGGCCCGGGCCCGTCTCAGCCCTTGACGGAGCCGGCCATGAGGCCGCCGACGAAGTACTTGCCCAGCAGGATGTAGACCGCCAGGGTCGGCACCGAGGCGATGAGCGCACCGGACATGGAGGCCCCGTAGTCGGCCAGGATCGAGCCGTGGGCCAGGTTGTTCAGCGCCAGCGTCACCGGCCCGGACTGCGCCCCGCCGCCGAAGAACAGGGCGAACAGGAAGTCGTTCCAGGCGGAGGTGAACTGCCAGATGAGGACGACGACGAAGCTGGGCACCGAGATCGGCAGGACCACCGAGACGTAGGTGCGCAGCATGCCGGCCCCATCGACCCGGGCGGCCTCAATGAGCTCGTTGGGAATCGTCTCGTAGTAGTTGCGGAAGATGAGCGTCGTGATCGGGATGCCGTAGACGACGTGCATGAGGATCAGCGTGTGGATCCCGAAGCCCAGGTCGGCACTGGTCACCAGGCGCATGAGCGGGATCATGACCGCCTGGTAGGGGATGAACATGCCGAACAGGATGAGGGTGAAGACCACGTTGGCCCCGGGGAAGCGCCACTTGGACAGGACGAAGCCGTTGGCGCTGCCCAGCATCGCGGAGATGATCGAGGAGGGGATGACCAGCGCCAGAGAGCGCAGCAACCCGCCACTGAGCTGGTTCCAGGCGTTGGACCAGTTCTTGGTGACCCAGACCTCGGGCAGGTACCAGGTCCGCGAGGGGTCGGCGTCGGCGGATCCCTTGAAGGAGGTGACCAGCAGGACGTAGACCGGAATGAGGACGAGGACCACCGAGGCCAACAGCAGGATGAAGCGGACGGTCTGGCCCCAGCCGGGGCGGCGCGGGCTGCGCATCGTGAGTGCCTGTGTCATCGCCGCTCACCTCCTGCCCTTGGCGTCGTGGATGAGGTAGGGGATGACGGCGACGGCGACCAGGACCAGCAGGATCGTGCCGACGGCGGCGGCGTTGGAGTAGTCGTTGTCGGTCATGAAGTTGAACATGTCGATGGCCGGGACCTTGGTGGAGTAGGTGCGCTGGTCCGTGATCGACATGATGAGGTCGAAGGACTTCAGGGACATGTGCCCGATGATGATGACGGCACTCAGGGCGATCGGGGTCAGCTGGGGGAAGATGATCGACTTGTAAAGCTGCCACTCGCTGGCGCCGTCGACCCGGGCGGCCTCACGCAGGTCGTCGGGAATGCCTCGGAAGCCGGCCAGGAAGAGCGCCATGACGTATCCGGCCAGCTGCCACACGGCCGGCAGCGCGATGGCCAGGATGCCCCAGGTGGTGTTCTGGGTCCATGAGTTCTCCAGGAACCTCAGGCCGGTCATCTCGAACAGGCGGTTGAGCCCCGAGGCGCTCTCGCCCTGCGCGGAGTTCAGCAGCCACCGCCACACCACGCCCGAGGCCACGAAGGACACGGCCATGGGGAACAGGAAGATGGAGCGGAAGATCCCCTCCCCCTTGATGGGGCGGTCCAGGAGCCAGGCCCACAGGAAGCCGACCACGAGGGTGCCGGCCAGAAAGGTGACGGTGAACAGGATGAGGTTGATGAAGGAGTGGCGGAAGTCCGGGTTGCCGAACAGGGCCGTGAAGTTGCTCAGCCCGACGACGGTGGTCCCCCTGCGGCCGGAGACCTGGCCGGCGGTGTGCATGTCCAGCAGGGAGGTGTTGATGTTGATACCGATCATCCCGTAGACGAAGACGCCGACGAGGATGATCGAGGGCGAGATGAGCAGGAGGCCCGGGCCCCACTGCCTCCAGTTCGCCCGACGGCGCCGCGCGGGGGCGCTCTTGGTGCTCACAAGGTTCTCCTGATGCGTAGGTGGCGGAAGGAATCCGCCTGTCGTGGTGATGAGCTCCGGCCGGATGATCGGCGAGGGGTCGTCCCGGGGACGGGAGCGGACCAGAGCGGGCGCACGGCCCGCCCCCGTCCCCGGGGAACCGGTCAGGAGGCGGCAGCGGCCTTGAGGTCGGCCTGCAGGGCGGCGACGTCGGAGGCGCCCTGGGCGAACTTGGTCAGGGCGTCGTTCATCGCGTTGGTGGCCTTCGACGGAAGGGCCGCGCCGTGAGCGATGGAGGAGACGATCTTGTCCTTGGCGAAGGACTCCATGGCCGAGCGCTGGTACTCGGAGAACTTGCCCTTCTCCTCGTCAGTGAGGTCGGTGCGGGCCGGGATGGAGCCCTTGACCGTGTTGAAGGCGATCTGGCCGTCCTTGGAGGAGATGGTGTTGAGCCAGTTCTTGGCACCACCGGGGTGCTTGGCGCCGTCGGGAAGGGTGAAGGAGTCGGCCAGGAAGTCGAAGACGCCGTCGGTGCCCGGGACCGGGAAGTAGACGTAGTCCTGGCCGGCCTTCTTGCCGGCGGCGTCGAAGCCGGCCACGGCCCAGTCGCCCATGACGTTGAAGGCGGCCTTGCCGTCCATGATGGGCTTCATGGCGGGCTCCCAGTCCTCGGTGTAAAGGGAGGAGTCGGTGAAGCCCACGATGGTCTTGTAGTGCCCCAGCGCCTTGGTGACCTCGGCGCCGCCCCAGTCGGTCTTGCCTGCGAAGAGCCCGTTGTAGGCGTCTACGCCCAGGTCGGCGATGAGGATGGTCTCGAGCAGCTCGAGCTGGGTCCAGGCCATACCCATGGTGATGGGGGTCAGGCCGGCGGCCTTGACCTTCTCCATGTCGGCGATCCAGGCGTCGATGGTGGTGGCGGGCTTGGTCGGGTCGAGCCCGGCGGCCTTGAGCGCGGGCACCGAGGCCCACACGACGTTGGCCCGGTGGATGTTGGAGGGCACGGAGTAGATCTTGCCGTCGGAGTCCTTGAGGCGGTCCATGAGGGTGGCCGGGAAGGCCTCGTTGAGCTTGAACTCCTCGTAGAGGTTGGACACGTCCAGCAGGTAGCCGGCCTCGATGTGGTCCTTGATCTCGGCGCCGGCGTGGGCCTGGTAGGTGTCCGGCGGGTTCTTGGCGGCCAGGTCGGCGGCGAGCTTCTGCTTGGCCTGGCTGCCGGCGCCGCCGGAGACGGCCTTGTTCTCGAACTTCGTCTTGGGGAACTGCTGGTTGAAGACCTTGACCAGGGCATCCAGACCGAGCTTCTCCGAGCCGGCCGACCACCAGGTGACGACGTCGACCTGGCTGGCGTCCCCCTCACCGGCGGCTCCACCGGACTTCGAGCCGGAGCTGCCGGAGGTGGCACAGGCGGCCAGGGTGGCGGCGACTGCAGTGGTTCCCAACCCCGCCAGCACGGCGCGGCGGGAGAGATAGTGGGTGGGACGCATGGGACTGCTCCTTAGAAACGACGGTGTCTCATGACCACGGCACCGTTGCCGCGGGCGGCGAGGCCAGATGTTGTCTAGTCATCTGAACTCGCAAGGAGAGTAGACCTAAACTGAGCGAAACTCAAACATACGTTGCGCGAACAATCATTGTACCGGTCGTGAATGACCGGTCCATACCAGCAGCAGCAATGATTCGTCCGCTGCCCAATCTGCTCCGATGTGTGAAAAAGGGTCCTCGCCGCTCGGGTGAGCGACGAGGACCCGGATGGAAGAGCGGCAGGGCCTTACGGTCCCCCACGCCCCAAGGTGGTCCGTACCAGGAGAGGGTCGGCCCCGGGTCGGCTCTCAGGCCGAGCCCAGGCGCCGAGCCGGAGGGCCCGAAGGGCTCAGATGAGCCCCATGGAGGCCACGGTGTTCTTCTCCTCGACGAGCTCGGCCGCCGAGGCATCGATCTTGGCGCGGGAGAAGTCGTCGATCTCGAGACCCTGGACGATCTTCCACTCCCCATTCTCCGAGGTGCAGGGGAAGGAGGAGATGATGCCCTCGGGCACGCCGTAGGAGCCGTCGGACATGACCGAGGAGGAGGTCCAGGACCCGGAGGTGCCCAGCACCCAGTCGTGCACGTGGTCGATGGCCGCAGAGGCCGCCGAGGCCGCCGAGGAGGCGCCGCGAGCATCGATGATGGCGGCGCCGCGCTTGGCGACGGTCGGGATGAAGTCGTCCTCGACCCAGGCCCGGTCGGCCAGGATGTCGGTGATGGGCGAGCCCTTGACGGTGGCCTGGGTCAGGTCGGGGTACTGAGTGGAGGAGTGGTTGCCCCAGACGGTGACCTTGTCGATGTCGGTGACGTGGCAGCCGGCCTTGGTCGCCAGCTGGGCCAGGGCGCGGTTGTGGTCCAGACGGGTCATGGCCGTGAAGCGCGAGGAGGGGATGTCGGGGGCGTGCGAGGCCGCGATGAGGGCGTTGGTGTTGGCGGGGTTGCCCACGACGAGCACCTTGATGTCCTCGGCGGCACCGGCGTTGAGGGCCTCACCCTGGGGACCGAAGATGCCGCCGTTGGCGGAGAGCAGGTCGGCGCGCTCCATACCGGCCTTGCGGGGCATGGAGCCGACGAGGAAGGCGATGTTGGCGCCCTCGAAGGCGGCCTTGGCGTCGTCGAAGATGTCGACACTGCCCAGGGTCGGGAAGGCGGAGTCGAACAGCTCCATCGCGGTACCCTCAGCGGCCTTGACGGCCGGCGGGATCTCCAGCAGACGGAGGTTGACGCGCTGGTCCGGGCCGAGCAGGGCGCCGGAGGCGATGCGGAACAGCAGGGCGTAGCCGATGTTGCCGGCAGCACCGGTGATGGTGATGTTGACGGGAGCGTTAGCCATCGAGGACTCCTTCGAGACGTGTGTCGTCGCGGGCCGCAGGCGGCAGCCCGGCAGGACAACGCTATGACGTTCGTGCAGGTGAACACACCGATCCACCGTATTTCGTGACTCTCACCACTTCCCGTAGCCATGGAGGTGGGATTCCTCCTGGTAGCCCGTGATTCCAGCAAGATACTCACCGCCCCTGACAACCTCCCGTCCTAGTCGATACGCTGGAGGCCTCCCCCAACCCATTTCTCGTTTCCAGGACCGTGATGAGCTCACGCCGATCCCCCGCGCCCATCCTCGCGCCACTGCGCCGCGGCTCCCCGCCCCGCCCCACGGTCTCCTCACCGGCCGGGCGTCGGGCAGGCGCCCTCTCCTTCGGTCTGACGCTCATGGGCGCCCTGGGAGCCGGGTGGTGCCTCATCTGCACCGGACGCGCCCTGGGCGCCCTGCTGAGCTCCTCGCCTGCGGCGGGCCTGCTCGCCCAGGCCCTGGCCGCGGCCGCCGTGAGCGCCACCTGCCAGCTGGTGGCCCAGCGGGTCGCCCGTTTCAGTGCGCTCACCGAGGAGGCGCACCTGCGCCGCCTCACCCTGGCTCACCTGCTGGGGCTGGGCCCGGCACGCGCCGCCGACGTCCGCAGCGGTGCGACCGCCTCCCTGCTGACCGACGGCGCAGAGCGGGTGGCCCTCTACCGGCAGACCTTCCTGGCCCCCACATTGGCGGCCGCTGCGGCTCCCCTGCTGGTGCTCATCGAGTTGGCCGCCTTCGTCGACGTCGTTCCCGCCCTTGTCCTGGCGGCGGCCGTCATCGTGGTCCCGGTCTTCATCGCCTGGTGCCACTCGCGGCTGCGGGCCTCGTCGTCGGACTCCCGACGGGCGCGGATGCGCCTGGCCGCCGAGTACCTCGACGCGATCCAGGGACTGCGCACCCTCACCCTGGCCCGGGCCGCGGAGCGCACCAGTGCACGCTTGCGCCTGGAGGGGGAGTCGAACCGACGCGCCGTCATGGGGCTGCTGGCGGGCAACCAGCTCGTCATCCTGCTCACCGACGGCCTGTTCTCGCTCTTCCTCATCACCGTGGCCGCAGGTCTGGCCCTGGTGCGTCTGTCCTCCGGCGCCATCGACATCAGTGACGCCTTGGCGATCGTCCTGACCTCCTACGTGCTCCTCGAGCCGCTGGACCACGTGGGCGCCTTCTTCTACGTGGGCATGGCCGGAATGGCCAACCAGCGCGCCATCCGCAGGATCCTGTCGCGGCCCCTGCCCCGCTCGACCGCTCGTCCCGGGGCCGCGGTCTCCTCGCCGGCTGCCGCTCAGTCCTCCATCGTGCTCGACGACGTCGAGGCCGCCTGGGACGCCGATCCGGTGCTGGAGGGCGTCAACCTGAGCGTGCGCCGCGGCGAGAGCCTGGCGGTGGTCGGCCCCTCGGGGGCGGGCAAGTCGACGCTCATGGCGGTGCTTGCCGGCAACCTGCTACCCAGCGGTGGAACCGTGCGCGTCGAGGGCACCGAGCTGAGCGCCGCGACGCAGGACGAGGTGCGCTCGGCCTCCGCACTGGTGGCACAGACGACCTGGCTGTTCACCGGGACGATTGCCGACAACCTGCGCCTGGCCCAGCCCTACGCGACGCCGTCGCAGATGTGGCAGGCCCTGGAGGTGGCCCGCCTGGACAAGGAGGTGGCGCTCATGCCTGAAGGGCTGGAGACGCAGGTCGGCGAGGCCGGCCTGGGGCTGTCGGGCGGCCAGGCCCAGCGCCTGTCCCTGGCCCGTGCCTTCCTGGCCGACCGCCCCGTACTGCTCCTGGACGAACCCACCAGCCAGGTGGATCTCGCCAGCGAGGCGGCCATCGTGGAATCCCTTGAGCAGCTGTCCCAGGGCCGCACGGTCGTCACCATCTCCCATCGCGTCGGGGCGCTGACCGCAGCGGACCGGACGGTGAGGGTTGAGGACGGGGCGGTCCACGAGGTGGGTGGAGCCGGGACGCCCACATCCGCCGGCGCGGCGCCCGCTCAGGAAGCCACCGGGGCCGACGGGTCCTCCTCCAAGGCCTCCGACGGGGATCACCAGGAGGAGCGGGCATGATCCGATCGATCCAGTCGAGACGGTCCTCAGCGCCCCACTCGAGGGCCGCCGGCTCGGGGCGGGGCAGCGGGACCGGCCGGGCCGATTCCTCCACGCAGGCGCCTGTCTCCCGTGCGATGCTGGTGCGCTGGCTGCTTCAGGTCACCCGCCCGGTCCTCTCACCGCTGCTGGGCTCCACCCTGTGCCGTATCACTGACATGCTGTGCGGCGTGGCCCTGTTCTCCTTGGGCGCCTACGCCGTGGCCCGGGCAGGTCTGGCGATGACGACGGACGCACCGGTGCCCGCCATCTGGCCGGTGCTGGCCGTCATGGCGGGACTGTCCCTGCTCAAGGCGGCCCTGCGCTACGCCGAGCAGTTCCTCGGGCACCTGGTGGCCTTCAAGGCCCTCGAGCTGCTGCGCGGCCAGATCTTCCGTTCGCTCATTCCCCGCTCCCCCAGGGTCAGTGCGACGTCGCGCTCGGGTGACCTGCTGTCGCGGGCCACCAAGGACGTGGACCGGATCGAGGTCTTCTTCGCCCACACCTTCGCTCCAGCGGTCTGCGCCGTCGTCGTACCGATGACGGTACTCACGCTCATCGGCCTGAAGGTGTCCTGGCTGGTGTTCCTGGCGGCGCTCCCCTTCGTGGTGCTCCAGCTGCTCATCGTGCCCCGCCTGGGGTTCGCCGCCTCAGTGGATGCCTCCCGCTCGGTCTCGGCGGCGCGAGCGGAACTCACCCAGCACGTGACCGACACCGTTCAGGGCATGAGCGAGGTCGTCGGGTACGGGCGCAGCCAGGAGCGTCTCGATGAGATGGCCAGGATCGACGCCGAGATCGCCGGTGCCGCGCGGCCAACCGGGCAGTGGGCCGCCGTGAGGCGAGGCCTCAACCAGCTGGCGGGTCTGAGCGCGCCGATCGCCGTCGTTGCCGCGGGTGCGACACTGCCGGCGACCGGCTCGGGCACGGGCATCCCCCTCCTGGCGGCCGCGGCCGCTGCGGTGCTGCGGCTGTCTGAGACCATCCGCGGGGTCGAGGAGCTCTCGAGCGCGCTCAATGCCTCCTTCGCCTCGGCTGAGAGAGTGTGGGAGGTCGTCAACGCCCCGGTGGAGGTGCGCGACGGCGTTGAGGAGCTGACCCCCGGTATCTCCCACGAGGTCCTGTGGCAGGACGTCACCTACTCCTACCCCAACACCGCCGCCCAGGCCGTCCGCGGCGTCAGCATCAGGGCCAGGGCCGGACGGTGGACCTGCATCGTGGGGGCCTCCGGATCGGGCAAGTCCACACTGGCCCAACTGGCGGTGCGCTTCGATGAGCCGGACTCGGGCCGCATCCTCATCGACGGCCAGGACGTGAGCGATCTGCGTGCCGTCAGCCTCTACCAGGAGATCGGCCTGGTGGATCAGCGGGTTCACCTCATGCGGGCCACCATTGCGGACAACGTGCGCCTGGCGGCGCCCTCGGCCACGGACGCCCAGGTGCGCCGGGCGTGCCGAGCGGCCTGCATCGATGAGGACATCGAGGCCCTCGAGGACGGTTACGACACCCTCGTGGGCGAGCGCGGCCAGTCCCTGTCCGGGGGCCAGCGCCAGCGCCTGGCACTGGCCCGCGCACTCCTGGCCCGTCCCGGGGTGCTCATCCTCGATGAGTTCACCTCCCACCTGGATCCTGACCTGGATGAGCGGGTGCGCATCGGGGTGCGCACCTATCTTCCGCAGGCGACGATCATTGAGATCACTCACCGCTTGCAGTGGTCCGAGCAGGCCGACCACGTCGTCGTCATGGATGCGGGGACGATCGTGCAGACGGGGCCGCCGGCCAAGCTCCTGGACGAGCCCGGACCACTGCGCACACTGATCGGCCGAGGTCGCTGAGAGCGCGGCAAGCCTACGCGGATTCACGCGGTTTCAGTCGGGTCTCAGGCCGAGATACTGATCGGGCGCCGGGAGTCGATTGACTCCCGGCGCCCGATCGGCTGACTGCGCTGCCCCGGTTCTACTCGCCCGAGCGGGTGGCCGCGGCCGAGGCCTCGAGCTCCTCGGGGCTGACGACCCCCTCGACGCTGACCGCGTGGAGGTAGGCCATGCCGTCGAAGGAGAGCTCGCGAACGTTCTCCGGGTCGCCCTCGTCGTTGACGGAGCCGCCGGCCATACGGTCCACGATGATGGCGATGGCGCCGTCACCGGTGACGTTCGTGGCCGTGCCGAAGGAGTCCAGGGCGATGTAGGTGGCGATCATGAGGGCCACCTGCTGGTCGTTGAAGCCGAGCATGGAGGACAGCAGACCGGTGGCCGCCATGATGGCGCCCCCGGGGACACCCGGCGCGGCCACCATCGTGATGCCGAGCATGAAGATGAAGCCGATCCACTGGGTGGTGCTCACGTGCAGGTCCTGGGTGAGGACGATCGCGAAGGCGAAGGAGAAGATCTTCGAGGTCGACCCCGCCAGGTGGATCGTGGCGCACAGGGGGATGGTGAAGGAGGCCACCGCGTCGGAGACGCCGTTCTTCTTCGTCTGACGCAGGGTGACCGGGATCGTGGCCGCCGACGAGGAGGTGCCCAGAGCCGTCAGGTAGGCCGGAAGCATGGTGAGCAGTGCCTTGAGCGGATTGCGACGGCCGATGAGTCCCGCGGTGAGGAACTGGATGCCCAGGATGACGACCTCGAGGATGAGGACCACGACGACGACGCGCAGAAGCGCCTTCATCACCGCCCCGGCCGCCCCGGTGTAGGTGAGGTTGAGGAAGATGCCGAAGATGTGCAGGGGCAGCAGCGGGATGATGAGCCGCTCGATGAGGCGGGTGATGATGGCTCGGAACTCGATGAATCCCTTGCGCAGCACGCCCCGGGGCACCATGGACAGGCCGATGCCCAGGACGAAGGACAGCAGCAGGGCGGTCATGACCTCGACGGCCGGCGGCATCTCCACCGTGAAGTAGCTGCTCAGAGCCCCCTCCGGCTTGGACACGTCGGCCAGAGAGGTTCCGGCGAGCAGGCGGGGGAAGGTGGCGTAGCACACCAGGAAGGTGAGGAAGCCTGCGAAGAGGGTCGAGGCGTAGGCCAGGGCCGTGGTGATCCCGAGCCACTTGCCGGCCCCGCGCCCCAGGTCGGCGATGGCGGGAGTCACCAAGCCGATGATGATGAGCGGGATGGAGAAGCTGAGGAACTGGCTGAACAGGTCGGAGAAGGTCGCGAAGACATTGCCGACGGGCTTGGGAATGAGCGGGTGGCCCCCGAAGCGGATCGAGCCCAGGAGCAGGGCCAGCAGGATCGCGCCAATGACCCAGGTCAGGATGCTGTGGCTGAGACGATGGGCCAGCGAGGGCGAGGCTGAGGGATTGCTTGACATGGAGGGACCTTCAGGGTGTGAAACGAGATGACAAGACGTCTTGACTGGGGCCAGCGTGCCATACCGCTTGGTCACGGCGCCGCACCGGACCGAAGAATGAGCACTCCCAAGGCACAGATCACACGGGGCGGCGCACAGCGTCGCCGTGAGAACTCACGCGGTCGGCAGAGGGGCTCCCCGCTCACAGGATGCGGGGCAGGTTGACGTAAGGCGACAGGAGCATCAGGACGGCGGCCAGGCCGATGCCGAGGACGACGTCGAACAGGCGGCTGCGCGCCGCCAGCCAGGTGCCGTCGGGGCGCTGGATCCGGACGATGGCCAGCATCAGGATCCCGGCGGCCGCCCACAGGACGGCGATGCGGCGGTGCCCGAGCAAGGCGATGGCTGGGACAGCCGCCAGGCCGAGGGCAACGAGGACAACACAGATGGTGCGGTAGGGCTCCTTGTGCTCGGCCTGCTGGGGATGCGGGTCATGAGTCACGGGCAGGAGCCTATCGGCGCGTGGGGTGCGGGTCCATGACCTTTCTCCGACTGGCACGCCCGCCTGGTGCCCGGCGCGAGGAGCCGGGCACCAGGCGGCGCAGGCGACCCAGTGGGAGATCAGTGGGAGAAGTGGCGGGTGCCGGTGAGGTACATGGTGACGCCGGCGGCCTGGGCGGCGTCGATGACCTCCTGGTCACGGATGGAGCCACCCGGCTGGACGACGGCGCGGACCCCGGCGTCGATGAGGACCTGGAGGCCGTCGGCGAAGGGGAAGAAGGCGTCGGAGGCGGCCACGGCCCCGCGGGCGCGCTGTGGTGCGGCCGCTCCTGCCAGGACATCGGCGGCGTCGGCCCCACCCACAGCCCCCTTCTCCTGCTGGGAGCCGTCGAGTGCGGCGTCGCCGGTGGAGCGGGCCCCCAGGGTGTTGGCCCGCTCGACGGCCAGCTTGCAGGAGTCGACGCGGTTGACCTGCCCCATGCCCACACCGACGGTGGCACCGTCATGAGCCAGGAGGACCGCGTTGGAGCGCACGGCACGCACCGAGCGCCAGGCGAAGACCAGATCGGCCAGGAGCGCGTCGTCGGCGGCCGGGCCCGCGGCCAGGGTCCAGGTCGAGGGGTCGTCGCCGGCGGCATCCAGGACGTCACGCTCCTGGATGACGGCACCTCCCGAGACCTGCTTGATCTCGTAGCCCTCGCGCTGGGGGGCCTCGACGAGGAGCAGGCGCAGGTTCTTCTTGGTGGACAGGATCTCCACGGCCTCGTCGTCGAAGGCGGGGGCGGCGACGACCTCAGTGAAGATCGGCTTGATCTGACGGGCCATCTCGGCGGTGACGACCGTGTTGGTGGCGATGACGCCGCCGTAGGCGGAGACCGGGTCGCAGGCGTGGGCCTTGCGGTGGGCCTCGGCGACGTCGCCGGCGGCCGAGACCGCGATGCCGCAGGGGTTGGCGTGCTTGACGACGGCGACCGTGACGGCCTGGCCGTGGTCGTAGGCGGCGCGCACGGCTGCGTCGGTGTCGGTGTAGTTGTTGTAGCTCATGGCCTTGCCGTGGAGCTGGCGGGCCCCGGCCACTCCCCCGCTCGCCCCGGCGATGCGGTAGACGGCGGCCCGCTGGTGGGGGTTCTCCCCGTAGCGCAGGCTCGCCAGGCGCTCGTAGCCGACGCCGACGTAGGCCGGCGGTGCGGCCGGCCCGCTGGCTTCGACCTCGGCCGAGTCCGTGGCGTGGGCGACGTCGCTGGCCTCGATCTGGGCGGCCATCCAGGTCGACACGGCCGCGTCGTAGGCGGCGGTGTGGGCGAAGGCCTCGGCGGCCAGGCGGCGGCGGCCGGCCAGGGTGAAGCCGCCTTCTCGCACGGCGGCCGCGACGTCCTCGTACCGGTCGGGGCTGGTCACCACGGCGACAGCGGGGTGGTTCTTGGCGGCGGCGCGCACCATGGTGGGGCCACCGATGTCGATCTGCTCCACGCAGGCGTCGAAGGGGGCTCCGGAGGCGACGGTGTCGGTGAAGGGGTAGAGGTTGACGACGACCAGGTCGATGGGGGTCACCCCCAGGGTGGCCAGCTGATCGAGGTGGTCGGGCTTGCGACGGTCGGCGAGGATGCCGGCGTGGACGGCCGGGTGGAGGGTCTTGACCCGTCCCTCGAGGCACTCGGGGAAGCCGGTGACCTCCTCCACCGGGGTGACGGCCAGGCCCGCGGCGGCGATGGTGGCGGCGGTGGAGCCGGTGGAGACGATCTCGACACCGGCGTCGGCCAGGGCGTGGGCGAGCGGGAGGAGGCCGGTCTTGTCATAGACGGAGATGAGGGCGCGGCGCACGGGGACGCGGTCGGGGCTGACGAGGCCCTCGGTGGGGACATGAGCGGTGGGGACCGCCTGGTTCGTGGGCTGCGAGGACTGGGACGACGGGGACGTGGACATGGCGCTCCTGGTGTGGCGTGAGGAAGCAGGACGCCCAGGCGGGCGACGTCCCCTTCATGGACGGCCTCGGCCACTCCCCGGTGGTGCCCCACCCTCGCCAGTCGCAGCCGACCTCATCCTATCGGGTGGCGGCCACGACGGCATCGGATAAGGCCACCGAGCCTGCCTGACCTGACGTTTTCCATGTCGCTCCCGGCGAATCGCCCGACCGAACGGCCTGTTTCCTTGCGGGCGGCTTGAGGGACCGCATACAGTCCACAGCATGACTGCGCCCATCAACATCGCAGCAACACCGGTATATCGGAGGACTCCCCCGGAGCAGTGGCAGGAGGCCGCCTCCGCCTACCGGCGCTGGTGGAGCCGCCATCCGGGATTGTCCAGTGCCCTGAACCTGGTGGCGCGCGGAGCCTACGTCCTGATGATCCCGCTGCTCATCGCCGCCCTGGTGATGGTCCCGAGGCTGGCCTACGCCGCCGTGCCGGCGGCCTTCATGGCCGTGTGCCTCATGGTGGTGGCCCTCCTGGCGCGCACACGCACCATCAGCTGGCGCTCTGTCCTGCTCATGTACGGTGTCGGCGCCGCCTGGTCGCTCGTCGTGGCCGCCATCATGAGCTCGGTGCGTACCCGCGCAGGCCTGTCCGTCATGGGCAACGGGATGAGTATCGCCCTGACCATTGCCCTGGAGGTTCTCAGCCCGCTGGTGCCCCTGGTGCTCGTGGTCTTCCTGGCGCCGGGGCGGATGCGTCGCCTGGCGGCCTCCGACTGGGCCCTGCTGGGTTTCGCGGCCGGAGCGGGCCTGACGGCCCTCAACGACGGCATTCGGGCCCTTGAGGAGAGCAGCCTGCTCTCCTCGGTCCTGGGCAACGGGCGCCTGCCCTTCTCCTTCAACCCGTGGACCTCGGGGTCGATGACCCAGGAGAACAGCAATGTCCTGGCCGTCAGCAACCAGGTGAGCACCGCGAACATCACGATGGCGGTGGCGCTGGCGATCACGCTGTGGCGCCTCAAGGACTCCCCGGCCTTCGAAGGGGCCAAGAACCTCGTGTGGCTGCGGATCGTGGCCTGGATCCTGCCGGCCGTGGTCATCCTGCAGTCGGTCAGCGATCACGCCACCTACATCGCCAGGATCGCCCAGCAGCTCGGCCAGAGCGACTCCGGCGGCGGTTTCCCGGCGCTGCTCATGTTCCTGTGGAGGGTCAACGGCGGAGGCCTGAGCGCCATCCCCCTGTCCGTCATCCTCATGGCCGCCTGCCTGCTCCTGGACGCCCACCGCCGCGCCTACGCGGGCGTGCACGGCTGGACGGTGGCCGGGGCGCCGGCTCCCCGCTACCCCAATCTCACCGAGGCGCCGCCCTTCGTGCGCGCCCTCATCGTCTCGGTGGTGGCCCTGGCGAACTTCACCTGGGGCGACCTGGCCGTCACCTGGGGCGCCTACGGGGACCTGCGCCAGGGTCGTCTGTACGCCATGCGGGCGGGACGGGCCACGGCCGAGCAGGTGCGCGGCGTGCGGGCCGACGCCATGGAGGCCACGACGCCGGGCGCCGAGCCCAATGCCCGCCAGGGCTTCCGCCTGGGGATCCTGGTGGTCAGCGTCGTGCTGTTCCTCCTGTGCTGCATGTACGAGGTACGCACCGTCTGGCAGCTCGCCCCCGAGCTCAAGGAGACCGAGGACGACCTGTTCCTCTCCGCCCTGCCGCGCCTGTTCTCCCAGTGGTGGAGCGGGTTGAGTGGCACCCAGGGGCTCCTTTACGCAATCGGTGCGCTGGCGGCGGTGGCCATGAGCCTGTCCCTCGTCCTGACGCTGGGGGCCCCGGGGCGCCGCATCAGCACGGCACCGTCGTCGAGCAGCCTCATCAGTCACCTGCTCACTCTCACGCCGGGGCAGGCGTGCCTGGCACTGCTGGACGTCGCCATGACCTACATGCCGCGCTCGGCCCTGAGCGCCAGTCCCGCCGGGGGCGGAACCGACCTGGCCGCCGAACTCTCCGTCAACCGGCGGATCCGGAACGCCGAGAGCTTCTCCGAGAGTCAGGCGCTGTTCACGGCGCGTACCAAGCGGCAGGTGGCGGTCGAGTCTGATATTGCGCGCCTTCGCGAGCTCGCCGAGTCCCTGGGAGTGACCGGTGTCGATGCCCTGGAGCCCAGCCGGATCGATGAGACCGTCGCCGATCTGGCCGCCTCCGGGGCCGACTCCCAAGTGGTCGGGCAGATGCGCGACCTGGCCGCCTCAGTGTCGGAGCAGCAGGCCGAGATCCTGGACCTGACCCGCCGCCTCAACACCGGCAACGGCGAGCAGTTCGCCATCCTGGAGGGCTATCGGATCACCGACGACTTCCGGGATGAGGCCATCGACCAGCGGCCGGTGGACAGCCCCGTCCACGCCCTGGCGCTGTCCCCTGCCGGGAACCATCTGGTCGTCGTCGAGTACCAGGGGGCGGCCCCCACCATTGATGACGACGACGAGACCGACATTCCTCCCCGCAGGCTGCCGGGGCGGGCGGCGCACAAGTCGGCCGACAACGTCCTGGAGCACCTGGCCCGCGACGAGCGCGTCGCGCGGTTCTTCCGGGAGAATCCTGAGCTGTGGCGAGACATCAAGGAGGGACGCGCCCTCTTGGAGGCGAACGTCCTCTACACCCCCATCCCCGGGATGACCTACCGGGCCGGGACCGCGCTCCTGGCGGTGACGCCCGAGCTCGTCGAGGGCGTGGACGCGGCCGTCAGCGCCCTGAGCGGCGCGGGCACCGCGGCGCGCTGACCTGCGGGCTCAGGCCTCGTCGTCGTCGTCCGCATCGTCCTCCTCGTCAACGGCATCGTCGCGCGCGTCCTGGCGCCGGTAGGCCGCCGGCAGGACCGACTCGGGCAGGGTGTTGCGAGCCCAGGTACGCGTGTAGGGGTGGGCCAGGACGGCCATGGCCGCCAGTCCGACACCGACCTCGACGAAGACGAGGATGACGGTGTAGAGGACCAGCGGACCGACGCTGCTCATCCGGTTCGGCCCCACGGACCCGGAGGCGGCCAGGCACAGCAGGCCCACGCCAACGGCCACGAGGAGGGCGGCCAGACCGGCGGCGCTGAGGGCGTAGCGCACCCGCAGGGCGTTGAGCACCGCTCGACGGCGCCAGGCGGCCACCATGGCGCCGGCCGTCACCACCAGGGGCAGCCACAGGCCCACGCTGCTCAGCGGCGTCGACGGCACCAGCCCCAGCAGCGGCAGGCGCGGGACGGGCCCGGCCACCACCCGGTCGGGGGCGAAGACGGTGCCCGTGCCCACGGAGAAGCCGGCTCCGATGAGCCAGGAGCAGGCCCAGATGAGCAGGGTCGGCACCCAGCCGGCCTGAAGCAGGATCAGACCGGCCATCGCGACGAAGCCGTCCCCGGCCAGGGAGTCGTGCAGGACCGAGACCCGGCCGGCACCGCTGAAGACGGCCGCAACCACCACCAGCAGGCTCAGCAGGCTCAGGGCTCGCGTGGCACCGTAGGCCAGTGACAGGGACGGCCCCAGCCAATGGGGTCGGCGGTCCCACCAGCGGGTCAGGGGCGACCAGTGGTGGCCGGCGCGCATGAGCTGGATGGCGACGATGACTCCGGTGAGCAGGGCGATACCGATGACGGCGGGCCAGGTGTCCAGCCCGGCGGGGCCGGTGAGGCAGGCCAGGGCCGCCACGACGGTCGCGGCGACGACGATGGCCGCCCCGGCCGCCGGCCGGGAGGGGTGGGCGCGCCGCACGCAGAACCAGGTCCAGCCCGCCTGCACCAGGGTGAGTCCCAGCAGCGGCAGGCTGAGCACGCCGTCGTCCTCGGAGGTCAGCGCGGTCGAGCCCCCGAAGCCGAGGCTCCACAGGGCGGTCCCGGTGTGCAGGGCGTCGCCTGCGCTGAGGATGGCCGCGGCGTTGAGGCTGGCGGCCGCCTTGGACACGGCGATCGTCGCCAGCACCACCACCAGCCAGACCAGGCCGACTGACTCGACCCCCACGCGCAGGGACCACAGGGCCCAGGACGCCAGGCTGGTGGCTCGCTGCCGCGCCAGGCTCAAGCGCTCACCTCTCCGGCCAGCTGACGGTAGAGCTCACGGGCGATCTCAGCGGTCTGGCTGGGGGTGCGCCCCACCCGGACGCCGGCGGCCTCCAGGGCGATCTTCTTGGCCTCGGCGGTGCCCGAGGAGCCGGAGACGATGGCGCCGGCGTGCCCCATGGTGCGGCCCTCGGGTGCGGTGAAGCCGGCGACGTAGGCGACGACCGGCTTGGTCATGTGCTCGCGGATGTAGGCGGCGGCCCGCTCCTCGGCGTCGCCCCCAATCTCACCGATCATGACGACCAGGCGGGTGTCGGGGTCGGCCTCGAAGGCGGCCAGGGCGTCGATGTGGGTGGTGCCGACCACCGGGTCCCCACCGATGCCGATGCAGGTGGTGAAGCCCAGGTCGGACAGCTCGTGCATGAGCTGGTAGGTGAGGGTCCCGGACTTGGAGACCAGTCCCAGGGGGCCGGGGCCGGTGATGTCGGGCGGGGTGATGCCCACGTTGGAGCGGGCCGGGGAGATGATGCCGGGGCAGTTGGGGCCGATGATCTGCACGCCGTGGTCGGCCGCGTAGGCACGCATCCAGGTGGCGTCGGCCACCGGGATGCCCTCGGTGATGACGACGAGGAGGCGCACTCCGGCGTCGACGGCCTCGACGACGGCGCCCTTGGCGAAGGCGGGCGGGACGAAGACGACGCTCACCTCGGCGCCGGTGGCCTCCTTGGCCTCGGCGACGGTGCCGTAGACGGGGACCTCAACGGTTCCGGCCTGGACCTCGCCGGCGCCGGGGCCGATGGGGGCGACGTCGAAGGCGACGGTGGTGCCGGCCTTGCGGGGGTTGACGCCGGCGACGACCTTCGTGCCGGCCGAGAGCATGCGGGTGGTGTGCTTGCGGCCCTCGGAACCGGTCATGCCCTGGACGATGACGCGGTCGGTCTCAGTCAGGAAGATGCTCATGTCTCAGGCCTCCTTGCCAGCGGGCCGGCCGCTGATCTTCTCGGCGATGGCGGTGACGACGTCGGCGGCCCCGTCCATGGTGTCGACGACGGTGACGCCCTCGATGGCGGCGTCGGCCAGGATGGCGCGACCGGTGTCGGCGTTATTGCCGTCCAGGCGCACGACGACGGGCTTGGGAAGCCCGCCCAGGGACTCGACGGCGGTCACGATGCCCTGGGCGACGGTGTCGCAGGAGGTGATGCCGCCGAAGACGTTGACGAGGATGGCGCGCACCTGGGGGTCGGAGGCGACGACCTCCAGGCCGGTGGCCATGACCTCGGCCGATGAGCCGCCTCCCAGGTCGAGGAAGTTGGCGGGCTTCATGCCGCCGTGGCGCTCGCCGGCGCCGGCGACGACGTCGAGGGTGGACATGACCAGGCCGGCGCCGTTGCCCAGGACCCCGACCTCGCCCTCGAGGCGCACGTAGTTGAGGCCGGCCTCGCGGGCGCGGGCCTCCAGGGGGTCGGTGGCGGCGTTGTCGACGAGCTCGGCGTGGGCGGGGTGGCGGAAGCGGGAGTTGTCGTCGAGGGTGACCTTGCCGTCCAGGGCGATGATGCGGCCGTCGGTGGCCTTGACCAGGGGGTTGACCTCCACGAGGGTGGCGTCCTCGGCGGTGAAGACCTCCCAGAGGCGTTCGATGACGGCGGCGACCTCGTCGGCCAGGGGGCCGGCCTCGAAGCCCGCGACCTCGACGATCCGGTGGGCGACCTCAGGAGTGATGCCCTCGAGCGGGTCGATGCCGATGCGGGCCAGGGCCTCGGGGCGCTCGACAGCGAGGGTCTCGATGTCCATGCCGCCCTCGCGCGAACACATGCCCAGGTACTGGCGCTCGGCGCGGTCCAGGAGGATGGAGAAGTAGTACTCGGCGTCCAGGTCGACGCCGTCGGAGATGAGGACGGCGCGCACCGTGTGGCCCTTGATGTCCATGCCCAGGATGTCGCGGGCGCGGGCCTCGGCCTCCTCAGCGGTGCGGGCGAGCTTGACGCCGCCGGCCTTGCCGCGGCCGCCGGTCTTGACCTGGGCCTTGACGACCACCAGCTCGCTTCCTGCGTCGAGGAGGGACTGCGCGGCGCTGCGCGCCTCCTCGGGGGTTGTGGCCACGGCGCCGTCGAGCACGGGGACGCCGTGCTGGCGGAACAGGTTCCTGGCCTGGTATTCGTACAAATCCATGCAGCTGATCCTCTCGGGGCATGTGGATGGCTTGCTGGCGCGGGCCGACGTCGGCCGGGCAGGCACCAGTGATGAGCCTAACGTCCCAGTGGCCGGTTGGGAGGGCGGACACGGGCGCGAAGCGGCGGCGTCTCACACAGCGTGGTCGCAGCGTCTCACGGCGGGGCGTGCGCACCGGGGCCTCCACCGGCCACGAGCGCCGTCGAGGACGTACTTCCCCCACAGAGACTGGGACTGAGACTGGGGGAGGTCAGGAATGCACACATCATTGGCAAAGTCATTGATCTTCTCAGCTGAAAATCTCCCCATCAACCATAATCTAATCAAGACAAATTATAAGGAAAATTAACGCCTAGTTGTTGCATCAATTAATTTTGTAGATTACTACAACTTAAGTGGTGATAGTTTTATATTTTCCACAACACCCTTCCGAAACACCTTAAAGAAGGGATAGAGTAACCTCCGAATATGCGTAAATTCTCTCCAACGACACCATAGAAACCGATTCTGTGTATAATAGGCAATGAGTTCTACCGAACTCATCCTACGTCGAAGCACAACAAACACAAGGAGCAGATTCATGCAACGACGCACACTCCTCTTAGCTACAGCATCGACCCCCATCACAGCACTCCTACTAATGGGGATGGCAAATCCTGCCAAAACAGCCCCCCTCACGGACACCATTCCCCCAGAGAAACTACCAGCAGTGGTTGGAGGAAAACTACAGGGCGAAGTCTCTCAAACAATCACCGTTTCAGGAGAAGGTGAGGTAACAGTATCCTTCAATAGAGACACCGGGGACGTTAAAGAGAAGCACCCAGACGGCAGAGTCAAAGAAATTAAAGGGACCGATTTCCTGAAAAACCTGAAGCAAACCATCGAAAATGCTCCAGAAGACAAAAGAAAACAACTTGCCAAATTTTTGCAGTCACCTACCGCAGCATCCAGCCTGCAGCAGAGCTTCTCAACAGAAGTGCCGGCAGTTAGCAAGGAACAAATATGCCCCTATGTTGTCGGACTGATTGGTTACGGTCACGGCGCATTATGGCAACACGCTTTATCGATGACCGCGATCAACCCGGCATTCGCTTTCGCCTTAGGTCTCGGAGAAGCGGCATTCTGGATCTGGGTATCTACTCACTGCTAACCATCTCGGTCAAGAGACATTTTTACACTCGTGTTTCACGAGAGCAATCCACAAGCTCAAATACATCACCTCCGATCCACAAAGCTAGGGCAGTTTCGGCACTCGAAAAATTGACCTCATAAGTCACCAACGACCCCACTTAGCATCATGGGAAGGGAGAATTGTTATGCCCGCACTAAGTGCAGCGAGTGCGCTGGTCGGCGCCGCGGTGCTGCTCGGCGTCTGGAGCGGCAGGCGGTGGGGTCGACGACGCAAGCGCGTCCTCGACGCCGAGGCCCGCAGGTTCCACACCCGCAGAGACCGGTAGTTCCTTAGCCCGTGGACCTACTGTCCCCCTGCTCCCACAGCAGGGGGACACATCGCTCCCCTCCTCCTGGGGTTCACCGGGAACCGGCGAATGCGCGGATGTCGCGGCAAGGAAACGCTTCTGGGACCACAGGCGGATGACGTGGCGGCGCTCACCAGCAACAATATGGACTGATGTCCTCCCGGCCGACGCCGGGAGCCAGGCCTACCGGCGCCCCCAGGGAAGGACCCCACATGCCAGCCGCCATGTACTCAGACACCGCCCTCTCCCCCACCGGCTCCTCTGCTGACCCCGGCTCGGCGACGTCGGCCGGACCGTTGCTCGGCCTGGACGGCGAGCCCCTGCGCATCGGGGTCCTCACCTCCGGCGGCGACGCCCAGGGCATGAACGCGGCCGTACGGGCCGTGGTCCGCACCGCCATCCGCCTGGGGGCCAGGCCCTACGCGGTCATGGAGGGCTGGGCCGGGGCCGTGGCCGGAGGCGACGGCATCCGCCCCCTGGAGTGGGACTCGGTGGGCTCCATCCTCCAGCGCGGCGGCACCATCATCGGCACCGCCCGCTCGGCCGAGTTCCGCGAGCGCGCCGGCCAGCTGGCGGCCGCCCGCAACCTTCTGGAGCACGGCATCGACCGGCTCGTGGTCATCGGCGGCGACGGCTCCCTGACCGGCACCAACGAGTTCCGCAAGAACTGGCCCTCCCTGCTCGAGGAGCTCGTCGCGGCCGGTGACATCAGCGCGGAGACGGCCGCCTCCCATCCCGTCCTCATGGTGACCGGCCTGGTGGGCAGCATCGACAACGACCTCGTGGGCGCCGACATGACCATCGGCACTGACTCCGCCCTCCACCGCATCCTGGAGGCCATCGACGACATCTCCTCAACGGCCGCCTCCCACCAGCGCACCTTCGTCGTGGAGGTCATGGGTCGCCACTGCGGCTACCTGGCCCTCATGGCGGCCGTGGCCGGGGGCTGTGACTACGTCCTGGTCCCCGAGCTCCCCCCGGGCAAGGACTGGGAGGAGGACATGTGCTCCAAGCTCAAGGCGGGCCGAGAGGCCGGGCGCCGCGAGTCCATGGTGATCGTCGCCGAGGGCGCCACCGACCGCGAGGGCAACCGCATCACCGCCGACGACGTCCGCCAGGTCATCGCCGACAAGCTGGGGGAGGCCGCCCGCGTCACCATCCTGGGGCACGTCCAGCGCGGTGGCCGCCCCAGCGCCTATGACCGCTGGATGTCCACGCTGCTGGGCTGCGCTGCCGCCCGTGAGGTGGTGTCCATGGAGCCGGGCAGCGAGCCGGTCATCATCGCCGAGCGCCACAACCGCATCCGCCGCCTGCCGATGATGGAGCAGATCGCGGCCACCCGTGCTGTCAAGGATCTCGTGGCCGCCCACGACTACCTCGGGGCGATCCAGGCCCGCGGGGCGAGCTTCGGAAGGATGCTCGAGCTGTTCGAGACCATGTCCACGCCTCCCGCCGAGCCGGCCACTGACACGGGATCGACGCCGTCGGCCTCCGACCGCCCCAAGCGGGTCGCCATCATCCACGCCGGCGGCCTGGCCCCGGGGATGAACACGGCGGCGCGTGCGGCCGTGCGCCTGGGCATCGACCACGACTTCACGATGCTGGGCGTCTACGGCGGCTTCCCCGGCCTGCTGGACGGCGACGTGCGCGAGCTGACCTGGGCCGACGTCGAGGGCTGGGTCGGTGACGGCGGCGCCCAGCTGGGCACGCGCCGCGAGGTGCCCACCATTGAGCAGCTCTACGCGCTGGGGCGGGCCATCGAGCTCCATGAGATCGACGCCCTGCTGGTCATTGGCGGCTACAACGCCTACCTGAGCGCCTACCGCCTGGTCACCGAGCGGGACCGCTACCCCGCCTTCCAGATCCCGATCGTGTGCGTGCCGGCCTCCATCGACAACAACCTGCCCGGCTCCGAGCTGAGCATCGGCACCGACACGGCCCTCAACAACGCGGTGGTGGCACTGGACTCCATCAAGCTCTCCGCGGCGGCCTCCCACCGCTGCTTCGTCGCCGAGGTCATGGGCCGCAAGTGCGGCTACCTGTCCCTGATGTCGGGCCTGGCCACCGGCGCGGAGAAGGTCTACCTCAACGAGGAGGGCATCACGCTGGCGGGCCTGGCAGCGGACTCCGAGCGAATGGTGGAGTCCTTCCGCTCGGGACGCAGCCTCTACCTGGTGATCCGCAACGAGCGGGCCAGCGTCAACTACACCACCGACGTCCTGGCCCACATCTTCGCCGAGGAGGGCAAGGGCCTCTACGACGTGCGCGAGGCGATCCTGGGTCACCAGCAGCAGGGCGGCAGCCCCACGGCCTTCGACCGGATCATGGCGACCAAGCTCGTCGCCCACTCCCTGGAGCTGCTGGCCTGCGCCCTCAAACGCGGCGAGCCGACGGCCTCCTACGTGGGCCTGATGGGGGGCAAGGTCTCCGACCAGCCCCTGGACCGCATGAACGACGACCTCGACCGAGACCACCGCCGCCCCCGCCACCAGTGGTGGCTGGGCCTGCGACCCGCCGTGGGCCTGGTCAGCCAGGACATCGGGACCCTGACGCTTCAGGACGTGCCCGACTTCGGTGAGGCGGTCGACGACGCGGCCAGCGATCAGAGGTAGCAGGAGGTGGCCGCCCGACCCGGCCCGCGGCGCAGGGCGACCCCACCAGAGGCCGCCAGAACCCCCGCCGGGGCGGAGGTGGCCCGGACTCGGAGGAGCGCCTGGGCGGCCCTGGTCCTGCTCGTCGGAGGCCTGTCGATCGGCGCCGTCCTGGCTCTGGTGGGCGGCCCCTGGCAGGTCCTCGCCGTCCTGCACCTGGGGGCGCTGGCAATCTGGTTCCTCGTGTGGCGCCGCAGCTGGCGCGACCTGCTGCGCTCCGCAGGGCCTCGCAGTCCCTGGTTGCTCTTCGCCGTCGGCGCGAGCCTGTGCGCTCTGTCAGCCGTGGCACACCACCCGATCGACAACCCGGGAGCCGTCCTCGCCCCTGTGACACCTACCGGGTTGCTGTCCGCCCTGGCCATGGCGCTGGGGGTCGGCGTGCTCATGAACGCCGTCCCCGAGGAGTTCTCGCTGCGCCGCTGCCTGCTCGAGCCCCTGCGGGCGCAGTTCGGGGGCGGGTTCGCCCTGTGGACCACAGCCCTGGCTTTCGTTGTCATGCACCTGCCCACCTGGATCTCCTCTCACGCCACCGTCTCCACCTATGCGGCTGAGGTCCCCGAGAAGCTTCTCTTCGGACTGGTGGCCGCCTGGTCCGTCCTGCGCCTGGACTCCCTGGCCTTCGCCCTGGGCATGCATGTGGGCGGCAATTTCACCGGCGTCCTGCTGGACTGCCTGAGCAGGGAGGAGACCCTGACCGGGTGGAGCCGGTTCACCGCTCCGTCTGTCATCGCCATGGTCACCGAGACGCTGGTGACGGCTGCAGCCGTCTGGTTCCTGGGACGCCCGAGCAGCACGTCAGCGTCCCACCGCTAGACCGGGCCGCAGAAGTCTGTCGGTCTCGAGACCGCCCAGGGTCTCGAGGAGGCACCATGGGGCTCACGGACTGTGCCCGAGGCATCCGACGTCGAGGGTGAGGGTGTGTCCGCGACGATCCACATACTTGACCGCACCTCAACTGCCGGGCCGGGTATGGTGCCTGGCGTGCGCGCGCTGATACGACCCCGGTTCCTTCTGGCTGCCGCCGTGGCGGGCGTGGCCGCGGGTCTCATCGGGATCGCGATGGCGCTGCTCCTGGGGCTCTTCGAGTCGCTGTTCTACGGCGTCTCCCACGGCGGGCTCCTGGAACGCCTGGCCGCCGCCCCGCCCTGGCGGCGTGCGCTCGCCCCGGCCCTGGGCGGCCTTGTCGCCGGTGGCCTGTGGTGGTGGCTGCGTGCCACCGGCGGGATGGCGGACGTGGAGGCCGCGGTCGCGGACCGCAGTGGTCAGGCGGCTGCCCGGATGGGGCTGGCGCGGCCCTTCCTCGACGCCGTCACCCAAGTCCTCACGGTTGGGGCGGGCAATTCGGTGGGCCGCGAGGGCGCTCCGCGTCTGGCCGCCGGGGCGGTGGCGGCCAGGCTTGCCGACCGCCTGGGGATCGGCGGGAGCGAGGGCGCGATCCTCATCGCCTCTGCCGCCGGGGCGGGGCTGGCGGCTATGTACAACGCGCCGCTGGGAGGGGCGGCCTACGCCGTCGAGCTCGTCATGGTCGCCGGGATGCGACGGCGCGGTGCCCTCGTGGCGGTGCCGGTGTGCCTCATCGCCACGCTCGTCTCCTGGCTGCACTCCCACGGGCGCCCCACCTTCGAGGTCACCTCGCCGGGGCTGTCGTCGGGGACCGTTCTCGGGCTGGTCCTGCTCGTTCCCGTGGCCGCGGCGCTTGGTGTGGGGGCGAGGCGACTGTGGTCGTGGATGCTGGCGCACCGGGTGCGCGTCCCCCGGTGGCTGCCGGCGGCGATCGGTACGGCGGGACTGGTCACTGGGCTGGTGAGCCTGTGGGTCCCGGCGATCGTCGGCAATGGCCGTGACGCCATGGAGATGGCTCTGGGTACTGGCCTTCCCGGGGCCTCGAACAGCCCTGTGGGAGCGGGCCTAGCCCTGCTGGTGGGCATCGTGGCCCTCAAGCCGGTCCTCACCGGTCTCACGCTCGCAGCCGGCGCCACCGGCGGCCGGCTGGCCCCCTCCCTGGCCGCGGGCTCGAGCGCCGGAGCCGCCCTGGCGATCGCGCTCCACGCCTGCGGGGTGGAGGCCAGCGTGCCGGTCCTGGCACTGGCGGGGGCGGGTGCCGTCCTCGCCACCACTCAGAGGGCCCCCGTCTTCGGGATCATCTTCACCTGGGAGCTGGCCCGCGCCGGAGCCTGGACGCTGGTGGCCCTGCTCGCCGTCGTCGTGGCGGTCACGTTGCTGGCCTCCCCCGCCTGGCGGCGCACCGTGGTCTCTTGGCTGCGGACCTCACGGAGTCGCTAGCCGGACCCGCCTGCGACGTGTCAGGGTCATTGATTCAACCGCACGAACATATACTCCTGAGCAGATCGCAACCGGCAGCCACGTCTCCATCGGAATCACTATGGATCGTCTCCACGACGCCGCACCACCTCGTCACGCGCTACAGCCCAGCGCGGCCGACGCCTACGCCTTGGAGACTGGAGGGCCGGCCGCCTCTGAGGGCACCGCCCTTGCCGCCGTCGCCCTGCTGGCCGGCGCGCCAGCGCTGGGCACGGCCCTGGCGCTCCTGAAGGGGCCGTGGATCCTCATGCTCGTCCTCCTTCACGTCGGCGGGCTGGCCCTGTGGTTCGGGCTGTCCGGCCGGGGCTGGCGCGGCCTGCTGATCGGTGGCGGCGTCCGCAGCAGAACCGTCCTGTTTGCCGCTGGCGCCCTAGGTGGAGTCGCCTTCGGCGGCCTGCACGCCTGGATGGGGCCGACGGGTACCGGCCCGCTGTGGAAGCCGGAGATCACCGCCTCCACGGTACTTCACGCCCTGGTCTTCGCCCTGACAGTCGGCGTCGTCTACAACGCGATCCCCGAGGAGATCACGCTCAGGCGCACCCTATTCTCACCAGTACACGAGCGCTACGGGCCAGCGGCCGCTGTGCTGATGACGACGGCGTCCTTCACCGCCCTGCACCTGCCGACCTGGCTGACCTCCGACACCAGCCTCAAGGGCTACGCCTGGCAGATCCTCCACAAGGTGCTCTTCGGGCTGCTCGCCGGCTGGTCGGTGGCGCGGCTGCGGTCGATGTTCTTCGCCCTGGGCCTGCACGTCAGCGGAAACGCGCTGGGACTGTTCATCGGCCAGCTCCAGAGCGAGAACCTGCCCGACTTCGAGATCTCGTGGCTCAACGCGGCGATCCTGTTCACCGGCGCGGCCGTGGCCGCTTCCCTCATCCTCCTCCTGGGCCGACGTAGGAGAGTGCCACCACCAGTCTTCTAACCAGCGAGGAGGGCATCATCAATGGCTTGGCGAAGAAACTCCGACCGGCTCTTGCCGTGACGCTCAGCATGCGCATCGATGGCCTGTAAACGCGACGCAGGTATGCGGAACGAAATAGTCCTCATCTCTTCCTCGTACAGACGAGGACGACCCTGAACTACAGGACCAAGCCTCCCCTTCCAGTCACCTGCCTCGTAGTCGGCAGCCAAGGAATCAAGTTGCTCATCAGTCACCCCGAAGGTGGCGTTCATCTGATCGCGGTTCATGATCTCCTCCTGTCGATAGATAGTTCCTTGAGAGTCTTTTTCGAGGGCGGCGTCATAGCATGATAAACAAGCCAGTCTCCATGCCCATTATGAACAGCAACCATCTCCAGCAACCGCCCCTTGACGTCCACTCCCACTGAAACCCATGTGCGAGAGTCGTCCACCCGAGGCGCAGAAGGGATCGCATGCTTCCAGGCGGACTCACCCCTGGCCTGCGGTGCATGCAGACCTCTGCGCTCAGTCCTTGATCGTGAGGATCTCGTTGACGTCGGCGCGGCTGGGGGCGAAGGCCGCCAGCGCCGAGTCTGCGGGATGGCCCAGCGCGATCCCGATCGCGACAATCTCATCGGCTCCGATCCCCATGGCCTCGCGCACCTCGTCCGGGTACATGACCAGGGCGTAGGCGTTGATAGCGCCAAGGCCCTTGTCGGCAGCCGCCAGAACGAGCATGGCGGAGAAGGCCCCGAGGTCGTGGAAGGACCACAGGGTGGACTCGACCGGGATCGTCACGTACAGGGCTGCCTGAGCGTTGAACAGCCGTCCCTGCGATGCCTGGAACTCCTGGACGCCCTCACCCAGCTGCGCACTGATCTGCTCGCCGAGCGCGGCCATGTTCTCCTGGGTGGTCGCAGACCACTCTGTACGAGGCTTCACCGGGAGGTCGGCGTTTCCCTTCCTGCCGGCAGCGACGTCCGCAGCATGGCGCTTCTTGATCCCGGCCAGCGTGGCTCCCGTGGCCGCATAGACCCGCCAGGGCTGGGAGTTCACCCACGACGGCGCCTGCTGGGCGGTGCGGACAATGTCGACCAGATCCTCCCGGGAGACGGGCTGGTCGGTGAAGTCTCGTACCGAGTGACGATTGGCGACGACCTGGCTGAACTCCATGGTGCTCCCCTACTTCCGAAATCCGCGGGTGTATCCACCGAGGCCAACGACCGGCCGGCCAGCACTATTCCAGTTGGGGCCGCCGGGTAAGCGCAAAGCGCCCCCACCTCCTCAGGCCCGACGGCGCAGCAGGACCGAGTCCCAGCCGGGTAGCGCCTCCGGCAGGCCCGCGTGGGCAGAGCCGGGCTGGACGTCCGGGTCGGCGGCGCGCAGCACCTGCTCGGCCCCGCTCCACTCCCCCGGCTCCAGGTCCTCGGCCGCGAGCGCCGTCAGCAGGCCGCCCTGCCCGGTCAGGGGCAGGTCCTCGCGGGCGCACTGGGCGATGAGCAGGAGCTGCTCGATGCCGCCGCCCTGCGTCTCGGGGGCGCGCCACTGGCGCAGGATGACCCAGGCGGTGGGGTGGTCGGCGGCCAGGAGTCGGAAGGTGCCCAGGGCGAGGGCGTCGTCGTCGTGCCGCAGGGCGATGAGCTGGCGGTAGTGCTCGAAGACGCTGCCGGGCACTCCCACCTGGGCGGCGGCGTTGACGGTGCCGTGGTCGGGGGCCAGGGCGATCCAGGGCTCGCCGGTGGTGAACCCGGCCTTCTCGCTGCTGTCCCAGTGGACGGGGGTGCGGGCGTTGTCGCGGGATACGGGGGCGATGCCGGCCAGGACGGCGGCCGGGGCGTCGCCGGCGCGCACGCGCTCGTGGAAGTGGTTGACGGACTCCAGGTCCCGGTAGTCCTCGATGCCACGGAAGACCGTGTTGGCCATGCCCAGCTCCTCGCCCTGGTAGATGTAGGGGGTGCCGCGGTGGGTGTGGAGGATCGTGGCGAGGGTCTTGGCCGAGCGGACGCGCCAGGCGGGGTCGTCGTCACCGAAACGGGAGACGGCGCGGGGCTGGTCGTGGTTGTCCCAGTAGGCGGAGTTCCAGCCCTTCTCCGCGCTCACGGCGCCGGTGGGGGTCGTGGCGGGGGCAAGGGCGGCCTGCCAGTGGGCCAGGTTCTGCTTGAGGGTGACGAGCTCGAGGGGCTGGGGGTCGAACTTGCCGCCGGGTCCGTCGGTGAGGCTGACGTGCTCGAACTGGAAGACCATGTCGAGCTCGCCTCGGGCGGGGTCGGTGTAGAGGGCGGCCTCGGCGCTCGTGGCCCCGGGCATCTCTCCGACGGTGATGACGTGGCCGGGCCGCGGTGCGAGGACCTGCTGGTTCATCTCGTGCAGGAACTCATGGATGCGGGGGCCGTTGGCGACGGCGGCGAAGGCGTTGCCGTAGAGGTCGCCCTCGCCCTGGGGCGCGTCAGTGAGCGGGTAGGTCTTGGAGATGAGGTTGATGACGTCCATGCGGAAGCCGTCGACGCCGCGCTCCAGCCACCAGGTCATCATCTCGTGGATGGCGTGGCGCACCTGCGGGTTCTCCCAGTTGAGGTCGGGCTGCTTGGGTGAGAAGAGGTGCAGGTAGAACTCCTGGGTGTCCTCGTCCCAGGCCCAGGCCGACCCGGAGAAGGCCGATCCCCAGTTGGTGGGCTCGGTGCCCGGCTGCCCGGGGGCGAGCCCGTCGACCTGCCGGGCGGGTCGCCAGATGTACCAGTCGCGCTTGGGGTCGTCCTTGGAGGAGCGGCTGGCGGTGAACCAGGGGTGCTCGTCGCTGGTGTGGTTGACGACGAGGTCCATGACCAGGCGCATGCCGCGGCAGTGCAGTCCTTCGATGAGGGCGTCGAGGTCGGTCAGGGATCCGAAGAGGGGGTCGATGTCCTGGTAGTCGGAGATGTCGTAGCCGTTGTCGTCCTGAGGGGAGCGGTAGACGGGGCTGAGCCACACGACGTCGACACCCAGCTCGTCGAGGTGGTCCAGGCGGCTGGTCAGGCCGGGAATGTCACCGATCCCGTCGCCGTCGGAGTCGGCGAAGGAGCGGGGGTAGACCTGGTAGACGACGGCGCGGCGCCACCAGTCCGGATCGTCGCCGACGTGGTGGGCGGACACAACCAGGGGTGCGGGAGAGGTCACGGGCGACTTCCTTCCTACCGGATAAGGAGATGCGAGGAAAGCGGGGCAGGGTCGAGTGCGTAGTCGAGTGCGTAGTCGAGTGCGTAGTCGAGTGCGTAAGGGACTGCCTCTGCTCCGCCGCCAGGGCTGACGGGGTCTTGCGGGCCGGTACCGATTGTGTCAGAACCCGCCCGGGAGGAGGGCCGATTAAGATGAGTTCTCGCGCCTCACTCGGGGCGCCGCCTCTCCCACCGCTCCCCGTGACGACTCCTGCTGTGAAAGGCCGACTGTTGGTTTCTCCTCTCCGCGATGCCCCTGACACTCCGCGCCCGGCCGCCGCCCGCCCTGAGGCGGTCATCGCCGGGACCTCGTCGGAGGAGTCCCGCTACCGGTTCACGGTGCTCACCTCTCGGCTCATCCGCATGGAGCACTCCCCCACGGGCGTCTTCACTGACGCCGCCACCCAGCTGGTCGTCAACCGCGACCTGGGTGAGACGCCGTCGTTCCGGGTGGTGCACGGTCAGGACCGCGTGGAGATCATCACCGAGCACCTGCACCTGACCCATGTGCCCTCTCTGGGATTCTCCCCCGCCGGGCTCAGCGTGAGGCTGCGTTCGACGGCGCTGCACGCCCACGGCGGCACCTGGCACCACGGCGACGTGTGGGACCCGGCCGAGACCTTCCCGACGAACCTGGGCGGCACCACCCGCACCCTTGATGAGGCCGACGGCGCCGTCGCCCTCGGTCCGGGCCTGCTGAGTCTCAACGGCATCACCGCCCTGGACGACTCGGCCTCGCTGCTGCTCACCCAGGACGAGTGGGTTCAGCCCCGTGAGCCCGGCAACCGCCTGGCCGACGGGGCGCAGGACCTCTACGTCTTCGGCTACGGCCAGGACTACCAGCAGGCGCTGCGCGACTTCTTCCGCCTCACCGGGCCGAGCCCACTCATCCCGCGGGCGCTGCTGGGCAACTGGTGGAGCCGCTACCACCCCTACAGCGACCAGGAGTACCTGGCGCTCATGGACCGCTTCGCCGCCGAGGAGCTGCCCTTCTCCGTGGCCGTCATCGACATGGACTGGCACGTCACCGACATCGACCCGGCGATCGGCACGGGATGGACCGGCTACACCTGGAACCGGGAGCTGTTCCCGGACCCGGCGGCCTTCCTGGCCGGCCTGCACGAGCGGGGCATGCTCACCACGCTCAACGTGCACCCGGCCCAGGGGGTGCGCCGCCACGAGGAGGCCTATGAGGAGGTCTGCGCCGACCTGGGCCTGGATGCGAGCACCGGGGAGGACGTGCCCTTCAACATCGCCGACCGGGACTTCGTGGGCTCCTACCTCTCGCGCCTCCACCACCCCCTGGAGGACGAGGGCGTGGACTTCTGGTGGCTGGACTGGCAGCAGGGCGGCTCCACGACGGTTCCCGGCCTGGACCCGCTGTGGATGCTCAACCACGTCCACTACCTCGACTCGGGCCGCGAGCGCCCGACGGCCGACGGTGGCGTGGAGCGGCGCCGCCCGGTGACCTTCTCTCGCTTCGCCGACGCCTCGAGCCACCGCACCCCGGTGGGCTTCTCCGGGGACACGATCATCAGCTGGGACTCCCTGCGCTTCCAGCCGCGCTTCACGGCCACGGCCGCCAACATCGGCTACTTCTGGTGGTCCAATGACATCGGCGGGCACATGCTGGGCGGCAGCGACGACACGATGGCGGCGCGCTGGTTCCAGCTGGGCTGCTTCTCCCCCATCAACCGCCTGCACTCGTCGAACTCGGGCTTCACCTCCAAGGAGCCGTGGCGCTACTCGCGTGACGCGCGCGCCACGATGGAGGCGCACCTGCGGCTGCGTCACCGGCTGGTGCCCTACCTGTACACGTGGGCGCGCCGCTCGGCGGGTGAGGGCATCGCTCCGGTGCGTCCGGTCTACCACGACCACCCGCGTGAGCTGGCCGCCTACGAGCACCGGGGCAGCTTCTCCTTCGGGGACCTGCTGGTGGTGCCCTTCACCTCCCCGCTCGATGTGGCCACCGGCCTGGGGCGGGAGCTGACCTGGCTGCCCGACGGCGTCTGGTACGACCTGCCCACGGGGCGCCGCTATGAGGCCACCACCGGTGGGCGCGGTCGCATGCTGAGCCTGTCGCGCCCGTTGGACAGGATCGGGGTACTGGCCCGGGCCGGCTCCGTGATCCCCCTGGCCGGGAACCTGACGGAGGCGGCCGGGGACAATCCGCGCGAGCTGGAGATCGTCGTCGTGCCCGGGGACTCGGGGAGCTTCACCTTGGAGGAGGACGACGGTTCGGCCCAGCCCGGGCAGGACGAGATCGCCCGCACCCACATGGCGCTGACCTGGCCCGATGCCGAGGAGGAGGACGGCGCCGACGTGGTGCTGCGTATCCGCCTGGAGGGGGCGGCCGAGGTCGTGCCGGCCTCGCGGCTGGTGACGGTGCGGCTCCTGGCCGGTCAGGTGGCCGGAGCCTGGCTGGGGGTGGGTGAGCGGGCGCGCCGGTTGGCCACCGAGGAGGTCAGCGGTGACGGCTTCACCCTGGGGGCCGGGACGCTGGTGCACCTGGAGGAGCTGAGTCGCCAGGAGCTCATCGACGGCGTCCAGCTGGTCCTTCGCGGCACGAAGCACTCCCCAGCCGACTGGCGCGATGAGGTCCACGCAATCCTGGACGCCGCGCGTGTGGAGTACATGGCCAAGGACCTGGCTTGGGACGCGGTGCAGCGGGGCCTGAGCGGAACCGCCCTGCTGGGTGAGCTCGAGGCCCTGGGCCTGCCGGAGACGCTGCGGGCGGCCGTGGCCGAGGTGCTCCCCCATTCCTGAACAGGCTCCGAGCGCCGACTCTGGCGGGTCGGCTCGAACGGGCCGACGGGCGTGTCGGGCCGCCGTTAGGCTGCTGGGTATGAGTGAGACCCCCGCCCCGCGCTTCCCGGAGGCCGAGCCCTACTTCGTGGGCGACGAGCGCACCAACCGCGAGCGCATGCTCGCCGGTGACTGGTACGTCGCCGACGACCCGGACAACGCCAGGATCGCCGCCCACGCCCGCACAATGCTCTACCGCTTCGAGCGGGCCTTCGCCGAGGGCGAGGAGGACTGCTGGGATCTGCTGCGCTCAGCGATCCCGGGGCTGGGCGACAAGGCACACCTGCTGCCGCCGGTGCGCGTGGACTACGGGGACAACATCGCCGTGGGTGAGGGGACCTTCGTCAACTACGGGCTCGTGGCCCTCGACGTCGCCCAGATCAGTATCGGCGCGCACTGCCAGATCGGCCCGAACGTCCAGCTGCTCACACCGGTCCACCCCCTGGAGCCGACGCCGCGCGCCTGCTCCCTGGAGGCGGCCGACCCCATCACGATCGGGGACAACGTGTGGCTGGGCGGCGGGGTCATCGTCTGCCCGGGTGTGACCATCGGGGACAACTGCGTCATCGGCGCGGGCTCGGTAGTCACCAAGGACATTCCCGCCAGCAGCCTGGCGGTGGGCAACCCGGCCCGGGTCCTGCGACAGCTGGACGACTCCACCTTCGGCCCACGCCATCAGCACCCGCCTCAGGAGACGCCGCAATGAACCCCGAGACCTTTTCCGACCTGGCCGCTTCCCGGCACTCCGTGCGGGACTTCCGGGCTGATCCCGTACCACCTGAGGTCATCGAGGAGATCCTGGGGGATGCCCGCCAGGCACCGAGCTGGTCCAACACCCGCCCCTTCATGGTGGCGCTGGCCACCGGTGAGCAGGCGGACCGTCTGCGCGCGGCCTACGTCAAGGAGTTCAACGCCGCCCTCCCCCTCCAGCACAAGGAGCCTGGGGCGATGGCCCGCCTGGCCCTGAGCGGCAAGGCGCCCGACGGCGACTACCCGACCTGGGCGCCGTACCCCCCGGATCTGCTGCCCCACTCCCAGGCGGTCGGTGGCCGGCTGTATGCGCACATGGGTATCGGCCGCAAGGATCGCGAGGCCCGTGACGCGGCCGCCCGCCGCAACTGTGAGGCCTTCGGCGCCCCGGTCATCGGTTTCGTCCTGGTCCACGAGGGCCTCATGCCCTTCGCGGCGCTCGACGCCGGGATCATGCTGCAGACCCTGTTCCTGTCCGCCAAGGCCCACGGGGTCGACTCCTGTCCCCTGGGGGTCCTGGCCACGTGGCGCCGTCCCTTCGACGCCGAGTTCGAGGCGCCGTCGGACTACCGACTCATCACGGGCTTCGCCCTGGGCTACGCCTCCGACGCCCCCGTCAACGACTTCCGGGCCGAGCGGCGCCCCGTGCGCCTGGTGCCGAACCGCAGCTGATCCGGTTGAGGCCGGCTCACGCCGCCACCGCCCGAGGTGCTCGACGTCGCGGTCGTACCTTGAGCCTCGCGTTCGAGGGGTAGAGGGTACGACCGCGCGCCCTATGGTACGAACACACAGTGCTCCGTCCTGGATTCGTGACCGATCCTATGCCGGCTGCGGGCCGTCCAGTGTGGCCTGAGGCGGGCGGCGCCACCGCGGCGGGACGACGAGCCCGCGCCGGCGGACCGCCAGCAGCATGGCCACACCGGCCGCGGTGCACAGCACGACCGCGAC
Source organism: Actinomyces sp. HMT 175 (assembly GCF_016694895.1). NCBI lineage: Bacteria > Bacillati > Actinomycetota > Actinomycetes > Actinomycetales > Actinomycetaceae > Actinomyces > Actinomyces sp. HMT 175. The sequence goes on from NZ_CP068012.1 coordinate 2,155,283, forward strand.
GACGGAGGCCTCGATCCCCATGACTCCGCCGGTGAGCAGGTCGGGGCCGGTGAAGCGGGCCTCGATGAGTCCGCGTCCCGACCCGATGCCGGAGATGTCGGAGCCGAAGATGCCGCCCTGGACGAAGTTCCAGGCGGCGTGCAGCCCGATTGCCAGCCACAGGCGACGGGTGAGCAGGTAGCAGGCACCCAGCAGGATGCCCGCCTCCAACGCGATCGCCACTGCACCGAAGACGGTGGCTTGAGGGTTGCCGAGGTGAGCGGCGCCGAAGAACACCGCGGTGATGGCCAGCGCCCACCAGGTCCCCAGCCACCCCTCGATGAGGCGCAGCATGACACCTCTGACGAGGATCTCCTCGGTGAATCCGGCGACGATACCGGCTTGGAGGCCGACGAGGATCCCCGTGTTCCAACCGACGTCCACCACGTGATAGGAACCGAGCAGGGCCAGGACCGCGATGACGGCACCCATGAGCAGCGCACCCATGGCCAGGCCGGCCAGGAGCTCACGCAGTGCCGCCCCGCGCCCGCCCAGCTCGATGACGGGCCGGCCACCGACGAAGCGCACCAGCAGCCAGTACCCGAGCACGGTCAGGGGCACGGCACTGATCGCGACGATGAACGCGACACCCGGCTGGGCTGCCGTTGTACCACCGGCACCGAGTCGCACGAGTCCAGCCGCTGCCGCCAGCAGCCCGACGATCATCTGAGCGCCGAGGACGACCAAGATCCCCAGAAGGAGCTGGAGCCAGCCGAGGCGCTCCGCCTTTCGCGGAGGAATGCGCCACTGGGGACTGACCGGGACGAGCCGGTCCAGGAGGCGAGGAGCCATCGGCTCCACTGATGAAGTCGGGAAGGAGACCGGGGTGTTCATGCCCCAGTGTTTCCTACCTGCCGATTGCCACACCTCCCCCGCCAGGAGGAACCGGCGGCCCGCTACTTTCAAGCACTGTCCCAGATACCGCGGGGGGCTGATGTCGGATGGTGTCGTCAGATCTTGGCGACGGGGGCGTAGCGCAGGATGAGGCGCTTGGTGGTGGGGGCGCCGTCGATGACGAACTCGACGCGGGCGGTCAGGGACCGTCCCTTGCCCTCCAGGCCGACGACGGTGCCCACCCCGTAGGAGTCGTGGCGCACCTGGTCTCCGGCCCTCAGCCCGGCGACGGCTGCCGGCAGATCCTCCGAGGCGGCAGCGCCGGCCGGTGAGGAGTCGCCCTGCTTGCCGCGGGCCTCGAGGCGGGCGGAGGCGCGCTTGGCGGCCCGGTCCTGGGCGGTCTCCACGCGCCCCAGCTTGCCCGAGCGCTTGGTTCCTGCGCCCACGGGCGGGGCGAAGTCATCGTCGTCGGAGTAGGAGCCTTGCCGGGAGGAGCCTGAGCGCCGCCCACCCGAGCCGAAGCCGCCCTCGCCCCAGCTGCTGCCCCAGCCGGTGCCGCCGCCGCGCAGCGCCTCCATGGAGGAGGCCAGGCGCTTCCAGTCGATGGTATCATCCGGCACGTCGTCGAGGAAGCGGGAGGCAGGCATGGCGTTGGCGGCTCCCCAGGCCGAGCGCACGGCGGCGCGGGTGAGGTAGAGGCGCTCGCGGGCGCGGGTGAGGGCCACGTAGGCCAGGCGCCGTTCCTCGGCGAGCTCGGTCTCCTCGGTCAGGGAGCGGCTGTGGGGGAAGGTACCTTCCTCCATGCCGGTGACGAAGACGACCGGGAACTCCAGGCCCTTGGCGGTGTGGACGGTCATGAGGGTGATCTGGCCCTGCTCCTCGGCCTGCCGGGCGTCCTCGTCCTCCAGGTCGGCGCTGGGTGGGAGCTGGTCGGAGTCGGCCACGAGTGAGACGCGTTCGAGGAAGTCGGCCAGGGTGCCGTCGGGGTTGGCGGCCTGGAAGTCGCTGGCCACGGAGTGGAGCTCGGCGAGGTTCTCCACGCGGGTGGCGTCCTGGGGGTCGTCGCTGGCGCGCAGCTCGGCGAGGTAGCCCGAGGCGTCCAGGGCGGAGTCGAGGATGTCGGCGACGCCGTCGCCGGCGGTGACCATGTGGCGCAGGGTGGTGAGCAGCTCATGGAAGCCGCGCACCTGGTTGCGGGCCCGGGTGGTCAGGCCCTCGACCTCGGGCGGCTCACCGGCCCCGGTGGTGGAGGTGTCCTGCCCGTCGGTCTCCTCGGTCTCGCCGGTCTGGGTCTCACGGGGGGCTCCGGCGGCGTCGGCGACGGCTTGCCCGAAGGAGACGGAGTAGCGGGCGGCGTGCTCGGCCAAGGCACCCTCGGCCTTGTCGCCCAGGCCGCGCTTGGGGACGTTGAGGATGCGGCGCAGGTTGACGTCGTCGTCGGGGTTGTCGACGGCGCGCAGGTAGGCGATGGCGTCCTTGATCTCGCGGCGATCGTAGAAACGGGTGCCGCCGATGACCTTGTAGGGCTGGCCGGCGCGCATGAAGGCCTCTTCGAGGGCGCGGGACTGGGCGTTAGTGCGGTAGAAGACCGCGACGTCACGGGGGCGCACGCCGTGCTCGTCGGCCAGTCGGTCGACCTCCTGGCTGATCCAGCGGGCCTCGTCGTGCTCGGAGTCGGCGACGTAGCCGGTGATGGGGGCGCCGTCGCCGGCGGCGGTCCACAGGTTCTTCTCGCGCCGGCCGCTGTTGCGGGAGATGACGGCATTGGCGGCCGAGAGGATGTTCTGGGTGGAGCGGTAGTTCTGCTCCAGCAGGATGGTGCGCGCCGAGGGGTAGTCCTCCTCGAACTCCTCGATGTTGCGGATGGTGGCGCCGCGGAAGGCGTAGATGGACTGGTCGGAGTCGCCGACGACGGTGAGCTCGCCCGGTGGCAGGGCTGAGCCGGCCCCGGAGGTGCCGGGGCCGCCGACGAGCTCGCGCACGAGGACGTACTGGGCGTGGTTGGTGTCCTGGTACTCGTCGACCAGGATGTGGCGGAAGCGGCGCCGGTACATCTCGGCCACGGCTGGGCGGGTCTGGAGCAGGGCGACGGTGCGCATGATGATGTCGTCGAAGTCCAGGGCGTTGGCGGCGCTCAGGCGCTGGGCGTAGGCGCGGTAGACCTCGGCGAGGTGGCGCTCGAGGGGGTTGGAGGTGACGGCCCGCTCGGCGAACTGGGCCGGGGTGATGAGCTCGTTCTTGAGGTCGGAGATGCGGTGGGCGAAGGTCTTGGGGGTGAAGCGCTTGGGGTCGATGCCCAGCTCACGCACGATGAGGGTGATGAGGCGGGTGGAGTCGGCGGCATCGTAGATGGAGAAGGTGGAGCGCAGGCCGGCGGCCTCATGCTCGCGGCGCAGGATGCGCACACAGGCGGAGTGGAAGGTGGAGACCCACATGCGTTCGCCGGCCGGCCCGACCAGGGCGGTGACGCGTTCGCGCATCTCGGCGGCGGCCTTGTTGGTGAAGGTGATGGCCAGGATCTCGCCGGGGCGGGCGCGTCCGGTGGCGATGAGGTGGGCGATGCGGTGGGTCAGGACCCGGGTCTTGCCCGAGCCCGCGCCGGCGATGATGAGCAGGGGGGCGCCGGCGTGGGTGACGGCGGCCTCCTGGGCGGGGTTGAGGCCACGGATGAGCTCGGCCGGGTCTGAGACTGTGACGCCCCAGGCCGGGCCGGTGAGCCGGCCCGAGGGCGCGGCGCCGTCAGCCCGGGCGCGGGCCGCGGCGGCATTGGCCTGGGCGCGGGCGACCAGAGCGGAGACCTCGTCCTGACGCTCCTCCCAGGTGGGGGCTGCGGCGGACTCGTCCTCGGGCGGTGGGGCGTCCTCGGGACCCCAGTCCTCCTCCGGGGCCTCGACCTCGGCCCAGGAGTCATCGTCGAAGGAGCCTGCGGTGGGGACGAGGGCGGGCAGCGCAGCCTCGGGCGGCGGTGTGGCCGTACCGCCGGAGCCGGGCATGGGCAGGGCGCCGAAGAGGGAGTTCATCGCGTTCATCGTGAGGCCAAGCCTAGGCCAGGCCACCGACACGTTGCGCTTTCCCCGCTGCGTTACCACACCTCGAACGCCGCCCCATACCTGGGGGCCAGTGGGTACCGCGGTGGGGCCCACTACGTGGAGACGCCAGTGGTGACTGATTGGGGCGTCACCACAGCCTCAGGCATTCACGCGATCCCCTTCACCGCGGAGGTCATGCGGATCACCGGGCTCGTGCCCGACGCGATGGTCGACGCGTGGGAGCAGGTCTTCCTGAGCGCCCGGGAGGATGACTACATGGCGCTCATGGAGGCGACCACCACCTGGCAGAACAGCTAAAAGGACACGGGTCAGCGCCTGCCGCCACAGGACAACGAGTCACTACGACACACCCCTGGCATCAACGGCAAGCTGCGGCCGCTCGACTGAGCGACCTCTCCCCGAAGGGACCACAGAGCCCGCCCAAGGACACTTCCTTGCTCACCTAATACGAACTTCGTACTATACGTTCTACGTAGTAGTGCAGTGAGCACAGCGTCTCACTGTCGAACGAGTCCGAGGAGGCTTCCATGAGTCGAGCAATCGAGTACCGCACATTCGGCGGGCCAGAGGTCCTGGAGGAGGCCGAGCGCCCGCCGCAGGCACCCGGCGACGGAGAGGTACGCATCGCGGTGCGCGCCGTCGGGCTCAACCCTCTCGACTTCAAGACCTTCCGGGGCGATCTGCGAGGGCTTGAACGGGTTCAACGCATCATTCATCCTCGACGCTGGTTTGAGGGCGCATCCGCTCGCTTCCCCAGGGGCGTGGCCCGCGACTTCGCAGGCGTCATTAATGCCGTCGGTACGAACGTCACCGACCTCGCCGTGGGCGATGCCGTGCTGGGTACCTTGCGAAGTGCGCCAGGTCAGGCTGACATCCGCGGGGCACTCACCACCGAGCTGGTGGCACCCGCCGACGACGTCATCACGAAGCCGGCTTCGCTGTCCTTCACACAGGCGGCCTGCCTGGGTGTGGCTGCACAGACCGCGTGCGGCGCATTCGGGCAGCTGAACCTGCACGAGGGCGATGTCATTGTCATCAGTGCCGCCGCGGGCGGTGTGGGGTCGGTCGCCGTTCAGCTGGCCGTGAGCCGAGGCGCCACCGTCATCGGAATCGCCGGCGCCCGCAATATGGACTATCTCCGCTCCTTGGGTGCCATTCCGGTCACCTACGGCGAAAATCTGACCAGCCGGGTTCGCGACGCGGCTCCCTCCCCCGTCACCAAGCTCCTGGACTGCTACGGCGGCACCTACGTACGGCTTGGCCGCGATCTCGGACTGACGGGCCGTTCCATCGGCACCCTGGTTCCCTCGCCCGCAGCAATCCTCAGGGGCGCGCAGTTCACCGGCTCACGGCACAGCAGTGGACGCGGCGACCTCGAGGAGGTGGCAGAGCTGGTGGCGGATGACGCCATCAAGGTTGAGGTCGCCCACACCTACTCCTTCACACTGGAGCAGATTCGCGCCGCCTACACCGAGCTGGCAAAGGGTCACGTCCGCGGCAAGCTCGTCATCGATCTATCCTGACACTCATCCATGTTCACCCAGATCAGGAGGGCCGCTTGAGCGGAGGGATTCACGATCAGCGTCTCATCCGGGCGTTGCGTGCCATGAACAGCGAGCTCGCCGCCAGCAACCGCGCTGTCGCTGCGAAAACTGGACTCAATGACAGCGACCTGGCGGTACTCGACGCCCTGCACCGCGACGGTCCGCAGACCCCCACTGCCCTCGCCCGCCGCACCCGGATGGGGACGACAACAATGACGAGTGTGCTGCGGCGACTCGTCCGCGATGGCTGGGTTGAGCGTCGCCCCAGCGAGACGGACCTGCGTTCCTTCACCATCCACGCCACGAGCGCTGATCGTCTCGCCGAGATATTCCTGCCCGCCAACCGGAAACTGACGGCACTGGTGGACGGCTGGCCCGAGAGCCGGGTCAATCAACTCATTGGGTTCTTGGAGGCCGCCACGACAGTGATCCACGAGTCGGCGGATCGGCTATTGACCAAGGACGGCGACAACGTCTGACCTCGTCCATACATCCCTCAGGTGCCTATACACACAGCACCGAATCCACCCTGACGATCAATCCTCGACAGGTCTCTGAACTCGCGTCGCTAGGGGCTCCACGATAGAAAGGTGTACTCCGAGACGGTCCCGACTGAGCAGCGCACGCTCTGGCGCTCGATCGGTGGCGGCACCACATCATTCCCGCTGACGGATGCGTCGACCTCATCGTCCGCAGCGAACAGGTGCTCCTTTGCGGCCCGCAGACCCGTACCATCCACGCACCTGCCGATAGTTCTCCCCACAGTCGTTACTCAGGTCGCTGAGCATCCTGGAGAAACCCGCTCAAGACCGTTTCAAGCGCCACGGCATGAGTCGTCGCAGCAGCCCAGACGAGCCGACCATCAACACTTCCATACTCATGGGCGATGATGTTGCGCATGCCAATGATTCGATGAATGTCAGGAATTTTGTCAGCTGTTTGCGGATCAGATCTCCGCACCCTATTCAGTGCCTCGCCGAGGATCTCGAACTGCCTTTCGACAGCAGAACTCAGCATCAGATCTGATAGGTACTCCTCCTCGCTCACACCCTGCGTGAACCGTCGAAGAGCACGCACCGCCTGAAGGGCGTCCCAGACGTGGGCATAGGACTCAGGCCGCATAGACATCCTCAGCACCCCTCAGCACCGAGGAATTGAAGTAAGGATTCTTGACCGACTCAGCAACGACCAGGTCAATCTTTCTTCCGAAGATCCTCGTCAGCTCATCCTGCAGGCCGAAGAAATCCGCAAATCGATCCTCCCGGCCCGTCTGGAAGTCGACAAGAAAGTCGATGTCGCTGGTATGGGGATCAAAATGCTCGGTAAGCACTGACCCGAAGACACGCAATCGCGCAACACCAAACCGGGCGCATGCCTCCGACAGCGCCTTGGTGTCGATCGCCACTTTCACCGCCACAAAACTATTCTCTCAGAACCGCGGAACGATGACCAGAGAACCAACCACGTCGGCCGCCGAGACGGTAGGCGGCCCGGCCACCTTTGCCTCGCTTACCGAAGAACCTACCGCACGGCGCGCAGGTAGCGGTCGCGGCCGGTGAGGTCCTGGCCGGTCTCGGCCTGCTTGAACCCGGCCCCGAGCGCAGCCGCACGCAGCAGCGCCCCCTGCTCGTGGTCGTGCTCCATGATGAGCACCCCGCCGGTGCGCAGCAGCGCGACCGAGCGCACCAGGACGTCAATCGGAATCTCCAGCCCGTCCGGGCCCCCGCCGTAGAGTGCCACCGTGGGCTCGTGCTGCTCCGTCTCGGTGTCCTCCACGGCGCCGGCCGGCACGTAGGGCGGGTTGGAGACGACGACGTCGACCTGCCCGTTGAGGTCGTGGAGGACCAGCGGGTCGGTGGCGTCAGCGTGGATCACCTCGACGCGACCGGGCACCAGTCGCTCACAGTTCTCGCGGGCCAGGGACGCCGCAGTCTCGCTGATCTCAACGGCGACCACCCGGGCTCCCGGCACCTCCTTGGCGACGCAGGCCGCGATCGCACCCGAGCCGGTGCACAGGTCGGCGGTCAGGACCACTCCCCCGCCGCCGTCCATCACCTCACGGGCCGCCTCAATGGCGGCCCCGGCCACCACCTCGGTCTCCGGGCGCACGATGAACACGCCGGGACGGCTGATGAGCTCGGCGCCCCGCAGCCACATGCGCCCGATGATGTGCTGGAGGGGCTCACGGCACTCGCGGCGCAGCACCAGCGCGTCATAGGCGGCCGGGAAGTCGCCGTCGGCGCCGTCGGCCAGCAGCAGGGCACGCCCCAGCAGGTGCTCGGCCAGGATGCGGGCATCGACCTGAGGGCTGGTCACGCCGGCCGCAGCCAGCCGACCGGCCGCCTGACGCACCAGCGCCCGCAGCCCGTAGCGGTCCACCGCGCCCGCCGGCGCGCCGCCACACAACTCAGGAACCACTGCCCTCACCCACCTGGGATAATCGTTCGGCCTCGTCCATGGCGATGGCCGAGGCGATCACCGGACCGAGGTCACCGTCAAGAACGGCGTCGAGGTTGTAGGCCTTGAAGCCGGTGCGGTGGTCGGCGATCCGGTTCTCAGGGAAATTGTAGGTGCGGATGCGCTCGGAGCGGTCCACAGTGCGCACCTGACTGCGACGGGCCTGCGCAGCCTCGGCGGCGGCGGCGGCCGCGCGCTCGGCCAGGAGCCGGGCCCGCAGGACTCGCATGGCCGCTTCCTTGTTCTGCAGCTGGGACTTCTCGTTCTGCATGGACACGACGATCCCCGTGGGCAGGTGCGTGATGCGCACGGCCGAGTCCGTGGTGTTGACGCTCTGGCCCCCCGGTCCCGAGGAGCGGAAGACGTCGATGCGCAGGTCGGCGGCGTCGATCTGGAGCTCACCGGGGTCATCGGCCTCCGGCATGACCAGGACGCCGGCCGCTGAGGTGTGGATGCGGCCCTGGGACTCGGTGACCGGGACGCGTTGGACACGGTGGACACCGCCCTCGTACTTCAGGTGCGCCCACACCCCGTCCTGGGGCTCCACGGGTCCGCGGGCCTTGATGGCCAGACGCACATCCTTGTAACCGCCCAGGTCGGAGTCGGTGGCGTCCAGGACCTCCACCGCCCAGCCCTGCCGTTCGGCGTAACGGGAGTACATGCGGGCCAGGTCGGAGGCGAACAGCGCCGACTCCTCACCGCCCTCACCGGCCTTGACCTCGATGATGACGTCGCGGGAGTCGTCAGGATCCCGGGGCACGAGTACCTCGCGCAGGTGCTCGCCGGCAGCGGCCTCGGCGGCCTCAAGTGCCGGCACCTCCGCTGCGAAGTCCTCGTCCTCCGCGGCCAGCTCGCGGGCGTCGGCCAGGTCGGCACTGGCCGACTGCCAAGCCTTATAGGCGGAGACGACCCTGCCCAGCTCGGCATAGCGGCGCCCCAGCCGACGCATGGCGCCGGGGTCGGAGGCCGCAGGCCCGGCCATCTCGGCCTCGATGTCCGCGTACTCGGCCAGGAGCGGCTCTGCGGCGGAGAAGTCCTCACTCATGGACTCGGGTTCCTTCACTGGCTAGGAGTCGTGCTGACGGGCACCAGCGGCACTCGTGCGATATGCAAACGACGCCGACGGCGACTCTGGGAGCCGGCCGCCGGCGTCGTGAGACGCGGCTACTTGCTGCGCTTGCCGTACCGGGCCTCGAAGCGGGCGACGCGGCCACCGGTGTCGAGGATCTTCTGCTTGCCGGTGTAGAACGGGTGGCAGGCCGAGCACACGTCCACGCGGATCTCACCGGAGGTGACGGTGGAACGGGTCTCGAAGGTGTTGCCACAGGTGCACGTGACCGTGGTGGCCACGTAGTCGGGGTGGATGCCCTGCTTCATAGGTTTCTCCTTAAGCGTCAGAGGGTCCCGGGTCCCACGCGGGAGCGAGGGTGAACCGGAGGCCAGCAGCAGACTATGCCACCGGCCGCCGGCCCATGCAACGGCTTTACCGCGTGAGACCGGGCACCTGGCCGGTTGCGTTACTCGTCCTCGCCGTCGGCCAGGGAGGTGCCGGCCGGGGTGGTCTTGGACAGCACCATGAGGAACTCGGCGTTGGACTGGGTGTCCTTGAGCTTGGAGAGCACCAGCTCGATGGCCTGCTGCTGCTCCAGCCCGGCGAAGAGGCGGCGCAGGCGCCACATGATCTTGAGCTGGGCGGGGTCGATGAGCAGCTCCTCGCGGCGGGTGCCGGAGGCCGCCACGTCCACGGCCGGGAAGATGCGCTTGTCGGCCAGCTGGCGCGACAGCCGCAGCTCCATATTTCCGGTCCCCTTGAACTCCTCGAAGATAACCTCGTCCATCTTGGAGCCGGTCTCCACCAGGGCCGTGGCCAGGATGGTCAGGCTGCCGCCGTTCTCCACGTTGCGGGCCGCCCCGAAGAAGCGCTTGGGCGGGTAGAGGGCGGAGGCGTCCACGCCGCCGGAGAGGATCCGGCCGCTGGCCGGGGCCGCCAGGTTGTAGGCGCGCCCGAGCCGGGTGATGGAGTCCAGCAGCACGACGACGTCCTGGCCCAGCTCCACGAGGCGCTTGGCGCGCTCGATGGCCAGCTCGGCGACGATCGTGTGGTCGGAGGCGGGGCGGTCGAAGGTGGAGGCGATGACCTCGCCCTTGACCGTGCGCTGCATGTCGGTGACCTCTTCGGGGCGCTCGTCGACGAGCACGACCATGAGGTGAGCCTCGGGGTTGTTGACGCTGATGGCGTTGGCGATCTGCTGCAGGACGATCGTCTTACCCGCCTTGGGCGGGGAGACGATGAGCCCGCGCTGCCCCTTGCCGATGGGCGAGACCAGGTCGATGATCCGCGGGGTGACGGCCTTGGGCGTGGTCTCCAGGCGCAGCTGCTCCTGAGGGTAGAGGGGAGTGAGCTTGGCGAACTCGGGGCGGCGCTTGGAGCGCTCGGCGTCCATGCCGTTGACGGTCTCGACGCTGACCATGGGGTTGTACTTGACCCGGCCGGCCCGGTTCTGACGGCGGTTGTTGCGCCCGCCCTGGTGGGGCGTGGAGGACTCTCCGCCCTCGCGGACCCAGCCGGTCACGGCGTCGCCGGCACGCAGCCCGTTGTCCTTGATGAGCTGGTTGGAGACGTAGACGTCCTTGGGGCCGGGCAGGTACCCGGAGGTGCGCAGGTAGGCGTGCTGGTTGTCGGTGACGTCCAGGATGCCGGCGACCGGCAGGAGGACCTCGTCCTCACGCGGCTGGTTTCGGTTGCCGCGCCCGGCGGAGCCGTCCCGGCCCTCACGGCCGGAGTCGCGGTCATCACGGTCGAAGCGGTCGCGTCCGCGCTTGCGGCCCCGACGACGGCGCCCACCGCGCTCCTCGTCGTAGCCGTCGGACTCGTCGTTGCCGTCACGGCCCCGGCGCGAACGCTCCTGGGGCTCGACGACGGAGGTCCCGGTGGCGTCGGCCAGGTCCCGCATGAGGGCGGCCTTGGCGTCGGCGTGGTCCTCGGGTGAGTCGGTGCGGGGCTCGCGTGTGGCGCGCTCCTGGTTCTCGGGGGCGCCGGCGGAGGCCTGGGCACGCCGGCGGCCACGGCGGAACTGGTCGCGCGAGGAGCGCTCACCCCGCTCCGAGCGCCCGTAGGAGTCACGGTCATCGCCCTCAGTGGTCTCGGAGCGCTCAGCGCGCTCACGCCACCGGCTGCGTGCGGGGCGCTCCTCGTCACGGCCGGAGCCGCTGTCCGAGTCGCTGCTGGAGGAGCCGGAGCGATCGGGCAGATCGAGGCCCAGGTCGAGGGCCGGTGCGGACTGGCGCTCCTCGGGGGCCCCGGAGGCCGCGGTGGCGCGACGACGGCGGGAGCGCCCGGAGGCCGCGGCCGGGGGCTGCTCCGGTGCGGGCTCACTGGCCGCTGAGGCGGAGGAGGAGTCAGCGGCGTTGCTCGTCCCGGCATCGGGCGAGCTCTTCGACGTGCTGTGGGAGTCGGGAGTGGAGGCGGAGGAGCCGCGCGCCTCACGGATGGCGGCGACGAGCTCACTCTTACGCATACGGGAGGTGCCCTTGAGGCCCATGGAGCCGGCGAGCGACTGAAGCTCGGCCAGACGCATGGTGGAAAGCGAGGGCTGGGCGCTGGAGGTCTCGGTCACGAGTGTCCTAACGGTGTGATAACGCTCCGACAAAGGAGACGTTCAACTGGGGAGACTTCCCCGGAATCATTCACGGGGGTGGGTCATGCACTGCCGGCTTCTGCTGAGACCTGAGCCTCAGGTCCGGGGCTGGTGCGGTCAGCGGCGTGGTGCGATCCGTGCGGCCGACAGCGTCATCATAGCAGCCCGGAGAAGCAGCACCTAACGGAACACTGGCGAGCAACGCCGGGGATGCAGCCATTATTCCACCCATGACACTTCTCGCCGTCGCCGTGACGCCGGTGGGGCCGACTGCACACACGATCAGCCCCACCGGAATGATCGACTCGGACACCACCAAGCCGACTCTTGCCCTTCAAGCCCCCAGGCTCACGACCTCATCGACCTGCGAGGAGCGCCTCCATGGGCGCGAAGTCGGCCAACGGGTCAACCGGCGCCTGGCGCGGGAAGCGCTCCATGAGCGTGGCCAGCTCCCGTCCCGCCCGGGCCACGCGCTCACTCAAGGGCGACTCGGGCCTCTCAGAGGATGATGGCCTCTGCCAGGCCGCACCGAAGTCCTCGCTGGCCGCGAAGACGGCGGTCTGCGTCGGCAGGGCCTTCATGTAGACCACCAGCGGCCGCAGCGCCATCTCGGTCACAAGACTGTGCCGCGCAGTGCCGGCCGTCGCCCCCAGCAGGACGGGGACGCCCTCAAGTGTGCCGGCCGGCAGCACATCCATGGCGGACTTGAACAGTCCGGAGTAGGAGGCCTGAAAGACCGGGCTGACCAGGATGACGCCGTCGGCGGCGGACAGGGCATCGATCACCTTCTGCAGGTCGGCGGACACCGGCCCACCCACACTGGCCAGGGCGATGTCCTTGACCAGGGGCCTGAGCCCGATGACCTCGATGCTGGCCAGGCGGGAGTCGGCCTCCAGGGCCTTGCGAGTCGACTCAGCCAGCCGCTCGGCGAGCCGCTGGGAGGTCGAGGGCTCCGAGACCCCGGCGTGCAGAGCCACGATCCGGCTCAGACGCCCCATCTGGGTATTGGCGTAGGCGTCATAGGTCGGCGATCCGGCCAGGGACTGGGTGCCGCCGGAAGGGGCGACGGGTGCGGTCGTATCAGCGGTCACGTCATCCATCTCCTGCCTGTCACTCGTCGTGTCACGGGTTTCCCATGCCATCTCAGATCCTCACCTTCCGGCCCGTGAGCGGGTCGAACTCGTTGGACAGGGAGAAGGGCTCCTCAGCCGGAGGCTCGGCCCCCTCCAGCAGGGCCCGGTGGCGCGGGTGGAGCGGCGCGTCGGGAACCCCTTCGGGCCTGGTGGACTCCAGCTCGGCGCGCAGCGCCGGAACGATCTCGGAACCCAGGTACTCGATCTGCTTCATGATCTCCTTGTGCGGGACGCCGCCCAGGTCCAGGTTGAAGGCCTGACGCTGGTAGTCGCCGATCGCGTCCCGGTAGGTCAGGTACTTCTCCACGATCTGCTCAGGCGTGCCGACCGCGAGAGGCGTGTGCTGTGTCATCTCTTCCAGCGACGCCCCCTGGTAGACGTAGGTGTTGCGGAAGTAGGGGGTGTATCGCTCGATGGCCTCGGTCTCACTCCTGGCGGCGAAGATCTGTCCGCCCAAGCCCACGATCGCCTGCTCGGGCCGACCATGACCATAGAAGGCGAAGCGCTCTCGGTAGAGGTCGACCATCTTCTTGACGTGGTCTATGGGCCAGAAGATGTTGTTGTGGAGGTATCCGTCTCCGTAATAGGCGGCCTGCTCGGCGATCTGGGGCGAGCGGATGGAGGCGTGCCACACGAAGGGCGGGACGCCGTCGAGTGGGCGGGGCATGGATGTGAAGTCCTGCAGCGCGGTGCGGAACTCACCCTCCCAGTCCACATTGGTCTCGCGCCACAGGCGGCGCAGCAGGTCATAGTTCTCCACCGCGAGCGAGATGCCCTTGCGGATGTCCTTGCCGAACCAGGGGTAGACGGGTCCGGTGTTGCCGCGTCCCATCATGAGGTCGACGCGCCCGTCGGAGAGGTGCTGGAGGTAGGCGTACTCCTCGGCCAGACGCACCGGGTCATTAGTCGTGATGAGGGTGGTCGCAGTGCTCAGGAGCAGCTTGTCCGTGCGGGCAGCGATGTTGGCCAGCAGGGTCGTGGGTGACGACGGCGCGAAGGGTGGGTTGTGGTGCTCCCCGGTAGCGAAGAAGTCCAAACCCGCCTGCTCGGCCAGGACCGCCATCTCGACTGTGTTCTTGATGCGCTGATGCTCACTGGGAGCCTTACCAGTAGCCGGATCGGTCGTGATGTCTCCAACTGTGAAGATCCCGAACTGCATCAGACGTCCTCCCTGTTCTCAACACTGGATCTCAATGATTTCTTGTGTTCTGAGAGAACTGGAGAAGCTCATAGTTTATTTCTCAACTACCCAGATGTGGTGCACGTCCCACGTGGAAGCAGGGCTCTGCCGCCTCACCGGGGATTCTGTGTTGCCTCACGACCTCTGAGAGTTTCAAATGTCATGACATCTCAAGACACCGCTTGGAAGCGTCTGCCAGATGGGAGAGCTGCTGCCTCGGCCTGCCGGAGCAGACTGACCCGGTCACTGCGGTGGCTGCCGGCATCGCCTGGACGCACTGAACGAGGGTCGGATGCTACTGGAGGAGGGTCGGGGGTACTGCAGGTAGGTGGGACCTTCGTGCAGTACGCACAACCCTTGGCCAGTGGATCCCGACCCTCGTGGAGCAGGCCGACCCGAGGCGAGACTCACTGCGAAGCCGGAGTCGAACCATGACCACCGGGACCCTGCGCAGGCGGCGGACAGGGAGCGGTAGGGGCGGACCTGTGACGGAGGCGCCGGGCCGTGCCGCAAGAACCCCGGACTCACTCCTGCGCGGCCCGGTGTCCACAGCGCTGACATGAGCGGGCCCGACGTCAGTGCGCCCAGCGGGCATCGTTGGAATACTGCGGTTTCTCTCCGGCGTGCAGCGCCGCTACGCCTTTAATGTCAGCACCATGGACACCCACACCCCGTCATGCCTCACCTCCAGAGCCACTAGCCTGCCCAAAGTTCCCGCCCGAGCGGGTGTCTCAGAAGTCATGACACTCACATGCCTCAGAAGTGAGGAGACAGCACACCTCACCAAGGATTCGAGACCGACGCGGATCGCGGGCGTCCTCGGACTCGAGGACGCCCGCGATCAGGGAGGCGAATGAAGAAGCCGTTCGCGCGGATCAGGAGGTCAGGACCGCCCCACGGGTGTCGATTCCGGGGCTGAGCACGCTCCAGCCGTGGTTCTCCAGGGCGAAGCGGGTCTGGTCGGCCAGGGTGGACAGGACCAGCACCGTGGGACCGGCGCCGGAGATGACGGCCGGGTAGCCCTGCTCGCGCAGCGAGTCCATGACGGCCATCGAGGCGGGCAGGACTCCGCGCCGGTATTCCTGGTGGAGGCGGTCCTCGGTTCCGGCCATGAGCAGGTCGGGACGTCCGGCGAGCGCCAGCATGAGCACGGCGGCCCGGGAGGTGTTGAACAGGGCGTCCTCGCGCGGCACGGAGACCGGCAGGACCTGACGGGCCTCCTTGGTGGACAGGCGCGTCGTCGCCGGCGGGATGAGCAGGCTCACCCCGAGGGAGGCGTCCACGGGCATGGGCGCCATGCGCGGGCGTCCCCCGCGCTCGACCCAGGCGACAGTGGCGCCTCCGAACACGGCGGGCGCGACGTTGTCGGGGTGGCCCTCGAAGTCGGTGGCCAGGGCGAAGATCCGGTCATCGCTGAGGGCCTCGGGCTCGGCGATGAGGCCGCGCGCCAGCATGAGTCCGGCCACGGCGGCACTGGCGGACGAGCCCATGCCCCCGCCGTGGGGGATCCGGTTGACGCAGCGCATCTCGAAGCCGGCCTGTGGGGCGCCGACGGCGTCCAGACCGGCTCGCAGCGCCTGCACGACGAGGTTGTCGTCATCAGTGGGGACCGTCTCGGCACCCACACCCTCAACAATGACGCGGGTGGTGCCGGTGATCGGCCGCACCGAGACCTCGTCGTAGTAGCGGAAGGCCATGCCGAAGGAGTCGAAGCCCGGCCCCATGTTCGCCGTCGTGGCCGGGACCCGGACGGCCGCGCGCTCGTAGACGATGCGCATGTCACTCGCCCTCGACGCGTTGGATGGAGACGACCTCGGCGACCCGGTCGGAGTCCCGCAGGCCCTCGACGGCGGCGTCGAGGTGGAAGACGGGGGCAGGGTGGGTCACGAAGGTGACGACGGCCTGGTCGTGGCTGCCGTCGGAGGTGACGTAGGCGCTCTGGCGCACCGAGTTGATGGAGACCTCGTTCTCGGCGAAGACGGAGGCCATCGCGGCCAGGGAGCCGACGGCGTCGTCTGAGCGCAGCTGGATCTGGTAGCGGGTGACGGCGGCCTCGGGGCCGAGGACCGGCAGGCTCGCGTAGGAGGACTCGCGGGGGGCCTGGCCGCCGTGGACCCGGTGGGCGGCGGCGGCGACGACGTCGGACAGGACCGCTGAGGCGGTCGGGGCTCCCCCGGCTCCCTGACCGTAGAACATGAGGCGCCCGGCGCTCTCGGCCTCGACGAGGACGGCGTTGTAGGCGCCGTGAACGCTGGCCAGCGGGTGGTCGTTGGGGACCAGGGCGGGGTGGACGCGCACGGAGACGCCTTGCGCGTGCTCGTCGTCGCGGCGCTGGGCGATGGCGAGGAGCTTGAGCTCGCAGCCCGAGGCGTGGGCCTCGCGGATGTCGTCGGCGGTGACCTCGCGGATGCCCTCAACGGAGACGTCGTCGAGGCCCACGCGGGTGTGGAAGGCGAGGGAGGCGATGATGGCGGCCTTGGCGGCGGCGTCCAGGCCGTCGACGTCGGCGGTGGGGTCAGCCTCGGCGTAGCCGAGCTCCTGGGCGGTGGCCAGGGCGGTCTCAAAGGAGAGTCCCTTGGTGCTCATCTCGTCGAGGATGTAGTTAGTGGTGCCGTTGACGATACCGAGCACGCTGGTGACGCGGTCACCGGCCATGGACTCGCGCAGCGCGTAGACCACAGGGATGGCACCGGCAACAGCGGCCTCGTAGTAGAAGTCGGTGCCTGCGGCCGCGGCGGCGGTGTAGAGCTCGGGGCCGTGGGCCGCGATGAGGGCCTTGTTGCCGGTGATGACGCTGGCCCCGGCCTTGAAGGCAGCCAGGATGAGGGTGCGGGCCGGCTCGATCCCGCCGATGAGCTCAATGACCAGGTCGTTGCCGGTGGCGACGGCGGTGGCGTCATCGGTGAGGAGGTCCTGGGGGACGGCGAAGTCGCGCGGCGCGTTGACGTCACGGACGGCGACGCCCGTGATCTCAAGACGTGCGCCGGAGCGGGCGGCGAAGTCGTCGGCCTGCTCGGTGAGGAGGCGAATGACCTGGCTTCCGACGGTCCCGGCGCCGAGGACGCCGACGGTCAGTGTGCGCTGGGCGGGTGAGAGGTCCTGAGCCACGGGATGACCACCTTGCTGTGTGTGCTGTGTTGCGTGCCGCGTGTGGGCACTTCGACTGCGTCATGCGATGGGCCGATCGGCTGGCACGGTCAACCGACCGCCCACCGGCGCTGGCCATCACTGCGGGCCAGCATAAGGGGCATCGGCCGTGGAGCGCTTGCATGTCCGCCTGTGGACACACGGCCGGCTCTGTGCTCACCGGCGCGATGAGGCCGGTAGGGGTGCTTCCGGCGCTGGCCTGAGGCTGCGCGCGGACGGGGCGGAGTTCTCAGCGACGCCAGATGATCTGCTTGAGCAGTCGGCCGATCACCCGCCCCAGTCCCAGGGATACCGGGGCGGCCGCGCTGTCAGAGTACCCCCAGGCCGGAGGCGGCTGCTCCAGGGAGGAGAGGAAGGAGGTCAGTGAGGACGAAGAGGGGGAGGTTGTTGCGCTCATGCCTTCAGGCTAGAAAACAGCCACGCGATAAGCGCCCCTCGAGAGAATGATTGGCGGGGCGGCCTCCTCCTCCCCACGGCCGAGACGATCGAATGGGGCTCTCCTGCTTTCGGCAGATCCACCGAGGCGGACCGTCGGGGCGGGACCCCAGGGCGCAGACGGCCAGTGGCCCCGCCCCGGTTGAACCGGAGAGGGGCCACTGGATGGGCTCTGCTGACAGAGCGTTCAGGCTCGAGAAGCGGTCACCCGCGTTCAGGAGGCGTTGCGGCGACGAGCCACCAGCAGGGCACCGCCACCCAGGCCGGCGCCGGCGAGCAGCACGAGCGCAACGGCGTTAGCACCGGTGTGCGCCAGCGGCGGGGTGCCACCGTTCGGCGTCCTCGGGGTGGAGGTGGGCGGCACCGGAGCACCCGGGGTGCTCGGCGGCTGCTGCGTTGTGGTCGGCGGGGTCGCCGGCGGGTTGTCGACCGTGGGCGGGGCCTGCGTGGTGGTCGGCGGGGTCGCCGGCGGAGTGGTCACCGTGGGCGGGGTCTGCGTGGTCGTCGGCGGCGTCGAGGTGGTCGTCGTCGTGTTGGTCAGAGAGACATTGACGATCTCCTGGTCGCGGATGGTGAAGGTGTTGGTCTTCTGACCGTCAATGGTGAAGACCGGCTCGCCCCAGCTGAAGCCGGAGGCGGCGGGCTGGGCCTTGGAGGTGTCCTCGGTGAGCGTGACCTTGGTGCCCACGGGGAAGGTGCCGTCGAAGGTGACCGGCTCACCGGGCTTGACCGTGACGGAGGAGGTTCCGGTGCGGCCCTCGCCGGTGGCCTTCTGGCCCTCGGGAGCCTTCCAGTCCGGGTAGGAGCTGGCAGCGGCCGGCAGCTCGTAGGCGACGTCGACGACGAAGCTGGAGCCGGCGGCCTTCGCGGCAGCCTCGCCCTCGACGACCTTGGTCACGTTGAAGCTGCCGAAGCCGGGCTCCATCTGGACCGAGATGTCGAAGTACTGGACGTAGGACTGCTTCTGGGTGCTGGTCAGGTCCGTACCGTTGAGGTTCACGGTGTTCTCGTAGGAGGTGCCTCGGGAGGCGGCGACGGCCTTGCCGTTGGCGTCCACGAAGGAGACGGGGTACTCCAGGGTGAAGTTGGTGCCGTTCTGGAACGGACCGGTCACCTCGTAGGTGGCGGTGCGGCCGTCCTCGGAGTAGGTGGCCTTGACGTCGTAGTCACCGTACTGGGTGGTGGAGTCCTGGCCGGCGGCGTTGGTCAGCGGGATGGACTTGCCGTCAGCAGGACGCAGGTTGAGGACCGTGCGGGTGGCGTCAGCCTGGTTGAAGGTCATGCCGCCACCGAGGGTGTCGGTGAAGACGATGCTCTGGCGGGAGCCGTCGAAGGTCTTGCCGAGCTTGTCACCAGTGGTCTGGTTGGTCCCGAAGTTCACACCCCAGGTCAGCTCCTTGTAGTTGTTGTAGAAGCTGGAGGCCCACTTGGTGAGCTCCCAGTCGCTCTCCTTGGGGCCGCCGATGCCGCCGCCACCGGGCAGGGTGACGGTCGTGGTGACACCGTTGACGGTGAAGTCAACGGACTGCACGTCGGTGGCCTTGGCGACGGACACCAGGGCGGAGCCGGAACCCTTGAAGTTGTGGAAGCCGGCGGCCTTGAGCTCGTCAACCTTGGAGTTGAAGGTGCAGGTGACGTCCTTGACGGTCAGGGTGCAGGTACCGACCTCGACATCCTTGCCGCCGTACTCGACGGTCATGGGGCGGGTCTCGCTGTTCTGCAGGTTGGTGAAGTACTCACCCAGACCGATCGTGAAGGAGTCGCCGCTCTTGAGGTTGGCGTCGACACCGCTCCAGTCGAAGCTGAGACGGGCGAGGTCGTAGGTGTTGAGCTGTCCGTCCTGCTCGACGTTGTTACCGTCCACCCGCGTCAGAGACAGGTTGGTGACGTTGACGCTCTTGTTCTGCTCAGCGCTCGCCTGGGGGGCGAACTGCGACAAGATCGCGACAAGGAAGAGAGTGAGGATGGCGGCGGCCCCCCTCACCGCCCCTCGCGTGAGGGCCGGCCGAGAGGCGGCGCCCGTGGACATTGTGTTCATGGGTTCTCCGGATTCCTGGCATAGATGACAAGGGTCTGCCTTGTGAAACATCACCGAACGTTCCCACCGTCTGTTCAGGAGAGGGAAAGGCCGCCCCGTGATGACCAAGACCACTGTGTCACAAACCGACTGATTGGGAACAGGGAACACTCAAAACACGCGCGACGTCACAGTCTCGTCACATCCAAATCTGCATCTTCCAACAAACTAAACCCCAAAGTCTTGTCGGTTTCCTACAAGAAATCTATTGCCGGGCCATGCCGCCCCTGTGTCTCCCCTATCAGGCAAGCCGCACGTCAGTTGTGTCAGCCCTCCAAAACAATCGACATCCACCCCGCCTTTGAAGTGGCTACACCCAGCACTCTTTAAGGTTGTTGCCCTCAGGGCCACCTCATCGTTTTATCAGAACATATACAGAAGCGCCGTCGTTGCAGGACTTGTTCCTGGAACGACGGCGCTTCAGCGAGCGACCGGTAGGAGGCCTCAGCCCTCCAGGCGCAGGAGGTCCTCGATGGTCTCGGGTCGCAGGACCCAGCCCGACTCCCCCTCGCGCACCCAGCGCACGCCGGGGCGGGTGAAGAGGTTGTAGTTGGAGGCCATGGAGCGCCCGTAGGCGCCGGTGGCGGGCACGGCCAGCACATCACCGACGGCCAGGTCGGCGGGCAGGTCCACGTCGCGCACGACGACGTCGCCGGACTCGCAGTGCTTGCCCACCACCCGGCTGCGCACCAGCCCGGCCTGCGGGTCGGGGCGGCGGTTGGCGACCAAGGCCGTGTAGGCGGCCTCGTAGAGGGCGGGGCGGATGTTGTCGCTCATGCCGCCGTCAATGCTGACGTAGAGGCGCGAGGCCCCCTCCCCCAGCTCGACGCGCTTGAGGCCGGTGACGGTGTAGAGGGTGACCGTCGTCGGACCGGCGACTGCCCGGCCGGGCTCGATGGAGACGGTGGGGACCTCGTCTCCAAGACGCTCGCAGGTCTCGCGCACGGCCTCGGCCAGGGTGCGGGCGACCTGCGCCGGGCTGGGCGGCACCGGGTCGGCCCCGGTGTAGGCGATGCCGTAGCCACCGCCCAGGTCGACCTCCGGGCACAGGTGCCCGGTGTCGACGGCGACCTCGTGGCGCAGGGTGAGGACGATGCCGACGGCCTCCCGGAAGCCGGCCAGGTCCAGGATCTGGGAGCCGATGTGGGAGTGCAGCCCGTGCAGCTCGAGCTCGGAGGCGGCGATGATCGCGTCGATGGCCTGCCGGGCAGCGCCTCCGTGGACGGAGAGGCCGAACTTCTGGTCCTCGTGGCCGGTGGAGATGTACTCGTGACCACCGGCGTGCACGCCGGTGGTCAGGCGCACCATGACCTTGCCGGTCTCCTCGGACCCGTAGACGCCACTGGCACGCAACTCGCGCACGGCGCGGGCAGCGAGCTCAACCTCCTCGAGGGAGTCGAGGACCAGGTGACCCACGTGGTGGGTGAGGGCGACGGCGATCTCGGCCTGCGTCTTGCCGTTGCCGTGCAGGCCCAGACGGGTGGCGTCCGTGGTGGCCTCCTCCCCGTCCACCTCCTGCAGGGCGGCCAGGGACACGGCGAGCTCGCCGCGGCTGGCGGTGTCGATGCCCATGCCCTCCTCGAGGACCCACTGGGCGACCTTGGTGGTCAAGAAGGCCTTGCCGGCGTAGAAGGCCTCTCCCCCGGCCATGCCATAGCTGGGCCAGAACTCCTCATGCATGGCAGCGGCCCAGGAGGCGGCGCGCCCGCGCAGGTCGGCCTCATCCAGGACGAAGACGGGGCTGGGGGCCTCGGCGAGGATCTCAGAGACGGTCAGCCCGCCCAGGACGAGCTCGCCGTCATCCGTGCGCCGTGCCGTGGTCGGCCACAGGTCAGGACGGTCCTCGGGCTCGGGGCAGGCCAGTGCCCCCAGGGGCGGCTCTCCGGCGGGAATCTGGTCAGTCATCGACTCTCACATCCTCTCGGGTGCACTCACACCCAGCAGGTCGAGCCCGTTGGCCAGGACCTGCCCGACGGCGTCGTTGAGCCACAGGCGGGCGACGTGCCCGGAGTCCACGGCGTCGTCCCCGCGGGGGGTGACACGGGTGGCGCCGTACCAGGCGTGGTAGGCGGCGGCGAGCTGCTCGAGGTAGCGCGCCACACGGTGCTGCTCACGCAGCTGCGCGGCCTGGGCCACGGTGGCAGGGAACTGGGCCAGGACCCCCAGCAGGGCGGCGTCGGCCGGATCGTCCAGGGCACCGGGCTCGAAGGGCGCCTCGTTCGGGTCCCGGCTCACGCCGTGCTCGGCGGCGTTGCGGGCCACGTTGCGGGTCCGGGCGTGGGCGTACTGGACGTAGTAGACGGGGTTGTCGGAGGTGGAGGAGGCCAGCAGATCCAGATCGATGTCGATCATGGAGTCCATGGAGGAGCGGGCCAGGGCGTAGCGGGCTGCGTCCACGCCGACGGCGTCGACCAGGTCCTCCAAGGTGACGATAGTGCCGGCGCGCTTGGACATGCGCACCGGGACGCCGTTGCGCACGAGGTTGACGAGCTGGCCGATGAGGATCTGCATGTTGGTGCCGGGAGTGTCCCCGAAGGCCGCGCACATGGCCATCATCCGGCCGATGTAGCCGTGGTGGTCGGCCCCGAGCAGGTAGACGGCGCAGTCGGCGCCGCGCTCGCGCTTGTCCAGGTAGTAGGCGAGGTCGGCGGCGAAGTAGGCGGCGTTGCCGTCGGACTTGATGAGGACGCGGTCCTTGTCGTCCCCGAAGTCGGTGGTGCGCAGCCAGGTGGCGCCGTCGCGCTCCTCGATGACGCCGCGCTCGCGCAGCCGGGCGATGGCGCGCTCGACGGCGCCGGAGGTGTGCAGGGAGTCCTCGTGGAAGAAGACGTCGAAGTCGGAGCGGAAGGCGTGCAGCTCGGCCTTGACGGCGGCGAACATGAGGTCGACGCCGCGGGAGCGGAAGACTTCGGTGGCCTCGGCGTCGGGCAGGGTGGCCGGGTCGGGGCGGCCGGCGGCGAGCTCGTCGGCGGTCACCTGCTGGGCGATCTCGCTGATGTAGGCACCGCCGTAGCCGTCCTCGGGGGTCTGCTCGCCGCGTGCGGAGGCCAGCAGGGAGCGGGCGAAGCGGTCGATCTGGGTACCGTGGTCGTTGAAGTAGTACTCCCGGGTGACCTGGGCGCCGCAGGCGGACAGGATTCGGGCCAGGGAGTCGCCGACGGCGGCCCAGCGGGCGCCACCCAGGTGGACCGGCCCGGTGGGGTTGGCCGAGACGTACTCGAGGTTGATGTGCTGGCCGCTCAGGGAGTCGTTGCGGCCGTAGGCCTCACCGGCCTCGACGATGGAGCGGGCGAGCTCGCCGGCGCTGGCGGCGTCGAGGCGGATGTTGAGGAAGCCGGGGCCGGCGACCTCCACGGAGGAGATGCCATCGACGGCCTCAAGACGCGGGACGAGGAGCTCGGCGAGGTCGCGCGGCTTGGTGCCGGCCTTCTTGGCCAGCTGCATGGCCACGTTGGTGGACCAGTCACCGTGGTCGCGGTTGCGGGGGCGCTCGACGCGGGGGTTGGGAATCTCTGCGGCGGGCAGGGCGAGGGAGCCCTCGGCGGAGGCCTCCTCCAGGACGGTGCGGATGGCTGCGGCAAGCTCTTCTGGGGTCACGCGCGTCAGCGTACCGTCAACGGGCGGGCCGGATCGCGAGCGAGCCCGGCGGCTGCCGGGCATCGTGGGACATGTCGCATGTCTCGCGCCGGTTTCGCTCCGGGACCGGGACGCTGGTACAGTCACGCCTCGGGCCCCGGTAGCTCAGTGGATAGAGCGTCTGCCTCCGGAGCAGAAGGTCGCAGGTTCGAATCCTGTCCGGGGCACCACTCCCGATCCCCCGTCGCCACCCGCGACGGGGGCTTGCTCATGTATTCGAGGCATGACAACGGGGCAACAGTGTGTCCATGGCTCAGACCGGTCATCATGCGGCTGGCGTGTTCTCATGGGAAAGATAAGCCTCAACGGCATCGCGAATGACGGCACTGGCGGTAGTGCCGTGCTTCTCGATGTAGGCGTC
Source organism: Actinomyces sp. HMT 175 (assembly GCF_016694895.1). Taxonomy (NCBI): domain Bacteria; kingdom Bacillati; phylum Actinomycetota; class Actinomycetes; order Actinomycetales; family Actinomycetaceae; genus Actinomyces; species Actinomyces sp. HMT 175. Next base: position 2,178,814 of record NZ_CP068012.1, read on the forward strand.
AAGAGCCGCGTTGGTGTGCTCGGGTAGGCGGACCTGGCGGCGCGGGGAGCGTCCGCGGCCGGTGGCGTGGGACTGTCCGAGGCCTGGGCGGCCACGGAGGATGGCGTCGAGGTCGGTGTCGCTGATGCGTGAGCCGTCGCGGCGGGTTCCGCGTCCGACGGCGGGGATACGGCCTGCGGTAACGTCCTCGTCGAGCTGGTTGTAGTAGGCCTGCTCAGTATCAGTGAAAGGGGCGCGTGTGGAATCAGGAGACATAGTGGCTCTATCTGGTCGGTCAGTGGTCGGCGGGTGGAACAAGGTGACGGTAGAGATCAGTGACCTCCATGACATGGAAGATGGTGCGTCGACCACGACCGTCAACGGCGACGCCGACTTCGAGGTAACGCAGTGCCTGCGGGTGGGGCAGACCGACGAACATGAATGACTGCTCACCTGCACGGCGGGGTTGGAGGATCTCGTAATCGACGTGATGCATGACGGCGTACTCCGCATCGGAGCGGGGAACGCCATGCTTGTCTGCAGAATCGCTGAACTCGAACCTCACGACATTATGGTAGTACCGAGGATAGAGGTGGGCAAGATTCCTTAGACCGCTGCTCAGCGGTGCGACTCGCCTCGCCCAGCGTCACCCCAGAGTCTTGAGGGCGAGGCTGGGGACGTCGGTCATGATGGCGTCCACGTTGAGGTCGGCCAGGTAGCGCATCCGCTCGGGGTCGTCCACCGTCCAGACGTGGACCTCCAGGCCCGCGGTGTGCGCGGAGGCGACGAAGCGGCGGGTGACCACCGGAACACCGTGGTAGCTCTCCGGCACCTGGACGGCGTCGACCCTGCCGCGGGTCCAGCCCCAGCGGGTCTGGGGCAGGGGGACGGCCGCCTCGCTGCGCAGCATGAGGCCGAGCACGTCACTGACGCCCAGTGAGGTCATGGCCCGTGGCTCCTGGCGGCGCAGCACGGCCAGCCGTCGGGCGGAGAAGGAGGCGAACCGGACTCGGTCGAGGGCCTGGGCGTCGCGCACCGTCTGCAGGGCCGCCTGGACGACGCAGGAGTCCTTGAGGTCGATGTTGAACTTCATCGCCAGCTGGGCGTACAGGGCGTCGTCGAGCCGGACGAAGCCCCGCCCGTCGCCGGAGTCGAGGTCGGCCAGCTCGGCCCACATGACCTCCCCCACGGTGCGGGGGTCGTTCGCGGTACGCCGCAGGTCCTCGTCATGGCTGAGCACGACGACGCCGTCGGCGGTCAGCCGCAGATCGGTCTCCATCCACTCCAGCCCGAGCGCGGCCACGTGCTCGACGGCGCTCCAGGTGTTCTCGGGAACCTCGCGTCCGCCGCCGCGGTGGGCGATGACGGCAGGACGGCGGGTTCGTGACGCGGCAGGCGGCACAGTGGGTCTCCCTCAGCTGCAGTTGGTGGTGAGCTCGACGGCGTTGTGCTGCTTGAGCCAGCCCCACGGCTCCACGGTGGACTCGTCGGCGGTGTCGTCCTTGGTGCGCACCTCGAAGTGCAGGTGAGAACCGGAGGACCGGCCTGTGTTACCCACGCCGGCGATCATCTGACCGGCCGTGACGGTGTCACCGACCTTGACGTGGATGCCGTCCTCGTACATGTGCAGGTAGCTGGTGTACCAGACCTGGCCGTCGATCTCATGCTTGATGGTGATGGTTCCGGTGCCATCGACCATGCCGGCGGTGGTGACGGTGCCGGCGGCGGCCGCGTAGATGGGCGTCCCCACGGGGGCGGCCATGTCCTGCCCGGCGTGCAGCTTGCGGTAGCCGAGGGTGGGGTGGGTGCGGTACCCGTACTCGGAGGAGATCTCGTAGGTGCCCGGAAGCATCGGGTAGAACAGCTGCGGCTTGGAGCTGAAGGCGGTGGTGTCGCCGGAGGCGCCGGTGGCCGAGGAGCAGGTCTTGGCGGCGTTCTGGAAGGCCTCACGGATCCTGGCGCGGGTGGCGGCGTCGGGCACGTTGGACAGCTGGGTGTCGGAGTCCTCGTCCAGGTCGTCGCTGCCGAGCACGGCGCTGGCCACGGAGGAGGCCTTCGTGCCACCGGCGGCCGGGCTCTGCGTGCTGGAGCCGCTGGGGTGCATCTTCATGGCGGCCGAGGCCAACGGGGTGTTGTCGAGGTGGTTGGACAAGGGAGCGAGCACCGTGACCACGGCCAGGACCGACAGGACGGCGGTGCGCCCCAGAATCCCGGAGCCGGTGCGGCGGCGGACAGGACGTGCGGGGGAAGGGCCGGTCGAGGAGTCGCGGTGGGTGTCCGGCTTCGATGCCGCTTTGGCCTTGGCCGACGACGTCGGGGAACTGGCCTCATCGGCCGCCTCGCCTTGCTTGGCCTGGGCGGCTGACTTCTCGGACTTGGTCTTCCTAGTGCTCCGGGCGGCCTTGATGGCGCGGATGGTCTCCTCGTCCGCGAGCGGCACCCCGGCCTTGCGGGCGGCCATGATCTTGCGGACCTCGGGGACCTCGATGGTCTCGGCACCTCGGAAGTCCGTGATCCGCTGCGAGAAGCGGATCTCGTGGGGCGTCTCGGGAGCGGAGGGAGCCTGCTCCGCGAGCGCTAACGGCTCAGCCTGCGGTGTCTGGACGGCGGGGTGGTCCGCGTGCGCGCCAGGGACGTCGAAGGAGGCGGTGTGGTGGGACGTGGCGGCGACGACGGGCTTGGCCGAGGCGGTCGAGGCTGGGGCTGCGGCGGAGGCGCGTTGCCGGCGACGGCCCGCGGATCGGGAGGCGGGCTCGGAGGCCGCCCCGATCTCCGGCTCGGCGGAGGCGGTCTGCGCGGCTGCGTGCCGATGACCGTGACGCTGTGCGTCGCTGGGCGAAGCAGGAGGTGTGCCACTAGCGGCCCACCACGGCGTGGCACCGGCGGGGTGAGCGGCTGCCGGCTCGAACCCTGAGGTGGACTCGGCCAGTGAGGCTGCAACCAGGGGCGACAGCGCCGAGGGCGTTGAAGGTGCCGCGGCGGGCGCGGCCTGGTCGCCACGATGCGAGTGGTGCTGGTCGTGGTGGAGCTCGGAGTGGCCCTCGGGGCGATGAGCCTGGGGTAGCGCGGAGCTCTGGACAGCGGGATTCTCCCGCGTCTGCTCGGGGTCCTCGAAGGCCTGGGCGGTGCGCAGCTCCTTGCGGGAGCGCCGGGTGGGGCGAGTGTCACCGGTGACCTGCGGCGAGGAGGTGAAGACGGAGGGGGCCGCAGATGCGGCGCCGTGCGCCTGAGCCGCCGGCGTCTGCGAGGGCTGCTGGGAGGTGGGCTCGGGCTCTTCGATGGTGCTCTGATGCCGGCGGGCCATACGGCTCATCGGTGCGACGGGCTGGGGCTGCGCCGACTCTGCCGGGACCGACGGCGCTGAACCGCTCCCTGGGCGCGTCGCAGGCGCTGCCAGCGCCACGGGCCGCTGCGGATGGTTCTGCTTCTGCGGGGCGACCGGGACGTCAGGGAGAGCCGATGGGCTCGGAGCGGTGACGGGGCTGGAGGCGGCAGCGTTCTCGGCGCGGTGAGTGTGAAGGTCTCGACGTGAGCGGCGAGTGGCTCCGGCGACGTGGGTGGTGTGCGTCGTCGACGGTGACGACGGGGCGGTTCCGGCCTGCGCCTCAGCGACTTGGCGAGCAGCTTCGGCAGCACGTTCCGCCTCGCGACGCTGGCGTCGACTCATGGGCTGCGGGGTCACGCGGGAAGCCTCCAGGTGGCTGAGTGTCATAGGGAAGTCGTTGCGGCCGGTCTCCCGGCTGTGGCGACATGGTGGCTGCCAGAGCGACAGCCTGGGTTGTACTCGGTTAAAACAGTAGCGGTCCGCTGTGAGTCTTGCCAGGAGAACCAGCACACCTTTGTGTGACCTGCACTTCTCACACAAACCCCAGGGGTTCCATCCGACCAGCCGGCCGCTAACCGGATTCGCGTGCCATACGAAGGAATCGGCGCCTGGACGCCAGTGCTGGAGCAGCGATCGACAATGGTCGCCCCAGGCAGCCCATGTTGTGGGAATCCGCCGATTCCGGCCATTAAATCACGATTTAATCACGGCGCTGGTGCTCTTCACGCTGCATGGCGTCGTTGACCTCGCCGACGAGCTCTTCGAGGATGTCCTCCAAGAAGAGGACCCCGATGAAGCGCCCTTGCGCGTTGCGCACGTGCCCGAGGTGGGCCCCCGAGCGCTGCATGGCCGCCAGCGCCTCCTCGACCTCGTCGTCGTAGCCGACGGGCACGAGTGCGCGAGCGCGCCAGGCGGGTACCGGCTCGGTGCGCTCGGCGCCGTCGGCGTAGAGGATGTCCTTGAGGTGCAGGTAGCCGGTGATGACGGGCTCCTCCCCCTCTTCAACTGCGGCCGGGTCGGCCACCAGCGGGAAGCGGGAGAAGCCGGTGGAGGCCACGGCCCGCTCCACGTCCTCCGGGGTGCAGTCCTGGGGCAGGGTGACGAGCTCGCTCAGGGGCACCATGACGCTGCCGGCGGTCTCCTCGGAGAACTCCAGGGCGCCGCTGAGCAGGCCGGTGGAGTCCTCCAGGACTCCTTCGGCGGTGGAGCGCTCGACGATGGAGGCGACCTCCTCGGCGTTGAAGGCCGCGGCGATCTCCTCCTTGGCCTCGATGCCCAGGACCCTCAGGACCCCGTTGGCGAAGCCGTTGAGGGCGTTGACCACGGGGCTGAAGACGCGCGAGCACCACACCAGGGGCGGGGCGAGCCAGCGCACGGCCTTCTCCGGGGAGGCGATGGAGATGTTCTTGGGCACCATCTCCCCGGCGACGACGTGCAGGCCCACGACGATAACCAGGGCGATGACGACGGCGACGGCGTGGGAGCCGGCGTGCCCGACGCCGACGGCCGCGAGCAGGGGCTCCAGGGCGTGGGCGATGGCCGGCTCGGCGACGACGCCCAGGCCGGTGGAGCACAGGGTGACGCCGAGCTGGGCGGTGGCCAGCATGCGCGAGACGTTCTGCAGGGCCCACAGGGCGGTGGCGGCGCGGGCGTCGCCGGCCTCGGCCAGTGGCTCGAGCTGGCTGCGGCGTGAGGAGGTGACGGCGAACTCGGCACCGACGAAGAAGGCGTTGCCGGCCAGGAGGATGACGGTGAGCAGGAGGGCGAGCGGAGTGCTCATCGGCGCTCCCCCTCTGGTCCTCGACTTCCGGGGGCGGCTGGCCCCCGACCTCCGGGGGCGGCCTCGGGGTCCTTGGGGCGCACGTGGAGGCGGGTGACACGGCGCCCGACCATGGCGTCGACGGCCAGGGAGGCGTGAGGCAGGTCGACGACGTCGCCGACGGCGGGGATGCGGCCGAGCTCGGTCATGACCAGGCCGCCGAGGGTCTCGTAGGGGCCGTCGTCGGGAACCTGGATGGCGGCGCGGGTGGCGAGCTCGTCGGGGCGCATCCATCCCGGGACGACCCAGTGGCCGGAGGGGTCGAGGTGGGCGCCGGCGCGGCGGCGGTCGTGCTCGTCGGCGACATCCCCGACGACCTCCTCGACGGCGTCCTCGAGGGTGACGACGCCGGCGGTGCCGCCGTACTCGTCGACGACGACCGCCATCTGGGAGCCCTGGGCGCGCAGCTCGACGAGCAGGTTGGCCAGCGGCATGGTCTCGGGGACGCGGGGCGCGGGGGTCATGAGGGAGGTGGAGGCGACGGGGACGTCGGCGCGCCGCTCGTAGGGGACGCCGATGGCGCGGCGCAGGTGGACGATACCCATGACGTCGTCGACGTCGCGCCCGATGACGGGGAAGCGGGAGTGGCCGGTGGCGCGGGCCAGGTGCACGACGTCCTCGGCGGAGTCGTCGGCATCGAGGGTGTGGAGGCGGCCGCGGTCAGTCATGACGTCGACGGCGGTCAGTGCCCCCAGGCCGATGGAGCGGGTGAGCAGGGTGGCGGTGGAGGCGTCGAGGGTGCCCTCCTCGGCGCTGTGGCGCACGAGGGAGGCGAGCTCGCCGGCGCTGCGGGTGCCGCTGAGCTCCTCGGCGGGCTCGATGCCCATGGCGTGCAGGACGGCGTTGGCGGCGCCGTTGAGCAGGACGATGAGGGGCTTGAGGAGGGTGGTGAAGCCCATGAGGAAGGGGGCGACGAGGCCGGCGGCGCGCATGGGGTCGGACAGGGTGGCGTTCTTGGGGATGAGCTCGCCGATGACCATGGAGAAGGCGTTGACGACGATGAGGGCGATGACGACTGCGGCGCCGGTGGCCACGGAGGTGGCCAGCCAGTGGCTCATGAGGCCGGTGAGCAGGTTCGCGAGGGCCGCCTGCATGGTGTAGCCCAGGAGCACGGTGGTCAGGGTGATGCCGACCTGGGCGCCGGACAGGAGGGTGGACAGTCGCCCCAGGGCCCGCTGAACGGTGGTGGCGCGCTTGTCGTCGGTGGCGGCGCGGGTCTCGACGGTGGAGGGGTCGAGGGCGACCAGGGAGAACTCACCGGCCACGAACAGGGCGGTGCCCACGGTGAGGACCACGCCGACGGCGATCATGAGCCAGTCGGTCATGCGGGCCCCTCCCCCACGTGGGATGAGGTGTGGACGCTGGAGGCGGACGAGTCGGGGTGGGGGTGGTCAGAGGCGGGCGAGGAGGCGCGGTGCGTGCGGGTGCGGCGCCTTGAGGCCCGGCAGAAAGCCGATCGCATAGTGACCGAACGGTACCACCGCGCCCCTCCTCCGGTCCCGCCACAACTCCGGTGCAGAGCGGCGTGGCGGATCAGGACACGCATGTGTCTTTGGTCCCGTGTTTGCTCGCATGAGACGCCCTTCACCTTCTAGGATGTCCTGTGAACACCGCCGTTCCTCCCCCGGGGTCCCGCTGAGGCTCCCAGTGTCGGAACGGGAGACTGACGAGCTCCGAGGAGACCCGACGTGCCCACGCAGGACCAGATCAGCCCAGGCTTCGGTGCCAACGAGTGGATGGTGGAGGAGATGCGGGCCGCCTGGTCGGCGGATCCCTCCTCCGTGAGTCCTCAGTGGCGCGAGCTCTTCGAGACCGATCCGGGTGCCGGCCTGCACCAACCGGGCCCTGCCTCCTCCAACGGCTCGGCGTCGTCGGCCGCCGGTGGGCCGCGCCGGGCCACCATCACGCCCCAGGCCGCCTCCTCCCTGCGCCGCTCCTCCGCCGTCCAGGACGTCACGCGCTCCGACCTGCCGCCGGCCCCGCCGTCGGACACCGCACCCCCGACCTCCCCCTACGCCCAGCGCCAGGCCGCCCACCCCGCTCACGACCAGGACGGTGACGCCTACGAGGACCGCACTACCAGGCTCAAGGGTGCGGCGGCCCGCACCGCCAAGAACATGGACGATTCCCTGTCCATGCCGACGGCCACCTCCGCCCGGGCCGTACCCGCCAAGGTCCTCATTGAGAACCGCTCCGTCATCAACACCCACCTGGCCCGCACCCGCGGCGGCAAGGTCTCCTTCACCCACCTCATCGGCTGGGCGGTGGTCGAGTCCCTGACCGAGATGCCCTCGATGAACGTCTCCTACGGGGTCGATGAGGCAGGCAAGCCGGTCCTGCACGAGCCCGCCCACGTGGCCTTCGGCCTGGCCATCGACGTGCCCGGCTCCGACGGGCAGCGTCGCCTGCTGGTGCCCTCCATCAAGCAGGCCGACCTCATGGACCTGTCCCAGTTCGTGGAGGCCTACGAGGCCCTCGTGGCCAAGGCTCGCGAGAACAAGCTGGACCTTGACGACTTCCGGGGTACCACCGTGACCCTGACCAACCCCGGCATGATCGGCACCCTGCACTCGGTGCCGCGCCTCATGCCCGGCCAGGGGCTCATCGTGGGGGTCGGCGCCATGGACTACCCGGCCGCCTTCGCCGGTGCCAGCCCCGACACCCTGGCCCGCCAGGCCATCGGCAAGGTCGTCACCCTGACCTCCACCTACGACCACCGCGTCATCCAGGGCGCCGCCTCCGGCGAGTTCCTGCGCCTGGTGGAGCGCAAGCTCCTGGGACTGGACGGCTTCTGGAACCGGGCTTTCGAGTCCCTGCGCATCCCCCTCGAGCCGGTCAAGTGGGTGCGTGACACCACCTACGACCCCGAGCTGGAGACCGGCAAGCCGGCGCGCGTGGCCGAGCTCATCCACGCCTACCGCCAGCGCGGCCACCTGGCGGCCGACAACGACCCGCTCACCTACCGCCTGCGCCGTCACCCCGACCTGGACATCACCTCCTACGGGCTGAGCCTGTGGGACCTGGACCGCTCCTTCCCCACCCGGGGCCTGGGCGGGCGCGACCGGGCCACCCTGCGCGAGATCCTCAGGATGCTGCGCGACGCCTACTGCCGCACCGTGGGCGTGGAGTACATGCACATCCAGGACCCGGCCCAGCGCGCCTGGTGGCAGGAGCGCCTCGAGCGCGACTGGGAGGACATCGCCGACGAGGAGCGCCGTCGGATCCTCACCAAGCTGGAGCAGGCCGAGGCCTTCGAGACCTTCCTGCAGACCAAGTACGTGGGCCAGAAGCGCTTCAGCCTCGAGGGCGGGGAGTCCCTCATCGTGGCCCTGGACCGCCTGCTCGACGCCGCCGCCCACGACGGCCTCGACGAGGTCGTCATCGGCATGGCCCACCGCGGCCGCCTCAACGTGCTCACCAACATCGCCGGCAAGTCCTACGGCCAGGTCTTCGACGAGTTCGAGGGCAACGGCGTCATCGAGGGCGCCGGCACCGGCGACGTCAAGTACCACCTGGGCACCGTGGGCGTCTTCTCCGGGACCGACGGCGTCTCCACCCGCGTCTCCCTGGCCGCCAACCCCTCCCACCTGGAGACGGTCGACGGCGTCGTCGAGGGCATCGTGCGCGCCAAGCAGGACCGCATCGGCCTGGGCGAGAAGGGCTACACGGTCATGCCGGTCCTCGTCCACGGTGACGCCGCCTTCGCCGGCCAGGGCGTGGTCTACGAGACCCTCAACATGAGCCAGCTGCCCGCCTACCGCACCGGCGGCACCGTCCACATCGTCGTCAACAACCAGATCGGATTCACCACCGGCTCGGCTTCGGCCCGCTCCACCATCTACGCCACCGACCTGGCCAAGGGCCTGCAGGTGCCGATCTTCCACGTCAACGCCGACGACCCCGAGACGGTGGCCCGCACCGCCCGCCACGCCTACGAGTACCGACGTACCTTCCACAAGGACGTCATCATCGACCTCATCTGCTACCGGCGGCGCGGCCACAACGAGGGCGACGACCCCTCGATGACCCAGCCGCTCATGTACCGGCTCATCGACTCGCTGGACTCCACGCGCGGCGTCTACACCGCCGCCCTCGTGGGGCGCGGCGACATCACCCCGCAGGAGGCCCAGGAGATCGCCAAGAGCTACCAGGACGAGCTGGAGCGGGTCTTCACCGAGGCCCGCATCCAGGTCACCGGGGGCACGGGCTCCGACGGCGCCGGAGACGCGGCCGACACCTCCACACAGGACCTGTCGGACCCCACGAAGGTGGGCGTGCCCCTGTCCTCCCTGGAGATCCCCTACTCCCAGCGGGCGGGCACCGGCATGATGCTCGGCTGGACCTCGGCCGTGCCGCGCGACGTCGTCGAGCGCATCGGCGACGCCCAGGTCGCCTGGCCCGAGTCCTTCACCGTCCACCCCAAGCTCCAGGCCATGCTCTCCAAGCGCCGCGAGGCCACGCGCGAGGGCGGCATCGACTGGGGGCTCGGGGAGCTCATCGCCCTGGGGAGCCTGCTCATGGAGGGCGTGCCGATCCGACTGGCCGGCGAGGACGCCCGCCGCGCCACCTTCGCCCAGCGCCACGCCGTCCTGCACGACCACACCTCCGGGCAGGAGTGGACGCCCCTGAGCTTCCTGACCCCGGACCAGGCACCCCTGGAGATCTACGACTCCCTGCTCAGCGAGTACGCCGCCCTGGCCTTCGAGTACGGCTACTCCGTGGAGCGCCCCGAGGGACTGACCATGTGGGAGGCCCAGTTCGGCGACTTCGCCAACGGCGCCCAGTCCGTCATCGACGAGTACGTCACCTCCGCCGCCCAGAAGTGGGGGCAGCGCTCCGGCCTGGTCATGCTGCTCCCCCACGGCCAGGAGGGGCAGGGACCCGACCACTCCTCGGCCCGCATCGAGCGCTACCTGCAGATGTGCGCCCAGGACAACATGCTGGTGGCCCAGCCCTCCACGCCCGCCAGCTACTTCCACCTGCTGCGCGAGCACACCTACACCCGCCCGCGCCGCCCGCTCATCGTCTTCACCCCCAAGCAGCTGCTGCGTCTGAAGGCCGCCTGCTCCCCGGTGGAGGCCTTCACCTCCGGCACCTTCCAGCCGGTCATCGGGGAGACCGACGACGCCGTCCTGGCCTCGGCGCAGAAACAGGGCGTGGACCGGGTGCTGCTGTGCTCGGGTCGCGTCTACTACGACCTGCTGGCCCACCGGACCAAGACCGGGGACACGAGAACGGCCATCGTCCGCCTCGAGCAGCTCTACCCGCTGGAGAGCTCGGCCATCGCCGAGGCACTGGCCCCCTTCAGCGGGGCCGAGCTCGTGTGGGTCCAGGACGAGCCCGCCAACCAGGGCATGTGGCCCTACCTGGCGCTCAACCTGCCGACGGAGCTGACCGGTGGCGTCCTGCCGACGCTGGTCTCCCGGCCCGAGGCCGCCGCCCCAGCGGTGGGCACCGCCGGTCTCCACCGCGCCCAGCAGGAGGAGATCCTCCGCCAGGCCTTCGCCCGCCGCTGAGACGAGGCCGGTCCACCGGCCCCTCCCGGGTCAGCCCCGCCGAAATGCCGTCAGCCTCCACCGTTACAACGCAAGGTCACGATAATGTCAAGACAGCATGAGGGATCGTGAGGCATGAGGAGGCGCTGTCATGCGTGAGACGAGGCTGAGCTTCATCGGTGACGAGCTGGTGGCCGGTCATGGTGACGGGCGCGCCCTGGGCTGGACGGGCCGGGTCATGGCCCGCACGCCCCGGGACGCGGACATCCTGTGGACCTCCCTGGCTGTTCCCGGTGAGACGACGGCGCAGATGTCGGACCGCTGGGGGCCCGAGGTGGCCCGCCGCTCCACGCACACCGGCATCAACCGGCTCGTGGTGGGGCTGGGTGTGGCCGACGTGCTCGCCGGCATCTCCTACGCCCGCTCACGCCTGGCCCTGGCCAACATCCTCGACACTGCCGCCTCCGACCACCGCGAGTGCTTCGTCGTCGGTCCTCCTCCCCTGCCGGAGGCCGACCCCGACGCCACCGCCCAGCTGTCTCAGGCCGCCGAGGAGGTGTGCCTGCGGCGCAACGTGCCCTACGTGGACGCCTTCGAGCCGCTGCGCAACCACGAGCAGTGGACGGCCGACGTCGCCGCCGCCGGCGGCACGCACCCGGGCCAGGCCGGATACGGCCTGCTGGCCTGGCTGGTGCTGCACCGCGGCTGGTACGAGTGGCTCGGCGTCGAGCGCCCCGAGTCCTGAGGCCTCGATACCCGCCGGTCAGGCAGGCGCCGGGGAGCCTTCGTCAGACGACGACTCGGAGACGGCGAAGATGTCGCCGCTGATCCCCACCAGGCGGTTGGAGACGTGGTTGTTGAAGAAACCGACGATGGGGCCGATGAAGAAGCCCATGATGACCGTACCCAGGGCGACGATGCCCAGCGAGAGGTCGAACCTGATCAAGAGCAGGGCCAGGAAGATTGTGACGATGTCCTGAACCAGCCGGTAGACGCGGTAGCTGTAGCGCGGGAAGTGCCGCCTGAGCGAGGGCGCGATCCCGTCATAAGGGCACTGGCCCAGGTCGCAGGTGATGTACATGGAGACTCCCAGGCAGAACAGCGGCAGCCCGATCGCCAGGTGGAGCAGCATGCTGCCGACGGAGTACTCGACATGGAAGAAGCTGCGGTAGATCGGGCGGAAGTAGTCCACGAGGACACCCACGACGGTGAAGTTGATGACCGTCCCCAGGCCGAAGATGGACCGGTCGAAGGGGAAGACGAGGATCAGCATAATGATGTTGACGATCGGGACGATCGCCGCGAAGGAGATCCCAGAGACGTGGGAGATGCCCTGCAGGAAGGCGGTGAACGGGTCGACGCCGCTCTTGCCCTCCAGGCAGATCGCGATCCCGACTGCCGTGATCACCTCCCCCAGGAAGCACACGAGGATGCGCCGCAGGAGCGAGTTGTCAGAGAGTGTCCACTGGTCTGGTGCTGTCAGGTTCCTCAGGTTCATGTCACACCGCCGTCGTTGAGGAGGAGCCGGCAAGGCCATACCTACGAGACACCACCGGGTTCCTTGGTGAGAGGCTGGACAGTGCCCCTCACCACGAATCAGGCCGTGTTCCGCGGCTCACACCTCAGCGTCTCATCACCGTCAAGGCCGAAGGACCCAGGCTGCGAGCGCGAACCGGCGCCTGACCAGGACAGTTCCGGGACGGCTTAAGAACGACGTCGGCCGGTCACCACTGGGGTGACCGGCCGACGTCTGTTATGTCTCAGGGCGTTGCGCTCAGTGCGCTACCCGGCTCAGGCGTTGGGACGCTTGCCGTGGTTGGCGCTGGACTTGGCGCGTGCACGACGCTTACGACCGCGCTTGCTCATCACTGCCTCCTCGTGTCTTGACTCGCCCCACGAGGGGGCACGGAACGCCGCTGATTCTCGCACACGGCGGCGCGCCTGGGCCAGTCTGGCGCCGCTGACCAGCCGGTGAAGGCGACCACACGTCGGCGCACGTCGCAGCCGGGGCCCGGCCGCCTTCCTCAGTCGTGCTCGAAGCGGACGGTCCGGGAGGACTCGACCCGGGACTCCACGACGCGCACGACCCGCCCGGAGGCGGAGGCCTGGGTCCGAGTCGTGGTCGACGTCGTCGTCACGCTCACCGCGGTGGCGCGCAGGGCCGACAGGCGCCCCAGAACCCGGGCGCGCAGCTCGGGAGGGGCCTGCTCGGCGCACCGCGAGCGCAGGATCTCCCGCAAGTGGGTCTCGGCGTCAGCGAGGCGGGAGCAGTGCGAGCAGGTGGCCACGTGCTGGGCGAGGCGCTCGGCCAGGTCGGCGGTGCACTCGCGGTCGAGGAAGGCCTCCAGGTGGGCGCGGGCCTCGGCGCAGGAGCAGTCCTGGGAGCCGTCCGCGCTCTTGGGGCCCTTGGTGGGATCGGCGCTGTTGTCGCCGGGGGTTCCCGGTTCCATGCGGTCTGTCATTTCTCCTCCTCCCCGTATCCGTACTCTCGGGCGTAGTCGGCCAGCAGCTCGCGCAGCTGGCGGCGACCTCGGTGCAGCCGGGACATGACGGTCCCGATGGGCGTGTCCATGATCTCGGCGATCTCCTTGTAGGAGAAGCCCTCCACGTCAGCCAGGTAGACGGCCAGGCGCCGGTCCTCGGTGAGCTGGCCCAGGGCGTCCTTGATGTCGGAGTCCGGCAGGGCGTCCAGGGCGAGGTTCTCCGCGCTGGGCAGCCCCACCGAGTCGTGGGAGGCGGCCCGGTGCAGCTGCCAGTCCTCGACCGTCTCCGCGTCGGACTGGAGCGGCTCGCGCTGCTTCTTGCGGTAGGAGTTGATGAAGGTGTTGGTCAGGATCCGGTAGAGCCAGGCCTTGAGGTTGGTACCGGGCCGGTACTGGTGGAAGGAGCCGAAGGCCTTGGCATAGGCGTCCTGCACAAGGTCCTCGGCATCGGCCCGGTTGCGGGTCATGCGCAGGGCGGCGCCATAGAGCTGGTCCAGGTAGGGCAGGGCCTCGGCCTCGAAGCGGGCGGCCCGAGCGGCCTCGTCCTCACCGGCCGGCGCCCGGTCCAGATCGCGTGCGCCATCGTCAGGATCGATCACCTCATCCAGGGTGATCTCATCAGTGTGGTCGTCGATGTCCGTCATCAGCCACGAGCCTAACGTGCCCGGGGAGTCTTCGGCCTCACCGACGCCACGAGCCTTGGTCATCGTCTCGGTCATCGCCTCCGTGATCGTGGCGGGCCGTCCCGGCAGATCCCGGTGCCGACGGCGCCGGTCCTGTCGGCCGGGCCGCTCTCGGCGACCGCGCGGCCCGTTCGGCGGTGCGCCCCGCCGGCGGGCGGTCCGGCTCGTCGGCGACGCGATCGACTGCTGGATGCTCATGTCCCGGCCAACACGATGGCGCCCCGATTTCATTCCCCGTCCGCCCTGAGCGAGGCACATACCACCTTCGAGCAGCGATATCGCTGGCCCGAGCCGCCCGCGTAGGTCAGGATGGGGGCATGAACATTCTGCGCTCCTTCGCCCGCCCCATGCTCGCCGCGCCCTTCATCGTCGATGGACTCGACGCCCTGGTGCGCCCCTCGCGCCACGTGGAGAAGTTCGAGAAGGTCGCCCCGACGCTGGAGCGGGTCGGTCTGCCGCCCGTTCTGGCCTCCGACGCCCGGCTGCTCACCCGCGCCTCGGGTGCCGTGAGCCTCGTGGCCGGGCTGGGGCTGGCCGCCGGGCGGGCACCCCGTACGAACGCCACCATCCTGGCGGCCCTCAATGTGCCCCTGACCGTGGTCAACAACCCCGTCTGGGCTGTCAAGGGGACGCAGGCCCGCAAGGAGGCCCTCTCCGGGCTGCTGCGCGGGGCCGCCCTGGGGGCCGGGCTCGCGCTGGCCGCCGTCGACCGTCAGGGCAGGCCGTCCCTGGCCTGGCAGGTGCGCAACGCCCGCCAGCAGCGTGAGGCGATGCAGGCCGCTAACGAAGCCGTTCAGCAGCGCTACGTGACCGCCTGAGTCGCCTTTGTTCGGGCCTGCGTCGGATCCCGTTGGCTCCGGGCCAGGGGCCGACGTCGGCCCATCGCCACCTCCGCCCGCAGCGCCCCGGCACCTGTCACCTGGGCGTCACAGGCGGCGGCTACTCTCGCCCCGGTCCACTTCCGACCGGTCGCGGCGCCCTGACACGCCGCACCACTGACCACCACGCGCAGACACGTCATCGACACGCTAGGGAGCACTCATGACCGTCCAGTCCGCCCAGTCGGCTCAGGCAAGCCAGTCACCCCAGTCGGAGCAGGCCGCCCAGCCCGACATCATCTACACCTGGACCGATGAGGCCCCGATGCTGGCGACCCATTCCTTCCTGCCGATCGTGCGCGGCTTCGCCCAGCGGGCGGGCGTGAGCGTGGGCACCGCGGACATCTCGCTGGCGGGACGCATCCTGGCGGCATTCTCCCTGGCCGACGACGACCTGACCCGCCTGGGTGAGCTCACCCAGTCCCCGGCGGCCACGATCATCAAGCTGCCCAACATCTCGGCCTCCCTGCCCCAGCTCAAGGCCGCCATCGCCGAGCTCCAGGCCCTGGGCCACGAGATCCCCGACTACCCCGACTCCCCGGCCACGCCCGCCGAGCACGAGGCGCGCACCGCCTACGACGCCGTCAAGGGCAGCGCTGTCAACCCCGTCCTGCGTGAGGGCAACTCGGACCGGCGCGCCCCGGCGGCCGTCAAGGCCTACGCCCGCTCCCACCCGCACTCGATGGGGGCCTGGTCGCCCCAGTCGCGCACCCGCGTGGCCACGATGGGGGCCGGGGACTTCCGGCGCAATGAGCGCAGCGTCGTCGTGCCCGAGGCCGGCACCCTGCAGATCCGGTTGCGCCCGGCCGACGGCGGCGAGCCGATCGTCCTGCGGGAGTCGCTGCCGGTGACCGCTGGGGAGGTCGTGGACGCCACCTTCATGAGCGCCGCCGCCCTGGATGAGTTCCTCGCCGGGCAGGTGGCGGCCGCCAAGGACGAGGACCTGCTGCTGTCGGTGCACCTCAAGGCCACGATGATGAAGGTCTCCGACCCGATCATCTTCGGTCACGCGGTGCGCGCCGCCCTGCCGGGGGTCTTCTCCACCTACGGGCGAGTCCTGGCCGAGGCGGGTCTGCGGGCCGAGGACGGGCTGGCCTCGATCCTGGCAGGACTGGACTCGCTGCCCCAGGGCGAGCAGATCCGCGCCGCCATCGAGGCCGAGCTGGCCGCCGGACCGCGCCTGTCCATGGTGGACTCCGACCGCGGCATCACGAACCTGCACGTGCCCAGTGACGTCATCATCGACGCCTCCATGCCCGCCATGATCCGGGCCGGCGGCCACCTGTGGGGGCCGGACGGCCAGACCGCGGACACGCTCGCCGTCATCCCGGACTCCTCCTACGCCGGGGTCTACCAGGCCGTCATCGAAGACTGCCGCGCCCACGGGGCCCTGGACCCGGCCACCATGGGCTCGGTACCCAATGTGGGTCTCATGGCCCGCAAGGCCGAGGAGTACGGCAGCCACGACAAGACCTTCCTCATCCCGGCTGACGGCACCGTGGAGGTCGTCGCGGTCGAGGGCGCGGGCGCCGAGCCCGGCGCGGTACTGCTGTCCCACGAGGTGGCCACCGGCGACATCTGGCGGGCCTGCACCACCCAGGACGCCCCCATCCGCGACTGGGTGCACCTGGCGGTCACGCGGGCCCGGGCCACCGGCGCCCCGGCCGTCTTCTGGCTGGATCCCGAGCGCGGGCACGACGCCGTCCTCATCGACCTGGTGAACCGCTACCTGGCCGATGAGGACACCGAGGGCCTGGACATCCGCGTCCTGGACCCGGTGGCGGCCACGCGCCTGTCCCTGGAGCGCGCCCGCCGCGGCGAGGACACGATCTCGGTGACCGGCAACGTGCTGCGCGACTACAACACGGACCTCTTCCCCATCCTCGAGCTGGGCACGAGCGCCAAGATGCTCTCGGTGGTGCCGCTGATGAATGGCGGCGGCCTCTATGAGACCGGCGCCGGGGGCTCGGCCCCCAAGCACGTGCGCCAGCTGCTTGAGGAGGACTACCTGCGCTGGGACTCCCTGGGCGAGTTCCTGGCCCTGGCCGAGGCCTTCCACCACGTCGCCCAGGTCAGCGGCAACGAGCGCGCCGAGGTCCTGGCCGACGCCCTGGAGGCCGCCACGGCCCGGCTGCTGGAGGAGAACCGCTCCCCGGCGCGCCGCCTGGGGCAGATCGACAACCGCGGCTCGCACGCCTGGCTGGCCCTGTACTGGGCCCGCGAGCTGGCCGCTCAGGAGACCAGCCCTGAGCTCGCCGCCGTCTTCTCACCGATCGCCCAGCAGCTCGAGGCCTTCAATGACACGATCCAGGCCGAGCTCCTGGCCGTCCAGGGCTCCCCGGTGGACATCGGCGGCTACTACCGTCCCGATACGGCCCTGACCGACGCCGCCATGCGCCCCTCGAGCACCCTCAACGCGGTCATCGAGGCCCTGGCATGACCAACGCCCCCGGCGCCGCCGGCCCTGCGGCCCTTTCGGCCGGCTCGGCAGGATCGGCCGAGCCGTGGCGGGCGCCGGTGGCGGCGGGGGCGCTCGAGGCCGTCGTGGAGCTGCCGGGGTCGAAGTCGCTGAGCGCGCGGGCCCTACTGCTGGCCGCCATCGCCGATGCGCCGACGACGCTCACCGGGCTCCTGCGCTCGCGCGACACCGAGCTCATGCTCGCTGCCCTGAGCGTGCTCGGTGCCCGCTTCGAGGACCTCGACGAGACCGGCACGCGCCTGCGCGTCACGCCGGCTCCCCTGCCGCTGCACGTACAGACCGGGCCCGACGGCGTCGGACGCATCGACGTCGGCCTGGCCGGGACCGTCATGCGCTTCGTGCCCGCTCTGGCCGCGCTGGCCGATGCCCCGGTCGTCTTCGACGGGGACGAGGCCGCCCGGCGCCGCCCCATGGCGCCTCTGCTCGACGCGCTGGCCACCCTGGGCGCGGACGTCACCCACCTCGGTGAGCCCGGCTTCCTGCCCTTCCGAGTCGGCCCCGGCGACGGCGCCCTCCTGCGAACCGAGGGCGCCCGCGTGGCGGTCGATGGCTCGGCCTCCTCCCAGTTCGTCTCCGCCCTCCTGCTCCTGGGAGCACTCCTCCCCGGCGGCCTGAAGCTCACCCCCACCGGGCCGGTGCCCTCACTGACGCACGTGGGCATGACAGTGGCGACACTACGCGAGCGGGGCATTGCCGTCGACGAGCCCGCCCCGGGGGCCGGCGACGGCGAGCGCACCTGGCGGGTCCACCCCGGTCGTCCGCACGGCGGGGAGGTCGTGATCGAGCCGGACCTGTCCAACGCCGGCCCCTTCCTGGCAGCCGCCCTCGTGGCCGGAGGCCGGGTCAGCGTCCCCCACTGGCCGGCGGCCACGACCCAGGCCGGTAATGCCTGGCGCGAGCTCCTCCCCCGCCTGGGCGGAGAGGTGACACTCACCGACGGACTGCTCACGGCCCACGGCACCGGGCGGCTGACCGGGATCCACGCGGACCTGTCCGACGTCGGCGAGCTGGCCCCCACGGTAGCGGCCCTGGCAGCGCTTGCCGGGGCGCAGGGCCACACCAGCACCCTCACCGGCATCGCGCACCTGCGCGGGCACGAGACCGACCGTCTGGCGGCCCTGGCCACCCAGATCCGCCTCCTGGGCGGGGACGCCGAGGAGAGCGACGACGGGCTCATCATTCGCCCCGCCCCGCTGCACGGTGCCGCGCTGCGCTCCTACGCAGACCACCGGATGGCGACCTTCGCCGCCATCATCGGCTTGAGTGTGGACGGGGTGAGCCTGGACGACGTCGAGTGCACCTCCAAGACGCTGCCCGGCTTCACGGACCTGTGGGCCGCCATGCTCGCCACCTCCGGTGAGGGCGGTGCCGGACCCACCGCATCGCGCCGTGAACCGGAGACCCCCGGAGATGGTGCCTGATGGCCCGCCGCGACATCGGCACCGACGACCCGCGCGTGAGAGTCCGCCCCGGCCGGGGCTCGCGCCCGCGCACCAAGCAGCGCCCCAGCCACGCCGACGCGGCCCTGGGCATGGTCACCCGCATCGACCGCGGCCACTACCGCATCCGCCTGGACGACCCAGGCCTCACTGAGGACTCCAGCGGCAACATCACCGCCATGAAGGCCCGCGAGCTGGGGCGGGGCAAGGTCGTCGTCGGCGACCGGGTCGCCGTCGTCGGGGACACCAGCGGCCGCAAGGGCACCCTGGCGCGCATGGTCCGCATCGAGGAGCGCACCACCCTGCTGCGCCGCAGCGCCGAGGACGGGGACGGAGCCGGCACCGAGAGGGCGATCGTCGCCAACGCCGGCAAGCTCGTCATCGTCACCGCCGTGGCCGACCCCGAGCCGCGCCCACGCATGATCGACCGATACCTCGTGGCCGCCTACGACGCCGGCATGGAGCCGCTCATCGTGCTCACCAAGACCGACTTGGCCGACGCCGCTCCGCTGACGGACCTTTACAGTCCCCTGGGCGTGCGCTGCCTGGCTACGCAGCTGCACCCCCAAGCCCCCGAGACCGGCCCCTCCCAGGCCTGCGGCGAGCGGCCCGACGACGGCGTCGAGGAGGTCCGCCAAGCGCTCGACGACGCCGTCTCAGTGCTCGTGGGCCATTCCGGGGTCGGCAAGTCCACGCTCATCAACGCACTCGTGCCCGGGGCCGACCGCGCCACCGGACACGTCAACGAGGTCACCGGCCGGGGCCGCCACACCTCCACCAGCCTTCAGGCCCTCGAGCTGCCCGGGGGCGGCTGGGTCATCGACACCCCCGGCGTGCGTTCTTTCGGGGTTTCCCACGTCGGCAGCGCCGACGTCCTGCGGGGCTTCCCGGACCTGGCCGACGTGGCCGAGGACTGTCCGCGCGGATGCACCCACGAGGACGGCGTCGTCGACTGCGCCCTGGATGCGTGGGCGAGCGCGACGGACGGGCCCGACGCCTCGAGCGCCTCGGCAGCCCGCAAGGAGCGGCGCGCGAGGGTGGAGTCCTTCCGCCGGCTGCTGGCCCCCTCACTGGAGGCCGAGGACCCCACCCGCCCCTGAAGCACTCCCGACGGCGCGCAGAGCCCTTCCGGGCACGTCACAGTTTCGTCGACAGCAGGCCCTATAACCCTGAGAGCCGTTTTCCCTGGTACAGGGCGATGACCCGGCAGAAACGGCGTCAATACTGACTTTTTTCACGTTCTGCCGGAGCCACTATTGGACGTCGTGTGCTAAAAGTCACATCACGTAGCCGTTGCAGGATTCAACTACACACCGATTTTGACGGTTCCCACAAGCGAAAGCGCGTTAGTCTCAGGACATGCACAACCGTCCGACTCCTTCGCTCCCACGTCCCGCCCTGGGCGACCTGTCCGCACGCGCCAACCTCTCTGCGGCGCGCCGGCGCGTCCTGGAGGTCGTGGAGGCTTCTAACGACGCGATGACGGCCGTCCAGGTCGCCAGCGCACTCAACCTGCACCACAACACCGTCCGCGAGCACCTCGACGCCCTGGTTGACGCCGGGTTCGTCACGGTGTCCACCAAGCCGACGGGCAAGCGGGGCCGCCCGGCCCTGCGCTACGCCTCAACGGCACCCGACCCCCAGCAGATGGTCGACGCCTACCTGCTGCTGCTCGACGCGATCGCCGACACCCTGGGCGAGGGCGAGGACGCCCGCGCCACCGCCCTGGAGATCGGTCGCCGCTGGGCCGAGCTGACCCCGGGCACCATCGCTGAGCCCACGGTCGACGGCGAGCAGGTGGACCGGGTCACCGCCCTCATCCCCTACCTCGCGGTCATGGGCTTCGCCCCGGAGGTCTCCGGAGACAGCGTCGTCCTGCGCTCCTGCCCGCTCATCACCCGCAACCACCAGCCGCGCGACCTGGTGTGCACCATGCACGAGGGTTTCCTCCGGGCCGTCGTCGGCCCCGACCCGGCCGCCTACGAGCGTCTCAAGTTCCTGCCCAACGGTCCTGACGGCTGCCAGATCAGCTCGGCTCAGCCCGTCGACACGGAGCCGGATCTCAAGATCGTCCACGCCGACGTCGCCTGAGCACGCGGCTCCAACAGCATCACCCGTCCACCACTTCTAGATCGCAAGGCTTCGGCCCCGGGCACAGTCGCCCGGGGCCGAAGCGGCATTCGGTGGTGCTACGAGCCCTGGTCTGAGGCGCCCGCGGTTCAGGCCGTGACCTCCAGGACGCCGTGAGCGCCCTTCTCCATGTCGGCGAAGGAGTGCGTCACGAACACGTAGTGTCCCGGCTCGGAGGCGACGCACTCGACAAATCCGCCCTGGGCCGGCTGCAGGCCGAGGGCCTGGGAGCCGCCGGACCAGGCGGCCCCGATCCGGTTCGGGCCGCCCAGGGTCCAGGCCCCCTCGAAGAAGACCTGATCGAACTGCAGGCCGACGGCGTGGAACGACGTCGGAAGAGAGGGGCCGGCGGCCATGACCCAGAAGCGCACGCGCTCCCCGACTTTGGCCTTGAGCGGCTGCTGGTGGTACTGGAAGGCCACCCCGTTGAAGGTCATGAGGTCGGGGGTCTTGGCGGCGATCTTCTCCGTGTTGGGCTCGCCGCCCTCGGGGCCGAGGTAGACCTCGGAGGCGACGATGACGTACTCGCGGTCCACGGCCGTCAGCCCCGGTGGGTCGATGATGACGGCCCCGTGCATGCCGGCGGCCAGGTGCAGGCTCATCGGCGAGGTGGAGCAGTGGTAGAGCCAGATCCCCGAGTGCTGGGCCTTGAAGGTGTAGACGAGGGACTCCCCGGGGTTGATCGAGCGCATCGCCTGATCGGGCGGGGTGATCCCCGCGTGGAAGTCCAAGGAGTGGCTCATCGTGCCGTCGTTGACCAGGGTGATCTCGAAGGTGTCCCCCACCTTGCCGCGTAGGACGGGGCCGGGGACCTGCCCGTTGAAGGTCAGGCGCCGCTGGGTGACGCCGGCGCCGACCGGCATGACCTGCTCCTTGACGGTGAAGGTGTGCCGGTGGGTCATGGGGCCGCCGTCGGGACTGGTAGGGGCCGGCGGCAGGGCGGCGTCGAAGGCCTTGAAGCCTGCGGGCAGCTGGGCCGCATAGTCGGGAACCGCGTCCTTGCCGGAGCCGGCCGGCTTGCTCTGGCCACCGCCGTGCTGGTGATCGCCGTGCTGGTGGCCGGCGGCGGCCGCCCCGCCCGCGGTGACGTGGAAGACCATGCCCTGGGCGCGGTGGCCGGCGATGGAGCACCAGCCCTCGATCGGACCCGCGACGATGCCGGCGTCGAGGGTGCCCTTGGCTCTGGCGGCGATGCGCCCGGTGGTCTGGCCGGTGGCCAGGACGAGGTCGTGGACCTGGTCGGCGGTGTTGTCCAGGGTGATGACGAGCCGGTCGCCGGGGGTGACATCGACCGTGTCCGGTACGAACCGCAGGCCCTCCACCGTGATGGTGGCGTTGACGGTGTTGCCGGTGGGCGTGACGTCCTGGGTGGTTCCGCCCTGACCCCGGTTGCCGATGACGCTGCCGACGACGACCGCCGCTCCGGCGGTGAGCAGCCCCATGAGAACGCCGCGGCGGTCGGCGGACTGGAGCAGGCCGCCCGAGGACGGTGCGGCAGTCCCGTCTCCCGCCGCCCGGCCGGCCCCGCCGGTCAGGGGCCGGCGGTTGCGGTCGATGGCGGGGGCGGTACCGGCCGTCACCGCTCGGCGGTGGGCGCCCTCGGGCTTACCGGCGCCCGTCGCCGCGCGCCCAGCAGTGTCGCCGGGGGCCTGAGCCGCACTGTCGGCGCCGCTGCGCTCGGTCTCCTGGGAGGCAGCGTCCTGAGAAGGGGCGTTCTCGGAGCCAGCAGTCTCAGGAGCGGCGGCCTCATCAGGGGATGGTGCCTGTGCGTCGGGCGTCTTCGTCATCGGGTTCCCCTTCGGGGCTGGGCGGACCGTTGGCCCGCGGGGTCGGAGGTGGGGTCGGCGTCGGCCGGGGTGCGTGGGGTACGCGGCGGGCGCTTGCGCTGGGAGACCTCGCGCAGGCTGAGCATCATGCCCGCCAGCAGGTAGGAGGTCACCAGCGCGGCCAGGGCGCCGGCGACGACGCGCACCTGCCAGGGCGCCCCCGGGTAGAGCGCCAGCAGGAGGCAGGCGTTGGCTGCGGTGACCCGGTAGGCGGCGAAGCGGTCCATGATCGCGTTGGTGGCCCGGGTGGCCGCGGGGCCGCCGCCGAGCATCACCGGGGTGAGGTAGCTCAGGGCCGCCACGAGGATCTGCAAGGCGAAGCCTGCCGCCAGGGGCAGGCGCAGGGAGTGGATGACCTGGCGGGAGGCAGCGGCGTCATCGGCCAGTGCCATGCGGGCCCCCAGGATGGCGACGCAGCCGACGAACCAGGCCACCGAGGCCGTGGCGGAGGCCGTGGCGAAGGAGGTCGGCGGGACCCGGCGGGCGGTGCGGTAGGCGGGCACGAGGACTGCGCAGGCGCCGCCGAGGTAGACCAGGGTGCCCAGACCCGCCAGGGGCGGCCACAGCCCGCAGGCGGCCACCAGCGCGGTGCCGCCCACGAGATAGGGCAGGCCGCGAGTGGTCCAGCGCGGCGCGACCGGCTCCATGGGAGTGCGCAGCATCGTGGGCCACAGGACCGTGAGCGTGCCCAGGACCGTGGTGCCCACGAAGCCCAGCAGCATGGTGGTCGTGTGGGCCAGGTAGAAGCCGTCGGCCAGGGCGGAGCGCCCGTGGGCGTTGGACCAGGAGATGAGGAAGCCCAGGAGCGCACCGGTGGCCAGCAGGACCAGGGCGACGGCGTAATGGAGGGCCAGGGACGCCAGGCGCGGGGCGATGGCCCTGCGGTACTGCACGGTGATGGCCACGACACCCGCAATGGCCTGGGCCATGACGATACCCGCCCCGATGAGCGCCACCGCCTGCTGGCCCATGGTGATGCCGGTGAGCACGACGGCGGTGCCGAGGCTGTGGGCGTAGAGGCGCGCGTCCAGGAGGGCCGCACCACCCAGAGCCGGGCGGTGCAGGAGGGTGTCGGCGAAGTGGGCGGACCAGATGGTGATGGCGCTGCCGATCCCGCCCAGGAGCAGGGCATGCAGGGGCAGCCAGGTTCCCCAGGAGACCAGCGGGCCCACGATGGTCAGGGCCGCCAGGACCGCGGCAATGAGCAGCCAGGCCATGACCAGGGCGTTGCGACGCACCTGGGTGGTGCGCCGGGAGGGCTTCTTGGCGGGGCGGCCCGGGCCGCTTGCTCGTCCGGGGCCGGGAAGCGAGCCGGGCCGGGGGGCGGACCCGGTACCGGGAGAACCGATGGACAGGCTCATGCGCGGCCCCCTGTCGCCTGGGACGTCGTCGATCCGGATGCCGCGGCCGCATCCGGCGTTCCGACCCGGACCGGCTTGCGGATGCTGCCGGAGGTCAGGACGCGCCCCAGGGTGAGGACCATGAAGACGAGGATCGCCGCCACTCCCACGGCACCGCCGACCTTCCAGACCGCGGAGGCCTCCGCCAGCAGGCCGACGACGCGCACCACCAGGCCGGCGTGCAGCCCAACGTAGGGCAGCCACATGAGTCGGTGGTAGGGCAGGGCCCGGTGGACGATCGCGGGGATGATGACCGGGGCGTGGGCCAGGATCATGGAGAAGGCGAAGCCCACCGTGATGCAGTGGATGACGATCTCGTAGGCGGCCCCGTTCAGGCCCTGCAGGCCCCACAGCGACCAGACCGCCCCGGCGAGGGCGAGCCACACGTAGCCGGCGAGCATGGAGGCCGCCATGAAGCGCACCCCGCCGCGCAGGCGGACCGTGCGTCGGGCGACGTCGTAGTAGGCCATGACGACGGCCAGTCCCAGCAGGGCCGGGCCAACCACGAGGTGGGAGCCCGGTGCGATGAGCAACAGGCAGGCACCCAGGACCGCCGCGCCGGAGAGCGCCTCGACGACGGTCTCCACCATCTCGTCGAGGAAGGCGATGCGGGCCAGCTCCAGGCGCTCGCCGATGATGGTGAGCGTGGGGAAGAGCAGCCACAGCGGGACGACGTCCTCCATGCCGCGCCCACCCAGCCACAGGACGTCCCCCAGCAGGAGGGCGGCCCCGCCCATGGCCTCGACGTCGACGGCGGCGCTGGGGGCTCGCCGGTGAACCCGCAGGTAGATGGCGCACAGGACGCCGGCGGCGCCGGTCATGAGTCCCCGGCCGACGGCGTCGGGGGCACCGGCCAGGAGGGCCAGGCAGCCCGCGGCACTTCCCAGGGGGGCGAGGAAGGCCCAGGGGGTGCGGGCGGCGACCGCCCGTTCCAGGGCGATGACGGTCCCCAGGAAGCCGACGAGCATGAGGGGGCCGTGGAGCGCCGCCAGCTCGGCCCCATTGACAGGGGCCGGCAGGTTGAGGCGCAGGAGGGCGGCGTTGAGTCCCATGAGGATGCAGGCGGCGCCCAGAGCCAGGGCCACCAGGCGCGGCGCCACGCGGCTGGTCAGCGCCCGGCTGAGTCGGTCCGTCTCCACGGTCCAACCGTATCCAACGGCGCCGCAAACCCACGCACCACGCACTCACATCGACAGAAACTTCATAGACGACACGGCTCCGCGTCACTTATGAAGTTTCGGTAGGTTTGTGTGGGGCTGGCCGCACCTGCGGAGGTGGACAGCCGTTCCACTGGAGGTGGACGGTCGTTCCAGCCGGCCCCGCAGTGGTAGTAAGGTCACGCCCACCAGTACGAAACACTCCGAAGGAGAGCCCTATGAGCGAGAGCCCCGAGCTGCTGCCCGTCACTGAGAAGAAGTCCAGCTGCGGCTGCCACGAGCACAGCGACGAGCGCCTCACCCTGGACGCGCGCGCCATCCCGCACCGTCTGCGCCACGCCGCGGTCATCGGCGCCGCCTCCTCCCTCAACCCCGGTGAGGGCTTCGACCTGGTGGCCCCGCACGTGCCCACCCCGCTGCTGGCCCAGATCGACCAGCTGCCCTTCACCTTCCAGCACACGCTGCTGGAGCAGTCCGAGGGCTTCGCACGCGTCGAGATCCTGCGCACCGCCTGATCCACGCCTGAGCGCGGTCGGTCGGCCGGAGGCACACGCGGCCCCGAACCCCTGGCTCCGGCCACGGGCTCGGGGCCTCGTCGGGCCTCACACCATGCCGCTGGCGCGCTCCCGATATGCTCAACGCATGACGCCTGCACCACTCGATGCCGCGGTCGTCGGCCCGAGCAGGAGCCGTGGAACCTCCGCGGACCTGCCTATGCCGACGACCCGGCCGGTGCTACCCGAGCTGCCAGAAGGTCCCGGCTCGCCGGCCCCGGCCGCCGACGGCATCCCTCAGCAGCTGGTCGACCGCTACGGGCGCACCGTGCGCGACCTGCGCATGTCCATCACGGACCGCTGCAACCTGCGTTGCACCTACTGCATGCCCGCGCAGGGTCTCCAGTGGTTGCCCACCCCGGATCTGCTGACCACCGGCGAGCTCACCCGCCTGGGGCGTATCGCCGTCGAGCGCCTGGGAGTCGAGCGCATCCGCCTGACCGGTGGCGAGCCGCTCATGCGGCGCGACCTGGAGGAGATCGTCGAAGCACTGTCCGCGTTGCGGACCTTGGCCGGAGCCAAGCCGGACATCGCCCTGACCACGAACGGCCTGGGCCTGGAGAAGCGGGCCGCCGGGCTGCGGGCGGCGGGCCTGGACCGCGTCAACATCTCCATCGACTCCCTGGACCCGCAGGACTACGCCGCCATCACTCGCCGTGACCGGCTCGCCGACGTCCTGACCGGGATCGCCGGCGCCCAGGAGGCCGGCCTGGACCCCATCAAGGTCAATGCCGTGGCCGTGCCCGCCACTGTGGAGGAGCGGGCGCCGCGCCTCCTGGCCGAGTGCCTGCGCCGTGGCTGGCAGCTGCGGTTCATCGAGCACATGCCGCTGGGACCGCGCGAGACCTGGAGCAGCCAGGACGTCGTCGGCGTCGATCAGATCCTGGAGGTGCTGCGGGAGGCCGGATTCACCCTCACCGAGGTGGGCCGCCCGGACCGTCGTCCGGCGGCGCTGTGGCGGGTCGCCGCCGGAAGCGCGTTGGGCCAGGAGCATCCGGCCGGGACGGTGGGCGTCATCGCCTCGGTCACCGCCCCCTTCTGCTCGGACTGCGACCGCACCCGCATCACGGCCGACGGACGCCTCATGACCTGCCTGTTCTCCAGCACCGAGACCGACCTGCGCGGCCCCATGCGCGCCGGGGCCGACGACGACGAGCTCATCCGCATCTGGGCCGGCGCAACCTGGGGCAAGCCCCGCGCGCACGGCTCGGACAGTCCCCACACCGAGAGCGACGGCTTCGCTCGCCCGCAGCGCACCATGTCGGCCATCGGTGGCTGACCCGAATCCTCAGGAGCCCCCTATGACGAACCCCTGCCCCGAGCTGTCGCCCCAGGCGGGCGCGCACGCCGGTCAGGCGCAGATCTCCGTGACCCTGCGCTACTTCGCCGCGGCCACGGAGGCCGCCGGACGTCCCGAGGAGCGCCTGGACCTGCCCGCCGGCACGACACTGGCGGCTCTGCGCGAGCAGCTCTCCGGTCGAGGCCTGGAGATGGCGCGGGTCATCCCGATCTGCAGCTTCCTCGTCAACTCGGTCTCCACCCCGGCGGACTCGCTCACGCCCCTGGCCGACGGCGACGCCGTCGACGTGCTCCCGCCCTTCGCCGGCGGGTGACGACCGCATCGAGCCGGGCGGTTGTCGCACATCCCGACCGTTCTTCCGGCGGGCTGCCCGAGACGTTCCAGGCTCGGCGACACGACGTCAGGCGATGTTGCTCCACTGGCTCGAGCCGTCGGTGAAGGTCTGGCGCTTCCACACGGGCAGGCGCTCCTTGACCTCCTCGACGATCTGGCTGCACACGGCGAAGGCCTCGGCGCGGTGGTCGGAGCTGACGGCGACCGCGAGCGCCACCTCCCCGACGCTCAGGTCGCCGACGCGGTGAACGACCCCCAGGGCCCGCACCCGCCCCTGCTGGGCCACGTCCTGGGCGATCTGCTTAACGACCTGGCCGGCCGTGGGGTGACAGGAGTAGCCGATGCCGGTGACGGCGCGCTCGGCGTCGTGGTTGCGGACCACGCCCTCGAAGGTGACGACGGCGCCGGCGGCGGCGTCCTGGACGGCGTCGGCGAGCTCGGTGACGCTGACGGGGGCCTCGGTGACCTCGGCACGGACCACGCGGGCCATGGGAGCCGGGAGCGGCCGGCTGGGCTGGTCGGGGCTGGGCGTCACGGGGTCTCCTCGATCGGGGCGGCGGGCTGGGCATGATCGGATGGTCGGCCGCGAGCATACCCATGTGGGCTTCCCCGGCTGAACGGGCATGATAGGCCCCGGATGCTCGGGCACCGGCCCCGCGACCGCCCGCCCCGAGTCGCAGCCCACGGGGCGCTCGCCGAAGGAAGGACCGCTATGGCGCAGATGATTCCGCTGGAGGACTACGTCTCCCAGGTGCTGGAGGCCCTCTCGCCCCTTGAGGGCGGCCGTGTGCCACTGGGGCGAGCGCACGGACGGGTGCTGGCCGAGGACGTGACCGCCGCCGTGCCGGTGCCGCCGTGGACGAACTCGGCGATGGACGGCTACGCGGTGCGCGCGAAGGACACGACCGGCGCCTGCCCACAGACGCCCGTGGTTCTGCCGGTGAGCGGGGACGTTCCGGCCGGCGCCGCACCGCGGCCCCTCGCGGAGGGAACCGCCCAGCGGATCATGACTGGGGCGATGCTGCCTGAGGGCGCGGACGCCGTGGTCAAGGTGGAGGACACCGACCAGGCTCCCGGCCCGCACCCGATTCCCGAGCGCGTCGAGATCCGCGCGGCAGCGAGCCCGGGCCTCAGCGTGCGCCGCGCCGGGGAGGACGTGGCCGCGGGTGATCCGGTCATGGCGGCGGGGACGAGGCTGTCGGCGGCGGCCATCTCCGCCCTGGCCTCCGTGGGGCTCGGCTCGGTGCTGGTGCGGCCGCAGGTGCGCGTGGCGGTGGTGTCCACCGGGGCCGAGCTGCGTGACGCCGGCCAGGCGCTGGAGCCCGGGACGATTCCCGACTCCAACTCCCTGCTGCTGGCCGGGCTGGTCGCCGAGCACGGGGCCGTGTGCACGAGCGTGGCCCGCAGCGGCGACACGGCCGAGGCCCTGGCCGAGGTGCTGCGGCAGGCCGCGGCCGGCGCCGACCTCATCGTCACCTCCGGGGGCGTGTCCGCGGGAGCCTTCGATCCTCTGACGATGCTGGCGCAGGCGCAGCGGGGCGAGGAGGCCCCAGTGCACCTGGACTTCGTCAAGGTGGCCATGCAGCCGGGCAAGCCCCAGGGGCACGGCTGGGTCCTGGCCGACGACGGCCGGCGGGTGCCGATCATCTGCCTGCCGGGCAACCCGGTGAGTGTCCTGGTCTCCTTCACCACGATCGTGGCCCCGGCGCTGGCCCGCCTGGCCGGGCAGGACGCAGAGGATGGCGGCGCAGAGCCGCTTCCGGGGCGGCCTGTCCTGACGGCGCGCGCGGCGGTGGGCTGGCGGACCCCGCCGGGGCGGCGCCAGCACGTTCCGGTGCGCTTCACCGAGGCCCCCACCGGCTCCGGAGTCCGTTCCGACCTCGGTGACGGCGCGGGCCTCCCCTGGGTGACGCCCACCCACCGGCTGGGCTCCGGCTCGCACCTGGTGGCATCGCTGCCGGCCGCGCAGGCACTGGCGGTGGTGGCCGCCGAGGTCGAGGCGGTCGAGGTCGGCGACGAGCTGCCCCTCATCCCGCTGTCCGCCTCGTAGCGCCCGCCGGCCGCCCCTGAAGGCCGCCGGTACAAGCGACGAGCCACATCCACGACGCACGATCCCACCCCCAGTGAAGGAGCCCCTGTGACTACCCGCCCCGAGATCACCCTCACCCACCTGGACGAGGCGGGCGCCGCCTACATGGTGGATGTCACCGCCAAGACCCCGACCGTGCGCGAGGCCCGCGCCACCGCCTTCGTGGCCTGCTCGGAGGCAATCGTCGACGCCCTGCGCAGCGGCTCTGTCCCCAAGGGCGACGTGCTCGCCGTGGCCCGCGTGGCCGGGATCTCGGCAACGAAGAAGGTCCCCGAGCTCCTCCCCCTGGCGCATGTCATCGGCGTGCATGGGGCGCGCGTGGACCTGGAGATCGTCGACGGCGGCGTGCGCATCGAGACCACGGTGCGCACGGCCGACCGCACGGGCGTGGAGATGGAGGCCCTCACCGCCGCCACCGTGGCGGGACTGGCGATCGTCGACATGGTCAAGGGAGTGGACCGGGGCGTCGAGCTGCGAGAGGCCAAGGTGGTCGCCAAGTCCGGGGGACGCTCAGGGGACTGGGCGCGCGGTGACCGCGGTGACCGCGGTGACGCTGCCTGAGCAGACGGTCGGCGCCATCATGAGCACCGCGGATGCGGCCGAAGTCACCGAGGTCGCCGAGACCGCCGACGTCGTCGTGCTGGCCGGCGGAACCGGCGCTCGGTTGGACGGAGCCTCCAAGCCCGACGTCGTCGCCCGGGGGCTGCGCCTGCTCGACCACGTGCTGGCCGGCCTGGAGCAGCTTCGCGAACAGGGCCTTCCGCTCGGGCGCGTGTGCGTTGTTGCCCCGGCGGAGGTCGCTCTGCCCGGAGGCGTCCTACGGGCGCTGGAGGACCCTCCCCTGGGAGGACCCGTCGCCGGGATCGCGGCCGGGCTGGATGTCCTAGGACGGAGCGCCCCGGTTGCGGGACTGGCCGGGATCCTCACTTGCGACGCGCCCTTGTCCTGGAGGGCGCTGCCGGCCCTGCACCGGGCGCTGGCGCAGGCCGGGCCGGAGCTGGACGGCGTCTGCGCCCGCGACGGCGAGCACACCCAGTACCTGCTGGGCCTCTACCGCCGCCGAGCACTGGCCGCGGCCGTCGCCCCGGACGGCGCGCCTCTGCGGGACACGGCTGTGCGCCGGGCACTCGGGACGCTCCGCGTCAGGGCCATCCCCACGGCTCGCGATGTCGTGCGGGATCTGGACACCTGGGCCGAGGTCCATTCCTGGGACTCGGGCCGCTCCGAGTAGCAGCCCGGCTCAATCCGAATCGCTCAGTAGTGCTCGAGTGTGCTCAGTGGTCGCCGCCGCCGAGCTGCTCCAGGACATGGGGCACCAGGGGGCCGACGACGGCAACGGTGTCCTTGACCCCACCGCGCGAGCCGGGGGCGTTGACGACCAGGGCGCCGTCGTCGCCGCGAGAGGTCACGCCTACCAGCCCGCGGGACAGTCCCGCCAGCGGTGTCTTGGTCAGCCCGTGGGCGCGGATCTGCGCCTCGATGCCCTCGATGCGGGTCTCCAGCAGTGGTGCCGTCGCCTCCGGGGTGAGGTCCCGAGGGGTCACCCCGGTACCGCCGGTGGTCAGGACCACCCGGGCGCCGCCGGCCACCGCCCGCCTGATCGCCTCACGCACCGGCTCAACACCGTCGGGCACGAGGTCCACCTTCTCGACGACGACGTCGTGCTCAGCCAGGAGGCGCTGGGCCAGCGGGCCGGAGAGGTCCTCTCTCTCACCGCTGACGCAGCGGTCGGAGACGGTGATGACGGCGCCCTTGACGGGCTCGGGCAGGGCCGCCAGGCCCTTCTGGACGATGGGGGTCTCACTCATGGACCCACCGTAGTCCGCATACACCCCGCGCGGCTCCTCCGTCTCCCACCCGGAGTTTCAAGGGCAACACGTCCCGATCCAACCGGCAACCTCAATTAGGCAACTGACATTGAACCTAATTCACCGCCCTTAGTCACCTCTGAGATGTCGGTTTCGCCTCGTATTGCTCAGACATTCGTCCCTTGCATGAAGATCTGACCAACTCAATGCATCATTGAGCGCGGTGTGAGTCCGCAGGCTTTCACCGACTCTCTCCACACAGTCTCAGGTCCAGGGCGCTGTCGCCCAGCGGACCGAGCCCCACAACAGCAGGAGCCCTATGTCCACGCTCGACACCTCCGGTCGCGTCCTCACAGGCTGGAACCCCGAGGAGCCGGAGAACTGGTCCGCGAAGATCGCCTGGACCACTCTGGCCATCACCACCTTCTCCCTCATGCTCGGCTTCACCGTCTGGTTCCTGCCCAGTGCGGTGGCACCCAGGCTCAACGACATCGGCTTCCACCTGACCAAGAACCAGATCTACTGGATCACCTCAATGCCGGGTCTGTCCTGCGCCGCCCTGCGCCTGATCTACATGTTCCTGCCCGCCACCATCGGCGCCCGCAAGATGATCGGCTGGTCCTCCCTGCTGTACATCCTGCCGATGCTCGGCTGGTTCTTCGCGGTGCAGAACCACAACACCTCCTTCGGTGTCCTGCTCGCCCTGTCCTTCGCCTGCGGTATCGGGGCCGCCACCTTCTCCGGCTACATGTCCTCGACCGGCTTCTACTTCCCCAAGCGTCTGGCCGGCACTGCCCTGGGCCTGCAGGGAGGCCTGGGCAACATGGGCATGAGCATCATCCAGCTCGCCGCCCCCTTCCTCATGAGCATCAGCCTGTTCGGGCTGACCTGGGTGGCCCCCCACCACGAGGGCGCCCCCATGGTCGTCAACGCCACCGTCTTCTTCCTGCCCTGGTCCCTCATCGCGGCCTTCCTGACCTTCCGTTACATCAAGGACGTCCCGCTCAAGGCCAACATCAAGGAGCAGATGGACATCTTCGGCAACCTGGACACCTGGCTCATGACGGTCCTGTACATCATGACCTTCGGCGTCTTCTCAGGCTTCGCCGCCCAGACCGCCAACATCATCAACAACAACTACGGCGCCGCCTCCGACCTGGCCGACCACTTCGCCAAGGGCGACCTGCCCCAGGGGGCCTCCTACGCCTTCATCGGCACCCTCATCGGCTCCTTCCTGCGCTTCGCCTGGGGCCCTTTGTGCGACCGCTTCGGCGGAGCCATCTGGACCTTCGTCTCCGCCATCGGCATGGCCATCACGATGGCCTGGTGCGGCTACCTGGTGGCCGCCGCGGACGACCCGGCCGACTTCACCATCTTCATGGTGGCGCTGCTGGCGATGTTCTTCTTCGCCGGCGTCGGTAACGCCTCGACCTTCAAGCAGATGCCGATGATTATGCCCAAGCGCCAGGCCGGCGGCGCCATCGGCTTCACCGCCGCCGTGGCCTCCCTCGGCCCCTTCCTGGTCGGCATCGCCCTGACCCTCATGCCGACGCACGTCTTCTTCTACAGCTGCGCCGTCTTCTGCGTCCTGTGCGCCGTCATCTGCTGGGTCCGCTACGCCAAGCCGGGCGCCAAGCGTCCGGGCTGATCCGCCCACCACCGACTGACCCGCTCAACAGCGGACGCGGCCAGCATCATGGTCGCGTCCGCCGGGAGCAGCCGGAGCCACTCAGGGCCCGCCCCCATCGGCTCCGGGCCACCATTCGTCACCAACCACCACACCCATCAACTTCACGGACCAAAGGACCATTGATGAGCACCACCGGCTCCCAGACCACCGGCCCCGGGATCGTCCCTGGGCCCGACCAGCAGGTCGAGAACGCCCCCGGACTGCTCACGCTGGGCTCGTACCTGCGTCGAGGGCAAGCCTCTGCCGACGCCCGCCGCCTGTTCCTCACCGGAGGGCGCGAGGCCGACACCTTCTACCGCCACCGGTGGAGCCACGACAAGATGGTCCACTCCACCCACGGGGTCAACTGCACCGGGTCGTGCGCCTGGGAGGTCTACGTCTCCGACGGCATCATCACCTGGGAGAAGCAGATCACCGACTACCCCACCACGGGGCCGGACATGCCCGAGTACGAGCCCCGCGGCTGCCCGCGCGGTGCGGCCTTCTCCTGGTACACCTACTCCCCCACGCGCATCCGCTACCCCTACGTGCGCTCGGTCCTGCTGGACGCCTTCCGCGCCGCGAAGGCCGACAACGACGGCGACCCGGTCGCCGCCTGGGCGCAGGTCACCGGTGACCCCGCCACCGCCAAGGCCTACAAGTCCGCCCGAGGCAAGGGCGGCATGGTCCGCGTGGGCTGGGACGAGGCCATGGAGATCGTCGCGGCCGCCTACGTCCACACCATCCGCGCCTGGGGCCCGGACCGCATCGCCGGCTTCAGCGTCATCCCGGCCATGTCCCAGGTCTCCTACGGAGCCGGCGGCCGCCTCCACGAGCTCATCGGCGGCACGATGCTCTCCTTCTACGACTGGTACGCCGACCTGCCGCCGGCCTCACCCCAGGTCTTCGGGGACCAGACCGACGTCCCCGAGGCCGGCGACTGGTACAACGCCCAGTACCTCATGATGTGGGGCTCCAACCTGCCGCTGACCCGTACCCCGGACGCCCACTTCATGACCGAGGCCCGCTACCACGGGCAGAAGGTCGTGGCCGTCTCCCCCGACTACGCCGACAACACCAAGTTCGCCGACCAGTGGCTGCGCGTGGCTCCGGGTACTGACGGTGCCCTGGCCCAGGCAATGGGTCACGTCATCCTCTCCGAGTTCCACGTCAAGCGCGAGGAGTCCTTCTTCCTGGACTACATGCGCCGTCACACCGACTCCCCCTTCCTCATCACTCTGGACCCCTCCCCCGACGGCACCGGCTACGTGCCCGGGCGCTTCGTGACGGCCTCCGACGTCAACGGCGTCGCCACCGGCGCCCCGAAGAACGAGTTCCGCCCCCTCGTGTGGGACCGCGAGCGCGGCCCGGCCGACCCCGGCGGCACCCTGGCCGACCGCTTCACCCCCGAGGGTGAGGGCAAGTGGAACCTGCTCATGGACGGTGTCGACCCGGTCATGAGCATCCTGGACCTGCACGGCCAGGGCCCCCAGGTTCAGGCCGCCGAGGTCCTCCTGCCCCGCTTCGACCTACCCGGCTCCTCCACCCCCGAGGGATCCGTGGGCGGCGGCGTCGTGCGCCGCGGCGTGCCGGTCACCCGCATCGGGGAGCGCATGGTCACCACCGTCTACGACCTGCTCCTGGCCCAGTACGCCGTCGAGCGCCCGTCCATGCCGGGCGAGTGGCCCGCGGACTACCAGGACGCCACCGTCCCAGGCACCCCCGCCTGGGCCAGCGAGATCACCGGCGTTCCCGGCCCCGCCATCATCCAGGTGGCGCGCGACTTCGCCCTCAACGCCGTGGAGTCCGGCGGCCGCTCCCAGATCGTCATGGGCGCGGGCATCAACCACTACTACCACGCCGACCAGATCTACCGGACGATCCTGGCGCTGACCTCCATGTGCGCCACCCAGGGCGTCAACGGCGGCGGCTGGGCCCACTACGTGGGTCAGGAGAAGGTCCGCCCGCTCAGCGGCTTCCAGCAGTACGCCTTCGCCCTGGACTGGCATCGCCCGGCCCGGCAGATGATCTCCACCGGCTTCTGGTACATCACCACCGACCAGTGGCGCTACGACACCACCTCGGCCGAGCGCCTGGCCTCCCCGCTGGGGCCCGGCACCCTGGCGGGCAAGACCACGACCGACACGATGGTCGAGGCCATGAAGCGCGGGTGGACGCCGTCCTACCCGACCTTCAACCGCAGCCCGCTGCTCCTGGGCCAGCAGGCCGCCGAGGCGGGCATGGACCCCAAGGACTACGTCGTCGAGCAGCTGCGCTCCGGTGAGCTGCGCTTCGCCTGCGAGGACCCCGATGCCCCGGAGAACTTCCCGCGCATCCTGTGCTCGTGGCGCACGAACCTGCTGGGCAGCTCGGCCAAGGGCACGGAGTTCTTCCTGCGCCACATGGTGGGTGCGGACAACGACGTCAACGCCGTCGAGAACCCGCCCGAGCAGCGTCCCGCCTCGGTGACCTGGCGCGACGAGGCCCCCACCGGCAAGCTCGACCTCATGTGGACCGCGGACTTCCGCAACACCTCCACCACCCTGCACTCCGACGTCGTCCTGCCGGCGGCCACCTGGTACGAGAAGCACGACATCTCCTCGACCGACATGCACCCCTTCGTGCACTCCTTCAACGCGGCCATCGACCCGCCCTGGGAGGCGCGCACCGACTTCCAGGTCTTCCAGACCCTGGCCGGGCTCATCTCCGCCTGGGCGCCGCGCTACCTGGGCACCCAGACCGACGTCGTCGCCGCGCCCCTGACGCACGACACCCCCGACGCCCTGACGATGGCGCACGGTGACGTGTCCTCCCTGCCCCAGGAGTGGGTGCCGGGAGTGACGATGCCCAAGCTGGTGCCCACCGAGCGCGACTACACCCAGATCCGGGCCAAGTTCGACGCCCTGGGCCCCCTGGCCGAGAAGCTGGGGATTCCCTGCAAGGGCATCATGCTCAAGCCGGGTCCGGAGGTGGAGCGCCTGGCCCGCAACCACGGGGTCTCCTCCGACGGCGTGGCCGCCGGCCGGCCGCTGCTCGACACCGACATCCGCGCCGCCGACGCCATCTTCACGCTGTCGGGCACCACCAACGGGCGCATCGCCACCGAGGGCTGGGACACGCTGTCCAAGCGCACCGGCACCACGTTGGTCGAGCTCAGCGAGGAGGAGGCAGGCAAGCACATCTCCTTCGCCGACACCCAGGTCAAGCCCCAGGGAGTCATCACCTCCCCGGAGTGGTCCGGCTCCGAGCACGGCGGACGGCGCTACTCGGCCTTCGTGGTCAACGTGGAGCACGCCAAGCCCTGGCACACCCTGACCGGGCGCATGCACTACTACCTCGACCACGACTGGATGCGAGACATGGGCGAGTCCCTGCCGATCTTCCGGCCGCCACTGGACTTCCACGCCCTGTACGGGGAGGCCGCACCGGGCTCGGTGTCCACGAGCCAGGCGGGCACGGCGGAGGTCGCAGTGCGCTACATCACCGCGCACAACAAGTGGGCGATCCACTCGCAGTACTTCGACAACCTGCACATGCTCACGCTGGGACGCGGGGGCCAGACCATCTGGATGAGCCCCCAGGACGCCGACAAGATCGGCGTCAAGGACAACGAGTGGGTTGAGGCCTACAACCGCAACGGCATCGTGGCGGCGCGCGCCATTGTCTCCCACCGCATCCCCGAGGGCATGGTCTTCATGCACCACGCCCAGGAGCGCACCATGAACACCCCGCTGACTGAGACCAGCGGCAGGCGAGGCGGGACGCACAACTCCCTGACCCGGATCGTGCTCAAGCCCAGCCACTTCGCAGGCGGCTACGGGCAGCTGTCCTACGCCTTCAACTACATCGGCCCCACGGGCAACAACCGCGACGAGGTCACGCTTATCCGTCGCCGCAGCAACCAGGAGGTGACTTTCTGATGAAGGTCATGGCCCAGATCGCAATGGTGATGAACCTCGACAAGTGCATCGGCTGCCACACCTGTTCAGTGACCTGCAAGCAGGCCTGGACCAACCGCGAGGGCACCGAGTACATGTGGTTCAACAACGTCGAGACCCGCCCTGGTGTCGGCTACCCCAAGGGCTGGGAGGACCAGGACACCTGGCGCGGCGGCTGGGAGCGCACGGCCTCGGGCCGCCTGCGGCCCCGCTCGGGCGGGCGCCTGCGCCGCCTGGTCAACATCTTCGCCAACCCCGAGATGCCCACGGTCGAGGACTACTACGAGCCGTGGACCTACGAGTACGACAAGCTGCTCTCGGCCCCCAAGGACTCCCCGGCGATTCCGGTGGCGCGCGCCAAGAGCCAGCTGACCGGCGAGTACATGCCCACCATCAAGTGGGGTCCCAACTGGGATGACGACCTGGGCGGCTCCATGGAGACCCTCCAGCAGGACCCGATCATCGAGGCGATGAGCACGAAGGTGCGCACCGACATCGAGTCGGCCTTCATGTTCTACCTGCCGCGCATCTGCGAGCACTGCCTCAACCCCACCTGCGTGTCCGCCTGCCCGTCGGGCGCCATGTACAAGCGCACTGAGGACGGCATCGTCCTGGTGGACCAGGACGCCTGCCGCGGCTGGCGCATGTGTGTGTCCTCCTGCCCTTACAAGAAGGTCTACTTCAACCACGCCACCGGCAAGGCCGAGAAGTGCACCCTGTGCTACCCGCGCCTGGAGATCGGCCAGCCCACTGTGTGCTCGGAGACCTGTGTGGGCCGCCTGCGCTACCTGGGCGTCCTCCTCTACGACGCCGATCGCGTCTCGCAGGCCGCCGCCGTCAAGGACCCGCAGGACCTGTACATGGCCCAGCGCGAGATCCTCCTCAACCCCCACGACCCCGAGGTCGTGGCGGGCGCGCGCGCCGAGGGCGTCCCGGACAACTGGATCGAGGCGGCTCAGGCCTCCCCCATCTGGGACCTCATCGACACCTATGAGGTGGCCCTGCCCCTGCACCCCGAGTACCGCACCATGCCGATGGTCTGGTACATCCCGCCGCTCTCCCCGGTCGTCGACGAGGTCGCGGCCGCCGGACTGGACGGTGAGAACTACAAGGTGCTGCTCACGGCCGTCTCCGACATGCGCATTCCGCTGGAGTACCTGGCGGGCCTGTTCACGGCCGGTGACACCAACACGGTCGAGCTCGTGCTGCGGCGCCTGGCCGCGATGCGCTCCCACATGCGCGACGTGCGCCTGGGCCGCGAGCCCGACCCGGCCATCGCCGCCGCCGTGGGCCTGGACGGCAAGAAGCTGGAGGCCATGTACCGGCTGCTGGCCATCGCCAAGTACGACGACCGCTACGTCATCCCCACCGCCAAGCCCGAGGTCCCCCGCGGCATGGAGTCCATGGGCAACGACGTCATGACCCTTCTGGGTGAGGGGGCCCCGGCCGGATGCCACCCCGACGTCGCCTCCTTCCACGGCCAGGGCGGCGGCGCTATGAACGGCGGCCCGGTGAGCCTGCCGCTGCCGACCGTGCGCCGCGAGCCGGTGCCGGCCGCCGGCCCGGGCATGCCGCAGGTCGGTGTTCCTCAGCCGGTGGGTCAGGCCCCGGCGGCCGACTCCTCGACCGGCCCCGCGGTCACAGCCCCCAGGGACCTCTGAGATGGTCTCCTTCGTCCGCGCCCCCCGGGTTCTTGAGAAACCCGCCGAGGTGCAACTGACACCCTCCCAACGAGCCACCGTGCACATGGCGGCCTCGCTGCTGCTGGACTACCCGGCCGAGGGGACTCTGGAGACGCGCCTGAACGCCGTCGAGGCCGAGCTGGCCACACTGCCGGCGGAGGTAGCCGTCCTCCTGGAGGAGTTCATCGCTCAGGCGCGGCGCCGCGGCGAGCGGGCCATGGCCGAGCACTACGTGGAGGTCTTCGACCGACGTCGGCGCTGCTGCCTGTACCTGACGTACTACACGGTGGGCGACACCCGGCACCGGGGCGCCGCACTGCTGGCCTTCAAGCAGGCGCTGGCGGCGGCCGGCTACGAGATGGCCGCCGACGAGCTGCCCGACTACCTGCCGGTGGTCCTCGAGCTGTCCGCTCGCAGCGGTGACGAGGTGGCCAGTGCGCTCCTGTCCTCCCACCGGGAGGGCATCGAGGTGCTGCGCAGCGCCCTGGCCGACGCCGCCTCCCCCTACGCGGGGCTGGTGGAGGCCGTCTCGATGACCCTGCCCCGGATCGACGAGGCCACCGCCGAGCGCGTACGCGCCCTGGTGGCGGCCGGACCGCCCACCGAGACCGTCGGTGTCACCGACACCCTGCCCTTCCCGACCATTCCCGTGCGCAACCCGAGCCTGTCCGGTGTAACCGCCGTGCCGGGCTCGGCACCAGTCGCCGATCCTTCCCCCTTCACAAGCAGCCAGGAGAGCATGACATGAGCCCGATTCAGCAGAACCTCATGTGGGTGGCCCTGCCCTACGCCAGCCTGGTGCTGCTGGTGGCAGGCATGATCTGGCGGTGGCGCACCGACCAGTTCGGCTGGACCTCTCGTTCCTCGCAGTGGAACGAGTCCCGCATCCTGCGCCTGGCCTCCCCCCTGTTCCACCTGGGCTTCCTCATGGTGATGGGCGGTCACGTCGTCGGGCTGCTGGTGCCCAAGGACGTCACCGAGATGCTGGGCGTCTCCCAGCACATGTACCACCTGGGCGCCACCTACCTGGGAACCTTCGCGGCCATCCTGACGATCGTGGGCCTGGTCGGGCTCATCTACCGGCGCATCGTCGTCAAGAGCGTGCGCCTGGCCACCACCCGCAACGACCTGGTCATGTACTGCTTCCTCATCGTGCCGATCCTGCTGGGCTCGGCGGCCACGGTCCTCAACCAGCTCGCCGACGCCCACGGCTACGACTACCGCGAGACGATCAGCCCCTGGCTGCGCTCGGTACTGGTGCTCCAGCCGCGCCCCGAGCTCATGGCCGACGTGCCGGTCTCCTTCAAGCTCCACGTCATCGCGGGCTTCCTGCTCCTGGCAATCTGGCCCTTCACCCGCCTGGTCCACGTGGTCTCCGCGCCCGTGGGCTACGTGACCCGCCCCTATGTGGTCTACCGTTCCCGCGAGGGCGCCACCTCCACCGCTCAGACCTCACGAGGCTGGACCCCGGT
Source organism: Actinomyces sp. HMT 175 (assembly GCF_016694895.1). Taxonomy (NCBI): domain Bacteria; kingdom Bacillati; phylum Actinomycetota; class Actinomycetes; order Actinomycetales; family Actinomycetaceae; genus Actinomyces; species Actinomyces sp. HMT 175. Next base: position 2,218,752 of record NZ_CP068012.1, read on the forward strand.
GCGGACCCAGGGCACCGGCAACCAGGGGGCCAACGACGTCACTCCCTCTCAGGGAGCCTGAACCGGACGTTCCCGCCATCACGAAAGGACACGCAATGGGTATCTCACGTCGTGCGGCCATCGCCGCCGTCAGCCTGCTCTCCGCCGTCTCCTTGGCCGCCTGCGGAGGCTCCGCCTCCAACAGCTCCACGGGTGGGGCCACCGGAGCCGCCTCCGCGAGCGCCTCGGGCGGCGCGCAGAAAGCCACCGGCAAGGTCACGGTCCTGGCCGCGGCCTCCCTCCAGAAGGCCTTCGAAGAGATCGAGAAGACCGTGGAGAAGGACAACCCCGGCCTGGACGTCACCTTCGACTTCCAGGGCTCCCAGGACCTGGTGGCCTCCCTGGCGGGCGGCGACAGCGCCGACGTCCTGGCCACCGCCAACAACTCCACGATGAAGACCGCTGCGGACCAGAAGCTGGTCGGGAACCAGACCGAGTTCGCCACCAACGTCCTGACCCTCATCGTCCCCAAGGGCAACCCCAAGAAGATCACCGGGCTGGACTCGTCGCTGGACGGCGCCAACCTGGTCATCTGCGCCCCCGAGGTGCCCTGCGGTGAGGCCACCAAGAAGCTCGCCGAGGCCCAGGGAATCACCCTCAACCCGGTCTCCGAGGAGCAGAAGGTGACCGACGTACGCGGCAAGGTCGAGTCCGGTGAGGCCGACGCCGGCATCGTCTACACCACCGACGCCGCGGCCGCCAAGGACAAGGCGGACAAGATCGACATCCCCGACGGCGGCGTCGTCAACCACTACCCGATCGCCCCGACGGCCAAGCCCGAGAACCCCGCGGGCGCGCAGGCCTTCATCGATGCCGTCACCGGCAAGACCGGTCAGGACATCCTGGCCAAGCACGGCTTCGGCAAGCCCGGCAGCGCCACTGCCGGGGCGAGTGCCGGGGCCTCCGCCGCGGGCAGTGCGGCGGCGAGCGCCGGGGCCAGTTCCGAGGCCAGCTCCGGAGCCAGCGCCGCCCCGTCCCAGGCCGCGACCGCTGAGGGGTCCTCCGCCCCGGAGGCGAACAAGCCCACCGCGCAGACCACTGCTCCGTGATAGCTTGCCGGTCTGAATCGGTGGCCTGGTAAACATGAGTCTGTGAACCAGATGTCCCCCACTGCGCGCTCCGAGCAGCAGTCGGTACGGCGGCCCGTCCGCGCCCTCCTGGGGCGTGGGCGGGCCGCTCGCTCTCCTCTGCCCGTCCTCGTGACCGCGCTGGCCGTCTTGGGAGGCTGCGCAATCGTCCTGCCCCTGGTGGGTATGGGGACGCGCGTGTCCTGGGGGCAGCTCCCCCAGCTGCTGGCGACGCCGTCGGCGCAGGCCGCCCTGTGGCTCTCGATCCGCACCTGTCTGAGCTCCACGGTCGTCTGCGTGGTGCTGGGCGTGCCGCTGGCGCTGCTGCTGGCCCGCAGCTGGCCGGGGGTGAGGATCGCGCGGATCCTCGCGGTGCTACCGATGACGATGCCGCCGGTGGTGGCCGGTATCGCGCTGCTGTCCACCTTGGGCAACCGCGGCCTGCTGGGGGCGTACCTGAAGGAGTGGGGGGTGCCCATCGCCTTCTCCACTACCGCGGTGGTCATCGCCCAGGTGTTCGTCTCCATGCCTTTCCTGGTGGTCACTCTGGAGGCGGCGCTGCGCAGCCGTGACAAGCGGGCCGAAGTCACCGCCCGGAGCCTCGGGGCCGGCCCGTGGCGGGTTCTGGCGCAGGTGACGCTGCCGCTGGCGACACCGGCTCTGGCTCGGGGCACGGCCCTGGCCCTGGGCCGGAGCCTGGGCGAGTTCGGGGCGACCATCGCCTTCGCCGGCTCCAAGGAGGGCGTCACCCGCACGATGCCGCTGGCCATCTACCTGGAGCGGGAGAAGGACACGGCCACCTCCCTGGCCCTGGCCGCCGTACTCATCGGCCTGTCCTTCGTCATCGTCGGGGCGACCAATATCGACTGGGGCAGGACCGCCTCTCACCTACTGCCCCGCCGCGGGCTCCAGGAGCACCAGGACCACGACGCCGCTGCGTCGGAGCCCCGAGGCGCGCAGGCCTCCACCCAAGGCAGGGACGAGCGGATTCCCGAGTCACCTCGGGACGGCGGACGCGGCCAGGACCTGCAGGTGGCCTTCGAGCTGCCTGAGCGTGACGTCGTCGTCGACCTGGAGGTGGAGGCGGGGCGCACGACGGCGCTCGTCGGCCCCAATGGCTCGGGCAAGTCGACGGTCTGCTCCGTGGTGGCCGGCCTGCTGGACGCCGAGAACGGCCGGGTCGTGCTGGGCGGACGAGTCCTGGACGGCCCCGGCGGCTTCGTGCGGGCGGGGCGGCGCCAGGTGGCGCTGCTCAGCCAGGAGCCGGGCGTCTTCGCCCACATGTCCGTGCTGGGCAATGTGGTCTTCGCGCTGCGCTGCCAGGGGGTGAGCCGGGCGGAGGCGACGCGTCGGGCCCGCGCCGAGCTGGCCGCCGTCGGGGCCGATCACCTGGCCTCCCGCCCGGGAGGAGCGCTCTCGGGAGGGCAGGCGGCCCGGGTGGCCTTGGCCCGGGCGCTGGCGACAGGGCCCCGTCTGCTGGTCCTGGACGAGCCGATGGCCGCCCTGGACGTGACCGCCCGCCAGGAGATGCGCCGCCTGGTGGCGCGCCGGTGCGCCGAGGAGGGGCTGACGCTGCTGCTGGTGACCCATGACGTCCTGGACCTGACGGCGCTGGCCGAGGACGTCGTCGTCCTGGACCGGGGCCGAGTGGTGGAGCAGGGGCCGACGGCGAGGATCCTGTCCGCGCCCCGTTCGGACTTCGTCGCCCACCTGACCGGGACGGCTGTGCTCACCGGGGTCGTCGACGGCGACGCCGAGGCGCCGGGACTGCGGCTGCCGTCGGGGCAGGTCATTCATGGCCGCCCCCGGGAGGATGCCACTGACGGGCATGTCGGCGAGCCGGGGCACCGGGACGACCGCAACGAGGTGCCCCGGCCCGGAGCACCGGGTATTGCGCTGGTGCCGCCCGACGCCGTCGCCCTCTACCGGCAGGCGCCGCACGGCAGTCCCCGCAACGTCCTGACCGGCCGGGTGACGGGGCTGGAGCGCTCGGGGGCGCTGGTGAGTGTGCGCCTGGAGCTCGAGGAGGGGCAGCGGCTGTCGGCAGCGGTCACCGCGGGTGCCGTGGCCGAACTCGGCATCACCGAGGGCCGGGAGGTCTGCTGCGTCATCAAGGCGGTGCAGGTGCGTATCCTGGCTCGCCGGGGTTGAGGACCACGGCACTGAGACGTTGAGAGAAGGACCGGGTGTAGATGAGGGAGGGCGAAGTGAGCGCTGTTGAGGGAAGCGATCTGGATGGCGTCTGCGGGTCGGTGATTGCCGAGGAGCGTCTACGGCCGCTGAGCCGCGATGAGCTGGAGCGCTACCACCGCAATGCGCTTGTGCCGCAGGTGGGGCTCGTGGGGCAGCAGCGCATCCGCGCGTCTCGGATCCTGCTCATCGGTGCCGGCGGGCTCGGGGCGCCGGCGGCCCTGTACCTGGCGGCCGCGGGGGTGGGGACGATCGGGCTCATTGACGACGACGATGTCGACGTGTCCAACCTGCAACGCCAGGTCATCCATGCCACGGCGGCCGTGGGGCGCCCCAAGGTGGACTCGGCGGCCGAGGCGATCAGGGCGCTCAATCCTGACGTTGAGGTCGTTGCCCACCGGAGGCGGTTGACGGCAGACAATGTCCGGGGCCTTCTGGGCGGCTGGGACGTGGTCATTGACGGCACGGACAACTTCCCCACGCGGTACCTGGTCAATGACGCCGCCGTCATGCTGGGGCTGCCGCTGGTGCACGGGGCGGTACTGGGGTTCAACGGGCAGGTGGGGGTTTTCGATGCGCGCCGGGGACCGTGTTACCGGTGCCTGCATCCCGCCCCGCCGCCCGCGGGATCGGTGCCCTCCTGCGCGGAGGCCGGGGTGCTGGGAGTGCTGCCCGGCATCATCGGGACGATGCAGGCCGCCGAGGCGCTCAAACTGGTCATCGGTGGCGCCCAGCCGCTGCTGGGGAGGTTGGCGTTGCTCGACGCCTGGGGGGCGCGCTTTCGGGAGATTCCGGTGGCGAAGAACCCGGCCTGCCCGGTGTGCGGGAAGAACCCGAGTATCACCGCACTGGTCACGGAGGCTGATGCCTGCTTGGTTCCCCGGACTCCCGAGGCCGACACGCAGCCGCAGGAGCCCGTCTCCGGGGGTGAGGCCTTGGGGACGGGAGCGGGGGGTGTCTCTGCGGCCGAGCTGAGGAGGCTCCTGGAGGGCGATGTGCCGCCGGCGCTGCTGGATGTTCGTGAGGACATCGAGGTGGCGCTCGAGCCGATGGAAGGAGCGCTGCACATTCCGTTGCGCGAGGTTGTGGCACGGATGGACGAGCTCGACCCGGGCCGGCTGACGGTGGTGGTGTGTGCCGCTGGGGTGCGCTCGGCCCGCGCCATCGAGGCGCTGAAGGCGGCGGGCTACCCCGGCCGGCTCCTCAACCTTGAGGGCGGCATGAGGGCCTGGGGCTCTCGCCGACCCTGACCGCGGCATCAGCGGGCCTTGGTGTCACGATTGGCGACTTTTAGGCTGTCCAACGGCTGACGTGCCCGGGCCTGTAGGGCTTTGACCTGCGCATATGTGCCGGACAGTGATGGCCATTGGCCAGGGGGTGCTCTTAAAAGTCGCCGATTGTGACACCGCTTGTGGAGTGAGCCTGGTGGTCTGTGGTGTGAGCGTGTGCTGGGGGTTAGTGGCCTTGGGCTTCTTCGGCGTCGTCGGTGAGGTAGGTGACGATACGGACCAGGTCGTACTCTGCCTCTCTGCCACAACCTCAGCCGGCCCGTTCCGCACGCCCCAGGGGAGCCATGAGCAGCCAGACGAGGTAGAGCCCGCCCAGCGCCGCACTGACCAGGCCCACCGGGATCTGGAAGGGGCTGAGCAGCCGTTGCGCCAGAAAATCAGCCCCTCCCAGCAGCAGCGCCCCCATCGCCGCCGAGGCGATCATCGTCATCCCAGCCGATCTGCTCAACCGGCGCGCCAGCTGCGGTGCGGCCAGGGCGATGAAACCGATCGGGCCCGCCGTTGCGACGCAGATCGCCGCCAGCATGACGCCGTAGCCGAGCATCGCGCCGCGCACTCTGCCGACCGGCAGTCCCAGGCTGGTTGCGGCGTCGTCGCCCATCTCCAGCAGACTCGCAGGCCGCACGAGCCACACCACCTGAATCAGCAGCACCGCGGCAGCCAGAGCCAGGGGCTTGACCTGTCCCCAGGAAATCGCGTTGAAGGAACCGTACTGCCAGGCCTTGGCCGTCTCGGCACTAGGCAGACTGGCTTGGGAGATGAGGTAGCTGTTGGCCGCCGAGAGCATCTCGGAGATGGCGACCCCGGTCAGGATCAGGTTGTCGCCGCCCACGCCACCGCGCCGCGACACAAGAGCAACCACCGCCGCGGTCGCAAAGCCTCCGAGGACCGCCCCCACCGAGACCTGGATATCACTCGCCGACGCCGCCAGCAGGAGCATGAGCAACCCGCCGCTGGAGGCGCCGGTCGTGAACCCCACAATGTCGGGGCTGCCCAGGGGATTTCGTGACAGGCTCTGGAAGACAGCACCCGACAGCGCCAGCATCGCCCCCACCAGCGCCGCTGCGACCGCGCGCGGAAGCCGCTGGTTGAGCACGAAGAAGCGATCCATCCTGCTTCCAGATCCCGTCAGCAGTGTGTGCAGCGCGTCGGTCCCGGAGATGTTGTAGGCGCCGAACAGCACCGAGACAGCCACCACGGCCAGCGCCGCAGCAAGCGCCAGCACGGTCACTACAGCGGCCCGCCGGTGGACGAGGAAGGCCCTGCGGCTTCCAACGGGGCATCGCAGCTGAGAGGCCGGGGCCCCGAGGCGCACACCGTCGGTCTCCGACGCCGGACTACCGGCCGCGTCCCGAACCCTCCTCATCGTCCCCTCACCCCCATGCGCTGGATGACCATGACCAGCAGCACCGGACCGCCGATGAATGCGGTCACGACCCCCGCCTCCATCTCGCCGGAGTCCAGGATGACCCGCCCGACGACGTCGGCGGCCAGCAGCAGGACCGGTCTGGCGACGAGGGAGACCGCCAGCAGCCTGCGCTGGTCAGACCCCAAGGCCAGCCGCAGCACCTGCGGGACCACCAGCCCAACGAAGGAGATCGGCCCGACCGCCGCCGTCGACGCCCCACACAGCAGAGTGATCGAGGTCAGTGCCAGCGCCCGAGCGCGCCTCGGGCTGACACCCAGCGCCTTGGCCTGCTCCTCCCCCAGCGCCAGGGCGTTGAGCGTGAGCCCCGAGGCCAGAGCCAGCACCAGCCCGACGACGAGGAAGGGCGCCACCCACACCAGCAGTACCGCATCCCGGTCCGCCAGCGAGCCCAGAACCCAGAAGCGATAGGAGTCGAAGGTGACGGAGTCGTACATCGTGATGGTCCCGGTGATCGACCGCAGACTCGCCCCCAGGGCCACCCCGGCCAGCACGAGTCTGGCGGGGCCGGCGTCGGCCCTGCGTACCGACATGAGATGGACGAGGAAGGCGGCCAGGGCGGCCCCTGCGAAGGCGAACCAGAGGAAGTCACTCACATCTGTCAGCCCCAGCAGAGACATCGACAGGACCACCGACAGAGACGCGCCGGCATTGATGCCGAGAATGCCCGGCTCGGCCAGGGGATTGCGGGTCAGCCCCTGCATGACGACCCCGGCCACGGCCAGCGCGGCGCCGACCATGACCGCCAGGACAGTCCGCGGCATCCGCAGCTGCCAGACAATGACCGAGGCGACTGTTGTCCTCCCCGGCACGAAGGCACTGGCCACTTCCTCCAGCGTCAGACTGTGCGACCCAATGGCCAGGCTCACCAGGCACAGAAGCACCGACAGCACCCCGAGAACAAGGACGGTCCCACCCACCGGGACCCCCACTGACGTAGGGGCGGACGTCCCGGCAGACTTCTCACCAGAGCCACGGCGGCGCTCCCACCACCGGGCGATCACGCCAGAGCTCCCGGCTGCGACTGACGAGCGACCTCCGCCACGTCCCCACCTTTCTTCAGGATGATTCTTGATAAAAACGCTATGACTTAGGTTAGCCTAAGCCCATGACATCCCACTACAGCCGCCGCAGCGCTCTCGTCTTCGCAGGGTTGGCCACCGCCATCCCCGTCCTCGCCGCTTGCTCCGGTAAGAAGGCGGACTCCAGCGCCTCCTCGACCGCCAAGGCCAAGCCCACCTCATCGGTGCCCACCGGCATGCCCGAGGGCAAGGGCTCAGGCAAGGCCGACGACGTCTTCCCCCGCAAGGTCGTCCACTTCAAGGGCACCACCGAGATCAAGAAGGCCCCCACCAAGGTCGTCATCCTGTCCACCGGGCAGCTCGACGTCGCCCTGACCCTGGGCATCGTGCCGATCGGCTCAACCAAGGGCGACGGCGCCGCAACGGTCCCGGAGTACCTCAAGAAGGCCTTCCCCAAGCAGGCCGACAAGCTGGGGGCGATCAAGGACGTCGGCTCTCGCAAGTCCCCCAGTGTCGAGGACATCGGCAACCTGTCCCCGGACCTCATCCTTGTCAACCAGGCGGGCAAGGACGATATCGACACCCTCTACAAGTCCCTGTCCGAGGTGGCGCCCACCGTCGTCACGCAGGGCAAGAGTGAGGCCTGGAAGCAGGACTTCCTCCTCGTGGCCGACGCCCTGGGCAAGCCGGAGACCGCCAAGAAGTGGATGGAGACCTATCAGGTCGACGCCGAGAAAGCCGGCTCCGCCATTGACGGCAACCCCACCGTCTCCCTGCTGCGCAAGACCAGCGACAAGCTTCGTCTCTTCGGGGCGGTCTCGCTGGCCGGCTCGGTCCTGTCCGACATGGGCGTCGCCCGCCCCAGCACCCAGACCTTCACCGACAACGGCAACAAGGACATCAGCTCCGAGACGCTGGCTGAGGCAGAGGCCGACTGGATCCTCTACGGGGCGCAGAAGACCCCGAAGGACGAGAAGGACAAGGACAAGAACAACACCGAGCTGACCGCCATGCCCCTGTGGGCGGGGCTCAAGGCCGTCAACGACAAGCACGCCGTGCGCGTTGACGACGACGCCTTCTTCCTCAACGCCGGCCCCACCGCGGCACGGCTCGTCATGACCACGGTGGCGGACACGCTGCCGAAGAAGAAGTAGTCCGTGCCCGCTCCGGTCTCATCGGAGGCTCCTTCAGACGCCCAGGTCCCCACCGCGGGCCTGGGCGTTCGGGGCATCCGCCTGGCCTACCACCCCAGCCATCCGGTCATCGAGGACCTGAGCACGGCCATCACCCCGGGCGCGGTGACAATGATCGTGGGCCCAAATGCCTGCGGGAAGTCCACACTGCTGCGCGCCATGAGCCGGGTCCTCTCCCCGGGCTCCGGGCAGGTGGTCCTCGACGGCCGCGACATCGCCACCCTGGCCCCCAAGAAGCTGGCCCGGCGAGTGGGCATGCTGGCCCAGTCCTCCATCGCCCCGCCCGGGATCACCGTCCACGAGCTGGTGGCGCGCGGGCGCTACCCGTATCAGTCGCTCCTGCGTCAGTGGTCGGCCGACGACGACGCGGCCGTCACCGAGGCCATGGAGCGCACCGACGTCGTTGGCCTGGCCAACCGGCACGTGTCCGCACTCTCCGGCGGGCAGCGTCAGCGGGTGTGGGTGGCGATGGCCCTGGCCCAGCGCACCGACATCCTCCTGCTCGACGAGCCGACCACCTACCTGGACCTGGCCCACCAGGTGGACCTCCTCGAGCTGTGCCGGGACCTGAACGCCGAGCTGGGCACCACGATCGTGGCGGTGCTCCACGACCTCAACCAGGCCTGTCGTTACGGGGACGAGGTGATCGCCATGCGCGCCGGTAGCATCCTGGCCCATGGCCGCCCCGAGGAGGTCGTCACCGCTGAGATGGTTGAGGAGGTCTTCGGCCTGAAGGTCCAGGTCATTGCCGACCCACTCACCGGGACCCCGCTGGTTCTGCCTCTTCCGCGCAAGACCCGGGACACGGCGTCGGGCAGCAAGGCCGGGTAGGGAACGGCGCTGCCCGCGCCCCGGCTTCGGCCGAGCGCGATCATCTGCGACCGCCTGCGAGCCTGAATGCCCGCTCGCCGGCACCGGTCTTCGCCTGCTCTCGGGCCGATACACACCAACCTCACCTACCAGGACCGGTCCCCCACGGCCCCGCAGGGTTGCCCTGACACAACCTGCTGGGCGGTGGACCCGCACCAAGGCCCGCACCTAGTCTTCACATATCAACCAGAACTGATGTGAGGACATACCTGTGACTGCTTCTGCTCCCACCCTGCCCACCACCATGCGCGGCGTCGTCATGCACGCCGCCGGTGACGTCCGTGTCGAGGACCGCGATGTCCCCCACGTCATCGAGCCCACCGACGCCGTTATCAAGCTCGAGGCCGCCTGCGTGTGCGGCTCGGACCTGTGGCGTTACCGGGGTATCTCCCCGGTGGAGGAGGCACGCCCCATGGGCCACGAGTACGTGGGCACCGTCGTCGAGGTCGGCGACGACGTCACCAGCGTCAAGGTCGGCGACTTCGTCGTCGGTTCCTTCTGCATCAGCGACAACACCTGCGAGATCTGCGAGGACGGCTTCCAGTCCCGCTGCGCCAACGGTGGCTTCATGGGCGACACCCAGGCCGAGTACACCCGTGTCCCCCAGGCCGACGGCACTCTCGTCGTCGTTCCCGGCGGCAAGCCCGATGACCCCGAGATCATCGCCTCACTGCTGGCCGCCTCCGACGTCCTGGGAACCGGCTGGTTCGGGGCCGTCGCAGCCCAGGCCGGCCCCGGCAAGACCATCGCGGTGGTCGGCGACGGCGCCGTGGGCCTGTCCGCCGTCCTGGCCGCCAAGGCCCTGGGGGCTGAGAAGGTCATCATTTTCTCCCGTCACGAGGACCGGGCGGCCCTGGCCCGCGAGTTCGGCGCCAACATCGTCATCGCCGAGCGCGGCGACGAGGGCGCCGCGAAGGTCAAGGAGCTCACCGGCGGCTACGGCGCGCACGGCGTCGTCGAGGCCGTGGGCAACCAGACCTCGATGATGCAGGCCATCGCCTCCTGCCGCCCCGGCGGGCACCTCGGCTACGTGGGCGTCGCCCACGGCGTCTCCCTGCCCGGCGACCAGCTCTTCTCCGCCGAGATCCACATGCTGGGCGGCCCCGCACCCGTGCGCCGCTTCCTGCCCGACCTCATCGACCGCATCCTCAAGCGCGAGATCAACCCCGGCAAGGTCTTCACCCTGCGCCTCCCACTGGAGGAGGCCCCCGAGGCCTACAAGGCCATGGACGAGCGCCGCGCCATCAAGGTGCTCCTGGAGCCCTGAGCCGATCCGCACACCCCACCATCATCGTCTGACAACAGGAGCATTCATGAAGACCCTCGTTCTCGTCTTCCACCCCGACATGTCCACCTCGCGCGCCAACCGACCCCTGGCGGCCAAGGCCGAGGCCCTCGGTAACGACGTCACCGTGCGCTACATGTACGACCTCTACCCCGACCAGAAGGTCGACGTCGCCGCCGAGCAGACCGCCCTGGAGGCCGCCGACAGGGTCGTCCTCCAGTTCCCCATGTACTGGTACTCCACCCCCGCCCTGCTCAAGCAGTGGCAGGACGACGTGCTCCTCTACGGCTGGGCCTACGGCTCAACCGGTAAGGCCCTGGCCGGCAAGGAGCTGCTGGTGGCTGTGAGCACCGGTGGCCCCGGCGACGCCTACAGCCACGAGTCCTCTTACGGCTACACGCTCACCGAGCTGCTGCGGCCCCTCCAGGCGACGGCGAACATGGTCCAGATGACCTATCTCGAGCCCTTTACCACCACCGGGACCCTCACCATCACCGATGAGGCCCTGGCTCAGCGGGCTGAGGACTACGCCGCCACCCTGCAGTCCACGAACCTGCCGGTTCTGGACCTCCGCGGCTGAGTCCGCCGGCAGGCAGCGTCCACATGCCCGGGGGCCCAGGCCGGTTCGCCGGTCTGGGCCCCCGGGGCGTCTCACGGGTGTCTCAGTCGCCGTCGGCCAGGTCCTTGAAGTAGCGCGCCACCGGCCAGCGCTGGAAGCCGAGCCCCTCGTAGGTGGCGCGGGCCGGGGCGTGCCCCAGGTCCCCGCCGGTCTCCACCATCACCATGGCCATCCCGGCGGCCCGGGCCCGCTCCATGGAGTGGTTCATGAGGGCACGGCCAATGCCGTGACGCTGGTAGTCGGGGTCGACGACGACGATATAGACCTCCCCCATCCTGTCCTCGGGATGCAGACGGGTGCACACCCAGCCCACCGGGCGACCGTCGAGGACGGCGACGTCGACGCCGTCGGGCTCGCCGTCGAGGACCTCGGCAAGATCGGAGAACTGTCGCTGCCGCCAGCCCTCGGGGTAGAAGGAGCGGTAGACGAAGGCGGGCACGTCCTGCTCCATGAGTGGGAAGACTGGAGCCCAGGCGCGCAGGGACAGGTCCAGCAGCGCCTGACGCTGCTCCGGCCGGTACGCAACGATCTCAACCATGCCGAAATCCTACGGCGCTCCCCACAGTTACACCGGGTCCCCGCCGGTCATTACGCCGACGGGGACCCAGTAGCTCAGGACCGCTGAAGGACCTCAGCCGAAGATATCGAGCAGCGGGAGCTCGGGGGTCTGAAGGACCGCGGCGTAGTCCTGCGCCCGGCGGGCGATGGCCTCATCGGTGATCTCCAGCGCGCCCACCGACAGGAAGGGCACCGCGTACTTGGTGCCGATGACTCGCGAGGTTCCCTGCATGGGCCGCAGGAACTCGTGGATCGTGTAGATGTGCGCGCCCTCGCGGCCGTAGGCGCTGCCGGCGCCGCCGACGCTGACGGCCAGGAGCAGCTCCTTGCCGTGCAGGGCCGTGCCGGTCGAGCCGTAGGCCCAGCCGAAGGTGAGGACGTCGTCGAGCCACTTCTTGAGCAGGGGCGGGCAGGAGAGCCAGTACATGGGGTACTGCAGCACGATGCGGTCGGCGCCCAGCAGAGCCGCCTGCTCGGTGGCCACATCGATGTTGAAGTCGGGGTAGATGTCGTACATGTAGCGCACGGTGATGTTGCCACCGAGCGACTCCGCCGCAGCCCCCAGGGCCTTGTTGACCCGGGACTCGGAGATGTTGGGGTGGAAGACGAGTACGAGAGTGTTCACGGAGGACTCCCTGGTGTCGTTGGACTGTGAGGCGGGGGATGGCCCCCGTGAGGCGCCGGTGCTCCCGGCGCCGGACAGGACGTCGCTCAGGCTGGAGAAGCCGCCGATGATGACCTCCAGCTTGGGAGCCATCGCACCGCGGTCCAGCCAGGACTCCTTGGGGCGGAAGGGGACGCGATCGGCGTCGTCGCCACTGTGCAGCTCATTGGGCCCACGCATGCCCAGGGCGGCATTCGAGTCGCCGAAGCGCTCGTCCCACATGCGGGTGGCGACGTCGATGCCGCGCTCGCTCCGGCCCGAATGACGGTCGGACTCGACGGTCTCGGCCATGGCGACCGCCTGCTGGTGGGCGGTCAGAACCGTCGAGAGGGTGTAGTTGAGCGCTAGGTAGGCGTCCTCGCTGCGCAGGCCACCGGAGACGAGAGCGTTGTGGGCGCGTTTGGCCACGGACATGAAGGGCACGTAGGCCCAGGCCAGGTTGATGAGGGTGTGGTCCAGGCCGGGATGGGCGTCGAGCACGTCCCACAGCGAGTCGGAGAGCCGACGCAGGTAGTCCTGCCAGCTCAGGCCGGTGGGGGGCAGTGTGGCGTCGGCGGACACTCGCTCCAGGCAAGCCACGAGCAGGTCGTCACGAGAGCTGACGGTGCGTCCCAGATCAACCGTGCTCACCCCGAGCCGACGCGCCACCTTGCCCATCGTGAACCGGTCCACACCGATCTCAAGGGCCGCTGTGACGACGTCATCCCTGGTAAAACCGGCATTATGCTGCATTGAGCCTCCCGGGTTGGGTCATGCCCGTCAGCGTAACGAACCAATAACGGGCCGCCAAATCGAAGGCACCTATCCGTGCGATGACCGACACCGTTCTTCCGCAATATAACGAGAAAAACCCACCTCTCGCCCACACCTCCACCGCACCTCTGACGTCACCTGGAATCTCACGGCGAGATAACGACTCGGCACGCGCCGGGCGGTCTGCCGGGTGGCGCGCCCGACGACGGTGGGGTCTCGCCGAGCCCGCTCCCCCGTTACCGTGGTGCCATGAGCGAGACTCCCCGCCCACAGCGCCCAGTCTTTCCGGAACCGCCCGCGGCGCCCTCACCGGCAGCGGCGCCCCCCGCGCCGACGGCACCCCCGGCCAAGCAGCGGCGCTGGCGCGATGACCTGCACCTGGCGCACACGATCGCCAACAAGGTGGACAGCCTCACCCTGGCCCGTTTCGATGCCGGCAACTTCACCGTGGAGACCAAGTCGGACCTCACACCGGTCACCGAGGCCGACAAGGAGGCCGAGCGCGTCATCCGCGAGCAGCTGGGGCGGGCGCGCGGGCGCGACTCCGTCCTGGGTGAGGAGCTGCCCACCACCGGGCACTCCTCGCGTCAGTGGGTCATCGACCCGATCGACGGGACCAAGAACTTCGTGCGGGGCGTACCGGTGTGGGCCACGCTCATCGGCCTCATCGAGGACGGCCAGTGCGTCGTCGGGCTGGTCTCGGCCCCCGCGCTGGGGAGGCGCTGGTGGGCCGTGTCCGGCGGCGGGGCCTGGACCGGGCGCTCCCTGAGCTCGGCGCGGCGACTGTCGGTGTCCGGCGTCGACGACCTCACCCGGGCCTCGATGTCCTACTCCTCGCTGTCGGGGTGGGCTCAGACCAAGCGACTGCGCGGGATGCTGGGGCTCATGCAGTCGTGCTGGCGCACCCGCGCCTACGGGGACTTCTGGTCCTACATGCTCGTGGCCGAGGGCGCCGTCGACCTGGCCGCCGAGCCCGAGCTCGAGCTCTACGACATGGCGGCGCTCGTGCCCGTGGTCACCGAGGCGGGCGGACGCTTCACCTCCCTGGACGGCGAGCCCGGACCCTTCGGGGGCAATGCCGTGGCCACGAACTCGCTGCTGCACGACGTCGCCCTGCACCACCTGAGCGCCGAGACGGACTGAGCCGGCCCGCTTGAGCCGCAACCCCATCTGCTGGACACTAGTGCGCCCCGAAGTTATAAAAGATCTAAAAGATCTAAAACGCGCAAAAGTGGAGACGATCACACATGGCCAACCCCTTCAAACCGACAGCGGGCGCAACGCCTCCGTTGCTTGTTGGCCGCAACCGCGTCATTGAGGAGTTTCTGGAAAGCCTCGACGACGGCCCCGGAGCGCCTGGGCTCTTGGAACTCATCACTGGCGCCAGGGGCGTCGGGAAGACCGTCATGCTCACCGCTCTGGGAGACTCGGCACGAGAGCGCGGCTGGGTAGTCGTTGATGAGACCGCACGCGAGGGCCTCATGGACCGACTCGCCGCCGAGTTCACTCGCCAGCTGTCACAGCTCGCCGGCAAGGAGCGCTCACGGTTGACCTCCTTGAGCCTGAGCACACCGCTTGGTGGCGGTAGCGCAACACTCGAGCACGCACCCACTCCTGAGCCCTCCTGGCGGCAGAAGGCGCGAGCACTGACCCAGTGGCTCGCGGAACACGGCACCGGTCTGCTGCTCACGATCGACGAAGTACACGCCATTCCGCGCGAGGAGCTGCGAGCGCTGTCCGCAGAGGTACAGCACCTCATTCGTGAGGGGGCTCCTATCGGCCTGCTCATGGCAGGCCTCCCCAAGGCCGTTGAGGAGCTCCTCAATGACGACATCACCACCTTCCTGCGCCGGGCCGAGCGGATCGAGCTCGGCGAGGTGGCCATCGATGACGTCTGCGAGGCCCTGAAGTCGACCTTCGACGCGGGCGAGAAGGCGTTGAGCAACGACCTGGCTCAGGAGTGCGCGAACGCGACCGGCGGCTACCCATTCATGATCCAGCTCGTGGGGTATCAGGTGTGGAAACACAGCGGCGATGGCCCAGTGACCCAGCCAGCAGTCGCAGCAGGAACGACCGCCGCCCGACTGCGCCTCGGCAACCTGGTGCACGCTCCGGCGCTGCGCGACCTGTCCGACGTCGACCGCACGATGCTCGTGTGCATGGCCAAGGACGACGGCCCGTCACAGATCGCCGACATCGCCGAACGCATGGACCGCCCTGTCAACTACGTGTCGGTCTACCGCAACCGGCTGCTCGCCGCCGGAATCATCAAGACTGCCGGCTACGGCAAGGTTGACTTCGCCGCCCCCTATCTGCGCGAGTACCTGCGCGAGCACGCAGCGCACCTCGTCATGGAGTGAGTCGCAACCGCCGACCGACACCCCTCAGCCACACGCGGAGGTCGCAAGGGCTGGACTTGTCACGCATCCGACGTTATAAAAGGGATACAAACTGATATGCGGCCGCAGAGTTGGGCCTTTGCCCCGGTGTCGCCGCGCGGCTGAACCGCCACCGCTGCGGCGGGTACCACAGTGACCCGGCCGTTTCCCCACCTCGTGCGCCGGTAACCTGCCGTGAGTCCACTATCCATCCACCCCAGGAGTCCCTTTGAACTGGCTGCACGCCATCCTCCTCGGCATCGTCGAGGGCATCACCGAGTTCCTCCCGGTGTCCTCCACCGGCCACCTCAACATCGTCGAGAAGCTCCTCGGCTACGAGATCAACTCCGCCGGCATGACCGCCTTCACCGCCGTCATCCAGGTCGGTGCGATCATCGCCGCCATCATCTACTTCTGGGCCGACATCGTCCGCATCGTCACCGCCTGGTTCAAGGGCCTGAGCAACCAGCAAGCCCGCCAGGACCCCGACTACACGCTCGGCTGGGGCATCATCCTGGGATCGATCCCGGTGGCCGCCGTCGGACTGCTGTTCAAGGACTTCATCGAGGGGCCGGTCCGCTCCCTGTGGGTGATCGCCGGGGCCCTCATCATCTGGTCGGGGGCCATGTGGCTGGCCGACCACCAGCAGAACCTCACCAAGGGCATGAAGGACGTAACCGTCAAGGACGCCCTCATCATCGGCGCATTCCAGGCTCTGGCCCCGGTGTTCCCCGGCATCTCCCGCTCCGGGGCGACGATCTCCGCCGGCCTCTTCCTCAAGTTCGACCGGGTGACGGCCACGCGCCTGTCCTTCTACATGGGTATCCCGTCCCTGGTCGCGGCCGGACTGCTGGAGGCCGCAACGGAGGCCAGCACCATCAGCAACACCGTGGGCTGGACGCCCACCATCATCGCAACCGTCGTCTCCGGCGTCGTCGCCTACGCAACCATCGCCTGGCTGCTGCGCTTCGTGTCCTCCAACAAGTTCACGTCCTTCCTCGTCTACCGCGTGCTGCTGGGCCTCATCATCATCGCCCTGGTCTCCGCCGGCACCATCGCCGCCTGACGGAGCCCTTGCCGCCGATCTCAGTTCACCTCCGCCGGCATTCTTCACGTGGGGCAACGGATTCTTCCGTTGCCCCACGTGATTTCTGTGCTCCTCAGCATCGAGATCCGACGCCGCACGAATCCTGTTCCAGCGTTGTCGTCCGCTTGTACGATAGGCGGCGCGGCCACCCCCTGGGGTAAGCGCAGACTCACGAGCCGCTGAGGACGTCGGGGAGATTCGTAGCATGACCACACGACACCCATCCGCTTCTCCTACGCCAATTCGCTTCGGCAGTCGCCCGACGGTCGCCACAGGTTTCGTCAGGCGGAAGGGACAGGATGAGCTCTTCGAGGCCGTCTTCACTCGCGCCGAGCCTCGCACAGTGCTGACGGGGATGCGCGGAAGCGGTAAGACTCGGCTGGCCGCTGCGATTGCGGCCAGGTGCGAGGAGGAGGACTGGCCCCTAGTTGCGTGGATTCATGCGGCCTCACGTAAGGAGATCCTTGCCGGTCTCTACGAGTTCGCACTGCGCATCGGTATCGACGCACCGAAGAACATCCCTCTGGAGGTCATTGTTCAGCGCCTCCTGGATCGGCTGCGCTCAGCAGAGGCGGCGGACCGGCTCTTCGTCTTCGACAACGTGGAGAATCCCGACGACCTGAGGGACCTCATCCCCGACGGTGCTGGAGTTCGGACCCTCATCACCACCACGGGTCATCTCGACTGGGACGGCCTGGGGTGGCTGCGGTTGGCGGTGGGCGCCTTCGATCGGGAGCAGTCGGTCTCCCTCCTGTGCGAGCACACTGGCGACACTCACCGCGAAGCTGCTGACCGGATCGCGGATGCGCTGGGCGACGTGCCTGTCGCCATTACCCAAGCCGCCGCGACAGCACAACAGGGTGGATACGCCTTATCCGGCTACCTTGACAGGCTCAGTCATCACCCGCTCGAGTCACGCATCAGTCACCTCGAGGGTGCCAACTACCCCGACGCCGTCGGCATCGCACTGCTCATGGCCTATGAACAGGTCTTGGAGCAGCTCAGAACCGAGCATCCTCAGCAGGCGAGGATCGCCGTATCGCTCCTCGGCGCACTGTCCCTTCTGGCTGCTTCCGGAGTGCCGACTCACTGGCTCTTGAGGCTCGACGGCGACTCCGATGCAGTACGCGACACTCTGTCTGTTCTGAAGAGTGCTTCCGTCATCCAAGAATCCAGCGACGGCGACAAGACCATTATTCCCTGGCTCCAGGGACACGTGTACCGGGAAACCTACCTGAATGACCAGAAGAAGCTCGGTGAGGTGCGTAGGTGCGCTGCAACACTTCTCGGCGGGATTGACGTAGACCGCCTAGAGGATGGTGAACAGCGGCGAGACGAGACCCACCATCTCATCGAGCAGTTTCTCTCAGTCACATCACAGGACTACTCTCAGTCATTGTTTTCTGAGCCACAGGTGTCTTCAAAGCTCGCCGAGACACTGCACGACGCGACCAGCCTTGGGATGTCGCAGCTGGCCCTTGGTCTCGCTGACTCCGTGACCCAGGCATGCGAAGCCTTGGGCCCCGACCACCCCGACACCCTGGCGTCACGCAACAGTCTCGCCGGCTCCTACCGAGATGCGGGCAGGCTCGATAAAGCCATCGCCCTGTACGAGCAGATCCTCGAGGACTCCATCCGCGTCCTGGGTCTCGACCATCCCCGCACCCTGACCTCACGTTTCGACCTCGCCGGCACCTACCGGGCAGCCGGCAGGCTCGAGGAGGCCATCACCCTGTACGAGCAGGTTTTCAGCGGCCGCAGCCGCGTCTTGGGCCCCGACCACCGCAGCACCCTCACCGCGCGTGACCATCTCGCCGACACCTACTGGGAAGCGGGCAGACTCGACGAGGCCATCACCCTGAAGGAGCAGATCCTCGCAGACGCCATGCGCATCATGGGCCCCAACAGCCCCGACACCCTCACCGCACGCAACCAGCTTGCCGGCGCTTACCGGGATGCGGGCAGGCTCGACGAAGCCGTCAACATGCTCAAGCAGAACCTCGACGACGTCGCTCGCACCCTGGGCCTCGACCATCCCGACACCCTCACCGCACGCAACCGACTCGCTGTCGCCTACCGGGATGCTGGCAGGCTCAACGAGGCAATCCCCCTCTTCGAGCAGAACCTCACCGACGTCGCTCGCACCCTGGGCCTCGACCACCCTGGAACCTTGGCTTCACGCCACAGCCTCGCCGGCGCCTACCGGGATGCTGGCAGGCTCGACGAGGCCATCCCCCTGTTGGAGCAGAACCTCACCGACTTCATCCGCATCATGGGCCTCGACCACCCTGAAACCTTGGCCTCACGCCACAGCCTCGCCGGCGCCTACCGGGATGCTGGCAGACTGGACGAGACCATCACCCTGTTTGAGCAGAACCTCACCGACTTCATCCGCATTCTGGGTCCCGACCGCCCCGACACCTTCACCTCGCGTAGCACGCTCGCCGGCGCCTACCGGGAAGCGGGCAGGCTCGACGAGGCAATCCCCCTGTACGAGCAGAACCTCGAGGACCGCACCCGCACTCTGGGACCTGCTCACCCCATCACTCTCACCTCGCGCAGCAACCTCGCCGGCGCCTATCGCGCCGCTGGAAGAATTGAGGATGCGGAGAAGCTCTTCGAGGCGCCGTAAGAACTCTGCTCCTGCCCCGTTGAGCACTTATACGATAGCGGCATGGCCGATCCCCTCTCCCTCGCTGTCCTGTCTGCCAGCATCACCGGGCTGCTCATGCGCGGAGCCGCTGTGGCCGTTGATCCTTCGTGGAGCAGCGCGGCGTCGCTGCCAAGCGATGCCCTTAACGCGTGGCGCAGCATATGGAGCCTGATGCACGGTCGAGGTGGACAGGAGAATCCGCTGGAAGCGTCCATCAAGTCTCAACTTCAGAAGCAGGTGGATGCCGCCGGCGAGCGGCACGAGCGGACCGGAGTCGCTCAATCCGCCCTGGCTGGAGCCGTCACCGAGATGGAGGTGGCACTGAAGGAACTCAGCAGGGACGACGACGCAGTCATTGAGGCAGTGCGGTTCCCGGATCACTTCGAGAGGTACCTCCGACGGCGTACGGCTGGCCGCCGCCAGAACGTCGAGGCGGCAGCCGAGTCCTTCTTCGATGACCTGACACGCATCGTCGCCGACGAGTTCATCCATCTCGCACCAGGCTCATGCGGTTTCGATATCGCCGCATTCAAGCAGCTACTCACAGGCCGGGATCAGCTTATTGCCGGGCAGAATCAACTGCTGAAGGGACAAGCAGAGACTAACGCATTACTAGAGGCTATGGATACGGATATTAAGGAGATCCATAGCGCGGTCACTCGAAACCATTCCGCCTTGCCCACACGGATTCGCTTCGGCAGCCGCCCCAGGGTCACCGCAGGCTTCGTCAAACGAGAGGAACAGGACAAGCTCTTCGAGGCTGTCCTTACCTGCGCCGAGCCTCGTACAGTGCTGACGGGGATGAGAGGGAGCGGCAAGACTCAGCTGGCAGCCACGGTTGCGACGAGGTGCGAGGAGGAGGGTTGGCCTTTAGTCGCGTGGATCGATGCGGATTCACGCGATAGACTCATTACAAATCTCTACAATCTCGCACTGCAGGCAGGCATCGAAGCGCCGAAGGATGTTCCTCCAGAGACTATTGTTCAGCGATTCCTGGATCAGCTGCGCTCAGCAGATGCGGAGGACCGCCTTTTCGTCTTCGACAACGTGGAGAATCTCGATGACCTAAAGGGTCTCGCTCCCGAGGGCGACGGAGCACGGATCATCATCACGACCACACGCCACCTTGACTGGGATAGTTTGGGATGGTTTCTGTTGACGGTCGGCGTCTTTAAACGAGAGCAATCGATCGCTCTTCTCTGCGAACGCAATGGCGACACTGATCGCGATGCGGCAGACCAGATCGCGGAGGCGCTTGGCGATCTCCCTGTCGCCGTAACCCAAGCAGCCGCGACAGCAAAATGGGGTGGATACACCTTATCCGGCTACCTTAACATGCTGAGAAATCACCCACTCGACTCAAGTATCAGCCGCTTCGAGGGCGATGACTACCCAGACGCCGTCGGTATCGTACTATTCATGGCATACGAACAAGCCATGGAGCAGATCAGAACCAAACATCCTCAGCAGGAGAAGATCGCTATATCACTCCTTGGTACACTGTCTCTCCTGGCTGCTTCCGGAGTACCAACTCATTGGCTTCTAGCAGTCAACAACGACTCCGACACAGTTCGCGACACCCTGTCATTCCTGAAGAGATCATCCATCCTTCAAGAGTCCACCGACGGCAACAAGATCATCATTCACCGCCTTCAAGGGCAAGTTTACCGCGAAACCTACCTGAGCGAACCAGGGAAATTTAACGAAGCATGCACATACGGAACAACTATCCTCAACAAGATTGACATAGACCAACTAACTAATTTTGAACAGCAGCGACAGGAAACACGTAATCTCGTCGAACAAATAGGTGCCATCACACTTCAAGGCCACTCTCATCCATTATTCTCCAACCCGAATTTTATCGCATCACTCGCAACGACATTGCGAAATGCAACCGACCTTGGAATGCCACAGCTGGCCCTTACTCTCACTGACTCTGTCACTAAGGCGGTATACACCCTGGGCCCCGATCACTCCGACACTCTGTCCTCACGCAACAACCTCGCCAACGCCTACCAGGACGCCGGCAAACTTGAGGAAGCCATCACCCTATATGAGCAGAATCTCAAGGACTTCGAAAACCTACTGGGCCCCGACCACCCCGAAACCCTGACCTCACGCAACAACCTCGCCAACGCCTACCAGGACGCCGGCAGGCTCAACGAAGCCATCGAACTACTCCAGCAGAGCCTCACCGACCACACCCACATCCTCGGCCCCAACCACCCCAACACCCTGCTCTCACGCAACAACCTCGCCAACGCCTACCAGGACGCCGGCAGGCTCAACGAAGCCATCGTCCTGTACGAACAGGCTCTCACCGACAGCACCCACATCCTCGGCCCCAACCACCTCTACACTCTGGCCGCCCAGAGCAATCTTGCCAATGCCTATCGGGACTCTGGCAGGCTTGACAAAGCCATCGAACTACTCCAGCAGAGCCTCACCGACCGCACCCGCATCCTCGGCCTCGAGCACCCCGACACCTTGCTCTCACGCAGTAACCTCGCGGGCGCCTATCTGGAGTCTGGCAGGCTTGACAAAGCCATCGCCCTGTACGAACAGGCCCTCACCGACCGCACCCGCATCCTCGGCCTCGAGCACCCCGACACCTTGCTCTCACGCAGTAACCTCGCGGGCGCCTATCTGGAGTCTGGCAGGCTTGACAAAGCCATCGAACTACTCCAACAGACCCTCGAGGACCACACCCGCATCCTCGGCCCCAGCCACCCCAACACTCTCATCTCACGCAACAACCTTGCCAACGCCTACCAAGCCACAGGCAGACTCGACGACGCCATCTACCTGCATCATCAGAACCTCGACGACCGCACCCGCATCCTGGGACCCCACCACCCCCACACCTTCGCCTCACGCAACAACCTCGCCTACGCCTACCAAGACGTGGGTAGGCTCGACGAAGCCATCCCCCTGCTCGAGCAGAGCCTCAAAGACTGCACCCGCATCCTGGGCTCCCACCACCCCGACACCCTCACCTCACGCAATAACCTCGCCAGCGCCTACTGGCACGCGGGCAGGCTCGACAAGGCCATCACCCTGCTAGTGCAGAACCTCGACGACCGCATCCGCATCCTGGGCCCCGATCACCCCGACACCCTCACCTCACGCAATAACCTCGCCCACACCTACCTCGACGCCGACAGACTCGAGGAGGCCATCACCCTGCTAGAGCAGAACTTCACCGACTGCTCCCGCATCCTGGGCCCCCTCCACCCCCACACCCTCAACACACGCCACAACCTCGCCTACGCCTACCAGACAGCGGGCAGGCTCCACGAGGCCATCCCCCAATACGAGCAAAACCTCAAAGACAGCACCCGCATCCTGGGCCCCGACCACCCCGACACCCTCACCGCACGCCACAACCTCGCTGAGGCCTATCGCGCCGCAGGAAGAATTGAGGACGCGGAGAAACTCTTCGAGACGCCGCCGGACTCAGAGGAGGACGAGCAGGACAGCACCGAGGACAACGCGGACCAGGAGACCGATAGCTGACCGCCGCAGGGCGCCGTTATTGATGTCGGTGGGCTGTGAGACAGTGTCGGCATGCGGATTCTCCACACCTCCGACTGGCACCTGGGGCGCACCTTCCACGGGCGCGTGCTCGATGACGCGCACGCCGCCTTCGCCGACCACCTCGTCGAGCTCGTCACCGCCGAGTCAGTCAATGTCGTGAGAATTCTGTTTCGGCACCGCTGACCGCTTGTACGATAGCGGCATGGCTGATCCCCTCTCCCTCGCTGTCTTGTCTGCCCGCATCACCGGGCTGCTCATGCGTGGAGCCGCTGTGGCCGTTGATCCTTCATGGGGCAGCGCAGCGTCACTGCCTAACGAGGTCCTCAACACGTGGCGCAGCATGTGGGGCCTGCTGCAGGGGCGAGGAGCCGAGGAGAATCCGCTGGAGGCGTCCATCAAGGCCCGCCTTCAGAAGCAGGTGGATAACGCCAGCGAACGATACGAGCGGACCGCAGCCACTCAATCCGCCCTAGCAGGAGCCGTCACCGAGATGGAGGTGGCACTCAAGGAGCTCAGCGGGGACGACGCCACAGTCCTGGAGGCGGTGCGGTTGCCGGACAACTTCGAAACCTACCTCCGACGGCGAGCGGCTGGCCGTCGCCAAAACGTCGAGGCGGCAGCCGAGCCCTTCTTCGACGACCTGACCCGCATCGTCGCCGACGAGTTCATCCGTCTCGCGCCAGGCTCGCAGGCCTTTGACATCGCCGCGCTCAAGCAGCTGCTCGCAGGCCAGGAACAGCTGCTTGCCGGGCAAGAGCAACTGCTGGAGGGGCAGGCAGAGACTCACAAGAGCCAGGAACGGTTACTTGCCGGGCAGACACAGCTGTTAGACCAGCACACGAAGACTCACGAGCGGCTGGACAAGATTGTCGACAGCATCAACAACACTCGAAACACGCCCCCTCAATCGCAAAACGTCCCCAAACGGATTCGCTTCGGCAGCCGCCCCAGGGTCACTACAGGCTTCGTCGAGCGAGAAGGGCAGGACGAGCTCTTCAACGCCATCTTCACTCGCGCCGAGCCTCGTACGGTGCTGACGGGGATGCGAGGGAGCGGCAAGACTCAGCTGGCAGCCACGGTTGCGACGAGGTGCGAGGAGGAGGGTTGGCCTTTAGTCGCGTGGATCGATGCGGAGTCACGCGATGTGCTCATTGCAAATCTATACAACCTCGCACTGCAGACAGGTATCGATGCGCCAAAGGACATCCCTCCGGAGACTATTATTCGGCGCTTCCTGGATCAGCTGCGCTCAGCAAATGCGGCGGATCGCCTCTTCGTCTTCGACAACGTGGAGAATCTCGACGACCTGAGAGACCTTACCCCTGAGGGCAACGGAGTTCGAGCCCTCATCACCACGACGCGCCACCTTGACTGGAACAGTTTGGGATGGTCACCACTGGCAGTCGGCGTCTTTGATCGCGAGCAGTCGATCGCTCTTCTCTGCCAACGCACCGGTGACGCTCACCGAGATGCGGCCGACCAGATCGCAGAGGCGCTTGGCGATCTCCCTGTCGCCGTGACCCAAGCAGCTGCGACAGCACAACAGGGTGGATACACCTTATCCGGCTACCTTGACAGGCTAAGCAATCACCCACTCGACTCAAGTATCAGCCGCTTCGAGGGCGATGACTACCCAGACGCCATCGGCATCGCACTATTCATGGCGTACGAGCATGCCTTGGAGCAGATCAGAACCAAGCATCCTCAGCATGAGAGGAGCGCTGTATCACTTCTCGACGCATTGTCTCTCCTGGCAGCTTCCGGAGTACCGACTCACTGGCTTCTGAATCTCGACGATGACTCCGACGCAGTTCGAGACACCCTGTCATTCCTGAAGAGAGCATTAATTCTCCAAGAATCCATCGACAGCGACAAGACCATCATTCACCGCCTTCAGGGGAAAGTTTACCGCGAAACCTACCTGAGCAACCCAGAGAAACTCAGTGAGGCACGTTCATGCGCCACAATAGTTCTCAACGGAGTTGAAGTCACCCGATCGAACCTCTTCCAACAACGACAGGAAACTCGAAGCCTTGTTGAACAAATGCGCTCAATCACTTCACAAGACTACTCTTATTCGCTATTTTCTAATCCAGCTTTTGTTTTAACGCTCGCAACGACGCTACGGTACTCAACCAACCTTGGAATGTCACAACTGGCACTTACCCTCACTGATTCTGTCACTCAGGCGGGCTGCATCTTGGGACCAGATCACGCCAGCACCCTGGCCTCACGCAACAACCTCGCCTACGCCTACCAGGACGCGGGCAGACTCAACGAAGCCATCACCCTCTTCGAGAAGAACCTCAAAGACCTCACCCGCATTCTGGGCCCCGACCACCCCGGCACCCTGGCCTCACGCCATAACCTCGCCGGCGCCTACCGGGACGCGGGTCGGCTCGACGAAGCTATTGAACTGCACGAGCAAAACTTTGAGGAATCCGAACGCATTCTGGGCCCCGGCCACCCCGGCACCTTGGCCTCACGCAACAACCTCGCCGGCGCCTACCGGGAAGCGGGCAGGCTCAACGACGCCATCACCCTTCACAAGCAGAACCTCGAAGACCTCACCCACATCCTGGGCCCCGACCACCCAGACACCCTGGCCTCACGCAACAACCTCGCCTACGCCTACCAGGACGCGGGCAGACTCAACGACGCCATCACCCTTCACAAGCAGACCCTCGAAGACCGCACCCACATCCTGGGCCCCGACCACCCAGACACCCTGGCCTCACGCAACAACCTCGCCAGCGCCTACCAGGACGCGGGCAGACTCAACGACGCCATCACCCTGTACGAGCAGACCCTCGAAGACCGCTCCCACATCCTGGGACCCCACCACCCCGACACCCTCACCTCACGCAACAACCTCGCCAGCGCCTACCGGGACGCGGGCAGGCTCAACGACGCCATCACCCTTCACAAGCAGACCCTCGAAGACGCCGACCGAATCCTGGGACCCCACCACCCCAGCACCCTCACCTCACGCAACAACCTCGCCTACGCCTATCGAGCCGCAGGCAGGCTCAACGACGCCATCACCCTGCACCAGCAGAACCTCGAAGACGCCGACCGAATCCTGGGACCCCACCACCCCAGCACCCTCACCATACGCAACAACCTCGCCTACGCCTATCGAGCCGCAGGCAGGCTCAACGACGCCATCACCCTGCACCAGCAGAACCTCGAGGACTTCGAGAACCTCCTTGGCCCCAACCACCCCCTTACCCTGACCTCACGCAACAACCTCGCTGATGCCTATAGTGCCGCAGGTCGAGCTGAAGAGGCGGAAGCACTCCTGGAGACGCCGTCGGACTCAGAGGATGAGCAGGACGGCACCGAGGAAATCGGTAACTGACTGCGATATGACGCCGTCATTGATGTCGGTGGGCTGTGAGACAGTGTCGGCATGCGGATCCTCCACACCTCCGACTGGCACCTGGGGCGCACCTTCCATGGGCGCGTGCTCGATGACGCGCACGCCGCCTTCGCCGACCACCTCGTCGAGCTCGTCACCGCCGAGTCGGTCGACGCCGTCCTCGTCGCCGGGGACGTCTACGACCGCGCCATCCCAACCAATGACGCCGTCGCCCTCCTCGATGAGACGCTGCGCCGCCTGACCGAGCGCACCCGGGTGGTCCTCACCCCCGGCAACCACGACTCCGCCCGCCGCCTCGGCTTCGCCGCCGACCTCATGCGCGAGGGTCTCATCATCCGAGCCCGCACCGCCGGCCTCGACCGCGGCATCATCCTGCCCGACGCCGGCGGCAACGAGGCCGCCATCGTCCACGCCCTGCCCTACCTCGACCCCGACGCCGCCCGCGAAATCCTCCCGCCCCTCCTCGCCGAACGCCTCGGCGAGGAGACCCCCGCGAAGCACACGGTGAGAGAGGAGAGCAACGAGGGTGAGGACGCCTCCTCCCAACCCAGTTCGTCAGAGCGCCCGCGCCTGCCCCGCTCCCACGAGGCCGTTGTCTCCGCCGCCCTGCGCCTCGTGGCCGCAGACCTGGACCGCCTGCGCTCGGCCCGCAGTCGGCGCCTGCCGAGCCTGCTCATGGCCCACGCCTTCGTCGTCGGCGGTGAGGCGTGCGAGTCCGAGCGGGACATTCGCGTCGGTGGCGTTGACTCCGTGCCCTCCGGCGTCTTCACCAGCCTGGGCGGCTCGCCCCTGGCCGAGCGCAGCGGCGGCCTGGACTACGTGGCCCTCGGCCACCTCCACCGGCCCCAGGAGCTCACCCGGCCCGCCGGCCCGCGCCTGGTCTACTCCGGCTCGCCCCTGCCCTTCTCCTTCGACGAGGCCGAAGGCGCCCGCCACTCCGCCACCAAGTCCTCCGTCCTGCTGGACGTGGGCGCCGACGGCGTCACCGGGCTGGAGCGTATCCCCACCCCGGTCCTGCACCAGGTGCGCACCCTGACCGGCACCATGCCCGAGCTCCTCTCCCCCGCCTTCGACGACGCCACCGGCGCCTGGGTGCGCGTCATCCTCCAGGGCGAGCGACCACCAGGCGCCCTGGCCACCCTCAAGGAGCGATTCCCCAGCCTCCTGGCCTTCCAGCACGAGGCCCCCACGCGCACCGCCCGCGAGCGCATCGCCGTCACCGCCGCGGCCGACCCGCTGCGCATCACTGAGGACTTCTTCGACGACGTCTGCGGGCGCGCCCCCGCCCCCTCCGAGCGCGGCGTCCTGCGCAGCGCGTATGAGTCCGCCCTGGCGAGCGCGAGGAGCGAGCGATGAGGATCCACTCCCTGACCATGACCGGCATCGGCCCCTACGCGGGGCGGGAGCACATCGACTTCGACGCGGTGGGCGCCTCGGGTCGCTTCCTGCTCACCGGCCCCACCGGCTCGGGCAAGACCACCATCATCGACGCGATCGTCTTCGCCCTCTACGGGGACGTGGCCGACTCGGCCGACTCCTCCAAGGAGCGCATCCGCTCTACCCTCGTGGGCCCGCACACCGAGAGCGTCATCGAGCTCGTCTTCTCCACCGGCGCCGGCGTCTACCGGGTGCGCCGCACCCCCACCTACGAGCGGGCCAAGCGGCGCGGCCAGGGAACCACCACCCAGAACGGCACCGTCAAGCTCTGGCGCCTGGCCGAGGTCGGCGGGGAGCCGCTCGATGAGCCCGTCACCCGTGTGGGCGACGCCGACGCGGAGATCGCGCGCGCCGTGGGCTTAAGCCGGGAGCAGTTCACGCAGACGGTCGTCCTGCCGCAGGGCAAGTTCGCCCGGTTCCTGCGCGCCGACTCCTCCGAGCGCCAGCACCTCCTCAAGGACGTCTTCGGCACCGGCATCTACGACGCCATCCAGGAGGCCCTCATCCAGGCCTCCCGGGACGGGGCCCGGCGGGTCGAGCAGGCCGCAGCCGACCTGCGCGGGCAGGTCGCCTCCCTGGGGCGGCACCCCCTCCTCACCGAGGCCCCCTCCCCCGCTGAGCCCGCAGATGCCGGCAAGGAGACTGCCGACGCCGATCAGGCGGTTCTCCCGGAGGACTCGTCGCCGGATGACTCGTCTCAGGAGGCCCCGTCCGGGGGGACCCAGGAGGCGCTGCCGCTGCCCATGGATGACGCCGGCCGCCAGGAGCCTCAGGAGGCCGACGCCAGTCCTGCTCCGACGCCGGCCCAGGCCTTGGAGGCGGCGATAGCGGGAGCCGCCCCGGACCTGGTGGCTCTTCGCCGCATCGGGGCTGAGGTTCTGGAGGCCTCCAGCAACCGGGTCGCGTTAGCCGACGCCCGCTCTGAGGCCGCGGGGACGGCCCTCACCCGAGCGCAGTCGGCTCGTGAGGAGGCCCAGAGTCTCCACGACCTCCTGGAGCGGCGCCGGGCCCTCATTGAGGAGAAGGAGCGGCTGGCTGAGCGCGCTGAGCAGGAGGCCGACGACGCCCGGCGTCTCCAGGCCGCCGAGCGCGCCTCCCGGGTGCGGCCCTACCTGGTCGCCGAGCAGGCCGCCCATCGCCGCACCCAACAGGCCGTCGCTGCACTGGCCGCCCGTGCCGACCAGAGCGGACTGGCCCACCTGGCCGAACAGGCCGGAGGCACCAGCGTCAGCAGCACGGAGGATGCCACCACCAGCGACGCTGACGGTCTCGATGCGGCGGTGACGCCCGCCGCCCTCGTCGAGCCCCTGGTCCGTGAGGCGCAGCGCCAGCTCACCGCCCTTGAGGATCAACCCAGCCAGGCAATGGCCGGCGCCACCGAAGTGGACACGGCCCCGCAGGACTCCGACGCGGCAGAGACCCCTGTGGCGGCCGATGAGTCGGAGACGACCCAAGCCGAGGCCCTGAGCCCCCGTGACCTTGAGGACCTGGCGCACCACTGCCGTCGCGAGCACGGGCAGCTCGAGGCCCTCGTGGACCTCGAGGCTGGCCTCCCTGAGCGCGAGAGCGCCTTGCAGCAGCGGGACGGGGAGCTGCAGCGCGCCGCCGGCCAGTTGGAGCAGCGCTCGGAGAAGCTCGCCGAGCGTCCCGCGCAGCGCACCGCCCTGGTGGAGACGCTGGAGGCGGCGCGCGCGGCCCACGAGCGCCTCGACGGCCTTCAGGACCGCCGGGCCCGGGCCGAGGAGCGTCACCGAGCTGCCCTCGCCGTCGAACAGCTCGGCACCCAGCTGGCTCAGCGGGACGCCGCCTGTGCTCAGGCAGCGGCGCTCGCGCGGGAGGCGACCGAACGGGTTCGCGCCACCCGCCTGGCCTGGATCTCCGAAGCCGCCGGGGCACTGGCCGGTGAGCTCACCGAAGGCGAGCCCTGCCCCGTGTGCGGCTCGACCACGCACCCCTCCCCCGCCTCCGCAGGCACCGACGGCGCCACCCGCCAGCAGGTCGAGGCGGCCGAGGAACAGCAGCGGCAGGCCGACGAGGCACTCAGCGGCGCCGTCCGGGAACGGGATACCTGTGCCGCCCGACTTGAGGAGGCCCAGCGCGGCAGTGACGGCATGGATGCCCCCGCCGCCAAGGAGGCGCTGGAGGCGGCGACCACCGCCCTGGCCTCCGCGCGGGCCGCAGCCGACGGCGTCGAAGAGCTGGTGGAGCGGCTCGAGGCCTTCGATGCCGGCACCGAGCAGGAGCGCGCCGCGCTCGATGCCGCCCGCGCCGCCCAGGAGTCCGCCCGTAGCCGCCTGGAGGCCGAGCGCGAGGCCCTCGCCCAGGACCAGCGGCGCTGCCTGGAGGCGCGCGGGACCTGGCCAAGCGTCACCGCCCGCGCCGCCGCGCTCCTCGTGCGGGCCAAGGAGGCCGAGGGCGCCTCCCAGGACGTCGACTCAGCCCGCATCGCCCTGGCCCAGGCCCGCAGCGCCCTGACCGACCTGGCCGCGGCGCTGACGGAGGAGGGCTTCACCGGTGCGGCGCAGGCAACGGCGGCCCTCATGGAGCGCGGTGCCATCGAGGCCCTGTCGGCCGGCGTGCGCGCCGCCGCCACCGCCCGCGAGCAGGTCCGCCTGGGACTGGAGGACCCGCAGATCGCCGCCCTGAGCGGCCAGGAGGAGGACCGCCTCGAAGCTGCCACCGCCGAGCTCGCCCAGGCGGACGCCGCCGCCCGGCAGGCCGCCTCCGCTCAGGCGCGCGCCGCCGAGTCCCACGAGCACCTGCGCCGGGCCGTTGACGGCGTCGAGCAGGCGGCCACCGCCTATGAGGAGGCGGCCGGCTCCAGCGCCGACCTCATCCGGGTGGCGAACCTCGCCCGCGGGGAGAACGAGGCCGGCACGCCCCTGGCCACCTGGGTGCTGCAGGCCCGCTTCGAGGAGGTCCTCGTCTTCGCCAACGAGCGCCTGTCCCAGATGTCCTCCGGGCGCTACGAGCTCATCCGGGTTGCGGAGGAGACCAGCCAGCGCCGGCGCCGCAAGGGACTGGGGCTGGCCGTCGTCGATCACCTCGGTGACGAGCGCACCCGTGACCCCCGGACCCTCTCGGGCGGGGAGACCTTCTACGTCTCCCTGTCACTGGCCCTCGCCCTGGCCGACGTCGTCTCGGCCGAGTCCGGGGGCGTGAGCCTGGAGACCCTCTTCATCGACGAGGGCTTCGGCACCCTGGACGCCGACACCCTCCAGGCGGTCATGGCCCAGATCGACCACCTGCGCGCCGGCGGGCGCACCGTCGGCATCGTCTCCCACGTGGCCGAGCTGCGAGACCAGATCGCCGAGCGCATCGCAGTGCGGCGCGTCGCCTCGGGCGGATCCACCCTGAAGGTGACCGCCTGAGACGACGCGCCGCGAACGTATCCTGCTGGCCGGTGCCGACCCAGCGGCCGGCACCGGCCAGTGGCCCTAGAAGACGCTGCTGCTGGACTCGATGGTGATGGTGGGCTCGCCATCACCCTCCGGCAGCTCCACCTTCCCGGAGAAGGTGAACTTCGCCTTGCGGGGGCTGGGGTTCTTGTCGAAGGCCGTCGGCTTGGGAGACCCGGAGATGCTGATCTCGTCGGAGGTGAAGGACAGGTCATTGCTGTCCTCGGAGAACTCCACCTTCGTGGCGTCCTTCTCCACCGACAACGAGGTCATGTCCGAGGAGGTCTGGTAGGGGCAGGTCTTGTCCGAGTTCGTCGGAACGGTCGCACAGGTCTTCGTCTGCTCCTTGACCTTCTCCAGCGCCTTGGTCTTGAGCTCGTCAGTGGGAGTGGCATCCACCTTCTGGGTGCCCACCGACTCGGCCTCCGAGGCGGCACCCTTGCCCGAAGGAATCAGGGTGAAGGAGGTCTCCTTGGCAGAGAGGTACTTGCTGACGGAGTCCGGCGCCGACACCGGGTACACACCGGGGTAGGCGAACTGGGTCGAGGTGCGGCTCCCACTCCACCCGTCCTTCTCCTTGGCCAGGTCGATGGCAACCCCAGCGACCTTCAGCCCCGGGAGCGAGGAGGAGCTGAAGTCCGCGGAGACCACGAGGGGCTTATCCACCTTCCAGCTGTCCAGGCCGAAGGATCCCGACGACTTCGAGGCGGTGAAGTCGTACTCGAAGGCCTTCCCGTCCAGGGACAGGTGAGCCTTGATCTTGGCGGTGTCACCGGAGATGGTGGGCTTGTCGATCTTGGTGACCTTGATCCTCGCCTTGGCGGCCTTGAGGGCGTCGTCGGTCAGCAGCTTGCGCTGGTCGTTGGGGACACCGGGGTCCACCATCTTGGTGGCCTCGGAGGCCTTCCCCTCCGACAGGAGCGTCAGGTAGCTCTCGACCGCCTTCTCGGGGCCGCGCATGCCGTTGACGACGTTGAGCGCGACGACGCCGGCCACCACCAGCGCCACCACGACCCCGAAGGCCGACAGTCCCAGAATGACCTTCTTGCGCGAGGCCGCACTCATCGGGGCGGGCTCGGGCAGGTCGCCCGCAGCAGTCGCGCCCGCGGCCGCGCCGCCAGGTCCGGGAGCCGGGGCCTGCGAGGCCGGCGTGGTCTCCACCCACTGGCCGGTCGCCGGGTCCATGGAGAAGACGGCGCCGGTGGCCGGGTCCGTGGCGATGCTGGCCCCGGTGGCCGGGTCGGTGCTGTACGCCCACTGCTGGGCCGACGACGTCGGACTCACGCCGGAGGTGCCCGCACGCCAGGCCGCACTCGCCTTCTTCCCGCCGGCCAGCTGCAGCACCGCCGGGAAGGAGGAGTAGACCCACAGGGGCAGCAGCTCGGCCAGCACGGAGATGATCGCCACGACAACCCCGAGCAGGAAGAAGGTCAGGGCGTTGGGCTGCAGGCTCAGAGACATGTAGTGGCCTTCCCCGCCGCCCGTGGAGCGCATCGGGGTGTCAGCGCCTGAAAAACGCAACGGAAGCAGCCCGTAGAACAAGATCGCCCCCAGGACCAGCGAGACGAGCGGAAGCTGCCAGACGCGCTGCCACTCGGTCCGCCCCGTGCGAGCGCGCCTGACACCCACGCGCAGCGCCGCCGCCGCAATGGCCACGATCATGGCCGCGAACAGCAGGATCGACCAGCTGCCGAACCAGGTCCAGGCGTAGGCGTCGCCGCCGTCCTCGCCGCCCAGGGACGGCAGGAAGTAGGCCAGGGCCGCCGCGGCCTCGCTCTTGTCCAGGGTGATGCCTCCCAGGGAGCCCATACCCAGGGCGAGCAGCACCAGGTTCGGCAGCAAGACCGGAAGCAGAAGGATCGAGGCCAGGTTCCACCCCTGGGTCAGCGCCGCAACGATGTAGGCAAGAACGACGAAGACCCCCAGGACCACTCCCAGTGCGGTGCTCAGGGCACCCAGCTCCCGGCCGAGCTGCACCACCGGGCGCGGCAGGCGCTCAATCAGCGCCCCACCGCTACGAGCCACCACCAGCGCCACGAAGACCACCACCGTCACCAGCAGGATCGTCATCAGCGCGGAGGAGGAGACCGTCATGACCTTCAGCCCCATCATCGTGGCGGTCATGGAGAACGGTGCCGTCACCAAGCAGGCCACCAGGGCCACAGCCAGAGCCTCGGCTCCGGCCCGCGCCAGAGTCGGGACCAGCGGGGCCGCCGACCCGTCAACCGCGGCCCGGCGGCGCGCCAGCCAGAAGACCCCGATGCCAGCGGCGGTCAGTGCCCCCATGGGCAGCAGGGTGAAGGTCAGG
The DNA here is from genome assembly GCF_016694895.1 of Actinomyces sp. HMT 175. Taxonomy (NCBI): domain Bacteria; kingdom Bacillati; phylum Actinomycetota; class Actinomycetes; order Actinomycetales; family Actinomycetaceae; genus Actinomyces; species Actinomyces sp. HMT 175. Next base: position 2,251,910 of record NZ_CP068012.1, read on the forward strand.
GTGATCGTCTCGTAAGAGTTCGAGCCTGACATGACGAACTGCCCACCCAGGCTCCAGCCCATGAGCAGCGGCAGCGTGGAGAAGGTCGTCGGGAACGTCTTCGTCGAGTCCGTGGTGGACATGGCCACCATCGTGAGGATCGCGCTGATGGCTGCGGATCCGAGCACGATCGCCAGGCTCAGGGCCGTGGAGGTCAGGCCCGGGCCGCGGAACCAGGCGGTGAAGGTCTGCGCCAGGGGCGAGGCCTGAGCGGCCTGCCCGGGCTGCACGAATCCGCCCTGGGCCTGAGGCGCCGGCGCAGCAGGTGCGGAGGACGCGGCGACCGGGACGCCCATCGTGTTCGGGGCGGCCACAGCTTCTCCTCCAGGGGCGGGCACCGGAGGCGGCGGAGGAGCCTCGGCGGCGTTGGGCACCTGGGGCGCGGGGGCGCTCGGCGGAGGAGGCACAGGCACAGCGGGAAAGCTGCCGGTCTCCGGCCCCGACGTCATCGGGGGCGCGGGGACAGGAGCCTCACCAGTGCCATGCGAAGGATCAGGAGGAAAACTGCTGGTAGACACAGGGCTGCCTTCGATAGGGAATCAAACACGGCAGTTCTACCCCATGGAAACCGGCCGTGCACCAGTTTCATCACCCAGTCTTGACATGCGATCCGCGCGGTCCGCGGATGAGCACGGGCAGAGCCGCCTTCGGTGCGCCCAACGTCCTACCGCAGTTGAGGCTAGCCCTCGCCGCCCGCCGAGTCGCCCTCACCCTGCTGGCCGTCGCCGCCTTCCTGACCGCTTCCGTCCTGGGAGCCGTCCTGCTGGTCCCCGGACTGGTCGGTCCCCTGCGAGTCCGTGTCCGGCGAGGTGACACCCTGCTCAGCGGCCTTCTCCTTGACCGTGTTGAGGATGCTGATGAGGTCGTCGCGTCCGGGGAAGGAGACTCCGGACTGCAGCGCCTTGAGGACCTGGTCGACATTGCCGATCTTGAGCTGGCCGGAGAAGCTCTCCGCCTCGGCCAACGTATGCGTCTTGAGCACGCCCGCCCCGTAGTAGACGCCCGCTCCTGTGGCCACCAAGGGCAGGAACAGTGCCGCCAGGACCAGCAGGGCGGCGGGCCCCTTCGGCTTGGCTCTGGCAAGCGCCGAGCAGGACACGAGGAAGGCGAAGAAGGCCAGCACCGCGCCACCGCCGACGGCGCCGATCGCAGCCCAGTTGGGCGTCCAGCTCTGAGTCGAGAGGATCTCGAAGACGTGCAGCGTGCTCAGCAGCGTGTAGGTCCCCCAGCCCAGAGCCCCGCAGGCCACGAGCACCATGATCGTCCCCAACGGCAGAGCGGCCGTACGACGGCGCTCAGGCGGGCGTGGAAGCTCCACCGGGGGCTCCGGCTCGGGCTCGTCCCAGGTCTCACGCACTGGCACCTGGGAGACCATGGGCCGTGCGGGCTCGGGGGTAGCGTAGACCGGCTGGACCGGCTCAGCCGGGTAGACCTGCGGCGTCTCCATGGCCATCGTCTGCGGCGCCGCGGGCATGGGTTGGAGGACCTGGGTGTACTGGCTGCGCTGGTCCGGGGAGGCGGCCAGCTGCGGGGTCGACGTCGACGGCGGCAGGTAGCCCCATCCCTCGTCCCCCGGCGGCATGGCGATGGCCTCCGTGGCCCCCGACTGCGCCTCCATCTGGGCAAGGTCGATCCGCTCGGTGGGCCGACCGCGGTCGATGTGCTCGATGCGGTCGGTGCGCTCGACAGCCGCGTCCGCGTCTGCATCGTCGTCGAACTGCGGCCCACGGGAGAGAGGACGGGACACGATGAGGCTCCTTGCCAGAGGGGTAACGATGGGGTCTCTACGACCACGAGGCTACGCCACCGAGGCTACCGGCACGAGGTGCCTCGGCCCCGAAGGAGGACTCACCGAGTGTTCTCGTGCACCACGAGCGCCGAGCGCGGGGGCACAATCACGTGGCCGGTGCAGGACTGGCCGCTCAGCAGGTCGGTGCCCACGACTCCAGCCACCTCGGCGGCCCGGTCGGAGTGGTTGAGCAGGAAGAGGACGTCCCCGCGCCGCTGGGCCTCGACGCCGTCAGGCAGGTCTGCGACCACGGGTCGCAGCCGGGCGTGCGCGCACACCAGTGTCAGCAGGGCGGCCCGGCTGAGTGCGTCGAGGTCGGCGGCCACGTACCAGCCCGCTCCTGCCCCGCTCATAGACCGCCGGGTGATGGCGGGACGGCCGGCCAGGTCCGCTCCCCCGCCGCGGCCGTCGAAGACCGCGACGACCTCGACCGGCTGCCGGCCCTGCCCCGCCCGGGTGTTCTCGTCCGCCGCCTCGGGCGTCTCGTCGATACGGAGTTCCTCGGCCCAGCCGCCGGCGCGCAGATCGGGGGAGGGCGTTCCCATCCGGTCCAGGACACGGCACAGAGGCTCGCTGACGGCCTTCAGTCCCATCCAGGTCTCGGCGGCGGGGGTCCCGACGGCGCGGCTGAGGCGGTTGACGAGCGCGCCTCGGGGATCAGGCTGCTGGACCTGACCGGTCAGGGCGGCATGATCGGCGACCCGCACCCCCAGCAGCGGCCGCAGGGATCCCAGGTAGCCGCCCAGGACGGCTCCCGCATTGGCGTCGACGACCCCGGTGGGACCGGCCACGACGACCTGGGCGCCGGCGGCGACCGCCCGCTCCAGGTGCTCGGCGAGCTCGGGGCGGTCGATGAACACGGCGGGAACGATGATGAGGCGGTAGCCCTCCAGGCTCCGGCTCACCGGGACGATGTCGGTGGCGATCCCGGCCTCCCACAGGCTGCGGTGCCAGGCGCGGGCCGTCTCGAAGCGCTCACCGACCTCGACCGGGCCGATGGCGGTGCTCAGGGCCCACTGGCTCTCCCAATCCAGGACGAGGGCCGCCTCGGCTCGCACCGGTTCCCCCAGGACCGGCCCGAGGCGTGTGAGCGCCTGCCCGGTGGCCACGGTCTCCTCCCAGGTTCGGCTGTCGCGCCCGGCGTGGGGGACCATGCCGGAGTGGAAGGTCTCGGCGCCCCGGCGGGACTGGCGCCACTGGAACTGCAGGACGCCGTCGGCGCCGTGGGCCACTCGGGCCAGGGACCACAGGAGGAGCTGGCCGGGGCGCTTGGGCGAGTTGCGCCTGCGCCACTGGACGGCGCTGGGCGCCTGCTCCATGAGGATCCAGGGGCGCCCGTCGGCCAGGCCCCGCATGAGGTCACCGGCCCAGGCGACCTCGTGGGCGGCGGCCGGGTCGGCGGGGTCGGGGTAGGAGTCGTCGGAGATGATGTCGAGGGCCTCGGCCCAGCGCCAGTAGTCGGTGGCCGGGAAGTCACCCATGAAGTTGGTGGTCACCGGCCGCGTCGAGCGCTCCCGCAGGATACGGGCCTCGGCCTCCATGAGGCTGCGCAGCTGGTGGTCGCTGAAGCGCCTCCAGTCCAGCATCTGGGCGGGGTTGGGGAAGGTGGGCATGGCACCGGGCGGGGCGACCTGCTCCAGGCTCGTATAGCGCTGGGACCAGAAGTCGGTGCCCCAGGCGGCGTTGAGGCGCTCGGCGTCGCCGTAACGCTCACCCAGCCAGGCCCGGAAGGCCCGGGCGCAGGCGGGGCAGAAGCACTCGGCGATGTGGCAGCCGTACTCGTTGCCGATGTGCCACATGACGACGCCCGGGTGGTCGCCCAGGCGCTCGGCCAGCGCCGCGGCCAGGGCGGCGGAGCGCTCCCGGTAGACGGCGGAGCTGGGGCAGTACTGCTGGCGTGAGCCCAGGCCCAGGCGCACGCCGTCGGCGTTCATCGGCAGGGACTCGGGGTGGTCGGTGGCCATCCAGGCGGGCGGGGAGGCGGTGGCGGTGGCCAGGTCGACGGCGATGCCGGCCTCGTGGAGACGGTCGACGATCTCCACCAGCCAGTCGAGCTCGTGGACGCCCTCGCGCGGCTCGAGGCTCGCCCAGGAGAAGATGCCGAGGGAGACCAGGTTGACGCCGGCCTCGGCCATGAGCTCGAGGTCCTCGGCGAAGGTGGCCTCATCCCACTGCTCGGGGTTGTAGTCGCCGCCGTAGGCGGGGCCGGTCAGTCCCAGCAGCTCGTGCGGGGCGCGGCGGGGTGTGGAGGCTGAGGGCGAGGGACGCGTCATGGGGCGATTCTCCCCCACCTCTCCCCCGCCCCGTCCACCGTGGTCACCCGGGTCGGCGGGGCCGGCGGACTCAGCTGATGGTCGAGCGCGAGCTCGTCAGCCAGGCCAGTGGCACGGTGGTCAGGAACAGCCCCTGCCACTCGCGCTCCCACAGCAGGGCGATGTCACCGCTGGGCAGCTGGGCCATGCACTGGTAGACGTAGTGGCGCGGGTTGACGACTCGGTTGTGGGGCCAGGTGGCGCCGTCGTCGTCGCTCAGGCGCAGGACGCCGCAGCCGCGGAAGGGCAGCATCCGGGAGGCGTTGGCGAAGACGATCCCCCGGTCGACCGCACCCTTGACGCCATCGCCGTCCCCCGCTGCCGCTGCGCCCTCCAGGCCGGTGATGGCGATGGCGTTGGGCTGGGAGAAGATCTCGGGGAGCTGCTCGTCGTAGTCGACCTCCCCCCAGGTGACGCCCCCGTCGTGGGAGACGGCGTGGGCGACTCTGCCCGAGGGGTGCTGGTTACGGGCCCACACGTGTACGGCGCCGTCGGTTCCTTCGACGAGGACGGACTCGTACAGGCTGGCCCGCTCGTCGGCCAGGTCCCAGGAGTGGACGACGGCGCCCAGCACCTCGCGTCCGTCATTGGGTGAGGCGCTCAGGGCCCAGGTGGTCCCGCCGTCGTCGGAGTAGATGGCGGCGCAGGACAGGTAGGCGGTACCGCCGGCCTCGTGGCTGTAGTAGACGGGTGCGAGGATGCGTCCGGCGTGCTCCGGCGCGGTCAGCTGGATGGCGTTGCCGGGGCCGGTTCCCAGGAAGCACATCCAGTCGGCCTTGACCTGGGCGGTGATGTCGATCGGCTCAGACCAGGTGGCGCCGTCGTCGTCGGAGGTGAGCATGAGCAGGTGGGAGCCGCGGTGCTGGAAGAGGCAGTCCTCGGAGGCCTGCTCGTGGGCGAGGTAGATGCTGCCGACCGACCGGCCGCCCCGGAGCACGTCACCGGCTCGGGTCCCGGCGGCATCGTCGCCGCTGAGGATGACGCGGTAGTCGGTGGCCTCGCCGGCCTGCGTGACGACGCTGCCGTCGGGCTCGACGGCGAAGAGCTCGCCGGCGCGGTTGTGCAGCACGCGGCGCCCCTCCTCGTCGAAGCCGGTACCGACAGCCGCGTTGGGCTGGCCGATGCCGCCGGGGAACTGGTCGACCAGGCAGATGACGCGCCCGGTGGAACGGTCCTGGACCAGGACGGAGTCGATGAGGCTGGCGCCCAGTGCCCCGGTGCCCGGGAGGCTGAGTAGGGTGCGCATCTCCTCCCAGGTGGCGCCGCCGTCGAGACTGCGGCGCATGACGAGGTTGATGTCGTTGGGGGCGTCGTTGGGGATGGAGACGCGCTGGTCGGCGCCGGCCAGAATGACGCCGCTGTCCAGGGTGAGCAGGGAGGGGATCCGGTAGGACCGGGCGCCGTGGTAGCCGGTGTCGAACAAGGCGCGCGTGGGCAGTGGGGCGGCCCCGGCCAGGCGCTTGACCTGGGCGTCGGTGAGGGCGGCGTCGTAGATCATGGCGGTCTGCGCCTCGCCGAAGAGGCGCCTGCCGTCCAGGTCGGCGCCCACCACGACGCGCGTCACCGGCGCGATGTCGGCCAGGAAGGCGCCGCCGGGGACCAGGGCCACCTGATAGCCGTCGACGTGGATCTCCACCGCGCCGCGCCCCGAGGTGACTACGACGTCGTGCCAGGTCCCGTCGTCCCAGTGGCCCGGGGCTCGCACCTCGATGAGGGGCTCGGTCTCCGGCGAGTCCTCACCGGGGAGTACCCGGTAGCTCAGGCCCTGCGCGTCGATGTCGAGATACAAGGTGCCGCCCTGGCCGCTCGCGGCGACGATGGTGCCTCCCTGGCCGCGGCCCCGGGTGCGCAGCAGCGCCCGGATGGAACCGGTGGCCAGGGCTCCGGCGCGGCGGGCGTCGCGGGCGGAGAGCTCACTGGCTGCGAACTGGACCAGTGGGGTGGCGGCCAGGGACTGGGCCATGACGGCGCGGTCGCTGAGCGGCTCGTCCCAGGCGGCCAGACGGGTGACCGCGGCGATCCCGTCGGGGTCGATGCGCACGTCGGTCAACCCGATCTGGGCGAGGAAGGCGGTCAGCGTCGTGGAGAAGCACTCGTAGCCGTCGGCGTAGAGGTGGGTGCCGGTCTCGTTGACGGTGACGGCGATCGTGTGGGGGCGGCCGTCGTCCAGGCCCAGGGCGTCCTCGGCGTCGAGGACCCGCCGCTGGATACCGCTCTCACTCCCGGCTCCGGAGGGCCCCTCCGGACGGCCGACCGCACCGAGGACCTGCTCGCCGTCGAGACGGCCGGCGCGAAGCGACAGGGTGATCCGCCCGTTGGTGCCAGTGAGAGCGATGAGGGTGGCGTCGGCGCGGGCGGCGACGTCGAAAAGGATCGTGCCGCGCCCGCAGGCGGCCAGGGCGGCGACATCCTGCTCGCTGAGGCTCAGGGGGGAGGTCTCGGATGCGCTGAGGTCGAAGAGCATGGGGAGGTCCTTTGTGCCGGCAGCGGCTCTCCGCCGGCGTTGAACGACCGGCAGTGCCGTGCGCGACGGTGCGCCACCGCACATCCAGTCATATGATGTCTGATGTATCGCGCACTGTAGCACGATCCCTGAACCTCAAGGAGACCATATGTCCGCCACCTCAGAGAATCGGACTGAGACACCCGCCCAGCCCCGCACCGTGCCCTTCGTCGTCGGCGCCTACCCCATGCTTCCGCCCGACGACGAGGACCGCAGCGGTGCCGCCGCCCTGTACGCCGCGCTGGCCGACCTCGGCTGGGTCGACGGCATCGAGCTGCCCTTCCGGGAGGCCCTGGACGCCCCCGAGCCGTGGCTGGCCGAGCAGCTGGCCGGGCGCTTCGACCAGTGCGTCATCACGGCGATCCCGGGCACCATGGGGCGCGCCGGAGCCGACCCCGTCTTCGGACTGGCCTCCGCCGACGATGGCGGACGCGCTCAGGCACTGGCCTACACCCGCTCGCTGCTGGAGGCCGTCGACCGCCTGCACGAGGCTGCGGGCGAGCGGCTCGTCACCCGGGTGGAGCTGCACTCGGCGCCGCACCACCAGGCCACCCCCGAGGCCTTCCACGCCTCCTTGAGCGAGCTGAGCGAGGACTTCGCCTCCCGCGGCCTGGGGATGATCGTGGAGCACTGCGATGCCGAGGGCGGCGTGGGCCCCTCGGAGAAGGCCTTCCTGACACTGGCCCAAGAGATCGACGCCTGCCGGGACACCGCGGCACTCATCACCGTCAACTGGGGGCGCTCCGTCATCGAGACCCATGACCCGTCCACCCCGGAGAGCCACGTGCGCGAGCTCGTGGAGGCGGGCCTCCTGGGCGGAGTCATGATCTCAGGCGCCGGACCGGAGGAGACGCAGTGGGCCTGGGCGTGGGCTGACGCCCACCTGCCGCTGGCCGAGCACGAGCCCACCAGCTGGCTCACTCCGGAGAGGGTGGCCGCCACGATGCGGGCCGCCGACGGCGTCCAGGTCTACGAGGGTCTCAAGATCAACACCCCGGCGAGCGCCTCCCTGGAGGACAAGCTCGCCTGGGTCGGCCGTGTCCGCGAGACCATGCTCAGTGCCTGAGACCCATTCCTCCGAGCCCGGCTCCTCCAGGCCCGGTCTCTGACGGCGTTCGGCCCGCTCCCCTGCTGGGGAGCGGGCCGAACGCTATGCGATCCTCAGGTCCCGTGGACCCGGTGGAGGCTTGGTCAGAACTCGACGTCCTCGCTGCTGGAGAAGCCGGTGCGGAAGTCGTCGGAGAAGTCCGCACGCAGGTCCCCACCGAAGTGGAAGTCGTCCAGGGCGACGGACTCGCCGAAGACGCCGTCTCCCAGGTCCACGCGGGAGAAGACCTCCGCCTTGACCTCCTCGGTGGGCTCGACCTCGATGTCCGAGTAGCGGGCCAGGCCCGTACCGGCGGGGATGAGCTTACCGAGGATGACGTTCTCCTTGAGGCCCAGCAGCGGGTCGGACTTGCCGTTCATGGCGGCCTCGGTGAGCACGCGCGTGGTCTCCTGGAAGGAGGCGGCGCTCAGCCAGGAGTCCGTGGCCAGCGAGGCCTTGGTGATTCCCATGAGCTCGGTACGGCCGGTGGCGGTCTTGCCGCCCTCGGCCATGACCCGGCGGTTCTCGGCGCGGTAGTGCATGACGTCCACGAGGTCTCCCTGGAGGAGACGGGTGTCCCCGGAGTCCAGCACGGTCACGCGGCGCAGCATCTGACGCACGATGACCTCGATGTGCTTGGAGTGGATGTCCACGCCCTGGGAGCGGTAGACCTCCTGGACCTCCTCGACGAGGTGGCGCTGGGTGGCGGCCACCGAGCGCAGGCGCAGGACCTTCTTGGGGTCGACCGGACCCTCGGTGAGGGCCTGGCCGGGCTCGACGTGGTCCCCGTCGTTCACCAGCAGGCGCTGACGGCGCGAGACCGGGACGATGACGTCCTCCTCGCCGTCGTCGCGGGTGATGACCAGGCGCTTGCCGTCGGCGTCGTCCTCGATCTTGAGGGTGCCGGCGGCCTCGGCCACGGCGGCCTCGCCCTTGGGGGTGCGGGCCTCGAAGAGCTCCTGCACACGGGGCAGACCCTGGGTGATGTCGGCGGCGCCGGCCGCACCACCGGTGTGGAAGGTACGCATGGTCAGCTGCGTGCCGGGCTCACCGATGGACTGGGCGGCGATGATGCCGACGGCCTCACCGATGTCGACGCGCTTACCGGTGGCCAGCGAGCGGCCGTAGCAGGCGGCGCAGGTGCCGACGTTAGAGTCGCAGGTGAGCACGGAGCGCACCGTGATCTCCTCGATGCCCGCGTCGATGGCGGCCCGGATCTCGGCGTCGCCCAGGTCGGCGCCGGCCTCGATGATGAGGTTGCCCTCGGCGTCGATGGCATCGCGCGCCAGGGTGGTGCCGAACACGGTGGTGCCCAGGATCTCCGAGGGCTCCTTGATGCGCTCGTCACCGGCGTCGATCCAGGAGAAGATCCGCTTGGTCAGGCCCTTGCGGGTGCCGCAGTCCTCCTCGCGGACGATGACGTCCTGGGAGACGTCGACCAGACGACGCGTGAGGTAGCCGGAGTCGGCGGTACGCAGCGCCGTGTCCGCCAGGCCCTTACGGGCGCCGTGGGTGGCGATGAAGTACTCCAGGACGCTCAGGCCCTCACGGTAGTTCGACTTGATCGGGCGCTCGATGAGGCGCTGCTTGGGGTCGGCCACCAGTCCACGCATACCGGCGAGCTGGCGGATCTGGTCCCAGTTGCCTCGGGCCCCGGAGACCACCATCTGGTAGACGGTGTTGCGCTGCGGGAAGTTCTCGCGCATCGCCTCGGCGACCTCGGCCGTGGCCTTGGTCCAGATGTCGATGAGGGAGGCGTAGCGGTCGTCCTCGGTGAGGGCACCGAGCTCGAACTGCTCCTCGATCTCAGCGGCCTCGTTCTCGTAGCGAACGAGGATCTCCTGCTTGGCCTCCGGGGAGACGACGTCGGCGAAGGCGACGGTGATACCGGACCAGGTGGACCAGTAGAAGCCGTTGGCCTTGAGGGCGTCCAGGGAGGCTGCGACCTCGACGCGCGAGTAGTTCTCCGCCAGGGCGTTGACGATGTTGCCCAGCTGCTTCTTGTCAACGATGTAGTTGACGTAGGGGAAGGTCTCGGGCAGCGAGGTGTTGAACAGGGCCCGACCCAGCGAGGTGCGCAGGGTGATCGGGTCGCCCTCGCTCCAGCCCTCGGGCGGCTGCCAGCCCTCGGGAGCGGCGATGCCCTCCTCGAAGCGGATGTCGCAGGCAGCGTTGACGTGGAGCTTGCCGAAGTCGTAGGCCATGACCGCCTCCGCGAAGGAGGAGAAGGCCGGGACGATCTCGTTGCCCTCGGCGTCGCGCTCGACCTCGACCGCCGGGTCGGGGTCGGAGGTGAGGTAGTAGGTGCCGATAATCATGTCCTGACTGGGCATGGTCACGGGGCGCCCGTCGGAGGGCTTGAGGATGTTGTTCGAGGACAGCATGAGGATGCGGGCCTCGGCCTGCGCCTCGGCGCCCAGCGGGAGGTGGACGGCCATCTGGTCGCCGTCGAAGTCGGCGTTGAAGGCGCCGCACACGAGCGGGTGCAGCTGGATGGCCTTGCCCTCGATGAGCTGGGGCTCGAAGGCCTGGATGCCCAGGCGGTGCAGGGTGGGGGCGCGGTTGAGCAGCACGGGGTGCTCGCGGATGACCTCGGCCAGGACGTCCCAGACCTTGGGGTTGGCGCGCTCGACCATGCGCTTGGCGGCCTTGACGTTCTGGGCCTCCTTGAGCTCGACGAGCCGCTTCATGACGAAGGGCTTGAACAGCTCCAGGGCCATCTGGCTGGGCAGACCGCACTGGTGGAGCTTGAGCTGGGGGCCGACGACGATGACGCTACGGCCGGAGTAGTCCACGCGCTTGCCCAGGAGGTTCTGGCGGAAGCGGCCCTGCTTGCCCTTGAGCATGTCGGACAGGGACTTCAGCGGACGGTTGCCCACGCCGGTGACCGGGCGGCCGCGGCGGCCGTTGTCGAACAGGGCGTCGACGGCGTCCTGAAGCATGCGCTTCTCGTTGTTGACGATGATCGTCGGGGCGCCCAGGTCCATGAGCCGCTTGAGGCGGTTGTTGCGGTTGATGACGCGGCGGTAGAGGTCGTTGAGGTCGGACGTGGCGAAGCGGCCACCGTCGAGCTGGACCATGGGGCGCAGGTCCGGCGGGATGACCGGAATGTTGTCCAGGACCATCGACTCCGGGGCGGTGCCGGTCATGCGGAAGGCGTTGACGACCTTGAGGCGCTTGATGGCGCGGGTCTTGCGCTGGCCGGTGCCGTTCTCGACGATCTCGGCCAGGGCGGAGGCCTCGGCCTCGAGGTCGAAGCTGCGCAGGCGGGCCTGGATGGCCTCGGCGCCCATGGAGCCCTTGAAGTAGATGCCGTAGTCGGCGACCATGTCGCGGTAGAGGACCTCGTCACCCTCCAGGTCACCGACCTTGAGGCTCACGAAGCGGTCCCACACCTTGTCCATGTGCTCCAGGGCGCGCTGGTTGCGGCGGCGCATGGCCGTGATCTCGCGCTCGGCGGTCTTGCGGAGCTTGTCGCGCTGGGAGGCCTCGGCGCCCTCGGACTCGAGCTGGGCGAGGTCCTCCTCGAGGCGCTGCTGGCGCGCCTCGACCTCGGCCTGGCCGGACTCCTCGAGGTGCTTCTTCTTGACCTCCAGCTCGTTGCGCAGGGAGGGCAGGTCGTCGTGGCGGCCCTCCTCATCCACCTCGGTGACCATGTAGGCCGCGAAGTAGATGACCTTCTCCAGGTCCTTGGGCGCGAGGTTGAGCAGGTAGCCCAGGCGCGAGGGCACGCCCTTGAAGTACCAGATGTGGGTGACCGGCGCGGCGAGCTTGATGTGGGCCATGCGCTCGCGACGCACCTTGGAGCGAGTGACCTCGACTCCGCAGCGCTCGCAGACGATCCCCTTGTAGCGCACGCGCTTGTACTTGCCGCAGGCGCACTCCCAGTCCCGGGTGGGGCCGAAGATCTTCTCGCAGAAGAGGCCGTCCTTCTCGGGCTTGAGGGTGCGGTAGTTGATGGTCTCGGGCTTCTTGACCTCGCCGTGGGACCACGAGCGAATGTCCTCCGCGGTGGCGAGGCCGAGCTGGATCCTGTCGAACACGTTGGCGTCGAGCACAGTTCCTACTTCCGATGGTGAAATCTCATCAGGTGGTGGTCTGGGGGCGTTCCGTCGTCGTTGTTCCATGACTCCGACGGCGCCTGCGAGCCTGGTGGGAGGGCGGGTGGCGGGTGGGCCACCCGCCCTCAACCGGGGCTCGATGAAGTTGTCACGAAGTCGTCACCAGGCGGTGGCCACTCAGATCTCGTCAACCGTGGAGGCCATGGCCCCGCCCGGACGCCGGCCCAGGTCGAAGCCGAGCTCATCGGCGGCGCGGGAGCCGTCGTCGTCGGTGTCGTCCAGGGCGATGGCAACGCCCTCGGCGTCCAGGGCCTCGACGTTCAGGCACAGCGACTGCATCTCCTTCATGAGCACCTTGAAGGACTCGGGGATGCCGGGCTCGGGGATGTCCTCGCCCTTGACGATGGCCTCGTAGACCTTGACACGGCCGTTGACGTCGTCGGACTTGACGGTGAGGAGCTCCTGGAGGGCGTGGGCGGCGCCGTACGCCTCCATGGCCCACACCTCCATCTCACCGAAGCGCTGACCACCGAACTGGGCCTTACCACCCAGCGGCTGCTGGGTAATCATGGAGTACGGACCCGTGGAGCGGGCGTGGATCTTGTCGTCCACGAGGTGGTGGAGCTTGAGGATGTACATGTAGCCCACCGAGATGGGGTACGGGAAGGGCTCGCCGGAGCGGCCGTCGAACAGGCGGGCCTTGCCGTTGGGCTCGACCAGCTGCAGGCCGTCGGAGGTCGGCAGCGTGGAGCCCAGCAGCCCCATGAGCTCGTTGTCCCGCACGCCGTCGAAGACGGGCGTGGCCACGGGCGTGCGCGGCTCGGCCGTGATCCCGTTCTCGGGCAGGTTTGCGGTCCAGGCCTCGCCGGCCTCGCGGGCGGCGGTGGCGTCCCAGCCGCGGGAGGCGACCCATCCCAGGTGCAGCTCGAGAACCTGTCCGACATTCATACGGCTGGGCACACCCAGCGGGTTGAGGATGACGTCGACCGGGGTGCCGTCGGCCAGGAAGGGCATGTCCTCCACGGGCAGGATCTTGGAGATGACGCCCTTGTTGCCGTGACGGCCGGAGAGCTTGTCACCGACGGTGATCTTGCGGCGCTGGGCGATGTAGACGCGCACCATGCGGTTGACGCCCGCGGGCAGCTCGGCGTCGTCGGAGGCGGCGTCGATCTCGCGCACGCCGGTGACGATGCCGTACTCGCCGTGGGGCACACGCAGGGAGGTGTCGCGCACCTCGCGGGCCTTCTCGCCGAAGATGGCGCGCAGGAGGCGCTCCTCGCTGGTCAGCTCGGTCTCCCCCTTGGGGGTCACCTTGCCCACGAGGATGTCGCCGCTGCGGACCTCGGCGCCGATGCGGATGATGCCGCGCTCGTCGAGGTTGGCCAGGGTCTCCTCGCTGACGTTGGGGATGTCGCGGGTGATCTCCTCGGCGCCCAGCTTGGTGTCGCGGGCGTCGACCTCGTGCTCCTCGATGTGGATCGAGGTGAGCATGTCCTCGGCGACCACACGCTGGGAGATGATGATGGCGTCCTCGTAGTTGAGGCCCTCCCAGGTCATGAAGGCGACCAGGAGGTTCTGGCCCAGGGCCAGGTCGCCCTCGTTGGTGGCGGGGCCGTCGGCCAGGACCGTGCCGACCTCGACGCGCTCACCCTCGGTGGCCACGACCCGCTGGTTGTAGCAGTTGCCCTGGTTGGAGCGGCGGAACTTGGCGACCTTGTAGACGTTCTCGGTGCCGTCGTCGTTGGCCACGCGCACGAAGTCCGCGCAGACCTCGGTGACGACACCGGCCTTGTCGGCCACGAGGACGTCACCGGCGTCGACGGCGGTGCGCCGCTCCATGCCCGTGCCCACCAGCGGGGCGTCGGGGCGGATGAGCGGCACGGCCTGGCGCTGCATGTTGGCGCCCATGAGGGCGCGGTTGGCGTCGTCGTGCTCGAGGAAGGGGATGAGGGAGGTACCCACCGACACCATCTGGCGCGGGGAGACATCCATGAGGTCCACCTGCGAGGAGGGCACGAGGGCCGGCTCACCGCCGGTGACGCGGCACAAGACGTGGTCCTCGGCGAAGTGGCCGTCCTCGGTGAGGGTGACGTTGGCCTGGGCGATGACGTGGCGGTCCTCGTCGTCGGCCGTCAGGTAGTGGGTCTCGTCGGTGACCCGGCCGTCGACGACGACGCGGTAGGGGGTCTCGACGAAGCCGAAGGGGTTGATGCGCCCGAAGGTCGCCAGCGAACCGATGAGGCCGATGTTGGGACCCTCGGGGGACTCGATGGGGCACATGCGCCCGTAGTGCGAGGTGTGGACGTCGCGGACCTCCATGGAGGCGCGCTCACGGGACAGACCGCCGGGGCCCAGGGCGCTCAGGCGGCGCTTGTGGGTCAGACCCGCCAGCGGGTTGTTCTGGTCCATGAACTGGCTGAGCTGGGAGGTGCCGAAGAACTCCTTGATCGCGGCCGTCACGGGCCGGATGTTGATGAGCGTGTTCGGCGTGATGGCCTCGACGTCCTGGGTGGTCATGCGCTCGCGCACCTGACGCTCCATGCGGCTCATACCGGTGCGCACCTGCGCCTGGATGAGCTCACCCACCGCACGGATGCGGCGGTTGCCCAGGTGGTCGATGTCGTCGTACTCGACGGCGATCTCGGTGATCTCGCCGTCACGCACGCCCTCGACGGTCTCGGCGCCGGAGTGCAGGGCCAGCAGGTAGCGCAGGGCCGCGACGATGTCCTCGATGCGCAGGGTGGACTCGGTCAGGTCCGAGGCCAGGCCCAGCTTCTTGTTGATCTTGTAGCGGCCGACCTTAGCCAGGTCGTAGCGCTTGGGGTTGAAGTAGAAGTTCTCCAGCAGGGTGCGTCCGGCCTCGACGCTCGGCGGCTCACCGGGGCGGATCTTCTTGTAGATGTCCAGGAGCGCCTCGTCCTGGGTGGTGATCTTGCGGTCCTCGTCCAGGGCGGAGGTCAGGGCCGGGTAGTCGGCGAACTCCTTGCGGATCTCCGACTCGTCCATGCCCAGGGCCAGCAGGAAGACGGTGACGTCCTGCTTGCGCTTGCGGTCGATGCGCACCGCGACGCGGTCGGACTTGTCGATCTCGAACTCGAGCCAGGCACCGCGCGAGGGGATGAACTTGACGTTGTAGACGTACTTGTCCGTGGCCTTCTCGGTGGTGCGCTCGAAGTACACGCCCGGCGAGCGCACCAGCTGGGAGACGACGACGCGCTCGGAGCCGTTGACGATGAAGGTGCCCTTGTCGGTCATGAGCGGGAAGTCGCCCATGAAGACGGTCTGGGACTTGATCTCACCGGTGGAGAAGTTCTCGAAGTCCGCCACCACGTAGAGGGGGGCGGAGTAGGTGAGGTCCTTCTCCTGGCACTCCTCGGCCGTGTACTTCGGCTCCTCGAAGCGGTGGTCGTGGAAGGACAGGGCCATGGTCTCGCCGAAGTCCTCGATCGGGGAGATCTCGTCGAAGATCTCCTCCAGACCGGAGGTCTCGGGCAGGGAGCCCGGGTGTGCCTTGTTGGCGGCGGTCATCCGCTCGCGCCACCTCTCGTTACCGACGAGCCAGTCGAAGCTCTCGGTCTGGAGGGCGAGCAGATTCGGAGCCTGCATGGGCTCGGCGATCTTGGCAAAGTTGATACGACGCGACGCGGTACGAGCGGCGATGTCAGCAGCAGTGGGTGCGGAGGTGCGCGAGGCAGCCAAAGGGGGATCCTTCCCTCAGATCGGGGATCACACAACGCGCACTGCGAGCACCGGGTTGAGTAGAATCTCCGTTGCCGGGCTCACGCCCGCCAGGGTTCCGACGGGCCGAAGCCCGTACGGAGGGCAGATACTCCTCGCACCAATACACACAATGCACGCAAAGCGCTAGCGTACACGGCCGACGTCAAGGACTCCACGCCGATCCGCCCTGGTTCCTTGCGATTCCCACCACAGTCGCGCATACTGCCCCACCCGTGTCCACTGCGTGACCTGAGTCCCTCAGTGGGCGCCTCTCGCTGAGCGGCTGCCGGCCGGCTCGCGCCCGGCACGCCAGCCCCGCGCGCCCGCCCGATACCTTCCGGCCGACGGCGTCGGGAACGTACTTTCCGATCGGCGACTGCGTTCTCCCCCAGACCACTGGGGACGGACCTCAGTGACCTGGAGGACATCGCAGTCCTCGGCGCACATGTACGTCCCCGATCCCCCACCGCCCCTCCAACCCGTCCACCTGCTGGCCGTCCCAACCCGACGACGTCGCGACGAGCACGTCGGTCCCGCATCTCGTCCGGGAAGCGGGCTTTCAGTGGTCACTGCGGGATCCACAGCGAAGCACTCCTGCCTTCAGACTCCGGCGAGTCCACACCCACGGGGCTCTGCACTCGCCATGCCCCGAAACTCTTGAGAAGACTCGCTGCATGAGCCCCGTCGCCACCACTGCCAGCCGCCCCACTCCCATCTGCCCGATCCCGGCGCACCTTCGGCCGACCATCATCTACTCAGGCGGCCGCAAGCGCTTCCACGCGTCGCGCAATCCTGATCTGCTGCGACTCATGCCGGGGGCCTACCTGCACGCAGTCCCGGGCAGGCGACGCTGGGAGCAGCGGTTCATGGTGTCCTTAGCGCGTGCGATTGCCGCGCAACAACTCCTCCCCTCCGCCACCTGTCTGTCTCACACATCGGCCGCCCTGATTCATGGCCTGGCGATGTGGACAGGTGAGCCGGACGTCTACCTCGCCGTCTCCGGTAACCCACGTCTGACCACAACGACACTGCCCGCCTTCCGGTACCCGTCGTCGGGAGTACCCGCTCCTATCGATCCCGCGCACCCCGAGGCCACCCCGATCCGAATGCACCGTCGCCGGCTTCAGCTGCGCGACGAGGAGATCGAGACGGTTGGAGGGGTTCCCGTCACGTCCGTGTTGCGCACCGCCTTCGACTGCGCCTGCGACGAGCCCCCGTTCAACGCGCTCTCCATCGCCGATGCGGCTCTGAACCAGCACTGCCGACCCGATCCGTGGCACCGAGATTCCTGCGCCACGCGGCTGCGCTCGGCTCACGCCTGCTGGGAGGAGCTCGTGGCACGTCATCGGGGGCGGCGAGGGATAGCGCAGGCGCGTGCGGTACTGGCCGCCGCCACCCCTTGGGCGGTCTCGCCCGGGGAGAGTGTGCTGCGGTGGATGACGCTCGTGGTAGGGCTGCCTCAGGCCATCGCCCAGTACCCGGTTCCGGGGCTGTCCAAGGACCGCTTCCTGGACCTGGGTTGGCCCGATCACCATGTCGTCGCGGAGTTCGACGGCCGCACCAAGTACCACACCCAGGAGGACGTCTTCCTCGAGAAGCTCCGCCAGGACGAGCTCGAGTCGCTGGGGTGGAGGTTCTTCCGGGCGACGTGGTCCTCGCTCAGCGACATGCGCACCCAGGCGGACCGGTTGCTGTCGATGTTCCCCCTGGGGGTGGTCTCCCGCCTCTCGCCGGTGGCCGGGCTTCAAGGTGGCGGACTGTGGGGCGAGCGTCCACCCGGAGTGCTGGTGCCATGAGGTCGCGGCTCTCGACGTCGCCTCGGGGTCCATCGACCGGAGTGCCGACGTCGGGAACGTACTTTCCGATCGGCGACTGCGTTCTCCCCCAGACCACTGGGGACGGACCTCAGTGACCTGGAGGACATCGCAGTCCTCGGCGCACATGTACGTCCCCGATTCCCAGCACCCCGAGCCCGACGACGTCGAAGCACACGGAGGCCGGACAGCACCAGGCCCCCGGAACACGACCGGGTCCCGCCCACCTCATGGTGGACGGGACCCGGTGAAGATGGGCTTCCCCGGCCCTCGGCGACCCTCAGGCCGCCTCAGGCAGCGGGGGGAGACTCACTTGAGGGTGACGGTGGCGCCGGCGCCCTCGAGCTGCTCCTTGGCCTTCTCGGCGGCCTCCTTGTTGGCGCCCTCGAGGACGGGCTTGGGAGCGCCGTCGACGAGCTCCTTGGCCTCCTTCAGGCCGAGGGAGGTCAGAGCGCGCACCTCCTTGATGACCTGGATCTTCTTGTCGCCGGCGGCCTCGAGAATGACGTCGAACTCGTCCTTCTCCTCGGCGGCGGCGTCGCCACCGGCAGCGCCGGGGGCGGCGGCAACGGCCACGGCGGCCGGAGCGGCGGCGGTAACGTCGAAGGTCTCCTCGAAGGCCTTGACGAACTCGGACAGCTCGATGAGGGTGAGCTCCTTGAACTGCTCGATGAGCTCTTCGGTGGTCAGCTTCGCCATGATGGGCGTTCCTTCCTTATCAGGTTCCTGCGCGCGCAGGGTTGGTGGATGACGCGTGCGGCCTCAGGCCGCGGTCTCCTGCTTCTCGCGCAGGGCGTCGACGGTGCGCACGGCCTTGGAGGCCGGTGCGGCGAAGAGGTACGCAGCCTTGGACAGGGACGCCTTGATGGCGCCCGCGGTCTTGGCGAGCAGCACCTCGCGGGACTCGAGAGAGGCAAGCTTGTCAACGCCGTCGGCGGACAGCACGGCGCCGTCCATGACACCGCCCTTGATGACGAGCTGCTGGTTGTCCTTGGCGAAGTCACGCAGAGCCTTGGCGGCCTCGACCGGCTCACCGGTGACGAACGTCAGGGCGGAGGGGCCCGTGAGGTCGTCGGCGAAGTCCTCGAGCCCGACCTGGCGGGCGGCGATCGCAGCAAGCGTGTTCTTCACCACGGTGTACTCGGCGTTACCGGCGAGGGAACGACGCAGCTCCTTGAGCTGGGCGACGCTCAGTCCCCGGTACTCAGTCAGCAGGACCGCGTCAGCCTGACGGAACTTGTCCGCCAGTGCAGCAACGGCTGCTTCCTTGTCAGGCCGTGCCATGGGCCCTCCTTCCGTGGTATGCCGCAGGGGTCCATTCACTGGAAAAGCCCCGCGCCGGTGGGCACGGGGCTTGAATTCGGGCATGCCCGAAGAAGTCTCGTTCTCACCTGCGCCGGCCCCACCCGATGTGGACTTGGTCCCGCCGGAGCGGGCGACCTGCGGTCTTTGGCAGAGAGCACCTTACCCAGCAGCGACCTCCGCGGCGCAAGGCAGGCGGCCGTGGAACTGGTCACGTCACCGCGAATGCTGGACGAAAGCACCCCCGGTCGGCCTGGGTTCGGGGGCAGCGGGCAGTCCGACGTCGGACGCGGACGCGCCCCGCACTGACCTGCGATGCCGGCCCGGTCAGACGCCGAGGCTCTCGGCCAGCGCCTCCCGCTCCGTGACGTCGTACCAGAGCAGGTCGGCCTCGGCGGCGCGCTCGAAGGCGTCCTCGTCACCGAGCCGGGCGGCTCGTACATCGTCCTGCGCCTCGGGTTCGTCCACGAGCAGGGCGGCGACGTCCTCCCAGGAGATCTCACCGGTGACCTCGATCGTGCCGGGCAGGACGTCGCCCTCCACGGGAAGCTCACGTACGTTCTCGGCATCGACGTCGGCCGCGATGACGATGCGCCGGTCGGCCAGCCCTGCGGCCTCGGGCTCGGCCAGCAGGACGACGGAGGCGTCGGCGGCGCACAGCGAGGCGGAGACCTCCAAGCCCTCCTCATCCTCCTCGGGCAGGGCCTGGGCGAGGGCGGGGGTGGCGGCGTGAGCCGTGAGCGGCTGGTGCGAGGAGCCCAGGACGCTTGCACGCAGGTGGGCGGCGGTGGCGGGCAGGTAGATGCGCATGCGCCCAGTCTGCCCTACCTCCGCGCTCACCCCCTTCCCCGAAGCAGCCGGGCGGCCCCCCGGCACCGCTCGCACTCCGGTTCTCAGTAGCGGTGTCGACCAGTTCCCGGCGGTGCCGACCTCGGGGGCGTTCCCGTACTCGACTCTGTCCCGGGTTGGTGCGGCGAGCCGAGGACCGGCCTCTGCGGCTGGTTCACTGGCTGGCTCGCCGGCTGGATCGATGGTGGCAGGCCCGGAGGCGACTGCGGCAGCGCCTGGATGAGTCCGCTGGGCGCCTGGGGAACCGGCGGTCGTTCACCGACCACCTGTCCCCCGTCCCCGCCTCGGCGGCGGCGCCTCGCACCCGCGCTGCGCGCGTTCGAGCGGCTCCTGCTTCTGCCGGTCGCGGCCTGGGCCGCAGAACTCCTGCGGTCCCGGCGCCCACCGCGCCGCTTGGAGCGCCACAGCAGGGAACGACGCGGGGAGGCGGCCCTGCGTACCGCTGCGACCTGCGGATCGATACGGTCGACCAGTGCGCTGAGGGCCTTGCCCAGTGCGCTGGCGGGCGCCTGCTCCAGGACAGTGCACCCCTGAAGCAGGCAGGCGTCGGCCGTTGCCGCATCATCGGGCAGGAGCACAATGTCCTCCAGCCCGCCGAAACGCGCCAGGGCCTCTCGCAGAGCCTGCTGGGGAGAAGGTCCTGCGGCCGAGGCCCGCACCCGGTTGATGACGACCTCGACCCGGCCTGCGGGGTTCATGGAGGCCCCCATCTCATCGAGGAGCTGGAGCAGCCGGCGCACCCCGACGGGGTCGGCCCCGCCGACGACCAGGATGACGTCGGCGTGCGACACCAGGTCGGCCGTCACGGCCCCACGTCCAGGCTCAAGGGTGAAGTCGTCGACGTCGTCATCGGCGGGCCCGCCGGCGACGTCGACGACGGTCCAGGCCGCGGCCCGGCGGCACTGTGCCCACACCTCGGTCATCGAGGCCGGTGGCAGCTCGCGCCAGCGCCCGGACCTGCCCAGGCCGCCCAGCAGGAAGAGCCCATCGCCCACCGGAGCCAGGATTCGTCGAAAGCTCTCCGCGTCAAGGCGGCCGTGGGTGGCCAGACGGGCGGCCCCGGCCAGGGCCGAGGAGTCCTCCGGCATGCCGAGGAGCTGGACGAGGCTGGGAGCCTCGACGTCTGCATCCACGAGGATCGCACCGCCGCAGGCGGCCAGGCCGTGAGCGACGGAGACAGCGACCGTCGAGCGTCCGGGAGCACCATGAGGCCCCCACACCAGGACGATCCTCCCTCCACGCTCGTCACCCGCCGGGCTCGCCGCGACCGGCAGCACAGGCTCCGGCGTATCCGCGGCGGCCTGCTCCCGGCCGCGCAGCCGGTCCTGCCCCGTGTCCTCCTCGGCTCCGGCGTCGTTGGAGACCCGGTGCAGCTGCGACGGCGCCGTCCCGCCCTCAGGGGAGCCGGGCGACTGGCGCCACAGCTCTTCGAGCCAGGCGGTCTCCTGGGCGGCAGTGTTCGATTCCGTGTGCGGTTCCGTGTTCGGTTCCGTCGAAGCGGGGGTGGCGGCGCTCAGCCAGTCGGCACCGTCAGCTGCCGGCCCGCTCCCGGTGGGGGCCACGCCGGAGACCCCACCACGACGCACAAGGTCCTGCAGCGCCGCACAGATCCGGCCGGGCTCCGTGTCGCGCCGGAGAATCGGCCACCCCGCACTGCGCCAGCGCTCCTCCTCGTGGGCCTCCACCAGGAGCATTCCGCTCAGGCCCGCGCGCGCGAGCCGGTCCAGGACGGTGCGGTCGATCTCATCGAAACCGGTGTCCAGCAGGGCGAAGCCCGCCAGTCCGGCCATCCCCGCTGAGAGCAGCTCTGGCAGGTCGGCGCATCGGCGCACGACGCACAGCCCGCTTCCCGCCTGGCTCAGCGCCCGCAGGATCCCGGCGTCGTCGCCGCTGAGAGCCAGGAGGACTCCGGCGCCCGGGGCGCTCACGAGGCCTTCTCCGCCGGCGCTTCCTGGCCGGTGGGAACCAGGACGAGCGCCCCCTCCTGACCGACGGCGCTGAGAACGGCGGCGAGGGAGGCCTCGGGAACCTTGACCTCCACCCCGGTGCCGGGTCCGGAGATCAACCCCTTGCTGGTCTCACCGACTGAGGCGATGACCAGCCCTGTGGCCACGCGGCGGGCTCCAGTCCCCTCGGCCTGCCCCGACTGGTCGCCTTGGCCTCCCTGTCCACTTTGCCCGGTCTGCCCGGTCTGCCCGGCGGCAGGCGCCTGGGCTGCGGGCCGGCCCGCCACGCCCTCCTTGGGCACGATCCACAGATCGACGTAGTCGCCGACCTTGGTCGAGGCCGGCAGGTTGGAGGCGACAGTGAGGACCACCGGCCGCAGCTCCTGCTCCCGGCCGCTGTTGACGGCCGCCGCAGCCAGCAGCTCTCCCTTGCGCATGGAGCGTGTGGACACGGCGCCGTCCGGCAGGTGCCCGGCCTCGACGTAGGCATCGGTGCCGGGATGGGCCTCGACCACCGTAAGAATGCCGTCGGCAGTCAGGTCCGTCCCGGGAGCGACGTCCTGGGAGAGGACGTAGACGCGAGTGGTATCAGCGGCCGCGTCGACCGCCCAAGCCCCCAGGGCCACGGCCCCGGCCACCAGCACCACTCCCCCAGCCATACGCGGATCCTTCCAGGCAGGCCGGCGCCAACGACCGCGGGGACGCTCAGGACCGGTCAGGGTTCGACTGCGGCGAGATGACATCACGGGAATCCTCCTTGATCTCCTGCAATCATCGTTGGGATAAAATAGTACCTCAAGGTTATCCACAAGTGTCTTTAAGAATTGTGGAGCGGATCCAGCAGTGGGATCATCGTGGTATGAGCACACGATTCCTGACCATCGCCGACGTCGCCGAGCAGCTTCAGCTCTCCGCCCAGGCCGTGCGCGCTCTCATCCGCACCGGCGACCTTCCCGCCATTCAGGTCGGCGCCCGCAAGCTCTGGCGCATCGAGGACCAGGCCCTGGAGGACTACATCCAGCGCCAGCTCGCCTCCACCAGGGCCATGGTCGCCGCGGGCTGGAACGAGGACGGGGCGCCCTGAACCTCTCTGCCCGCTAGCCGACGTCAGCGACTGCGCAGCACCTCGATCGCAGCGGTCATGACGCTGACAACCCCTGCGCCGCCCACCCCGGGAGCGCGACGCGAGCGAATGCCGCCCTCAGGGTCGACGGCGACATCGACATGGTCCGCTCCCACCCGGACCAGCCGCCCCACCACTTCTCCGGAGCCCAGCACCAGGCGCACCCGCGCTCCGCGTCGGGCGATCTCACGCATCAGGGCCGTCAGCGTGGGCCGACGGCGGCCGTCCCGGGGCGCCGGACCGGCCAGTGACGCCACGGTGGCCACCGCGCTCACCGGGACGACGGCCTGCAGCCCCTCCCCCTCATCGACGAGGACGTAGGAGGGCTCCACCCGGCAGGCCACACCGTCGACGGGGACACCGCCGCGAGTCCGCAGGTGGATGAGTCGGCCCACCGAGCCTCGCAGACGGTCGACGAGCTCGATGGAGGCGTGCTCGGCCTCCGCGAGCTCGACGCTCTGAGCCACCAGGTCCGCACGGCGCTCAGCATCGAAGCTGCTCTCCAGGTCGGCAATCATCGCGTCCCAGTCCATAGGCCCACCTCACCACAGTCCGCACGCCGAGGAAAGCACTCCGAAGCGGCTCAGGCCACGTGCCTCCAGCACCACTCCCACCCCATTACCACGACTCAGCACACAGCATGTCATATCATCACTATTGACATCATCAAACCATAGGCGTACACCTAACATCATCAAACGACATCATCGGCGATGGAGGGTGACATGGGAGCTCGTCAACGACTGACGCTCCTGGCCGCAGCGTCAGGGGCCGTCCTGATAGTTCTGGGACGCACGGCCCACGGCGCCGCGGAGCAGCTCGTGCAGGTCCCGCCACAGGCCTGGGGACTGAGCGACCTGTCGAACGCCGTGGTGGCCGGCACCTGCACATGCGGGGCCCTGGGGGCCCTGTGGCACGCGGTCTCGGCCCTCCTGGCACTCATGACGTGCCCCGGGGCGAACGACCCCGACAAGCGCTGTCGCGGCGGCGCCTATGCGCTGGCAGCCAGAGCCCTCGAGGCCTGGGGAGCGCCAGCGGTCAGACGCATCGTCGCCTCCGCGCTGCTCGTCTCCCTGTCCTCGGCGCCGGCGCTGGCCAGCGAGGAGGCCAGTGGCGGGGATGACCTGGGATGGCGCCCCACCAGCTCGGCGCCCGCCTCACCGCCGTCGCAGTCCTCGACGCCGTCGACGCCGGCCGATCAGTCCCCGTCGAGCACTTCGACCGGTTCGAGCGACTCGGAGGGCGCAAGCCAGTCGGCAGACTCGACACCACCGGGCAGCCAGGCGGCGCAGCCCCCTACCGGCCCCGACGCCCCACCCTCCTCGAGCCCCACTCATACCGTCGCGCCCGGCGAGAGCCTGTGGTCCATCACCGCTCACCTCCTGCCCACCGGCTCCGCCCCCGCACAGATCGCACAGGACTGGCCGGCCCTGTACCGCGCCAACTCCGAGGCCATCGGCGCCGACCCCTCGCTGATCCGGCCCGGCACGGTCCTGAACGTCCCGGACTCCTTGTCCGCACCGAGCACACCGGCAGGAGGTCAGGCGCCATCACGATGAACCGCACCGCACCAGCGCCGGCGGCCCCCACCGCAGGCCCCGAACACCTTCCCCATTCCACTTCGCACTCCGTGCCCACGGGGCACCCTCCCACTCCCAGGAGCCCACCATGACCGCGACCACCACTGTCCAAGCCACCCGCCCCGCACGCCGCAAGACCGACGCTCAACGTCGTAGCCGCCCCACACCGAGCCACCCGACGCCGACTCGTGCGGTTCCGCACAAACCCTCCAAGCCCGTGAACGACGCAGGCTCCGTCACGCGGGGTGCGCCCCTGACGCAGTGGCCCGCCGCCGGCACTGACGCCTCGCGCACCGCCGCCATCGTGGTGACGGCCGCCAGCGAGGTCCTGGCCGGGCTGCGCCCGGTGGACCACCTGGTCCGTTGGACCAGCCCCTCCCTGTTCGAGGCCCTCGCCCGTCGGGCGGGGCTGGCCGCCCGGATCCTGGGAGGCCAGTCCAGCCCACGACGTCCACGCATCCGTAGCGTGCGCACCGAGCTGACCATGTCGGGAGCCTGCGAGGCCACTGTCCTGCTGGAGGAGGGCAACCGGGTCCGAGCCGCGGCAGCGCGCCTGGAGCTGCTGCGCGAACGCTGGATCCTCACCGGCCTGGAGATGGCGTGATCCCGCCGAACCCCGGTTGGTTGCCGGGTTCCGACGGGATCATTGACAGTCGTGTCAGCTCGCGCTGAGCCTCAGTGCCGGCGCTTCTTCCTGGAGCGACGACGCTCGGCCCGGTTGCCGCCGGAGTCGGCGCCGGAACGGGAGGCCCTGCGCGAGGAGGCCCCGGAGGTCTCCTCCTCGCCGGACTCGCTGGGGCCGGAGTAGGTGACCCGCTGCTCCATGGACGCCTGCCCGGTGTCCCCCAGAACCGTACCGCGCCCCTGGCCGCCGGCCTGGCCCACGCGGATGCCGGCCGCTGCGGTGGCGTTGGCCTTGGCGACCGCCTGGGCGGCCTCGACGGTGCCGTCCTCGGCGGCGCGCTGGGCGGCGGCGTCGAAGCGGGCGACGTTGGCGAAGATCTGCTCGACGGTCTCCTCGCGGATCCCCTCCATCATCGCCCGGAACATGCGGGCACCCTCGTTGGCGTACTCCACGAGGGGGTCGCGCTGGGCCATGGCCCGCAGACCGATACCCTCTTTGAGGTAGTCCATCTCGTAGAGGTGCTCCCGCCAGCGCTTGTCCACCACGGCCAGCAGGATGCGGCGCTCCAGGGTGCGCATGGGGTCCTCACCGAGCTGGACATGGGCCAGGGCGTTGGCCTCGATGCGGGCCTCGGCGTCCTCGTAGGCGACAGCGACGTCCTCAGTGAGCTCCTCGATGAGGCGCTCCGAGGTCAGTGCGTTCTTGCCGCCCAGCGCCTCGACGACCTCGTCCTGGGTCAGGCCCACCGGGTAGAGGCGGCCGAGCTCTCCCCACAGGGCGTCCAGGTCCCACTCGTCGGGACGGCCCTCGGCCGTGCCGGCCTCGACGATGGAGGTGACGGCCTGGGCCCGGAAGGCCTCGATCTGGGGCTCCAGGTCCTCACCGTCCAGGACCTGACGGCGCTCGGAGTAGACCTTCTCGCGCTGCTCGGTCATGACGTCGTCGTACTTGAGGACGTTCTTGCGGATCTCGTAGTTGCGCGACTCCACCTGGCGCTGGGCCCCGGCGATGCCGCGAGTGACCATCTTGGACTCCAGGGGGACGTCGTCGGGGTAGGCGCCCGAGGACATGATGCGCTGGGCGAGCCCGGAGGCGAACATGCGCATGAGGTCGTCCTCCATGGACAGGTAGAAGCGGGACTCGCCCGGGTCCCCCTGACGGCCGGAGCGGCCGCGCAGCTGATTGTCGATACGCCGCGACTCGTGACGCTCGGTGCCCAGCACGTAGAGACCGCCGAGCTCGACGACCTCGTCATGCTCGGCCCGGCAGGCCTCCTTGGCGGCGGCCAGGGCCTGCGGCCAGGCCTTCTCGTACTCCTCGGCGTTCTCCTCGGGGTCCAGACCGGCCTCCTTGAGGGCGGAGACCGCGATGTGCTCGGCGTTGCCGCCCAGCATGATGTCGGTTCCGCGTCCGGCCATGTTGGTGGCGACGGTGACGGCGCCCTTGCGGCCGGCCATGGCCACGACGGCGGCCTCGCGGGCGTGCTGCTTGGCGTTGAGGACCTCGTGAGGGATGCCCTGCTCGCGCAGACGCTCGGAGAGGATCTCCGACTTCTCCACGCTGGTGGTTCCCACCAGGACCGGCTGGCCGAGCTCGTGGCGCTCGGCGATGTCGTCGACGACGGCGTCGAGCTTGGCCTCGACGGTGGTGTAGACGAGGTCGGGCTGGTCCTGACGGATCATGGGCTTGTTGGTGGGGATCGGGACGACGCCGATCTTGTAGGTGCCGGCGAACTCGGCGGCCTCGGTCTCGGCGGTACCGGTCATGCCCGAGCGCGAGCCCTCGGGGTAGAGGCGGAAGTAGTTCTGGAGAGTGATGGTGGCCAGAGTCTGGTTCTCGGCCTTGATCTCCACACGCTCCTTGGCCTCGATGGCCTGGTGCATGCCCTCGTTGTAGCGGCGGCCGGGCAGGACGCGGCCGGTGTGCTCGTCGACGATGAGGACCTCACCGTCGCGCACGATGTAGTCCTTGTCCCGGTGGAAGAGCTCCTTGGCCTTGATGGCGTTGTTGAGGAAGCCGATCAGGGGGGTGTTCTCCGACTCGTAGAGGTTGTCCACCCCGAGGTAGTCCTCGACCCGCTCGATGCCGGCGGCGAGCACACCCACGGTGCGCTTCTTCTCGTCAACCTCGTAGTCCTTGCCCGGGCGCAGGCGCTCGGAGATCGTGGCGAACTCCTTGTACCACTTGTTGACGTCGCCGCTGGCCGGACCAGAGATGATGAGCGGGGTGCGGGCCTCGTCGATGAGGATGGAGTCGACCTCGTCGACGATGACGAAGGCGTGGCCGCGCTGGACCAGGTCCTCGGGGCGCTGGGCCATGTTGTCGCGCAGGTAGTCGAAGCCGAACTCGTTGTTGGTGCCGTAGGTGATGTCGCAGGCGTACTGCTCCCGGCGCTCGGCGGGCGTCTGGCCCACGAGGATGCAGCCGGTGGTCAGCCCCAGGAAGCGGTGGACGCGCCCCATGAGGTCGGACTGGTACTCGGCGAGGTAGTCGTTGACGGTCACGACGTGGACGCCCTTGCCGGTCAGGGCCCGCAGGTAGGAGGGCATCGTGGCCACGAGGGTCTTGCCCTCACCGGTCTTCATCTCGGCGATGTTGCCGCGGTGGAGGGCCGCCCCACCCATGATCTGGACGTGGTAGGGGCGCATGCCCAGGACGCGGTCGGCCGCCTCCACGACCGTGGCGAAGGCCTCGGGCAGCAGGTCGTCGAGGCTCTCCCCGCCGTCCTGGTAGCGCTCCTTGAGCTCATCAGTCATTTCGCGCAGCTCGGCGTCGGAGAGCTCGCTGTACTCGTCGGCGAGAGCCTCCACCTGATCGGCGATGGCATCAAGCTTCTTCAGGGTGCGGCCCTCGCCAATGCGAAGGATCCGGTCCACGATCGACACGCTGCATTCTCCCTTGGGACGTCAGATTGCGAAGAGCGACGATGAGACGCAGGCCGTATCGGTCGAGTCGGCCGACTCGGAATCAACTCGAAATCGACGCGGAATCGGCTCAGGATCGGCTCGGTATGGGCTCAGGTCTCACCGGCTACCTGCCTCCGTACTCTAGTGGACCTCGCTGGGCGGCGGTCTTTCCAGCACCGAGATTCTTCCCACCGAGGACACAGGTGGGGCACGGGGCCACAGGGGACGACGACGACGGCCGTCCCCTCGTGGTGTGGAACGCGAGCGCCGCCAGGAGCGGGAAGGTTCCGCCTGCGTCACAGTGGGGACATGGAGCACCGTCGCCGCAAGCCCCGCCGTCCCGCCGCACTCGGCCCACCACTGGGCCTGTCGGCGGATTTCTCCCCGGCCCTGTCGCTGGGCCTGCCAACCAGCTGTGCGGGCTGTGGGCGCTGGGAGACGGCGCTGTGCCCGCAGTGCCGGGAGCTGCTCGAGGCCGCCCCCTTCGCCGTGGAGCACGCCGATGCCGCCGACGACCTGGACATCTGGGCCCTGGCCTCCTACACCGGCCCGGTGCGCACCATGGTGCTGGGCTGGAAGAACGGTGCCCGGGAGGACCTGTCGGAGGTGATGGCCCGATCCGGTCGGCACCTGGGGCGCCGGTGGGCGCAGGCGCACCCTCCCGGAGAGGTCTGGACCGGTTCCACCGGGTACACGCGGGTGCTGGTCGTGGTCCCCGCACCCTCCGGGATCGTGCGCCGTCTGCGCGGCCGCCTGGTGGCGGCCCACCTGGCCGACGCCGTCACCCGGGGAATCTGCGCGCAGTGGGCCGGGCAAGAACCCGCAGCGCTCGTGCTGAGCACGGACCTGCTGCGCCGTCGGGGCGGTGGGGCGCACCAGGCGGGCCGATCCGCCCGTCAGCGACGGGGCAACCGCGCCCAGGCTCCGCGCCTGCTGGCCGCCGTCACCGGCCTGCCGATCCTGCTGGTCGACGACGTCGTGACCACCGGGGCCACTCTGGGGGCCTGCGCCCGGGCGCTGCGGGTGGGAGGTGGGCGGGTCCTGGGCGCCCTGGTGCTGAGCGCCGCCCCGCCCCCGGCGCATGCGCGTGCCGCAGTGCCGGCCGACCCGCGGGCGATCACCGCAGGCCGCCGCACCCCTGGCCGCATGGATCCGAGGGCCTCCACCTTGTCCGCCTGCGGCGATCAGGAGGCTTCTTCCGGGCGTGGCGCGCACGAAAGGGAGGCGTGAACAGCCCCACATGGTGTACCTTATGTGGCACAACGCACAGGCGGCTCCCGACGCCGACAAGGACAGTCGACCGGATCCCCGCCTCGGTGCCTGAGGGCCCTCACGAGGTGACCAGGAGGTGATGACACCAGTCCCGAACCCGCCGTGAGACGTGGCGGGTACTTGTCGCACACGGCCCGTCAGGGCCGGCCCACGAGCCTAGAAAGAGGTTCCAGCATGGATATCACCGTCGTCGGTCGTAACGCTGAGATCAGCTCTCGCCTGCGCGACTACGTCGAGGACAAGGCCGTCAAGGTTGAGCAGTTCGACCCCCGGGTCCAGCGCGTCGAGGTTGAGGTCACCCACGAGCGCAACCCGCGCCAGGCCGACACCGCCGAGAGAGTGGAGATCACTGTCGTCTCCAAGGGCCCGATCATCCGGGCGGAGGCCTCCTCCTCGGACCGCTTCGCCGCTTTTGATATCGCCATGGGCAAGCTGACCGAGCGCCTTCGCCGGGCCCGGGACCGCAAGAAGGACCACCACCGTCGTCACACCGTGGCCGCACCGAATGAGGACCTCCAGGCAGCTCCCGGCGTGGAGGAGCCCCTGGTCCCCGACACCGGTGACGCGCCGATCGAGGACTCCCCCTCCGCCCCCACCGAGCCGGGTGTCGCCGTTGAGGCGCAGCTCGGCGACTCCCCGGTGATCGTGCGTCAGAAGCTGCACGAGGCCAAGCCGATGACCGTTGACGAGGCCCTCTACCAGATGGAGCTCGTGGGGCACCCCTTCTACCTGTTCATCGAGAAGTCCTCCAAGCAGCCCTGTGCCGTCTACCACCGTCACGGGTGGACCTACGGCGTCATCCGCCTGGACGCCCAGGTGCTGTAGCCCCATCCGGCCCCGCGGCGCGGGGTTGGCCCCTGATATCCGGGTGCTCCACGGTCCTGACCGACCGGGGGCACCCGGAGTCGCGTGTCAGAGGCGCGCGTGTCAGAGGCGTCGGCTCAGGGCAGGGGGAAGGAGGGGTCAGTGACCTCGGCGGTGAGCACCCGCCACATCGCCCCGCGACGCTGCCAGGTCTGCCCGTCCTCGTCGACGATGAGGAGAGACTCCTCGGAGCGGTCGGAGATGACCGAACGGGCCCGACGCACCCCCACCAGCGTGTTGACCGCCCCGCCGACCTGGACCAGACGCACCTCCGGCACGCCCCCGCCCTCGGTGCCGGCAGCGGCCAGGACGCACACGGCGTTGGGGGCGCACCAGGACAGCCCGCGCGTGCCCGCCCCACTGGCGCGGGGCATCTCCAGGGCCGGCCCCAGCCCGGTGGGACGGCCGTCCTGGTCCCTGATGATGATGGCGACGGCGACCCGCCCGTCGGTTCGCCGCACGGCGATCCGCTCGGACTCCACGGACAGGTCGAAGGCCGCGACCGTGCCGTCCTGCAGCCAGGAGGACTCCAGGGTGGCGCGCTGCCCGGAGCCGTTGACGGCGGTCAGACGCCCCTCGGCCAGCAACCAGGCCCAGCCGTGCCGGTCACCCATCGGAGCTCCCAGCCCACCGGCGCCCGCGGAGGGATCCCCCACCGAGAGGATGACGCTGGCGGAGCCCTGCCCCCGGGGCAGGCGCAGCAGGCTGGAGGCCGACAGTGCGTAGACGGCCCCGTCGGCCCCCAGGCTCGGGCTACGCGCGTCACTGGTCCCCAGGACCCGGTCACTGGCCAGGGTGACGCGCCTGGCCCCCGTGCCGCGCACGACCGAACCCTCCGACATCCCCACGATGCCTCCGACCTCGGGGGCCATCGGTGTCAGCTGGGCAGCGGCGCCGAGGTCGACGGTGCCGGCGAGCACGCGCACGTGGTCGATGCCGCTGATCTGGACGAGGCTCTGCTCGATCTGGGCCACCATGAGCCCGCGGGCGTCCTCCGAGGCGGGGTCGGAGTCCGCGCTCAGGTGGACGGTGGCGGTGCCGCCCTCGACGACGACCCCCCGCCCCGCCCGCTCGGCGTTGCGCGGGATGAGGCTGGAGGCCCCCTTCGCAAGCCAGTCCGAGGGCCCGGCCAGCAGCCCGGAGACCAGGGAGTCGGCCTGCGAGCTGCGCGGGTACCAGCGCAGCTCGGGGACGAACCTGGACCGGTCCCGGGACAGGAAGGCCAGGGAGCTGACCGCGAAGTTCTGCATGAGTCGGGACAAGGGCAGCAGGATGCCGTGAGGCAGGCCGACGATGCGCCATTGGCCGGTGGAGTTGGTGGCCAGGGAGAACTCGCCGGTATAGGTGCTCCCCTCCGGGGCGGGGGTGAAGACACCTAGGGAGTTGAGCACCCCCACCTGTCCGGAGGTCACCGTGAAGGAGCCGTTGGCCGCCACCGAGACCTGCGGCTCGGTCGACCCGCTGTAGGCGCTCACCGTCTCCAGGGGCTTCCACTGCGCGACGGCGTGATCGCTGAGGAACTGCTTGGCGGTGGCGAAGTCGTCGGAGAACCCTGCGATGGTGGCGCGCAGGAAACCGTTGACGATGTCCTCGGCCGAGTCCCCCTCACCCGGTCCGGGAGCGGTCTCGATGAGGGCGTTGGTGTCGGAGGCGGCCACTCCGGAGCGGGTGACGCGGCTGGAGCTCGGAAGCGCCGTGCAGCCGGCCAGCACTCCGGCGGCCGTGGCCGAGAGCAGCCCCAGCGCGCCGCGTCGCGACAATCCAACCGGAACCGTTCCGAGGATCCCGGTGGGCTCAGTGGGCCCGGTGGGCTCTGCAGCCTCTGCGGATCTGCGCCCCTGAGTGGGCGCGTCGCGGTTCATCGGCTGCGTCATCGGCGCCACCCCTCTTCCTCGGTCTCCTCGGGTGTGCGGGTGGCGGGCTCCTGACCGGGAAGGACGACGACGACTCGGCCGACGTCCTCGGTGACCGCGTCGTGGCTCTCCCCGGCCAGGGGGATGTCGCCCAGGACGACGCTCTGGCGGGCCCGGCGGGTGGCGGGCGCGGGCCCCAGGGGGCCGACCGGGGAGAAGGAGGACTCTTCGTCGATGGGGATGCCGGCGCGGGCCACCGCGGGCGCGTCCTGCGGGACGAGCTCGAGGGGGCCGGGGCCGCTGAGCCGGCCGGGACCGCCGTCGGCCCCCTGGGTGCGGGGCAGGACCAGCAGGAAGGAGGAGCCGTCGGCCGGCCACCCCCAGGCCGAGAGGCGCCCGCCGTGCAGACGGGCATCCTCCATGGCGATGGACAGCCCCAGTCCGGTGCCTCCCAGGCTGCGCTTGCGCGAGGGGTCGGCGCGGTAGAAGCGGTCGAAGACCTTGGTGACGACGTCGGGGCTCATGCCGATGCCGTGGTCGCGCACCCGCACCGCCACCGCATCGGCATCCACGGCGACGGTGACGTCCATCGGCTTGCCCTCACCGTGCTCGAGCGCGTTGACCACGAGGTTGCGGATGATGCGCTCGACCCTGGTGACGTCGATCTCCGCGGTGGCCGGCTCCTCGGGGAGGTGGAGGCGCAGCTCGGTGCCGGTGGCGTCGAAGTGGAACTGGGTGGTCTCGATGACGGTGTCGACCACCTGGGCGAGGTCGATCTCCTCCAGCCGGAGCTTGACGTTCCCGGAGTCGATGCGGGAGATGTCCAGCAGGTCGGTGAGCATGGTCTCGAAGCGGTCCACCGAGCTGGACAGGACCTGGATGCTGCGCAGGGCGAAGGGATCGGAGATCTCCTCGCGCGCGTCCTGGATCTGCTCCGTGGCCAGGCGGATCGAGGCCAGCGGGGTGCGCAGCTCGTGGGAGACGTCGGAGACGAAGAGGCGCTGCACCTTGGACAGGGACTCCAAGCGCTCGATCTGGTCCTCCAGCGAGGTCGCCATGTGGTTGAAGGATCTGGCCAGGGTGGATATCTCGTCCTCCCCCTGGATGCTCAGCCGCTCGGCCAGCAGTCCGGAGGCCAGCCGCTCAGCGGCCCGGGCGGTGTGCCGCACGGGGCTGAGCACCCACCTGGTGAAGGCCCACACCACGACGATGAGGATGGCCAGGAAGCCCAGCCCCCCAATGGTGATGTTGCGCGAGGCCAGGGAGACGATGCGCTGCTCGCTGGCCAGGCTGTAGACGAGGTAGAGGTCGTACTCCCCTGCCAGGGGCAGGCTCACCCGGGTCCCCACGATGAGCCCCGGATCCGTGCCCCCCTCATCGTTGGGAACCGCCACCGACTGCCAGTACTGGGCGCGCGCCCCGCCCTCATCGAGGGCCCGGGTCATCTCAGGGGTGATGAGGGAGCGCAGACGGGTGTCGGTCTCCAGGTCGTTGACGACCGTCGTCGAGGTCTCCTCCTCGTTGCGCAGCATGAGGACCCCCACTCCCCCGGAGGAGGAGATCGAGTCCTTGGCGCCGTTGACCTGCCGCTCGGCGGCGGCTGAGACCTCGTCGACAGTGACTGCCGTGGTCGAGTCGAACTCGGCCTGAGCGACGCTGGCGCGCAACGCGGCATCGGCGAGGATGACGTCACGCTGATCGGCGAACACCTCGGAGCGGATCCGGTCGGTCACGAAGGTCAGCAGCAGCACAATGAGAAGCAGACCAATGACGGTGGCGGTGCACACCATGCGCACCTCGAGGCTGCGGCGCAGCAGCCCCGGCAGAGGCAGACGCCGAACCAGCCGCTCCTCCGCGGTGCCCACCGATGACCCCATCGACGTGCCCCCTGAATTACGCATCGGGTTCATTGTATGGCGCCCGATGCGCCGTCGCTCACGCGGATTCGCCGACCCTGTAGCCGACACCGCGCACCGTCACCACGATCGAGGGACGCTCGGGGTCCTTCTCGATCTTGGCCCGCAGGCGCTGAACGTGAACATTGACCAGTCGGGTGTCGGCCGGGTGCTGGTAACCCCACACCTGGCTGAGGAGCTCCTCACGGGTGAAGACCTTCCACGGCGACCGGGCCAGAGTCACCAGCAGCTCGAACTCCAGCGGCGTCAGGGAGATGACCGACTCGCCGCGCTTGACCTGGTGACCGGCGACGTCGATGTCGAGGTCCCCGGCACGCACGTGCTCGGCCGCACCGGGGTTGGTGCGACGCAGGCGGGTGGAGACACGGGCCAGCAGCTCCTTGGACTTGAAGGGCTTGGTCACATAGTCGTCCGCACCGGCCTCAAGACCGGCGACGACGTCCTGGGTGTCGGTGCGCGCGGTCAGCATGATGATCGGCACGTCGGACTCGGAGCGGATGAGCCGGCAGATCTCGACGCCGTCGAGCCCGGGAAGCATGAGGTCGAGCAGGACCAGATCGGGGTTGACCTCGTGGAAGGCGTCCAGGGCTTTGGCCCCGTCATGACAAAGTGTGGGCGTGTAGCTCTCCGACTCCAGCATGATGCCGATCATCTCGGCCAGGGATGCATCGTCGTCGACGACCAGAATGCGCGTGCTCATAGCCCGTATCTTGGCATGAGCCCCAGGACCCGAGGGACACCCGGACCACCGAGGTGGCGCCCACAGTTTCCCCAGGAAATTAAGAGAATCCCCTCAGTTACGGGAAAAACCGGCGTCATCGCGCCCAGAAGCCGGGATTATTGCGGCCGAACCGTGATCTTCGCTGCGCCCCCTGAACCTGGCTCAGGGCACGCGCGGAGCTCCAGAGGCACGATTTCCTCCTCCAGGGGGAGGGCCAGATGACGGCCGGACATGACAGCATGGGCTTATGAGTACCGACTTCCCCCCTGACGGCAGCGGTCCGAGCGGAGAGCCGGACCGCGAGGCTCACGGCACCTCCGGCAGCGACTTCGTCGGAGGCGATCAGGACGGATGGCAGGCCCCCGACGCCGGCGCCTTCACAGGAGCTCCCTCCTACCCGGCTCCGGGCTCAGCAGCGGGACCCCAGTACCCCGGCTACGGCGGCTACCAGACGCCACCGGTGGGTCAGCCGGGCTACGCAGGCGGCTCAGTCCCCGGAAGCGCCCCCTATCCCGGAGCACCGGGGTATCCGGGAGCTCCCGGCGGCCCCGGATACCCGGGCTACGGCGGCTACACGTCGGCACTGGCCCCCAAGCCCTCGATCATTCCGCTGCGGCCGCTGTCCATCGGGGAGATCCTCGGGGGAGCCTTCGAGTCCCTGCGCGCCAACCCCAAGGCCATGTTCGTCCCCTCGCTGGTGGTGATGAGCGTTGTGGGGCTCTTGTCCGCCGGCAGCTTCGCCCTGTTCCTGTCCCGGCTCGGCCTGCCGAACCTGACGTCCGGGAAGGTTGAGCTCTCCGACGCCGACCTGGACAAGATCGGGGCATCGTTGGTGGGCCTGCTCGTCCAGCTCGGCGTGACCAGCGTGCTGAGCATGATGGCCACCTCGATCATTATCGGCCTGCTCATCGTGACCGTCTCACGCACCATTCTGGGCCGCAAGGCGTCCCTCGGTGACGTGTGGCAGCGCACCCGGCCGCGAGTGTGGGCGCTCATCGGCCAGACGCTCCTCATCGAGCTCATCCTCGCCGTCATCACCGCCGTCTTCGCCGCAGTCGCCGTCGGCATCGGCTGGGCCCTCCTGGGGAACGTCATTGCCAACGGGGCCGCTGAGGACTCCGCCGGGACCATCATCCTCGCCATCCTGGCGATCCTGGCGGTGATCGCCGTGCTCGGGCTGGCGATCTTCGCGCTGATGTGCAAGCTGTGCCTGGCGCCGGCGGCACTGGTCCTGGAGAACATCGGCGTCATGGAGGGGATATCCCGCTCCTGGACCCTCACGCGGGGTTACTTCTGGCGGATCGTCGGCATCCGCCTGCTCTCCTTCATCATCGTCTTCTTCGCCTCCCAGATCGTGTCCCAGGGCGTGTCCATCGTCATGCAGGGGCTCCTCTACGCCGCCCCGGACATGACCCTCGCGATCCTGGTGGCATCGACACTTCTCAGCAGTCTCGTCCAGGCCGCGATCCTGCCCTTCGACTCCGCCGTGGTCGCGCTCATGTACACCGACCTGCGGATGCGCTCCGAGGGCCTGGACGTCGAGCTGCGTCACGCCGCCGGAGTATGAGCCGGCCGTGACACCTCTCAGGACGATCAGCGCGCAGGCCTCGGCGACCCCCGACGCCGACGAGGCCCGGCGCGCCGCGGGCAGGGAGCTCTCCCGTCCGATCTACCACGACCATCACGATCTGTGGGACCGGCTCTGGAGCTGGCTCAGGGGGCTCTTCGATGTCGGCAGCATGGTCCCCGGGGCTCCCCCCTGGCTGTCCACACTCATCGTGGTCCTCATCGCCGCCACCGGTATCGCGCTGCTGACCCTCCTGCTGACCAGGCTGTCCTCGGCCCGCCGGGTAGCGACGCCGCCGTCGCTGTCGGTCTTCACCGACGACCGCGATGCCGACGCTCTGACCCGAGCCGCGGACACGGCGGCCGCGCAGGCCGACTTCACCACCGCCGTCGTCGAACGCTTCCGCGCCATCATCCGCTCCCTCGATGAGCGCGGGATCATTGACGAGTACCCGGGCATGACGGCCCTGGAGGCGGCCACACTCACCCACCAGGCCCTCGGCGAGCACGGGGTCGTGGCCGCGCTGTACGAGGCCGCCCACCTGTTCGACGCCGTCCTCTACGGTCGAGTGGTCTCCACCAGCGCCCAGGACCAGCAGATGCGCGAGCTCGCCGATCAGATGACCACGGTCCGCCTCCCCAGCGGACACGCCCTCGTCGGCGCCTCCGCCCACGCCCCGGGGACGCCGGCATGAGCACCCCCACGACGACGTCGCAGCCCCCGCCTCCCCCGGACTCCTCTCTCGAGGCCGCCTCGCCCCAGGTGACGGGTCCGCACTGGTCCCGGCGCTGGCGCCGGTGGCGCCCGGGGGTCATCGCGGTGGCCCTCATGCTCATCCCCGTCCTGGTGACCGTGTGGACTCGGACCATCACCTCCACGACGCCGCTGGCCATCGACAACCCCAAGGACTGGGGAACCATGGCGCTCGCCGAGCTGCTGCGCGACGAGGGGATCTCCGTGAGCAAGGCCGGCAGCCTCTCCCAGGCCGTGGACGCCGGCCGCCAGGGCGCAACCATCGCCGTGGTCAACGCCGACCGGCTCAGCAACCAGGACCGGCGGGCCCTGGCCGAGTCGGGCGGCGACGTCGTCGTCGTCGGAGCCGAGAGCGGCAGCGACGCCCTGGCGGGGCTGACGGGCATGACCGCCAAGGGCACCGCGGCAGCGGCCTCCTCCACCCGGGCGCCACAGTGCAACGACGCCGATGCCCAGGCCGCCCGGAGCCTGGCCGGCACGCGCGCCTCGGTGTCCCTGCAGGGCGATGGCGACGCCGTCGGCTGCTTCCCGGTGGGCGAGGACCGTTACGCCTATGCCACCGACTCCCTGCCCAGCGGTGCCACGCTGCGGGTCCTCCCCGATCCCGCGCCGGTGACCAACGTTCACCTGGCCCAGGAGGGGCACGCAGCCCTGGGAGTGCGCGCACTGGGCCACCACAGCCGCGTGCTGTGGTTGGACGGAGAGCACATGGAGGCGCCCTCCGTGTGGAACTCCTCCTCCACTCCCCCCTGGCTTCCGGTCCTCATCTTCCAGCTGCTCGTCATCGCCGGCGTGCTGGCGATCGTCCAGGGGCGTCGCTTCGGCGGCATCGTGAGCGAGGACCTGCCCGTCGTCGTGCGCTCCATCGAGACCACGGTGGCCCGCGGGCGTCTCTACCGTCAGGGCTCGGACCGGCCCCGTGCGGCCCAGGCCCTGCGCTCGGGTGCCGCACTGCGTCTGGGCGCCACCCTGGGCCTGCCCCCCGGGACCTCGCGCCGTGACGTCATCGCCGCCGTCTCCCTGGCCTCGGGCATCGCCCCGGCCACGGTGGACTCTCTTCTTTACGGCCCGCCGCCCACCAGCGACAACGCCCTGGCCACCCTGGCAGTTCAGCTCGACCAACTCGAGAGCGAGGTTCACTCCACATGAGCACGGACAGCACCGACCCCACCCGCACCCCGGGCATCGCAGGTGACGCGGATACCGGCGCACCCCACTCCCAGGCCCCCGAGGGCCCGGACGCCTCGGGAACCCACAGCGCCCCACAGGTCTCCCAGCCCTCCCCCCGCGGGGAGGACGGCTCCGACCCGCGCAGGCGCCTGGTGGCCGTGCGCAGCGAGGTGGGCAAGGCCGTCGTAGGTCAGGAGGCGGCTGTGACCGGGCTGGTCATCGCCCTGCTCGCCGGCGGGCACGTCCTGCTCGAGGGGGTTCCCGGCGTGGCCAAGACCCTCCTGGTGCGGTCGCTGGCCACCGCACTGGATCTGGAGACCAAACGCATCCAGTTCACCCCCGACCTCATGCCCGGGGACGTCACCGGCTCACTCATCTACGACTCCCGCAGCGCCCAGTTCTCCTTCCGGGCCGGTCCCGTCTTCACCAACCTCCTGCTGGCCGACGAGATCAACCGCACCCCGCCCAAGACGCAGTCGGCGCTGTTGGAGGCCATGGAGGAGCGTCAGGTCTCCATCGACGGCGAGCCCCGGGCCCTGCCGGATCCGTTCATGGTGATCGCCACCCAGAACCCGGTGGAGTACGAGGGGACCTACCCGCTGCCCGAGGCCCAACTGGACCGTTTCCTGCTCAAGCTGGTGCTGCCCCTGCCCGAGCGGGCCCAGGAGATCGAGGTGCTCTCCCGCCACACCTCAGGATTCGATCCGCGCGACCTGCTCTCAGCGGGGCTGCGGGCCGTCGCCGGGGTCCAGGAACTGGCTCAGGCCCGGGCCCAGGTGAGCACGGTCGGAGTCACGCCGGAGGTGCTGGCCTACGCGGTGGATCTCGTGCGCGCCACCCGCTCCATGCCCTCGGTGGCCCTGGGGGTCTCGCCGCGTGGGGCCACGGCGCTCCTGGCCGCGTCACGGGCCTGGGCCTGGCTCGCCGGCAGGTCCTTCGTCACTCCCGATGACATCAAGGCACTGGCGCTGCCAGCTCTACGCCATCGCATCAAGCTGCACGCCGAGGCCGAGATGGAGGGCATCACCCCTCAGTCCGTCATCGAGGCCGTGCTGCGAACCGTGCCGGTCCCGCGCTGAGGCATCGGCCGCCGAAGACCACGAGCACAGAACCGATCAGCTGACCGACTCACGACAGGAGTGGCATGTTCCTGACGATGCGCGCCGTATGGGCGATGCTTGCGGGGATCGCCCTGGTCCTCATCGCACCGCGCCCGGCCACCGTGCTGGCCTGGGCCGGCGTGGTCATGGTCCTCGTCGTGATCGACGTGGTGAGCGCCCCCTCGCCCGCAGTGCTGCGGGCCTCGCGCTCCGTGAGCCACGGCGTGCGGCTGGGCGAGTCGATCACTGCGACACTGACGCTCACCAACACCGGTCGACGCACGGCCCGCCTCCTGCTGCGCGATGCCTGGCCCCCCAGCGCCGGGGCGACCCACGATCGCGGGGCGATGACGATCCCCCCGGCCCAGCGCCGTCGTCATTCCACGGTGCTCACGCCCCGACGCCGGGGGGAGCGCCAGGCGGGGCCACTGACTGTCAGGGTGATGGGTCCCCTGGGCATCGCGGGGCGGCAGGCGTCATTGGACGTCCCTGCCTCCGTCCGGGTCCTGCCGGCCTTCCGCTCGCGCCGCCACCTGCACTCGCGCCTGGCCCGGCTGCGGGAGATGGACGGACGCAGCGCCGTCATGGTGCGCGGGGAGGGGACCGAGTTCGACTCCCTGCGCGAGTACGTCGTCGGAGACGACGTGCGCTCCATCGATTGGCGCTCCACTGCCCGCCGGGGCGAGGTGCTGGTACGCACCTGGCGCCCGGAGCGCGATCGGAGGGTTCTCGTCATCATCGACTCGGGTCGACTGTCCGCTGCCCGGCTGGGGGACGCCCCCAGGCTCGACGCCCAGATCGAGGCCACCCTGCTGCTGGCGGCCCTGGCCTCCCGCGCCGGCGACCGGGTCGACGTCCTGGCCATGGACGACGCCGTGCGCGCACAGGTGCGGGGCAGCGCCGGACCGGTGCTCATGACCGAGCTGGCCGAGCACCTGACCGATGTGGAGCCGCGCCTGACCGAGCTCGACTGGACCCTCGTGGCCTCTCTGGTGCGCACCACGCTCTCGCAGCGCGCACTGGTGGTGGTCATCTCCGCCCTGGACGGCAGCGCCGGGGACGCGACGATGATTCGGACGCTGGCGGCTCTGGCCCGGGAGCACACGGTAGTTCTCGCCTCGGCCCTGGACCCCGAGCTGGAGGAGCTCAGGTCGACGCGTGACGACACCGACTCGGTGTACGTGGCCGCCTCCGCGGAGAAGGACCTGGCGGAGATGCACGCCGTGCGCCGCCGCCTGAGTCGCGGCGGGGTGGAGGTCGTGGAGGCACCCGACCAGGGGCTTGCTCCGGCACTGGCCGACTGCTACCTGGACCTCAAGGCCGCGGGGCGTCTATGAGGCGCACTGCGACGACGCCCGGTTCAGCCGGCCTCGGGCTGGACGTAGCCGGCCTCATCCTCCTCGAGGTCACCCGTGGATCCTGCGGCGACGGCGGAGCGGCCCAGGATGAGGGTGTAGGCCCACAGCAGTGCCAACGCACCGGCTCCGATGGCGATCTTGACCAACCAGGGGATGGGGGCCGGAGTCACGAAGGCCTCGATGAGTCCGGCGACGGCCAGGGCGACGGTCAGGCCCACGGCCACCGTGATGAGGGCCCGTCCCTCGGCGGCCAGCGCGGCCGTGCGGCTGCGCCGGCCGGGGACCAGCATGGTCCAGAAGAGCTTGAGTCCGGCCGCGCCGGCGATGAAGATGCAGGTCAGCTCCAGCAGGCCGTGCGGCGAGATGAGCGAGAGGAACACGCCGAGCATGTCGTGGTCGGCCATGATCGCCCCGGCCTGTCCCACGCCGACGGCGTTCTGGTACAGCATGTAGAGCGGCAGGAACCCCGTGATCCCTCCGGCCACGCAGATCGCTGCGATACGGGCGTTATTCGTCCACACCGCAGCGGCGAAGTCGGGGGCGGAGTACGTGGAGTAGTAGGACTCGAAGGCCTCATGGGCGTAGGTGTCCAGCGTCTCGGGGCTGCCCAGAGCTGCCATGGCCTCCGGACTGCGCAGGGTCCACGCCCCCACCACCAGCGCCAGGGCGATCTCGGCAACCATGACCCCGCAGGTCCACCACCGGATGCGGTACAGGGCCGCCGGCACGGACTGGAGAACAAAGCGGCGCACCGAACGGCTTCTCACCTCCCGTGTTCCGGTCAGGCGGCCGCGAGCCGCGGCCACTCGGGAGGACAGCTCGGCGATGAGTTGCGGATCCGGCGCGGCCGAGCGCACCCGCGACAGATGACGGGCGCAGGTGCGGTAGAGAGCCACGAGCTCATCGGTCTCAGCCCCGCTGAGGTGGCCGCGCCCCACGAGCACATCGAGACGTTCCCACTGATCGCGGTGCGCC
Source organism: Actinomyces sp. HMT 175 (assembly GCF_016694895.1). NCBI lineage: Bacteria > Bacillati > Actinomycetota > Actinomycetes > Actinomycetales > Actinomycetaceae > Actinomyces > Actinomyces sp. HMT 175. The sequence goes on from NZ_CP068012.1 coordinate 2,293,115, forward strand.
GCGGAGAAAGCATCAAGATCCACGCAAGGAGTCTGTCATGACGGCCGCATCCCCCACATCCTCCGAGCGGATGATCGAGCCCGAGCTGCTCATCACCGGGGAGGCGGTCGCCCTGGAGATCACCCCGGCGACGGTCGCCAATCGCATCACCTCGGGACTCATCGACTACGCCGTCTATGCCCTGGGGGCAGGACTGTCCGTGGTCGTGGTGATGGTGCTGGCCATCTCCACGGGCTCGGAGTTCCAAGAGAATCTCGCGTTGACCCGGGCGATGCTGTCCCTGGCCCTCCTCGCCTGGGTGGTCGTCATCCCTCTGCTCGTCGAGCTCCTCAGCGGGGGCCGGAGCCTGGGCCGCATGGTGACCGGAGCCCGGGTGGTGCGCGACGACGGCGGTACCGTCAGGCTGCGCCACTGCCTGGTGCGCACGCTGCTGGCCGTCGTCGAGATCTGGGGCACCTGGGCCGTGCCGGCCCTGTGCGCCAGCATCGTCTCCAAGCGGGGGAAGCGGTTCGGGGACATGCTGGCCGGCACCTACGTGGTTCGAGAGCATCACCGCTCCCACATGGCGCCACCGCTGCTGATGCCCCCCGAGCTGGCTCAGTGGGCGGCGGGCACGGACCTGCGCGCCCTGCCAGGGAACCTGAGCCTGACGGCGCGCACCTTCCTGCAGCGCGCCTCCTCCCTCGTGCCCTCCTCCCGCCACCAGCTGGGACTCGAGCTGGCTTCTCAGGTCCAGGGATACGTCTCTCCCCCGCCTCCCGCCGGCACGCACCCCGAACGGTTCCTTGCCGCGGTTCTCACCGAGCGCCGTAACCGTGAGCTGGTGCTGGAGAGCCGCGACCGCCGGCTGGAGGAGGACGTGCTGCGGGACATGGCTCGCCCGCCCTATGGGGTGGGCGGGGAGACCCGACGGCGCTGAACCGCCCCGGGCTCGGCCCCACGACGGGCCACCCGGGTTGCAGCGGGGGCGCGGAGCCTTAGCCCTGAGGGTCGAGACCGGGCGCGGGCACGCGTGATGCCTCGTGCACCAGGAGGATCGGAACGCCGTCGCGCACCGGGTAGGCCAGGCCCGTGCCCCGGGAGACGAGTGCGGGGCGACCGGCCTCGTCGAGGCCGTCAACGAGCTCCTCGCCGCTGAGCGGGCAGCGCAGGGCGGACCTCAGTCCGGAGGGGAGGACCGCTCGCTGCTCAGGCACGGGAACGTCCGACCGGCTCATGCATCCCCCTTCTGTCCGCGCAGGACCCGCAGGTGCCCGCGCCGCAGGATCTCGTCCTCGGCGATCTCCGGCGGGGGCGGCAGCGGGGCCGTCAGGGAGGCCGGCATGATCCCGCCGGGACGGGGCCGGTGCTCGGCCGGCGAAGTGACCGGGCGTGGGGCGCGGGAGGCCTCGCGCACGGCGTCGGCCAGGGCCAGGAGGTCGTCCTCACTGGGGGGAGCCGGCTCGAACTCGGTGGCCAGGCGGATGATCTGCCAGCCGCGGGGGGCCGTGAAGGAGGAGACGTGCTTGTCGCACAGGTCATAGGCCTCGGGCTGGGCCTCGGTGGCCAGTGGCCCCAGCACAATGGTGGAGTCCGCGTAGACGGAAGTCAGGGTGGCCACGGCTGGGCGCTCGCAGCCGGGCTTGCGGCAGTGTCGGACTCTTCTCACGCTCGCAGGTTACCGTGCCGTTGCCCGCCGGTCATCCACACGCCGCCTAGGCTGGCCGATGTGACCGACCTGTTCCCCTTCTCGCCCGGGCGGATCCCCCCGCGCTCCGCCGCGGCACCGGGGCGCCGCCCGAGCAGTCGTCGTGACCGCCACGGCCGGGGGCTGCGCGGTCCACTCCTGCCGCCACATCTGCCGGCCTGGCGCACTCGCGCCGAGCGCTTCGACGAGCTCGTCGTGGACGCGGCCCAGAACCTGGCCAGACGCTGGCCGTCGGTGGATCAGATCCAGTTCGCCGTCGAGGAGGTCCCGCCCTCGGATCCGGCGCCCTGGGAGCGTTCGGTGGTGCTGGGACGCGGCTTCACCGCTGAGCCCCGTGCGGGACTGCCGGCGCGCGTCGTCATCTACCGCCGACCGGTGGCCTCCCGGGCCACGAACGATGCCGAGCTGGCCGACCTGGTGCACCGTGTCGTCGTCGAGCAGGTGGCCCTCATGCTGGGGCGCCGCCCCGAGGAGATCGATCCCGGCTCGGCCCTGTGAGGCGGACTCCCCCGCCCGGGGCCCGGTGTCGTCAGTCCAGCAGGATGCGGCGCTGGGCCTGAACGGTGGCATCGGGCTGAGCCGGCACGGTGGAGATGAGCGTGCCGGCCAGGTCCCCACCGGCCTGCGCGGTCACGATGGTTGCGGCGGCCAGGCCACTGGGGGTGTGCGAGGTCCCCGATGAGTCCTTCCGACCGGCCGCGTTCAGGCGGACGGCGGAGACCTTGGCCGGCACCTCGACGACGCTGGAACTGCCCTTGGCGACCTTGACGTCCTGCTTCCAGGAGCCGTCGAGGGAGGACAGGGTCACCGAGGTGGTCTCACCGCTGTTGGCCACGGTGACCGCCGAGCTCAGGGAGGCCGCGCGCGGCACCGCCAGCAGGCCGGAGTCCGCGGCACCGGGCAGCGCGGCCTGCGCCCAGGCCTGGTCGTGGACGAGGGCCTTGGAGCGCGCGGGGTACTCGCCGCCGCTGCGCACCGTGCGGACAGCGGCTCCCACTGGCGTGTTCGAGGTGACCTGTACCCCGTAGGTGCCCGCGGGCACGCCGGCCAGCTGGATGTCGAAGACGGAGCCGGCGTCGATGGTCACGGACTGCGCCCCGCTCAGCGGGCGGGCACCGTCCTTGCCGAGCATGGTCACCGACACGGTCGCCGGGGCGGCACCGGGGTTGACGATGCGCACGGCCGGGGTGTCGGAGGAGTCCGCACCGGTCTTGGCGTCGGGCATCTCACCCTGTGCGGCCGGCTCGGTGATCTCCACGCCGGGGATCACGAGGTCGGTGGCCGGGGCGGCTCCCGGGGTGATGACGTCGGTGCCGGCGGGGGTCTCCCCGTCGAGGGACTCGGTGACGAGGGTGGGCACCACGGAGCCGCCGTCGGCCTCGACGGATACGGCGATGCGCGGGTCCTGGCTGCCCTTCGTCTCCAGGGCCAGGGAGGAGGAGCCGCCCGCGGGCACGGTGATCTCCCCGTTGCTGGGCAGGCTGAGCCGACCGATGGAACCGTAGAGGGTGACCTTCGCGGTGGCGGGGGTGACGCCGGGGTTGACCAGTCGCAGCTCGGCCGAGGAGCCCGCCGCGATGGAGCCGCCCACGATCCAGGACATGGCGGACGGCTGGGTGCAGGGGGCGGCGGTGAGCCCCCGCAGGTCACCGCTCTTGGTCAGAGTCGTCACCGCCCCGACGGCGTTGGCCACCCGGCCGTCCGCGGGAGCGAGGGTGAGGATGCCGCCCTCGGCGGTACTCATGGAGGTGGCTGTGTCGGTGGGGATGCTCCGACCGGCATAGGTGGCCGACTTGGCGGCCCCGTCTCCCTTGGCCGGGACGATGGCGGTGGCGGACTCCATGGCGCCGACGTCGGTGCCCCGCAATGTATTGGTGGGCGCGTGCGGGCAGACGTAGGTGGTGGTGCCTCCGGGCTGGGCCAGGCTCAGGGCCTGCAGCTGCGGGGTCGGTGTGGTCGGTGCGGTGTACCCCCACCAGGTGACGCCTCCGACGGCTGCGGCCAGCGCGAGGGAAGTCAGGACACCGACGCCGCGGGAGACCGTCTGCCCCAGTGACCGGCGGTGCCGCCTGGTGCTGGCGGGGCTCCTCCGCCGCTTCGTGGAGGGGCTGGTGGAGGGAGTGTCAGTCTCATCCACCGTCTCGGCATCGGTGTCATCCGACGCCTCGGCATCGGTGTGGGGGGCGTCGTCAGTGGCCTCGTCGGTGGGGGTGCTGCCTGAGCCCTGGTCCTGGCCGGCGGGGCTGTCATCGCCTTCCTCCGCCTGCGTGTCCGCCTCCTTGTTCACCGCCTCGTCCGCGATCTCATCCGCGGTCTCGTCGTCGGTCTTCTCCGCGGAGGCGGTCTCGTCGTCGGCCTGCTGCGGGTCCGGCCTGGTCGACCTGTGCTGCGGGGGCTGGGTCTCGGCCTTCTCCTCCGACTCCTGCTGGCTGTCGGCGTCGTCCTGACGGGGCTGCGTCATGAGGCCATCTCCTTTCCGCGTCGCAGGGGCAGTGCCGCCACCAGGGTCAGGGCCCAGACGGCCCAGATCGTGTAGGTCGCGGCGGCCGTGGACCTGCGGGTGTGGGTGACCACCAGCTCCCCGCCTTCAGAGCCGACGGTGAAGCCCTGCTTCCAGCTGCCGTCCTGGGCGCGAACCGTGGTGGCCTCAAGGCGCCGGCCATCGAGGGTGGCGCTCCAGCCGGCGTCGGAGCGCTCCACCATGACGAGGGTGCGGGGGCCGGCTCCGGCGGGGATCTCGGTGCGGGTCCCTGAGCCGGTACCGGTGGAGGCGACCGGGGTGACCACACCTCCGGCGTCCAGGAGGCTCAGGCGGGCCGAGTCGGGGTGAGCCGAGGACGTGACCCTCCAGGAGTTGCCCGAGGCGGTCTGGGCGAGCTGCTCCAGTCCCGGCGTTGAGGCCAGGCCGACGCGGGCCTCGGCGGTGACGGCGTCGCCCTCCTGATGATCGAGCACGACGACGGCGATGCCGTGGGCCGCCAGGGCGTCGGCGGCTCCCTTGTCCTGTCCGGCGGTGGCGCGGGTGACGATCTGGGCGAGCTCGACGTCGGCGGGGTCGTCCAGGACGAGTGCCTGACCTGAGGCTCCGCTGTTGGGCCTGGCCGGCTGAGCGTCCTTGCCGGGCTTGAGCCCGGGGTCGGCCAGTGCCGCGGCGGCACGGGTGCGCGCCTCGACGTTGACCGCTCCGGGCAGGACGTCGCTGATCTGGGTGCCGGGCCCGCGCCAGATGGTGGCCTGGAGCCCCTGCGGCGTGGAGGTGAGTCTGAGAACTCGTCCGGCCGCCGCCGAGCCCTGGAACTGCTCAGCGATGAGCGGGATCTGCTGGGGCGTGGAGTGCAGCGCCAGGACCCGCGGGTTACTGGCGCGGTGAGCCTGGTAGGACCAGATGCCACCGACCACCACCGGGGCGAGCAGGACGAGGCAGGCCGCGGTCGTGAAGGCCGTCTTGAGGCGGCGCGATCGCTTCTGCCTCGCCGTCGGGTCTGCGGCCGAGGAGGAGGCCACGTCGGCATCCTTCCGGCTCCTGCGCTCCAGCGCTCGACGGCCGCCTCTGGGCCGCTGCCCAAGCAGGTCCCAGATGGTCTCGCCGGCGGTTAGGGCCGCCGCGAGGAAACCGCTCAGTGCCAGGGACAGACCGGCCCCGGACCATCCGTTGACGGGAGCCAGGCCGCTTCCGGCAACGTCCGGTCCCAGCCCGGTCGGGGTGCGCAGGCAGAGCCCGGCCAGGATGAGGCCGCCCAGGGCCAGGAGGATGCCGGTGCGGGCCACCCGGACGCGCCGGGAGACGAAGAGCCCGACGACGCCCAGGACCGGGACCAGCGCCAGCAGCACCCGCAGCAGGACACTCAGAGCCCCGGAGGAGACCAGGGCGTCCAGGTCCATCGGGGAGCCGACCAGCAGGTCGAGACTGCTCGGCGCCGGCGCGGAGACGGGCAGGCCGATGTCGGTCAGCAGCAGCCGGACCCCCTCGGCCCAGCCCGCCTTGTGGCCGAGCAGCCAGGCGCCCCACCAGGCCGGGGCGGCGGTGACCAGCATGGGGACCAGGGTGAGGACAAGCTTGAAGCCGCGTCGCGTGGTCACCGACAGCAGAAGGACGATGACTGCCAGCACGGCGGCGGTGGCTGGGACGGCCGCGACGACGACGCTCAGCAGCAGCCCTGCGACTGCGGCAGCAGTCGCCGACCCGTAGCCGTACTTCTCCGTGGGGGGCAGGTCGACCTCGGGTTCGCGAGCGGCCGGGGCACGGACGACAGGGTCGGTCTCCGCCTCATCCTCACCGCGGTCATGATCCTCATCGTCCGAGGCATCCTCCCGGGCGGGGGTCGTGTCGGCCTCCCCGTCCTGGACAGGTTCGGCATCACCCGCAGTATCACCCTCAACATCCACTGCATGCACTGCATCCGCAGCATCCTCGGTGGCCGCGGCGTCGTCAGTGTCCTCGGTGTCCTCGGTGTCCTCGGTGTCCTCAGCCTTCGACTCGGCCTGTGCCTCCTCATCCAGGTGGGCGAGGTCGGTGACCTTCTCGGTGGAGAATCGGTCGAGCTCGGCGCGCTCCTCGTCGGTGAGCAGGTGGGCACCCACCAGTCCGGACAGGACGAGGTCACGCCGGTCGGCGCCCACTGCGCGGGCCAGTGCCAGCAGCGCCCAGGGCAGGACGAGGTGGACCAGGAGGGCACCGAGGCGCCCTTGGCCCAGGGCGAGCAGGAGGCTGGGAGACAGGGACCACACGAGTGCCGCCCAGGCCCGCAGCACTACCTTCCGGGTCATCGTGCCGGCGGCGAACCATGCCCCCAGCGCCGCCAGGGGCACGGCCAGGAGCACCAGAGCACTGATGAGCGCGCTGGTCTCCAGACCGACCAGTCTTCCCAGAGCCGCCGGTAGGGCCAGGATGCCCAGCAATGGGGTGACGCCGCCCGGGTAGCCGTCCGCGGTGGCGATCCAGGTGCTCCAGGCGCTGTCCCACATCTGCCGCCAGCCGCCGCTGAACAGGGGCAGGGCCCCACCGGTGATCGAGCGGGTCAGCAGCAGCCGGGACAGGCCGTAGGTGCTCAGTGCCAGCACCAGCACCATGACCGCGCTCAGGGTGCGGCGCCGGCTGCGGGCCAGTGCGGCGAGCTCACGCAGCTCAAGCTCACTAGGGGCCGCTGCACGGGCGCGACGCTCGCGCTCCTGGCGGCTGCGATCACGGCGCACCCCGCGGATCTCGGCCGCCGTAGCGTACAGACGCCCCAGTGCGGATGCGGGCACCTTGGTGTGCTGGGCGAGCCGACGTCTGGCGGCCCTGACCCGTCGGCCACGGCCGGCCACGGCCAGAGCCGCGCCGAGCTCGTCGCGGGCCAGCGCCGGAGCCTTGGAGGCCAGGCGCCACACGAACCGCAAGAGTCCGAGGACGACGAACCAGGTCAGCAGCAGACCGATGGGACGGGTGGAGAAGGCCGCCCAGTTGGTGAGCTGGGCGCTGCGCCGAGCCCGGAAGGATCGCTCCGGGTCGGGCTCGGGAAGGGCGACCTCGATGGCCTCGGCATCGGTGCGGGGCGGCGCGTCGGAGGAGTGGGAGACGGATGCGGGGCGGCGAAGCCCCTGGTAGGAGGCTCGTCGGTGGCGGATGACGGCAGTGGGTTCGACGATGACGCGGTATCCGGCCAGGCGCGCGGCGCGCGAGAGCTCCAGGCCGTCACCGAAGGGGCCGAGCCACGGGGCGATGCCGCCGATCTCCTCCCACACGGCCCGGTCGATGAGGGCGCCGGCTGTTCCTACGGCAAGGACGTCACTGCGGTCATCGTGCTGGCCCTGGTCGACCTCGCCGGGGACGATGTCATTGGCGCGGCGGGCCGAGGCGGTGGCGCGCAGCCCGACCTCCAGGAGCAGCTCGGGGTTGTCCCAGCCCACCTGCTTGGGTCCGACGATTCCCACGGAGCGGGCGTTGGTCGCGGCGGTCAGCAGCCGCTCGAGGCAGTCCTCAGCGGGCGCGGAGTCATCATGGAGCAGCCAGAACCACACCTGGTGCTCCGGCATCTCCGGGGTGGCCTCGGTGGGGGCCACGAGCCGCTGCTCGTAGGCGGTGATCGGCGAGAGCGCGCCGGTGGGACCGGTGATGGGACCCGAGCCCGACAGCAGCAGGTCCCGCACCGAGGTGCGCGGCCCGCTCGAGGTGGTGTCAGCATCTGAGCCCTCTGCGCCGTCGAGGGCCTCGGAGCTGCGGCGCTTGCGGTTACCGGCGGCGACAAGCCCGGCATAGGCGGTCAATCCCCGTGAGACGGCGTCGCCGAAGTTCTTGGCCTCCTTGGCCCTGACGACGCGCACGGCGGTGACGGCGTCCAGCCCCGACCTCTCCACGAGCTCCTCGATCGGGGTTCCGTCCCCCAGCCCGTTGGCTCGCGAGGCGACGTCGACGACGAGGACGACGTCGGGCGCGCAGGTCTGTGAGGTGATCGCGGACAGTGTCTGCGCCAGAAACGGGCTCGCCCCGGCCGACACGACGACGGCCAGGGCTCCTACCCGACTGGCTCCCTGTGTGGAGCCGGCGGGGGTCATACTGCGCGACGCTTGAGCTTGCGCCGCTCGCGCTCCGACATGCCGCCCCAGATTCCGAAGCGCTCGTCGTTGGCGAGGGCGTACTCGAGGCACTCCTCACGAACCTCGCAAGTCGCACAGACTCGCTTGGCCTCGCGTGTGGAACCACCCTTCTCAGGGAAGAAGGCCTCAGGGTCCGTCTGGGCGCACAGAGCGCGCTCCTGCCACGCCAGAGGACCTTCATCGACGTCGTCACCGCCACCGAAGAGGAGCGACAGTACCTCCGCGTCAGGCTCCTCTGGGTGCTTCAGTGGGCCGTCGCCGAGGATGTTCCACATGCCGGCCTCCCTTCGATCCGAGCTTCTTGCCAGTAAGAATTACATGCGTGTGAGACAAGGCCAGTCAAGCCAGCGAGGGAAAGTTCACCCTCTCGTGACCGTCGACATCATTCCTTGATATATCAAGGAAAATCCCCATCTGGATGGAACCATATGTCGACTTCCTACAAAACCCCTGAGAGGCTCCCACTGCCTGGCTGACAGTGGAAATACCCACGGCACTGCAGAGGATTACAGGACGCCTGACGCACGTTCACATCATGCCCCTACCGACTGGACACCACCAGGGAAGTTCCTGAAAGCCACAGGATCTGCTTCAATCGTGGTCATGCCAGATCCCTTGCTCCCACTGCTCCCCAGTCCGCAGGACGCCGACAGGCCGTGGCTCGTTTGTTATGGAATCGACGAACGAGTCGAGCTGACAGGGCACGTCCTGTCCATGTGGCTGGCGAAGATCGCGGGATTCGTCACATCAGAGTCGACGCCCGGTGACGGAGTCCATGTGGGCCTCCCTCCGCACTGGCGGAGCGTCGCCTGGGCCTGCGGTACGTGGCTGGCGGGGCGCAGCGTGCTCCTGGGAAGCAGCGCGCACATCCACGCCGCCGGCCTCTTCCCCGAGCTGAGCGTGGCCTTCGCCCCGGAGAGCCTCTTCGATGAGGCCGAGGCGCAGGCGCTGGTCCCGCCCGCCTCGCTGGCGCTGCGCTGGCCAGGCGAGCTGCCTGCCCTCGTGCTCGACGGCGCCGCCGACCTCATGCACTATCCCGACCGCTTCACACCGGTGAGCACTGCGGCTGATTCGGTGTGCCTCAGGGACCTCGCCGCCGAGGGGGCAGCGCCTGCGGCTCCGGGCACCACTGCGGCCACCGTCCCCTCAGGCGAGCGGCCCTCCACCCTGACGCGCGCCCAGCTGGCAGCCCGGGTCGAGGCGGCAGGCGCATCCACGGGGGCCGGCAATCGCTCCGCCTCACGTGCGGTCCTGGTGCGCAGCCCCGACACGGCCCAGATGCTCCTGGAGGTGCTGGTCGCCTGGCGCGCCGGGCGCACCGCGGTGGTTCTCACCCCCGAGGCGGATGACGACGTCGCCGCGGCCGCCATCCGGCAGGAGGGCATCACCGCCTGAGTCGGCGGGGCTCAGCCCCGCCGCGCCCACCGGTGTCAGGGGACGTCGGCCTGGACGAGGGTGCCCTCCCCCTCGACGGACAGGCTGCGTTCGTCGGCACCGACGAATACGGCCTCGCCCTGGGCGAGCGTCTGGGTGTCGGCCTGGGTCACCAGGGTCATGGCTCCCTCGACGGCCAGGAGGATGCGCGGCCCCCGTCCGGGAACCGGCAGGCGCCCGTCGGCGGCCACCACGGTGGTGACCATGAGCTCGAAGTCATCCACCGGAGCGTAGTAGGCGCGGGTGGCGCGAGAGAGGTACTCGGGGGCGGGGCGCACCGGCGGCGCCGCCACGTAGTCGACGCAGGCCAGCATCTCGGGGACATCAATGTGCTTGGCGCTCAGTCCGGCACGCAGCACGTTGTCCGAGGAGGCCATGACCTCCACGCCCAGACCGGAGATGTAGGCGTGCACGCTTCCCGCCGGTACGAACAGCGCCTCGCCGGGCTGCAGGGTGACGGGGTTGAGCAGGAGCGCGGCGGCGATGCCGGGGTCCCCGGGGAAGGTGTCGGCCATCTTCACGACGTTGGAGTCCACTCGCAGCGACGGGGACGTGCCGGCCTCGAACCTGGCGGCGATCTCAGTGACGAGGGCGTCGATCTCCTGGGGGCTGGGACGCGTGGCGGCCGAGACGACGTCGGAGAAGACCTGCCGGATGCCGTAACGCGTGGGGTTGAGGCGCAGGGTGCGACGCATCCGGCGGGCCAGGGGGCTGTCCAGGCCGGCCAGGACCTCGACGGCGCGGCGCGGGGCCCGGAAACCGGCGACGGCCTGGAAGCGGGTGAGAGCCAGGACCATCTCCGGCTTGTGGTTCGTGTCCTTGTAGTTGCGGCAGGGGTGATCCAGGGCGATGCCGGCCTCGTCCTCCAGGGCGTAGCCCTCGGCAGCCTGGGCCTGACTGGGGTGGACCTGGAGGGACAGGGGCTGCTCGGGCGCGATGAGCTTGAGAAGGAAGGGCAGCCGGCGCCCGAAGCGCCAGATGATGTCCTCCCCCAGGAGGCGCTCCGGCTCGGCGTCGATGAGCTCGGAGAGCACACCGCCCTCGGTGACCTGGGCGGGCCCGGCCGGGTGGGATCCGTACCAGGCCTCGGCCCAGGGGTCGCCGTCGTCAGCCCTGCCCAGGAGGGCTGGGATGGCGGAGGTCGACCCCCAGGCGTACCGCTGGCGCGCCGGCTCAAGTCGTCTCATGGCGCCTCACCGTACCGGTGCGCGGGCACGTCCTAGGCCTCGGCTCCGGGAGCCGGGAAGGGGGTGACCTCGGCCAGACGGGGGTGCGCCTTGTCCTTGTCGGAGAGGATCGCCTCACTCAGTGCGATCGGCCAGGGCACGTTCACCGTCTCATCGGCCAGGTTAAGGAAGGTGTACCGGGCGTCGGCCGACCAGTGGTCGTTGACCAGGTAGGTGTAGGCGGTGCCCGGCTCCAGCGTCTGATAGGAGTTGCCCACGCCTCGAGGCACGAACACCGCCACCGACGGGTCGATCTCGCAGGTGTAGACGGCTCCGAAGGAGGGTCCCTCGCGCAGGTCCACCCAGGCGCCGAAGACGCGGCCGGTGGCCACCGAGACGAACTTGTCCCAGGGCTCGGCGTGGATGCCGCGGGTGACCCCGACCTCGTTGTTGAAGGAGATGTTGTTCTGCACCGGCCCGAAGTCGGGCAGCCCCAGGGCCAGCATCTTCTCCCTCTGCCAGTTCTCCTTGAACCAGCCGCGGTTGTCCCCGTGAACAGTCAGGTCGATCCGCAGGAATCCCGGAATCGGCGTCTCCTCGATGGCAAGCGGCTTGCCCAGCTCGATCTGCCCCATTGATGGCCCCTTCTGTGCGCACAGGTCTTGGTCTCAGCGCCCCGTATCCGTCAGGCGCCATTGCCCGAGTCTATCGGTGCGGCCCGTCGACACCCCGAAGGACGAGGCCACCAGGGGCGGAACGTGCCGGGAAACACGAACATGAGCTCCCGATCCGCCCGATCCTGGCGCCATTGAGGGCCTCAATAGGTCATGCTTGGAGCATGCGAGGAATCATTCTGGCCGGAGGCTCCGGCACGCGACTCAACCCGATCACCCTGGGGACCTCCAAGCAGCTGGTGCCCGTCTACGACAAGCCGATGATCTACTACCCGCTGAGCACCCTCATGCTCGCCGGGATCCAGGACGTCCTGGTCATCACCACCCCCCACGACGCCCCCTCCTTCCACCGTCTCCTGGGCGACGGCTCCCAGCTCGGCGTCAACCTGTCCTACACGGTTCAGCAGGAGCCCAACGGCCTGGCTCAGGCCTTCGTCCTGGGCGCCGACTTCATCGGTGACGACAGCGCCGCCCTGGTCCTGGGCGACAACATCTTCTACGGCCCCGGCATGGGCACCCAGCTGCGCCGTCACACCAACCCCGACGGCGGCGTCGTCTACGCCTACCAAGTCGCCGACCCCACGGCCTACGGCGTGGTCGAGTTCGATGAGAGCTTCAAGGCCATCTCCATCGAGGAGAAGCCGGCCCAGCCCCGCTCCAACTACGCCGTGCCCGGCCTGTACTTCTATGACAACGACGTCGTCGAGATCGCCAAGAACCTCCAGCCCTCCGCCCGCGGCGAGTACGAGATCACCGACGTCAACCGCACCTACCTGGAGGCCGGCCGGCTGACCGTGGAGGTCCTGCCCCGCGGCACCGCCTGGCTCGACACCGGCACCTTCGACTCCCTGGCCGACGCCACCAGCTTCATCCGCACCGTCCAGCACCGTCAGGGCCTCAACATCGGCGCTCCCGAGGAGGTCGCCTGGCGCATGGGCTTCATCGACGACGAGGGCCTGCGCCAGCGCGCCGAGCCCCTGGTGAAGTCCGGGTACGGCGCCTACCTCCTGGGTCTGCTGGAGAACCAGCAGTCCTGAGGATTCTGGCCGGAGACCTCCGGCCTGCTCCTTTCCTGCCTCATGACGTGTGGGCGGGTGGCGCCACTCCGCGCCGCCCGCCCACAGTGCTTACGACTCCTGGGGCGCCTCGTGCTTCTCGGCTGTGCGCGTCAGCATTGCGATGGCGGTTCCCAGTGCCGCAGTGGCGAAGCAGGTCGTGAGGAACCAGACCATCATGGGTGAGACCGGTGCACTCCACCACCACTCGATATGCTTGTTGAGGTCGAGTTCCCACCGTTCCTGGGCACCCTGCACGAATCGCAGCAGCAGCGTATGCAGGGTGATTGTCTGGCACAGCGATATGAAGACGGTGACCCAGACGGCCTGCGGAACTGTGAACCACGCCCCCTCATCCTGATCGACGGCCAGCATGAGGAAGAAGGTGGGCGCCAGCAGCGGGAAGATGTACCGGGCCTGATAGAGCTCGATGGTGTCCATGGCGCCGTTAGCGTAGAACAACGCCGGAAGAAGGACCATCGACCCCACGATGATCGCCAGAGCGGTCCACTTCCGCCAACCGCCACGGCGCAAGCCGACGGCCACGAAAGCACCGGCCGCCATAATGGTGAGCACATAGGGGGCACGGGCCCCCAGAGGAACATCGTGCCACCCCGGGGTCCATGTGTGCCCCCAAAATCCGCCGAGATACTTCGGAGCAGTCTCCAGCCCAACGAGGAGCTTCTCGAAGAACGGCTGCTTGTCGGCAGATTTTGCAGGATCAGACGCCTCGAAAACCCGCAGGAAGTATGCGACCTTCGACACCTGGGACGAAGCCATAAAGGTGCCGAACCCGAGGAGGGCTACTCCGGCGAGGGCACTCAGCCCTATCCATCCCCCTCGTTTCCACGGCACCGCGAAGAGCAGGGCAAGGCCGACAACAAGGAGGAAGAAGGCGGCGTCATATCGCGACGTCAAGCACATCACGGCGCCGATCACCGCGCAGATCACGAGGGCAATACGACGACGCCCGTTCTGCTGCGGGGCCATCAATGTTGCCGCGGAGTACGCCATCAACCCAGAGACGGCCCACGAGCTGGGATTGTTGGAAGCGATGAAGTAGACCCCCATGGGGACCCACGAGGCGACAATCGCGCCGATGAATGGCCGCCTCAACTGCCGCGGCGCACAGAAGCCGATGGTTCCCAGAAGCGTCACGGCGATGAGCACATTGACGCCGCGCATCACCAGGACCGAGGTCTGCACGTCCTTGCCGACGAGGAGGTGATGGAAGTGGTAGTAGCCAATTGGGTAGGCGCCATTGTCGAAGCGCTTGGACCACACCATATGAGAATCGTCGTACCCAAGCGCGCATCCCGCCGACTTATTCGATTGCAGGACGTAGCACCTCATTGACTCGTCCGCCACCGCGATCGGAACCCGGACCACCGGATCGCCGTCGACAACACTGGTCTGGCAGGACTCACCCACCGGACGTGGGCACCAGATGCTGCCCAGGTGATAGTTGTCGTCGGGAGACGACTCCACCGGAGAGGACACCGCCCACCCGAGTCCGGTCAGCAGCATCAGGATGAGGAGGAGCCCGCCCACCACTGCCGGGCGCCGGGACAGCACGGCGCCGGTTTCCATACGACTCATGGTCGGCAGTCGTAAGTACTTGGTGAGCTCACGTCTCATGCTGATCTCCGACGAGAAACGGGGGCGAGGGAGTGTAAACCAGTCTGATTCAACTTACAGGAGGCCCTGGAGATAGGCCTCCAGGCGCTCCGTGGAGTCAGCCGGGGTGAAACCTGCAGCCTTGATCTTCGCCAGGTCCAGGGCCGAGTTCAGTGGCCGCGGTGCGATCCCCTCCTGACCGGCGTAGTACTCCTCAGTGGTGACAGCAGTGACCTCGTCGGGACTATGGCCGGCGCGCTCGTAGACCCGCTTGGCGACATCGGCCCAGGAGACGATCGGCCCATCACCGGAGAGGTTGTAGGTACCGAACTCGGCGCCCGAGGTGAGGAGGTGGATGATGCCCGCCGCCAGATCGGAGGCGAAGGTGAGGCGCCCAGTCTGGTCGGCCACGACACTCGGCGTGATGCCGCGCTCAGCCAGGGAGAGCATCGTCTTGACGAAGTTCTTGCCATCACCGACCACCCAGGAGGTGCGCACCAGGTAGTGCTGGGGACAGACACTGACGGCGGCGTCCCCGGCGGCCTTGGACTGGCCGTAGACCCCCAGCGGCGAGGGGGTCTCCTCCTCGGTGTGGAGGGCCGTGGCCCCGTCGAAGGTGTACTCGGTAGACAGGTGCACCAGCGTCAGGCCGTGCTGGACGGCCGCCCGGGCCAGGTTGACCGGGCCGACCGTGTTGGCCCGCCACGACAGGCGGCGCCCCTCAGGAGTCTCCGCCCCATCCACGTTGGTCCAGGCCGCGGCATTGATGATGACGTCGTAGCCAGTCCAGTCCCAGGAGGACATGGCGGCCGCGTCCGAGATATCCACCTCGGGCAGGTCGACGCCGGTGGGTTCGAAGCCCACCTGTGGCAGCAGGGTCATGAGCGCGCGCCCCAGCTGGCCGTTGGCGCCGGTGACGAGAACCCGTCCGCGCATCTGCCCTTCGTCGTGCCCGGCACGGGGGAGAGAGGTCCCCTCAGTCTGCACCGGCTTGGTCTCGTTCACTGGCCGTCTCTTCCTTCCCGCGCGCGTCGTATCGCCGACGTCTCACCATGGGCATAACCCGTCGATGAACACTACACGAGTGCACCGGCCACGTTGGTCGATATCACCAAGGACAAACGGCTTACCGCGCTCCGCTCAGGGGTAGGCACTAGCGCGCCAGGACGGCGCGGTAAGCCTCGACGTGCGCCTGGGCGGAGGCCCTCCAGGTGAACTCGGCGGCCCGCTCGAGGGCGGCGACCCCCAGGGCCCGGCGCCGCTCGGGCTGGGCGTCCAGGACCACGAGGCCCCGGGCAATGGCTTGGACGTCCGATCCGCAGTAGGCGACGGCGTCGCCCCCGACCTCCGGAAGGCTCAGCTCGCGGGTGGTGAGCACGGCGGCCCCGCAGGCCATGGCCTCCAGGACCGGCAGGCCGAAGCCCTCACCGATGGAGGGATAGGCCAGGATCTCGCAGCCGGACAGGAATCCGGGCAGGTCCTCCAGGGGCAGGTAGCCGGGCCGCAGGACGTTCAGGTGCCGGGGCACCTGAGCCAGGGCGGGCTCAATGTCCTCGTCCCACCCGGGTCCGCCGGCCAGCACCAGGGCCGGGGCGTCCTCGCAGTCGCGGAAGACGCTGGCCCAGGCGCGCACCAGGTTGGGAACGTTCTTGCGGGGCTCCAAGGTTCCCAGGAAGCCGATGTAGCGCCGGCCCTCCAGTCCGAGGGAGGCGGCCACGCGGGCCCGTTCGGCGTCGTCGACCGGGTGGAACACGGAGGTGTCCACGCCGTGGTAGGCGACGTGGAAGCGCTCGGGGTCGCCTCCGACGTACTTGATGGTCTCGTTGCGAGTGGCCTGTGAGGGCACGACGAGTGCGTCGGCCCGGCGCACGGCCCGGCGGATGGCGCTGGTGAAGAACCTCTGCTTGAGGGGTGAGTGCGCCTGCGGGTGGGAGAAGAACGTGGCGTCGTGGAGGGTGACGACCACGGGTACCTGGTGCAGGGCCGGGAAGGTGTAGTGGGGCGAGTGCAGGACGTCGGGGCGGATGCGGCGGATGAGTGCCGGTAGCCCCGTCTGCTCCCAGGCCATCCGGGCGCCGCGCGACTCCATGGACTGCGAGACCGGGAAGAGGTGGGCGCGGGGCACCTTGGCGGAGAAGTGCGCCACGTCCCGCTGCTGGACGGCCATGGCCAGGTTGACGCCGCAGGCGATGAGCTCGGGCACGAGGTCGTCGACATAGCGTCCCACGCCTCCCAGGTCAGCCGGGATCGCCGTCGCATCGAGAAGAACCTTCATGACGGCAGGCTACCGCGCCTGGCGCGGTCACCCCGTACTCTGAGCCCATGAGCGCAGATCATTCCCGCCCGGCGCACTCCCCGGCCCCTTCCCCCTCCCCCGCCTCCCGCACCGCGTCCTCCACCGCCAAGGGCCCCCGTCCACCGGCTCGCCCCCGCGGGCCACGCGTGGGCATGGTGGTGGAGCAGCTGTGGCAGCCCGTGCCCGGGGGGTCGGGCACCTACATCGTCGAGCTCGCCCAGGCCCTGCGCGCCCGGCGGGTGCCCGTGGCCGGGATCGCCGCCCACCACCAGGGGGCCGCCTCGCCGCGCCAGGTCGGACTGCCGCCGATGCCGATGCGCTCCTCCCACCTGCCGCGCACCGCCCTGTACGAGTCCTGGAACCGTCTGGGGCTGCCGCGGGCCGAGTCCATCCTGCCCGGCGCCCAGCTCATCCACGCCACGACCTGGGCACTGCCCCCCACCTCGCTGCCGCTGGTCGTCACCGTGCACGACCTGGCCTTCCTGCGCTCACCCGAGCACTTCACCGCGCGCGGCAACGCCTACTTCAGCCGCTGCCTGGAGCGCGTCATCGCTGAGGCCAGCGCCATCATCGTCCCCTCCCAGGCCACCGCCGACGACTGCATCGCGGCGGGGATCGACGCCGCCCGCCTCTACGTCATTCCCCACGGGGTGCGCACCCGCACCGTCACCGACGAGCAGGTCGAGGGTTTCCGAGCCGCCCGGGGCCTCACGCGCGACTACGTCCTGTGGACGGGTACCCGTGAGCCCCGCAAGAACCTACTGGGACTGCTGCGCGCCTTCGCCCTCCTCATTGAGGAGCACGACGACGCCGGCGGCCTCGACCTGGTCCTCGTCGGTCCGGCCGGGTGGGGCGACGACGCCGCCGAGCGCGAGCTGCTGACCCGCCTGGGTGATCGGGTCCACGTCACCGGCAGGCTCGACGACGACGAGCTGGCGGCCGCCTACCGCGGCGCCCGCGCCTTCTGCTTCCCCTCCATCTGGGAGGGCTTCGGCCTGCCGGTCCTGGAGGCCATGGCCTATGGGACCCCGGTGGTCACCAGCGCCGGGACCTGCATGGCCGAGGTGACCGGCGAGGCCGGCCTGCTGGCCGACCCCGCCTCGCCGCGTGAGATCGCCGGCCTGCTCGCCCAGGCCATCGGACCGCAGCACGACGAACTGGCCCAGGCCGGCCGCGAGCGCGCCCGGACCTTCACCTGGGAGGCCTGCGCCGCCGCGCACACGGAGGTCTATCACGCCCTCATCGGGGGTGCGGTGTGACCCAGCCCGTCAGGCGTCCCTCAGCTCGCGTCGTCGTCGTCAACTGGCGCCAGGCCGAGCTGACGATCCGGGCGGCCCGCTCCATCCGTGAGCAGCTGGGAGACGGGGACGTGCTGGTCGTCGTGGACAACGCCTCCGGCGACGGCTCGGCCGAGAGACTTCGCCGAGAGGGACTCACGGTGGTCGAGTCCCCTGAGAACCGGGGCTTCGGCGCCGGCGTCAACATTGGGGCCCGGGGCATGATCGAGGATGTCCTCGTCCTGCTCAACAATGACGCGGTGGCCGAGCCCGGCTTCCTCGAGGCGCTCCTGGCCCCCCTGGGCGACCCGCCGTCCGCGGCGGCTCCGGCCGCGACCACGGCACGGATTCTGCTGGCCGGCCGTTGGAAGCCCGCCACCCCCGGCCAGCGGGACGCCCTCGTCTCCCCCCGCACCGGGCGGTGGACCCGGGTTGACGATGAGGCCGCTGCCCGCGGTGAGGGGGAGGTCCTGGTCAACTCCACGGGCAACCTGGTGGACGCCTCCGGCAACGGCTATGACCGGGACTGGCTGGTGCCTGCTGGGCAGGAGCACTCCCCCAGTGAGGTCTTCGGCCTGTGCGGGGGCGCCTGCGCGATCCGACGTGAGGCGTGGCAAGCCCTGGGAGGCTTTCGCGAGGACCTGTTCATGTACTACGAGGACACGGACCTGTCCTGGCGCCTGCGCGAGCGCGGGTGGCGAGTCCTCTACGTGCGTGAGGCCGTGGCGCGCCACGAGCACGCCTCCTCCTCGGGCACGGACTCACCGATGTTCATCCGGGTCAACGTCCGCAACCGGATCCTGACGGCAGCTGCCCACAGTCCGGCCCCAGTGGTGATGCAGGCACTGGCCCGTACGCTGGTGCGCTCCCTGCGAGGACCGCAGCGCGGCCCGGTGCTGAGGGGACTGGCTCAGGCTCTCGCCGGCCTGCCCCGCGAGCTGCATCGGCGGGCCAGGAGCCGCGCACGCGGCTCGGCGAGAAGTTGTTGATTGTGGCAAGCGCCTACGCCAGCGCCACCCCACTCGATACAGTGACGGGGCTGAAACCTTGTCAGACGCCCCAGGCGGTTCGGTAACATCGCCAAGCATGATGCGCCCCTGACCAGATCAAGGAGGATCCCCGACAATGGCTGGACACGCCGCACAATCCCCCCGAGTCACCGTGGTGACCCGGACCCGTAACCGTCCCGTGCTGCTGACGCGCGCACTCCAGTCGGTCGGGGCGCAGTCCTTCCAGGACCTCGAGCTCGTCATCGTCAATGACGCCGGAAGCACCGAGTCGGTGGACAGCGCTCTGGAGAGCGCTCCCGAGTGGCTCAGGGAGCGCACCCGGGTGGTCACCAACGAGACCTCTCACGGGCGCGAGGCCGCCCTGGAGGACGGTCTGGCCGTCTCCTCCTGCGAGTTCTTCGCGATCCATGACGACGACGACTCCTGGGAGCCCGGCTTCCTGGCCGCCTGCGTGGCCCACCTCGATGACCACCCCGAGCACGGCGCTGTGGCGACGCGCTGCGACGTCGTCGATGAGATAGTCACCGACGAGGGCCTGACCGAGCGTGGCCGGTGGGTGATGACGCAGGACAAGGAGAGCTGGACCCTCATCGACACGATGGTGGCCAACTACGTCCCGCCGATCTCGCAGCTCATCCGCCGTGAGGTGGCCGATCGCATCGGCCACTGGGACGGCACCCTGCTGACCCAGGCCGACTGGGACTTCAATCTGCGGCTGCTGGCGACCTCCCCGGTGGGATTCATCAGTGACGAACCGCTGGCGCACTGGCACCACCGTGACTCCACCGACGGGACGATCGGCAACTCCGTCGTCGTCGACGCCGCCCACCACCGCACCGACAACCTCGCTATCCGGGACCGTTACGCCCGTCTGTCCGTGAGCTGCACCGGGACCGAGTCCTCCCCGCAGGGCGTGGCGGCCGCTTCCGAGAACCTCGGACTCCTGCTCGTCTCAGCGGAGTACTACCACCGGATCCAGAAGAGGCTGGAGCAGCAGGACGAGGAGATCGCGCACCTTAAGAAGGCCATGCACGACCTACGCTTCACCATCGGCGACCTGCATGACACGATGCGCCAGGTCCTTATGCACGCCTATGAGATCAACCTGAAGGTCGACCATGTGGAGGCCACGGCCAAGCCCTTCTTCCGCACTGTGGCCCAAGGGGTCAAGAAGATGCAGAGACGCTGAGTAGCGGCACTGACCGCCCGCCGAGCCTCAGTCGTCCTTGGTGAGCGTGACCATGGGGCGAGGCGGGTCGATCCGCTCGTAGTGGGCCCCCAGGGCCACCAGGCCCCCGGACTCCATGCGCGGCCCGGGGATGATGTCGAAGGCCGTGGCCTTCTGGTAGGCGTCAATGACGCTGGAGAGCTGCCAGGGCTGGATGGAGGCGGAGATGAGGTAGGCACCCGGCCGTAGCATCATCGCGGGGATGGAGATGTCCACGGTCCCCTCCCCCGGCTCGATCCTCTCGGGCTGGAAGCCGTCGTCGAGGCCGTGAAGCCCCCAGGCGAAGATGCCCTCACGGGTGTCGATGGAGCAGCCGAAGACGGGCTTCTCGATCGTCTCCTCGCAGTGGTAGTGAAGGCGAATGGTGGCCTCGTCCCCGGTACGCATGGAGGTCGCCGGCCGGCCCGTGCGGTCGAGCAGCTCGATGCGGCGGATCTGGGCCTCACCACTGCCGAAGCGGGTGCCTTGGCCCTCTTTGACCTTCTTGGCTCCGTGGGTGACGTCGGAGTACTTGTCGATGACCTCTGGGGCCGGGCCGACCTCCTTGAGGTGGCCGTGGTCGAGCCAGGCGACCTCATCGCAGAAGGTGCGCATCTGCTCCAGGCCGTGGGAGACGACGACGACGGTGCGACCGTCCTCGCGGAACTCGGCGAACTTGTCCATGCACCGCTCCTGGAACTCCATGTCGCCGACGGCCAGGACCTCGTCGACCAGGAGAATCTCCGGCTCGACGTGGATGGACACGGAGAAGCCGAGGCGCACGTACATGCCCGAGGAGTAGTTCTTCACCGGCTGGTCGATGAACTCACCCACCCCGGAGAAGTCGACGATGTCATCGAACTTGGCCTCGATCTCCTTGCGGCTCATCCCCAGGATGGCGCCGTTGAGGAAGATGTTCTCCCTCCCGGAGAGCTCGGGATGGAAGCCCGAGCCGACCTCCAGCATGGCGGCCATGCGCCCCCGGGCGGTGATGGAGCCCGAATCGGGAGCCAGGATCTTGGCGATGCACTTGAGCAGCGTGGACTTGCCTGAGCCGTTGTGTCCCATGAGCCCGAAGGTCTTGCCCTCGGGGATGTCGAAGGTGATGTCCTTGAGCGCCCAGAAGTCCTCGTAGACGCCGCGGCCCCGCTGCAGGACGGCGCCCTTGAGGGACTGATTGCGGTGGTGATAGATCCGGAAGCGCTTGGAGACGTCCTCGATGCGCACGGCCGACGCGGCAGAGGATGCTGCCGAGGCAGCCGGCACCGACGACGTGAGTGATGATGCGGACGATCCGGTTGATGCGGTCATCTGGCGTGTCAGAGCTCCTCAACGATGCTCGCCGAGTGCCGGCGGAAGAAGACCAGGCCCAACGTGAGCATGACGATCGCCCATGCCAGGCAGGCCAGGAAGACGGGCTGCGACGGCAAGGCGAAGTCGTACAGGCAGGACCGGAAGGCCTCGAGGTAGGTCTCGGCGGGGTTGAGACGCAGGATCGTGGTCAGCGGGATCGGCCCGCCGTTGACCTGCCAGCCCTTGTCGAACAGGTCGTTCTGGACCTTGTTAACCATGGTCAGGGGGAAGACGACCCCGGAGGCGTACATCCACATCTGGTTGAAGATCTGCCACAGGTGGCCCAGGTCCCGGAAGTAGACGGTGGCGATGGACAGCATGAGGCCCAGTCCGACGGCGAACATCCCCACCAGTACGGTGACGACGAGCAGTGCCGGGATCATCGCCAGGACTCCCGGCCCTCCCAAGATCATGGCGATGATGACCAGCACGAGCAGCTCGAAGGCGAAGTCCACGGCCAGTGACAGGACCGCGGAGTAGATGAGGACCTGGCGGGGGAAGTAGACCTTGGTGAGGAGCCCCGCGTTGTCCACGAGGGCGTTCATGGAGGCCATGATGCCGCTGGAGAAGAAGGTCCAGCTGAGCACCCCGATGCCGATCCACAGCGCGAAGGAGTTGATGCCGGAGTTGCGGCCCGGCTCCACGCCTCCGCGGAAGACGACGCCGAAAATGAGGGCGAAGATGGCGATGGTGGCCAGGGGGTTGATGAATGACCACAGGCGCCCCAGGGCCGTGCCCTTGAACTCCGAGGAGACCGAGCGCTGAGTCAGCCGCAGGGTGAGGTCCAGCGTCTGGCGGGCATCCTCCGAGCGGAGCAGTCGAGAGAGCTTCATAGGCTCACACCTCCGTCGCAGTGCCGGTGGGCGCTGGGGAAACCGCCCCCTCCTGGGCATCGATCCAGTCACACAGCCGGTTGATGCCCTCGGTGACGCCGACCCGGGGCTCCCAGTCCAGCGCCTGGCGGGCACGCGCGGTGTCCGCCCAGGCGGCACGCACATCGCCGTCGCGGAACTGGCCGGTGACGTGCGGTGCGGGCGCTCCGTAGTGCTCGGCGATGGTCTGAGCGATCTGCATGATGGTGGTCCGCTCCCCCAGGCCGATGTCGTAGGGCGTGGAGGTGGCCGGCGAGTGCAGGACGCCGGCCACGATGGCGGAGGCGACGTCGTCGATGAAGACGAAGTCCCGCACGATCTGGCCGTCCTCGTAGACCGGGATGGACTGGCCCTGCTTGGCCAGGCGGGCGAAGAGGGAGACGATACCGGTGTAGGGGTTGATGAGGGACTGGCCGGGTCCGTAGACGTTCTGAAGCCGGTAGAGCACCGGGGTGACGTTGAAGGAGCCGCACCAGGAGGTCACGAGGTTCTCCTGGCAGAACTTGGTGGCGGCGTAGACGTTGGCCGGAGAGGCCTTGACCTCGGCGGAGGACTGGACCGAGGGGGTCAGGCCGGTGAAGTCCCACTGACCGGCCTCGAGCATTGCGTGGGTGCGCTGCCCGGGGTAGGAGGGGTGTCCCGCAGCATCGATCCACTTCCCCTCGCCATAGACGGCCCGGGAGGAGGCCAGGACGATCTTGTCGGGACGGATCTCGTGGCGCACGAGGGCGTCGAGCATCTGGGTGGTGCCGACGACGTTGACGTTGGCGTGCCGGGAGGCCTCGGTGAGGGACTGGCCAGTCCCGGTCTCCGCCGCCAGGTGGACGATGGCATCCGGCGCGACCTCGGTCAGGAGCGAGTCCCAGTCCTCGGCGACGGACACGTCCAGGCGGCGCAGCTCCACGCGCTCGTCGAGCTCGGCAGGGCGAGCCTGGGAGGGGTGGATCTGCGGGTGCATGTTGTCCAGGGCCACGACACGGTCGAAGGCGTCCGCCAGGTCATGCGAGATCGCGCAGCCGATGAATCCGGCACCACCGGTCACGAGGCAGGTACGGGTCACGAGGGTCTCCCTTGGTGTAGTCGAGTCGGGGCGGTGGGACGAGCTCTCACGCGTCGTACAACGGCCTCGTCACTATTCTCGGCGTTCCCGGAGCCGTGCGGGCCGGCGGCCGCCGTTGCCTTCGACACGCCTCAGAGGCGCTGGACACGAGCTCGTCCCTGCCCGGAGCCGCACGCCGAACATATCAGCGTTCGACCTCGGAGACCTCGGGATGCCAGCTCATGCCTTTGAAGGCCTTGGTGACGAAAGCGACGATGTGGTCGGTGATCCTCACCAGCGCCACCGACAGGCCGAAGACGATGACGCAGGTCGCGGCCAGCATCGTGTAGCGCTGAACCGGCACGAAGCCCGCCACGTTGATCTTCTCGAAGAGGACCATGATGACGACGTGGTGGACCAGGAAGATCGGATAGGAGTACTTGGCGATCAGGTCGACGAGCGCACGTACCGGCTGGATCGCCACATAGCGACCGACGACCACGAGGATGAGGAAGGCCGAGATGCCGACGAGTGTGGTGGCCACGTCCTCGGGGATCTCCTCGGGGAGCATCGCCGAGACGGCCAGGACCGCGGCTGCCGGAATGACGACGGCCCAGTGAACCCGGCGGACGTAGAGGACGAAGTAGCTGCCGAAGGCCAGTTCGGGGAGTCTGGTCGTGAGGATCATCGCCGAGGGGTAGCCCGCGAAGTAGCGCTGCATGACGATCACGGTGGCGGCATAGGCCGCCAGGATGACGACGCCGGTGACGACCGGGAAGCGGTCGATGGCCCACAAAAGCGCTGGGAAAACGAGGTAGTACAGGAGGATGAACCCGAGGAACCACTCCCCCAGGAGGTAGGCGGTACGCACCTGGAAGTTGGCGACCAGGCCGTCCACGCCGAGGACCGTGAAGATGAGGGAGCGGGTCGGGGCACTGTTGGGCGGCCGCCCCCCGGTCGTGACGAAGAAGTAGAGCGTCGCAAGGACCCAGGCGGTCCAGAACATCGGGTAGATGTTGAGACAGCGCTTCCAGTAGAACCGTTTGAGATTGATCGGTCTCCGATAGGTCACCGTCAGGGCGGCCCCGGAGATGATGAGGAACAAGGAGACGCCCAACCCACCCACATAGATGCCGAAGGGGAAGTTGGTCAGGACGTAGCCGCCATCAGCCAGGTAGGGGTTGTTGAAGTGGGTGAGGACGATGAGAAGCGCTGCCAAGGCTCGGACCAGATCGAGGTAGAAGATCCTGGTCCGTTTCCTGGTGACCGGCTTGACACCCGCCGCCCCCGCCGACCCGCCCGTCTCGGTCACTCCCCGATCCTCCTGACTCGGCGGTAGGCACTCTTGAGGGGTGAGCGCACTGCGGTCGGGATCCAGCGGCTGACCTGATCCTTGACCTGCTGACGAGTGCTGCGAGCACTACGGATCTGTTGGACCATTCGCTGCTCGACGTCAACCCCCCAGTGCTGTGACACCGCGGTGGTGAACTCCCTGGTGTAGTACGACAGATTCGTCAGCTCGATCCTCGCGAAGGAGTCGGAGAAGAGCCATCCGCAGAAGTAGCCCGATGCCTGCGCAACATAGCCGTAGGCGCGCTCGATGGCGTGGAGGATGGTCCCGTCGATGTCATTCGGCTCAGGCGGGAAGTCCTCCCACTGCCAGTCGTGGTCGAAGAGCGGCTTGAGAGCGGCCGGCCGGAACCAGAACATGGTGCCCAGCGGGGCGATGACCTCCTTGTGAGCATCGAGCGGGACACTCAGATTCAACTCTTTCTCAAGGAGCATCTTCGTGCGATCGAAGTTCGGCCCCCAGCTGTAGGAGTAGATCGGGAAGTAGTCGGCATGGTTGGGAGGGGTCGGCGACAGCAGACCGAGTCGGGGCTCCGAGTCGAAGGTGGAGATGA
Source organism: Actinomyces sp. HMT 175 (assembly GCF_016694895.1). Taxonomy (NCBI): domain Bacteria; kingdom Bacillati; phylum Actinomycetota; class Actinomycetes; order Actinomycetales; family Actinomycetaceae; genus Actinomyces; species Actinomyces sp. HMT 175. The sequence goes on from NZ_CP068012.1 coordinate 2,318,282, forward strand.
CGTTCTCGACGAACTCTCGAGTCGGGAGAAGGTTGTCGAAGCACTTGCGGGCGAAGCCCTCGCCCACGGTGTACGGGCTCAGCTGGGTGACCTTCTTGTCATGTATGAAGCAGACGAGGTCGTAGTCGCTGACGATGTCCTTGCACCCCACCAGGAGCGCACTGACGTCCCGACCCCGGTTCTCAATGAGGCGCACGGTCACGTTGTAGGGGAGATCCTTGCAGGCCTCCTCCACCAGTTCCACCTTCTCCTGAGAACCGACGGTGAGGATGAAATCCGTCCCCTCGGGCATGGACCGGGCGTAGGCGAGCGTGGGCTCCAGGAGGTCCATGTAGTACAGGTGCGCAATGAGAGCGACCTTCTGCGGCTTGGGCTCGCGGGCCACCGCCTGCGTGGGCAGGACGTAGGTGAGCTGGAGATTCTTGACCAGGTCCGCCATGTTCATCGAGCGCAGGGCGTTGTCCCAGATGAGGTTCGTGTCGAAGTCGGTGTGGTCGCGCAGGTACTCGTAGAGCTCCACGGTTGCGTTACCCACGGCCTGGTGAAGCACGTCCTCGTAGCTGTGGAAGAAGGAGCGGCGCTTGAAGATGGGGCAGCGCCTCTCCGCAATGAGCTGCTTGGGGGCGAAGAGGATGGGCTGCAGGGTGAAGCCCTCGAGGTCCTCAGTATTGACATACACGTCAGAGGTGAAGCCCAGCCGCTCGAAGCGCTGGGTGAAGGGCGCCTCGTGGAGCCCCACGGAATCCTCGTAGGAATTGATCTGAGGAAGGTTGTCCCAGTAGTCCTGGAAGGCCTTGGAGGAGACCAGGGAACGCCGGTAGGCATGGAAGTGGGACTGAAGATGACGGGGCAGGTACCCCTCCAGGGCGTGCCCGAAGGGGTCTCCGGGAGCCAGATGGAACCAGGTGATTCCCCAGAAGTCGATGTCTCGACCCGCCATCTCGGTGAACATCTCCTCGAAGGGGTACACCGGTCCCATGATGGTAGCGTTGAACAGGACGACCTCGTCGAACTCGACGAGCCGGTCCCAGCCGTAGCTCTCCATGGCCGTTTTGTAGGCCCAGGCATCCAGGCCCTTGTTCTCCCGCAGGATGATGTTGTCCGTGAAGGCGGTCAGCTTGGCATAGCTCTTGGCGGTCAACTCACCGTTGACGACAATGACCAGCTCGGAGAGGTTCTTGACCATGTCAGTGAGCAGGGTCTCCACGTAGGAGTCCACGATGCCCTGAGCGTCGAAGAAGAAGAAGATCCCGAGTCGCTTCGGGTCCTGGCCGAGCGTTGCCATAATGTCCCTTCTGGGCAGTGGTTCGAGCCGCTCACCGTAGCGGGAGAGCGGAGTAATAGGGTTTCCCGGGCGCGTCAGCCCGCGCTTGAGGCGAGGATACGGCGGATCTTGGTCGGGTCACCCCACACGCCCGGCGAGTCGTAGGGCCGGTCCGGGAAGGCTCCGTACTCCAGGGTGATGTCCAGGTCGTTGTCCCGGATATAGGCCTCGACGCGCTCGGCCAGGCTCATCGGCTCACCGGTGCAGGCGTTAATGATGCCGTCGACCTCAGTCTGGTCCACGATCGCGGCGATCTGCGTGGCCAGCTCGTCCACGGAGATGAAGTCGTAGCGGTTCTTACCCGTGGTGAAGGGGAAGGTGGTGCGCCCCTCCTCGGCGGCTTCCAGGAGCTTGGAGAAGATCGAGTTGCCGAACTTGTCGTCGCCCACGATGTAGTAGGCGCGGATCCACTGGGCGACGGCGTCGTGTGCCTTGGCCGACAGGAAGGTGGTCTCCCGCAGTGCGTTCTTGGCGATGCCGTACAGCGAGGCGGGGTTGCACGGGGAGTTCTCGTCGATGGCACCCTCCCAGTAGCCGACCTCATGCATGGTGCCCATGACGGCGAGCTGCTTGAGACCGCCCGCATAGAGGTTCTCAATGAGGTTGACGTGCTTGGCCAGGTCGTCCATGTGGGCGGACGAGGCGTGCTTGAAGCCGTCGCGCCAGGCCATGTGCAGGACGACGTCGGGGCGTCCCATCTGGTCGTAGATGTCGGCGTCCCCGGAGAAGAGGTCCAGGGTAAGCCTCTCCGCCCGCTCGTCGACGCCGTCGAGTCGCAGGTCGAGGGCCTTGACGTCCAGGCCGCGCTCCAGGAGCGCGGTGACGACGTGGCGACCGATGTAGCCGCCTGCTCCAGTGACGAGAACTGTCTTTGCCATGGTTCTGGATCCTAACAGGTGCGGTTGTGGAGCAATCACTTGGTTCTGCCGTTGATGGACATGAGGAGATCGCCGTTGACGGTGGTTCCGTTCTCCGTGGTCGGGAACTGGTCGACCGCGGGATTGATCTCGACGACGGCGCTGCCGCCCTCGGTCAGCTCACTGGTGATCGTCACGGTGTACTTCTCGCCACCGCGCAGGACGAGTCCCTTGGCCGGGAACTCGTGCAGACCCTCATGGAGGGAGTTCGCCGGCGCCGCGGTCTTGAAGACCCGGGCACCGGAGGCGTCCGTGACCTCGACGTTGACCACCGAGGAGTCGAGCCACTGGATGTCTCCGGCCAGGAAGGCGATATTGAGGGAGCTGACCTCCACGGTGGACGGCAGGGTGATGGTCTCGGAGACCCCGGCCCCATCGCCGAGGATGTTGACGCTCCCCGCCTGAGGGGTGTCGGTGACCGCCGAGTACGCCACAGGAGCAGCCGGCACGAAGTAGGGGAGCAGCACCAGCGCGCTGAACGCCGCCGGCATGGTCAGACGCGACCAGGCCGCGGAGCGTGGGACCCGCTCGCCCTGCCCCAGCTTCTCGACCATCTCGGTGCGCGGGAAGTTGATGAAGAGGAACGCCAGAGCGCAGGCGATCATGAAGCCGACGATGAAGGAGCCCTGCCGGCTGATTCCCATGACGTCGAGGAACTGCGCGGGGGTCTCATACCGGGGCTGCGCCGTCGGAGTCATCAGGTGAGGCAGGAGCAGCTGATCGAGGATCGACCGGTTGTACATGGAGAAACCGGTGAAGGTGTACATGAGGAACAACGCGGTTCCAACACCCACCTCAAGAGCAGAGTTGAGCAGCACGTGACGCGGGTTGAGGAAGATGATGAGCACCGCGAAGGGCGAGACCATGACGGCCCAGTAGGGGTTGAGCGGGACGACCGTGGCGAAGACGAGGTAGATGGCCATGCAGATGTAGACCGCGTCGGCCGCCAAGGCCTTCGTCCCCTGAGGGCGGCGCAGGTAGGCGAAGATGACGATCCCGACCATGAACACCACGAAGATCGGAATCATGCTGCTCTGCCACGGCACCCCCACGGCCGTGAGCCTCTGAAGCATGCTGCTCATGAATCCGCCGGTGGACGCCTTGTAGGCCACGTTGCCGTGGTAGATGGCGCGGCACCCGACCAGACCGATGAGCCCGACAACGACCTGGAGGGCCACCACGCGCAGCCGCTTCTCCCTCAGCAGCAGGAGCGGCACGAAGATGAAGAGGGCGAAGAGCTTGAGCGTGTTGGCGATCGCGAACCACAGCAGGAACCTGCCCAGCCGGCCACGCAGGTAGGCGCGCAGCCCCAGCAGGATGAAGACGATCATGATGATGTCGTACTGGACGATGACGAAGACCGGGACGAACAACGTCATCGACGACAGGAAGAAGAAGGCGACCCACTTGCTGCGCTGCCGGCTGACGCCGAGGTCACGCGCGATATCCACCAGCACCTTGGCGGCGAGAAGCGCGGCCAGCACCATCATGGTCTTGAGCCACAGCTGCGCCGGCGTCGACAGCAGGTACTGGAAGCCGGTGATCCGGTAGATGATGTAGGTCGGCAGGTTCCACAGTCCGAAGAGCAGGTAGAGCGGGATGTCGTAGACCGCGGGGTGACCGGTCGAGGTGTGCTCGATCGCGATCCGGTAGAAGTCGCCGATCCTCCCCTGAAGAACCGAGTCCAGGAAGTTGAAGGAGTGCTCGAAGGTGGCTCGCACGTCCCCGTAGAGGAAGAAGGCGTAGGCGCCGAGCAGGATGATGCCCAGCAGCGCCCAGTCCACGAGGCCGGGACGCTCGGTACTGCTCCACCAGGAGCCCAGGCGGCTGTCCACCACGCGCTCGACCAGCCGGCGTCCCTGATCGCTCGTCGTCTCAGTGAGCGCGCGCATCCGTGTGACGAGGCCGGCGGCGGAGCGGGTCTGCGGCGTGGAGTCGTGATCGGTTTTCTCGGCGTCGTTGTTCTTGACCTGACTCGTTTTGTTCTTCGCGGACTTACCGGACACGAGAGCCTGCCTGTTCATCGGGGTGGTGGACAGTGGTCGCCCCGCCGGAGGCGCCGAGACGCTCCAGGAGGGCTTTGCGGGAGATGAAGTTGTAGATGAGCACGATCGCCGTGGCGAGGATCTTCCCCAGGAAGGGGCTCATGCCGGCGAGGTCGGCGCAGACGTAGAGGATGAGTGTGTTCAAGCCCAGTGCGACGACGTTGAGCAGAACATACAGCGTGAATTCCTTGAGGACACTGACATTCTCCTGCGCCTCGAAGACGTAGCGCCTGGAGAGGATGTAGTTGAGGACCACTGAGGTGGAGAAGGATGTCGCACTGGCGATGAGGTGGGGTACGCCCAGCCCGTACAGCACGGTGAAGAGGCCGAAGTCAACGCTGAAGGAGATGCCGCCGACGACGAGGAATCGCCCGAACTGCGCAAGGAGGGGACGCAGTTTCTCCTGGAGGGTGCTCAAGAGGCGTTCCCGCCGGGGCGTTCCTGCGCGGAGGGACCCGCCTGCGACGACGCCGGGCCGCCTCCGAAGCTCGAAGGACCTTCGGAGGGCCCGAAGTTGAGGCGCTCACCGATGACCACGCGAGGCTTGCTGACGACGCGCCCGTTGATGCTGAGAATGTACTCGCCCAGGATTCCGATGAAGAACAACTGGATGGAGCCCAGGAAAAACAGGCCCACGGTGCGCGAGGCCTCACCCACTGGATAGGCGTTCCAATCGATGAGCTTCTTGACCAGGACGAAGGTGGCCAGGCCCAGGCAGATGATGCCGACGAAGGTGGCCACGAAGGTGGCCATGCGCATCAGCAGCTTGGTGGAGCTGGTGATGCCCTGCATGGCGAAGTCGTAGTTGCGCAGGAAGTTGAAGTTCGACTTTCCTCGGGAGGACTGGGCCTGATCGTACTGGACGATCTCGAGCCCGATCCCGTACTCGGCGACCACCGTCTTGAAGTAGGGCTGAATATCGCCGATCTGCCGCAGAACATCGATGAACTCGACGTCGTAGAGCCCGTATCCGGTGAAGCGCGCGATCTGAGGGGTGTCGGCGAACCAGTCGATGAGCTTGTAGTAGAGGTGACGGCATCCCGTCATGATGAAGCCCTCATCAGAGGATCTCCTCTGCCCGATGACGACCTTGGCTCCGGCCTCCCAGCGGGCCACGAACTCCGGGAGGTTCTCCGGAGGGTCCTGGAGGTCGCCGAAGAGCATGAAGGTCGCATCCCCCGAGCCGTAGGTGAGCGCCGAGAAGACATTCCGGTGAAAACCGAAGTTACGGGCGTTGAAGACGGCCTTCACCCGCTTGTCTTCACCCGCCAGAGCACGGATCGCATCGCGGGTGCCGTCCGTCGAGTAGTCATCGACGAAGATGATCTCGTAGTCGTACTGAGGAAGATGCGTGTGAAATACCGAGTTCAGTCGGTCATACATCAACCTGACGCTTTTTTCCTCATTGTAACTGGGGATGACGACGCTGATCTTCTTCATGGACAGGTCAAAGGTCCTCACGTGACTCATTGATCGAGGCAGGGGCTCCAACAGGGGCTCCAAGGGGCATACCCGACCATGCCGGCAGGAGGTGCGGGGAGCACCTCTCGTTATGCTAACACCTCGCTCAATCCCCCTTGTCTTCCTCCCGATGGCGGCCGACACCGCGCAGACGCCTGCCGGCACTCGTCGCGGCGCGCGCCAGGCCCGAGGCCCCACCGGTCAGGTAGCGGTAGGCGGGCTTGAGAGCACTGCCCATGTCGGGGTGGTGGACGTCAACGTAGGTGCGCACCCGGGCGCCGACTCCGGCCAGCGGTCCGAACCGGGCCTGGAGGAACCTGACCTGCTCATCGGTGTGGGCCGGAAGGTCCGCGGTGACGACTCGATGCTTGTAGGCCAGGGCCCCGTAGAGCCGCCCGGCCCAGACCGGAGTGAGTACCTCGCGGGGGTGGAAGCCGCTGGACATGGCCGCATAGACGGTCAGCAGCTCAAGCACCTCGGCGGCGCGGGCGCGTCTGAGGCGCTCGGCGGACTGCTTGGCTCCGCCGGCGGCCTGGTCGGTCAGCCGCACGAGCTCCTTGGCCCCTTCACTCAGGGTGCGCAGCGCTTCGGGGCGGGCCATGAACATCGCGCCGGGAGGAGCCACGGGGGCGAGCGGATCCAGCTCGGCGCTCAGACCGAGCCGCCGGGACAGGGCCTTGGCGGCGCCGGCCAGCCCGTCCCACGTGGGTCCTCCATGAGCCTGCCCGATGTGGCCGGCGGCGGGCATGGCCACGCCAAGGCCGGGGTGACGCGCAAAGAGGTCGATGAGGCCGGCCGTGTACCCCGGCGAGTCCAGCAGGCAGTCGAGCGCCTGCCGGTGGGCGACGTCGTCGGCCCGCGTACCGGGGACGGGCGGGGGCCCCACGGTGATCCGCAGGACCAGGGGGCCACCGTCGCCGCCCTCGTCACCGTCGTCGCCGCGTCCGGGATCCCAGAGGTCGTCACACTGGGTGAGGAAGGCGATCGTGCCCCGCGGGTCGAGGTCGCGCACCAAGCGGAAGGACACATCCCCTTCCCCGTGCGCTGAGTCCTCCTGTGTGTCCTCCTGGCTGGGACGGCGGCCGGTGACCCGCTCCAGGTCGGCGGCATCCAGCCGTTCGGGCGAGGTGACGACGACCCGCCAGTGCGCCGGCAGGCTCGCCAGGCGCCGGGCCAGGCCATCGGCCTCGGCGCGCTCGAGCGCCTCCCTCCCGGCCGGGACGTGGACGACGACGCAGCCCGAGGGCCGCCGCTCAGGCGAGCTCGTCTCGGCACCGGCCCCCGCGGCCCCGGGGACGCACCCGGTCACGACCTCGGTGAGGCCGGCGTTGACGATGAGGTCGCGGGCGGCCGCGGTGTGGACGACGTCGGACAGGATGAGGTCCTCGCTGTAGCCGGCCCGGGCGGCGGCCTCCAGCAGCTCCCCGCCGACGACGGCCTGGCGGTCCTGGTGGAGCGGGTCGTGGAAGAGGGCGCGGCGCTTGAGCAGGGGGCAGCCGTCGGCCAGCAGCGCTGGGGCCTCCTCGATGGCCGGGTTCTCCGAGCGGTAGCGGTCCACGGGGAAGGCGACCTGCCAGGTGTGGCCGAGCTCGGCGAAGTGGCCGGTGAAGCGCGATTCGTGCCACTGGATGGAGTCGCGGTAGGAGGAGACCGGCGGCATCTGCTCCCAGTACTCCCGGAAGGCCGGGTCCGTCAGGAGCCTGCGGCGCACCGCGATCCAGTGGGACTGGAGGTGGCGGGGCAGCTCGCGCTGGGCGAGGAAGGGGTGGGGGCGCATGGTGGCGTGCTCGGTCATACCCCAGAAGGAGATATCGCCCCAGCCCGCGGCGCGGGTGAGGACCTCCTCCCAGGGCCGCAGCGGCGCGTAGTAGGTGTGGTTGGTCAGGATGAGCTCGTCGAAGTCGGCGAGCCGTTCCCAGCCCAGGTGCTCCAGGCCGGCTCGGTAGGCGCCGGCATCGAGCCCCTCATTGGGACGCGGAAGGATCTCATCACAGCAGGTCGCCAGGCGGGCGCGGTCGACCTCACTGATGGGTGAGTTGGAGACCAGCAGGATGTGGTCGGCGTGGGGCCGCAGGGAGCCGAGCGCGGCGACGACGTAGTCGCGGACCTGATGATGAGGATCGAAGTGGAAGTAGACGAGTCCTCGGTTCATGTGGAGGTCCTTCCCGGCAGGTGGTCGATGAAGGCGGCTGGTAAGGAAGCGGTGAGGCGGCCAGTGTCTCATGAGCTGTCTCATGCACTTCTGGCCGCCTCGCCGCTCCCCCGGTGCGGGATGTCAGCGGATGGTCACCTTCCCGTTGGGCGCCACGGAGATGCTGCCCTTCTCAAAGGTCTGGGTCGTGGTGCCGTCGGCCTGGCGCACTGCGCGCCCGGTGGGCAGCCCCACCTTGGAACGTTCCCAGCCGGCGGCGGCCCAGGCGTTGAGGATCGAGCCGTGGATGAAGCCGACCCGGCCCCCGGGGCGCCAGTAGGCGATGCCGCCTTCGAAGATCTGGTGACGGCTGCCGCCGACTCCCGCCACACCACCACTGCGCGGGTAGCCCATGGACCCGGTCTGATAGCCGTAAGCGCCCCAGGCACTGAGCACCGGCTCACCCACGAACTGCGCACCAGTCGCCGGGCTCCAGTAAGCCACCCCGCGCTCGAAGCGCTGGAACACTCCACCCTTGGTGGAGGCGGTCTCGTTGGAGGTGGGCAGCCCCAGCCAGGAGCGCTCCCAGCCGGCGGCGGCCCAGGCGTTGAGGATCGAGCCGTGGATGAAGCTGACCCGGCCCCCGGGGCGCCAGTAGGCGATACCGCCTTCGAAGATCTGGTGACGGCTGCCGCCGACTCCTACCACGCCACCACTGCGCGGGTAGCCCATGGACCCGGTCTGATATCCGTAGGCGCCCCAGGCACTGAGCACCGGCTCACCCACGAATTGCGCACCGGTCGCCGGGCTCCAGTAGCCCACCCCGTGCTCGAAGCTCTGGAACACCCCACCCTTGGTGGAGGCCTGGACGCCGGAGGTGGCCGCTCCGATCCAGTCGTTGGCGCCCAGGGCGCTGCGCAGGGCGACGGCTCCCGGATGGTCCTGGGGCACGGTCGACGACGCACCACTGCTTCCCCCCTGCGGGGAGGAGCCCTGCGCCTTGGCGATGGCGCGGATGGTGCCGAGCTTGGAGTAGCCGACGTTGCCGGGGCAGGTGGTGTAGCCGACGTCGCGGTGCCCGAGGATGCGGGGCATGGAGATGGTGGAGCCGGCCTGGTAGCGCTCGGTGGTCCACACGTGCAGGCCCGCCCAGCCGGTGACATCGGAGATGCCGGCTCGTTTGAGGAACCATCCGGCCATCTTGCCCACGGAGCTCAGTTGGGCATCCGAGGGGGACACCGTGCTGTAGTCCCCCATCATGGAGATGCCCATGGTGCCGGTGTTGACGCCGCGGGCGTGCGCCCCGATGCTCATCCTGCCGGCCGGTGCCGCCACGGAGCCGGAGCGCCCCTCGAAGACGGTGCCGAACTTGTCGACGAGGAAGTTGTAGCCGATGTCGCCCCAGTCCAGGACGACCGCGTGGTAGTAGTAGATGCCCCGCACGATGGAGGCGGACTGGCCTGCTGAGTAGCTGTTGGTGCCTGCGGTGTGGTGGACGACGACGTGGCCGGCTCTCGCGTACTCGGGATCCCAGCTCATGTAGGAGGCATTGGCCCCCCACTCGGCCCGGGTGGTCACCGCGACCGGCAGGCCGTTAGCGGTCGTCGCAGCCGGTGCGACGACAGGCACAGTGGCTGGTGCAGTGGCTGGCGAAGCAACCGATGCTGCGGCCGGCTGGGCGACCGGCGCGGGGCTCGTGGGCAGCGTCATGGCGGCCGGATCCAGATGAGTGCCCTGGTTGTCAGTGGCGGAGGCATCCTCGATGACGGGGGTCGGTGCAGCCTCGGTGGTCTTGAGGTCGTCTGCACCGAGGACCTCCTCGCCCTGGGGACGGGAGGGGACCAGGGCCAACTTGAGCCCGGCGGGAAGCGAGCTGCCGACGACGGAGGCCTGGATCGCGTCGGCCCCGCCGGTGACGAACTCCCCCGTGCCGGGGGTGGCGCGGTCGTCGCGGCCGGAGTCGGCCGCCTCACTCAGGTACCAGGGCGACCAGCTCCCGCTCTCCCGCACGCGCAGGTAGATGCGCACGCCGTCAGGCAGGTCGGCGCCGCCGGTCCAGGTGAAGCCGGCGACGAAGAAGCGGTCGACCTCGAGGGGGTCGGTGAGCAAGGCGGCGTCCGCCTGCGGATCCGTGGCCGCCGGCAGGATCGAGGGAACCGGCGCACCGGCTGCTCCCATCGTCTGAGCGAGGGCGGTCACGGTGGCGGTTGCGCCGAGCACCGCCGCCGCACTCGCCGAGGCGGCGCTATCGGAGCCACTGGCATCCTCGGTCGACGGCCTTGGCGTCTGGGCGCCCGCCCCATCGCGCGACCCCGAGCCGGAGCCCTGCCCCGGCGAGGCCTGGACGTCGTCGAGCCCCGACTGCGCCACCTCGGTGGCCTGCCCGCTAGCGGTGGTCAGGTCGAGGATCTGCACCGGAGCGGGGGCCTCGCCCTGACCACCGGAGTCGCCGGCGCCTGGAGCGGCACCGGCCACGGGGACCAGGCTGGACAGGAGCAGCGAGGTCAGGGCGATGAGCCCGGCGGAGCGGCACGCGTGTGCGCGGGCGCTGAGACCACCGGCATGGCCACTGAGGCGATGGCCGCCGCGGGGAGCGATGCGACCAAGTGCGCGAGGGACGTTCATGGGGTTCCTTTGAGGTGATACCGACGGGCGTCCATCAGGCCTCACCATCACAACCGACGACGCGCTCCCTCGAGAGGCACGAAATCAAATTTCTGAGCAATTTCCAAGAGATTGCTGATAGTTTACTGAATGTCACGGAGGGTCCTTGACGGCGCCGGCTGCATCGGCACCCAAAATCCCGGAGACCACCAACGCACCCCACACCTTTTCTTGAGGCTCCGCGGTTTTACCGGTTCACGGCACGTCTATTGCAATCCGGTCTCACCACCCCAGGACTCTCGGTCCGACTGCGCCGGCCCGGGAGTCGCGCTCTGCAGCCGCCCGTGGGCTCGAGCGCGCTCCTGTGGCATGATGGCGTCGGCCAGAATGGGCGCTCAGCGCCCGCAGTTCCCACGTATCGGAGCGAGTTCTATGCACGTCCTCATCACCGGAGGCGCCGGCTTCATCGGCGCCAACTTCGTCCACCAGACCCTGGTGCGCCACCCCGACGCCACCGTCACCGTCCTGGACAAGCTCACCTACGCAGGGAACAAGGGCTCACTGGCAGACCTGGGCGACCGCGTCACGCTCGTCGTCGGGGACATCGCCGACGCCGACGTCGTCGACCCGCTCGTCGCCCAGGCCGACGTCGTCGTCCACTTCGCGGCCGAGTCCCACAACGACAACTCGCTGCGCGACCCCTCCCCCTTCATCCAGACCAACCTCGTGGGCACCTTCACCCTCCTGGAGGCGGTGCGCCGCCACAAGGTGCGCTTCCACCACATCTCCACCGACGAGGTCTACGGGGACCTGGAGCTGGACGACCCGGCGAAGTTCGAGCCGACAACGCCCTACAACCCCTCCTCCCCCTACTCCTCATCCAAGGCCGGAAGCGACCTGCTCGTGCGCGCCTGGGTGCGTTCCTTCGGCGTGGAGGCGACGATCTCCAACTGCTCGAACAACTACGGGCCCTACCAGCACATCGAGAAGTTCATCCCGCGTCAGATCACCAACCTCATCGACGGCGTGCGCCCCAAGCTCTACGGCGCCGGCGAGAACGTGCGCGACTGGATCCACGTCCTGGACCACAACGACGCCGTGTGGGACATCATCGAGAAGGGCCGCATCGGCGAGACCTACCTCATCGGCGCCAACGGCGAGAAGAACAACAAGGAGGTCGTCGAGCTGATCCTGGAGCTCATGGGCCACGCTCCCGACGACTACGAGCACGTCGCCGACCGCCCCGGTCACGACATGCGCTACGCCATCGACAACTCCAAGCTGGTCGAGGAGCTCGGCTGGGCGCCGAAGTTCACCGACTTCCGCTCCGGCCTGCAGGCCACCATCGACTGGTACCGGGACAACGAGGCCTGGTGGCGCCCGCTCAAGGCCGAGGTCGAGGCCAAGTACGCCGCCCAGGGGCAGTGACCGGGCAGCGCCGCCATCGAGCCGCCATCGATAAGCCGTGACGTGTGGGGTCCCCGCGGGGCCCCACACGCATTCCCGCCCTGCGTCCCACCTCCCGATCCGGCCACCACGGCCCACCTCGGGAACTCGGGAGCAATTTCCCTCACCGTCACGCCGTTGCACTGGATGGCACCCCTCATCATGGCGGTGCCGATCGGCCTACCGTGCCGCTGAGCACCATCCGAGCCACCTGGGAGCCGACAGCACCGTCCGAGAGGAGCAACCACAAGCAGTGATACTACATGTGGTATCATGTCGCGATGTCAAGCGTCGTGAAGCTCCTCGCCAAGATGCAGGACAACCCCCGCGGAATCGCTTACACAGAACTCATGAAGGTCTGTGAGCACTACTTCGGGAAGCCTCGACGTTCCGGCGGATCGCATGCAGTGTTCAAGACCCCTTGGCCTGGAGATCCTCGTGTCAACATCCAGAATGACCATGGGCGGGCAAAGCCGTATCAAGTGAGACAGGTTCTCGCCGCCATCGAGAAGAAGGGAGAGACGGAGACATGAGTACAGCCATCGACACTGCAAGGTACAGCTTCCGCGTGACGTGGTCAGCGGAGGATGACGAGTTCGTTGCCACCTGCGTTGAGTTTCCTTCACTCTCCTGGCTCGACGGAACCCCTGAGCTGGCCTTGTCTGGTTTACGCAACCTTGTCAGCGAGGTGGTCGCCGACCTCCTCGCGTCGGGGGAAGCGGTGCCAGAGCCTCTATCGACCCGTCACTACTCGGGTAAGTTCCAGCTGCGCCTCGGCGAGGACCTGCACCGACGTCTGGCCATGGAAGCAGCAGAGCAGTCCACCAGCTTGAATCAGTACGTCGTGCGAAAGCTGGCCTCAGTCTCCTGACTCAGGATCGTGGAGCAAGCCCCCTCAGTCACAGGCGGTGATGCGCCACAGTGAGGTGCTGCCCTGGGAGTCGATGAGCTCGAGCCCCTCGCTGGGGATCCGGGTCAGCGGGGCGTCCCAGCGCAGGGGGGCTGCTCCTGCCACAGAGCCCGCGGCCGTGGCGTCCGAACTGCTGTAGAAGTAGCGCACCCCCAGCCGGTTGAGGAGCGCGCAGGTCCGCGAGTCCTTCTGCCCCAGGGTGGGCCAGGCAGAGGGCAGGGTCGCACCCGGGGTTCCAGGTGCTGTCTGGTCACGCGTCGGGTAGACGACGTGGACCCCGCCCAAGGACCACAGGTGGGCGGCCCCTCGCGATGGCGCTCCGAGGACGACCGCGTCCTGAGGCAGGACGCTCCTCGAGCGCTCAATGAGCGCCAGGGCGTCCTCGGTCAGCAAGGTCCCGTACTTGATGCGCTGCGGGTCGTAGACGGAGGCGACGAGGTTGCGTTCCAGGGGGACCCTTGCCACCACCGGCAGAAGTACAAGCGCTGCCAGCATGGCCACCGCCGCACGCTGCGGCCGGGCCCCGCCAACCCGTGAGGCCAGTCGACGCAGCAACCCCCACAGTCGTCGCCCAGGCCGCCCGGCCCCGGCCTGCACCATGAGAACGAGCGCCGGCAGGATGACAAGCGGAAGGATCCGGGCCTTCTGGAGGTACCAGGGCGCCCCGAGCTGACGGCCGGCCCACTGGGGTCCCCCCACGAGGACCACAAGCAGCAGCGACAGGAGCCACATGACGAGCCAGGGGCGCTGATCCCGGTGTGCACGTGCCGACCATGCCGCCGCCAGGGTGAGTCCGCCGAACACGATCCCGACAGGCAGGGAGGCCCCCGGGACCGCCCCATACATCGGCAGGTCGATGAGCGCCTGCCCCAGGGTCGCCACGATGCCGCCCACTCCCCCGGCCGGGCGCTGATAGCCCAGGACAGAGGCCAGGGAGGCGCGCATGACCCAGGCCCCCATGGCCAGGACCAGCACGGACGCGACCGCTCCGACCACCAGGAGGGCGCGGCCGCCCCGCTTGGTGGCGCTGCGACGCCATCGGGAGACGAGGAGGTTGACCAAGAAGGGTGGGCTCAAGACGGCGAGGTTGAACAGGCCGGTGCCGTGCGCCGCCACCACGCCGCCGGCGGCGGCCAAGGCGAGGAGGACCAGTACCAGACGCAGGCGCCACGAGGCGGTTTCCTGACGCAGCAGGTCGTAGAGCACGAGGACGCCGGGAAGCCCCACAACACTCAGGGCGTAGGGCCACACTGCCAAGGCCGTCATGGGCAGCAGTGGGAAGCCCACCACTGCGGCGCTGAGCGCGAGCACAACGGCGACCGCGCAGGTCCGTTGCCTGCGGCGGGCTCGGTCCGTCTCCGAGGCCCGGGCGGCGTCAAGACCTGCGGCCCGGGCGAGCAACCCCAGTAGGCTCAGCGGCCAGACCACCGCGGCGAGGGCCAGCACCCCCGCGGTACTGACCGGGGCCGGGCTACCCGGTGCCAGCGCCACCGCCCCGTGCCAGACCGTGGGGTAGTAGACGGTGCGGCCGGAGTAGAGGGCGGACAGGCCCCCCAGCATGGAGGCGTTGCCGCCCTCACGGATGGCCGCCACCGCGTTGAGGTGGAAGGTGGCGTCGAAGACCTGCGCCGGGTAGCCGGGCCCCGGCAGGACGGACAGAATCACCCCGGCCGGCACAGCAACGGCCACGGTCAGGCCTGCAGCCAGGATCACCCACTCGGCCCGGCCCTGCGACGCCGCTCGTCGCGCACGCTCCGGCGGAGCACCGACGATCAGACGTGCCATCAACACCACGACCGCCGTCAGGCCGGCGATCACCACCCACCCCCAGGGGAGCCAGGGCAACGCGAGGGTGTGGGCGAGGATCTCCGCCGCCGCGATGATCGCCGAGCTGAGCGCGGGAGCCACCGCCAGCGACGGCAGTGCGGCAAGGCGCGCCGAGCGTCCCACGATCCAGCCGGGCACCAGGAGCAGCCCGGCCACGACGAGCGTGGCGGCCGTCAGGATCCAGCCGGAGTCTCCGGACAGCCCCGCCGCCACGCTCGCAGTCATTCCTCCTGCCGACCTCAGAGCGCCTGCGGGGTCACTCGCCTCCGCCGATGGTCAGGCGCGGCACACCGGTCCACTTGGAGGCGTCGGTGGCGCGGCGCCCGTCCAGCAGGAGGCGCAGCCCGGGCAGGTCGGCGGCGGAGAGCTCGCCGTACTCGGGGTGGTCGGCCTGGACGATGGCGACGTCGACCTGCTCCCCCAGGTGGTAGGGGGTCCAACCGAAGCCGGCCAGCTCCTCGTCGGTGTACATGGGGTCGTGGACGAGGACCTCGGCGCCGGCCTCGCGCAGGGCCTCCACGGTGGGGAAGACCCCGGAGAAGGCGGTCTCCTTAACCTTGCCGCGGTAGGAGGCCCCCAGCACGACGACGCGCAGGCCCTTGAGCGAGCCGAGCACCTCGGTGGCCCGACCCACCACGTAGGCGGGCATCGTGGCGTTGAAGGTGCGGGCAGTGCGCACCACCGAGGCGTCGGGGTCGGTGGACAGGTACAGGCGCGGGTAGACCGGGATGCAGTGCCCGCCCACCGCAATGCCGGGGCGGTGGATGTGGGAGTAGGGCTGGGAGTTGCAGGCCTCAATGACGCGCTCGATGTCGAAGCCGGCCTTGTCGGCGTAGACGGCGAACTGGTTGGCCAGGCCGATGTTGACGTCGCGGTAGGTGGTCTCGGCGAGCTTGGCCATTTCGGCGGCCTCGGCGGTGCCCATGTCCCACACGCCGTTGGGGCGGGGCAGGTCGTCGCGCTCGTCGAAGTCGAGGACGGACTCGTAGAAGGCGATACCGGCCTGGGTGCCGGCCTCGTCCAGACCGCCCACGAGCTTGGGGTAGCGGCGCAGGTCGGCGAAGACGCGGCCGGTGAGGACCCGCTCGGGGCTGAAGACGAGGTGGAAGTCGGTCCCCTCCTTCAGGCCGCTGATCTCCTCGATCATGGGCTTGAAGCGGCCCCGCAGCGTGCCCACGGGCAAGGTGGTCTCATAGGAGATGAGGGTGTTGGGGGTCAGGTGGGCGGCCAGGGAGCGGGTGGCGTCGTCCATCCAGGCGAAGTCCGGCTCCCAGGTGGCGTCGTTGACGAAGAGCGGCACGACCAGGACGATGGCGTCGGCCTCGGGGATGGCCTCGGCGTAGTCGGTGGTGGCGCGCAGGGCACCGTTGCCGGTGGCGGGGCTCAGGGCGGCGAGCTTCTCGGCCAGGTGGGCCTCGCCGGGGAAGGGCTCGGTTCCGGCGTTGACGGCCTCGACGACGGCGGGGTTGACATCGACCCCGATGACCTCGTGGCCCTTGTCTGCGTACTGGACGGCCAGAGGCAGTCCGATCTTGCCCAGGGCGACGACGGCGATGCGCATACGGGTTGGTCCTTCCGACGGATCAGGCTGAGGCTCAGGTTGATGCTCAGGTGGCGGCTCGGGTAGCAGCCCTCCGTATGATACGGCGCTTACCATGTCCACATGCACGACTTGGACCACACGGACCGCACGGACACGTCCCCTTCCGGATACCGCCTTCACCTGACGTCTCCGACGTGGACGAGTGGTCCCGCGGACACTGAGTCCTCAGCGCCCACAGCGCCCCAGTACCACCTGTGGCGACCGCTACCGCCCGGGTCCGGTGACCTGGAGTCCCTGCGGCGCGAGCAACCCGAGCGGCGCACGGGGGCCTGGACACTCATCGAGGCCGACGACGGCCTCGTGCGCCTGACCACGGACCGCACCCGTTCCCACCACCTGTTGTTCACCCGCGCGGGCGACACCTGGGTCATCAGCGACGACCCTGAGGAGCTGCGCCGACACGCCCCGGCCTGGGTGCGCGACAAGGAGGCCGCCGAGGTCTTCCTGCACGCTGGCTTCACACCGGGGACGCGGACACTGGCCCACGAGGTCTACGCCACTCCGGCCGGATCGGTGGTGGAGCTGCGCCCCGACGGCACCTGGAGCAGCCGCTCGTGGGAGACCTACCGGTACGCCGCTGACCCGATCACCTCCCCAGAGGAGTTCGCGACCGTCTTCCGCAGCGCACTCGACACCGCGGTCGAGCGCGTCCTTCAGGACATCGACGGCCGCCAGATCCTCGTTCCCCTCTCCGGTGGGTTGGACTCCCGCCTGCTGGCCGTCTGGCTCAAGCGCCACGGAGCCCGCGACGTGGTGACCTTCACCTACGGGGTGCCGGGCAGCTCCGAGGTCGCCATCTCCCGGGGCGTGGCCAAGGCGCTCGAGCTGGACTGGTTCACGGTCGACCTGGACCCCGCCGAGGTGGCTCGTACCTGGGCCGGGCCCGACGGCGTGGACTTCCAGAGGCGCACCTGGGGCCTGACCTCCCTGCCGCACGTCCAGGACTGGTACGCCCTGCTCAAGATGCGCCGCCAGGCCCTGATCGACACCGATGCGGTGTTCCTGCCCGGCCACACGATCGTCGGCAACATGCATGACGAGCACCTGCTCGAGGGCACCCCCTCACGCAACGAGGTGCTCACCGCCGTGGCCCGCCACCACTCGCTGCTTCAGGGGGACCGCGATGCGTGGCGCCACCTGCCCCTGCTGCGCCGAGCCGTGGTGCAGGGAGCCCAGGAGGTCTCCTTCCCGACCAACCCGGGCGAGGACTTGTCCGGAGGCGGGCGCTGCGTCCAGGAGCTCCTGGAGTGGGTCAACCTCCAGGAACGTCAGGCCAAGTACATCAACGAGTCCTTCAAGGCCTACGAGGCCTTCGGATACGGCTGGGCGCTGCCGATGCTCGACACCGAGATGTGGCACGCCTGGCTGCGGGGATCGGAGGAGCTGACCGCCACTCGCGACTGGTACGCGCAGTTCACGGCGGAGGTCTACGGCGAGGCGACGGGCACTGCCTCCCAGCTCTTCGAGGCGCCGGCCGCGCGGATCCCGGCTGGGCCGCGGCGAGCGCTCATGGCGGCACTGACCGTCACCGGCACCCGCACGGCGCTGTCCCGAGCGGTCTCCATGCGCACCATGCTGCACCACCCCATGGCCTTCGAGGCCTTCAACGCCCCCATGCCCTACGCCGAGCAGATCCTGCGCATGGCCAGGGGGGCCACCTCGACGGGCCTGTGGACACAGCTGTTCCTGGACGGGACCTGGGGCGCCGAGCCCGTCGTCCCCATGAGCTGAGAGCTCTGAGAGCTCAGAGTCCCCGATGCGGGCGCTGTCAGAGCGTCAGCAGGCCGTCAGCCGCAGATGTCGATGCGCCACAGCGAGGCCGAGCCACCGGAGTCGACGAGGGTGAATCCGCTGGAGGTGTCGACCTTGTAGAGGCCGGGTCGGAACTTGCTGAGCCGGTTGCCGTTGAAGACGATGTCCTTGTCGGCGTAGAAGTAATGGATCCCGTGCCGCTGGAGGAGCTCGCACACGTGAGGGTCGGTGTGAATCCGGTTGAAGTTCTCACGCAGGTAGATCCCGTCCTGGTCGTCGGCGGCCTGACCGGGGAAGACCCACACGCTGCGCATACCAGTGAGGATGGGGATGTAGCCGGTCCCGGCCACCGGGTCGCCGATGACGACGGCGTTGTCCGGCAGCTCGTCGGGCAGCCGGCGGATCATGTCGAGCTCGGCCTTGTCCGCGATGAAGCGGGTGTCGCCGTGCACGGGAAGATATCCCTCGCGTACATCGGTGGCCACGGCCCGGCTCCCGATCAGCATGATGGGCAGGCACACGGCCAGGGCGGCGACGGCGGCCCCTGCCCTGAGTACCGCTGTGCTCACGGAGGCCAGGCCGATACGTCCAAAGGCTCCGCGCAGCGCGGAGCCGGCCCGCGCTCCCAGCGGGCTGAGCCACGTGCGCAGCGCGTCCAGGGCGATCACCACGAGGAGCACCGCCAGGACGGCGGTCATCGCCTTGATGCGGTGGGGGACTCGGTAGAACAGGCCGGTGATCGATGAGAGCACCGGGATGGGGGCGATGGCGGCCAGGATGAGGGACATGCTGAGGATCCAGCCCACGACGAGTTCCCAGTTGCGCCGCCGCCACAGGCAGATCGCGGCGCCCAGGAGGCTCAGGGCCGCCAACGGCATCTCGATCCACTCGATGGCCCAGCCGCCGAAGTAGTCCAGGGTGATGGGGATGAGGAGCTTGGTGACCAGGTTGCTCCAGTCCAGCTCGGTGTACCTGCCGAAGTGGTGCTGCTGAGGACCGGGCAGCATGACGAAGGCGACGAGCACGACCACCGCCAGGAGGGCGCCGATCCACCAGGCCGCGGCCTGGGCGCGTCGCTCGGAGCGCCAGCTCCTGATCCCCGAGTGCACCGCCTGGCACAGGAGGATGCCGAACAGCGGCCACAGGAGCATCGCCGCCGCTGAGGTGTGGATGAGGCAGGACCCGATGAAGAAGGGGATGATGGCGCTCAACGCCATGGCGGCACGCGCCCGTGCGCCCCAGACCGACGTGTTCTGCTCCCGCGCGGCCACCACCATGAGGGTGCGGGCACGGCGCCAGCACTCGATCGACATGGCGATGACGGCCGGGCAGGTGGCCACCGCCATGCAGTAGGGCCACAGCGCCGCACCGTAGGTGAGCCGCCAGGGGAAGACCGGAGCCAGGAGCGAGGCGGCCAGTGCCAGGTAGGGGGCGTGGCGGACCTTGGGCAGCGCGGTACGAGCCAGGTAGACCAGGCCGAGGTACCACACCAGCGCCACGGCCAGCAGCAGGACGTTGTTGGCGATGAGCGTCTCGCGCCAGCTCCACGCTCCCAGGCTGGCGACCTGGTGCCACACGATCGGGTAGAAGCCCGCGTGGCTCGTGAGCCCGAACATGCCGGCGTTCGGGTTGAACATCGAGGCGTAGTCCTCGCGCTCGATGATGGCGACCTGCATGTAGTGGTAGAGGGCGTCGCCGCTCTGGGAGACCGCGTTGGGCGGGATCGTGAGGATGACGGGCAGCGCGGTGACGGCCCAGAACACCAGGACCGTCAGGAAGAGCCTGCGCTCGGCGCGTCCGCCGTCGGTGCGCATGGTCATGCCCTCCCGCTGGTCCTCGGGCATGAGGAGGATCCCCGGGTCCCAGCGGTCGATGAGACGCTTCGCCGTGGTGGCGGCAAGGGCCAGGAGCGCGGTCGTCACCATGACGGGGATCCAGCCCCAGGGCTTGCCGACGGCGGCCTGGAAGAGCCCGTCGGCCGTCAGGATGAGGGCGCTGATGGTCGGGGCCAGCGCGACGGGACGGATCCCTCTCATTCCGGCGGCGCGCAGCACGAGCCACCCGACCCCGAAGAGCGCAGACAGAAGCAGGACCGCGGTTGGCAGGGTGTTGAACCAGTCGACCAGGCTGTTGGTCACCAACGTTGCGCCTCACTCACTCGACGTACCTCATGGCCCCCAGCACTCTCCTCGCTGCTGTCACCGGCCCTGCCGGCGGCCTCCTGCACGACACGGGCGGCGGACTGCCCCGTGGCACGCAGCGAGCGATGGTCCTCGACCCAGTCGTGGAAGCGCTGCGCCGTGGCGGGCCGCGTACCCGAGGCGATCTCGGCGTCGTAGGTGTCCAGCGCCGTGCGCATGGCCTCGGCGACCGCCGCCGCGTCGTGCTCGGCCGCCCATCCCAGGTCGAAGTCGCGCACGTCCGCGGACACCGGCCCGCGACCGGCGAAGAGCACCGGCGTGCCGCATCCCAGGGCGGAGAGGACCTTGGTGGGGTAGGCGAAGTCGTAGCCCTGCCCGGGCTTGATGGACACCAGGGCCGCTGCGGCGCCCCGCTGCCACACGGCGGCCTCGGCCGCGGGCACGGCCGGGTGCATGATGACGGCCGGGGCGCCGTCGGGGCCCGCGGGCAGCTGGGAGGCGGCTTGGGTGATCTCCTGCCAGGCCGTTCCCCGGCCCAGGAAGAGCAGCTGGGCCTTCGGGTGGGTGCGCCGCACCTGGGCCAGGGCGTGGACGAAGACGTCGGCACCCTGCCACTCCGAGGCCGTTCCGGCGTAGACGAAGTACGGCCCGCTCAGCCCGATCCGCGCACGGTCCGGCTCGGAGGGGGTCGGCCCGTGGGCGTCGAAGACAGCGGTGTCGATCCCGTTGGGCACGACCCGTATCCGCTGTGCCCAGGACTCGTCGTCCGGTGCCGCGTTCACGAGCTCGGCGACGGACTGGGCGACTCCGTCATTGACGGCGATGACCCGAGCCGCCCCGCCGACGGCGAAGGCCTCGAGCTTCTCGACGGCCCGCACGACGATGTCGGCCGCTCCGGTGGAGGCCGCTGCCGCCGACCAGACGTCCGCGGCGTACCACACGTAGGGAATCGCGCGCAGGGCCGCCACGACCCGCACGACCGCGCCGGTCGTCGGGGGCGGCTCCACGAGGATCGCCTCCGGCCGAGGGGCCACCAGCAGCCTGAGAGCCAGGGGCAGATCGAAGGACAGGTAGGGCACGTAGCCGCGCAGGTAGCCCGAGGAGTCCCGCAGGACCGGCCAGCGCGAGACCTGGACCCCCTCAGGATCGGGCTCGCCCTGCGGCGCGTCGGCCGGGGCCCGGCTGGTGAGGACCCGCACCGCCGTCCCGTCGGCCGCGAGCGCCTTCTCCACGCTGTCGAGCCGGAAGGAGGCGGCAGCGGCCTCCGGCAGGTGGATGCGGGTGGCCAGCAGGACGCCGTCGGCTCGACCGGAACGGGCGCACCGACGCGACGTCACCGCCGTCGCCAGCGCGGCCGCGGCACCGCCGAGGACCAGAGCGCCCAGCGACGCCTTGACGAAGCCCCGTGCGCTCATCGGTTCCCTCCTGCTCGCAGCGTGCGGGCCTGGGCCAGTGCACCGGCCCGAACCGACTGCATGTCCTGGGCGACCGTGCGCGCCCGACTGAGCCAGGTGTGCTCCTGGCGGGCCTGCCGGGCCCGGCCGGCGGCCTCGGCGACCTCCTGGGGGTGCTGGAGGAGTCTGCGCAGCAGCCCGGAGAGCACTGCGGCGTCGTAGGGAAGGGTCCAGCCGGCGCCGGCGGCGCCCACGACCTCGGCGGCCAGGGTCCCCTGGGAGGCGATGACCGGTTTGCCGCGTCCGAGGTACTCGTAGAGCTTGACCGGGGAGGCGAACTCCCGATACGGGTCCGGCTCGACGAACAGGACGCACAGGTCGGCGCGCTCGTAGAGGGCGGTGAGCTCCTCCCCGGAACGGTGCACGACCTCGATCCGGCCACCGGCGGCCTCCACCAGGTCGGCGTACTGGTCGCCGGCCGCCTCCCACTGGTCGGGGCGGGTGCAGATGGTCAGGCTGGTGCCGGGCACGTCGACGACGGCGCGCAGGCACTCCTGGAGCCGGTAGTGGCCACCCAGCCCGCCGATGTAGAGCAGGTGGAGCTCGCCGTCGGGGCGGGAGGAGGGCGCCTCGTCAACGATCTCGCAGCCCGGGGGCAGCGGGGCCATGCGCTCCTCGGGGAACCCGGGGACGTGGGCGCCCATGCGCATCGAGGGCAGGTAGAGGCGGTCGATGTAGCGCGAGTACCAGGCCAGGTCATAGCGGTAGACGCATCCCATGGCCGTGGCCAGCGCGGCCCCGACCCTCTCGCGGTAGTCGGGGAAGGCCCAGTAGATGTCCCGGTAGAACAGGGACGTGGGTACGCCATGCCGGTGCATCAGCCCCATGAGCGCCGGGTCAACGAAGGGGTGGGGCGGGAGGTGGCGCGGCTCAGTCAGCATGGTGGGGATGGTCGCGCACTCGGAGTAGAGGAACTCGATGCGCTCCCCGCCCTGGAGGCGGTCCTTCAGGGCGCGCAGGCGACGCGATCTCTCTCGGGCCGAGCCGGTCACGTCCAGCACGGTGTAACCGAGCTCCCGGAAGGCATCGAGCATGCGCACAGGCCGGATACCGGAAGCCGACGACGCCTCCCGATCCAGGGGGAAAGGGGCGTGGTAGACGATCGCAGCCATACGGTGCCTCGCCTCCTTTAGGGGGTATCTCAGGAACCAGGCGCGGCCGCACCAGGCAGACAGACTCGAGCGCGAATGATAGTACCATCGGCCGATCACAGTTATGACACGACGTCGGCGGTCCGGTACCTCGCGGTGGAGCTCAGCAGCCGGGGGCGACCTCCGTGGAAGTACCGCCCTTTCAGCGCCGCCCCAACGATGTTCACGACCGTTCGAAAAGGCCTCCGCGTCCTTGGCTCCCTGGCGCTCGATGGCACTGGAGCCCGCGCAGTCACGGTAGAGTCTCAACCATGCGTGTCATGTCAGTGGTGGGCGCCCGGCCCCAGTTCGTCAAGCTAGCCCCGATCGACGCCGCTTTCCGTGAGGCCGGCATCGACCATGTGATTGTTCACACCGGGCAGCACTACGACCCGATGCTCTCCGATGTCTTCTTCAGCGACCTGGGGATCTCGGCCCCGGACGTCCACCTCGGGGTCGGCTCGGGGTCGCACGGGGTGCAGACCGGCACGATGCTCGCGGCCATGGACGAGACCATCGAGACCCATCGCCCCGACTGGGTCCTGGTCTACGGGGACACGAACTCCACGCTGGCCGGGGCGCTGTCCGCCGTCAAGCTCCACGTGCCCATCGCCCACCTGGAGGCGGGCCTGCGCTCCTTCAACCGGGCCATGCCCGAGGAGATCAACCGGATCCTGACCGATCACGCCGCCGACCTGCTGCTGGCACCGACCGAGGTGGGGGCCGCCCACCTGGCGGACGAGGGCCTGGCAGAGCGCACCGTCGTCGTGGGCGACGTGATGACCGACATCCTGTTCTCGGTACGCGACTCCGTCATCGATACCCCCTCCCCCGTCATGACCGAGCTGGACCTGCCCGAGGGCGGCTACTCGCTGGCCACCATCCACCGGGCGGAGAACACCGACGACCCCGAGCGCCTGCGCTCCATCCTGGAGTCGCTGGCGGCGGTCGATCACCCGGTGGTGCTCCTGGCCCACCCGCGCCTGGTGGCCAAGTGCGCCGAGCACGACATCACCCTGGAGGACTCGGGCAACCTGCGGATGCACCCGCCCCTGGCCTACCCCGAGCTCGTCGCCTCGACCCTGCACGCCCGCGGCGTGGTCACCGACTCCGGCGGCCTGCAGAAGGAGGCCTTCCTCCTGCGGGCGCCGTGCACCACGGTGCGTCCCCAGACCGAGTGGGTCGAGACCGTCAACCTGGGCTGGAACGTCCTGGTCGAGCCCGGTCAGGCCCTGGTCGACGCCGCCTCCCGTACCCGGCCGACCGAGCCCGCCGACGCCGATGCCCACCCCTACGGGGACGGCAACGCCGCGGCCCGAGTGGTCCAGGCCCTCACCGAGCACCTGCCCGGCTGATCGCCCGCACTGGCTCCCTGGGCAGCATCATGCGCGTCACCATCGTCACCACCTGGTTCCCCACGCACCGCTCACCGGGTCTGGGGGTCTTCGTGGCACGCCACGCCGCCTCCATGGCGGCGGCCGGCCACGATATTCGCGTCGTCCACCTCGCCTCGGCCTCCGTCGACGACGGGGTGCGCCGCGACCGGGTGATGGGGCTGCCCGTCGTGCGCCTGCCCATGTCGCTGTCGCGGCCCCACGAGGTGCTCGCGGCCAGGCGGGAGCTGACAGCGCTGACTCGGGACAGTGACGTCGTCCATACTCACGCGGTCTCCACCCTCCTGCCCTACTCCCTGAGTCGGCCCCGTCAGCCGTGGCTCCACACGGAGCACTGGTCGGGGATCGCCCAGCGCGGCGCCGAGCTCGGCTCCCTGGCGCGGGCGGGGGCTCAGATGGTCCTGCGCCTGGAGCGCCGGCCCGACGTCGTCACCACCGTCTCCGACCAGCTCGCCGCCGACCTGCGGGCCTACCGCCCCGAGGGTGAGATCCTGACGGTCCCCAATGAGGTCACCATGCCTGAGGAGCCGGCGCCGCGCCGCAGCGTTGAGCTAGGGCGTGACACGCTGCGGATCGTCGGTATCGGGGGGCTCATCGAGCGCAAGCGCCCGGACCTGGCGGTTGAGGCGGTCGCGGCGCTGGCGCAGCAGGGGGTTCCGGCCCGGTTGACCTGGGTGGGTGGCGGGCCCCTGGCCGATCGCTGCACGGATCTCGCGGCCGCCCTGGGCGTCGACCTGGAGCTGACCGGTCAGCTGCCGGGCGATCAGGTGCAGCAGGTCCTGGCCGACAACGACCTCTTCCTCGTACCCACGCTCGCCGAGACCTTCTTCCTGGGTGCCGCCGAGGCCGTTGCCGCCGGCCGGCCAGTGGTCACCAGTGACCGGGGGGCGCATACCAGCTTCCTGGATCCCTCTGTGAGCGAGATCGTCTCTCAGGACGACCCCGCCGCGTGGGCCAGGGCCGTCGTCGACGTCATGGGACGGTGCACGGACCTCACGGCGCGCGACATCCAGGACAGGCTGCCGCGGGCCTTCTCCCCCAGTCAGGTGGCGCACTCCTACGGCCGCGCCTACGAGGCCGCCATCGCCCAGTACTCGAAATCCTACTGATCCTCGGGCGTGCCGGCTGCGTCCCCGGAGTCGTCAGCGGCTTCGTAGTGGCCCTCGTCGGCCTCACTGGCGGGGGGCCTGGCGTCGAAGCGGCGGGCGGCGGCATCGGCCATGAGGATCTGCACCACCAGGATGAGGCACATGAGGGCGCCCAGGACGTAGGTGGTCGTCAGCAGCGAGTACGGGCTGAACCAGAGCCAGGCCAGGGGGACGGCGGCGTAGACCACCGAGAACATGAGTAGCCAGTCCTGGTTCTCGGTGACGACGAAGAGAGTCGACAGCGGGGAGGTGACCAGGAGGATGAACAGCCAGGGGGTCAGGGCCCTGGCGAAGCTGCCCGCCTCGGTCCAGCTGCTGCCGAAGAGCAGGGGGAAGAGCCAGGGCGACACGATGTAGAGCAGGACGAACGGCGCGGTCCCGATGATGAGGACCCGCTTGATGACCTGGCGGACCAGGGGGCGCATCTGTCCGGGACGCAGGGTGGCGAGCTTGTGGAAGAAGACCTGCCCCACGGCGGCGTTGATGAGAGCCAGCGGAACCTCCAGGCAGCGCCAGGCCAGGTTGAACTGCCCCAGGCTGGCCACCGAGTAGGAGCCCACGAGCAGGTTGATGCCGTTGAGCCGCACGGCGTCGACGAAGGCGTTGAGGCCGTTGAGCAGGGGCATGCGCCGGTAGCGGCGGGCCACCTGCCACAGGGTGGGCGCCTCCGGCGGCAGCGGCCGGTGCAAGGGCTTGGCCTTGCGCCCCAGGTTGACGAAGGCCCAGGCCTGACCGATCGTCTGACCGATCAGCAGGCCTCCGACGCTGACCATCCCCACCGCCCCCAGGACGAGCTGGCCGAGGGACTGCCCGACCTGCTGCTCGACCCGGTTGATCGAGATCGTCCGGTAGTCCGACTGACGGTTGTACCAGTACTGGAGGAGCTGGACCGTGGACAGCAGCAGCGTGGTCACGCCCAGCAGCGGCATCCAGACGGCGATATCAGCCCCCCAGTACCGGGTGACCAGCGGCTTGAGGAGGAAGGCCACAACGCTGGAGACGACCGAGACCACCACGATGCACACCATTCCCAGGCGGGCGCAGGCCAGGGCCCAGGCGTCCTTCTTGGGGAGCATGATCGTCATGTCGTAGCGGAGGGCCGCCACGGCCGTGATGATCGAGACGACCGAGGTGTAGCGCGCCAGCTGGCCGAGGTCCGCGTCGGAGAAGATGCGGGTGAGGATCATCGTCATGCCGAAGACGATGGCCTGGGCGGTGGCCGTGCCGCTGACCAGGGTCAGGACGTGGCGCAGGAACGGGGAGGACTCCATGACCGAGCGGACCCGGGCGAGTACTCCCGCCACGGGTCCGCTCGGTGCGGCTGAGCGGTTCAGAGCGCGACCGTCCGGTTCTCGCTCGCCGAGGCAAGGACCGCCTCGACGACGTCGAGCGTGGCCACGCCCTCGGCCATGGTGACGTGGCGCTGGGCCACACCGCGCACGGCGTCGCGGAAGTTCTCCTGCTCCAGGGCCAGCGGCTCGCGCTTGGGGATCGCATAGCGGATGACGTCGCCCTCGCTGACGCCTCGGAAGGCGGCGACCTGGTCCCAGGTGGAGGCCACGGTGCCGTTGGCGTGGAAGGTGAGGTCCCCGGTGAGGGTGTCCGCCACGAAGGCGCCCTTCTCGCCGGTGACGATCGTGACGCGCTCCTTGAAGGGGGTGAGCCAGTTGACCTGGTGGCTGACGATGATGCCGCCCTCCAGCAGGCCGGTGGCCACCATCATGTCCTCGGTCTGGCGGCCGGAGCGGTGCGTGACCTGCGCGGCCACGGAGGTGTAGCGGGCGCCGGCAACCCAGGCGGTCAGGTCGATGTCATGGGTGGCCAGGTCCTTGACGACCCCGACATCGCTGATGCGGGCCGGGAAGGGGCCCTGGCGGCGGGTGAGGACCTGGTAGACCTCACCGAGCTCACCGGCGTCGAGGCGCTCGCGCAGGGCCCGCAGGGCCGGGTTGCAGCGCTCCACGTAGCCGACGGCGCCCACCAGGCCCCGCTCGGCGAAGGCGGCGGCCACGCGGCGGCCCGCGGCGGCGTCGTGGGCGATGGGCTTCTCCACCATGGTGTGCACGCCCGCCTCGGCCAGGGCCAGGGCGACGTCCTCGTGGTAGACGGTGGGGACGGCCACCATGGCGGCGTCGAGCCCGGCGTCGACGAGGGCGCGGACATCGGGCAGGACCGGCAGCTCGCCGGCCACGCCGAAGCGGTCGCCGCCGGGGTCGGCCACGGCCACGAGCTCCATGCCCTCAGTGGCGCGGATGACCCGGGCGTGGTGGCGTCCCATGGAGCCCAGGCCGATGAGGCCCACGCGCAGCGGGTTGTCCGCCGTGCCCTTGTCGGTGAGGTGGTGGACCTCGGGCAGCGCAGTGGTGGCCTGCCCGTCGAGAGCGACGTTCTCACCCATGTCAGGCACCTGCCTTGACGGTGGCGGCCACGGCCTGGCCGATGCGCTCCAGGTCCGCATCGCTCAGGGAGGGGTGGACCGGCAGGGAGAGGCACTCGCGGGCGGCCTTCTCGGTTCCGGGCAGCTCGAGACCCTCGGCGTAGTGGGCCAGGGAGGCCAGGCGGTGGTTGGGGATCGGGTAGTAGACGCCGCTGCCGACCTGCCACTCCTCGCGCAGGGCGGCCTGGACGGCGTCGCGCTCGGCGCCCGTGGCCCCCTCGAGGCGGATCGTGTACTGGTGGTAGACGTGCGTGTAGCCCTCGGGGACGAAGGGGGTGACGACGCCCTCGACGCCCGCCAGCAGCTCGTTGAGGCGCGCGGCGTTGGCCTGGCGGGCAGCGGTCCAGCCGGCCAGCTTGGTCAGCTGGACGCGGCCGACGGCGGCGGCCACGTCCGTCATGCGGTTGTTGAGGCCCACCAGCTCGTTGGCGTACTGCTGCTCCATGCCCTGGTTGCGGATGAGGCGGCAGCGGCGGGCCAGCTCGGCGTCGGCCGTGGTAATCATGCCGCCCTCGAGGCTGGTCATGTTCTTGGTGGGGTAGAAGGAGAAGGAGCCCCAGGCCCCGAAGGTGCCCACGGGCTTGCCGTCGATGGCGGCGCCGTGCGCCTGGGCGCAGTCCTCGAAGACGGCCAGGCCGTGACGCTCGGCGATGGCGAGGATCTCCGGCATGTTGGCGGGCAGACCGTAGAGGTGGACCACCTCGATGGCCGCCGTGCGCTCGGTGATGGAGGCCTCGACGCTGGCGGGGTCGAGGTTGAAGGTCACCGGGTCGATGTCGGCGAAGACCGGCACGGCACCACTGATGGCCACCGAGTTGCCGGTGGCGGCGAAGGTGAAGGAGGGGACGATGACCTCCGGGGCCCCGCCGGCGCGCTCCTGGAGCTCAGTGGCCAGGGTGGCCACGTGCTGGGCCGAGGTGCCGGAGTTGACGGCCACGCAGTGGACACCGTCGACGACCTGGGAGG
The DNA here is from genome assembly GCF_016694895.1 of Actinomyces sp. HMT 175. Classification (NCBI taxonomy): domain Bacteria; kingdom Bacillati; phylum Actinomycetota; class Actinomycetes; order Actinomycetales; family Actinomycetaceae; genus Actinomyces; species Actinomyces sp. HMT 175. The sequence goes on from NZ_CP068012.1 coordinate 2,346,972, forward strand.
AGAACTCCTCCTCGAAGGCCTTGACCTGGGGCCCCTGGACGACCATGCCCGAGGTGAGGACGGCGTCGACGGCGTCGCGCTCCTCCTGCCCGATGATCGGCTTGGCTGCTGGGATGAACTCGCGTGACATCAGTGGGTGACCTCTCGGATGGTGGTGGATTCGGAGCTGGACTGCGAGCCGGACCCGGCAGCGGGCTCGGCGTCGAACTGCTCGTACAGGGTCCCGGTGACGGGGCAGCGCCAGCGTGGGGCGCCGTCGGGGCCGGGGTCGGAGGGAGTAAGGGGCTCACCGGCGCGCCCGACCCAGCCGATGCGGCGGGCGGGGACCCCGGCGACCAGGGCGTGGGCGGGAACGTCCTTGGTGACCACGGCGCCGGCGGCCACCGTGGCCCAGGCCCCGATACGCACCGGAGCCACGCACACGGCGCGGGCGCCGATCGACGCGCCCTCCTCGATGGTGACTCCCACGGGCTCCCAGTCGGCGGCCGACTTGAGCGAGCTGTCGGGGTTGACGGCCCGGGGGAAGTGGTCGTTGGTCAGCGTGACCGCCGGGCCGATGAAGACCCCGTCGGCCAGGCGGGCCGGCTCGTAGACGAGGGCGTAGTTCTGCACCTTGCAGTTGTCCCCCATGACGACGCCCTCACCGATGTAGGCGCCGCGCCCCACGATGCAGTCCCGTCCGAGGACGGCGTGCTCACGGACCTGTGCGAGGTGCCAGATGCTGGTGCCCTCTCCGAGCACGGCTTCCTCGGAGACATCGGCGGACGGGGCGATGCGGGTGGCCACGGCGACTCCTGTGCGGGCGGCTCGCACCGCCCTGACGATCGATTGAGTCCGGGCAGCCTGGTGGCTGCCGGAAGCCGTGCCGCTCCGGTCGCCGGAGGCGGCGGCGCTGCACGACCGGCCCCATCCTAGGGGACTGACCCCCGCGAGACGACATCGCCGGCGCCTCTCCTCTGCGACGCCGCTGAGAAGAGGCGGAGGAAGACGGTCCCGGCAGATGACCTCAGCCCTCCAGGGCCACCAGGCCGTCGACGAACTCCCGGTACTGACGCTGCGCGTCCGACATCCTCGCCCAGGTGGCGTGGGCCTGCACACTCATGGCTGCGTACTGGGCGTCGCTGAGGTCCATCACGGACTCGACGGCGTCGGCCACCTGCGCGGCGGTGACCTCCACCGGGACGAGCCGGCCGTTCTCGCCGTCGTGGACGATCTCGCCGGTCCCACCGGCGGCGGTGGCCACGACCGGCATGCCCGCCGCCTGGGCCTCCATGACGGCCACCGGGACGCCCTCACCGTCGGAGCAGTTGAGGAAGCAGGCGAAGTCGGTGGCGGCATAGAGCTCGCGCACCTCGCGGTTGGTCAGGTGCCCGGTGAAGGTCACCGGGGTCGAGTCGATCAGCTCCTCGGCCCGGGCGCGCATGGCGGCCAGACGGTCGGCGTCGTTCTCACCGATGTGGGTCCAGGAGACTCTCCGACCGCGTCGCTCCAGCTCGGCGACGGCCTCCACGATGAGGTGGACCCGCTTGTAGGGGGCCATGTGCGAGCAGGAGACCAGCTGGAAGGGCTCAGTCCGGTGACGCTCGTGGCGCGGAGCGGGCGGCACCCCCAACCGGCGCACCTCGATGTTCCGGGCCTCGGGAAAGCGCCGGTGCAGGAAGGAGGCCGCGTAGTCCGAGATCGGATAGACCCGGTCCACGGCCCGCATGACGAAGGCGCGTGAGGGGATGTAGCCGCGGGGGGCGTCGGCCTCGTCAACGTCGTAGGCATGCGCTCGCGAGACCACCGTCACCGGGCGCCTTTTCAGCTCCCGACGCCGCAGCATGCCGCCCAGTGCTGCCCCGGTGAAGAACCAGTACGAGTAGATGGTCAGGTGCCCTGTCCCCTCCAGCCCCAGGCTCGGCAGGAGCCGACGCATTCGTCCGTACGCGCTCAGGGCGATCGCCGCGAAGCGCACATCCATGCCGAAGCGGCCGAAGCTCTTCCACACCGGGGTCTCCACCATGCGCTCGCGGCCCAGCAGAATCTGCGGGGCGCGCAGGAGGGCCTGGAGGCGCCAGTCGGCCAGCCGCGAGGCGGGCAGCAGGGCGCAGCGGGCATTGGCCGGCAGGTCGCGGGTCTGACGGGCCCCCTGGCTCAGGCGCATCGGGACGATGACGACCTCGTCGTATGCGGCGCACAGGGTCTCGATCTCCTGCTCGAGGAACTCCTCCCCCACCTCGTAGGGGAAGGCGTCGGTGAGCAGGAGCAGACTGCGCCGGCCCACCGCCCCAGCACCCCTCGGGGACGCGGTCGCCGCATCCGCACGGCCGGACGCACTGCCGGTGCCACCGGCGCCATGCGCGCCATCACTCCCCTCCCGGCTGGAACCCGGAGAGACATCGGCGGACGGGGCGATGCTGGTGGCCACGGCGACTCCTGTGCGGGCGGCTCGCACCGCCCTGACGATCGAATGAGTCCGGGCAGCCTGGTGGCTGCCGGAAGCCGTGCCGCTCCGGTCGCCGGAGGCGGCGGGCACTGCACGACCGGCCCCATCCTAGGGGACCCACCCCCGCCAGACGCCGCCCGGGCACGCCCCGAAGGAGACCTACCCCACCAAGGCCGACCGCCCCCGCCTCCCGCAAGAGGGCTGGCGCCCTCTGTTCGCGTGCAAGAATGCGGTGGTGACTACCTCCACCGCATCGCAGACCGGGGCGCCCACCCCGGCGCTCCCGGTCACCGACACCTGGCTCGTCATTCCCCTGTACAACGAGGCGACCGTCGTGCGCGAGGTCATCTCCCAGGCCCGCACAGTCTTCCCCCATGTCGTTGTCGTCGACGACGGCTCCAAGGACGCCTCTGCCCGGGAGGCGGCCGCCGCGGGGGCCGTGGTCGTGCGCCACCCGATCAATCTCGGCCAGGGCGCAGCGCTGCAGACGGGCTTCTCCTACGTGCTGGAGAAGACCAATGCCGACTACGTCGTCACCTTCGACGCCGACGGCCAGCACTCCACCACGGACGCCGCCGCCATGGTGGCCGCGGCGCGAGCGGAGAATCTCGCCGTCGTCCTCGGCTCGCGCTTCCTTGAAGGTCCCTCCCCGGTGGGGTGGCTCAAGCGGATCGTCCTGCGCACGGCGGCGGCCGTCAGCTCGCACACCTCCGGCATGCGCCTGACCGACGCCCACAACGGCCTGCGGGTGCTCCGCCGCGACGTCCTGGCGCAGCTCGACCTCAGGCAGAACCGGATGGCGCACGCCAGCGAGATCATTCGCCAGATCGGCGCCACCGGCATGCCCTGGCGCGAGTTCCCGGTGCACATCGTCTACACCGACTACTCCCGCGCCAAGGGCCAGTCCCTGTGGAACTCGGTCAACATCCTGGTCGACCTGCTCTTCTCCTGAGCCCGCACGGAAGGCACAGCCCATGATTCATCAGTTCGCCACCCGGGTCACGCCGATCACGAACCACCAGTTCTACATCCAGGCCGCCCTGATCCTGGCCGTGATCGCCGTCGGCTGGATGATGCTGCGCACCCCCGGCGGGGCCCGCCACATGGCCGCCCGCAGGCTGGTCACCCTGGCCTTCGTGGCCTTCGCCGTCTTCAACATCACCTTCCCCTGGGTGATGAGCTCGATCGCGCACCGGATGGGAGTCGGGCGAGGAACTGACTTCCTGCTCTACGCCCTGGTCATCGCCTTCCTGGCGCAGATCCTCTCCTCCTTCAGGCGCAACAGCGCCAGGGAGCGGCAGATCACTCACCTGGCTCGCCGCATCGCCCTGGACAACGCCCCCGAGCCCCCTGCCGGCGCGCGGCTCACCGCTGAGACCGACGACTGACCCCGAGGCTCCCGGAGAGCAGCGGGCGCTCCCCCTCAGTGCCGGGAGGCGCGGACCTCGAGCTCCTCACGCAGGCGCAGCCCGCCGCTGAGCAGCCAGCGCACCGGCGCCTGCCACGGGGCGTGGTAGACGCCGTTGAGGTAGTGGCGGGCGGAGGCGTGGTGCGCCCGGATCATCTTCTCGGGGCGGGCCTTCCAGCTGGCCCCCTGCTCGTGGACGACGATGGAGTCCGACACTTGCACGTTGAGCCAGCCGGCCCGTCCGACCCGCTCCCCTAAGTCCACGTCCTCGAAGAACATGAAGTAGTCGTCGTCGAAACCCTCCAGGCGCCTCCAGGCGGCGGCGGGCAGCAGTAGGCAGGCCCCCGAGAGCCAGCCCACCGTCCGCGACCCGCCCGAGCCGCCCTGATCGGCGGTGTGATACGCGGCGGAGAAGGGGTTGGCCGGCCACATCCGGCCCAGGACGGCGTGCCCGGCACCCTTGACTAAGGAGGGCAGGGCGCGCCCGGAGGGGTAGACGGTGCCGTCGGGGTTGAGCAGGAGGGGCCCCAGGCAGCCGGCCGCCGGGTTGGCCAGGCCCGCATCAATGAGGACGTCGAGACTCCCGGGTCTCCAGACGAGATCGGGGTTGGCCACCACGATCCAGTCCTCCTCCAGATCCGCGGCCGCCAGGTTGGCGCCCGCCCCGTAACCGAGGTTGGTGCCGTCCCCGACGACGCGCGCCCCGTGCCGCTGAGCAGCAGCAGTGACGACGTCGTGCTCGGTGCCGTTGTCCGCGATGACGACGACGAGCCTGCGCGCCGTCGCCGTGGCCAAGGAGGCCAGGAAGCGCTCCAGCTCCTCACCCGGGTTGAAGGCGACCGTCACCACTCGCACGCTCTGCTCGTCAGGTGCGAGGGCCCGAGCCTCCGAGCACTCCCCTACCTGATCCGGAGCACTGACGGGAGCGGCCGAGGCACTGGTCGGCGTGGGTTTGGCAACACTGGTCACGGACAGAGCCTAGCCCCGTTACCCGTGTGAGGGGCTTCACCCAGCATTGGGTAAATCTCATGTAACAGGTGTAGGCAGACCCATATGGTTTAGCAGTCTCGTTCCCTATGATCGCTTCCGTGCCTCAGTTCAGTAAGCCGAATGCGCGACACTCCTCCAAGGAACTCGGACGCCGCCTGGCCCGGCGAGTGGGACTCAGCCTGCTCGCGGTGACGATCTTCGTCGTCTCCGCCGCGGGCTTCGCGTGGCACAACATCCAGTCGCGGATCGCCTGGTTCAACATCGACAGCCTTCTGACCGAGGAGGACCGGCCCGGCACCAAGCCGCCGGACAGCTACGAGGGCCGAGCCGTCAACCTCCTGATCCTGGGCACCGACTCGCGCGCGGGAAACAACAACGTCGACGGCTCGCAGGGCGACGACGAGGTCTCCGTGGCCCGCTCCGACACGGCGCTGGTCATGCACATCTCGGCTGATCGCTCGCGCGTCGACGCCGTGTCCATCCCCCGCGACACCCTGGTCGACATCCCCGAGTGCACGACCCTCGACGGCGGGAAGACCGACGCCAGCGAGGACGCACCGTTCAACTCCGCCTTCGCCAACGGAGCCGGCAGCAGCAGCGACGACAAGAAGGCCGTTGCCTCCGGAGCCGCCTGCACCCTCAAGACCGTGGAGAAGCTGACGCACGTGCGTATCGACGACTTCGTCGTCGTCGACTTCTCAGGCCTGTCCAAGGTGGTCGACTCCCTCGGCGGCGTCCACGTGCAGGTCGATGAGGCCATTGACGACTCCGAGTACACCGGTTTCAAGCTCGACGAGGGCTGCCAGAAGCTGAACGGCGAGAACGCCCTGCAGTACGCCCGTGTCCGGCACGGGGTGAGTGACGGCTCGGATCTCTCCCGTATCACCCGTCAGCAGAACCTCATGCGAGCCATGGCCTCCAAGGCGCTGTCCTCCAGCCTCCTGACGCAGTCCGGCTTCCTGACCTCCACCCTGGAGACCCTCACCACGTCCGAGCGCATCGGTCAGATCGGCAACCTGTCGGGCCTGGCCTACTCCATCCAGGGCGTGGGCGTCGACAAGATCAACTTCGTCACCATGCCGAACCAGCCCGCAGACAACCCGAACCAGGTGGTCCCCGCCGAGGGCGCCAAGAAGGTCTGGAAGGCCCTCGAGGACGACAAGCCCATCCCCTCCGACACCTCGGCCCCCGCCTCGTCGGACTCGAGCGCCACCGCGGACGGCTCCACCTCGGAGAGCACTGACGACTCCTCGGAGTCCTCCGAGCCCTCCCAGCCCACCCCGACGCCGGCTCCGGCCACCCAGGCCCCCAAGACGAGCTCCCCCCAGCAGCAACCCGCCGCGAAGCCGACCACCCCTGCCTGCCCCGCCTGAGGCAGAATCAGTGGTGTGATTCCGACAGACGACTCACTACCGCCCTCCATCACCCCCGGCTCCAGCGGAGGCAGGCCTCAACGCAGGCAGCGTCCCATCGATGCTGTCAACCAGCGCAGCCGCGAGCGCGGGGAGGCATCCGGCGGCGAGGCAGTCGCCCAACCCACTGACGTTGCCGGCGGCGCTCCGCGCCGCCCGTCATCAACCGCCACTCGTAACCCCCAACGGCACTCGGTCCTGGGCCGTCAGGACGGCGACCAGCCGGCCTCGGCTCAGCCCGCCTCTACGCGCAGAGGACAGCAGCCGCCGTCGGTCCAGCCCCGTCGTCCCTCCGCCCCGTCTCAACGGGGCAGCCATGCCCGGGCCGGGTCGAGTGCGATCCCCCTGGAAACGGACACCGACGGAGGCAGCGGCGCAGCCGGGCCGGAGCGCACGCAGGCCTTGCCCGTGCGGCGCGGCACCTACCCCGTGGGCTCCGCGGGCCGGCAGTCGCCGCAGGAGCCCGCTGCGGGTGGACCCTCACTCACGCCCCAGCGGCCGCAGCGGCCGAAGCGCGCTCGTCCCAGGTGGCGCCGGATCGTGGGCTGGACGGTCGTCGTCATCGTTGTCGCCCTGGCTCTCATCGCAGCGCGGGTCGCCTGGCTGTGGAACGACGTCTCCTCCCAGCTCCATCGCGTCGACGCCCTGTCCGGGGCGGCGGACACTCCGGGCGAGACCTGGCTCATCGTGGGTTCGGACGCGCGCGGAGGTGCTGTCCAGGACGAGACCGAGGGGGCTCGTGCCGACTCCGTCATGCTGCTGCACAAGGCGGAGAACGGACAGACGAGCCTGACCTCCTTGCCGCGTGACACCTTCGTGGACATTCCCGAGTACGGGGAGAACAAGATCAACGCCGCCTACTCCTTCGGCGGCCCCAAGCTGCTGGTCCAGACCGTGGAGAAGCTCTCCGGGCTGACCGTGGACCACTATGTGGAGGTCGGCATGACCGGGGTGTCCCAGATGGTCGACGCCGTCGGCGGGGTCAACGTCTGCCTGGACTACGACGTCGCCGATGAGGACTCCGGTCTGGTCTGGGACACCTCTCAGGGCACGTGTCAGACGGTGGACGGGACGAAGGCACTGGCCTACTCCCGGATGCGAAAGTCGGACCCGACCGGTGACGTGGGTCGCGGTCAGCGCCAGCGCGCCGTCATCTCCGCAGTGGTCTCCAAGGCGGCAGCGCCGTCCACCGCCTTCTCCTTCTCCCGGCAGGACGCGCTGGTCGACGCCGGTACGAACGCGCTCACGGTGGATCGCAGCGCCGGCACCATGAGTATCGCCCAGATGGTGCTGGCCTTCCGCTCCGCCTCCGATGGCGGCCTGACCGGGGCCCCGCCCATTGAGGATCCCGCCTACTCCCCCGAGGACGCCGAGATCGGCGAAACGGTGCTGCTGCGGGACACGACCGCACCGGACTTCTTCTCCAAGCTGCGCGACGGGAAGCTGACGGCGGCGGACTTCAACCAGTCCTGACGCTCAGTCACCGAAGACGAACACGTGCGGGCCGGTTCCCCGGGAGAGGGGGAACCGGCCCGCACGTCGTGGTGTTGGGACCGCTCAGCCGAAGTGGGGCCGGTTGGGGTCAGCCTGCCAGGAGGTGTAGGAGGAGGCGACGATGTCGTCCAGGTCGTGCTCGGCCCTCCATCCCAGGACCTCACCGATGCGGGTGGCGTTGCCGATGAGCTGGGGCGGGTCGCCGGCGCGGCGGGCGAGCTCCTCGGGCTCCAGGTCCAGGCCCGTGGAGGCGATGACCTTGGAGACGACCTCCCGCACCGAGGCGCCCTGGCCGGTGCCGACGTTGAAGACGTGCTCGGCCATCTCCTGGCCGCCGGCCAGGTAGTCCAGGGCGGCGATGTGGGCGACCGCCAGGTCCTTGACGTGGATGTAGTCGCGCACGCAGGTGCCGTCGGGGGTGGGGTAGTCAGTGCCGAAGATCTTGGGGGTCTCGCCCTTGGCGAGGCGGTCGAGGACCATGGGGATGAGGTTGAGGGTGGCCATGTCGCCCAGGTCGTCCCAGCCGGCTCCGGCGACGTTGAAGTAGCGCAGGCCCGCCCAGCGCAGTCCCCAGGCCTTCTCGGCGTCGGCCATCATCCACTCCCCGATGAGCTTGGTCTCTCCGTAGGGGTTGATGGGGCGGCAGTCGATGTCCTCGGGAACGACCTCCACCGGGGGCATGCCGTAGACGGCGGCCGAGGAGGAGAAGATCATCTGCTTGACGCCGGCGGTCTCCATGGCCAGCAGCATGTTGGCCAGGCCGCCGACGTTCTGCTGGTAGTACCAGGCGGGGCGCTCGACGGACTCGCCCACCTGCTTGCGGGCGGCGAAGTGGATGACGGCGGTGACGCCGTGCGAGTCCATGACCTCGGCGAGGGTCTCGGGGGCCTGGCCGCTGGCGACGTCGAGCTCGACGAGGGAGGCCCCCTTGACTCGCTCCGGCGTCCCGTAGGACAGGTCATCGACGACGACGACCTCCTCCCCGCGCTCGAGGAGAAGTCGGACCACGTGCGCGCCGATGTAGCCGGCGCCTCCAGCAACGAGAATGCTCATGCCCCCAGTCTACCCACGCTCGCTCAGAAACGAACAGAAACGAACGCGAGATCTACGAATCCTCTCCCCGTCATTCACGAGTTCGCATCCTCAGGCTCGAGGTCGCACCTTGGGGGTACTGTGTTGTCTCCTCACTTCTGAGACATCTGAGTGTCATGACTTCTGAGACACCCGCTCGGGCGGGAACCCGGGGCAGGCTGGTGGCCCAGGGGGCGAGGGTGAGGACGAAGGGAAGAGGTCTGGTGGGGCGTCGGTGTCCACAGCGCTGACATTAACCCCTAATCGGGACTGCTCGCCGAGGAAAAACCGCAGAATTCCAACGATCTCCGCTGGGTGATTCGCCGGCAGGCTCGGTCATGTCAGCGCTGTGGACACCAGGCCGCGCAGGAGTGAGTCAGGGGTTCTTACGGCACAGCCCGACGCCTCCGCCATAGGTCCACCCCCACCACTCCCTGCCCGCCGCCAGTGCCGGGGTACGGAGGCTATGGCTCGACGCCGAGTCCGCCAAGAGTGGGCCCGAGTCGGCCTGCTCCACGAGGGTCGGGATCCACTGACCAAGGGTTGTGCGTACTGCACGAAGGCCCCACCTACCCGAAGTGCACCCGACCCTCCTCCAGTAGCATCCCACCCTCGTGCAGTTCGCCCGGACGATGCCGGAAGCCACCACAGTGACCGGGGCAGCCCCCTCCGGCAGGCCGAATCAGCAGCTCTCCCAACCGGCAGACGCACCCAAGCGGTGTCTTGAGATGTCATGACATCCGAAACTCTCAGAAGCCATGAGACAACACAGCACCTTGGGGTACGTCCTTGAGCCCTACCCTACGAACACGATCGCCGGCGCCCTCTCCGCAACACGATCTCAGCGACTCAGCCGCTCGCGCAGGGCGGCGCCCTTGGCGTGGGCGACCTCGCTGAGGTCCGTCTGGAAAGCCCGCATGGCAGCGCCCAGGCGAGCGGCCTCCGGCCCTTGACCGGAGGCGAGGATGCGCACCGCCAGCAGCCCGGCATTGCGGGCCCCGCCGATGGAGACGGTGGCCACCGGGACCCCGGCGGGCATCTGCACGATGGACAACAGGGAGTCCATGCCGTCAAGGTATTTCAGCGGCACCGGCACCCCGATCACCGGCAGCTCGGTGACGGCCGCCAGCATCCCGGGCAGGTGGGCCGCTCCCCCGGCGCCGGCGATGATGACGCGCAGCCCCCGCTCAGCAGCGGCGCGCCCGTAGTCGATCATCTCAGTAGGCATGCGGTGGGCGGAGACGACGTCGGCCTCATAGGCCACCTTGAACTCGTCGAGGACCTCGGCGGCGGCCCCCATGACCGGCCAGTCCGAGTCCGACCCCATGACGATGCCGACCACCGGCCGCCCCGCGTCCTGCGTGCCCGTCGTCGTTGCGCTGAGCTCACTCATGAAATGTCCTCCCTGTCGTGTCCTGCGTGCTGTGGTCTGAATGCGTCCGGCTCAGGCGTCCCCACGCAGGATGGCGACGGCCCCGCGCGCCTGCTCGACGAGGTCGGCGATCTCCTGGTCCGGACCGACCGTCATGGTGACGTGCCCGAGCTTGCGGCCCACTCGCCACTGCTTGCCGTAGAGGTGGATGCGGGCCTCGGGATGGGCGGCCATGGCCCGGGCCAAGGCATCGGGCCCCGGCTCGCGCCGGCCGCCGATGAGGTTGACCATGACGGTGGTGGGCGCCGTGGCCTCCGTGGCACCCAGCGGCAGGTCGAGAACCGCCCGCAGGTGCTGGGCGAACTGGCTGGTGACGGACCCGTCCTGAGCCCAGTGCCCGGAGTTGTGAGGACGCATCGCCAGCTCGTTGACGTACAGGCGCGTGGGCTCCCCGAAGGTCTCCACGGCGAAGAGCTCGACGGCGAGCACCCCGGTCACCCCGGCGTGCTCGGCGACCGTGCGGCCGATGAGCTCGGCCTCCTCGACGGCGGTCGAGTCGAGACCGGGCGCCGGCGCCAGGACCTCAGCGCACATGCCGTCCTCCTGGACCGTCTGGGCCACCGGCCACACCGCCACCTGCCCGCTGGGGGTGCGGGCCAGCAGGACGGCGAGCTCACGGGTGAAGGGGATCGCCTGCTCCACCAGGAGACTGGTCACCGCCGCACCTCCGAGGCTGCCTCCCCCGCCGGCCCCGCGGCCGTCGCCCTGGCCCGCTCGGGCACGGGCCACCGAGGCGACCCAGTCGGCCGCCTCGCCCTGGCGCAGGGACTCGGCGCTGCGCACCAGCAGGACCCCGTGGCCGTCATAGCCGCCGCGCGGCGTCTTGAGGACCACTGGCCAGCCGTGCTCGCCAGCGAAGGCCTCGATGGCATCGACCATCTGCTCGGAGCTCTCCTGCTGCGGCCCGCCGACCTCCGCCCAGGCGGGTTGCGGGAGCCCGGCCGCACTCATCATCCGCCGCATGGCGAGCTTGTCGCGGGCCAGGGTCAGGGCCTGCGGGGTGGGCTGGACACTGACCCCCTCAGCCTGGAGCCTCTCCAGAAGGGCCGAGTCCTGGTGCTCGTGCTCGAAGGTGAGGACCGAGGCCGGCCCACCTGCGGGCCCGTCACTACCGTCCCCGGTGACGACGGCGCGTACGGCCGCCTCGTCGTCGGCGGCTCCGACGGGGGCGTCCGGGGTCACCTGTCCGGTGGACCCGTCCGCGGCCTCCACCAGCGCCCTGAGGTGAATCCCCAGAGCACTGGCCTCCTCCTGCATCATGCGGGCCAGCTGCCCGCCTCCGATCACGGCGACGATGGGTGCGCTCACGCCCCAAGGCTACCCGCATGTCGCTCATCCTCACCGCGCACGGGTCCAGACCGTAGGGTGGGGGCCGTGACCCCACCCGTCTCAGAGTCCTCCGCGTCCTCCAGCGCCCGGCATGCCCCGCCCTCGTCTTCGACGCACGACGCCGCCTCGGGGCCGCACCACTGGCTCCAGGTCCTGGCGGTCTGGGCCGCGGCGAGCGCCGTGTCCCTCCTCATCCTGCGGCTGGGCGCCCAGGACACGCCCGCCACCCCGTGGGCCGGGGCCGCACCGTCCTGGGAGGAGCACCTGCGCTTCTGGGACTCGGGCTGGTACAACCGGATCGTCGAGGAGGGCTACCCGGAGCGGCTGCCCGTGGGCGGCGACGGACGGGTGGCCCAGAACACCTGGGCCTTCATGCCGCTGCTGAGCGCCGCGGCCTCCCTGCTGGGCTGGACCGGCTGGTCCTTCTACGTGCGCGCCGCCCTCGTATCGGTCCTGGCCTCGGCGGGTGCGGCCGTCGTCATGGACCGCTGGCTCTCACCGGTGGCGGGCAGGCGGGCCTCCCTGTGGGCGGTGGCCCTGGTCTGGTCCTCGCCGTGCGCCGCGGTCCTCCAGGTCCCCTACGCCGAGTCCCTGGGGCTGGTGCTGGTGGGTCTGACGCTGTGGCTGGCGAGCCGCGGGCGGTCACTGACGGCGATTCCCCTGGCGCTGGCGGCCTGCTTCGCCCGCCCCATCGGTGTCCCGCTGGGGGCGGCGCTGGGGCTGTGGTGGGCCTGGGAGGTGGCCTGCGCCCGCGGCTGGGTCCCGCCCACCTGGTTCGCGCGTCTGGTGCCCGGCCACGCCCCGCAGGCGCCGGGCGCACGCCTGCGACTGCTGGTGCTGGCCCTGCTCACCTGCTCGGCGGCCCTGAGCTGGCCGGTCATCGCCTGGCTGGTCACGGGCCGACAGGACGCCTACACCGCCACCGAGACCTCCTGGCGTGGGGCGGACCTGGCGCCCGTCGTGCAGTGGGCGATCCGCCTGGGCGACTGGGTGGGACCACACCTGGGTCCAGCCCTGCTGGCCGTTGTGCTGGTCGCGGTGGGCCTGCTCCTGAGCGCCCCGAGCCTGCGGGCCCTGGGGCCCGCAGCCTGGTTCTGGTGCCTGGGCTACCTGCTCTACCTCCTGGTCTTCTTCGACCCGACGACGTCGGTGCTGCGCCTCCTGCTGCCCCTGGCCCCGGCGGGCTGGGCGCTGGCCGTGGCGGCCGGCACCACCCGCCGGCAGCTGGCCCTGCTGGCGGCGGGCATCGCCGGCCAGCTGCTGTGGGTCTCGTGGGTGTGGGACCTGGGCAGCGTCAGTGTTCACTGGGTGCCGTGAGCGGCCCCGGCTTGCGTGACCTGACTGTCATCGACATAGGATGCCCGCCATGACGCGCTCCTCCGGCAACTCCTTGACCCAGAGGCTCATCGCCCTCGTCAAGGAGTTCATGCAGTTCGGCATGGTGGGCGCCGCGGCCTACGTGATCGACGTCGGCCTGTTCAACCTGCTCCAGCATGGCCCCACAGGTGTCCTCTCCGGTCACCCCAACTCCGCCCAGCTGCTAGCCTCCTCGACCGCGACCGTCTTCTCGTGGATCGCGAACCGCTACTGGACCTACCGGGGTCGCACCCAGAAGAACGTCGCCCGCGAGGCCACACTGTTCGTCCTGGCCAACCTGGGCGGCATCGCCATCACACAGTTCTGCCTGCTCTTCACCCACCACGTCCTGGGGCTGACCTCCCCGCTGGCGGACAACGTCGCCGCCTACGTCGTCGGTTTCGGCCTGGGGACAGCATTCCGCTTCGTCTTCTACCACTACATCGTCTTCACCGGGCACAAGGACCACTCCCCCGACGACGACACCGACAGCACCGACACCCAGGGGCAGGCAGGCGGCGAGGCCGCGTCTGCGGCCGTTCCCGTCTCAGCTCGCCCCTGAGGCCCAACAAGACCGGCCCGGTTGGCAGCGGCCTGAGGGGTGCCCGATGCCACAGCCCCGAGGGGATCACTCTCACGGCATGGCCGCCGGGGCAGCGTTTAGCCTTGCACGGTGACTGCCCTGAACGCCTTCGCACCGGCGCTGAACCTGCCCACAGCCCTCCCCTTAGTCCACGCGCCGATGCTCGGCCCCGAGTGGCTCGACGCCGCCAACCTCATCACGACCATCGTCAAGTGGTTCGGCCCCTGGGCCATCCTCGGCGTCATGCTCGTCATCTTCGCCGAGACCGGCCTGCTCATCGGCTTCTTCCTGCCGGGCGACTCCTTGCTCTTCACGCTGGGGATGTTCGTGGGCACCGGCGCCGTCGGCGTACACATCTGGGTGGCGGCCCCCCTCGTATGGCTTGCCGCCGTCGCCGGCAACCAGACCGGCTACCTCATCGGCCGCAAGGCGGGGCCGGCGATCTTCAACAAGCCCGACTCCCGTCTGTTCAAGCAGGAGTACGTGGAGCGCACCTCGGACTTCTTCGAGCGCCACGGTGGCAAGGCCGTCACCCTGGCCCAGTTCGTGCCGATCGTGCGCACCTTCACGCCCGTCATCGCCGGCGTCGGCAAGATGCGCTACCGCCACTTCATCACCTTCAACATCCTGGGCGCCACCTTCTGGGCCTTCGGCATCACCTGGCTGGGCTACTTCCTGGGATCCTTCGAGTGGATCCGGGAGAACATCGACACGATGATCCTTGTCATCGTCTTCATCTCGGTGGCGCCGATGCTCGCCTCCGCCATCTCAAAGGTCATCAAGTCCCGCCGCCAGAACTCCTGACGCGCCACTGCCCTCACCTCTCCGTCGCGCGAGGGTTCAGCGGCGACTCAGAAGCGACGACGCCGGCCCACCGAGACCAGCGCTCCCTGCGGCAAGACGTTGTTGGGGTCCAGGGACTTGGGGACGGCGTTGAGCAGGATGGAGAAGACGGCCGGGCTGCGCTGCGACAGCTCGATGCGGCCGCCGTCGGCCTCGACGAGGTCCTTGGCCAGGGCCAGCCCGACGCCGGTGGAGCCGTAGCCGGAGACGTGCCGCTCGAAGACGTGCGGTGCGATGTCCTCGGCCACGCCCTCGCCCTCGTCGGTGATGTCGATGAAGACCGCGTGACCGCCGTTGGCCCCGCGCACACTCACCGAGGTCGTCCCGGCCCCGTAGCGCAGGGAGTTCTCGATGACGGTGGCCAGCACTTGGGCCAGGGACCCGGGCGTGGCCAGGACCGGGTGGCTGATCTCGTCGGAGAAGGTGATGGTGCGCCCGGCCTGCTCGAAGGCCAGCTCCCACTCCTCGCGCTGCTGAGCGAAGATGTCCTTGAGGTGAAGCGCCTCGGTGGTCCCGCCTCCGCTGCGGCGCGAGACCTTGAGCAGGTCCTCGACGACGCCGGTGAGCCTCTCGACCTGCTCCAGGCAGGCGTGGGCCTCGGCACGCACCTCCTCCTCGCCGGCGAGCAGCTCGATCTCCTCCAGGCGCAGCGACAGGCTGGTCAGCGGTGTGCGCAGCTGGTGGGAGGCATCGGAGGCGAACTGCCGCTCAGCGGCGATGCGTCCGGCCACGCGCTCGGCCGAACGCACCAGCTCGGCCTGGACCAGGTCGATCTCCTCGATCCCCGAGGAGCGCAGCCTCGGGCGGACCTGGCCGCTGCCGAGCTGCTCGGCCTCGGCGGCCAGGTAGATGAGCGGGGCCGAGATGCGCCTGGACACCCGGGAGGCCACCACGGAGGCCGCCGTGAGCGCGGTACCGGTGAGCACCAGAACCGTGAGGATGACCGTGCCGATGATGACGACCCGGTCGCCGCTTCCGGCGGAGCGCAACGCGCTGGCGATCCAGGCGCCCCCCAGCGGCAGTCCCAACAGGAGGACGGCCACGGACACCGCCGACATCGTCATCGTCATGGCGTAACGACGCATGGCAAGCCCTCCTTCAGCCCCGATCAGTTCATCGAGGCGCCTTGGGAACCCAGCACTCCTCTCGGGAAGCCCTCCCGGTCAGCGACTCAGCCGGCGGTCAGGAGGTAACCGTCCTCCTGGGCCAGCAGAAGCGCAGGCCGCTCCTCATCGTCACCGAGCTTGCGACGCAGCCAGGTCACGTGCATCTGGAGGGTCTGGGGACTCCCGGTGGGGTCCTCACCCCAGACCTCCTTGAGGATGTCCTCACCGGAGGCGACCTTGCCGCCGGCGCGCACCAGGACCCGGAGCAGCTCGAACTCCCGGGTCGTCAGCTGCAGCTCGCGCGAGCCGACGAAGGCCCGGTGAGCGGCGACGTCGACCCGGATCTCCCCGACGCTCAGCTCGTCCTCAGTGGCCTCCCCCGAGGCGCGGCGGACCTGTGCCCGCACGCGAGCCAGCAGCTCGGCCAGGCGGAAGGGCTTGGTGACGTAGTCATCAGCCCCGGCGTCCAGACCGACGACGAGGTCGGAGTCCTCACTGCGGGCGGTGAGCATGAGGATCGGGATCGTCAGACCCTGGGCCCGCACCTGACGGGCCACGTCCAGGCCGTCGATGTCCGGCAGTCCCAGGTCCAGGACGATGATGTCGGCGGCCGAGACCTCCTCGAGGGCGCCTTTACCGGTGCCGTGGGTCAGGACCTCATAGCCCTCGCGTCCGAAGGCGCGGGCGAGGGGCTCGGAGATGGCAGGATCGTCTTCGACGAGCAGAACAGTTGTCACATCCGCGATGTTAGGTGACGACGCACCCCTCCGCCATCGTCCCAGAGGTGGAGAAGATATCAAGACGTGACCACCTCCGAGGCATTGGCTCCCCGAACCTCTGACAGCCAGACCACGTTTCGGCGAGGATACCGCGGAAAAACCCAGGATCGAG
This sequence comes from Actinomyces sp. HMT 175, assembly GCF_016694895.1. Lineage (NCBI taxonomy): Bacteria > Bacillati > Actinomycetota > Actinomycetes > Actinomycetales > Actinomycetaceae > Actinomyces > Actinomyces sp. HMT 175. The sequence goes on from NZ_CP068012.1 coordinate 2,363,315, forward strand.
CAGCCCCTTCACGAGCCGAAGGGACAGAAAATCACGAGATGGTAACGGAACGAGGGGTTCGACTCAGGGGCGGGTCGGTGAGGTCCGCTCCAGCGACCAGGGCACGATCTGCCCCAGCCCCTTGGCCACGACCTCATGGCACTGCCCCACCCGGTACCGCCCCGCTTCGGGCGAGCGGAGAATGGCCATGGCGGTGGACTCGTCCAGGCGGATGCCGCCGGGCTCGGCCGCGTCCACGAGCCGGGAGGCCAGGTTGACGGTGGGACCGAAGACGTCCCCGGAGCGGGAGATGACCCGCCCCTCGACGAGGCTGGCCCGCACCCGGATCGCATCCGGCCCCTTCTGGAGCTCTTCGACTAAGGCGGTGACGACGTCGGCGGCGATCAGCAGGTCGTCGGAGATGTACATGACGGCATCCCCGATCGTCTTGACCACCCGCGCGCCCCGCGAGGTGATGACGTCCCGGGCCGTGTTCTCGAAGTCCTCGAGCATGTGGGTCAGGGCGGCCTTGCTCATGCCCTGAGCGCGCTGGGTGAAGGAGACGATGTCGACGAAGCCCAGGGAGCGGATAAGCGGGTAGAGATCGGGGCCGGTGTCCTCCCTGCCCCGGGTCGACACCTCCGCATCGGTGCGCCCCAGGATGGAGGCCATGTGACGGCGCCACACGTAGGTCAGCTGGCGCGACAGGAGCTCCACGAGGCCGTCGATGCGATCGAGGGCCACCAGCCGTGCGGCGGTGTCATCCAGCCCGAGACGCTCACTGAGGTCCGTGACGAAAGTCTCCAGCTCCCACAGGACCAGGCGGTCCATGGTGTAGGACTGGGCCCTGAGGAGCTCGAGCACGCTGGCCGAGGCCAGGGAGGAGTCGCTGGTCTCATCCAGCAGCGCCACGGTGTCTTGAAGTGCGGCAACATCCTGGTCAGTGAAGCGGACCTCATCGGGTTGGACATCGGCGAAGCCCATGGCGCGCCAGAACTTCTGCGCCACCTCCATGCTGGTTCCAGCTCGCTGAGCCAGCTCGGTCAGGGTGAGGCTGGGGGGCGCCCCCAGCAGCAGGCTCTCGTGTCCCACCAGGGTGGTTCTCTCCGCGGGGTCCACCTCAGCAGCGGCCTCACCCTCGACACGATGCGCGCCCTGGTGAGCCATCTGCTGGGAGACACCCCCGCGGGAGTCCGGTGCGAGCTCCTCGCTCGCTTGGCTGTCCAATGTCACCCTGCCACAGTAGCGCAGATCACACGCTTATGCCCATTGGGCGACAGACCGCATTCACCAGCAACGAGTTCATGATTCTCACGACCCTCTCAGCCCTCCATTCGCACGAGGGTCACATCGCCGGCGCGAACCTCTGTGTCACCGGCCTGGGTGCGCAGCACGAGGGCGGGGGTGACGTCGACAGCCAGCCCACCGAGCTCACCGTCAGGAGCCTGGACACTGACCTGCTTCCCCAGGGTGGTCAGCGCCTCGCGCAGCCGGCGCCCGAGCGCGCCGCCTGATGCGTCGACATTCCCGCCGACCTCCTCCCACTGTCCGATAAGCCGGGCCAGGTGGTGGCCGATCGCCGTCAGAACGATCTCCACGGCGTCTTCCGGATCGGGTCCGCTCCCCGTACCGACCGCGCCCAGCGTGCGCAGGGAGCCGGCCCAGGGCACCGGCAGCTCCTCAGCCGCCTGCCCGATGTTGACGCCGACTCCGAGGATGACCATGGGCGCCTCATCACGGTCGGCTGGAACCATGTCTGGAGCGAGGACGCGGGCGGCACCCCCTGCGGCGGCTTCCGGCATGATGAGCTCACTGAGGACGCCGGCGATCTTGCGTGTGCCGGCCCAGCCGGGCACTGCGGGCACGGCCGCCGGGTCATCGGGCAGGGCGACGACGTCGTTGGGCCATTTGGTCCCCACGCGCCAGGGCAGGTCCTCGACGAGGGGGGTCAGAGCGTCCCGGACGGCCAGGCCGCCCAGCAGCGGCAGCCAGCCCAGGCACTGGGCGGGGACGAGGGGCCTGAGCACCACGGAGACCAGGAGCGCCCCTCCGTCGTCGGGGGTGACCCAGGCGCGCCCGGACCTCCCTCTGCCGGCGGTCTGAGCGAGTGCTCGCAGTGCCGACAGGTGCGGCCAGGATGCCCGCTCAGGTCCCGTGAGGGCTGCGCGCAGGTCGTCCTGGGTGGATCCGGTGACGGGAACGGTGTCGAGACGCGAGAAGGGGCTTCCGCCTGAGATCATGATCCGAGACTACCGGCCCGTATAGTCTGGCGACGTGATTCTCCTGGCTTCGAAGTCATCCGGCCGACTGGCCACCCTGCGAGCCGCAGGGGTCGAGCCGTTGGTGCGGGTCTCCGACGTCGACGAGGAGGCCGTGCTCGACGAGCTGATCCGACGGCGCCGCGAGGCCGGGCTAGCGGCCCCGACCGCCGCCGAGCAGGTCCAGGCCCTGGCTCGGGCTAAGGCCCTCGACGTCATGGCGTCCACCGACCCGCAGGAGGCCGAGGTGGTCGTGGGCTGCGACTCCATGCTGGAGATCTCCGGCCAGGTCGTCGGAAAGCCCATCGACGCCGCCGATGCCCGTGAGCGCTGGCGGATGATGAGCGGGAGCACCGGCACCCTGCACACGGGGCACTTCCTGATGCGCACCGCCGACGGCGCCATCGCCGAGGGGGTCAGCTCGGCCACCATCCGCTTCGGCTCCCCGTCCCCGGCTGAGATCGAGGCCTACATCGCCACCGGGGAACCGCTGTGGTGCGCCGGAGCCTTCACCATTGACGGCCTGGGCGGTGCCTTCATCGAGGGGATTGACGGCGACCCTCACGGAGTCGTCGGCATCTCCCTGCCGTTGCTGCGCCGCCTTCTGGCGGACCTGGACGTGGTCTGGACAGACTTGTGGGCGCCGCCACCGATGACGAAACCGGCTGACGACGCCCACTGATCGCGCAGGAGTCTCAGGAGGCCGAGGCCGCCGAGAGCCCACAGGAGGAGTCCGGGGCCTGGGCGATGACCCTCATGAGCTCAGCCAAGGCGACCTGCTGCTCACGGCTGAGACGGTCGACGACATGGCGGCGTACGCCGTCGAGATGTACCGGAGCCGCCTCTCGCAGGAAGCTGAGACCCTGCGGCGTCAGCGTGCAGTTGACGCCGCGACGGTCGGAGTCACAGGAACTGCGCTCGACGTACCCCACGTTCTCCAGGCGTCGGACCGTGTGGGTCAGCCGTGAGCGGGAGTGCGAGACGTGCTCGGCGAGAGTGGACATGCGCAGAGTCTGCTCAGGAGCCTCGGACAGGCGCACCAGGATCTCGTACTCGTGCATGGAGATGCCGCACCCGGCCTCGAGCTCACGATTGAGACGGGCGGTGACGGAGGTGGAGGCCGCCAGGAAGGAGCGCCAGGCATCCATCTCGATCTCATCGAGCCGACGGAAGCCCTTCTGCTCCAAGGAGTCGCTCTGGCCGCAGCCACCGGCCGGCTCCAGACCGTCCTCGGGAGATCCCGCAGCCCCGGCCAGTTCTTGGCCGTAGGTGGCCTCAACGGCTTCCTGATCGCTCTGAGTCCACGTCATCTCGACATCCTCGACGCAGGCCGTCGATTCCACCATCGTCCGCTCTGCGGTAATCACCTTTATCGACTCCTCTCAGCACCGACCTGTGGCAGGTCGCGAACCCTCGAGCACGAACTTGTTGATCGACTTTGGCTTTCATACAAGCGCGGCTCCACTTCTTTTTTATCACACTCGGTCGGAGACTCAGCACTCCACCACAGTGACCCACAACATCAGGCAACCTTGGAAACACAGGCAACCCCTCCACTTTTCGTTGATACTGAGCGGATCTCGGAGATCCACTTCTGTGCAGGAAAACAATTCAGGCACTGACTTCATGTCACCTGACATACATCAGTTTGACATCCCAAATACCCACCTTTGTTACGCTATCATCCCCATCTACCGATGATTGGCTGGGGGTCTATAATTTATTTTCACGTCTTCGCGTCACTTCCTTCAAGGCGGTAATGAATCTCCGTCAGAATTCCCTCCAGTAAGCGATCACTATTCCTTCATGTACCGATAGGGAGACTGCCTGGATTCCGCACCATCTCCGGGTGGCGTTGACGGGATGGATGGAATCACTGGCGGCGCAGGACGGGACGCCGGCCCTGAGTGATGTCTCCGCTGACAGGATCGACGGCGAGCATCGCCCACGACTCCTCCGCGCCGCACTCGGAGGCCGGAACATCAGCAGAACCAATGAATACGAGGCCGACCTGCCGTGAAGGCGAAGGCTGGACCAGGGCGAGACTGATCGCTCCGAGGAGCAAGCCGTGAGCGACGACCTCGCCGGAACCGACCGAAAGACCCGCCTCAGCCGCCCTTCCGGGAAGGAGATGGATGGGGTTCCGGTCTCCGCTGGCCTGTGCCCAGGAGACCACATCGGAGTCAGCGAGCCGGTAGAACACGCAGCCCGACGGTGTATCAAATCCGGCCCCCGGGGCCGTGAGTGTCCCGTTTTCGACGGCATCTGCCCCGGACGGCGACGTCCGGCGGGCGAGCTCATGGGTCACCCGCCAGTACTGCCCCTCCGCCGGCGCCTCGACCGTCGCCTGGATGAGCTCCCACCCGGCGCGCTCGACCTGCCGGATCGAGACTCCATCGGCCGCGGCCGGCCCCGGGGCGACGCCTCCACCCGTGGAGCTCGCACTCATACGGCAACGGCGGTGCACCAGGCCCTCCCAGGCGGCCTCTCCCCGGCAGTCCCGCAGCCGGCTTTGGATCCGGTGCAGGGCATGCACAGCGGGGAGGATCGCTGTCGCTCCCCGCCGGGCCTGGCGGTGAGCCTCGCGGTCGGACTGTCCGGAGGAGCCGGTTGCGAGCACCCCACTCAGGACTGCTGCGAGCCGCTCGACGGCGTCGTCACAGGAGCTGAGACCGTTCACCCTCACGATGCTAGGCACCCGCTTCGAGGAGACGACGAAGCCCCGCCGACGTCATGTCGACGGGGCTCGCTATCCGGCCGAGACCGGGATCGCTGTGCGATGCTCAGCGGGTCTCGCGGTGCTCGGTGTGCTTGCCGCAGCGAGCACAGAACTTGGCGATGCTGAGACGGTCGGGGGTGTTCCGACGGTTCTTCTTGGTGATGTAGTTGCGCTCCTTGCACTCCGAGCAGGCCAGAGTGATCTTGGGGCGAACGTCGGCGGACTTGCTGGCCACGTTTGTCTCCTCGTGTCGATCCTCGAGCATGCGACGGAACGCTGTACTCGAAAGCTTGCGTAGCGGGGGAGGGACTCGAACCCTCGACCTCACGATTATGAGTCGTGCGCTCTAACCAGCTGAGCTACCTCGCCATAGGAACACAATGGGGGCCAGTGGCCCCCGCTGTGAGAGCCCCGAAAGGGAATCGAACCCTTGACCTTCTCCTTACCATGGAGACGCTCTGCCGACTGAGCTATCGGGGCAACGAGCCGAATCCTAGGCAGATTCGAATCGCTCTGGCAATTCGTTCCGCCGTGGCTTCGCTCACTGCGGCCCTCACCGGATGGCGAGGTGCGATCACGAGTGATCGCCGTGGCGGGTGAGGGATTCGAACCCCCGTAGCATTACGCGGCTGATTTACAGTCAGCTCCCATTGGCCGCTCGGGCAACCCGCCTTGGCTCCGCGCTCCGACCTCTCGGTCATCGCTTGGCGCCGTGGAAGAATAGCAAGGCAGCGGCGCGAAACGCCAATCGCCCCCGTAGGACCCTCCTCACAGAACAACCCACCTAGACTCGGGGCGACTGAAGTCCCCACCCCGGAAAGGACTGCCGCCATGGCCAACGACTCCTCCTTCGACGTCGTCTCCCGCCTCGACCGCCAGGAGGTGGACAACGCCGTCAACCAGTGCGCCAAGGAGATCTCCCAGCGCTACGACTTCCGCGGCGTTGACGCCTCCGTGAGCCTGTCGGGCGACACCATCACCCTGGAGGCCAACACGGCCGAGCGGGTCCTGGCGATCCTGGACGTCCTGGAGTCCAAGCTCTTCCGCCGCGGCGTCTCCCTCAAGGCCCTGGACCTGGGGGACAAGGAGCCGCGCCCCTCAGGCAAGATCTACCGCCTGGCCTGCCCGCTGCGCGAGGGACTCACCCAGGAGGTGGCCAAGAAGATCACCAAGGCGATCCGTGACGAGGGCCCCAAGAGCGTCAAGGCCACGATCCAGGGCGATGAGGTGCGCGTGACCTCAAAGTCCCGCGACGACCTCCAGACGGTGATCGCCCTGCTGAAGAACCTCGACGTCGACGCCGCCCTCCAGTTCGTCAACTACCGCTGAGCGGTGCTCGCCCCCGGCGTCTAGGCCGACAGTAGTGTCAGGACGGCCTTGACGCGGCGGTGGACGGCGGCGTCGGGCAGCAGGCCGAGCTTGGCGAAGATCCGCTGGGTGTGCTTCTCCACGGCCCCCTCAGTGACCACCATGATCGTGGCGATGCCGGCGTTGGTGTGGCCCTCGGCCATGAGGGCCAGGACCTCCCGCTCGCGGGGCGTGAGCTCGGTGAGCGGGTCGTCTCGCCGGCCTCGCTGGAGGACCTGGGAGACGACGTCGGGGTCCAGGACGAGCTCGCCGCGCGCCACCCGCTCGACCGCGCCGAGGAAGGCGTCGATGTCGCCGACCCGGTCCTTGAGGAGGTAGCCCAGGGCGCCGCCGCCGTCGGCCAGGAGCTCGGGCAGGTAGCCGGCGACGACGTACTGGCTCAGCAGCAGGATGGGTGCACCCGGCCACTGGGCGCGGATGCGGGTGGTGGCCCGCAGGCCCTCGTCGGTGTGGGAGGGCGGCATGCGGATGTCGGCGACGACGACGTCGGGCCGCAGCCGCAGGGCCTCGCTCACGAGGGCCTCACCGTCCCCCACTCCCCCGACGACCTCGTGTCCGCCGTCGGCCAGGATGAGTGCCAGTCCCTCGCGCAGGAGGACGGAGTCATCAGCGATCAGAACGCGCACGGGATTCTCGCCTCCAGTGTGGTCGGTCCGCCGGTCGGGGACGTGATGAAGAGCCTACCGTCGACACCATTGAGGCGCTCGACCAGGCCGGCCAGGCCGTGTCCCTTGGCGGTCGAGGCCCCTCCGATGCCGTTGTCGCTGATCCTCACGAGCAGGGCGCCGTCGACGATACGGGCATCGACGCCGGCGGCCGTGGCCCCGGAGTGCTTGTTGAGGTTGGCCAGCGCCTCACTGACCACGAAGTAGGCGGCCTGGGAGACGTGGTCGGGCAGGTCGGGCAGCTCGGTGCTCACGGTGACGGGGACGGAGGAGCGGGTGGCGGCCTCGGTGATGGCGGCCGCCAGGCCACGGTCGATGAGGACAGGTGGGGCGATGCCGCGGGAGAGCTGACGCAACTCGTCGAGAGTCTGCTGGGTCTGCTCCATGGCGCCCTGGATGATGGCCGACGCGGCCGCCGGGTCCTTCTCGGCCTGCCGGTGGGCACGGGCCAGGTCCATGCGTAGGCGCACGAGGCGCTGCTGGGGGCCGTCGTGGATGTCGCGCTCCAGGCGGCGGCGGGTGTCGGCCTCAGCGCGCTGGACGGCGGCCCGGGAGGTCTGGAGGCGGCTGACCTCGCTGCGCCAGGAGAGCATGGCGCGGATGAGACCCGTCTGCATGGCGGCCAGGCCCCGCAGGACGGCGGGGGCGGTCAGGGAGAAGACGATGCCGCAGGTGAGGTTGAAACCGATGTCCCAGAACAGCTCCGGCTGCAGGCCCAGAAGATGAGCCAGTCCCTGACGCTGCCCCACGGCCGGATCGAGGACCAGGTCGAGGGTGATGTCGGCAATGGGGGCCAGGAGACCTGCCACGGCCAGGGCCAGCCACACGACGCTGATGATCCAGGTGATGAGGGAGACCGGGAAGTAGATGACGGCCCACAGCAGGTCCATCCAGCGCTGAGGGTCGCGCAGGCGCCGGAAGAGCCGACGGCGCGCGGAGGCCCCCGGCTCGGGCTCGAGGTAGCCGCCGGGTACCGGCTCGCGCCCGTCCACGCGCGCCACGGCGAGGCGGGCGATGTTTGCGAAGCCCCCGGCGATGCTCAGGTCGATGATGAGCAGCAGCAGCCCCACCCAGATGATGGTGGTGACCACACCGAGGGCGGTCAGCGGCACAACCAGGTAGAAGGCGAGCAGGCTCAGTGGCCCGCTGAGGAGGAGGAAGGCAGCGTCCCTGCCGAGCTGGCGGTATCGCGCGGCCCATGCTGATCGGTTCATGCCTCATATCCTCCTCAGGGCCGGAATCACGCCCAATCCTGCCACCTGGCGGAGCCATGGTGGGGCTAGCCCGACACTGCCTTGAAGCGGGCGGCTCAGCCACCGAGTCGGGCGGTCAGGCTGCGAGCGAGCTCATCGGCCCATCTGCCGTAGCGGGCCTCGCCGGGGCGGCTGAGGCAGTACAGAAGGTTGCCCAGGCGGTCGAGGAGCTCGTAGGCCTCGCGGCGCTCCAGCAGCCGTTGCAGGTCGGCGGCACCCGTGTCCTGCGCAAGCCGCGAGCGCCGCGAGTACCGCGCGTACTCAGTGACGAAGGCGGTGACGTCGTCGGGCGTCATGGGCAGGTACCAGGGCCCGCCGGTCACCCGGCCCCCGATGAGGGCCAGGTCCTTGGCGGTGTCGCCGGGCCCGGACCACTCGAAGTCGATGAGTCGCGGCAGGCCGTCGGGGCCGAGGATGACATTGGGGGCGACGGCGTCGCCGTGGATGAGTCGGTGGGTGGGGACCGCCTCGAAGGCCGGGGCGAGGCGGTCGAGCTCACGGCGCCAGGCGGGCAGGAGCTCGCGGACGCGGGGGTCGGTGAGGGTCTGCGGATGATGCTCTCCCCACCAGGTCGCCAGATCCTCCCCCTGTTCGTCGGCGCTAGGCACGAAGGCGGCCGACGGCGTGGGGGCGGTGGCGGTGGCGGTGGCGAGTGCCTCGTGCAGGCGGGCGATCTGGTGGGCGAGGGCGGTGGCGAACCGCGGGTTCCAGTCGGCGGTGCGCAGGGCCCGACCGGGGACGTGGGTGGTCACCATGTAGGGGGTGCCGAGCGGGTTGTCGCTGCCGGTCTCCAGGGCGACGGCGCTGGTTCCCAGCTCGGGTGGGACGCGTCTGAGGACCTCGAACTCGGCCTGCATGGAGCGAGGCAGGTCATGGGGCGGGCGTCGTGGAAGGCGCAGGACCCGGGCCTGCTCCCCGGAGCCGACTCGCCAGGCGGTGTAGCTCTCACCGGTCCCCAGCCGCTCGACCGGTCCGGTCGTCACGCCGCGCAATTCGCCGGCGTCGACGGCGGCCCTAATGCGTGGGGCGATGTCGTCGTCAGTTCCAGTGGGAGGTGGAGTGTCCACTCCCCTGTCCACCGTCATCGGGTTCCATCCGCGAGGCCGAGGTCGACGATGGCCCGGGCGGCCTCGGTGACGGTGAGCCGGGCGGTGTCGAGGCGGAGGTCGGCCTCAGGCCAAGGGACGTAATCACGGTGCGTGATCTCCTGCCACCCCGGCAGATCAAGTCCCTTGATGTCGCTCACCCGCTGCTGGGCGCGGCGCCGATGCTCGGCCTCATCGGAGCAGATGAGCTCGACGGCGAGAAACCGGGCGCCCAGGTCTGAGGCTGTCTTCCCCCACAGGCGGCGGGTGAGGGGCAGCGGGTTGACGCACTCGACCAGGACGTCCCCGCCCGAGTCCAGGACGTCCCGGGCCACAGCGGCAGCCACGTAGTATCCGGCGCCCGCGGGCATGCCGGGGAGCATCTCACCGCTGTCCCGCAGAGCCTGCTCGATGGAGTCGATGCGCAACCAGGTCGGTGGTCGACTCCGCGGCCGCGCCTCGGCCCGCAGGCGCAGGACTTCCCGGCACACGGCGGTCTTGCCGACTGCCGGTAGTCCGCCGACGACGGTCAGTGGCACTGTCAGTACCCGGCCATCTGCTCGAGGCGGGCGATGCGCTTGTCCATGGGCGGGTGGGTGGCGAAGAGGTTGCGCAGGCTTCCGAAGGGGTTGGCGATCATCATGGAGGAGACCGGTTCGAGGCGTGGGTCCTGCCCCATGGGCACGCGCGAGATTCCGGACTCGAGCTTACTGAGCGCGCTGGCCAGGGCGAGCGGGTCCTGGGTGAGCTCGGCGCCGTCGTGGTCGGCGTCGTACTCGCGGGTCCGGGAGATGGCGAACTGGGTGATGGCGGCAGCCAGGGGCGCCAGGAGGGAGAGCAGCAGGACGGCGATGATGTTGCCGCCGTCCCGGTCACGCCGGTTGCCGCCGCCGAACCACATGGCCATGGTGACCATGGAGGAGATGACGCCGGCGATACCCGCGGCCACCGAGGAGGTGAGGATGTCGCGGTTGTAGACGTGGGAGAGCTCGTGGCCCAGGACGCCGCGCAGCTCACGCTCGTTGAGGAGCTGGAGAATGCCCTGCGTGCAGCACACGGCGGCGTGCGAGGGACTGCGGCCGGTGGCGAATGCGTTGGGGCTCATCGTGGGGGCCACGTAGAGGCGCGGCATGGGCTGGCCGGCAGCGGCGGAGAGCTCACGCACGATGGCGTACATCTGGGGCTGCTGGGCCTCGGTGACCTCGATGGCGCCCATGGAACGCACGGCGATCTTGTCGGAGTTCCAGAAGCCGAGGGCGGTCTGCACCAGGCCGATGACCGGCGCGATCACCAGCCAGATGGCGGAGCCGGTCCCCCGGGCCAGCACGTAGCCGAGCAGGAGAAGCAGGCTCCACATGCCGCCCAGGAGGACGGCGGTCTTGAGACCGTTGTAGTGGTGAGTCCTTGTCATGGGTGGAGACTATGGGATGAACCTGTGTCTGACCTATGTCTGCTGGCGCGGGACCACTCGCGCGGTGATGCAGTCCAGGCAGCTCAGGGCATCGCGGAAGTCGTCGGGATCGAAGGTGGTTCCCGGCGCCTCACGCGCGAGGGTCCAGTACTCCCCCGTCGAGTCCTGGACCGCGTACCCGGTGTCGCGGAAGCCGGAGCGCTCGTAGAAGGAGAACCGACGGCGTCGCTGCTCGGCGTTGTCGGCCTCGGCGATGACGGGCTCGATGTTCAGGACGATGGTGCAGCCGGGGTGACGGCGCTCGAGCTCGGCCAGGAGGCGGGTGCCCACGCCACGGCCGCGTGCGGCGTCGTCGACGGCGAGGTAGAAGAGGTAGAGCAGGCGGGAGCCGGGGCGACGCACGGTCCAGGTCAGGGCGACAGGATCCGGGCGGGCCGCACGGGTCGGTCCGGCGGGCTGGTCCCACCAGGCGACGAGGTCGACGCCGCGGCGCAGGCTGAGCACGTGGATGAGCGCCCAGGGAAGGCGCTCATCCTCGGGGAAGGCGCGCAGGTAGAGGTCGTGCGCCCAGCGGTCGGTTCTGCTGGCGAAGCGGATGCGACGGGTTCTCATCGCTCAGCCCAGCAGGTCGGCGACGTCGGCCGCGGGGAGGTCCAGGGCCTGGCCGACCCCGGCGGTGTAGAGCGTCCCGGCGTGGGTGCTCAGTCCGCGGGCGAGGTCGGGGCACGCCGCGATAGCGCCATGCCAGCCCTCATCGGCCAGGGCCAGGGTGTAGGGCAGGGTCGCGTTGGTCAGCGCGTAGGTGGAGGTGTGCGGGACGGCTCCGGGCATGTTGGCCACGCAGTAGAAGATCTTGCCGTCCACCTCGAAGGTGGGCTCGGAGTGGGTGGTGGGGCAGGAGTCCTCGAAGCAGCCTCCCTGGTCGATGGCGATGTCGACCAGCACGCTGCCGGGCCGCATGGTCTCCACCATGGCCCGCGTGACGAGGTTCGGGGTGCGGGCCCCGGGCACGAGGACGGCGCCGATGACCAGGTCCGCCCCGGCGCAGGCCTGGGCCACGTCGAGCTCGGTGGAGAAGCGGGTGCGGATGGTTCCGCCGTTGAGCTCCTCGATGCCGTGGGCGGCCTGGAATGCCTCCACCACCGGGATGATCGTGGTGGTCTCAGCCTTGTTCCCTTCCCAGCACCCGATTCTCAGGGGGAAACCATGACGGTCGACCAGCAGGCCGACAATGACCTGAGGATCGACCCGCCTCTCCTTGGAGTAACCTACCCGCCGCAGGTCGTCCTCACGCTCAGCCTCGAAATAGAGCGTGGTCACGTCGTACAGGCACAGGGCCAGACCGGAGGTGTTGGTGACGTGCTCGAACAAGGCCCCAGAGATCGCCTGGCGGTAGCCCCGCTCGACACAGCGGCCCAGGGACGCGTACAAGGTGTTGCGGTGAGCCGGGGCCGGCCAGCCGATCTCGGACAGGACCCGGGGAGTGTCGGCCTTGGAGGTCGGCTCGATCAGACGAGCGGCGACCATCTGCTCAAAGGCCTGGTCACCCCCGACCGCCTCACCCAGCCCCAGACGCCTGTAGGCCGAACGGATGGCCTCGATCAGCCAGCCCGACCTGCGCGAGATGATCTGCGGCCTTCGCACCGCACCACCGTCACCGGGTGCCTGACCACCCACCTCGTCAGCGTCGTCGTTGAGTGCCGGCCCCAGGTCCAGGACCTGCTGGCCGGCCAGGAGCCGCTGGCGCCCCAGACGCATCAGCGCTGCCAGCTCAGCCTCGTCATGGGCCGACCCCAGGTGCTCCACGATCCGGCGCACACCATGGTCCTTGGCCACGACCTGCACGGCCGTGGCCCCCGAGGCTGTCTTGACCTGACGCAGGTACGGACTCACCCACCAGATCCTACCGCCGCCTTAATGCCCCGAAACAACCACCCCACCCCCACAATCCCAACGAAAAACCCCACCCTGAAACACAAACCACCCCAACCTGTGCAACTCAGGTGAGCAGGTAGCCGATGAGGATGAGCAGGCCCCACATGCCGCCCAGGAGGGCGGTGGTCTTCAGGCCGTTGTGGTGGTTGGTGCCTCGGTAGATCGCCGACATGCCGTCAGAGTAGCGGAGCCACCTGTGCGCGCCCTGTGCAGTCGCCCCGAGTTACGCGCGCGAGACCGGTGGACATCAGGATCAAGACTGTGGTGTGTCAGGACATCTGGGACGGTGTTGGCGTCTCAGACGTCCTGGAACGATCTGGGCGAAGTTTGGAAGCGGTGACGTCAGGCGCGCGTGGCACCGGCGGCGACATTCTGCACCGGTGGTTGCGCCTGGCACCTTGGGTTGCGTTCTCACCGCGCCCGAAGGTGCTAGGCGCAACCACCGGTGCTCAAGGCACCCGACGATGCGACCACGACACGACCGCTTGTCCCAGGACAGGATTCACCGACTGATCGCGCTCTACTTCTCCAGATAATTCTGCCGCGTCCTCCCGATGAGGAGACACACCCCGACCAGAAGCGCCAGGAGCACGCCGTTCGCGCAGACTAGCTGAAGCATCCGATATTCAGGATCCACCACGTACTGCCCCTGAAGCGGGATCATTCCGAGATAGTAGCTCGAGAAATCATCACCAGTCACTGCGCCCACGACCCAGTGATCAGCAAAACGCCTGACGAGGGAGAAATACAGCGTCGCGAACGCAAGAATTTGCATAAAGACGAACATGGCCCATGAGACCGAGCGCGCCATACCAGGCCCGGCGACCCGCTTGCCAGCAGAAGCGCCTATGAGCATCATCAACATGCCACAGGCTAGAGCGACCCCCTTTGCGATGAGCCCTAGGAGCACCGCACTCCAACTAGTCTCGCCTCGACCAGAATCCGGAAGGCTAACGACGGCGTACAAAACCATCAAAAACGACCAGAGAACACAACCGTGCAAACCCGCCATCTTCCATCTCGGCAGTGGAGAGAGGAAGAAGATCCTCTCACTGCAAAGGGCCACATGCCGCACCAAGTAATCTAGCGCATACAATGACGCTCCGAATGAGAGCAGCATGACACCCAGCGCGTGCATCTGTGCCACCATTTGCCCAGATCCCACCCGCCCTGCGACAGCAACGACCAACGCGAGTACCAAGATGGGCAGGAAGAACCGTCCATGACGACGCAGGACCATCCTCAAATCATTCATGTGCGGCCACCAAACGTTTAAATGCCATCTCGAGGGACCCATCACCGATCCGCCGAACATCGGCAACCTTTCCAGAGCGGAGCAGCCGCCCGTCCACCACCATCATGACAGCGTCGAAGACGCGCTCAACCCCCTCGATCAGATGGGTACTCAACAACATTGGAGCCTCCTGACATCGAACTTCGATGATGTTCTCGATCAAGCGATCACGAGTCAGGGGATCGACGCCAGCTAACGGCTCATCCAAGACATATAGTCTTGGCCGCCTCGCCATGATCAGAGCCAGATGCAAGCGCTCCGACATCCCTTTCGAAAGGCTTCCCACAGGCGCCGACCTTTTAATCGCGGACCCAGCGAGAAACTCTTCCGCGACATCATCGCGAAAATCCTGGTGCCTCGCGCTAAACAGATCAATCGCCTGCCCAACTGTCATCCAGGAGAACAAGAACGGCTTATCTGGTAGATAGGCGATCTCATCTCGACTGGGGCACCTCAGCGCACCGTCATATCTCCCAATATCGCCACAGACCGTCTTGAACAACGTGGTTTTCCCGGCACCGTTCGGGCCAAACATGCCGACAACACCATCGTCCGCGTCTACTCTAAAACTCATGTCCGAGACCGCACGATGCTTGCCGTAAGACACCGAAAGGCGAATCCCTTCAACAACAATATCACCCATATCCAGATCACCTCCAAAGGAACGACACGACAACGAAAATGATAATATAGGCCAATACCCCGAGCGAGACAATCCTCAGAACCAGAATGGGCTTTGGCGCATCCGACCAGCCCTCGACTTCCTCAAGATCGAAGCACGCCAATAGCATACGTTGACCATCCGCATTCCACAAGGGCAACAAGTTGGTGGCGACAAAGATCATCACCAAGGCAGTTCCATATCTCCCCTCCTCACCCAGGCCCAGAACTTCCTGGCACAATACGAGCAGGTTCACGGCGATCAAGTTAGCGAAGAGTCCGGCAGAGTGGCAGAGCAGCCTTTCCCTTCTAGGGAGAAGGGATACCTGATTCATTCTAACGAAGAATGCCGGCATGACCCAATAGTTCATCTTGAATCCCACCTTGTCAGGACGCCTTCCGCACCATCGCAACGCCAGGACATGACCAGCCTCATGGATGAGCAGATTACTGACAACTAACGTCGCCGCCAGGACGAGGCCTCCGCCTCCGTTGAGCCTTTCTGAAGCCACGTCTGAAGCGAGATACCCCAGCAGCCATAGCAACCCATTGATCAACATCGTGAGAAACAGCATGACGTAGACGCCCAGCCATAGCGTCGACAGGCGAGAAGCCTTGTCCACCCAGGCAACAGGTCTCTCCCCAATCACCACAAAGGTCGTCTTGAAGTAGGTATCGCTAGCGCGATCATGTATCACAACACGATCTCCGTGCCTGACGATTTCGATGTCGTCCTCGCAGCACGACTGCCACGACGGCCGTTCTTTGAGTCGACTGAGTCGATCGAGTCGGTTTGACAAGACGCTTCCATCCCCTCGGCTCAGCGCTCACTCACATATTGAGCCTTGTACTCCTCGAAATCATTCCGCAACTCGCTGATTCTGCTCTTGTCTGCGAAGATCACGCTGCACAGATGACAGGCATCGACAACGGGAAAAGGCTCGGCGAATCGTTCATCTCCATTCCTCTTGAGTTTTTCCACAAACCACCCCAGGCCTTCTTCTATCATAATCTTGAATGCAAGGTTGCATTCTATGCGACGCGCCCCCTCCTCGATCGTGAGTTCATTGGCGTCACCAACCGAAAGAGCGCTGTTGATGACACCCAGCGAACAGCATGGGTAGACTTGGCCGTCACCCGAGAACAGCAAAACCTGTCCTGGGCACTTCAGGTTCTCGGTTGAGACATGATCGTACGTTATCTCGCATGATGCGATGCCCTCGGCCTGCCCAACAGGTGTAATATCGAAACTGTTGATATGCACACCTTCTAGGAGGCCTTCTAGTTGGTCCAGCGTCTTACTGGCGGGCTCACTTCGCGACTGGCAGATGTTGACAGCGAATTCAATTTCGGGCGCGACATCCCTCACCTTGAGGATGTTCCTCACTCGCTCGATTGGCACATAAGGCAGATGAAAGGTGTCAGCACTGATCGTGATAGTTCGGACGCCAGCGTCTGCCAATTCTAGAAGAACTCCCCTGGCGCTCGCTTCCGTGATCCCCCAGAATCCATTTGAAACGATCGTGCTTCGTTTGCCAGCTCGTTTCAAACGTCTCATCTGCTCCAGTATGAAGGACTTGCGCAGCAACGCCTCTCCACCAGTGAACGCGACTATCTTGATCGACGGTGAGGCGATGGCTTCGTCGATCAGACGAACAACTGTAGCATCCTCTAAGTGCCTCTCATCCTTTGGGTGGGACGACACGCAGCAATGAGCGCATCTGGCATTGCACTTCATATGCGGAGCGATAATCACACGTTGCATTAGAACACCTTGATAGTGGTATCGAATTGGGCGATGGGTGCGGGCGCCTCCAGTGGCACCCGCACCCACTTCGCAGCCGTCACCAGCCAGCGGCAACCCAGTTGTTGCTGACAAGAACCCAACCAAGGTCATCGCTGTCAGACAACTTGACGACTCGGTCGTCCACGATAAGCGCATCGAGCAGATCCTGCATGATCTCACCTCCCTCAATCGAGCTCAATTGTCGGTCGATTGGCAACGCCAACGTCAGGCAGTTCACACCTTCAGCGCCAACCATCCGATCGATTTCGCTCCAGAGTACCACGGGTAGGGGATCGCGCACCATGCGGAAGTTCCCCGCATGTCGCACATTCGTGCGGACTTAGGTGTACTACATCGCCCTTTGGCACCGCCAAACTCATCCGAAAGTATGACGGTCGCGACTCCTTCAAGGAGGCTGTGTCAGCAAGCCGAGGCCCATCTGCGACGCCTCGGCGGCCCCGGGCTCACCTGGAGCAATGATGCGGGGAGCGGATCTGCGCCGGGACGGAGACAGTCGCCGATCGCGGCCCACGAGTGGGCAGCGCGGATATGACTTGGCCGCCCGTCGTGCCCGATCTTGGATGATCGCGGGCGGGGATTGGCCTCCGGCACGCACCCAAGTGGGACGTCCAGAGCGGCGCTGGGCGCTCCTGAGCGACCCTGGACCCTCGAGAGCACCGCCGGAGCGCTGCCCCCAACGTCCCTGCGCGCTGTAGCCGTCCCTTCTCGCGCCGTCGGGCCCGCAGAAACCGTCTCGGCCCGCTCCCGCGCCCTCAAACTGCGAGGATGAGGGCGCAACAGCGGGCCGAGGGCGCGGGAGCGGGCTGAGGGCGCAACGACGGGGCGAGGTGCGGTGAACCAGTCCGCCCGGTCTTCCGGGACCTCCCGTCCGCCCCTCCCCCGCTTCCTCAGAGCCGGTGGGCGACGCGCTCGGGGACGCGCCCCGTCTCGGGCTGGCCGATGAGGTCCTCGGGGACCTCGGTGGAGCGGGAGATCGCGGTCATGGCGTCACGGGAGACGACCTTGACGCGCTCGCGCGGCTTGGAGGCCCCTCCGGTGACGACGACCTCGCCGTAGCCCTCGCCGAGCTCTCGCTCGTAGGCGTCCAGCAGCTCCCAGCCCTCCCAGTTGGTGAAGGGGATGCCGCGGGACTCCAGCAGGGCGATGATGGCGTCGTGACCGACCTGGGCCTCGTCGTTGGTCTCGGCGTGCAGCAGGCCGGCGTTGGCGTCGGCCACGAGGTTGGTGATGGTCTCCTGCGCGTCGGACTTGGTGGAGCCGATGAGCCCCACGGGGCCGCGGCGGATCCAGCCGGTGGCGTACAGGCCGGTCAGGGGCTTGCCGTCCTCGCCGAGGACGCGGCCGCCCTCGTTGGGGACGACGTGCCGCTCGGCATCGAAGGGAAGGCCCTCGATGGCGCTGGAGGCGTATCCGACAGCGCGGTAGACGGCCTGGACGGGCCAGTCGCGGTACTCGCCGGTGCCGGTGACGTTGCCGTCGCCGGTCAGGCGGGTGCGCTCGGTGCGCAGGCCGACGACGTGGCCGTCGTCGTCGGTGAGGACCTCGTGGGGCGCCGAGAAGAGGTGGATGTGGATGCGGTGGGAGGCGGTGAGGTCCTCCGGCTCCTGCATCGCGTACCCCTCAAGGGCCTTGACGACCTGGCGCTGCTGGTTGGAGGAGGCCAGGGCCGCCTGCGAGCCCTCGTCGTACTCGAAGTCCTCCTCGTCGACGAGGACGTCGACGTCGGCCTGCTTGCCGAGCTCGCGCAGCTCCAGCGGGGTGAACTTCACCTGAGCCGGACCGCGGCGACCGAAGACGTGCACGTCGGTGACCGGGGACTGCTGGAGCGTGGCGGCCACGTTCGCGGGGATCTCGGTGGTCATGAGGTCGTCGGCGTGCTTGGCCAGGACGCGGGCGATGTCCAGCGCGACGTTGCCCACGCCGATGACGGCGACCTCCTTGGCACTCAGGTCCCAGGTACGCGGGTGGTCGGGGTGACCGTCGTACCACGAGACGAAGTCGGCACCGCCGTAGCACTCGGGGGCGTCGACGCCGGGAATGTCGAGGGGGGCGTCGGTGTCGGCTCCAGTGGAGAAGATGATGGCGTCATAGTGCTCCTGGAGCTCGGCCACCGAGATGTCACGGCCGACCTCGACGTTGCCGATGAGCCGAATGTCCCCGCGCTGGAGGATCTTGTAGAGGGCCACGATGATCTGCTTGATGCGCGGGTGGTCGGGGGCGACGCCGTAGCGCACCAGCCCGTAGGGCGCAGGAAGCCGCTCGAACAGGTCGATACAGACCTCCATGCCCGACTTCGAGAGGATGTCCGAGGCGTAGATGCCTGCGGGGCCTGCTCCGATGACGGCGACATTGAGAGGACGTGCGTTCACTGTTCTTCGTTCCTGTTTCAGGGGACGTGGACGTGGCACCCGCGTTCCCACTGCCGGGAGAACCGGTTGCTCCGGTCCGGGGCGACGGCGATGACGGCGGGGTACCGCGCCACAGTCTATGGAGGAAGGCAGGGGCTCCCCCAGGGTGTGGGCAACAACGCGGCTTTGAGCCGCGTCACGTCGGAGAGGTACCGGTGGGACAGAGCGGCGCAGCCTCCACCTCGTCACTCCGGCCGCAATCGAAGTCCACCCTCAGGCTGGTCGCGGGAGCGCCGGCAGTGACTTTCCTCGCGAGCGAGGCCTTGACGATCCATCAGTCGGCATCAGCACTCCAGAGACGAGCGGGGAGATAGGCCCGAGGGGCGACCCGGGGTCCTCTTCTCCGGCCGAGACGATCAGCATCCTCGGTTTTCGTTGCTGTTGCAGCGGTTTCTGGGGGCGATTCGTCGTGCGGGCGGCGGGAGACGAGGGTATACTGTACGTATGTTCGAAAGCGGTGTGCTTCCTCACGACCCGGCCGACGGTGCGGCTGGTGGGGTGAGTGCGCCTGCCGAGGAGCCGGTAGCGCCATTGCCGACAGAGGATGCCGCTGACCTGCTGGCACCCCTGGGGGCGGGTGGGGCGCTGGCCGGTGTGGTGGAGGGGTTGTTGGCCCGCCTGTTGGTGCCCGTCCGCAGCGATGGCGAGGACGCCGGCAGCGCCGTCGACACCGTGGACTTGGCGGGCAAGGTCTGGACCGCTGAGAGTGAGGGCCTGTTCTCCGGTGAGCCGGGCGGTGATGCAGCCTTGGCGGCCGTGGCGGAGGTGCGCAGGGTCGCGAGCGTGGAGGAGGCCGCCTCGTCCGGGTTGATGGCTCTAGGCGCTGCAGGTTTGGCAGAGCTGGCGGCGGCGTGTCACCGGCTGGTGGCGTGGGCGTCTTGGGGTGAGGCCCTGGCGGCGGCGTGCCTGACGGGCTGCGGCGAGCTGTCGACGCATCCGGATCAGTGGGGCCCAGACGGCGCGGTCTCACCGGTGGTGGGGTTCGAGGAGCGGCGGTTCAACACCACCTGCCTGCTATCGGCCCGCCTGGGGCTGTCTCGAACTCAAGCCGGGCAGATCGTGGACCACGGTAGCGCGCTGATGGACGTCGGTTTCGGGCCCACCGAGGCCATGGAGCGGTGCGGGGTGCTGGATGCAGCCAAGGCGTCCTTGGTGACTCGCCGCCTGGAGGGGGTGCCGGCCCCGGTGGCACTGGCGGTTCAGGAGCGGGTGCTGCCTCAGGCGCCTAGGCGCAGCGTGTCCCAGGTGGGACGCGACATTGAGCGGGCCCTGATGGAGGTCGACCCCGCCGGGCATGCTGAGCGGGTGCGGGTCAATGTCTCCCGGCGGTGCGTGTCGCGCCCCAGGCCGGTCGGTGAAGGCGTGTCCCAGATTCGCCTGGTGCTGCCCACGATGGACGCGCTGCTGCTGGACGCCACCCTGGACGCGATCGCCGCCAGCGCCAGGGCCTGCGGCGAGCAGCGCACCCTGGTCCAGCTGCGGGCCGACGCACTCGGCGCGATGGCCCTGTCCACACTACGTACCAGCCAGCAAGCCGCCTACCACAGACCCACGCAAGCCCCCGACGACGGCACCAGTGGCGGCATTGGCGGTAGTGACGGTCTGGGCAGCGCCGGTGGCTTTGGTGGTGGTCTTGATGGTTTGAGTGAGCTGGGTCCAGTGCCTACCTCCTTAGCTCCTCCTAGGCGTTCTACCTCCCTGGGCCGTCTACTGCCTGACGGGGTGCCCTTGGAAGGGCTCCTGAGCAGTTTGAGCTCCTTGGTGGGGACTGCCAGCCCGTGGTGGACTCCCTCAGGCACCGGGCACCTCGCCCTGCCAGCGGGCATCCATGTCGACGTCCAGGTCACCGTCCCCCTGACCAGCCTGGCTGGTCTGGCACCACCAGAAGACCCCACCGGCAGAGGTGATCCCAGGGGCAGTGAGTGCTCCGAGGCGCCCCGCCACCCGAAGTCCGGCAGAGCCTCCCCAGACCAGAACCCCACCGTCACGACCGATCCTCTCAACGGTGCAGCACCCCGGGACAGCAGGAGAAGTCTGCCCACCACCAGCAGCAGGAGAAGTCTGCCTACCACTGGTGGGAGGACTCTGCCCGGCTCCAGCAGGAAAAGTCTGCCTACACCCGACCCGGCCACTCCCGCCTCCCAGCCGGCCGCCTCGTTCACTGCTGCGCCCGTCCCCCAGGCCACCGCCTCGTTGTCTGCTGCGGGCGGGGTTGCTCAGGTACGCATCGGGGCGCGCAGTGTGGCGGTGCCGGCTATGACTGCCTGGGCCCTGGCCGCCGGCGGGGCCTGGAGGCGCCTGGTCACCGACCCAGCAAGCGGAGTCGTGATCGACGTGGGCCGCACCAGGTACCGGCCCCCGGCCGGTCTGGCCGACCTGGTGCGCGCCCGCGACCGGGCCTGCGTCTTCCCCACCTGCCAGACCCCCGCCGAGCGGTGCGACATCGACCACCTCACCGCCTGGAGCCAGGGCGGGACCACCAGCCTGGACAACCTCGCCACCCTGTGCAAGGCCCACCACCGCCTCAAGCACACCCCCGGATGGGCCCTCACCCGAGACCAGTCCAGCGGGATCCTGTCCTGGCACACCCCCGACAAGACCGTCTACCAGCGCCACCCCAACGGCACCATAACCCGCCTGCCCCGCAAGACCGGCCCCCACCAGCACCACGTCCCCGGCACCGTCATCCCAGCCGACCTGAGCAAGCAGATCAGCCACGACATCCTCAACCGCCTCAACCGAGCCCTTGACAGAACACTCGACAACCAGGCCCACAACCACGCCGGTCCCGGCACCAACACCAACGGCAGGGCACGGCTAGAGACCCGCGGCCCCAAACCCGGCCAGAAACCCGGAGCCTACGAGACCACCCCCTACCCCAAAGCCGCCCACACCCTCCAACTCGCACCCCTCATCGACCAAGCCCCACCCTTCTAAGTGACCGGGCCACTACGCGCTGACGACCGGGATGTCTGTGAGGCGAGCGACGACTCGCTCTTTCGTATAAAGATATTCACCTGCCGGCATATCAATCGTGATGCTATCCACGCCGACATCTGGCCACACAACCGGGAGGGACTGGGATGCCTCAGGCTCAAGATCGTACACAAAGCCATTCGCTAAAGGATATCTACTTCCATCGGAATACGTATAGTCGGCCTCCAGATATCTCAACCCACCGCTGAGGATAGTTATACCACTCACACCAAAAACTCCGAGGCCACGCATATCCATCATTTTTCCAGGCAAGGAGAAGGGAGCAACCGGCATGCTGACCTTCTCGCTGGAGGTGACCACCACTGTTCCAGTCAAGTAGCCACCGGCTCGAACCACATGGTCGATCACCATGCGCACGGTCTTACCGTCGATCTTCACATCAACACCCTCAGGTCCCTTGCCCACAGGACCGGTAGCCTTTGGCATCGCGGACGACGGTGCCGCGCTCGCGCTCGGTGCCGCGCTGGCCTCGGCGGGTTTTGATGGCGTCAGCGTGATCTCCACACGACGATTGATCTGTCGGTGCTCATCAGTGTCATTCGCAACCCGCGGCGAGGACTCCCCCTTGCCCGAGACCGACTCCTTCCACGCAGACAAGTCCGTCAGCTTCTTGAGACGCTCCGACACCGCCTTGGCCCGCCGCTCCGACAGATCCTGGTTGTGTGCGTCATCGGCCACATCATCGGTATGGCCCGTGATCGTCAGTTCCCCTCCAGAGGGATACTTCTTGATCTGCTCCACCACAGTCGCCAGCACACTGTCAGCCTGAGCCGAGAGCTGATCGGAGTCCGTTGCGAACGTGACATCCCCAGCCACCGTCACCGTCGTCGACTTCTCCTCTTGCTTCGTGTCCGAAGAATCGTCAGCTGCCAGGGACATCGTCTCGATCTTGAACGGCCCCGCCTCCGACTCGTCAAGCTTCGCCTTTGACAGCACATCATCCACCGAGAAATCAGCCTCGGTATCCTTCAAAACCGGAACGCCCGTAGCGACACCCACATAAGGAAGGAAAAGGTCCACGACGTCGACACCCTCGGGCGGCGCAAGAAATACTGGAAATACTTCCCGAGGCTTATTCTTTTCAACATCATCATATAAATGACGTGTTTCTTCATCCAGCTCACGATAGACCAGCCCCTTATCTAAAGAGAGCATCCTGATCGCGACCATTGTCCCCGGACGATAGGTGGAGCCGAATGACTGAAACAGGCTTACCTTGTCATCAGAGGTCGTTGTGAACACCAAGCGCACGACAGCGTATTTACCATTGACTGCAGCAGGCCCCACCTCGACCGAGAGCGGAGCTCCTTTCCACTCAGTCTCCAGCATCACCCCACCATGTGGACCAGTCGCGGTGGCAACAGCACGTGGGGACGCGGCACCCGAGCTCTTCCCAGAGGTGGCGGTATCGCCCTTCTTGAGCATCCCGCATCCCGATAGGACAGCTCCCGCACCAGCGAGGGCGGGCAGGGTCAGGACACCACGTCGGGTCAGTCGGGCGCAGGCTTCAGGAGACGTCGGCGTGGAGGACGGCATGTCGGGAACCTTTCAACGCATCGGGAACACGTACGTGGCACCCTATGCACCGCAATCCACTACCCACGATGGGGAACTCCCCATCACTCCCCATTTGCTCCCCATGAGCCCATGGGGAGTCATGGGTAGTTGCGGAGCCTCGTCAGCTCCCAGGCCGACTGCTCAGGCGGCCCGGTCCACGAGGATGCGGGCGAAGTCCTCCATGGCCGCACGCACCTGCCTCACCCGCTCACCGGCATCAGTCATAGCCGCCGCGGCGGCCTCGCCCTCGATGCCAGCCTGGGCCAGGCGCTGCCGGGTTCCGTCAAGGACGGCCTCCTCCAGTCCCTCCAGGCCCTCCACTGCCTGAGCAGCCCAGTCCATGGCCATCTCGCGGGTACGGGCCAGGACGGGGTGCTCACGCAGGCGAGCGACGACGTCGGACAGGAAGGCGTCATCGGACAGGTCGCCGCTGGACAGGCGCGAGAGGATGGCCTGGCCGGCGGCGTCGAGCTCGCCGGCCGCCAGGGCCTTGCGCAGGAGGAGGACCGGCATGGTGTCCACTCCCTCGCGCAGGTCGGTGCCGGGGGTCTTGCCGGTGGTGGCCGAGTCGCTCATGAGGTCGATGACGTCGTCTGCCAGCTGGAAGGCCACACCGATCCGCTCGCCGAACTCCTCCACGATCTGCTCGGTGTGCGTCCCGGCACCGGTGAGCATCGCCCCGTAGCGCGCGGACACTGCGATGAGGGAGCCGGTCTTGTCCGCCAGAACCTGGATGTAGTGGTCGACCGGATCGGTACCTGCCGGGCGTGGCAGGGTCTCGTGGAGCTGGCCCATGCACAGGCGCTCGAAGGTCTTGGCGTGGGCCATGACGGCCTCCGGGCTGAGGGCCGCCACCAGCTGGGAAGCCCGGGCCACGAGGACGTCGCCGGTGAGGATGGCGGCGGAGTTGCCCCACACGGTCTGGGCGCTCGGGGCGCCGCGGCGCAGCGGGGCCTCGTCCATGACGTCGTCGTGGTAGAGGGTGGCGATGTGGGTCAGCTCCACGGCCACCCCGGCGTCGCGGATCTCCTCACCGGTGGCCAGGGCCGGGTCGCCGAGCTGGGCGGTCAGCAGGGCCAGGACCGGACGCAGGCGCTTGCCCCCGGCCTCGGCCAGGTGCGAGGTCGGCGGATTGATGGTCTCGTCGGCGCTGGTGACCACCTCCATGAGGCGGTCCTCAATGGTCTGGAGGGCGGGGATGATGCGCGACTCCAGCTCGGGGGCGCTCAGCGGCAGTGATCCGATCACGGAAGGAGCATAGCCGTCTGGTCGAACAGGTCGAAGGCGGTCTGCGGCAAAATGCCCAACCCGATTGTGGCCATCACCGCAACGCTGACCGCCAGGATGATCGGGCCGCGGCTGCCCACGACCACGGAGCGCTCGCCGTCGGGCTCATGGAAGAACATGAGCACGATGAGCCTCATGTAGAAGAAGGCGGTCACGGCCGAGCAGACGACGGCGAGGATGACGAAGGGCGTCCCGTTGCCGCTCAGGCCGGTGGCGAAGAGCCGGAACTTGGCCATGAAGCCGGCCGTCAGGGGCACTCCGGCGAAGGACAGCAGGAAGACGGTCATGGCACCGGCCGCCCAGGGGCTGCGGCGTCCCAGGCCCTTGAAGGCATCCAGGTCGCCGTCCTCTCCGCCCACCGAACCGTCGCGGTGGGAGCGCACCAGGGTGACGATGCCGAAGGCCCCCACGGTGGCGATCCCGTAGGTCAGGGCGTAGAAGCTAAGCGCGGAGATCGCTGCCTTGGAGTAGGCCCCGATCCCGATGAGCATGAAGCCGGCGTGGGCGATGGCCGAGTAGGCGAGCATGCGCTTGACGTCGCGCTGAACCACCCCGACGACGGTGCCCAGGAGCATGGTCAGTGCCGCCACGGCCCACAGGGCGGGGGCCAGGTCCCAGCCCATGGCGCCGGCGATCAGGTAGTAGAAGCGCACCAGGGCCAGGAAGGCGGCGGCCTTGACGCCGGCGGCCATGAACCCGGTGACCGGGGTGGGGGCACCCTGGTAGACGTCCGGGCTCCAGGCGTGGAAGGGCACGGCCGCCACCTTGAACAGCAGGCCGACGATCACCAGCATGAGGCCGGCCAGGATGAGCCAGTCCTGCCCCGCCGCGCTGCTCACGGCCTCGCCCAGGGTCTTGTAGTCGACGGCGCCGGCCACCCCGTAGAGCAGGGCCGAGCCCATGAGGAGGAAGGCGGAGGCGAAGGCCCCCAGCACGAAGTACTTCAGCGCCGCCTCCTGGCTGAGGAGCCGGCGGTGGCGGGCGGTGGCCGCCAGGATGTACAGCGGCAGGGAGATCATCTCCAGGATGACGAACAGCGTGATGAGGTCACTGCTGGCCCCGAAGAGCATCATGCCGCCCAGTGAGAACAGGGTCAGGGGGAAGATCTCGGTCGTGGTCCAGCCGGCCAGGATGGACTCGCTCTCCTCCGCACTGCCGGGCCGGTCGGCGGCCTGGGCCGCGAAGGCCCCATCGCCGACCGAGGTGCGGTCGGCCATCACCAGGACGGCCAGCAGCCCGATGACCAGGAGGATGCCCTGGGCGGCGATGGAGAAGGGGTCCTCGGTCAGGCCCGCGGACATGCGGGCGCCCGGCAGGAAGCCCTTGGGGAGCTGGAACTGGGGCACGGCCGCGGCGGCGGCCCCGGCGGCCTTGACCTCGCCCCAGCGCAGGAACAGGGAGACCCCGGAGGCCAGGATGGCCAGGAAGCTCAGCGTGGACTGGATGGCCAGACGGGCAGGACGAGCGATGAAGGCCTCCACGAGGACACCCAGGACACCGGCGCCCAGGATGATGAGGACCGGCGTCAGGGCGTCCCAGTTGACGATCGGGGCAGTGGCTGAGGGGCTCACTTGGTGTTCCCTTCCGTAGCGGTGGAGGCGGCGGGAGCGTCAGTCGCACCGCCGGCATCGGGGCTGTCACCGGCGCCGCGGGCTGAGGCCTCAGCCTGCGAGGAGCTGGTGACCGTGAGCGCGACCTGCCGGGCGACGTCGTCGAAGGCGGACGTCAAGACGCCCGGGGCCAGTCCGAGCGCGAGCATCGCGGCGATGATGGGGACGACGACGAGGCGCTCGCGCCCGTCGAGGTCGGGGCTGCCCACGCGCTCGGGGGCGGGCGCCCCGGTGAAGACCCGCTGGTAGGGCAGCAGCATGTAGACGGCGGCGATGACGACGCCGACGACGGCCGCACCGCCCAGGGCCAGCGAGACCGAGAAGGTGCCGGTGAGCACCATCCACTCGGGCACGAACCCGCTCAGGCCCGGCAGGGCGATGGAGGCCAGCCCGCTGACCAGGAAGGTGCCGGCCACCAGCGGCATGACCCGGGCGATGCCGCCGAGCTCGCTGATGGCGACCGTCCCGGTGCGCCGGGCCATGAAGCCGGTGACCAGGTAGAGGCCGGCAATGGACAGCCCGTGGGCCACCATGTAGACCATGGCGCCGTTGGCGGCCACCTGGTTGCCGATGAAGATTCCCAGGACCATGAAGCCGAAGTGGCTCACGGAGGTGTAGGAGATGAGGCGGTAGAGGTTGTCCTGGGCGATGGCGGCCAGGCCCCCGTAGATGATGGAGACGACCGCCAGGACCAGGATCACTGGGGCGGCCCAGCGGGAGGCCTCCGGGAAGATCGGCAGGACCAGGGTAATCATCCCGAAGGTGCCGATCTTGTCGAGGATGCCGATGAGCAGCACCGAGGTGCCCGGGGTGGCCTGCTCGGCGGTGTCGGGCAGCCAGGTGTGGACCGGGACCAGCGGCGCCTTGATGGCGAAGGCGATGAAGAAGGTCAGGAAGATCCAGTGACCGGCGGAGGTGGACACGTGCAGGTTGGCGGCCACCGAGTCGATGAGGAAGCTGGGGACGCCGTTCTTGGCGGAGTGCAGGGAGACGGCGATGACGCCGATGAGCATGATGAGCCCGCCGGCCAGGGAGTACAGGAGGAACTTCAGGGCGGCGCGCTGGCGATTCTGCCCGCCGAAGCAGCCGATGAGGAAGTACACCGGGATGAGCATCGCCTCGAAGCACAGGTAGAACAGGAGCAGGTCCCGGGCCGAGAAGATGACGACGACGAAGAACTCCAGCGTCAGGACGAGCCCGGTGAACAGGCCCTGCCGGTCGGCGGGGACCTCACCCCAGGAGGCGAGCAGCACCAGGGGCGTGACGAAGGCGCCCAGCAGCACCATGGACAGGCCCAGGCCGTTGACGCCCAGTGCCCAGGAGGCGCCGATGGCGGGGATCCAGGAGTGGGTGTCGGTCAGCTGGACGGTGCTGGCTTGAGCCAGGTCGAAGGCGCTCAGCGCCCACAGCCCCAGGGCGAGGACCGCCAGGGAGAACACGAGGCCCACGGCGCGGGCGTAGAGCCGGCGCAGTGGCGGGACCAGCCACAGCAGGAGCGCCCCGGCCAGTGGCGTGACCGCCATGACGGTCAGGACGGGCAGCGATGCGGGAAGAGTCGGCATGTGTCGTGTCCTCTCAGAACCTGGCGGCCAGGACGGCGATGAGTACGAGGACCGTTCCGGCCAGCATGTAGCCGGCGTAGGAGCGCACGTACCCGGACTCGGTACGGCGGGTCAGGCGCCCCAGGGCGCCGGTGCCCGCGGCGGCACCCTCGATGGCGCCGTCGACGACGTAGCGCTCGACGGCGTCGGTGGCCAGGACCAGTCCCTGGCCGGTGCGCATGGCCAGGGCCTCGTTGATGGCGTCCTGGTACATGTCCTTGCGGGCGGCCTCCACCAGGGGGTTGGCCGGCTGCAGGACGACGGGCACCGGGCGGCGCACGTACATCCACCAGGCCACGAGAACCCCGACGACGACCAGGGCGAGGGTGGCGCCCATGATGACGGTGGCCGGCAGGACCGGCTCGCCGTGCTCGGCGTGACCGGTGACCGGCTCCAGCCAGGTGACGAACATGTTGTTGTAGGTCAGCAGCCCGCCCAGGCCCGCGGAGAACACGGACAGGACGATCAGGGGCAGGGTCATGAGCCAGCCGGACTCGTGGGGGTGGACCTCGCCCTCCAGGTCCTTCTTGGTGGTCCAGCGCTGCTTGCCGTGGAAGATCATGAAGAACAGGCGGGACATGTAGAAGGCGGTCAGGCCCGCGCCCAGCAGGGCGATGGTCCCCAGGATCCAGGGCTTGGCGCCCTCGCCGACGAAGGCGGCCTCGATGAGGCGGTCCTTGGACCAGAAGCCGGAGAAGGGCGGCACCCCCAGGATGGCGAGCCAGCCGATGCCCATGGTGATCCAGGTGATCGTCATGGCGCCGCGCAGGCCGCCGAAGCGGCGCATGTTGACCTGGTCGCCCATGGCGTGCATGACCGAGCCGGCCCCCAGGAAGAGCTGGGCCTTGAAGAAGCCGTGGGTGAGCAGGTGGAAGATGGCGAAGGCGTAGCCGACCGGGCCCAGGCCCGCTCCCAGCATCATGTAGCCGATCTGGCTCATGGTGGAGGCGGCCAGGACCTTCTTCATGTCGTCCTTGGCGCTTCCGATGACGGCCCCCAGCAGCAGGGTGATGGCGCCGATGACGGCCACGGCCGTCTGGGCGCTGGGGGCGCCCTCGAAGACGGCGGCGGAGCGGACCATGAGGTAGACGCCCGCGGTGACCATGGTGGCGGCGTGGATGAGGGCCGAGACCGGCGTGGGGCCGGCCATGGCGTCACCCAGCCAGGCCTGGAGGGGGAACTGTGCGGACTTACCGCAGGCCGCCAGGAGCAGGAAGAAGCCGATGGCGGTGAGCCAGCCGGTGCTCACCGAGCCGTCGAGGGAGGCGGCGGAGACGGCGTCGAAGGAGACCGAGCCGACCTGCCCGACCATCGTCATCATGGCCAGCAGGAGGCCGACGTCGCCCACACGGTTCATGATGAAGGCCTTCTTGGCAGCGGCGGCATTCTCGCGGCTGGTGGCCTGCTCGCCCTGGGGGGCGTCGGCGTCGGCGGTGTTCCAGAAGCCGATGAGCAGGTATGAGGCCAGCCCCACGCCCTCCCAGCCGACGAAGAGCACGATGTAGGAGTCACCCAGGACCAGGGTGAGCATCGCGGCGATGAAGAGGTTGAGGTAGGCGAAGAAGCGGCGCCGGTCGCGGTCGTGGGCCATGTAGGCCACCGAGTACAGGTGGATGAGGAAGCCGACGCAGGTGACCAGCGTGACGAAGGTCAGCGACAGCGGGTCCAGGCGCAGGCCGACGTCGACGCTCAGGTTCCCGGCGGAGAACCAGTGGTAGAGGGGCAGGCCGATGACGCGTTCCTCAGCGGGCAGGCCCAGGACCTGCACGAGGATGCCCACGCCCAGGCAGGCGGCGGCGAAGGAGGCCGCCAGCCCCAGCCAGTGGCCCCAGGCGTTGGAGCGGCGGCCGGCCAGCAGCAGGAAGGCGGCGGAGGCTGCGGGGACGGCGATGAGCAGCCAGGCCCAGGAGGCCAGGCCGGTGGCCTCGGTCAGGGGGGTCACGACGGCGGTGACAGGAGCGGGAAGCATGTCGGTGGTCTCTCCCCTCAGTTCTTGAGCAGGTTCTCGTCGTCGACCGACGTGGACCTGCGGGTGCGGAAGATGGATACGACGATGCTCAGACCCACCACGACCTCGGCGGCGGCCACCACCATGACGAAGAAGGCGAAGACCTGGCCGGTGAGGTTGCCGTGGATCCGGGAGAAGGTGACCAGGACGAGGTTGACGGAGTTGAGCATGAGCTCAACCCCCATGAGCTCGATGATGGCGTTGCGGCGCAGCAGCACCGTGAGTGCCCCCAGGGTGAACAGCACCCCGGCCAGGATGAGGTAGACGGTGATGGGGAGACTCACTTCTCCTCCTTCTGCTCCGGGGCGGCCGAGTCGGCTGCCCCGTCATCGCTGAGGACGGGCTGCTTGACGGTGGGGGCGGCGGCGCCGGGCATGGACGGCATCCCGGAGCGGCGGGCGTCCCGGGGGCCGCCGGTCCGACCGGTCTGGCCGGCCCCGGCCAGGCGGGAGACGATCGTGCCCGAGCGCTGGGCCAGTCCCATCTCCGGGGAGACGTCCGACAGCTCCAGGCCCTGGCCGCGGGCCCGCAGGACCCGGGGCACCGACTCCTCGACGGCCTCGCCCTGGGCGTCCAGGGCCGGAGCGGCGGCGGAGTTGGTGGAGGCGTAGACGCCGGGCATGGGCTTCTGGCCCGGGTGGGCGCCCTTGGCGGCGTAGTCCTGCATCTTGCCCGCGGCCACCGCCCGCTGACTGAGCCGGGCCCGGATGCGCTGGCGGTGGGTGAGGGTCAGGGCGCCGACGGCGGCGACGATGAGCAGGATGGCGGTCAGCTCCATGGTGACGACGTGGTCGTGGTAGAGCGTGACGGCCAGCAGGTCGGGAGCGGCCTTGGCGCCGTCCTTGAGACCGGCCGGCTTCGGCAGGGTGGAGCGCCACACGACGGCGGTCAGGGCGCCGGCCAGCCCCAGTCCCAGGAGGATGAGGACCGGGCGCCTCATGACGGTACCGGCGGCACCCACCGGCTCGTCACCGCCGACGCCCACGAGCATGATGACGAACAGGACGAGGGTCATGACGGCGCCGGTGTAGACCACGACCTGGGTGATGCCCATGAAGGGTGACTCGTTGACGATGTAGAGGACGGCCAGCGAGATCATGATGCCGATCATGTTGATGGCGGCGTTCACGGCGCGCTTGGCGGTCAGGACGCCGATGCCGCAGGCCACGGTGACCAGGGCGACGACGCCGAAGACGATGGCCTCGCCCAGCCCCAGGTGACCGTCCTGAGTCAGGGCGGTCGGGGCGACGGCGGGGGCGCCGGTCATCAGCAGGGTGCTCATCGCAGGGCTCCCTTCACGGTGTGGCGGCTGCCCCGGCCGGAGGCGGTGGGGGCGGCCTTGGCGCGGGCGGACTCCAGGCTGGGGTCCTCGGGTCGGTGGCTCCGCACCCAGTCGATCTGGGCCTGGGTGGAGCCGACGACCTTCCCGCGGTAGTAGTCGCCGTCCTCGGTGCCCTCGACCATGGGGTGGGGCGCGGACACGGCGCCCTCGGGCACGGGGGCCAGCAGGTCCTCCTTCTCGTAGATGAGGCCCTCGCGGCCGGGGCCGACGAGCTCGTCGAAGTCGGTGGACATGGTCAGGGCCCGGGTGGGGCAGGCCTCGATGCACATGCCGCAGAAGATGCAGCGCAGGTAGTTGATCTGGTAGACGCGCCCGTAGCGCTCGCCGGGCGAGTACTGGGCGCCGGGCTCGTTGGAGGCGGCCTCGACGTAGATCGCGTCGGCGGGGCAGGCCCAGGCGCACAGCTCGCAGCCGATGCACTTCTCCAGGCCGTCGTCGTAGCGGTTGAGCTGGTGGCGCCCGTGGTAGCGGGGCATCACCTGCGGCGGTTCGAAGGGGTACTGCTCGGTGACCACCGGGCGGAACATCGAGGAGATGGTGACCCCGTAGCCGGCCACGGGCGCGAAGGCGCGGGCCAGGGCGGAGGGAGCGTCACGCAGCCACTTGTCGTGCTGCGAGCCCCGGGAACGGTGGGGGCGATCAGTCATCTTTTCCCTCCTGGGGTGCCTCAGCGGCCGTGTCTGTGTCCTTGCCGCCGGCCGGATCGGCCTTGAGGTCAAGAGTGAAGGTGGGCAGGGCGGTGGCTGCGTCCGTACCGGCCGGAGCTGCCGTGCCGGCCACATCTGCTGAGTCGGGGGACTCGGCAGAGGCGGCGGAGTCTGCGGAGCCGGCTGCGTCGTCGTCCTCGATGTCGGTGTCCTCCAGGAGGCCGACGGCGGTGGCCGCCCCGGTCTCGGGATCTGTCTCCTCCGCAGCGAGGGCGGCGCGGCGGGCGCGCGGTGAGGGCGGCAGGGACGTGCCCGGAGGCGGCGGGACCGGGAAGCCCTCGAGGAAGGCGACGTGGTCGTCCTCGGCGTCCAGGATC
The DNA here is from genome assembly GCF_016694895.1 of Actinomyces sp. HMT 175. Taxonomy (NCBI): domain Bacteria; kingdom Bacillati; phylum Actinomycetota; class Actinomycetes; order Actinomycetales; family Actinomycetaceae; genus Actinomyces; species Actinomyces sp. HMT 175. The sequence continues at coordinate 2,395,583 of NZ_CP068012.1, forward strand.
TCGACATCCTCGTCGTCGGCGTCCTCGTCGTCGTCCTCATAGTCCTCGTAGAGCTCCTCCTCTTCCTCCTTGTCGGGGATGAGGAAGAGGATGAACATGATGACGCAGAAGACGACGGCCATCGGCAGCAGCAGGGCCTGCACGGAGGCGCCCGAGAAGGTGCGGAAGGCGCGCACCACGGCCACCAGCACGAACCAGACCAGGGAGATCGGGATGAGGACCTTCCAGCCCAGTTTCATGAAGTGGTCGTAGCGGATGCGCACGAGGGTCCCACGGGTCCAGATCATGAAGAACATGACGGCCCAGACCTTGGCGACGAACCACAGCATCGGCCACCAGCCGGAGTTGGCGCCCTCCCAGAACAGGCTGAGGATCGCCGAGCGCCAGCCGCCCAGGAACAGGGTGACGCACACGGCCGAGACGTTGAACATGTTGATGTACTCGGCCAGGAAGTACCAGGCGAACTTCATCGAGGAGTACTCGACCATGTGGCCGGCGACGAGCTCGCCCTCGGCCTCGGGCAGGTCGAAGGGGAGGCGGTTGACCTCACCGACCATGGAGATGACGTAGATGATGAAGCTGGGCACCATCGCCACGGCCCACCAGATGCGCTGCTGGGCGGTCACGATCCCGGAGGTGGACATGGTCCCCGAGGCCAGGAAGACCGTGAGGATGGACAGGCTCATGCTCAGCTCGTAGGAGATGACTTGAGCGGCGCTGCGCACGGCACCGAAGAGCGGGTAGGTGGAGTGCGTGGACCAGCCGCCCAGGATGATCCCGTAGACGCCGAAGGCGGTGATGGCCAGGATGTAGAGGACCGCCACCGGGAAGTCGGTCAGCTGCAGGGGTGTGGAGTGGCCGAAGATGCTCACCTGCGGCCCGAAGGGGATGACCGCGTAGACCATGAAGGCGCTGAAGGCGGCGATGAGCGGCGCCAGGAGGTAGATGACCTTCTCGGCCCCCTTGAGCCAGAAGTCCTCCTTCATGATGAGCTTGCCGGCGTCGGCGACCGCCTGGAGCAGGCCGAGGGGGCCGTTGACGTTGGGGCCCAGGCGGGTCTGCATGCGGGCCAGGCCGCGCCGCTCCACCCACAGCGCCATCATGACGCTGACGATGAGGAAGGCGACGATGAAGCCGGCCTTGATGAGGGTCAGCCACCAGGTCTCGGCGGAGAAGTCGGCGGTCACGCCCCCGTTGGGCAGGGCGTCGTCGGCAGCGGCCTGAGCCGCGTAGATCGGGTTCACCTCAGTACCTCCGCTGCATGGGTCACGGTGACCTGGGAGCCGTGCCCGGCGCCCAGGGTCTGGTGGACGGTGGAGCCCGCCGAGCACTCGGGCAGCCACACGGTGCCGTCGCTGACGCCGCCGACGACGGCCGGCAGGGTGATGGATCCGGCGGCGGTCGCCACGGTCACCTCCTGGCCGGCTGCCAGCGACAGGCGCTGGGCGAGGTCGGCGCCCACCCGGGCGACGGGGCGCAGGGCGGTGGCGGCCAGGAAGGGCTCACCGTCCTGGAGGCGCCCGGCGTCGAGCATGGGCTTGTGAGTGGTCAGTCGGGCCTCGACGCCGTCGTCGGCGGGGGCGGGGGCGCCGGCGCAGACCGCCGGGGCGGGCCCGAAGGCGACCGACGGGCGCTGCCCGCGCCACAGGCCCAGGTCGGCGAGCTGCTCGTGCAGGACGACCAGGTCGTCGACCTGCAGGTCGACTCCCATCTCGTCGGCGAGCATGCCCAGGACCTGGCGGTCGGTGCGCGAGCGCGAGACGTGGGCCTGGCCGAAGGGGCGCACGCGCCCCTCCCAGTTGACGAAGGTGCCGTTCTTCTCCACGGCCGGGGCCACGGGCAGGACGACGTCGGCGTGCTCACTGACCTCGCTGCGGCGCACCTCGAGCTGGACGGTGAAGCCGCTGGCGGCCAGGGCCGCGCGGGCCAGGCCCGGGTCGGGGAAGTCACGCAGGTCGATGCCGCCGACAACCGCGCCGCCCAGGCTCCCCTCCAGGAGCGCCGAGAGGATCGCGGTGGCGTCGCGGCCGGGCGTCGCGGGCAGGAGGTGCTCGGGGCCCAGGTTCCAGGCCTGCTCGACCTGGGCGCGGGCCTCGGGGTCGGTCACGGGGCGCCCCCCGGGCAGGAGGCCGGGCAGCAGACCCGCCTCGATGCCGCCGCGCTCGCCGCTGCGGCGCGGCACCCAGGCCAGGTGGGCGCCGGTGGCGGTGGCCAGGGCGTCGGCGACGCTCAGCAGGCCGGGGACGCGGACGGCGCGCTCACCGATGAGGATGGTGGCGCCGTCGGCCCGCAGGGCCTCGACGAGCTCGGGGTGGGTCTGGCTGAGGTGGGCGACGACGCGGGCCTCCTCACCGGGCGGGGTGAGGATGGCCTGGGCGGAGAGCTTGCGGCTGCCGGCGCTCAGGCAGGTGGTCACGGTGGCCACCTTGACGCCGCCGGCGCGCACGCCCTTGCGCAGGCGCAGGAACAGGGAGCCGCACTCGTCCTCGGGCTCCAGGCCCAGGAGCAGGACCTGACCGGCCCGCTCCAGGTGGCGGTAGGTGACGGCGCCCAGTCCGGTGCCGGCCACGCGGGCGGCCAGGAAGGAGTCCTCCTCCTGGCTGTGGCTGCGCACGCGCTGGTCGATGTCGTTGGTGCCCAGGGCGGTGCGGGCGAAGCGGGACCAGGCCCAGGCGTCCTCCAGGGTGAGGCGGCCGCCGGGCAGGAGCCCCACTCCCCCATCGGCGGCGGCGCGGACCAGCCCCTGGGCGGCCACGTCCAGGGCGTCGGACCAGGAGGTGGAGACGAGCTCGCCGGTCTCCTCGTCGCGCACGAGCGGCACGGTGAGGCGGTCGGGCTGGGAGGACCAGGTGAAGGCGAAGCGGTCCTTGTCGGTGATCCACTCCTCGTTGACCTCGGGGTCGTTGCCGGCGAGGTGACGCAGGACGACGCCGCGGCGCATGTCGACGCGGATGGCGGAGCCGGAGGCGTCGTGCTCGGTGACGGAGTCGGTGGAGACCAGGTCCATGGGGCGGGCCCGGAAGCGGTACTTCGCGGAGGTCAGGGCGCCCACGGGGCAGATCTGGATGATGTTGCCCGAGAAGTAGGAGGCGAAGGGGCGCCCGGAGGCGTCCAGATCCTCGCGGCCGGCGCCGAGGTCGGGGCCGTAGTCGGTGCCGTCGGAGGCGCCGGGCTCGCCGCCGGGGCCGGTCAGGTCTCCCAGGGCGCTCAGGGAGGGCACGCCGCGGATCGTCTGGAGGTCGTCGTCGAGCCCCTCCTGGGGCGCCTCGGTGTGGAAGTCCAGGACGCGGGCGTCGAAGCGCCCGATCTGCTCGGAGTACAGGCCCCCGGCGTGCTCGGGCTCGCCGTCCATGTCGAAGGAGGGGTGCCCGCCGCCGCGGCCCTGGAGGGCGATGAAGGGGTCACCGGGGATCTGGTCGGCGAAGCGCACGCAGCGCTGGCACAGGATGCAGCGGTCGCGGTCCAGCAGGATGTTGCTGGTCAGGCGCAGCGGCTTGGGGAAGGTGCGCTTGACATCGGTGAAGCGGGTGGCGGACTGGGCGCCGGAGGCCATGAGCTCCAGGGCCTGGTTCTGCAGAGGGCACTCGCCGCCCTTGTCGCACACCGGGCAGTCCAGCGGGTGGTTGATGAGGAGGAACTCCATGGTGCCGGCCTGGGCCTTGGCGGCGACCTCGCTGGTGGCCTGGGTGGAGATCTCCATGCCCTCCATGGCGGTCATGGCGCAGGAGGGCTGGGGCTTGGGCATGGGCCGCACGACGCCGTCGCGCCCGGGCATCGCCACCTCCACCAGGCACTGGCGGCAGTTGGCCGACGGCGCGAGCAGCGGGTGGTCGCAGAAGCGCGGGATGCGCACGCCGACCTGCTCGGCGGCGCGGATGAGGAGGGTCCCCTTCTCGACCTCGACGGGCAGCCCGTCAATAGTCATGTGGACCATCTCGGGGGCCGGGGGCGCCGCGGGTGCGGAGCTCTTGGTGGTCGTCTCAGCAGTCATGGCTCACCGTGCGCTTTCGAAGACGGAGGAGGCGGCGTAGGGGAAGAGCTCGCCGGCGGCGGCGGTGTAGCCGGCCTCGAACTCTTCGCGGAACCGCTTGATGCCGGTCAGGACCGGGGTGGCGGAGGCGTCACCCAGGGCGCAGAAGGAGCGTCCGGCGATGTTGGAGGCGATGGACTCGAGCTTCTCGACGTCGCCGGGCAGACCGCGCCCGGCCTCCAGGCGCAGCATGATCTGGCGCATCCAGTAGGTGCCCTCGCGGCAGGGGGTGCACTTGCCGCAGGACTCATGCTGGTAGAACTCGGTCCACCGGGTGACCACGCGCACCACGGAGACGGTCTCGTCGAAGACCTGCAGGGCGCGGGTACCCAGCATGGAGCCGGCCTCGGCCACGGACTCGTAGTCCAGGGGGACGTCGAGCTCGTCGGGGCCGAAGATCGGCGTCGAGGAGCCTCCCGGCACCCAGAACTTCAGCTCGTGGCCGGGACGGATGCCGCCGGAGAGCTCGATGAGCTCGCGCATGGTGATGCCGAAGGGGGCCTCGTACTGGCCCGGATGGGCCACGTGGCCGGAGACGGAGAAGATGCCGTGGCCCTTGGACTTCTCGGTGCCCATGGTGGAGTACCACTGGGCGCCGCGGGCCAGGATCGCCGGGACCGAGGCGATGGTCTCGACGTTGTTGACCACCGTGGGCCGGGCGTAGAGGCCGGCGACGGCGGGGAAGGGCGGCTTGAGGCGGGGGTGGCCGCGGCGGCCCTCCAGGGAGTCCAGCAGGGCGGTCTCCTCACCGCAGATGTAGGCGCCGGCGCCGGCGTGGGCGGTGATGCGAAGCCGCTGCTGGCCGTCGAGCCCGAAGCCGGTGTCCAGCAGGCCGGACTCGGTGGCCTCGCGCACGGCGCTGAGCAGGCGGCGGTAGACGTGGGGGACCTCGCCGCGCAGGTAGACGAAGGCGTGGTCGCCGCCGATGGCTCGCGAGGTGATGGCGATGCCCTCGATGAGCGCCTGCGGGTTGGACATGATGGTGGGGATGTCCTTGCAGGTGCCCGGCTCGGACTCGTCGGCGTTGACCACGAGGTAGCGCGGGCCGCCGTCGACCGGGGGCAGGAAGGACCACTTCAGGCCGGTGGGGAAGCCGGCGCCGCCGCGTCCGCGCAGGCCGGAGTCCTTGATGAGGCCGATGAGCTCCTCGCAGCTGAGGGTCTTGGCCTTCTTGAGGCCCTCGTAGCCGCCGTGGTCGAGGTAGCTCTGCAGGGTCCAGGAGCGCTCCTGGTCCCACAGGTCGCTCAGGACCGGGGTGAGGGTCCCTGGCGCGGTGTAGGTGGCGGTGTCACTCACTTGGTCTCCTCCTTCGGCGCGGTCCAGCCCTGCTCGCGGGCGATGCGCAGGCCACGCAGGGTCGGCTCGCCGGGGCCGCGCCCCTCGTCGGTGCGGCCGTCCTCGAAGCCGGCCAGCAGGCGCTCGTTCTCGCGGAAGGTGGGGACGGTCTCGGGACCGCGGGTGGGGGCGACGTCCTCGCCGCGCTCGAGGGCCTTAATCATGGCGACGGCGGAGTCAGGGGTCTGGTTGTCGAAGAACTCCCAGTTGACCATGACGACGGGGGCGTAGTCGCAGGCGGCGTTGCACTCGACGCGCTCGAGGCTGATGGTGCCGTCCTCGCTGGTCTCCTCGGCGCCCAGGCCGGTGTGCTCGGTGACCGCCTTCCAGATCTCGTCCCCGCCCATGACGGCGCACAGGGCGTTGGTGCACACGCCCACGTGGTAGGTGCCCACCGGGTGACGGCGGAACTGGCTGTAGAAGGTGGCTACGGCGCTGACCTCGGCCCGCTCCAGGCCGAGCCGGGCGGCGCACAGGGCGATGCCGGCCGGGGAGACGTAGCCGTCCACGGACTGGATGAGGTGGAGCATCGGAATGAGGGCGCTGCGCTCCTTGCCCGCCGGGTAACGGGCGATGATCCGCTCGATGTCGACCTGCAGGCTCTGGGCGACCTCTGAGCTGTAGCCGGCGGCCACGGCGGCTTGCGCGACGGTGCCCACCGGGCCGACCGCGCTGACGGTGGCGATGGTCTCGACGGCCGGGTTGACTGCGTTCTCGGTGGTGCTCATCAGCGGTCCACGCCTCCCAGGACGGGGTCGATGGAGGCCAGGGTGGGCACGAGGTCGGCGATCATGCCGCCCTCCCCCATCATGGCCAGCGACTGCAGGTTGGAGAAGGAGGGGTCGCGGAAGTGGACCCGGTAGGGGCGGGTGCCGCCGTCGGAGACGGCGTGGACGCCCAGGATCCCCTTGGCGTGCTCGACGGTCTGGTAGACCTGCCCGGCCGGGACCCGGAAGCCCTGGGTCACCAGCTTGAAGTGGTGGATGAGGGACTCCATGGAGCTGCCCATGATCTCGCGCACGTGCTCCAGGGACTGGCCCTGGCCGTCGGTGGCGATGGACATGCGGGCGGGCCAGGCGATGGTCGGGTCGGCCACCATCGTGGTGTTGGAGGGGTCGTCGCCGCGGGCGGCGATCTCCTCGAGGCGGTCCAGGCACTGGGAGACGATCTTGAGGGACTCGTAGGCCTCGTCCAGGCGGATGCGCAGGCGGTTGTAGCAGTCGGAGACCTTGTAGGTGGGAACCCGGAAGTCGTAGGTCTCGTAGCCGCAGTACGGGTTGGTGCGCCGCAGGTCCAGCGGGTAGCCGGCCGCGCGCAGGCAGGGCCCGGTCAGGCCCAGGGCGAGCCCTCCGGCCAGGCTGATCTCCCCCACGCCGATGAAGCGGGACTTGAGGATCGGGTTCTCCAGGAGCAGCAGCTCGAGCTCGTGGATGTCCTTCTTGATGTCCGGCATGACCGAGCGCACGAACTCGGTGAAGCCCTCGGGGATGTCCTGGGCCAGGCCCCCGGGGCGGATGTAGGCGTGGTTCATGCGCAGCCCGGAGACCATCTCGAAGGCCTTGAGGATGTTCTCGCGGCAGCGGAAGGCGATGGTCATGAGCGTGGTGCCGCCCATCTCGTTGCCCCCGGTGCCCACGGCCACGACGTGGGAGGCGATGCGGTTGAGCTCCATGAGCAGCACACGGGTGACGGTGGCCTTCTCCGGGATGTCGTCGGTGATGCCCAGGAGCTTCTCGACGGCGAGCGCGTAGGCGACCTCCTGGAAGAAGGGGGCCACGTAGTCCATGCGGGTCACGAAGGTCTCGCCCTGCACCCAGGTGCGATACTCCATGTTCTTCTCGATACCGGTGTGCAGGTAGCCGGTTCCGACGCGGACCTCGGTGACGACCTCGCCGTCGGCCTCCAGGACCAGGCGCAGCACGCCGTGGGTGGAGGGGTGGACCGGGCCCATGTTGAGGACGATCCGGTCGTTGCGCAGGCGGTCGGCCTCGTCGCGCTCGGCGATCTGGGCGACGACGTCGTCCCAGTCTCCGCCGCTGACGGTGAACTGCTCGGCGCCGGCGGACAGCTCGTCCGTGGCGGGGCCGGAGGCGCGGAAGGTGCGTGCGGTGCTCATCAGCGGTAGGACCTCCGGGTGTCGGCGGGCGGGGTCTGGGCGCCCTTGTACTCGACGGGGATGCCGCCCAGCGGGTAGTCCTTGCGCTGGGGGTGGCCCACCCAGTCGTCGGGCATGGCGGTGCGGGTCAGGTGGGGGTGGCCGTCGAAGACGATGCCCATGAGGTCCCAGGTCTCACGCTCGTGCCAGTCGTTGCCGGGGTAGAGCGAGACGAGGGAGGGCACGTGCGGGTCGGTCTCAGGGCAGGCGACCTGCAGGCGCAGCTGGCGTCCACCGTGGGTCAGGCTCATGAGCTGGATGCAGGCGTGCAGCTCGCGCCCGGCCAGCTCGGGGTAGTGGACGCCGCTGACGCCCAGGCACAGCTCGAAGCGCAGGTCCTGGTCGTCGCGCAGGGGGCGGGCGACGTCGAGCAGGTGCTCGCGGGCGATGAACAGGGTGAGCTCGTCGTGCTCGATGACGACCTTCTCGATGGCTGCGGCCGGGTCGATGCCGGCCTCCTGGAGGTCCTCGATGAGGGCGTCGACGACGTCGTCGAACCATCCGCCGTAGGGGCGCGCGGCGGCGGGGGCGAGGGTGACGACGCTGCGGTGCTCGCCGTAGCCGGTGGTGTCGCCTGCGTCGGAGGCGCCGAACTGGCCGGTGGGGGCGGTGATGACCTCCAGGCGCAGCTCGGGGCGCACGGGGGTGCCGGCGACCTCGGGGACCGCGGGGGCCTCGGGAGTCTCGGTCAGGGCCTCGGAGCCTGAGTCGTGTGCCGGGGTGTTCTTCTCACTCATGCCAGCAGGCCCTTCATCTCATGGGTGGGGGTGGCCGACAGCGCGGCGGCCTCGACGGCGCGGGCGATCTCCTCGCGGTGCTTGAACAGCGGCTTCTTCTCGATCTGGCGGGTGAGCTCGAGCATGGCGTTGAGGAGCATCTCGGGGCGCGGCGGGCAGCCCGGCAGGTAGATGTCCACCGGGACGATGTGGTCGCAGCCCTGGACGACGGCGTAGTTGTTGAAGATGCCTCCCGAGGAGGCGCAGGCCCCCATGGAGATGACCCACTTGGGCTCGGGCATGGAGTCGTAGACGTTGCGCACGATGGGGGCCATCTTGTGGGAGACGCGGCCCGAGACGATCATGACGTCGGCGTGGCGCGGGGAGGCGCGGAAGACCTCCCAGCCGAAGCGGGCCATGTCGAAGCGGGGGGTGCCGGCGGCCATCATCTCGATGGCGCAGCAGGCCAGGCCCATGGTGACGGGCCACATGGAGCGGGCCTGGGCCAGGCCCGCGAGCTTCTCGACGGTGGTCAGCAGGAAGCCCGGGCTGTCCACCTCGGCGGCAGCGGCGGCGTAGGGGTCGTGGCGCTTGGAGGGGATGGACGCCATGTAGGCGTTGTGCTTCTTCATGCTCTTCACTGCTGTGTTCTCCTTGGGATCGTCGGGCTGGGTCCTGGCCGTTCAGAGCGGCTTCAGTCCCAGTCCAGTCCGCCGCGACGCCACTCGAGGATGTAGGGCACGGTGATGAGGCCGATGAACAGGACGGCCGCCCCCAGCCCGAAGAAGCCCAGGCGCCCGAAGGCCGTCGCCCAGGGGTAGAGGAAGACCACCTCGACGTCGAAGATGATGAAGGTCATGCCCACCAGGTAGAAGGAGACGGGGAAGCGCCCGTGCTCGGTGTTGGCGGGGGTGGGGTCGATGCCGCACTCGTAGTTGGCGACCTTGACCCGGTTGCGCCGGGCGGGGCTGATGATGGCGCTCATGGCCAGACCGCCGACGGCCACCAGGAGGGCCAGCGCGGCCATGATGAGCAGGGAGGCGTAGGGGTTCATGCTTCCGGCACCATCCTTGTCAGGAGCTGGATGAAGTGGTCGATTCCGTCGCCGCCGCGGCGCTCCCACCCGTCGGACAGGAGCTTGGTGACGAGCTTCATGAGGCGCTTGCGCGGCAGCCCGTAGCGGGTGCACAGGCGCATGACCTCGGGGTGCTCGATGAGGGCGACGAAGACACGGCCGAGCGTGTAGTAGCCGCCCATCTCGGAGCTGAGGGCCTTGGGGTACTGGGCCAGGACCTGTTCACGGCCGGAGGTGGTCGTGCGGGCTGATGCCTGGGCGGCGGCCTGGGCGGCCAGGCGGCCGGACATGAGGGCCTGGGCGATGCCCTCGCCGTTGAAGGGCGAGACCATGCCGCCTGCGTCGCCCAACAGCATGAGGCCGTCTGCGTAGTGCGGCTTGCGGTTGAAGGCCATCGGCAGGGCGGCGCTGACCAGGCCGCCGACCTGGTTCTCCTTGGTGAAGCCCCAGGAGGCCGGGACGTTGTCCATCCAGCGGTTGAACACGGCGCGGTAGTCGATGGCGGTGGCCTGGGCGCGCGAGGAGACCGAGCCGAGTCCGACGTTGACCAGCCCCTCCCCCACGGACCAGATCCAGCCGTAGCCGGGCAGGAGGTCGGACTTGCCGGGAGTGCCGTCCCACAGCTCGAGGCGGGACTCCATCCAGGCGTCCTTGGCGCGCGGGGAGCGGAAGTAGGCGCGCACGGCCACGCCCATGGGGCGGCGCTCGTTCTTGGTGCGCCCGACGGCGGTGGCCAGGCGGGCCGAGACGCCTCCGGCGTCGACGACCAGCGGGGCGGTGAAGGTGGTGGGCCCCTCGATGCCGGGGTAGGCGACCCGGTTGGTGGGGCGGGCCTCAACACCGGTGACGCGCCCGGTGGGCGAGGTGACGGGGGCGGTGACGGTGACGCCGGTGAGCAGGCGGGCGCCGGCTGCGGCGGCGTGCTCGGCCAGGTCGCGGTCGAGCAGGGCGCGGGGGCGGGCCATCCCGTAGGAGGGGAAGGAGGCCTGCTCCGGCCAGGGGAAGTGGAGGAGGTGCCCGCCGCCGATGACGCGTAGGCCGCGGTTGCGCTGCCAGCCGGTGGTGTCCATCCCCATGGAGACCAGCTCGCGCACGGCCGAGGGGGTCAGGCCGTCCCCACAGACCTTGTCCCGGCCGAGCCCCTGCTTCTCCAGCAGGATGACATCGAGGCCGAGAGTGGCCATGTGGTAGGCCGCCGAGGAGCCGGCCGGGCCGGCCCCGACGACGATGACGTCGGCAGAGGCGGAGGCGCTGGACTGGGCGGCTGCCTGGCTCACTCGGGCTTCCCTCCTCGGCACTTCTGGTACAGCGGGCGTTGTCATAGGCATCACAGTTGGCACCGTAATGCAGGCCCCGCACTGGGCGGAGCCTGTGCCGACTGTACCCAGGCGACCGACGCCTCCATGACGGGAGCGGCGAGACAGGAGGCGAACCGCAGTTTTCGTTGCCGTGACGGCAATCCTCAGAGAAGTCCCCACCTCAACGGCAGATGGTGGCGCCCCAGAATTACGCTGCAAGTGAGTGACGAATTTCAACACTGTCGGACGGGACCTGCGTCCTAGAGCGGCACCGGCGCGGTCGGAGGCCGGCTGGGAGCGGTCTGCGGCACGCCTTGGCGGCGAGACCGCGGCCGGGATTTGCGATGATGACCCCCATGAGCCGATCCCCCCTTCGAGCCAGCCTCGCCAAGGACCCACGTGAGGTCGCCGGGATGTTCGACGCCGTTGCGCGCCGCTACGACCTGTCCAATGACGTGATGAGCCTGTTCCAGGTGCACATGTGGCGCCGGGTGACGCGCGCGGCCGTCGCCGCGAGGCCGGGGACGCGAGTCCTGGACCTGGCCGCGGGGACCGGCACCTCCTCGGTGGAGTACGCCGCCGACGGCGCCGAGGTCGTGGCCTGCGACTTCTCCACCGGCATGGTGGCCGAGGGCAAGCGTCGCCACCCCGAGATCGCCTTCGTGGCCGGGGACGCCACGGCGCTGCCCTTCGCCGACGAGAGCTTCGACGTCGTCACCATCTCCTACGGGCTGCGCAACGTGCAGGACACGGCGCGGGCACTGTCGGAGATGCGCCGGGTGACGGTACCGGGCGGGCGGATCGTCATCGCGGAGTTCTCCACCCCGACCTGGCCGGCCTTCCGCCACCTGTACCGCTTCTACCTGGGCAGCGCCCTGCCGGCCGCCGCCCGCCTGGTCTCGTCGAACACCGAGGCCTACGACTACCTGGGCGAGTCGATCCTGGCCTGGCCGGACCAGCGGGAGCTGGCCGGCCTCATGCAGCAGGCCGGCTGGCGGGGCGTGGGCTACAAGAACCTCTCCGGCGGGATCGTCGCGGTTCACCGGGCCACGCGGCCCGTGCCCGCCCAGGGCGAGCAGTGAGAACCGACCTGAGCAGCGACCCGGGGCCGACGTCGTGAGGGCAGAGCACTGCCTGGCCGCCCCGCCGCGGCTGTCCTTCCGCACCCATGAGCTGCCTGAGGGTGCACTGGAGGGGCTGGCTCTCATCGATCTACTGGCGGGCCGCGAGGACGTCAGCTCCTGGGTTCACGAGGGGCGCGGACTCATCGGCCTGGGCCGCGTCCTGGTGATCGAGGCCAGCGGGGCGGACCGCATTGAGACACTGCGGGCCGCGTGGCGGGCCGTCGTCGGCGTGGCCTGGTGGCGTGATGCGCTGGTCCGCCCCGGGACCGGGCCGGTGGCACTGGGCGCGATCACCTTCTCCCCCAGCTCCGAGCAGTCCTCAGTCCTGGTGGTTCCCGAGGTCCTCGTCGGGCTGGACGACTCCGGCGCCTGGCTGACGACCGTGGTGCCCGGACCTGACGACGGGAGCGAGCCGGAGCACCCGGATCCCGGGATGCTCCTGGGGGCACTGGTGGCCGATGCTCGTGCAGCGGTCGACCGGGAGCCCGCCGACGACGATGGGGACTCCGGGGACTCCGGCGGCACCACCGCCGTTGAGGCCGGGGCGCTCAGCGAGGAGCAGTGGTGCCGGGCGGTCTGCGCCACGCAGGAGCGGATGCGTGCGGGGCAGGCCCGCAAGGTGGTCCTGGCCCGCGACGTGCTGGCCTACCCGGGCGGGCCGCTGGCCACCGGTACGGTCCTGCAGCGCCTGGCCAGCGACTACCCCTCCACCTGGGTCTTCGCCGTCGACCAGATGGTGGGCGCCAGTCCTGAGCTGCTGCTGCGCCTACAGGATCGACGCCTCATGAGCAGGGTGCTGGCCGGTACGGCCCGCCGGCACGCCGGCGAGGACGCTCTGGCGACGGCACGCCTGGCCTCCTGGCTGGAGGGCTCGGAGAAGAACAACCGGGAGCATGAGCTGGCCCGGGACTCGGCGATCACGGCGCTGGAACCATTGTGCTCGGTGGTGGAGGCCCCCGCCCGCTTTGTCCTGACGCTGCCGAACGTCCTGCACCTGGCGAGTGACGTCACCGGGGTTGTTGCCGGAGACACCGGGGCGCTGGCCCTGGTGGACGCGCTGCACCCGACAGCGGCCGTGTGCGGGACGCCAACCCAGGCGGCGGCGCGCCTCATCGAGGAGGCCGAGTCCATGGACCGGGGACGTTACGCCGGGCCCGTGGGCTGGGTGGACTGGCACGGCGAGGGCGAGTGGTGCATCGCGTTGCGCAGCGCCCAGCTGCCCACAGGAGGTCCCGGACCGCAGTCGCCCGCGAGAGTGTTCGGGGGCGGCGGCATCATGCCGGACTCCGAGCCGGTCGACGAGCTGGCGGAGACGACCGCCAAGATGCGCCCCATGCTGGGGGCACTCGGCGTGCGTCTCTGAGACGACTCTGGGCGGCTATCGCGTCAGGAGTCCTTGCGCTCGGCCAGGGTCACGTCGATGTCCTGCTTCTTGGAGTCGCGGATGACCGTGAGCTTGACCTTGTCGTTGGCGGAGTACTGGCGCACGTAGCCGGTGAGAGCCGACCCCTGGGCGGTGGTCTTCCCATCGATGGCGATGACGACGTCATCCTTCTTCAGTCCGGCCTTGTCGGCCGGTGAGCCACCTTCGACCGAGGTGATCTTGGCGCCGGCGCGCTTCTCGCCGTCGGCCGTGGCACCAGCGGTGTCAAGGCTGACTCCCAGGTAGGCGTGCGTGGCCGTCCCGGACTTGATGAGCTGCTTGGCGACCTTGTCGGCCAGCTTGACGGGGATGGCGAAACCGATGCCGATGCTTCCCGAGCCTCCCTCGCCGCCGCCGGAGCGGCTCATCGTGGCGATGGAGCTGGTGATCCCGATGACCCGCCCCTTCTCATCGAAAAGGGGCCCTCCGGAATTGCCGGGGTTGATGGCTGCGTCGATCTGGATGGCGTTGGTGTAGACCGCCGAACCGCCCGATCCGTCCTCATTCTGGGAGTTGACGACGGGCCGGTCGAGGGCGGAGATGATTCCGGTGGTGACGGTCGAGGACAGGCCCAGCGGGTTACCGATCGCCATGACGTCCTGACCGGTGGCCAGCTTGTCGGAGTCTCCGAGCTGGGCGACCGTGAGGTTGTCGGGGGCGTCCTTGAGCTGGATGACCGCCAGGTCGGTGGCGGGGTCGGTACCGGTGGTCTCAGCGTCGTAGACGCGGCCGTCGGCCAGCGTCACCTGGATCTTGGAGGCCCCCGCCACCACGTGGTTGTTCGTGATGATGTGCCCCTCCTTGTCGAAGATGACTCCGGAGCCCAGGGCCTCGCCCCTGTCCGTGGCGACGGCGATGGAGACGACGGCGTTGGACACGGCGGCCGAGACGGCCTCCCAGTCGGGGGCCTGGCCGGCACTGTTAACGGTCTTGGTCGTGCTCCCGGTGGCGATAGCGGTGGGGGCGGCCGTGGAGCGCTGTGACGCGCCTCCGTCCCGGGCGTCGAGAGCCTTGATCGCTCCTACGGCACCGCCGGCCCCCAGCAGGGAGGCGACCAGTACGGAGGCGACCAGGGCGAACCAGCCCGGCCCCCGCCGGCGCCTCTTGGTGCCGCTGTCAGCGCCTGTGGCCTCCGAGGCCGCATAGAAGGACTCCCCGGTGGGGGCGCCGGCCGGCGCGTAGCCACCGGGCGTCGTCGGGACACTCATATAGGGCGAGCCGAGATGCGTCTGCTGCCCCTGGTAGGGCTGCTGGGCGGATGAGTAACTGGACGGCGCCGCCTGCTGCACCTGAGGGGCGGGGTACTGCCCCTGAGGCTGCTGCTGCGGCTGGTAGAACGGCTGCTGGGGCTGGTACTGCCCCTGGGCGGGCTGCGCGTAGAGCGACGCGGACTGCTCCGCGGGAAGCTGCGAGGTCGGCGGCTCGGTGGGAAGTATCCGGGTCTCGTTCCCATGCTGCACGTTCGCCCCCTGAGGCAGGACCGGCTCGGGCTGGGAGGCGTCGGCGGTGTAGGCCTGGGAGAGATCCGCGTAGCCGCCGTGGTCCTCGGTCACGCTCGCGCCCTCGCTGACGGAAGACGCCGTTGCCGGGCTGGCCTGGCTGCTGGCGGACCAGGAGTCGACACCGGAGTGAGCGCCGTCCGCCGCCGCCTCGGGCTCAGTGGGCCGGTATGCCTCCGGGTTCGTCTCGTCGTATCCGCTCATCTGTGCTCCTCCTCGGGCGTGTCGCCCTCTCAGATCCACGAGTAGACAACACCAGGGCTCTGTGCCGTTTCCGATGATTCCCTGAGGCTGTGCTGTGGATCGTATAACTGTTGTATCGCAGCGGGCTGAGAGCCCGGCGGTGGGTTCGGGCTGAGCCGGGGCCACCGCCGCAGGTCCTATCCCGCTGGTTTCCGTCCATCTCTATCGTCGTTCATGTTGTCACGGTGTGAGGACCGTGCCTCGTGGTCTCCCAGACGACGACGCTCACACCGTCGACCGGTTCAGCCAGGAGTCCGCGGAGGGCCTCGACATCATGGGGGACCTGGACGCGAGCCCCCAGGGCTGCCGCCAGCGCAGCGATATCCGCCCGCTGAGGGGCGGTGAAGAGCCGTTCGAACCGGCCCGCTGGCGTGGTGCGGGCGTACTCGAGGTGGGAGAAGATCGCGCCCCCGCCGTCGTCGACGACGATCACCTGCAGGTCGGCCTCCTCCTCTCGCACACCCCGGTTCAAGGACATGGCGTCGTGGAGGAAGGCGAGGTCTCCCATGACGGCGCGAACCGGTTCCCCTGAGGCCATCCACAGTCCGATCCCGGTGGCGATGGTGCCGTCGATGCCCGCCAGGCCGCGGTTCGCGACCGCCTTCGGGGCAGCGGCGCCGGGCTGGGCGAGTCGGTCCAGGCGCCGCACCGTCATGGACGAGCCCAGCAGAAGGGTGGGGGCACCG
Source organism: Actinomyces sp. HMT 175 (assembly GCF_016694895.1). Taxonomy (NCBI): domain Bacteria; kingdom Bacillati; phylum Actinomycetota; class Actinomycetes; order Actinomycetales; family Actinomycetaceae; genus Actinomyces; species Actinomyces sp. HMT 175. The sequence continues at coordinate 2,411,167 of NZ_CP068012.1, forward strand.
GGGGCCTGACTGGCCTCCCACACGGCCCGGGCCAGGGCGTCGGCGCTGCTGGAGTGGTCCGGTTCGGGAAGATCCGCCACGGCCCGGCGCCAGGAGTCGGTCCAGGCCGTGTCGGCGCTCTCCAGGCCGAGGGAGGCGACTAGACGGGCCGAACGGAGGGCGGCGGCGTCGGCAGGCTCATGATCGGGACCGTCCATGGGGACGACCCGTCGAGCCCGCCCGGAGACGTCGGTCCACCGGGCACGCTCGGTCAGGACGGTGATGTCGAGATCCTCGCGCCCCAGGAGCGCGGTGATGGAGCGACTGAGGCTGGGGTGCCCCAGAACGAGGAGGTGCTCGGCCTGCTGGGCGAGCGCGCGACCCGCAGGGGTGCCCAGCAGCTCGGCGTAACGGCTCAGGGCCTGCGGGCCGCTGCGGGCCTGGGAGGTGGGTTCGGCCAGGAGTGGCCAGTTGAGGTGCTCGGCCAGAGACCTGGCCAGGGTGCCAACGCCCGGGTGGGCGGTGTCACCGGCGACGACGATCCCTCTCCCCTGCGCTAAGGAGCCAGAGCCGGCCGGCTGGCCGGCACCGGCCTCCGGGGTTCCGGCCAGCACGGCTGCCCGGGCAGCCGGGAACATGGGCGGGGAGGGCGGTGCCGGAGCGGCCGGCACCGCATCCTCCACGGTGTCCCCCACTGAGCTCTCCGCTGAGTTCTCCACCGTCAGGGGCGGACGGAAGCGGGCGTTGATCTGGACCGGCCCGGGATCCTGACTGAGGGTCCCGGTGGCGGCAGCGACGGCGCGGCGCACCTGCCCGGCGATGGCGGCGTCGGCCGCATGGCCCCCGAGGTCGGCTGCCAGGTCGGCGGGCAGATCCACCCCCAGGCGCAGGGCCGGTGCGAAGAGCCCGGTCTGCTCGGTGGTCTGGCTGGCACCGGTGCCGACCAGCTCGTGGGGCCGGTCAGCGCTGATGACGAGCAGGGGGATGCCGGCGGCGTCGGCCTCACTGACAGCCGGGTGAAGGTTGGAGACGGCCGTGCCCGAGGTGGTCACGACGGCGGCGCAGCGACCGCGCCCGTTCAGGGCGTGGGCGCGGGCGGCCCCCAGGGCGATGAAGCCGGCACTGCGCTCATCCAGCACGACGCGCAGCCGTAGGCGCCCGGCGTCGGCGGCGTCGGCCAGGGCCTCCGCCAGTGGGGCGCTGCGCGATCCCGGGCACAGGACGACCTCGCGCACGCCCTCGGCCAGGAGGGCCGCCACGAGGCTGCGCGCGTCGGCTATGGCGGGCGGGAGCTGCGGGCGCTCCGGGGAGTCGGTCACAGGGGCGAGGATACGAGAGCGCACCGCCTGCACTGCGCTGCGATTGGTCACAGTCCGGTGAGCCATGCGCACGGCTGGGGTGGGTCTACAGCGGCAGCCCCGCCACGGCCCGGCTGGGGTCACGGGCCTCGCGCTGGCGGCGGGCGTGCAGGGCGCCGGCCAGGTGCAGCAGACGCGTCTGCCAGTGCTTGGTGAGGTAGGGCCCCGCCTTGACCTCGTTCAGAAGGCGTTCGGAGACGGGGGCGGCGGCGTCCAGACGCAGGGTCCCGTTGCTGGGGCGAACGCTGGGCTCGGCGACGTCCTGAGTCAGCAGGCGCGTGGTCCCCAGGCCGCAGGCGTGACTGAGGGAGGGCAGGCTGAAGGCGAGCGTCGCGCCGGCCATGATGCCCACGGAGGTGTCCAGGGCGGAGGAGACGACAGCGGGCAGTCCAAGGCGCTCTGCCATGTCCAGTGCCCGGTGCACCCCGCCCAGCGGAGCCACCTTGAGGATGGCGACGTCGGCAGCGCGCCGGTGGACGATCTCCAGGGGGTTGGCAGACAGCCGGATCGACTCGTCAGCGGCGATGGGCACGTCGACGGCGCGGCGCAGGTCGGCCAGGTCGTAGACGGTGGCGCAGGGCTGTTCGGCGTACTCCAGCCCTCCGGCAGCCCGGTCCATGAGGGGCAGGTTCTCGCGGGCGGTGTCCAGGTCCCAGGCGCCGTTGACGTCGATACGCACCTTGCCGGAACGCCCCAGGGCCGAGCGGACCGCCTCGAGGCGCTCCAGGTCCGCCGAGCGCTTGTCGCCGCTGCCGCTGACTTTGACCTTGGCAGTCCTGGCTCCGGAGGCCCGCACCAGATCGGAGGCGTCCTGAGCACCGACCTCAGGGACGGTCACGTTGACGGGGATGGTCTCGCGGTAGCGGGGAAGAAGGGAGTTTCCCAGGGCCTGGCACAGTCCGGAGGCGAGCCAGGGAGCGCTGGCCTCCAACCCGTAGTCCCAGAAGGGCGCGACCTCACCCCAGCCCCCGGGGCCGTGGAGCAGGACGCCGTCGCGGCGGGTGATACCGCGAAACGGCGTCGTCAGAGGAATGTCCCAGACGACCGCGCGGTCGATGCGATCCAGCAGTCCCGTGGAGTCCTGAGCATGAAGAGAGGCGATGTCGATCTCGCCGTTGGCATGCTGATGGTCCGGACTCACGGGCACAGAATACGCACGATCTTCAATCAAGACGACGAAACCGGGACAAGGGTGGCGGGGCCCACCTCGGCAAACGCCCACGGGGCTGAGCACTGGACTGTCCGGCGCCGTCTCGCGCCCCCGTGCCGGCGTCGAGCGCGGCCGTGAGCGCAGGCCCCTGTCCGCGGGCCTTTGTAGAATGACTCGTGCGGTTGAATTCGCGATCACGCCGAGGGGAAGCCATGAACGAGGGCAGCACGGGGTCAGGGGACGCGGGGCACCATCACTGGAAGCCCGTCACGCCCGTCTCCGCGATGGTTGTGGGCCGCCTGGTTCTCGGGCTGCCCAGCGCCGTCGGCCTGACGATCATCGTGCTGGTCTGGTCGGCGCTGACCCGCGCCGGGCTGGGATTCGGCAGGGCGTGCTTGTTCTCCCTGGTGGCGGTGGCGATTCGCGAGCTCATCGACGCCTCGGCTCACCGACTCATCATGCGGGCCTGGCGCTCGAGGGATCCGCACGGCCTGCTGCTGACGATCATCGCCGCGACCTGCCCCGCGGTCGCAGGATTCCTGGCCGCTCGCCTCCTCGCCCCGGCATCGACGACGGCGCTGACGGTCCTCGCGTGGCTGCCGTTCATGGCCTTCGTCGCTCTCATTGAGAGGCCGTGGGACACCTCGCTCGGATACGACGCCCTCCAAGAGCGCATCCATCAGCCCCAGCCGATCCCGCCGGAGTACGTCACCGCCGACTTCCGCGACGCCCGCAAGTACCTGCCCGAGCTCCGGCCAGAGATGCTCCAGCGATAGCCCGGACAGCAGCAGACAGGGAGACTCCACCACCCCATTCGACCGATCGGCCGATTGTCTCACATCCACTGCCCCCACATGCGAAGACAAGAGATCAGCCATCGCCCGAATTTTTCCACCTCCCGTCAGAGCGTCGACACATCCGCAGCACGACGCGGCAGATCGCCCTCAAACGCCCAGCAACACCACTAGCACCACCTAACAGGCTCACCCTTGAGCCCTATCAAGTGTGACAGTCAACACACGACCCTTAGGATCATCCTGCAAGCACTTCCAACCTCACATACACACCCGCCGAGAGAGGAAAAGCAACATGGACCGCAGGAAGTTCCTGAGTACTGCCACTGTAGCCAGCACCGCAGGGATCGCGCTGACTCTGACATCAACATCCGCTTTCGCCGGCACAGCACGTCCAGGCAACACCATGGCGCCAGCCAAGACAGCCGCGTTGACCGATGCTCAGAAGGACCAAAAGCTCACCGATATCCTCAACGCCCTTGAGGCTGTTCCCGACGACCTCAAGAACGCCGACCCAGCCACGACACCCAACTACAAAGAACGCCTCACCGTTGCCACCAACGGCATTACTGTCGTTGAAGCCCCAGTCGCCACGCAGACGGAAGCCGCCCAAATGGGTGTCGGAGGTTGCTTACTCGCTGTCGCAGTCGTCATTGCCGAGTATGGCATCCCCGCAGCCAAGGTCGTCTCCTGGATCAGGAAGGCCCGAGCAACCTGGGGTGGAGTAAAGGGCATTATCGCAGCTATCCGAGGCGGATTCGCAGCCGCCCAGATCGGCGAGGAAGCTGCTACCGTTCTCATGGGAATCCTCGGTCTCGACAGCGTCGTCAACGCCTGCTTCTGATCGCTCCCGGCAACTGACTGAATCGGAGATGCACAATGCCCCCGTACACCACCCCCACAGGAGGCAACACTCCTTGGAAGCCAGCCGTCCCCCTGTGGGGGGTGGTGTACGGGCGGATCGGATTGGGCATTCTTGAGGCCATCACTCTTGGAGTGGTTGTAGCCATCTGGTCCACCCTCACTCGCGCCGGACTCAGTTCAGACCAGATCACAGGATTCGCCGCTCTGGCAACCGCAGTGCGAGAAACGCTCGACGCAGCATCGATGCGCCTGACCATGCGCATCCAACGCACCAACGACATGAATGCGGTGCAGCGGACCGTGGCAGCTCTCATCTGTCCCGCCATCGGCGCGGTGCTGGCAGGCATGGTCTTCGCACCGTACTCCGTCATCCAGTTGACTTTGGTCACTTGGGCGTTATTTATGCTCATCACGTGCACACTGGAACAGCCGTGGAAGACTTCGATGTCCTATGAGGAGATGAAGGAACGCGGCCGTCAGACCCGGCTGATGACGCGGGAGCACTTCGCCGAGGAGATCGCCGATGGCCGGATGACCTTCCGCCCCATCGATGACGAGGGCTACTACCTCGACGAGGACGGCAACCGCATCGAGACGGACCGATAGGTCAAGAGGGCGACCAGCCGGCAATATCACAAGTTTCTCCGGCGTCACCCACCACCTTGAGAGCACGACCATGGAAGCACATACTGAGAATAGAGAAGTCAACGAAAAACCTTGGGAACCTCCCACCCCCCTTCAGACAACAGTGATAGGGCAGATCATTGTAGGGATTCCCGAGGCGCTGATCCTGGGAATTCTGATAGGAATATGGTCTGCACTCACCCGCTTAGGGCTGAACTTCGACCAGGTGACAGGCATCTCCATACTGACAGTCCTTGCCCGAAAGACGGTCGACACCGCCATGATACGCCTCATCATGCGAACCAGACGATCGCCGGACTATAAGGGAGCAGCAGCAACGGTCATCTCTTTCGTATTCGCGCCCATTGCAGCCGCTGCATCAGCCTTCTTCATCCCGACATTGCCCACAGCCCTGTACATGACAGGTTTCGTATGCCTGTTCTTCATCATCGTCATTTGCTTGACTGAAAAACCATGGAACACGTCAGTGAGTTATGAGGAGCTCAAGGAACGCGGACGCAAAGTTCGCATCATGACCCGGGAGCACTTCGCCGAGGAGATCGCCGATGGCCGGATGAACTTCCGCCCCATCGATGACGAGGGCTACTACCTCGATGAGGACGGCAACCGCATCGAGGACTGAGAGCCCCCGCCCGCGGTCGCTGCGCTCAGAGCGCGAGTCGCGGCGGCGCCGGTCCTGGCCGGGGACATTCCACGCGTGCGGGTGCAATTTCTTCTGGCCGGGGACATCCTGCGCGTGCGGGGACGGTGGGGTCTGGTGGTGGATGCACCACTCGTGGGAGGGGTGTTTTGTGTCTGGTACTGGGGTTGGTCAGGATGTGCGTCGTGATGCGGTGGCGCGGGTGGTGGCTGGTGAGTCGGCCTCGGCGGTGGGTCGGGTTCTGGGGTACCGGCGTGGGACGGTGAGCCGGTGGTGCCAGGCGGCGGGGGTGGAGCTGGTGCGCGGCCCCAAGGGCGGCACGCTCGAGGCTGACCAGGCCAGACGCGCCAAGGTCGTTCAGGCCGTCCTGGCCGGAGCGTCCCTGACCCGAGCGGGAGCCGAGGCCGGGGTGACTCGGGACACCGCCAGGCGGTACTGGCACGATCAGGCCATGGAGGACGCAGCAACAGCATCAAGACGCTCGTCAGGACGCTTAACGGGGCGGCGGGGGCGTGAGGGCTGGTCGGCGTCGGCCTGCGCCGGGCGGGTCGGGCGCGGGCAGCGCGTCAGCGACGCCGAGCGGGTCCTGATCGCTCAGGGCCGGGCCCGCGGGGAGTCGGCCGCCGCCATCGCCCGCATTCTGGGGCGGTGCCGTCAGACCGTCTCACGAGAGATCACCCGCAACACCGGCCCTGACGGGGTCTACCGGGCCCCAGGGGCCTCAGCTGCGGCCCAGGAGCGCCTGGCCCGCCCCAAGACCAGGAGGCTCGACGCCGATCCCGTCCTGCGCGCCGAGGTGGTGGCCCTGCTCGAGGACGGGGCCAGCCCCCGCCAGATCAGCGCGCGCCTGCGCTGGGCCCACCCCGACAATGAGTCCATGCGCATATCCCATGAGCAGATCTACCAGGCCCTCTACGTCCAGGGCGCCGGGAGCCTGCGCCAGCAGCTGCGGGTGGACAAGGCCCTGCGCTCAGGACGCACCCGGCGCCTGCCCCGCTCACCACTGGCCGGCCTGCCCCGCAGATCCAACCGTCCCTGGATCGAAGGAGCCCAGATCAGTGTGCGCCCGCCCCAGGCCGCCGACCGGGCCGTGCCAGGGCACTGGGAGGGCGACCTGGTCATCGGCGCCGGCGGGCGCAGCGCCCTGATCACCCTGGTGGAGCGCACCAGCCGCTTCGTGCTCATACACCGCCTGGGCGCCGGCCACGACTCCCAGACCGTCACCACCGCCTTGCAGACCATGGTCGCTGACCTGCCCCGAGCCGTAAGGGCCTCGATCACCTGGGACCAGGGAAGCGAGATGGCCCGGCACGCCGACTTCACCGCCGCCACCGACATCCCGGTCTACTTCGCCGACCCCCACAGCCCCTGGCAGCGCCCCACCAACGAGAACACCAACCGCCTGATCCGCGAGTACCTCCCCAAAGGCACCAGCTTCACCGACGTCACCGACACCCAGGTCCAAGCCATCCAGGACCGCCTCAACCGCCGACCCCGCATCGTCTTGAACGGACAGACCCCAACTGAGAAACTCAACGACATCATCAACGGTGCAAACACCACCTGACCCCACCGACTCTTCCCTACAACCGGGGGCATCTCACGCGTCGGGGGACCGGACTCCTGTCCCCGACGGCGTCGAATGCCCCCGGCTGGAGCAGGACGCACCCGGCCGCGCGGAATGCCCCCGTCGGTGGGCCACCTGCACCGCCCGGCGGGTCCGACCGCACCGCCCAGCGGCTCGCACTTGCACCGCCCGGTGAGCACGCCCAAGCCCTACGGAGGTCCGGCGTCAGGACTTCTTGAAGTCGTACTGCGGGTACTTCTTGGCCCAGGCGATGGCGGCCTCATCCTCCCGGCCCTCACCGTAGGTGTTGACGACAAGGTCCTCGAGGCTGCCGTAAGTGGCCTCATCCATCGTGATGGACTTGAGCCACGTGGCGATCTCCGGGTAGTCCTGCGCGAAGCCCTCGCGCCCCAGGAAGTGAAGCCCCTCCCCCTTGCCGAGCGCGCCCTTGGGATCCTTCAGGTCCCGCATGCCATAGGTGGTGTTCGCCCAGAAGGGGTGCCACAGGGTCACGACGATCTCCTGCTTGGCATCGACGGCCTTCTTGAGCTCGGCCAGCATCCCGGTGGTGGAGGAGGTCAGGAACTTCATGTCCCCCAAACCGTAGGCGGGGATCACGTCCTCCTGAGACACCTTGGTCAGACCCGCACCCGGCTCGATACCGATGATCTTGTTGCCGATCTGCGAGGCGTGGGGCTTGATGTCCTCGATCGACTGCATGGAGGAGTAGTCCGGGACGGACCAGCACAGCTGAGCCGAGTCGTAGTAGGTCCCCAGATCCTCGATGTAGGTGCGGTACTTGTCCATGTAGCTCTTCTGGGTGACGTCCGGCCACGCGGAGGGGAAGAGGTCGACCGCCCCCTGACTGAGGCCCGCGTACAGCGGTCCGGCCTCACTGAGATCCATGAGCTTGATCTGGTAGCCGGCCTTCTCCAGCTGCGTCTTGAGCAGGTGGGTCATGGACAGCCCATCGCTCCATGACGGAAGAAAGCCGAGGCGGAGCCGCTTGCTCCCACCGGAACCCTGACCGCAGGCGGACAGGGCGCCCGCCGCCGCCAGGGAGGCCAGAGCGGCGGAGAAGGTGCGGCGGGAGGTCTGCATGGTGTTCCTTCGATACGTGCCCGACGCCGGTGAGGGCGAAGTAGAAAAGCGTCGTCGAGTCATGGGTCACCGCTTCTTGATGAGTGAGAGCAGCGAGCCCTTCTCCCGCGGCGCCCCGAGGGCCGCGGTCACCCGGTCGAGGTAGATCGCCAGGAACACGATGGACAGGCCCGCCTCGGTGCCCTTGGCGATGTCGATCGTCGCGAGCGCCTTGACGACCTCCTTCCCCAGGCCGTCGGCACCGACCATGCCCGCGATAACGGCCATCGACAGGGCCAGCATGATGACCTGATTGACGCCCGCCATGATGGTGGGGACGGCCAGGGGCAGTTGGATGCCCCGCAGGATCTGCCAGTCGGTGGCACCGAAGGAACGCCCCGCCTCCACGGTCTCCTTGTCCACCTGCTTGATGCCCAGCTCGGTCATGCGCACCCCGGGGGGCATCGCGAAGATGAGCGTGGCAAACATCCCGGGCACCACCCCGATGGAGAAGAACAGGACCGAGGGGATGAGGTAGACGAATGCCGGCATCGTCTGCATGAGGTCGAGGACCGGGCGGATGAGGACGCTGACGTACTTGTTGCGGGCGGCCCAGATCCCCAGGGGGACGGCGAAGACGAGGGCGGTCAGGGTCGCCAGGGTCACCAGGACCAGCGTCTCCATCGCGTTGACCCACTGCCCCAGGGAGATGATGATGAGGAAGGTGACGGCGGTCCCCACCGCCAGCCTCCACGACTTCGCCATCCAGGCGATGAGGACGAAGACCACCACCATGAGCAACGGGGGCACGGCCAGGAGCAGGTCCACGAGGTTGTCGTTGACCAGGGTGCCGGCCCGGGAGATCGCGGTGAGGAAGCCATGGAGGTGGACCTGGATCCACTCGATGAGGACCTCGACCGCTGTGCCCAGGGGAATCTTGGGAAGAGGAGTCTGTACGGGAATCATCAGGCGTCGGCTCCTTCGGCCTCGGTGGTCTCACTGGCCTTGCCGGCCTGCTCGTCGGTCTGCTCCGCGGCCGGATCGGCGCTGGAGGCACTGGCGGCGCTGGATGCCCCGGCCTCCTGGTTCTGCTCACTGATGGCGGCCAGCAGGGTGACGCGCGGGATGACGCCGGAGATTCGTCCGTCGTCGTCGACGACGACGATGGGGGCGGCGTGCTGCGCGGCGTGGGCGAACAGCTCGTTGACAGGGGTCGAGTGCGACACGACCGGCATCTCGTGGATCGTGGACAGCGGCAGGGCGTTGGAGCCCTCCTTGACTGCCCGGGCGACGTCGTCCTCCCAGACGTAGCCGAAGGGTGTGCGGTCGCGGTTCTGCACGAGCAGCCACGGCGGCTGGTTCTCCCGCAGGAGCTTGTGGGCGGCGTGGGGGCTGCGGTCCGAGCCCAGGACCGCGTACGGGGGCTCCGCGATGGAGCCGGCCGTCAGGACCCGGCTACGGTCGACGTCGGCCACGAACCGAGAGACGTAGTCGGAGGCCGGGTCGCGCAGGATCTCCTCGGCGGTACCGACCTGCTCGACGCGACCGTCACGCATCATGGCGATGCGGTCTCCCAGGCGCATGGCCTCGTTGAGGTCGTGGGTGATGAACAGGATCGTCTTGCCGAGCTTGCCCTGCAGGTCGATGAGCTGGTCCTGCATCTCCCGGCGGATGAGCGGGTCGAGCGCGGAGAAGGCCTCGTCCATGAGCAGGATGTCGGTCTCGGCGGCCAGGGCCCGGGCCAGGCCGACCCGCTGCTGCATGCCACCCGAGAGCTCACCGGGCTTGTAGCCGCCCCACCCCTCCAGGCCCACCAGGGACAGGGCCTCTTCTGCCCGGCGCTCGCGCTCGGAGCGATTCACGCCCTGAATCTCCAGACCGTAGGCGGCGTTCTCCCCCACCGTCCGGTGCGGCAGGAGGGCGAAGTTCTGGAAGACCATGGAGACGCGCTCGCGGCGCAGCTCGCGCAGCTTCGACTTCGAGACGTGCGCCAGGTCCTCCCCATAGAGGGTCATGCTGCCGGCCGTGATGGGCAGCAGGCCGTTGACCATGCGGATGAGGGTGGACTTCCCGGAGCCCGACAGGCCCATGACCACGAAGATCTCGCCCTTGTCGACGTCGAAGGAGGTGTCGATGACGGCGGCGGTCTGCCCTGACTTCCTCAACTGGTCCCGCGTCCTGCCGGCCTTGAGCTTCTTGACGCCGTCGGACGGTCGCCGCCCGAAGACCTTGTAGACATGGTTGGCCTCAATGACTTTCACTGCACTCCTCACGATCTAGCTCCTGGCCTGGCCGCGAGAGTCCGGAAGACGAGTTGTGAGAGCCGTGTCCGGACCCAGCGACGACGGCAAGCCCGTTTTATGGTCCTGCGCAGTGTTCGAGTGGTCAATTTGAGTAGGCGCAGAATCCCGCGAGTTCAGGGGACTTCAGGCCTTGACACGCCCGCGGGCGTGTCCGGAGCCACGTTCGCGGAACAGGGTGGAACCCACCCGGCGCGCACGGTCGGGCATGAACGTCCATAAGCATCGAGAATGCTTGAAATCATCACGAACATCGCAACTCCCCCGCAGCCTCGCACCGCACGCACACAAACGTGACACATAACCAACAACGTCCGTATGTGCAACCGGAACTCCTCAGGGCCGAAGAATGTGATGATAGTCTCATTTACGTCGCAGCCCGTTCCGCGCCGCAAGAGAACAAGCCGGACGCCCACCGAAACCCCCTCCCCGCTCACCTGGAATCACTACGCTGAGGGGCACGCCCGCGGTCCGCAGGACCAACCGGGCACCGATGGAGGAGGAGGAGACTGCCGTGCCGGCTGCAGGATGGATCCCGGCGGACGGACCGGATCTCTGGGGCCCCCTCGGAGGCCCGGGCGCGCACAGACCCAAGGCCCACGCCGACGTGCGCATCTCGAACATGTCCCTCATCCTGCGTCACCTTCAGACGAGCCCCACCCTGTCGCGCACGCGCCTGGCCCGCGAGACGGGGCTGTCCAAGGCGACGGTCTCAACCCTGGTGGCCGAGCTGTGCTCCCGGGGGCTGCTCATCGAGGAGGAGCCGGACCTGTCGGGCAACGTCGGCAGACCGAGCACGGGCCTGCGCACGGCTCCACGTACAGCGGCCGGCATCGGCCTGGAGATCAGTGGCGCCTCGCTGCTCCTATCCATCACGGACCTGACCGGAGAGGTCGTCGCGCGCCGCTGCGAGCTCGTCGACGACGCCGGACACCGCCCCGAGACGATGATCGAGCACGTCGCAGCCATGCTGTCCCAGGCCCTGGAGCAGCTGACGCAGCAGGGGACGACGGTTCCGGGAATCGTCCTGGCTCAGACCGGGATCATCGACTACACCGACAACACCGTGCGCTACTCCTCCACGCTGGAGTGGCACGACGTCGCCGTGGCGGACCAGGTCCGCGACGCAGTCGCCCGCCGCCTGGGCCCGGGAAGGAGCGTCCCCACCATCACGCTGGAGAACGACGCCAAGCTCGCCGCACTGGCCACCTACGAGCGCTACGCGCAGGACGGGGTGCGCAACCTGCTTTACCTGTCGGGCGGTGAGGGGATCGGCGCCGGCATCATCTCCGACGGCCACCTCCTGCGCGGCTGGCTGGGTCTGACCGGCGAGGTCGGCCACATGCCCGTGGAGCCCGAGGGCCTGGCGTGCCGCTGCGGGCGGCGCGGCTGCTGGGAGACCCGCTCCGGACTGCAGGCCCTGACCTCGATCTACCCGCCGGGCGACGCGGTGCGCGACGAGACCACCTCCCTGGATGAGCGCATCGAGCTCCTGCGCCAGCGCTTCGACGCCGGGGATGCCGAGCTCACCCGGAGACTGGAGCTCTCCCAGCGGGCGCTCGCGCGCGCCCTGGCGATCCTCACGGACGTCCTCAACCCCGAGGTGATCGTGTTGTCGGGGTACCTGGCCGCCTTCGCCGACGTGTTCATCTCCCCCACCGCCTCCGCCCTGCAGGACCGGCTGCTGGACCAGCGCGCCGCCGTGAGGCTGGAGACCTCCCACCTGGGCCAATGGGCCTCGTCGTACGGGGCGGCCCTGGTGGCGCTGGAGTCCGTGCTCGACAACCCCACCCTGGTCGATCTCAGGCCCACCTCCTAGCCGCCACCAGGCATATCGACCGCCTCGCCAGTAGCGGACGGGCGCCGCATGCTGTAGTTTGTTCGGAGTTCAGACTATTCAGCCCGAAGGAGTGCTGATGTCTCTTCAGACCCAGCCCGCGGCGCCGCTCCCCTCTCAGGCGGGGGGACGCCTCACCCTGCCGATCCAGACCGGCATGGATGACGAGGTCCGCCGCCTCATCGCCCGCCTGGGCGCCGACGCCGTGCGGAACTCCGACGGCACCGAGCTGCCCGGTATCGTCTCGGAGCTGGCCACCAAGGTCTATTCCACGTACTTCGTGGGCCGCGGCGACAACGCCTGGGCCGACGCCCACCCCGATGAGGCCACGCGCATCTTCCTCATGTCCGACAGGGTCTCCGCCACTGCTGACGGCCCCGTGAGCATCGACCTGCTGGCCTCCTGGTTCGCCGACCAGGTCCGCCCCGATACCGGCTGCGACGTGACGCGCTGGTGGCAGGCCCACGACCGCACCACCGGTCAGGAGCTGCCCGCCTCCGCGTGGAGCATCGAGGCCGACGGACGCACCGTCACCGTGCACGCGGCCCTCGCCGGGCACGTCTACACCGTCAGCTTCCTGGCGGTCCAGACCTGGGACCCGACCCAGATGTACAACTACCTCACCAACGGCTGGGACGAGGACCCCACGCGCGTCAAGGAGAAGCCCTTCGACGTGCGCCACGAGGCCACGTGGTCCCACGTGCGCGCCCACCTGAGCGCCTGGCTCACGGAGCACCCCGAGGTGGACGTGGTCCGCTTCACCACCTTCTTCTACCACTTCACCCTCGTCTACGGCGCCGACGCCACCGAGCGCTTCGTCGACTGGTTCGGCTACTCCGCCTCGGTGAGCGTCCCCGCACTGGAGGCCTTCGAGGAGGAGTACGGCTACCGCCTGACCGCCGAGGACTTCGTCGACGCCGGCTACTACAACTCCCCCTTCCGGGTGCCCACCCGCGCCTTCCGCGACTGGATCGACTTCCAGCAGCGCTTCGTGTGCTCCCGGGTGCGCGAGCTGACCGACGCCGTCCACGCCCAGGGCAAGGAGGCGATGATGTTCCTGGGCGACAACTGGATCGGCACCGAGCCCTACGGCGAGCACTTCGCCACCACCGGCCTGGACGCCGTCGTCGGCTCGGTCGGATCGGGGGCGACCTGCCGGATGATCGCCGACATCCCGCACGTGCGCTACACCGAGGGCCGGTTCCTGCCGTACTTCTTCCCCGATGTCTTCCACCCGGGGGGCGACCCCGTCTCCGAGGCGAACCGCAGCTGGCTGGAGGCCCGGCGCGCCATCGTGCGCTCCCCCCTGGACCGGATCGGCTACGGCGGCTACCTGTCCCTGGCCGTCGAGCACCCCGACTTCATCGACCGCGTCGAGCAGATCGTCGCGGAGTTCCGCGCCATCCACGAGCGCTCCGCGGGGCTGCGTCCGCTGACCCCCGGCTTCAAGGTCGCGGTCGTCAACTCCTGGGGCCGCCTGCGCTCCTGGATGACGCATATGGTCGCGCACGCCCTGTGGTACCGCCAGACCTACACCTACCTGGGGGTCCTCGAGGCGCTGTCGGGCCTGCCGGTGGACGTGGAGTTCCTGTCCTTCGACGACGTGCGCGCCGGCCTGGCCCCGGACGTCAAGGTTCTTATCTGCGCCGGCGCCGAGGGCACCGCCTTCTCCGGGGGCGAGCAGTGGGCGGACTCAGAGCTGGTGGCCCAGGTCAGCTCCTTCGTGGCCGGCGGCGGCGGCCTCATCGGGGTGGGAGCGCCTAGCGCCCACCCCGCCCACGGGGTCACCTTCCAGCTGGCCGACGTCCTGGGCGTGGACCGGGAGATCGGCTGGGGCCTGAGCACGCGCCGTCGTCCGCCCGAGGTGGAGGAGCACTTCATCACCCGGGACCTGACCGGCGGTCTCGACGACGGCGAGGGCACCCCCGACATCGTCGTCACCAGTCCCGCCACCCGGGTGCTCGACACCGCGGACGGCCAGGTCCGCCTCGCGGTCCACGAGCTGGGGAGGGGCCGGACGGTGTACGCCACGGGACTGCCCTACAGCGCCCAGAACTCCCGACTGCTGCACCGGGCCATCTTCTGGGCCGCGGGGTGCCAGGAGGACTTCTCCGCCTGGGCGGCCCTCGACCCCAGGGTTGAGGTGGCCGCCTACCCCGATGGCCGCACCACCCTCGTCATCAACAACTCCCTGGAGCCCGTCACCACGACGGTGCCGACGCCCCAGGGTCCCCGGACGGTCCGTCTGGAGGAAGGAGGGCACCAGTGGCTCACCGCTGCCTCGCAGTGAGCACCCCCGTTCCATATCCACGCTCCACTCACGGGCGCGCACCCGCAACACCGACAGCACCGACAGCTCCCTGTCACCGCCCCGCCGCGCCCCCACTCCTTCCGGCAGACGCCGGGCCTTTTCAATGACGAAGAAGGAAACTCCCATGAAGAAACACGCACTGGCCGCCTCGCTGCTCGCCTTCGCGATGCTCACCGCCGGCTGCTCGGCCACGACCGGCTCATCCGGCTCGGCCTCCTCCGGCGGCGTCATCCGCTACCTGCACCGCCTGCCCGACGGCGAGGGGATGACGAAGGTCAACGACATCGTGGCCCGCTGGAACGCCGCGCACCCCGACATGAAGGTCGAGGCCACCAAGTTCGACGGCAAGGCCGCGGACATGAACGTCAAGCTGGAGAACGACGTCAAGGCCGGAACCGGCCCCTGCCTGGCCCAGGTCGGCTACGCCGAGATCCCCAAGCTCTACGCCTCCGGCCTGCTCACCGATGTCTCCTCCCAGGCCGAGAAGTACAAGGAGCACTTCTCCGAGGGGTCGATGTCGCTGATGACCGTGGGCAAGACCGTCGTCGGCCTGCCGCAGGACTCCGGCCCGCTGGTGTACTTCTACAACAAGGCCGCCTTCGACCAGCTCGGGCTGAAGGTGCCCACGACGAGCGCCGAGCTGGCCGAGGTCGCCAAGAAGGCGGCCGAGCAGGGCAAGTACGCCCTGGCCTTCGAGCCCGACGAGGCCCCCAACACCCTGGCGGGCCAGGCGGCCGCGGCCGGCGCCCAGTGGTTCAGCGCTGAGAACGACAAGTGGAAGGTCAACGTCGCCAGCCCCGAGACCGCCAAGGTCTCCTCCTTCTGGCAGGGGGTCCTGGACTCCAAGTCGGCCCTCGTGGCCAACCGCTGGGACGACGCCTTCGGCAAGGCACTGGTCGACCAGCAGCTCATCGGCACCATCGGGGCCGCCTGGGAGGGCGCGCTCCTGGCCGACACCATGAAGGACTCCCCCAATGCCGGGTCCTGGGCGGTCGCCCAGCTGCCCGCCTTCGGTGACAAGGCCATGTCCGGTCCCGACGGCGGCTCGGGCGTGGCCGTCCTCAAGGGCTGCTCCAACCCCGAGGGGGCCATGGCCTTCAACGACTGGTTCAACACCCAGGTCGACGACCTGGCCACCCAGGGACTGGTCCTGACCGCGAAGGCCCCGGTGAAGACCCCGCAGACCATCTCCACCTTCTTCGGAGGCCAGGACGTCTACGCCGAGTTCACCAAGGCCAACGCGGCCGTGAACTCCAAGTTCGGCTTCATGCCGACCTGGCCCTCCCTGGCCGACCCCATGACCAAGGCCGCCGAGGCGGCCGGGAAGGGGACCGGCAAGGTCGATGAGATCTTCCAGGCGGCCCAGAAGACCTCGGTCAGCTCCCTGAAGGACGCCAACCTGCCCGTCGCCGAGTAGGCGATCGAGCACAGCCCAAGGGCAGACACAGGCAGCCACCGGCACCACGATCGAAGTGAGAGCATCATGAGCACGACGACAACGACCACGGGCGCATCCGCCATCCGCACCACCTCGCTGCGAAAGCGCAGGGAGGCCCGGGCGGGCATCGGGTTCGTGGCCCCGTTCCTGGCCATGTTCGCCGTCGTCTTCCTCATTCCGATCGTGGTGTCGGTCTACCGGTCCTTCTTCCGCGACGTCGCCTCCGGCTCGGACCTCTACGGCGGCGGGGAGAAGGTGAGCACCTTCGTGGGCCTGGACAACTACGTCCAGGCGGCGGGACAGCCCGCCTTCTGGAAGGGACTGGGGAGGGTCCTGCTGTTCGGCGTGGTCCAGGTCCCGGTCATGATCCTGGCGGCCCTCGCCCTGGCGCTGGTGCTCGACTCCCTCCTGGTGAAGCGGGTGACGGTCTTCCGCCTGGGCTTCTTCCTGCCCTACGCGATCCCCGGAATCGTGGCCGCGATCATGTGGCTCTACATGTACAACCCCAGCTTCTCCCCCATCAATGAGCTGCTGGGACTGGTGGGTCTCAAGGTGGACTTCTTCGGTCGCAGCATCATCCTGTGGTCGATGGCCAACATCACGACGTGGACCTTCACCGGGTACAACATGCTCATCTTCCTGGCGGCGCTGCAGTCCGTGCCCCGCGAGCTCTACGAGGCCGCCCGCATCGACGGGGCCACCGGCTGGCAGATCGTCCGGCGCATCAAGATCCCCATGGTTCGTTCCGCCTCGCTGCTGGCGGTCCTGCTCTCCATCATCGGGACGGTGCAGCTGTTCAACGAGCCCACTGTTCTCTACAGCCAGAACCAGTGGATGGGGCTGGACTACACGCCGATGATGATGGCCTACAACTCGATGACCGGTGCGCTCTCACCGTCCGGCTCGGGGCCGGCCTCGGCGATCTCCGTCCTCATCGCCCTGGTGGCCGGCGTCCTGGCCGCCCTCTACGCCCTCGTGCAGAACAGGATCGACAAGTGAAGCCCACCGACACTCCTCGCTCGCTGCGCCCGTCGGTGCCCGCACGGGCCGTGACCATCGCGGTCCTGGTCATCGTCCTGGCCTACATGCTCGGCCCGGTCTACTGGCTCATCGTCTCCTCCACCAAGTCCAACTCCGACCTGCTGACCACCTCGGGGTGGTGGTTCTCCGGACGCAATAGCTTCTCCACCAACTACAGCGCGCTCATGAGCTGGACCCAGGGGCTCTTCTGGCGCTGGATCCTCAACTCCCTGCTCTACTCGAGCGTCGCCGGGGTGCTGGGCACGCTGCTGTCGGTGGCCGCCGGCTACGGCCTGGCGAAGTTCGAGTTCGCGGGTCGGGGCGCCGTCCAGGTCGTCATCCTCTCCGGCCTGCTCATGCCCATCGCACTGCTGACCATCCCGCTGTACCTGGTTCTCGACGCCGTGCACCTGACCAACACCGTCTGGTCGATCATCCTGCCGTGCTCGGTCAGCCCCTTCGGGGTCTTCCTGGGCCGCGTCTACGCCGACTCCTCGGTGCCCAACGAGATCATCGACTCCGCCCGCATCGACGGGGCCAGCGAGATCCGTATCTTCTTCACCATCGTGCTGCGGCTGCTCGCTCCGGCGATGGTGACCATCTTCCTGTTCATCTTCGTGGCCACCTGGAACAACTTCTTCCTGCCGCTGATGACCATCAACTCCGCCGAGCTCAAGCCCGTCACCCTGGGGCTCTACGGCATGTCGACCTACTTCAACCCCCAGTACGGGGCGCTCCTCCAGGGCGCTCTCCTGGGCGTCATCCCCCTGATCGTGCTGTTCCTGGGCCTGCAGCGCTTCTGGCAGTCCGGCCTGGCGGCCGGCGCCGTCAAGGGCTGAGCCCCAGCAGCGCCCTCCCTCACCACACCCCTATCCACCTCGCCGCCCCGTCCCGGGCAACGGCGCCTCCGCAGAGGAACCCCCATGATCCACTTCGGCACCGGCGGCTGGAGAGCCGTGATCGGCGATGAGTTCACCCGCGCCAATGTCAGGCTCCTGACCCAGGGGCTGGCCAACCGCATCCTGAAGGAGGGCACGGCCGAGCAGGGCGTCGTCATCGGCTACGACCGGCGCTTCCTGTCCGATACCGCCGCCTGGTGGGCCATTGAGGTGCTCGTCGGCAACGGCATCCGGG
Source organism: Actinomyces sp. HMT 175 (assembly GCF_016694895.1). NCBI lineage: Bacteria > Bacillati > Actinomycetota > Actinomycetes > Actinomycetales > Actinomycetaceae > Actinomyces > Actinomyces sp. HMT 175. The sequence continues at coordinate 2,429,284 of NZ_CP068012.1, forward strand.
TCACCCTCATCGACCGCCCCTCCCCGACCCCCACCACCATGTGGACGGTGCGCCGCCTGGGGGCCGCCTACGGGATGGCCGTGACCGCCTCCCACAACCCGGCCCTGTACAACGGCATCAAGATCTTCCTTCCCGGTGGCCGCGACGCCGACCAGGCGGTCACCGACGAGCTCACCGCCTCCCTGCACGGCCTGACCGACGCGGACGTGCGCAGCGTCGAGCCTCATAAGGCCCGCTCCAGCGAGCTGGTCACCATCCAGCGCTCCATCAACTGGTACCTGGACGCCATCATCGACAAGCTCGACACCGAGACCATCCGCCACGCCCACATGCACATCGTGCTGGACCCGATGTTCGGGGTCTCCGAGACCAGCCTGCAGACGATCCTGCTGACCGCCCGCTGCCAGGTGGACGTCATCCACGACCGCCACGACCCTCTCTTCGGGGGCCGCATGCCCTCACCCACTGAGGGGACCGTCACCACCCTGCGCAACGCCGTCGTCGAGTCCGGCGCGGACCTGGGCATCGCCACCGACGGGGACGCGGACCGCCTGGGCATCATCGATGACACCGGCGCCTACCTCACCCCCAACCAGGTCCTGGTCCTGCTCTACGACTACCTGCTGACCCGCAAGGGGTGGAGTGGTCCGGCTGTGCGCAACATGTCCACCACTCACCTGCTGGACCGGGTCGCGGCCGCCCACGGGCAGGTCTGTTACGAGGTGCCCGTGGGCTTCAAGTGGATCAGCGCCAAGATGGCCGAGACCGGGGCCGTCATCGGGGGCGAGTCCTCCGGGGGCTTGACCGTGCGCGGTCACATCCCCGGCAAGGACGGGGTCTACGCCGGCTCGCTACTGGTGGAGGCGGTGGCGGCCTCGGGCAAGCGGCTCTCCGAGCTCTACGCCGACATCGTGGCCCGGTACGGTGAGCTCGTCATGGTGGAGAACGCCTACGGCTTCACCTCCGAGCGGCGCACCGAGCTTGAGGAGCGCATCTTCGGGGCTCACGACCTGCCCAACTTCACCCACGATGTCGAGCGCGTCTCCTGGCAGGACGGCTGCAAGGTCTACTTCACCTGCGGCGGCTGGGTGACGATCCGCTTCTCGGGGACCGAGCCGCTCCTGAGGGTCTTCACCGAGATGCCCACCGGTGACAAGGCCCGGGCGACCGCGGCCGCCGTCGCGAGCCACTACGGTCTGGATGCCTGAGACGGGTAGGAGGAAGGAACCCATGACAGACGCGATCACTGAGACGGTGGACGGCGCGGCGGAGCGCACCCGTGTCGCCGTCGTCCTGGCCAGGGGCCTGGGCACACGCATGCGGGCGAGCAGCCCGGCCGGCTCCGCCCTGACCTCCCAGCAGGCCACGGCCGCGGCCAGCGGCTACAAGGCCCTCATGCCCATCGGCGAGCACCGGCTCATCGACTACAGCCTCTCGGCCCTGGTCGACGCCGGGATCGAGCGGGCCGTCCTAGTCGTGGGGCCCGAGCACGAGGACTTCCGCCGCCACATCGACTCCCTGGAGCTCACCCGGCTCACGATCGACCTGGCCGTCCAGGTCAACCCGCTGGGGACGGCCGACGCCGTCCTGTCCGCCGAGGCGGCCGTGGACGGGGAGCCCTTCCTCATGGTCAACGGGGACAACTACTACCCCCGTCGGGTGCTGCGCGACCTGGCCCGCCACCGGGGCAATGCCCTGGCCGGTTTCGACCGTGCCGCCCTGGTGGCCGAGTCCAACATCCCCGCCGAGCGGATCGCCGCCTTTGCCCTCGTGCGCGCCCGCGACGGGGCGCTGGAGGAGATCGTGGAGAAGCCCTCAGCGGAGGTGGTCCGGGCCGCTGGGCCCCACGCCCCGGTGTCGATGAACGCCTTCCGGTTCACCCCGGAGATCTTCGCCGCCTGCCGCCGCATCACCCCCTCGCCGCGCGGCGAGCTGGAGATCGTCGACGCCGTGCGCGCCCTGCCCGGTCCGGTCTCGGTCCTCTCTGCGACCGGCGGGGTCCTGGACCTGTCGCGGCGTGAGGACATCGCCGAGGTCGAGGCCCGCCTGTCCGGGACGGAGGTGTCACTGTGAGCCGGGGGACGCAGGGGGCGTTGAGTGAGGCGCCCGAGGAGACCGCCTGGCGGGTGCCCGGGCGCATCGAGGTGCTGGGCAAGCACACCGACTACGCCGGCGGCTCGGTCCTGGTCGGCGCCGTCGACCGGGCGATCACAGCACGGGCGCGCCGCGTGGCGGGACCGCCGGGATCCCTGACCGCCACCACGGACTGCGGCGATCCGGTCACCCTGCGCGCCGGGGTGGACCCGGGCCTGGAGCCGGGCCACTGGGGCCGCTACCTTCAGACCGTGCTGGAGCGCCTCACCCTCAACTTCGGGGCGGGCGCCGCGGCCCACCTGTCCCTCTCCTCGGACCTGCCGCCGGCCTCCGGGATGAGCTCGTCCTCCGCACTGGTGTGCGCCACGGCCCTGGCCCTGGCCTCCCTCAACGGCTGGGACGAGGATCCCCGGTGGGTCGAGTCGATGCCCGACCGGCTGTCCCTGGCCGGATACCTCGCCGCCGTGGAGGGCGGACGGGCGTGGCGGGACCTGCCGGGGACCAGCGGGGTGGGCACCCGCGGAGGGAGCGAGGACCACACCGGCATGCTGTGCGGCGCCCAGGACCGGCTGCTCCTGGCCGGATTCGACCCGATGCGCATCGATCAGACCATCTCCTTCCCCACCCAGTGGGCGCTCGTCGTCGGCGTGAGCGGGGTACTGGCCCACAAGACCGGTGCGGCCCTGGAGGACTACAACCGCGGGCCGAGCACCGTCCAGGCGGTGCTGGCCAGGTGGAATGAGACCACCGGACGCACTGACGCCTCCCTGGCCGGTGCGGTCAGGCACCTGATCGGGGAGACCACCGGCGAGCAGGCGGCCGGCGACCCGGCCCTGAAGGAGCTGCTGGGGCTGTGCGAGCCCGGCTACGAGAGACAGCGCATCGAGCAGTTCCTCACCGAGTCCCTCGTCCTGGTTCCCGCCGGCGCCCGGATGATCGCCGCGGCCGACCCGGGCGTGGGTGACGTCCTCCAGCGCTCCCAGGAGCTGGCCGACCGCGGCCTGCGCAACCAGGTGCCGCAGACCCGGCTCATGGTGTCACTGGCCCGCCAGGCGGGCGCCATCGGCGCCTCCTCCTTCGGCGCCGGGTGGGGCGGGTCGGTGTACGCCCTGGTGCGGGCCGATGAGGCCGAGACCTTCGCCGCGCAGTGGCTCGGGGCCTACCGGGACCGCGAGCCGGGCGCGGAGCAGGCCGCGGTGATCGTCACCAGGCCGGGCCCGGGGGCCCGCCGGCTTCTCTGAGCGCCCTGGTCGACCGGGCTCACACCGCGTCGCGGGTGACGGGGCAGGTCATGCAGTGCGAGCCGCCGCGGCCGCGCACGAGCTCGACGCCGGGGGTCTCGACGACCTCGATGCCGGCCTTGCGCAGGGCGTCGTTGGCGCGCTGGTTGTGGGCGTAGCCGATGACGCGCCCGGGGGCCAGGGCCACGACGTTGCAGGAGTCCCGGGCGAGCTCGCGCAGGGCCTCGGCCTCGTCGGAGGCGCCGGGGCTGATGACGCGGAAGGAGTCGATGCCGGCGGCGCGGGCGAGGACCGCATCCATCTGAGAGCCGTCGTGGACCGTCACCTGGAGGGAGCGTCCGGTAGCTGCGGGCTCGATCTCCACGGTGGTGACCTCGGTGAATCCGGGGAAGCGCAGGTAGGTGTCGGGGCTGACCATTGTCATGAGGGTGTCCAGGTGCATGACGGCCTCGAGCTGGGTGTAGAAGGCGGCGTCGGGCATGTGGACGCCGATGACCCGGTCGGCCACGCCGGAGGCGAAGAGCTGGGAGGCCAGGCGCTCCACGCCGGCGGCGGTGGAGCGGTGGGTCAGGCCCATGACGAGGGTCCGGTTGCCCAGGATCTGGAAGTCGCCGCCCTCGATGGTTGAGGCGGCCGAGACCCGCCCCACCTCGCGCCACAGGCGGGCATTCGGGTCATCGGAGCCGGCGAGCTCGGCCAGGCGCGGGCCGAAGGCCGGGTGGTAGCGGTAGACGGCCTCATAGCCGATGGCCTCACGACGGCGCGGCTCCAGGGCCATGGAGTTGACCGAGACCCCGCCGTAGAGCCAGGCCGACGCGTCGCGGGTGAAGAGCAGGTTGGGCAGGGGGGTGACGACGAACGGCCCCTCGAGGGTGGACAGGTAGGTGGAGGAGAACAGGTCGCGCCCCTCGGAGGAGCTGAGGCGCTCGCGCAGCTCGGTGCGGGTGATGCCGCTCAGGAGCACCTCGGCGAGGTCGGCGTCGGGAAGGGACTGGAAGTAGTCAATGAGCAGCTCGGAGGCGGAGACGCCGACGACGTCGGGACCGACGGCCTCGTCCAGGACCAGCCGGCGGGCCTCGGAGACGGCCAGGACCTCGGTGAACAGCTCGCGGAAGTCGTGGACGATGACTCCCTCGGAGCGCAGGATCGCGGTGAAGGCGTCGTGCTCGGCCTGGGCCCGGGGGATGTTGAGGGCGTCGTCGAAGAGCAGGGAGTCGGCGTTGATGGGGGTCAGGCGGGCGATCTCCCCGCCGGGACGGTGGACGATCACCTCGCGCAGGGCGCCGGTCTCGGAGTCGATTCGCCCCCCGCCCTCGGCCACGGGAACGAAGGGACGGCTGGCGGTCACACCGGTCTGTGTCATGGGCACAGAGTAGTCGGAGGCCAGGGGAGTCTCCGCCCGGTCGCCGGGAATGGTCCGCACCATCGTCGTTGCCCACCACCGACAGGTTTTGTTGAGCGAAGAATCAACCGGGACGGCGAAGAACGCAGTTGGCGCAAACCACAGGAATGGTAAGATAAATTGTTCATAACACCCCCTGAGACAGGAGTTCCCTCCATGAAATCTGTTGTCCGCATCTCTCTTGTCGCCCTCCTCATGGCGGGCTTCGCCGCGCCGGCCAGCGCCGCGCCGACCACCGCCCCCGCACGGCACGATGACTCAGCAAGCACCTTCGGGAAGCCCTTCTACGACTTCTGCGTCTTCCCACCCTCCATCTTGTGCGACAGGTCAAAGAACCGCTGGTACTCCTGAGAAGCATCTCCGTCGCCATCCCTAAGCCCACCTCTTAGGGATGGCGACATCTTTCCGCCACCAAGCACTCGAGATAACCCCCAACCACAGCCTCAGCGCCCACCTCAAGGACCATGCAGAACGGCAGTTTACTCTCACGACTCTGGATGCGACACCAGAGGTTTTTACCGCACCTGAGGCGAGCCACGCTCATTTCATTCATCATCCCCCTCATCCTTTTGGATGCCTTCACCTACATCACCCTCAAAGATGACATAAGTGCAATAATTATCGGGGAAATATTTCAGACACTCTCATTCCTTCCGTACGTCTACACAAAAGACCGGCGAGTCGGAGTAGCCATTTTCTCCATAGCACTCCTCATCATCTTTTACGTTGCAGGATCGCGCCTGGTGTGGGCATGGATTCTTACATACGTCATAGTCGCCGACCTCACGGTGGCCAGAAAATTTAAGCTCGCTCTTATTCAGCTCTCCGCATTCCTTCTGGCGCAACTCATTGCAGGAATACCACTCCTTCCCGTGACATTTTGGACAATGTTCTGGGGAATCCTGTCCGCCTCCTTCGGAGTCCTGATCCGCAACACCAAAGACCGCCTGGAGGAGATGCAGCGGGAGGCGGAGCGTTCCAAGGAGATCGCCGCCGAGCTCATTCAGCAGCTACGCCGCGACATCGCCGACAGTCTCCATGACGACCTGGCCGCCGACCTCACCCGCATGCTCATCATCTCACGCTCCATCAGGCTCCCCCACGGCGATGACCGCGACCGTGTCCTCGACCTGCAGGACCGAACTCAGCAGGCCCTCGCCCACCTGCGCCTGCTCATCCACAACCTCGCCGTCTCCCAGGGGCCACCCAAGGAGGAGCCCACCCTTCAGGAGATCATCGGCTCCAGCGCCTCCACGCTGGCGCAGCGCGAGATCGTTCTGGACGCCGACCTCGACGGTATCGAGAGGATTCCGGCGCTGCACCGCTCCGAGCTCGGCCGGCTCCTGGTCGCCTTCATCCGCGAGAACACCCTCAACGCCCTCAAGTACAACTTCCCCCGCGATCTCGTCTCCCTCGTCGTGGAGCAGGAGCAGGACACTCTCTTCATCAGCTTCAGCTCGCCCTGGCACGATCAGAAGGTGCCTGAGGAGATGCACGGGGGGTACGGTTTATGGGCCCTCCAGGACCGGTTCGAGAATGCCGGAGGCTCTTTGAGCTCAAACCGGATCGGAGCCTCCTGGACCGTTCTCGCCAGTCTTCCCTGGAACGATATCGCCACACCAACCACTACTGCGAGATCCCTCATGTCGCCACCGGACGGAGCCGCTTATGCCTAGCCACACCCTGCGTTCCCTGCGAGTCCTCATCGTCGATGACGACCCGCTCATTCGCACCACCTTCGCCGAACAGCTCGACTCGCAGCGGGCCATTACCGTCGTCGCCGCCGCCTCCGGCGGACGCCAGGCCATCAGCCTGCTCATGACCGGGCAGCAGCCCATTGACGTCGTCCTGCTGGACAGCGATATGCCGGATATGGATGGTGCCCAGACCGCGAGAGCGATCTATGAGCGCTTCCCCCGGATGCCCATTGTCATGTTCACCGTCTTCAGTCGTGACGAGATGCTGGCCGAGGCTCTGGCTGAGGGCGTCAACGGCTTCATCACCAAGGACGAGAGCACCGAGAACGTCGCGGCGGCGCTGCTGCGTGCCAGCCGCGGCGAGCCCGTCATGTCCTCACGCCCCACGAAGATGCTCGTCAGCGCCTACCAGTCCGAGCAGAAGCGCGCCACTGCGGAGGCCCGCATCCAGGAGCTGGTCAACGAGCTGCCGCCCCGTCTGCGCGATATCTACACCTGTCTCCTGGAGGGGCTGACCAACCGGCGTATCGCCCGCAAGCTCGGCATCTCTGAGAACACCGTGCGCATCTACGTCTCCGAGGTCCTCCACCGCCTCGGCCACACCTCGCGCACCGAGCTCATCTCCGCGGCCCTGGGGAACTAGGGGCGACGGCGACTGCTTTCGGCACCCTGGGGCGGGACGAGCCTCGCCGGCCCTACGCTGAGGCCATGAACGCCACCACCGCCCACCCGCTGCCGCGCCGAGTCTCAGAGATCTTCTCCCCCGACTGCTGGCGGGAGGTGTCCGGTTTTCCCCACGCCGAGGCCGGCACGGAGCCCTCCCAGCAGCAGGCGCAGGCCCTGACGGACATCACCTATCACAGGGGCTGCGTCCGAGACGAGGACGGCACCTGGCTCCGGGACCTGCCAGTGGTCCGGGTGGCCTTCAACCGGCCCGAGGTCCGTAACGCCTTCCGGCCCCGCACCGTCGATGAGCTCTACCGGGTCCTGGACCACGCGCGCATGAGCGGCGACGTCGGCGCCGTCATCCTCACCGGCAACGGCCCCTCGCCGCGCGACGGCGGCTGGGCCTTCTCCTCCGGCGGCGACCAGCGCATCCGCGGCCGGGACGGCTACCGCTACGAGCGGGAGACTTCACCACAGTCCCCAACGGCCGCCGGCGAGCCCGAGGACCGCGCCTACAGCCACGAGGCCGACGTCGCAGCCGCCCAGGCCCGCCTCGACACCGCACGGGCCGGCCGACTCCACATCCTGGAGGTTCAGCGCCTCATCCGCACCATGCCCAAGGCCGTCATCGCCGCTGTCCCGGGCTGGGCCGCCGGCGGCGGTCACAGCCTCAACGTCGTGTGCGACTTGTCGCTGGCCTCGATCGAGCACGCGCGCTTCAAGCAGACCGACGCCGATGTCGGCAGCTTCGACGCCGGCTACGGCTCCGCGCTCCTGGCCCGGCAGGTCGGGGACAAGCGGGCCCGCGAAATCTTCTTCCTGGCCCGCACCTACGACGCCGTCACCGCCGAGCGCTGGGGCGTCGTCAATGAGGCGGTCCCCCACGCCGAGCTCGAGGAACGGGCCCTGGAGTACGCGGCCACCGTGGCGGGCAAGTCCCCGCAGGCCATCCGCATGCTCAAGCTCGCCTTCAACCTGGCCGACGACGGCCTGGCCGGCCAGCAGGTCTTCGCCGGCGAGGCCACTCGTCTGGCCTATATGACCGACGAGGCCGTGGAGGGGCGCGACGCATTCCTCCAGCGCCGCACTCCTGACTGGTCGCCCTTCCCGTACTACTTCTGACCCGGAGCCGCCACGACCACATATGAGGGAACAGGCGCGATATATCGAGGGTATTCAGAATTGTGGTGAGAACTGTGGCGAGTATCGAAATGAAGAAAACGATCTCAATGGGGATCGCACCTTTGAGATTCTCCACTGATTCCCGCTGGATTCGGAAATAGAAGTGCGCATTGTTGTCCGCTCATCGCGGCGATGACCGACCTCGTCGCCGGCCACATCCGCCCGACCTCAGGAAACCGCGGAATGACGGGAAATCACCCGAGAGGTACTGACGTCCATCAGCATTGGGGTCAGTGTCTCGAGAGCGACTTTGCTGTTACATACATCACGATTCAGGCGCTCGTGTCGCCCCGGCGCACCGCGCCCCACCCCGGTCCACCGCTAGGCGGAGTCTCCGGTGGGAGCGGCCGAGGACGCAGGGCTCGGCGAGCCGGTGGCGGCGCCGGACCGGCCGGAGTCCTCACTCACTCGCAGGGTGACCAGGGGCGGCGTCGTCGGCTGGGCCGATCCTCCGGCCGGCTCCATGGTGATGACGATCTGCTGGCCGGGCTTGGGCATGACGTCGAGGAAGGAGAAGCCGGCCCCGTCCCGGGGGTCGTAGACGCCCAGTGAGGTGGTCGTCTCCCCCTCCTTGAGCCAGACCTGGAGGCTGCGCCCACTGGCGGACTCCTTCATGGCGGCCGGGAGGGTCAGCGCGGTCATGCTCATGTCCCGGGACCAGGTGAGGGTCGCGACGTGCCCGTCGGGCATCGTGTCGGTGACCCGCTGGACGTCCTGGGCCTGGTTGAGGTGGGCGTAGTGCTGGGTCGAGGCCATGGAGCTCGCCATGGAGTCCATGGCCTCATCGACCGCGCCCCGCACGCTCCAGCGCCCCACACCGATGCCGACACCGACCAGGACCACGGCCGCGGCCGCCCGCAGCAGGCCGGTGCGCCAGGCCGAGCGGCGACGGCGGTGCGCATCGAGACTGAGGACCTCAGAGCCCACCGAGTCGCCATCACTGTCGCCATCACCGTCGCGGTCACTGCCACTGCCACCGTTGCTGCCGCCGACAGCGTCGCGGTCGCCGGCGTCCTCCTCCGCGGTGTGGTCGGCCTGGTCTGCGCGTTCCGTCTGGGGCTCGCGCGCAATGGTCTCCAGAAGGGAGGCGCGGATCGCTGCCGGCGGGTCCACGGGCCGTAGCGAGGCCCCCAGTAGGGCGGCCGTCTCCGAGTCGAGCTCGTCGTCGAAGTACTCGACGTCGTCTCCACTCTGTGTGCCGTCGAGCCCCTCGGTGCCCTGCGCATCGGCGTCGCCGTTGATGGTGTCCTCGTGAGTGTCGTCGCGGTCGCTCATGACTGCACCCCCAGCTCTCGTCGTAACCGTGCCATTCCGTCCCTGATGCGGGTTTTGACCGTTCCCAGCGGCGTGCCCGTGCGGCGGGCGATCTCGCGGTGGGTCAGGCCCGTGAAGTAGGCCAGCTCAATAGTGGAGCGGTAGGGCTCCCCCACCGCCTCGAGCGCCCGGTGCACCTGCTCGCCCACGAGTCTGTCCTCGACCTGCTGAACCGTCTGGTCGACGTCGGGCATGTAGTCACGCCAGCGGCTCTCCCGCTCCCGGGAGGACTGGGAGGAGCGGACCCGGTCGATGGCCCGGCGCCTGGCCATGGTCACCAGCCAGGCCCGGACGCTGCCCCGCGCCGGGGAGTAGGAGCCGGCCGTGCGCCACACCTCGAGGAAGACCTCCTGGAGGACCTCCTCGCTCTGGGCGCGATCGACGACGATCTGGACGATCAGCGCGAACAACCGAGAGGACCAGGCGTCGTAGAGGCGGGCGAAGGCGTCGGCGTCACCGTCGGCCACCTGCGCGATCCACTCTCCCTCTGAGCCGGCGCAACTGCTGCGTGTCACAGGGGAATGGTAGGCCAGACCGCGGGCGGAGACGGTGCGCGTCCCGGTCCGCGCCTCCAGCGTCGCCAGGCTCATCGCACCGTCTCCTGCGTCATGTCCGCTCTCACCGCCGGGTCACCCGAAGGTGAAGGAGTAGAGCTGCAGTCCGGGCGAGGCCTCCAGCTCGAGCTCGCCCGATCCCACCTCCTCACTGTGGACCAGCTCCATCCCGTTGGGCACGCCGGAGACGTGGGTGGTGCGGGTCTTCCCGTTGACCGTCCAGGTCAGGTCCCCCTCGCCGGAGACGACGAGGTTGACCTGCTTACCGCGGTAGGACAGGCGCAGGCGGCCCTTGCCCTCGGTCGGGGTGATGGACTGCGGCTCCACTGTCCACGTGCCGTCCAGGGCGAAGGTGTCGGCCTGGAGCCGGGAGGGGAAGGAGAAGGTGTGCTGTCCCTTCTGGAGGGTTCCCTGGGCGAAGCCGGAGGCCCGGTCGGAGCCCAGGTAGGTCTCGGGGGTGCGGGGGCTGTTCGTGCCGGCGTCGTCCTTCGCCTCGGAGAAGACGGGGGCGGGGAGGGTCACCTTCGGGTTGGCCTGCATGAGCAGCTCGCGGACGAGCTTCTCCGTGGCCGCCTCCCCGCCCTCTCCGACATGGGTCTGGCGGACGTTGCCCTGAGCATCGGCCAGGTAGTGGGCGGGCCAGTAGTGATTGTCGAAGTTGGTCCAGGTGGTCAGGTTGGAGTCGACGGCCACGGGGTAGGTGATGCCGAGGCGCTTGACGCCGCCACGCACGTTGTCCACCTCCTTCTCGAAGGCGTACTCCGGGGAGTGGACGCCGATCACCTGCAGGCCGGAGGCGGCATAGGTCTCGTAGAGCTTCTCGATGCCGGGGACCGAGCGCTGGCAGTTGATGCACGAGTAGGCGAAGAAGTCGACCAGGGTGACCTTGCCGGCGCGGCTCTGCTGGGTCAGGGGCTGGTCGCCGGGCGTGTTGATCCAGGCCACTGCGCCGTCGATGGCAGGGAGGGGGCCGCAGTCACCGAGAGTGGCGGCTCCGGGACGGCAGGGACCGGATGCGGAGTCGCCGTGGAGGAGGTCGTCGGTGCGGGCCTGAAGGGAGGCGGTGTAGTCGGGCAGGCGGCGCTGGAGCGCGGCCGGGGCGTCCAGGACCAGGGCCACGGCCAGCCCGAGCATGACGACGCCGGCGGTGACGCGGATGGCGCGCTGGCGGGTGCGGAAGGCCTGAATCCTCTCCGTGATACCGCGTCCGGCCAGGGCGAAGGCCAGCAAAGGGATCGCTGTGCCAACGGCGAAGGACACGGCCAGGGCGACGGTGTCGGCGCCAATCCTCCCGGTGGCTCCCGCGACAGCGACGGCCGCCAGGACCGGGCCCGCGCAGGGCACGTACGCAGCCCCCAGGACCAGGCCCAGAAGGAAGCCGTTGGAGGGGTTCTTCGAGCCGCCGAAGCGCTGGAAGCGCGCGAAGGGGCGCTCGAGGATCTCCATGACCTTCGGGACCATCATGCCCAGGCCGATCAGGGCGAGCATGACGATACCGATCCAGCGGATGAGGTCCTGCGGCAGGTGGAGCAGGCTCAGCACGGTCGATCCGAGGAGCGTGAAGACCGTGAAACTGACCACAAGGCCGGTTACCACGAGGTAGGGGTGGAAGCGGGAGGCGAAGCCGCCGTCGGCCCCCTTGTCATCGCCGCGTGCGCCCTGTGCTCCTGCGGAGAGGAGGATGACGGGGAGCACGGGAAGAACGCACGGGGAGATACCCGTGATGAGCCCTCCCAGCAGCCCGATGGCCACCAGACTCGAGACGGTTGTCACGATACTTCACCCTTTCGGTCAGTTTCTTGTTGCTAGTCTCGAAAGAGGTTCGGAGCCATCGGCAACGGGGATTGTCGAACAACCACATAGCCGTCTATGACGATCATCACTCGTGACGGGCGTCGTCGGGTTCTTCCTCGAGCTCCATGGACGACGGCGTTCCGGACCCGCAAGAGCGGGCCATCCCGCTCTGACACTGCACCAGCAACCGCATAGGAGAACTCATGCGATTCACCGCTACACGTGCCAAGACCCTCGCCACCTCGCTCCTCATCGTGACCGCCGGCCTCGGTCTGGCGGCCTGCTCGGGTTCCAGCTCGAGTGACTCGACCACTCCCGCCACGAAGCAGACCGCGGGCAAGACCAGCGACGGCGGTGTTGCCACGCCCAGCGCTGACAGCAAGATGACCGGTGGCGCCACCGGTGGAAGCGCCCAGCCCACTGCTCCCCAGGGTCAGCAGCCCGGCGGTGACAACCAGCAGGGTGGACAGCAACCCGGTCAGCAGGGCGGTGCGGACAGCAGCGCAGGCACCCAGCAGGGTGGTCAGCAGCCCGGCGGTGACAACCAGCAGGGCGGCCAGCAGCAGGGCGGCGACAACCAGCAGGGTGGCCAGCAGCAGGGCGGTTCCCTTCAGGGCGACAACCAGCAGGGAGGCCAGCAGCCCGGTCAGCAGCAGGGTGGACAGCAGCCCGGCCAGCAGGGTGGTGCGGACAGCAGCGCCGGTGCCCAGCAGGGTGGACAGCAGGGCGGCGGCAACTGAGCCGGTAGACCTGCGTTATCCGTCTGGCGAGGGCCTCGTAGCAGCAATGGCTGCGGCGAGGCCCTCGCCGGCTTTTCTCCACGGTTCGACGTCGGCCGCACCACGGCGCAACGGAGGCGAGCGAGGGGATCCTGACGACGTTGCGGCCCGGCCGCCTCCCGTGCCAGGCTTCCGGGAGGCCGGGCCGGTGGACAACGGACGACTAAGACACCGTTCGATCTGCAAGCCGTCCACCGGCCCGGTCTCCGTGTTTGCTCCCTCAACCTGGAGACACCCATGCTGTCCACTCTGCTGAAGAGGACCGACCCTGCGCGGCGCCGAGTCGGCACCGCGATCATCGTCGGCATCATCGGAGGCTTCTTCTCCGCCATCGTCAAGTTCGGCTGGGAGGTCCCCTTCCCGCCCCGCACGCCGGAGCGCAATGCCACCAACCCGCCCCAGCAGCTCCTGGAGCAGCTGGGGATGACCCCGGAGCAGTCCCACACCGCCGTCACCTTCAACGGCAATGAGGGGCTGCCGATCTACTCCTTCATCATCCACTTCAGCTTCGCGATCGTCTTCGCCGTCTTCTACTGCGTCATGGCGGAGTACTACAAGTCGATCACGCTGTGGCAGGGGGCCGCCTTCGGTCTGCTCGTGTGGGTGGGGGCGCACCTGGTGCTCATGCCGCTGACGGGCACGGTGCCCTCGCCCTTCCCGTGGGTCGCCGGTGGGCAGACCTGGGCGGAGCACTTCTCCGAGGCGCTGGGGCACGTCATCTGGTTGTGGTCGATCGAGCTCGTGCGCCGGGATGTGCGCAACCGCATCACCCACCAGCCCGACCCGTGGGTTCCGCTCGACGCCGAACCGGCCCGCTGAGCCCTCAGGGCTTGGTGCGTCTCTCATCGGTGCGGCGGTCGGCGTCCGCCAGTACTCCACGAGGGTCGGGGGCTACTGGGGGAGCCTCGGGTGTACTCCACGGGGGCCGGGGTCTCGTGCAGTACGCACAAACCTCGTCCAGTGCACCCCCATCCTCGTGCAGTAGGGCGACTCGGGACGGGAGTGGGCCGGAGCCGACGTCGAACTATGGCCTCCGTGTTCTTGAGCAGGAGCCGAAAGGGGACAGGCAGGGGAAGGACCGGCCAGCGCAGGTGAGAGAGCCCACCCCGCCACCTAGACCCCGCAGAGTCGTTCAGCCCTACGGCTCAGTGTCCACAGTGCTGACATCAACGAGCCCATCACGAAAGCCCTCGCCAAGAATCGTTGAAATTCCGCGATTTCTCCTCGGTGCGCATCGCCGGTGAGGGATTGATGTCAGCACCGTGGACACCAGCGACCCTCCAGACCTCTCCCCCTCTGCCCACACTGATGCAGTACCGGTCGCGGGGCGAAGGCCGACTCCGACCGCGGGCACCCGGAGGCGTGAGGTCCGGGCTACCAGGGAAGGAAGCCCGGGTAGGACTCGAAGGGGTAGAGCCGCCTGGGCAGGTACTGCTTCTGCTCCGCCCACTCGATGAGGGAACGCCAGTCGCGGGCGATACGCTCCTGAGCCTCCTGACGCCGGTCGTCAGGTCGAGACAGGCGCACGAATCCGGGGATAATCGTCGAAGTTCTGTCCAACCGCCAGAACGTGCCCTGCTTGTCGAATGCCTTGACCAGCGCCATGCGATCCCTCGGCGGGAGACCCGCCAGCGGATCGGGGCGATCCCCCTGCACCGCCCCGGCCCCAACGAACCTGGCCCACTGCTCCATGGTCGTCAGATGCAACGCCAGATTGTGAGTATCGGGAGGTGTGAAGCCGTGGATGTCATAGGGCGCCTCCTGAAGGTCCACACGCGCCGTCTCCCGAAAGGCCACCCAGGGGATGTCCTTGCGCCACCACCAGCATCCGATGAACCGGAAGATGTGCACGCCCGAGGCGTTGAACACGGTGAAGCTCAGCAGCCGGATCCCCATGAGAGAGGCCACGAGCAGGGCCCCCACCACAAAGGCCCAGATCTCGTTCCCGTCGGGCACCCCCATCAGCTCCAGAAGCACTCCGACGGTGATTCCCACGACAGCCGCCAGAGGCGGGCCCGCAACGAGATGCAGCAGGATGTACCCCGGGTTGCGCAGTGCGGTGAAGATGAGGAATCGCCGCTCGATCCAGCGGGACGGAACCAGCGCCCAGTCGATGTACTTCGTTGACACCCTGAGATCTCCCCGCATGAGATTAGCGCTCTCCAGAACCCGGGCTCACAGGGTGATGATGACGGTGGCGGCGGCGAAGACGACGCCGTAGGCCAGCTCCAGCAGGCCGGCGTCACGCAGGGAGGCAATAAGAGCGCGCCCCCGGGCGCCGGAGCGGACCGGCGCGGTGGCCCGGCGCACCAGTGGCAGGAGCAGGAGCGGCGCCGCCAGCGCGATGACCAGGGTCAGCAGCGGACTGATGTGCCCACCGCCGTCGACGGGGCTGGCCGAACCGGTCTCGCGCGCCCATACCAGGGCGACCGGCCCCAGCAGCAGAGGCACGTGAAGCATGAGGGAGAAGGCGCGCCGGGCGCCCTCCTCCCCCAGGCGGACCGCCAGGGTCATCTTGCCGTGGGCGGGATCAGTGTCGATGTCGCGCAGGTTGTTGACCATGAGCAGGGAGCAGGCAAGCAGGCCGATCCCGCAGGCCGAGGGCCACAGCCACCCCGGTACCGTATCGGCCTGGACGTAGGTGGTGCCCACCGTGGCCACCAGGCCGAAGAAGACGAAGACGAAGACCTCCCCCAGGCCGGCGTAGCCGTAGGGGTGGGAGCCTCCGGTGTAGAACCAGGCGGCCGCGATCGCCGCGGCCCCGACGGCGAGCAGCCACCACTGGCCGCTGAGGACCACGAGTGCCAGGCCCAGGAGGGCTCCGATCCCGAAGCAGCCGAAGGCGGCGAGCTTGACGGTGCGGGGGGCGACCTGCCCGGAGGCGGTCAGGCGCGGCGGCCCGGTGCGATCGTCGTCGGTGCCGCGCACGCCGTCGGAGTAGTCATTGGCCAGGTTGCAGCCGATCTGCAGCGCCAGGGCCACGCCCGCAGCCAGCAGGCTCCGCAGCACTGAGAGCTCCCCCATCGCGGCGGCTGCCCCGGCGCCCAGGATGACGGGGGCGACGGCGGCCGGCAGGGTGCGCAGTCGCACCACCTCCCCCCAGCTGGTGGCGCGGGGGACGCTGTTCTGCGCGTGCTCGCCGTTCTCGCCGCTCACGGCTTCCTCCGATCCTCTCGCAGTCCTCTAGGGTAGGCGGCAGTGACCCTACCAGCGCCGTGGCCCTCACCGGTGCGGCGCCTGAGCCACACCTCGGCCGGTAAGGCAGCCGGCACCGCGATCGCCAGAAGGACTTCCGTGAGACACCCCGATTCCCGCCCTCGCACTCCTTCACCCATGCCTGGGCCCGCGGCGGCTGAGCCCCTGGCACGCGAACGCGCCCTGGGAGCGCTGACCGGGCTGGCCCTGGGCGACGCTCTGGGGATGCCCACCCAGTCGATGAGCCCGGCACAGATCCGCCGGTGCTACGGCGAGATCACCGGGCTGCGAGACGCCGTCGCCGAGCAGCCCATCGCCCCCTCAGTACCTGCCGGCAGCGTCACGGATGACACCGAGCAGGCTCTCATCCTGGCCGGTCTCCTCATTGACGGTGGTGGCCGCATCGACCCCCACCAGCTCGCCGATGCCCTCCTGCGCTGGGAGGATGATATGCGCGCCCGTGGGTCCCTGGATCTGCTGGGGCCCTCCACCAAGCTCGCTCTGGAGCGGGTGCGCGCCGGGGCGGACCCGCACTGCACCGGCAGACAGGGCACCACCAACGGCGCCGCGATGCGGGTGGCTCCAGTTGGCATCGCCTTCTCCGTGAGTGCCGACGGCGACGCGCTGGCCCGGGCTGTTCAGGCCTCGTGCCTGGTCACCCACGACACCCGGCAGGGCTTCGAGGCCGCAGGTCTCCTCGCCGCAGCGGTCAGCGCGGCCATCGACGGCGTCGACGCGGCGGGGGCGTTGGGGGCGGCGCTGGACTTCGTGGCCGCCCACCCCGAGGCGGGCCACTGGACGGAGAAGGCCTCCGTTGCCGCCCGCACCCGCCTGGCCCTGGAGACGAGTCGCGATCTGCACGGGGAGGCCCTGGCCGAGCATCTGCGCACCTACGTCGGAACCTCGGTGGAGTCGGCCGAGTCGGTCCCCTGCGCGCTGGTGATCGTGCGGGAGTTCGCGCAGCGGCCCCTGGACGGGCTGTGCTTCGCCGCTGAGCTCGGGGGAGATACTGACACCATTGCTGCGATGGCCGGTGCGGTCCTGGGGGCGAGCGCGCCCCATCTTCTCCCCGTCGAGCTGGTCGATCGGGTGGTGGAGCGCTCCGGCCTGCGGCTCGAGCCGGTCTGTGAGGCGCTGCTGGCGCTGCGCGGCGGCGGGCGCTGTCAGCCAGACGCTTTGGAGCAGAGGCGGCCATGATGGGGCGGGTCATTCACACCGGCCAGGTCGTCATTGACCTGACCTTGCGCATTGAGGCGATTCCCGAGCCCGGCGGGGACGTGTTCGCCGACGAGTCCTCCATGGCGGTCGGTGGTGGCTTCAACGTGCTGGCCGCCGCCCGCCGGATGGGGGTCGAGACCCTGTACGCCGGGCCGCTGGGCGAGGGGCCCTTCGCCGAGGCGGCCCGGCGGGCCCTGGAGGAGATCGGGGTGGATCATGTCGGCCCGGTCGCAGCCGGCGACCAGGGCTACTGCGTGGCCATGACCGATGCGAGGGCCGAGCGCACCTTCATCTCCACCTGCGGGGCCGAGACTCGTGGCCCGGTGGATGCCTTCGACCATCTGGAGGTGAGTGGCGACGACGTCGTCTACCTCTCCGGCTACTCCCTGGCCGATGAGGCCTCCAGGACGGCGCTGGAGCGGTTGGCCGGGAGACTGACCAAGGCCCGAGCGGGGTGCACGGCACTGTTCGACGTCTCCCCCATGGTTGGTTCGGTCCCCATGAGCTCGCTGGAGCACCTCGGTGCGCTGGGGCCCGTCTGGTCTCTCAATGAGCGTGAGGCCGGGCTGCTCGCCGACCGCCTGGGGCTGCGGGTGGAGGCCGGTGACCACGCGGGCGTCTGCGAGGCACTATCGGGTCGGCTCGGCACCGTGCTGGTGCGGGTCGGGGAGCAGGGCTCCTGGTTCTCCGACGGCGGCGCGGCGCGCCATACTCCAAGCATCCCGGTGACACCGGTGGACACCAACGGGGCCGGTGACGCGCACTCCGGTGTCCTGGCCGCGGCCCTGGCCCGGGGCGTCGACCTGACGACGGCGCTGCGCTGGGCGAATGTGGCCGGAGCCTTGACCGTGACGCACTTCGGCCCGGCCACCTGCCCGACTGAGGCGGAGATCAGGGCTCTGGTGTAGAAGGCTCCGGGGTCACATCTGTCGTGGTCGCGGCGAGGAGCCGGGCGACCTCGCGCCGGTCGACCTTCCCGCTGGGGCGCAACGGCAGGGCCTCCAGGATGAGGACCCGTTTGGGGGCGTGGGCGCCGTCCAGCCGGGCGCGGGCGGCCTCGCGCAGGGCGGCACCGTCCCCCCGCTTCGGGCCCACCGGCTGCCGGCCCGGTTCAAGCACGACGGCGGCGACGACGGTGCTTCCCCACTGCTCGTCGGGCAGGCCGATGACGCAGGCCTCGGCCACGCCGTCGATAACGGTGAGGGCCTCCTCCACGTGGCGGGGCTCGACCTTGACGCCCCCGGTGATGATGACGTCGTCCAGGCGGCCCAGGACCTCCAGGCGCCCGTCGGGGTGCAGCCGGCCGCGGTCGGAGGTGGCCAGGACGCGACTGGTGCCGCTGCGGTGGAAGCCCTCGCCGGCGTTGGGCCTGCCTGCGGGGCTGTGGCTGGGGGTGTCGAGGTAGTCCTCGGCCAGGACGGGACCGTAGATGAGGATGCGGCCGGCGCCCTCGGCGTCGGGGGCCTGGATGGCGATCTCGACCCCCTCCAGGGGGCGGCCGTTGTAGACGCAGCCCCCGCCGGTCTCGCTCATGCCGTAGGTGGTGACCACGGTGACGCCCGCCCCGCGAGCCCGGTCCAGGAGCGCGGGGTCTGCGGCGGCGCCGCCCAGGAGGACGGCGTCGGCTCTTGCCAGGGCCCGGCGGGCCTGCGGGGCCTGTAGGACCCGCACCAGCTGGGTGGGGACCAGGGAGACGTAGAGCCGGGAGGCGGCCGCCCCGGTGGACCGACGCGCCGAGCTCAGGGCCTCCGCGAGCGCCGTCGGGCTGAATCCTGAGCTCGTGTCGACCACGACGGGCTCGGTTCCTGCGTCCAGGGAGCGGATGAGGATCTGCAGGCCGGCGACGTGGTGGGCCGGCAGGGGCAGGAGCCAGGTTCCCGGGCCGCCGAGGCGCGCGTGGGTGGCCCGGGCGGAGGCCATGAGGGCGGCGGCGCTCATGGCGATGAGTCGGCCGGTACCGGTGGTGGAGCCCGACGTGCGCAGGATGAGGTCGGTGCGTGCCGGGACGCGGGTGATACGGCGGGCCAGGTCGGACCGGACCTGGGCGGGGTCCTCCCCGGGGGCAATGGGGACGAGCAACGGGAGTGGTAAGCCCGTCCGGTTCTCACCGTCCTCGGCGGCGGGGGCCGGGAGTCCATCGCAGGTGGTAAGCAGGCCGCGCAGGGCCAGGCGCTCGGCGAGGGCGGTGCGCAGGACGGCGACGTCGTCGGGGGCGGTTCCGCCGGTCAGGAGGCGGAGGGCGGGTGGGGCGGGCACCCCATGATCGTGCCACGGCCAGGGCCCGATGGGGACGGGCAGGCGGCTGGGCGGGGGCGGCCGGGCAGGTGAGGGGTCTGCGGAGCTCTCCGGCTCGGTTAGGGTTGGACCATGCGTATCGTCCTCATCGTCCTGGTGTTCGCTCTGACGCTGTACGCCCTGTTGGACTGCGCACGCACGCCGGATGAGAGCATGCCGGCGCGGATGCCGAAGTACCTGTGGATCACCCTGGTCGTGCTGTTCCCGACCATCGGCCCGATCGCCTGGATCATCTTCTCGCGGGTCAAGGCCGCTGAGGAGCGCGGCGGCTACGTCGAGCCCACCGTGTGGTCCTCCAAGGAGGGCACGACCTTCCGTCGCCCGCAGCGTCCCCGGCCCATGGCGCCCGACGACGACCCGGAGTTCCTCAGGGACCTGGAGCAGGACATCCGTCGTCGCAAGCACCACCCGCAAGAGCCCACCGGCGCTCCCGACGCCAGCAATGACGGAGCTGACGAGGATCCTGAGGCCGGCGAGACGGGCGGGACCGACCGCTCCGGGACCGACTCACACTGACCAGCACTGACGGGTGCGCGCCGGCCCGGCCTCGGCGCCCTGTTCTCAGGGCAGGGCGTGGCGGGCCTGGGGCCAGGGGGTGGTGTCGACGTCGTAGCCGTGGGCGGCGGCGTGGATGAGCCAGTCACCGGGGATCCAGGTGCGCCCGACGAGCTGGGGGTGCTCGGGCATGTAGCGCACCGACCACAGGATGAGGACGAGCTCGGCCCACTGGGCCCTGACCTTGAGGCGCACCGAGCCGGAGGCGTTGGCGGCGGCGATGACGATCTCACCGGTGGCGGTGAGCTGGACCTCCTGGATGTCGGCGTAGGAGATGGGCATGACGCCCTCCCCCGTGCCCAGGTAGATGCCGTGGGTGGACACGGTCAGGCGGGCGCCGGCCAGGTGGCGCCACTTCTCGACGGCGTCGGCCTCGGCGGCGCGTCGTCGCCGGTGGTTGAGGTAGGCCTGTCCGCCGAAGAAGGCGGCCGTCAGGGCCAGGCCGACGGGGCCGCCCGCCAGGAAGAAGCCCCGGGAGGGGTTGTAGGTGGCGTCCCCGCGCCGCCACATGAGCAGTTCGGCGTCGCAGGTGGCCAGCATGACCTCCCCGGATCCCAGGGCAGGGCGCACGGGGTCGATGGTCGGTGAGACCGGGTTGGGGCGGCGGCCCTGGCGGGTGGCGGTCAGGACGGCGGCGGTGTGCCACCACACGAAGTCCTGTCCGGTCCAGGGGCGGCGCGGGGCGGGGCGGGCGCGGCCGGGGCGGCCGACCTCGCCGGGCGGGCCGGTGCGCACGACCTCGCCGCCGAGCGGGCGCGAGGGCGGCTGCTGGGTCACCGGGCCGCCTCGACGTGCCCGGCGGGACTGACAGGGCTGGCAGAACTGCCTGGGCTGCCGGGGCTGACACTGCCCGCGGTCTGGGCGGAGGAGGTGCCGGGCACCATGTCGCGGGCCTGTCGCAGCAGATCGCCGGCCGGCTCCCAGTAGGCCAGCCCCACCAGGGTGCGGTCCTCGAAGGTCAGGGAGGTCAGGGAGGCCAGGGCGCACTGGCGGCGGCGCGGGTCGTGGGCCAGGGGGCGGCCCTCCAGGAAGAGGCGCAGCGACCAGACAGGCAGCTGGTGGGAGACGAGGAGCGCCTCGTGGCCCTCAGCGAGGTCGAGCGCGGAGACGACGGCGCCGCGCATGCGCTCGACGATCTCCCGGTAGGGCTCGCCCCAGGAGGGGCGCAGCGGGTTGACGTAGCTGGACCAGTAGGTGGGGTGGGCCAGGATCCAGCGGTTGCGGTTGACGGCCACGCCCTCGAAGGAGTTGCCGGCCTCGATGAGGCGAGGATCCGTTGTCGGCGCCAGGCCGAAGGCCGCGGCGGTGGGGGCACCGGTCTCCCGGGCCCGCTCCAGGGGTGAGGTGATGACCCGGGTGATGTCGTGCCCGGAGGCGGACAGGACGTCGGCGACCTGCTGGGCCATCTGGTGGCCCAGGGTGGACAGGTGGTACCCGGGCAGACGGCCGTAGAGGATGCCGCCTGGGTTGTGCACCTCGCCGTGCCGCATGAGGTGGATCGTCGTGCGCGCCATGCGGTGATTCTCGCACGCCCACCGGCAACGGTCAGCCACCAGGGACCGTAGGGTGTTCCCATGACGACTCGCAGCGCCTGGGGTCTCGGCCTGGCTACCGTGACCGACGACGGCAACACCCTCGACGTGTGGTACCCCCGACCGGTTCTCGGCGACGAGCCCGAGGACGGGCACGCCGACCTCTTGGCCTCCCTGAGCGCCATGGAGCGCCGCGATGAGGCCCGTGGCGTCCATACCACCGTGGTGCGCACCTGGGCCGACCTCGACGACGCCCCCCAGACCGTGGCCGGCGCCTACCTGCGCCTGCACACACTGTCCCACCGCCTGGTCAAGCCCAACACCGTCAATCTGGACGGGATCTTCTCCCGCCTGCCCAACGTGGTGTGGACCTCCGCCGGCCCCTGCCGTGCCGAGGACTTCGAGAACACCCGCATGCGCCTGCGCGCCGCCGTGGGGCGCCCCGTCCAGGTGCACTCGGTGGACAAGTTCCCCCGCATGACCGACTACGTGCTGCCCTCGGGGGTGCGCATCGGCAACGGCGCGAACGTGCGCCTGGGCGCCTACCTGTCCGAGGGCACCACGGTCATGCACTCCGGCTTCGTCAACTACAACGCCGGGACGCTGGGGCGCTCCATGGTCGAGGGCCGCATCTCCCAGGGGGTCGTCATCGGCGACGGCTCCGACGTCGGCGGCGGCGCCTCCACGATGGGCATGCTCTCGGGCGGTGGGCGCCAGCGCGTGGCCCTGGGCAAGCGCTGCCTGCTGGGGGCGAACTCGGGGCTCGGGATCCCGCTGGGTGACGACTGCGTCGTCGAGGCCGGCCTGTACCTGACGGCCGGCACGAAGGTCTCCCTCATGCCGCAGGGCGGCGTGGTGCCCGGCAACCACGGCCTGTTCAAGGAGCCGCGCGTGGTCCCGGCCCGCGAGCTGGCCGGCGCCTCCAACGTCCTGTTCCGCCGCAACTCCCAGTCCGGCGCCGTCGAGGCGCTGGCCCGCGGTGGCAAGAGCATTGAGCTGGGCTCGCCCCAGCACGCCGGCCAGTAGGGCTCTCCTCCTACTCCCCCGCCGCCGCGCTTCTCGTACCGGCCGTCTTCCGCCTCAACCGCGGAAGGCGGCCGGTCGCGTTGGACGCCCCCTAAGGACAAGGTGCATTCCCCACACCAGCACCACAGTGTTCGTTATCATAGTGATGGGTTGTTCTACGCAATGGAGGGGAGGGCAGATGGCTGCGATATCCACGGCCGCCCATGTCCCCGAGTCTGCTCAGCCTGTTGGCGACGCGCTTCCTCCCCGGCGCAGGCGCCGCACCCCCGTGTGGGCCTCACAGCGCGTCCTCAAGGCGACGATGGCGATCACCGGCACGATCATGGCCCTGTTCGTCGTGGTCCACATGGTCGGCAACCTCAAGGTTCTCGCGGGCCCGCACGCCTTCAACGGCTACGCCGCCTGGCTGCGGCAGGTCGCCTACCCGCTCCTGCCGCAGGAGGGGCTCCTGTGGGCGATGCGCCTGGCCCTGGGGGCCTGCGTCGTGGCGCACATGGCTGCGGGAATCGCGCTGTGGCGCCGGGCGAGGAGCGCTCGCGGGGCCTTCCGGCGCCGGGCCCTGCCCGCCCGCACCATCGGCGCCCGTTCCATGCTGGCGACCGGCGTCCTCATCGGGGTCTTCGTCCTCATCCACGTCCTCGACCTGACCATCGGCCGCCTCATCGCCCCTGAGGGCTTTCAGGCGCCGACGACGTCGAACGGCGAGCTGCAGGTCAGCGCCTACCACAACCTCGTGGCGAGCCTGTCGCGCCCCGGCATGGCGCTCTTCTACAGCCTGGTCATGCTGGCACTCTCCCTCCATCTGGCGCAGGGCCTGTGGAACGTGGTCATCGACCTGGGCGGCACCGGCCCCAGGCTGCGCAAGGCCTGTCGCGCCCTCGCCCTGGGCGTGGCCCTGGCCGTCGCCGTCGTCAACGGCCTGCTGCCGGTGCTCATCTGCACGGGGGTGATCGGATGAGCGCGAGTGTGCCGGGTGCCGTCGGCGGCCTGTACGACGTCGGCGAGAACCTGGATGCGCGCCTGCCGGACTGTCCGCCCGAGCAGGCCTGGGCGCGCCGGCGCGACGAGTACCGCCTGGTCAATCCCGCCAACCGCCGCAAGCTGACCGTCATCGTGGTGGGCACCGGACTGGCCGGCGCCGGAGCGGCCGCGACCCTGGGACGCCTGGGTTACCGGGTGGAGTGCTTCAGCCTGCACGACGCCCCGCGCCGCGCCCACTCGGTGGCCGCGCAGGGCGGGATCAACGCCGCCCGGGCCCGCAAGGTCGACGGCGACTCCCTGACGCGCTTCGTCAAGGACACCGTCAAGGGCGGGGACTACCGGGGGCGGGAGGCCGACGTCGTGCGCCTGGGGCTGGAGTCCGGCCGGGTCATCGACCACATGGAGGCGATCGGAGCGCCCTTCGCCCGCGAGTACGGCGGCCAGCTCGCCACCCGCTCCTTCGGCGGGGTGCAGGTCTCGCGCACCTACTACACGCGCGGACAGACCGGCCAGCAGCTGGAGATCGCCTGCGCTCAGGCCCTCCAGGAGCAGGTCGCCGCCGGAAGCGTCCGCATGCACACCCGCACCGAGATGCTCGATCTCATCGTGGCCGACTCCCGCGCGCAGGGCATCGTCACCCGGGACCTGCTCTCCGGCGAGGTACAGGCCCACACCGCGCACGCCGTCGTGCTGGCCACCGGCGGCTACGGCAGCGTCTACCACTACTCGACCCTGGCCATGGCCTCCAACGCCACTGCCACCTGGCGCGCCCACCGGCGCGGGGCGGCCTTCGCCTCGGCCTGCATGGTGCAGTTCCACCCCACGGCGCTGCCGGTGAGCTCCCACTGGCAGTCCAAGACGACGCTCATGAGCGAGTCGCTGCGCAACGACGGGCGCATCTGGGTGCCCGTGCGACCCGGGGACGAGCGGGCCCCGAACGAGATCCCCGAGGACGAGCGCGACTACTACCTGGAGCGCAAGTACCCGGCCTTCGGCAACCTCACCCCGCGCGACGTCGCCTCGCGCAACGCCCGCGAGCAGATCGAGTCCGGCCGCGGCGTCGGGCCGCTGCGCAACTCGGTCTACCTCGACTTCCGCGACGCACTGGAGCGGCTGGGCAAGGAGACCATCGCCTCGCGCTACGGCAACCTGTTCGAGATGTACCTCGATGCCACCGGGGAGGACCCCTACGAGGTGCCCATGCGCATCGCCCCGGGAGCCCACTTCACGATGGGAGGGCTGTGGGTGGACTTCGACCAGATGTCCACCATCCCGGGACTGTTCGTGGGCGGGGAGGCCTCGAACAACTACCACGGCGCCAACCGCCTGGGGGCGAACTCGCTGCTGAGCGCCAGCGTGGACGGCTGGTTCGTGCTGCCACTGGCCGTGCCGAACTACCTGGCCGGGCTGGTGGGCAGTAAGCCCCTGAGCCCCGACGCGCCGGAGGCGCTCCAGGCCGTGGCCGACACCCGCGAGCGCATTGAGGCGCTCATGGCGGTGGGCGGGACCCACCGTCCGGTGTGGTTCCACCGCCGTCTGGGCGAGATCCTCTACACCGGCTGCGGGGTCAGCCGCTCCGAGGCGGGGCTGCTGCGTGCCCTGGAGGAGGTGCGCGCCCTGCGTGAGGAGTTCTGGGCCGACGTCACCGTGGTCGGTGGCCAGGCGCGCCTCAACCAGGAGCTGGAGAAGGCGCTGCGGGTCGCCGACTTCCTGGAGCTGGCGGAGGTCATGGTCCTCGACGCCCTGGACCGGCGCGAGTCCGCCGGCGCCCACTTCCGTGAGGAGTACGCGACCCAGGGCGGTGAGGCCCAGCGCAATGACGAGACCTGGTGCTCGGTATCGGCCTGGCAGACCGGGGACGATGGCGGGCACACGCGCCGCACGGAGCCGCTGAGCTTCTCGCTGGTGCCCATGCAGGTGAGGGACTACCGATGAGGATCGAGCTGGAGATCTGGCGCCAGGACGGGCCGCGGGCGCGGGGCTTCTTCGAGAGCCACGTGGTGGAGGACGCCGAGCCGCAGATGAGTCTGCTGGAGCTGCTCGACCGCCTCAACGACCAGATCATTGAGGCCGGTGGCGAGCCGGTGGTCTTCGAGTCGGACTGCCGGGAGGGGGTGTGCGGGGCCTGCGGCTTCCTCGTCAACGGGGTGCCGCACGGGCCGCTGGACACGACCCCGGCCTGCCGTCAGCACCTGCGGGCCTTCCCGGGAGTGAGACGCTTCCGGTTGGAGCCGTGGAGGTCGGCGGCCTTCCCGGTCATCCGGGACCTGGTGGTGGACCGCACGGCACTCGATGAGCTCATCCGGGCGGGTGGGACCGTGGACGTGGCTGCGGGGACCGCACCGGATGCCGACGACATCGCCCAGGGGCACCTGCAGGCGGAGCGGGCACTGGACTTCGCCGCCTGCATCGGCTGCGGGGCCTGTGTGGCGGCCTGCCCGAACGGGGCGGCGGCGCTCTTCGCGGGGGCGAAGCTGGCGCACCTGTCGCTCATGCCGCAGGGGAGCATCGAGCGGGGGCGCCGAGCTCGGGCGATGACGCGGGAGCTCGATGCGCTCTTCGGGCCGTGCTCTGAGTTCGGCGAGTGCCTGCCGGCCTGCCCGGCGGGTATCCCGATCGAGGCGATCGCGCTGCTCAGCCGGGAGGTGCTGCGCGCCGGTCTGCGCGGGGCGACCCGCGACGACTAGGGCCCGTTGCACAAATAGGGACGCGTCCGCGAGTTCGTACCTTAGGTCGCGCGTTCGCACCCTTGACCCGTCGAACGCGCGAGCTAAGGTACGACCGCGACGTCGACGACCGGCGAGAAGCGGGGCTCAGGCTGCGGGCTTGTGGGCGACGAGGGAGATGCCGACCATGTCCTTCTCGTAGCGCTTGAAGATGGCTGCCATCTCCTGGACGCGCTGGCGCAGCGCCTTGTCGGCGGCGACGTTGCGGGCGATCCGCAGGAAGCCGCCCAGGCCCTCGTCGCGGATGTTGCGTCCGACCTTGAGCAGGGCCATGGGGGCGGTGTCGACCCAGTCAACGACGAGTCCGGCGCCCTCCATGAGCTCCTTCCAGGCGGCCGCCGTCATGGGGCGGGCGTTGACGTGGATGGAGCGGGCCAGGTCGCGGCGCAGCTGGGTGTAGTAGTCCTCGTCGATGTCGTCGGGGGTGACGCCGAGCTCGTGGATGGCGTAGCGCCCGCCGGGGCGCAGGACGCGGGCGGCCTCGGCGACGATGGCGGCCTTGCCCTTGTCCCCCTGCATGGTGAGCATGGCCTCGCCGACGACGACGTCGGCGCTGGCCTCGTCCAGGCCTGTGTCGGCGGCCTCGCCCTGGCGGACGGCACCGAGGTCCCCGACGACGGCGGCCACGCGCCGGGCGGCGTCGGGGTCGCGGTCGATGGCCGTGTAGGAGGCAGGGTGATCCTTGATGATCTCGGCGGCGGTACGCCCCAGGCCCGGGGCGAGCTCGACGACGTCAGCGCCGGCGAGGCCGGCGCGGCTGAGCATGGCGGCGGACAGGGCCGCGCCGCCAGGACGCAGGACGCGCTTGCCGGCGCGGGCCAGGACCCAGTGGCCGGGGGCTGAGGCGATGGGGCGGTCGGCGTGAGGCAGAGGCAGGTCGGTCGAAGCGGCAGAGGCAGCAGGCTTCTTGCTCATAAGGCCAGCCTAACCACAGTGGTTGCGGTTCGGACAGAGTTCGCCGTCGATGACTCTGCAACGCGAGCAGGACTCCCCGACGGCTCAGGCCTCAGAAGATAAACGCCAGCGTGGCAGCCAAGTTCGGCTCGCGCCCGCCAAGTAAGACACCAGCACGCAGCTATATGGCGGGCTAGGCAGATGCGACGTGTTGAAGGTTGTCGAGGAGGCTCCTGATGACCTCGGCGCCGCTCGCGAGCGCGTCAATCTGTTCTTCGACGTCGCGGAGCCGACGGCGCAGCTCGGGCGCGACCGAGGGGCACGCCCTCAACGCACCGCTTTCTGTGGCACATGGCAGCACCGTCCTGATGAGCGAGAGGGGCAAGCCGGCGTGGGACAGCGCGACGATCTGGCGGGCGGCGAGAACCTCTCCAGCACCGTAGTCGCGATAGCCGTTGTCACGACGCACGGGCGCCAGCAGCCCCTCAGCCTCGTAGTAGCGCAGCATCCGTGGACTGGTCCCAGCATGCCGGGCAGCTTCGTTGATGCGCATACGCCCCTCTTCGATCAACTTACTGGACCGCGCCAGCATCTCTTGACATTGACAGCACTGTCAAGGCTTAGCGTTGAGGCGCTCTCAACGGACTGGAGGACGTTATGGACCGAAAACTTTCACTACTCGGGTTCGCGGTCATGTTCCTGATCGGTTCGGACACCTTCGTCGTCGCACCACTACTGCCATCGCTTGCCAAGACATACGACGTGTCGACGACGCAGAGTGGCTGGCTGGTCAGCATCTATGCGATCGGATACGCGCTCACCGGCCTGGTGTCCGGACCAATCTCGGACCGAGGTAACCGCCGGATCATCCTTACGCTTGGGATGGTGGTTTTCGCATTGGCAACAGTCGCCTGTGCAATTTCGCCGAGGTTCTGGACAATGTTCACCTTCCGTTTTATCACTGGCGGTGCGGCGGCCGTTGCTGCACCGCAGGTATGGGCGATGATTCCCGCCCTCGTCGGCCCGGATCAGAAGCGCATTCTGCGCGTCATGGGATATACGACCGCCGGACTGTCCATCGCTCAGGTTGTCGGGGTCCCTCTCGGAAGTCTCCTCGCAATCATAGACTGGCGCATTGTCTTCCCCATCATCGGGGTCTGTTCGTTGGGGCTAACAGTCACGCTCTGGTACCAGATCCCTGATATCCACCCGACCGCGGCGGCTAAGAAGGTGCCATACCTGACCCTGCTCCACGCGCCGCAGGCGATCACACGATTCCTGTCCTACCTCGTGTACACGCTGGCGTTCTTCACCGTGTTCACCTACGCACCGACCTGGTTGGAGGACGGCCTGGGCACGTCGAAGGTCACCGTGGCGCTCATCATCCTGGCCGGCGGGGTCGGTAACACGATCGGCAGCCTTTTCGGCGTCCGACTGACCGGCCGTATGACCCCCACCCAAGCCATCTACCTGAGCGCCGTAGTGATGGGCATCGCCTATCTGACGCTCGCCATATCTCCGCCTCCGATCGTTGTGGGGTTGGTATTCCTGCCCCTCTTCGCCTGCGGAGGCGCAATGCTCAGCGTCCGCATGCTCCACCTGCAGCAACTTGACAGCACAGCGCGCGGCACCATCTCCACCCTCACTAGCGCCGTGATGTACCTCGGTACAACGGTGGCAGGGATTATCGGTGGCCCACTGCTCACTCTCACCGGCAACTTCACCGCTATCGGTATCACCGCGTTCCTGTTGAGCACCGTCAGCGCACTGATGATCCGCCCAAGCCATCTCAGAACTGAGGTCGATATCTGACACCGATTCATCATTGTGCGGAACCGTGATGCGCAACCAGTTCTGAGCCGATACGGGCGAGTTCAGACCGCAGGCAAGGTGGTGACAAGACGTCGATGCGGTCACCCCACCCCGCAAGCCTCTCAGCCAATCCGACTAGCATGTGGGCGCGAACTTCAACAACGCTCACGTCACCCTCCTCAAGGAGAGTGAAATACCTTCCAAACTGGTAACGCAGCACAGGAACGATCGATGAGTGCACCCGCAGCACCGCAGCAATCCCGGACCGCTTTCCCTCAATGACGTCCGCTTGAGCATCCCAATAGGCGGCGACATCAAAATTTTTCGGAGGGTCGAACACCTCATTCGTCACGACCACCTCATCAAACCGCGATACTCGATATATCCGCATCCCACATTCACCATCAGCGATGAGGTACCAGACACCTACCTTATTCACCAGCCCCAGGGGAAGCAGACGCCGAACACTACACTCCCCATTTTTTGACCGATAGGAGGCAACCACCACTCGGCGCTGGGCGACGACATCACAAAGTTGGCTTAGGCCCGACGTTGCATCAGCCGTCAACTCACCCCAGGCAACACGGTCATCATGAACTGCCTTCATCAACCGTTCAGCCTCATCACGCAAAGAAGACGGTAAGGCCTGGATAAGCTTCATCGTGGGCACCCGAGTTTCCGGGTCCTTCAGTGCCGCCGTTCCTAGCATCCGCGACAGCGCTCGCGCCTCGCCCGCAGACATACCAGTCAGATCAGTTCGAGCACCTCCGACAAGGCGCCAGCCACCACCTCGCCCCGGCTGTGAGTAGACCGGGATTCCCGCCGTCGAGAGGGCTTCGAGGTCTCGTCTGGCAGTAGCTGGCGAGATCTCGAGCTCCGCAGCCACCTGGGAGGCAGTCATCCTCCCACGCGATTGGAGGCGCAACAGGAGGGCGATCAGACGGTCTGCACGCACACTAAAGATCATCTCAGACAATGGTGCGCACCGGATGAGCACTTTCAGTTCTAGGTTGGGTGCCACAAGGCATCTCACCGAAAGGACACGCCATGACCATCCTGCAGGGACTCACTACGATGGTTCTTACCGCTGATGACGTCGACGCCGCCTCTCGCTGGTACGCAGACCTGCTGGGCATCACTCCGTATTACCGCAGTCCACAAACCGGCCCTTGCGCCTACACCGAGTTCCGCATCGGTCCGGACGAGGACGAACTGGGCATCATGGATCGCTCCTTCATAACACCGTCCCCGAGTTCGACAACATCACCCATCACCTACTGGCACACCGACGATATTCACACGACGTTCACCACCCTCGTTGCGCATGGGGCACGTACTCACACTCCCACCACCTCACGCGGAGGCGGGTTCACAACAGCATCTATCGTTGATCCGTTCGGGAACACGGTCGGCATCATGCACAGTCCTCACTGGAGGGCGCGCCACTAGAGATGGGGGCCACAACACTTCAGCGGCCCCAACACTTGTCACGCTACGGTGTTCACATGGACCAGCTCATCACTCCCGCCATCCGATGCAACGGCACCGTTGACGAAGCGGCCCGGTTCTACGCCGATGTCTTCCGCGAGGGCTCCGTCGTCGAGGAGGTGCCCGGCTACGCGGCCACGGTCAGCATCCACGGGTTCCGTCTCTCGCTCATCAACGGCGGCGACCAGGACGCCCCGAACCCGTCGATCAGCTGCATCCTGAACTTCGATCCGCTCCTGTTCGGTGGCGAGGAGCAGGCCCGGGCCTACCTCGATGAGCTCTATGAGCATCTCTCCGCCGGCGGTGTGCTCACGGAGCTGGGCGAGTACCCCTTCTCGCCGCGCTACGCCTGGGTTCGCGACCGCTTCGGCATGACCTGGCAGCTCATGCTCACCGACCCGGCCGGCGAGCCGCGCCCCTTCATCCTGCCCTCCTTCATGTTCGGCGGCACCAACCACGCCAACGCCGAGGAGGCCACCGAGGCCTGGATCGCTCTGTTCGACGACGCCCGCCGCGGGGCCCTGCGTCGCTACGGGGAGGGCGGGCCGATAGAGGCGGGGGCCGTCATGTTCACCGACTTCACGCTGCGCGGCACCTGGATGGCAGCCATGGACTCGGGGGCCTTCCACGACTTCACCTTCACACCCGGGGTTTCCATGATCGTCTCCTGCCGGGACCAGGAGGAGATCGACCGCTACTGGGCGGGGCTGTCGGCCGTGCCCGAGGCCGAGCACTGCGGCTGGTGCGTCGACCGCTGGGGCGTCTCCTGGCAGGTCGTCCCCCACAACATTGCCGAACTCATGGCCGACGCCGCCACCCGCGAGAAGCTCCTGCGCATGAGCAAGATCAACCTGGCCTGCCTGTAGGCGAGGAGACGCGCTGGACGGCCCAACGCCCTGATCGACGACGTACTTCTGCGTCGGGGACGTACTTCTCCCCCAAACCACTGCGGGCGGACCTCAGTGGTTTGGGGGAGAACGCAGTCCTCGTCGGGAATGTACGTTCCCGAACCGCATCGCCCGGCCCCAGACAACCGGCCACAGACAATCAGCCCTGGGCAACCGGCGTGGCCCGTGAAGCTCAGACTCTGGTGACTCAGACCCTGGTGACGCGGTCGAGGCTGGGGACACCGGCGCGGGTGGCCGGGTACTGGCCGTCGTCGTGCTTGCGGCGGTGCATGGCCACGTAGTGGCGCTCGGTGGAGCCGTCGTAAACCTGTCGGGGCCGCCCGATGCGCTTGGCGGGATCGGCGATCATCTCGCGGTACTGGGCGATCCAGCCCGGCAGGCGCCCCAGGGCGAACAGGGGCGTGAACATCTTCGTGGGGAAGCCCATCGCCTGGTAGATGAGGCCGGTGTAGAAGTCGACGTTCGGGTAGAGGCTGCGCGAGACGAAGTACTCGTCGCGCAGCGCCGTCTCCTCCAGCTCCATGGCGATCTCGAGCTTGCGGTCGCCGTCGTCGGAGCCCAGGCGGGTCAGAACGTCGTGGGCGGTCTCCTTGACGATGGCGGCGCGCGGGTCGTAGTTCTTGTAGACCCGGTGGCCGAAGCCCATGAGCCGCACTCCGTCCTCCTTGTCCTTGACCTTGCGGACGAACTCGGCCGTGCTCATCCCCGAGCTCTGGATGGTGTCCAGCATCCGCAGGACGGCCTCGTTGGCGCCGCCGTGCAGCGGCCCGGACAGGGCGCCCACGCCCGCGGCCACGGAGGCGTACATGTTGGCGTCGGCCGAGCCCACGAGGCGCACCGTGGAGGTTGAGCAGTTCTGCTCGTGGTCGGCGTGCAGGATGAGCAGCATGTCCAGGGCCCGCACCACGGCCGGGTCGATCTCGTAGGACTGGTAGGGCATGCCGAAGGTCAGGCGGATGAAGTCCTCGACGTAGGAGCGCTGCGGGTCGGGGTAGAGCAGCGGCAGTCCGATGGCGCGCCGGGCGATGTAGCTAATCATCGTGGGCATCTTGGCCAGCAGCAGCACGGTGGCGAGCTCACGCTCGTAGGGGTCGTGCGGGTCGAGGGTGTCCTCGTAGTAGGTTGCCAGGCCCGCGATCCCGGCCTGGAGGATCGCCATCGGGTGGCCCGACGAGGGGAAGGAGGTGAAGAAGCCGCGGAAGTCCTCATGCAGGAGCCGGTGGCGCGAGATGCGCCGCTCCATGCGCGCGAAGGACTCGCGGTCGGGCAGATCGCCGTTGATGAGGAGGTAGGCGACCTCCAGGAAGGTCGAGGACTTGGCCAGCTCCTCGATCGGGTAGCCGCGGTAGCGCAGGATCCCGGCCGCGCCGTCGATGTAGGTGATCTGCGAGGTGCACGACGCCGTGTTGGTGAAGCCCGGGTCGAGCGTCACCACGCCGGTGGAGCCCAGCAGCTTGGACACGCCCAGGCCGTCGGCGCCGTCGGTCGCCGGGGTGCGCGGCAGCTCGAGGTTGGTGCCGTCAACGGCCAGCAGGCCAGGACCGCCGACGGCGCTGGTCCGGCTCTGCTCGGGCTGCTCGGCCGCGGCGGTGGTGGGGGTGCTCGTCATCATGCCTCCTGGGGGGCTCGGGGCCGCACGCATCGCGACGGCGAGACCTGGGCCCACGGGGTTCCGGCGGGCCCAGCGTCCACTGTACGGGGTGCGTCGTCACGGCGTCGTTTCATGGGCTCATCGCGGGCCACCGGATCGGCCGATCAGCCCGGATCAGCCCGCCGGGGGCAGCAGCCGGACGCCCACCCGCGCTTGATAAACTTATCAAGCCAGTCGCTTGTTGATAAACTTATCAGCATGAGGACTCCCCTTGACTCGCCGTTCAGCCCAGGCTCAGACACGGTGCCTCTGGTGTGGGCGGGGCGCATCGAGCACCTCAGCGACTGGCGAGACACCCTTCGCCCGCGCCGCGCCGCCGGCATCCACGAGCGCGGCCGCACAATCCTGGGGGAAGCCGGCTCCGGAAAGTCCGCGTTGGTGCGCCGGATCGCGAGTGAGGCCTTGGAGGATGGCGACTGGGTCACGCCGCAGCTGCGCATCCCGTCGGGGAGCGACCCCATCAAACGAGTCGCCTCGGCTCTGCTGACCCTCGCCGACACGGCGGGTCTGCCAGCAGCCAGGGAGCAGCGCATCGGCGACCTCCTGCGCCGCGTTGAGTCCGTGGCAGCCTCCGGCATCTCCCTGTCCGTGCGCGCCCAGGACGGCCCCGAGCCGTATTCCGCCCTGACTGATCTGCTCATTGAGATCGGCCGTGCGGCCACCAAGCGCCATGCCGTGGTGATGATCCACATCGACGAGGTCCAGAACATCACTGATGAGCACGCGCGCTCCCAGCTGCTCATCGCCCTGGGTGACGCGCTCACTCACGAAGAGCCCACGACCCTTCCCGGCGGACTGAGCGTTGGCTCGGCGCTGCCTATCGCCGTCTACCTGACCGGGCTGCCCGAGTTCGCGGACATGGCCGGAGCCCGATCCGGTGCCACCTTCGCGCGCCGCTTCCAAACCACCACGCTGGAGACCATCGACGACGACGACCTCCTGACCGCACTCCACCCCTTCATCAGCCAGGGATGGCCCATCACCACGGCCGACGGCGGCACAGATCGGATCTTCATGGAGCCCGACGCCCAACGCGCCATCGTCGAGCTCTCCTGCGGAGAGCCATTCCTTTTCCAGCTCGCCGGGCAGTGCGCCTGGCACGCCAGCACTGACAGCATCATCACCGCCGAGCACGTCCGTACCGGATGGAGCAGGCAGGCGGTCCACGAGGCGGAGTCGCATGTGCAGCGCATCCTCGACCGGCTCCCACCACGCGAGAGGGAGTTCGTCGAGGCAATGGCCGAGCTCGCACCCGAGGAGCGTTCTCTGACGAACATCGCTAACCGGCTCGGCCACAAGAGGGCCACGGACGCGGGCCCCACCGCGCAGCGGCTCGACCTGACCCGCAGGATTATCCGGCGCGGTAGGCCCTACCGATTCCAACACCGCGCCGTCGGGGCCTATCTCACTTCCGAGTGGCCCGAGGTCGACTGACCGGGACCGGCCGGTCTCAGCCGGCGAAGAGGGCGGCGGCATCGGGCGAGCGCAGGCGCGCGGCGGCGGCGGCCACTCGCTCGTCAGTGTCGGTCAGGCTCATCCGCACCCGCCCGGCTCCGGCCTCGCCGTAGAAGTCGCCGGGGGCCACGACGATTCCGAGCTCGGCGAAGGCCCCCACGAGCTCGTAGGCGCTCATCGACTCGGGCCCCCGGAGCCACAGGTACAGGCCGGCCACGGAGGCCGGATCGTTGACGAGCCCGGCAGCAGCGGTCGCCTCGACGAGCACCTCACGGCGCTCCCGGTAGACCTCCTTCTGCACCTCCATGTGCGCCTCGTCGCCGAGGGCGGCCACGAGGGCTGCCTGCACCGGAGTCGGCATGAGCATGCCGGTGTGCTTGCGCACCTCGGTGGCAGCGCCCACGAGCCGCGCGTCGCCGGCGAGGAAGGCCGCCCGGTAGCCGGCCAGGTTGGACTGCTTGGACAGGGAGTACAGGGCGAGCAGGCCGCTTCGGCCCGCGGCTCCCCCGACCCGGGGGTCCAGGAGGCTCGGGATCGGCTGGGTGTCCCACGGAGCCTCCCAGCCGAGCTCGGCGTAGCACTCGTCGGAGATGACGACGGCGCCCCGCGCCCGGGCCCAGGCGACGATCCGGGCCATCTGCTCGACGCTCAGGACGTGCCCGTCGGGGTTGCCGGGGCTGTTGAGCCAGACGACGGCCACGGGCGCGTCCTCGGCGATGCCCCAGGTGGCGGGGTCGGCGTCGGTGTCCACCGGGACGGGGGTGGCCCCCACAAGGCGGGCGCCGACGTCGTAGGTGGGGTAGGCGGCACGCGGGTGCAGAACGAGGTCGCCGGGATGCACCCCCAGGTGCAGCGGCAGGAGGGCCACGGACTCCTTGGAGCCGATGGTGGGGATGACCTCGTCATCACCGAGGCCGGCTACGCCCCGACGTCGCTCCATCCACTCGGTGATGGCGGCACGCACCACGGGGGCGCCGACCGCCGTCGGGTAGCCGGGGGCGTTGGCCGCCGAGAACAGGGCGTTGCGGGCGATCTCAGGGGTGGGGTCGACGGGCGTGCCCACCGCGAGGTCGACGACGCCGTCCGGGTGCTGGGCAGCCCGCTCCCGGTAGGGGGTCAGCGAGTCCCAGGGGAAGTCGGGCAGGGCGAGTCGGCGGGGCAGGTGGAGGCTGGGGAGGGTCTCAGGTGTCGCGCTGGTGGTCACGGGCCCTGATTCTTCCTCACGGGCCGGGGGCGTCTCCACCCCCGGCCCGCAGGCTCAGTAGCCGTTGGCCTCTTTCCACTCCTCGTTCTGCGGGGGCAGGGCGGCGATCATGGGGTCGTCGTAGTCCAGCGCGCCGGTCCTCTGGGCGCCGCCGGGCGAGCCGAGTCCCTTGAGCTCGAAGAAGTCGATGTTGGCGCGGGTGTAGTCCTCCCACTCGTCGGGAACATCGTCCTCGTAGAAGATCGCCTCGGTGGGGCAGACGGGCTCGCAGGCGCCGCAGTCGACGCACTCGTCGGCGTTGATGTAGAGGCTGCGTTCACCCTCGTAGATGCAGTCGACGGGACACTCGTCGACGCAGGCGCGGTCCTTGACGTCGACGCAGGGCTGGGCAATGACGTACGTCATGGCAGCAGTGTCCTTTCTTCTCAGGGGAATCCTCCCGCGCGGGTGAGCGGGGTCGGGCCAAGTATGGTCCCCCGGCGCCCGTCGGCCCAAGAGGTGAAAGAGTGGCCGTCAGCACGCCGAAAACTCAGGGTTGCCACACCTCGATTACGTCACTGCCGCAGCGCGAATGTCACAGGTAACACCGCCCTAGGAGCGCCGAGAAAGGCCTCAGTGTCCATGGCGCTGACATCAACCCCGCACCGGCGCTGCACCCCAGCAGGGCTCCAGGCTGCCGGGGCGCCCCGTCTCAGGAGCAGACGATGTCGTTGTCGGCGGCGTACTGGGTGGTGAGCACGTCGTCGGGCAGGGCCTTACCGTCGTGCTTGCGGGTGCGGGTGACGGTGATGTCGAAGCCGGGGTTGCCACCCGAGTAGGGCTCGCAGCCGGGGCCGGACTTGCGCTCGGTGGACACCGGGCGGAAGTTGAACCGGTCTGAGGAGGTGATCGACACGTCGTAGTACTTCGCGGACCACATCCGCACGTGGATCTGCTCGCCGTCCAGCCAGGCCTGGACCAACACCGCGTGGGACGTGGAGTTCGTGAACTTCACGTCGAGCTTGCCGGTCCACAAGGTGGCCTCGCGTCCGGCCGGGTAGCGGTCGAAGTAGTACTGGTGGGCGTGGTGCTCGGTGTCGTCCATACCGGCCTCGAAGCCGGCGTTGAAGACGGTGGTGGCCACCTGGCTCAGCCCGCCGCCCAGGGAGTCGACGTGCTGCCCGTTGGAGATGACTCCGGCATCGGCGAAGCCATGCTCGTAGTCGACCTCGCCGAGAGTCTTCTCCAGGGAGAAGACCTCGCCGGGCTTGACGACGGTGCCGTTGACGAGCTCGGCCCCGCGAGTGAGGTTCTGGGTGCGCGGCGCGTCCCCGGCGTTGTACGGGGTGGCGAACTCTCCGATCGCCTCGCTGATACCCCACTCGTTCTGCGGCGTCTTCACCGTCGGCTCGGACACGACCATCGGCAGGGTCACGGTCCGGCCGGCGACGTCGGTGGCGGAGGTGCCGGCCTTGAGCAGACTCGCAGACAGGGCGGCGGTGTCGATGGTCTTCCCCTGAGCGGCGGGGACGTACTGGGGACGCGCCCCGGGGGCGCCGGTGGCGGAGCCGTCGATCTTCCAGGTCGCGTTCTGGGCGGGGGTCTCGACCTGGCCGACTCTGGCGACGATGGCGTCGCGCAGCGCGGTCGGGTCGAAAGTGGCGCTCAAGGTGCCGCCCTCGGAGGAGATCTTCAGCATCTCAGCGGTGTCCTGCGGGGAGAAGGCCGCGGCCGCGCCAGGGTTCTTGCTCTGCGCGCCGGCACCGGCCGTGTTCACGGTCAGTCCGCTGGAGAGCAGCGGCGTGAGGGTGCCGTCAACGAACGTGGAGGCCTCCTCGTCGGTGATGGCGGGGGTCGCGGTGCCCTCGGCCATGGCCAGAGTCTTCTTCCCCAGGGGCCAGGTGCCGCCGATCCGCTTGAGAGAGGCCTCGACGTCGAGTCCGATGCCGTTGCTCGCGGGCGTGGTGACCGGCTTGGTGCCATCCAGGGTCACGGTCGCCGAGACCGCACCATTGGCCATCGTGTCGACCCGGTCCTCCAGGGCACCGCGCAGCGCGGTGGAATCGACCCGGATGACGGCGTCAGTGTGCTGACCACCGAGGCGCTGGGCCAGGGTGAGGGGGTTGAGGGTGAATCCGGTGAGCTTCTTGACCGAGGCGTCGGTGTCGACCGAGATTCCCGACTTGGCGGGCACGAGCTCGGAGCTTCCCTGCCCGACGGTGAGGGTGACGGGCTGGGCGAGCTGGTCGCCGACTCCCTTGCCGATGCGCTCGTGGGCCTTCTTGGGGCTCAGGCCGGAGACATCGACGCCGGAGACGGTGGTGCCCGAGGCGATGTGCTGGGTGGTCCACCAGGCGATGCCGCCCCAGGCCAGCAGCAGGGCCGCAGCCCCGGCGGCGCAGGCAGCGGGGATGAGGCGCCGACGGCGCGAGGAGCCCGACCCGACTGCTGCGCTGTTGGTCTTCTTCGCAACGTTCTGGGCCTTGGCGGGCTTGTGCGTCGTCGCGGCCGCGGCCAGGGTCCCGGGGACGGCTGCGGGAGCGGCGTTGTCCCCCACCGGATCGGCATCGCCCTCGGTGGGCTCAGCGGCTCGGGCGGCGTCGGGCGTGGACTGCTCGGGCGCCGAGGGCGACGCCCCGGACAGGCTCTTCGGCACGATCGACGGCGGCATGTCGCCGGAATCGGGGCTCCACGCGGTGCCCCGCCGGGTCTCGGCAGACGCATCGGCGCCGGCCGACTCATAGGGCGAGAGGGCCTCAGCAGGGGTGGCGGCCTCGTCGACGACGCGCATCGATGCCGGCGTCGCCACCGGTTCGGCGGCTTCAGTGGCGGGAGCCTTCTCCTCAGCCTGCTCGACGACGGCCGGAGCCACCTCAGACTCCTCGGAGTGCTCGACGGACTCAGCCGGCTCAACAGGCACAGCGGACTCGGCAGGCGCAGCAGGCTGGGCCGCCTCGGCCACCTGAGCGGGCTTCACGGCCTCGACCGTCCCAGCTGGCTCCCCCTCCTGGACCTCGGCGCTGGTCTCCTCAGCCGCCTCGACCGGTTCGGCAGACTCAGCCTCCTCGTCCTGGGACTCGTCGTCGAGGTTGAGGGTCGGGGTGTCATCGGCGTCCCCGCCCTCAGCGGAGTCGCCCTCGGCCGTCCCATCCTCGGGCCGCTCGACGGCCGGAACCTCCTCGGCCTGCTCGATGGACTCGGCCGGCTCGGCCACCTGAGCGGGCTTCACGGCCTCGACAGCCTCAGCAGCGGTTTCCTGCGCCTCACGGGCCTCAGCGCCGGGCTCCTCGTCCGGATCGTCCTGGGACTCCTCATCGAGGTTGAGGGTCGGGGTGCCATCGGCGTCCCCGCCCTCAGCGGAGTCATCCTCGGCCGTCCGCCCCTCAGGCCGCTCGGCGGCCGGAGTCTCCTCAGACTCCTCGACCGCCGCAGCATCCTCGGCCTGCTCAACGGACTCGGCCGGCGCAGCAGCCTCAACGGACTCGACGGCGTCGGCTGCGGCCTCGGGGGCGGCAGGCTTCTCCCCGCGGTTGACGGACTGGCTCATGGGCGGCGGTTCCTCTCAGGCCTCGGCACGACGACGGCGGGCGTTCTCGCGGAAACGCTCCTGGGAGTTGAGGATGACCTTGCGGATGCGCACGGCCTCCGGGGTGACCTCGACGCACTCGTCGTCGGCGGCGAACTCGAGGGCCTCCTCCAGGGTGAGGCGGCGCGGCGGGACAAGGGCCTCGAAGGTGTCCGCGGTCGAGGAGCGCATGTTGGTCTGCTGCTTCTCACGGACCACGTTGACGTCCATGTCCTCGCCGCGGGGGTTCTCCCCCACGACCTGGCCCTCGTAGGTCTCCTGGGTGGGCTCGACGAAGAAGCTGCCGCGGTCCTGCAGGCGGATGAGCGCATAGGCGGTCACGGCCCCGGCGCGGTCGGAGACGAGGGAGCCGGTGGTGCGCGAGACGATCTTCCCGGCCCAGGGGGCGTAGCCCTCGGCGATGGAGGAGGCGATGCCGGTGCCGCGGGTCTCGGTGAGGAACTGCGTGCGGAAGCCGATGAGGCCGCGAGCCGGCACGAGGAACTCCATGCGGATCCAGCCGGTGCCGTGGTTGGTCATGGTCTCCATCTGGCCCTTGCGGGCGGCCATGAGCTGGGTGACGGCGCCCAGGTACTCCTCGGGGACGTCGATGGTCATGCGCTCGATGGGCTCGTGGCGCTTGCCGTCGATGGTGCGGGTGACCACCTGGGGCTTGCCGACGGTCAGCTCGAATCCCTCACGGCGCATCTGCTCCACGAGGATCGCCAGCGCCAGCTCGCCGCGCCCCTGGACCTCCCAGGCGTCGGGCCGGGTGGTGGGCAGGACCCGCAGGGATACGTTGCCGATGAGCTCGCGGTCCAGGCGGTCCTTGACCTGGCGGGCGGTGACCTTCGCGCCCTTGGTGCGCCCGGCCATCGGGGAGGTGTTGATGCCGATGGTCATGGCGATGGCCGGGTCGTCCACGGTGATGAGCGGCAGGGGGCGGGGGTCCTCAGGGTCGACGAGGGACTCGCCGATGGTGATGTCCTCGATCCCGGCGACGGCGACGATGTCGCCGGCGTGCGCCTCTTCGGCGGGCTTGCGGTCCAGCCCCTCGGTGACGAGGAGCTCGGAGACGCGGGCGGAGGCCAGCGAGCCGTCGTGGCGGGCCCAGGCCACCGTCTGCCCCTTGCGCAGGGTGCCGTTGTGGATGCGCAGCAGCGCCAGGCGGCCCAGGAAGGGTGAGGCGTCCAGGTTGGTGACGTGGGCCTGCAGGGGGGCGCCCTCCTCGTAGGAGGGGCCGGGGATCCGCTCGATGATGGTGCGGAAGAGCGGCTCGAGGTTGTCGTTGGCCGGCAGCTCGCCGTCGGCCGGGGCCTCGGTGTCGGCGCGGCGGGCCTTGGCGGAGGCGTAGATGACGGGCACGTCCAGGACGGCGTCGAGGTCGATGTCGGGGTGCTCGTCGGCCAGGTCGCTGGCCAGGGACAGCAGCAGGTCGGTGGACTCTCCGACGACCTCGTCGAGCCGGGAGTCGGGGCGGTCCACCTTGTTGACCACGAGGATGACCGGCAGGTTCGCGGCCAGGGCCTTGCGCAGCACGAAGCGGGTCTGGGGCAGGGGCCCCTCGGAGGCGTCGACAAGGAGGACGACGCCGTCGACCATGGACAGCCCGCGCTCGACCTCACCGCCGAAGTCGGCGTGACCGGGGGTGTCGATGACGTTGATGACGATGCCCTCGGGGCATCCGGCATCCGCGGCGGAGGGGCCCGAGTAGTGGACCGCCGTGTTCTTGGCGAGGATCGTGATGCCCTTCTCACGCTCCAGCTCGCCGGAGTCCATGACGCGCTCACCGGTGGTCTCCTCGGTGGCCCGGGCCCCGAAGGCCCCCGCCTCCCAGAGCATGGCGTCGACAAGAGTGGTCTTGCCGTGGTCGACGTGGGCGACAATGGCGACGTTGCGCAGATCCTGGCGCACGCTCATAGGGGGCACTTCTTCCGGTGGGAGGACGCCGCGGGTCAGGCACCGCTCAGGCACCGACCACAGGGCACGAAACAGGGAAAGACTAGAGGACGCCGGTCGCGACCTGCCATGGCCGGGCCAACACCCGATATGTGCCGCCCCTCACCTCGACCATTCAGGCACCGGCAGCTTCAACCCCCTGCGGAACTGCGAACCACGAGCTGACGGTCACTGCGCAGCCGATTCGACGTCCTCCACCTCCGGAGAAACGGCATACGCCCACAGGCAACCGAGCAGCACCACGACACATACCCCAGCGGCCACCAGCACACCCGCCCCCTGCCCCAGCCACACCGCAAGAGCAGGAACAGCCACATAGCCAAGCGGAGCGACACCATCCCCGGCGAGGTAGTCCAAGGCGAACACAGAGGGCAGTGCGTCACGCTCAACTCGAGACTGAAGAAACGTCTCCCAAGCCACACTCGTCGACGCAATCACAGCACTTGACACGAAGAGGGACACAGCGACCAGCCACAGAGGCGCACCGAGCACCACGCTGACCGGAACCGGAACGAAGCTGAGAAGCGCAACCAGGCACAGCACTGGGCGCGACAAGCGGGATGGCAGACGAACCAAGGACCCCACGATCCCACCGACCGCAAACAGGGACTCGCTGACACCGATGAACCATAACGCCTGATACTCATCGCGCAGCACGACGGGGCATAGCGTCATGTAACTTCCCCATACAGTAAAGTGCCACACCCCGGAGGCGACCAGCACAACGAGAACACCTCGGGAACGTGCAGCGGCCTGCAGTCCCCGCTTCAGCGCGGTCACGCGATCCGCACCACCCGTCCTGCGCCCCTTCGGCAGGCGGCTCTGGGAGAGCAGGCACACGAGCATCAGCAGGGATACCAACCACCAAGCGTCTGAAACACCTCGCCATGACTGCACCAGCGCGATAGCTCCAGGGCCGGCGACCGCGCACAGACCAGCGACGACAGCCCTGGCAGAATTCATCCGATCCAGCAGATCCGATCGCACCAGGTCTGCGACATAGGACCCCATCGTTGGATACATGATCGATGCGACAAACTCCAATGTGAACGACACAGTGACGTACACGCCGAGGCCAACCGATCCGGTATGACTGAGCATCGCGATCCCGCCACAGATGACGATCCATGCAGCTGCCGCACCGCCGAACATGGTCTTGGGGCTGACGTGGACCAGCATCTGCGGAGCCAACAACGCACCCAGGATGCCCGGCAGCGCCCCCACGCCGAGAACCAGCCCGACACCGGAGGCGCTGTAACCCTCCGATGCGACAGCTATCGCCAGCAATACGGGAACTGCCGAATTCGCCAGGACATACAGGCCTCGCGACACAAGAAACTCAACGACGTAGTCCTCCGCCATCAGTTTCATTCGACTACCCCTCCCGCTGTAATCCCCGTGCGTGTCCGTCTGTCCCGCCGTCCATCTGAGCAGTGGTAGGTCACCTCACAGCAGCACGGTCACGGCCGCGAGCGCGACGGCGAGCAGCCCTGCGGCGACGACGACCGGGCGGTTGAGGCTGCTGCTCACGCTGGCGGCCGCGCCGGGCGCTGTCTCGTCTGCGGCCCGAGCGGGCAGGCTGCGCACCTGCTCGGCGTAGGCCTCGATGAGGGACCCGGCATCACCGATGTCGAGGTTGGTGCGGTAGGTCCCCTCCCCCACCAGGTACTCCGGGCGCACCGCCGGGGCCGGCTCGGCGTTCCGCAGGCCGTCGCGCCGCTCCTGCTGCTCGCGCAGCTCCTGGCGGCGCCGGAAGGACTCGGCCATGCCGCCGCGGCGGGGAGCGGCCGAGGCCCGCACCTCGACGTCGTCACGGGTGACGACCGACAGCCCCCAACGGGTGCGGCACATCTCGACCTCGTCCCAGCCCAGCACGTGGGTGCGCCAGGCGTTGCGGATGGTGAGGGCCTGCGGGGTCAGGGTGATCTGCGGGGCCCACCACAGCAGCCAGGTGAGAAAGGTGAGCAGCCCCGCCCAGGCCAGGGTGCGCAGCCCGTGGGCGGCGCCGTCGGCCAGGCCGATCGTCAGGGACATCCCCGCCGCGGCCAGGCCGATGAGGACGGTGCCCAGGCGGGCCGGCAGGGAGCGGATGACGACGGTCGGCATGACAGGGGGCACAGTGGTGGACACGGTGGTGGGCACGTCTTCTTGCACGGGCGCATCATGCCGCGCCGACTCGCGTCCGTCGTCATCCGCTCCGGCTGAGGGCACCGGCTCAGCTCTTGACGTAGCCGATGCTCTCGGGCCGGAAGGAGGCCAGCCCCTGGGCGCCGAAGTTGCGCAGCGTCTTGGGCACGGCGGTCAGCTGCATGCGCTGGTAGATCGGGATGCTGAAGACGTTCTCCCACAGGACCTTGTCGAGCTCGTTGGCGAGCTTGTTGCGCTCGGTGCCGTCGGGGGTCGAGCCGATCTTGGCGACGTACTCGTCGACCTCGGGAACGGACAGCCCGGTGTAGTTGGACTGGCTGGTCGAGGCGTAGTACTGGCCCACGTTGGCCAGGGGGTACTGGGTCTTCTCGGAGGTGAAGGCCGTCAGCGCGTAGTTCTTCTTGTTGATGTACTCCGGGAAGTACTTGTCGATCTCGACGGTGGAGACACTGAGCTTGATACCGACCTCGCCCAGCTGCTTCTGAAGGAGGTTGGCCTCGTTGGTGGCCACCGGGGCGTTGGAGGGGATGGTCATCACCAGCTCGAGCTTCTTGCCGTCCTTGGCGCGCACGCCGTCGGATCCGGCCGCCCAGCCGGCGCCGTCGAGCAGCTTCTTGGCGGCCTCGACGTCGTGGCCCCAGCTGGTGGAGTTGT
Source organism: Actinomyces sp. HMT 175 (assembly GCF_016694895.1). Lineage (NCBI taxonomy): Bacteria > Bacillati > Actinomycetota > Actinomycetes > Actinomycetales > Actinomycetaceae > Actinomyces > Actinomyces sp. HMT 175. Next base: position 2,473,252 of record NZ_CP068012.1, read on the forward strand.
CCTGGTAGCCCTCCTGGACGGGCAGGAAGAAGCGGTTGCCCAGGAGGGTCTTCTTGGCGTCCACCGGCAGGCCCGCCAGGTCGGAGGCCGCGATGGCCTCGCGGTCGCAGGCCCGGACAATGGCCTGGCGCACGGCCTTGTCCGCCAAGGGGCCGGAGGAGGCGTTGAACATGATGTGACGCCACTGCAGGCCGGTGTTCTGGCGGACCTCGGCGTCATCGCGACCGCTGGCCTGCTGGTAGACGTCGGCGGAGAAGATGTAGTCCAGGACGTCGATCTCCTTGTTGGCGAAGGCCTGCCCCAAGGCCGAGTCGTCCAGGACGTGCAGGGTGACGGTCTCGAGCTTGGGGGTGGCGCCCCACCACTTGTCGTTGCGCTCCAGGGTGATGACCTGCTTGGACTCGTCGTAGCTCTTGATCTTGAAGGGGCCGGCGAAGTAGTCGTTGTTGAACTTGGTGGCGCCGGCCATCGACTCGTTGAAGGTCTTGGCATCGGCCATGAGCTCCCTGGGGGTGACGCCGGCCAGGGCATTGGACCAGTCGGGGTAGACCGAGTTGAAGGTGACCTTGGCGGTCTGCTTGTCCACGATCTCGACCTTCTCGACCTTGTCGATTCCCTCAACGGTGGCCCAGGAGTAGCTGGGGTCCTTGACGTGGTCGAAGAACACCTTGATGTCCTCGGAGTCCCACTTGCGCCCATTGCCCCAGGTGGCCTTCTCGTTGACGGCCACGGTGACCACAGTCTTGCCGCCGACCTCCGCAGCCTCGAGCTTGGTGAGGTAGTCGGGGTTCGGCGTCGCCTTGCCGTCCGCGGCCCAGTCGACGACGAAGGGGGAGACGAACTTCATGACCAGCCACACGTCAACGACGTTGCCGTCCACGGTCGTGGCGTTCCAGTTCGCCGGCGCCGAGCCGATGCCGAAGCGCAGCGTACCCCCGTCCTGGAGCTCCTCGGGGGCGGCGGTGGGCACGCCGGCGGTGGAGCCCGAGGAGCCGGAGCCGTTCTTGGCGCAGGCCGCCAAGGCGGTCAGGACGGCCGCGGAGGCCGTCGTGGCGAGGAACATGCGACGGTTGAGCTTCATGGGAATCTCCGTTCACTAAGGGCGCCGTCGTCGGCGCGCGGTGGTGGGCAGGATCGGTGGACTGGATCGGTGGACAGTGCGATGGGTGGACTCGGGGGCGAGGGACGTCAGAAGACCGCGGTGCGCTCGGGGTAGTAGCAGGCGACGTCGTGGTCCTCACCCTGGGAGCGGAACTCCGGCATAGCTCCCAGGCAGGCCGAGCGTTCGTCATCGGTGAGTCCTGAGGCGAACTTCGGGCAGCGGGTGCGGAAGCGGCAACCCGACGGCGGGTTGGCGGGGCTGGGCATGTCGCCCTCCAGGACGATGCGGCTGCGACCGCGCTCCTTGGCCGGGTCCGGGATGGGGATCGCCGAGAGCAGGGCCTGGGTGTAGGGGTGGGCCGGGGCCTCGAAGATGGTGTCGACGTCGCCGATCTCCACGATCCGCCCCAGGTACATGACGGCGACGCGGTCGGCGATGTGACGCACCACTGACAGGTCGTGGGCCACGAAGAGGTAGCTGAGCCCCATGGTGGCGCGCAGCTCGTCGAGCAGGTTGATGACGCCGGCCTGGATGGACACGTCCAGGGCGGAGACCGGCTCGTCGAGGACCAGGAGACTGGGTTCGAGGGCCAGGGCGCGGGCGATGCCGATGCGCTGACGCTGCCCACCGGAGAAGTTGCGCGGGTAGCGGTTGGCGTGACTGGGCTCAAGCCCGACGAGCTCCATGAGCTCCTCGATGCGCGGCCCGATGTCCGCCTTCTTCCAGCCGTTGGCCCGCAGCGGCTCGGCGATGATGTCGAAGATCGGCAGGCGTGGGTCCAGGGAGGCCATGGGGTCCTGGAAGACGATCTGCAGGTCGCGGCGCACCTGGCGACGCTGGGCCCGCCCCAGGTCGGCCGTGTCCTTGCCCAGGACCACGATCGTGCCCTCCTGGGGCGCCTGGAGGGAGAGGACCTCCATGAGGGTGGTGGTCTTGCCGCATCCGGACTCGCCGACCAGGGCCAAGGTCTCGCCCCGGCGGACGTCGAAGGAGACGCCGTCGACGGCGTGGACGGTGCCCACGCGTCTTTTGAAGACGGCGCCCTTCAAGAGGGGGAACTCCTTGACGAGGTCGGTGACGCGCAGGACCTCGGGGCGCTCGGCGTGCGGCAGGCTCATGGTCTCGGGAGTCTTGAGAGCCGGGACGGGGTAGATGTGGGAGTAGTCGAGCTGGTCCCGCTCGATCTCGTCGCGGCGGTGGCAGGCCGAGTACTGGGCGCCGGAGCCGACCTCCTCGCTGTCGGCCCCGCCGCGCTCCACGAGGGCGAGCTCCGGCTCCCCCTGGGCGCACTCGGCCTGGGCCATGGGGCAGCGGGGGATGAAGGGGCACCCTCGGGGCAGCTCCAGCAGGGAGGGCGGGTTGCCCTCCAGGGTGGCCAGGGCCGAGTCCTTGCGCGCATCCAGACGGGGCAGGGAGCCGAGCAGGCCGATCGTGTAGGGCATGCGCGAGCGGTAGAAGATGTCATCGACGTCGCCGGTCTCCACGATGCGCCCGGCGTACATGACGGCCACCCGGTCGGCCATGCCGGCCACGACCCCCAGGTCGTGGGTAATCATGATGACGCCGGCACCGGTCTCCTTCTGGGCGGTGCGCAGCACGTCAAGGATCTGGGCCTGGATGGTGACGTCGAGGGCCGTGGTGGGCTCGTCGGCGATGATGAGATCGGGGTCGTTGGCGATCGCGATGGCGATGACGGCCCGCTGGCGCATGCCGCCGGAGAACTCGTGGGGGTAGGCCTTGGCGCGCACCTGCGGGTTGGGGATGCCCACCAGGTCGAGCAGCTCGACGGCGCGCTTGTGGGCGTCCGCCTCGCTCATGCCGGGCTGGTGGATCCGCAGGGCCTCGACGATCTGGGCGCCCACCGTGTACACGGGGGTCAGGGCGCTGAGCGGGTCCTGGAAGACCATGGCGACCTGGGAGCCGCGGATGCGGGACATGTAGCCGTCGGGCCGCCCCAGCAGCTCGGTGCCGTGGAGGCGCACCGAGCCGGTGACCTCGGCGGACTCGTCGAGCAGTCCCATGACCGCCGTCGAGGTGACGGACTTGCCCGAGCCGGACTCACCGACCAGGGCCAGCACCTCACCGCGGGCGACGGACAGGTTGACTCCGCGCACGGCGTTGACGCGCCCGTCCTCGGAGGGGAAGGAGACCTTCAGGTCGGAGACCTCCAGCAGCGGGGCGGTGCTGGTGGGGTCCGGCAGCGCGTCGTCGCCTCTGCGGGCATCGACGGCGGGCACGGCCGCGGCACTCTTCGTGGACTCGGCGGACGTGCGGGTGCTGCTCGTGGGGCTCATGCCTTGCCTCCTGACTTGGACGAGGGATCGATGGCATCGCGCAGACCGTCACCCATGACGTTGACGCACAGGAGCATGAGGACGAGCACGGCGGCCGGGGCCAGGAAGATCCAGGGGTAGGTGGTCGCGGAGCGCTGCCCCTCGGCGATGAGGGTGCCCAGGGAGGTGTTGGGCGACTGGACCCCGAAACCGAAGTAGGACAGCGTCGTCTCGCTGATGACGGCGTAGGCCACGTTGATGGTGGCGTCCACGATGAGCAGGGAGGCGATATTGGGCAGGATGTGCCGGGCGATGATGACGGGACTGGGCACGTTCATGAAGCGGGCGGCATTGACGTACTCCAGGTTCTTCACGCTCAGAGTCAGGGAGCGCACCACGCGGGCCGTGAGCATCCACCCGAATCCGGCCAGCAGGATGATGAACAGCGCGATGGAGCCCTTGGCGGCTCCGGCCCGCTGGGAGAGGATCGCGATGATGAGGAAGGAGGGCACCACCAGGAGCAGGTCGGTGGCCCACAGGGCGATCTTCTCCCACCAGCCGCCGAAGTAGGCGGCGGAGGACCCGATGACGGCGGCGATGCCCGTCTGGAGCAGGGCGACGAAGACGCCGATCATCATGGACTTGCGGGTGCCCTCCACGACCATCGCGTAGACGTCGCGGCCGCCCTGGGTGGTGCCGAACCAGTGATCGGCACTGGGGGCCTGCAGGAAGGCGGAGGAGTCGACGTCGGTGAAGGTCCAGTGGGTCGCGGCGTCACCGAGGAGCGCGAAGAGCACCATGAGCAGGAAGCCGATCGCACCGACGACGGCCCCCTTGTTGCGCCAGAAGCGCCGGGTGATGATCTGCCTGCGGGTCAGACGCCGGGAGTCCCTGGGGGTCTCCTTGGTGATGTCGCCCAGGTCCTCGGGGCTCAGCGGGGCCTCCCCGCCCTGCTCGACGGCGGCGTAGCCGCCCACCGTCATCTGCTTGCCGATGGAGGCCATCCCGTTGGGTTCAGCATTGCGCGCCATGGGTCAGCTCACCCTCACTCTCGGGTCGACGATCGCCACGAAGACATCGGACAGGAGCGCGCCGGTGAGGGTGCACAGCCCGGAGAAGGCGACGACGGCCGTCACTCCGTTGATGTCCATACCGGAGATCGCGCTGATGGAGTACTCGCCCATGCCGTGCCAGCCGTAGACCCGCTCGGTGATGGCGGCACCGGTGAACAGGGTGGCCAGGGCGAAGGCGAAGTAGGTGGCCATGGGGATGAGCGCGGTGCGCAGCGCGTGGCGGGTCAGCGCCTTGCGCTTGATGAGGCCCTTGGCGCGGGCGGTGCGCACGTAGTCGGCGCCCAGGGTGTCGAGCATGAGGTTGCGCTGGAAGCGGGAGTAGGAGGCGATACCGCCCAGCGACATCGACAGGGTGGGAAGCAGCAGGTGCTGGAGGCGACCGAGGGCGCCCTCCCCCTCACCGGTGAACTCGAAGATCTGGAAGCCGGAGCTGCGGTTGATCTGGACGGCCAGGACCTGCAGGAGGATCGCGATGACCATGGCGGGGGTGGAGATGATAATCATGGAGATCAGGGAGATCGCGCGGTCGGAGAAGCGATACTGGCGCGTGGCGGTCCAGGCCCCCAGGGCCACTCCCCCGACCATGCCGATGGCTGCACCCAGGAAGACCAGCCGCACCGAGACGAAGATCTTGGTGCCGATGAGGGTGTTGATGAGCTCACCCTTGGGGGTGCGCCCCCAGTCCCAGTGGAAGAGCACGTTGCGCAGCCAGGTGACGTAGCGGTCCCATACGGGCAGGTCGTGGCTGATGTTGTACTTCACGAGGTTGGCGTGAATGGCGTCCCAGTTGAGGGAGGGGTCCTGGCGGTTCCACAGGGCCGAGGGGTCCAGGGAGGCCGAGGCCAGCAGGTACGCCAACGACGTGGCGATGAACAGCAGGACCGCGTAGTTCGCGATCCGGCGCGCCAGGTACGGGAGCATGCGTTCTCCTCCTTGGGACAACCCACCGATGCTTGGATCACCGGCCCGCAGCACGAGCACCTGACAGCCTTGGAGGTGACACCGTGTACGAACAAATGAATGAGGTCACAATACCGGTCGCGTGAAACTCAATGGATACATTTCCAGCATTCAAAAACCGCTCACCTGGTTAAAAAGGGGAAATGAAACGCGGCGGTGGCCTCGAGTCCACCGCCGCGTCGTCAGACGTCTATCCTCAGCTCTCGGATCTCGAGGGAGCCTCATCGCCGTAGAGGTCGATGCCGGCTCCGGGGACGGCCCGGATGAGCTCGCGGGTGTAGTCCTGGCGCGGGTGGGCGAAGAGCTCGTCGGCCGCCCCGGACTCCACGATGCGCCCGCGCTCCATGACGACGACGTCGTCGGCGATCTGGCGCACGACGGCCAGGTCGTGGGTGATGAACAGGTAGGTCAGCTCCAGCTCGGCCTGCAGGTCGGACAGCAGGCGCAGGATCTGGGCCTGGACCAGCACGTCGAGGGCGGAGACCGCCTCGTCGAGGACGACGATCTGCGGCTTGAGGGCCAGGGCGCGGGCGATGGCGACGCGCTGGCGCTGACCGCCGGAGAGCTCGTGGGGGTAGCGGCGCATGACCGAGCGCGGCAGGGAGACCATGTCGAGCAGCTCGGCGACGCGCGCCTCGCGCTCCTTGGCGGTGCCGATCCCGTGGACCCGCAGCGGCTCCTCGACGACGCGGAAGATCGAGTACATCGGGTCCAGGGAGCCGTAGGGGTTCTGGAAGACCGGCTGCATGATGCGCCGCAGGGCGAAGAGCTCCTTGGGACCTAGGGTGGACAGGTCCACCCCGTCGTGGAACACCTTGCCGGAGGTGGGGTCGATCAGGTTCAGGATGATGTTGGCGACCGTGGACTTGCCGGAGCCGGACTCACCCACGAGCGCCGTCGTCGTGCCCTTGCGGATACCGAAGCTGACGTCGTCGACGGCGGTGAGGGTCTTGTCCTTGCCCTTGGCGCCGCGCACCTCGAAGACCTTGGTGAGGTGCTCCACGCGCAGGATCTCCTCGGTGGCGCTCGATCCCAGGCTGGCGCCCAGGAGCTCATCGTCGGTGACCTGGATGCCGCGGGCATGGGCGGACTCGATGCGCCGGGAGGCCAGGGAGGGGGCGGCCTTGACCAGGCGCTGGGTGTAGGGGTGGCGGGGGTCCTGGAGCACCTCGAGGCTGGGTCCGGACTCGACGACTCGGCCGCGGTGCATGACGACGATGTGCTCGGCCCTCTCAGCGGCCAGCCCCAGGTCGTGGGTGATGAAGAGCATCGCGGTGCCCAGCTCGCGCACGAGGGTCTGGAGGTGGTCGAGGATGCGTCGCTGGACGGTGACGTCCAGGGCGCTGGTGGGCTCATCGGCGATGAGCAGGTCGGGGCGGGCCGCCAGGCCGATGGCGATGAGGGCGCGCTGGCGCATACCGCCGGAGAACTCGTGGGGGTACTGCTTGGCCCGCCGGGAGGCCTCGGGCAGGCCGGCCTGCTCCAGCAGGAGGGCCACCTGCTCGTCGACGTCGATGCGCCCGCCGGCCGAGGTGGCCGCCTTCTGGGCGTGCCCGGCGTGCCCGGCGTGCTCGGCCATGAGGTGGGCGAGGCGGTCGTCGGCGACGCCGGCCAGCCCGTTGGCCCGCAGCGCCTCCTTGACCTGGAAGCCGATGGACCACACCGGGTTGAGGTTGGACATGGGGTCCTGGGGCACCAGGCCGATGGAGGAGCCGCGCAGGGCGGTGAGCTCCTGGGTGCCCAGGTGGGTGATGTCGCGACCCTGGAAGCGGATTGTGCCGCCGGTGACCCGACCGGTTCCGGGCAGCAGCCCGATGACGGCGTGGGCCAGGGTGGACTTGCCCGAGCCCGACTCCCCCACGATGGCCACGGACTGGCCGGGGTAGAGGGTCAGGTTCGCCTTGCGCACGGCCGGGACGAGCCCGGTCGAGGAGCGGAAGGCGACCTCCAGGTCGCTGATCTCCAGGAGGGGGTCGCTCTCGGCCTTCCAGGAGGCCGCGGGGGCGAAGGTCTTGTCGGAGGCGCCTGAGGCGGTGGCGGTGGATGCGTTGGAGGGTGTCACTTGCGGGCCTTCGGGTCCAGGGCGTCGCGGACGACGTCGCCGAGCATGATGAAGCCGAGCACGGTCAGGGCCAGTGCGCCGGCGGGGAAGAGCAGGACGCTGGGGTGGCTGTTGAGGGCGTCCTTGGCGGCCGCGATGTCCGCGCCCCAGGAGACGACCGAGGAGGGCAGGCCGATGCCCAGGAAGCTCAAGGTGGCCTCCGAGACGATGAAGACGCCGAGCTCGACGGTGGCGGTCACGATGATGGGGGCGGCGGCGTTGGGCATGACGTGGCGCAGCAGCATGGCCATGCGTCCCGAGCCCAGCGCCCGCGAGGCGGTCACGTAGTCCTCGTTCTTGACGCTCATCACCGAGCCTCGCGTGATGCGGGCGATCTGGGGCCAGCCGAACAGGGCCAGGACCAGGATGACGGTGAGGATCGAGCGGTCGTTGCGGAACATCTGCATGACGACGATGGCCGCCAGGACGAAGGGCACGGCGAAGAAGATGTCGGTGACGCGCGAGAGCAGCGCGTCGAAGAAGCCACCGAAGAACCCGGCCAGAGCCCCGACGGCCGAGCCCACGAGAACCACGACGAGGGTGGTGAAGATGCCCACGCTCACCGAGGCCCGGGCGCCGTGGACGGTGCGGGCGAAGATGTCGCAGCCCTGGATGTCGAATCCGAAGGGGTGGCCCCAGGAGGGCCCCTGGTAGGAGTTGACCAGCGTGCAGTAGCCGGGGTCGCGCGGGGCGATGAGCCCGGGGACCAGGGAGAAGGCCACGGCCACGGCGATGAGCACCGAGGCCGCCCAGAAGATGGGGCGACGGCGCAGCTGCCTCCAGGCGTCGACCCAGACGGAGGCCGGAGCGGACTCGTCGGCGACAGCGTCGACGGCGCCCAGGCCGATCTCGTCGTCGGCGATGACGAAGCGCTCCTGGCCCGGACGGGTAGTGGGGGACGTGGTGTTCTCAGGCATAGCGGATCCTCGGGTCCAGGGCGGCGTAGAGCAGGTCCACCAGGAGGTTGGAGACGATGAAGACGAGCACGAGCACGGTCGTGAAGGACACGACCATGGGGCCGTCGCCGCGGATGATGGCGGAGTAGAGGGTGCCTCCCACGCCCTTGATGTTGAAGATGCCCTCGGTGACGATGGCGCCTCCCATGAGGGCCCCCAGGTCCGCGCCCAGGAAGGTGACGACCGGGACCAGGGAGTTGCGCAGGACGTGGACGATCATGACGCGAGCCCCACTCAGGCCCTTGGCCCGGGCGGTGCACACGTGGTCGGCGGTGAGGTTCTCAGCCACCTCGGTGCGGGTCAGGCGCAGCACGTAGGCGAAGGAGACGGCGCCCAGCACGACCGCGGGCATGAGGAGCTCGGTGAAACCGGGGCTCTCACCGGCGGTCACAGGCAGCCAGCCCAGCCGCACCCCGACGATGAACTGCAGGACGAAGCCGATGACGAAGGTGGGCACGGCGATGACCACCAGGGAGAGCACCAGGACAGTGGCGTCGAACCAGCCGCCCTTCCTCACCCCGGCGATGAGGCCGAAGCCGATACCTGCGATGGCCTCGAAGGCCAGGGCCATGAGGGAGAGCTTGATGGTGATCGGGTAGGCCCGCACCAGCACGTCGAGGACGGACTCGGTCCCCCGCAGCGACTGGCCCAGATCCAGGGTGAACAGTCCCTTGAGGTAGAGCAGGTACTGGACGATGAAGGGCTTGTCGAGGTGGTAGCTGGCCTTGATCTGGTCGATCACCTCGGGGCTGAGCGAGCGCTGGCCCCCGAGCGCGGCGATCGGGTCGCCCGGCAGGGCGAAGACCATGGCGTAGATGAGCAGCGTGGCACCGAAGAACACCGGGACCATCTGCAGCAGCCTGCGTGCGACGTAGCGAAGCATGTCTCCTTCTTCCTCCCTCAGAACTTGGAGATGGCCTCGGCCCGCGCCCACAGGCGTCTGGCCTCGTCCGGGTCGTAGGTGAGGACCTCGTTGCCCGGGACATCTGCCGTCCAGCCCGCAACGGTGGGGGCGGTGAAGTCCTTGGCGGGCGTGCGGGTGCCGTAGTAGAGCTTGTCGCAGATGAGCTTGCGGTCGATGGCCCGGCAGATGGCGGCGCGGCGGGCGCGCCCCTCCTCGTCCATCTTCCAGTGCTCGTGGGTGACGTCGATGGCGATCCCCTGGAAGAAGGCGGCCGGCTTGTTGATGGCGCGCTCACCCAGCTGCTTCTGGAAGATGGGCAGGAAGGAGTCGGGGACTCCGTCGGCGATGTCGATGGCATCGGCGAGCAGGTCGTTATAGACCGAGTCCAGGCTCGTGTACAGCTTGAAGGTGATGCCCTTGTTCGCCACGGTGCGCCCGCCGGCGTAGGCGGGGTTGGGCTCCAGGACGATTCGGCTGTCGTGGTCCCAGGAGACGAAGCGGTAGGGGCCGTTGCCCACTGGCTTGGCGCCGTATGCCTTGGGATCCTTGAAGGCGGATTCCGGCATCGGGTAGTAGGCGTAGTGCCCCAGGCTGATCTTGAAGTCCGACGCCGGAGCGTTCAGCTCGACGGTGAAGGTGAGGTCATCGACCTTGGTCAACCCGGTCAGCTCGGAGTCCTCGTCGTAGGAGAAGCCCTTGATCCTCTCGAAGAAGGAGGAGCCGAGCTGGGCATTGGACAGCAGGGCGCCGAACTTCCAGGCCTTGATGAAGGAGTCGGCGGTCACCGGGCTGCCGTCGGAGAAGGTCCAGCCCGGCTTGAGGGTGATCGTGAAGTGCTGATTGTCCGTCGTCTCAATGGAGGAGGCCACCTCGTTGATGACCTTGCCGTCCTTGTCGTAGCGGATCAGGCCGGCGAAGACCAGGTCGAGGACGCGCCCACCATTGGCCTCGTTGGTGTTGGTGGGCAGCAGCGAGTTCTGCGGCTCAGAGAGATTGGCCAGGATGACGCCGCCGTTGGCGCTGGAGCGGGCCTCCTCGTAGACCGGGGTGGCGGTCCAGTTGAAGTCGACGTTGGAGGCGTTGCGGGAGTAGCCGCCGAAGCCGTTCTGGTACCACAGCGGGATGCCGGGCAGGTCGGTGAAGAGCTGGGACTGGGCCTGGCGGAAATAGCTGTAGGCGGTCTGGGGGTCAGTGGCGGCCGCCGCCTGAGCCAGGAGGTCATCGAAGGTCTTCGAGGAGTACTGGGCGTCGTTGGCGCTGGCGCCGGTCTGGAAGGTGGCGTTGAGAAAGTTCTCCAGCGAGGGGTAGTCGGCCGACCATCCGGAGCGGAAGGCGCCCAGGAGGGTGTGCTTGGTGATGGCCGAGCGCATCTCGGAGAACTGGGCCACCGGCAGGGGCTCCATGGTGATGCCCAGGACGTTGGACACCGAGTGGCACACGGCCTCGGCCCAGGTCTTGTGGGGGCCGTCGGAGTTGTAGGCCAGGGTCAGCTTGCCACTGCCGCTGCCCAGACCGCCTCCTTCCGAGCTCGATCCGCGCGAGCATCCTGAGACCAGGAGCAGGCCGAAGGCGGCCGCGCCGAGCCCGAAGCCACGGCGCGACACTGTCAGGGCGTTGTTCATGCGACCTCCATGGGGCATGGAACCGACGAGGATTCGTCACTGGATCAGAGGGTTTCGGCACGCTGAGGAGCTCAGGCGCCGCCCACAGGCGGGGATAGTACGTCCACCGAGGAAACAGGACCGTCACGTAGCACGGGAGTCAAACCGTGAGATACCAGCGCATTCAGGCGTTCCAGGCCTGGGCGAGCAGCTCGTAGGAGCGGCGTCGCAGGGCCGGGTCGTGGGCGTAGGTGACCACGAGGATCTCGTCGAGGTCCCACCGGGCGGCCTGCTCACGCAGGCGGGCGGCGACGTCGTCGGCCGTGCCCACGAAGGACAGGGACATGGCCGCCTCGACGGCCTCCTCCCGGCCGGGCGCGTAGGCGCGCCAGGCCTGGGGGGCCTGGCTGGGCGGGTCCAGCGGCCCGGGCCGGTTGCCGACGATGCGGGCGGCGGCGGCCATGGCGGTGCTGAACAGCAGGCGGGCCTCCTCCTGGCTGGGGGCCACCATGACGTTGACGGCGGCCGCGACCCGGGGGACGTCCGGCGCGCACTGAGGGCCGGGAGCATCTTCGGTACGGGACTCCAGGACGGAGCGGTAGGTGGCGATCGCCGCCTCGGCCTGGACCGGGGCGAAGTGCGAGGCCACGGCGAAGGGAAGTCCGAGCCGGCCGGCCACGCGGGCACCGTTGACCGAGGAGCCGAGCACCCACACGGTCGGGCGGGTGCCCTCCCCGGGGATGGCCCGCACGCGGGGGCCGCCGGGCTCAGGGGCGTGGAGGGCGTCGTCGGGATTGCCGGGGGCGCCCAGGAGGAGGGAGCCGGGGACCCGTTCCGGCACGGGCTCGTCACCGAGGTAGGCGAGGATCTCCAGGATCTCCTCGGCGAAACGACCCGGTTCGGAGGCCCGCCGGCGTAGTGCAGCGGCCGTGCGTCGGTCGGTGCCCGGGGCCCGCCCCAGTCCCAGATCGACCCGGCCGGGGTAGAGGGTGGCCAGGGTTCCGACCTGCTCGGCGACGACGAGCGGGGCGTGGTTGGGCAGCATGATCCCGCCGGAGGCGACACCCAGGCGCTCGGTGGCGGCCAGGACCTGCCCCATGAGGACGATGGTCGCCGAGGACAGGTAGGTGGTGGAGCCGTGGTGCTCGGCCAACCAGTAGCGCTCATAGCCGGCGGCGTCGGCGGCTCGAGCCAGGGCGATCATGTCGGTAAGAGCGTCGGTGCGGCTGCATCCGGCGCTGACGGGGACCATGTCCATGACGGACAGGACGGGTACGGCCCGCCTTTCGGGCTGACTCATACGGGCACTTTAACCCGCGCCGACCGCCCGGAAGCGGGCCCTCAGGCCCGCGTGCCCCGCCGAGCGCGGAACTCGGCGGGGCACAGGGAGGGTCAGACCCCTACGATCAGGGCGGTCAGCGAAGGCGGCTGCGCGCGGGGAGCAGGCCGGTGGCGACCACGGACTTGAGGATGTCTCCCGCGATGAAGGGCACCAGGCCCAGGCTCAGGGAAGTGCTCCAGCTGGCGCCGGTGGCGACCTTCAGCCAGATGAGGCCCGGGACGTAGACCGAGGCCGAGGCCAGCAGCATGAGGGCGACGCCGGTGGCGACCCGAGATGCCATGGAGCCGGAGTGGCGCGACCACACGGTGGCGGCGCGTCCGGCGATGAGGGCGATGAGGACGTATCCGACGACGTAACCGAAGGTCACGATGGCGCCGCCCTTCCAGCCGTGCAGGACCGGGGCCCCAACAGCGGCCAGGGCACCGAGGAGCAGCGCGGACAGGGCGCCACGGCGCGAGCCGAGCACGGCACCGACACCCAGGGCCGCGAAGGTGCCCATGGTGATCGGAACGGGAGTGAAGGGCAGGGGGATCGTGATCTGGCCGATGAGGATCAGGGAGAGCGTTCCGGCCAGGACCAGGCCGGCCTCGCGAACGCGGGCGAGCGCGGGACTGTGGGCGAGACTGCCGGCGGCTGACGTGGAGGAGAGTTTGGAGACCATGGCCCCACCCTACGGGGATCACAGAACTGACGAACGACCGGTTCCCACCGAAGAGCCACCGCGCAACTTGTAGGTTTCCTACAACAATGGCGCGGTTAACTGCCTTGAAATCCGCGATTACCCGTCGGTTCTCACAGTTCAGGCAGGTGTCCGTCGATCCAGGTGAGGATGTCGCCGGTGACCTGGTCCCGATTGGTCTCGTTGAGCAGCTCGTGGCGCCCACCCGGATAAAGGATGACGCAGACCTCCCGCACGCCGGCGCGGCGGTAGAGGGTGGCGGAGCGCTGGACGCCCCGCCCCATGGCGCCGACCGGGTCCCGGTCACCGGAGGCCAGGAGCATAGGCAGCTGCGCGGGCACGGCCGTGGCGTGGGCGGCCGTATTGACGGCCCTTCCTCCGGCAACGAGGTCGCGGAAGAAGCTGGCGGTGCACACGAATCCGCACCAGGGGTCGGCGACGTAGCGGTCGACCTCATGAACGTCCCGGCTGATCCAGTCGGCCTCGGTGCGGTTGGGGGCGAAGTGGCGCTGGTAGGGGCCGAAGGCGAGCGCGTTGAGCAGCCGAGAGGGGTGGCGCGGGCCGCGCAGCCGGGACTCCCCGGCACAGACCGCGGCGGCGGGACGGGTCAGCGCACCGGTTCCTGAGCCGGTCCCCAGCAGGATGAGGCCGGCCAACTCATCGCCGCGGCGCGCGGCCAGGTCGCGGGCCAGGAAGGAGCCCCAGGAGTGGCCCATGAGGAAGACTGGAGCATCGGGCCAGGCCCGCCGGGCCGCGTCCAGCACGATGCCCATGTCGGCCACGACCCTCTCCCAGCCGCCCTTCTCGGCGACGAAGCCGAAGCCGCCCGGGGCGGCGGTGGCCCCGTGGCCGCGGTGGTCGCCGGCCAGGACCGCATAGCCCTCCTCCACCGCCGAGGCGGCGAAGCGGGCGTAGCGCGAGGCGTGCTCGGCCATGCCGTGGGCGATGACGATGATGCCCCGGGGGCGGGCGGCGCCGGGTACCTGCGCGCGCGTCGCGGCCGAGGTGGGCGCTGGGGCGTCGGTCTCGGGGGCGTCGGCCACCAGGAGGGAGCCGTCGATGAGCCACTCGGGGAGCCAGATGTGCACGACCAGACGCGTTCCGTCGTCGGCTGTGAGCCGAGTAAGGCTGGTCTGCATCGGGTCCTCCTCAGGCAGCGTCGTCAATCGACGTCAACGGGGCGTCGGTCGGGCTCAGGTCGGCATCGGTCATCATTGATCGTGTCGACGACTGGCGGTCGGCGGCGACGTCGGGTCCGCGGGCTGGGTCCGAGATCTCCCGTCACCCCAGGGTGGATCCTAGTTGTCCGACGTCGAGCCGGCAGCGTTACCGTCGAGGTGATTCTCAGATGCCCCAGGACGGGCACACTGTGAAGCTGCCGCAGACGGCCACTGATGACTGACTGCACCGGAGCATCGCCTACATTCCTGATGGTTTCATGAGTCCCCGTCTCCCGTATCCCGACCGCTCTCCGCATATCCCCCGCCCATCCGGCTCCGCTCCGGCACCTGGTCTACGGTGGTCGCCATGGCCGCCCACTCCTTCACCCTCATTCCCGCCGCCTACGTCTACCTCCTGCGCCCCGATCCGGGTTCCATGAGCGGGAAAGCCGGGGCGGCGAGCAGCGCGACCCAGGTCCTCCTCCAGCTGCGGCGGAACACCGGATACATGGACGGGCACTGGGCCTGCGGCGCCTCGGGGCACGTCGAGGCCGCCGAGAGCGTCCTGGAGGCGGCTCTGCGCGAGACCGACGAGGAGCTGGGGATCGGCGTCGAGGCGAAGGACCTCAGCGCACTGACGGCGATGCACCGCACCAATGACCTGGGCGGCGCGGCCCTGGAGCAGCGCATCGACCTGTTCTTCACGCTGCGGACCTGGGCGGGCACGCCGGCCGTGCGTGAGCCGGCCAAGAACGCGGGTCTGCGTTGGTTCTCACTGACCGACCTGCCCGAGGCGGTCCCGCCGCACGAGCGCCACGTCCTGGAGCTGCTGGCCGCCTCCCTCGACGGCGGTAGGCCGGTGCCCCCGATCATCACCTTCGGCTTCGATGCGGGTCAGGACATCGCCCGTTACGGCGTCGCCCTGCCGCACTGAGCTCAGCTCGCCAGGAAGGCCTCGATGGCGGGCAGCTCGCGGCGGGCCTGGGCCAGTCCGGCCTCGAAGGCGGTGACGATGCGGTCGTAGCGCAGCTCGCCGTTGGCGATGGGCATGCGCTCGGGCCGGAAGAGGTAGACGCGTCCCTGGCTGCGCAGGTGCTCCAGCTCCTCGACGGTGCGGTTGTAGTTCTCGGGGCGGTCGATGATGGCCTGGACCAGGGCCGGGTAGCGGGGGTAGAGCCGCTGGAGGATCTCGATCTCGTGGCGTCGCATGGACGGTTTGCGGTAGCCCTCGGGGCGGGTCATGACCACGAGCAGCTTGTCGTAGCCGTCGGCACGGGCGGCGTCGATGGCGAAGCCGCCGGTGGGTCCGACGGCGCCATCCACGTAGGGGGCGCCGTCGACCTCGACCATGGGCATGAGCACCGGCATCGACGACGACGCCCGGGCCCGCACCAGCAGGTCGCCCATGGTGGGCATGTCCTCCAGGCCCCAGTAGACCTCCTCGCCGGTGTCGCAGCGGAAGGCGCCCAGGCGCACCGTGGCGGGCGAGGCGGCGAAGGTCTCCCAGTCGAAGGGGATGGACTCGTCGGGGGCGGAGGTGTGCAGGTAGATGTGCTCGGAGTTGAAGTAGCCCTTGCCGGTCACGAAGCTGCCCCAGCCGCCGGCCTGGGGGTCGGTGGTCAGTCCCAGGTAGGCCTCGCGGGTGCGCCAGGTGTCCCGGGAGACGAAGTTGCAGGTGTTGGTGCAGCCCGCTGAGATGCCCCCGACCCAGGGGAAGGACAGCCCTGCCTCCAGCATGACGCGCACGAGGCCGGCCGTGTAGGCCCCGCGCATGCCGCCGCTCTCGAAGACGAGGGCGACGTCGTCGGGGCCGTGGGTGACGGGAGCGGGCCGGTGGTTGGGGTCGGAGACGGGGACGGGCCGTTGAACAGGGTCGGTGACGGGGACAGGACGCGAGATCACGCCCGGGAGCCTATGGGGTCCATGGGGGTCATCGCACGGGTGATTCCCGCCCCATGTCGGCCAAGCGGTCGGGAGAGTAGCGTGAGGCCATGAGCACCTCCAGCGCGCTACGCATTCTTGAGCCAATGACCATGCGCGGGCTGACCGCCCGCAACCGCCTGTGGCTGCCGCCGATGTGCATGTACACGGTCGAAGCGCAGGACGGCGTCGTCACCGACTGGCACGTGACCCACTACGCCAGCCGCGCGGTGGGCGGCTTCGGCACGGTCATCGTGGAGGCCACGGCGGTCACCCCGGAGGGGCGCCTGTCCCCCAACGACCTGGGGCTGTGGTCGGACGAGCAGGTCGCCGGCCAGCGCCGCCTGGTGGAGGCGATCCACGCCGGCGGGGCCCTGGCCGGCATCCAGATCGGGCACGGCGGGCGCAAGTCGGGGACCCCTCCGTGGCGCCCCAAGGTGGAGGGCGCGCGCACCGGCACCCTGGAGGGCTGGGAGCTGCTGGCCCCCAGCGCGATCCCCTTCCCCCAGCACGCGGTTCCCACCGAGCTGGACGAGGCCGGGATCGGTCGAATCGTGGAGGCCTTCGCGGCGGCCGCGCGGCGCGCCGTCGAGGCCGGCTACGACGTCGTCGAGATCCACGGGGCCCACGGCTACCTCATCCACGAGTTCCGCTCCGCCCTGTCCAACCAGCGCACTGACTCCTACGGCGGAAGCGTGGAGAACCGGCAGCGCTTCCCGCTCGAGGTGGTGCGGGCCGTGCGCGAGGCCATCGGGCCGGAGACGGTGCTCGACATCCGCCTGTCGGCCTCGGACTGGGCCGAGGGCGGCGTCACCGGCGAGGAGACCGCCGACTTCAGCCGCGAGCTGGTGGAGGCCGGTGTCGACGTCCTGCACATCTCCAGCGGCGGGAACGTCCCGGCCGAGGTCCCGGTGGGGCCCGGCTACCAGCTGCCGCTGGCCGAGCAGGTGAGGCGGGCCGTGGCCGGCAGCGACGTCCCGGTGGTGGGCGTGGGTCTCATCGAGGAGGCGGCCCAGGCCGAGCAGGCGCTCATCGCCGGGCAGGCCGACGCGATCGCCGTGGGCCGGGCAGCCCTGCGCGATCCCTACCTGCCGCTGCGCTGGGCGGCCGACCTGGGGGTGCGCTCCTGGGAGGAGGCCCCCTGGCCCATCCAGTACTGGCGCGGCACCTGGAGCTGAGCAGGGCTCCATCCGCCCCGTCCGCTCCGGTCACCCCTGGGCCGCCGGCCCTATCCGACGGCGTCGAGGTAGAGCCAGCGGCCGGCACGGCGGGTGAAGCGGGAGCGCTCGCGCAGGGCGTCGTCCACCACTGCCCCACGCCCGTCGCCGGTGCGGTAGGTGGCGGTGAACTCCACGAGGCCGGTCTCGTCGTCCTCCCCGCCACCGACGGTCTCGTGGATGGTCAGTCCCGTCCACCGGGTCCCGGGGTGGCAGTAGGGCCCCTCGGGGCGGGTGCGCGGGTGCCAGGTGCGGAAGAGGTAGTCCTCGTCGCCGACGACGAAGGCCGTGTAGCGAGAGCGCATGAGGGCCTCGGCCGTGGGCGCCGGGGCGCCGTCGTGGAGCGGCTCGCAGCACTCGGCGTAGGTTGCGCCGCTGCCGCAGGGGCAGGGGGCGGCGCCGTGCACGCCGGCAGCGCGGATCGGCGAGTCCGGCCGGCCCCTGCGGCCCACCTGCTCCCCCGCCACGCTCAGGCCCCCTGCCAGTAGGAGTGCAGGGCCTGGGCGAGCCAGGGGCCGTCCTTGACGCCGCACATCTCGCGGGCCGAGTGCATGCTCAGCAGGGGCACGCCGACATCGACCGTGGTGATGCCGAGGCGGGTGGCGGCGATGGGCCCGATGGTGGAGCCGCAGGGCACGGCGTTGTTGGAGACGAAGTCCTGGCTGGGCACACCCGCGGCGGTGCAGGCCCGCGCCCAGATCGCGGCGCCCGCGGCGTCGGTGGCGTAGCGCTGCTGGGCGTTGATCTTGAGCAGGGGCCCGTGGTTGATGAGCGGCTGGACGGCCGGGTCGTGCAGGTGGGAGTAGGCGGGGTGGACGGAGTGCCCGGCGTCGGCGCTCACGCAGGTCGAGCGGGCCATGAGGGCCTCGAGGCCGTCACCGCTGACGCCCAGGACCCGGGCCAGGCGCCGCAGGAGCGTCTCGAGGAAGGGGCCACCCGCCCCGGAGCGGGTGTCCGAGCCGACCTCCTCGTGGTCGAAGGCGACCAGGATGACAGGCTCGACGGGCTGCGCCCCAGAGGCCGCGAGCGCCTCGAGGGCGACCAGTCCGGCGTGGACGGAGGAGAGGTTGTCCAGGCGGGAGGAGGCCAGGAACTCTCCGTCGCGGCCGAAGCGGGCGGGCGCCTGGGTGGGGTAGGTCAGGACGTCGTGGCCGGCGAGCTCGGCCGGGTCGATGCCGGCGATCTCGCACAGGTGGGTCTCGACGGCGTCGGGGGCGGCGTCGGGTTCGGCCAGTGACCACAGGGGCAGCAGGTGGGTCTGGCGGTCCAGGTGGAGGGTGTCGTTGACGCTGCGGTCCAGGTGCGGGGCGATCTGGGCCACGCGGGCGATGGGTCCGGTGCGCACGAGGTGGACGGCGCCGTCGCGGGTGGTCAGGCGTCCGGCCAGGCCCAGCTCACGGTCGAGGAAGGAGGCGAGCAGGGGGCCGCCGTAGACCTCGGCGTTGATGAGCTGCCAGCCGGAGCGGACGAGGGCGGCGGCGGGCTTGAGCTTGAGGGCCGGGGAGTCGGTGTGGGCGCCGACGATGCGCACGCCCGCCCCCGGGCTGAGCGTCTCGGGCAGCGCCCAGGCGGCGATGGCGCCATCGCGGATGACGTAGCCGCGCCGCGGCAGGTCCTCCTGCCAGGTGACGGTCTCATCGGCGCCGGTGAAGCCGGCTGCCTCCAGGCGGCGGGCGACCTCGGCGGCGGCGTGGTAGGAGCTGGGTGAGGCGGTGACGAAGTCGATGAGGGAGTCGGTGTGGGCGTCGTCGTCGCGCAGGATCGCGGCGGCGTCACGGGTGGGGGTGCTGGCGGCATCAGTCATGGCCCCAGTCTTCCACCGGTGCGCCCCGCGCCCCGACCGACCTCCCAAGAAAACACACCGTGAGGTAGGGCAGAATCGGGGTGTGAGTATCTCTCAGCCGGTCATCCCGCCCGCCTCGTCCACGCCCGTGCGCGCCGTCCTGCTCGATGCCGACGGCGTTCTGCAGCTCATCGGCACCCCGTGGGGCGAGGCGCTGACCCGCGGCGGCGGACCCGCCTTCGCCCAGGCCATGATCGATGGTGAGACCGACGCCCTGGCAGGTCGGGAGACCCTCACCGAGCTGCTGGAGCGGGTGGTGAGCAACCTGGGGCTGGAGCTGCGCGCATCGGACCTGTTGGAGATGTGGCACCGGGCCACACCCGACCCTGTGGCCTGGCAGGTGGTGAGGGACCTGCGCGAGGCGGGTTACACCACGGTCCTGGCCACCAATCAGCAGTGGGAGCGTCGGGCCTGGATGCGTGAGCAGCTGGGCTATGACGGCCTGTGCGACATCGACGGCTACTCCTGCACGCTGGGGGTGGCCAAGCCGGATGCCGCCTACTTCCACCGGCTGCTGGAGCTGGCGGGGGTGGAGGCGGACCAGGCCCTGTTCGTCGATGACAGCGCCACCAACATCGCCGCGGCCCACGAGGTGGGCTTGCGCACTATCCACCACCCGGCCGACGCCGGCGGCGAGCTGTTGCGTCGCGAGGTCGCCCAGGCCCTGACGCCGGCTGCCTCTGCGCCGCACGGATGAGCCGGCGGGCCACTGTTCCTCCTTTCGGAACTTGCCCAACCGGCGCGGTCGGGGAAGACTCCCCCTGACAGGAGCGTTCACAGGGAAGGACACCTCATGGCAGGAACCGCGACGGACGACCGGGCCCCCGGGACCACGACCGCTGAAGGAGCTGCGTCCACCGTCGAGTCCTCCGCCTCCACGACCCGCCGCGCCCCGGAGGTCTTCCTGCGCCTCATCACGGCGATCCACTCCGTCCTGCCGGGCTTTGTGCGCCGTCGGCTGCCGGTGACCTTCATCGGCTACGCGATCATCAACGGCTCCGCCTTCTTCCTGGACATCACCTGCCTGTGGGTGTTCTACAACCACCTTCACTGGTTCTACCCGGTGGCGGTCACGGTCGGCTACGCCATCGCGGCCGTCTACTCCTTCCTGCTCAACCGGTGGCTGAACTTCCAGGCCCACGGGCACGTCGTCCAGCAGGGGGCGGGCTACATGGCCGGGGTCGTCAGCCAGTACGTCATCTTCATCCTGGGCCTGTCCTCGCTGCTGCACTGGTTCGGGGTCAATGCCGAGCTGGCGCGCGTCATCTCGGCCTGCTGCGAGGGCATCTACCTCTACGTGTTCATCCGGCTATGGGTGTTCCGCGGGGTGCCGGAGCCCGAGGAGCAGTCCCAGTAGGTACCCGATCGGGGACGTCCTTCTTCGACGAGGACTGCGTTGTCCTCCAGATGACTGAGGTCCGGCCTCAGTCGTCTGGAGGACAAGTGCGTTCTGGGCGGGAAACGCAGTTCCCGATTCAAGGCGCCACGGCTCCTGAGACGCTCGCACGGGCGGGAGTCCGGGGACAGGCCGCCCTGGCGGCGATGGCGGGCTGATGGAGGATGTCTGGCGGGCCGCCGGTGCCCCTGCGCGAAGGGACACCCAGGTACCGCGCCCTCACCAGAAGGCGCGAGTCGTCTCGGTGGGGCCGTCGAGCTCGGTGAAGCCGGCGTCGGTGACGCTGACGGGCCGGGTGGTGGTCTCCCACTGCTCCCGGCTGGGCACGACGACGCGCACCCGGTAGCCGTCCTCGGCCCAGGCCCGCCTCATGGCGAGCGGCATGGCGCTGCTCTCCCAGGCCAACTGGGCGGCGTGGCCGCACTGGGCGGCCAGCTTGCCCGAGGTCATCTCGTGCAGGGGGGTCACCTCGATCGTCACGAGGGCCCCGCTGGAGGCCGACGCCGCCGTGAGCGCGATCTGCTCGGCCACGGCCGGATCCTGGGCGACGCGCGCAGTGATCTCGGCGGGCGGTGGGGGCAGCTCGTCACCGGGTGGGAAGTGGGTGCCCTCCACCTGGGTCTTGGCCAGGGCCCCGGGCAGGGGGCGCACCGGCCCTGGCACGAAGGCGCGGGCGGCCGCCTGCCCCCAGCCGGCCGGACCGTCCTGGGTGACGGTGACGCCGTCGATGTCCTGGACCTCCTCCCAGCGCTTGCCGCGGGCCCGACGCACGAGCTTGCGGATGCGCCCGTCGCGCCAGTAGTCGACGGCCGGGTTCCACGGCCCGCCGGGGGCGGCGGCGGGTGAGGCCAGGAGGGAGACGACGGCGCGCGCGGCCGCCTCGGCGACGTCGATCCTCCGGGGCGGGTGGACCTTGTCGTAGCGCACGGCGATCTGCATGCCCCAGGGCACGGTGTGGTCCGGGTTCCCGGACAGGGAGGGCAGAGGCTGCGAGGACAGGAACGGCGAAGACGGCGAGGCGGAGTGCGGCACGGGCAGGAGCCTACGGGGTCGCGATCGACGGCGTCAGGTCCCACCGGCTCCCCACCTCCTGCAGGACTGCTGGAGCGACAGCGCCGTTCGAGGGAAGCGATCAACCGCACCTTTTCCCACCAGACGGCCGATACGCCGGAGGCGAAGATCCTCCTGGGGCAGGAGATGAATCCAGCGGCGAGTCGTTTAGGTTGCCGTCATGCCACCACATGTTCCATCCACCGTCCCCGGTCCCCTCGGCTCGCCGCCGCCGGCTGTGCCGCCCTCCCGCCCCCGGATGTTCAACGGCGCGACCGTTCACGGCATCAAGGGCATCCGCAAGCTGCGTCACCCCGCCGAGATCCCGCTCCTAATCGCGACCAGCATTGCGACTGCACTGGCCTACCTGGTGTGGATCGCCCTGGTGATCTGGCTGGTCGCCGTGCCTGAGCCCACCGGTTTGGGGGCTCAGGTTCGCGACTTCTTCCTCAGCCAGGAGGGCAGCGGCGCGCAGTTCCTCCTGCTGGTGCCCCTCATCCCGATCATCCTGTGGGTGGCGCGCGCGATGCTGTACGCCAAGCTCCGCGCGACCGCGGTCCAGATGAGTCCCACCCAGTTCCCGGAGGGCTATCGGATGGTTGTCGAGGCGGCCCAGCAGTTCGGCCTGCGCCGGGTCCCCGATGCCTACGTGACCATGGGCAACGGTCAGATCAACGCCTTCGCGGCCGGCCACGGCTACCGGCGTTTCGTGGTCGTCCACTCCGACATGTTCGAGATCGGTGGTCGGGCCCGCGACCCTGAGGCGCTGCGCTTCGTGATCGGGCACGAGGTCGGGCACCTCGCCGCGGGTCACATCTCCATGCTGCGCCTGCTGTTCGTCACCCTCGGCCTCAACGTCCCGCTTCTGGGCAAAGCGCTGGTTCGGGCCCAGGAGTACACGGCGGACAACCACGGCTACACCTACGCGCCTGCGGGTGTGCCCGGGGTCGTGGGGGTGCTCTCCGGCGGCAAGTACCTGGGTGCCGAGGTCAACACCCACGCCCTGGCGGATCGCGCCACCCGGGAGAAGGGACTGTGGCTCCACATGACCGTCTGGCGGTCCACGCACCCGGTCATCACCTGGCGCGCCCACGCCCTGCGCGACCGCACCCGCCCGGGGCGGATCATGATCCGTCCGCCGGAGTTCACAGCGTGGTTCCCGCCGCCGGCTCCCAGCGGCAGCGGGCCGTCCGGTTCGTGGCCGACGCCGGAGCAGATGCTCGCGGTGCTGGACTCCACCTCCTCGGCCGTGCCCAGCGAGGAGCAGTTCGGTCGCTACCCCGGTGTGGTCTATGAGATCCCTCGCGATGAGCTGCGCTGGGCCTCCCCCGTTCCCGTGCCCGTCCCGGTGGGAACCGCGTCTGTCGGACAGGGCGCCCTCTCAGCACCCCCGAGCGCGGCCGGTTCCACCGGGCCGCAGCAACCCGGCCCCTACGGGTACGCCTCACCGACAAGCCCCGTGCAGGACCGACACGTGGACTACCCGGGGGCGGCGCCCACTGAGGCAACGGCTCAGGACGCCCCGCGCTCCGAGACCGACTCCTACTGAGCCCGGTCGGGCGGGACGAGCCCGCCTAGCACTCGGTCAGCACAGCGGCGCCGGTTGATGAACGGATACGTTCGCCGACCGGCGCCGCACCCGTTCAGCTCGGGGCGACAGCTCCGGCCGCCGTCGTGAAGGAGTCCAGGGCCTCCCCCAGCTCCGCGAAGTTGTCGGCGACATGAGTGGCTTGGCAGCGGGCAGCGAGGTCGTCGAGCTCGGCCAGGCGACGGCCCACGGACTCGACCACACCGGAGGCGGCACTGGAGAGCTCTGCGGCGATGGCGGGCAGCTCCGGGTCGCGAGACGCGGCTGAACCGGTCCACAGCATGAGGAGCTGGTTCGGGATCGTCATCATGCGGCTGGCCTCGCCGATGTAGGCGACCGCCTGGGCCGCGAGGGCGCGGTGGGCCTGAGCCTGACGCTCCATCTCGGCGATGCCCTCACGCAACGACTCGATGAGGTCGGGGATGGCCTGCGCCGAGTACTGCGGGTCTCCGACGCCGTCGATGAGCTCGACGGTGAACAGGGAGGTGATGGTGGTGTGCAGACGGGCCAGGGCGATGCGGAAGCGGGTGCGGGCGCCGTTGGTGTCGAGCTGGGCCAGGGTGTCGACGAGCCTCGCCACGAGGGGGCTGACCAGAACCTGCATCTGGGTCCACAGGTCCAGCAGGTCGGCCAGGGGCTTGACCCTGGGGTCGGAGCGGTCCAGGGCGGCGATGTGCTCGACACTCAGGCGAGGGTCCTCCAGGGTCCGGGTCAGTCCCTTCCCCGCGGCCTTGAGTGAGGCGGAGAGCTCGGCGAGCTGCTGCTGACCGGACATCCACGAGTCGAGCCCGGCGGCGATCCTGGTGACCGAGTCAAGCATGACGCGCAGGTCCCCGGCGGCGTCGGGGCGCACCGGGATACCGTCGGAGAGCTCCTCACGACGCGCCACCTCCGCCGGCAGGGCCGTGTTCTGGAACTCCTCGTAGGAGGACAGGCCCGCTCCGGCCAGCATCTCGGCGATGCGGCCCAGCCCCTCCTCGGCCGCCGCCCGACGGTTGGCCCCGCCATCGATGGCCTGATCCTCTGTGGCGCGGGCGTCGCGGTAGATGGCACAGGCGGTGTCGAACAGGTCGGAGCACACCGGTCGGGTGCGCACCGAGAGGTAGCCGCCGTCGGACAGCGGGGTGACGGTGGCGAAGACGTCGTACTCGCTGCCGTCGGCGGCGAGGTTGCGCACGTAGGCGGCGAAGGGGCTGCCTGCCTTGAGGGTGTCCCACATGGCCTTGAAGGCACCACCGGGCATCTCCGGGTGGCGAATGATGTTGTGCGGGGCGCCGGAGAGCTCATCACGCCGGTAGCGCGAGAGCTCGATGAAGACGTTGTTCGAGTGGCGGATGACGCCACGTGCATCAGTGGTGGAGAAGAAGAGCTGGTCGACACCCACTTCATGAACGGCTCCGGTGACCTGCGGCATAGGCAACTGCTCCTTGGAGAGATCGGGGGCTGGCGGCATCCGGCGCCCTGAGCCGGACAACCACTACCTTCCGCCCGTTGATTAACGGTTGGACGGATGAACAATACACGGCACTTCCGGGACAACACCGACGAGAATCAACACAAAAGGGTTGCCTATACGTTTAAAATACACCAAAGATTGACAATATTTCCCTCTTTTGAAAAGGTCTTCTCCAGCCCTAGGAAAACGAAACAAATTCCGCAACTAGATTCCCAGAATATTCTCAGGTACATTGAAGTGCTCCCTCAGGAGCAGTGGGTTACATAGTGACCGCCGCCGGACGGAACTGGTCGCGAGGGTTGGGGAGCCCAATGACCGATCGGATTTCGAGGCCGCCCGAGTTGATAGGGAGCTCGGCGCGAGCCGCTCTGGCGAAGGAGGGTTGATTCTCCTCTGGAATATGGGATCCAGGGGCGATGCCACCCTCAACGACAGGGGCCTGTGGGGCTCGGAGCAGTCCGAGACCCACAGGCCACGTCGTTCTTCTGCATCATTGACATCAATGCATCATCATTGCATCGGTTTCTTCCCCACAGTCCCCTATCGAATAAGGCGGGGAAGCAGACGGATACCGATTGCCATGACGACGAGCTCCACCAACGTCTGAGCCACCACCACAATCGGCGCCATCCCCATGGAATCGGGCAGCGCGAGAGCCAACGGCAAAACCACCAACGAGTTACGGGTGGTCCCGGAGAAGGCGAGAGCCAGGCGCTCCTGGCGTCCCTGGTGAGCCATGCGCCCGGCGACATCTCCCACAGCCGGCATCACCAGAGCGAAAGCCACGAAGAGGGGAACCACCCGGGCGACGACGTCGGGCCGGGAGGCGACGTGGGGAACCTGGGAGGCGACGACGAGCAGCAGGGTCGCCATCATGAGCGGAACCATGAGCGCCGTCGCTGCTGAAGCGAGCCGGTCGGCGGACCGGACCCGGGGTGCGGCGCGCCGCGTGAGGATCGATAGCCCCATGGGCAGTGCGATCATGAGGACGAAGGCCTGCGCGAAAGGCCGCCAGCTGATACCACCTCCCTGAGCCCCGGGTGAGCCGGCAGCGAGGGCCAGCCACAGTGGCAGGACGAGGGCCTGGAGGAGCATGAGCACCGGAGATGCCGCCAGGATGCGTGACCATGCGCCGCCGGCCAGTCGGATGAAGACCATGACGTAGTCGACGCAGGGCGCCAGGAGCACCAGGAGGGTGCCGACCAGGAGCCCCGACTCATCGGCGACCAGTCGGGACAGAGGCAGGACCACCGCCGGCACCACGAGGAAGTTGACCGCCACAAGCGCCGCCATGAACCGGGCATCGGCGAAGGCGGCCCGCAGGCGATGGAAGGGGACACCGAGAAAGGTCGTGTACAGCAGCGTGACCAGCACCGGGGAGACAGCCGCCTCCAGAAGGCTGCTGGCTGCGGGAGCCGCCAGCCCCAGGACGGCGCCGGCCACGAGCGCACCCAGGTACAGGACCACCTGGTGGTGCTCCATCCACGCGACCACCGGGGCCTGATCGCCTGCGCCCTCCATGACGGAACCGTATCGCGGCCGGACCGGACGGTGACCGCTGCCGGAGGTCTACGCCTCCAGGGAGTAGCCCGTCACCGGTCCGGCGGTGTTGGGCTGCCACCCCAGTGCCGGGGCGACATGCTCTGCGAAGGCCTGCAGGATGTGGAGGTTGAAGTCGACGCCGAGCTGGCTGGGAATGGTGAGCATGAGGGTGTCGGCGGCATGGAGCGCCTCGTCCCGGGCGAGCTGCTCGATGAGGACGTCGGGCTCGGCGGCGTAGGTGCGCCCGAAGGTCGACTGCAGGCCGTCGATGACGCCGATCTGGTCGTGGGAGTCCTCGCCGCGCAGCGCGAAGAACTTCCGGTCGACCTCGGAGACGATCGGGAAGATGGAGCGCGAGACGCTCACGCGCGGGGTCCAGTTGTGGCCGGCCTCCTTCCACGTCTCGCGGTAGCGGCGGATCTGCTCGGCCTGAAGGTGGGAGAAGCCCTCGCCAGTGGCCTCGGTCAGGAGGGTCGAGCTCATGAGGTTCAGGCCCTGGCGGGCGGTCCACTCGGCGGTCTCCCGCGAGCCGGCGCCCCACCACAGGCGGCGGTCCACGCCGGGGGCGTGCGGCTCGATGCGCAGGCGGGAGCTGGCGCCGGGTGCCATGCCACCGCTGGTGTCGAGGTCCGCCTGCGGGACGCCCCGGACGGCGTCGAGGAACTGGGCGGTGTGGGCGTGGGCGACGTCGGCTCCGCGCGGGTCGACGCCGCCGGTGTAGCCGAAGGTCTCCCAGCCGCGGCGGGCCTGCTCCGGCGAGCCGCGGGAGATGCCGATGGCAATGCGCTGGTCGGTGAGCAGGTCGAGAGCGGCGACCTCCTCAGCCAGGTAGAGCGGGTTCTCATAGCGCATGTCTGAGTTATGGCGTTGGATGGAACACCTATTGCTTGCGGGCACGCGCAGCCCGCAGTCCGTTGGCGATGACGACGACTTCGGCGACCTCGTGCACGAGGACGACCGCTGCCAGGCCGAGCACGCCGGTGATCGCCAGCGGCAGCAGCACAGTGATGATCGCCAAGGACAGCACGATGTTCTGGTTGATGATCCTGCCGCCGCGGCGGGCGTGGCGCAGAGCCTGCGGGATGAGGCCGAGGTCGTGGCCGGTGAAGGCGACGTCGGCGGACTCGATCGCGGCGTCGGAGCCGGTCGCGCCCATCGCGATGCCCACGGTCGCCCCGGCCAGGGCGGGCGCGTCGTTGATGCCGTCGCCGATCATCGCGGTCGGCGACGTCTCCGAGAACCCGGCGACGATGCGAGCCTTGTCCTCGGGACGCAGCTCGGCGTGCACGTCGCCGATCCCGGCCAGCTTCGCCAGCGCAGCAGCGGTGCGGGAGTTGTCGCCGGTGAGCATGCTCACCTCGACGCCCTGGTCGCGCAGGGTCCGCACGACCTCGGGGACCTCGGGGCGCAGCTCGTCGCGGACGCCGATCGCCCCGGCCAGGAAGCCGTCGACGGTGACGAGCACGCAGGTCTGCCCCTCGGCCTCCAGGTCCTCGACCCGGGCCTTGAGCGGACCGGCGTCGATCCAGCGCGGACTGCCCACCGCCACCCTGCGGCCGTCGACCAGGCCACCGATGCCGTGCCCGGCCTCCTCGGCCACGTCCTGCGCGGCGGGGGTTCCCCGGCCCGCGGCGGCGATGGCGGCGGCGAGTGGGTGCGTCGAGTGCTGCTCCACGGCGGCAGCCCAAGCAAGCACCTGCGCATCGTCGAACCCATGGGCGGCGACGATGGCGGTTACCTCGGGCCGGTTGCGGGTCAGAGTGCCGGTCTTGTCCACGGCCAGGTGCCGGATGCCGCCGAGGCGCTCGAAGGCGGCCCCGCTCTTGATGACGACGCCGAACTTGGTCGCCGCGCCGATCGCGGAGACCACGGTGACGGGCACCGCGATCGCCAGCGCGCAGGGGCTGGCCGCGACGAGGACGACCAGGGCGCGGGTGATCCAGGTCTCCGGGTCGCCGAGCAGGGACCCGAGCACGCCGACGAGGACGGCGAGGACCATCACGCCGGGCACCAGCGGGCGGGCGATCCGGTCAGCGATCCGGGCTCGGTCGCCCTTCTCGGCCTGGGCCTGCTCTACCAGCTCCACGATCGTGGTCAGCGAGTTGTCGGTGCCCGCGGCGGTCGCCTCGACCTCCAGCACGCCGGCGCTGTTGATCGCGCCCGCCGACACCGCTTCTCCGGGCGCGACCTCGACCGGGATCGATTCACCGGTGATCGCCGAAGTGTCCAGGCTCGACCGGCCCGAGCGGACCAGCCCATCGGTCGCGACCCGCTCGCCAGGGCGGACCAGCAGCACGTCGCCGACGGCGATCTCCCTGGCCGGGACCGAGGCGGAGGTCCCGTCGCGCAGCACGGTCGCGGTCTCCGGCACGAGCTTCAGCAGCGCGCGCAGCCCGCCGCGGGCGCGGTCCATCGCCTTGTCCTCCAGGGCCTCGGCGATCGAGTAGAGGAACGCCAGCGCGGCCGCCTCCTCGACGTAGCCGAGGATCACCGCGCCCACGGCGCTGATCGTCATCAGCAGCGCGATCCCGAGCTTGCGCTTCACAACGAGATTCCGGATCGCACCGGGCACGAACGTGTACGCGCCCAGCAGCAGGCCCGCCCAGAACGCGACCAGCGCCGCGATGTGCAGCCCCGACCACTCCAGCGCCAGGCCGGTGCCGAACGCGACGCCGGAGAGGATCGGCACGACCAGGCCGGGATCACGCCACCACGGGCGCTCTGCCTCCTCTGCCTCGTCCGCGGGGCTGGTCGTCGGCTCGTCGCAGCCGCAGGCGGCGCTCACGAGGCGTCCCCCGAACTGCTCGCGGCGCAGCAGCCCGGCACCGAGCAGGCCGGGTCGATGCACGGCGCGCTCTCGTCCACGGCGAGGGTCACATCGACCAGTGCCGTCAGCGCCGCGGCCAGGTGCGGGTCGGCGATCTCGTAGCGAGTCTGGCGGCCCTCGGGCTCGGCGACCACGATCCCGCAGTCGCGCAGGCAGGTCAGGTGGTTGGACACGTTCGAGCGGGTCAGCCCCAGCTCGCGCGAGAGCACCGCGGGGTGGCTCGGGCTGTCGAGCAGGGACATCAGGATGCGGGAGCGCGTCGGGTCGGCCATGGCCCGGCCGAGCCGGTTCATGACGTCAAGACGCGAAGCAATGGTCAGCATGCACTGAACTATACAGCAGCCGCTGACCTAATGTCCAGTTGTCGCGGCTGCCGCACGCGCTGCGCGCGCTTGCCCTCGTGAGGCGTGATCACCTCTTGCGCCAGCGGGGCCACTTCGGCATCCCGCGGCCCTTCCAGGTCTCCACGAGACCCGCAACCCAGCTGACGGACGCGAAGAGCCCGTAGCCGGCCCCGGCGAGGCCAGCGCCGACCACGAGCCACCGGCCGATGCCGAGCCACACGCTCCCGTCCACGTCCAGCGCCCACTGAACACCCGTGATGAGCCCGGTGATGCCCATCCAGAGACCGGCGACGACCACGGCCACCGGCAGGAGAACGAGGCACATCGCGGCGGCGGCGGACCAGAGCTGTCGCGCCTCCAGCTTCGCCGTCGCGGCGATGATCCGCTCCGCCCGCGCGTTCGAGGCGTCGAGGCTCGCGGTCATCGTGGCCGAAGCCTCCCCGGCGACCTGCTCGACAGCCTTCTCGACCCGTTCCTCGGTGCGCTTCTCGATCCGCTGGACCGCGCCGCCGACCTGGCTCACGAGCTTCTGGTTCGCTGTGACCTGCGCCTTCAGACCCTCAATCGCCGAGGCCGTAGCCGCGCGATTCTTCTGCGCCTCCGCGACCAAGCTCCGCGAAGCGGCGTTCAAGCTCTCGCCGTTGAGACTCTGCGCGAACTCGCCGAGCGTGCTCGCGATCTCGTTCTGCCTGCTCTCGATACTCGCGATCCTCGCGGACACGTCGCTGGAGGGCGAGGAGGTCGACGCCGGGGCCGTGATCCGCTCCAGCCGCCTCGTCGTCTCCTCGTCCATGACCTTCACGAACCCCGCGAGCTTCTTCTGCTGTTCGGTCAGCGTGGCGATCCTCGTGTTCTGCGCCTCGACGGCGGCGAGGATCGAGGTCAACAGCTCCATCGTCTCCGGACTGCCGAGCTGCTGCTGCGACTGCTCGGGCTCGTTCTGCTGCTTCAGCCTGTCGAGCGCTGCGCTCATGTTCCTTCTCCTTCTGCTGCTGGTGGTAGTCGAAGAACGCCTGCGCGCCCTCCGGGGTGAAGTCCGCCGAGAGGGCGCTCGCGCGCTTGCGGCGCTCGGCGCGGCCGGACTCGCCGCGGCGATCCTCGATGTAGAGCGTCCAGGTCTCTTGCCCGGCGCGCTTGCCCTTCTTGCTGACGGGGCTGTGCAACCGCATCCGCGGCACCCGCTCCCCGTCATCGCCGAGCCGCTGGTTCTGCTCCTCGATCACCGAGACCAGACCGGCCTTGTCCACCGCCCGGGGATCGGCCAGCGCCGCGCTCATCCGGTCGCCCATCTCGCGGTCGAGCGATCCCTCGGCGAAGTCCTCGCGGCGCAGCTCCCAGTCCTTCGGTGCGTGCTCCAGCCGCTTCACGACCGAGAGCCCGTGTTCTCGCATCAGCTGGTCGTTCGCCGACTGGACGCCCCGCTGATTCCCGGCCTTGCGGTCGTGGAACGTGCGATAGTCCGAGAGCGCCTTCCCCGTCCGGTTGTTGTGGTTGATGACCAAGATGTGGTTGTGCGGCTTCTTGCCCCGCCCATCCACATGACTGACTACGAGGCAGTCGGAATCCGGGTGCATCTTCTTCGCGAGCTGATAACCGAGATCGTTCACCCGCTGCACGTCCTCCGGACTCTTCGGGTCGAACTCCTCGTCGCTGAACGACTGGCGGTAATGCACCGCCTCGACCTCGCGCGTCGTGTTCCGCGTGAGCGACCGAGCGCGCGCCGAGAACGCGCCGGGGCCTCCCGGCACATCGCACGTGATCGCGATGCCCCGCTCGTCCTCCTTGCCACGGATATAGCGCTCCGTGTCGGCGGCGCTGGCGCTCAGGCTGTAGTGCGTGGTGCTCATGAGGCCGCCCGATCCCCGAGCAGGGCGCGGACCTCGCGCAGCAACTCGATCAGCTCGGGCACCTCCGCCGACAGCGCCACTGACTCACCAGCCCGCGCCCGGCGGTCGAGGTCGTTGACGTTGATCGCCAGCGGGCGAATCTGCGCGGCCAGCTCGCGAGCATCCGCCGACGCCTGCACCCGCGCCTCGACCCCGAGCAGGTGCGCGGCCACGGCGGCGTCCAACTCCTCGCTCCGAGAGGCGTGGAGGGCATCCCGGACGACGGTCCGCACCCACGTGCTCGGAGCCAGCCCGAGCCGCTTCGCACGAGTGCGAAGCGCCGCGAGCGTCTCCTCTCCGAAGTCGGTATCGAGCTTCGCGCGGCCCCCACGACGACGCTTCGCGCCGCCGTGACTCTGACGCACAGCCTCCGCATCAGCCCGACCGGTGTTCACCTGGGAGTCGGTCTGCTGCTCCACCTGTACGCCAGAGTGGCAAGCAGTAGCCGTGTCGGACATTTCGCTGGCGCTCATGTCCTCCCCGGCTGCTTGCGAGGGGCCTCCGGCCCCCACGACCCCCTGGAAGAGCGCATCGCATTCGGTGCTCATGCGGCACCTCCGATCAGCGCCAGCGGCACGTCAGGGCTCCGCACCGCGAGCCCGCCCAGCAGCTCAGCAACCGCGCCCTCAGCGTCATGTTCCGCCGAGGTCTCCGGACCGTAGGTCAGTTCCCGCGACCCGACGTTCTGGTGATACGCGTTGCCGTACATGCCGGGCGTGTGTGCGGCGGTCGGGATGCTGCACTGGTGCCACTCGTAGGGCTCGATCTTCCCAATGTGCTGCACGAGGTAACGATTGATGTCGTCGGCACGATAGACCTTCACGACCGAGGCCAAGCGGCGGATGAACTGGTCCAACGCCTCGTCCACGTTGCCCTTCTGGCGGGCGTAGTAGAAGAACTCGACAGGCTCGATCGTCGCCGTGATGACGATAAGGCGCGGGGCCACCTCGCCCTTGTTCTTGTACCGAGCCTTCGCAGGCGAGGCGTTGTATGGATCAAGCAGCAGCAGCCAGTCGTTCGCATCCATCGCCGAGGCCCGCAGATCGTCCAGCAGCAGCACCTCCTCGCCTCGCCAGTCATCAAGCGGGTTCCCCGTCGCGGCCCGGTAGACCTGCCACCGCTCGCCGTGCGCGTTCGCCGCGTTGATCGCCTCGGTGATGAAGTCCGTGGCGAACCGGGTCTTGCCGATCCCGGCATCCCCATGGACGAACACCACGTGCGTCGAGAACTCACCGGCGCGGAGCTTCGCCGCCGCCCGGTATGCGCGGCGCTGGCCGTAGGCCGACAGCGCGTCGTCGATCTCCCGCTGATGCCGCGAGTAGATGTCGAACAGCTCGTCCGTGAGCATGATCTGATCCCGCGTGAACTCGCCCTGGAGCACGCGCTCGCGCATGTCCTCGAAGTTCTCGGCGACGACCTTCTTCTTCACGTGCGCGCGCCCCTTGAGCCAGGTCTCCCGACGCTGGGCGTCGATCCCGAGGTAGTCAGGCCCACGCACCGTAGCGACCTCCGAAGGCGCGTATTGGTGCTTGTCCGCGTACTTCACGTGCGTCAGATACGACAGCATGTTGTCGTAGGCGTACCGCCCGCGGCCCGGCTTCTCGACGTACTGGGGCTCGACGCCGATGCCGAACGCGAGCCGATCCAGCGGTGCGCTCTTCGCACGGCTGGCGAACTTGATGACCGCGTGCAGGTGATCGGGCTTCGGCTCGATCACCAGAGCCTTCTCCGTGTCGCTCCAGACCTCGCGCTCGTCCTTGTCATGCACGATGCCGTAGGCCTCGACGACCTCGCAGCCGGTGGCCTCGAGCCGCTGCACCACGTAGGCGAGGATCGCTTCGGCTCCCTGCTGGAGCAGCGCGGCCCCGTTCGGGTCCTCGGCAGCCCAGGTCCAGTACGACGGATCGAGGTACTGCGTGAGCCCGATGCTCGTCGGGTTGTTCTCCTGCTTAGCCACGGCGACCACCCCCGCCGCGGACAGCGCGGAGGGCCTCAGAGAGAGTGCGGCGCCTAAATGACCCCCTATTGACCCCCAAATGAGACCCAAAATGATCCCACGAGGCCACGCGACGGAGCGCGGGCGTCGGCGACGGCGACGGCGATCTCGACGGACTCCTCCAGCACGGAGCGGAGCACGCCGAGGTCGTAGAGACGTGCCTCGGACTCGGCGAGGGAGGGGTCGCCCTGTCGCCAGCGGAAGCCGTTCACGTGGTCGAAGGCGGCGGAGTTGGCGCTCATCAGTGACCACCGCCCATCACGGCGGCGACCGCGGCGCGCTGTCGCGGGGTCAGGGGCGTGCGAGCCAGGCGTTCACCGGCCAGACGACCAGCAGCACGAGCGGCGGCGATGACGGGATCGAGGCCGTCTGCCTGCGGAGAAGGAGTGGAGCCCTGATCGAGGCCAGGGCGGTCGAGCGCGGATGCGCGGGGAACGTCGATAACGACAGACATCGGAAGTCCTCAGACATGAGTATCTTCCGGTTCCCCGCCACGGTAATTGGGCTGTTTGACCGGCTACTCATCCGGGAGCAGAACCCCGCGCTTCTAAGTCGCGGCCCCGGTGGGATCTTCTTGTCTGCAACCATTCTCCCACGAGTCGACTCACCATTGCAATGACGAGTCGACTCATGAGTCAGTCGCGACGCGGCTCTATCCGAATCAGGTCGGGGTCGAATTTCACGTGACCGGGCCTGATGGGCTCGATGGTCACCGTCACCAGCTCGTCCACGAGCATCCGGCGGCGGTCCACGTCCAACACCTTCCACTTCGCCTCGACCACCTCGCGGCGCTCCGCGGTGCCGACCGCCTCCTCGACGTCCGCGAGCAGCTTCGCCGCCGCCGACACCGAACGGTCGAGCAGCTCCGCGTCGATCTCGTCGATGCGGGCCTTCACGTCGTTGATCGCTGCCGTTATCTCCAGGACCGGCTGATGGATGTCGCGCAGCAGCGGGCTCAGCTCCTTCACCCGATCGACCAGGGCGTTCCGCTCCGTCAGCAGCTCCTCGCGATCCGGCCCATCGTCCTCCTGTGGCATCACGAGGTCGTGCACGACCACCGGGGCCTGATCGCCTGCGCCCTCCATGACGGAACCGTATCGCGGCCGGACCGGACGTGACCGCTGTCGGACGCCTACGCCTCCAGGGAGTAGCCCGTCACCGGTCCGGCGGTGTTGGGCTGCCACCCCAGTGCCGGGGCGACATGCTCTGCGAAGGCCTGCAGGATGTGGAGGTTGAAGTCGACGCCGAGCTGGCTGGGAATGGTGAGCATGAGGGTGTCGGCGGCATGGAGCGCCTCGTCCCGGGCGAGCTGCTCGATGAGGACGTCGGGCTCGGCGGCGTAGGTGCGCCCGAAGGTCGACTGCAGGCCGTCGATGACGCCGATCTGGTCGTGGGAGTCCTCGCCGCGCAGCGCGAAGAACTTCCGGTCGACCTCGGAGACGATCGGGAAGATGGAGCGCGAGACGCTCACGCGCGGGGTCCAGTTGTGGCCGGCCTCCTTCCACGTCTCGCGGTAGCGGCGGATCTGCTCGGCCTGAAGGTGGGAGAAGCCCTCGCCAGTGGCCTCGGTCAGGAGGGTCGAGCTCATGAGGTTCAGGCCCTGGCGGGCGGTCCACTCGGCGGTCTCCCGCGAGCCGGCGCCCCACCACAGGCGGCGGTCCACGCCGGGGGCGTGCGGCTCGATGCGCAGGCGGGAGCTGGCGCCGGGTGCCATGCCACCGCTGGTGTCGAGGTCCGCCTGCGGGACGCCCCGGACGGCGTCGAGGAACTGGGCGGTGTGGGCGTGGGCGACGTCGGCTCCGCGCGGGTCGGCACCGCCGGTGTAGCCGAAGGTCTCCCAGCCGCGGCGGGCCTGCTCCGGCGAGCCGCGGGAGATGCCGATGGCGATGCGCTGGTCGGTGAGCAGGTCGAGAGCGGCGACCTCCTCAGCCAGGTAGAGCGGGTTCTCATAGCGCATGTCGATGACGCCGGTGCCGACCTCGATGCGCCGGGTACGGGCACCGGCCGCGGAGAGCAGCGGGATGGGGGCGGCGGCCTGGCGGGCGTAGTGGTGGACGCGCCAGTAGGCGCCGTTGACACCGATCTCATCAGCGCCGACGGCGATCTCGACGGCCTCCTTGAGCGCCTGGCCGGCGTCGGGGTCGCCAGGGCCGCGACCGTGTCCATAGTGTCCGAAGCTGAGAAACCCGAATGCTTTCATGCAACCTTCAACTATGTGCGCCGTCGGATCATTCCGGCCGACCGCGCGATTCGGGTCACCCCACCCTCAGGCGTCACACGTCCTCAGCGCCGGCAGCGGGCTCGGCAGCACCCTCGAGCGCACGGCACACCCAGCCAGCGGGGAACGGCCTCCTTGTAGTCGAGGTAGTCCTGCCCGAACCTCTCCTCCAGGGCCTTCTCCTCGGCCGGGATCTGGTGGCGGTCGATGAGCCAGACGAAGCCGGCCAGCGGGATCAGCGCGGACGGGCTCCTGCGCGCGATCGCGTGCGAGAGCAGCAGGCCCGTCAGGCCCAGGTACATGGGATTGCGCGTCAGCCGGTTGGGGCCGTCCACAACGAGGTGCTGAGCCCGCTCGACCCTCACTGGGTCGACCGTGGTGCGGTGGCGAAGAAAGTTACCCGCGCTTCCGGCGAGCAGGCACAGCGAGCCTCCGACGACGGCGGTGGCCGCCACCACCGACGCGGGCGTCACTGTCCGACCACGAGTCATGGCGCTCTGCGCCGCGCCCGCCATCGCCAGCAGCACTGCCGGGGGCGGTCGTCTGAAGATCTGATTCATCACCGGACCATCCTCTCACCTGTCGAACCCCGGCGGCGCACCCGGCTCGGCCTGCGCGAGCACTCAAGACCACCGGAGCAGCTCGACCAGCATCCTCACAGTGATTTATCGATCAACTTCACGGTTGGTTTCGCCGCCCGTCATCTCATCCCCGTAGAACAATGGCCGGGCGGTTCCATCCGCTCCGACGGGCTCAGCCCGCCGGACGGCGGCACGCACAGTCCCCTTCCTCCGACACAAGGCGAGAACAGCGATGAAGCAGTCAGCCAGGACAACCATCCTCACCCTGTGGGGCGCGTTCGCCACCGCCCTTGCCCTGTCTTTATCCATCACCGCCCCCGCCGTCGCCCTCGACCCAGGAGGCAGGGAGGAGGCCCTGCCCGCCACACCGCCACCCGACCCCAGCGTGCCGAGCATCGGAACCACCGTCCTGAGTGACGGCACCCCCGTCGGCATCGTCGTGGCCGGCGGCAACGGCGGCCTGCTGCACGTCGTGGACCTCAATACCCGCACACTGAGGTCGCGCGAGCGGCTCGTCCCGGAGAACACCGACGTGCAGCCCTGGGAGTTCGCCAGGCTGTCAAACCGGCACGTCCTGCTCGCCAGCGGCGGCGGACAGCTCTTCGAGATCGATCCGGACGCCCCCGAGGGACAGAAAGCCACGAATCTGAGCGATCCGTCCCGGCCCGGCTACGAACAGGTCGCCGCCTACAGCACGTTCCTCTGGGACGTCGTCGTCGACGAGCACGACCGGGTCTATGTGGCAGCGCAGAGCAATCACGGCGGCCACATTCTCCGATACGACCCCGCCGCCAACCAGGGACGGGGCCAGTGGACCGACTTGCTGCCGGGCGGCGTTCAGGCAGGCGAAAGCGACGTGCGCAGCCTCGCTTACGACAACGGGTTCCTCTACGCCGGGACGGGCACGAAGAACCCCTCCATCGTCCGAATCAACACCTCCACCAACGCCACCACCAGGCTGGCGGTGCCCGGTCACGTCACCGCCGGCCTCTCCCACGTCGAGCGGCTGCAGGTCAAGGCCGGCAACCTGTACGTCGGCACGAGCGTCCCGGGCGGCGTCCGGCCGACCTGCGGGGGAACCTGCGTCCTGGACCCGACCACCGGGGCGCAGAAGATGAAGGACGGCAAGCCGCTTGAGGTGGACACCTGGTCCAGCCAGGTCGTCACTCGCCCCGGCGAGGCCGAGAAGGTCTACTACACCGTCCAGAGCCACAACACACCGACGCTCCAGGAGTACGACCCCCGGACCAACACCTCACGGACGCTGGCCCAAGGACTGGCCCCCTCGGCCCGGCCGAGTCAGTCGAGCTGGGCGACGCACGAGCACTTCATCTCAGCGGGCAAGGACGACGCCAGCATCGCCATTGTCCACGCCTCCGACGGCAGCGCGGCGAGCCTTCCCAAGGACGCCGACGGACGCAACGCGATCCAGGGATCACCCCGCGACATCCAGGCCCTGACGGCAGTCCCCGGCGGAGACCTCTACGCCTCCTGGTACATGACCGCTCCGATGCTCCTTCGCGCCATCCCCAACACGCAGGTGGACAAGACGCAGTACAGCCTGCCCCAGGCCCCGTTGGGTCAGGTCGAGGGCTTCGGGCACAGCAGCAAGTGGTTCGTCACGGGCATCTACCCCAGTGGTGAGCTGGTCAGGTACGAGATGGGGGCCTCCGGGCCGACGCTGGAGAATCACCGGTCGGTGAGGATCACGTCTGATGCCCGCCAGGCGCGGCCGTACGCCATCGTGCCGATCAATGACGACGAGTTCGCCGTCGGAACCTCTCCCAAGAACAAGGCCGGCTCCGGGGCGCTGTCCATCTACGACGCCGCGCACAACAAGATCGACACCTACCCGCTGGACACGATCAGCTATGCGGATCCGTCGCTGCGGGGCTTGTTGAGCGACCGCCGGCCGCTGTCGATCGTCCACCACCAGGACAAGCTGTACGTGGGGACCAGTGCCAGCGGCAACGGCATGAACCCCGAGCAGACGGAGGCGAGCGCGCCCAGGCTCTTCGAGTTCGACCTGAAGACGCGGAAGGTGACCCGGGTGATGACGCCGTTCAAGGACCAGCGTTCCATCACGGCCCTGACCTTGGGCAGCGACGGCACCGTGTACGGGACTACCGGCATGCACGTCTTCGCCATGATCCCGGCCGACTTCACGATCGGACGCAGCCGGGCGCTGACCAGGCAGGGCTACGCCGACGCCAACCGCAGTCAGCTGATAGAGCGCGACGGCGTGCTCTACGGGATCTTGGCGGGGCGCCTGCGGGCCCTGAGCACGTCCTTGCAGGATGAGGGCACCGTCATCGCCGACTTCGCCACCACGCCTCAAGGAAAGGTCTACGTCAACTCCCTGGCCCTCGGCGCCGACGGCAGTCTCTACTACGCGCGGGGAAGCAGGATCTACCGCTACCGGTTCCCGGCGGGCTGAGGCGGGCGCCCGGCCACCGGGCCGCCCATCACTCTGCGTCAGCCGCCGTCACCGGCTCCGTCGATTCCCGCTCCGTCTGCTGCGGCGCCGAGTCCGGCTCCTGCGGCGACGTCGGCCCACTGAGCTCATCCTCGGCCGCGGCCTCAGCCTCGGCGACCTGCTCCATGGCGGTCTTCTGGGACAGGGGCACTTCGGGCAGGAAGCCGGCGATGACGGAGGTCGCCACGAACAGCGGGATCATCCAGCCGAAGATCGGCAGGAGGGCGTCGGCGTAGGAGCCGGCCACGGCGTCGTGCAGGGCGGTGGGCAGCTGGTTGACCAGGGCGGGAGTGAGCGAGGAGGTGTCGGCGTCCTTGAACCGGGCCAGCTCCCCCAGGACGGCCGGGTCCGCGCTGCGGGCCAGCGCCCCGATCCGATCCGTGAGGTTGGAGGTCAGGCCGGAGGAGAAGGCCGCACCGATGAGCGAGGCGCCCAGGGAGACGCCGACCTCGCGGAAGAAGTTGTTGCCGCTGGTGGCCGTGCCCAGGTGCTTGGCCGGCAGGGCGTTCTGCACCACGGTGACCAGGAGCTGGAAGAACAGCCCGATGCCCGCCCCCATGAGGAAGGTGGCCGCGGAGATCTGCCAGACGGGCGACGTCGTCGACAGGCGGGAGAGCCAGAAGGCGGCGCCGGCGGCGACCAGGGGTCCCGCCACCGGGTAGATCTTGTAGCGGTCGGTGCGCGAGACGAGCACGCCGGAGAGGATCGAGGAGATGAGCATCCCGATGGTGATGGGCACCAGGAGCAGGCCGGAGGTGGTGGCCGAGTATCCGTAGACCATCTGGAGGTAGGTGGGCAGGTAGCTCAGCACACCGATCATGCCGCCCATCGCGAGCATGCCGACGAGCGTGGAGACGATGAAGGTGCGGCTGGTGAGGATCGTCCAGGGCAGGATGGGGTCGGTGGCGCGCGTCTCGACGAAGCCGAACAGCCCCCAGCACACCAGGCCGACGACGCCCAGGCCGATGATGACCGGGCTGGTCCACGCGTACTGGTTGCCGCCCCAGGTGGCCATGAGGACGATGGCGATGGCGCCGGCGTTCATGAGTCCGAGCCCCCACCAGTCGATGGGACTGGTCAGACGGCTGCTGGGCAGGCGCAGCACCAGGAAGATGGCGATGAAGGCCAGGACGCCCAGCGGCAGGTTGATCCAGAAGGTCCAGCGCCAGGAGACCGAGTCGGTGAGCCAGCCGCCGATGATGGGTCCCAGGATGGACGCGATGCCGAACATGGCTCCCATGGGGGCCATGTAGGTGCCGCGCACCCGTGGCGGGATGAGGTCGCCGGTGATCGCCTGGGAGGAGATCATGAGGCCGCCGCCACCCAGCCCCTGAATGAAGCGGTAGATGATGAGCTGGGTCATGGAGTCGGCAGTGCCGCACAGGGCCGAGCCGATCAGGAACAGGGCGATGGCCACCAGGAAGAGGTTCTTGCGTCCCACGAGGTCGCCGAGCTTGCCGTAGACCGGCATGGCCACAGTGATGGCCAGGGTGTAGGCGGTCAGGATCCAGGCCATGTGGGCGGCGCCGCCGAGATCGCCCACGATGGTGGGCAGGGCCGTGCCGACGATCGTCTGGTCCATGGCGGACAGGAACATGACGATCAGGAGCGAGGCGTAGACCGCCCAGAAGCGGCGGTCGGGGTGGAACTCCGCCCCCGGTTCGTGGAGGGCGGTACCGGCGGAGGCCGGCGTCGAAGTGCGTTGAGTCATGAGTGTGGCCTTATCGATTGAGGGCTAAGGATGGAAAAGGATGGAAACAGTTGGTTCAGTCAGTTGCGAGAAGAACGGGGTGGGGAGACGACCTCGGAGATCGCCTCGACCATGGTGCGCACGGCATCGACCAAGGGGGCCTGGGAGCACCGACCTGAGATCTCGACGGTCGAGGGGCCCTCGGAGGCCCCGGCGGGCTCAGCGCGCGCTGCGGCTTCGCGGCGCTCCTCCCAGGGGTGGGAGCGGCCGCACCACAGGTCCAGGGAACTGCGCTGGATGGCCATGGCCAGGGCGACGACGGCGCGGGTGCGCGGGTCGTCGGGCTCGGCTCCCAGACGGCGGCCGGCGGCCTCCGCCAAGGACTGGGCGACGATGCGCAGCCGCTCGTGGACGGCACGCTCCACCTCGGGGTTGTCCCGCACGATCTCCGGGAAGGACAGGAGCCAGCCGCGCTCGGACTCGACGGACTCGGCGCCGGAGGCGAGCAGAGCACCGAGGTCCTCCAGGAGGCTTCCGGAGCCATTGACGAAGGCCTCGACAACCGCGGGCACCGGAGGCTCCAGGCCCACGACGAGGAGGTCGGCCTTGGAGGCGAAGTGGTTGAAGACAGTGCGCCGGGAGACTCCGGCGAGGGCGGCGACGTCATCCACCGTCATCGCGGCGTAGCCGCGCTCCCGGGTCAGGGTGAGCGCGGCGGCGCGGATGGCGGCGCGGGTGCGTTGCGCCTGGGTGGCGCGCAGGTCGGTTCCGGTCACGCCACCATCTTGCACTCAGTGCAGTTTTGCACTCAATGCAGAGGTGCGCGAGGTTCCTCACGCGGGTCATGCACCGGACATCGCGGCCCCACGCACAGCGCGACCGGTCACGACGTGCTGGGCGGTGTCCAAATCGGATACAAAGGCTCACCCCCAGCTCGGACACGC
Source organism: Actinomyces sp. HMT 175 (assembly GCF_016694895.1). Taxonomy (NCBI): domain Bacteria; kingdom Bacillati; phylum Actinomycetota; class Actinomycetes; order Actinomycetales; family Actinomycetaceae; genus Actinomyces; species Actinomyces sp. HMT 175. The sequence goes on from NZ_CP068012.1 coordinate 2,514,377, forward strand.
AGAAAGAAACCGCGCGATTCCGCGGTTCAGTCAGCGGCTATGTCGGGCCTCGGACTCCTTTGTATCCGATTTGGACACGGATGCTCTTGTGGCACCCGGGCAATCCTCAGGCACCCTCGTAGACAGCGACCTCGATGAGTTTCCGATCAGGGTCGCGCACGTAGAGGCTGCGGATAGCGCCACGGGCGCCTGTCCGCTCGATGGAGCCGCCGTCAGGAGTTGAGGCGCGCCTCGTAGGCGGCGATCTCGCCGACCTTGGGGCCGTAGCTGCTGGTGGGGTCGTGACGCAGGTCGAGCCAGATGTCGACGAGCGCCCAGGCGGCTGGGGCCGCGATGACGTTCTGTCCCATGCACAGGATCTGGGCGTCGTAGTTCTCCACCGAGCCGCGCACGGTGAGCAGGTCGTGCGCGGTCGCCGCGCGCACCCCGGGCACCTTGTTGGCGGCGATGGCCGTTCCCACTCCGGTGCCGCAGATGAGAAGACCACGGTCGACCCGCCCCTCGGCGACTGCCCGGGCGACCTGGAAGGAGACCTCCGGGTAGGTGATGTCCGGCGTGGACAGGTCGACGACGTCGCTCACGCGCCCGTCCCCAGCCAGTCGTTCCTCAAGAGCATCCTTCAGAAGGGCTCCATTGCCCGGGGCACCGATGGCGATTCGCATGCGCCCAGTCTCTCAGGTCTCTCCGCCCAAGGCGAGCCTGCTCCAGGCTGATATCACTGAAGACCTCTCATCCGTTTCCCAAGGACGGCGCGTGACGCCGCATATCACCTCTTCGGGTGGAGCAACTCGCTCGGGAGGGACTCGATGAGTCGCAGCCAGATCTCACTGGCGGTGGGGTAGGCGGGCACGGCGTGACGCAGCCGATGGACGGAGACGCCCGCAGTGATGGCAATGGTGGCGGCGTGGATGAGCTCACCCGCACCGGGGCCGACGAAGGTGGCTCCCAGCACGACCCCCGTGTGCCGGTCGACGACGAGCTTGGCCTCACCGTGGGCATCGTCGCGCAGGAGGGCAGCTCCAGCAGCCGAGGTGTAACCGACCTGGGCGGTGACGACGTCGTGGCCGAGGGCCCGGGCCTTCTGCTCGGTCAGGCCGCTGGAGGCGAGCTGGGGATCGGTGAAGACGACTTGTGGGACCGGGATGCTCTCGGGCACTGGTTCGGGCTCGCAGCCAGCCGCAAGGGCGGCGATCCTCTCCCCTACGACGCGCGCCCGGTACTTGCCTATGTGGGTCAACTGGGCCTCGCCACTGGCGTCACCGACGGCGTAGAGCCAGTCGGGCAGGCGACCGTCCAGGACGTCGTCGGGCTCCAGGCCGACGGTCTCCAGCCCTATGCCGGTCAGGAGCGGGCGACGGCCGGTGGCGACCAGAATCTCATCGGCCTCGATGGTTCGACCGGCGCAGGTGACCGTGACAGGGCCGCCATGGATACGACCGAGCCCGGTGTCACTGGCCTGGGACCGCTCGGCGGCAGTCACCTGAGCATTCGTCATGACGGTGACACCGCGGGCAGCGAGAGACTCCTCGATGAGCCGGGAGGCGAAGGACTCCGCGGCCGACAGGAGACGGGGGCCACGCACCAGCATGGTGACGTCACTGCCCAGGGCGGACATCCATGTGGCGGCCTCACAGGCGACGACCCCGCCGCCGACGACGACGAGACGCTGCGGGATCTCCTGCACGCCGGTGGCGTCACGCGAGTCCCAGGCCTCGAGGCCTTGGAACGCAGCGGGCACGACGGGCTGCGCGCCAGTGGCGAGAACGACGGCGCGGCGGGCGTGGAGGACCCGCTCTCCCTCAGCGGTTCTCACGGCGACGCGCCGTTCGCCGTCGAGGCGTGCCCATCCGCGAACGACGTCGAGACCGGCACCCTCGGCCCAACGCACCTGACCAGCGTCGTCATAGCGGGAAACCCACTCGTCACGACGCTCGAGCAGATCGAGCGCGGACAGCTCGGCAGGGCGCAAGCCGCCGAGGTTGGCGGACGCCGCCGCGACCTCGATAGGCACGAGGAACGCCTTGCTGGGCATGCAGGCGTAGTAGGAGCACTCGCCACCCAGGAGCTCGCCCTCAACGAGGACCGCGGTCAGGTCGGTGCCCTCGATGGCGTACTGGGCGACGTTCTCCCCCGCCGGCCCGCCACCGATCACGACGACATCGTAGGTGCTGGTCTGCTCAGGCACTGTTTCCTTGCTCATGCCACCGATACTGCCACGCATCTTGGCCGGCCGGCCGACCTGCGCGGCATGTCGAACCTCAGGCCACTCGCAGAGGAGTGATGACATCGATCTGCATCGAAAGACGGTCCTCCGCCACGTCAAGGTCATATTGGGTCTGCAGGTTCAGTCAGAACTGCGCGGATACCCCGAAGTACGTGCCGAGCCGCAGCGCCGTATCCGCGGTCACCGCAGGCTCGGTGGGCGAGCTCCCATCCCTGGCTCAGGAGGTCAGAAGGTCGTAGGCGGTGACGGCGCAGACGCCCAGGAGCAGGAGACCGAAGGCGGTCGTCAGGGTCGATGCCGAGGCGCGTTTCGTCAGCGGCCCACCGAGGAGCCCTCCCACCTCTCCCCCGGCACCCCGCCTCACTTCGACAAAAACTTCAGAAACGACGCGGCTCCGGGTCGTTTCTGAAGTTTTGGTTGGTGAGTGAGAGTTCGGTCGTGACGCCCTCCCAGCGGGCGGTGCCATCATGGGGGCGTGAACGCAACGAGTGCACACACGCCGCCGGAGGCCTGAGGGGGTCTGCCATGAGACGCGCACTGCTCGCCGCGGGACTCCTCGGCGCCGGGATCGTCATCTACGGCGCGGCTCAGGCCCTCGCTCTCAGCCGAGCCCGCACCGCAGCCCGCGCGCGACTACTCGCCCATCCGGTGCGAAGGATGGCCCTCAGTCACGGCGAGGTCGCCTACGTCGACTGTGGACCGCAGCCCTCGGGAGGAGGCCCCGGCTCCGGCTGCGAGACGATCCTGTCGGTTCACGGGCTGTACGGCGGATACGACCAGGCGCTTGACAGCGTCGGGAGCCTGGTCGAGCACTGCCGGGTCATCGCGCCGTCGCGCTTCGGCTACCCCGGCAGCGCCGTGCGAGGCGACGGCTCGCCGGCCGCCCAGGCCGCCGTCTTCGCCGCGTTGCTCGACCGCCTGGGGATCGAACGAGTCTTCGTCCTGGGAGCGTCGGCCGGCGGCACCCCTGCCATCCGCTTCGCCCTGGACCACCCCGAGCGCGTCACAGGGCTCATTCTCCTGAGCTCGGCCGCGCCCTGGCCGTCCCGGCCCGCGACACCGCCCGGTCGCATGGGGCCGCCGGCGATCATGAACCACGACTGGATCCTGTGGCTGCTCTCGCCATTCTTCAGTCCCGTCCTGGGCATGGATCCCCGGACCATCCACGGCATGCTCCCTCTGTCCGAACGCAGGACAGGGGCGGACATCGACGCCTCGATCACCAACCGGGACATGGCGGTGCACTTCGAGGACTATCCGATCGAGGAGCTCAAGCCACCCGTCCTGCTCCTGCACGCCCGGGACGACCGAATAGCGCCCTTCGCTCCCCCGGCGGGGCACGTGCAGTCCTCCATGCACCGCTACCCGGACCTGACGACGTCGCTCTTCCCCACCGGCGGTCACCTCATCGCCGGCCACGGCCGCCAGCTCGAGGAGGCGATCCTCCGCTTCATCGGCCAGCACGCCGGCTGACACCGGTCGCCTCGGTGGCAACGGGACTTCACGTCGCCCGCCCCTCTCGCCGCCCGCGCCTCACTTCGACCGAAACTTCAAAAAAGACGCGGCTCCGGGTCGTTTCTGAAGTTTCGGTCGGTGGGTGAGAATTCCGTCTTGGCGCCCCTTCCAGCGAGCGGTGCCATCATGGGGTCGTGAACGCAACGACCGAGCACGCGCCGGTGGACGCCTGGGGGCCGGATTTCCTGGGCCCGGGCTTCGAGGCCCGCACCCTGGAGCTGCTGCCCGACGACGAGGACGACGGCGCCGTCGCCACCCTGGTGCGCCACCTGCCGGCCCTCGACCCCGGCGCCCTGCCGGGCACCCCCACCACCCCCACCTTCATCTACCTCTACCTGCACGGCTGGAACGACTACTTCTTCCAGACCCACCTGGCCCGCGAGATCTCCCGCCTGGGCGGGGCCTTCTACGCCCTGGACCTGCGCCGCTACGGCCGCTCCTGGCGCGAGGGCCAGATGCTGGGCTGGTGCACCTCGCTGGCCGAGTATGACGAGGACCTGGGGCGGGCCCTGTCGGCCATCCGCGCCGATCAGGGTTGGGAGACCGAGCTCGTCCTGTCGGGTCACTCCACGGGCGGGCTCGTCGCCTCTCTGTGGGCGGACCGCCACCCGGGGGCCCTGCGCGCCCTGATCCTGAACTCCGCCTGGCTCTCGCTCCAGGGCTCCGAGCTCGTGCGCACCGTCGGCGACCCGGTTCTGCGCACCCTGGCGCTGCGCGACCCGCGCATGTCGATCCTCGACGGCTGGGTCGACCCGGCGCGCGTCTTCTCCATCACCGACGGCTGGCTCCCCGAGCGTGACGGCGAGCTGCCCGATCCCGCCTGGGCCGACGACCCTTACGTGACCGGTTGGGACATCAACCCGGCCTGGTCGATCAAGCCTTCCGCGCCCGTGCGCGTGGGCTGGCTCCAGGCCGTCATGGAGGGCCACAACCGCGTCGCCCAGGGCCTGGACATCCGCTGCCCGGTGCTGTCCATGGGCGCGGCCTCCACCCGCCTCGGGGTGACCTGGACTCCGGAGTCACGCAGCGCGGACACGATCATCGACGCCGACGCCACCGCCCGCCGCGCCGTCATGCTCGGCAAGCTGGTGACCATCGCGCGCTTTCCCGGCGGCGTCCACGACCTCACCCTGTCCGAGCCGCCCGTGCGCGAGCAGGTCTTCTCCGCCATGCGCCGCTGGATGGCCGCCTACGTGCTGCGCTGATCCGGTCCGACGACGGCCGGCCCCTCAGACCAGCCCGTTGCGGAAGGCCCACACGACGGCCTGGACCCGGTCGCGGGCGCCGATCTTGGGCAGGATCCGCGTCAGGTGCGACTTGACCGTGCTGGTCTCGACGACGAGCTCGGCGGCGATCTCCGCGTTCGACATGCCGCCGGCCAAGAGCTGGACGACCTCGCGCTCCCGCTCGGTGAGCACACCGAGCGCCTCTCGGTTCTCGACCCGGCCCTGGCGGCGGGCGAACTCGGCGATCACCCGCCGGGTGACGCTCTGGTCCACCAGGCCGTAGCCGGAGGCCAGGCGGCGCACGGCATCGACCAGCTCCTCGGGCTCGCAGTCCTTGAGGATGAAGCCGTCCGCCCCGGCCTCCAGCGCGCCGAAGACGTCGGCGTCCATGTCGAAGGTGGTGACGACCAGGACCGCCGGGACGCCGCCCTCCCGCTCGGAGACGATCTGCCGCGTGGCCGTCAGGCCGTCCCCCTCGGACATGCGCAGGTCCATGCACACGACGTCGGGCCGGGTCGCGCGCACCACGCGCACCGCCTCCCTGCCGCCGGAGGCCTCTCCCACCACCGTGATGTCCTCGTTCTCCTCCAGCAGGATGCGGAAGCCGGCGCGGATCACCGCCTGGTCGTCCACGAGTACCACCCCGATCACGCGTCCTCCTCCTGAGCCCCCTGAGCCAACGGCAGGACCAACCGTACCCGCCAGCCGCCGCCCTCCACCGGGCCGGCGTGGAGAGAGCCGCCGACGGCGTCGGCCCGTTCCCGCATGACCGTCAGGCCAGTGCCGCCGCCACCGGGGTCGGTCGAGGGTCGGTGTGCCGGGCCGTTGAGAACGGTCAGCTCGAGGGCGGTCTCCAGACGTCTCACCTCCACCGTGATCGGGGCTCCCGGAGCGTGCTGCAGGGCGTTGCTGATCGCCTGCTGCGCCACCCGGAAGATGGCGGTGTCGGCCCGCTGCGACAGGACCGGTATGCGAGCGGCGGTATCTCTGGAGGGCGCACCGCTGGAGGTGGTGTGGGTGGTCCCATCACCCGGCTCGTCACCCAGAAGGCCACCGTCGAGCAGCTCGACGTCAACGCCGAGCGCCCGGGTGGAGGCCACCAGCTCGGGCAGGTCGCGCAGTCCGGGCGAGGACTCCTCGGCCTCTTCGTCACTGCGCAGCAGGCCCACCACGGAGCGGAGCCCGGAAAGGGTCTCCTTGGCCTGCCGGCGCAGCTGCTGAGCCGCGTCCCTGGCCGTCTGCGGGTCGCGGTCGATCAGTCGCTCGAGCGCGGCCGCCTGCACGACGATCCCGGCCAGGTGATGGGCGGCGACGTCGTGCAGCTCGCCGGCCAGGCGGCGGCGCTCCTGGATGAGGGCCACCTCCAGCTGCCGGCCGTGCTCGCGCCTGAGGAGCTCCTGACGGGAGTGTTCGTACCTGCGGCTGCTGGCCAGCGCCGCCCCGCCCAGCATCGGTAGCAGGCAGGCCGCCAGGTTCACCAGCACTCTTGTCATGGCCAGCTCCCACTGATTGGGCGGGTCTCGCCAGTTGTCGACCGCCGAGTAGGCCAGGGACAACGCGGTCAGGGCAGCCGCCGTTCGGCGCAGAGGAAACCGCATCCCCATACTGAAGGACACGACGAGCTGACCGTAGCCGCTGGCGACGTAGCCCGCGGGAAGCAGCAATGATGTCGCCACCTCCGCCGACCACACCAGCGCCTGACAGACCAGGGGGCGACTGCGCCACAGCACGAGGGCCAGCCCCTCGGCCGCGAGCGGAATCGCCGTCGCGGCGAACCACGGCCGAGGGCCGACCGGCACCGAGGTGCTCGCAAGGAACGCCACGGCCGGCTGAACCACGGTGAAGGTGAGAGCCAGCAGCACGTCGTTGCGCCGGATCGGGACCGAGCTGGTGGGATCGGACAGGCTCATAGCTGCATTGTCGCCGACGGGCACAGGCCTCGACGTTCCCCGGTCACAGTCCGAGCCTGGGTACCAGGGCGTTGCCGGCCCAGGCCCACCAGGCCAGTGCCACCAGTGTCGCCAGGAGAACGGTCGACATGGTGATCCTCCGCCAGCCCGTCCGGCGCCTCAGGGACATCACGAGGTCAGCTGCTGCCGGGATGACGGCCACCACGCCCAGAGCCTGAAGGACCTGGGCGCCCCGTACCACCGGGACGACCCAGGCAAGGGAGCCATAGCCCACGATAGAAGACTGAACGGCTGCGAAGACGACGAGTATCACGATCCAGGTGAACTGAGAGGCCAGCGCCACGGCGCCCCCGCCCCGAGCCACCCGGGTCAGCCACGACACCGGGGCGCCGACCTCCCGGCCCCGCGCGAGGGCCCGACGTCGTCGCAGTGCCCCGATCGGCCAGGCCACCGTCACCACCAGCAGCAGGACCAGGCAGATGCCGAACACAGGAGCGAGCATCTGCTGGACCGCTGTCATGGGGATCAGGGTCAGCGCGGGCCCCTGGCTGAGGCTGACGACCTTGCCGTCCTCAACCTGGGCGGCGAAGGCGCTGCGCCCGTCGACCTGCCGCCAGACCCAGGGCTCGACCTCGACATACTGAGTCTTACCGTCCTTGAGTCCCCCGTCGCCCGTCTGCTCGATCGTTGCCGGGAAGAGAGTCGGCACCCAGGCCGCCGCGAAGGAGGCCCACGGGACTCTGCTGGGCACGTAGGAGCCGGCCACCTGGCGGGCGCGCTCGGCGGAGTCCTTGCTGCCGGATGCCTTAACCGTCTCGCCGGGGAAGTAGCGGTCGGCGAAGCCCTGAGCCAGGTCCTCGCGCAGGTTGTTCGAGGAGTCGCTGTCGTTACCATCGCCGTTGTAGGAGATGAAGATGCCGGTGTTCTCCTCGGGGTAGAGCTCGAACTGGGAGTGCCACCCCACAATGTCGCCGCCGTGCCCCACGACTCGCCGGCCGTGACGGGAGAGGTCGAAGTAGCCCAGGCCCATCTCCCCGGCCTTGGCCCGGTTGCCGAGCCGCTCCTCCCCCAGCCCGGGCGACCACATCTGCTCCCAGGTCTCCTCACGCAACAGCTTGGGCGAGCGACTCAGCTGAGCGTTCATGAAGGCCGCGAAGTCCGGAGCCGAGACAGTCAGCGAGCCGGCCGGGAAGTCACCCATGAGCTCGAAGGGGACCTCCTCACCCGTGGAGGTGTAGCCCGGGCCCAGGGAGCCGGCCATATCCTTGGGCAGAGGCTGCTCATAGGTGGAGGAGGTCATGCCCGCCGGCTCCAGGACGTGCTCACGCACATAGGTCTCAAAAGGCTGACCACTCACCCGCTGCACGATGTAGCCGGCCAGGGCCATGCCGTAGTTGGAGTACCCCGGGGTGCTCCCCGGCTCGAAGACCTGCACCGGCGGATTGGTCTTGACGTAGGCCTCCAGGTCCGTCTCGTCCTGAGCCATCCGGATGCTCTCCTCGAAGCCCGCCGAGTGAGTCAGGAGGTTGCGCAGGGTCAGGGGCTCATCGAAGCGCCGCTCGATCTCGAAGTCGAGGTAGGCGCTGATATCGGCATCGAGATCCACCTTGCCCTGCTCCACCAGCTGCATAGCCGCGATGGAGGTCGGGATCTTGGAGATCGAGGCCACCCGGAACAAGGACGTCTGCGGATCCACAGCCACCGGCTGCCCGCCCGAAGCACCCGTATTGGACCACCCATAACCACGGGTGGTCACCACCTGACCGTCCTTGACCACGGTCACCACGGCACCGGGGATGCCTCCGTTCTTGAAGGCATCGGGCAGCTTCCCGTCCAACCAGGCGTTGACGTCCTCGGCCGTGAGCTGATGCTCGCCGGACGGAGGTTCACTCGGCGGCAAACTGGCCGACGACGACGATCCACAAGCGGTTAGCAGGGACAGCGAGGCCAACAGGGCCACCACAACCAGCGCCATGGCCCTACGCGTCACGTTGCGCGTCGCGTTCATCATCATCTCCCCGGCCCGCGTGATCGGGAAAGCCGCGAGCCGCCTCCAGCCTCGCGGCCCCAGCCGGCTCTCCTCTACGGGCGGAGGATGTCAAGGGGCTTACGACCTACGACCTAAGGGACTCGACCGCACGGACGAGCCGACCGGACAGTCAGACTCGGGGGCAGGGGGCTTCAGAGGCCGCGGTCGGCCAGGTCGTCGCGCAGGTCCCCCAGGTGGGCGCCGTGCACCCCCACGCGCCACACGCGCCAGCCATCGGCATCGGTGACGGCCTGGGCGGCGTTGGCGGCCGACGTCGGGTCGGTGAAGGAGCGCCCGTCGGACAGGGTGATGACCCCCTCCACCGACAGGATCGCCTCGTGGTAGATGCCTCGGCGCAGCCGTTGCCAGATGAGCTGGGTCGGTTTGCCCAGCGAGGCCGCCACGGCCGCGAGCTCCGCGGTCTCCTGGACCAGGAGAGACTTGGAGGGGTCCCCGCCCAGTGCCTCGGCCACTGGGTCGAGCGCGTCGGCCGAGCCGCGCAGCGGCTCCCAGGACACGAGGGGCACCGCGCCGGTGGGCGCCTCCGGGCGGGACTCGTTGGGAGCCACCGTGGACCAGGCCTGCGCGGCGGGCGCAGCCGAGGAGGCCTCCGACTGAGAGTGCGCCGCCCGCGAGCGCCGTCCCATGCGGGTGCGCGAACCGGGCTCGCTCGGGGCTTCGCCGGCCGAGGCGGCTGAGCCACTCCCCCCGGACAGGCTGCTCCCGCCGAGGATGTCCACGCCTCCGGCCAGGGCGGCGACGGCCCGCTCCTCGGCGCTGGAGTCATCGGTGGAGTCGGAGCGGCCCCCATGGCCGGCGTCGTCGGCGACGGGCTCCTCGCCCAGGTCGACGACGGCGGGAACGGTCACGGTGTCACCGCTGAGGATGTCGGCCAGGTCCTGACCGACGCTGCCGGCGGCAGGCGCCTGCGGGGCGCCGTCGGAGCTCTCCGGTCCCGGCTCGGGCCGGCTCTGCGGGGCCTCCGGCTCAACCTCGGCACTGTGCTCAGCCTCGGCACTGTGCTCAACCTCGTGCTCGGCATCGGTCGCGGGTCCATCATCGGCAGCATCGGCAGCACTGTCACTAGTGCCGTCGTCGACGGGACCGTCGGCGACGTCAGCAGCCCCCTCATCCGGTTCGGGCACGGCCTGCCCAGCAGGTTGGGCGCCGCCGGCCCCCTCGGGGTCCTCAGGCGGAGCCTCGTCCCCGCCCTGGTCGGAGAGGGCATGCACCTGGGGCTGCTCGGCGGTGACGGCCACCGGCTCGAACAGCTCGGAGAGCGCGTCGGCCGCACCTGTCGCGGCGAAGGCCCCCGCCGGGATGGCGGCGCTGGCATCATCAACGCCCCCGGCCTCGGGAGCGGTCACCGGTTCGGAGGGCATGACGATCTCGATGGGACCGGTGACCGGACTCATGTGCTCGGCCTGCTCAGTGGCGTCCATACCCCGTGAACCGTTCGAGCCGGAGGAGGCGGAGCCGGCCAGGGCCGGGCGGGGCGCACGGGCCACGAGCAGCGGCCCCCCGGCGGCCACGTCCATTCCGGAGATCTTCTCCACCACGACGACGATGCGGGACTCGTCCACGATGCGCACGTCCACCTCGTGGATCTCCAGCCCGGAGGAGGCCAGCACTCCCAGCCCTCCGACGACGTCGGGTTCCAGGGAAGCGCTGAGGATCGTCAGCCTCGGCCCGGCCTCGACCTGGGCGGGCATCGCCTCGCGGAACTCGTTCCAGTCCTGGCTGAAGGCCCCCAGCCCGCCGGCGTACCTGCTGGCGATCTCACGGCGGCCCGCGGTGGCGGCCTGGGTCAGGCGCGACATGGCGGCCAGCAGCCCCGTGGAGTCGACTCTCTCCAGGACCTCGACGACGACGACCTGCCCGGTGGCGTCCAGGGCGGTCAGGCTCGCCCCAGTCTCGAGCTCCTCCCATGACAGGGGGAAGAGCGGGCGGCGCAGGACATCGACGATCTGACGCTGGATGGCGACCAGACTATGAGACAGGGTGATGGCATCAGCGGAGCGACCCAGGCGCACGGGCAGGAGGTGGTTGCCGTCGAGCTCGTACATGGCCATGGATGGGGCCGCCTTTCCTCGTCGTCCTGCTCCGCGATGGCCCCCAGCACAGGTGGGCACGCGCGTGGACGGCTCACAGTCGAGTCCCCACGAACACAGTGCCCAGCCATCCTGTCACGACCGCCAGCACACGGCAGACTATCTCATGACGGCAACGAGGGGCGGGCCGTCACCCCATCACATCAGCCCACTCACAGGGAGAAAACCGCGAGAACACGGCCAGATCGAGGTTATCTCCTAGGGTTATCCCCGATTCTTGGAGAGACCGGTCTCATGGTCGCATCCACCTGGAGGTGGATGAGGATGCCCGGGAAGTGGATAAGAATGTCGGCTGGTCGGCTCCCGGCGGGGAGCCCCGACCATCCCCTATCGCATCACCAGCCTCCCATCACCTACCGCTGAGGAGCGTTCATGCCGTCGGCCTCGTCCACCACATCTCCCCCGGACGCATCCGAGCTCGCGCCCTCGCCGGTGCCCTCCTCCACCCCATCACCCGCACCATCGCCGTCATCGGCGCCGGCAGCCCCTGCGTCTGAGCCCTCGCACCTGAGCGCCTACGCGCACCGAGCCTCGCGGGCCGCGCGCGCCTGGCTGGCCCCCGCGCCGGCCGCAACCACCTGCGCGGCGCTGACCCTCGTCATCAGCATCCTCCTGCTGCCCTGGGGGCCCCGGGGGCAGATCGCCCTGTCCGCCTACATCCACCAGCCCCAGCGGGCATGGACCCTGCTGACCGCCTGGGCGGTCCCTGGTCACCTGCTGCCGGTGACAGGCTGCCTCATGCTGCTGTCCGTCGGCGTGCTGCTGGAGAGGCTCCTGGGCACGCGACGGTGGCTGGCCACCGCCGTCGTCTCCTGCGCCGGAGGCATCGTCCTGGCCCAGGCGCTCTACCCCCTCATCGGCCGGGTGTGGGACGCCTGGTCCCCCTACCTCATCCACGCCCCGATCCAGGGCATCAGCCTGCCCATCGCCGGCCTGGTGGCGGCCTCCACCAGCGTCATGCGCCCGTCCTGGCGACGGCGCACGCGCCTGGCGGCCTTCGCCGTCCTCATCGTCTCGGCCGCCGTGACCGGAACCGTGGGCGCCCTGGCCCGCCTGGGAGCCGGCGTCATCGGCCTCATCATGGGCGTCGTCCTGGAGCGCGGGCAGCAGTCGGCCCCCTCCCAGGAGCTGCCCCGGCGCGTGGAGCGCGAGCTCGTGGCCTTCCTGGTGGCCTGCTGGGCCGTGAGCTGCGCCCTGGCGGTGGTGAGTAACGCCGCCGGCCCCCTGGCTGATGCCCGCTACGGGCTGACCCCCGCCATCCTGCCCAAGGACGCCGTCATCTACCCCGTCGAGCAGCTCCTGATGTGCATGCCGGCGCTCCTGCAGCTGGTCCTGGCCGATGGCCTGCGCCGGGGGCGTCGCTCAGCGGCCTTCGGCACCATCGCCCTGCAGATCTTCCTGGGGGTGTGCGCGGCCCTGTTCGCCCTGGTGGAGAAGATCGGCGAGCAACTGCCCGAGTCCGGTTCCACCACGACCCAGCTCCTGCACAGCTGGCTGCGCTCGGGGCACCTGCTGGTGCCGCTGCTGCTCAACATCGTGGTCATCAGCCTGGTGGTGTGGACCAGGAGGCGCTTCACCCTGGGCTCGCGCCCCGGCGTCATTCGCCGCGCCGTCGTCGCCTGGGTCCTGACCCTCCTGGGCGGGGCGGTCCTGACCGTCGCCGGGGGCCTGCTCATGTCGCATGACTTCTCCCCCTACGCGACCTGGCCCGCCCTGCTGGAGACCTACGTGTCCTACCTGCTGCCCATCAGCACCGGCGGCATCATGAGCCTGATCGTCGAGCCCCTGACCCCCCTGGCCTACCTGCTCACCGCGTGGGTTCCGGTCCTGGTGTGGCTCCTGACGATCCTGTGGGTGTGGCTGGCCCAGTCCGCTCCCGCCCGCACCCGGATCTCCGACCGCGAGGAGCTCGTCGACCTGGTGCGCAGCCGCGGCGCCGGGACCCTGGGGTGGATGCTCACCTGGCAGGGCAACGAGGCCTGGGTCAACGAGGCGGGCACGGCCGGCTTCTCCTACCGGCCCAGCCGCGACGTCGCCCTGACGGTCGGGGACCCCGCCGCCGACGACGCCGACGTGGCCCAGGCGGTGCGCGACTTCGCCGACTTCGCCACCGACGCCGGACTCATCCCCGCCCTGTACTCGGTGCACGCCCCGGCCATGGAGGCCGCCCGCGACATGGGCTGGACGATCATGCAGGTGGCTGAGGAGTCCGTCCTGGACCTGCCGGACCTGGCCTTCCGCGGCAAGGCCTACCAGGACGTGCGCACCGCCCTCAACCACGCCAACAAGGAGGGCGTCGAGGCGGTATGGACCACCTTCCGCGACTGCCCGGCCGGCCGGCGCGACCAGATTCGGGCCATCTCCCAGGCCTGGGCCAGTGACAAGCCGCTGCCGGAGATGGGCTTCACCCTCGGCGGCCTGGCCGAGCTCGACGACGCCGAGACACGCCTGCTGCTGGCCGTGGACGCCGAGGGCACCGTCCAGGGCGTCACCTCCTGGCTGCCGGTCTACCGCGACGGGCGCGTCATCGGTCTGACCCTGGACTTCATGCGACGCCGCGAGGGCGGCTTCCGCCCCGTCATGGAGTACCTCATCGGGCGCGCCGCCCAGGACGCCCAGGCCGAGGGGCTGGAGATCCTGTCCCTGTCCGGGGCGCCGCTGTCACGCTCCGCACCGGCCGACGGCGATGCCTCCTCACGCTTCGACCCGCTCCTGAACCTGTTGGCCTCCGTGCTGGAGCCGGCCTACGGATTCGGCTCCCTGCACGCCTACAAGCGCAAGTTCAAGCCGCGCTCCGTGCCCATGTACCTGGCGGTTCCCGACCTGGTGGACCTGCCCACGGTGGGGATCGCCATCGCCCGGGCCTACCTGCCCGGTCTCAAGCCCTCCCAGACGGCGCGCTTCGCCCATGTGCTGATGAACCGTGACTGAGATCAGCGGTGCTGGCACGCCCACCGCCGACGTGCAGGCGTCGGGCGGCGTCGTGGACGCTCTCAAGGCCGTCCACATCCTCCAGCCCTGACTGGGGGCGGTCTGCGTGATCGTTGCCGCGGTGGTCATCGCCTGGCTGTGGTGGCGGCGCACCCGCTACCTGCCCTGGCATCGCCAGCTCGTCGTACCTGCCGCCGCCGCAGCGAGCGCAGTGACCTTCTGGCTGGCCGTGGACGTCATCTGGCATCCCGTCGCCGACGGCGTCGGCTGGTTCGTGTGGACCTGGGTGGGCGTCGTCGGCCTCGTCATCGCCCAGCTGGTCACCGGCAACCGCACCGAAGGACGTCACCGGGCGGTGCGTTCACGCAACCGCCGCCTGGTGCGCGCCACGGAGTCGGCCTCCAGCCTCGTGGCCGTGGTGGCCTCCTCCCTGCTGGCCATCAACACCTTCTTCGCCTCCTACCCCACCCTGGCATCGGTCCTGGGCTACGGGGTGGCGACCACGCCACTCAACCGTCTGCAGGGCGCCGCGGCCCGGTCTCCGGCACCCGTGCGTGGCCGCGGGATGCTGGAGGAGACCTGGAGGCCGCCGTCGGACATGCCCGCCCACGGCCAGGCGGTCACCGCCGACATCCCGGCCGGCGACCAGTCCGGAACGAAGGGCTTCACGCCGCGAGGGGCCTTCATCTACCTGCCGCCGGCCTACCTGGGCTCACAGCGCCCGGCCCTGCCGGTCCTCGTCCTGCTCACCGGGCAGCCGGGAAGCCCGTCGGACTGGTTCGAGCTGGGGAACCTGAAGGACACGATGGACGCCTACGCGGCCGACCACCACGGCCTGGCCCCGGTAGTCGTCGTCGCCGACCTCCTGGGCAGCCCGTACACCAATCCCCTGTGCTCCGACACCGAGGCGGGCGGCAAGGTGGCCACCTACCTGGAGAAGGACGTCCCGACCTGGATCAGGGCGAACCTGCAGGTCGACGACGACCCCGCCCACTGGGCAGTGGCCGGCCTGTCCAACGGGGGCACCTGCGCGATGCAGGTCGTCACCCGCTCACCGGGCGTCTACCGCACCTTCCTGGCGATCAGCGCCGAGGAGCACCCCACGCTGGGCAGCGTGGAGCGCACCATCGCCCAGGGCTTCGGAGGAGACCGTGCCGCCTACCAGGCCAACGACCCGCTCTCCCTGATGTCCACCGCACCACCCGGCCGCTACGACGGCATCGCCGGCATCTTGTCGGTGGGCCGCCAGGACGCGAGCTACCGCGGGGCCGTGCCCGTCCTGGCCGAGGCCGCCACGAGGGCCGGGATGACGGTGAGCACCCGCCAGTACGACGGCGCCCACACCTGGGCCGTGTGGGGGCCGGCGCTGGCCGACCAGCTCGACTGGCTGGGCGGGCGCCTGGGTATCGCCTCGCCGTCGCCGGCCTCCTGATCCCAGCCCGACCCCCACGACACTGTTGGTCCACGGACCTCGCTACCCGGCTACCCGGTTACCCGGCTACTCAGCCTTGTCCGCGACGGCCGCGCGCCCGGCCTCCAGGCGGGCCACCGGCACCCGGAAGGGCGAGCAGGAGACGTAGTTCAGGCCCACCCGGTGGAAGAAGCCGATGGACTCGGGGTCCCCGCCGTGCTCGCCGCACACGCCCATCTTCATCGTCGGCTTGGTGGAGCGGCCGCCCTCGACCCCCAGGCGCACCATGCCGCCCACGCCGTCGGTGTCGATGGTCTCGAAGGGGGAGACCCCGAAGATGCCGTCGTCGGTGTAGTGGCCCACGAAGGAGCCCTCGACGTCGTCGCGTGAGAAGCCCCAGGTGGTCTGGGTCAGGTCGTTGGTGCCGAAGGAGAAGAAGTCGGCCTCCTCGGCGACGTGGGCGGAGGTGACGGCAGCACGCGGCAGCTCGATCATGCAGCCCACCGGGAAGTCGAGGGCATAGCCGGAGGCCTGGGAGACCTCCTGCAGCACGTGCTCCACGCGCTCGCGCGCCAGCTGGAGCTCACGCACCGACCCGATGAGCGGGATCATGATCTCGGGGTGCGGGTCGCCACCGGCCTTGAGGCGCTCGACGGCGGCCTCGGCGATGGCGCGCACCTGGAGCTCGATGAGGCCCGGCATGGTCAGCAGCAGGCGGACCCCGCGCAGGCCGAGCATCGGGTTGGCCTCGTGGCTCTTGCGCACCACGGCCAGGAGCTCCTCGTCGGCCGGGTCCAGCTCGCCACGCTCGCGGTCCACGGCCACCTTGACGCTCAGCTCGGTCAGGTCCGGCAGGAACTCGTGCAGCGGCGGGTCGATGAGGCGCACCGTCATGGGCTTGCCGTTCATCGTCTCGAACATCTGGATGAAGTCGCCCTTCTGCAGCGGCAGGAGGGCGGCCAGGGCGGCCTCGCGCTCGGCGTCGGAGGAGGCCAGGATGAGGTTCTGGACGAACTGCTTGCGCTCGCCCAGGAACATGTGCTCGGTGCGGCACAGGCCCACGCCCTGGGCGCCGCGGTGGATGGCGTGGCGGGCGTCGTCGGGGGTGTCGGCGTTGGCGCGCACCTGAAGGCGGCGAACCTCGTCGGCGTGGCCCATGAGGCGGTCCACGGCGGTGACGAGCTCGCGGGTGTCGTCGTCGCCGGCCGCCTTGAGCGCCTCGTCCAGGCCTCGGCGCAGGTAGGTCATGACCGGGGAGTCGACGACGCCGACCTCGCCGAGGAAGACCTCGCCGGTGGTGCCGTCGATGGCGATGATGTCCTCACTGGTGAGGACCTCATCGCGCCCCGCGATGCGCAGGGTCTTGGCGGCGGAGTCGACCTCGAGGGCCTCGGCGCCGCACACGCAGGTCTTGCCCATGCCGCGGGCGACGACGGCGGCGTGGCTGGTCTTGCCGCCGCGGGCCGTGAGCACGCCGGCGGCCGCGACCATGCCGGGCAGGTCGTCGGGGTTGGTCTCGCGGCGCACGAGGATGACGGAGTCGCCCTTCTCGGCACGGGAGACGGCCTCGTCGTTGTCGAAGGCGATGTAGCCCACGGCGGCGCCCGGGGAGGCGGCCATGGCGCGGGTGAGCAGGTCGCGGCTGGAGTCGTCGTCGAACTGGGGGAACATCAGCTGGGTGAGCTGCTCGCCGGAGACGCGCGTGAGGGCCTCGTTCATGGTGATGAGCTTTTCGTCAACGAGCTGGGTGGCCACACGGAAGGCGGCCGCGGCGGTGCGCTTGCCCACGCGGGTCTGGAGCATCCACAGCTTGCCGCGCTCGATGGTGAACTCGATGTCGCACAGGTCGCGGTAGTGGGTCTCCAGGCGGCGCATGATGGAGCGCAGCTCGTCGTAGGAGGCCTTGTCCAGGCGCTCGAGGTCGGCCAGGGACAGGGTGTTGCGGATGCCGGCGACGACGTCCTCACCCTGGGCGTTGACGAGGTAGTCGCCGTAGACGCCGGTGCGCCCGGTGGAGGGGTCGCGAGTGAAGCACACGCCGGTGCCGGAGGTCTCCCCCATGTTGCCGAACACCATGGTGCACACGTTGACCGCGGTGCCCAGGTCGTGCGGGATCTTCTCGCGGCGGCGGTAGATGTGGGCGCGCTCGGTGTTCCAGGAGCGGAAGACGGCCTCAGTGGCCATGTCCAGCTGGGAGCGGGGGTCCTGCGGGAAGTCGATGCCGGCGTGCTCCTTGACGATGGCCTTGTACTCCTCCACCAGCTCCTGGAGGGCGTCCACGGGGAGCTCGTAGTCCATGGAGACGCCCCGCGCGTCCTTCTTGGCGTCCAGGGCGTCGGAGAAGTGGTCGCCGTCGATGTCCAGGACGGTCTTGCCGAACATCTGGATGAGGCGGCGGTAGGAGTCCCAGGCGAAGCGCTCGTCGGAGCTGGCGGCGGCCAGGCCCTTGACGGAGACGTCGTTGAGGCCGATGTTGAGGACGGTCTCCATCATGCCGGGCATGGAGAACTTGGCGCCGCTTCGCACCGAGACGAGCAGGGGGTCCTCGGCGGCGCCGAGCTCGCGCCCCAGCTCCTCCTCGACTCCGCGCAGAGCGGTAGTGACCTGGACCGAGAGCTCCTCAGGGACCTCGCCGCTGGCCAGGTAGGCGCGACAGGCGTCGGTGGTGATGGTGAATCCGGGGGGAACGGGGAGATCCAGCCGGGTCATCTCCGCCAGGTTCGCTCCTTTGCCTCCCAGGAGATCCTTCTGGTCCTTGTCACCCTCGCTGAAGCGGTACACGTACTTGGGCATCCTTGCCTCTTTCGGTTCTTGTGGAACTAGGGACTCCGTGCACGCGCAGGCGCACACGAAGCACTCTATGTGACTTCAGTCCCATGTTGCAGGTGACTCATCCAGCCGCGAACAGGGCTGCGCCGGCCGGCCCCGGGGCTTAAGGGCGCAGCGCCAGCAGGCCGGTGTGTCCCGGCAGGGTGATGCGGGTGGACAGGGACTCACCGTCGGGCGCCCCGGAGCGGGTCGGGGCGCGGGGCCACCCGGGCAGACGCAGCGCCACCATGCGCCCAGCCCGGCCCCACGTATCACAGGAGGTACGACAACTGCTCAAAACGGGTTCTTCGTGTCGTGGGGATGGGGTTGTGCGGGGCTTTCCTCGTCGGGGTCTCGGGGTACGTGGTCGTACGCGATCCCACCCGGTCGTACGTAAAACCGCGTGGTCGTACCCCCAGCGCACGCGGTCGTACGTAAAACCGCGCGGTCGTACCTTAGAGCCCCTCTAAGGTACGACCGCGCGCCGCCGGGTACGACCACGCGACGCCGAGTACGACCGCGCAGGACCCCGAGACGCCGAACCACCGGCACCCGCTCACCCCGACCACGCCCTCACACACGAAGAACCTCAAAACATAGCGGCGGATGCCCGCCACACTTCCGCGTGGCGGGCATCCGCCGCCGGTCCGATCGCGCAGGATCCGACGCGTGCGTCCGACGTCTATCCGGCGACTAGGGAACGACGACGAGGACGTCGCACTTCGACTTGCGGAGCACCTGGACGGAGACGGCTCCGAAGACGCGGCCGAACAGCGAATCGACGCCTTTGGATCCGACGATGACGAGGTCCGCCTCGGTCTCCAAGGTGACGAGGGTGACGGCATCGACCGCCGTGCCCTCGACGACGACGCCCTGGGCGAGGGCGACGCCGCGCTCAACGGCGATATCACGCGCCTTCTCGACGACGGCGTAGGCCTGGTCCTCGGTGAGCCCGACCCGCACATCGGCGACGGGGGCAAACTCGTTGATGCGAGCCTTGTCCCGCGCCGAGACGGGGTCGAAGCCGGCGACGAGGAGAAGAGCGGCGTCGCACAGGCGAGCCATCTCGCAGGCGCGATCGATGACGTGGGTGTTCGCCTCGACATCGCCGACTCCGGCGACAATGGTGGTATAGGTCACGGATGACATCCTTTCGTGGGGCACCCGGTCAGGCCACGGCAGTCTCAGTGGCGGACACGGCGGCGGCGCGCACCCGCGGGTCCGCGTCCTTGACGGTGTCGATCCACTCGATGAGCAGACCGGCGATGACGAGGAAGACTGCGACGAAGAGCATGGCGTTGACCGGGTGATCGCCGAGCAGGTGCTTGTAAATGGGACCGAAGGTGAGGGTCTGGATGAACTGGGGGATGACGATCATCATATTGATAACGCCCATGTAGACGCCTCGGCGCTCCTTGCGGATCATCTCAATGGCCATGATGTAGGGCACGCCCGTAATAGAAGCCCAGGCCACACCAATGCCGATCATGGGCAGGTAGAGGACCGCGGTGTGGCCGGGGCTGCCGATGCGGGTGAGCAGGACCAGGCAGACGGCGGCGAGGAACAGCGCCGCGGTGTGGACGTGCTTGGGACCGATGCGGTTGGACAATCGCGCCAGGAAGAGGGCGACGACCGTGCAGGAGACGTAGTAGGCGACCATGAGCCCGGTGGCGAAGCCGGAGGCGTCGTTGAAGGCCTCGGTCTTGGCGTACCCCGGGTCGGACAGGTTCACGCCGAAGTAGGTGACGGCGCACATGAGGCCCAGGTACTGCCAGAAGACGTTCATGGCGTACCACTGGAAGAGGTAGACCAGGGCCATCTTCTTCAGGCCGCGGGGCATCTCGACGATGGCGACGCCGATGTCCTTGAGGAAGCCGAAGGGGCCCTCCTCCCGCTTCTTGCGCTCGAGCTCGACCAAGCCCTCCGGCGTGGGCGGCAGCTCCTTGGTGGAGAGCACCGAGATGAGCACCGAGCCGATGGAGCACACCGAGCCCACCATGAAGGCGCCGAAGACCCAGTAGGGGATGCCGGCGGCGGTGGCGCCCGCCAGGGTCTTCTCCAGAACGACGAGGGTCCCGGCGGCCAGGGCCGAGCCGGCGCCGATGAACAGGGACTGGGCGAGGAAGCCCTTGGCGAGCTGCTTGGAGGGCAGGCGGTCGCCGATGAAGGCCCGGTAGGGCTCCATGGCCGTGTTGTTCGAGGCGTCCAGCAGCCACAGGCACAGCACCGCCATCCACAAGGCGGTGACGAAGGGCATGAGGAACAGGAACACGGAGCAGCCGACGGCCCCGATCAGGAAGAAGGGCTTACGGCGTCCCCACTTCTCGCTCCAGGTCCGGTCCGAGAGCGCCCCGATGAGCGGTTGGATGAGCAGGCCGGTGACGGGTCCGGCCAGATTGAGGATGGGGATCTCGTCAGCGGAAGCCCCGAGGAACTGGTAGATGGGCGACATGGCGTTCTGCTGCATGCCGAAGGAGTACTGGATGCCGAAGAATCCGACGTTCATCAGCAGGATCTGAGCAGTGCTCATCATGGGCTTGTGCGCGATGTCCGCCGCGCTATTCTGGGAAGTCTGTGCCATAGGTCATCCTTGTCCTGGGTCCTGTGGAACTCTGTCGACGCCGCCCGAGACGGACGCCGCACTTCCTGCCCGAGAGAACGCTGTACGGGACGGCGGGGATCTCAGGAAGTCAAGCAGGTCAATGATCCACCCAACAAGACTAACGTTTGACAGGTCTTTAGCCCCATTATCGGATCTCGCACGAGCCGGACCGGGTCATGACTCATGCACGCAGGGCAATCATCCCACGATGCGCGCTGAGGGGCACCTCCAGAGCCAGCGCCTCACCGTCCGGGTCCCCGGTGGGCCCCGGTGACCTGAGGCCCGCCGGGAGACGCACGGTGCCGCCTCCCTCCTCGCCGAGCGCGACGGCGGCCACTCCGCCCTCGAACTCGCGCACCCAGGCGCCCGAGGTCCTCCGGGGCCGTCCCAGCGGGCGCCCCAGGTCGGCGTCGAGGGCGGGGAACCAGGGAGTGCGCGAGTAGTCGTCGTGACCGGTGGCCGTGTAGGCGCCCTCCCCTCCCCCGAAGACCCAGAAGGCCGCCAGCCCGTAGAGGCCGGGGGACGTGCGGGCACCGGACATGGAGCCGCCGCCCCCGCCGTCGGGGGTGCGCACGATGGACAGGCCCGGCCCTCGCAGCTCGTGAATCTGGGCCAGGGCCGTGGCCTCATCGAAGAGGTGATGGTCCCCCCAGCCCAGCCAGCACTCGTCGAAGCCACCACCCCAGGCCGAGTGGCGCTCCCAGCGGCCGGGTTCCCGGCGGGCCTCGGCCACGTTGGGGATGAGGATCTTGCCCACGGCGTTGAGGCCGGCACCGGCCTGGTCCACGAAGATGTTCAGCTCGGCGCGCAGGGCGGCGGTGTCGGCGATTCCGTCCAGGGGGAGGTCCAGGCCGTAGTAGTCGTCGAAGACGTCGTTGTCCGCCATGACGCCGTCGAAGGCGGTCTCAGCGGTGGCCTGGCAGACCTCCTCCACCCAGCGGGCGCGGTAGTCGGGGTCCCACACGCGGGCCTGGAAGTGGCCGGGGTAGGTGTTCCACTCGACCAGGTCGCCGTTGTCACGCCTGGCGAGCCAGCCGCGGCGTCGGGCCTCGCGGTAGGACAGCCCGGAGGCGCGCATGGAGTCCGGCTCGAAGTCTCGCGTGGAGGACAGGCACCGGTAGGCCAGGACCGTCATGTCCGGTCGTGCCTCCTTGAGGCGGGCTGCTGCCTCGGTCTCCCAGGGCTGGAGGATCGCGGCCCGATAGTGGGCGATCGCGAAGTCCAGCTCCCCGGGCTCGAGCGGGTTGCCGTAACGGATCCAGGCTCCGACGCCGCCGGTGCTGCTCCTCATGCTCCTCCTTGGTCGGCGCGGGCGCCGGTCTGCTCGCCGGCGCCGCCCTGACGGTAGATCGTGTTGTAGGAGGCGTTGACCTTGACCAGGTCGTAGGCCGCCTCCACTCGGCCGCGGGCGTTGAGGCTCAGACGTTCGTAGAGATCGACGTCGGAGATGACCTCCTGGACCTTGTCCGCCATGACGGTGGGGTCGCCGGGCTCGATGATGATGCCGCAGGGGTCCCAGGTCTGCCCGTCGTCGGTGACGATCATGTCCTCGACGACGGAGCGCACGGCGCCGACGTCGGTGCTCACCGTGGGGATGCCGGCCCCCATGGTCTCCAGGGAGACGACCGGCAGGCCCTCGTTGTAGCTGGGCAGGACGAACAGGTCGAACTCGGGCAGGAGCTCGCGGACCTTGACGGTGCCGCGCACGGTGATGACGCTCTCCAGGCCCTGCTCGACGATGCGGGTCAGGCACTGCTCGAAGTAGGAGGGCATGTGCTCGGTGGGCCCGCACACGTCCAGGTGGATGTTCAGGCCCCGGTCCACCATGAGGCGCACCGAGTCGATCATGTCCAGCAGCCCCTTGATGGGCACGACGCGGGCGATGTACACCAGCTTCCACAGGTGCTTGTCCGCGCCCTCCTTCTTGATCTCCTCGATGGCGGCCAGGCGCGCGGCGTAGGAGGCGTCGAACTCCGAGGTGACGATGCCGTTGGGGATGACGATGGCGCGCCCGGAGTCACCGCCGAGCTCATTGGCCTCGGTGATGGCCCGAGGGTAGAGGTAGGTGGAGGCGTAGGCGTAGGGGTAGCACAGGCGCCCCATCTCCAGCCACCAGGCCATCCACATGCGCTCGCGCCCGGTGACGTCGAAGGTGCGGTAGTCGGTGAGCCTGACGTTGAGGTCCAGCCGGCGTTCCAGGAGGGTGTTGACGGTGTCGCGCACGTAGAGGTTGTGCTCGGTCAGCAGCACCTTGGTGCCGTGCTCGCGGGCGGCGTTGACGCCCAGCAGCATGGCGTAGCCGGTGGTGTGGGCGTGGTAGACCTGGGCGCGCGGGACCGGTTCGGCCAGGACCGCGTAGGCCAGGGAGAAGAAGTCGCGCAGGCACCAGAAGATGTCGGTCATCGACATCCCCAGGTCCGGCATCATGTCGTGGTAGGCCTCCATGAACTCGCGCGTGCCCAGGATCGCCCAGACCGGGTAGCGGCGCGAGGCGCTCAGGCCCTCGCTGATGAGGTCCCACAGCGGCTCGGTCTGGCCGTCCTGGGCCAGGGCGAGCAGGGCCCCCAGGATGCGCCGGGACAGTTCGCGGCGCTGGCGGCGGTTCATGCGCAGGTCGCGCGGACGGGCGCGCAGGAAGTCCTCCTGGTGCTCCTCCATGGACAGGTAGAGGACCTTCACCCAGGCGACGTTGTCCGGCATGCCGTAGAGGTCCTTGAGGGGCGAGTGGGAGTCCCAGGTGATGTGGATGATCCCGAAGGTGAGGTCCGGGTTGCCGGTGATGATGTCGTGGACCACCGCGGAGACCCCGCCCTTGAGGTAGGGGTAGGTGGACTCCATGACGATGGCGACGTCGACGTCCACGTACACGCCGTCCTCGGGGACGCCGTCGGGCAGGACCTGCTCATCGGCCTCGGGCTCCGGCTCCTCGGGGGGCGGGAGCAGCTCGGCCGCGCCGGCGGGGGCCTCCTCGTCCTCGGCCTCCTCCTGGGCGGCCTGCTGCTGGGACAGGGGGATGGCGGCGGCGTGGGAGGCGGCCGAGGCCACGGACTCCCAGGCGATGGCGGTGGGTGCGGGGGTCTGCTGGGGCTCGGGCTGGTCGGGCTGTGGGAGGACGGACTCCTGCGGGGCCGGCTCGGCGGGGACCGAGGAATCGCCGTACACCGGGGGCATGGAGGGCTCAGAGGGCGCTCCGGCTGCAGCGGCGTCGGAGGCCAAGGCGGAGGGGGCGGCAGGGGCTTCGGCGTCAACGAGTGGCTCCGACGCGGTGGAGCGGGGGGCGGCCGGCTCCACTGGTAAGGAGGCCGAGGCACCCGAGGCAGCCGGTGCAGCAGAGCTCACGGCGCCGAAGATCGGGGAGTCCAGGGCGTCGGGGCTCTGCGGGGAGGTCGGCTCCGGACTCTTGGGGCGGGGCTGGACCACTCCGTAGCCGGCCGGCGCCGGGGTCTGGACGACGCCGTAGATCGGCGCGGCCGGGATCTCAGGAGCCGGGAGCTCAGGAGTGGAGGCCGAGGCCGCGGCCGGCTCGGCAACCGGTTCGGTGGCGGGCGGGTCAGTGGATGGGACGGCGGGCGAGCCTGCGGTGGGGGTGGCGGCCGAGGGCCCGCTCAGGGCGCCGCCGGTGGTGACGACGACGCCGTATCCGTCGGGGCCGACCTTGATCCTGGGGCCGGTCTCCTCGCCCCGGTCGCCGATGCCAGGGGCGTCGTCGGGACTGGGCATCGGGGCGTAGCCGCCGGCGGGAGCCGAGTAGCGCAGCGGAAGGCTCTCCAGGCGGGCGCGGAAGGAGGATGACGAGCTCACCAGGACATGGCCTTTCCCCAGAAGAACGAGTACTCGGGTGCGGCCCACCGCTTGCGGTAGAGCAGCAGCCCCAGCGCGCACAGCAGCAGGTCGACGCCGGCCAGCGGCAGGTAGGCGGCGGCGTCGGCCACCTTGAGCAGCAGGGCCGCGGCGATCGCCACGTGGATGCCGGACAGGAGCAGAGCGGTGGTCGAGTCGCCGATGTGGTCGATCTCGTAGCTCAGGAGCGTCAGCACCGTGAACAGGGTCGAGGCGAGGCACACCTCGAGGACCAGCGGGACCTGCTCGGTGGACATGAGCGCCATGGAGCACACGACGACGATGACGCCGGCGACCCCCACGATGCAGGCGCGGATGAGGCTGGCGTCCAGCAGCCGACGCAGCGTGCGTCCGCGCTCTCGCAGACTGGCCATGCCCTCACGCTTGAGAACCGTCTGGAACAGGGCGATCTCGGTGTTGACCCGGGGTGCGGTGACCGCGAAGTAGTAGCAGTAGGCGACGACGGCGGGCTGGAGGCACAGGTAGACCAGCGCCACGTCGAAGTCACGACCGGCGCCCAGGAAGAGGAAGAACTTGTCCGACCACAGCACTCCTCCCAGGATCGCACCGCGCAGCATGTCCTGCACGAGGATGCCGGTGGCGCACCCGCGGGGCCGCAGGATCTTTCCCAGAGAGCGCCCCATGGACAGGAGCTGGCTGAGGGCCCCGACCAGCGGGGGCAGGTACCACCAGGTGGGCTCGGCGACGAGTGCGACGGCGTAGCAGAGCCAGCCCACCGACCACAGGCGGCGGCGTCCGGCGACGTCGGCGACGATGAGCGACTGGACGAAGACGACGTGCAGGAGGAGCAGGGCGGTGTGGACGCCCAGGACGTGCAGGTTCCAGCCGGTCACGGCGGCCACGACGAGGATCTCCAGCGCCGTGGGCAGGAGCGCCCACAGGAACAGCGCCGGCCAGATGGAGCAGTAGCGCTCCAGGACCGCCCGCGGGCCGCGGCCGATGGAGTCGCCCAGGAGCCGGTAGACCGGGGTGCCGATGATCTGGCTGAGCCAGGGCACGGCCACTGACACGCTCAGGACGATGACCGGCAGGCCGATGCCACTCACCGTACTGGCAGCCATCTTCTGGGACACGACGGGGAAGCTCAGGCCCAGCAGGATCGCCGGGGACATGCCCAGGAGCATTGCCGCACCCCAGTGCCAGCGGGCCCCCGGGGCAATGCCGCCGCGCTTGAGCGCACGGGTGGGCGGCGCCGTGACCAGCCCCAGGCCGATGAGGACCGTGAGGACCAGAACGCCGACGGTGACCTGCTTCGGCCAGCCGACCCAGGGCAGCGCCGCCGCCGCCACGCCGAGGACGCTCAGGGTCGCAGCAGCGTTAGCGGTCCGCAGGCGCGGAAAACGGTGCTGGTGGAAATGTCGCGGTTCGTATCTGAGTTGGGTCATGGGAGTAGCGGCACCAAGAATGCGTGAGCACGCACGGGCGATCCGAGCCGGACATTCCGGCGCCGCGACCGAGGGGTGTCGCGGCAGTCTGAATGAGGGCGGACAGGTACGGACAGTGAGGACGAGTAGGGGCGATAACGGTTGAGACGGCCCCGCGCGGGGCGGGGTGACGACACCGATCGACCATGTCCGAGGGACGACTTTCGACGGATCGTCACTCCACTGTATCGGGCAGAGGACAGACAGGAGACGGTCAAGCCAAACTCTCAGAATGTTCTCTTAGTGCATTCAGGCGTCATTCACTTTTCATGTGCTTGCTTCGCAGTTCAGGCGACTAAGAGGCCCGTGCATATTCGCAGCCGCGAACTGCACCCCGCACACTCCTGCGTCCACGATCATGGTCTCCACCTGGAAAAATGAGCACGGGGGCAAGGCAGCCCCACCACCTCCCCCGAGGTTCGTGCCAACGCGTCTTGCAGTCTGAGGGCTCCCATGCGCGGCGACGACGATGGGCCGCAACCCCAGCGGGGTTGCGGCCCATCGTATGGAACTGATAAGGGAACTGGACCGGGCGGGACCCGGCGAGGTCAGCGCCCGGGCTCGGCGGCCGGCGAGGCGCCGCCGCCACGACTGATGGGCGGAGTGGAGATGCGCAGCGGGCTGGAGGCCCCACCCCCGCCGCCGGCCGCGGCGTCCTCGGCCTCACGCAGTGCGGCGACCTCGGCCTCGCCCTGCTCCCAGGGCTCGCCGCGGAAGATGAACTCACCCAGGATGGACTCGCCCTCGGCGTCGACGATGACCTTCTGGCCCCGCTCGAGCTCTCCGAAGAGGATCTTCTCGCTCAGGGCGTCCTCGATGTCGCGCTGGATGGCGCGGCGCAGCGGACGGGCGCCGAGCACCGGGTCGAAGCCGCGCTCGGCCAGGAGGTCCTTGGCGGCCTCGGTCAGCTCGATGGTCATCTGCTGCTCGGCCAGGCGCTTGTCAAGGCGCACGATCATGAGGTCGACGATCTGGCGCACCTCCTCCTTGGTCAGCTGCGGGAAGACGATGAGGTCATCGACGCGGTTGAGGAACTCGGGCCGGAACTGCTGCTTGAGCTCGCGATTGACGTGAGCCTTCATCTCCTCGTAGTCCATGGCGCCGGACTCGGTGGACTGGAAGCCGGTGGCCACCGACTTGCCGATGTCCTTGGAGCCGAGGTTGGTGGTCATGATAATGACGGTGTTCTTGAAGTCGACCACGCGGCCCTGGGCGTCGGAGAGGTGCCCGTCCTCCAGGATCTGCAGCAGGGAGTTGAAGATGTCCGGGTGGGCCTTCTCAACCTCGTCGAACAGGACCACGGAGAAGGGTCGGCGGCGCACCTTCTCGGTGAGCTGGCCGCCCTCGTCGTAGCCGACGTAGCCGGGAGGGGCGCCGAAGAGCCGCGAGACCGTGTGCTTCTCGGCGAACTCGGACATGTCGAGCTGGATGAGGGCGTCCTCGTCGTCGAACAGGAACTCCGCCAGGGCCTTGGCCAGCTCGGTCTTTCCGACGCCGGTGGGGCCGGCAAAGATGAAGGAGCCGCCGGGGCGCTTGGGGTCCTTCAGGCCGGCCCGGGTGCGGCGGATCGACTTCGACAGGGCCTCGATGGCCTTGTTCTGGCCGATGATGCGCTTGTGGAGCTCGGCCTCCATGTTGAGGAGCTTGGCGGACTCGGCCTCGGTCAGCTTGACCACCGGGATGCCGGTGGACATGGCCAGGACCTCGGCGATGAGCGCCTCGTCAACCTCCGCGACCTGGTCGAGGTCGCCGGACTTCCAGGCCTTCTCCTTGGCGGCGCGCTCGTCGGCCAGGCGGCGCTCGTCGTCGCGCAGGGAGGCGGCGCGCTCGAAGTCCTGGTCGTCGATGGCCGACTCCTTCTCCCGCTTGACCTGGGCGATCTGCTCGTCGATCTCGCGCAGCTCGGGCGGAGCCGTCATGCGGCGGATGCGCAGGCGGGCGCCGGCCTCGTCGACCAGGTCGATGGCCTTGTCCGGCAGGAAGCGGTCGTTGATGTAGCGGTCGGCGAGCTTGGCGGCGGCCTCGATGGCCTCGTCGGTGATGACGATGCGGTGGAAGGCCTCGTAGCGGTCGCGCAGGCCAGTGAGGATCCCGATGGTCTCCTCGATGCTGGGCTGGTCGACGGTCACCGGCTGGAAGCGGCGCTCCAGGGCGGCGTCCTTCTCGATCTTGCGGTACTCGTCCAAGGTGGTGGCCCCGATGGTCTGGAGCTCACCGCGGGCCAGCATGGGCTTGAGGATGGAGGCGGCGTCGACGGCTCCCTCGGCGGCGCCGGCACCGACGAGGGTGTGGATCTCGTCGATGAACAGGACGATGTCGCCGCGAGTGCGCACCTCCTTGAGGACCTTCTTGAGGCGCTCCTCGAAGTCGCCGCGGTAGCGCGAGCCAGCCACGAGCGAGCCCATGTCCAGGGAGTAGAGCTGCTTGTCGCGCAGGGTCTCGGGGACGTCACCGTGGACGATGGCCTGGCTCAGACCCTCGACGACGGCGGTCTTGCCCACGCCCGGCTCCCCGATGAGGACGGGATTGTTCTTGGTGCGCCGGGAGAGGACCTGCATGACCCTCTCCATCTCCTTCTTGCGGCCGATGACCGGGTCCAGCTTGCCCTCGCGGGCGGCGGCGGTGAGGTTGCGGCCGAACTGGTCCAGGATGGCGCTGCCCGAGGGCGTGCCCTCCTTGGAGGGGCCGCCGGCGTTGACGGTCTCCTTGCCCTCGTAGCCCGAGAGCATCTGCATGACGGTCTGGCGCACGCTGGACAGATCCCCGCCGAGGTTGGTCAGGACCTGGGCGGCCACTCCCTCGCCCTCGCGCAGGAGGCCGAGGAGCAGGTGCTCGGTGCCGATGTAGTTGTGGCCGAGCTGGAGGGCCTCGCGCATGGAGAGCTCGAAGACCTTCTTGCCGCGCGGCGTGAAGGGGATGTGGCCGGTGGGGGCGGACTGCCCCTCGCCGATGATCTCGATGACCTGGCTGCGCACGGCGTCCAGGGAGATATCCATGGACTCCAGGGCCTTGGCGGCCACTCCCTCGCCCTCGTGGATGAGGCCGAGAAGGAGGTGCTCGGTGCCGATGTAGTTGTGGTTCAGGGCCCGCGCCTCGTCCTGCGCGAGCACGACGACGCGTCGGGCGCGGTCGGTAAAGCGTTCAAACATCAGTAATTCCTCCTCGGCACGCGCTCAGTGCGGGACCGCTCGTCCGGTGGTGGCGAGGGATGTCGCAGCGCCGCGGAGAGATGGCGCTGAGAGCACGTGCTGACAAGGCTAACCAGGCCGACGCCCGGGCCATGCCCCTGTTCGCGGTAGGCGTGAGTAAGCCTTGAGCCGGGTCGGCTCAAGATGAGGAGTCACGAGGGCGGTCTCCTCCTCCTGGCGCCCGCACCCGGCATTCCACGCCTGGCGCCCCACCTCTGCCGCCCCACCCCACCGGTCGCGGTCGTAGGTTAGGTCGCGCGATCGCCCCCTGAACCCTCGATCGCGCGCCATAAGGCACGACCGCGGCTACGGGGACGGCCGGTGTATTCACGCGGCACAGGACGAGCTGCCTCACGAATTCTGCCGCACGATTCGGATCCACCCATCACAATGAAGGCCATGCCCCCCGTGACTTCTCCCGCCGACGACGGCCACCCCCACACCGAGAACCTCGAGCAGTTCTCCACCAAGTAGCGCCCAAGCCGGCCCACAACGAAAGACCCCACGCCATGCCACGCGACGCCGACGTCGACCACCCCATCGACGACTCCCCCTCCGCTTCCCGCCACGGCGCCGACCAGGCCGATGCGGCCCTCAACCGGCGCAGACGCCGCCATCAGCGCATCATCGCAGCCCTGACGTCGCTGCGTTTCGGCTGCTTCCTCGGCATGGTGGCCGCGGCCACCCTCTACGTCATCTGCGGCAGCGGGATCGCCAAGGTACTGTTCAAGCTCCCTCAGCTGACCTGGAAGGGCCTGGCGCTGACCGTGTTCCTGTGGGCGTGCGGGGTCGTCCTCTGGCCCGAGCCGCGCCATGACAGCCGCAGCATGCGCAACAGGGCCCTGACCGCGGCCCGCTCAGCGCTCATGCTCCTGCCCGCCGTCCTGGTCCCGGCCGCTGCCGTGTACGCCGTCCTCCCGATCGTCAGTCTCTGGAGGTTCGTGTTCTCCACCTACGCGGTCAGCCTGGGCGAGGCCCTGGCCTACATCATGGGTGTCGCCGCCTTCGCCCTGCTGCTGTCCACAGACATTCTTCTGCGGGCCTCGCGCGCTCTGTTCGAGCCCTATGCCGACGAGTCGCTCTACGTTCCCAATCCGATCTCGGCGCGGATACACGACCTGCGCGATCAGCTGCGGCGACCGTGGCGCTCCTCCCTCCGGGCCCTGGGCCCTCGCGCCCTGCTCGCCCTGGTTCCCGTCGTGGCGCTCGTCGCGTCCTTCGCCGTGCCCTACCTCGGCCACCTAACGACGTCCGACCGGCCCACCATCACTCAGTCCACGGGCCCGTCGGTGAACGCCGACCAGCTGCCGGCGTATCCCACCGGCTTCGCCTCGAAGGAGACGTGGACCAAGAACCTGGCGAGCGGACAGGACGTGGTCGCCGGAGCCGCCGGCCCCATCGTTCTCACCTCAGATGGAGCCACCGGGCTCGACCCCCGTGACGGCTCGAACCGATGGAGCTACCAGCGTAAGGGAGCAACCGCGACAGACGTCATCTCCGGCCCCGACGGCCGCTACCTGGCGATGAGATTCGAAGAGCCGGTCATCTACACGTCCATGACCAGAACGGACGGAAATCTCAGTCCTTCGACGCCGAAAGCCACCGTCGTGCTCGACACGATCACCGGGGCAACGGTCTTCGACTGGCGCGGCGACGCTCCCCTCCAGCTGACCGACTCGGCGGTCCTCTACGGCACCACCGCCTACTCGCTGAAGGACCGGTCAACCATGTGGGACCTTCGAAAGCTCAGCGTTGACGGAGCCTCAGGTTCTCAGTCCGCTCAGGCCGCCTACTCCGGCGCAGCCGGTCACTCGGCCTTCGTCCTGAGTCGCCCCGCGACATACCATGACGTTGCGGTCCCGCAGAATGATCCCACCGCCACCCATGAGCTCCCGACCCTCACTCCCAGGTCAGACGGACGTATCTACTTTGACTACAACCAGGCGGACGTTCCTCTGGTGATCGACGGCTGGATGGTCATTGAAAAGCCTCGTGGGAAACAGTCCAGGCCGTCGTGGTCCAGGGATAACGACCCGCAGGACCGGGAGGTCCAGGCCGTCAGCCTCGACGGCCTGGCCGGTGTTCCCGGAGCAGATACTCGGGCCTATGACCTCGGCATGACCTCTGCGGTCAACGACATCGCCTCCATGAAGGCCGGAGCCCTCGTGACCTTCCCGCCCCTCCCAGCGGAGAAGCCAAAGGATGACGTGGACTTAGAGCTTCACCTGTGGGAGGCCTCCGGCACTGTCGGCTCCGTCTTCAACCCCCGGACCCTGGCAGTGACGACGGCGGCACAGACGCCGGGACTCGCCGCCGCCTCCGTCGGCATCACCCAGGCCGCCGTCGGTGAAGCCGTCGAGGGACGGATCACCGTCAAGCCCGCAGACGGGTCATCGGGCGTATCAATCCCTCTGGCGCCGGGGACAACATTCGCTCCGCCGGGAGACAAGCTCTACAACCCTCACCTCAAGGATCTGGCACTGGCCGCCGTGAGGCCCGAAGAGAATCTAGTGAGCGCCATCAGTACTCCCGGCGCCACCATCATCATGGTTCGGACAGGCACGCAGCACTCCGGCACCTCTCGCATCTACGCCGTGGGAGGTGAAGCCCGATGAGGCGCCACACGACACACGCGACGAAGCCCACCCCCATGCCCTCGATGCGCCGTCACCGCACCGGTTCGGCGGCGAGCCGTGCCGCTCGAGCCCTGGTGACAGCACTCCTCGTCTCACTCCCTCTATCCGGTTGCGGCTCCTCATCCCCAAAGACTGCGGCGACCACGCCGTCGGCGGGAGTCTCCGTCACCCCGCTCAGTGCAGATCAGGTGGAGTCCGAGCGGAAGAGCTTCTCTTCCGTCTATGTCCGCGACCTGCCCACCCGCTACGGAACGGTCAGCGCGGACAACTCACCACCCAAATCCGATGATGATTCTCTGCCCTCAGGAGTCGTGGCCAGCTACAAATCTGGGAGCACCGACGACGAGCCGAAGACCAAGGCCCTTCAGTGGGCCGCCCGCCTCAATCACCCCATTTTCAGAACCGGCGACCTGGGTGACCGTTACCGCGACTCGACCACCCAAACGCAGACCTACGGCCTTCTCAAGCAGAAGTCCTCCGGCGTGGGCGTCGTCAGTCCCGACGGGAAGCACATCTCACTCATTCTCCAACCGCACCGGACCGCTCAGGACGACGACTTCTCAGCCCAGCGCACCTACGTCGTCGTCCTCAGCGCCGAGACGGGGAAGCTCGAAGGCTCGGTGGAGGTCTCCGGGCTGATCCTGGGGCGGGTCCTCACCAATGACAGCCTGGCCATCCAGACCGCCCAGAACTACTACCCGGGAGCCGAGGGTCAGGGAGTCATCTCCGTCCACCCGCTGAGCAACCTTG
This sequence comes from Actinomyces sp. HMT 175, assembly GCF_016694895.1. Classification (NCBI taxonomy): domain Bacteria; kingdom Bacillati; phylum Actinomycetota; class Actinomycetes; order Actinomycetales; family Actinomycetaceae; genus Actinomyces; species Actinomyces sp. HMT 175. Next base: position 2,547,003 of record NZ_CP068012.1, read on the forward strand.
CGGGCAAACCATCGACCATTTCCAGTGAGCACTGGCTCATCGGCGCCTCCCGGGACTCACTCCTCCTGTCCCCGTACTCCCCCACCGCCAGCAACGATGGGAGCACCCGGTTCCGCCCGTTCACGGTGACCCAGATGGGTACGGACGGCACAGTGCGCAGAACCATCACCGGTGTCAATCGGGTCTACCCCGGCGGATGGCTTGAACGCTTCAGCGATCCTGCCTCCGCGGCCACACTCGCCGCCAGCACCGCAGGGAAGGACGATGACCAGACGCGAGCCGCTTGGGACGCCCTGCCCACCCAGATCGTCGACCTGAACTCGGGAAGCACGCACGACCTCACGGGAGGAAGGGCCGAATCGGTCGGTGTCCCCACCGGCCCCGGCCTGCTCATCAGCCATGAGGCCGCCGACAGCGACAGCAACCCCCAGCAGTTCTGGCTCAGCGCCGACGACGACGGCCACCCCCACACCGAGAACCTCGAGCAGTTGAAGAACAGCTGAGGCGCGGGTCGGCAGCCCGTGTCCTCACCTCTCCCCTGAGGCTCACAGGCCTCCGCGGTGGCCGCGAGCCGCCGCGGCACTCGCCTCGCTCGTCGAGCCGTGCTTATCCGAAGTGCTGCTCGACTGCGGCGACGTCCCCGTAGGAGGCCTGCGCTCCCACGGAGGTCGTCGCGAAGGCGGAGACGGCTGAGGCCGCACCTGCCGCCTCCTTGAGCCCGGCGCCTGCGGCGAGCGCTGCCAGCAGCGTGCCCAGGAAGGAGTCGCCGGCACCGGTGGTGTCCACGACGTCCGCCGGGAAAGGATCCACCGGGGTGATCTCCTCCCCCTCGATCACTATCGACCCGCGGCCCCCCAGGGTCACCACCGCGGAGGGGATGCCCATCGCGGCCAGCCTCCTGGCGCAATCACTCCAGTCCGTGGCGTCGTCGGCTCGGTCACCCTCCGGCTCAGCCGCAGTGTCACTCGCACCCGGCTTCAGCATGTCGGCGAGCTCATGTTCGTTGACGACCAGGACGTCAATGGCCTCCAGGAGCCCGGCGGACAGGACGGGGTGGAACGGAGAGTTGTTGAAGACCACGCGGGTGCCGGCGTCGTGGGCGATATGGGCCGCGGCCTCCACCGCGTCGGGGCTCACCTCCATGCACAGCCCCAGCACACGGGCCTCGCCGATGACATCCTGGTGCCGCCGCGCCGTCGAGACATCCACTGTCCCGTTCGCACCGGGAGACACCACGATGGTGTTGTCCCCCGCGGAGTCCACGGTGATGATCGCGGTGCCGGTGGCCACGTCCTCGCGCTGAACCGCGGAGGTTTCCACACCGGCGCGCTGGAGGGAATCGATGAGCAGGTCGCCGTGGCCGTCAGCCCCGACTGCCCCGATCATCCTCACGTGAGCACCGAGAAGACCGGCCTGAACCGCCTGGTTCGCCGACTTGCCTCCCGGCAGGATCACCAGATCCTCCCCGCTGATCGTCTCACCGGGCTTGGGAAAGCGCTCCGTTCGGACCGTCAGGTCGGCATTGAGGGACCCGAAGACGGCGACCTCGCCGGATACGTCACCCAGAACAGCTCGCACACCAGCTCCCATGTCCGGTTCCTCTCTGTGATGCAGCGCGGACGCATGCCTCATCACACCACACCTCACCGTGAGGCAGCACTCCTACCGGTCCTGACCGCCGGTCGGCGCAGGCTCGTGCGGCGAGCCGCTGTCTGGCAGGCCTCCACCAGGACGTCGATGGCCAGCGGGCAGGGCTGCTCGGCGCGCGTGACCACCTCGACGCGCCGCTGCTCGCGGGCAAGCGGCCGCACCTGGACCCCCTCGTGCCGGTAGGCGTTCAGCGCCATCCCGGGCAGCAGGGCCGCCCCCACTCCGGCGGCGACGAGCGCCTGCACGGCCACGTAGTCGTCGGAGGCGTAGGCGGTCTCGGGCGTGAAGCCGTTGGCCCGCCCCACGGCGAGGAGCTCCTCGCGGCAGCGCGCACAGCCGGTCACCCACCGGCACTGGGCGCCGTCGGCGATGCGCGTGATGCCGCCGGGGTGGGTGACGAGGTAGAGGACGTCGTCGAGCAGCCGCTCGGCCTGAAGGCCTTCGCCGGCGTCGTCGTCGACGTAGGAGAAGGACAGGGCCGCGTCCACCCGCCCGCGCCGCAGCGCATCGAGGGCCTCGGGCGGCTCAGCGTCGACGAGCTCGACCTCCAGGCCCGGGTACTGCCGGCCGACGACGTCGAGCACTCCCGGCACCAGGGAGGCCACGGCGGAGGGGAAGGCGGCCAGGCGCACGCGCCCCGCCTCGGCGCGTGCCATGGAGACGACCTCGCGCTCGGTGCGGTCCAGCAGGTCGAGGACCTCCTGGCCGCGGGCCGCCAGCGCCCGGCCCTCCTCGGTGAGCCGCACGCCGCGTCCGGCTCGCGTCAGCAGGACCGCGCCGGTCGCGCGCGACAGGGCGGCGAGCTGGTGGGAGACGGTGGACTGACTGAAACCCAGGGAGTCGGCGGCGGCCGAGACGGTGCCGAGGCGGGAGAGCTCCACGAGGGCCCGCAGCTGCTGCACATCGATCACGCCACCAAGTATGTCCTGTATCGATGGGTATTCGTCAAAAGATTCATTGGACCGATACTCCGGCCGTCCGCATCATGAAGCCATGACCGTCACCGATACCCTGCCCCAGGCTCCCGACACCATCCAGTCCGGCCTCGACTTCGATGCCGTCCTGCGCACCCACGAGACCGTCTCGCGCGTCCTGCCCGAGACTCCCGCCTGGTCCTACCCGCTGCTCAACGCCGAGGCCGGGGTGGAGGTCACGGTCAAGCACGAGAACGTCCAGCCCACCGGCGCCTTCAAGGTCCGCGGCGGGGTGGCGCTCATGGCGGCGCTCAGCCCCGAGGAGCGGCGCCGCGGCGTCGTGACCGCCTCCACTGGCAACCACGCGCAGTCCCTGGCCTGGGCCGGCGCCCGCAGCGAGGTCCCCGTGACCGTCGTCGTCCCGGTGGGCGCGCCGGCCCGCAAGGTGGCCGCGGTGCGCGCGCTGGGAGCTCGGGTCGTCGTCGAGGGGGAGACGATGTGCGAGTCGCTGGCCCACGCCGAGGCCCTCGCCCTGCGTGAGGGGATGCGCATGGTCTCCCCCGGGGACGAGCCGGCCATCGTGCTCGGGCACGCCACCGTCTACCTCGAGCTCTTCCGTCGCCACCCGGGCCTAGAGGCCGTCTACGCGCCGGTCGGCTCGGGCTCCGGGGCGGCAGGCGCCTGCCTCGTGCGCGACGTCCTGGCCCCCGGCTGCCGGATCATCGGCGTCCAGTCCAGCGCCGCGCCGGCCGCGCACCGCGCCTGGGCCTCCGGGGAGCCGGCCGCCGTCCACAGCCGCACGCGCGTGGCGGGACTGGCCGTTGGGGCGAGCTTCGCCCTCACCCAGTCGGTGCTGGGCCGCAGCCTCAACGACTTCATCCTGGTCGACGACGACGCGATCCAGGGCGCCGTCGGCCTTCTGGCGACCCACGCCCACACCCTCGCCGAGGGCGCCGGGGCTGCGAGCCTGGCCGGGCTCATGGCCGACCCCACCCGCCAGGGCCCCTGCGCGATCGTCTGCACCGGCGGCAACGCCGACGACCACGAGCTCGCCGGCATGTCCGCCGGTTCCGTCGTCGGCACCGACGCGACCCTCAACTGCTGAAGCCGGCCGATCCATACCTGACGGCCGGTTGGGGACCACTCCCCGTTGAGCCGGTGCGGAGAATCAGGCGACACTCGGTTGAGGGCCGGGGAGCGCAGTCGGGGGCGCATACCCGGCCCTCTCCTCTGCCCCGGCGGCCCGCGCCGCCACAAGCGCTCTTGCGTCACCCCACCATGGCCCCTCCCGCGGCCACGAGTGTCCACAGAAATGACATTAGCCCGCACAAGTCACCCGCCCACCACCTAGAACCACGGAATCACACGGTTTTCAAGCCAGCACCAACCTCGTCGGGCATCCAATGTCATTTCTGTGGACGTCAAGCAGGAGACGCGGCTCGTCAACGCCGGAAGTTATCCACAGGGACCAGCCACTTCCTAGCGCCTCAGCTCCGGCAGTCCAAGAATTGTCTCATGGACGACAATGTGCTGACCCGCATCGGCGACGCGCTTGGCGCCGTTGCACAGGCTGATCTACATCTGAACCGCACCGGGCGCCGCCGCCTCCAGGCCCTGGTAGACGCGGGAGAACTCAAACGGTACCCGCACGGAATCGTAGCGCTGCCCGGCACCGACCGACGCATCCTCATCGCCCGCCTTCACCGAGGTCTTATCACCTGCGAGCATGCAGCCGCCTACTACGGCCTTCCGCTCCCCTCTCCACCGCGCAGTGTCCATGTTCTGACTCCGCAAGGACGTCGATTACCTCCGTTATGGGGTGAGCACAGACACGAGACTCGCGGGCGTTCCGTCCTTCGGCTGGAAGACTTCCCGGTTGTCTCCCTCGCCCGCTGCATCGCCGATCTCCTGTGCTGCGCAGAAGAGTGGACGGCTCTGGTCGCCGCCGACGCCGCCCTGCATCGGGGCAGAACGACTCGCCAGCAGGTATCCGCATATCTGCGCGGTCCTCGCCGTGTTCTTGGCCGGAATCGCCTGAAGCGCACCAGCGATCGCGCTCGCAGCCCACTGGAGACCCTGGCCAGAGTTCAGCTGCAGAACGCTGGAATAGATGTTTCCGACGGCATGGTCATCTCAGACGTTGGAGAAGTGGACCTGGTGGTGGCCGGGTGGCTTGTCATCGAGCTGGACGGCTACGAGTTCCATTCCGACCGTTGGTCCTTCCACCACGACCGGGAACGCGATCGCGAACTGGTCCGGCAGGGTTATACGCCCATCCGCTTCACGTCCAACAATGTGCGTTCAGGGAAGATCGTCACCGATGTCCAACGGATTCTCTCCGCCCACCCATAGGCGATGCATGGAATCGACATACCTCGCCCGGCCACGCCCGATGTCCACAGAAATGACATTGGATGCCCGACGAGGTTGGTGCTGGCTTGAAAACCGTGTGATTCCGTGGTTCTAGGTGGTGGGCGGGTGGCTTGTGCGGGCTAATGTCATTTCTGTGGACACCCGCCGCGGGGAGTCAGCGTCCAGCAGGGCCCGCGTGCACGGCGGGCTCGGCCGCCGCAGGCCGGCTCCAGCGCAGGTAGGCGACCGTCGCGGACAGCACCAGGATCCCGCCCACCCAGAAGTGAGGCATCCACAGAACCAGGCGCCACCAACCGTATCGAGAGAGTGGCTCTCCGGACATGATCGTCGGGATCGCCGGCGCCGAGCCGACCATCCCGTAGGCCATGAGCAGGGCTCCCGAGACCCAGCCGAAGGCCAGGCGCGTCCAGCGCGGCACCCTGATGACATCCGGGCGCAGGAGCGCGAAGCCGAAGACGACGAACCCCAGCTTCACCAGCCCGGAGACGAGGACGACCACGACGAACCAGGTGGGCCGCTCCTGGGCGAGACGCAGCCCCTCGCCCTGAAGGACCGTGTCGACCAGCCACGGGGAGCCCAGCGCCCAGGAGACGCTGATGCAGCCGAAGACGGCCCACCACAGCATCATGGCGATGACCACCGCCCGTGAGCGTCCCGTCATCTCAGCACCCCCTTCGGCGGCGTCCTCGGCTTACTCGGCCTACTCGGCCTCGATGAGGATCGTCACCGGGCCGTCGGCCTCCATGTCGATCTTCATGTCGGCGCCGAAGCGGCCGGTGGCCACCTCCAGGCCGCGCCCGCGCAGGTCCTCGGCCACGGCCTCCACCAGGGGCTCGGCCACCTCGCCGGGGGCCGCCTTGTTCCAGGTGGGGCGCCGGCCCTTGCGGGTGTCGGCGTACAGGGTGAACTGGGAGACGACGAGCACCGGCGCTCCGGCGTCGGTCACCGAGAGCTCGCCCTCCAGGAGTCGCAGGTCCGCGATCTTGCGGGCCACCGTGGCCACCTGCGCGGGGCCGTCGTCGTGCGTGGCGCCCACGAGGACCATGAGGCCAGGGCGGGTGATCTCGCCGACCACCTCGCCGTCGACCCGGACCGCCGCGCGGTTGACCCGCTGAATGACGGCGCGCATCAGCGACCAGCGCTCCAGCCACGCCCATCGCGCCCCGGCCGACGCTGCGAGGCCCGCCCCGGGATGCGGATCGAGGAGCGCACCCGCACCGGCGCCAGCGCCTGCAAGGCGGGACGCACGTCCACCAGGTAGACGGCGCTGGCCACGACGCCCAGCAGACCGAACATCGACGCGGCCCCGAGCAGGCCGACCACCGCCGTGCCCACCGCGTTGACCACGTTCCAGAATCGCTTGGTGTTCTTGCCGGCCGCCGCGTAGTGCTCCGCAGGCCGCATCAGGGAGTCGATCAGCGCCCAGACCCCCATGACGAAGGAGACGGCCTGGGCGGCGATCCAGCTCCACCTGACCGCCTCGGAGAGAAAGAATGACACAGCATAAAGGACGCTCACGCGCCCCAGGCTACCGGTTGCCGGTCAACGATCCCAGAGAGGCGGCCACGCCCAGCGAGAACAGTGGTGGCCTCACACGGCGGCCGGCAGTCGTTCCATCCGCCACGGGCCGTCAGAGACTGGCCTCAGCGGGTGACAGCACCCCGGACCGTCACCGAGTAGACGTCGGGCTCGGGTCCCAGAGCAGCCGACCCGGGAGCGCACGGGATCCGGCGCACGACCGGACGGCTCAGAGCCGCAGGCCCTTGCGCAGTTCGGCGCCGGGACGCTCGGCCGGACTGGCCTGGGCGCGTCCCTCGGGGGAGACCAGCACCTCCTGGGCGGCGTCGACCCTCCCGACCGGGATGGTCTCGCCGGTGGCCTCATCGACCTCGGTGATCTCGACGGTCAGCTGCTCGCCCGCGGGCACGGCGCGGCGCAGCAAGGCCAGGGCGATGGGGCCGAGCTCGTGGTGGCGCGCCACGGAGGTCACGGCGCCCACGGCCCGCTCCCCCATGCGCACGCTCGCCCCCGGGCGGGGCAGGTCGCCGACGAGGCCGTCGAGCTGGAGCACGGTGAGGCGGCGCGGAGGCCGGCCCAGGTTGAGGGTGCGCGCGATCGTCTCCTGGCCCGGGTAGCAGCCCTTCGTCAGGTGCACGGCCGTGCGCAGCCAGTCCAGCTCATGGGGGATCGCGCGGGCGTCGGCCTCGCGGGCCCAGCGGGGGCGGCCCGCCTCAATGCGCAGAGCCTCCCAGGCCAGGGCGCCGGCCAGGCGCCGCCCCTCCCCGGCGGCGAGGAAGGCGCCCACCACGGCGCCCACGCTCTGTGCGGGCATGAGGACAAAACCGCCCCGGTAGGTCTCGCCGGGATGGGGCCGGTCCGCTCCGACGTCGTAGCTCGTGCCGCCTTCGACGACGCCCGGCCACGGGTCGCGCCACAGGCCGATGAGTGAGCCCTGAGGCTCGGCGTCACCGGCCTCGGCCGGTGAATCGGAGGCGTCCGGCGCGGTGTCGCGCGCCGCCTGGACCAGGGCCTCGAGGCCCTCCCCCAGGGCGCCCAACACCATGACGTCGGGCCGCTCAGTCACCTCGACGCGCAGCATGAAGCGCATGGAGTCCAGGAAGGTCGCCAGCGCCTCGCCGCGGCCGGCCTCCGTGACGAGCCAGAGCGTGCGGCCGTCGTCGAGAGCCGCGAGCGCGTGGGTGATGTGGCCCTGGGCGTCGAGGAGCAGCGTCTCTGCGCCGCCGTCACCGGGCTTCAGACCGGTGAGCACCTGGCTGGACAGCGTGGTCAGCCAGCTCAGGCGGTCCGGCCCGGCGACGGTGACGACGTCGCGCGCCAGGGCGCAGACCGCGCGCCCCTCGGCCAGGGCGGCCTGCTCGCGGCCGGGGTCGCCGAGGTGGGCGGGGACAGCGCCGTCGGGGTCGTCCGGGGCGGAGGCGACGGCGCCGGGTCGGTTCAGCAGCGGGGAGGTGCGCATCAGACGGTCGGCTCGGCGTCGTCGGAGGCGGGAGAGGAGGAGGTGGAGGACTCGCCCTCCGGCTCAGCCGGGTCGAGGGCGGAGCCGGGCTGGGCGGCGGGGTCATCTAAGTCGTCGACGCGGCCGAGGCGGCCGGAGGCGTAAGTAGTCACCTCGCTCTGGCCGAAGGCGGCCATATCCTGGGTCCACATGAGGTCGCCGCCCACGAGCCCGAACATGCGGGTCATCTCCTCCACGGGGACAGCGGTGCGGGCCCGGCCCACGGCCTGGGTGCCGACCTGGGCACGCGGACCCTGGATCCAACCCTCCCAGACGGCGACGTGGCCGGCGGGGTCGGCCGAGACGAGCTCGAGCTGAGTGACGGGGACGAGCGGACCGCCGGAGCCCTTGGTGTCGGCGTCGTCCTCGGCGGGCTCAGTGGTCTCGGCGCCATCGGGTTGCTCCTGGCCGACGGGCCGCCAGTAGGTGGTCTCGGTGGACCAGATCTGAGCGGGGGCGAGGAGGGAGGCGCCCTGGAGGCCGGGCATCTCGAAGTCGAGGTTCTTGGAGCGGGTGGCGTCCACCGTCCAGATGGTGGTGGTCTGGCGCAGGTAAGGGCCGCCGTCGTGGTCGAAGGTCATCTCCTGGTAGACGGCCTGCTCAGGCACGGTCTCGCCATAGGTGAGGATGCCGTAGCCGCGCCAGGTGCCGGCCAGCCAGGCCAGCGGGTAGAGCTCGGGAGCCAGGTCGTCAGGAAGCGTGAATGCCATGCCCGCAGCCTACGACGTCACCCCGGCCCGCATCACGCGCGCCACCCGCCGCGGCCGCGCGGATCCGCCGGCGCCCTGAGCCTCCGGCGCGCTCTGGAGCCGCAGATCCGGGCAGGATCGGCATCGCGGTGTCCACATTGGATACAAAGGCGGCGAGGAGCACTGAGTGCGCCAGACGAAACCGCATGATTCTGCGGTTCCTTCGCGTGACCGCTGGGCCTCGGAGTCTCTTTGTATCCGATTTGGACATCCGGCCGCCGTGATGCGGCGTTCTCGGGACCTCGCGGGGCCGGTGGGCCACCTTCAGCCGGCGATGAAGCCGCCCAGGAGGCGGGCGATGGCGTAGACCGGCACGCCGACCGACAGGATCGGCACGAGCGCGGAGGCCACCGCCGCCCGCCCGCCGGGCACCCAGCGGTGGGTCCACAGGACACGGTTGCCCGAAGCCATGAGGACCCCCGCCACGAAGCCGACGGCCACGCAGGCCACGGCGCTCTGCAGGGCCGCGGTCGCACTGATGTGGGACAGGCCGAAGAAGCCGGCCGAGGCCAGCACGTAGCCGGCGCCGCCGGCGAACAGGGCCGGCACCGTGACGGTGAGGGCCTCCAGCATCCGGGCGCGCACGTTGAGGACGGTCAGGACGGCACCGACGAACAGCGCCAGGCAGGTGGGCACGACAATGGCCGGGTCGGCCAGTCCCGGTTCCAGGGCGCACCAGGCCGAGCCGGAGACCGCCACGAGGCAGCCGGCCACCGTTGAGGACAGGTCCTCGACCAGGTTGTGCCGGCCGTCGCGGCGCAGCATCTGGCCGACGAAGGCCAGCAGGATCGAAAAGGCCATGATCAGGCCGGCCACCCCCATATCGTCGAGGAGGTAGACGCTGACGGCGGCCGACAGTCCGCTGATCGTCATGACGATCGTGCCGCCCAGGTCGTGCCGGGCGCGCACGAGCGCGGGCCAGCCCTGCGCGGCGGCCGGCACCAGGACGGCCACAAGGGCCAGCCTCACCCAGCCGGGCAGCACTGAGCCGACCGCCAGCAGCAGCGGCACCACGCCCGCGAAGGCGAGCCGGGTCCAGGCCGGGTCCACCAGGCCCGGCTCCTTGGGGCGGTTGGAGGCGCGACGGGTGGCGTATCCCAGGTCCTCGGCGAGGTCGGCAGTGTCACCTGAGTCCGCTGAGCGGGCCGCCTCTGGAACGTCGGAGGAGGCGGCCGTCTCGCCGGAGGCACCCGAGCCGGCCAAGGCCGCAGCTGCCTCCGACCCGGTGGGCCCGGCCGAGGCGTGGGAGTCGCCCGCGCCGATGACGCTGGCCCAGTCCGACGCGCCACCGGCGGCCGTCGGAACGGCTGCGGCATGGGAGTCATGGCGCGAGCCGCGGGAGGCTCTGCGGGTGCGCGCGGCCGGTTGGGCTCGTCGGTGGTGGGTAGTCACAGCACGCATCGTCCCACACCCGGGCGGCCGCAGGGCCCACTGCGACCTCACTGCGGCCCCGCCCCACACTCCTCGCGGACGGTCACTATCCGGACAGTCGTTGCCCCAGGAGATTCCGCCTACGACCAGGTGTGGTTGACTTGTCCCAACAGTATCGCCGCTGCTCAGTTCGACTGCGCCGGCGGTTCCTGGTCGCGAGCCACGGAAGGAGCAGCCATGCGGATCATCATGTTCACTCGTGAGAGTGACGCCACTGATGTCCTGCCGGCGACTGCCTTCCTCGACTCCCCGGTGGAGTGTCTCCCCCCGATGCCCTCCTCCTACGCGGAGGTGGACAGCGCTGACGTCGTCATGATCGACGCCCGCGGGGACCTGACCCGTGCCCGTGCCCTGTGCCAGCTCTTCACCGGCCCCATGGACTGCCCGCCCATCATCCTCATTGTGGAGGAGGGCGGCGCCGCCGCGGTGCAGATCGACTGGGGCGCCGCCGACTTCGTCATGGCCGGCGCCAAGCCCGCCGAGCTGTCGGCCCGGCTGCGGCTGCTGCGCGCCCACGTCCCGGTCGTGGACGAGACCGACGACGACCGCATCGACGTGGGTGACCTCGTCATTGACGTCACCGCCTACACGGCCCGACTGCGCGGCACGATCCTGGACCTGACCTACAAGGAGTTCGAGCTGCTGAAGTTCCTGGCCGCCAACCGGGGACGGGTCCTGACCCGAGACGCGCTCCTGCACGAGGTGTGGGGCGAGGACTACATCGGCGGCTCGCGCACGGTGGACGTGCACATCCGTCGCCTGCGCGCCAAGCTGGGCACCGAGCACGACAACCTCATCGGCACGGTGCGCAACGTCGGCTACCGCCTGGACGCCCCCGAGGACGCCTGAGCTCGCCGGCCCCGGCAGACCGGGAAGGCCCGGACAGGCCCCAGCCAGGAGCAGTCCAGACGTCTCCCTGACCGCCGGGTGGATTCACTGGGTGGACACCGCCGCGGCCCGGAGCCCGGGCCTGTAGACTCGTGGGCGGCGTCGGGCCGTGACGGGCCCCGGGCTCCAACTCAAGCCGCCGCGAGCGGCATTCGCGCCGACTGGCGCTCTCCGGCCCGACGTCCCCCTCTCTCCCCAGCGCCCTGTCGCCCGCCTCCCCCTCGTATCGCACCGCCGCGTCACGCACGGCGCCCACAAGTGTCACTCCGGGCGACTTTTACCTGCGCAGCACCAGTTCCCGGATCAACGTGTCATGCGCTGACCTGCGCGAACGTGAATCAGGGGACGCTCGGACCGGCCTCAGGCGGCCTGAAAAGTCGCCATTCGTGACACTTGGCCCCTCGATCCTCAGCCGAAGCGGCCCGAGATGTAGTCCTCGGTGGCCTGCTGGCTGGGGGCGGAGAAGATCTTGTCGGTGGAGTCGTACTCGACCAGGTGCCCCGGCTTGCCGGTGGCCTCCAGGTTGAAGAATCCGGTCATGTCGCTCACGCGCGAGGCCTGCTGCATGTTGTGGGTGACGATGACGATCGTGTAGTCCGTCTTGAGCTCGGAGATGAGGTCCTCGATGGCGAGCGTGGAGATGGGGTCCAGGGCGGAGCAGGGCTCGTCCATGAGCAGGACGGCCGGTTTGACCGCGATGGCACGGGCGATGCACAGGCGCTGCTGCTGGCCGCCGGACAGTCCCAGGCCCGGCCGGTCCAGACGGTCCTTGACCTCGTCCCACAGGTTGGCCCCGCGCAGGGAGGCCTCCACCAGGTCGTCGGCATCGGACTTCTTGATGCGCCGGTTGTTGAGGCGCACGCCGGCCAGGACGTTCTCGGCGATGGACATCGTGGGGAAGGGGTTGGGCCGCTGGAAGACCATGCCGATGGCGCGGCGCACCTGGACGGCATCGACGCCGGGGCCGTAGAGGTTGACGCCATCGACGATGACCTGCCCCTCGACCCGGGCACCGGGGATGGTCTCGTGCATGCGGTTGAGGGTGCGCAGGAAGGTGGACTTCCCGCAGCCGGAGGGGCCGATGAGGGCGGTGACGGACTTGGGCTCGATGACGACGTTGACGTCCTTCACGGCCAGGAAGTCGCCGTAGTAGATGTTCTCGCCGATGACGTCGATGCGCTTGGACACGTCGGTTCCTTTACCTGAGGTGGACTGCTGAGGGCTCTGGGGTCGCTGGGGTCGCTGCGGGCACAGTGGTCCCGGCGGCTCCGGACGGGCTAGCGCCGGCCGCCCTTGGGGCTGAAGTACTTGGAGATGAGGCGGGCCGCGAGGTTGAGCAGCATGACCAGGATGATGAGGGTCAGCGCCCCGGCCCAGGCCCGCTCCATGGCGGCGGCCTCCCCGCGGGAGTACTGGTCGTAGACGAGCACCGGCAGGGTGGACATGGAGCCGTTCAGCGGGTTGGTGTTGGTGCGGATCGTCAGACCCACGGTGATGAGCAGCGGGGCGGTCTCGCCAATGACGCGGGCGATGGCGATCATGACGGAGGTGGTGATGCCGGCCACCGCGGTGCGCAGCACGACCTTGACGATGGTGAGCCACTTGGGCACGCCCAGCGCGTAGGAGGCCTCGCGCAGGTGGGAGGGGACGAGCTTGAGCATCTCCTCCACACCACGGATGACCACCGGCGTCATGAGGACGCTTAAGGCGACGGCTCCGATGATGCCGGCCTGGTAGCGGGGACCGGCCGCGATGAGGAAGATCGAGTAGGCGAACAGCCCGGCCACGATCGAGGGGATACCGGTCATGACGTCGACGAGGAAGGTGATGACCCGGGCGATCCAGCCGCCGTTGTACTCCACGAGGAAGACGGCGGTGAACAGTCCCAGGGGCACCGAGATGAGGGTGGCGATCCCGGTGATCTGGAGGGTGCCGACGATGCCGTGGTAGAAGCCGCCGTTGGAGGCGTCGGCGCCGCGCATGTTCGTGGTCAGGAAGTCGTAGCCGAAGCGGGCCGAGCCGCCCGACAGGACCATCCACACCAGGGAGACCAGCGGCACCATGACGACGGCGAAGGACAGGTAGATGAGAAGCGTCACCAGGGTGTTGCGGCCCCAGCGCTCACCCTCGCGCACCCAGGAGACGGCGGTGGCGCCCACCACCCACACCAGGGCGGTCAGGGCGACGACGGCGGCGATGCTCCATCCGGCCAGCAGGCCGATCCCGCCGACGACGACGAAGGCGGTTCCCAGCGCGGCCCAGATGAACCAGTCGGGCAGGCGGTAGGAGGTCAGGGGCACGCCCTCGATAGTGGGCGGGTCGGCCAGCGGGTCGACGGGGGCGGCCGGGGCCTCGGCGGCCGCGAGCGCGGCCTTGAGGGACTTGGGCGCGGGGGCGCCGGTCTCGCCGGCGGAACCGGCAGCGCCGGCGGTACCGGCAGCCGGGGCGGGGCGGGAGGCCGCGCCGTCGGAAGCGGCGCCGGCGGTGGGCTCGGGGGTGTTCGTGGGCGTCATGTCAGCTGGCTCCTGAGAACTCGGAGCGGCGCGCGATGATCCACCGCGCCAGGGAGTTGACCGCGAAGGTGATGATGAACAGGACCAGGCCGGTGGCGATGAGCACGTTGACGCTCAATCCGTAGGCCTCGCGGAACTGCGAGGCGATGTTGGCGGCGATGGTCTGATGCTGGCCGGCCTGGAGGATACGGAGGTTCAGCCCCATGCCGGGCGAGAGGATCATGAGGACGGCCATGGTCTCCCCCAGGGCGCGCCCGAGCCCCAGCATGGAGGCGGAGATGATGCCGGAGCGGCCGAAGGGCAGGACCGCCTGGCGGATCATCTCGTAGCGGGTGGCGCCCAGGGCCAGGGAGGCCTCCTCCTGGAGGGTGGGCGTCTGGAGGAAGATCTCGCGGATGGTGGCGGTGATGATCGGCAGGATCATGACGGCCAGGACCAGGGAGGCGGTGGTGATGTTCTTGGCCGGGGCCGTGTAGTCGGCGAACAGCGGGATGAAGCCGAGGTGCTCGCTGAGCCAGGTGTTGAGGGGGTCGAGCAGGGGCACCAGCCACAGGAAGCCCCACAGGCCGAAGACCACGGAGGGGATCGCGGCCAGCAGGTCCACCATGTAGCCCAGGGCCTGGGCCAGGCGGCGCGGGGCGAAGTGGGAGATGAACAGGGCCACCCCGATGCTCAGCGGCACCGCGACGCCCAGGGCGATGGTCGAGGACAGCAGCGTGCCGAAGACGAGCGGGGCCACGTAGCCCCACAGGCTGCGGTCACGCATGAAGGAGACCGACTCCAGGGTCTCGCGCGAGGCCGTCAGGGCCGGCAGCGCCTCCCGGATGAGGAAGGCGGCCACGAGGGCGAGCACCACCATGATGAAGGTGCCGGCGCCGAAGGACAGGCCGGTGAAGATCCGGTTGCCGGTCTGCCCGGGGGCCTTGCCGGGCTGGATGATGGCGTCGTCGGCGCTGCTGGAGGCGGTCACGGCTCCCGCTGGGGGCGGCGACGACGGCGGTGCGGTGGTGCTGGCCACGGCTGACCCTCCTCGGGGTGTCTGGGGCGGCGGCTGGGCGGGTAGGTGCTGGCTGGTCATGTGGTTGCGTGCGGCGTCGGGCCTGGCGGCCTCAGGCGGCGATCTTCTCGATGGCTGCGTTGATCTTCTCGCGCATCTCGCGCGTGATGGGGGCGCAGCCGGTGGCCTTGGTGGAGGCGTCCTGCCCCCGGGTGGAGGCGGCGAAGCGCAGGTAGGCCTTGACGACGGCGGCGATCTGGGCGTCGTCGTAGCGCAGGCGGGCGGCGAGGTAGGAGACCAGGACGATGGGGTAGGCGCCCTCGGCGTCGTGGCTGGGCTGGTAGAGCAGGCGGGTCTCGTCGGCCTCGGAGCCCAGGGTGGCGGCGTCGAGGGCGGCGGCCGCGGCCTTGGCGGAGACGGGCACGTAGGCCCCGTTGGAGCCGACGGCGACGGTGCCCAGGGTGGCGGGGACCTTGGAGGCGTCGGCGTAGCCGATGGTGCCGGTGGCCGCGGAGACGGTCTGGATCATGCCGGCGGTGCCGTCGCCGGACTGGCCGCCGCGCAGTGGCCAGGTTTCCTCGGGCTCGTGGGGCCAGGCCTTGGGGGCGACGGTGGCCAGGTAGGTGGTCAGGGCCTTGGTGGTGCCGGAGTCGTCGGAGCGGCCCACGACGATGATTCGCAGGTCGGGCAGGGCGGCGCCGGGGTTGAGGGCGGCCAGGGCGGGGTCGTTCCAGCGGGTGATGGCCCCGGAGAGGACCTTGGCGAGGACCTCGCCGGTCATGTTGACGTGGGACTCGCCGGTGAAGCCGGGCAGGTTGTAGGCCACGGCGATGGGCGAGATGTAGAGGGGCAGCTCGACGGCGCCGCCGATCCGGCTGATCTCGTCGGCGGTCATGGGGGTGTCGGTGCCGGCGAAGTCGACGGCGCCCTCGACGAGCTTGGTGCGCCCGGCCCCGGAGCCGCCGCCGGCGTAGTCGACGGTGGCGCGCAGGTTGGCGCCCATGAAGGTGTTCATCCAGGCGTCCTGCGCGTCGGACTGGGAGGTGGCGCCCGCACCGCGGATCTCCCCCACCAGGTCGCTGGAGGCGTTGGGGTCGGCGGCGCCGGCGTCGCGCCCGCAGGCGGTCAGCGCGGTCAGGGTGGCCACGCTCAGGGCGCCCAGGGCGCAGCGACGGGTCAGGAGCACGGGCTCTCCTCGCTCAGTCAGAGGGGGTCGGGGGTCCAGTCGGATACCGGGTGATTGTCAGGCAGCGGTCACGATAGGCGCCCCGGATGAAGGTTCCGGGTGACCGGGGTAAACGGTTGGTAAACGATCCCTATGAGGACCGTCACTGTGAGGTCCCGTGCGCAGACCGGTGGTCCGGTCAGCGGCCCTGGGACAGGACGGGGCGCTGCTTCTCGATGGCGACGGCGCGGATCTTGCCGCGGGGGCGGCGGGCCATGTGGACCACGAGGATCTCGCCGGTCTTGAGCCAGGGGTCCCGGTCGGGCACGGAGCGCAGGAGCCGACCGGGGGCGTACTGGGAGACGACCTCCATGATGGTGGGCAGGACCGGCCGGTGGGTGCACAGCGCCGTCGGCTCCTCGCGCACGCGCAGGACCTTCTTGACCACGGAGCGCACTCCCTTGGGGCTGTCCGCGTGGGCCATCTCGGTGAAGGCGTCGGCCGTCTCCAGGTCCAGGCCCGCGGCCGCGGCGTAGGGGGCGACCGTGTCCACGCAGCGCTTCCAGGGGCTGGTGAGGACGCGCCCCACCCCGTAGGCGGCCAGGATCGGGACGAGGGCGCGGGCCCGGGTCTCGCCCTGGTCGTGGGTCAGGGGGCGGGTGGCCTCGTCGGTCTCCTTGTCCCGCTCCTTGGGGCGGTTCCATACGGAGCGCTTGACGGCGCGGCCGTGGCGCACGAGGACCAGGGTCCAGGTGTCGAGCTTGCCGTCCTCCCACAGGTCGACGAGCTCGCCGAGTAGGTCGCGGTCGTAGGAGTAGGTCAGGCGCTTGCGGGCCTGTCCCACGCGCAGCCACTCGACGGCGTCGATCTCCTTGGTCGAGGCGGGCTTGACGGCGCAGCGGGCGGCGACGGCGGCCGAGGCCTCGGGGGCGACGCGGGCGGCCCAGTAGTGGACCTCCTTGCGGGAGCCGTCGGCGATCTTGTAGTGCACGCGGCTGAGGGGCTGGCCCAGGATGATCTGGACGCCGGTCTCCTCAGCGACCTCGCGCACGGCGCAGGTGCGCACCGACTCGCAGGGATCGACCTTGCCCTTGGGGATGGACCAGTCGTCGTAGCGGGGACGGTGGACCAGGAGCACCTCGAGGTGCTTGCCGTTCTCACGCCACACGAGGGCGCCGGCGGCCTTCACGGTCTCGCGCGACCGGTTCTTCTTGCTGGACGGGCTCATGGCACGGCCGTCTCAGTGCCGGCCCTTGACGCGCGAGCGCGCCCGGGCCATGAGGCTGTCCTGGATGTCCTCGAGGCGGTTGCCCTCGGCGTCGAAGAGGCGACGCTCCCAGGAGCCGTCGGGCTGGAGGTGCCAGGAGGCGACGTCGTCGGAGGCGCAGTGGGTGACCAGCCACTCGAGGTCCTCGACCATGGCGGGGTCGGTGATGCGCACCAGGGCCTCGACGCGGCGGTCGAGGTTGCGGTGCATGAGGTCGGCCGAGCCGATGAACAGCTCGGTCTGGCCTCCGCCGGCGAAGGCGTAGATGCGCGAGTGCTCCAGGAAGCGCCCCAGGATCGAGCGCACGCGGATGTTCTCGCTGAGGCCCTCGACGCCGGCGCGCAGGCCGCAGATGCCGCGCACGACGATGTCGACCGGCACCCCGGCGCGCGAGGCGCGGTAGAGGGCATCGATGACGGTCTCATCGACGATGGAGTTGACCTTGATGCGGATCCAGGCGGGCAGGCCGGCCTTGTGGTTGGCGATCTCCTGCTCGATGTGCTCCACGAGTCCGTCGCGCAGGCCGCGGGGGGCCACGAGCAGGCGGCGGAAGCGGGCGCGCGGGGCGTAGCCGGAGAGCTGGTTGAACAGGGTGGTCAGGTCCTGGGCGACGTCGCGGTCGCAGGTCAGCAGCCCCAGGTCCTCGTAGCCGCGGGCGGTCTTGGGGTGGTAGTTGCCGGTGCCGACGTGGCAGTAGCGGCGCAGGCCGTCTGACTCCTGGCGCACGACCAGCAGCAGCTTGCAGTGCGTCTTGAGGCCGACCATGCCGTAGACGACGTGGACGCCGGCGCGCTCGAGCTTGCGGGCCCAGGAGATGTTGGCCTCCTCGTCGAAGCGGGCCTTGATCTCGACGATGGCCACGACCTGCTTGCCGGCCTCGGCGGCCTCGATGAGGGCGTCCACGATCGGGGAGTCGCCGGAGGTGCGGTAGAGGGTCTGCTTGATGGCCAGGACCTTGGGGTCGGCGGCGGCCTGGGCCACGAACTCCTGGACGGAGGTGGAGAAGGAGTCGTAGGGGTGGTGCAGCAGGACGTCGTGCTCACGCATGGCGGCGAAGACGTCCGGCGCGGAGGAGGACTCGTAGGCGGCCAGGCCCGCGGCCGTCACCGGCACGAAGCGCGGGTACTTCAGGTCGGGGATGTCCAGGTCGTGGAGCTGGTTGAGGCAGGTCAGGTCCAGGGGTGCGGGGAGCTCGAAGACGTCGTCGCCCTTGAGGCCCAGGGCGCGCACCAGGTAGCGGCGGGTGAAGGAGGAGATGGTGTCCTCCACCTCCAGGCGCACGCAGTCGCCGAAGCGGCGCCGCTCGAGCTCCTTCTCCATGGCCTTGAGGAGGTTCTCGGCGTCGTCCTCCTCGACCTCGAGGTCCTCGTTGCGAGTGACCCGGAAGAGGTGGTGCTCCAGGATGTCCATGCCCGGGAAGAGGTGGTCGAGGTGCTGGCCGATGACGATCTCGATGGGGATGACGGCGCAGCCGGCGGCCTTGTCCGCGGCGTCGAGCTCGCGGCCGGGGACCTGGATGAGGCGCGGCAGGGAGTCGGGCACCTTGATGCGGGCGAAGTGCTCCTTGCCGCTGCGCGGGTTACGCAGGATGACGGCGAGGTTGAGGGACAGGCCCGAGATGTAGGGGAAGGGGTGGGAAGGGTCGACCGCCAGCGGGGTGAGGACCGGGTAGATCTGGTGGCGGAAGTAGCGGGTCAGGCGCTCCTGCTGGTCGGAGTTGAGCTCGTCCCAGCCAAGGATCTTCACGTTGTGCTCGGCCAGGGCCGGGCGGATGTCCTCCTGGAAGAGGGCGGCCTGGCGGGCGGTGAGCTCCTTGGTGCGGCTGGTGACCTGGGCCAGGACCTGGTGGGCGTCCAGGCCGGAGGCGCGCACCGGGGTGATGCCGGCCTTGATGCGGCGCATGAGCCCGGCGACACGCACCATGTAGAACTCGTCCAGGTTGGAGGAGAAGATCGACAGGAACCAGGCGCGCTCCAGCAGGGGCAGGGTGTGGTCCTCGGCCTGCTCCAGGACGCGCTCGTTGAAATCCAGCCAGGTCAGCTCGCGGTCGATGAAGCGGTTCTTGAAGGACTTCAGGGGCGGCAGGAGATCCTCGGGGTCCACCTGGGCGGTGTCGGCGGAAGCGGCTGAGGCCGCGGCGTCGGCAGCGCTGGCACCGGCCGCACCGGCCGTGCTCAGTGAGGAGGCTGCGGAGGGGGCGCTGCCGGAGCCCGCGGCGGGGCCCGCACTGGGGGCGCTGCCGGGAGCGGGCAGACCCGGGTCCCCCGGCGCCACGGCAGCCGGCGCCGCCTGCGCCTCGGCGGCAGACGGGGCCGAGTGCGAGCTGGCGGAGGTGATGGAGGAGGGGGCGATGGCGGGGGTCGCGATGCCGATGGGGCCGGGGGCGGGGGCCGCCTCGCCGTCGACGATGTCATCGAAGTCCTCGTCCTCGTACTGGGGGCCGGAGTCGTCGGCGAAGTCGCGCGGGTCGGCGACCTCGATGACGTGCTCCTCCTCGACCGTCTCCTCGACGCCCTCGGGGTCGTCGGGGTTGGTGGGGTTGGTGGAGTCGGCCGGGTCGCCAGCGCGCTCGGAGCCGTGCGGGTCGGCCGGGCCTGCCGGGTCGCCTGATTCTTCCGGGGCCTCGGCGCGCTCGGGGACCTCCTGCCCCACGGGGGTCTCGCCACCGGTGGAGGAGTCGCCGGGGGCGGTCGGAGTGGCGTCGGGCTCGCCCTGGGCGTCGGCGCCGGCGACCTCGGCGGAGACGGCCGGTCCGTCGGCGCTCGCAGCCTCGGGCGAGACCGCCGACTCGGCGGCCTCAGTGGCTTCAGCGGCTTCAACAGCCTCGGTCGCCTCGGCGTCGTCGGGCACCTGCTCGGGCTCCTGGGGGCTGGGGTGACGCATCCACCCGCCCAGGAAGCGGGAGAGCGGGGTGGGGGCGGAGTGGGGGGCGTCGTTGGTCATGGCCACATGGTCCCACGTCCGGGCGGCCTTGTGGGGCGGGGGTCCGCCCCAGTTCGGTGATGATGCGAGGCGTCGCCGCTCCCGCCCACTCTTCGGGACTCGCGGCCGATAGGCGCCCCCGCTGCGCGCTCCCCCACGTCTCATCCCACGAAGCGCGCATGATCTCGCCGATGGCGCCGATCGTGTCCAAATCGGAGACAAAGGAGCTTGCGCACTCTTCACGCCTTCAACAGAACCGCGGAATCATGCGGTTCCGATCTACCTTCACACACTCACTTCGGGCCTTTGTATCCGATTTGGACATCTCGCGCCCGGATCGCCCCTGCGCAAGGCCCTCTCAGTCGAGGAGTCCGGTGGCGGCGCGGCGGGCGGCGTCGGCGAGCTCGTCGGCGGTGGCCAGGAGGGCGGAGTCGCGGCGGGTGACGCGGTCGGCGAGCTCGTCGGTGTCGTCCTCGATCCACACGGGGTGGGAGCCGGCCGCCAGGGCGCGCAGAAATCCGGCGGTGGCGCTCAGCAGTGGGGCGATCTCGGTGACCGAGCCCTCGACGCTGCCGGCCAGGACGGCGTCGAGGCGCTCGCGCAGGTCGGTCGGAGAAGGCACGGGGCGCGCCTCGTCGAGGGCGGACTCGAGGCGGGCGTTCGTGGTGTCATCGGCCTCGGTGAGGTCGATGAGGGTGGCGTAGCGGCGGGCGACGAGCTCGGGGTCGCGGCGGATCCACTCGCGCACGAGGAAGAGGCGCCACAGGGTGCCGGGCAGGGTGGTGGCCGGGGAGTCGGCCCACAGCTCGGCGATGTCGTCGACGCCGTTGGTGGCGACCGCGGCGACGATGCCGGAGCGGGTGATGGGGTCGTCCTCGGTCTCGGTGCCGGGGAAGCCGCCGATGAGGGCCTGGGCGGCGCGGTGGGCGAGCTCGGAGGCGACGGCGGTGTCGGTGCTGCCCTCGATCTGTTCGGCGGCCTCGGGGTCGAGTCGGGCGGGGCGGTGGAACTGGCGGGCCATGGGGACTCCTCACGCGGTGCGGGCGCGCCGGCGACGACGCGCAGCCCCATTGTCTCGCGGGAGCGTGGGCGCTCCCCCACCGGTTCACTTCCGGCCGACGGTGGAGGCAGGCCGCAGGCTCGACGGTTGGCGGAGGCAGGTTCAGCGGCGGCGGCGCGGCGAGTTCGACACGGCGGTCGGTTGTCCGGCTATGCTGGCCCCTGCCGATGGCGTCTGGACTCTGCTTCCGGCCGTCGGTGCGCCCCCTTAGCTCAGTTGGTCAGAGCTGCGGACTTTTAATCCGAAGGTCGTGGGTTCGAGCCCCACAGGGGGTACCCCGCCGGCCTCGGCCCCGGAAGGGACCGGGGCCTTCTTCATGTCCGGGACGCAGGCAGCTGCGCCAGCCCGCTGCCCTGTCAGCACATGGTTTCGGGATGCGTGATGGCTGCTGGAATCCGGTGAGCTCAGGTGGCGCCGATCCACGTGGGGTGGACACTCCGGCCGACGAGGAAGGTAGAGGCCGCGCGCGTTGAGCCGGGCTCGATCGGTGCCCACCCCCGTAGCCGGACGTGAGCACAACTCACTCAGCCACAACGACATACCTGCCCCAGAGAAACGCACCGCGCGGATCGGGGACTGCTCCGGAGACTCACCACCCAGCCTCCGCGCTAGCCTGGTCATTTTCCGTTTGCGGCGGCGTCGAGCACGCGCCCGACGTAGCTGCCGAACTTCTCGGTGATGCTGCCGTGGTCGTCGTCGGGCCATTCGCTCCAGGTGTGGCCGAAGCCCGCCGAGCGGTAGTAGGCCAGGCTGTTGCGGGCATGCCCGCCGCCATCGAATCCTTCGAGGCTGTTGGCGGGCACGTCGCGCGTCCCAGTCACCCAGTTCAACCAGAGCCGTTCCTTGGCGCCCGAGGAGAAGGCCATCTTCCCCTCGGGCGCGTCGCCGCCCCCGAAGAGCAGGAAGCCCCCGCCCGCCATGCGGTCGGCGTAGGCCGGGAAGAACCACTGGCTGATGAACTCCGAGCCGCCGGAGTAGCCCACGAGCCAGACCCGATCCATGGTGGCGCCACACTCGGCGACCACGTAGCCGAGCGTCTGCTCCAGGTAGTGGACCTTGCCGTCCTGATCCTCCAGCCACCAGGTCCCGTCGTCTCCGGGAGCGCGCACCGAGACCACGTCGTAGCCGCGGGCGCTCGCCGCCTCGACGACTCCCCCGGCGCCGGCCAGGCCGCCGCGGGACCTCTCGTCCTGGTCCTGGTTCCCTTCACTATGGAAGGACTGCCCGTCACCGTCGAGGTAGACGACCAGTCCGACCGGAGCTCCCGTGGTCGCGTAGAAGATGCAGTCGGAGGTCTCGTCCTCGTCGTCGGTGTAGGAGAACGCAGCGGGAGCCGACAGGTCGCCCGACGTCGGCCGCAGGCTCGGCGCAGCACCGGCCCCGCGCGAGCGCAGGTACGGCGGCGGAGTCGAGTGCGTTGCCGCTCGCTGCGGACCCCGAGAAGCGCAGCCGGCCAGGATGAGGCCCCCCGCCATCGCGGCGGTCAGGGCTCGCCGCGAGAGGTGCGCTGCCACGCTCTCCACCCACCTTCCCGATCGCCGTCAGCCACTCGACGGTAGCACCGACATCCCGGTTCCGCTCGGCCGGAGCTGAGGCTGAACCGCCGCACCACCGGCGCCGCTCATCAAGGCGGGTAGGGACTCAGCGCGGGAGCGCGGCGTCGGACACGACCCAGTTGCGTCCGACCTTCTTGCCGGGCAGGCGCCCGGAGGTAATGCGGTCGCGCACCGCCTGCGGAGTGATCCCGAGCCGGACGGCGGCCTCGGACACGCCCACGAACTCGACGTCGTCGATCTTCAGGCCCTCGCGGCGGTCCCACATTCTGGTGGGGATGACCTCGATCCCCACCAGGTCGCCGACCTGGGCGGCCAGGGCGGTGGCTGTGGCCACGGCCTGGGTCAGCGTGTGGGCGGGCAGGGTGATGACAGCCTTGAGGGCCCCGGGACATGCGGGTGCGTCCCCGATGGCGGGGTGGTAGGAGGCGAAGGTCTCCATGACGTCGTCGATGTCGTCATTCTCAGTGGCGGGCTTGTTCGCGTGAATCGTGAGCGTGGCGTTGTAGTCCACAGTTCCCCTAGGTGCTTTGCTTACACCAAGATTATTTCACCCGAACTTGGTGTACCGCAAGTCTTCAGGCAGGACTGCCCTGACCTCCCTTGGCCCCGCGACCGCGGCCTCCACGTCCACGGGAGCCGCCGCTGCGGCCACCTCGTCCGGAGGGCTGCCCGGCCCCCTGCTCGCCGCTTCCGCCACGTCGCTTCGCGCTGCGCCCGCCGCGCGCTCCCCCGCTGCGGCCACCCCGGCCGCCCTGACCACCCTTGGCCCCGCGACCGGACCGGCCGCGCGCCGCTTCTCCGTGGCCGTGCCCCGGACGCCCGGTGGAGGCCCGACCGCTGGGGCTGCCGCCCTTGATGGCAACACCCTCGGGCATGTCCTCCAACACCACGGCCTCGGCGACCTGCCCCACGAGGGCGGACACGGCGTCGTCGTCGGGACGGATACGCTCGATGTCCGCGCGGATCCGCGCCTTCTTGAGCAGGACCTGCACATCGTGCTTCTGCTCAGGCAGGACCAGGGTGATAACGCTGCCGGCGGCCCCGGCGCGCGCGGTGCGGCCCGAGCGGTGCAGGTAGGCCTTGTGCTCGGCGGGCGGGTCGACGTGGACCACGAGCTCGACGCCGGAGACGTCGATGCCCCGGGCGGCGATGTCGGTGGCGACCATGACGTGCACCTGTCCGGTGGAGAAGGCCCGCATGGCGCGCTCGCGCGCGTTCTGGCTCATGTTGCCCTGGAGCTCGACGGCCGGAATCCCGGCTTGGACGAGCTTGCGGGCCAGGCGCCGGGCGAGGTGCTTGGTGCGGGTGAACAGGATGCGCTGCCCCTCCCCCGAGGCCAGGCGCCGCACGATGCCGTCCTTGGCGGTCTTGTCCGCAACCATCCACACGCGGTGAGTCATGGCGTCCACGGGCGAGGTCGAGGGGTCCACGGAGTGCTGCAGCGGGTCGTGGAGGAAGTCCTTGACCAGGGTGTCCACGCCGTTGTCCAGGGTCGCGGAGAACAGCAGGCGCTGGCCGCGCTGCGGGGTGGCGCGCAGGATGCGGCGGACGTTGGGCAGGAAGCCGAGGTCGGCCATGTGGTCAGCCTCGTCCAGGACGGTGATCTCGACCTCGTCGAGGCTGACGAGCCCCTGCCCCATGAGGTCCAGGAGCCGGCCGGGGCAGGCGACGACGACGTCGACCCCCGCCTTGAGGGCCTTCACCTGGGGCTTGGCGGAGACCCCGCCGAAGATGGTGGTGACGTCCATGTCGACGACGCGGGCCAGGGGCTCAATGACCTCGGCGATCTGGAGGGCGAGCTCACGGGTGGGGGCCAGGACCAGGCCGATGGGGTGGCCGGGGCGGGCCTTGTCCTGCTGCGCCAGACGCTGGACCAGCGGCAGGCTGAAGGCCAGGGTCTTGCCCGAGCCGGTGCGGCCGCGGCCGAGCACGTCACGCCCGGCGAGGGTGTCGGGCAGGGTGGCGGCCTGGATGGGGAAGGGCGTGGTGAAGCCGCGGGCGTCGAGGTCGGCGGCGAGGTCTGAGTCCACGCCGAGGTCGGCGAAGGTGGTCTCACCCGCGGCCGGGGTCTTCCCGGAGGCGAAGCGGTGTGAGGCAGAGGTGCGGTGTGCGGCCACGAGGATCCTGTCGTTTGGGACCGCGGGCACGCCGGCGCGTGTCGCTGGCAGCGTGCGCGTCGGTGCGTGAGGTGCCGGCGTACGCGGCTCAACAGCGCGGGGCGTCAGGTGAGTCGACGCGCGCCGGGACCGGGGCACCAGCCAGGCCGGGCGGCGCCCGGACCAGGGAGCCATCCTGCCTGAGATCCCGCAATGTGTCACTACGGGCGACTATTCACTGTGCAGGCATTCGATGCGGCGACCCGCGAAACGCTATGACCAGCGGTTTTACGGCACGCCCGAGAAACAGCGGCCGCTGAACCGAAGGAAAAGTCGCCATTCGTGACACCTGCGGGCCCAGGCCCGCCCCGACGGCCACGTGATGAGGCGGGCTACCTGCCCAGGCGGCGTTCCCGGCTGGCGAAGTCGCGCAGCGCCCGCAGGAAGTCCACACGCCGGAAGGCCGGCCAGTTGACCTCGCAGAAGTAGTACTCGGAGTGCACCGACTGCCACAGCAGGAACCCGGAGAGCCGCTGCTCGCCCGAGGTGCGGATGACCAGGTCGGGGTCGGGCTGGCCCTTGGTGTAGAGGTGCTCGGTGATGTCCTCCTCGCTGAGCGAGGCGGCCACCTCCTCCAGGCTCGCCCCGGCGGCGGCCCGCTCGCGCAGCAGCTCACGCACAGCATCGGCGATCTCCTGCCGGCCCCCATAGCCGACGGCGATGTTGACCTGCATGCGCCGGTCCTCGGCCTCAGCGGTCTCGACGGCCTCGCCCGCCGGCTCACCCTCCCCAGAGGCCCCGGCGCTCGCCGGCCGGGAGCGGACGACGGCGGCACGCAGGCGCTCGGCCAGAGGCTCGGGCAGGAGGTCGACGGCGCCCACGAGGCGCAGGCTCCAGCGGCCGGTCTCGGCGAGCTCGTCAACGGCGTGGGCGATGATGTCCAGCAGGGGCGATAGCTCGGCCGGGTCGCGGGAGAGATTGTCGGTGCTCAGCAGCCACAAGGTGACGACCTGGACCCCCATCTGTTCGGCCCACCCGAGGAACTCCTCGATCTTGTCCGCGCCGCGCTTGTGGCCCTGCGCAGCCCCGAAGCCCATGGACTTGGCCCAGCGCCGGTTGCCGTCGAGGATGACACCCACGTGGTGGGGCACCGTGGCCGGGTCGATGCGCGCAGCCAGCCGGCGCTCGTAGATGTCGTAGAGGAGGTTGTCGCCTGCCATGCCGTGTTCCTCGGGGCTCCTCGGTGGGGTTGATGGGGGACGGGGCCCGACGGCTCGGGGCCACCTCCAACGCTATCGCGCGAGGCCCCTCCTGCGCTGGACGAGCCGGTTAACAGCCGGGTCAAATCCGGCCATCAGGTTCGCCCAGGGTTGCCGGGGCACAACGGAGACATGCCAGGCGGCCGGGCCGCACCGGCTCTGGCGACGGCGGCCGCGGAACCTGCCGACGCAGGCCACCATGCCTGCCGTGTCACATCGCCGTCCGGATCGCTACCACCACAACCTACGGTCACGTAACCTACGGAGTCGTAAGGTTCAGCATCAACCCGTTCCCACCCCACACCACCCAGAAGGACGCTCACGCCCATGTCACCGACATCGCCCTCGACGTCGCAGGCCCCGCGCCGCTCCACGTCCATGAGCGCCAAGGGCGTCATCGCCTCCGTCAAGCCCAGGCTGCGCGGATGGATCCACGCCGGTACCGCACCGCTGGCCCTGGCGGCCTGCATCGTGCTGACGGTGCTGGCGCCAGGAGCGGGCCTGAAGTGGGCCTGCGCCGTCTACCTGACGTGCTCACTGCTGCTGTTCGCCAACTCCGGCGTCTACCACATCGGCACCGGGCACTGGCCGGCGAAGGTCGCGGCCACCCTGCGGCGGATCGACCACGCGAACATCTACCTGCTCATCGCCGGCACCTACACACCCCTGTCGGCGGCGCTGCTGCCGACGCGCACGGCCACCCTGGTCCTGGGGATCGTGTGGGCGGGAGCGGCGATCGGCACGGCCACGAACCTACTGTGGATGCACGCCCCGCGCTGGTTCACCACCGCCCTCTACATCATTCTGGGCTGGGTAGCGATCTGGTTCCTGCCACAGTTCTGGCGGGCGGGCGGCCCCGCGATCGTGTGGCTGCTGGTGGCCGGCGGCGTCACCTACACGCTGGGCGCCGTCGTCTACGCCCGCAAGACTCCCGACCCCTCGCCGCGCTGGTTCGGCTTCCACGAGATCTTCCACGTGTGCACCGTGGCCGCGTGGGCCTGCCAGTGCGTGGCCTGCTTCCTGGCGGTTCTGCGCTAGCGGGGACGGCCGGCCGACTGAGCGAGGCGGCCACGGAGGCTGCTGGGCCCGGCGGGCGGCCCGCCACGCCGTCGAGCCGACTGCTATGTCCACCCCCCTCCCCCAACCCCTGCGACGACGTCGGTCAGGCGGGCCGGCACGGATTCGCCCGCCCCGCCGCCCAACCCCAGCCCCGGAGTATTCCAGTATCTTTCGCCAACCGCACAGCATTCCCTCAGGCTGCGGCGTAGACTCGCGCTTCAAACCCGGTCGGCCCTACGAGGAGCCGCCGGGTGTCGTCGTCGCAAGGTGACCCGTCGGCTGCCGAGCGACCATCACCAGTCATCCAAGGAGGACCCATGTCCGAGCAGTCACAGGGCACCTGGCTCACCCAGGAGGCCTACGACCGGCTGGCCGCCGAGCTTGAGCACCGCAAGACGACCGAGCGCAAGGAGATCGCCCAGCGCGTGGAGGCGGCCCGCCAGGAGGGTGACCTGCGGGAGAACGCCGGCTACCACGCCGCCCGCGAGGAGGCGGGGCTCAACGAGGCGCGCATCATCCAGCTCGAGGAGACCCTGGAGAACGCCCAGATCGGCGAGGCGGCCGACGACGGCTCGGTCTCGGCCGGCACCATCGTCACCGCGAAGGTGGCCGGCAAGGAGCAGGTCTTCGCCCTGGGCGGCCAGGAGATCACCGAGGACGTGCCCGACGGCGTCAAGGTCTTCTCCCCCGACGCCCCGCTGGGCCAGGCCCTCATGGGGCACCGCGCGGGCGACACCGTCTCCTACGAGGCCCCCAACGGCCGGAAGATCCAGGCCGAGATCGTCAAGGTCGAGCGGGTCTGAACCTCTTTCCCGCACCCCTTTTCATCGAGCCGGGCATTTTTCGCGCAACCCACCGACATTCCGTGGGACACCGTGAGACATGCCCGGCTCGACGTCTCCGCCCCGGCCGCTCCTCGCGGTCAGTGAAGCGCGGGCGGGAATAGGGGTCGGGCGCAGTAGCGTGTCCTCATGTTCAACGCCCTTCGTCACTCGCTCAGCGGATCGGCGCCGGCCGGCCGCGAGACGCCGGTCCTGCCCGACCCCGGAGACCACCCGGTGCTGGGGACTGCCCTGGACGGGCCGTGGCCCGAGGGCAGTCGGGTCATCTACCTGGCGGCCGGCTGCTTCTGGGGGGTGGAGCGGATCCTGTGGCACCAGGACGGCGTCGTCTCGACGTCGGTGGGCTACATGGGCGGCCAGACGCCCAACCCCACGTACCAGGAGGTGTGCACCGGGGCGACCGGTCACGCCGAGACGGTGCGCGTCGTCTACGACCCTGCCGTCTGTGGCGAGGGTGGGGAGACCCTGCTGCGGACTTTCTGGGAGAACCACGACTCCACTCACCTGAATCGCCACGGCAACGACGTCGGCACCCAGTACCGCTCGGCGGTGTGGACGACGACACCCGCCCAGCACGAGGCGGCCGTGCGGATCCGTGAGGCCTTCCAGGGCGAGCTGACCCGCCTGGGCCTGGGAACCTGCGTCACCACCATCGAGGATGCCGCGGACGCGCCGGCTCAGTTCGGCGGCCCCTACTACCTGGCCGAGGACTACCACCAGGCCTATCTGCACAAGAACCCCGGCGGCTACTGCAACCACGGCCCCAACGGGGTGACCTGCCCGGTCGGCCTCACGGACCTTCCCGCACAGACCGACATCCTGGCCCCCGACGACGCCCCGGCCTGAAACGGATCCAGCCGGCGCCCGCAACGTTGAGACCGCGGTTGGCTGCCAGCACCTGCGGCCTCCTCGCAGCGCCGTCAGGCTCGGCCGTACTCACGCGGCGATCGGGTGCCCGACCTCGGGGGTCGGTTACGCGGACCGCGCGGAGAAGGTGACGTCCCACAGAGGCGAGTTCTCAAGCTTGCCCTGCTCGGCGGTGGCAAACAGCGTCCACCCACTGGTCTCAGTGTCCCCGAGCCAGAGCCCCAGAGCACTCAGCGGCAGATCCGATCCGTCCGAAGCTGGGACAGAGGTATCCCAGGTGATGACGTAGGCCTCCTTCATGTGAGGCCATGTCTCCTTCGTTCGGAACACATTGGTCCGACGCTCAGTGACCAGAAGCATCTCCTGGGTGTAGGTCTCATCAACAAGCGAGCGCCCGAAGGATTCCACACGCCGGACTCTGACGCGCGGGATGCCGTTGTGCGCTCCAGGCATGAGGATCTCCGTAGCTGGATTGCCCTCGGAGTTGCTCACCTCGCTGACGGTGGCGCCAGCAGGGGCGGTGAGCGTCAGACCGTGGACCTCAACCGGGTCACCCGACGGAGACGTCGGCTGCACGTTGCGCGGCTGCGTATCGGGCACGACCGGGATATCTGACACCGGCCGCCACGTGGATGTTTCGCCGGGACTGGGCGACGGCTTTCCCGACGACGCTGCTCCTGCAGCTTGACCGCTACGCCCGGAGCAACCCGCAATATATGACAACCCAGCGACCCCCAACGGAATCAGAACCGCCCTACGAGGCAGTATCAACGACATCAGCAGCCCTCCCGGCGGTTCCACTTTCCATCAGAGTAGTACTGACCATTAGAGAACTCAACAGTCTCATCGGCATACCCTATCCCCGCACTGGTCACCACCTCATACGCCAAACTTGCTCGCCCCCCATACTTAGAAGACCTCTTCGATACGTCTTGCCGAGTCAGCACCCCTCGATCCACCGCAGCATTAACGAAGGTGGCTGTAGCCTGATTAAGCTCTTGAAGTGAGTCCTTACCGGAGTTGAATCCGGGAACTTTGGCAGCAGCTAGAAAGTTGCGAGTCATTTGAGACGCCTCCTTGGAGTTCAGATCAACCGAGGCCGTCCACACCTGCCCAGACTCAAGCGGGGCCGGGTTATCGACCCCCAACGGCGTTGTTGCACCAATTTGGGCATCATAAGAGCCGGTAACGGACACATTCAAAACCTTATCTGGGTCATTATTATCGGCCGTCACAGCAACAACTATCTCCCCAGATACCTCACCTTCTCCCCCAGCACCCACAACACCGGCACGACCAGATGCCTGCGCATTCACCTTATAGTACGTAGTAACCGTGCCTTTTTCGAGATTTACCTTACCTCCGATAGCAACAGCCGCACCAATCTCTGCTTTAGCACCCGCAACACCCTGGGTGGCAGCAGCCTCTGCGCTTCCTTCCACACCAACCTGATAATATATTTCTTTTGGTTTTGGGGGTTCATAGTGAGTAACGTTATCGATCATGCCGTTTACCCACCCACTCATAATACCAGTGGAACGGTCAACCACCTTCTTTCTAAGAAGATAGTTCTTCAGGCCATCCTTTGCTTGCTCTGAGTCGACTTCATAGGTCACCCCGCGCTCTTCGGCTAGTTTTGCGGCAGCTTCCGCAGAGGCGCGAGACCCGTAGGTCTGATTATCAACCGTAAACTCAACACCGCCGCCGGCACCCTCACTGACTCCAACCTTGTCTCCACGCTTGTCGGTTACCCTGTAGTGCCCATTGGACAGTTTTTCCGTAACAATACCCTCATTGATCTCAACGTCAACTACCAGGGCAACGCTGGCATTGAAATTTTGAGAATGTTGATGGGTGGTACAAGGATCAGTCGGCTTATGCTTATCCTCTTTCGCTTTATCGTCAGTACCGCCACACTGCATTCCTCCGGCCCCAATGGCCTCACTGATCTTGGAGAAAATACTGCATGAGATGTCGCGTCCATGACTTGGAGCGACAGCAATGACCCCCCCAATAAGGATCGCTACGACGATAGCCATTCCTGCAAACTCAACGAGTGTCGCACCGCGTTCGCGACCCTTCCGGAACTCACGACCACGAACACCCGACTTCAAAAACAAAGGAAACACGTGTTCTCCCACCTTCACCACCCACTCCATAACATCAGACTGCACCAGTTTTACGCGAGGAACATGCAACTCACCGCACGGGACAACTCCACCATTCAGAGATAGTCTTCCCTTCGCAACAGCAGCGCATACACGAGCGCTGAGACAACCGCTGCAATCGTGGCGAGAATAATCACTGCAAGGATCGATATCCAGCCACGCACCGTGTATGTGGGAACAATGTTAACGGCGCTGACAGCAGCAGCAGGGATCGCAGAATGCGCGACAAGCATCGCTACTGACCGAAGGCGACGCCTCACGATATACATCGCCAGAAGGCTGGCAACAAAAGAGGAGAGCCCATTCATCCAGGCAACAGTTCCGACGACAGACTGCGCGGAATCAAGGGCGTCAAGCGTCAGCGCAGGAACGGACAGCATCACCGCGAATGCCACCATAAGCAGTACCACTTGAAGCGCAGCCCCAACGACGAGCATTAGCGGCGACCACGCCACCTTGTCGCGGTATGACACATCGCGATCCAAACCAACCATCGTTCTCGACCTTCCTCACTGGTCCGCGCACATACAACACCCAGCGCCCGACCGTGACGATCGCATCATCGTTCACGCCCCGCACATGACAACCAACGGTACTTCCGACTGTTTTTGCAGCAACAGGGCCGTCCGCCCCCACTCCGCCCCTACTAACAGGGGCAGGAACTTCACGGAAACGTCCGTGGTAATGCGCAAAGCACGTCCCCACTTCGATTCACCGCCGAGTCCGCTGGTTCCCCTTTCCGGTTCGGACTCCACCCACATCGCCAGCAGCAACCGCATCGTCCAGCAGGGCACCCCGGTGCCGCTCCCACTACCCCGCCGCCCACTCCAGCCTTTGAAGCGTCAATCACCAGCGTTCTCACACGTTGTCTTGAGATGCTGTCCCCCGGCCGCCGGCCAGCACTCCCTGCTGCGAGCGCCCGCGACTTCCTGACCTGTTTCCCTGCGCACCACAGGAGGCTCAACCCCGATGAGCAGCCAGCAGACGAGCACCCCGTTGGACCGGTCTCCAGCGGGGGAGGCATCGCAGCCCCACTGGTCCGAGGACATAGACTTCCAGTGGCGCGCCGCGACCGAGCTGCTCATCGCCATGGGGGTCCCGCGCTCCACTGCCCGCCTCACCGGCGACCTGCGCACCTCCATCGCGCACCTGGAGGAGGTCGACGCGCATCTGCCCCGCGACGGCAAGCCCCTACCGGAAGCTGACCGCCTCACCCGCAACAACGCCGTCGACGCCGTCGCCCGCACCATCCTGCCGCTGGCGAACGCCGCCCTGGAGCGGATCCGGGCCGAGGAGCTGCGTACCGAGGTCGTCGGCGTCGACTACGACGCCCTGTGCGACGCCGTTAAGCAGCTCGAGGCCACCTACCGCGCCGGCTGGTGGCGCGCGGCCGAGAGAGAGGGCGCCGACTTCTTCCTGCGCGAAGTCGAGGCCCTCAACCGCCTCAACGTTCCGGCGGTGCGTGCCAACTGGCGTGACGCCGGCAAGATCGCGGGCATCCTGCGCAAGATGCCAGTCTCCACGCTGCGGCGCGTGGCTCGCACGAGCAACCCCATGGTGCTGCGGCTCATGGTGCTGTTCAACCTCCAGGCCGGCTACCGCGACGGCAGCTTCGACAAGACCATCTCCATCCCCCGTCTCATCCACACCCGCACCAGCGAGTACCGCGCCGAGTACCGGGCCGGCTCTGCCGCCTAGCGCGAGCCTCGCAGCCCCCACCAGCCCACTCACTTCGACCAAATCTTCAGAATCGACGCGGCTCCGGGTCGTTTCTGAAGTTTTGGTCGAAGCGTGGGAGGATTTACCAGCGTCGGCCAGTGGGCCTGACCCCGGCAGCGGACAGTCGTCGCAGCATCTGCGCTCCGGCGTCGCCCCAGGCCTGCGCCCATGTCCAGCGGGTCACCGTCAGGCCCGAGGCCCGCAGCGCGTCCTCCCGGAGCTTCTCACGCCACACGACATCCTCCGGGTCCTGCCCGAAGGAGGCCGACCGGTACTTGACCCGACCGTCGAATTCCCCGGCCACCCCATGATCCGGCCAGTAGAAGTCCAGGATGTAGAGCTCGGAACCGACCCGCACACTCACCTGCAGCTCCGGCCTGGGAAGCCGGTGCTCCCACATGCGCACACGCGACATCGACTCGCCCGGCGACTCGGAGCGGCCGTCGGCCAAGCGCACGGCCTGCCGAGCACGAGGGCCGCCACCTGCCGTCTCGGGCAGACGCGCCAGCGCCTCCTCCAGGGTCTCCGCGGAGCACAGTCCGTTGTGCAGGGCCCCATCCATGGCGGCGACCCCCGCCATGAGGCCGTTCCACCGAGCCAGGTCAATGAGCGCGTCCGGCAGCGCGACGGCGAGATGCCCGCCCACTCTGACGACCTCAGTGCCGGGGCGCCGCACGTGGCGCCTCAGCAAAGAGGTCCGCACCCGGCCGGTGCGCTCGCCCGCGACCTCCACCCGGCGCAGAACCGTCCCCACCAGTGGCAGCCCGCAGGCTGCGACGGCGGAGGCGCCCGCCAGCACCAGCTCGTCACCGTACTTCCGGTGCGCCGCCTCGAGCAGCAGCTCATAGCGCTCCATCCACGCGGCCTCCTGCCAGGCCGCGCGGGGCGCGTAGACGCCGGCGGCGACGCGCAGCCAGTCGTGGCTGAGGTCCGGGCGCGCGCACGCGGCGCCGTCGAGCCCGGTCTCGTTCCACATCAGCGGGCGCAGGGCACCGCCGTCGGACAGGGGCGGGGAGGAGATCGCGGCGGTCATGCCCCCATGCTGCCCGCAACACCCCGGCCCTCACTCGGCGCGCCCACCGCCCTGTGGAAACAGGTGGCCGACGGCGCCGTTGTGGACACCGGGATCACCGATCACTTCGACCGAATCTTCAGAATCGACGCGGCTCCGGGTCGATTCTGAAGTTTTGGTCGAAGTGTGTGTGGAGGGAGGCCAGCTCGAGCTTGCGGTAGCGGCTGACGGCCGCGGCGACGTCGACCATGCGGGGACGCACGAGGAAGGCGGGTCGCTCGCGCTCGTCGGTGAGGGCGTCCAGGCCCTCGTCGTCGAGCAGGGCCTCGAGGTCGTCCAGGCACTCGCGCAGCGGGGAGGCCCCGTCGAAGCGTTGCTCCAGCAGGGCGCGCAGCGCGTAGGCGATGGCCTCGGCCTGCCCCGGGTCGGTGACGCCGCCGACGTCGGAGATGTCGATGTCCTCCCGGTCCAGGACCAGGGTGGAGGTGCCCTGGGCGCGAGTGCGCACCGGCCCCCGGCGGGTGCGCGGCGGGGCGGGCTCGGGGACGCGCTGCCGGGGCTCGGCGAAGTCCTCCAGGCCGGTCAGGGGCCGGGGCTGGTCGGCCACGACGCGGCGGGCCTGCTCGGTGACGTCACGCGGGTGGTAGGCGTCCATGAGCAGGACCCGGTCGGCCACGTCCAGGTAGTCCCCGGAGCCGCCCATGACCATGACCGTGGAGACGCCCCGACGGCGGAACAACGCGGTGATGCGGTCCACCAGAGGCGTGATGGGCTCGCGCTCGGCGGCCACGAGCTCGCGCATGCGCGAGTCGCGGATGAGCAGGTTCGTGGCGGAGGTGTCCTCGTCCAGCAGCAGCGTCGTGGCGCCGGCCTCGACGGCCTCGATGATGGAGGCGGCCTGGGAGGTGGATCCCGAGGCGTTGCGGGTGGTGAAGGAGGCGGTGTCGCGCCCGGCCGGC
Source organism: Actinomyces sp. HMT 175 (assembly GCF_016694895.1). Lineage (NCBI taxonomy): Bacteria > Bacillati > Actinomycetota > Actinomycetes > Actinomycetales > Actinomycetaceae > Actinomyces > Actinomyces sp. HMT 175. Next base: position 2,581,485 of record NZ_CP068012.1, read on the forward strand.
AGGTGGGAGATGAAGGGGGTCAGGTCGACGCCGGTCACGGCGCGCCCGTCGGCGGCCCGCACCTTGACGGCGTCGGGGACCGTGGCGACGAGCTCGCGCCCGTCCCCGGGCACGTGCGGGTAGACGCCGCGCTCGATGGCGCTCAACAGCGTGGACTTGCCGTGGTAGCCACCTCCGACGATGACGTTGACGCCCGCCTCGACGACGGTGCCGCGCACTGTCCCGGAGTGCGGGAGCTCCACCGTGGCGGCCATGGACTCAGGGGCCTGGAGGGGAACACCGCCGTCCAGGGGATCGTCGCTCACCCCGGAGCGGCGCGGCAGGACGGAGCCGTCGGCGAGGAAGGCCACCCAGCCGTTGCGGGCCACAGTCGCGGTCAGGGCCCGGTGGTCCTCAAGGGTGGCGACGTGGCGCACGAGCCGGTCGCCCCGCTCGCCGGTGAGGTCCATGGCCTCCTCCAGCTCGCGCACGAGGTCGCGCCCCACGATCCGGGAGGCCTCGTGGCCCTGGATGGAGCGACCCTGGGCGGGCAGGGCCAGGCGGGCGCGGACCTCCAGCACCCAGCCGGTCCCCTCCTTCTTCTCCTCGGGGCGCAGGATGATGCTGGAGCGCTGCAGGATCTCCTGGCCCGGGGAGGCGATGGACAGCGCCGTGCCGCGGAAGCCCGCGTGCAGCTCGCGGGTGAGGAAGTCGCCCACGGCCAGGCGGCGGTCTGCATCGGCCAGCAGGTCGGCCTCATCGAGCAGTTCTAGGCCGTGCAGGTCGGTGGGCACGTCCACGTGGATGCGCGTGGGCGGGGCGTAGGGGTCGGACTGGACGCGGTCAATGTGCAGGAACCAGCCGGCGGGCGCCCGGTAGCGTCCGACGATCGCCTTGTAGGCGGCGTAGGAGCGTCCGTCGAGGGCGTGGAGGTGGCCGACGAGGTCTGCCAGGAGGCCGTCGCGGGGCTCGTCGTCGTAGACGCGGCGCGAGCGGCCGCGCTCGCCATCCCGGTAGCCGCGGTCTCCTCCGCGATCACCGCCGGAGCCGCCCCGGTAACCCCGGTCTCCTCCACGGCCGCCTCCCGAGCCTCCCCGGTAGCCGCGGTCACCGCCGCGGCCGCCACCAGAGCCGCCCCGATAACCGCGGTCACCGCGGTCGCCGTATCCGCCCCTGTCGTCCCGGCGGGAACCGCCTCGCTCGCTGCGCTCAGTCATGGGGAAACCCTACCCACCCGCCATACCGCTCCCGCCAGCCCCGGCACAAACGACGTCGCCGCCGGGGCACCCGCAGGTGCCACCGACGGCGACGTGATGGACTGGCGTCCTCCGGCTCAGCCGAACGACCGAGCTCGACGTCCTCAGCGCAGGGAGGCCAGGGCGTCGGAGTGGGCGACGACGTCGCGCACCATGGCCGGGACCTCGGCGTCGTGGAAGGCGGCCGGCGAGAAGGCGCCGTCGGCGAAGTCGGTGTTGAGCGACAGGAACACGTTGGAGGCCACGACGGTGGCGCCCATGCCCTGGAGGATCTGCTGGAGGTGGCTGACGGCACGGATGACGACGCTGTAGGAGTAGCCGACCACGCCCACGCCCTTGTTGGCCACGGCGCCGGGCTGGAGGAAGTCGATGGCGTTCTTCAGGGCGCCGGGGATGGAGAAGTTGTACTCGGGGGTGACGAAGATCAGCGCGTCGAAGGACTTCAGGGCCTCGTCGAAGGCGGCGCCGGCCGGGTCGCTGGGGACGGCCATGCGCGGGGGGATCTCCTCGGCGAACAGGGGCAGGTTGAAGGAGGCGATGTCGACGATCTCGGCCTCAACGCCCTCGATCTCGTTGGCCTGGTCGACCACCCACTGGGCGATGGAGCCACCCACGCGGTTGGGGCGGACGGAACCGACGACGACGGCAAGACGGGTCATGTTTCTCTCCTGGTTGAGATGAGCCGGGGCGGGGTCAGCGTCAGGCGAACACTCCTTTGGCGCACCCGGCCGCGACAATTGATTTACCAACAACCTTATGGGAGTTTCGACAGAACGAACTCCCCCTTATTGCATGATACCGGCCACAACGCCCCCTCCCCGCCCTTCCGATGAGGGCGCATGGAGCCGCGAACTCGTCACGGACTATCGCGCCAGGAAGAAGCGGAAGGCGGGGTCGGCGGTCTCCTCGTTGTAGGAGTAGCCGAGGCGGTCCATGTGCTCGGTCAGCTCGACGTCGTCGGGCCCGGCCGCGAAGGCGCACAGGATACGGCCGTAGTCGGCGCCATCGGTGCGGTAGTGGAACAGCGTGATGTTCCAGCGGGTGCCCAGCACCTGAAGGAAGTGAGCCAGCGCCCCGGGCGACTCGGGGAAGAGGAAGGAGAAGAGGCGCTCGGGCACGCCCGGGGTGGCGCGCCCGCCGATCATGGAGCGCACGTGGACCTTGGCGAGCTCGTCGTCGGTGAGGTCGATGACGTCGTAGCCGGCCTCCTCCAGGTCCGCCACGATCTCGGCACGCTCCTGGCGCCGGGCGATGCGCACGCCCACGAAGATGCGGGCGGGGTCGGTCTCGGTGCGGGCCGCGGAGAGGCGGTAGTTGAACTCGGTGACCGAGCGGGCCCCCAGGACCGAGGCGAAGCGCAGGAAGGAGCCCTGCTCCTCGGGGATGGTGACCCCGAGGATGGCCTCGCGCTGCTCACCGATCTCGCTGCGCTCGGAGATGTAGCGCAGCTGGTGGAAGTTGAGGTTGGCGCCGGACAGGATGAAGGCGAGGCGCTCGCCGGACAGGTGGTGCTCGGCGACGTAGCGCTTGAGTCCCGCCAGGGCCAGGGCGCCGGAGGGCTCGGAGATGGCGCGCACGTCGTCGAAGATGTCGCGCACGGCGGCGGAGGTCTCGTCGGAGGAGACGGTGACGACATCGTCGAGCAGGGCCCGGCACATGCGGAAGGTCTCCTCGCCGATGCGGCGCACGGCCACCCCTTCGGCGAACAGGCCCACGTGGTGCAGGGTGATGGGCTCCCCGCCCAGCAGGGCGGCCTTGAGGCAGGCCGACTCCTCGTGCTCGACGCCGATGACCTTGATCCCGGGCATGAGCTGCTTGATGAGGACGGCGACGCCGGCCGCCAGCCCGCCACCGCCCACGGGCACGAAGACGCGGTCGAGATGGGCGTCCTGCTGGATGAGCTCCAGGCCGATGGTGCCCTGGCCGGCGATGACGCGGGGGTCGTCGAAGGGGGCGATGTAGGACAGGCCCTCGGCCTCGGCCAGGCGGGTGGCCTCGGCCTTGGCCGCGTCGAAGTTGTCCCCGTGGAGGCGGACCTCGCCGCCCAGGGCGCGAACGGCGTCGACCTTGATCTGAGGGGTGACGGTGGGCATGACGATGATGGCGCTCATCCCCAGCAGGGCGGCGGAGCGGGCCACGCCCTGGGCGTGGTTGCCGGCCGAGGCGGTGACGACGCCGCGCTCACGCTCGGCCGGGCTCAGGGAGCGCATGGCGTTGTAGGCGCCGCGAATCTTGAAGGAGTGGACGGTCTGGAGGTCCTCGCGCTTGACCTCAACGGTGTTGCCCAGGCGGGCCGACAGGGACGGCATCTCCTGCAGGGGCGTGTGCTCGGCCGCCTCGTAGACGGGGGCCTTGAGGATCTCCCGCAGGTAGCGGGCGCTGTCCCAGGCTGGAGTTCCGTTGCTGCTGACGCTGTCGAGCTCATTCACGAGTGACAGCGTAACGGGCAAGGCGCCGATCACGATGAAGGGCTCCGAATGTCCAAAACGGATACAAAGGAGCCTGCGGCTCGATCAGGTAGCTGATAGAACCTTGGAATCATGCGGTTCTTGTCTGACGCCTTGGCCCTGTTTCGGGTCTTTGTCTCCGTTTTGGACATTTTCAGGCTGATCGTCTCACGATCCGGCTCTGCGAAGCCGTCAGGCCACCTTGCTCAGCACGCCGGCGCACCCGAGGTGCCAAGACCCCGCCGATGCACAACTGGACGCAGGGCTGGAAGGAGGCTCTCATCCGCACAGGCGGCCAACACCTCCCACACCCGCCTATAGCTGGAAACACTCATACCTATGTGAGTCCGCAGAGCGAGCACGTCCTCAGTTCACCGGAGCCGGCGGGAATAATTCGGCTGGACCGCAAGGTTGGTATGCACACCCTACGGAAAGGAGCCGCCATGTCGCTCCAGCTCTTCGAGCTCGTCCCCACCACCCCGTCACGCGAGGCCGCCGAGGCCCTCATCGCGCAGGTCTCCCAGGCCGTTGAGGCCGCCGGCGCCTCCGTCCTGGAGTCGCAGGTCACCGCCAGTCACGAACGCATCTTCACCATCGTCGAGCTCGACTCCGACAACGTCACCGGCCTGACCGAGGCCGTCCGGTCCGCTGCGGCCGACGCCGAGGTCACCGGCCCCGACGAGGTCCGCCTCGTGGGCGCCGAGCTGGAGGACGTGCGCGCCCTGGCCCGCAAGGCCGACTACCTCGTGGAGTGGGACATCCCCGAGGAGATCTCCATGGAGACCTACCTGGCGCGCAAGAAGGCCAACTCCCCCAAGTACGCCCAGGTACCGGAGGTGAGCTTCCTGCGCACCTACGTGCGCGAGGACACGGTCAAGTGCCTGTGCTTCTACGACGCCCCCGATGAGGAGGCCGTGGTGCGCGCCCGCGAGGCCGTCTCCACCCCGATCGACCGCCTCCACGCCCTGGAGGGCTGAGGGCCGATCCACCGATGAGGCGGGCGCCAACCCATCACGCGGTTGGCGCCCGCCTCGTTGTCTATGCCCGACGGCGCAGCTTCTCGCACCCGGCCCGGGCCGCTGCCACCGGGCCTCAGCGGGCTCAACGGCTCCTGCGGCCTCTACGGTCTCAGCGCCGCATGCTGCGGGAGGCGGCGACGGACGTGATCGACAGAACCACGAGGGCGGCGGCGGGCGTGGCCACGGCCCAGGGGGCCCGTTCGATGTAGGGCAGCGCGTCGGACAGGACCAGCCCCCACTCCGGTGCGGGGCTCTGGGCGCCCAGGCCGAGGAATCCCAGTGCCGCCAGCGCCAGGGCCTTGCCGGGCAGTCTCAGGGCCGCGTGGCGCGCCAGGGGGCCGACGACGGCGGGCAGGACCCGGGTCAGGGTGATCCGCACCCGCCCTTCCCCCAGGACCGGGGCGAGCAAGACGTCGGGGCGCTGCCGGTTCTCGGCGACGAGCCCGGCGGCGTGGGAGGCCAGAGGCGCCCAGCCGACGCCGGCCACGGCGATGGCGGCGCCCGTGGCGCTGGGCCCGGAGACGCCGGCGACGATGAGGCCGGCCAGGATCGGCGGGGCGGCGTTGGCGACCTCGATGAACCCCGTGGCCGCCCGCGGCGCCAGCCCCACCAGGATGGCGATGACGAAACAGACCACCGTGACGATGACGGCGCCGCTCACCGTGGACACGGCCCCGTGAGCCACCCGTGCCAGCACGTCGCGCCCGAGCGAGTCGGCGCCCAGTGGGAGAGCGGCACTGGGCTGCGCGAGCTTGTCCGCGACGACGGCGTAGGGGTCGCGCCGAATCCCGACGGCCACCATGAGGGCCAGCAGGGCGGCACCGCTGACGGCGATGACGCGGGCAGCCCGCCCCGAGTGCTCCACCGGGGGCGGTGCCGTGAGACCGCCCGCCCCGGCGGCCCGCCCCATGAGGAGGCGTCGGGCCGCCCCGGCGATGACGCCGGCGGCCAGTGCCAGGGCGAGCAGCAGCAGGATCTGGGCCTGGAGCGCCGGCACGTCCTGAGCGGAGGCGGCGTCCAGGAGCTCGCGGCCCAGCCCGGGGATGGCGAAGATCTTCTCCACGGCGACCGCGCCGCCGGTCAGGGCCACGACGACGAGCGCCACCTGCCCGGTCAGTGGTGCCAGGGCCCGCCTCAGGACGGCTCCGGCCAGGGTTCGGCCGCGGATGCCGGCGGTGGACCAGGTGGCCACCCAGCGTTCGGAGAAGGTGGCGGTGACGGCATCGGAGACGAGTCCACCGAGGTAGCCGCCGGTGGGCAGGCCCAGGCTGAGGGCCGGCATGATGACCTTCTCGGGGCTGCCCCACCCGAAGGGCGGCAGGATCCTGAGGTAGACGGCCAGGACGAGCATGAGGATCGGGGCGAGGAGGTACTCGGGCAGGGAGATGAGGACCGCGGAGGCGGCGCCGCCGCGAGGCCGGGGGCGCCCTCGCAGCCCGTCGCGCAGGGCGGGCAGGACCAGGGCGGCGGCCACGACGACCCCGACGCCGAGCGCGGCGGCCATGAGGCTCAGGGAGACCCCGAAGGCGTCCACGGCATCCGGGCCGACGTCGGCCCCCGAGACCCAGGAGCGGCCCAGGTCGCCACGAACCACCCCGGCCAGCCAGTGTCCGATGACGTGGAGGGGGCCGCCGTCGATCCCGATGCTCTTGCGGATGGATGCCAGGACCTCCGGTGTGGGCTCCCGGTCGGAGGAGGTGGCGCGCAGGATCGTCAGGGCCGGGTCCTTGCCCGAGAGCCACGGCAGCATGCCCACCAGGCCCACGAGACAGGCCAGGGCGAGCAGGCGCGAGATGCCGGTGACAAGGTCGCCCGTGCGCAGGCGCCCGGCGAGCCGGGAGAGCACGCCGCTCACTTCTTCACGGTCGTGGCCGAGGTGATGAGGGCGCGCTCGCCCGGGTCGCGCTGGGCACCGGTGACCCCGGCGGCCTCGCCCTGGATGACGCGCTCGTGGGCCAGCGGGATGGCGGCGCCGGAGGCGAGGATGGCCTGCTCGGCGGCCATGATGGCCTTGTGGCGCTCGTCGCCAGGCTGCGTGGCGGCGGCCTTGGAGATGGCGGCGTCGACCTTCTCGTCGTGCAGGCCGCTCATGGAGTAGGAGCCGGAGGAGGAGAAGTCGGCGGTCATGTAGGCGACGGCGTCGCCGGAGTCCAGGACGGTGGAGCGCGACACGAGGACGGCGTGGAACTTGCCGGCCAGGGCCTCGGACTCGATCTGGTTGTACTCGCGCACGTCCTGGGTGACCTTGAAGCCGACAGCCTCGAGCTGCTGGGCCAGGAGGGGGACCATCTCTCCGAGCTCGGGACGGTCAGTGTAGGAGGCCAGGGTGATGGCGGTGCCGGCGGGGACGGTCCCGGCGGCGGTGGCGCCGGGGACCTTGCCGGTGGCGGCCGCGCCCGTGGCTCCGGGGTAGGTCTCCTTCTTCCAGGCGCGCAGCTCGGCGGCCCAGGGCACGGCCGGCCCCAGGAGCCCGACGGGAGAGTCGGCGTGGCCCTCGAAGACGGTCTTGATGAGGGCGGCGGGGTCGACGGCGTTGCGGGCGGCGGCGCGCAGGGCGGGGTCGGAGAAGGGGCCGGAGCGGGTGTTGAGGTAGAGGGTGGAGGTGCGCGGGGTGGCCACCTCGTGGAGAAGGTTCTTGTCGATGTTGCCGACCTGGGCGACGGGGACGGCCTCGACGATGTCGGCGGTGTCGGTGCGCAGGGCGTTGGCGCGGGCGGCGCCGTCGGGAACGTAGGTGACGTCGATGCCGGGGGCGGTGGCCTTCGTGCCCCAGTACTTGTCATTGCGTTCCAGGGTGGCGCCGGAGGAGCCGTTGGCCTGCTTGAGGATGAAGGCGCCGGTGCCGTGGCCGACGGGGTCGATGGCGCCGTCGGCGGAACTGGGGTAGGCGGCCGGGGACAGGATGACGAGCTGGGGGCTGGAGAGGCGCTGCGGCATGAGGGGGTCGGGGGCCGCGGTGGTCAGGAGGAGGTCCTTGCCGTCGGCCTTCGCGGTGAGCTGGACTCCGTCCAGGACGCGCGGCGGCTTGGCGGCGGTGGCGGCGAAGGTGAGGGCGGCGGCCGCGTTCTCGGCGCTCAGGGCGGTGCCGTCGTGGAAGGTGACGCCCTCGCGCAGGGTGAGGCGCCAGGTGGTCTCGCCCTCGCGCTTCCATGAGGTGGCGAGCAGTTCCTGGGCGTCGCCGTCGGCGTTGAGCGTGGTGAGGCTCTCGGCGCAGGACCAGCGGACGAGCTTGGAGCCGTCGTTGGTGAGCGGGTTGAGCTTGCTCTCGGGGGCGTGGAACATGGCCAGGCGGATGCGGCCGTCACCCGAGGAGCTGCGCGAGCAGGACGCGATGGCGGCGGCGCCGGCTCCGACGCCGAGGGCGGCGAGGACCTGGCGGCGGGTGACGGCGGGGGCGGGCAGGGACATGGATGCTCCTTCGGGCCGGTGTCGGGGTGTCAGCGGTCGGGGTGTCAGCGGTCGGGAGGTCGTCAGTCGGTGGCGGTCGGCAGGGTGGGCACGGCGTCGCGCAGGGCGCGGGTGGCCGGGTGCGTGGGCTTAGTGAGGAGGCGGCGCATGGGGGCGTCCTCCACGATGGAGCCCTCGTCCATGACCAGGGCCCGCTGGCAGACGCGGGCGACGGCGGCCAGGTCGTGCGACACCACTAGCAGGGCCGGGGCGGGCACGGCGCCAGACACAGCCGGGGCGGGCACGGCGCCAGACACAGCCGGGGCGGGCTCCGGCTCGCCACTCACGCCGGACTTCGCGGGGGGCTCCTGCTCATCGCTGGTGGCGGCGTCGGGGTCGGCCTCGATGGCCGCAAGCAGGTCGAGGGTCTGGCGACGCAGGGCCGGGTCGAGCCCGGAGACCGGCTCGTCGAGCAGGAGGTAGCGCGGTGACAGGGCCAGCGCCCGGGCGATGGAGACCCGCTGCGCCTGGCCGCCGGAGATCTCGTGGGGCCGGTTCTCCCAAATCTCGCGGTGAATCTCGAGGCTCTCCAGCACCCGCCGGGCCCGACTGGCGGCCTCCTCGCGGTCGCGCACCACCCCCAGGGTGCGCAGCGGGGCGCTCACCTGCGCCAGCACCGAGCGGCGCGGGTGGAGGGTGGCGGCGGCGTCCTGGGGCACGTACTGCACCGCCCGCCGGAAGGCCCGCAGCGCTCGGGCTCCGCCTCGGCGCACGGGCTCGCCGTCGAGCAGGATCTCGCCGGCGTCCTCCGGCCCCGGGGAGTCGAGCAGCAGCAAGGCGCGCAGCAGCGTCGTCTTGCCGCATCCCGAGCGTCCGATGAGGGCCACGTTCTCCCCCGGCTCCAGGCGCAGGTCCACGCCGCGCAGCACCTCTCGCCGCTCGCCACCCGCCCCCGGGTGGGAGCGCCTGAGGCCCCGGGTCTCAAGCCCGCTCATGCGGCGGCTCCCGCTGCGGCCAGGGCCCCGTCGATGGTCTCCTCGGCGCCGGCCTCGCACATGGCGGCCGTGACCGGGTGCTCGGGGCGGGTCAGGACGGAACGGGTCTGCCCCGACTCGATGATGGCGCCGTCGTGGAGGACGGCGATGTTCTCGCAGATGGCGGCGGCGGGCAGGTCGTGGGTGATGAGGAGCAGGGCGGGGGCCTGGGGCAGGCTGGTCAGAGAACTCAGAAGCCCGAGGATCTCGGCGCGAGCGACGACATCGAGGGCGGTGGTGGGCTCGTCGGCGATGATGAGGGCCGGTTCGGCGGCCAGGGCCAGGGCCAGGCTGACGCGCTGGCGCTGGCCTCCGGAGAGGCGCCCGGGGACGCGGTCGGCGAAGGACTCATCGAGCCCGACGGCGTAGAGGTAGTCGGTGGCGCGCTGGCGGGCCTCGTCCGGGCTGCGTCCGGCGGCCTGGGAGGCCAGGGCGATCTGGCGGCCGACCGCGATGAGCGGGTGCAGAGCGGTGGAGTGGTCCTGTGGGACCAGGGCGATCCGGCTGCCCCGGGGGCGGCGGGCGGCGGGCAGACCCAGCAGGTTGACGCCGCCGGCCTCGCCTGCCGCATCAGAGCTCGCGCGCGGGTCGCTGCCTGCGTCGGCGTCGTCGGGCTCGACGGTCAGCGAGCCGGCGACCCCCAGCGAGGCCGGGAGGGTGCCCGCGAGCGCGGCGCAGGTGAGGGACTTGCCCGCTCCGGAGGCGCCGACCAGGGCGGTCCGGCTTGCGGGCTCCAGGCGGAGGGCGACGCCGTTGACCAGCGTCGTGCTGCCGGATCGCACCACCAGCGATCTGAGAACGATTGTCACACGCAAACCCTAGGCGCAAGTGACAACGATTTTCAAATATGCAGTTGGTCAACCCTGGCCGCCCCTGACGGCCCCTGCGGGCTACTTGATCCCGAGGCGCTTGAGGTCGCGCACCGCGCCCAGGTCGGCGCTGGTGGCGAGCATGGCGTAGGCGCGCAGCGCTGCGGAGACCTTGCGGGGGCGGTCCACGTGCGGGGTCCAGGCGGCCTCGCCGCGGGCCTCCTCCTCGGCGCGGCGGCGCTCGATCTCCTCGTCACTCAGGCGCACGGAGATGGCGCGGCGCGGGATGTCGATGTCGATGATGTCGCCGCTGCGCACCAGGCCGATGAGTCCGCCGGCCGCGGCCTCCGGGGAGACGTGGCCGATGCTCAGCCCGGAGGTGCCCCCGGAGAAGCGCCCGTCGGTGAGCAAGGCGCACTCCTTGCCCAGGTGCATGGACTTGATGTAGGTGGTCGGATAGAGCATCTCCTGCATGCCGGGGCCGCCGCGCGGTCCCTCGTGGCTGATGATGACGACGTCGCCGGACGTCACCTGCTTGCCGAGGATCCCGGCGACGGCGTCCTCCTGGGACTCGAAGACGACGGCGGGCCCGGAGAAAGTCAGGATCGACTCGTCCACGCCGGCGGTCTTGACGATGCAGCCCTTCTCGGCGATGTTGCCGAAGAGGACGGCCAGGCCGCCGTCGGCGGAGTAGGCGTGCTCGATGTCGCGGATGCAGCCGGCGGCGCGGTCGGTGTCGAGGGACTCCCAGCGGGAGGCCTGGGAGAACATCTCGGTGGTGCGCACGCCGGCGGGGGCGGCGAGGTAGCCGGTGCGGATCTCCTCGCTGACCTGGGAGCCGGGGACGCCGTCGGGGCCGGGGCGGGCGATGTCGTAGGCGGCGAGCTCCTCGCCCAGGGTGGTGCCCAGGACGTTGGAGGTGGTGGTCTCCAGCAGTCCGCCGCGGTCGAGCTCACCGAGGATGCCGATGATGCCGCCGGCGCGGTGGACGTCCTCGATGTGGTAGAGGTTCGTCGAGGGCGCGACCTTGGCCAGGTGGGGGACCTTGCGCGAGAGGCGGTCGATGTCGGCCATGGTGAAGTCGACCTCGGCCTCCTGGGCGGCGGCCAGCAGGTGCAGGACGGTGTTGGTGGAGCCGCCCATGGCGATGTCCAGGCTCATGGCGTTCTCGAAGGCTGCCTTGGTAGCGATGGAGCGCGGCAGGACGGAGGCGTCGTCGTGCTCGTAGTAGGCCCGGGTGATCTCGACGATCTGGTGGCCGACGCGCTTGAAGAGCTCGCCACGGTCGGCGTGGGTGGCCAGCAGGGTGCCGTTCATGGGCAGTGCCAGGCCGAGGGCCTCGGTGAGGCAGTTCATGGAGTTGGCGGTGAACATGCCCGAGCAGGAGCCGCAGGTGGGGCAGGCCAGGCGCTCGATGGCGCTGATGGTCTCGTCGGTCACGGTGGGGTCGGCGGCATCCATCATGGCGTCGATGAGGTCGAGCTTGCGGGTGGTGCCGTCGGCGGCGGTCATCTTGCCCGACTCCATGGGGCCGCCGGAGATGAAGATGGCCGGGATGTTGAGGCGCATGGCGGCCATGAGCATGCCCGGGGTGATCTTGTCGCAGTTGGAGATGCACACGAGGGCGTCGGCGCAGTGGGCGCTGACCATGTACTCCACGGAGTCGGCGATGAGGTCGCGGCTGGGCAGGGAGTAGAGCATGCCGTCGTGGCCCATGGCGATGCCGTCGTCGACGGCGATCGTGTTGAACTCCTTGGCCAGGCCCCCGGCCGCCTCGATCTCGGTGGCCACGAGGCGTCCGACGTCGCGCAGGCCCACGTGCCCGGGGACGAACTGGGTGAAGGAGTTCGCGATGGCGATGATCGGCTTACCGAAGTCGGAGTCCTTGACGCCGGTGGCGCGCCACAGTGCACGGGCGCCCGCCATGTTGCGGCCGTGGGTGGAGGTGGCGCTGCGGTACTGCGGCATGAGTGATTCCTTCTCGGGCAGACGGACTGGAACGGCGTCGCAAGGAGCCGGCCTCAGGGGGTGGCCAGCGCTTCACGACGCCGTGTTGCCATAGCGTAGCCCTCGTTGGCTCCGGGCGCCGCTTCGCTTCCTGTCCCTGAGACGCGCTGAGACGCGCTGAGACGCTCCAAGGCCGCCCCGGCGCGGTCGCGCGGGCCGTCGTCCCGTTCCCGAGGAGGGCCTCGCTCACCACCACGATTTGCGGAACACCGGGCTTGCGTCACCGGCCGCGGTGACGGCGCTTGGCCCGCTGACGACGGCGCGCCCAGTCCTCGTCCGCCTTCTGGCGACGGCGCCTGCTCCGGTCACGGGAGGCACGGGTCGCGGTCTCCTCACGGGCAGCGGCCAGGGCGGCCTGCGCAGCGGTGGACGGACGCGCCCGGGCAGCCTCCTTGGCGGCCTGCCGTGCGGCGCGCTTGGGGTTGGGGCGAGAGGCCGACGACGAGCCCACCGGTTTGGACGCCGGTACCGGAGGACAAGCAGCGGCTCGGTCGATGAGGGCCCCGCCGTGAGTCAGGAGGAAGTCGTAGAGCGCGACGTCGCTGGGCTCGGCCCCGAAGACGTGCCGCGCCGCCCGCACGGTGCCGCCTTGGTCATTCGCCTCGGCCCCACGACGACGTTCGTGGACCTCAAGAACACCGACCCAGAAGCGGCCGTCGAAGAAGAGGGTGAACTGGGCTGAGATGCTGGCGGGGACACCGGCCTGGTTGTCTGAGGCGGGCATGTTCGGCATGGAGGCTCCTGCGGGTGCGAGTGATCGCACCCGGTGCAGCAGGAGTCCCCGTGACGGCCGATGACCGGCCTCCCCGAGGTGACGAACGCCTGGTTGTTGCTCGCACACGCCAAGATCGGCGGGGCGGATCCGGGGTCTGCGGCCCCGACGGCGTCATCCGGACTTCCTCCGGACCGTGCAGTTCGTGCTACCGGGTGTGGCGCGAGCGCGCCGCCCTCAGGCTAGCGCAGTGAACGCCGCCCCGGGGGCACCGTATGCAGACGCGCGTTCGCACGGTAGGGCTCCAGGGCGCACCTGAGGGGTGCGTTCTGGGCACCTACCGTGCGAACGCGCGGTCAGTGGCTCAGTGGGCCTGGCTCACATGACGCCGAGGATCTCCGTGACGAAGACGAGGGTGTCGCCGCCGCGGATGCCGGCCTGCGGGACGCCGTGGTCGCCGTAGCCGAGCTCGGAGGGGATGGACAGCAGCAGGCGCGAGCCGACGCGCTGGCCCACGAGGCCGTCGTCCCAGCCGCGGATGACCATGCCGACGCCGACTTGGAAGTTCAGCGGCTGGCCGCGGTCGTAGGAGTTGTCGAAGACGTCGCCGCCCCAGATCTGGCCCAGGTAGTTGGCCACGATCGTGTCGCCGGCCTCGATCACCTGGCCGTCGCCGGCGTCGAGCACCTGGACCTGGAGCCCCTCGGGGGCCTCGGTCCCGGGGAAGGTGAGCGTGGGCTTCGTGCCCTTGGCGCCCTCGACGGAGGGCATGTTGGTGTTAATCATGCGGCGAGCCTACGTGAGGCCCCCGGTTGGACGCCGCAGCGGGCCTCGGCCCAGCGCGAACCCGGCGAGCGGGCCGCGCAGCACCGGGGCGGGAACGGGAGCGAGACCGCCGAGCACGCGGCTGGGGCCGGGACGCATCAGCTGCGTCCCGGCCCCAGCCGAGGTGGTGGCGTCAGGTCGGACCGGACGAACCGGGCCCGACCCCTCGCTCTCAGTCGCGGAAGTAGCTCAGCAGGCGGAGGAACTCCACGTAGAGCCACACGAGGGTGACGACCAGGCCGAAGGCCCCCGCCCAGGCGTAGCGCTGGGGCAGCCCGTTGCGGACCCCGTTCTCAATGGACTCGAAGTCGATCGCCAGGAAGAAGGAGGCCAGGATGACCGCCAGGATTCCCAGCGGGACTCCCAGCGGGATCCCCATGATGGTCAGGGAGCGCAGCCCCCAGGCGCCAGTGGTCATGCCGGTCATCATGAGGGCGAAGTTGATGAGGCAGAAGATCATGTAGCCGAAGGTGGCCACAACCACGACTCGCCGGAACCTGCCCTGGACCCGGAAGCCGCCGAAGGAGTAGGCCGCCAGCATGGCGCCGAAGGTGGCCAGCGTCGCGAGCACGGCCTGGACGACGATGCCCTCGTAGCGGGCCTCCATGATGCCGGAGAAGCCGCCCAGCAGCAGTCCCTCGAAGGCCGCATAGGCCAGGATGAGGGCCGGGGAGGGCTCCCGCTTGAAGCTGTTGACCAGGCCCAGGACGAAGGCACCGATGGCACCGGCGAACACCGCCATGGCGCCCAGGCTGAAAGTCGCCTCATTGGTCACCAGGTTCCAGCACAGGGCGCCCGTGGCCAGGATGACGGCGAACATGCCGGCGGTGCGGATGATGACGTCGTCGTAGGTCATGCGGCGCATGTCCGCGTTGGTGGCCGACGGCGCCTGGTACTGGGCCTCCAGACCGGCCATCTGCTCGGGACTCACCTGGCCGTAGCCGGCCGTCTGCTGACCGTACTGGTTGGCGTACTGGTTGCCGTACTGCTGGCCGTAGCCGGCGGCCTGCTGGCCGTACTGGCCGGCCTGGTAGCCGGGCATCGTGGGGTAGCCGTTGGGCGTCTGAGCCGGGGCGGCCCCGGGCGCATGGCCGCCTTCCTGGAAGGCGGTGCTTCGGCTGAAGAAGGGGTTGGACATGTTCCTCTCATCCTCTCTGAGGGGGCTGGGACCGTCGGCCCGGGGAGGCCGCCGCTCGCAGTCCGGTCCGGCCGTCGAGGACCGGCACCCGAAACTGCGCATATTATGCGCAGCCCACGCACGGTCAGGGGAACCCTTTTCCCTCACAACGTAGCCATCTGGGGAGAGATCCCCACTGCGCGTCGGACGCCGTCGACTCCTCGGTGGCCTCCGGCGGCTCGCATCGACCGATCGGTTCTCATCCTCCAGGAGGACCCCCTCCGCCTGACGGACCCGCCCCGGCCGGCCCCGGGTTCCTCACCTCGGCCGATTCACCGACGACGGCGCCTTCCTAGGCTGGAGCCATCCGGTTGCTCCGTGGGAGCAGCCCCTTGGAAGAACCACGGCGAACCACCCACCCCCTGGCCAGAGGCCCACGTCGAAGAGAGAACATCATGATCGAGGCAGTCAATCTCACCAAGCGTTATGGCAAGAAGACGGCGGTGGACAACATCTCCTTCACCGTCGAGCCCGGCACTGTCACCGGCTTCCTGGGCCCCAACGGGGCGGGCAAGTCCACCACGATGCGCATGATTATGGGCCTGGACAAGCCCACCAGCGGCAAGGTCACGATCAACGGGCGCCCCTACCGGCAGCTGTCGGCCCCCCTGTGCGAGGTCGGTGCCCTGCTGGACGCCAAGGGCCTGCACGGCTCGCGCAGCGCCCGCAGTCACCTGCGCCAGCTGGCCGCCTCCAACGGCATCCCCGCCAAGCGGGTCGACGAGGTCCTGGACATCACCGGCCTGACCTCGGTGGCCAAGAAGCGCGTCAAGGGCTTCTCCCTGGGCATGGGCCAGCGCCTGGGCATCGCGGCGGCCCTGCTGGGCGACCCCGGTGTGCTCCTGTTCGACGAGCCCGTCAACGGCCTGGACCCCGAGGGCGTCAAGTGGGTGCGTGAGACCTGCCGCCGTCTGGCCGGCGAGGGCCGCACCGTGTTCATCTCCTCCCACCTCATGAGCGAGATGGCCCAGACCGCCGACCACCTCCTGGTCATCGGCCGCGGCCGGATCCTGACGGCCGGCCCAGTCAACGACGTCATCGCCTCGGCCACCACCGACCGGGTGCGCGTGGCCTCCCCTCAGGCCACCCAGCTCGCCGAGCTCCTGGCCTCCCGCAACCTGGCCGCCCGGCCCGTGGCCCCCAACGTCCTGGAGACCACCGCGACCACCGCCGCCACCATCGGCGAGCTGGCCGCCCAGGGCGGCATCGTTCTGCACGAGCTCACCACCATCCGCGCCAGCCTCGAAGAGGCCTACATGACTCTGACCAGCGACTCCGTGGAGTACCGCACCGACCCCGCCTCCCAGGCCCAGATGCAGCAGACCCGGGTGCGCCAGGCCGTGCCGCAGGGCTCCGCCCGGGGCTGAGGCCCGCACGCCGGCGCGCCACGCCCGCCATCAGAAGCTCCATCCGTCTCACTCCAGAAGGCCAGCCATGAGTACTCACAGCCCCGCACACGCCTCCGCCGCCCCTGCACACCCCGCCCCGACGCGCACCGCCGTCGGGACCGCCCCCGCAGGCCCAGCCCCGCGCCCAGCCGGCCCACACATTCAGGGCCGCCAGACCCTCCTGCGCTCCGTGCGCGCCGAGTGGATCAAGCTCTGGTCCCTGCGCTCGACCTGGATCACCTCCTTCATCGCCATCGCCCTGACCGTCCTGTTCGGCGCCGGTATCGCCATCGCGTCCGGGCAGCGGCCGGAGGGCCAGGAGTCGGCCAAGGACCTCATCACCACCGGTCTGGCATTCGGGCAGATCGTCGTCTCGGTCCTGGGAGCCCTCGTCATCACCGGGGAGTACGCCTCCGGTCAGATCCGCTCCTCCCTGGCCGCCGTCCCCAGGCGCGGGCATCTCCTCCTGGCCAAGGCCGTGGTCCTGGCCATCGTCTCCTTCCTTCTGGGAAGCCTGTCCGTCTTCCTGTCCTGGGCGATCTCCAAGCCCTTCCTCGGCGAGCACGCCGGCTCCCTCACCGACGCGCACTACGCCGGCTACATCTGGGGCTCAGGCCTGGTCTTCGCCGGCATCGCGCTGATGACCCTGGGCATCGGCTTCCTGCTGCGCTCCACCGCCGGCGCCATCACCGTCGTCGTCTCCCTCCTGTTCGTCATCCTGCTGCCGCTTCAGCTCGCGGCCGGTCAGTGGAACTGGGTCAACAAGATCATCGAATGCCTGCCGATCTCCGTCTCCTCGGCTGTGTCCAACCCCTTGCCGGAGGCCGCCCAGTCGAGCGCTGAGGGAGCCCAGTTCCTCACCCACGGCCAGTCCATCGCGGTCTTCGCCGCCTGGGCGCTCATCCCGCTCATCGCCGCCTGGTTCGTCTTCTCCCGGCGCGACGCCTGAGCGGGCGACTCCCCCGCCGTCAGCCGGAGGCGAAGCCCATGTCAGCCCCCGCGTCCTCTCACCAGGCCTCCGGTCCCTCCTCTCCCCACGAGGACCCCGGCGCCCCTCCTGCCTCTTCCGTAGCCGACGCCCCCGGCTGTACAGCCGCATCGGTCGAGAAGAGCCGGGCGGGCGCCGGGCTGCCCTCGGCCCTGACCGACCCCACGGTCCTGCGCAGCCTCATCCGCTCCCTGCCCGCGACGCCCTCCCCCGGTTCGGCGATCCCCGCCTCCGACCATGAAGGGAAGAGCCCCCATCGTCGGAAGCGGGTGCCTCAGCCGCACAAGTCGACGTCGATCACGACCCCCTGGAATGACACACTGAACCCTATGTCCAGCCAGCTGCCAGTCCCTCAGCCCGGCCGTTCAGCCACCGACACGCCCGCGGACGACGACCTGGAGCCCCAGCCCGAGCCCCGGGGCCCGCTGCGCACGATCAGCCAGTGGTACCACCGCCATCCGACGATCGCCGATATCTCCATCGCTGCCGGCATCGTCGCCTACACCCTCATCATGGGCGTCACGCTTCTCCTGCGGCCGAGCAACCCGGTGAAGGCCTACCCCATCCTGCCCCTGGCATTGATCGCGATCGCGCTGATGGGGACCGCGCTGTCGTTTCGCAGACGCTGCCCTGTGTGGAGCTGGACTGCGATACTCCTGATCCCGGAGATCTATCAGTTCGCAGTCCTGCGAGTCTTCCACCTCACTGCGGAGCAGCTGCTGTACGCGGCCGTCGGCGTCAGTGGCATGGGGCTGATATCAGTCCCCATCGGCTTGGGAACGGTCACCTCGCACCGCCGGCCGGCTGTTGCATGACCGCGGGGACGGTCTCCCTAGTGGTGCTCGTGCTGGACGTCATCCTGACAAATCCTGGCCTGACACTTGAGGAGATCCTGCGCAACACCGCCATTATCCTTCTCCTGCTCCTGGTCAGCATCCTGGTCGGTTTCAACGCCCGCTCCGCCCGGCTGCGGCTCAAGGCCATGGAGCTCCGCTCGGCCCGCATGGCCCTGGCCAGCGAGCAGGCGGTGCTGCTGGCGGCCGCCGAGGAGCGCAGTCGCATCGCCCGGGAGATGCACGACGTCGTCGCCCACTCCCTGGCCGTCATGATTACGATGGCCGACGGCGCCGCCGCCATCGTGGAGCGCGATCCGGCCACGGCCAAGCAGGCCATGGAGACCCTGGCCGAGGCCGGACGCAGTGCCCTGGCCGACACTCGCCGCCTGGTGGGGGTCCTGCGGGAGGACCCCTCGGTGGCAGCAGAACAGGCCCCGCAGTCCCCGGAGCCGCCTGCACCCTCGGGGGAATCGCCGTCGTCGGCCCGCCAGCACGAGGTCCGCGACCTGCCGGTGCCCGAGTTCGCCCCCCTGGGGACGGTGACACCGGTCGAGCCCAGCGTCCCCATCGCCAACCTGCGCCAGCAGGCCACCGACGGCGCGGGCGACCGCTCCCGCGGAGACCTGCCCCTGGCCCCCTCCCCCGAGCAGGCTGACATCACCGAGCTCGTCAAACGCTTCGTGGCGGCGGGGGTGCCGGTCACCTACCGGTGGGTGGGTGCGGCGCTCCCAGCGGACAAGGCCCTCCAGCTCACCGTGTTCCGCATCGCCCAGGAGGCCCTGACCAACGTGCTGCGCTACGCACCGACGACACCGGCCGTCAGCGTCGACGTCGAGCGGCACATTGGCACCGTGGTCCTCACCGTGGACAACGAGGCCGCCCCCGGCACGCGCCCGATGCACGGATCCGGAAAGGGGCTGATCGGCATGCGGGAACGCGCTTCGGTCTATGGTGGGACCGTACAGGCCGGCCCGACGCCCACGGGTTGGCGAGTCCGCGCGGTCCTGCGCTGGGACGAGCATGACGAAGGGACTTTCTCATGGCAGACGCCCCTGTGAGCAGCGGTGATCCTCTCCAGCCCGACGAGCCTGAGCGCCCCGGCGAGGTCCGCGGCCCGGTCAGCGTCGTGCTCGCCGACGACCAGGCGCTCATGCGCATGGGCTTCCGCATGGTGCTGGAGGCCGAGGAGGACATCACCGTCGTCGGCGAGGCCTCCGACGGCACCTCCGCCCTGGCCCAGGCCAAAGCCCTGCACCCCGACGTCATCCTCATGGACGTGCGCATGCCGGGGATGAACGGCATCGAGGCCACCGAGCGCATCGCCCAGGAGTGCCCGAGCACGCGCGTGCTCATCCTGACCACCTTCGACCTGGACGAGTACGCCTTCGCCGGGCTGCGCGCCGGGGCCTCCGGCTTCCTGCTCAAGGACACCCGGCCCACCGAGCTCGCCGAGGCGATCCGCACCGTGGCCTCCGGGGAGGCGGTCGTCTCGCCGCGCATCACCCAGCGGATGCTGGAGATGTTCGCCGGCTCGCTGCCGAGCTCGGAGGCGCCGGCCCAGTCCTCCTCGGATCCGCGGATCGACTCACTGACCCCGCGGGAGAAGGAGATCCTCGTGCTCATGAGTCAGGGCATGTCGAACGCGGAGATCGCCGCGCACCTGGTCGTCTCGGCCACCACCGTCAAGACCCACGTGGGCAACGTGCTCGCCAAGCTCGACGTGCGAGACCGGGTCCAGGCCGTCGTCGTCGCCTACGAGACCGGCCTCATGGCCTGAGCCCAGCAGCATCGCTGAGCCGGTTCGCGGTGAGGCGGACGGGACAGGCGCTCTTGGCAACCATCCGCACCGCTCGTTCCTCACGGTGCTCCCGCCAGGCCCGTCCACGCCTTCGAGCACCTGCCCCACCCGCCCAGAACGGGCGACCGCACGTCAGCGGGGGGCGTGAAGGCGCTGCTGGGCGTCGTCGAAGCCGACCGTGACGACGTGTTCGACGGCGTCGGCGGCCTGCTCCAGGGTGACGCCGAGGTCGGCGCGCTCACGGCCGGGGAAGTCGGACAGGACGAAGTCGGAGGGGTCCTGGCGGCCCGGCGGGCGGCCGATGCCTACGCGCAGGCGCGCGTAGTCCTTGGTGGAGACGGACTTGCTGATGGAGCGCAGGCCGTTGTGACCGCCTTCGCCACCGCCGCGCTTGAGGCGCAGCTCGTGGGCGGGCAGGTCGAGCTCGTCGTGGATGACGAGCAGGCGGCTGGCGGGGTCGATCCCGTAGTAGGAGACGAGCCCGGCCACGGGGCCGCCGGAGAGGTTCATGAGCACTGAGGGCTCGGCCAGGATGACGCGGGGGCCGGGGGCTCCGCCGGGCATCATGCCCAGCCTGCCCTCGGCCACACGGGCACGAGCCTTCTTGTGCTGGGAGAACCGGGACCCGGTGCGCTCGGCCAGGACGTCGAGCACCATGTAGCCGACGTTGTGGCGGTTGCGGGCGTACCGGGGCCCGGGGTTCCCCAGCCCGACGACGAGCCAGGCCTCACTCATGCGCCCAATCCCGGGGTGAGCCCGGCGCGGGCGGCACAGGTGGTACGGGAGGCGCCTGCCGGCAGGTCGTCATGGCTGGACATGTCAGTCACGCGCGATTCACTCGGCCTCGGCCTCGGCGGCGGCCTCAGCGGGGGCGTCCTCGGTGACCTCGGAGGCGACGGCGTGCTCGTTGGCCACGTTGACCACGGCGGTCTCGGCGTCGGCGACGGCCTCGACGCCCTTGGGCAGGGCGATGTCGGCAAGGGTCAGGACGGTGCCGGCGGCGACGCCGGTGACATCGACCTCGATGGCCTCGGGCACGGAGACGGCCGGGGCGGAGACCATGACGGTGGCGGCCTCGATCATGTGGATGGTGCCGGGGGCGGCCTCACCGATGACGGTGACCGGGACCTCGACGTCGACGCGCTCGTTGCGGTCCACCAGGAGGAAGTCGACGTGCTGCACGCCGGGGCGGATGGGGTGGCGCTGCACGTCCTTGGCCAGGGCCAGGAGGGTCTCGCCGCCGGCGATGTCCAGCTCGACCAGGGCGTTGTCGTTGCTGCGCAGGGCCAGGCGGGTGGCGTGCTCCTCGAGCAGGAGGTGACGGGGCTCGGTGCCGTGGCCGTAGACGACGGCGGGGACCTGGCCGGCGCGGCGGGCCTGGCGGGCCGAGCCCTTGCCGAACTCGGTGCGGTCCTGGGCCTTGAGGGTGATGGCGTTGTTGGCCATGTGGCTCTCCTTGCGGATGAGGCGGGGCCCGGTGCCCCGCGGCTGATGGTGGTCCGGCTGGGCGCGACGACGCGCAGTACCGCCAGGTACCACCACGTCGATCACGGATGCGCGCCGTGCTGGCGCGTCCCTCGCCGGGGCAACGTGGGCAAGACTACGGCATGGGCGGGGCGCGCGAACAGCCGCGCAGCCGGTGAGGCGCCCCACCTGGCGGGGGGGGGGGGACGGCGGGCGCCCGGATGGCTCCCGTCGTCATCTGGACGCGATGCACGAGGGTCGGGGGCTACTGGAGGAGGGGCGGAGGTACTCCATGGGGGTCGGGGGTTCGTGCAGTATGCACAACCCTTGGCTAGTGGTTCCCCACCCTCGTGGAGTAGGCCGACTCGGGGCGGGAGCGGGCCGACAGCCCAGTGTCCACAGCGCTGACATTAACGAGCCAGCCGCCGAAACCGCCAGCGAGAATCGTTGGAATACTGTGGTTTCTTCTCGGTGTGCGACACCGGTGCGCCTTCAATGTCAGCACCATGGACACCGCCGACCCGCCGGGCGCATGCGACGAGCCCCAGCAAAGCCGAACCGGCTCGCGCGGTCGATCCTTAGGTCGCGCGGTCGAGGGTTGAAGGCACGACCTCGCGACCTACCCTACGATGGTGCGGGCCGCAGGTTTGCAGCCGCTCAGCCGCGTCACGTATGCCATTCCCTCGCGATGAAGATCAGGAGGTTGGCGTCAGCGCAGATGGCAACCTGCTCGGTGTCAAAGTAGGACGACTCAAAACGACTCGGGTCATCCTGCATCGCGTGCTCGATGTCGAGAATCCCATCAGCCTTCTCCTTCGGGACCGTGGTGAAGACCTTTCCCTCGGGGACGTACTGGCGCAGGTCGGGGTAGATCCCCGGGAGCGGATCGGCTTTCCCACTCGATGCCTCGGCGAGGGCTCGGCTGCTGGCGGGATCGAGGGTCATCACCCCGTGCACCCATATCGGGCGGTCCGGCGCGGGCAGGACCTCGCGTTTCTCCTGCCAGTACTGCATGACCCAGTGAGCCGAGGAGATGGTGACGCCCGGCATGCGTCTGTCGAGGCGCCCCAGGTCGGTACGGATCTCCAGCGTCACGGGGACGTACTCGGCGAAGCTCGCGAAACGACCATCCGACGTCGGCGTCGCACTCGACCGCGACCGGCCGGCCTGCGCTGGGGCGCACCCGCCCAGCGCCAGTGCCGTCCCACCGGCGAGCCCCATGCCGACGACGTCGCGCCGCCCGTACTCGGACATGCCCGCCCTCCTTCGCTCCCGCCTGCGACCAGGCCCGTCGCAAGACACCGCGGGTGCAGCGAAGACTACTCGCGCCGTGCAGCCGGAGGCCCGTGCTCACGGCGGCCGGAGGCGGGCACTTGTCCCCATATCCAGCCATGTGGGCACTCAACGGGTGGGGAGAACTGCGATCATTCGGAGGACAACGGCCCCGAGCACATCAGCGCCTCACACCGTTGGCAGCAGTCCCACATCCGCCTATCAGAAAGCAGATCATGAGGTACTTCGCCGAGTACATCGTTGGCAGGAACGGTCCCATCGATGTCTTCCTGCAGCCTCAGACCCCGCAGCTCGTCGCTGATGAGGTCGCCCGCAAGCTCACCTCGCCCGCTTACCTGGACGGCGCGAGGCACTTCGCCCTTGCGGTGTGGGCGCTGCCCGACGGAATGACGCATATGGACGAGGTTCCCGAGTCCTCCCCAGCGCGGGCCACCTACATCCAGTGCGGCGGCTCGGCAGCCGCCATGAGCGTTGAGATACGCGTGACTCACGAGGACGACTCCTACGAGCACTACGCGGTGGCCCGCGAGCCCGTCGCCGACCCCGCAGCGTGGACCACGATCACCTGGGACAACGGGAGTCCCGAGCCCTTCACCCTGCACCTGCACCCCGAGGAGGTCTTCACCGGCGAGCAGGCAACCCCTGTCTTTCGTGCCTACATCGAGAACGGGGCGCTTCCACCCACGGAGCTCCTGCGCAGGCTCGACATCTAGCTCCCACCGGTCTCCGCGCGGAGCCTCGCTCAGGCGCGCAGCAGCTCCAGGCAGCGATGCACGTCCTGGATCGGGAGCTGTCCGGGTGCGGAGGCCCGGCTCTCTCCCTGCTCGTCGGGGACGACGGCGAAGGTCAGTGCCGTCCCGAAGGCCGGCGCCACACGGCTGACCGCCCCGAGCGCCCCCATGGACATGGCGGCCACGGGCACACCCAGGCCTGCCCTCTCCCCCGTGCCCGCCGTTGCCCGCGCGCACACGCCCAGGAGGCGGGCGACGTCGTCAGCGCTGGTGGGCCACACGGCGATCTTGGCCAGGTCCGCGTCCTCGCAGGCCATGCGGGCCAGGACCTCTTCGAGGAGATCATCGGCTGGGGTGGCCTCGAAGTCATGGAAGGAGGCGACGACGTCGATGCCCAGACCGTGGGCCTGCTCGCAGACCCATTTCAGGCAGCCGCGCTGGACCTCGACATCGATGGCTGCCGGGCGGCGCTGGGGCACCCAGTCGGTGAGCCCGTCGAGGACGGAGCGCAGGAGGGTGCCGTAGGAGGCGTCGTCCAGGCGGGCCCGGCCGCCCTCGGCAGCGGTGCGGCAGGTGAGCAGCAGGGGAGCGGCACCGTCGATGGTCTCCCCCAGTCCCCCCAGGCACTCCAGGATCCGGGCGGCAGCCGCGGCAGCATCCAGCGGTTCGGGGGCGGCCAGGGTGCCGGCCTCCTCCAGCAGGTCGAGGCGCAGCTCGAGGACGTCGGCGCCGGCGTCGATGGCCCTGCGGGCCTGGGTCCGCGCGTGGGCGAGGCTCGGCCCGGTCAGGGAGACGACCACCGCGGGCAGGCCGCCGGGGCCGGGGATGCTGCGCCCGCCCCAGGTCAGCGACGCCGCGCTCACGCCCGGCCCCCTTCGGCCGGCCCCGACTCGGGCACGAGCGACAGGGCGATGCCGTCGAGGATGTCGTAGAGGCTGGTGGTGACCCGCGCCAGCGGGCGCCCGGCGGCGGTCCGCTCCACGACGCGGGTGACGACCTCGCTCCACACGAGGGCTCCGGCGGCGATGACGTCGCGGCGGCCGGGGGCCAGGTAGCCCCAGGAGGCGCGCTGCTCGGGCGTGGAGTGG
This sequence comes from Actinomyces sp. HMT 175, assembly GCF_016694895.1. NCBI lineage: Bacteria > Bacillati > Actinomycetota > Actinomycetes > Actinomycetales > Actinomycetaceae > Actinomyces > Actinomyces sp. HMT 175. The sequence continues at coordinate 2,605,723 of NZ_CP068012.1, forward strand.
ATGATCGCCTCGCAGGAGGCCAGGACCGCCTGTGGGCTCAGCTCGGCACCGTTCAGGGCCTGCGGGTCGAAGGCCTGAAGGTCCAGGGCGTGGGCAGTGACGGTGGTGATGGTGCCGGCCAGGCCGACCAGCCGTCCCGGGGCGGACAGATCGACCACCCGCTCGGCCTCATCGAGCAGGCCGCGCACCTCGGCCCGGGCCGCGGCCTCGGCCTCGGGGTTAACGCCGCCTGCGAGGAAGCGCTCGGTGATGCGCACGCTGCCGGTGTCCAGGCTGATGGCGGCGCTGGGTTCATCCACGCCCAGGACCAGCTCGGTGGAGCCGCCCCCGAGGTCGACGACGAGGCGCGGCGCCGGCTCGCACTCGCTCCGCTCCGCTGCCGGGTCGTCCTCGCCACCGCGGGCGCCCAGGAGCGAGCCGGTGAAGGACAGGCGGGCCTCCTCCTGGCCGCTGACGACCTCGGGCTCAATGCCCAGCAGGCGCCTGACCCCGGCCACGAAGTCCTCGCGGTTGCGGGCGTCGCGGGTGGCGGAGGTGGCCACGAAGCGCCGCACGTCACCCCCGGGGGCGACGCCCAGCTCGGTGCAGTCGGAGGCGTAGGAGGCCACGGCGGCCAGGGTGCGCTCCAGGGCCTCGGGGTCGAGCAGGCCGGTGCGGTCCACGCCCTGGCCCAGGCGCACGATCTCGTTGCGGCGGCGCAGCACCTCCAGGCGGGGGCGCCCGGAGTCGTCGCGGTGGGCCTCGGCGATGAGGAGGCGGATGGTGTTGGTGCCGCAGTCGATTGCGGCGACGCGTGTCATGGCGGCGGCCTCCTGGGAAGGGGGAATGACGGCGGAAGCGGGCACGGCCCGAACGAGCGGTGCGGACAGTGCGGACGCGGGGCGGTTGGATCGGAACGGGGGCTCAGGCCCGATGCGGGCCGAGGCCGATTGGGCGGTCAGCAGGAGCAGCGCTCAGGATCCCACAGTCCGCGCTCGCGCAGGGCCTCCAGCGTGCGGTCACCGATGGGGTTGACGCCGGCTCCGGCGGCCAGGGAGTGCCCGAGCAGGGCGTGGAGGCACTTGACGCGCGTGGGCATGCCACCGGCGGAGACCCCCTCGATCTCAGGGACCTGCCCGAGCTCGGCACGACGGGCCAGGTAGTCGTCGTGGGCGGCGGCATAGGCGGTGGCCAGCTCGGCGTCGTCGGCCAGCGCGGCGTTGAAGGTCTCCATGAGGTGCTCGGCCTCCAGGGTGGAGCAGCCCTTCACGGCGGCCGGGTGGGTGAGGTAGTAGCTGGTCGGGAAGGGGGTGCCGTCGTCGAGGCGCGGGGCGGTGCGCACCACGGTGGGGCGCCCGCACACGCAGCGGGCCGCGATGGCGACGACTCCGCGCGGCACCCTCCCCAGCTGCTCGGCCAGGGCCTCGAGGTCGGCCGACGACACCGGCTGCTGCGTCTGGGGCGTGGGGCTCACGGGGTCTCCTTCGTCTGCGGGGTGACGGCCGGTTTCGGCGTGGTCTTGGGCGGATCCGACGGCGCCTGGTTGGGCTCCCCGGTCGGCAGCTCCTTCTGGGCGGGGTTGAGGGTCTTGCCGTCCGTCCCACCCTTCGATCCTGCTGGCGCGGTGCTGTTGGCCTGGCCGGCGGCCCGCGAGGAGTCCCGGAGCTCCTCGTACCAGGGGGCGTCCGGGGAGCCCGGGGTGGCCCCGCCGCCGGCCTCGTTCTCCTTCATGGAGTCGGCGCCGACGACGACGTAGCTGGTGTCGCCGGGCATGACGTAGCCGAGGCGCTCACGGACCTGGGAGCGCACGTAGGTGTCGTCCTTCCACTGGGCCAGCTCGTTCTCCAGGGTGGTGGAGGTGTCGGAGGCCTCCTTGATCCTGTCGACGACGGCGTCGTACTGGGCCTGCTGGGACAGGTAGGCGCGCAGGGAGGTGAAGATGACGACGAAGGCCAGCAGGCACACGACCGCCAGGATGACGACCCGGGGCGGCAGGGTCCGCTCGGGCACCGCCGTCGGCAGGCCCCGCTGCCGGGAGCCGGACGAGCCGGAGCCCGACGCGGCCGCGGAGGCCGCCCTCTCGGCCGGTACCTGGCGGGGCCGGGCGCCGCCGGCGACGCGGCGCGTCCCGGACTGGCTGGAGGAGGGGCGGCGTGGAGTCATACCGGCATCCTGCCTCACCAGGGCACAGGAGACAGCGCACGCCACCGGGCGCGTTGCTCACGCTTCGGTCATGGCCCGCCCCTCACGGCCATGCTGCGGCGCTGCTCCGTAGACGACGCTTCGGGGCAGGCGGGAGAACCCGTCTGCCCCGAAGCGGTGGGGTGCGTCGTCGTCGAGTCGCGGCTGAGGCGGCGCGTCAGTCAGCGGCTCGACGTCGGCTGGTCGCCGTCAGGCTCAGGCCTGGAAGCGGGGGAAGGCGCCGGCGCCGGCGTAGACCGCGGCGTCGCCGAGGGCCTCCTCGATGCGCAGGAGCTGGTTGTACTTGTTGACGCGCTCGCCGCGGGCGGGGGCGCCGGTCTTGATCTGACCGGAGTTGGTGGCCACGGCCAGGTCGGCGATGGTGACGTCCTCGGTCTCACCGGAGCGGTGGGAGGTCATGGACTTGTAGCCGGCGCGGTGGGCCATCTCCACGGCCTCGAGGGTCTCGGTCAGGGAGCCGATCTGGTTGACCTTGACCAGCAGGGCGTTGGCGGCGCCGAGCTGGATGCCCTTGGCGAGGCGCTCGGGGTTGGTGACGAAGAAGTCGTCGCCGACGAGCTGGACCCGGTCACCGATCTTGTCGGTCAGGGCCTTCCAGTCGTCCCACTCGTCCTCGGAGAGCGGGTCCTCGATGGAGACGATCGGGAAGTCGGTGATGAGCTTCTCGTAGTAGTCGACCATGAAGGCGTTGTCGCGGGCCTCGCCCTCGAACTGGTACGTCTTGGTCTTCTCGTCGAAGAACTCCGAGGAGGCGACGTCCATGGCCAGGGCCACGTCCTTGCCGGGCTTGTAGCCGGCCTTCTCGATGGCCTCGACGATGAGCTCAAGGGCCTCGCGGTTGGAGTCGAGGTTGGGGGCGAAGCCACCCTCGTCGCCCAGGCCGGTGGACAGGCCGCGGTCCTTCACGACCGCCTTGAGGGCGTGGTAGACCTCGGCACCCATGCGCAGGGCCTCACGGAAGGTGGGGGCGCCGATGGGGGCGATCATGAACTCCTGGATGTCCACATTGGAGTCGGCGTGGGAGCCACCGTTGAGGATGTTCATCATGGGCACGGGCAGGACGTGGGCGTTGGGGCCGCCGACGTACTGGAACAGGTCCAGACCGGCGGACTCGGCGGAGGCCTGGGCGGCGGCCAGGGAGACGCCGAGGATGGCGTTGGCGCCGAGCTTGCCCTTGTTGGGGGTGCCGTCGAGCTCGATCATGAGCTGGTCGAGGCCACGCTGGTCGGCGGCGTCGAAGCCGATGATCTCGGGGGCGATGATGTCGTTGACGTTGTCGACGGCCTTCTCCACGCCCTTGCCGCCGTAGCGGCCCTTGTCGCCGTCGCGCAGCTCAACGGCCTCGAAGGCACCGGTGGAGGCGCCCGAGGGGACGGCGGCGCGAGCGGAAGCACCGTCCTCCAGAAGGATCTCGACCTCGAGGGTCGGGTTGCCACGGGAGTCGAGGATTTCGCGGGCGTGAACGTTCTCGATGAGGGCCACTTGGTGCTCCTTGCTGAGGGGATCGTGATGCGGTCGTCGGCGTCGGGCACGCTCGCGCGCGACTGCCGAATGCAGGATCAGCCTAGCGGGCCGACTCCCCCACCACGAGGGCCATGGTCCTGAGGATTGCACAGTGTTCACGCCCGGCGAGAAACACTGGACGACGGCGGTCCCTGGGTTCCGCCGTCGTCCTGGGGGCTCTGTGCGGCCCTACTGGCCGCTGGTCTCGGACTGCTCGGCGCCCTGGCCGGCCTCGCCCGCGGCGCCGTCGGCCTGACCGGTCTGGCCCTGCCCGTCGGTCTGACCGGAGTCGGCGGGCTGCTGTCCGCCCTGCTGAGGAGCCTGTTGCTGAGGCTGCTGCTGTTGCTGCGGGGCCTGCTGCTGGGGAGCCTGTTGCTGGCCGCCCTGCTGCGGGGCTTGCTGTTGGGGGTCCTGCTGCTGTTGCTGGGGCGCCTGCTGCAGGCCACCGCCGAAGGGGTTGTTGCCGGCTTCCAGGCGGGGATCGGTCCGGGTCAGCCAGGCCTGAGCCTTATTCGAGTAGCGCGGGGAGAGGTCACCGTCGAGCGTGCCGCGAACCTTGTCCAGGTCGGCGAGCGCGACCTTCCCCTGCTGCCCAGCCTGCTCCGGGTGCTGAGAAAGCTGCTGGTACTGGCCGTTCAACAAACTCGCCCGCAGGTAGGTGAGCGTTTCCGGCTTGCGGGGCTCGAAGCCCAGCCGCTCCTTGACCAGCTGCACGATCTGCGCGTCAGTGACAGTCAGGCCATGGGCCTGGCCGACCTCAACCAGGACCGGGGCCTGAAGGAGACCGTTCACGATCTCAGACCGATTCACGCCCTGACGCTCCAGGTTCTCCCAACCGAGTGCGGAGTCCAGCTCCTTGACCACGACGTCGACGTCCTTCTCGCTGATGACCACGGAGTGGCGGGCCCCGTCCAGGCCGGTGTAGTGCATGTCAGCCACCTGCCCGGGGTGGTCGGAGCAGCCGGCGAGCGCCCCGACGGCGAGGAGGAGTGCAGCGCTGGCGGCGAGGACGCGCGTGCGTGCGGCAAGGCTTCGGGTCACGGTCTGCTCCTGGAAGGGGACGACGCCGGAGGGCGACATGGTGTCACAACATTTCTGCCCCCGACCCTACCGTTCCGCCTGCGACGACGCACGCAGCCGGTCCGCCGCCGCCCACCGTCAGCGGCGCTTGCGGTAGGTGGTGGCCTCGGTCTCGTAGGAGGTGTCGCCCTGGACGACGGCGCGCAGGAGCACCTCGGCCCACCGCACGACCTCCTCGCCGGACAGGGCCGCCCCGCCCATGCGGTTGGTACCCGGCGCGGGCACCACGATGGTGCGCGTGGCGGGCTTCAGCACGGTCCCCGGATAGAGGCGGGTGACCTTCATGCGCGCCGACTCGGGCAGGTCCACCGGCGCGAAGCGCACCGACTTGCCCTGGGCGACGATCTCGCGCACCCCCAGCTCGGCGGCCAGGGCCCGCAGCCGCGCCAGCGCCGCCAGACGGGCAGTCGCCTCCGGCACGGGCCCGTAGCGGTCGGCCAGCTCCTCCAGGACGTCGTCGACCTGCTCCCCCGAGCGCGCCGCCGCGAACTTGGTGTAGGCCTCCAGGCGCAGGCGCTCGTGGGGGATGTAGTCCTCGGGGACGGTGGCGTCCACGGGCAGCTCGATGCGCAGCTCGACGTCCTCCTCGTCACCCTCCTCGAAGCCGGTCACGTCGGCCCCGGCCTTCCCGGAGCGGGCCAGGGCCTTCTTGTAGGCGGCCACGGCCTCGGAGACCATCCGCACGTACAGGTCGAAGCCGACCCCGGCGATGTGCCCGGACTGCTCGCCGCCGAGCAGGTTGCCCGAGCCGCGGATCTCCAGGTCCTTCATGGCCACCTGCATCCCGGCCCCAAGATCCGTGTTGGTGGCGATGGTGCGCAGGCGCTCCAGGGCCGTCTCGGTCAGCGGCTTGTCCGAGGGGTAGAGGAAGTAGGCGTAGGCCCGCTCCCGGCCGCGCCCCACGCGCCCGCGCAGCTGGTGGAGCTGGGACAGGCCCATGCGGTCGGCGCGGTCCACGATGAGGGTGTTGGCGTTGGACACGTCCAGCCCGGTTTCCACGATCGTGGTGCACACGAGCACGTCGGTCTCCTTGCGCCAGAAGGAGTCGATGACGGCCTCGAGCTGGTGCTCGTTCATCTGTCCGTGGGCGGTGGCCACGCGCGCCTCGGGCACCAGCTCGGCCAGGCGCGCGGCGGTGGCGTCGATGTCCTCGACCCGGTTGTGGACGAAGAACACCTGCCCTTCGCGCAGCAGCTCGCGGCGGATCGCGGCGGAGACCTGTTTGGTCTCGTAGGCGCCCACGTAGGTCAGGATCGGGTGGCGGTCCTCGGGCGGGGTCGCCAGGGTGGACATCTCGCGCAAGCCGGTGACCGCCATCTCCAGAGTCCGCGGGATCGGGGTGGCGGACATGGACAGGACGTCCACGTTGGTGCGCAGCGCCTTGAGGGTCTCCTTGTGCTCCACCCCGAAGCGCTGCTCCTCGTCGATGATGACCAGGCCCAGGTCCTTGAACTTCACCTGGCCGGTGATGAGGCGGTGGGTGCCGACGACGACGTCGACGCTCCCCTTCTCCAGCCCCTCAAGGATCTTGGCGGACTCGGTGGCGTCCTGGAAGCGGGACAGGGCCGCCACGGTCACCGGGAAGCCGGCGTAGCGCTCGGTGAAGGTCTCGGCGTGCTGGCTCACCAGGAGCGTGGTGGGCACCAGGACTGCGACCTGCTTTCCGTCCTGCACGGCCTTGAAGGCGGCACGCACGGCGATCTCGGTCTTGCCGTAGCCGACGTCGCCGCACACGAGCCGGTCCATCGGCTGGGCCTTCTCCATGTCGGCCTTGACCTCGTCGATGGTGGAGAGCTGGTCGGGGGTCTCGGTGTACGGGAAGGCCTCCTCCAGCTCGGTCTGCCAGGGGGTGTCGGGGCTGAAGGCGTGACCGGTGGTGGCGGCGCGAGCGGCGTAGAGGCGCACGAGCTCACCGGCGATCTCGCGCACGGCCTTGCGGGCCTTGGACTTGGTCTTGGCCCAGTCGGCGCCGCCCATCTTGCTCAGGGCGGGGCTGTCGCCGCCGACGTACTTGGTGACCTGGTCCAGGGCGTCGGTGGGCACCAGGAGGCGGTCGCCGGGCTGGCCGCGCTTGGAGGGCGCGTACTCGATGACGAGGTACTCGCGGGTGGCCGAGGAGCGGGGACCGCCCACGGTGCGCCGGCTCAGCTCGATGAAGCGCCCCACCCCGTGCTGGGCGTGGACCACGAGGTCCCCGGCGTGCAGGGACAGGGGGTCCACGGAACGGCGGGCGCGACGGGCCGGCAGGCTGCGGCGCTCGCGGGGGCCTGCCGAGGCCCGCCCGGTGAGGTCGGACTCGGCGATGAGGGCCAGGCGCAGGCCCTCGGCGAGGAAGCCGTGGCCGGCGCTGGCCTGGGTGACGCGCACGACGCCGTCGCCGGGGCCCGCTGTCGGGGCGCCGGCCGAGCCGTCGGCGTCGGTCTCGTCGACCGTGTCCTCGGCAGGGGTGGCCGGGTCGGGGGCCCAGTCACTGTCGCGGCCGAGCTCGCCGACCTCCGAGAGCTGGTCGACGATGCGGGCGGGGACGTCGCCGTCGCCCAGGAGCTGGGCCATGCGCCGGCCGGGTCCGGGCCCGTCGGTGGCCACGACGACGGTCCAGCCCTGGCGGGCCATCCGTCCCAGGTCGGCCACGGCCCGCTCGAGCTCGCCGCGGTAGGTGTGGGGGTCGCTGAGGTCCAGGCGGGTGGTCTCGGGGCCGGCGGCCAGGGCGGTGAAGGACCACCAGCCGCGGTTGGAGGACAGGGCCAGGGCCCGGGCCTCGGCCAGATGGGCGAAGGCGGCGGCGGACAGGTCGACGGGGACTGTGCCGCCGGAGGCCGCCGAGGTCCAGGCGGCGGCGAGGAACTCGGTGGTGGTGGCGGTCAGGTCCTCGGCGCGCTTGCGCACCCGCTCGGGCTCCAGCAGCACCGTGAGCCGGTCACCGACGAGGTCCAGCAGCGGGACCATCTTCTCAACCAGCACCGGGGCGAGGGACTCCATGCCCTCCACGGCGATGCCCTGGCTGATCTTCTCAAGCATGTCGGCGGCGCCGGGGACGGCGTCGGCCAGGGCGGCGGCGCGCTCGCGCACCGCGTCGGTGAGGACCAGCTCGCGGCAGGCGGTGGCGGTGACAGCGCCCAGCGTCTCGATGGTGCGCTGGTCGGCGACGGCGAAGGAGGAGACCTCGTCGATCTCGTCGCCGAAGAAGTCCACGCGCACCGGCCGGGGCTCGGAGGGCGGGAAGACGTCGAGGATGCCGCCGCGCACGGCGTACTCGCCGCGGGACTCGACCATGTCGACGCGCGTGTAGGCGGCGGCCTCCAGGCGGCGGGCCGTCTCCTCCAGGCCGACGGTCAGACCGGGGGCCAGCTGGACGGGTTCAAGCTCGCCGAGCCCGGCGATGACGGGGGCCAGCAGGGCGCGCACGGGGACGATGAGGACGCGGATCGCCCCGCCTTCCTCGGGGTGGGCCAGGCGGCGCAGGACGGACAGGCGCTGGGCGACGGTGTCGGCGCGCGGCGAGAGGCGCTCGTGGGGCAGGGTCTCCCAGGCGGGCATGACGGCGACGTCGTGCGCCGGCAGGTAGCTGCGCAACGCCAGGGCCGTCTCCTCGGCCTCGCGGCCGGTGGCGGTAACGACCAGCAGGGGCGTGCCGGAGGCCTCGGCGGAGCCGGTCGCCGGCGCGTCGCCGCCGGCGACCCGTTGGACACCCTCCTCGCCCAGGGCCATGGCGGCCAGGACAGCGGGTCGGGCGCCCGGCGCCACCACGAGGCTGCGGTCAGTGCGCGAGCGGGAGGAGGAGGCGCGAACGGTGCGGGCGATGTCGGCGTCGGCGAGCAGCGGAGGCAGGAGCGCAGTCAGGAGCACGGCCGCGAGTCTAGTGACTCCCCGTCCCGGAACCACCGGCGGGCCGGACCGGTCGGCCGGTGAAGGCCCGGCGGACCCAGTCCCCGCTGCGGACCTGGTTCCAGGGGTTGGCGTGCCCGGCGACGACGCCCACGCCCCCACCCGTGGTCTTGTTGCGGCTCTCCAGCAGGACGGAGACCTGCGCCGAGGCGGCCATTCCGGCGATGAGCCACACAACGGTGCCGATCTGGGTGATGAAGGCGACCGTACCGTAGGCCGGGATGAGGCTGAGCAGCGCGATCTGCGCGGGGTTGGAGCGCTGGACGACGGCCCTGGCGGCGTAGACCACCAGCCCCACCATGACGAGCACCACGGGGATCCACCCGAAGCGCAACGCGGTCAGGAGCAGGTGGTTGTCGATGGAGCTATAGCCGCCCCAAGCCACCGAGTCCCCTACCTTCTGATAAGAAGAGGACAGTCCCAGCGGCTTGAGCTGGCGCACCAGGACGAGGATGTCGCCGCGGTAGCCGGCGGAGTCCTCCTGCTCGCGGCCGGCCGAGTCGAAGACGCCCAGGACGTAGGGCAGCAGCACGCTGCCCACACCGACCAGCACCATGAGGAAGCTCATCCTCCACAGGGCGGGGATGTTGATGTGCACCTGCATGAGGCTGAGGATGACGGCGATGACGGCGCAGGCGATCGCCGAGCGGGAGAAGGTCGGGATGGTCGCCCCCAGGACGAGGGCACCGGCCGCGATCCGGTAGCCGGGCCTCCACCGCGCAGCCAGGATGAGCGGGATCCCGGCAGCCAGGCACACCCCCAGAGCGATGGGATGACCGAAGGCCCCCTCGACACGGGTGAAGCTGCCCCGGGCCAGGGGCGGGGCCCACTCCTCGTAGAGGTTGTTCTCAATGGCGATGTAGCTGAAGGGGTTGATGGTGGTGACAGCCTCGAACAGCGCCAGCACGGCCACCACGATCCACACGATGGCCAGGACCTCCGCCACTCGCCGCAGCCCGAGCCGCTCCACGAGCAGCCGTCCGGCGAGGTAGGCGGGCAGGGCACCGAAGACGACGTCGGACAGGACGTAGTTGAGCGGCGAGCCCGCGGCGACGGACAGGCCCACCAGGCACCAGGCGGTGGCGACCATGAAGTCACCGCTGGTCAGCCGCCACGAGAAGCCGGGCAGGAGGGAGAGAACCACCAGGAAGCAGGCCAAGGTGGCCGGAGGCACATTGGGCTCGAAGGGGATCATCACCCACACCGGCACGAAACCGATGGCACCCATGACCAGTGCGGCCCCGGCGATGGGGCGGCGGTGGATGCGGTCAGCCACCAAGATGAGGACCGCCAGGGCGACGCCCACCATGGGGAGGACGATGAACAGGGTCCTGGCGAAGGACATCGTTCCTCCCTTGTTGTGTCGTGTCCACCGTGATGTCACAGCGGCCGAGTCGGTGGTCGGTAGGTGGTCAATAGGTGGCGTGTCGGCGGCCGGCCGGCGGGGCGGCAAGCCGCCACAGGACCGCTGTGAGAAATGCCCGGGAAGATGCTGGGAGGGCCTCGGCAGCCCTGACCAAGGTCAGGACCGACCGGAAGAAATCCGTCGACGTCGTCCCGACTGGGCCGACCCCGACGCCTTCTTCACTGTGGGGACGGGGGTCCTCAGGACCCTCACCCATCACACGATTCCAGTGAAAGACTCACCACATCGCCCGCTCCCCCACGTCTGAGGATTCCAGACGTGGCCGGGGGCGCAGCGAAGGCTACTACAGTCACCGAGACCTGAGCGTGATCTTACAGTTAGGGTTGGGCCGTAGCCTTTCAGCATCCGCCGGGCCACACGGCCCACGGTGCCCGACGGGCCGCCGGTATCGACCAGATCCAGATCTTCCCCAGACCAGATGAGGAGCAGCGTGCAGCCGTCGCAGATCCTTCACGCCATCCGCAGGAACCTAGTCGCCTGCCTCGTCATCCTGCTCGTATGCATCCTGGCCGGGCTGGGAGTGGCCCTGTCGACGAAGCCGGTGGCCATGGCCACCACGACTCTGGGCATCCAGCCCAAGTCCAAGGAGACCCCCTCCTTCTCCACCCAGGCCAAGGACCTCATGCCGACCCTCGTGGAGCTCTCCACGAGCCCGAAGGTCCTCGAGCCGGCGGCAGCCGACCTGAACATGGAGACCACCGACCTGTCGGACGCGCTGACGGTCACCAACCCGCCCGAGACCCTGGTCCTGTCCATCACCGCCAAGGCCAGCAGCAAGCAGAAGGCCGTCGACATGGCCCAGGCGACAGCCGACTCGCTCAACAAGGAGCTCACCTCCGGCGAGCTGCTGGGCAAGCAGGCCCTGGGCATGACGACGAGCACCACCTCGCCCGCCACGACGGCCAACACCACCATGGAGCGACCCGGCGCCCGGGCCGCGGCGATCTCCGGACTGCTGCTGGGGCTTCTGGCCTCCGTCTCCTACGCGATGTTCCGTCACCGGCGCGACAGCGGCCACGGCGCCGACAGGGGCGCAGAGATCCACCCCGGGCGCACCGCGGCCACGCTGAGCACCCTGAGGCAGAAGACCTCGGACCTGCTGCGACCGAGTCAGCCGCCCGCGCAGCCTCAGGTGCAGGCGCAGCCGCCCTACCAGTATCAGCAGCTCCCAGCCCAGTCTCCGGTCCCGACCTCCCCCGAGGCCTCCGTCATCCCGGCCCCCGGCGCTATGGCCCCGCAGGCGGCTCCGGCCTCGATGCCGTCGCCCGCTTCCGCGCCCATGCTGCCGGGCTCGACGTCGGCCCCAGTACCGGCCTCTCAGCCGACGGCCTCATCAGCACCGGCCCCGTCTTTCTCGGCCCCCCAGTCGCCCCAGCAGACGACCGCGATGCCCGCGATCTCCGACTCCGCGAACCCGGCCGCCCAGCCGGTGCCCTCCGCCCAGGAGCCGGCCCACGCCCCGGCGCCGATGCCGTCCGCTACCTCCCCGGTGCCGACGTACTCCCCCGCCTCGCAGAGCCCCGTCTCCATGAGCGCGGCGCCGCTGTCGTCGCCCTCGGCGGCCTCCGTCTCCGCTCAGTCCTCAGCACAGCCGTCCGTCCAGCCCTCCACCCCGGACCCGGCACACAGCTTCACCTCCGGCATCACCTCTGCCATGCAGCGCCAGCAGGCCGACCTGTCGGCGCCAGGCGCCTCGGCCGGGACCATCTCGGCCGAGACCATCTCGGCCGGGACCGTCTCGGCCCAGTCGGCCTCCGAGGCCAGTGCCCCTTACAGGCACGCGCCGTTGCCCCCTCCGCTTCCCACCCCCGCCGACCTGACGGTGCCGGCCTCCCCGTCAATCGCGGTGCAGCCTTACACGGCCGCCCCGACGTCCGGGAGCCACCGTTTCCCGGGCGCACCCGACGGCCCCACCCGGCGCAGCACCGCCCTGCCCACCGGGCAGACCGTCTCGGCCTCCTCGGGCTCCTCAGCCTCCCCGGCCTCCTCCGCCCCCTCGGCGGGACCCTCCTACCAGTACCCGCCGGCACCGATGTCGGCCCCGGCACCGATCACCTCGTCCGCCGGCTCCCCGGCCTCCGCCACGCCGGCCACCGGGCGCCGGCGCGTCTCGGGACCGACGTCGAGCTCCGCGCCGAGCACGCCCGTCCGACGGCGCATCACCTCGCCCTCAGCGGACCGCTCGGGGTCATCGGCTGGCTGGCAGGATGCCTCCGCCCTGCCGACGACGGGCCGACGTCGGGCCGAGCCGACCTCCTCGGCCCCTGAGCCCCCGGCCGCCGTCGGGGTCTCGCGCGTGGCGGCGCGCACGCAGGACTCGGCCTCCGAGACCGACTCCCCCTCCCCTTCGACGTCGATGCGTCAGCAGGCGCCCTCGCGCCGGCAGACCCTGGCTCGACGCCGGCGGATGTCCAAGCCGAGGCTGACTCTCGTGACGCCGCTGTCCGAGGAGTCCTCCATCGAGCAGACCCGCCATCTCACGCCGGTGTCGGCGTCAGCGGGTGGACGCCACCGCAGTCCTGATCGGCCGGACGCCCCGCCCCCGCCTCCGCCGCCGTCGATCCAGCCCGGCCAGCAGATGGCCTCGGCGTCGTCGGCCTCCTCGGCCCGGCACACAGCCTCCGCCTCGGCTGCCTCTGCGGCCTCGGCCGGTCGCCGCAGGCAACCGACGCGCCGCTCCTGGTGAGCCGGCTGCCGGCACCAGCGTCAGGGCGGGTCCGATGCTTCGAGCATCGGACCCGCCCTTCATGTCTGCACCGGTCCAGGCGTTCCAGGCCAGGACCCGCCTGGCCGGAGCGCTCAGTTGTCGTCCTCCTCATCGGTGGCCTGGTCCTCGTCGGCGGCCTGCTGGTTGCCGTCCTGGTTCGCGTTGTTGGCAGCGTCCTTCGCCTCAGCGGCGGGCTTGGCCTTCTTGCCCTTCTCCTTGTTGTTCTGCGCCGTCTTGGGGACCGGGAGGCTCGGGATCTGGGCGGTGATGGTGTTGCCGCTGGGGTCGGAGACCACCAGGCGGTAGGTGTGATCGCCGGGCAAGCAGGTGGTGTCCTCCAGGCTGTGGCTCTTGAGGGCCCAGCGGGTGTCGCTGATCTTCTCGGTGGCCACCGGCGTGGTGTCGTCATCCCGGTAGAGGCTGTAGGTCAGGGTCGGGTCGTCGCGGTCCCAGGTGGCGTTGAACCCCACCCTCACTGAGCCCGAGGTCGTCACCTCCGCCTTGGCGGCCAGGGTCTCGGCCTTGCCCTCGGGGGGCAGCGTGGGCTGGCCCGCGCGCCTGGGGTAGCGCACGATCCCCTGCTGGACCTTGCCGTCGGCCTCGATGAACTCACCCACCATGAGGATGTAGGAGTCGGTGACGTCGACCTTGAAGGCGGCCTGGGACGTCTTCGTGAACTTCCCCGCCTCCAGGTCCGGGTACCAGCCGATGATCGTGGGGCTCTTGAGACCCGAGGTCGACCAGTCCTGGTACCCGTCGACCACCCCCTGGTGGCGGATGGTGATATCGGGGCTGTTAGTGAAGGCCATGGCCCGCACGTACAGGGGGTGCTGACCGTCCTTGCGCACCTCGGGCATGTTGGGGAACCCGTAGATGGTCTCGCAGGAGTGGGCGTGCCCCACCGTGTAGACGGTGTCCTTGGTGGGGGCGATCCCGTAAGTGTCACCGTGGCAGGGCTCGAGCCAGACGAGGTTGCCGTTCCAGTCGGCCTTGAAGCTCCCTTCGAGGTTGGCCTCATCGAGGCGCCCGACAGCGGAGTAGGCGGTGCCGTAGAAACCGTCCTCGTCGACGGCGATGTCGAAGATGGCGGCCTTCTCACCGGCCGTGCGCACGGTGTCGTTAACCGGCATGGGCAGCACCTCACCGGTGGAGGCGCTCAGAAGCGCCATCCCGTATCCGGGCTTGCTTGAGCCGTTGACCGTGGAGAAGGAGCCACCGATGACGACCTTGGAATGGTCCGGGGAGACCTCGATCGCGTAGACCTGGGCGTTGGGGCCCTCGGCGGAGGCGGTCCAGTCCAGGAGCTCACCGGTGGAGGCCTTGAGGGCGGCCAGACGGGTCCGCTGCTGGTTATTCACCTTGGTGAAGTAGCCCCCGACGTAGAGGGTGTCGCCGGCCACCGCGATGTCCTTGACGGTGGTGCTGAACACGGGCTTGAAGGAGGAGATGAGGGTGCCGTGCCCGTGGGAGATGTCGAAGGCGGCCAGACGGCTGTGCCACTCGTTGTTGACCTTGTCGAACTCCCCGGCGACATAGAGGGTCTTGCCGTCCTCGGAGAGGGCCAGGCTTCGTCCCGCGCCGTTGAGGGTGGGGGCGAAGTCCTCAATGAGCTTCCCGGTGTTGAGGTCGTAGGCCAAGATGTTGGAGCGCGGGACCTCTTGCTGTCCGGCACGGGCCCCGGCCGGGCGGGCATTGTTGAAGTTGCCGACGACGTAGACCACGTCGCCGACGACGAGCTGCCCCCAGGCGACGCCGTCGATCTGCACCGTGGGCAGGGGCGCGGCCGTGTAGGCGGGCTCCCGGGAGGACTGGCCGGAGGGGTCAGTACCAGCGGCAGCGGCGGCCTCGTTGTCACCGACGTCGCCGGAGCCGTCGCCCGGGTCGTCTCCGTCGGCATCGGCCTCGGTCTCCTGAGCCGAGGCCACCGGGGCGGCGGGGGTCAGGACAACCATCGAGGCGAGCAGGAGCGGCAGGAGGGAGACGATGATGGCAAGACGGGGGATGGTGGAGAGACGACGCACAGGAACCTCCGGTACATATGGCGAGCAACGCGCAAGCGGATCACAGATCATCACTGGTACCGGGACGGATGAGGCCCACATAAGTCACCGGATGAATGTCTGCGATAACGATTAATGTAACTGGTAGCGCTTGTTAGTTCGGGGAGCGCATCCGACCATGCGGAACACGAAGAGGCAACGAAAGGAACACAATTCGATGACGGCGCCACGCTACGTGACCGCAAGGTCGGTTTGCAACGAAATCGTTATCTGAAGGTTACTGCACACTTCGAGCGCGACTCGCCGTCATGGGGAGCCCGCCCCATGACAGACGCCCTCGCCGGGCCCGGTGAGGGGCTCGGCGAGGGCGGGAGCGCGGCGGCCGGAGCCGGCGCGCGGTGGCTCATGGGGGTCCTGCGAGGAGCGGACCCGACTGTCTCAGTCGCCGGCGACGCCGACGGTATCGAAGAGCTCCGCCACTGAGCCATCGTCGAAAACGGCCTTGATGGCGCGCGCCAGCAGCGGCGCGATCGGCAGGACCGTCAGCTGCTCGAAGCGCTTGCCGGCGGGGATCGGCAGGGTGTCGGTGACGATGACCTCGCGGGCCCCGCAGGTGGAGAGCCGGTCCACAGCCGGCCCGGAGAGCACCCCGTGGGTCGCGGCGACGATGACGTCCTTGGCCCCGGAGTCCAGGAGCACCTGGACGGCCTTGGCGATGGTGCCGCCGGTGTCGATCATGTCATCGACCAGGACGCAGGAGCGTCCCTCGACGTCGCCGACGACGCGGTTGGCCACCGACTCGTTGGGGCGGGTGACGTCGCGGGTCTTGTGGACGAAGGCCAGCGGGGTGCCGCCGAGCTGGTTGGCCCAGCGCTCGGCCACCCGGATGCGGCCGGCGTCGGGGGAGACGACGGCGGCGTTGGCAGGGTCGACGCGGGTGCGCACGTAGTCCACGAGCACCGGCTGGGCCCACAGGTGGTCCCAGGGGCCGTCGAAGAAGCCCTGCTCCTGGGAGGTGTGCAGGTCCACGCTCATGAGGCGGTCGGCGCCGGCGGTCTTGTAGAGGTCGGCCACGAGGCGGGCACTGATGGGCTCGCGCCCCAGGTGCTTCTTGTCCTGACGGGCGTAGGGGAAGAAGGGGGCCACCACGGTGATGCGCTTGGCGGAGGCGCGCTTGAGGGCGTCCACCATGATGAGCTGCTCCATGAGCCAGTCGTTGACGCGGTCGCCGTGGGACTGGACGACGAACACGTCGCAGCCGCGCACCGACTCGTTGAAGCGGACGTAGGTCTCCCCGTTGGCGAAGTCGTAGGCCGTGGAGGACAGCACCTCAGTGCCGAGCTCGCTGGCCACGTCCCGGGCGAGCTCGGGATGGGCGCGTCCGGAGACAACGACCAGCCGTTTCTCACCCTTGGTAATGATGCCCGTCATGACGTGGTTCCCTTCTCACGGCCGGTGCGGCCCTCGATGTGACTGTTGGAGACGGAGGTGAAGGTCAATGATCGCCCCGGACGGCCGGACCGGTCGGGGCCGAAGCTGCGGTGCGCTCATGCGTCAGGCCTGGGCGGCGTCGGCGTCGAGCTGGCTGAAGGGGGCCACGACACAGCCGGCCGGGATGACGGCGTCGGTGAGGATCGCGTAGGCGCCCACCCGGGCACCCTGGCCGATCCGGGTGGTTCCGCGTACGAGGACGCCCTGCTCGAGGGTGACGTCCTGAGCGAGCTCGGCGGTGACGTCCACCCAGGTGGAGGCCGGGTCGACGACGCCGACGCCCTGGGCCATCCAGCCGGCCAGGACGCGGCGGTTGAGCTCGGCGCCGAGCTCGGCGAGCTGGGCGCGGTCGTTGCAGCCCTCGACGAGCCAGTGGTCGGTGGCGACCAGCGCGCTGGTGGACCGGCCGGTCTGGTGGGCATGGGCGACGACGTCGGTGAGGTAGACCTCGCCCTGATCGTTGTCCGTGCCCAGGGTCGCCAGGGCGGTGCGCAGGTGGGCGGCGTCGAAGACGTAGACGCCGGCGTTGATCTCGCGGATAGCGCGCTGGGCCTCGCTGGCGTCGCGCTGCTCGACGACGGCCGAGACGGTGCCGTCGGCCTCGCGCACGACTCGCCCGTAGCCGGTGGGGTCCTCGAGCTCGGTGGTCAGCAGGGTGACGGCGTCCCCGCGCTCATGGTGCTGAGCCAGGAGTTCCTTCAGGGTGGCGGTGTCCAGCAGCGGGACGTCCCCGCTGGTGACGACGACGGGCCCGGTGAGGTCCTCGGGGAGGGCGGCCAGCCCGCAGGCGACGGCCCGCCCGGTACCGGGCACCTCGTCCTGGTCGGCCGGAACGGCATCGGGGGCGACCTCGGCGAGGTGGGCGATGACGGCGTCGCGCTCGTGGCGCACAACGACGACGAGGTGCTGGGGCTCCAGCCCCCTGGCCGCGGTGACGGCGTGGTCCACGAGGCTGCGACCGCCGATCCGGTGCAGGACCTTGGGGGTGACCGATCGCATACGAGTTCCCTTGCCTGCGGCCATGACGATGACGGCGGCGGGTGCGGTTGGCGTCACGTGTCCTCTTCTCACAGGTTCGCGCCCGGGCTCCCGACGTCTCCGGCCGCGACCGGGCGGAGGCCGGGGACGGACTCCAACGGTTTCTGAAATCAGGTACGGATGGACGGTTGGCGCGTATCCCACCGGCGACCGGGTGACCGCCGTCGGGCGTGAGAGCGAGGGAACCCCAACGCCGCTCATGCTACGCCGCTCCGCCCCCAGGATTCGAACCCGGGCCTCAAGGCTCCAAAGGCCTGCGTGCTGCCGCTACACCAGGGCGGAAGGACACATCCCGACCCGGGCCCGACGGCGAGGGGCGAGACGCCGGGACAGTCTCTCATGTCCCGGTCGCACTCGGCACCTTCGCGG
This sequence comes from Actinomyces sp. HMT 175, assembly GCF_016694895.1. Lineage (NCBI taxonomy): Bacteria > Bacillati > Actinomycetota > Actinomycetes > Actinomycetales > Actinomycetaceae > Actinomyces > Actinomyces sp. HMT 175. Next base: position 2,623,403 of record NZ_CP068012.1, read on the forward strand.
CGGCTCAGCGCGCCCCGGTCGCGCCCGGTTGCGTCCCGGTCGCCTCCGGGACCGGACCTGGCACCGGGCCTCCCACCTGCGCGGGGCGTATGCCACACTCCTTGGGCTTCGCGGTCGGCTGGGAGGACAGGGCAGGATGGGGGCATGTCCAGTTCCCCCTCCGCTCCCCCTCCCTCCTCCGGCAAGCCGGCAGCGGTGCGACTCATCGAGCTCGACGGGCTGCGCGGGCTGGCCGCCGTCGTCGTGCTCATCCACCACGCCCTGGAGACCGTCCCCGCGCTGGCGGAGGTCGGGGCGCGGCCCGGCACCGTCCCCACCGGCACCTTCAACCGGATCCTCACCCAGAGTCCCCTCCACCTGCTGTGGGCGGGCCATGAGGCCGTCCTCATCTTCTTCGTCCTGTCCGGTGTGGCCCTGACCTACCCGGTGGCCCGCCGCCACGCCCAGGGGCGGCGCTTCGACTGGGTCGACTACGCCCCGAGGCGCTTCGTGCGCCTGTGGCTGCCGGCGGCGGCCTCCACCACCTTCGCGGTCATCGCGATGCTGCTCGTGCCGCGCTCGGAGGATCCGGCGCTGGGGCACTGGATGACCGTCACTCACCCCGTGGGGCTCGGGGCGCGCCAGATGCTCATGGAGTACCTGCTCATCCCCAAGCACGCCTACCGCAATACCGTCCTGTGGTCTTTGCACGCCGAGGCGATCTTCTCCTTCGTGCTGCCCCTGATGATCCTCGGGGTGGCCCTGTGCGCCCGCTGGCGGATCTCCTGGCTGCCGGTGGTGGCGGCCCTGGCGGTGCCCGTCATCACCGCCAGCCCCGGCTCGGGCAGCTACCTGCCGGTCTTCACCGTCGGCGCGGTCATGGGCTGGGCCTGGGGGCACAACCCCGCCCCGGTGCCGCAGCGCCCCCAGCCCTGGGCGACGGCGCAGGCCCTGGTGTGCCTGCTGCTCATCACCCTGGCCTGGTGGCCGGGGATGGAGAGCCACACGGCTCAGCGTCTGGCCAACGCGGTCACCCTGGCGGCCGCGGCCTACCTGGTCCACCTCGTGGTGCGGGCCGGGGCGCTGCGCGGCCTGCTGCGCTCGCGCACCGTGCAGTACCTGGGCCTCATGTCCTTCTCCCTCTACCTGGTCCACGAGCCGGTCGTGGTCTCGCTGCGGCTGCTGACGCACTCGATCTCGCCGTGGTGGGTGCTCATCCTGGCGCCGTTGGCCTCGGCGCCGCTGACCTGGTTGTTCCAGCGCTACATCGAGGCCCCCAGCCACCGGCTGGCCCGCCGCACCGGGGCTCTGGCCTCGGCTCGCTTCGCCCAGTGGTCCGAGCGCCGTCGCCCCACCCGGTCGGCGGACCACAGCGAGAGGGGCTAGGGCCATGGCGGCCAAGCGCACCCGTATGAGCGCCAGCGAGCGGCGCGAGCAGCTCATCGCCGTGGCCCGCGGGCTGTTCGCCGAGCGCGGCTTCGACGCCACGAGTGTGGAGGAGGTGGCGGCCCGCGCCCAGGTGTCCAAACCGGTGGTCTACGAGCACTTCGGCGGCAAGGAGGGCCTGTACGCCGTCGTCGTCGACCGGGAGATCACCACGATCTCGGCCGCGATCTCCTCGGCGATCGCGGACCCGGCCGCGGACGCCGCGGCGGCGCCGGAGGCCGGGCGGCGCGCAACGGAAGGGCCTGATGCCTCCGGCTCGGCCTCACGGGTCGCCGAGCGGGCCGCCCTGGCCCTGCTGACCTATATCGAGGACTCCCCCGACGGCTTCCGCATCCTCTCGGCCGGCTCGGACCGCGCCGCCGGCACCTACTCCACACTGCTGGCCGACGTCGCCATCGAGGTCTCCGGGATCCTCGCCTCGCAGTTCGCCGCCCACGACCTCGACCCGCGCACGGCCCCGTTGTACGCCCAGATGCTGGTGGGTATCGTGGCCATGCCGGCTCAGTGGTGGTTGGAAAACCGCTCGATGAGCAAGGAGGAGGTGGCCGCTCACATGGTCAACCTCGCGTGGAACGGCCTGCGCGGCCTGAAGGCCGAGCCCACGCTCCACTCCGGGCCTGCAGACAACTCACACGGCTCCGAGGGCGCCTCGGGGGCGGGGACCGACTCGCGCACCGAGGGCTCCGCCCACCGCCACAGCGCCACCGAGTCCTCCAACGCGCCCTGAGCGCCGCCCCGGAGTCACTCGTACCCGCGTCGTCGTTGGTGTTGCTGCACCTGGCGGAAGCCCGTCGCATTCGTCACTACCCGATCGGTCGATCGTCCTGCGAGTGCCAGCAATCCTCAAACCCCAACGACCCGACGAGTTCTGAAAAGTGCCCGGGAAGGAGGTGAGTCACTTCCTGTGCCCGGCTCTTGCCCCAAACAGCGCGCTATTCTGTTGCTCCCGCAATCACCGAAACGGAACCCATGGACCCGGAAACCCTCATCATCGCGCTGCGCAAGAACGCAGTCCTGGTGGTCATGCACGTTGTGCTGGGCACCATCATCGGCACTGTCTTCGGCCTGTTGACGCCGGCGCAGTACACCTCCACCGCCAATGCGAATCTGGGTGTGGAGAACAGTGAGGCCAACCTCCCCAACACCTTCAACTACCTGACCTCCATCATGCCGACGCTGGTGGAGATCGGGACCTCGGAGAGCACCTTCGCGGAGGTCTCCAAGGACACGGGGATCAGTCAGGACGAGCTGCGCAAGTCCGTCTCGGTGACCAGCAAGACCGGCACCACCCTGGTGGAGATCCGAGCCACCAGCACAGATCCCCAGCGCGCCCACAGGATCGCCGAGGCCGAGCTGACCGCCCTGGACTCGGTGGCCCGCGACCTGTCCAGCTCCGGGCAGGCGGGAAACACCACCGCGACGCTCAAGGTGGTCGACTCCCCCACGACCCCCTCCGCCCCCTCGAGCCTGTCGGCCATGTCGACCGCGCTGATCGGGACCGCCATCGGGCTGGCCGCCGGCGCCATCGTGGCGATCCTGCTGTACTTCCTGAGTCAGAAGAACCCGCAGGACAAGGTCGAGGACCCGCTGCTCATCATCGGGCGTCGTCGCTCTCGGGAAGACGCCTGACCGGCCGTGGCCCAGACATGGTCGCAGGGCACCTCCCACCAGGACTCGCGGACGCCGTCGGGCGCTGATCCCGAGTCGAGCCGCGAACCGGGGACGACATGGCGGCGGCTGGAGATGGCGATCGCCGTCGTCCTGCTGGTCTGCGTGGGTGTGCGCCGCGAGCTGGCGGCAGCCCTGAGCGTCGGGGACTGTGTCGCACTCGCCTCGGTCCCCATCACCTGGACGGCCGTGCGCAAGGCGCGCCGCTTCTCGCTGCTGCTCGTGCTGTCCATCCTGGCGTCGGGCACGGCCTACATCATGTCCCTGCTGGCCGAGAGCAGCTTCGTCGTCGAGGCCTGGGCCCGCCGGGTCACCACCTTGAGCCTGCTGGCGGTGCCCTGCGCGGTAGCCGTCTTCGTGTGGGGGGCCCGCCGGCTGGGCGCGAGGCGCGCGGCCCTGGCGGTCGGCTTCGGCATGTTCCTGGACGCGCTGCCCCTGCTGCAGACCAGCTCCAACCCGTGGAAGTTCGGGATCGGTGCGGCGGTGACGATCATGGTCCTCAGCCTCGTGGCCGACCAGCGCCGGCTGGTGCAGATCGTGGCCCTGCTGGTGCTCAGCGGCGTCTTCCTCGTCTCCGACTCGCGCTCCACCCTGGCCTTCCTGGCCATCATCCTGGGCACGGTCATCTGGCAGGCCCTGGCGTCCTGGGCCCGATGGCACGTGCCCACTCCGAGGCGCCTGGCGATCTCCCAGATCCTCGTTCTGGCGGTCGTGGGGATCGTGGCGATGGTTGGGGTGGTCATGGCCTCGGAGTCCGGGACCCTGGGTGAGGACGCCCAGAACCGGACCATTGCCCAGTCCTCCAGCTCGGCGGGCCTGCTCCTGTCCGCCCGCCCCGAACTGGGGGCCTCCTGGGCGCTGTTCCAGAACCGGCCCTGGGGGTACGGCGCCGGCGTCAAGCCCCGTTTCGAGGACCTGTGGGTGGCCAAGCAAGGCATGGCCGCCCTGGGCTACGACCCGGAGAACGGTTACGTCGAGAACTTCATGTTCGGCGGCCGCATCGAGCTGCACTCGGGTCTCATGGACATGTGGGCGGCGGCCTCGATCCCGGGCGGCCTGCTGCTGCTGCTCATTGCGGGAATGGCGCTGGCGGCGATGATGCGCGACCTGGGACGCCTCAAGGCCACGCCCTGGCTGTTCTTCGCGGCTCTGACCGTGGTGCAGAACGTGTTCGTGGGGCCCTGGACGGTGCTGCCCGCCTACCTGCCGATCGTGCTGGGGGCCGCCGTTCTGCAACCTCCCCTGCGTGAGGCCGCCCAGGTGGGCATCGACGACGAGCCGGCCGCCCCACCGCGGGATGAGCCCACCGACTCCGCTGCGGCGCCCGCCCAGCAGGCGTGATCCCGACCGCGAGCCCTCAGTGGTCGTACTCGCGGTGGACGCAGCCACCGTGGCGCACATGTATGCCGCGCACAGTGAACGACGAGGTAGTCGCCACCCCTTCACGGGAGATTCGCTAGCTCGCCTATCGACGCCCGGGATTGATCCCACATCCGCACGGCTTTATTGTTCCAAGGAGGACACCTCAAGGATGCCGATGCGTCGGTCCGGAACATGCCGGACCTGCCAAATTCTATCGCTGTATGGATGAACGGGCAGTACCAGGTGTTTGAATACGCAAGGAATTAGTCTCATGAGCGCACGAACCTTAGTACGCGGGCCGATTGTGCGGCTCGCCGCAGTGTCTCTGGGGTCGAACATCGTCGACGGGATCCGAGTCGCTGCCTTCGCCGTGCTGACCACCGCATATGCCGACTCGGCGCTGGAGGTCGCACTAGTTGCCACCGTAGCAACGTTACCTAGGGTGCTCCTCTCCATACCGATCGGCGTCATGCTCGATCGATGGTGCAAGTTGCGCACCCTGTACCTGGTCAACCTAGCCCGTGCACTCATTTTAGTGGGGCTCGCCGTGGCGCTCCACCTTGGCGCCGGGTCAATCCTGCTGCTTTGTGCGTTCGCCTTATTCTTCGGCATGTTAGAAGAATTATATGACGCAGCGTCAGTACTGGTCGTCCCCGATCTCACAGAACCTAACCAGTACCTGAAGTCGAATGCCACCATCCGATGGGTGCAAGAGCTTGGCAATGGTGCTATCGGGCCGTTTGTTGGCGCCACATTGGTAGGATGGTCCGTGACAACGCCATTCACTTTGAGTGCAGGGGTATTGCTCATCATTGCGCTCGCACTACACTCTCTTCAGCGCTCACACGTACTGATGCCTGACCAGTCGTCAGCCGAGAGACAATGCGATGAGGGCAGGCAGGAGGACGCATGGTACGAGTGCGCAGCGGAAGTTAACAGCGAACCGACGGCCGCAACTATTGAGACTCGCACGCGCACTTTCATGAAGGAATTGTGGGACGGCCTTGTTGTGACTTGGCAAAATCCGTTCGCTCGCAACATTGTGGCGGTTTTCGGGATCTGGAACCTCTTCGGTTGGATGCCGGAGTCTATTCTCGTTGTTTACGTCATAGAGGCGCTGGAAGGTGGCGGCGACACCTACGGCCTTCTGTTAGCCATCACGTCCGTCGGCGCACTGGTCGGTGGACTTGCATTGCTAGTAACCCCCGACACAGTGAGCGTTCGTTGGGTGACCGTCCTGGCTCTTGGAGTCTACGCACTGACTCTTGCTGTTCCGGGAATCTGGCCCAGTTTCTGGGTCGCCGCGGTGGCCTTCTTCGTTCAAGGTCTCCCGCTGGTACTGTTGAGCGGCGCGCTGTCAGCTCAGATACAGTTGACGATCGATCGACGCTTCCTCGGCAGGGTCTATGCGGTAATCGGTACGGTTGGCAGCCTCGGCACGACGGTGGGCCTGGCCTTGGGAGGCGTGGTCGCCGATCTTACTTCAACGCCTTTCGTTTTTGTGCTCGGCGGAGTTGGTATTGGCTTTGCAGCATTAATGTCTGGCTTGACCTTTTCCTCGACCACAGCAAGCATCAAAGACGATTAAGTCCGACGCCCGGCTTGTTGACAAGACTGGAGCCCCATACCGCCTGACGCCCGCCGTGCACATCCCGGCCGAAGTCGCCCAGGAGTTGGTGCTCGAAGGATGGCTGGAGCGGATCGTCCGGGAAACGGCGGTTAAGCTTTTGGTGCTGCCCGATGTGGGCTCTTCAGCCAGCACCGCGCTGAGTTCAGGCCCCGGCCTTCAGTGGTCGTACTCGCGGTGGACGCCGCCTCCGACGCTGGCCGCCAGGATGCCGCGGCCACGGGCCAGTAGCCGAGCCCCCTTGGCCGCGTGCCGGGGGCTGCCGATGAGCGTTCCGCCGGCGGTTCGCAGGCCGCCGACGACGATGCGCACCAGGCCACCGGCCGCGGCCTTGGCCCGGATGGCCGGCTGAGCCCCGCCGCCGGCCAGGGCCAGCTCCACGCGCACCGAGGTGGCGGCGTGGGAGCGCTGCCGTCGCAGGATCCAGGGGCGGGTGAGGCGCGAGGCCGGCACGTGGTCGCGCACGCGCGCCTCATCGCACCAGCGGATGACACCGCCGGCGGCGCTCAGCCGGCGGGTGAAGAGCGTGTCCTCTCCCCCAGTGGCGCCGAAGGCCTCATCGAAACGCAGCCCGGCCCGGCGCACGAAACCCAGGTCCAGCAGCAGGCAGTTGGAGGCCGCCACCGGGCGGACCGTGCCGGTGGGCCAGGTCCTGCGCACGAAGAACTCGCCCTGACGCACCCACGCCTCGGGCTCGACCTCGTAGGCGGGGATGACGGGTCCGGCCACCGCCTGGCAGCCGGTCGAGGCCCACAGCCCCACGAGGGCGGCGAGCCAGCCGGGCTCGGGCTCCTCGTCGTCGTCGATGAAGACGAGCAGGTCGCGCCCACCGGTCTCGTCCAGGGCGCGGTTGCGCACCGCCGCCACACCGGGCCTCTCCTCGATGACGTAGCGCAGGCCCACGCCCCCGGGCTCCTCCGAGCCCTCCGCGGAGGAACGCACCGGCACCCCGGCGTCGGCCGCTGCGGCGAGGGCGGCCTCGTGCCCGGTGCCCTGGGCGTCGTTGTCGATGACGAGGACCTCGACGTCGCTCACGCCCCTGCCTGGGCCCCCGTCCGTATCCGCCGCGCCCGCGGCATCGCCCTCGGGTTCTCGGGCCTCGGCACTCGAGCCGCCAACCAGCTCCCCGGCCTGCTCCAGGACCCCGCTGACGGCCCGTTTGAGGTCCTGCGGGCGGCGGAAGGTGGGGATGGCGATCGTCAGCCGGTTCATGCGCTCCTCCTGCCGGGGCGTGCTGTGCTCCTCCGGCGCCGGGGGCGTCCGTACTCGCGCACGTGGACGCCCAGAGCGCCCACCACCATGCCCAGTCCGCCGCGCGAGGAGACCTCGTAGCGGGCCTGGGCGGGCACGTCACCGCGGATGCGGGCCACGCCGGCCCGTGCCCCGTCGATTCCGGCCTTGGCCAGCCCCTTGGCGCCGTAGCCCAGGCGCAGCCTGAGGCGCGCGAGCCTGTCGGAGGCACCGCCGTCGGCGGGCCCGGCCGTGTCGATGCGCACCCGGGCCCAGGACGAACCCGAGCGCAAGGAGCGCTCCAGCACCCAGGTGCGCCGGGCGCGGGCCGCGGGCACGCGCTTGGTGACCACCGCCCCGGCCGCGAAGCGGATGACGCCGCCGGCGCGGGTGAGCTGGCGGGTGAACAGGGAGTCCTCGCCGCCGGTGAGCCCGTAGCGCGGGTCGAAGCGCAGCCCCAGGCGCTCGACGACGGCCAGGTCCAGGAGCAGGTTGCCGGTATCGGCGCTGCGGACCTGGGCGCCGTCGGCGGCCTCCCAGGAGTCGAAGGCGCCTGAGGCGGTGACCCACGCCGAGGGGTCGACCTCGAAGGTCGGCGGCGTGGGGCCGGTGACGGCGGCGCAGCCCTGGGCGCGCCAGGTGCTCACGAGGGCCTTGAGCCAGCCCGGCGAGGGAATCTCATCGTCGTCGATGAAGACGAGGGCGTCAGAGCCGTGGGCCTGGCTCAGGGCCCGGTTGCGGCCGGCCACGATGCCCGGCTCGGGCTCGTGAACGTAGACCAGCCGCGACGTCACCGCCGCGTCCAAGTCAGCCGACCCGGAGGGCCCTGCCTGCCCGGACGATTCCGCCGCTTCCGACTGCCCGCCGGCCAGCGCCGCCCGGGCGGCCTCGACGACGGCCCGCGCCCCGGCCTGCGGGTCGTTGTCCACAATGAGCACGCTCGCCGTCGTCTGCGCGTCACAGACGTCGTCGGTCTGCGTCAGCAGCTCGGGGATCACCTGCGCGAGGTAGTCGTTGCGGCGGTAGGTGAGCATCGCGATGGTCAGGTGCACGTCCAGCCCGTCCTTCCTCCCGCCTGCCGGCGGATCGCGGCCTCATATCAGGGTCTAACGGTACTATCACGAAGCGGGTGCACCCCACGGTGGAAGCACCCGAGCCACGACGTCGTCCCGCACCCGGAAGGCTCCTGCTTCGATGACCGCCACCTCTGACCCCGCCCAGGGCGCCGAGACCCCCGAGGCCGCCGATCCGACCGGCCCCGCCACCGGCGCCCCCGCCCAGGCTGTCGAGATCACCGAGGCCTCCGAGGCTCTCTCCGGCGGCGAACTGCTTTCGCGCACGGCGGTCATCGTCGTCAGCTACGACTCGGCGGCGCTGCTGGAGCACACGCTGGCGCGTGTGGCCGAGGACTCCCCCGAGGCCCGCATCATCGTCGTCGATAACTACTCCACGCCCGCCGCCCGCGGAGAGCTGGTGGCACTGGCCTCCTCGCGGGGCTGGGAGGCGGTCCTGCCGGAGACGAACACCGGCTTCGGCGGCGGCATGAACCTGGGGGCGGCCCGGGCACGCGAGCTCGGCGCCGACCTGCTGGTCCTGCTCAATCCCGACGCCGTCATCGCCCGGGCCGACCTCATCCGCCTGGCGGCCAGGGCGCACGCGGACCGGCTCGCCCTGGTGGCACCGGTGCTCAAGGACTCCAGTGGCCGCATCGTCTCCGACGGGATCGTCGTGTGCCTGGCCGACGGCTCGATGCGCTCGCGCCGCTCACCGCGCCCGATTCCCCCCGGCGGCACCCAGCCGTGGCTCTCGGGGGCCTGCCTGGCGCTGTCGGCGGACCTGTTCGAGGCCGCCGGCGGCCTGGACGCGCGCTACTTCCTGTACTGGGAGGACGTGGACTTCTCGGCCCGAGTGCTGGCGGCCGGGGGCAGCCTGGCCCTGGTGCGCGACGCCGTGGCCGTCCACGATGAGGGCGGCACCCACTCCGAGGACGACCAGTCCGACCGCGCCAAGTCGGACATCTACTACTACTACAACGTGCGCAACCGGCTGCTGTACGCGGCGCTGCACCTGGATCGGGCCACACAGCGCCGGTGGGTGGCCACGGCGGGCCGGGCCGCCCGCGAGATCGTCCTGCGCGGCGGCAGGCGCCAGCTCCTGAGCACCCGCCGCCCGCTCATCACGGCGGCGCAGGCCACCCGGGACGGGATGAGGCTCCTACGTGCCGCCCGCCGCGGCGAGCTGCCCGACGTCGACGTCCCCCTCATCCGCGACTGACTCAGCCGGAGGCGAGGCGTCCCGCCACCGGCGCGGTGCCGGCGGCGGGACGCCTCGGGCCGTCCGCCCGCCTCACAGGTAGTGGGCGCGCAGCTCCTCGGGGCTCGTCGGGGACAGGTCGGCGAGCGTCACGTCGAAGACGGTGCGCGCACCGGTCTCACCGCGGGCGGCCAGCCTGGCCACCGCTCGCGCCGTGGCGACCAGGACCGAGCCGGTGAACTCCGGGTTGGAGTCGAGCTGGAGCTCGAAGCTCACGGTCTCGGCCACGCCCTCGGAGGTGTGCCCGCGGCGGATGACAGAGCCGCCGTGCGGGATCCCGGCGTGCTCGGCGGCCAGCTCCTCGGCGGTGATGAAGGTGACGGTGGTGTCGTAGTCGGCGAAGTAGTTGGGCATCTCCACGATCTCCCGCTCGATGCGGGCCCGGTCGGCCCCCTCCTCGGCCACCACGTAGCAGTCTCGCGTGTGCATGGAACGGGTGGTCAGCTCGACGTCGTCACCGGCCTTGACGGCGGCGACGGTGGCCTCCACCGGGCGGGTGTACTGCTTGGCATCGACGACGCCCTCGATGCGGCGCAGGGCATCGGAGTGCCCCTGGGAGACGCCGGGCCCCCAGAAGGTGGTGGTGGCGCCGTCGGGCAGGACGGCCTCGCCCAGGACCCGCAGCATGGAGAACAGGCCCGGGTCCCAGCCGGCGGAGATCAGGGCGACGTGGCCCGAGGCCTTGGCGGCGGCGTCGACAGCGGCGAAGTGCTCGGGGATGCGGGCGTGGGTGTCGAAGGAGTCGACCGTGTTGAACAGGGTGGCGGCGGCCGGGGTCTGCTCGATCAGGTCGGTGGCCGAGCCTCCGCAGTTCAGGCAGACATCGACCTTGTCGGCCCAGGCGGCCATGTCGTCGACGTGGGCGACGGGCGCCCCCTGGGTGGTGACGGTGGCCGGGTCGCGCCGGGTGAAGACGACGGCGACCTCCATGTCCGCGTTCTTGGTGATGGCCTGCTCGACACCGCGGCCGAGGTTGCCGTATCCGTTGATCGCTACCCTGAGCATGGTTCCTCCTAGTGGGTTCTCACTACAGGATGATCCTAGGGACGCTCCGTGTTGCCTGCGTGTGACATGTTGGAGAGTGGCCGTCTGGCCGACAGGGCTACACGTGCCTGTCGGGGTCAAGCGGTAGGTGCTCACGTCTGTGCTGTCTCCTCACTTGGGAGATATGTGGGTGTCATGACTTCTGAGACACTCGCTCGGGCAGGAACCTTGGGCAGGCTGGTGGTCCCGGAGGAGAGAGCGGCCTAGAAACGAGACATGACGGGGTGTGGGTGTCCACAGCGCTGACATTAACCCGAATCGGGACTGCACACAGGAGAAGAAACCACAGAATTCCAACGATCCCCGCTGAGCGCGCTGACGCCGGGCTGGCTAATGTCAGCGCTGTGGACACCAGACCTCGCAGGAGTGAGTCCGAGGTTCTTACGGCACAGTCCAGCACCTCCGTCACAGGTCCGCCCCCACCGTCCCCTGCCCGTCGCCTGCGCCGGGGCCCGGTGGTCATGGTTTGACTCCGGCCCCGCCCAGAACTGGCTCGAGTGGGCCCGAGTCGACCTGCTCCACGAGGGTCGGGGTCCACTGGCCAAGGGTTGTGTCTACTGCACGAAGGCCCCACCTACCCGAAGCACCCCCAACCCTCCTCCAGTAGCGCCCCACCTTCGTGCAGTGCACCCAGACGACGCCGGCAGCCACCACAGTGACCAGGGCGCTCCTCTCCGACAGGCCGAAGCGGCAGCTCTCCCATCTGGCAGACGCGCCCCACCGGTGTTTTGGGAGGTCGTGACATCCGAACCTCCCAGAAGCCATGAGCCAGCACAGTAGGTGCTCACGACGTCCTTGCCGCCTTGGCGGCGATGAAGGCGTCGAAGTCGAGGGACTCCGCCTGTCCGCTCGCCTCACCGGATGCGAGTGCCTCGCGCAGCGCCGACATCTCTGTCTCCTGGTCCTCCAGAAGGCGCAGGCCGGCGCGGATGACCTCGCTCGCGGACCGGTACCGTCCGGACCCGACTTGGCTCGCGATGAATCCGACGAAGTGGTCATCGAGGCTGACGGAGGTGTTCACTGGCATACCCTTGACCTACCAGTTTTTGGTATGACACGAGCGGTATCGCACCTCGGCGACGCCCCCTCGCGGCACGCGAGCAGAACGGGGCGGGCCGGGAAGATCAGCTCTTCCCGGCCCGCCCCGTATGCGCGCTGCGCTCGACGGCGTCAGTGCTGCTTGATGGTGACCTTGTCGACCGACAGGGTGACGGTCTCCGGTCCGGCCGAGCTGGACATGTAGGTGGTCAGCCCGACGGTTCCGGCCTCGTTGAGGGTCTTGTCGTTGTCGACGGCCTCGATCCCCCACTCGGCGGGCTCGGCGTCTCCGGCCCAGAGCTTGGTCTGGATGTTGGTCGACTCCGCGCCGTCAACCACCATGCGCAGGTGGAGCGGCTGACCGGCCGTGTAGGGCTGCTTCATCACGTAGGAGCCCAGGGAGGTCTCCTTGCCCTTAACCACGCGCGAGACCGTGACCACCGGGTTGCCGGTGCTGCCGATGCGGACCGTGGCCTGGTACTGGCCGGCCTTGGTGGTGCGGGCGGCGTAGGAGATGAAGGCTCCGTTTCCAGTGGGCACCGCGTCCAGGGAGAAGTCCACGACGGCGTCGGTGGAGGTCGACTTGACCGGGTCGGAGATGATGGAGGCCGAGGAGCGCGGACCAGCCATGGCGATCCGGCCGCTGGTGCCGTCGACGGAGAATGCCGCGGCGTTCCAGGTGGTCTTCCACTCACCGCCGGCCTGGGCCTTGCCCCAGCCGCCGTTCACACTGCGCTCGAAGGTGTCGTCCAGCAGGGCCTTGCCCTCGGGCTGCTTGCCCTTGTCCTTGCCGTTGTCCTTGTCCTTGCCGGCGTTGTCCTTGCCGTTGTCCTTGCCGTTGTCCTTGCCCTTGTCGTCGCCCTTGTCCGGCTCGACCTGCTTGCCGGTGGCAGCGGTGTAGTGCTCACCGATCTGGCGCGCCGACAGCGGGGTGCTGTAGACGGCGGCCTCGTCGATGTCGGCCTGGATGTTGGTGTTGGAGGGCTGACCGTTGACACCGCTGAGGGCGTCCCCGCCGATGCGCCAGTAACCGGAGTAGCTCTGCCCCGCAGTCATGGCGCCGTCGAAGGCAGCGAGGTTGCCATCCACGTAGAGCATGGCGCCGGCGGTCGGGCTCAGGGAGGCCACGATGTGGTGCCACTGCCCGTCGTTGTAGCTCTTGGGAGTGGTGATGGTGGTCAGCTTGCCCGGGTAGAGCATGAAGCTGAGCGTGCCGTCATTGCGCATGTACACCATGCGGTCACGGCTCCACGACTGGTTGTCCGCGGAGGAGCCGTAGCCCATGATCTCGCCGCCCGAGGTCGAGGTCGTGCGGACCCAAGCCTCCATGGAGAAGGCGGTGGGGGCCTGGGAGGCGACGCGCGTCGCGGCGTGCGACTTGTTAGCGCTGTCCGAGGTCAGGCCGAGCGAGGCGCCCGAGCCCAGGACGGACCCGGCTCCGCGCTTGTAGGCCTTACCGCGAATCGTCAGGTTGCGCTGGGCCACGAAGTCCTCGGCCTTGTCGCCGCTGGTCTCGTCGAAGGACCAGTAGTGGGCGGCGCCGTCGGCCAGGACACGGGCGCCGTACTTGCTCAGGCCCTGGCCCTCAGCGGCCTTGACCGTCACCCAGTCCGAGACCGTGGAGGCCCCCCACTGGTCGGTCACCTGGACCCGGTAGCGGTGCGTGCTTCCAGGCTCGACGACGTCGGTGGCGCTCAGATCGGGGCGCTCCCAGAAGCCGGCGGTCGCGGTCTGACTGGTGACCGGCTGACCGTTCATGGCGTCACGGTAGACGTTGTAGGTCAGGGTCTTGTCGTCCCGGTCCCAGTTGGCCTTGAAGGACAGGGAGACGACTCCGGCGCGCGGCGAGCTGCCGGAGACCTTGAAGGCACCGCCCTTGTCCATGGGCCCCTGCTTGTTCGGAGCGATGTCGCGGCGGGCGAAGCGCACCAGTCCCTGCTGGGCGGTGCCATTGACGGCCAGGAACTCGCCGCCGTAGACGACGTACTTGTCGTTGCCCTCAACGGTCCAGGTCGCCTGGATGGCGCCGGAGATCTTGCCCGGCGTGAAGTCGGGGTAGAAGTTGAGGTTCGTGGTGGCGTTCTGGCCGGCGTAGTTCTTGTAGCCCGCGCCGTGGTTGTCCTCCACCGTTCCGGTGGCGGCGTTCGTATAGGCCACCGCGTTGTGGTAGTGGTACGAGACGTCCGGGAAGCCACCGATGTTGGAGCAGTCGTGGGAGTGGCTGGCGGCGTAGACGACGTCACCGGCGGGCAGGACGTCATAGGAGTCGCCGTGGCAGTCGGCCATGTAGTCGATGTCGCCGGTGACCCAGTTCAGGCGCATGACGCCCTCGAAGGTGCCCAGTCGGGAGTAGCTCGCCGCGTACAGGCCGTGCTCATCGGCCTTGACGCTCATGACGGAGGCCTCAGCGCCGGCACCGCGAACCACGCTGGAGGCGTTGTTCTTGCGCAGGCTGCCGTCCTTCTCGAAGATGGCGATGCCGTGCCCGGGCTTGTCGCTGCCACCGACGGACTCGAAGGCGCCGCCGATGGCCACGGCCGAACCGTCCACGGCCTCGACGATGCTGCGCACGTAGTAGTTGTCGATCTTCGGAGCGAAGTTCGTCAGCTGCTGGCTGCCCAGGTTGAGCGCCGCGACGCGCTGACGGGCCGAGGAGTTGACCTGGGTGAAGGCGCCACCGATGTAGAGGGTCTGGCCGTCGGGGGAGACGCTCAGGGCCTTGACGCTGCCGTTGGCGGCGGCGCCCAGCGGGGCGCGCTGACCGTCGGAGGCCCTGACCGCGCCGACACGCCAGGCGGTCTGGTTGTTCAGCGTGGTGAACTCCCCGCCCAGGTAGAGGGTCTGGCCGTCGGCGGAGGCGGCGATGGAATTGATGGTGCCGTTGGTGGTGGGCGCCCAGTTGAGGATCTCACCGGTGTTGATGTTGTAGGCCATCGCGTTGCCGCGCGGGGACTCGTTCTGGCCGGCCGGCGAGCCTGCCGGCCTGACCGCGGAGAACTTCCCGACGGCGTAGACGATGTCGCCGACTACGACCTGGTCCCAGACAATGCCATTGATCTGGGCGGTGGGCAGGGCATCGGCGGACACGGTGCTGGGAGTACCGGCGGCGCCGGCTGGGGCAGGGGCCGGGTCCGCGGCGGCTGGGGAGGCCGGAGCGAGCGTGACGGCACCGAGGGGAACGAGAGCCGCGGCCAGCAGGCCGCTCAGGAGTCGGCGGGGGAGCTTCACAGGTATTCCATTCAGAACATACTCAGATCACGGACACGCAACCTTACGAATGGCTGGTATTCCGCGCCCGGCACGGGTCGACGGGCGCGCTTATCGTACACCGTCGACAACTTGCGCGCCCCGGTTTTGGTGCACACCACAGAGCAGAACAAATCCGCCAGACACTGACCCTTCGTTCAAATCCCGCCACAATCCCAGCATTTCAAGGACTGCGGGGCACTCATAAGTACCCACCATTGGAGCCACCTTCTATATAGACGCGACTCAGGTTGCCTTCGGCGCCAGCTCGTCTCATGTCACAACGAAGCAACGACGCCGACCCCCGAGCCGAGCCACCCGAACGGACCATCCCGCACGCCAAGGCGCCGCCCGGCACTCACTTTCATGAGTGCCGGACGGCGCCTGGAGCAGACCCGTGGAAGAGGAGTCAAGCCTTCGAGGGCCTACCCCCGATCAGCCAGCGGACCCCCGGAAGGTGGCGGCCCCACGGCCCGCCCCCAGGTCCACGACGACCTTGACATTTCCGCGCCCATCCGCCGGAATGACGAAGGCTCGATTAACAGTCACCGTCTGACCGGCCGCGAGCGTGGCCGGGACCGCGTCCGAGGCCGAGACGATCTCGCTGGCGGGTGTACCAGCACCCTCACCGTAGTTGACGGTAGTGGACAGCACGCTGGCCAGCGGCAGGTCCTGACCGGACTTGTTCGTCACCGTCACCGGAACCAGGACTCCAGCACCCCCCACCTCGCCGGGCCCGCTGGCGAAGTCCTTCGCCTGCATCTGCCCCAGGGAGATCACCAGGTCCCCGTCAACGCGGACGGACTTGTCCAGGCCCACCTCGGGGTACTCATCCTTCGACAGATCACCGGTCTCGACGGCCTTGGGGTCGATCGAGGATGCGTCCGGAGTGGAGACATCCTCCGAGGGGGAGGCAGGCGCGGCCGTCGGCTTCGCGGTCTGGACCGTCGGGGTGGCGACGTTCGAGGGGGCGGCCTGAGCGGAGGCCGAGCCACTGGCAGAGGCTGCAGCAGAAGCGGAGGGACTGGCAGTGCTCTGAGACTTTCCGCCTCCGCAGGCGGCCAGCCCCAGACCCAGCACCAGGACAGCGGGAAGGATCAGCATTCGAGTTCGTGACACGTGCCGAAGCGTACGACCTCCGTCGCGCGCCGCACCGCCCTCAGCGACCACTGAGTCGGGAAGCACACCACCACCGACGATAGAACCGGAGGATTCAGGAGATACGCCGTGCAAGTCCGCAGACCGAACGGTTCTCATGGCCATCATCACCCCTCGTCGTCCTGGTTGTCCCAGCCGCCCCGGCCCCAGCCATCCTGGCCCCAGCCGCCCTGGCCCCAGCCATCCTGGTTGTCCCAGTCGTCCTGGTTGTCCCAGTCGTCCTGCTTCTTCTTGTTCTTCTTCTTGTCCTTCTTATCCTTGTTCTTCTTGTCCTTGCCGTTGTCGCCGTTGTCCTTGCCGTTGTCGTCATTGTCGTTGCCTCCCTCGTCACCGGGCGCAGCGGCGTTGGCGTCGCCCCCGCTAGCGGCGAAGCGCACGAGCCCCTGCTGCTTGGTGCCGTTGACCGCGAGGAACTCACCGCCGTAGACGATGTACTGGCTGTTGCCCTCGACGGTCCACACGGCCTGGCTCAGACCGCTGTACTCGCCGATCTGGAACCCGGGCAGGAAGCCGCTGTACTGTGTGGGGGCGGGCATTCCCGAGTAGTCGCTGTAGCCGCGAGCCGTGTTGGAGCGCACGGTGCCCGTCGCCGTACTTGAGAAGCCGACGGCGTGATGGTAGGTGCCACTCTGCTCCCCGTCGGAGAAGCCACCGATGTTGCTGCAGTCGTGCGTGTGGCTGGCGATGTAGACGACGTCGTTGGTGGGCAGCACGTCATAGGTGTCGCCGTGGCAGTCGGCCATGAGGTCGATGTCCCCGGTGGTCCAGCTGGCGCGGAACATCCCCTCGAAGGTCCCCTCCTGGGAGTATCCGGTGCCGTAAAGGCCTCGGGAGTCCGACTTGAGGCTCATGATGCCGGAGTTCGTGCCCGCGTTGCGGATGACGCTGGAGATGTTGGTGTGCCGCAGCGAACCATCCTTCTCCAGAACGGCGATTCCATAGGCGTCGGACGATCCGTCCACCGAGGTGAAGGACCCGCCGATCGCCACAGCGGAGTTGTCAGCGGCCACCGTGATGGAACGAACCAGGGAGTCGTCGACCTGGGGGGCGAAGCTGGTGACCTTGTTCGTCTTGAGATCCACAGCACCGGCGCGCTGCCTCGCGGAGGAGTTGATCTGGGTGAAGGAACCACCCAGGTACAGGGTGGAGCTGTCGGGAGAGAGCTCCAGATCCATCACCGCGCCGTTGGCCGAGGCCCCCAGCGGCTTGCGCTTGCCTGCAGCGTCCACCGCCGCCACCCGGTAGACGGTCTCATCGTTGACAGAGGTGAAGTTGCCGCCGAGGTAGATGGTGGAGCCGTCGGCCGACGCCTCGACCGCATTGATCTTGCCATTGACCTTGGGGGCCCAGTCCAGCAGCGCACCGGTCGTGATGTCGAAGGCCATGGCGTTGTATCGAGGAGACTCGTTCTCGCCAGCGACCGCCCCTGCCGGGCGGGCGTTCTTGAACTCCCCGACGACGTAGACGGTATTGCCCACCACCGCCTGGTCCAGAACGATGCCGTCCATCTGAGCAGTGGGCAGAGGCTGCGGGGAGGCGAGAGCGACCTGCCCCGGGGCGGCGGCGGCCGGGGGCGCAACAGTAGGGGCGACGAGCGCACCGAGGGCGAGGGGGAGGGCGGTCAGGACCGCCCCCACACTGGAGGCAGCACGGAAAGGATGCACGAGTGCTCCGTTCTTAAGACGTGAGGGAACGTGGGTAAGTGGCGCGGTATGACGGGACGGCCCTGACTCAGCAAGACCGGCGCCGGTCACGAGAGTATTACAGCGATAACGCTTTGATAAACGACTCCAGGGGCCTTTGTTCCAGCTCCCATTGTGCAATCAATCACTTCTCACGCGGCAGGGTGCGCCCCACCCACTTTTCTCACAGATAGACTCTCATTAACCGTCACGCAGTTCCACACCCGATTCTTGGCTGGAATGCTCAGCACTTGCCCAGGTGGTGTGGACCAGTCGAACGCCATCCCTCCACCATAGTTCTGGCACATCACCAGTGCGGCACCCCGAACCCGCGCTCCAGTGCACCGGAGGTATTCACGTGACGCTCCCTTCGGCACATGCCCGCGGTCGACTGCCCCTAGACTGCTGACCGGGTGTACCGGGCAGGCGCGGTACCACGAGCTCGTAGGCGCTCCGAGGGAACCTGCGACCTCAAGGGCAAGAGCCCAAGCCCCCGCCTCCTCGCCCGTTGCCTCATCGCCATCATCACCACCACCATCACCGCCTCCCCATCCACCTCGTCGATGATCCTCCGCCGTCACCGTGACTGGCAGTCGCATCGAAGAGGACCTTTGGTTCCCATCCCTGAGCGGCCCCGCCGCCCTTCGAAAGGACTCCGTTGACTGCTGTGAACCCGGACAGGCTCCGTATCGCCATGATCGGGACGCGAGGCGTCCCCGCCCGCTACGGAGGTTTCGAGACCGCCATCGAGGAGGTCGGCCGACGCCTGGCCAACCGCGGCCACCAGGTCCTCGTCTACTGCCGCAACCCTGAGCCGGACACCCCGCTGCCCAACACCTACCTGGGGATGCGACTGGTTGAGCTGCCCTCGGTGAAGAACCGCAGCCTGGAGACCCTGTCACACACAGCCCTGTCAGTGGCCCACCTGCTGCGCCGCACCCACCCGGACGCGGCCTTCGTCTTCAACGCCGCCAACTCCCCCTTCCTGCCGGCCCTGCGCGCCGCACGCATTCCGGTGGCCACGCACGTCGACGGCCTGGAGTGGCGTCGCGGAAAGTGGGGTCCCACCGGCAAGCGCTACTACCGCGCCGCCGAGGCCCTGGCCGTGCGCTACTCCGACGCACTCATCGCCGACGCCCAGGGCATCGCCGACTACTACACCGAGGAGTTCAACGCCCCCACCGACCTTCTCGCCTACGGGGCGCCCCGCATCAGCGCCGACACCTCGCGCCTGGCCGAGCTGGACCTGAACCCCAAGGGCTTCCACCTGGTGGTGGCCCGCTTCGAGGTGGAGAACCACGTCGACGTCATCGTGGAGGGCTACGTGCGCTCCGGGGCGACGCTTCCCCTGGTCGTCGTCGGATCGGCACCCTACGCCGACGGCTACACCGCCCGCATCGAGTCCCTGGCCGACGGCCGGGTCCGCCTGCTCGGCGGCCTGTGGGACCAGGATCTGCTCGACGCCCTCTACTCCGGCGCCCTGGTCTACTTCCACGGCCACTCCGTGGGCGGTACGAACCCCTCCCTGCTGCGCGCCATCGGTGCCGGGGCCGCGGTGGACGCCTTCGACGTCTCCTTCAACCGGGAGGTCCTGGGCGAGGCCGGCCGCTACTGGACCACGCCCGACGACGTGGCAGCCCTGGTCGTCTCCGCCGAGTCCGACGTGGAGGCCCAAACCGCGCGCGGCGAGGAGTCCCGCAAGCGTGCGGCCCTCTACGACTGGGACGAGGTGGCCTCCGGCTATGAGGCCCTAGCCCGACGCCTCGCGCTCGAGGGCCCGGCCCACCGTCGCCCCTCCGGACGCCGCACCGGGAAGGCGGGCTGGTGAGCCGGGGCGGGGCGGCCAGCGCCCGCACCGATGCCGCCCGAGCCCTCGTGGCACACCCCTCCCCCGACCTGTACGGCTCGGACTGGCAGCTGGTGGAGACCATTCACGGACTCATCGAGACCGGCCACGACGTCCTCGTGGCCCTGCCCCAGGACGGCCCCCTGGTGGCAGTGCTGCGCAACGCCGGCGCCCGCGTGGCCGTCATGCCCTTCACGGTCCTGCGCAAGGCCCTGCTCAGCCCCACCGGTCTGGCGAGGCTCTCCGCTCAGGCCGCCCCGGAGATCGCCCGCCTGCGGTCGGTCATCCGTGCCAGCCGCGCCGACGTGGTTCTCAGCAACACGGTGACCATCCCCTGGTGGCCAGTGGCCGCGAGCGCAGCCGGCGTGCCGGTACTGGCCCACGTGCACGAGGCCGAGGACACCCAGCGCCGGATCATCCGCGCCGGGCTCAACGCCCCACTGCTGGCGGCCTCCCGGATCGTGGCGAACTCCGGGGCGGCCCGCGACGCGCTCCTGGACGCCCAGCCGCGACTGGCCTCACGCACGGAGGTGGTCCACAACGGGGTCGCCGGACCGGACCAGCCTCTGGAGCCCCTGCGCCCCAGACAAGCCGGGGACTCCTTCCGGATCGCCATGGTGGGGCGACTGTCCCCGCGCAAGGGTGTGGACGTGGCTCTCGACGCCGTCGGGCTGCTGCGCCGCTCGGGGGTGGATGCCTCCTTAAGCGTGTGCGGCTCGGTCTTCCCCGGTTACGAGTGGTACGAGGCCGAGCTGCGTGAGCGCGCAGGTCGGGCGGACCTGGAGGGGCACGTCGAGCTGCTGGGTTATGTGCACCCCACCTGGCCGGTGCTGGAGGCCGCCGACGCCGTCGTCGTGCCCTCCCGGGCCGAGCCCTTCGGGAACACGGCGGTTGAGGCGATGCACGCGGCCCGGCCGCTGGTGGCCTCCCGGGTCCAGGGCCTGGCCGAGGTCGTCACCGATTCGGCCACCGGCCTGCTCGTTCCCGCCGACGACGCGCAGGCCCTGGCCGACGCCCTGGGATCCCTGGCGGCCGACCCGGACCTGGCAGCCCGGCTCGCCGCGCAGGGTGCGCGCGAGGCCGCCGAGCGCTTCTCCGTGGCCGGGTATCGCGCCACGATGACCCGCATCATCGACGAGCTCGTCAGGCACTGAGGCCCCCGCTCCACCGGGTCGGGCGGGAGCACCCCTCCCGCCTGACC
Organism: Actinomyces sp. HMT 175; assembly: GCF_016694895.1. NCBI lineage: Bacteria > Bacillati > Actinomycetota > Actinomycetes > Actinomycetales > Actinomycetaceae > Actinomyces > Actinomyces sp. HMT 175. The sequence continues at coordinate 2,644,243 of NZ_CP068012.1, forward strand.
CCGCCGGCAGGCGTCCTGCCTGCTGACCAACCTGTGGGCCGTCAGCGCTGGGCGGGGCGCAGCGGGTCCTCGGCCAGCCCCAGGGAGAGGCTGAACTCGCCGTCGAGGGGCTGGTCGGGCCGCTCGAAGGGGACGACGCCGTCGCACAGGAAGACGGCCATCTCCACGAAGCTGGAGAAGGAGGCCCCGATGAGGTGCTGGGAGCTGGCCAGCAGGTAGAGGTCGACCAGGCCCGAGCGCACGCCTTTGACGGTGTTGTAACCACCTTTGTCCGTCAGGAAGACGCAGCCGTCGAACTCACCGGCCAGCTGCTCCTGGGCCTCGGGAGTGTCGCAGGACAGGAAGAAGGGGACGTCGGGGTGGTCGGCACGGATCTGGCGCATCCGGTTGGCGAACCACTCCACCGGTGAGGACTCGATGGTCTTGGCGTGGGAGACCGCGTGGGTGCGCACCTGGATGCCGACGTAGGGGCGTCCCCGCAGGTGGGCGTCGTAGAGGGAGCGGACCTCATCGGCGATCTCGTCAACCGGGGTGAGCTCGCGCAGCCGCTCGGTCCAGGGGCGCGGCCCGGCGGGCGCCGTCCCCTCCGCGGTGCCCCCCTTCCAAGCCGGGTCCTCCCAGGTGACGGGCAGGCCGTGGGAGTGAATCTGCCACAGGTGGCGGCGGCGCAGATCGGAGGTGATCCGGACCCCCTTGGGCTGACGGTACCGGGCTACGGGCAGGAGTGCCCGGGAGGTCAGGCGCGATACGGCACTGCCCCCTTCGAATCGCCAGAGCTCATCCATCCGGGGGCCGAAGTACTCGTCGGTGCTCCACACGTAGTAGAGGTCGCGGTCCTCGACCCGAGCGAGCTCCTGGGCGGACAGCAGCGCACGCACACGGTTGCCCAACCCGTCCTTGCGTCCCGTATAGACCAGTAGCGCCTTGCGCCCGGTTAGCAGAGCCATAAGATTCCTTAACAGATATGAGGGGGAATAGATGGAGATCTCAGCGGGAGTGCCGGTGATCGGTTCGCCGCAGCCCGTCACGGGTCGGCCTCCCCATGCCCGATGAGGGCCGACGACGAGGGCCTACTGGAGGTCGTTGCGCAGGTCGCGGTACCACTTGGGCAGAGCCAGCGCCACGTAGCCCGCGTAGCCCAGGAGCATGATGCCGTACACCCACAGGAAGACCGTGGGCGCGAAACGGGTCATGAGCACGAAGCACATGAGCCCGTAGTCCGTGGGGGCCGACAGAACCGACTTGAGAATGCCCGGTCGGGATTCATCCTTAGCCAAAGGCGTCCCACCGTGATAACGCAGCTGATACGTCAGGATGTAGCTGAAGAAGTGAATATTCTGAACTGCTCCGAAAGCCAGCGGAATAAGCAGAACCGAGGGAGGTAGTTCTGCAAAACGGAACAGCGAGATCGCAATGGCCCCGTGAATTGTCGAGAGCTTGATGACGTCGGCAACGTGATCGAGCCATTCACCGGCTTTGGAACCACCGTGACGCAATCTTGCCAGCTGTCCGTCAGCGGCGTCGAGGGCGTATCCGAACATGAGCAGCAGGGCGGTCGCCACGGCGGACACGACTGTGGGACGCCACAGGGCGATGAGGGCGATGCCACTGTAGGTGCACAGTGCCGACAGGACCGTCACCTGGTCAGGGGCCGCGCCCAGCCGGTGGGCGATCGCGGCCAGGACCCGGCCCGCGGGGCGGTTGATGATGCGGGAGTAGAGGGGGGCACCGGCCTTGGACTTCTGAGCCCGGGACAGGGCCCTGATGTTCTCGGCAATGGTGGGGGAACCAGCAGGGGAGCTCATGAGGCTTCTCCTTGAGCGGGGCCCGAGGAACCGGGCCGGGTGTTGGACAGATGAGGAACGGCGAGATGAGGGAGTCGGGGGACGCGAGGCAGCGGTCGGGCGTAGGGGCGCGGCGTCGGCTCCCGGGCTGCGCGAGCCGGCTCAGCACCGGCGGCCGACGAGGAGGGGCTCACTGCTGGGCCAGCTCTCGACGACGCCTGGCCACGTCCCGGCGCACCCACCAGGCATACGGGAGGATCTGGCACAGGACCACCGAGATCACCGAGCCAAGGATAGGCCCGGCGGCGTCGAAGGGCCCAATGAGGACCCAGGAGATGGCGAGATTCATCGGCACCAGGATGAGCACCGGAATGACCTGGAACTGCAGGCCGCGCGGGTCGGTCATGTACATGCCCAGCGGCTGCTTGCCAGCCTCGACGGCGACGTAGGCGGCGAAGGCCCACACGAGCGCGGCCGGCAGGACGATCTTGCCGTGGGACATGACTCGGGCGGCCCAGGGGGTGATGGCCACCAGGGCCAGGGCCAGGAGGAGACCGCCCCCGCTGAAGGCGATGGCCGGCTTGAAGGGGCTCTCGACGCGCTTGTCGGCCCGGGCCCTGGCGAACATGGGCCACATGGCGACGCCGGCCGCCATGACGGTCTGGGTGAGCATGTTGAACAGGTTGTTGGCCAGGTTGTACTCGGCCAGGGCCTGAGACTGCCCCAGGTGGGACAGGAGGAGGCGGTCGGTCTGGAAGGCGATCGGGATGGCCAGGGACTGCAGCAGCTGGGGGCCCGCGGTGTTGACGATGCGCACACCGCGCACACTGCGCAGCCGCGGCACGTCCCTCAGGGCACCCTTGAACAGGGGGCGGGTGGCGCGCCAGGCGACGACGATGCAGATGACCGACACCAGGGCGTTGGCGATGTAGGAGTAGATGGACACGGCGTTGCCGCGCCCCAGGCCGGTGACGATGGCCAGCAGCAGGAAGCAGGACATGGCCGGCGAGACGACTCCCTGGCTGATGACCTGCGTGGCCGATCGCCCCAGACCGATGATGACTCGCTGCCCCACGGACAGCGGCAGGGCCGCGGCGTAGATAATGAGGCAGACGGTGGCGGTAAGTCCGCCGCCCTCCATGAGCTTGCCCCCCAGCAGCCCGGGCCAGGCGCCCAGCAGCAGGATGACGACGCCGACGGTGCTGATGACCAGGGCGGAGCCGAGCAGCACCCGGACGGCAGTGGTGATCGTGCGCCGTACGGTCGAGTCGTGGGCCGGGTCGCTCGAGCTCGCCACCGTGTTGAGGATGACCGCACCGATCCCCAGGTCGGTGAAGGGCATGAGGGTGGGGAAGGTGGCCAACAGGCCGTACTGGGCGAAGGCATCGGCCCCGAAGTGCCTGATGATGAGGCTGGTGTTGACCAGCCCGAAGACGCCGGACACCCCCATGACCACCACTTTGGCCACGGCTGTGGTTCCCACAGACGACCAGCTGGCGCCTGACGACGACCCCCGCCTGAGGACCCCGCCGAGCCTCCTCAGCGGAGAACGTCGAGAGCCCTGGGACGCGGCCGCTCCATCACTCACCTCAACCGCCGAGAGGCTTGCGACGACTGAGCTATCGACAGGTCGCCCACACTCAGCGGCACCCGTCGGGGCAGCACCGTCCGCCGACTGCGCCTCGGCCGGCCCGGAAGCCGACCGGGGTGCCGAAGAACTCGACTGGGTCACGTAGCACTCCTGATGTTGTAGGAAGGTCACAATCCGGCATCGGAAAGACACCCGAAGACAGGCACGAGAGTAGACGCATCAAGGCTGGTGACCTGGTATCTTTTGTTTATCGTCTTGTGACATAGACGGTCCCCCACCCACCCCCCTTGGCACAACCCCAGCAAACCAGCCCTGACCTGCAACAACGCCGCCTGCTGGAAGAACCCTGAAAGGTCCCTCAGAGGTGCATTGACACCTCCATATCGTTGCGCACCTGTAACATACAGACATCTCAGAAACCTCTCGACTCCTCATCTTGCCCCTGCGATCTTGGCCACTTCCCACAAATAACGTCCGCAAGACTTAGTAGCATTCTAAAACGCTGCTGTTCACGACGTCCCGTCAGCACTAGCCGACCAGTTATTGCCCACCCACGATCATCCCTGCGGAGTCCACCTTGTCTAGTTCGACCCTGACACTGCCCCAGCGCGAGCAGCACCGGCGTCCCTCGACAGCAGCAGCCGACGCCACCTCCCCCACCGCTCCGCGCAGTCCTTGGGCACGCACGCGCCATGACCTCGTCATCTGGCTCGTCCTGTCCGACCTCTTCGCCGTCGCCGTCCCCTTCTGGCTCGCCCTCCTGGGCGGCCACCTGCCACTGGTCTGGTCCGAGACCACCGTGGGCATCACGATGGTGCTCATCGCCTGGTTCCTGGGAGCGCTCGGTATCGATGCCGTCGAGCAGGCCGGCCCCGGTACGGGCCGCTTCGTCGCCGCGGCCGCCGTGAGCGTTCCGGTGGCCCTGCTGCTGGCCGACCTGTCCGGAGTCGCCCGGACCACCCTGCTGGCCACTCTGGCGGCCCAGCTCCTCCTGGCCGTCACCGGACGCTCCATCGAGGCCGGGTGGCTGCGCCGCCGCCGCCTCGAGGGGCACGCCCTGCGTCGCACCCTCATCGTCATGGGTTCGGGTTCCCAGCCCATGCTCACCCAGCTGCGCCGCCATCCCATGGACGGCTTCCTCATCGTGGGCTACCTGTCCTCCGGGCAGGACCGCGCCTTCCACTCGGCTGAGCCCGTGCGCAGCCCCCAGCACATCGCCCAGACCCTGCACGCCGAGCGCATCGACGCCGTCATGACGGTCGGCTCGGTCATCCCCGAGGACCTGGTCACCCTCATGCGCGGCCTGGAGGGTACCCAGGTGCGCCTCGTCGTCGCCCCCGGGCTGCAGGACGTCGTGCCCGGGCGCATGCGGGCCCTGACCGTCACACACGGCTGGACCGGTCTCATCGCCGTCAAGACCCGCCGCACCCGCGCCGCGGGCAAGGCCCTGTTCGACCGGCTCGCCGGCGCCATCGGGCTGGCCCTCATCTCGCCGCTGCTGGCGGCCACCGCGCTCGCCATCCGCCTCGACTCCCCCGGTCCGGTCTTCTACACCCAGACCCGTGTGGGCCAGGACGGCAAGCCCTTCACCATGTGGAAGTTCCGCTCCATGTACATCGACTCCGACGCGCGCCGCGCCTCGGTGGTCAAGGCCGGCGGCGACGCCGGCAACGAAGTCATGTTCAAGGACCGTCAGGACCCGCGCATCACCCGTGTGGGCCGCTGGATCCGCCGCCTGTCGATTGACGAGCTCCCCCAGCTCATCAACGTCGTGCGCGGGGACATGAGCCTGGTGGGGCCCCGCCCCGCACTTCCCGTCGAGGTCGCCAAGTACGACGCCGAGGCGCTGCGTCGTCTCCTGGTCAAGCCCGGGCTGACCGGCCTGTGGCAGATCTCCGGACGCTCGGACCTGTCCTGGGCCTCGACCGTGGCCCTGGACCGTCACTACGTGGAGAACCGGGGCGGAGCCCTGGACGCGAAGATCTTCGCCGGAACGCTGCGCGCGGTCATCGGCGGAAAGGGAGCCTACTGATGATTACCGGCTACGTCCCCGGCGGCTTCGACATGCTGCACGTGGGGCACCTCAACATCCTCACCGAGGCGGCCAAGCGCTGCGACCACCTCATCGCGGGGGTCGCCACCGACGAGTCGCTGGAGCGGATGAAGGGGCGCGGCCCCATCGTGCCCCTGGCCGAGCGCATGGCCATGGTGGCCGCCCTGCGCATGGTGGACTCCGTGGTCCCCGACTATGACCAGGACAAGCGCCTGGCCTGGAAGCGTTCCCCCTTCGACGTGCTGTTCAAGGGCACCGACTGGGAGGGCACCGACAAGGGCCGCCGTCTGGAGGCCGAGATGGCCGAGGTCGGGGCCTCGGTGATCTACCTGCCCTACACACCCACCACCTCCTCGACGATGCTGCGCCGCACCCTCGTCCAGGAGGTCGCATCCCGTAGTCCCCAAGGGGCCAAGTGACCACTTCACGTAACGACTTCGAGACGCCCGACACCCCGTCGAGCAGCATCGACTCCGCCGCAGCCACCTCCGGTGCCGGTGACGGCGGAAGCAACCGATCCGACTCCGGCACCGCTCAGACCGAACCGTCCGCCGCGGACCGTCCCGGTCTGCTCACCCGTGCCGCCGGCGCCCTGCGCCCCCGGCGGCGCAGCCGGACCTCCCGGTCCGACGACGTTCAGGACGTCGACTCGGGTCTGACCTCCGGCACCACCACCTCCCGGCTGGCCGCGACCTTCCGCATCCCCCAGTCGCGCGCCCAGCGCGTGCGGCTGCGCAAGCGCCTGTCGACCCTGGCCGCCGTCGTCTGCGTCACCGCCCTGGGAACGGCCGCCTGGCTCCACGAGGGCGTGGCCCAGGCCGACCTGCACCTCAATGACGGCGGCGTGTGGGTCACCTCCACCTCCAAGCACCTGGTGGCCCGCCTCAACTACCCCTCCCGCGAGGTCGACGGCGCGATCCGCACCTCCTCGTCCTCCTTCGACGTCACCCAGAACGCCGAGGACGTCCTGGTCCCCGACTCCGGCGACGCCTCCGTCTCCTCGGTCGACCCCTCCCAGGTCGCCTTCTCCGGGCGCACCCAGCTCACCAAGGGCGTGACCATCGCCCAGGGCGGGGACCGGGTCATGGCGGTCGACAAGGTCCAGGGCACCATCCGCGCCGCCAAGGCCAAGGAGGCCGGCTCCCTGACCGCAGCCGCCCCCGTGGTCACCGGCATGCCCGACGTCGTGGCCGCCATCGGCAAGGACGGCGCCATCCACGCCGTCTCGGCCACCAGCAAGTCGCTGGTCTCACTGGAGACCAGCGACAAGGGCTGGAAGGAGGCCACGAACACCTCCCTGAAGCTGACCGCCGGCACCGATCTGGCGATCACCGCCGTCGGTGACCAGCCCGTGGTCCTGGAGCGCGGCACCGGCATCCTCCACCTGCCCGAGGGCAAGTCCGTCAGCCTGGGGACCTCCGGCCTGGTGCTCCAGCAGCCCGGCCCCGATGCCGACTCGGTCCTGGTCGCCTCCCGCAACGAGCTCATCTCCGTCCCCATGGACGGGGGCAAGGTCACCAGGACGCCGTCGGCCAAGGAGGGCTCCGCCCCCGAGGGCGTGCCCGCTCAGCCGGTGCGCCTGGGCAAGTGCGTCTACGCGGCCTGGTCCGGCTCGGGCCAGTTCGTGCGCAGCTGCTCGGGGCTGTTCGGCGGCGGCACCGACACCGCCCACGACGACAAGCTCGCCGCCTCCTCCGCCCCGATCTTCCGGGTCAACCGCGACGCCATCGTGCTCAACGACCTGGACACGGGCTCGGTGTGGCTGCCCAACGAGGACCTCGTCCTCATCGACGACTGGACGGACAAGACCGCCCAGACCGACGACAACGCCGATCAGAAGGACGACTCGGCCAACACCTCGGACTCCCAGACCCCGCCGGAGCGCACCGAGGAGAACCACCCGCCTAAGGCGGCCGATGACAGCTTCGGCGTGCGCCCGGGCCGCTCCGCGCTCCTGCCGGTGCTGGCCAACGACTCCGATCCCGACGGCGACGTCCTCACCGCCACTCCCCAGGACAACGGCGGGTCGCTCAAGGCCACCAAGGCCCAGGGCGGACTGGCCCTGCGCATGGATGTCCCGGATAACGCCTCCGGCAGCTTCTCCGTGCCCTACACGGCCGACGACGGCCGCGGGATGAGCGACTCCGCCGTCGCCACCGTCGACGTCCACGGCTGGGACGTCAACGACGCCCCGAAGCAGATCACCACCCCCACCCTCACCGTCGCCGAGAAGGCCTCCGGCTCCCTGGACGTGCTGGGCCACTGGCTGGACCCCGACGGGGACGACCTCTACCTGGTCTCCGCCCAGGGCGAGGGCCTGGACACCAAGGTCTCCAACGAGGGCACCGTCACGGTGCGCGAGCTGGGCGCCGGCACCGGCACCCGCGACCTGACCGTCACCGTCTCCGACGGTCAGAAGACCACCTCCGGCGTGGTCAAGGTCGACGTGCAGCCGGCCCAGTCGGCCAAGCCGATCGCCAACGCCGACCATGTGCGCGTCGTCGCCGGCTCCAAGGCCGTCGTCTCGCCCCTGGACAACGACACCTCCCCCTCCGGGGGCACCCTGCGCCTGGCAGCGGTGCAGGAGGCCCCGGCCGGGACCTCGATCAGCATCGACCAGCAGGCCGGTGTCTTCACCTTCTCCACCGAGGCCAATGCCCAGGCCCAGACCTACTACCTCACCTACGACGTCATGGACGGGGCCAACACGGCTCAGGGCATCGTGCGCGTGGACGTCACGCCCAAGGCCGACGCCACCGTGCCTCCCGAGGTCGAGAACGACACCGCCCTGCTGCGCAACGGCGGCTCGACGACCATCGCCCCACTCACCAACGACTTCGACCCCTCCGGGGGGATCCTGGTCCTGCAGTCGGTCAAGACCCCGCCGGACTCCGGGGTCACTGTCACGGTCGTGGATCACTCCCTGCTGCAGATCAGTGCGGCCAGCACCGTGCCGGCCAACCTGACGGTGGAGTACACGGTCACCAACGGCACCTCCAGCGCCACCGGGAAGGTCGCCATCGTCCCGGTGACCCAGTCCCAGCCTCAGCCGCCGGTGGTCACCAACGACACCGCCGTCGTGCGAGCCGGCGACGTCGTCACCGCCTCCGTCCTGGACAACGACTCCTCCCCCGCCGGTCTCAACCTGTCGGTGGACTCCCAGGTCAGCCTGGTGGGCGACGAGCTGGGCACCGCCTGGGTCAGCGAGAACACCGTGCGCTTCCGCGCCGGCAACCAGCCCGGCCGCACCTCCTACGCCTACACGGCCAAGGACGACCAGGGCCAGACCGCCTCGGGGGTCCTCACCGTGGAGGTGCGCGCCCAGGACGCCGAGCACAACTCCGCGCCCTCACCGCGCAACCTGGAGGCCCGCACCCTGGCCGGCTCGACCACGAACATCACCGTGCCGCTGGACGGCATCGACCCCGACGGCGACTCGGTGAGCCTCGTGGGCCTCAACCAGGCCCCCTCCCTGGGCTCGGTGGAGATCAACTCCTCGTGGCTGACCTACACGCCCTCCGAGGGGGCCACCGGTACCGACACCTTCACCTACGTCGTCGAGGACCGCTTCGGGGCCCAGGCCACCGGTACGGTCCGAGTGGGCGTGGCCCAGGCCTCACCGCTCAACGTGGCCCCGGTGGCCACTGACGACCTGGTCGTGGCCAAGCCCGGGCGCACCGTGGCCGTGGACGTGCTGTCCAACGACCTGGACACCGACGGCGACAGCCTGTCCCTGGAGGGCGACCCGGTCTCCAGCGACCCCTCCCTGGGCGTGTCCACCCGCGCCGGCCGCCTGGTGCTCGACCTGCCGGAGAAGGAGGGCAACCACTCGGTCACCTACACCGTCTCCGATGGACGCGGCGGCACCGACACCGGCACCGTCACCGTCCAGGTCTCGAGCAACGCCCCCCTGGCCAACCCGGTGGGCGTGGACGACTACGTCACCGTCGACCAGGTCGACGCCAACGGCAAGGTCACCGTCCCGGTCCTGGACAACGACAAGGACACCGACGGCTCGCCGTGGGACCTCAAGCTGTCCTCCTCCGACCCCGACGTCGAGGTGGGCAAGGACTCGCTGAGCCTGACGGTGGGCGAGACCCAGCGGCTCGTGCTCTACACGATCACCGACGCCGACGGGCTGACCGGCCACGCCGTCGTCGTGGTGCCGGCCCGCTCGGCCCTGCGGCCCCGCATCAACCCCTCGGCCGTGCCCGCCCGAGTGCTTGCGGACAAGACCACGGACATCAACCTGTCCTCCTACATCCTCACCCGGGAGGGCACCAAGCCCGTCATCACGGACACCTCCTCCATCCACATGGCCAAGGGCACCAAGGACGCCAAGGTCGCCTCGGGCGGGTCGGCGCTGTCCTTCACCCCCGACTCGGGCTTCACCGGGCAGACCTCGGTGACCTTCACCGTGGCCGACGGCACCGGCTCCGACGCCCTGAGCTCGACGCTCACGCTGCCGATCATCGTGGAATCCTCGACGAACCGGCCGCCGACCTTCACCCCCACCGAGATGACGGTGGCCCCTGGCGAGGGGGCCGTGACAGCCAACCTGGCGGCCATGGCCACCGACCCCGACCCGAATGACAAGCTCTCCTTCCAGGCCGGTCCCGCCCCCGCGGGATTCGAGATCTCCCTGAGCGGCTCGACACTGTCGGTCAAGGCCTCCGACAAGACCGCCGAGGGCACCACGGGCTCCATCCCGATCACGGTCTCCGACGGCGTCAACCCGCCGGTGAGCGCCTCCCTGCCCGTGCGGGTCAGCGCCTCCAACAAGCCCCTCATGACCACGGCCCCGATCAACCTGGAGTCCCGCAACGGCGAGGCGGTCAGCACCGACGTGTCCAAGGCGGTGAGCAACCCCTTCCCGGACAAGCCGATCACCCTGTCCGGCACCCCGACGATCACCTCCGGCCAGGGCTCGATCAGCGCCTCGGGAACGACCGTGACGATCACGCCCAACAACGGGTTCCACGGCACCATCACCGCGCAGTACAAGGTGCTGGACTCCACCGGCTCGGAGTCCCGGGCCGTCACCGGCACCATCACCGTCCAGGTCGGTGGGGTGGCGCCCGCAGCCCCCTCCGGGTTGAGCGTGACCCCCGTGGACGCCGACTCGGCGCGCGTGTCCTGGACCGACGGCTCCGCCAACGGCTCCCCCATCACCGGCTACAAGGTCAGTGTCAACGGCTCCGAGCAGTCCTGCTCGACCTCGAACTGCCTCATCAGTGGCCTGGCGCCCGGTCAGAGCTACAGCATCCAGGTCGTGTCCACCAACAAGTACGGCAACTCCGAGGCCGCGACGGTGTCCTACCAGCACAACGCCACCGCCAAGACCCCGGCCGCGCCCACGCTGACGGCCGGCTCGGGCAAGGTCACCGCCGCCTGGACCCAAGTGGACGACCCCTTCGGGGGCACGGCGACCTATGACGTGCGCCTGTCCGACGGCACCGTGCAGTCGGGAATCTCCGGGGACTCGGCCTCCTTCGACGTCTCCCCGGGACGCGCCTACACCGCTCAGGTGCGCGCCAGGTCCAGCCAGGGGACGGTCTCGGAGTGGTCCTCCCCGTCCAACTCGGTGACGCCCTACGGCGAGCCCGGCACCCCCGGGACCCCTGTCATCACCCCCAACGGGGACACGGTCACCATCGGCTGGCAGGCCGCCAACGGCAACGGCAGCCCCGTGAGCTACACGCTGCACTACTCCAACGGGCACACCAGCGACTCCAAGAACGTGGGAGGGGCCACCTCCACCACGGTCTCGGTCTCGCGCGGAACCTGGACCTTCTGGGTCGAGGCCGACAACGGTCACGGCTCCAAGACCTCAGGCCAGGCCAGCTACACCTACAAGCCGACCCCGCTGACGCCGTCGACCCCGGCCGTCAAGGCCACCGGCAACAGCGGCGAGCTGTCCGTGAGCTCCTCGCCCCGGGCCGGCAACGGCTGGAGCGTGGGCGAGCTGACGGTGGAGTACTCCGTGGACCAGGTCACCTGGACCAGTTCCTCGACCATCCGGGGACTGAACGACGGGCAGGCCTACACCGTCTACGCCCGCGCCAACGGCGGCGGGCAGTACTCCGACGTCGTCGCCTCCTCGCCGGTGGCGCCCTACGGTCCGCCGTCGGCCCCCTCGGTCAGCTGCGAGCTCACCGGTAAGAAGCAGAAGAAGGTCTCCTGCTCCTGGAGCCCCGGTGCCAACAACGGCGCCAACGCCGAGTACGAGCAGACCGACGACGGCGGCAAGTCCGTCGAGGACATCGAGATCGGTGACACCTATGACGGCAAGCTCAAGCGGGGCGAGTCGCTCACCTGGTGCGTGCGGGCCAGGACCAACGCCGGCACCTCCGAGTGGGGCTGCGACACCGTCACCCGGCCGTCCAAGCACGACAACGATGACGACGATGATGACGATGACAAGAAGCAGGCCTACCCGGTCGGCACCGAGCAGAGGTTCTACGTGGACTACACGCAGAGGTGCCACCCCTTCGGCCCCTGGGGCACCTGCTACCAGATGGTCTTCGACATCACCGGAAACCCCAACAGCACCGTGTCCTGCGGCTACTGGTACTGGGACACCTGGAACTGGCAGCCCGCCTGGAACGAGGAGGAGATCGCCCTGGATAAGAACGGCTACGCCCGGCACAAGTTCCCCCACCGGACACCGAACTGGGACCAGACCATCACCTGCACCCAGCAATAACCGGTTCATTAACCGGATCGATGCCCAGTACGCAACAAGTCACACACCCACCCCTCTCCACCCGAAGGATCATTGATTCCATGCCGATGACTCCCGAGAACGCGACATGGTTCGCTGACGCCTTCTCCACCATTGTCAACAACGTCGGTCAGGCGCTGCTCGACAAGGAGGACGTAATCAAGCTGGCCCTGACCACCATGCTCTCTGAGGGCCACCTCCTGCTCGAGGACGCCCCCGGCACCGGCAAGACCGCCCTGGCCCGGGCCCTGGCGGCCTCGGTGCAGGGGACGCACTCGCGCATCCAGTTCACCCCCGACCTGCTGCCCAGCGACATCACGGGCGTGACGATCTACGACCAGAAGACCGGCACCTGGGACTTCCACGCCGGCCCGATCTTCTCCTCCATCGTCCTGGCCGACGAGATCAACCGGGCCAGCCCCAAGACCCAGTCGGCCCTCCTGGAGGTCATGGAGGAGTCCCAGGTGACGGTCGACGGCGTGCGTCACACGACCGAGCGCCCCTTCATGGTCATCGCCACCCAGAACCCCATCGAGCAGGCTGGCACCTACCGCCTGCCCGAGGCCCAGCTCGACCGCTTCCTCATGAAGACCTCCGTGGGCTACCCCAACCGGGAGGCGCTCACCCGGATCCTGTCGAGCTCGGCCCACCCAGACCGCTCCAAGAGCCTGTCCGCGGTCGTGGCCTCCTCCGTGGTGGCCTCCATGGCCGACCTCGCCGCCGAGAACCACATCGAGAACTCGGTGCTGGACTACATCGGGGCGCTGGTGGAGGCCACGCGTGCAGCCGACGAGACCCGCATGGGCGTGTCCACCCGTGGCGCCATCGGCATGGCTCGGGCCGCCCGGGTGTGGGCGGCCTCCCAGGGCCGCAGCTACGTCCTGCCCGACGATGTCAAGGACCTCGCCGAGGTCGTGTGGGCCCACCGCCTGGTCATGGACCCCGACGCCGAGTTCACCGGCGCCACCGCCTCCGGCGTCATCACCGCCGCGCTGGCCCAGGTCCCCGCCCCCACGACCCGCGACTGAGCCGTATGACGCCTCAGACGACGTCGCAGAAACCTGCCCTCCAGGCCCGTCCGGGCTCGGCGGGCGGGACCGGCGCATCCGCCTCCTCCGCCGCAGCCCCCACCTCCTCGGGGGCTCCGGCCTCCGCGCAGCCCGCGGCATCGGCTGCGTCGTCGACCTCCACGAACGAGGCCCTGACCACCAGGCCCTCGCAGTCCCGACTGGCCGCAGCGGCCGCGGTGGCGCTGCGACCGCTGCGCTGGCTGCTGCACACCGTGACCCCGATCGGATGGGGCAGCCTGGTGCTGCTGGCGGCCTGCGGACTGACCGGGGCCGTCATGGGCTGGCAGGAGGCGTGGAGCGCCGCGGCCGCCGTCGGCATCGTCGCGGTGAGCGCCTGGCTGTGGCTCATCCCCCGCCGCGGCTACTCGGTCAACCACAACCTGCTCGAGTCCCGCGTCACCGTGGGCGACCACGCCCTCATCCGTCTGACCGTCACCAACCCCCGTACCCGGCCACTGCTGCCCTCACGCATGGAGATGCCGGTGGGGCCGGGGCGTGCCGTCTTCGTCGTGCCCACCCTGACCCCCGGGGCCGTCCACGAGCGCGGCTTCGTCCTGCCCACGCAGCGCCGCGGCATCGTCACCGTCGGTCCGGTCCTGGCGGTCCAGCGAGACCCGGTGGGGCTGCTCCAGCGCGAGCGCTCCCTGAGCACCCCGCAGCACATCCACATCCACCCGCGCACCGTGCGCCTGGGGACGGTCCTGCACGGCGTCCTGCGGGACATCGAGGGCGCCGTCACCCAGGACCTGTCCAGCTCCGACGTCGCCTTCCACGCCCTGCGCGAGTACGTTCCCGGCGATGACCGGCGCAACGTCCACTGGCGCACCACGGCCCGCACCGGCCGGCTCATGGTGCGTCAGTTCGAGGAGACCCGCCGCTCCAGCCTGCTCGTCCTGCTGTCCACCCGTCAGGACGACTACGCCGGCGAGGAGGACTTCGAGACCGCCGTGTCCATCGCCTGCTCACTTGCCATGGACGCGATCCAGGACGGGCGCGAGGTCCGCTTCATCACCCAGATCGGGGCTCTGCCCACCTCCTCCGCCCTGCGAATGCTGGACACGTCCTGCCTGCTGAGCACCGGTGAGGACGACTACAGCTGCGACCTGCTGGTGCGACACGCCTGCACGGCGCACCCCGATGCCTCTATCGTCGTCCTCGTCACCGGCCAGCAGGTCGACCGCGCCGTGCTGGCCCGGGCCCGCGGCTTCGCACCACTGCCCATGGTGACCGTTGCCCTGCGCGCCGGCCAGCGCGGCCTGTCGCGCCACCACGCCGGAACGATGCCGGTCGTGGACATGGACCGTCTTGAGCAGCTTCCCACCGCCCTGAGGCGAGCACTATGACCCCCACGACAACCCTCACCACCGCATCCCCCCGCACCGCGGGCTCCCCGATCTCGGGCGCCTCGCCGGCCGGGGCGCCCTCTCCGGCTGAGGCCCCCTCGCAGGTCACCGCCGCACCCTCCGGAGGCTCGGACGAGTCGCCCTCCTCCTGGTCGACGGCAACATCGTCGCGCACGCGCAGTCTCTACAGCAACGAGACGACTCGTCAGGCCCGCTCGATCACCGGCGCCGGACCGCTCCTGTCGCGCCCCTCCCGGCCGGCGCTCTCCGCCCGCCGCTTCCTGCCTCCCCGGCGCGGTGCCAAGCCGCCCACGCCGGCCGCCGCCGCCCTCGAGCTGGTCCTCATGGCCGGGATCCTCGCCATCGGCGCGGTCCCCTTCCTGCCGATCTTCGCCTCCGTGGTGGGTTGCCTCGCCGTCGGCTACGGCGCGCTCATCGGCGCCCTGACCTCCATGCTCTGCTCGCGCCTGCGCCTGTCGGTGCTGCCGAGCATGGCGGCCCTGGCGCTGGTCCACGTCCTGGTGGCCCCTTGGCTGCTGACCGACGTCGGCTCCGGGACCGCGGCGATCAAGACGGTGCTGGGCTCCACGATCACCGTGTGGCGCGACGCCTTGACCGTGCCGATGCCGCTGAGCTCCTTCAGCGGCATGACGGTGCTGCCCTGGATGACCGGTCTGGTGGTCTCGGCGCTGGCGACCCGCCTCATCCTGGCGGGCCGTGAGGTCCTGGCCGGCCTGACCCTGACCTGCCTGCCCGCCGTCGGCATCGGCTGGGGCGGGCAGGAGACCGTGCGCCCCACCGTGCTGGGCGTCCTGTTCGTCGTCGGGATCCTGGCCCTGTGGACCTGCGGCTCCCTGCGGCAGCGGCGCAGCCACGTCGTCGAGGCCCTGGACCTGAGCTCCTTCTCGACCACCTCGGGCGCCACGAGCGCCCGCTCCACCGGGGACCTGGGGCGGGCGGCCCTGCGCGGAACGGTCATCGCCGCCGTGCTGCTGCTGGTCACCTCCCTGGCCGCCATGGTCCTCACCCCCGCCGCCCCCGCCTCCCGGACGGTGGTGCGCGACCTGTTCCAGCCACCGTTGGACGTGACCGAGTATGCCAGCCCCCTGTCCCTGGTGCGCACCCTGGAGACGGACAAGGCCCACACCCGGCTCATGAAGCCGATCAACCTGCCCTCGGGCGGACGCATCCGCATCGCCGCCCTGGACTCCTACGACGGCCTGTCGGCCCACATCGGTCAGAACGAGAACGGCCAATCGCGCTTCGAGCGCATCGGCGACAAGACCCAGCTGACGGCCAACCGGCTCGACGGACGCAAGCAGACCTCCTCCCTGACCATCGAGGACTACAGCTTCCCCTGGGTGCCCACCATGCCCGAGACGATCCGCATCGAGTCCTCCGGGCCGCGTCAGTCGGCCCTGCGCGAGGGCATGTACTACGACAAGTTCTCCTCCACCGGGATCGCCACCAGCGGCCTGGCCTCGGGTGACGTCCTCACCGAGCGGGTCGCCCCCTACACCGCGCCCTCCGAGGCCGCCCTCAACAAGGCCTCGCTGGCGCAGACCTCGCTGGGACCGGTCGAGCAGGTACCGTCGTCGGTGGCCTCCCTGGCCAAGGAGATCGTCGGGGCCGAGTCCAACCCCATCGCGCAGGTCCGGGCACTTCAGCAGCGCCTGCGCACGAGCTACTACTCCGACGGCACCAAGAGCCCCTCCCAGCCCGGGCACGGGGCCGCCCGCATCGCCTCCATGGTGGAGGCCGACTCCCTCATCGGCGACGACGAGCAGTACTCGGTGCTCATGATGCTCATGTGCCGCTCGCTCAACATCCCGGCCCGCGTCGTCATGGGCTTCGACCCGGCCACTGACGGCGACGCCAAGACCGTCACCGGTGAGGATGTCAAGGCCTGGGTGGAGATCCCCTTCGAGGGGCTGGGCTGGGTGTCCTTCGACGTCACGCCGGACCGCGACCAGGTTCCCCAGCAGCAGACCACCCAGAAGGTCTCCAATCCCGAACCCAACGTCCTCCAGCCCCCGCTGCCCAATGAGGACCCGGCCCAGCTGCCCCCCAACTACGAGGACCCGCAGCGCGACGACCCCCAGGACAAGGACAAGGGCGGTCTGCCGACGGCGGTCATCGCCGTCGGAGGCTCCGTCCTGGCGATCGCGATGATCGTGGGCTCGGTCCTGGGATGGAAGGCCTGGCGGCGCCGACGCCGGCGCGCACGCACCGGCGTGGGCAAGGCCCTGGGAGCCTGGGAGGAGATCCTCGACCGGGCCCGCGACCTGGGGCGCTACCCCGGGTGGGGGGCCACTCGGAGGGAGGCGGCCGCGCAGCTGGCTCCTCACTTCCCGCAGGTCGATCTGCCTCGATTCGCCGGAGCAGTTGACACCCAGGTCTTCAGCTCCGGGGAGCCGCCATCGTACGCTCTAGGGGAGTTGTGGGAATCCTCAGATGCGATCGTCCGCTGCATGGGGGCGGACCGCTCGCGCCTGGGACGGGTATGGGCCCGTTTGTCCCCGCGCTCCCTCGTCCATCCCGCCGACAGGCGGTCACGTCGACCCAGGAGGTTGCGGTCATGACGATCACTGCTGACGCCCGTAGCAGCGCCTCGACCGCTGCGGGCCGACCGACGTCCTCCCGTCCGTCCGATGACGCGCCGCGCACCGACGTCGTCAGTCCGTACGGCACGGCGCCGAGCGCCCCCGGTGATCCGCACGGCGGAGCGCAGACGGCCGACTCCCGGAGCCCGGAGCCCAACGCTGCCCGGGCCGGCGCGCACACGCCCTCAGCTGTGCATCGCCGCCTCCCCCCGGCCCCGGTGCGGGCACGTGTTGTTGCCGGGGTCATCGACCTCGTCATCGGTTCGCTTCTGGTCGGGGGCCTGACCACGGTCATCTGGCAGGTGGGCGGCCGCCCGGCCCTGACCAGCGGGCTCATCGCCTTCGGTCTGGTCGTCGGGGCACGCTGGCTGGCCATCGCCGCCACCGGCTGGTCCCTGGGAGGGCGCCTGCTCAGGATCCGCATGCTGGGGGCCCGCAACCAGACTCCCTCACCACTGGGCTCGTTCCTCCACGCCGATCTCATCCTGGCCGTCAGCATCACCACGCTCGGCCTGGGCACCATCGCGCTCATGCGCACGGCGGCCGCCGACCCCGAGGGGCGCGGCTGGCACGACAAGCTCTCCGGGATGGCGCTGCTCAACGCCCGCAGGCCGAAGCGTCCCGCACGACCTGCTCCCTCAGAGGCCGGGTCGACACACCGCCCAGTCACCGAGCCCGCCTCCCTCGGCCCCCGGGCCGACGCCGGTGCCGTGGCGCCGGAGGAGCCCGAGACATCCTCCGCTCAGGACATCGGTGAGGCCTGGGACGCCGCCAGGCGCGCGTCTGTCTCCTCCCCCGCCGAGCGCAGCGCCGCGGGCCAGGAACCAGCCACGGAACTGTCCACTCAGGCCACCGAGAAGTCAGGCGAGTCCGCCCCCCGCACTCGGCCCTCCGAGCGAGCCGTGCGCAAGACCGAGAAGAAGGCGGGCAAGACGGCACGGGGCAAGAAGCCCAGGAAACGCGGCCCCCGTCCGGGCTCGACGCGCGCCATGGCCGGCCAGGAGACGGCACAGGAGACCCAGCAGGCCGCCACCGCGGGCGCCCAGAGCGCCACCGAGGCCGGCATCACCGACTCCTCCGGCAGGAACGCGCACCCGACGACGTCGGATCCGGTCTCCTCCTCGATCCGTCGGCCCCGTCCGGCCCGACCCGCGCGCCATGCCGGTCGCGCCCTGAAGGCCGGTTCCTCGGACGGCTACGCGCCTGTGGTCTCAGGAGGCTCCGCCGCCAGCCAGGCCGCGAGCACGGATGCCGCAACGATCGCAGCCGCGCCTCAGGTCACCGTCAAGGCCACCAAGGCGGCGACCGTGTCATCGTCCGCCTCCGCGAAGTCGGCGGCGGACGCCGGTCCGGCCATTGTGGACACCGACGCCGAGGCCGTCGCCGTCGCTTCGGCCACCCCCATGGACCCTCAGGCATCCGCTGCCATGGCCGCGGCCCGGGCCGACTCCCGGCCGGCCGTGGCAGGAGCATCGAAGTCCTCGACGGGGCCGGCCGACGAGGACACCGTCGCAACCGCCCCCGAGGCCGCGGAGGATGCTGCTCCCCCGGCTCACCAGGACACGGAGCCGGCACCGCTCGCCCCCGCCGGGGCCACCGAGCCGGAGGCGGACGACGACGCCGCATCGTCGCAGCCGGACGTCCCTGAGCCGACCGAGGAGACGGCCGAAGAAACGGCAGGGGAAGCTGAGGAGACGGTTGACGAGCACGTCGAGGAACCGGTTGAGGAACCGGCTGCGGACGTCGAGGAACCGGTCGAGGAACCGGCTGCGGACGTCGAGGAACCGTCCAACGAGCCGTCCGAGGCGGACGCCGAGGAGTTGCCGGCGGCCGCATCGTCCGACTCCGACGACGCCCCGACGCAGCAGCCCTCGCAGACGGATTCCGAAACGGCTACGCTCGACGTCGTGGAAGACGCGCCGTCTCAGTCCACGGATGCCGCCGACGGCCAGGGTGACGAGGGAGAGAAGCCCTCGTCCCACGCGCCGCCCTCACCTGAGCACCCGGCCGATCAGCAACAGTCCGAAGCGACGACGCCCTCAGCGGAATCCTCCAAAACTGCTGCCGATTCCGAGGCAACGGAGTCCTCCACGTCGCACGATGCGACTTCCACACCACAAGTCCCGCGCTCGAAAGCCACAAAACCCGTAACATCACAAACGATGGAACCACGACACGCCCACGCCCAGCGCTGGAGGATTCAGCCCGGTCACACCGGCAAGAAGACCTCCGGCTCGTCTGCTGCACCTGCCGAGGATCAGCGAGAGTCGGTGTCACAGCCCGGCGTTCCTCGTCGCGAGAGCCTCTTCGCCTCCGATCGGCAGCGCTTCGCTGCCGGAGCAGGCCCCGTCCCGGAGGTGGCGCACACCTTCGACACCTCCAGCATCCTGCCCTCAGGGGACCGCAACACGCAGGCCCTCATCGACTCGGTGCCCTGGTCCTCGGTTCCCACCTCGGTCGATGCCGCCACGGTGGACTCCCTGCCGGAAGGAGCCATCGTCTCCGACGACGGCCTGCCGCAGCAGCCGAAGACGGTTTCGGCGCCTGCGCAGCACGCGTCCCCGATGGATCTGACCAACCCGGCCACCGTGCCCGGTGGTGTACCGGCCTCCTCTGAGGGGAACACGCACCCGACCGTGCGCAGTCACCGCAGCCACGCTCGGACCTCCGCCGGCAGCGCAGCAAGCACGGCCGCTGCGGAGGGGAGCTCCGCGCGCCGGTCCCACGCCTCGCACCGCTTCTCGGGACCGGGTATCCCCTCTCCCACGGATGAGCGCGCCGTCCCCGGCGAGTCCCGCAGCGATGCCACCGCCGCGGAGGCCGGCGCCGCTCGTCACGAGCGCTCCGCCTCCGCCCAGGCGTCGGCGCAGCCCCACACCGGCGCGTCCAGGCACGGTGCCGGCAGCATGCCGGAGGCGGCCGCGTCTGCCTCCGCCCCCGCTGCAGGCGTCTCTCTGCCCCCGCTCACCCCGGTTCCCGCCGCAAGCGCCCAGACCGCCACACCGTCGCTGCCGTCGGCCTCCTCGGCCGCCCCGGCCCTGTCGGTGCGTCTTGTTCCACTGCTGGGCGGCAACCCGATCGTCATCCATGAGCCCACGGTGGTGGGCCGCGACCCCGACAACATCTCGGCCTACCCCGGGGCGGAGCGCGTGGCTCTCGACGATCCCACGCGCTCGGTATCCAAGACGCACGCGGCGATCTTCCCGCTGCTGGACGGGGTGTGGGTCACCGACCTGCACTCCACCAACGGGACACGGGTGGAGTACCGCGACGGGCGCACCGTCGAGGCCGTACCGGACAAGGCCCTGTCCGCCCTGGAGGGCAGCACGATCTTCTTCGGCCGCATCGCCTTCAAGGTGGAGGTCGTCTGAGTTCCGCACCGGTTCCCTCAAGCGCTGGGGCCCGCACTCCTTCCGAGAGAGTGCGGGCCCCAGTGTCTGCCGGTCCCGGCGGCGCGTTCGCTCAACGGCATCTGGAGCCTGCGGCCCTTGGGGCGTCCTACTCCACGAAGGTGGGGTGCTACTGAAGGAGGGTCGGGGATACTCCAGGTAGGTGGGGCATTCGTGCAGTACGCACAACCCTTGGTTAGTAGATCCCCAACCTCGTGCAGTACTCGGCGGGCCCATTGCCACTGCGACTGGCTGCTCCCGGGAGGCAGCCTCAGGGAGTGTCGACGCAGGCGGTCTTGGCCGGCGAGGCCTTACCGTCCGCGCGCACCGCGGTGACCTCGAGGCAGGTGCGCGCCGGCTGGGCGTTGACGGTGACCTCGTTGGTGCGGGTGGAGTCCACCTCGGTCTCCTCATCGGGCAGCTTGACCCGGTAGAGGTAGCTGCCGGACCAGTTCGTCTCCGGCTCACCCCAGGTGAACTTCACCGTGCCGTCACCCTGTGCCTCGCCGACGATATCGCCCACCATGGGCACTGAGGCCTGCAGGGGGTTGGCGTCGGGCTGCGGGGCGATCGTGGCAATGGGGTTGTTGGGCTTCTTCTGCTTGTCCTGGTGCTGGGAGACGACGATCGCGGCGACGACGGCGGCGACCATGGCCACGACCAGCAGACCGGTCAGTACGGCCCGCATGCGGTTGGGGCGGCTCGACTCACCGGCCTCCGAGTCCGACGACGAGCCCTTGTCCTCACTGTCGGGCTCCACCCGCATGGCGATGTGCTCGCTGGTGACGTCGACCTGGTTGAAGACCCCCATCTTCGTGGCGGTGTCGGCCTCGTCGGGGTTGGGACGCCGGGCGGACTTCGCGGCCTTGTCCGGCTCCTGGAACAGGTCGACCGTCGTGATGGGCAGGTCGAGCTCGGCCTGGACCTGCTGGAGCGCCCGGGCGAAGGCCAGCGCCGTCGGGTAGCGCGAGTCCGGGTTCTTGTCCATCGCCACCGACAGCACGCGGTGCAACGACGGCGGGGCGTCCTGACGCCCCAGCGGCGGCAGGGGGTCCTTGACGATACGGCGGGAGAGCTCGTAGACGTCCGGGATGCCGTCGGTCTCGAAGGGGCTGCGCCCCGTGAGCATCGCGAAGGTGGTCGCGCCCAGGGAGTAGATGTCGGAGGCGGGGTTGGCCGAGCGCATCCCCACCAGCTGCTCGGGGGGAGCCCAGGGCACGCTCATCCCCCGCAGCTCCTCGGCCCCCTCCGGGCCACTCATGGCGGAGATGCCGAAGTCGGAGAGCACCGGGCGGCGGTAGGTGGTGAACAGAATGTTGGCGGGCTTGATGTCCCGGTGGACGATGCCGGCCCGGTGAGCGGTCTCCACCGCTCCGGCGATCTGAATCGCCGTCGACAGGGTCTCAGCGACATTGAGGGGACCCTGGCGCAAGATGGCGCCCAGCTGCGGCGGCGGGCAGTACTCCATGACCAGGAAGGGGTGGCCGTCGGCGGAGACGCCCGCGCCGTAGATGGACAGGATGGCCGGGTGGGAGGAGACCCGTGCCATGAGGTTCGCCTCCGACTCGAAGCGGGAGGCGGTCTTGTCCTCCACGTCAGCGTTCATGACCTTGACCGCGACCTCGCGGCGGGGCATGTGCTGCTCGAAGAGGTAGACCGTGGAGTAGCCTCCCGCTCCGAGTCTCTCCAGGTACGTGAACCCGGAGATGACCGGAGGCGGTCCCTTGTGATCCAGCATCAGGGGAGGTTCTCAAAGGCGAGGGTCTGACCATCGCCGAGGTCGAGGACGTCTCCACTGCGCAGGAGCACCGGATTCGCCGAGGACAGGCGCACGGGCGCCTCGTTCTGGCGGTTGAGAACGGTGCCATTGCAGTTGCCCAGGTCCTGGGCCAGAACGCTCCACGCATCCAGGTCGATGAGGATGTGGTTGCGGGAGACGAGCTGGTTGGGGCTGGCGACAGTCAGCGGACGGAGGGGGACCTCCGCGACGCTGCTGATGTCGTCGGCCACAGGGTTGCGACCCACCAGGAGGGGACGGTTGAGCTCGATGCTCTCGCCGCCGGAGGTGACCACGCGCCCCAGAGGGGGGCAGGCCACCGACTTGGCCGGACGGTTGAGCTCAGCTCCGCAGACGCGGCACACGGTGTAGTTCGTGGGGTTGGGGTGGCCCTGGGGGCACACCGCCGACAGCACGATCCGGATGGCGTCGGGTTCACTGGGAGAGCTCGCCGAGACCGGGGACGCCGGGCTGGAGGGCCCGGTTCCCACGAGGGAGACGAGCTCGCCGACCAGGTCCTCGGGCAGACCGTTAATGGTCTGCCCATCGTGGTCCCCGCGACCGAGCTCGGCAGTCGCCGGCTCACCGACGGAGGGCTGCACGAGCTCGACCATTGCGGCATCCACAGCCGCGGATCCGGGCGACTCGACGACCTCCGCCGACTGGCTCGGCTCCAGGGGACCGAGCCCCTGGTTGAGCAGCTCGGCGCGCAGCTCCTGGGAGAGGTCCTCGGGCAGACTGTTGATGGTCTGTCCGTCGTGGTCCCCGGAGCGTACGGGCTCTTCCTCGGCGTGCGCCTGCGCGGCGGCCTCGGCAACAGCAGTGGCCTCCGCGACCACGGCGGCCTCGGCGGCCTCAACGGGCACGAAGTCGGCCGGGGTCTGGGCGACCTCGGTGACCTCGGCGGCAGCGTCCTTGATACCAGCAGCCTCAAGATCCTCGCTCGACGGGGGCGGAGGGGGCGGGATCATGGCCTCTGCCTCCTGAGCGGAGGGGATCGGCAGGGCCGGGATATCGAAGACGGGGGCGATCAGCAGATCCTCATCGGAGGTCTCCGGTGAGGACTCAGTGGCGGCCTCGGCGGCCTCAGGGGTCTGGGCTTCCGGGGTCTCGTCGGGAGTCTCTGAGGACTCGGGCAGCTCGGGCGACGGCGTCACCTCAGTCGCCTCAGCGGCCTCGGAGACGCCGGCCACGACGGCCAGCAGGTCAGCGGGTCCCTCGGAGTCGGCGATCAGGGCCGACTCCTCAGCAGCATCGGAGTCCTCAGCGGAGTCCTCCGACTGACCGGCGGCTTCAGCGGCCTCAGCGCTCTCGAGGGACGCGGCGAGCTCAGCACCATCGAGGGCCTGTTGCTCGGCGTTGTCCTGCGCGATCTCGATGAGGTCGTCGACGACGTCGGCGGATTCGGCGGTCTCGGCAGGCGCCCCTTCAGACGAGTCGTCCTGCTCCGAGTGGTCCGACGAGGCGGACTGACGGCGCGAGGCGCGACGCGATGCCCGACGGGAGGACCGAGAGGTCCTCACGGCAGCAGCAGGGGTTCCGGCGGAGCCGGCAGAAGCGGTGGAGTAGTCAGGACCAGCCGGGTCAGGGTCATCGTCGTCGGAGTCACCGGACCCCTTCGACGATGCACGGCTGGGGGACGGGGTCCCGCTCGACTTCTCCGATCCACGCAGCACCAGGTGGCCGGTGCTCACGACGGCGTCGACCGCCGGGCGGCGCACCTGTCCGGCGCCGTCGGGCGCGCTGACGATGACCGAGTTGGGGGCGGTCACCGTCGTCTCGAACCAGGTGGTGACCGCGGAGGCGTCCAGCGCCTTGCCGTCGACCTCCATCTGCGGGGCACCGCGCAGCGCCACGTGGAAGACGTCCTCGGGTGCTGAGACGGCGAGCACGAAGTCCGGGATCGCACCCAGACGTCCACCCATCCCCATCACCAGCTCATCCAGGGCCCGCGTCAGCGAGGCCTCCTCACTGCGCAGCAGCCGCCACAGGCGCTCGGTGAGGTCCTGCGGCACCGACGGGGGCAGGATCATCACAGCACGTGGCGTGACCACGCCTGTCCACGAACCCTCGGTCCACCAGACCTCGTTGTTCGCGCTGCTGTTCGGGCTGTTTGTCATCATTTTTCTCCTCAACGGACGATACAGACACCGTCACCCAAGTATGCCTGCCGTCCCCGGTGCACGTACTCCGGTCGGCCGGGTGAGAGTCGGTGAACGCCCTCCTCGTCCTCGATGTGGGTTCCGTTCGTCGAACCCAGATCTGTGACGAGTACCCCATCCGAAGCGGGCACGAACAGGGCGTGCGTCTTCGACACGGAGTCCTCCGAACGGAGCACCGCGACGAGCTGCGCATCGGGGTGGGACTCGATCGGGGCCGGCCGGCGCCCGAGAACAATCGGCCCCAGAACTGGGATTACTGAGCCCTCAACCACCAGGGAACAGGCCGACACCGAGGTTGGCCTGGCGCTGAGAAGAACTGTTCCAGCCAGTCGGTCGAACCAGGTGCGCTGTTCAGCACGCCATAGTGAGAGGATCCACAACACCAGGGGGGCCAGACCTGCGGTTGCCACCAAAGAGAGGCCCAAAAATGCGACGTAAATCACCGCAGAGCGTCCAGGGGGACTGCTTGTGTCCGCCACCCTCCGCAGCCGGACCCCCGTCACCAGCCCGCCGGGTGTGGCGCCTGTCATCGCCATCATGGCAGTCATCACAGCAATAAGCAGCACAACCGCCCCGACAGCGAATAAGATTCCACAGCAGCGCTCCGTGACGGCACACAGTGCGATGATGAGCCCCGCATCCACCAGCACGCGGACCACACGTCGGCGTGCGGATGCAGGCATAATTGTCGTATGTCGCTCTCGGGTCCTCATAGGACAGACATGGTAGGCGCCCAGCCCACTGCCTCGCAGTCGGACGAGGTCTCGGAAGGAACACACAGTGCAGATCGCGGTCACTCCTGATCCCCAGCGATGGGTGATCATCCCGCCCTTCCCACCGCCGGGATGGGCGCGGGAGGAGGCCAGGCACCGCAGCGCCCACCTGGGAGTGACCGGGCCGCAGTGGCGCTCCGAGCTGGAGTCCCTGCTCAACGAGCTGCAGGCCATGGAGCGCCAGGGCCGCTTCGCCCGCCTCATGCATATCGACGACGTCGCCCACCCGCCCTTCGTCATCGACCTCAGCCTGGAGATCGCCAAGGATGACGGCTCCAAGGAGGGACGCCGCGCCACCCAGCGCCAGATCGTCGCCGCGCTCCTGCCCGAGGCCGAGCTGGTGCGCCTGCGGCCGGGCCCGGACATGGTGGGGTTCTCCGCCTTCTACGAGTCCAACGGCCCCACCCAGGGCGTCGTCGTCCTGAGGCTGGCGGGACTGCCCACGGTCCCGGTGGACCTGGTCATGCGCCTGTGGGGCGCCGCCGCTGAGGACATCGCCCCCAACCTGGATCATCTCGTCGAGCTGGCCCGCCAGGTCGCCCCCGTCGTCTGATCGGCGCAGACGGCCCGGGTGTCCGTGAGCAGCGACGTCGCCACTGACCTCCCCGATCCCTCTCCCCGAGCCCCGTTCCCTCCCCACCGCTTCCAGCGACGAGGCCCCGCCAGGGCGCAGAGGCACCGCCCCTCAGGCCTCCAGCGCCTCCGCCGCCTCGAGCCACTGCTCCTCCAGATCGGCGTGGGTCGCCTCAGCGGCCACAAGCTCACGGCCGAGCTCGGCCAGCTCCCCCACCCGGTTCGGATCGGCCGAGACCTCCTCCATGCGCGCGTGCAGAGCGGCAAGCGACTGAGCCGCCCGCTCCATCTTCCGCTCAATGCGCCCCAGGGCCTTGCGGGCCTCGTGCCGACGGGCCCCGCTGGAAGCACTGCGCTCAGCAGAGGCCTCCGCTGCCGCCCGCGTCGCCGCAGATGCCGCAGCGCCCGCTGAGGCTCTAGGGCTCCCGGCGCCGCCCATGGCCTCGCGGCGCATCTGGAGATACTGCTCCACCCCGCCGGGCAGATCACGCACACTGCCGTCGCCCAAAAGCGCCACCTGGTGGTCGGTCACCCGTTCCAGGAGGTAGCGGTCATGGGAGACGACCACGAGGGTGCCGGGGAAGGAGTCGAGGATGTCCTCGACGGCGGCCAGGGTGTCGGTGTCCAGGTCGTTGGTGGGCTCGTCGAGCAGGAGCACATTGGGCTCGGTCATGAGCAGGCGCAGAAGCTGGAGCCGACGGCGCTCCCCGCCACTGACCTCCCCCACCCGGGTCCAGGCCCGCTGACGGGTGAAGCCCAGGCGCTCGACGAGCTGGGCCGCCGTCATCTCCTTGTCCCCGACGACGACCCTCTCCCCCACCATGGCCACGGCCTCGACGACGCGCAGGTCCGCGAGCGCGTCGAGCTCGTGGGTGGACTGGGACAGGGTGGCCACCTGGACGGTCTTACCGCGGGCGACACGGCCCTCAGTGGGCTCCTGGACGCCTTCGAGCAGGCGCAGCAGGGTGGTCTTGCCGGCGCCGTTGACGCCGACGACGCCGACGCGCTCACCGGGGGCGAGCCGCCAGGTGACCCGGCGCAGGACCTCCCGCTGGGTCGCCTCGCCGGTGTCGGTGGGCGGCCCGGGGTAGCGCACGGTGACGTCCTCGAGGTCGAGGACCTTCTTGCCCAGGCGGGCGGTGGCCATGGCGGTCAGGGCCACGGTGTCGCGCGGGGGCGGCACGTCGGCGATGAGGGCCTCGGCGGCATCGATGCGGAAGCGGGGCTTGGAGGTGCGGGCGGGGGCGCCGCGGCGCAGCCAGGCCAGCTCCTTGCGCAGGAGGTTCTCCCGCTTGACGGCGGCCACGGCGGCCTGGCGGGCGCGCTCGGCCCGGGCCAGGACGTAGGCGGCGTACCCGCCGTCGTAGGTCTCGATGCGGCCGGCCACCTGGGGGCGCCCGCCGCCGGGGTCGATGCCGGGGACGACCTCCCAGACGTCGGTGCAGATGGCGTCCAGGAACCAGCGGTCGTGGGTGACGGTGACCAGGGCGCCGGAGGCCCGGCCGCCCGGGCCGTTGAAGCGGGCCCGCAGGTGGCGGGCGAGCCAGTCCACGCCCTCGACGTCGAGGTGGTTGGTGGGCTCGTCGAGGATGACGACGTCGGCGCGGCGGGTGAGGACCGCGGCCAGGGCGACGCGGCGGCGCTGGCCCCCGGAGAGGGTGGCGACGTCGGCGGACAGGTCAAGGTCGGCGATGAGGCCGGCGTGGATGTCACGCACGGCCGGATCGGAGGCCCACTCGTGCTCGGGGGCCCGGCCGTGGATGGCGGTGCGCACGGTGGCGCCCGGCGGCAGGTCGTCGGCCTGGCTCAGGACCGCCACGCTCACGCCGCCGGTGCGGGTGACGCGGCCGCCGTCGGGCTCGCGCCGACCGGCCAGGGCCGCCAGGAAGGTGGACTTGCCGGCACCGTTGGGGCCCAGGACGCCGACGCGGGTACCGTCCTCCAGTCCCAGGGTGACCTCGTCCAGGAGCAGGCGGGAGCCGACCGTCAGGCGCAGGTTCTCCACGCCGAGCAGGTGCGCCATCAGCCCACCACCCGGGCGCCGGCCACGGGGGCGTCGGCGCGCAGGACCTCGGCGACCAGGCCCGAGGCCTTCAGTGCGCGCGAGACCCGTTGGGCACTGCCGGGGTCCTCGACGAGGGCGGCGATGGTGGGGCCGGAGCCGGAGACGATGGCACGCAGGGCCCCGGCCTCCTCGGCCACGGCGATGACCTCGGCCAGCTCGGGGCGCAGGTCGAGGGCGGCGGCCTGGAGGTCGTTGTGGAGGGAGCCGGCCAGAGCGCGGGCGTCCCCGGCGCGTAGGGCGGCGGTGAGGGCCTCGGGCACGTCGCGCACGGCGGGCTGCCCGCCACCGGTCAGCTCATCGAAGCGCCGGAAGACCGCCGGAGTGGACAGGCCCTCCTCGGCCAGGGCGAAGACCCAGTGGTAGGCGCCCCGGGTCATGATCGGGGTGACCAGGTCGCCGCGGCCGCTCCCGACGGCGGTGGCCCCGGTCAGGGAGAAGGGGACGTCGGCCCCCAGGCGCGCGGCCAGGGCGGAGAGCTCGGGCAGCGACAGGCCCGTGCCCCACAGGGCGTTGCAGGCCACGAGGGCGGCGGCGGCGTCGGCGGATCCTCCGGCCATCCCGCCGGCGACGGGGACGCGCTTGCGCAGCAGGAGGTCGACGCCCTCGCTCACGCCGGTGGTCTGCGCCAGGAGCGTGGCGGCCCGCACGGCCAGGTTGGATTCGTCCACCGGTACGTCGGCGTCGGGCTCCTCAAGGGTGAGGGTGACGGTGCCGTGGTCCTGGGCGGACTGCCTGCGGGCGGTGACGGTCTCGATGAGGCGGACCGCCTGGAAGACCGTGGTGAGCGGGTGGTAGCCGTCGGGGCCGGGGGCGCCGACGGACAGGAAGAGGTTGACCTTGCCGGGGGCCTCGACGCGCACCGAGCTGGCCGAGCCGCTGCGGGGCGGCACGGTGGACTCGCGCGGACCGGCGGGGCCGTCGGGGACGGCACGCAGATGGCTCATGACTGCTCCTGTGAGGTGGGAGGCGTTGGCGCAGCGGTCTCATCGGCGACGACGGGCTGCAGCACCTCGGCCAGGGCGGCGAAGGCGGTGATGTCGAGGGTCTCGCCGCGCCGGGTCGGGTCGATGCCGGCGGCGCGCAGGGCGGACTCGGCGGCGTCGGCCCCTCCGGCGAGCTTGGCCAGGGCCTTGCGCAGGGTCTTGCGGCGCTGGGCGAAGGCGGCGTCGACCACGGCGAAGACCTGCTCGCGGGTGGCGCGCGTGGTGGGGGGACGACGGCGCACGAGCTCGACGAGGGCGGAGTCGACGTTGGGCACGGGCCAGAAGACGTGGCGGGAGATGGTCAGGGTGCGGCGTGCCGCGGCGTACCAGGCGGCCTTGACGCTGGGGACCCCGTAGGTCCGCGAGCCGGGTTCGGCGGCGAGGCGGTCGGCGACCTCGGCCTGGACCATGACGGTGACGCTCTCCAGGCTGGGCAGGGCCTCCAGCGCGGTAAGCAGGACGGGGACGGCCACGTTGTAGGGCAGGTTCGCCACGAGGCGGGTGGGAGGGGGCCCGGCCTCGCCCAGCGAGTCCGGGCCGGTGATACTCAGCGCGTCGGCCTGGATGAGGGTCAGGCGGCCGGCGGCATGCGGCATGCGGTCGGCGACGGTGACGGGCAGTGCCCGGGCCAGGGCGGGGTCGATCTCGACGGCGATCACTCGCGCCCCGGTCTCCAGGAGGGCCAGGGTCAGGGAGCCCAGGCCCGGCCCGATCTCCAGGACCGTGTCCTGGGGGCGCACGCCCGCGCTCTTGACGATGCGGCGCACCGTGCCGGCGTCGTGGACGAAGTTCTGCCCCAACGTCTTGGTGGGGCGGATGCCCAGCGCCTGGGACAGGCCGCGGACCTCCGTGGGGCCCAGGAGGCCGGCGGCACGGGAACTCGGAGAGGCGTCGTGATCCTCAGGATCCTCAGGATCCCGAGGGCCCGGGTGGGGGTGCTCCGCGAGCACGGCATCGGCGGGGGGCTCGGAGGTGGCCTCACAGGCTCCTGCAGGGTCGGGCCCGTCGGTGGGGGCGGCTCCTGCCGGGGGCACCTGTGAATCGGGGGCCGGCAACGTCATGGGGACACAGTAACCGGCGCCCGCCTTTTGTCACTGTGAGATATCTGGGAACATGCCGCATGCTCTCTGCATCATCCACTCCGGGGTCTGCGCGGCACCCCGGACGCGGCTCGGGCCGCTCAGCGCAGGCCGAGTTTGTCGGCGCAGCCGGGCCACTGTCCCCAGCCGGCCTGGGCCTGGAGCTTCTTGGCCATGGCGGTCTGGGTGGCGGCGTCGGCCTCGTAGGGGTAGCCGGTTCCGCCCAGGGACTGCCAGGTCTCCAGGGTGAACTGGTACATGCCGTAGAAGCCGTTGCCGGTGTTGGTCTTCGGGTTGCCGCCTGACTCGCACTGGGCGAGCTGGGCCCAGACGTCGTCGCCGACCTCGCCTCCGGTCGTGCCGGCGCTGCCGCCGGACGCCGAACCACCAGAGCCTCCGGAGGACTCCGAGGGTGCCTGAGTCTGACCCTGCCCCTGGGACTGAGCCTGGCCCTGAGACTGGGACTGTCCCTGAGACTGTTCCGGCTTGCTCTCCTGCTTCTTGGCCGCGCCGGTGCCGACCAGGACGACCTCATCAACCTTCTGGGTGACGACGACCTGAGCGACGGGGGTGCGGGAGACCTCCTTGCCGCCCACGGTGGTGACCTCGTAGGTGGTGCGCACGACGCCGTCGACACCGGCTGTGGCCACCTTGGTCTCGCCTTCGGACAGATCGCCGCTCTCCTGCTGGACCGAGCCGTGGGGGTCGGTGGCGTCGACCGTCTCGGTGGTCACCTTCTGGGTGCTCGGCGTGACCGAGACCCGGCTGCGACCGCCTTCAGCCCCCAGGCCATCGGTACCCTTCGCAGCCGCCTCGACACCGGAGGTGCGTGAGGGCTCCCCCGCGCGGACAGCGGCGTACGCGGCCCCGGAGACCGCGACCGACAGGGCCAGGGCCGCCAGACCGGCGCGCAGCGCGATAGTGCGCATGCTGTGTTGCCCATGTTGCCCATGCTCCCCATGGGCCGTCTCCTGCGGGACCGGCGCCTGCGGCTCCTCCGGCAGGGCGTGGGCGTGGGAACGGGCGAGGGGAGTCATGGGGAGACGTCCTTCCAGTTGACGGCGAGTGCCACGGTAGTGGAAGCGTCACGGCGGCGACAATGAACCACCTCACGCCGGCGTGACCTGCGTCCCATGACAATGGCGACGGCGCCAGTCTCGCTGGGAGACGGGCGCCGTCGACGACGTTCCGGGCGGCTGCTTCGGCTCAGTACCAGCCGACGGACTCGGAGTGGGCCCAGGCCGAGCAGGGGGTGCCGTAGCGGCCGGAGATGTAGTTCAGGCCCCAGGTGATCTGGGTGGTGGGGTTGGTGGCCCAGTCGTCGGCGACCTCGCTCATCTTGGTGCCGGGCAGCGCCTGGGGGATGCCGTAGGCGCCCGAGGAGGCGTTCTCGGCCTGGTAGTTCCAGCTGGACTCACGGGTCCACAGGCTCTCCAGGCAGGAGAACTCCGAGTCCCCCCAGCCGTGGCTGGCCATCATGGAGCGGGCAA
Organism: Actinomyces sp. HMT 175; assembly: GCF_016694895.1. Lineage (NCBI taxonomy): Bacteria > Bacillati > Actinomycetota > Actinomycetes > Actinomycetales > Actinomycetaceae > Actinomyces > Actinomyces sp. HMT 175. Next base: position 2,675,702 of record NZ_CP068012.1, read on the forward strand.
TGGCTTTGGCGCTGTCGGGGTCGGTCCCCGCGCCGGGGTTGGCCGCGGGAGCCGGAGTGCTGCTGTTCGAGCCCTCACTGCCCCCGTTGGCCTGGGCGGCCTGCCCGTCACCGGCGGACTGGGCCTGCTGGGCGGCCTGCTGCTGAGCCTGCTGCGCCTGCTGATCCTGCTGCTCTCCAGTACCTACCAGGACGACCTCGTCCACCTTCTTGGTGACGACGACCTGGGCGACGGGGGTGCGGGAGACCTCCTTGCCGTCCTGGGTGGTGACCTCGTAGGTGGTGCGCACGAGACCGTCAACGCCGGCGGTCTCAACCTTGGTCTCGCCCTTGGGCAGGGAGTCGGTCTCCTTCTTCACCGTGCTGTGAACCTGCGGCTCGTCGACGGTGGTGGTGGAGGTCTGGGCGCTGGCGATCTTGCCGGCGCCGGCCTTCGGGGTGGCAGCGGCCTTGGCCTGTCCGTCCGACTCGCCACCGATCAGCCCGAAGGAACCGCCCGAGGAGGAACGCCCCTCGTCATCCCCCGCGGAGATGGCCGCGTAGGCGGCACCGGAGACCGCCAGGGAGAAGGCCGCAGCAGCACCCCCCGCCTTGAAGAGCATGGGGGTCAGGGAGGTCTTGGCAGGCCCCTCGGCGCGACGACGGCCGTGGCTTGCGGAGGCGGCCCGCTTCTTGGAGGCCAAGGACCCGAGGCCGGCGAGTGTAGTACTCAGGGAGCTGGTCTGGGAGTGACGACCCACGATAGAACTTCCTTCGTTTTGACGACTGCGTGTCACCGTAACCGATGACCCAGGGGCGTGCCAATGCGCCTGCTCACACCCTGTGGGCTTGTGATGGAACCGTGCAGATAGGCCCTGATTCCAACCTGTCTCCCACCTGGGACACCCCTGAACGAACGGTGGCAACCTGGGAGGCAACGTCCGGACAAAATCGGCCGTACCGGGACGGTCGCGGGGTCTTTTCCTTTCCCTCTGATGGCGGGCTTCCTCCCCGCAGGACGTCAGGGTCCATAGGTCTGAGTCTCAGACGGATCCCGTCGCCCCTCGGCGGCCGACGGCGATCACCAGGTCCCGTAGACAGTCTCGGTGGTGGCCTGCAGACGCCGGCAGAGGTGTTCCTCACTCAGGCCCCGCTGCTCGGCCAGGAAGCGGACCGTGTCGCCCAGCAGGTAGGAGGCGTTGGGGCGGCCGCGCCAGCGCTTGGGCGGGAGGTAGGGGGCGTCGGTCTCCACCAGGAGCAGCGACTCGGGCAGCGCGGCGACTGCCCCCCGCAGGGTGTCGTTGGCCGGGTAGGTGAGCGGGCCGGCGATGGAGGCGTACCAGCCGTGCTCGGCGCAGGCGGCGGCCAGCTGCGGCCCGCCTGAGAAGCAGTGGAAGACGGTGCGATCGGGGGCGCCATCGGCCTTGAGAACCTCCACACAGGCGGCGTGCGCGTCACGGTCGTGGATCTGCAGGGGCAGGTCGAGGTCCTTGGCCAGGGCGATGTGCGCCCGGAAGGCCTCGCGCTGGGCGACGGCCCCCTTTTCACCGGTGCGGAAGAAATCCAGACCACTCTCCCCGACAGCGACGACGACGTCGGCGTTCGCCCTGAGCGTCTCCTCCAGGCGGACCATGACCTCCTCGAGCGGCTCGGCATGGTGCTCCTGAGCCCGGGGCTCGAGCCCGTCGGGGCCGGTCTCGCGCACCCCGGCGTGGAGGACGGCCTCGTTGGGGTGCACGGCCAGGGCCACGCGCACGCCGGGCAGCTGGCGGGCCAGGGCCAGGCTCTCCTGCCAGGTGGTGATCTCGCAGGCGGAGGTCACCACGCGGGTCACGCCGACGGCGGCGGCGCGCTCGACCAGCTCAGCGGCACTCAGCGGCGCCTCGGAGCCGGGGCCGCCGGCGTCCGCCGCGACCGGCAGGTGCGTGTGGTTGTCTGTGACCGGGGCCGCCAGGGGGGCGACGGCGTCGGCCGGCGGCCAGGAGCGGTCTCGCTTCCTCGAGCCCATGCGCCCTCAGGAGCCGGTGACGTCGTCGGGCACGGAGCCGGCGTAACGGGCCAGCTCGGCCTCGACGATCGACTCGTCCAGCTTGGTGAACACCGGGGTCGGCTTGGCCACGGGGGTGCCGACGGTCACCGGGTGGCGTCCCCAGGTGGGGGCGTCCCGGTAGTCGCCGGTAATGATCGGGTAGCCGGTGCGGCCGTCGAAGGCCTCGGGCAGGTGCTCGGGGTCGAGCTCGGCGACCTCCTCGATGCGGGGCATCGGGGCGATCCTGCCGGACCCGCCCAGGACCCGGTCGACGTCGTTGGCGGCGTGCGGCAGGAAGGGCGAGAGCATGAGGTTGAGGTCGGTGACCGCCTGGGCCAATGTGTGCAGGACCGTGGCCAGGCGGGCCTGGGTGGCGGGGTCCTCGCCCTTGAGCTTGAAGGGCTGGGTGTCGGCCACGTACTTGTTGGCCTCGCCGACCAGGCGCATCGCCTCCCCCAGGGCGGCTTTCTGGCGGTGCTGGGCGATGAACTCGCCCACGGAGGCGAAGCCGGCCTCGACGGCGTCGAGCAGGGCCCGGTCGATGTCCTCCAGCTCGGCGGGCTCGGGGATCTGCCCGAAGCGCTTGTGGATCATGGAGGCGGTGCGGTTGACCAGGTTGCCCCAGCCGGCCACGAGCTCGCCGTTGGTGCGCCGCACGAACTCCGCCCAGGTGAAGTCCGCGTCCGCGGTCTCCGGGCCGGCCGCGCAGATGAAGTAGCGCAGGGCATCGGCCTGGTAGCGCTCGAGGAAGTCGCGCACATAGATGACGATGCCGTGGGAGGAGGAGAACTTCTTGCCCTCCATGGTGAGGAACTCGCTGGAGACGACCTCGGTGGGCAGGTTGAGCACGCCCAGGCGCCCGGGCTCGCCGCCGGCCGCGCCCTGACCGTTGTAGCCCAGGAGCTCGGCGGGCCAGATCTGGGAGTGGAAGACGATGTTGTCCTTGCCCATGAAGTAGTAGGACAGGGCCTGGGGGTCGTTCCACCAGGCGCGCCACGCCTCGGGGTCGCCGCTGCGGCGCGCCCACTCCACGGAGGCGGACAGGTAGCCGATGACGGCGTCGAACCAGACGTAGAGGCGCTTGGTGGGCTGGTCCTCCCAGCCGGGCACCGGGATACCCCAGTCGATGTCCCGGGTCATGGCGCGCGGGCGGATGTCCCCCAGGAGGTTCTGGGAGAACTTGATGACGTTGGGCCGCCAGGTGCCGGAGGCCTCACGCTCGTCGAGCCAGGCGCCCAGGGCCTGAGCCAGGGCGGGCAGGTCAAGGAACCAGTGGGTGGTCTCCACGAACTCGGGGGTCTCGCCGTTGATCCGCGAGCGCGGGCTGATGAGGTCGGTGGGGTCGAGCTGGTTGCCGCAGGTGTCGCACTGGTCCCCGCGGGCGCCCTCGGCGCCACAGATCGGGCAGGTGCCCTCGATGTAGCGGTCGGGCAGGGTGCGCCCGGTGGAGGGGGAGATCGCCGAGCGGGTCACCTGCTGGACCATGTAGCCGTTGTCCCGCACGGTGGTGAACATGTCCTGGACCACGTGGTAGTGGTTGCCGGCGGTGGTGCGGGTGAACAGGTCGTAGGACAACCCCAGAGCCACGAGGTCCTCGACAATGAGCCGGTTGTTGCGGTCGGCGAGCTCCCGGGCGCTGAGGCCCTCCTCGTCGGCGGCGACGAGGATCGGGGTGCCGTGTTCATCGGTGCCCGAGACCATGAGGACGTCATGACCGGCCATGCGCATGTAACGTGAGAAGACGTCAGAGGGAACACCGAAGCCGGCGACGTGGCCGATGTGACGCGGGCCGTTGGCGTACGGCCAGGCGACTGCGGACAGGATGTGGGTCATGGAGGTCAGCCTATCGGGTTCCGCGGCCGCTTCAGTCCAGGGCCACGGATCTGGTCCACGGCCTGCGGGGGTGCACCGCCACCCGGTAGTCTGTCCGAGTCGTGCGGCTCCCGCCCGGTGATTGTTCCGACATATCGACGCCTCCTGTGAGGTCTCGGGTGCGCTGCGGGCTTCCGGCATCACCATGCTGCCGTGCACGCCGTCATGACGTGTTCCCACGCGCCTCTCACACGGACACGATGGACCAGAAAGGCCAGTTATGTCCCAGTACCCCGGCTCCCAGTACCCAGCGAGCCCAGCCGGCTGGTCGGCCAACGGCTACGACCCGGCTCTCGCCGGCGCTCAGTCTTCGCAGTACCCGCCGGCCGCACCATTCCAGACGCCTCAAGGCGGTTACTCAGGTGCCGCGAGCCAGCCGGCGACGTCCAAGAGCCTGGCCGCCCCGACGGCCTTGGCGGTGGCCGGCCTGGCCATCCTCCTCATCGCCATCATCGGCGGAATCGGCTCGGCGGTCACCCGCGGCCAGTTCAACGCCACCGTCACCAACCTGCCGGACGACCAGGCCGCCACGGTGGAGCTGGACAAGGGCAGCACCTACGGGCTGTTCTACAGCGACGGCGACGACGCGCCGGACTGCTCGGTGACCTCTCCTGATGGCGACGACGTCGACACGAAGTCCAGCTCGTCGTCCACGAAGGTCAAGGGCGGCAAGCTCTTCTCGACCTTCTCCTCCAAGAAGTCGGGCGCCTACACCGTTGACTGCAACAGCACTGCGGGGGTCTCCGTCGGTGAGATCATCGCCCCCTCGTCGGCGACGGCCACCCTGCTGTCACTGTTCGGGGCCGTCGGCGCGATCATCATGGCGGTCGTGGGTCTGGCGATGGGCGCCGGCGGCATGGCCTGGCGCTCCAAGCTGGCCGCCACTGGCACGGCCCCGGCTGCGGCAGGTGAGGCCTTCAGCACAACGGCCGGTGCGACGCCCGGGACTCCGACCGTCTACACCCAGGGGGCCTGGCAGTCCGACCAGCAGCCGCAGGCGGCGCAGTACGCCCAGCAGCCCCAGTACCCGCAGCCGGAGCCGCCCCCCCAGCAGGCCCCTTACGCGGCTTCGGCTGCGGGGGCGGGAGCCCAGCCCCAGTACTCGCAGGTGGCCCCGACCGCCCAGTTCGGGTGGACGGGTCAGCAATCGGCTCAGCAACCTGCGCAGCAGCAGGCTCAGCCCGCACAGCCCTCGGTGTTCACCCAGCCCGTGCAGCAGGGGCAGCAGCAGGCTCAGCCCGGGCAGCCGGGCCCGTACCAGCAGCCCGGCGGCTGGCCGGCCCAGTAGCCCACCTCTGGCAACGCATGGGTGCCCTCACCGAGACAATCGGTGAGGGCACCCATGGTGTTCGGGGCGATTCGGGGCCCGACCCTGGCGACCGGCCCCGGTGGCCGGTGCGAGCAGTCCTTTAGTGGGAGGGCACCAGCTCGATGCCGGCAGCACTCATGTCGGCGCGGGCGGCGCGCCCCAGCTCGGGGCTGACCGGTTCGGTCAGATCGGTCAGGACCCGCACCCGGTAGCCCTGCCGGACCGCGTCCAGGGCGGTGTCCTTGACGCAGTGGGACTCGGCCAGGCCGACGACGTCAACGGCCTCGATTCCAGCGGCGCTGAGGATGTCGGCCAGGGTGCGTCCGTCCTCGTCAACGCCCTCGAAACCGGAGTAGGCGGCGGCGTACTGGCCCTTCTTCACGGCGGCGTCGGCCTCCAGGGCGCTCAGGGCGGGGTGGAGCTGGGCCTCGGCGGAGTCAGCCACGCCGTGAACGGGCCAGGTGTCGATGAAGTCGGGTTCGCTGGAGAAGTGCTCACCGGGGTCGATGTGCCAGTCCTGGGTGGTGACCACCAGGTCGTAGTCCCCCCGGTGGGAGGACAGGTGGGCGGCGATGCGCTCGGCGACGGCGTTGCCGCCGGTCACCGGCAGGGCGCCTCCTTCGCAGAAGGTGGGCTGGACGTCGACGATGATGAGGGCCCGTCGAGCGGGGGCCTGGGAACCGGTGCGGTGCTCGGTGTTCATGACACGACCATAGCGGGATCGGCCCCGACAGGAGCCCGTTCGGCTCAGTCTGCGGTGTCACGCAGCGCCAGGGACGCGCGGTAGACCTCGTTGGGGCGCAGACCGGCCTCACCGGCCGCCTGGGCCGCGGCCGCCTTGAGGCGCATGCCGGCCTCGGCCAGCGCCAGGGCCTTGTGCGCGGCGGCCTCGGGGCTGGCGGCGACAGGCTCGGCTCCGGCGACCACGAGGACCACCTCCCCCAGGACGCCGTCGGCCGTGGCCCGCGCCAGCTCGGCCAAGGGGGCCCGCAGCACCTGCTCATGGGTCTTGGTCAGCTCCCGGCACAGTGCCGCGGGGCGTTCGGCGCCGAGAGCCTCGGCCATGGCGACCAGGGAGTCGTGGACGCGGCGGGGGGACTCCAGGAAGATCATGGTGCGCTCCTGGGTGGCCAGGGACTCCAGGGCCCGGCGCCGCTCCCCCGGCCTGCGCGGCAGGAATCCCTCGAAGCAGAAGCGGTCGGAGGCCAGTCCGGACAGGGCCAGGGCAGTCAGCACCGCTGAGGGGCCCGGTGCGACCGTGACGGGCACCTGCTCGCACACCGCAGCCTGGACGAGCCGGTACCCGGGGTCGGAGACCGAGGGCATCCCGGCGTCAGAGACGACCAGGACGCGCAGGCCGGCGCGAGCGGCCTCGAGCAGCTCGGCGGCGCGCTCGCGCTCGTTGTGCTCGTGGAAGGCGATGACGCGCCCGCGGGGCTCGACGTCGAGGCGCTGGGCCAGGGACCGCAGCCGGCGGGTGTCCTCGGCGGCGATGAGGTCGGCCTGCTCCAGGGCGCGACGCAGACGCAGTGAGGCGTCAGAGACATTGCCGATCGGGGTGGCAGCCAGGGTGATCGTCCCGCCGCGCAGGTCCGGGCTGTGGGCGGCGGGAGCATCGACGGGATCAACGTCGGCGTCGTCGGCGGCGGCAGGTGGGGGCGGGCTGCTCTCAGTCATAGGACACAGTATGTCGGTGCGCCCTCGATGTAGCCTCCGCCTACACTCGGGGTGTGACGACTCCGAGCGCGCTGTCTCCCGAACAGTCCCCCGAGCAGTCCCGCGACGGTTCCCCCGGCCCGGACGCGGAGCAGGAACGAGCACAGGAAGCCGCCCCGGCGCGGGACGAGGCCACGAGCCCCGCGCCGGTCGAGGTCGCCGTCGCCGAGCCCGTCATCGCTGAACGCGACACCGAGCCCACCGCCGAGCGTACCGAGGCCGAGCTGCGCACCATGCTCGGGCTGGGCCCGGTGGGTGCCGTGATGCCCCTCGGCGTGAGGGCCCGCGGGTGGATCGTCACCGGCGTCGTCGGCGTCATCGCCGCCCTGCTACGCCTCATCGGACTGAACCACCCCAAGACACTCATGTTCGATGAGATCTACTACGTCAAGGACGCCTACTCCCTGTGGCACCTGGGCTATGAGGCCGCCTGGGACGACAAGGCCGGCTCGGCTGACGCGGCCTTCGCCATGGGGGACTTCTCCAAGCTCACCGACAGCGCCGCCTACGTCGTCCACCCGCAGCTGGGCAAGTGGCTCATCGGCGCCGGCATGGAGATCTTCGGGCCGGAGTCGCCCTTCGGTTGGCGGTTCATGCCGGCCGTCGCCGGGATCCTCACGGTGATGCTGCTGGCGCGCCTGACGATGCGCCTGACGCGCTCACCGCTGCTGGCGGGCCTGGCCGGGCTGCTCCTGGCGATCGACGGCGTGGCCCTGACCGAGTCCCGCATCGGGCTGCTGGACGTGTTCATCGGCTTCTTCGCCACCTTGTCCCTGTACTGCCTGGTCCGCGACCGGGAGTGGTCACGGGCGCGACTGGCCCGCAGGATGGCGGGGACCACGCCCGGGGCGCGCGCCCCGCACGCCACCATCCGTCCCTGGCTGCTGGCCGCGGGCATCGCACTGGGGCTGACCTGCTCCATCAAGTGGTCGGGTCTCTACCTCGTCGCGGTGTGCGGCATCGCCGTCGTCATCTGGGACACTCTGGCGCTACGGCGAGTGCGCGCACGGGCCTGGTTCCTGGAGGGGACGGTCGCCCAGGGCGTGAGCGACTTCCTGCAGGCGATTCCGGTGGTCATCGTGGTCTACGTCGGCTGCTGGTGGTCCTGGTTCACCCACCTGGGTGCCTTTAAGCACGGCTGGACGGCCGAGCAGATCAAGCAGGGGCTGCCGGTTCCCGCCCCCTGGCTGTCCGGTTACGTCGACAACTCGGTGTTCGAGAAGATCAACGACTTCATCGCCTACCACCAGCAGATGTACGAGTTCCACGTGGGCCTGGACGCCCCGCACACGTACCAGTCGAAGCCCTCGGGCTGGCTGCTGCAGACCCGCCCGACCTCCTTCTTCTGGGAGGACAAGGCTCAGGTGCCGCAGACCTGCGGGGGTGGGGACTGCATTCAGGCCATCACCTCGATCGGGAACATCGTCATCTGGTGGTCGGCCGTGGTGGCGCTGGTGGCCGTGGTCATCATCGGGGTCAAGAACCGCGACTGGCGGGCCTGGGTGCCGCTCATCGGCTACCTGGGCCTGTACGTGCCCTGGTTCCAGTACCGGGATCGCACCATCTTCACCTTCTACACGGTGGCCTTCGTGCCCTGCGTTGTGCTCGTCCTCGTGCTGGCGCTGGGCATGGCCTCCGGGCTGCTGCCACCGCTGCCGGGCTCGGCGAGCGCCGACACCCAGTTGGAGGCCCTCCTCAGGCGGCAGATCGGCCCGGGCATCCGACCGTGGCGCGGCATGGGCGCCAGATTCCTGGGTTTCGGTCCGCAGTTCGCGCGCACACCCGTGTGGACGCCGCCGGTGGAGGAGACCGACCCCGGCATCTACCGCATCAACCCGGCCCTGGTCGACGTCGACGACGACCTCGAGCCCGGCGCCCCCCTCACCGACCCGCGCACCGATGCGGCCCTGGCGCGCAGCTACGACGAGCTGACCGGCTACCCGGCCCCGTCGACATCGGGGGACACCATCGAGCCGGCGTGGTCTGACGGCGAGGTGCCACGGCTGGATGGCCGCCGCAGCCCGTGGGCCTCCTTGGCGAAGTGGACGATGGCCCCCACGTGGCAGATCCGCACCGAGGGCATCGGCCTCATCATCGTGGTCACGCTCCTGGCCTGTGCGGCGGCAGCCTTCTGGTGGCCGATCTGGACCGGGCAGACGGTCTCACGCTCCTTCTGGGTCTCCCACATGTTCCTGTCGTCCTGGATCTGAGCCTCCCGGATCCCCGGCGACGACGGTGATGTGCTGCTCGCCGCCGGGATGCTCCAGCTCGTCGACGACGGCGAGAGCCAGGTCCTCAGGGCTGATGCGGGACTGCCCACGGGTGTCCCGCAGAAGCGTGGTGGTTCCGCGGTGGTAGGAGCCGGTGGCATCTCCTGGAGCGAAGATCGCCGGAGGGCTGAGATAGACCCAGCCCTTGTAGCTGTGCGCCTGGCACGCCCGGAACTGATCGAGGCTTGCCTGGGCCACGTCTCTCCAGGCCGGCGGCACAATGGTGGGGTCGTCAATGGCGAGGGTGCCGGGATTGCCGGGCGAGCTCAGCACAGCCGCGCCCCCGATGATGAGCAGGGGCGTTCGGTTCCTGGAGGCGGCGTCCAGGACGGCCGTCGTCAGTTGGGTCAGGTCGCTCTCGTGACCGGCGGGCGGGCGCAGTGCGACCACAGCGGCGTCACTGTCTTTCAGGAGACCGGCCACGCCCTCGACGTCGGTGACGTCCAGCAGGCGCGAGGTGAGGCGGGCGCCAGCCCGATGGCGCCGCCGTCGGGATACGGCGGTCACCTCGTGACCGCGGCTGAGCGCTTCGTTGACGACGGCGGTCCCGGCCATGCCGGTGGCACCAAGGACGGTGATTCTCATGAGGGGTCCTTTCGAGAGGAGGATCGGGAGGAGTGCGGGGCGAGCTGTCCTGCGCTCATCGCAGTGAGAGCGAGCGCGAACCCCAGGAACTGGAAGGGCGTGAGTGCCTCATCGGCGACGACGTGTCCGAGGAGCGCCGCGTTCAGAGGTGAGAGCAGGCCCAGCAGTGCTGTCGGTATGACCGGCAGCCTGCGGATACCCTCGAACCACAGGACGTAGGCGGCCAGCCCTCCTACGAGCCCGAGCCAGGCGTATCCCGCCACAGCCGCCGTATCGATTCCGGTTGGAACGCCGTCGATGATGAGGGCAGGCACGATGAGCAGGAGGCCGGCACCGGTGAGCTGCCATCCGGCCAGCCCAAGGGCACTGACGCCCTCGGGCCTGCCCCACCGTTTGGTGAGGACGACTCCCAGCCCCATCGAGGCGGCTCCGCCCAAGCCGGCCGCCACCCCGAGGGCGTCGAGCTGCGCCTGTGGTCCCAGGACGACGAGAGCGATACCGACGACGCCGACCACGCCCCATATCAGTCTCCATGCCGATAGGCGCTCACCCAGGACGGCAACGGCGAAGCCTGCGACGATGATCGGTTGCGCGGCCCCGAGTGTCGCGGCCACACCTCCGGGCAGGCGCTGCGCGGCGACGAAGAGGAGGGGGAAGAAGCAGGCCATGTTGAGGGCTCCGAGGACAAGACTCTTCCACCACCACGTTCCGTGCGGCAGCGTCCGGGAGGCGAGGAGGGCGAGAACACCCGCTGGGAGTGTCCGCATCATTGCCGCGAAGACCGGATGCCCCGGGGGAAGGACGTGGGTGGTGACGATGTACGTCGTCCCCCACACGGCCGGTGCCAGGGATGTCAGAGCAATCCAGGCGATTCTCGTCCGGCGGCCTGACAGGGCGCCGCCGGGCGCGGCCGACTTGGAGTCGCACGTGGCTTGAGAGGGGGGCGGCATGAGTCGTCATGCATCCAGCCTGAGGTGCGCACATCGATTCGTCGATGACATGGATGAGATGGGAGCGATGCACGCATAAGATTGATGAGTGGAACTGCAGCAGTTGAGGTACGCCGTGGCCATCGCTGAAGAACAGAGCTTCACGCGCGCGGCTGAGAGGTGCTTCGTGGTGCAGTCGGCCCTGAGCCGGCAGATCAAGTCCTTGGAGGGCGAACTCGGGGTGAGGCTGTTCGCGCGCACGAGCCGCAAGGTGGAGGCGACGCCCGCCGGCGAGGCGTTCGTGGAGCAGGCACGGTTGTGCCTCCGGGCAGCGGAGCGCGCGAAGGCCTCGGCAGCGGCCGCTCACGGACAGATCCGGGGGTCCCTGACCATCGGGGTGATCCCAACCGTGACAGCAGTGGATGTTGCGGCGGTGCTGGGCGCATTCCGTCGCAGCTACCCCGAGGTGGGTGTGCACGTGCGCACTGGTGGCAGTGATGAGTTCCTGCGTCGTATTGCGGCTGGGGAGCTCGACGTGGGTTTCCTCGGCCTGGCGGAAGGCGTGACGCCGCGGGGCGTGCAGACGCGAGAGCTCTCCCGGGAGCGCCTGGTGGCGGTGCTGGCGGAGGGGCACCAATTGGCGGGGCGACGCCGACTCCGCCTGGAGGACCTGGCAGACGAGCCGTTCGTGGACTTTCCGGAGGGGTCGTCGGGACGCGAGCAGTCCGATCTGGCCTTTGACAGGGCTGGGCTCCGCCGTGAGGTGAGCTTCGAGGTGAACACGGCCGACCTGCTCACCGGATTGGTGCGTCAGGGACTGGGGGCCGCTCTTGTCGCTCCCGGCCTGGCCCACGATGTGCCTGGCTGCGTGTGCATCCCCGTCAGCGACGGTCCGGTACGGGTGGAGTATCTCGCGTGGGACTCCTTCAACCCAAGCCCGGCTGCACAGGTCTTCGTTGACTCCGTCCCCACGCCCACAGCCAACACCCCTTGTCGCTAGCCGCGACGACGGCGTAGATGCGGGGCGAGAAGCATGGCACCGTACGCGGCCACCAAGAAGAACGCTCAGAACAGTTACTCCTGCACCAACGACGGATCCCGCGGCAGGAAAGATGAGAGTCATCGTGATGCGTGCGCCTGCATCGCGGCGCGGGGTGGTGTTGAGCGCCCTATGAGTAAAAACCAAACTGGCCCGGAGCCGCTCGTGGCGGTTCCGGGCCAGTTGTGTGGTGTGTGCTCGGTGGTGTCCTACTCTCCCGCACCCTGGCGGGTGCAGTACCATCGGCGCTGTCAGGCTTAGCTTCCGGGTTCGGGATGGATACCGGGCGTTTCCCTGTCGCTGTGACCACCGAGACGACTACATGGGCAGTGCGTCAGTGTGTTCCTTGATTCTGTTGTCGGCTCGCCTCTCAACCCGCACACGCGCTTGCGCGTGCGTGTGTGGTTGGTGGTTGGGTTGGGTGTGGACCGTATAGTGGACGCTCGCGTTTACCGTATCACTCACCCCCCACCGGTACTCCCAGGCACGCTGGGCGCGTGTGATTGGGGGGTGTTGTTGTTTGTGTCGGCCTATTAGTACCAGTCAGCTCACAGACCGTTGCCGGTCTTCCACTTCTGGCCTATCAACCCAGTAGTCTGCTGGGGGCCTACCAGAACACCAAAGGTGTTCTGTGGAGACCTTATCTTGAAGATGGTTTCCCGCTTAGATGCTTTCAGCGGTTACCCTTCCCGAACGTAGCCAACCAGCCGTGCCCCGGGCGGGACAACTGGCACACCAGAGGTTCGTCCGTCCCGGTCCTCTCGTACTAGGGACAGGCCTTCTCAAGTCTCCTGCGCGCGCAGAGGATAGGGACCGAACTGTCTCACGACGTTCTAAACCCAGCTCGCGTACCGCTTTAATGGGCGAACAGCCCAACCCTTGGGACCTGCTCCAGCCCCAGGATGCGACGAGCCGACATCGAGGTGCCAAACCATGCCGTCGATATGGACTCTTGGGCAGGATCAGCCTGTTATCCCCGGGGTACCTTTTATCCGTTGAGCGACGACCCACCCACACGGGATCGCCGGATCACTAGTTCCTACTTTCGTACCTGCTCGACCCGTCGGTCTCACAGTCAAGCTCCCTTGTGCACTTGCACTCAACACCTGGTTGCCGACCAGGCTGAGGGAACCTTTGAGCGCCTCCGTTACACTTTAGGAGGCAACCGCCCCAGTTAAACTACCCACCAGGCACTGTCCCTAACCCGGATCACGGGCCCAGGTTCAGGCGCACGCCATAACCAGAGTGGTATTTCAAGGACGACTCCACCACCACTGGCGTGGCGGCTTCACAGTCTCCCACCTATCCTGCACAAGCTATAGCGGGCGCCAATACCAAGCTGTAGTAAAGGTCCCGGGGTCTTTCCGTCCTTCTGCGCGAAACGAGCATCTTTACTCGTACTGCAATTTCGCCGAGCTCATGGTTGAGACAGCGGGGAAGTCGTTACGCCATTCGTGCAGGTCGGAACTTACCCGACAAGGAATTTCGCTACCTTAGGATGGTTATAGTTACCACCGCCGTTTACTGGGGCTTAAATTCACCACTTCACCCCACAAGGGGGTTGATGGTTCCTCTTAACCTTCCAGCACCGGGCAGGCGTCAGTCCGTATACATCGCCTTACGGCTTCGCACGGACCTGTGTTTTTAGTAAACAGTCGCTTCCCCCTGGCCTCTGCGACCCTCCCCCCTAGCCCGCGATGGGGCTTCAGGGATCAGGCCCCCCTTCTCCCGAAGTTACGGGGGCATTTTGCCGAGTTCCTTAACCATGATTCACTCGTGCGCCTAGGCATACTCTGCCCGACCACCTGTGTCGGTTTAGGGTACGGGCGGCTGGCACCATCGCGTCGAGGCTTTTCTCGGCACCCCAGGATCACCCTGTTATCCCCCACCAGTGTGAGGTCACCATCACGCCTCACCCCCGTCATCAAAGACAGTCCCCCGGATTTACCTGGGAGACGGGCTGCGCGCTTGAACGGACCAAGCCATCAGGTCCGCCGGGCTACCACTGTGCGTCACCCCTGTTAACACGCTTGCCTACCTGCACGGAGGATCCCCAGACCCCACCACCACAACCACACCGTCAGGCGAACCTGACACATGCGGCCTTTATGGTGGTTGGGCGTGGGTTAGCACCCGCGCGTCAGCATGGGCGGTGCTTCGCCGGTACGGGAATATCAACCCGTCATCCATCGACTACGCCTGTCGGCCTCGCCTTAGGTCCCGACTCACCCAGGGCGGACTAGCCTGGCCCTGGAACCCTTGGTCATTCGGCGCTAGGGCTTCTCACCCTAGTATCGCTACTCATGCCTGCATTCTCACTCCCGCACCGTCCACCAGCAGTCACCCACAGGCTTCCCCCGGTGCAGGACGCTCCCCTACCACCCACAACCCCTGCCACCACCCGGGCAAGCCGGACAGTGAAGGGAACAACGTCATGGGTCCGCGGCTTCGGCGGTGTGCTTGAGCCCCGCTACATTGTCGGCGCACGATCACTTGACCAGTGAGCTATTACGCACTCTTTCAAGGATGGCTGCTTCTAAGCCAACCTCCTGGTTGTCTGCGCGACCGCACATCCTTTCCCACTTAGCACACGCTTAGGGGCCTTAGCCGGCGATCTGGGCTGTTTCCCTCTCGACCACGGAGCTTATCCCCCGCGGTCTCACTGCCACGCTACAACCCGACGGCATTCGGAGTTTGGTTGACGTCAGTAACCCTGTGGGGCCCATCAGCCACCCAGTAGCTCTACCTCCGCCGGGCAACACGCGACGCTGCACCTAAATGCATTTCGGGGAGAACCAGCTATCACGGAGTTTGATTGGCCTTTCACCCCTACCCACAGCTCATCCCCCCAGTTTTCAACCTAGGTGGGTTCGGTCCTCCACACGCTCTTACACGTGCTTCAACCTGGCCATGGGTAGATCACCCCGCTTCGGGTCCAGAACGCGCCACTACAAACGCCCTATTCGGACTCGCTCTCGCTACGGCTACCCCACACGGGTTAACCTCGCGACACGCCACTGACTCGCAGGCTCATTCTTCAAAAGGCACGCCACCACCCCCACACAAGGTGCGGAAGGCTCTGACGGCTTGTAAGCGCCCGGTTTCAGGTACTATTTCACTCCCCTCCCGGGGTACTTTTCACCATTCCCTCACGGTACTATCCACTATCGGTCATCAGGAGGTATTCAGGCAGCCAAGTGGTCTTGGCAGATTCACACAGGATTCCACGAGCCCCGTGCTACTCGGGCAAACCGTCCCAGACACGCACCAACCAGTTCCGCCTACGGGGGTATCACCCACTACGCCACGCCTTCCCAGACGATTCAGCTACCAGCCAGCACACGCGCCCCCTCTCCGGCAGAAGAGAAAACAGAACAGCCCCACAACCCCGCACACGCAACCCCTGCCGAGTATCACACGCACACGGTTTAACCATCATCCGCTTTCGCTCGCCACTACTCACGGAATATCTTCTCCTACGGGTACTGAGATGTTTCACTTCCCCGCGTCACCCCCCACACCCTATACAATTCAGATGCAGGTGACACGACATAACTCGTGCCGGGTCCCCCCATTCGGAAACCCTCGGATCACAGCCCGCCAGCCGGCTCCCCGAGGAATATCGCAGGCCACCACGTCCTTCATCGGCCCCTGATGCCAAGGCATCCACCGAACGCTCAAAAAAACAAACAACAAAGACACACGAACAAAACAAGAAACACTTTGTCGCAGAAATCTTACAGTAAGATGCTCGCGTCCACTATACAGTTCACAACCAACCCACCCACACCCACCCACAACCCCCAACAACCAGGAGCCCCAGACAGGCCAGGCAACCAGGGCGCACTGCCCCAGAACCCCGACAGCATGCCACCCCCACACACGCAGGGGCACCCACCACCAGCAGACCACCACGACCACAACAGCCCCAGCAGCCCACCACAGCGGGCGTGTCTTCTATGCCAGCACCAGGCAAGCCAACCACCCCGCGAGAACAAACCCACGAGACACGGTCAGCCGCCCAGCCTTCCACAAGGGCAAGCCCCGGCCGGCCCAGACCCATTCAACGATCCAGACAACACACGACCAGGAAGCCACCCCCGCATAACCAATCCTTAGAAAGGAGGTGATCCAGCCGCACCTTCCGGTACGGCTACCTTGTTACGACTTCGTCCCAATCACCAGCCCCACCTTCGACCGCTCCCCGTAGGGCCACGGGCTTCGGGTGTTGCCGACTTTCATGACGTGACGGGCGGTGTGTACAAGGCCCGAGAACGTATTCACCGCAGCGTTGCTGATCTGCGATTACTAGCGACTCCAACTTCACGGTGTCGAGTTGCAGACACCGATCCGAACTGAGACCGGCTTTAAGGGATTCGCTCCACCTCACGGTATCGCAGCCCTCTGTACCGGCCATTGTAGCATGCGTGAAGCCCAAGACATAAGGGGCATGATGATTTGACGTCATCCCCACCTTCCTCCGAGTTGACCCCGGCAGTCTCCCGCGAGTCCCCACCACAACGTGCTGGCAACACGGGACAAGGGTTGCGCTCGTTGCGGGACTTAACCCAACATCTCACGACACGAGCTGACGACAACCATGCACCACCTGTGAACCGGCCCCACAAGGAGGAAACCCCGTCTCCGGAGCCGACCGGCACATGTCAAGCCTTGGTAAGGTTCTTCGCGTTGCATCGAATTAATCCGCATGCTCCGCCGCTTGTGCGGGCCCCCGTCAATTCCTTTGAGTTTTAGCCTTGCGGCCGTACTCCCCAGGCGGGGCACTTAATGCGTTAGCTACGGCGCGGAAGACCCGGAAAAGGCCCCCCACACCTAGTGCCCAACGTTTACGGCGTGGACTACCAGGGTATCTAATCCTGTTCGCTCCCCACGCTTTCGCTCCTCAGCGTCAGTAACGGCCCAGAGACCCGCCTTCGCCACCGGTGTTCTTCCTGATATCTGCGCATTCCACCGCTACACCAGGAGTTCCAGTCTCCCCTACCGCACTCAAGCCGGCCCGTACCCACCGCAAGCCCCCAGTTAAGCCAGAGGATTTCACGACAGACGCGACCAGCCGCCTACGAGCTCTTTACGCCCAATAATTCCGGACAACGCTCGCGCCCTACGTATTACCGCGGCTGCTGGCACGTAGTTAGCCGGCGCTTCTTATCCAGCTACCGTCAACCCACCCACAAAAGAGGCAGGCCTGCTTCACTGGCGAAAGAGGTTTACAACCCGAAGGCCTCCATCCCTCACGCGGCGTCGCTGCATCAGGCTTGCGCCCATTGTGCAATATTCCCCACTGCTGCCTCCCGTAGGAGTCTGGGCCGTGTCTCAGTCCCAGTGTGACCGTCCACCCTCTCAGGCCGGCTACCCGTCACCGCCTTGGTAGGCCATCACCCCACCAACAAGCTGATAGGCCGCGAGCCCATCCCCCACCGAAACAATATCTTTCCCACACCCACCATGCAGCAGGCGCAGAATATCCCGTATTAGCCACACTTTCATGCGGTTATCCAGAAGAAGGGGGCAGGTTACTCACGTGTTACTCACCCGTTCGCCACTCATCCAGAACCAGCAAGCTGATCCCTTCACCGTTCGACTTGCATGTGTTAAGCACGCCGCCAGCGTTCGTCCTGAGCCAGGATCAAACTCTCCAAACAAAACCAACAAAACCAGGCCCCAACCAACCACAAACAGTCAGCCAGAACCCAAAGTCAGTACAACAGTCCAGAAAACCAGACCAGGCCCAACCCAACCCCCACAACAAAGAGGGCCAGGCAAACCAAAACAAAACAAACCCCAAAAACCACACACAACCAAAACCATGCGCAGCCCCCAGGGCCATGGCATAAAAAACATGACACACTATCGAGTTCTCAAACAACACACCCATCGAGATTTAAGATCAGAAAGAGTTCCTTACTTGCCTCTCGAAGGCGACCGGACTAGCATAAGCAGGTTGTCGTTCGGGAATCAAACTCGGATCGCGTGACCCTGATCTCTGAACTATTCTGCTTTTTCCGTACCGGTAGGATCGCTCCTTCCGGTTCGGCGTTTCTGCCGACCGGTGCAGCCGTCGAACCATGCGGTTGCGTCGGCAGCGAGGAGTACTATAGCCAGACCAGACGGCCTCCTGTCAAACGACTTTCGCGCGACCTGCATCACATCTATGTTCCCAGGGTGTCAGGTCTGTTCTCCCCGCTCCAACGTCTCGCTTCACCACTGCTCAGCTCGGCATTGCGGGGCGCCGAACCACGTAGCCCCTCAGGAGGCGCGAGAGGCCTGGTAGGCGGCCCCCACGATGCCGGCGGTGTTGAGCAGCTGGGCCGGAACGATCGGGGTCTTGAGGTCGAGCAGCGGCAGGTACTTCTCGTGCTTGCGGGAGACACCCCCGCCCACGACGAACAGGTCCGGGGAGAAGAGCATCTCCACGTGGGAGTAGTAGCGCTGGAGACGCTTGGCCCACTTCTTCCAGGACAGCTCCTGTGCGGTGCGCTGCCCGGCGGAGGCCCGGCTCTCGGCGTCGTAGCCGTCAATCTCCAGGTGCCCGAGCTCGGTGTTGGGGACCAGGGTTCCGTCAACAATGACAGCCGAGCCGATCCCGGTGCCCAGGGTGGTGACGATGATGGTCCCGGGCACATCTTTGGCAGCACCGAAGGCGACCTCCGCCAGGCCTGCGGCGTCGGCATCGTTGAGTCCGGTCACCGGCCGGCCCAGATGCTCGCGCATGAGCTCGGTGAGGTTGACGCCCGTCCAGGACTTGTCGAGATTGGCGATGAAGGGGACGGTGCCGTGCACGATCGGGGCGGGCAGGGCCACGCCGACCGGGACGTCGTCGCCCACCTCGAGCTGTTCGAGGAGCTCACGGCAGACCTCGGCAACAGCTGCGGGAGTGGACTCCTCGGGAGTGTCGATGCGGACGCGCTCACCAATGAACGTGCCCGTGGCCAGGTCGACCAGGGCGCTCTTGACGCCCGATCCGCCGATGTCGATCCCGCATGCCACGGAAACTGCTGGTGCTGTCGAAGTCATGAGGTCCTCCTGGTACTACGCGTCCTCGCGGCCGCTGCCCAGCCTAGTGCAGGGACGGCGACCGCGAGGACGGACGGAGGAACCGATGGCGGCCACAGGCCGCAGCAGCAGTGCTCAGTCGCGAGAGCTCTCCTGGCGGGCGCCCCGGTAGAGGTACCACAGCGTGCCGACGAACAGCACCACACCCACCCAGGGAGCGATGCCGGCGAAGCCCTCGGGCATGATGGCCAGCGGATCCGCCTTGCCGCCGAAGGCCACGACGATCCCGGCGTAGACCACCCCGGCGAGGCTCTCGCCGACGATGAGGCCGGTCGCCATGAGCGTGCCCATGCGCTTGGCCCGCTCCGGGTTGGTGGTGCGCTCGGCCCAACGGTCGTAGAGGTGACCGAGAGCGGCACCGATCGGGATCATGACGGTGACGGCCGTGGGCAGGTACATGCCCATGCCGACGGCGAGCGGCGGCAGGGAGTACTTGCTGGTGCGGCGCAAGATCTCGTCGATGGCGATGACGACGGCGCCGATGAGAGCGCCCAGCCCCAGCAGGCTCCAGTTGAGGTCCCCGCCGAGGACGCCCTGGACCAGGTGCTTGATGAGGTTCGCCTGGGGTGCGGCCAGAGCGTCGTCACCGGCGTCGGGGGCGCCGGCGAAGCCGAAGGCGCCCTGCATGAGGCTGAGCACCGGCGGGATGACGATGGCGCCGAAGACGACACCGATGACGAGGGCCACCTGCTGCTTCCACGGGGTGGAGTCGACGAGCTGGCCGGTCTTGAGGTCCTGGAGGTTGTCGTTCGAGATGGTGGCCACGCCGAAGACGACCGCGGTGACGAACAGGGTGTAGGCCACCAGGGTGCGGACGTCGTCGGGCGAGGAGGTGGTGGCGATGGTGCGCACGAGCGCGGCCGCGGTCACCGCCACGAGGATGCCGACGCCGGAGATCGGCGAGTTGGAGGAGCCGATGAGGCCAGCCATGTAGCCGCATACCGAGGCGACGACCAGTCCGGTCAGCAGGATGAAGAGGATGGAGACGATGATGAGGCCCGTGGCGTGGTGAGCCATGGAGGTCCCGTGCAGGAACAGCCACAGGAGCACACCGATGGGCAGCATGGAGCCGACGGTGACGCCGATGACCGTCTTCATCGACAGGTCGCGCTCGGTCAGGGGGATCTCCTCACCGGCGTCGCGCTTGGCGCTGGAGGCCAGGGACTCGCGGATACCGGTGACGATGGGGCCGAGGATCTTCAGGAAGGTCCAGATGGCGGCGATAGCGATGGCGCCGGCGCCGACGATCCGCACCTCGCTGGCGAAGGTGGCGCCCACGAAGTCGGCGAGGTCCTTGTCGGCGACCGCCGTGCCCCAGGTGCGCATCGGGAGCAGCACCCCGTAGGAGATGAGCAGGCCGACGATCATGGCGATGCCGACGCCGACGCCGACCAGGTGGCCCACGCCGGCCAGCGCCAGGGACAGGGAGGTGCCCGCCATCGTGGCGCCGGCACCGACCCGGAAGACCCCGGAGATGTCAACGCTGATGGCCTTGAGGGCGTTGAGGAAGTACAGGGCCGCCGAGGCGATGGAGCCCCGCACGATGACACCCAGTCCACGGCTGGACTCCTCGGCCCCCTCGCTGGTGTCACCCACGCGCAGGACCTCGGCGCCGGCCACGCCCTCGGGGTAGGGCAGGTCGGAGTTGGTCACGAGCGCGCGCCGCAACGGGATGGAGTAGGTGACGCCGAGGATGCCGCCCAGGATGATGACCAGGACCGTCTGCAGGTAGGGGAATCCGGTCCACCAGCCCACGATGATGAGTCCGGGCAGCACGAAGATGATGGCGGACAGCGTCCCGGCCGCCGAGGCGATCGTCTGGACGATGTTGTTCTCCTGGATCGTGTGATCGGAGAAGCGGCGCAGGATCGCCATGGAGATGACGGCGGCCGGGATCGAGGTGGCGAAGGTGAGCCCCACCTTGAGGCCGAGGTAGACGTTCGCCGCGGTGAAGATGAGCGTGATGATGCCGCCGATGACGATGCCGCGGGCAGTCAGCTCCTTGACCGGGCCGGAGCCGGCACTGGACGGCTTCGCCGCAGCGGAGCCGCGTGAGGTTGTTGTGGACATGGTGAGATCTCTCGAGGTCGGGATGATTCCGGGGTGAGAGTAGCACCGTGTCCGAAAACGATCGTTAACAGCTCATTCGATGCACAACGGATCAGGGCGGCCGTCGTCGTCCTCAACACTTCGACCGAATCTTCAGAATCGACGCGGCTCCGGGTCTTTTCTGAAGATTCGGTCGAAGTGTTAGTGGGGCACGGGTCGAAGTAAGCGAAGCAGGACGTGAGCAGCGGGCGCGATCGCCTCACTGCGAGGTCACCTCGACCTGCTGGCGCGTGTTCCACCCCATCTTGGCGCTGGTGACCATCCCCCAGACGCGCAGGGGACGCAGGATCAGTGCGGACCACAGCGTCGCCACCGGGGACAGGAGGAGGCTGGCGTACCTCTGAGGGCCGGTGGTATCCGAGCGCCACACGGAGATGTACCGCGAGCCCTGCGCCAGCCCGATGGCCAGAGGCACCAGCACCACCGTCGGCGGCACACCGCCGCCCAGGACGAGCGGACGCCACAGCAGCAGGTAGACGAAGACCGAGATCACCAGCCAGATCTGCATCCACCCGGTGGCCTGGCGCCACCAGCCCCACGAGAGGACCGGCAGGAAGCGGATGCGCCAGAGCCCGCGGATGAAGGAGCCGCGGAACCAGCGCTCCTGCTGGCGGTAGTGGTGGCTCCAGCGGTCAGGCATCCAGGCGAAGGCGAAGGCCGAGGGCTGCTGGACGGTCCGGCCGTGCAGCAGGGCGAAGAGGGTCAGCATGGAGTCGTCGGAGAACTCCACGTGCCGCCCCAGGTAGCTCTCGTTCAGGTAGGTGTCGATGTTCTCGGCCAGGATGGAGCACCGGTAGGCGGCCAGGCCGCCGGAGTTGACCATGACCGAGCCGAGCTGCGACATGAAGGAGCGGTCGATGAGCTGCTGGCCGACGAAGATCACGTCGGTGACCCGGGCGAGCAGGTTCTCCCGGTTGTTGATCGCCAGGATGACACCGGCGACCGACATGACGCGGGGGTCGCTGAAGGGCTGGACGATCTCATGGAGGGCCTCGGCGTCGAGCATGGAGTCGGAGTCGACGGTCACGAACAGGTCGGCGTCACGGATCTTCCTGAAACCGTGCACCTGCGCGTGGCGCTTGCCCTCATTGGGGGTGCGCTGCCAGCTGGCGTAGATGCCGGCCAGCGCCGCCTGCCGGATGAACCAGTCCCGCTCCGCCACATAGGCGCCCTGGGTGGAGCCGTCGTCGACGACGTGGATCTCGGCCGGCGGCGAGCTCTGGTGCAGCAGGGCGGAGAGCATCCGCACCACGACGTCGGGATCCTCGTTGTAGAGCGGCACGAGCACGGCGACCCGATGCGCCTCGCCGCGGCCGATGACGCGCCCCTCGAAACCGGCCACCACGAGCTGCACGGCCACGATCACGAAGAGGACATCGAAGGTCCACACGATCCACGCGTCCAGCACGTGGTGCCGGCTGACCAGCACCCGCCAGCAGAGCCACCCCACCACACCGAGGGCTACGACGACGGCGGGCAGGGGCCCACCGGCCCGCATGAGTGCCCGGGGCAGCCCGGTGGCGTCGGCCGATCGCTGAGCCTCATCCGGCGTCGTCACCGGGGTGCGCACGGTGACCACCCCACCGCGCCCTGCGCCCCGCTTCTCGCCGTATCCCTCTCTGTGGACCGCCCGGAGCCCTGTCCTGCGCTTGAACAGCAGCTTGACCGCGAAGCAGGCCAACAGGATGACCAGGCAGACCAGCAGCACGAGCGGACCGAAGGACCAGGTCATAGCGTCAGTCTTTCCGTGTCGGGGTGCCGGTTCCGCTCCAGGAGGCGACGGCGCCTCAGGCCAGGGCGGGCGACTGGCTGCGCATGACCTCGGGAACCGTTTTGACGGGCAGGCCGGAGTCCGCCACTCGCCTCATGAAGCGCTCGAAGCTGTCCGCCCTGATCGACTCGGGGGCGCCGTCGGCCTGCTCGTCGATGCGGTGGAAGACCATGTGGGTCCAGCAGCGGTGCTCCCGGCAGCGGGCCAGCGCCTTCTCGACCTGGGACTCGGTGGTGTAGGAGCCGCAGTAGAAGACGCGCAGCCGGAACGGGTCCCCCGGTGCGAGGGTCTCCGGGGCGTTCTCGATGGTGCGCATCGAGGTGAAGTAGTCCTGGGAGGTGCGCAGCACCAGGTCGTTGTACCGCCCCATGGGCAGGGCGAAGTGGGCGGCGCCCTCGGGGTAGCCGTGCTCGAGGAGGAAGGATCTGATCGTCTCGAACTCCTGGCGCACCCCCGCCTCGTCGAGGGTGGTGAGATCGGTGGAGGCGTGGGCAGCGATATCCCAGCCGTGACGCTCGCGCATCTCGGCGAGCTGGGCGGTGCTCATGCGGCCGGGCAGTCCGACCTTGTCAGCGATGACGTAGGAGGTCGCCGCGCCGATGCCGCAGTCCTGCATGATCGCCCGGGCCGTCTTGTAGTCGCTGTCGTAGCCGTCGTCGAAGGAGATGGAGACGATGCCGCTGGCGGCCGAGGGCAGGGTGGCCAGGTAGCCGAGCCACAGGCGACTCGGCGCCGAGTCGGAGGAGGGCACGACCTTCAGGCGCACTCGCGTCACCCGGTCCAGCCGGGGGTGTCCGACGACGGAGCGCTCGGCAGCACGGTTGACGGTCACCCGGCACCAGCTTCCGGTGCGCAGCGTGCGCATGTCGGGAGCCACGTCCAGGCGCAGGCAGTCCTCACCCTCTCCGCCGAGCTCGAGCTGGATGCTCTCGATCTGCCGGTAGTCCTCGGCGCGCAGCCACAGGTCCCACTGGCAGTCGGTCATGTCGATGCCCGGCAGGGTCAGGTCCGCACTGGTGGGGCGGCGGGAGTCACCGGTGGTGGCGATCTCCAGCGACTGGGTCCCGTGGGAGTGGGTGGAGGTGTCGGGACGGATGGAGCCATCCCGGGAGGAGAGGGTCCAGGCGCGCGGGTCCTGCATATCCGATAGCACCTGCGAGGGCGCCGCGGGAGGGCCGGCGACCGGGGCCGGGGAGGCGTGAGCCGCCGTCTGCAGCTCAGGTAGAAGAGTGCTCGAGGCGGCTAGGGCGAGACCGCCCATGAGAAAGCTGCGACGCCTCATCCGTTCATGCTGCGGCAAGGTTCTTCTCCAGTTAACAGTCCACTCGGTTGGTTTCCTCTCTAGGATACGCACGAGATCGCTCTCACCGCAGACAAAAGTCGCGAGTACCCCTCCGCACGCCTGCCACATCGTGCTGCCAGGCCGTCAAGTCCCCGCAGATCCGCGCAAACCCGCGCATCTCCGCCGACCAGCACCGACCCCAAGTGAGGGAGATCACCTCCGTGCCGCCAGCCAGAAAAGAGGTCTGCCCCGCCAGTTTCCTGACGGGACAGACCTCTCATGTGGTGGACCTAGCGGGAGACTTGTCGAAACTTGCCCCGCCGGTGATTCAGATGGTGCGCGTACACCAGTCGATCCGTGCTCGACGGCACGGACCACACCGCCGGAGACGCCAACCACGGCAGACACCGCGGGGCATCCGAAGACCTTCTTCAACGAGCGGAAGCCGCCTACGCTGCTGGCGGGTCCTTCAAAGCCGCGGCCCGACAGGTTGGCCTTGGACACGAGCGACTCGCTCGCCTCCTGCGAGAACGCGGTGTCATCCTCCGCAACCACTCACCATAGACCAGCGAGATTCGGCTGATGCGTGCCATGTATGAGCAAGGGGCTTCACTGGAACGCGTGGGCGACAGGTTCGGTTACACGGCGGGAACAGTCCGCACACGCTTGATCATCGCCGGTGTCATGATGCGCGACACGCACGGCCGTGGAACAGTCCTGAAGGCGCAGCAGGACCATCGTTGACGAGCAACGTACACCGAGACACGTGACGCCTTGCCAGCTTCAACCTCACGGCCCAGGCGAGGGCGTGGCTGTCGTCCCGTGAACCTCGTCGCCAGATAGAAACACACCCCAGTGGGTGAGCTTTGGCCTCCTCACGCAACTCACGGAGGCGGTACGCAAGCAGCTCAGCAAGCATGCGTTCATTCGTCTTGGCGGCGAAGGAAACCTGGGAGGCGCAGAGAAGTGCGGCAGGGGTACGGTTAGCGGCGTCGCTTCTGCTGGACACGGAGATCGCGCCAGTCGTGAATGGGGCCGGTGATCGTGTCGAGCTGCTGAGTGTCGGGATTCCATCGGATCGCGGTTCCCGGGGCGAGGGCCTGTTCGAGGACGTGGGTGATGTGGGCCAACAGATGCCAGTCGACATCCCCGCGGCGTTGGAGGTGATGGCGCCATTCGATCGGTTGTGTAACGATCATCGGTCGGCGCAACCAGCGGGTCTGGATCGTCGCTATCTGAATCTCCCCGGCTCTGCAGGTCGAGTCACACATATGGCAGAACCAGCCGTAGGGCGCCCGGATCGCCCACGGCAGCGGAACGGTGCCGGTGGCGCTTCGGAGAAGCACGGCGGGATCATCTGGCCACAGCGGGGAGACCTCTGTACGCGCCGGTCGAGCAGGTCGCGGTGGGGTGGGGAGCCACTTTTCGAGTTCGCGGATTCCAGGCCGGGGTGCATACCAGCGGCGTGCCTGCGGATCCCAGCGGGCACCAGCAGCTTTGGCCTGGTCCTTCTCACGGTAGGCGACATCGAGCCAGATGCGTTGCATGATCACTACCCCTATCCCCTCTTCACCGCTGAGCCTGATGACTCCAGCGTACGTCGGTCACGAGGTCACGGCGACTCTCCGACCAGACTCATGAAGGATGCCCGCGTAAGAGGCTCGGTGCCTTATGTAGGGCTGCCCGCGAAGCTCGTGGACCGTGGTGGGCATGGGAAGTGGGTTGTCGATGCAGGCCAGGGCCGAGATCACGGGAAAGTACGCCAGGGTGTACACCAGGGCGTCGAAGAAGGACAAGGGACGGATCCTTGATGAGGTCTGCGCAGTCACTGGCTGGAGTCGGGACAACGCGCGCCGACGCCTGGTGGCCGCAGCCAAGCGCCCACCGGGTCGCCGAAAGTCGGCGGAGCGCAGGGCTAGAGCCCGCAGGTACTCCTACGACACCTTGAAGGTGCTCCAGCGAGTGTGGGCCGCCAGCGGCGGGCAGTGCGGCAAGTACCTCAAGGAGTCCATGCCGCTGCTGCTGGACCTGCTGGAGGCGAGCGGTGAGCTCGACGACGAGCCGCGCTACACCCCAGCCGTCAGAGACGAGCTGGTGGCCATGAGCGCGGCGACCACTGACCGCTACCTCGCCCCGGTGCGGGCTACCGAGCAGCTGCGGGGCAAGTCGACGACCAAGGCCGGTCCGTTGCTGCGCAGCTCCATCAAGATCCGCAAGGCCGGCGGGCGAGATCGAGGCTGAACCTGGGTTCTTCGAGGTCGACACCGTCGCCCACTGCGGGCCGACCCTCAAAGGAGAGTTCACCCGGACTGTGAACATGACCGACGTGCTCACGGGGTGGACCTTCACTCGCTCAATCCGAAACAACGCTGAGAAGCACATCATCTCCGTCCTGGACGCCGCCGTGGGATGCGTCCCGTTCCCCGTTTTGGGCATGGACTTCGATAACGGCTCAGAGTTCATCAACCACAGCGTGGTGCGCTGGGCCGGGGACTTGAACATCTACTCCCGCCCGCTCACGCCCCTACAGGAAGAACGACCAGGCCACCATCGAGTCGAAGAACAACCACCTGGTGCGCCGCTACGCCTTCTACTACCGCTACGACACCAGCGAGGAGCGCGAGGTCCTGGGCCGTCTCTGGGAGCAGGTCAACGTCAAGCTCAACTCCCCTAGACCCCCACCCGCAAGCCCATCGGATGGGGCACCGATAAGGCCGGCAGGCGCAAGCGCCTCTACGACGCTCCTCGTACCCCATTGGACCGGCTGCTGGACACCAGCGCCCTGACCAAGGCCCAGAAGACTGACCTGGTCTCGTACCGCAACCAGCTCAACCCCGCCTCTATCACCCGCCGCATCATCGAGCTCCAGAACGTTCTCATCCGCCTGGCCAAGGACAAGACCGACCAGCTCTACCTCGCCCTGATCCCAAGCATCCTGCCCGACGTCCACAAAGGCGTACGAGTCAGGAAAGCCTCCTAACCACCCCTCAACCTGGCGGGCATTCCTACATGAGGCACCGAAGACACTTCGCGGGCACCTTGACATGAGGCACCCCGGGACGGCGTCGTCTTATCGAGGGAACCAACTCGGCACCCCTGAGCTCACGCGGGAAGCGGAAGAGGTCTGCCCCGCCAGTTTCCTGGCGGGACAGACCTCTGAGGTGGTGGAGCTAGGGGGATTCGAACCCCCGACCTTCTCATTGCGAACGAGACGCGCTACCAACTGCGCCATAGCCCCAAGTGCGGACCGATCCTAGCATCGCCGCCGGGAGTCCTGGCAAGTTCGGTGGCGGTGAGCCCGCCCACCGCACCCGGGTCGCCCGGCGACGTGCCGCGGGAGCCCCGACGCTACTCGCCGGCGGCGCGGCGCCCCTCGAGGATGGCATCGAGGTCGATGGGATGGAAGAGCTCCTCCTCATCCTCCACGGGAGCCGGGATGTAGGCGCGGACCGACTGCGGGCGCGCGGGCACCGGCGCGGAGGTGCCCGGGTCGACCACCGGGTCGGCGTAGGAGCGCCGGGGGGCTCGGGCCGCCAGCGTGTAGGTCGGGGCGGGCACGTGGACCGGCCTCCAGCCCTGGGGCGGGGTCGACGTCGTCGCCTCCTCCTTGACGACTCCCTCCACCTCAACCGGGGCAGCGGCGGGGGCCTGTGGGCGGGCGGCCGGGCGGGCCGGCTCGGAGGCAGTCTGGGGGGCGGGCTGGGCGGAGGCCGTGGCGGTGCGCCGGGCCGACTCGGCGGCGACCTGCGGGGAGGGTGCCGCAGCGGCGCGCTCCTGAGCCTCCTGCTCAATGGCGCTCGCCTCGGCGAAGAGCTTGCCCCAACCGGGCAGGCCGCGGGAGGCCGAGGCAGGCAGGGAGGCGACGAAGTCCTTGGTGCGCGGTGAGCTCTCCTCGTCGCCGTCGCGGGAGACCGCCTCGCGCACGCCCATGTCCCGGGTGACCCGGCCGGCGTGGCGGGAGGGCACGTAGACCGAGGCGCGGCGGGCCGCCTCGCGCTCGGCGGCCACTGCTGCGGCGGTCTCGTCATCGAGGTCGGCGTCGAGCCTGGCCAGGCGCTCACTCTCGGAGTCGACGGTCCGAGAGGGGCGCGGCTCAGCGGTGCCGGTTGCCTCGGCGGGGCTACCGGCGACGGTCTCAGCGGACACCGCGGACTCCGCGGACGCAGAGCGCACGGCCGACCGCTGGGCGCCCTCGCGGGCGAGGCGCTCGATGAAGGAGTCCTGCGCGCCTGAGTCGCCAGCGGCCTCGACAGACTCGGCCGACACCGCGGACACGGCCGGCGACGCCGCACTGGCGCTGACAGCACTGACCGCACCGCTGGAGGCGCTGCGAGGGCCGTCGACGACGGAGCGGGGCGCGGCCACGACCGAGGCCGAGGAGCGCCGGCCGGTCAGGGTCACCAGGGTCTGCTCGAGCTCGGCGATGCGGCGACGCTCACGGCGGTCCGCCGCGGCCGAGGCCAGAGCGGCGCGGCGCCCGGCCACCATCGAGGCTCCCAGCAGGGCGGAGGGCAGCAGGGCGGGCCACCACGGCAGCGCGGTCACCAGGCCCAGCACCCAGGCGCCGAGCGAGACTCCAAGCAGGACGCTGGCGACGATCCCGCGGTGCGAGGCGGCGACCCGACGGCGCTCACGCCCCTGGGCGTGAACCTGGCGGGCACGGTCGAGCTCACGCTCGGTGCGCAGGGCGCGCACATTCCTCACGGCGGGCCTGTTCATCACCCTCACCTCCGGTCGACGTCGAAAGATCTCCGCATGCCCACTGTTCGCGCAGGTGTCGTCGCGTTCGACGGCGGCCGCACCCGTGGCCAGGACCCGCAGCTCAGCCGAGTAGCGGTCCTGGACGTTGGAGCGGCGAGCCATCTCGCGGCGCCCCACTAAAAGCGGAAGGAGGTACACGGAGAGAACCGTGATGAGGGCGATGACTGCCCAGATCTCGATTCCCACACCGCAACCGTAAGTGCGCCCACCCTCGTCCCCGCGCAGGAACACTCCGACTTTCCTTCGAAATACCTGGGATTCACGATGTCACACCGTCAGCATGACACCTCTGTCACCACATGAGTCACACCCGCTTCTTCCGCCTCCCTGACCACGCCGTGACCGACCGGCAGACAGCCTGCGTGAACGCGCCGTCAGCACCCCCATCGCTCCCCCGCGAGCGCCCCACGCCGCCCGGCGCGATCGCCGTGAAAAACGGTCACCCGCGCGCGAGTCGCTGCTCGAATCCGGCACCTTCGGGCCCGTGGACCTCCTCGGCGAGGGCCGCAAAGGAGACATGGTCGGCCCAGGCGCCGTTGATGTGCATGTAGCCGCGACGCAACCCCTCCTCGCGCAGCCCGAGACCGCGACACAGGGCCAGGCTGCGCTCGTTGTCGGGGCGCACGTTGATCTCCACGCGGTGCAGCCCCACCGGCCCCAGCAGGTGGTCCAGGACGAGGGCCACAGCCAGGCGCATGATCCCGCGTCCCTGCCAGGGCGAGCCGATCCAGTAGCCGACCTGGGCGCTGCGCGTGGCCCCCCAGATGATCGGGTCGACGGCGATCTGCCCGGCGAAGGCGCCGTCGACCTCGACGACGAAGGGCATCGCCTCGGCGAGCCTGGCTCGGCGCGTCTGGCGGCGCAGGAAGACGGGGAAGGTGCTCAGCGTCTCCCCGCCGCCGGCCGGCAGGGTCGCCTCCCAGGGGGCGAGCCGGTCGTTGTCCGCCAGTCGCAGCGCCTTCCAGGGCTTCTCATCCTCGGCCCGCAGCTCGCGCACGGCGACCCGGGGGCGCCCGGGCGACTGCGCGGCGCCGGACGCCCGCCCCTCCTGGGCGGCTTCGGGCTCAAGGCGCACCGGCCAGTTGAAGCGCGCCGGTGTCCCGGCCCCGAGCAGCAGGCCGGCGACGGCCCGCCGCAGCTCCCCGCCGAGGGAGTCGGTGGGCGTCGTCGAGGCCGAGTCGGACATCAGGCGTCCAGCAGGAGGCAGTGGAGGGTGTCGCCGGCCACCACGGTGCTCGTGTCCTCGGGCACGACGGCGATGGCGTTGGCCTCGGACAGGCCGTGCAGTCGGACCGAGCCCGGCGGCGTCGTCGGCTCGGCGCGGTATCCGCGGGAGGGCGAGCCGCTGACGTGCACGGGGACGAACTCGCGTTTGCCGCTCGGGGAGTGCCAGCCCTCGGAGATGGTGGCCGGCAGGCTGGAGCGGTGCAGGGAGGTGCGTCCGGCGATCTGGCGCAGGACTGGGCGCACGAAGGTCTCGAAGGCGATCTGGGCGCTGACCGGGTCGCCGGGCAGGCAGAAGATCGGGGTGCCCTCGACCGTCCCGACGCCGAGCTGGCGGCCCGGGGACATGGCGACGGCGTCGAAGCGCACCGACCCCAGGGGGGCCAGGACGTCTTTGACGGTGTCCCCCTGACCGACGCTCAGCCCCCCGGTGGTGATGAGGACGTCGGCGCGCACGAGCTGGTCCTCGATGGTGTCGGCCAGGGCCCGCAGCTCGTCGGGGACGGCGGCCACCCGGAAGGCCTGGCCGCCGGCGTCGGTGACCGCGCAGGCCAGGGCGTGGCCGTTGGCGTCGAAGACGTCCCCGGCCTCGCGGGACTGGCCGGGCTCGACCAGTTCGTCCCCGATGGAAACCACGACGACGCGCGGGGCAGGGCGCACGCGCACCCGGTGCATCCCGAGGCCCGCCAGGAGGGCCACATGGCGGGCGCTGATGCGCGAGCCCCGGGTGAGGACGGTCGTTCCGGACTTCACGTCCTCGGCGCGGCGACGGACGTTGTCGCCGGCCGCGGCGGCGTGGTGGATGGTGACCCGGGACTCGCCGCGGTCGGTGTCGGCCCAGGGGATGACGGCGTCGGCTCCCAGCGGCATGGGGGCGCCGGAGTCGATGAGGACGGCAGCCCCGGAGACGAGGTGGCAGGGGCGCATGTCGCCGGCGCGTACCGCATCGACGACGTCGAGCACGAGCGGGTTGTTGCGATCGGCCTCGGCGACGTCCTTGGCGATGACCGCATAGCCGTCCTGTCCGGCCAGGTCCACGGCCGGCAGGTCGATTCCGGAGACGACGTCCTGGGCCAGGACGCATCCGACGGCGTCGGGCAGGACCACGTCGAGGGGCGCTGCCGCCTGGGCGATCTCCAGGCAGGCGGCCAGGTGCTCGGCCACTGTTCTCATGACACTCAGGTTACCGTCAGGTTGACGACACGCGCCGTGCCCCGCCGGGACGAACGATTCAGGTGCAAGGTGTCATCACCTGCGAGGATGGGGCCATGACGACCGGCGCGCTGGACCTTCCCGATACGAGCCGACTCGAGGACGACGATGCCAAGGACGAGCTGCGCAAGGTGCTGCGGGCGCACCGTCGCGCCCATCACCACCACCCGGCCCAGGGACACACGGCGGCCTGCGAGGCCCTGACCGAGCACGCCCTGGAGGCGGTGGCCGGCGCGCAGAAGGTGGCGG
Source organism: Actinomyces sp. HMT 175 (assembly GCF_016694895.1). Classification (NCBI taxonomy): domain Bacteria; kingdom Bacillati; phylum Actinomycetota; class Actinomycetes; order Actinomycetales; family Actinomycetaceae; genus Actinomyces; species Actinomyces sp. HMT 175. The sequence goes on from NZ_CP068012.1 coordinate 2,707,111, forward strand.
CCTTCGTGTCGGTGGGGGCCGAGCCCTGTACCCGGCTACTGCTGGAGCGGCTTCACGAGAGCGGCGTCCAGGTCCTACTGCCGGTGCTCGGCCCTCGCCTGGCGCGCAGCTGGGGACTGTTCCAGGGCGGTGAGGACCTGGCGGAGCGGGCCCCGAGGCGCCCCCCGGAGCCCAGCGGCCCCAGCATGCCGGCCGAGGCGGTCGGCCAGGTCGACGCCCTCATCATTCCGGCACTGGCCGTGGACAGCGCCGGGCGCCGCCTGGGACAGGGCGGCGGCTGGTACGACCGGATGCTGCCGCTGCGCTCCCCGGAGGCCCACACCTTCGCCATCCTCCACCCCGAGGAGCTGGTGCCCGGGCCGCTGCCGATGGAGGAGCATGACGAGCCCGTGGACGCCGTCATCACGGCCCAGGAGTGGTTCCTGCTGGCTGCCGGCTCGCCGGCGCACGCCATGTCACCGGAGTCCTGAGCCCACCGACGCCGCCGGCCTCCGGGGGCCACAGGCTCACCGGAGGCGACCCCTGTCCACAGCGCCGAGGAGCGGGCGTGCCAGGCCGCGGCCGGCCGCCGACCCTGGTGGCATGAGAGCTCGCCATGGACTGCCCCGTCGCCCCTCCCTCAGCACCTCGCGGGAGCCTCACGATCCCCGAGGAGGGTCGTCTCGCTCCTTCGCGCCCGACTCCCGTCCGGCCCGTCCAGGCAGGCCGGCCAGGTGGGTCGGGGGCCGCCCCTCGCTCCTGCTGTGGCGACATCGCCACCTCGTGGTGGCCCTCTGCCTGGGAACCGCGGTCCTGGTGGCCCTCAGCGTGCTGCGACCCGGCCCCCAACGTGGGCAGCAGGTTCTTGTCGCCTCGCACGCGATCAGTGCCGGGGCGATCCTCACCGACCAGGACGTCTCGATCAGCACGCTTCCGGCCGGCACCCTCCCCCAGTCCCCGTTGACCTCCACGGAGCAGGCGGTGGGGAACCGCGCGGCCATCTCCCTGGAGAAGGGCACGGTACTGACGGCCTCGATGACCAGCGGCTCCCTGGCCCAGCAGCTGGGAGACGACGAGCGACTGGTCCAGGTGGCCATCGACGTCGGCGCCGAGCTGGCCCACCCCGGCGCACGGGTGGACATCATCGGACAGGCCCCCGATGGCTGGACGCCGTCAGGGCAGGACGACACCCCTCAGGGCGGGACGACGCAGAGTCCCGGAGAGCAACCCGAGGCCCCCACCACGCCGAACAACCCGGGGAACACCTCGACAACGAGTCCCACTGGAAGCCCCGACGCGCCTTCTTCACCAACCGACCAGGAATCACCAGGATTTCAAGAGTCTTCTCTGAGCATTTCCCAAGGAATACCGGCTGGACCTTTTGGAACGCACAGCACGGTTCTCTGTTCCGGAGCTCGCGTAGTGATGATTCAGCAGGTCGGAGAGGGTGGACAATGGACAGGAAACAAGAAAGTAACACTTATCACACTGGCTATTCCTGCAAGTAGCGCTACTCTGGTAGTTGGCGCGGCAACGAATAGCACGCTCGGCATTGCGCTGAGCCCGTAATGCCGCTGCGGCGTCTTACGCGAACGATAAGACACTCTCACTTCCAGCCCCCGATGGCGCACCCCCGGCAGACGTCTGCCCGCGCCGCTAGAAAGGATCGCCATGATTAAGGGATTCAAGGAGTTCATTGCCCAGGGCAACGCCCTCGAGCTCGCCGTCGCCGTCATCATCGGTGCCGCATTCAAGCCGATCGTCGACGCCATCACCAAGGTCATCCTCGACATTATTGGTCAGATCGTCGGCCAGCCGAACTTCGACTCCATCGGTCAGTTCAAGATCTTCGCAAGCTCCACCGAGTACATTCAGCCCGGCACGATCCTCACCGCCGTGGTGAACTTCTTCCTCATCGCCATCGCCGTCTACTTCGCCATTGTCCTGCCGACGAACAAGGTCAAGGAGCGCATGGCCAAGCAGAAGGCCGAGGATGAGGCCAAGGAGGTCACCGACGTCGAGCTGCTCACCGAGATCCGCGACCTGCTCGCCACCAAGCGCTGAGTCCCGCAGCGATCTGAGCATCGCCTTATCGCGTCACCGGAAGGCCCCGCCGATCCTCCTGATCGGCGGGGCCTTCCGCTTTCCCGCGCCGCAGTGTCGTCATGTGCTGCTCATGGCTGCTGGAGCTTTCGGGTGTCACAACATCCGGGGCAGAGGCCGGACGCTCATTCCTGAGATCGCTTGCTCACCTCAGCCCGAGCGGACGTGTTCGTTCATCGATACTCGGTGGTGTTCTGCGTGTACTGCACGAGGGTGGGGTGCTACTGGAGGAGGGTCGGGGGTACTGCAGGTAGGCGGGGCCCTCGTGCAGTACGCACAACCCTCGGCCAGTAGACCCCGACCCTCGTGCAGTAGGCCGACTCGAGGCAGCAAGGGGGCCAGGCTCGGAGCCGACGTTGAATCCCGGCCTCCGAGCTCCCCCATTGAGCGAGCGCCTTGTGATCGTAGAGTAGGTCGCGCGTTCGTACCCTGATCCCTCACCGCGAGACCTAAGGTACGAACGCGACAGCGGCCTATGCGACCGGATTCTCGTCAGCGACGGGGTTGCCCACGCGCAGCATGAGGAGCAGCCCGGTCACCAGCACATCAACGATCCCGCCATCGAAACGCCCAGTGAGAATCGTTGGAATGTTGAGGTTTGTCTTCGACGTGCAGCGCCGGTGCAGGGTTGGTGTCAGCACCATGGACACCGGCGAGCCGACAGGCCTCCCCCACCGGCCCACCATCGCCTCCAGGACGATCAGCCCCAGTGAGGGGGGACGTCGCGTCGGAGGCGGGCGTCATTGGAGCCGGTGCCACCAGGGGCGGGGGCGTCGAGCCCCTCTGCGGGACCGCTGAGGGCGTCGTGCTCGTAGTCCGCTCTCGCCAGATCCTCCGGGCTCTGACCGCGGGCCACACGCTCCCGGTCCCGAGGCGAGAGGGCCACCACTCGACGACGGCGCCGCGCGCGCCCGCGTCCGGGCGTCACGCCTCTGTCTGCGGCAGGCTCCGCCTCCGTGGCCCGTGCACAGCCCGATCCACCGGTCACGACGGCGTCATCCACTGTGCGGTTCACGCCGCCACTCGCGGCATCACTCACGGCATCGCTTGAGTCGCCATGGTCGTTCACTGAGTCATCCAGTACCGCTCGGGTGGCTTCAGCGGGTGCGCCGCACGGCGTTGGCCAGGACGGCGTCGATCCCAGAGCCGCGGCGGCGCAGAGCCAGGGCAGACCGCAGCTCCTCAACCTCCCCCGCCTCGGAGCGATTCACGCCGTCGGAGCGGATCCAGGCCATGAGGTCATCGAGCTGGTCGTCGGAGTAGGCCTGCAGCGGCAGCCCCTGGGCGATGCGGGGGCGTTCGGTGCGATCGTGGGCCTCGGCGGCCTGCGGCTCGGGCGCCTCAGCGACGGCCCGCACCGAGTCGTCGACGCGCTCGGGCACGGCCTCCATGTCCGGGGCGGCCTCGCCCTGACGCTCCACCAGGACGGCCAGGACGAGCTCCTCGACGGCCTTCGCCTCGGCCTCCGGGTCCACGAACACCCCGGCGGAGAAGGCCATGTGGACGCGCCACCCGCGCCGCTCAAGGCGTTCGACGCGGTGCCGGTCGCGCCGGCGCAGGCTGGGCTCGCTGATGTAGTCGACGTCGTCGGTCAGGACCGCCACGAGCAGCTCATCGGGGTAGTCGGGGTGGCCGATGGCCAGAGGAATGCGCACGCCGCCGTCGGTCCCGTAGCGGGGCACGACCGACAGGCCCTTGCGCCACAGGTGCTCGGCCAGGTCCACCAGGAGCCGGTCGGGCACCTTGCCGGCGGAGTTGCCGGACTGGGAGGAGTCCTCGGCCCGGGCCAGGACCTCGCGCAGCAGGCGGGCCCCCGGGGCGCGCAGCCGGTCGCGGTCGATGTCTGCGGCCGCCAGGCAGGAGACCACCTGGGTGCTGCCCCGCGAGGCGCACAGGGCCTCGACGAGCCCCACCATGCCGCTGTGGTCCGAGACGGGCCCGAAGTTGTGGATGGTGCGCCCGTGCGGGGTCTTGGCGTAACCCACCGAGATGATGATGTGGTCGCGCTGCAGGGCACGGGCCTCGGCCAGCTCGACGACGGTGAAGGGCTCGGCCGCCCCGGGGGCGAAGAACTCCTCCAGCGCGGGGGCTCCGGCCGCCGCCCGGGTGATGGCCGAGCGCAGGGCGTCGGCGTGCAGCCGGTTAAGCGCGATGACGGCCAGGGACTCCTCGGGCCGGGTCAGGGCCCGGTCGATCACCATGTCGACGACGCGGGAGACCTCGGCCTCCACTGTCTCGACCGCGGTCTGCCCGGGGGCCGGCATGCCCCGCCCGTCCACGAGTTCCAGGGTCAGGGAGGTGTCCCCCGGCGGGGAGGGCACGGCCTCGACGACCCCCTCGTAGCCGTTGGCCGCCAGGAAGGAGGCGATGCCGGCGTCGAGGCTGTTGCGGGACGTCGGCAGGGTCCGCGAGGGCAGGAGCGGGCCGAGCTCGGCGGCCAGGCCGGTCGTGGCGCGCCGGGAGTCGCCGACGACGAGCACCTGCTCGGCGCGCACGAAGGCGGGCAGCACCTGCGGGACGGGCATGGGCGTGGAGGCGTCCAGCACGGCCAGGTCCACCACTGCGGTGGGCGAGAAGATCTGGGGCACGAGCGTGGGCGGGACGATCCAGATCGGCCGGGCCAGCAGGGCCATGGGGTGGGCGTCGATGATCTCCCGCAGCGGGACCCCGTCCTCGCGGGCCAGGGCGATGTACAGGGCGCGCGCGTCGGCCTTGTCCTGCTCGACGGCAGCCCGCACCCGCCGGGCGCAGGCCTGGGCCACAGGGCCGGACAGGGAACGCGTGTGGGCGGCGTCGAGCTCGCGCAGCGAGACGGCCATCTGGGACAGGGCGCGCGCGTCGAGACCGCCGAGGTCGGGGTCGGCGGCAAGGGTCTGCGCCAGCAGGGAGGACCACCAGCAGTAGGTGAGCTCGGGCTCGAGCTGGTCGGCCTCGACGCCGCGGGCGGCCATGTCGGCCACGAAGTCGTTCAGTCCCAGGGTCTCGAGCTCGGTGCGGATGCGGTTGACCTCGGGGAGTTTCTGGGCGGTGAGGTCGTCGGCGGCCAGGGAGCGGGCCAGTTCCAGGAGATCCTCCAGGGGCATCTCCATGAGCACCGGGGAGTCCTGGGCGCGCCCCAGCAGCGGCTGCACCTCGGTCACGGCGCCGCGGGCTCGGCCGGCGGTGCGTCGCATCTCGTCCAGGCCCTGGGGCAGGCGGGGCCAGCCGCCGTCGGGGTCGTGGCGGCGCCACACCTCACGGCGGCGCTGGACCTTGACCAGCTCGGCGTGCAGGTCATCGACGACACGGCCCGGCCGCACCAGGTCGTTGGCTTGCCGGGTGAAGCGCCGGCGCCGCGAGCCGTCCATGTGGATGCCCCGCTCGTCGCGCCAGCGCTTGGAGGCGGTGGCGATGACCATGTCGGCGGCGGAGCGCTCGAAGACCTCGGGCAGGAAGACGTCCAGGGACTCGCGCACGCCGTCGAACATGTCGAGCTGCTCGATCCACTGGCCCAGGTTGCGGGCCCGGCTCAGGCCTGTGGTGCGGGCGACCACGGCCGTGTGCTCCTGGATGGTGGGCAGCAGGTCGTTGGCCAGGGCGCGCAGGTGGACGAGCGCATCGGTGGCCTCATCCATGTCCTCCACCGGGATCCCGTTCCAGGCGCTGGAGGAGACCTCCGGGGTGAACAGCCCCAGGGTGTGCCCGCGGCGCAGGAGGGTCAGGGCGTGCTCCCGACCGTCCTCATCGAGGCGACCCAGGTGCTCGGCGTCGATGCGGGCCCGGGTGGTCGCCCGGTCGCGACGGCTGGTGAGCTCGGCGAGCTTCTGCAGCGCCTCGTAGGCGGAGACCGACCAGGGCTCGCGGGGCCGGTGCAGGGCGCGCACGTAGCGGTCCAGGCGGGAGCGGACCGAGGTGAGGCGGTCGCGTGAGGCAATGATCCCGGCAACGTCGAGCTGGGGCGGTTGGACGCCCAGGCTCTCGCGGATGCCCTCGGAGGCGTGCTGGCGCCAGGCCGCGTCCTCGGTGAGGTCCAGGACCATGGAGCCCAGGCCCTCCTCGCGCAGGGCGGCCGCGACGGCGTGCCCGTCAGCGCTGGTGGCGGGCACGTGCAGGACGGTGCGCCCGGAGGCGGCGGCGTCGGCGAAGACGGCGGCCAGGGTGCCGGCGACGTCGGAGCCGGGGGGCGCGTCGATGAGGAAACTCGCCCCGGTGCCCACCGCCTCGATGACGTCGAGCTGGGCGGGCTCCAGGTCGCCCACGCCGCGCTCGGCGCCGGGGACCCGGTCTGTGGGGACGGCGGGGGGCAGCTCGACACTGAGGGCCTCGCGAGCGCCCTCGTCCCCGGCGATGGCGGCAACCAGGGCGGAGGTGCGCGAGCGCTCCAGGACGGCGTCGAAGTCCTCCACCAGGGCCTGGCCGGGGTGGACGAAGGCGCCGACGACGAGGCGCTCGTGAATCTCGAAGCCGGGCAGGAACTGCCGGCCCAGGGCACCGATGCGGGCCAGGGCAGCACGCGGCGTGAAGCCCGCCGAGGACAGGGCGGCGCGGGCGATGTCCCCGATATCGGTGGTGCACTGGTAGCGGCGCAGGGCGCGGGTGAGGACCGGGTTGACCTCGATGGTGGGGTCCAGGGTGAGGGTGGCGTCCGCGGTGGCGGTGGTCAGGCGCACGGGGCGCAGCAGGACGGGGGCGTTGACCGTGCGCACGCGCGGGGCCGAGGGGGCCTCGGGGACGGTCAGTCCGGCGGCGGCCAGGGCGTTGCGGGCGGCGTGCTCGGCGGCGATGCGTTCGACGTGCGGGATCTGGGCGGTCAGGTCCGCCTCCGGTGAGGCGCCGTCGGCCAGGTGGATGCTGCCGTCCTCCTCGCCGTCCTCGGGGACCGTCTCGTTCCAGGTGGCCACCCCGATGGCCAGGTAGACCGGGGCGACGCCGAACTGGCGGGCCAGCACGTCGGTGCGCGCCGAGACCTCGCGCAGGGACTGGCGGGCCTCGCCCAGGGCGTTGCGCTCGCGCACGATGCTGGACAGGTTGGTGGGGCGGCCGGCGTAGAGCTGGGCCAGGCCGGAGGGGTGGGCGGCGGTGAGGTCGACGACGCCGTCGAGCAGGGAGATGTCGTCCAGGCTGGCCACGCCCCCCAGGTCCACGAGCTGGCTGCGCCAGGTGGACAGAGCCGTGTCAATGCGCTCGCGCCGCTCGACGTCCGCCGCGCTCAGCGGCGGTGCGGGCGCGGGGCGAGCAGGGGCGGGAGGCTCCGGTGCGGGAGCGGGCTCGGGCTGGCACGGTGCGGCGGCCACAGCCCCCAGATCCGCGGCAAAACGCCGTCGGCTCGCGGTTTGATCCGAGCCGGTCGAGGAACGGGCACCCTTGCGTTCATCCTCCCGCAGGGCAGCATCGCGCCGTTTGCGGCCGAAGGAGAAGAACGAAGGCGTCATATGCTCAAGATATAGGCCGATCGACCCTTGGGCGTGGAGACGCACCGCGGCGTGGCACGCCCCATGGGCCGGCGCCGGCCGGCGCCCGCCAGCACCGGTATCTGCCGGCCGGCATCGGCCGACACGCAGTGCGCCTGCCACCGGCGTGCAGGGACACCGGGTGGAATCGATCGGGTCCGTCGGGCGGCGAGGCCTGCCGAGCGGACCCGGTGGTGTCAGTGCCCTCGATTGGATTCGAACCAACGACACCCGCTTTAGGAGAGCGGTGCTCTATCCCCTGAGCTACGAGGGCCTGGAGGGAAGACTACCAGCGGATCGCCCCACCCATGACCACACGGGCCACGGGGTGGCGCCGCGGCGAGCCGAGACGTGCTCGCCGCGGCAGGTGGGGCCTCAGGCCCGGCCCCACGGGGTGGAGGTGCGCGAGGTGCGCCGCTCCCCCTTGGCGTGGTGCGTCGGCGCGACCAGCACAGGGCAGGAGGCGTGGGACAGGACAGCCTGGCTGGTGGAGCCCAGCAGGAGACCGGAGAAGCCCCCGCGCCCACGCGAGCCGACGACGATGAGGTCCACGGCAGTGGAGAACTCGGCCAGGAGCTCGGCCGGATTGCCGTCCAGGGCGTGGCGGCGCACCGTGACGCCCTCGTGGCCCTCGAGGGCCTCATTGATGGCACGGTCGAGTCCGGAGCGGACGTCGGCCAGGACCTGCTCGCGGTCGACCGCGGCAGGCAGCCAGGCCAGCGCCCCGGCCCCGGAGGCCATCGGGACGGCGGCGATGGCGGTGAGCTCGGCGCCCCACGCCTCAGCCTCGGTCACGGCCCACTTGAGGGCCCGGCGGGCCGAGGAGGAGCCGTCGACCCCGACGACGATGCGGCGTACCGGCGTGTAGTCGGCTCCCTCGTTGTGCTGGGGCACGACGACGGCCGGGCAGTGGCTGTGCGCGGGAAGGGCCGAGGAGACGGTCCCCAGGAGCCGGTCGGCGAAGCCGCCACCGCCCCGGGTGCCGACGACGGCCAGCGTCGCCTCCTCGGAGAGGTCGACGAGGACCCCGGCCGGGTCCCCGGTCTCCAGGGAGGAGGTGACGGCGACGCCGGACTTCTTGACACGTTCGACGGCCTCATCGATGACGGCCTGGGCGCCGGACCTGATGGCCGAGTCATCGAGCGCCGCATAGCCGCCGTCGAGAGAGGCGGTGGTGAAGGAGGGCAGGGAGTAGGCGCACAGGATGTGGACGCGCCAGCCCTGGCACTCAGCCCGCGCCACGGCCCAGTCCACTGCCGCCAGGGACTCCGGTGAACCATCGACTCCAACGAGGACGACATTGTCATCAGTCATGGGATCTGCCCTTTCTCGAGATCACGGTCTACGACCCTAGGAACATTCTGCCCCGAAAAGGGGTGTGGGGACCACCACATGAAGGGGCTTGTCCTCGTTTTGCTCCCTCGAGACGCCCCGTTGACCGGCGTTGAGCAGCATCGACCGACCCCACCCTCCTGACACGCTGTGAGGGGTGAGCGCCTGATGGCGCTCACCCCTCACGGTGAAGACTTCAGCGTCCGATATCAGCCGACGCGAACGAAGCTCGGGGAGCCCCAGATCTCGCGGTAGACCACACCGGTGGACTCGTCACCGGCGTCGATGACCTTGCCGTCACCGGCGTAGATGCCGACGTGACCGGGCCAGGTGACGAGGTCGCCGGGCTGGGCCTCAGAGGCGGACACCTGGGTCCCGGCCACGGCCTGCTCGCCGGAGGTGCGGGGCAGGCTGATGCCGACCTGGGCGTACACGTAGGAGGTGAAGCCGGAGCAGTCGAAGGCGCTCGGGCCGGAGGCGCCCCACACGTAGGGGGCACCGACGTACTGCATGGCGATGGCCACGACAGAGGAGTTGGCGGCGCCGGTCGGCGCAGCGGCCGGGGTGGCCTGAGCGGCCTGCGTGTCGGCGGCAGCGGAGTCAGTGCCCTGGTCAGCAGCAGCGGCAGCCGGGGCGGCGGCCTCGGAGGAGGTCTGCTCGGCCTGGGCGGCGGGGGCCTCGGGGGCGGCGGGCGCCTGAGGAGCCGCAGGGGCGGGGGCAACGGCCTCCACCTCGGGTGCAGCCTCGGTGACCCAGTTGACCTGAGACATGGTGACCTGCTGGCGGGCGGCCAGGGCCTCGCGAGCGTTGGCGGCGAAGATGCCAACCCCAGGGGTCACGCCGGAAGCCTCGATGGTGCCGGAGGAGGTGACCTCGGTGTGGCCGGCGGCGTTGGCTCCCGAAGCCATCATGGTCAGGGCGAGGCCGGACGAAGCGGCGACAGCCAGACCGCGGCGCGCGGTGGGAGCAAAGTCATCCAGTGGGGTAAGGGCGCGGGTGGCTTTGCGGTGACGTGCGGTGGTGCGTGAGGACATGAATGCTTTCTCCTGTTGAGCCGACGAGGTGAGCTGTCGGGTTCGGACTGGAGACGTCCGGCCCGCAGATGCGGGCTTCACCCCAAGGCCGCTTCGGCTGTTCGCCTGGGCGACCGGTAGTTGGTTCCCCCGTTCCTGCCACTTGAGTTGTTGGTTCCACGAGCCTCAGACCGAGCGGCAGGACTAAGCCCCGATCCGAGACATCACCGAGACGGTTGTCTGCGGCAACGACCTGAACGCTACATGACAGACCCACGCTTCGTCACGGCCAGGTGTCACACACTCTTGTGAGCCGAAGCACTATGAAGCACTTCTCGCTTTTATCCATATTGCCCCAGGGACCTCAGTCCATCGGCGCGCTCGCAACAAGAACCGGAAAAGCGCGAGATGACGCGGAAAAATTGCATGGACCTCGACGGAACCCCGACATAGGCCCTCTGTCCCAGCAACTATGGGACCCCACAGCGAGGGAGTTCGGGCGGCCGTCACGCCGTCACCGAGGCGGACCCCACACATCTCACTTCCTGAGACAGATAACACCCTTGAACCCTCTGCCTGCACAGGGTGTTTTCAGGGTTCCTTGAGGGGGCTGACAGGCAGGTCGAGCGTCGGCGCTCAGCGCCGCACGAAGAGGTGGCGGGCGACGTCGTCGGCCAGGACGACGGGATCACCGGAGGACCCGACGAGCCTCACTCCACCGGCACTGACGCGCAGCTCCACCTCGGCCCCGGCGACGATCTGCGCGTCCTCGAGGCTGGCGAGGAGCTCCGCGTCGGCCTGGATCGGCTCCCCGATGCGGCTGATGACGGCCGTGACGGTGTCGCGTCCGGCGAAGCGGTCCACACTGACCTCATCGGCGGAGGGTCGCGGGTGCTCCGCGGTCCGCGGCGGGACGGGGTTGCCGAAGGGGTCGGTGGAGACGTCGTCGAGAATGTCGGCGAGGCGCTCCTCGACCTGCTCGCTCATGACGTGCTCCCATCGGCAGGCCTCGTCGTGGACGAATCGGCGCTCGATGCCGATGACGTCCAGCAGCAGTCTTTCAGCGAGCCGGTGCTTGCGGATCACGTCGGTGGCACGCCTGCGGCCCTCATCGGTGAGCTCCAGGGAGCGGTCCTCGGCGACCTTGATGAGGCCGTCACGCTCCATGCGCGCCACCGTCTGGGACACCGTGGGACCCGAGTGATCGAGACGCTCGACGATGCGGGCACGCAGCGGGGGAACGCCGTCCTCCTCAAGCTCATAGACGGTCTTGAGGTACATCTCGGTGGTGTCGATCAGCTCGGTCATGGGGTGGGCTCCTGCTTGAGGTGGGTTACCGCGGACATTCGATGCCTCCGGAAGGGCTCGCTCACCGAACCGCGTTCCTCGCCAGGATAGGCGTCACCCTGTGATGTGGGCCAGTACCACCTGAAAGCGCGCCGATCCTCGGCTGGGGAGGACTCCCCGTGCCGGGGAGATGCGCCACAGGTAGCGTACGTATTACTCGTTTGGCGCCCGGTGCGGTCCGGTCATGCGGTGCGAAGCGGCGTCCGGTGGGTGTCAGTCGGCGCTAGTCGGCGTCGTCAGCGCGGGTCTGCTGCGGGGTCTGCGGCGGCGTCGGTGGTGTTGGCGACTTCGGTGCGGCCCGAAGGTAGGGGCGGGTGGAGGAGTAGTGCAGGGACAGGTTCCAGTGCCTGTAGCTCCAGGCGGCGGCGACCAGCGCGGTGAGGACAGCGCTCAGACCACCGACCGCGATCGCCATGCGCGGCCCCCAGGTGTCGGCGACCCAGCCGATGAGCGGGGAGCCGAGCGGCGTCGACCCCAGGAAGAACATCATGTAGATACTCAGAACCCGCCCGCGCATGGAGGGCTCGGTGGTCATCTGCACGGTCTGGTTGGCGCTGGTCAAGAGGGTCAGGACGCAGAGGCCCACTGGGATCGTCATGACCATGAAGGTCGGGTAGGTGGGCATGATGGCCAGCAGGAGGGTGAACACCCCCAGGGCGAGGGCCGCCAGCACGACGGTGCGGGGGCGCGGGTTACGACGTCGGGCCGCCCACAGGGCACCGGAGAGGGAGCCGACGGCGAAGACTGAGGAGACGGTGCCGTAGGCGTCGGACTCCAGGTGGAAGACGGTGCGCACCATCGCGGCCATGGTGACCTGGAAGTTGAGGGTGAGCATGGAGACGACGGCGACCACGGCGATGATGACGACGAGGTCGGTGCGGCCGCGCAGGTAGGTCAGGCCCTCGCGGAGCTGGCCGGCGGCGCGGCGGGCGCGTGGCATGTCCACCAGCTCGCTCACGCGCATGGCGACCAGTGCCACGGCCGGGAAGACGAAGGTGGCGGCGTTGACGGCGAAGACCCAGCCGGCGCCGACCCAGGTGATGACGACGCCGGCGAGGGCCGGCCCCAGGAGGCGGGCGGCGTTGAAGGAGGCCGAGTTGAGGCCCACGGCGTTGGACAGGTGCTCGGCGGGCACCATCCGGGCCACGAAGGTCTGGCGGGCGGGGGCGTCGTAGGCGGCGGCGACGCCGGTGAGGAAGGCGGCCAGGTAGACGTGCCACAGGTGAGCGGTGCCGGCCAGGACGTCAACGGCGAGGACCGCGGAGACCAGGCCCATGGCGCTCTGGGTGAGGATGAGGAACTTGCGCTGGTCGACCCGGTCGGCGACGAGGCCGGCGTGGGCGGACAGCAGCAGCATGGGGAGGAACTGCAGGGCCGTGGTCAGACCGGTGGCGGAGGCGGAGTCGTCAGTGAGGACGCGCAGCACCAGCCAGTCCTGAGCCACACGCTGCATCCAGGTCCCGGTGTTGGCCACGAGGGCGGACAGGAACCAGATCCGATAGTTGTGGAATCTCAAGGAGGCGAAGATGCCACCGCCGGGGCGGCGCGGTGAGGTCATGCGGGTCATGTCCTGACGTGGTGACGACGTGGGGCGGATTGACGAGTGTCAGGGGTGGTGCCGACGGGTACGAGGCGGGCGACGAAGGCCCCGTCTGAAAAGAGTAGACCCCGGCGTACCAACGATTCTTGCCGACGTGCCCGATTGGCTCCATGGCACCGAAGACACCAAAGACACCGGAACCGCCGTGCCAGTCACCCGAAAGTCACAAAATGGTTACGGCAGCAGACGGTGTTCCTGGAGAGGCGCGAACGGTGAGCGGTGACGGCTATGGCTATGTGCCGGAATCGAGCCCCGAAGAGTCTCCTCGGATGGAGCCTCCCCGGATCTGGCCGGCGGCCCGGCGCCGGCCGAGCCGGACGGAGCAGGAGAGGCGTACGACGTCGGGAGAATCGGCATCGAGTTACGGCTACGTCCCCACGGCGACATACGGGGTCATGCCGTCCACACCCCACGGGGGCGCTCCGGCCACGACCTATGGGGTAGTACCGCCTGACGATCATTCGGTCGACCGAGCGAAGGCGGCCGCCTATGGCCGCATGCCGGTCTCCAACGGAACTTCCGAACCGCGGCCCGCCCAGGGGACCGCCCGGTCGCCTCAGCCTGCAACGACGCCTGTTCAACCGAGCACTGCGACCATGACGACCGCTGCGGCACCGAGGCCGAGGCCCGCAGCCGGACCAGGGGCAGACGCGCCGTCGCCTCAGCGGGAGTGGTGGGAGCGGCTGCGAGACCGTACGTCGCGGTCCCGCATCTTCCTGGCGCTGCGCCGAGTGCGGGCCGTTGCCTCCTGGTTCGCGCTGCTGGTGGTTCTCGTGGCAGTGGTGGTCTCGCCGACGGTCCGCACCGCGCTGGGGGCCTGGGTCGGGTGCCTGTGGCTGGTGGTGTGCTGGTTCGCTCTGGCCCGGGCCAAGACCGTTTCCTGGGCACTGACGTCGGGAGTGTTCGCCACCGGGATGCCCTTGGCGCTGCTGATCGGCATGGTGAGCTTGTGGGTCTGCAGCGCCGCCGGCGTCACCCCCTCAGACACGTCTGCCTCCCTGGTGGTCGCCTCCGTGGTGGAGGAGGTTCTCAAGCTGACGCCGCTTGCGATCCTCGCTTTGGTGGCTCCGGGGCGGGTGCGCCGCTTCCTGGTGAGCGACTGGATCGTTCTCGGAGTGGCGGCGGGCGCCGCCTTCGAGGCGGTCGAGGAGGTCACTCGCCGCATCATGCTCCTAACCGGTCACGGAAGCAGTTTCCTTGATCGTCTCCTCTGCCCCGAGGGCGGGGTGAGACAGCTGAAGTGCAACGGCGCCACGACCTACTCGCTGATCCCGTTGTCGGGTGCCTCTGGCGACGTCTTCGTCTACGCCGGGCACGCGTTCATCACTGGGCTGGTGGCCGGGGCGATCGGGCTGGGGATCGCCCTGTGGCGCCGTGGTCGGGTACATCACGGTGGATACAGGGCCGCGTTGCAGTTTCTCGCCCCGGTGGTGCCGCTGTGGACATGGTGGGTGGCGGTGGTCGACCACATGGGACGCAACGCCTCCGACTACGTACTGTGGTTGTGGACGGGAGGAGAGGCGCCGTCGTGGCCCATCGAGGTGACGGCATCGCTGACCAACTACGGGCACGGACGCGGCGGCATTCTTCTGCTGATGATGGCTCTGGCCTGGGTCATCGATAGCCGCACACTGTGGGGCGGCGGTTACGTGAGCGCTCTTGAGAGCGACAACTACGGGAACCGCTGGGGCCCGTGGCGGTGGCGCGTCTGGGCTGGAGTGCCACGCAATGCCTTCGGGCGTTTCCTGGCCGACGGCGCCTGCCTGGTCTCCGTCGTCGGGATCGAGTGGCGGTGGGCGTGGATGACGCTCATGGAGGCGGCCGCGTTCCGCGAGCCGAGGCTGCTGCTGACAACTCCCGCGAAACTGCGGATCGCACGGGAGGAGGCAGCGCGCGCCGAGCTGGATCCGGCGCCGGAACAGTGGTGGAGAGTACGGCTCGCAGGGCTGTGCGCGGTCGCGGCCGGTGTGCTCGTCATTGCCATGGTTCCCGGTCTCACGCGGAGCATGGCCGATGGTCTGGGCGAAGGACAGCCGTACTGGTTGGCGGGGATTCTTGATGCGCTGGGGGCGGCGTGGGAGTCGCTGAGCTGGGAGCAGAAGCTGGGGCTGATGCTTCTGGCCGGGGCCATCATCCTCCTGTCCGGGGGCACGCTCGGCCTGGCCTTCGAGGTCGGCATGGGCGTAGCCACCGTGTTCGGGGCTGCTCGCGGGGCAGCGGCCCTCATGCGCGACCCGCGGGGCACGGTGGCCCGCTACCTGTCCACCCACACCCCAGCCGAGATCGCCCTAGACCTGGCGGCCGCCGCCCTGACCACGGTCGGCGGCGGAGCCGCCAGCGCCATGGGCGGGCAAATGGCCCGCGGCGCCTACGCCGCCACCCGCGAGGCCAAGTACGCCTCCTACCTGTGGCGCACCGACCGAACCGCATGGCGCCACTATGTCCGAAACGCACGCCGCAGACTCGTCCACGACGAGACCGGCGCCGTCAGGCTCCAGGAGTGGAGCCCTCGCAACGGCTTCCACCACCCCGGACTGCGCTCCCCCAGACCCGGGCGATCCGACGGCGGCCCCGGCCTGTGGGGCAACGGGAAGAACTACGGCTCCGCCCGCTCCCAACTCTACGAGGAGCAGATCACCAGAGTCCCCATCGAACACTCCTACATCGTCAACGGTGTCGAGTTCGACGGCTTCGACGGCTTCGCCCTCATCGACGCCAAAGGCCCCGGCTACGCCAACCCCATCAAAGGCGGCTGGTCAGCAGAACCCGAAGGCAAGTACGGACTCCTCAACACCGCCCAACGACAGGTCAAGGCCGTACGCGCCACCGGCACCAACACCCCCATCCAATGGCACATCGCAGAGAAAGAAACCTTCAACGAACTCTTTAGTCGACAGAAGTTCGGAAAGTTTCCTACCGAGATCGAGCTCTTCTACACACCACCCATCTAGCATCTCAGTCAATCAGCAACACGAGGAAAGGAACCACGACCATGGAATGGAGTCTCGTATTTGACTGGAGGGCGCTTGGTGACCCGGTATCGGAGGGACGCCGGGCGTGGGAGTGGATCCAACGGGTCAGGCCCCTGCACCCCTCCCTGGACCTGTGGCGCCCCACCGCCGACAGCCCCCAAGAAGCCGAACAGTCCCCACCCATCACCCAGGACCGCTTCCTCCAACGCATCCAGCAGGCCCAAGTCGACTGGGAAAGCGAGAGCTTCGGCGTTACCCCGGCCTTCTCCGGACGGATCAACCAGGGCAACAAGCTTGCGTTGTACTTCAACATGCCCAACCCCGGAGACGCCAGCATCGGACTCACGATCAGCGAGGCTCTCGGGGCCGCCCTGGACGCCAGCGAGGACCTGGCCGACACCCTTATGCACAGCGCCGCCAACACCTTCACCCCCAACACCATCGGAGCCCTGACCCGCAAGGACCACCCGCTTAGCCCCACCCCAGAGCCCTACAACTACATCCCAGGCTGGAAGATGTTCTTCGCCTCCGACTCACCCCACTACCAACGCGCCACCCAACTAGCCACCCGAACCACTCCCGTGGCCAACGGCGCCATCTTCACCTTCGGCACCCCCGACACCTACCCCACCATCCTCAACCAATGGTGAACACCCAACCGCTGCGCGCGGCCCGCTTCAGTCAACAAGCAGAACCGCCGACTCCGCCCCTCGTCGACCTCCGAAACACGTGAAACGCCCCCTTGGCCGGGGGCGTGAGGCGCGGGTGAAGAGGAGCGGAATGCCGCCCACAGGCGCCGAGTGTCCATATCTGCAGCAAAGGGGACTCAACGCAGATCACCTCAGCAGCAGGAACCACCGAATCATGCGGTTTGCATCCGAAGGAACGAGGCCGTTCACAGCCTTTGCTGCAGATATGGACACTTATACCGTCATCACCCAATGAGTGGCCGCCTCCGGCGCTCCCGCCGGAGGCGTCGGCCCTCGTCAGGAGACGCCGAGGATCGCCTTGATGGGCGCGAGGGTGAAGTAGACGACGAACATCGCGCAGGCCACCCACATGAGCGGGTGGATCCTCCGCGCCCGGCCCTGAGCTACCTCGATGACCAGGTAGGACACGAAGCCGGCCCCGATCCCGTTGGTGATCGAGTAGGAGAAGGGCATCATGATGATGGTCAGGAAGGCCGGCAGCGCGATCTCCGGGGACTTCCAGTCGATGTCGGTCACCTGCATCATCATGAGGAAGCCGACCACCACGAGCGCCGGGGTGGCCGCCTCGTAGGGGACCATCTTGACCAGCGGTGCGAAGAACATGGACAGGGCGAACATGCAGCCGGTGACCACGGAGGCCAGGCCCGTGCGGGCCCCCTCCCCCACGCCCGCGGCGGACTCCACGTAGGAGGTGTTGGAGGAGACGCCCCCGACACCACCAGCGATGGCGGCCAGGGAGTCGACGACGAGGATCTCGCGCGTCTTGGGCGGGTTGCCGTGCTCGTCGAGCAGGTCGCCCTCGGCGCCGATGGCGACCATGGTGCCCATCGTGTCGAAGAAGTCGGCCAGCAGCAGAGAGAAGACCAGGAGAATCACCGAGACGATCCCGACCTTGTGCACACTGCCCAGCAGGCTGAAGTGGCCCAGCGTCGACAGGCTCGGCAGGTCCACCGGGAGGCCGTCCAGGCGCGGCTCGGACAGGGACCAGCCGGTGAGGTTGTCGGGACCGGGCATCGTCTCGTCGTTGTAGGGGCCCAGGTGGGTGACGGCGTCGATGATGATGGCCAGGACCGTGGCCGAGGCGATGCCGATGAGGATGGCGCCGCGGACCTTGCGCACGTGGAGGACCACCATGAGGAAGAGCCCGAAGAGGAAGACGAGGACCGGCCAGCCCTGGAGGGAGCCGCCCAGGCCCAGCTCCAGGGGGGTGCCGCCGCGGCGCACCATCTTGGCGTCCACCAGGCCGATGAGCGCGATGAACAGGCCGATGCCCACCGAGATCGCGGTCTTGAGCTGGTCGGGGACGGCCTTGAATACGGCCTCCCGGAAACCGGTAAGCACCAGGACGAGGATGATGATGCCCTCGATGACAATGAGGCCCATGGCGTCGGCGTAGGTCATGCCTTGGGTGCCCACGAGGGTGTAGGCGACCATCGCGTTGATCCCCAGGCCCGCGGCCAGGGCCATCGGGTAGTTGGCGACGACGCCCATGAGGATCGTCATGACCGCGGCGACGAAGGCGGTGCCGGCGGCGAGCTGGGCCTCGGTTCCCGGGGGGCTCGCCTTGGACAGGATCGCGGGGTTGAGGACGAGGATGTAGCTCATCGAGAAGAAGGTGACGATGCCGCCACGGATCTCTCGGGAGATGCTCGAACCGCGTTCAGTGATGTGGAAGAACCGATCCAGTCGGGAGACCTGACTGGGCGAGGACGAAGATGAGGACTTCGTCGGGGTACGTGTGCTCACGGCGGCATTCTTCCAGATCATCAAGCGCTGAGCGAAACTGAGCGCTGCCGTCATCGTTGCCGCCGGCGCTCGCCCCATCGCTTAGACCCCGGAATTACTGTCACACCCTCGTGGAAGGATGGTCGGTGAGACCGGATGGGAGGAGGTGATGGCCGTGACCGAGGCAGCAGAGGACCCGGCCGCCGCGGCAGGTCCGCGCGAGCCGGGCTGGGAGGGATTCTCCTCGGCCACCCGCATCTGGTTCCTCGACGCCTTCCCCACCGGTCCCACCCCGGTGCAGGAGCGGGCCTGGGCCACGATCGGCCGGGGTGAGAACGCCCTGGTCATCGCCCCCACCGGCTCGGGCAAGACGCTCGCGTCCTTCCTGTCCGCCATCGACCGCCTGGGACAGGAGCCGGCCGCGGAGGAGCAGGGGAACGCGGCGGCGCCAGGGGGCGCGCAGGGCGGGGCCGACGGCGTGAGGGTCCTCTACATCTCCCCGCTCAAGGCGCTGGGAGCGGACGTGGAGCGCAACCTGCGCCGGCCGCTGGCGGGAATCTGCGCCGTCGGCCCCACCCGCCCGATCTCGGTGGGGGTGCGCTCGGGGGACACGCCCGCGCGGGAGCGTCGTCGGCTGCGCAGCCACCCGCCCAGCATCCTCATTACGACGCCGGAGTCGCTCTACCTCATGCTCACCAGCGCCGTGCGGGAGACGCTGCGGACAGTGGAGACGGTCATCGTCGACGAGATCCACTCCTTCGCCGGTTCCAAGCGCGGCACGCACCTGGCCGTGTCCCTGGAACGGCTCGATGACCTCCTGGGGCGGCCGGCGCAGCGCATCGGCCTGTCCGCCACCGTCTCGCCGCCGGAGGAGGTCGCCCGCTTCCTCGGAGGGCCGCACCCGGTGACGATCATCTCCGACGACGGCCGGGCGGCGCCGGAGGTCACAGTGTCCGTTCCGGTGGAGAACATGGCCCGCATCCCGGCGATCTCGGACCGCCGTACCCGGATGGAACGGGCCCTGGCAGCCCCCGCGAGCGCGGGTGGTGGCCGCGGCTCCCGGCCCTCCGGGCTCGGACGGGCGGGGTCCTCGCAGGCTTGGCGCTCCGATAAGGCGCTGGGTCGAGCCATGGCGGCGGGGCGGGCTGACGAGCCCGGTGCGGGGGTGCCCGCCCGGGTGTCGGCCTCGATCTGGCCGCACCTTGAGAACGCGATCCTCGACCAGGTCCTGGCCCACCGCACGACGTTGGTCTTCGTCAACTCCCGGGGCGCCTGCGAGCGGCTCACCGCGCACCTCAACGAGGCCTACGCCGCGCGTCTCGGGGCGGTGGCACCGGCGCCGCGGGCGCCGGTTCACCGGGAGTCCTGGGAGATGGGAACCGGTTCGCACACCGAGCCCCTGGCGGCGGGCGCCCCGGTGATCGCCAAGGCCCACCACGGGTCGGTCTCCAAGGAACAGCGTCTGGGCGTGGAGCGGGAGCTGGCCGCGGGCGAGCTGAGGTGCGTGGTGGCCACGGCCTCCCTCGAGCTCGGCATCGACATCGGCTCGGTCGACCTCGTGCTCCAGGTGGCGCCGCCCCCGTCGGTCGCGGCGGGCCTGCAGCGGGTGGGGCGCGCCGACCACCGGGTGGGCGGGCGGCCGCGCGGCGTCATCTACCCCGTGGAGCGCACTCACCTGGTGGACGCCGTCGTCGCCGCCGAGGGGATGCGTGCCGGGGAGATCGAGCGCACCGAGCTGGTGTCCAACGCACTGGACGTGCTGGCCCAGCAGACGGTTGCCGCGGTGAGTGTGACGGAGGGACTGACGGCCGAGACCTGGTTCGCCACCGTCAGGCGGGCGGCCCCCTACTCCTCGCTGCCGCGCCCGGCCTTCGACTCGGTCCTGGAGCTGCTGGCCGGCGGTTTCGCCTCGGCGGATCTGGCGGACTTCTCGCCGCGGATCGTGTGGGACCGCGCCACTGGTGAGCTCAGTGCCCGGCCCAGCACGCAGCGGCTGGCGGTGGCCTCCTCGGGAACGATCCCGGACCGGGGCATGTTCCCCGTCGTCCTGCCCGAGGGGGCGCAGGATGCCGGGCGGCGGCGGGTCGGGGAGCTCGACGAGGAGATGGTGCACGAGTCCAGCCCGGGCGACATCATCACGCTGGGGACGTCGAGCTGGCGGATCCGCCAGATCACGGGGGACCGCGTCGTCGTCGACCCGGCTGAGGGGCGCAGCGCCCGCCTGCCGTTCTGGAGGGGCGAGGGGCTGGGGAGGCCGGCGGCCACCGGGCTCGCCAAGGGCGTCTTCCTGCGTGAGGCGCAGAACTCCTTGCCGGCGGAGGCGGGAGCCGGGGAGTCGGAGGGCGAGCGGTCGCTGCGGCGCCGGCTCACGGAGGCAGGACTGGATGACCATGCCCGCAGCAACCTACTGGCGCTGCTGCGCGAGCAGTACCGAGCCACCGGCGCCCTGCCGACCGATGAGACCCTGGTCCTGGAGCGCTATGAGGACGAGTCCGGCAGCTGGCGGGTCATCGTCCACAGCACGCTGGGTCGGTGCGTCCACGAGCCCTGGGCGATGGCGATCCGGGAGCGGGTGCACCAGGTGCTGGAGGTGCGCCCGCAGATCATCGTGGCCGACGACGGCATCGTCCTGCAGATCCCGCCGGTTGAGGGCGACCTCCCGGGGGCCGGGCTCATCACCTTCGACGCCGCGGAGATCTCCTCCCTGGTGCGCAGCCGGATCGAGACGACGGCGCTATTCGCGGCCCGGTTCCGCGAGTGCGCCGCCCGCGCCCTGCTCATGCCCACCGCCCGCCCGGGGCGCCGCACGCCGTTGTGGCTGCAGCGGGTCAAAGCCGGACAGCTGCTCGAGGCCTCCTGCCAGTTCCGGGACTTCCCCGTCAGCGTGGAGGCGGCGCGCGAGTGCCTCCAGCAGTACTACGACCTGCCCGCGCTCACCGACCTCATGGAGCGTCTCGCCTCCGGCCGGGTGCGCGTCGTCGAGGCCGTCACCAGTGAGCCGTCGCCCTTCGCCCACCCGCTGCTGTTCGGGTACGCGAGCACTCTGATCTACCAGGAGGATCTGCCCCACGCCGAGCGCCGGGCCCAGCTGCTCTCCCTGGACCCCAAGGCGCTCGACGCCCTGCTGGGCGACGGCGGTGTCGCGGAGCTGCTCGACGACGAGGTCCTGGCCCAGGTGGAGGCCGAGCTCCAGCACCTGGCCCCCGGCAGGCGGGTACGCGCCGACGCCGAGGCGATCGCCGATCTTCTGCGTGAGCTGGGACCGTTGAGCGCGGCCGAGCTGGCTGAGCGGTGCACCGACGTCGGCGGGAGGGTCCCAGGGAAGGACGGGCAAGGCGACGGCGCGGACGGGGCCTGCGACGGCTTCGAGGGCGCGGACACGCACGCAGTCGAGCGCGAGGTCGGTCGGGCGCTCGCCGAGCTGGCCGGGGCGCGCCGAGCCGCCGCGGTGAGGGTCGGCGGGCGGGAGCTGTGGGCCCGGGTCGAGGACGCCCCGGCTCTGCGGCGGGCCCTGGGGGCTGAGGTCCCCGACTGGGCGCTGGAGCGGGCCACGGCCGGTGTCGCGGTCGAGCGGAAGGCAGCGGCCCGCTCGCCGCTGAACGACCTGCTTCTGCGCTACGCGCGCACCCACACGACCGTGACGCCGCAGCGCGTGGCGCAGGCCTTCGGGCTGGGGACGGCAGTAGCGGAGGGAGCCCTGGCCGAGCTGGCCGGGGACGGTTCCCTGGTGGACCTGGGTGCGGCGGGATGGATGGAGCCGGCGATCCTCGCCCGGGTGCGCCGCCGCTCCCTGGACCGGGCGCGGGCCGCCGTCGCGCCGGTGCCACCTGCGGCTCTCCAGCGTCTCGTGCTGGAGAGGGCGGGCCTGGATGAGCCGGGCAGCGGCGTCGACGCCCTGGCGGAGGCCCTGGCGGCGCTGGAGGGCGTGTGGCTGCCGGCCGGCCTGTGGGAGTCGGTGGTGCTGCCCGCGCGCGTGGCCGACTACCGGCCGGCCATGCTTGATGAGCTCATCGCCGCCGGGGAGGTCATCTGGCAGGCGCGGCCCGTCGGCGACGCCGCGTCCCGGTCCGATGCGGCCCGGAGGCGAACCGGGGCCGACGACATCCCCGCGCCGGGCGAGATCGCCTTCTTCCCCACGGACTCCGCCCTGGCGCCGGTCGCCGGGGAGGCGATTACCCCGGGTGAGCCGGAGGCGCCGGAGGGCCGGGAGACGGGAGTCACCGGGGAGGAGCTCTGGCAGCTGGTTCGTGAGGGGGCCGCCACGGGCCGCTCCTTCGAGCCGGTGCGTCGGGCGCTGGCGCCCGCGGCCGGGCCGCGCACCGCCCCGCCCTCACGGCGGGTGCGCAGCCGCCGGGGCCGTCGCCTCATGATGGGGATGCCGCGCGCCGGGGAGGTGACAGCGGCCGGGCAGTTGTCCTCCGTTCTGGTCTCCACCTCCTGGGTGAGGCTGTCTCACGCACCGACCGGCGATGAGGAGCGGGCGATCGCGGAGGTGGAGTCACTGCTGGACCGCTACGGGGTCGTCTCCCGCGATCTCGCCCTGACCTTCGGCGGGGCGGGAGGGCTCGGGCCGCTCATGCCGGTGCTGCGGCGCATGGAGGAGACCGGGGTGGTTCTGCGCGGCAGTTTCATTGAAGGCTTGGGGCCGACTCAGTTCGCCGAGCGGGAGAGCGTCGAGCGGCTGCGGTCCCTCACCCCCGGCCCCGCCGGCGCGGCGGAGACACCGGTCGTGCTCGATCTCAAGGACCCGGCCTGTCTCGTCGGGCGCGGGGTGCCGTGGCCCGAGCCGGTGCTACCTGCTGGCCTCGGCGAGTCGGCCGGGGGCCACGGTGAGGAGACGAGCGGCCCGCCGGTCCGGCGCCAGGGGGCGAGCGTCGTCGTGCTGGGTGGCGCCCCGGTGCTCTACGCCTCGGAGAACCTCAAGGTCCTCATCTCCTACACGTCCGCGCGCGAGGAGCTGGCACGCGCCCTGACCGCGCTGGCGGCCGACAGGCAGGCGATGTTCGCGCGCCAGGGGGCAGCGGCGGTCAGGCGCCGCACGGTGGTGGAGTCCCTCAACGGGGTCACCGCGCTGGCGCCGGCCGTGAGCGACCTCTTGCGTGAGGCCGGTTTCGTGCGCGACCCCAGGGGGATGCGGCTCGCCGTCGGCCCCTCCGGGGCCACCTGGCGATGAGCGGGCCGGCCCTTCACCGGTGACAGAAGCCGGCCCATGGTGCGCTCCACGCGTCCACAATGAGGACATGGCCGATCCGCACCCCGTCACCGGAGCGTTCTTCGATTCCCCGGTCCCTCCCGGGACCGGGTGGCCCGAGGATCCCGCTACTGCCGCAACACCTGTAGCCCGATCGGCCGCCGACGTGGCGCGCCTGGCCGACTCGTCGTCGGAACTGTCCGCGCTTGATGCCCAGGTCACGGTGTGCCGTGCCTGCGACCGCCTCGTGGCCTGGCGTGAGGAGGTGGCCCGGACCGGCCGTCGCGCCTCCTTCGCCCATGAGCCGTACTGGGGGCGACCGGTGGCGAGTGTCGGGTCGGCGGATGCCCGCATCTACGTCGTCGGGCTGGCACCCGCGGCCAATGGGGCGAACCGCACCGGCCGCATGTTCACCGGGGACCGCTCCGGGGACTGGCTGTGGGCGGCCTTCCACCGGGCGGGGCTGGCGACATCCCCCACCTCGACGGCGGCCGGCGACGGGCAGCGGCTCGTCGGCGCGCGCATGGGCGCCGCCGTGCGTTGCGCCCCGCCCGCCAACAAGCCGACGACCTTCGAGCGCGCCACCTGCGCGCCGTGGCTCGCCCGCGAGATCGCCCTCATGCCTGAGGTCAAGGTGATGCTGGCGCTGGGCGGGATCGGATGGGGCGCGGTGCTGCGGGTCACCCGCGAGGCCGGATGGGCCCTCCCCCGCCCCCAGCCGCGCTTCGGCCACGGGGCGACGGCGGAGCTGACCAAGCCCGACGGCAGGCCGGTGACGCTGCTCGGCAGTTACCACCCCAGCCAGCAGAACACCTTCACCGGTCGGCTCACCGAGCCGATGCTCGATGAGGTGCTGGCGACCGCCAAGCGCCTCGCCGAGGCATGATGACGGGCCGCGGCTGACGCGGCTTCAGGAGCGGTTGGGCAGGATGGCCTCGAGCTCGGCGAGGGTCCGCGGCGTCTGCTCCGCGGGGGCGTCGATCTCGGCGCTCTCGGTGTCGTCGGTGGCCGCGTCGTCCTGGGGCATGTCGATCCCGAGGGCCAGGGACAGATCGGCGACGGCGGCTCGGGCCGAGGCGGCGCGCTCGCCGGGCGTGTCACTGGATTCGCCGCTGGCGGGGGCCGGTGAGGGCCGATCCGCGGTTGCCTCAAGAGACTCGGCGGCGCTCGCAGCATCGGGGGCCGAGGAGGCCGACACCGCGGCGGTCGCCCGCTCAAGCTCTCCCAGGTCGAGCCCCACCAGGCGGCTGCTGCGTTCCTCAGAGGCTTCCTCGGGAGAGACGGCCGTGCGACGGCGGCGCGTCGAGGTGGCCGCGCGGCGGGAACGCTTCGCAGCGGGCTTCTGCTCGGACGCGGCGGACTTCTTGGTGGTCTTCGTCCCGAGCTCCTCCGCCTGCTCCTCGGCCGCGGGCGCGGTGGCATCCGTGCCGGCGGCGCCGCCCTCGGCTTGAGCCTCCTGGGCGTCGGAGTCGGTGGTGGTCTTCACGGCGTCGGCCGGGCCGTCGGCATCCTGAGCAGGCGACTCCGCACCGGTTCCCTGACCGGCCGTGTCGGCCGAGTCCTCGGCGGGGGCACCGCCCGGCTCGGCGTCGATGTCGTCGCCCTGCTCGGCGGCGAGCTCGGCGATACTGCGGCCCTCACGCAGGTCGAGCCCGTTGGTGCTCAGCGGCACCATGAGGTGGTCGTCGACCCGCGAGGGGTTGATGGGCCACTCCGGACCCTGGTCGGGCAGATCGGTCTCGGAGTGGGCGCCGCAGCCGTGGTCCAGGGAGACGACGCTGCCGTCGTCGGTGGCCCACTCGTTGGCGCACACACCGAAGATGGCGCGCAGGGCGCCGGCCATGGGCACGAAGAAGCCGCAGGTAGAGCAGGTGGCGTGGGCCTTGCGGACGCCCTCGGCGTCGGGGCCGTGGTCGCCGCCGTACCAGCGCTCGGCGGCACTGGCGACACCCTGAGCGCTCAGGACCCGGGGGCGGCCCAGGTCGAGCTCATCCAGGGCGACGGCGTCGGCGTCCTCACCAGTGGCCTCCCACCCGGGCTCGAGGCGCTCGTCGGTCTCCTTGCGGGGCAGGCGGTCGGAGCGGGTGATGTCACCGGGCTCGAGGCGCTCGGCCCACGGGACCCAGGCGGGCGCGAGGAGGGCCTCCTCACCGGGGAGGAGCTCCACCTCGCAGACGGTGGCGGTGCGGCCACGCGGGACGCGGCTCAGGGTGACCGCCCAACGCCAGCCGCGGTAGCCGCTCAGGGTGCAGTCGAACAGGTGGGTGACGAGGCGCTCGGCGTCGGGCGCGGCGGCCACGTACTCGCCGACGGTGATGGGGTCGGTGACCTCCTCCAGCGCGTGGCGGGCCAGCTCGATGGCCGCCGGGGAGGTGAGGGTCTTGTCCTTGGCGGCCAGGGCCTGCTCAGCGGGGGTCGGCAGGGCGCCGGCGCGCGGCACGGCGGCAGGCGTCGGAGAGGGCGAGGCCGCACTCGGTGCCGGGGCCGGGCGCTCCAGGGTCGCCGTGGAGGTACGCACCCCGGTGGCGGCGCCCGCCGGTGAACCCGAGTCGGTCCCGGTTGCGGGCTCGCCTGAGGCGTCGGTGTGAGAGTCGATCGTGTCGGTCACTCGGCCAGTGTAGGGGAGGCTCCTGGAACTGCCCCGGCCCGCGCGGGTTGGCCTGGGCACACCGCCCCGCCCGCCCACACTTCGACAGAATCTTCATAATCGACACAGATACGCGTCGATTGTGAAGATTTTGTTGGTGAGTCAGCGAGTGGACCGTCAGCTCGCCTCGACCGAGACGATGCGGTGGACGGCCACGGTCAGCTCGGTCTCGCGCACGACGTCGCGCAGGCGCACCCGCCCGGGCTCCACGGCCATGACCCGCACCTGCCGCTCCTGCACGGCGCCGTCGGGGCCGGCCAGGCTCAGCCGCAGCCGCGAGCGCGAGGACTGGGCCTGGCGCAGCACCGCCAGGGCGTGCACCGGGTCGGTGGCCACAGCCGTCTCGCCTGCGGCCTGCAGCGCCTCCTGCCCCACGCGCAGCCGCCCCACGAGGGTCGTCAGCTCACGCCTTCCAGGCCGACGCCGTCGCACCGAGTGCTCGCTGCCGGGGCGCGTCGGCTCGGGGGCCCGGCGGGCCTGCTGCGCGGTGGCCGGCCCGACCACCAGGTGGCCGCTGGCGTCCTCGGTCACCGGCGCCAGCCCGGTGGCGCGCAGCTCGCGCAGTACCTGCCCGGCGCTGGCCGTGGCCACAAGGATGCCGGGCGCCACCTGGTCCAGGCCGAGGTCCCGCAGGCGCGGCTCGGCCAGGAGCCCGGCGGCCGTGGCCTCGTCGCCGACCCGCAGCAGCGCGGACACGGCCCGCACACGCACCGCCCCGTGGTGGCGGGCGGCGTCCTGGACGAGCACGCTCAGCGAGTCCGGCAGGGGCGCGGGACTGTAACGGCCGATCTCCTGGGTGATCTCCTCGGCCCGGTAGCCGACGTCGAGCGCGCCGCGCACCGACTCGGGCGTGAAGCGCACCGTGAGCGCCCCGCCGCGCGACTCGACGACGCTCGTGCGTTCCAGCAGCGCGGCCAGCTCGGGGGCGGGACGGCCCGGCACGATGGCGGTGAGGTCGGACTGGACGAGGATCATCTCGACGGCGGCCGGCAGGTCTGCGGCGAGCGCCGCCTCCAGGGCGGTGAGGGCCTGGTCGTCCGACAGCGGCTCGGCGTGTGCCTCGCCGCCCGCCTCCTCAGCGCGGCCGGCGTCTCCGGGGTCGATGGGGCCGCCGGGGCCGCCACTGAGTCCGGGGGCCTGCTCGTCGAGGCTCGCTGCAGCACGTCGGGCGAGGATCCTGCCGGCCTCGGTCAGCGCCCCGCCGCCGGTGATCCCGAGGGTCTCGGCCTCGGCCAGGACCGCGGAGATCGCCCCGCCGGGGATGGTGCGCCGGGGGCTCTGCCAGGTCAGGGCCGCCCGCACGAAGGCGGGGGTCGCGCTGGCCCCCGGCGGGAGGTCGCCCAGGAGGGCGAGCACCCGAGCGCGCAGTCGCGCCGCCCACCCGGCCTCCAGGTCAGGGCTGAGGACGGCGCGCAGGGTGCCGTCGTCATCGCGGGTGCCCGTCAGCCAGGGGGTGCGGGCGCTGCCCGACCAGGTCAGGGCGAGCGGCGCCCAGCGCTGCGGGAGGCTGTCGGTGAGCCAGCCGGCGGCCAAGGAGGAGGGCACCCAGGCGGCGCCGTCCTCATCGAGTCCCAGGAGCCCGGCGCCCGCGGCCATCTCGATGATGCGGGCGGCGTCGTCGGCCTCCAGGCCCAGGGCGTCGGCGGTGCGTGCCAGAGCGCGCGCGCTCACTCCGCCGGTGCGGCGAATCGTCCCGCCCTCGCGGCCCCACTCCTCCAGGAGGGCGGCCACGAGCCGGACGGCCTCCTCGGCGTGGAAGGAGGCCTCGGAGGCGACGACGTCGGCGCCCACCGTCTCCAGGTCGCCGGCCTCGGGGGCGGTCAGGGGCTCGCGGGTCAGGCGGCCGCCGCGCAGGGCGAGAGCGACCTGGCGCGGCAGGATGAAGCGGGTGCGCCCGTGGGCATCGCTGCTGCGCTCCAGCCAGCCGCGTTCGATGAGCGGGGCCGCGCCCGGTGCGGTGCCGCCGGCGCGCAGGATGCCGGCGGGCGGTCCCCAGGTGAGGACCTGCAGCATCTCCACGGAGGCCACCGGGACGACCGGCTTGCCGCCTCCACCGGCGGCGTCCTCGCTCAGCTCCTCCAGGGTGGGTGGCAGCTGCTCTGCGCTCAGGGGCTCAGCAGCCCAGGGCCCCAGGCCGAAGGGGTGTGGCCCGAAGGCCGCCTCGAGCGCGGCCACGGGCCTGCCCTCGATGACGAGCGCCAGCCGGCCCAGGTGCTCCAGCGCATTGGTGACCTGCTCGGCGGGCAGCGGCAGGTGGGCGGCGACCAACCCGGCCAGGTCAGTGTGGTCCGGGTTGGCCGGATTGCCGGCGGGATGGCCGACAGTCTCGTCATCGGCCGGCTCACCACCGGCAGGTTCTCCACCGACCCCGCCATCCTGCCCGTTCTCGGCCACCTCGGCGAGTCCATCCCCGGCTGCCTCGATGCCCTCGGTGACTTTGCTCGGCCCGGCCCCGCCCGCCTGGCGCGACTCATCGGGCCGGCTGAGTGCCACCACCGCCTCGGCCACGGCCAACGTCGGCGCATCCAGCCCGGCCAGGGCGTGCTCGATGCTGCCGGGAGCCCCGGCGCGGGTCGCCAGCGCCAGGAAGGAGGAGGACGGCGGCGCGGCCAGGTCCGGGCGCGCCACCAACAGGGCGGCGACCTCGCGGTCCGGCAGCGCCGTCAGGTGCACGGCGAGGTCCTGGGTGGAGGCGGAAGGGCTCATCCGCACCAAAATACGCCCCCGCCCCAGTCACGGACAGAGCCGGGCGGGCCTGAGAACGGGACCAGCGCCGATCGTCAGTGCCGGCTACTCGTCCTCCGTCCCCTCGGAAGACTCCGAGTCCTCCCTCGTCTTGAAGGCGGTTCCGAGGGCCAGGCCCATCGCCCACCCCACCGGCAGCCACAAGAACCAGGGCCCCGGCGCCGCCACACCCATCGCGGCCCCCAGCATGGTGCCGTAGACCATGGGCCAGAACCACGGCGTCGCCGGCCCCTGATCCGCCTTGAAGGCCTCCTCGATCACCTCCGACCAGGCAGCCCGGCGGCCGCGCTGACCGGCGCCGGAGTCCTCGTGGTCGCTTCCAGACTGATCGAGCTCATGTTTCATGCCACCACCCTAAACAGACCACCTGATTGGATACCTCATCCTATGGAAGGAGGCTCGCCCGGCAGCGTGGATGAAGGGCGCCGGTGTCCAAATCGGATACAAAGGGACCTCACCGCCCCTGAGGCCAGCAACACGAACCGCAGAATCATGCGGTTTTCTTTCGCAGGCCGCAGCGCGCCTCGCGCCTTTGTTTCCGATTTGGACACAACCCCGCAGATGTCACCGTTTCTGGCCCCTTGTTGCGCCTCCCGACCCACGTTCGGGGCTCGTGTTCACGTCCCGGCGGCTCGCACGCCGCCGCGGCAGCCCAAGACCCGGGCCGTCAGCTGTGCGCGCCCGGTCATGACGCGAATGGATGTGACGTCACTGTCGGTAGCACTGTCAGCCGCGCTCGCGCGGGCAGGAGGCCGGCCGGCCCCTCCCGCTGGAAGAGGAACGTCTCCTCCATCACGGCGGCGCGCTGCCCCGGCTTGGGATACTCCCGCCCATGTCCGCCACGCCCAGCGATCCTGCGTCCCCGGCGCCCTCGGTCCCCGACGGCCCGCTCATCGTCCAGTCCGATAAGTCCGTCCTCCTCGAGGTCGCCCACCCCCAGGCTGGGCAGGCCCGCCGCGCCATCGCCGCCTTCGCCGAGCTGGAGCGCGCCCCCGAGCACATCCACACCTATCGGATCACGCCGCTGGCCCTGTGGAACGCGCGCGCCGCGGGCCTGGACGCGGAGACGGTCGTCCACACGCTCATCACCTACTCGCGTTTCCCGGTGCCGCACGCCCTGCTCACCGAGATCGCCGAGACGATGAGCCGCTACGGCCGCCTCCGGCTGCTCACCGACCCCGCCCACGGCCTGGTCCTGCACGCCATCGACGTGCCGGTCCTGGAGGAGGTCATGCGCTCCAAGCGCACCAAGGGCCTGCTGGGGACGCGACTCGGGGAGGCCGACGTCGTCGTCCACCCCTCCGAGCGCGGCCACCTCAAGCAGGTGCTCATCAAGCTGGGCTGGCCGGCCGAGGACTTGGCCGGCTACGTCGACGGCGAGGCCCACCCCATCACCCTGACCGACTCCCCCACCACCTTCCAGCTGCGCCCCTACCAGAGCGAGGCGGTGGAGAGCTTCTGGGCGGGGGGCTCGGGCGTGGTCGTGCTGCCCTGCGGGGCCGGCAAGACCCTCGTGGGTGCCGCCTCCATGGCCAAGAGCTCGACGACGACGCTCATCCTGGTCACCAACGCGGTCTCGGCGCGTCAGTGGAAGGAGGAGCTCATCCGCTTCACTACCCTGACCGAGGAGGAGATCGGCGAGTACTCCGGATCGCGCAAGGAGGTCCGCCCCGTCACGATCGCCACCTACCAGGTGCTCACCACCCGCCGTAAGGGCGTCTACCCGCACCTGGATCTGCTGGACTCCCACGACTGGGGGCTCATCGTCTACGACGAGGTCCACCTTCTGCCCGCCCCGATCTTCCGCATGACAGCGGACCTGCAGGCGCGCCGCCGCCTGGGCCTGACGGCGACCCTCGTGCGCGAGGACGGCCGCGAGGACGAGGTCTTCAGCCTCATCGGCCCCAAGCGCTACGACGCCCCCTGGAAGGACCTGGAGAACCAGGGCTGGATCGCCCCGGCGATCTGCACCGAGGTGCGCCTGACCCTCGACGCCGGTGAGCGCATGGCCTACGCGACCGCCGAGCCCGAGGAGCGCTACCGCCTGGCCGCCTGCTCACCGCGCAAGCTGCCGATCATCGATGCTCTCCTGGCCCGCCACGAGGGCGAGTCGGCCCTGGTCATCGGCCAGTACGTGGACCAGCTCACCGAGATCGCCGAGCACCTGGACGCCCCCGTCATCACCGGGGCGACGACGGTGCGAGAGCGCCAGCGCCTCTACGACGCCTTCCGCTCCGGCGAGATCCGCACGCTCGTGGTCTCCAAAGTCGCGAACTTCTCCATCGACCTGCCCGGGGCGAGCGTCGCGATCCAGGTCTCGGGCTCCTTCGGCTCGCGCCAGGAGGAGGCCCAGCGGCTCGGGCGGATCGTGCGCCCCAAGGAGGACGGCCGCCAGGCCCACTTCTACACGGTCGTCGCCCGCGACACCGCCGACCAGGAGTACGCCGCCCACCGGCAGCGCTTCCTGGCCGAGCAGGGCTACGCCTACTCCATCATCGACGCCGAGGACCTCACCGCGAACAACTGAGCCCGGCCCGACGGCGCACGAGGCGCAGCCGGACAAACCGAGCCGGCCAGGCCGGCTGGACCAGCGAGGGCCGGCAGCCCGGTCAGCGCGCCAGACGGCGGGCGCGCACGTTGCGCACGAGGACGCGGGCCAGGCTGCGGCCGAAGGCCTGGATGGCGGGGTCGACCCGCTCGGCCTGCTCACGGGCAGCGGCCCCGGCGCTGGCGGCCGCCTCGGGCAGGTCGGCGGCCGTGGCCCCGTGGGTTCCGGCGGCGCCCGGCGCGGCGCTCCGGCCGGCGGCCACCTCCAGGGCATCGCGGGCAGCCTGGAGGGAGGCCGCGTCCATGGTGCCGGCCAGGTCGTTGAGGGCGTCGCGGGTGCGCCAGTAGGCCACGCGCGCCGGGTCGGACTCGGGGTGGTGCTGGAAGGCCAGGAGTCGCCCGGCCCGCCAGGTGTGAACCGGGGAGCGGTCGGAGGAGGCCAGCAGGGTGGCGGCCTCAGGCAGGTGGGTAACGGCGTCGTGGTGGGAGACGATGACGGGCAGGCGGGTGCCGTCGGAGGTGGGGATTCCGGCGCGGTGGGCGGCGCGGATGGCCTCGGCGGCGACGGCCCCGAAGACCGGGTCGCTCTCGCCGGCGGCCGTGATGGTCAGCTCGACGACGCCGACCTCGTCGTTGCCCAGCGCCGGCACGGCCGTGGAGCCGCCGAGGGCCTCGGCGGCCACCTGGGCGCCCAGGCAGATGGCGATGGCGGGGACGTCGTCGGCGACGACGCCGCGCAGCAGCTCACGCAGGTCTGCCAGCCAGGGGTGCTCCCCCTCGTCGTGGGCGCTCATGGAACCGCCCAGCACGACGAGGCCGTCGCCGATCTCGTCCAGGGAGGGGATGGGCTCGCCCCGCCAGGGGCGCACCATGCGCAGGGAGGCACCCTCGGCGAAGAGCCACTCGCCCAGGCGCCCCACGGGCGCGAGCTCCTCGGGCTCGATGACGGTGATCGTGAGCGTGTCAGTCATGGGCGACATTCTGCCGCCGGTTCGGTTGCCTGCGCGCGGTGACAGGCGCAGGCGTGCCGCCTGAGGCGAAACGACTTGCTCACACCCTGACCCGGCGGGGACGATGGCCCGGATGAAGAACCAGCAGCCCCCACTCCCTCGTCCTTGGCACCAGATGGCCCTTTCCGGCGTCGCGACGGCGGCCGCCCTGGGGCTGCTGGGGCTCTCTGCCGGCGCCGCGGCCGCTCCGACGACGCCCGGCTCCGCATCCCTGGCCCTGGCCTCCTCCGCGCAGACCTCGGCCGCCTCGGCGGGCGCGCCCCGGGCCCTCCCGGCGGCGTCGACCATCCTGACCGAGCACGTCACCGATGAGCTCGGGATCCTGGATGCCTCCAAGGCCCAGCAGGCCGTGGACACCATGTCCTCCAAGTACGGCGTGGGCCTGTGGGTGCTGACCGTCTCCGACTCCAGCCAGAAGGCCTCCGCCATCGCCGCACAGGCCTTCAAGGACACGAAGCTGGGACGTGACGACATGCTCCTGGTCATCAACATCCCCTCCGACGGCTCGGCCTCGAAGAGCTACAAGCTGCAGGCGCACGACAACTCCTCGAAGTTCTCCGAGTCCGACTACAAGCGGATCGACTCGGCCATCAAGAAGCAGCTCAGCGCGGGCAACTACGACGACGCCGTGGCCGCCATCCCGGACAACATGTCCGGTTCATCGGGTTCGGGCAGCTCGGATGACTCAGGCTCCTCGGCGCTTCCGCTCCTGCTGGGTGGGGGCGCGGTCGCGACCGCGGCCGGAGGGGCCGCCGCCTGGACGGTGTACAAGCGCAGGAAGAACAAGGAGAACGACGACATGCTGTTCGGCAAGCGCAGGAATCAGGGCGCCGCTGGCGGCGCCCCCGGCAACCAGCCCGCGGGCCCCGCGGCGATGACGGTGGAGCAGCTGCGCACCCAGGCCGGCAGCGCCCTGGTCCAGGCCGATGACACGGTGCGCGCCGCCGCCGAGGAGCTGTCCTACGCGCAGGCGCAGTTCGGCCTGTCCGCCACGGACGCCTTCACCGCCGCCCTGGACAGCGCCCGCAAGCACCTGTCGCGGTGCTTCGAGCTGCGCAAGATCCTCGACGACGACATCCCCGAGACCGAGCCGCAGCAGCGCCAGATGTACACCGAGATCCTCCAGCACTGCTCGGAGGCGGTCGGTGAGATCCGCGCTCAGGAGGAGGCCTTCAACAAGCGGCGCGGCATCGAGGCGAACCTGCCGACGTCGATCGCCGAGACCGCCCAGCGCGCCGATGAGACCGAGCAGGCCATCGTCATGGCCGAGACGATCCTGGTGACGCTCAGCGCAGCCTATCCCGCATCTTCCCTGACCAGTGTGGCCCAGGCCCCCGAGCAGGCCCGCCGCCTGCTGGCCGCGGGGCGCACCGCCCTGGACCAGGCCCGCGCCAGCGTCGAGGCCTCCCAGGAGGCGACGGCGGTCGAGCAGGTCCGCATCGCCCAGGGCTCCATCGCCCAGGCCGGTCAGCTGGCCGCCCAGGTCACCGGGGCCCGCGAGCGCCTTCAGAGCGCGGCGAAGGATCTGGAGGCGGCCATCGCCTCGATCTCCTCGGACCTGGTGGACGCCAAGCGCCTGGAGGGCGCGGTGCCGGCGGCGACCCTGGCCCCGCTCGTGGCCGACGCCGAGGCCGCCGTCGCCGAGGGCCGTCAGGCCAGTGGCGCCAACCCGAGCGGCGATCCCCTGGCCGCCCTGGACCACCTGGCCCGGGCCGAGGCCGCCATCGACGCCGCCCTGGCCCCGGCCCGCGAGCGCGAGGAGAACGACTCGCGCGCCCGGGCCTCCCTGGGCTCGCGCCTGGCCCGCCTCAACTCCCAGGTGGAGTCCGTGACCTCCTACATCACCACCTATCGCGGGGCGGTGGGCCCCTCGGCGCGCACCGCGCTCAGTGAGGCCGCCCGTCACGCCACGGCCGCCACCACCGTCCAGACCACTGACCCGGTGGCCGCCCTGGCGGAGGTCGCGGCGGCCGAGCCGCTCGTGGCCCAGGCCCAGGCCCTGGCCGAGGCCGACGTGCGCGGATCGTCGAGCTCGTGGAGCCCGAACTCCGGTGAGCGCTACTCCTACTCCCGCGACTACGGCCGCTCAGGCGGCGGGCTCGACCTGGGCTCGCTCCTGCTGGGCGGGCTGCTGCTGGGCGGCGGCCACAACTACGGCGGCTGGAGCTCCCACCACCACGACAGCGACTGGGGCGGAGGCGGCGGCTTCTTCTCCGGCGGTGGGGACTTCTCGGGTGGGGGCGGCGGCTTCTTCGACGGCGGCGGCGATTTCTGAGCCGCGTCCTGCCGGCGTCCGACCCCGGTCGCATTCCAGTCATGCCCTGAGCGATGCGACCCCCGCCCGCATGACGCCGGACGCCGGGACCTGCGATCATGACGCCTGATCCGCCTGGCCCACCGGCCACCACCTGGCGACCACCCGGCGAGCGCCGGGTCCACACCTGCCCATACCTGCCCACACCGACGTCGCAGCTCGACGGAAGGACGAACAACCATGGCTGAGAAGCAGTCGATCCTGGGGCGCATCGCCCAGCTCACCCGCGCCAACATCAACGCGCTCCTGGACCGCGCCGAGGACCCGGAGAAGATGCTCAACCAGCTGGTGCGGGACTACACGGCGTCCATCGCCGAGGCCCGTGACGCCGTCGCCCAGACGATCGGCAACCTGCGTCTGGCCGAGAAGGACCACGACGCCGACGTCGCCGAGGCCAAGGACTGGGGCAACAAGGCCCTGGCCGCCTCCCGCAAGGCCGACCAGCTGCGCTCCGGCGGTGACACGGCCGGCGCGGACAAGTGGGACTCGCTGGCCAAGATCGCGCTGACCAAGCAGATCACGGCGGAGAACGAGGCCAAGGCCGCCGAGCCGATGATCGCCTCCCAGCGCCAGGTCGTCGAGCAGCTCAAGACCGGCCTGCAGCAGATGGAGGTCAAGCTCGGCGAGCTGCGCTCCAAGCGCGACCAGCTCATCGCCCGTCAGAAGACCGCCGAGGCCCAGGTCAAGGTGCAGGGCGCCATCCGCTCCATCAACGTCCTGGACCCCACCAGCGAGCTGTCCCGCTACGAGGACCAGGTGCGTCGGGTCGAGGCCCAGGCCGCCGGGCAGATGGAGCTGGCCGGCTCCTCCCTGGAGTCCCAGTTCGCCGAGCTCGAGGCCTCCGGCACCAGCCTGGAGGCCGAGGCCCGTCTGGCGGCCCTGAAGTCCGGGCAGAACCCGGCCCTTCCGGGCGCCCAGCAGCAGGCCCCCGCCCAGATCACCGACGGCGACGACGACGCGATCAACGCCGCCTTCGCGGCCCTGAAGAACCAGGGTCAGCCGGCCGGCGAGGAGACCTCCTCCTACTGATATGAGCTGACCTCACCGCGCCACCCAGGCGCCTCAGCCACGCAAGCCGCCCGGTGCTCATCATCCCGATGAGCACCGGGCGGCTTCGTGCACCTCGACGTCGAGCAATCCGGGCGGGGGACATCTCACGCGCCCGGAGACACTCCACTCCGGCCGGGGACATCTCACGCCTGCGGGGACAGGATTTCCGCACCCGACGGCGTCGAACGCCCCCACCGGGAGAGCTTTGTCCCCGACCACGCAGACCGCACCCATCGGTGTCACGGGCATCAGGAGACCGGTATCGGTGCGGTGTCTTTGGGCGTCGTCGGAGGCTACTGGACGCCGTGACCGGTAGCATGAGCCCCATGAGCGTACCGACTTATCTTCTCGTCGATGGCGAGAACATTGACGCCACTCTCGGCATGAGCGTGCTGGGGCGGCGTCCCGAACCTGAGGAGCGGCCCCGTTGGGACCGGGTCCTCGCATACTGCGATGAACTGTCCTCCGCCGACGCCGCCGAGGGTGAGGGGGACGAGGCCCGCGCCCTGTTCTTCCTCAACGCCACCAGCGGCCATATGCCCATGAGCTTCATCCAGGCCCTGCTGGCCATGGACTACCGCCCCGTGCCGCTGGCCGGGTCCGGAAGCAATGACGAGAAGGTCGTCGACATCGGTATTCAGCGCACCCTGGAGGCGCTGGCCGAGCGGGTCGAGTCCGGTCAGGACGCCCACGTCCTGCTGGGCAGCCACGACGGCGACTACATCCCCCACATCGAGCGGCTCCTGCAGGCCGGCGCCACGGTGGGGATCCTGTGCTTCCGCGAGTTCCTCAACGCCCAGCTGGCCGCCCTGGAGGGCGAGGGCCTGACGATCTACGACCTGGAGAGTGACGTCAAGGCCTTCACCATCCCGCTACCGCGCGTGTGCATCATCCCGCTGGAGGACTTCGACCCTCTCGCCTTCCTCTGACCCGACGGCGGGGCGGCGACAGGTGTCGCCGCCCCGCCTCATGTCACAGCCCGACTCACCGGAGAGTCGCAGGCAATCACCCCGGTTCAAGCAGCAACCACACAGCTCCCCCGTTTTGTGGGAATTCCAAGACTTTCTGGGTCTACAATTGGTGCGAGGTCACACGAACCACTTGACCTATCAACAGCGACCGTTCGGAAGTCGTTCAGGAAACGACCAGAAACTGAAGGAATGGTGAGACTCATGGAGCGTTCCCAGCAGTCCCGCACCGAAGCTCACCTCCTTGTCGTCGACGATGAACCCAACATCCGCGACCTGCTGGCCTCGTCCCTGCGCTTCGCAGGCTTCGAGGTCTCGATCGCAGGCGACGGCAACGGCGCGCTGAAGACGGTGGAGAAGACATCCCCCGACCTGGTGGTCCTCGATGTCATGCTGCCCGACATGGATGGCTTCACCGTGGCCCGGCGCCTGCGCGAGCGTGACGTGACCACCCCGATCCTCTTCCTGACCGCCCGCGATGACATGGCGGACAAGGTCCAGGGCCTGACCGTCGGCGGCGACGACTACGTCACCAAGCCCTTCGGGCTGGAGGAGGTCATCGCCCGCATCCGCGCCATCCTGCGCCGCACCCACGCCATTGAGAACCAGGACGACGGCGTCGTGCGCGTGGCCGACCTGGTCCTGGACGAGGACGCCCACGAGGTGTACCGCGCCGAGGTCGAGGTGGATCTGTCGCCCACCGAGTTCAAGCTCCTGCGCTACCTCATGCTCAATGCCGGGCGCGTCGTGTCCAAGGCCCAGATCCTCGACCACGTCTGGGAGTACGACTGGAACGGCGACGCCGCGATCGTGGAGTCCTACATCTCCTACCTGCGCCGCAAGGTGGACCAGATCCAGGGCGCCGACGGCCAGCCCGTCACCCCGCTCATCCAGACTCGTCGCGGAGTCGGCTACATGCTCCGCGAACCCAAGGCCGAGTGATGGCGGCGGCGCGTGGGGGGAGCACGCGCCCGGCCAAGTCGTCCGGTAAGCAGCACCGCCCGATCAAACGGGGCCGATGGCACCCGATCACCGCGATTCAGCGGCCCTGGCAGGCAATGCCGCTGCGCACGCGCCTGACCCTCATGACCACCGGCCTGCTCGCCATCGGGCTCATCGTCGTCTCCTTCGTGGTGACCTCACTGCTCTACAGCCACATGATGGGCCAGATCGACAGCCAGCTGCGCACCACCTCCGTGGCCATCGGAAGCCAGGGACTGGCCCAGATCCGCGAGGGCGGGACCAGCAGCACCACCTTCCCCTCGAACTACTACGTCAAGGCCGAGTACCTCGACCCCACCCGCAACGGGGAGTGGATCTCGCCGGACACCGCCGCCACGTACGGCCGGCCACAGATCAAGGGCCTGGACTACCGGCGCGCCCTGGCCCACGCGGACAAGAACGACTTCCCGATCACGACGGTCAACTCCGATCAGCCAGGCCACCAGTGGCGGATGATTACCCTGCTCATCCGGGACCAGAACACCGGCGAGTACACCGGCGCCGTGGCCCTGGCCCTCCCGCTGAGCGACGTCATGGAAACCGTCGAGCGCACCCGCCTCGTGGTGGCCCTGGCCGACGTCTCGATCATCTCGGTGGGCGCCCTCTTCGCCACCTACCTGGTCCACCGCTCGTTCCGCTCCCTGCGCCAGATCGAGGGCGTGGCCGCCCGGATCGCCCACGGCGACCTGTCCGCCCGCATCCTGGTCACCGAGCCGCGCACCACGGAGGTGGGCTCGCTGCAGCGGGCGATCAACACGATGCTCACCCAGAACGAGAGCTCCTTCGCCGCCCAGGTCGTGGCCCAGGAGCGGATGACGCGCTTCGTCTCCGATGCCTCCCACGAGCTGCGCACTCCCCTGGCCGCCATCCGCGGCTACGGCGAGCTCTACCGGATGGGCGGGGTGCCCGCGAACAAGACCGGTGAGGTCATGGGGCGCATCGAGACCGAGTCCAACCGGATGGGGCGCCTCGTCGACGATCTCCTCCAGCTGGCCCGGATCGACGAGGGCCGGGAGATGTCGATGGAGCCGGTCAACCTCACCGACCTGGCCGCCGGGGCCCTCAGCGACATGATGGTGCTGGCCCCCGAGCGCGACTGCGGCCTCATCCCCCTCGACCCCCGCGACGAGGCCGCCGGCAAGGAGGCCCCCTCACTTCAGGTCATCGGTGACCGCGACCGCCTCTCCCAGATCCTCACCAACCTGCTGGGCAACGTGGTGCGCCACACCCCCTCCGGGACGCCGGTGGAGATCGCCATCGGCATGGCGCCCCCGCGGGCCAACCCGACGGCGCAGCCGGTCGTCGTCGTCGAGGTCCGCGACCACGGCCACGGCGTGCCACCGGAGGCGGCCGAGAAGGTCTTCCAGCGCTTCTACCGCTCGGACACCTCCCGCAACCGGGAGACCGGAGGCTCCGGCCTGGGCCTGGCGATCGTGCTGGGGATCGTGGCCGCTCACAAAGGCACCGTCCAGATGCTCCAGACCCCCGGCGGCGGCGCCACCGTCCACATCGAGCTGCCGCCCGCGCCGGCCTGGTAGGCCCCGCCGCCGCACCTCAGGCAGCGCCGGCGGGCCTCGATCACGATAAGAGTGGCACGCCAGACACTGTGTCACGTCGACGTCACGGCGAGGACAGTCCTACGATGGCACGCGTTCCATTTCCAACACGGAGACTGACCCATGGGTGTTATCGAAGCACCGCAATGGCTTCTGCCCGCCTTCACCCGCTCGGTGAAGGCGATCGGCGCCACGCAGCCCCCAGAGGCGATCGGCTCCGCCGGCGAGCTCCTCATTGAGCGCTGGTCCACACCGGATCGTCGCTTCCACAATCTTCGCCACCTCATCGACATGCTCGCGCGGGTCGATGAGCTGGCCGAGGAGTCGCACGACCCGGACATCATGCGGGTCGCCTGCTGGTACCACGGCTGCGTCTTCTCCTCCGACGTCGAGGAGGTCATCCGCGGCAACGGCGGCGAGGACGAGACCGCCTCGGCCGCCTTCGCCGAGGCCGACCTGCGTCACCTGGGTGTCCCGATGGAGACGGTCAAGCGGGTGTGCAGCCTCATCGTCAACCTCAAGCGACACATGCTCGCCGATGACGACATCGACGCCCAGGCCCTCATCGACGCCGACCTGGGCACCCTGGCCGTGGACCCCCAGACCTACACCGAGTACGTGCGGCTTCTGCGCGAGGAGTACTCCCACATCCCCGTGGAGGAGTACCTGCGCGGCCGCCTGACGATCGTCTCCCGCCTGCTGGACCGCGATCATCTCTTCCACTCCCCGCTGGGCCAGCGCTGGGAGCACCCGGCCCGCGAGAACCTGGCGGCCGAGCAGCGACGTCTCCACGAGAAGCTCGACAAGCTCACCGATGAGCAGGGAGTGCAGGCCGTTCCGGCGGCTCCGGAGGCCGGGGCCGCTCAGGAACCGGCGCGTCCCGCACCGGCCGCCCCCGTGGGCGATCCTGCCGGCGCCACCGCCCCCGTTCCCGGGCAGCTGCGCGAGGCCGCCGAACGCGCCCCTCGCACCCCTCCGCTGGGCCTCCAGGCGCTGCCCGCCGAGGACCCCCTGGCCGGCCCCGCCCAGGACGGCGACACCCTGCGTCTGAATCCCACCGAGCTCAGGGCCCTGCGGGCCACGGTCCCTCCGTCGAGCGCAACGACACCCGCCGCCCCGGCCACCACGGCGTCCTCAGGATCGCCGGCGGCTCCGGCATCATCCTCCTCCCCGTCGAGCGCCTCCTCGCCGCGCACCCCCGCCCGCGGGATCCCGGCCGTGGCCTCGGCACGCCGCCCCGTCGAGGCGCCCGCTGAGCGCGGCGAGGGGCGCGAGGACAAGGACGGCGAGGAGGCGATGACGCACACAGCCTCCATGGAGTCGTGCATCGCGGACCTGGACCTGCTCATGTGCTCACGCAACCGCTCCGACGACGGCGAGGACCGCCGCGCCCGGGTCCAGGCCGAGCGGGACAAGCTCACCGAGAAGCTGCGGGCCAAGACCCAGGAGGCCAAGGAGCTGCGCGAGGCCCGCACCGGCGAGATCGCTCCCATCACCGAAGAGATCATCGACGACGGCGCCGGGGACCTCTGAGGCTCCGGCCTCCCCTTCCCTCAGGGACGGCCCGCCGTCTGCGGGGCCACAGGCCACGATCTGCAGGCCCCCTCCACAGGGCCGGATCCTCGCCCGGTACGCCACCGGCCGGGCCCCTACCGTGAGAGGCACAGCGCGCACCTCGGTGCACCACCAGCACACCGCGCACGGCCCTCGGGCCGCCTCTCACGAAAGGACGCCCCTCATGCCCACCTACTCCGTCGATACTGCCGCGGTGGCCGACACCGCCGCCCGGACCCGTACCCGCATCGCGACGATCCAGACCGAGGTCGATGGCATGCGGGGAGACATCGGCCTGCTCCAGTCCTGCTGGACCGGGACGGCGTCGGACTCCATGGCCGCCTGCGCGGCCGACTGGCACCTCACCCAGATCCAGGTGCAGTCCAACCTCGATCAGATCAGCCTGGCCCTGGACAACGCCGCCGTGTGCTACGACGACGCCGAGACCTCCAACCAGGGCCGCTTCGCCGGCTCAACGCCGGCTCCCGCACCCACACCGGCTCCCGCGCCCACACCGGCTCCCGCACCGGCCGCCGGCTCGGCGCCCTTGGGCGCCTGGTAGGAGGCGCCGACGGCAAGGCTCGCTCAGGACTGCGCCGTCTGACCTCAGCGTGAGCGCCACCCGGTCCTGCCGTCACAGGCCCGGCCGACCCGCTCAGTACGGACAGGTACGGATACGGCGGCGGGCCGCCCCTCACGTGTGTGAGAGACGGCCCGCCACGGTTCCGGGACCGGCCGACGTCGCGGCCGGGCTACCGGGTGATGACTGGCTCGTCGGCAGTCGCGTCGATCAGTACATGCCACCCATGTCGCCGGCGCCGCCGTCGGCCGGGGCGGCCGG
This sequence comes from Actinomyces sp. HMT 175, assembly GCF_016694895.1. Taxonomy (NCBI): domain Bacteria; kingdom Bacillati; phylum Actinomycetota; class Actinomycetes; order Actinomycetales; family Actinomycetaceae; genus Actinomyces; species Actinomyces sp. HMT 175. The sequence goes on from NZ_CP068012.1 coordinate 2,748,746, forward strand.
GGGCTCGGGCTTGTCGGCCACGACGGCCTCGGTGGTCAGGAACAGACCGGCGATGGAACCGGCGTTCTGCAGGGCGGAGCGGGTCACCTTGACCGGGTCGGCGATGCCGGCGGCCAGCAGGTTGACGTACTCGCCGGTGGCGGCGTTGAGGCCCTCACCGGTGGGCAGGTTGCGCACGCGGTCCACGACCACGCCGCCCTCGAGGCCGGCGTTGGCAGCGATCTGCTTGAGCGGGGCCTCCACGGCGACCTTGACGATCGCGGCACCGGTGGCCTCGTCGCCCTCGAGCTTGAGGGTGTCGAGGACCTCGGCGGCCTGGAGCAGGGCGACGCCACCACCGGCGACGATGCCCTCCTCGACGGCGGCCTTGGCGTTGCGCACGGCGTCCTCGATGCGGTGCTTGCGCTCCTTGAGCTCCACCTCGGTGGCGGCACCGGACTTGAGGACGGCCACGCCGCCGGCCAGCTTGGCCAGACGCTCGGAGAGCTTCTCGCGGTCGTAGTCGGAGTCGGAGTTCTCGATCTCCATGCGGATCTGGGCGGTGCGGGCCTCGATGGCCTCCTTGTCGCCGGCGCCCTCGACCAGGGTGGTGTCGTCCTTGGTGACGACGACCTTGCGGGCCTGACCCAGGTCCTCCAGGGTGGCGTTCTCGAGCTTGAGGCCGACGGTCTCGGAGATGACCGTACCGCCGGTGAGGATGGCCATGTCCTGCAGCATCGCCTTGCGGCGGTCACCGAAGCCGGGGGCCTTGACGGCCACGGACTTGAAGGTGCCGCGGATGCGGTTGACGACGAGGGTGGCCAGGGCCTCGGCCTCGACGTCCTCGGCGATGATGGCCAGCGGCTTGCCGGTCTGCATGACCTTCTCCAGCAGCGGGAGCAGGTCCTTGACGTTGGAGATCTTGGACTCGACCAGCAGGACGTAGGCGTCCTCCAGGACGGCCTCCTGACGGTCGGGGTCGGTGACGAAGTAGGGGGAGATGAAGCCCTTGTCGAAGCGCATACCCTCGGTGACCTCGAGCTCGAGGCCGAAGGTGTTGGACTCCTCGACGGTGACGACACCCTCGTGGCCGACCTTCTCCAGGGCCTCGGCGATGAAGGCACCGATCTGCTCGTCGGCGGCGGAGATGGAGGCGGTGGCCGCGATCTCCTCCTGGGTCTCGACCTCCTTGGCGTCGGCCAGCAGGCGCTCGACGACGGCCGCGACGGCCTTCTCGATACCGCGGCGAACGGCGATCGGGTTGGCGCCGGCGGCGACGTTGCGCAGGCCCTCGCGCACCAGGGCCTGGGCCAGGACGGTGGCGGTGGTGGTGCCGTCGCCCGCGACGTCGTCGGTCTTCTTGGCGACCTCCTTGACGAGCTCGGCGCCGATCTTCTCGTAGGGCTCCTCGAGCTCGATCTCCTTGGCGATGGTCACGCCGTCGTTGGTGATCGTGGGGGCGCCCCACTTCTTGTCGAGCACGACGTTACGGCCCTTGGGGCCCAGGGTGACCTTGACGGTGTCGGCGAGGGTGTTGAGGCCGCGCTCCATGCCGCGGCGGGCCTCCTCGTCGAAGGCGATGATCTTGGACATTGAGTTTCCTCCACTGCGTGGTAGGGGCGGCCGGTTCGTGCCCGCGACGGACGGATCGGTCCCGGGCGTTCACGTCACGCCCGACGCCGGCCCTCACGTTCCAGCCTGGATGAACTTGGTGCATTCAAGGATGCTTTGTCACTCGAGGTGCCCGAGTGCTAACCGCAATGCTGGCACTCTCAGCCCTTGAGTGCAAGGAGCTCAGTTCTCATCGGCACTGAATCCTCCGACGGCGAAGCAGGGAATCCCGCCGGGCCCGCGGGTGGGCCAGCGGGAGGTCCCGCAGCCGGTCCTGCCTAGGGGCGGCTGCCTGAGTCAGGAGGGCGGGGCCTCGGCCCGTGAGGCGGTGGCCAGCAGGATGAGTGCGCAGGTCCAGGCCAGGGGCGCGGGCCCCGCCGGGGCGCCGTCGGCCAGGACCTTCTCCGGCAGGGCGCCGGCAGCGGTGCGGTGCGCCTCGAGCCACGCCAGCAGCCGGGTCCCTTCCTCCTCCATTCCAAGCGCCAGGGCCGACCAGGCCATGAGGGCGGTCTCCGGTGTCCAGGAGATACCGTCATCGCGCCAGCCCGCTCCCGGGGCGAGGCCCCCGGTGGGGCGGTGCATGCGTGCGGCCGCCGTCTGCCGCACTGTTCGGGCCCCGGCCAGCGGCCGGGTGAAGGGAGGCAGGACCAGGGCGATGGCGGCGTCGACGTCGTCGCGCTGCAGGTGGCGGCCCCAGGCGGGGGCGAAGTTGCGCTCCATGGCGCTGCGCACCGCTGCCGCCCGCTCGGCCAGGGCATGAGCGGGGCCGCCGAGGTCGATCCCGGCCCGGGCCAGCGCCGTCGCCGCCTCCAGCCCCAGGAGCACCGGAGCGGCCGTCCCCAGGGTGAGGACCGTCTCGGCGACCTCCCAGTAGTCGGGCGAGGCCGCCGGCAGGTGGGAGGGCGTGTTCGTGATCCCCAGGAGCCGGGAGGCGGCGCGCGCCAGGGGCGCGCCCAGGCGGTCACGCAGGTCGGCGGCGGGAACGCCGTCGGCCAGGAGCCGGCCCGCGGCCCACAGGAACCATCCGGCGCCGTCAGCCTGGGCGGGGCGGTTGTCCGGCACGCGGCCGCTGCTGGTGTAGCGGGCCTCGAAGCCGCCGTCGGCCCGCTGCCAGGAGGCCAGGTTGCCCAGAACGCCCAGCGCCTCATCGGCCAGGTTCACGGCACTGAGGGCGGCCGCGGCGAAGGCGGCGTCCCGGGGCCAGACGTAGCGCCAGATGCTCATGGGCGCCGCCACGACCGCACCCGTGGGGAAGACCTCGGCCCCCGGCGGCAGGGCTTCGCGCGAGTCGCGCCCCTCCCGCCCGGTGCCCCCGGCAGGGGCGGAGGCCGCGTCGACGGCGGAGGTGGGAGTCGGGGGCGGCGTCGACCCGGCGGAAGGTTCGGCAGACGGGTCAGCAGGGCCGGCGGGGATCATCGGACCGGGCATGAGTGCCGGTCCGGTCAGGGCCAGCAGGTCGGTCAGGGCGCCGTCGGCCAGGTCCGCCCACCGGCCTTGAGGAAGGCGGGCAGCCTGGCGGCGGGCGAGCGCCTGACGGGCCAGGGTGCTCTGCTGCGAGATCGTCAGGCCCCACGGTTCGGGGGCCCGAGGCAGGCGGGTCCCCGGGACGTAGGCAACAGTGTCACCCGGGGCCAGGGGGTACAGGCCCCCTCCCCCGCCCACGACGAGCCCGCCGCTCAGCAGCGTCGGGGCGCGGCGGCCGAGGCCCTCCAGGCGCGAGCCGCCCCAGAGGACCGCGGCGGCGGTGAGCGGGACCGCCGCGGCGAGAGCCAGGAACCGACGACGCCCGGGAAGCGCCAGTGGCCTCATGCCCCTTTACTGAGGCTTGTAGTCGTCACGCAGGATGACGGCGATCGAGGCGCCCTGGGTGTTCTCCGCGGTGCCCTCCACCACGTTGCTGATCCCGAGGCGCTTGCCGACCTCCTCGGCCGCGGGCCGGGCCTGCGGGGAGCTGAAGTAGACCGTCGACTGGGCCGGCTCCGCGTTCTCGTAGATCCCGGGGATGACCTCCACCGCGGTGAAGCCGCCGTTGGTGAGCTTCTCGCTGGCCCCCTTGGCCAGGCCGTCGGTGTTCGTCCCGTTGGCCACCGAGACCCCGGTGTTGAAGTCCACGTTGCCGGAGGCGCTGGCCGAGGCACTGGGTTTGGCCGAGGCGGCGCCGCCCTTGTCGCCCTTGTCGCCCTTGCTGTCCGCGTTCTTGTTGCCACCGGCCTGTCCGCCCTGGGCGGGCTGAGAGGAGGAGACCGCGTCCGACGAGCCGGAGCCTCCTGAGCCGTTGAGGAACAGCGTCACCGCGCCCCAGGCGAGCGCCGGGACAATGATGATGATCGCCAGCAGCGGCACCCAGCTGCGCCACCTGGGCACCTGGGCACGGTGCACGCCCACAGGAACCGGGCCGTCATCATCGCCGACGTCGAACTCGTCCTCGGGGTAGTCATAGTTGCTCACGCTCACAAGATACCGGTCCGAGCGTCATTCGTCGGGTATTGCTCACCACGTCCGGCTCACAAGGCGGTGACATCGGGCCCGGCAGATTCCTGCGGTGTGACAGGTGGGCCGTTAGGCTCGCAGCGTGACATCCGCCAAGCCCCTGTCCGAGATCATCGATCCCTCCTGGGCGCGCGCCCTGGCCCCCGTGGAGCCCACGGTCCATGAGATCGGGGAGCGGCTGCGCCAGGAGGTGGCCTCCGGCGTCGGGTACCTCCCGGCGGGGACCGACGTGCTGCGCGCCTTCACCTACCCGATGGAGGACGTGCGCGTCCTCATCGTCGGACAGGACCCCTACCCCACCCCGGGTCACCCCATGGGGCTGAGCTTCTCGGTGGCGCCCGGCATCAAGCCGCCGCGCAGCCTGGAGAACATCTTCCGCGAGCTGGTCAGTGACCTGGATGTGCCCAGGCCGACGTCGGGGGACCTGACGCCGTGGTGCCGGCAGGGCGTCATGCTGCTCAACCGGGTGCTCACCGTTCGCCCGGGGGCACCGGCCTCGCACAAGGGCTGGGGCTGGGAGAAGGTGACGCAGCGGGCGATCGAGGCCCTGGTGGAGCGCGGCGGCCCACTCGTGGCGATCCTGTGGGGGCGGCCGGCGCAGTCGCTGACCCCGATGCTGGGGCAGACCCCTATCATCGCCTCACCGCACCCGTCCCCGCTGTCGGCCTCGCGCGGGTTCTTCGGCTCGCGCCCCTTCAGCCGCGCCAACGCGACCCTTACCGAGATGGGGGCCGCACCCGTCGACTGGCGCCTGCCCTGAAACGACGTCGGGACCGGCCCGGCCACCTGCCGACCAGGCCTTACTCCACGAGGGGCGGGATCCAATGACCAAGGGTTATCCATACTGCACGAACCCCCGACCCCCATGCAGTACACCCACCCCTCCCCCAGTAGCACCCCAACCTCGTGCAGTACAACACCCGCAGGCCTCACACCCCACCAGGCAACAGCACCGACCCCCGCGCCCGCAGCTCCTCGCCCCATCTGGCGTCTTGCCGGCATTGCAAGATCAACAGACTCCGTCTGAGAGTACGCAGCCTCGCGTGTACCCGACGGTCGACGGCGGCTGCCCTTGCTTCATGGAACAAGCTCAGCCGATCCTCGAGGAAGACGCTGCCCCAGCAACGATGCCTCACGCAAGCCGGCCTCTAGACGCATACCCGCCCATTCCAGCTCCTGTCGGGGCCGGAGGCGCGAGACCTCCGCAGGAGGGAACTTCGTCAGAATCTTGGCGCCGAGCTGGCCTGGACGCATCATGTCTCCGTAGGACACGCGCAGCACCGTCCACCCCTGCGACTCAATCCTGTCCTGGCGCCGTTTCTCCTTCCACAGGTCCTCAGCCCCCTGGTACTTCTTCCTGCCGTCAGCCTCAACGACGAGTCTCCTGTCCGGCCAGCACATATCCACCCACCAACGCCCCTCGGAAGTCTCGACGGGGTACTGCACCTGCGGGATCGGCAGCCCAAGAACCAGGACCAGCCAGCGCAACGCGCTCTCAAGCGCCGACTCGGAGAACGGCGTCGCCAGCCCCAGCACCGCTCGAGCCTGAGCCACCCCGCGGCGTCTCGGCTCACACTTGAGCGTACGGGCCCATTCCTGCCTCACTCGATCAATCGCCGCCGAGCACAGCTCGGGCCGCTCCCGGTCCGGTTGACAACAGCGACGCAGCACCGAGTCGGCGATGGCGAGCGCATTGTGCGCTGGTTCGTCGAAGGCGCAGTCATAGGCCGTGCGCACCGCCGTCGTCGTCACCGTCTCCCCCACTGACTCGACCTCATGCGGCATCAGCTCAAGACGGCGTCGCCACAGATAAACGTCCCGGCACCCGGAGGAGTCTGAGGGTCCCTCAGAGATCAGCGCGGGTGTACCGCGGGCCGGAACCCAGATACGGGGCAGAACGGTATGGACCTGGTTCGGGGCGCTGGACACCGCGAGATAGACATCGGGCTCCTGGGAGAACATGTCGAGCTCAAGCGCCAGAGCCGCTGATGTGTGCGACAGATAGGCCGTGGACAGCTGGGAGCGCTGGGCAACCACGGCCCGCGCCAACGACAGGGTGTAACGGTGCTGCCAGCGCTCAGCATCACGATCCGGCAGCCAGTAGTATCCACGGGCCAAACGGATCCACGAACGCGGGGGAAGACAGCCTCGGCGGGAGCGGCGAGATGTGTGCAGCAGACGCGGACGTAGATCAGAGACAGTGCCGGGGGCTGAAGGTCGCGGAGTCATATCTCAAGGTTGCTTACTGCGACGGCACGGGTCACCCGCTGCGATCAGCCCTGTGGATTAAGGTCGCATTCGCGCACCTGTGGTTCCGCACCCGACCTGGAAATCCGCACTCCACGAGGGGCAGGAGCCACTTGTCCTGAGACGACGTCGGGATCGACCCGACCACCTGCCGGCCATGCCCCACTCCACGAGGGGCGGGATCCAATGACCAAGGGTTATCCATACTGCACGAATCCCCGACCCCCATGCAGTACACCCAACCCTCCCCCAGTAGCACCCCAACCTCGTGCACTACACCGCCCACCGGCCTCACACCCCACTAGAAGACAGCACCGCCCCCGCACCTGATACGCCGCATCGGCTCGCAGCAGGTCGGCCGACTGCCCTGCTCCTCTGACCAGCAGCGCAGTAGCCCGCTCAGCGCAGGCCAGCCCCCTTGCTGGAATCGCGCCCGTGAGAACTGCTCAGCCGGCGAAGGGCGAGTAGAAGGAGAACACGAGACCTCCGATGCACTCAAGCGCACCAAGCCACTGAAGGGGGATGAAGAAGAAGGTGTGGATGTTACGTCCCGCCCGTTCCGCATTGCGGCTCTCACCGGCCACGACCTGCTCGATCTGCTGAGCAGCCTCCGCCTCGGAAGACGGCTCCGGGGCACCGGGAGCCATCTGGAAGGCATCGTTGGCCACTCGCTCCCACAGATCGGCCCGCAGCTGGTTGCGGAAGTCCTCAGCATTCTGAGCCGGGCGAATGATGTTGAGCCACCGACCAAGGAAGAAGTTGGCCACCCCTGCCAGCAGAAACCCTATTCCACCGCCCAGCGCTGACGCCGACTCGCTGGTCCCCAGCAGTGCGTGCACGACTGCCAGAGTTCCGAATACTCCCGCCAGAGTGACAAACAGACCCAGAATTCCCCAGCCACGCCAAATAATCATGGAGGCAATATAAATGCTTCCGCCTTCACTGAGTGCCGGAGAGACTGTGACCTTGGCCGGCAGGCCGCCACCGCATAGCGCTCGCCCTTCCGGCCCACCACCAGGCCGGGCCGACGACGGCCGGGCCGCCCCGCTCGGAACGCGGCCGGGGCCCATCTGGTAGACACGGCCTCATGTCCGCACGCCAGTCAGACCAGTCATCCCACGTTGCTCAGCCCATGGACGCCGCCTCCACCGGCGTCGTCCCCGGTGACGCCTCACCCGCCGCCCCCGACTCGCAGGCCCCGGTACCGTCCCGGGCCCGCCACGCCGCCGGCCCAGCCACGATCGACCTGAACCAGATCGCCCAGTTCCTGCCGCGCACCGGCATCGGCACCGACGTGCACGCCTTCGCAGCCCCCGACTCGGGCACCCCCATGCACCTGGCCTGCCTGGAGTGGCCCGGCGAGGTGGGCCTGGCCGGTCACTCCGACGGCGACGTCGTCGCCCACGCCTGCTGCGACGCCCTGTTCTCGGCCGCCGGACTGGGCGACCTGGGCTCGAACTTCGGCACTGCCGAGCCCCAGTGGAAGGGGGCCTCCGGGACTGCGCTCCTGAGCGAGGCCGCCCGCCGGGTGCGCGAGGCCGGCTTCGAGATCGGCAACATCGCCGTCCAGCTCGTGGGTGAGCGCCCGCGCGTGGCCGCCCGCTCCGCCGAGGCATCCCGGGCACTGTCCGAGGCCGCCTCCGCCCGGGTCTCCTTCTCCGCCACCACCACTGACCACCTGGGTTTCCTGGGCCGCACTGAGGGCCTGCTCGCCGTCGCCACCGCCCTGGTCTACCCGGTCCCCGACGCCGTTCGCCCGGTCGTGGGTTAGCCCTCGAGGTCGTACCCCTAACCCTCGATCCCGAGGCATAAGGTACGACCGCGACGTCGAGCACCTCGGGAAAAAGTCCTGGTCCTGGTAGACACCGGTGGCGGGCGGCCAGGTAGCCTGTGCCTGTGAGCATCACCCCCACTGAGCCCCCTGAGTCCGCGGACCCCACCGACTCCGCCGACTCCGCCGCCCAGGCGGACGCGCCGGCCCTGCGCCTGTACGACTCCGCCGCCCGCGCGATCGTGCCGCTGGCCCCCACGGCCACCCCCGGCCTGGTGACGATCTACCTGTGTGGTGCCACCGTCCAAGGCTCGCCCCATATCGGCCACATGCGCAGTGGCATCGCCTTCGACGTCCTGCGCCGCTGGTTGGAGCGCTGCGGCCAGGAGGTCCGCCTCATCCGCAACGTGACGGACATTGACGACAAGATCCTCAGCAAGTCCGCCGCCGCCGAGCCACCGGTGCCGTGGTGGGCCTGGGCCCAGCGCTTCGAGCGGGAGTTCGACGCCGCCTACCGCGCCCTGGGCGTGGACGCCCCCACCTACGAGCCGCGCGCCACCGGCCACATCCCCGAGATGGTCGACCTGGTCCAGCGCCTGCTGGACGCCGGCCACGCCTACGTCGGAGAGTCCGGCAACGTCTACTACGACGTGCGCTCGCTGCCGGGCTACGGCTCCCTCACCAACCAGCGCCTGGAGGACCTGGCCACCACCGAGGACGAGTCCCAGCTCGATGACGACGTCGAGGCCGACAAGCGCGACCCACGCGATTTCGCCCTGTGGAAGGCCACCAAGCCCACCGAGCCGGCCGACGCCGCCTGGGACGCCCCCTGGGGTCGGGGCCGGCCCGGCTGGCACCTGGAGTGCTCGGCCATGTCACGCCGCTACCTGGGCGAGACCTTCGACATCCACGGCGGCGGCATCGACCTGCGTTTCCCCCACCACGAGAACGAGCAGGCCCAGTCCCACGGCGCCGGCTGGGGCTTCGCGCGCCACTGGGTCCACAACGCCTGGGTGACCATCAAGGGCGAGAAGATGAGCAAGTCGCTGGGCAACTCCCTGGTGGTGGCCGAGCTGCTCAAGCGCTACGACGCCGCCGTGCTGCGCCTGGCCCTGGGTACCGTCCACCACCGCTCCACCGTGGAGTTCTCCGAGGAGACCCTGGCCGACGCCGCCGCCCTGTGGGAGCGACTGTCGGGCGCGATCCTGCGGGCCTACGAGTTCTGCGACGGCGGGGACGCCAACGCCGTCGACGCCTCCGCCGAGCAGGTGCGCGCCCGGGCCCTGCCGGCCGAGTTCACCGCCGCCATGGATGAGGACCTCAACCTGGCCGGCGCCATGGCGGTCATCCACGCCACCCTCAAGGCCCTCAACGTGGCGCTCACCCAGGCCGCCCCGAGCGGCGGTCAGGGGGCCGACGACGCCCTGCGCGCCTCGGTGACCGGCCTCGCCCTGGACCTGCGTTCCCAGCTCGACGTCCTGGGCCTGGACCCGCTGGCCGAGCCCTGGCGCACCCGGGTGCTCGACGGCGCCGGCTCCTCCCAGGGCGGCGCCGCCATGGAGGCCCTCGACCGGCTCATCCGCCACGACCTCGACGAGCGGGCCCAGGCCCGCGCCACCAAGGACTGGGCGCGCGCCGACGCCCTGCGCGACAAGCTGACCGGGGCCGGCGTCGTCGTCGAGGACTCCCCCTCAGGCGCCCGCTGGCACCTGGCCTGAGCGGCCCACCCACCACCCACGACTCTTTCGCATCAACTCGTACCGTCACGAACAGGAGGCCGGATGCCCGGCAACGAGCAGTACCCCGGCGCCAAGCGCCGCCCCGGCTCGAAGAAGGGCCCCACGAAGGGCTCGGGCGGCCAGCGCCGCAAGGGCCTGGAGGGCAAGGGCCCCACCCCGCGCGCGGAGAACCGCGTCGGCCACCCCAAGGCCCGGGCGAAGGCCCGCGCCGAGTCCCGGGCCGCCCAGCCCACCCGCGCCAAGCAGCTGGAGAAGATCAAGCGCCGCTTCGACGTGCCCGAGGGCCACGAGATCCTGTGCGGGCGCAACGCCGTGGCCGAGGCCGCCTACGCCTCGGTGCCCATCACCCGGGTCTTCATGGCGGTCTCCGCCCAGTCCGACGAACGCCTGGGCGCCGTGGTGCGCCGCGCCGCCCTGCTGGGCGCCCCGGTGCTGGAGACCACCAAGCTGGACCTGGACGCCCTGACCGACTCCGCCACCCACCAGGGCGTCGCCATCGAGGTACCCGCCTACGAGTACACCACTGCCCGCGACCTGCTGGAGCGCGCCCGCGCCCTGGGCCACACGCCGCTGCTCGTGGCCCTGGACCAGGTGACCGACCCCCACAACCTCGGCGCGGTCCTGCGCAGCGCCGGGGCCTTCGGGGCCGACGGCGTCATCATCCCCGAGCGCCGCTCGGTGGGCGTCAACGCCACCGTGTGGAAGGTGTCGGCCGGCGCCGCCGCCCGGGTGCGCGTGGCCCGCGAGACGAACCTCGTGCGCACCCTGGAGCAGCTGAAGAAGGAGGGCTGCTTCGTCGTCGGCCTGGACGGCTCGAGCAGCACGGTCATCGAGGACCTCACCCTGGCCGACTCACCCCTGGTGCTGGTCACCGGCGCGGAGGGCGCGGGTCTATCCCGCCTGGTGCGCGAGACCTGCGACGTGCTGGCCTCGGTGCCGATCAGCCGCAGCGTGGAGTCCCTCAACGCGGCCGTGGCCACGGGTATCAGCCTCTATGAGGTCGACCGCCTGCGGCGTCGGGCCGCCGGCGCCGGCAGCTGACCCCCGCCGCTCAGGACCGGCCCAGCCCCGACGGAGCCTGCCGATCCGATGGATCCGACGGATCCGGCCACCCCGGCAGGAAAAGCGCCCGGTTTACACTTCTCCAAGACGGCCCCGTTGCTGACACAATGGGCCGCATCCGATCCACAGGAGGTCCCCATGGCCCAGGACGCTTCGCAGCGCTGGAACCGCACCGACGGCGTGCTCATCGCGCCGGGCACGACGCCGGAGGCGGTCGCCGACGCCTTCGCCGAGCGCGGGGTGGTCGTGCGCCTGGAGTGGTTCCCGGCCACCACCCACCTGCTGAGCCTGACCCTCATGACCGACGTCGAGGGCCGGGTCGCGGTGACGCCGCCCTCGCGCGGGGGCGTTGTGCCCGGCCCGAGCGTCAGTGAGCTCGTGGAGTCCCTGGCCCGGCAGTTCACGGCCGACGTCGCCGTGGGCCCGGCGACCTTCAACGCCCTGCCCGACGACGTCGAGCTGCCCTCGATCACCCACCACGGCTCGGCCAGTGCCCGCACCGTGGTGATCTCCCCGATGAGCGCCTACATGGTGCCGCTGCAGGCCACCCTGTTGGAGCGGCCCCTGGCGGTGGCCTCGACGCCGAGCCTGGACCGCCGCATCGTCATGTACTCCGGTGAGGGCACGGAGCTGGGCACCTTCGGCTGGGACGAGGAGTCCCTGCCGGCCCTGGTGCTGACCTCCGACTCCGAGGACATGTCCATCCGCGCCATCCCCACCGGGGACCCGGAGGACGACGCCGTCTTCTCCTGGGGCATGACGTCGCGCTACGTGTGGGGCGGGGTCAAGGAGCCCGGACCGGCCCTGAGGTCCCTGGTGGATGAGCTGCTGGCGGACCTGACCGATGCGTCGGGGATCGTTGACGCCGTCCCGGGCGCGGACCTGGAGGCCGCGGCCGCCGCCATCGTCAAGCCCGGCATCGACGGATTCGCGGCCATGCTTGAGGCCCTGGGCCTGCCCGACTGGGTGCTGGAGGTCCTCACCGGCCGCCTGGCGCCGGTGGAGGTTCCCGGCGTCGTCGTGCACGAGCCGCGCGGGCTGTCCAACGCGGTGGGCCGCAGCGTGGGCCTGCTGCTGGCCGACCCCTCCACCCCGGGCTCGGCCTTCTGGCAAGGCTATGTGCGCACGGTGACGGACAAGCCGTGGGCGGTGCGGGGCGCCGCGCTGCTCGAGGCGGGTCTGGGCGGCGCGCTCGTGGGGGCCGCCGTGCGCCGTCGTCGCTCGACCGGCAGCATCCCGGGCGGGATGGCGGCCGTGGGGGCCTTCCTGCTGGTGGACGCCATCACCGAGGTCTCACTGGCCTCCTGGACGCGTCACCGCGAGCTGCGCCGCCGCGCCGACGAGGAGATGGCCCTGGTCGCCGAGGAGCTCGGCGCCTAGAAGCGTCACGCTGCAGGGCGGGCTGGTCAGTCAAGCCCCTCGAGGTAGGCCCTCAGCACCCTGCGGGCGTTCACGGGCGCCGCTCTGGCCGCCTGGTACATGAGCAGGGCGTCCACCAGCCCCACCAGGTCGGGAGCGTGAGCAGAGGCCTGGTTGATACCCGCAGCAAGGAGTATCCGCTCGGCCAGATGCGTCAGCGGCTGCCTGACCGGCGCTTCCGCCGTGAGCAGCTCCCGGAGCTCGACGTCCTCGCGCAGCTCGAACAGCAGAGCCCCACGCGCGGCCTGGGCGTCCGCGCGCCGCGCCATATGCTCCAGGATGCCGACGACGATCTCGGCGGCCTCCTGCCGGCTGACCGACGCGGGGATCTCAAGGTCGTTGATGTCAGCCTGTGAGCCCTCGGAGAGGCGGTTGACCACGAGCGCCAGCAGATCACGGCGAGTCCGGGCGTAGTAGGAGGTCGACCCGCGGGGCAGTCCCGCCTCCGTGTCGACCTGCAGATGAGTGAGGGCATGCACCCCGTCACGGGCGATGAGCCCGATCCCGGCATCGCCGATGTGCTCCCTGCGCCCCATCGTGCCTGCTCCTTGCCTTCCGACCACAGTGACCTCTACGATCATAGAACACTCTATGATCGTAGAGGTCTACGCGACGGCCGGATCGGGCCATGAGGAGGCGACCGCAGTGAAGGTGGCAGTTATCGGGGCAGGTGACTCAGGGAAAGCCATCAAGCGAGCCCTGCAGGCGGCCGGGGCGCAGGTGACGCTGCACTCGCGCCGTACCGGCTTCGACATTCTGCGCGACGACGGAGCTGTTGCGCTGTCCGGCGCGGACGTCATCGTGGAGGCCACCGGACGGTTCACCACCAGCAAGAGGGTCGCCACCGAGTTCTTCACGCGCTCGACCCGCGCCGTGTCCGCGGCCGCGAACGCCCTGGGAGCCAGGCACGTCCTACTGTCGATCGTCAACTGCGACCTTCCGGAGGTGCAGGGCTACGGCTACTTCGCGGGCAAGTGCGCGCAGGAGCGGCTTGCTCAAGACTTGAGCAAGCGCATGTCACTGGTTCGCTCGACCCAGTGGTTCGAGTTCGCTGAGCAGAACATGGAGCGCATGCGCTACGGCCCCGTCTCACTCGTTCCCTCGATGAGGATGCGTCCGGTCAGCCTCGACTCCGTTGCCGAGACGGTGGCCCGGGCGGCCCTGAGCGAGACCGACGGTCAGACCTACCACGTCGCAGGACCGGAGATCATGACGCTGTGGGAGATGACCACACAACTGCCGAGCCTCGTGGCGAGGCCGGTTCCCCTGGTGGTTCCCACCGGCTGGGGACTCGCTTTCCGTCGCGGCGCACTGGTTCCCAGCGACGACGTCCCTGCAACGGGTCCCACCTACGCGCAGTGGCTACAAGAACGGCGCCGCCTCTAGCCAACAGGATCAACGGTGGAGGCAGGCACGCTCACCCTGGCGGGGTCGACGTGTACTGCGCGCCGTTGGGCTATTGCCCCAGAGGATGGAGACCGTGGGGGCCTTCCACGCGTCCGGGGACATTTCTCTACGGCCGGGGACCTTCGACGCCGTCGGGGACGGAAATCCTGTCCCCGGACGCGCGAGGTGTCCCCCTCCGGGACGGAATGCACCCGGACGCGCGCAATGTCCCCGCCCGTAGGCCACAGGTGCGCCGACGGACTACTCAGGCATCCCCCGGCTCAAGATAATCAGCAACGGCACCACGAAAGTCGCGCCAGTGACGAGAATAGACAACAGCACCACCAGCACGAAGATCAGCGACCCCTTCTCGGTTCGGGACATGCCGCGGTGCTTTCCTATGCTCAGCGCCCCCGGGTCGCCACGAATGATCGAGGCGCGGTAGAACACCGGGACCACCTGGCCGGGCTGCACGACGAACTCAAGACGCGGCTTGGGACTGAGGAAGGCCGCGAAGTGGTAGGAGACGACTGTCACCGGCCCCGGCGGCACCGCGATCCTCACGAACTGGCCCGCGGACAGGCGCATCGACCAGCCGTTGATCGTGATGGACACGGTGCTTTTGCCCGGCAGTGAGATGGACGGGTCGAAGTACAGGTCGATGAAGGCGCTGTTGTCCGGCGTGGCCCCGGGCAGGGCCTGAAAACCTTGACTGTACGCACTCATCCCAGCTCTCCCTCAGTCTTCACTCGATACGCAACGCCGGCTAGGACGCGCCCAGGCTGTTGAGAAACCAGAACACCAGCCCCATGAAGATGGCGAACACGGCCATCGAGCCGAGAATGACGGCGAACATGATCTTCATGGAGTTGAGATCGTTCCGCTCGGAGGGCGAGAGCCCCTCGAACCTCTGGAACGTCAGTGATCCCGGGTTGCGCTCGAAATGGGAAGCCCGATAGAACACCGGCACCCTCTGATCGACATGCACAGAAAAGTCAAGCCGTGCCGTCGAACTGTAGAGGAGCTGGTTGATCTGCTGCACAACAATCGACACCGGCCCGGCCGGAACCGCCAACGCGACGGACTGACCGAAGCCCAGCCACAGCTGGTAACCATTGATGACGAGCGACACCCTCGACCTTCTGGGGTATCCCTTGACGGACGGGTCGAAGTACAGGTCGATGAACGCGCTGTTCTGTGGCGTGGCCCCGGGCAGGGCCTGGAATGCGGGCACGTCCTGGCTCATATCCCCGTCACGGCCCTTCTCGTCGCCTCAGCTGATGTGACGCCAGACTATCAACCGGCCAGGCGTTACCGGGCGCAAACGACGACGCACCAGCCGGCCTGCTGGGCGCTTCCTACTCCCCCTTGAACTTCATACCGGCGGTGAAGCCAAAGGGGTTGGCGGCGTAGTCGGCCAGGGTCTGCTCGTCGCGGGCGGCGAACTCGGCGTCGTCCTCGGGCATCGGCTCATCGGTGTCGTCGACGACGATCGCCTCCATCTCCTGGGTGTCGCCGACCCCCAGGTAGGCCCGCTCGTCACGGTGCTGGGGCAGCACCGTGGCCACATAGTCCTCCACCGCCTCCTGGGTGGTGACGTAGCGGTCCTGGGCCTCGGACATGTACCAGCGGTGCTCGAGAATCTCGTGGAAGATCTCCGCGGGCTCCAGCTTGCGGCGCATCTCGACGGGGACGGAGTGAATGGTGGGCTCGAAGACCTCCGCCAGCCACGAGTGGGCCACGAGCTCGATGGGGTCCTCGCTGCGGCCGGTGATGGCCCGGTAGGCCTCCAGGTCGTTGAGCATGCGCTGGCCCTGACGCTCCTGGACGTCCAGGCCAGTCAGTCGCATCACCTGGCGGTGGTAGTGGCCGGCGTCGACGACCTTGGGTTGAATGGTGATGTGGTTGCCGTCGGAGTCGGTGTTCATGGCGAGCTCGGCGACGTCGTAGCCCATCTCGTTGAGCTTCTCGACCCGGCGGCGCAGACGCCAGCGCTCATCCATGGAGAAGGACTCCTTGGCAGTGAGCACGTCCCACAGCTCGGTGTAGCGGCTGACGATCCGGTCCCCCACCTCAATGGTGTCCACGGTCGGCTCCAGCAGGGCGCCGGCCTGGAGGTCCATGAGCTCGCCGATGATGTTGGTGCGGGCCACGTCGATGTCGTAGAGGCGCTTGCCGTCCGTGAGCCCCTCGGGGTAGAGCTCCCCGGTCTCGGCGTCCACCAGGTAGGCGGCGAAGGCCCCGGCGTCGCGGCGGAAGAGCGTGTTGGACAGGGACACGTCCCCCCAGTAGAAGCCCAGCAGGTGCAGACGCACCAGCAGCACGGCGAGCGCGTCGATGAGTCGGGTGGCGGTCTCGGGCCGCATGTACTGGCTGAACAGCGCCCGGTAGGGCAGGGAGTAGGACAGGTGCTCAGTGACGAGCACCGAGTTGAGCTCCTCACCGGTGACGCTACTGCGGCCGGTGATAACCGCCGTCGGATGCACGCAGGGCGCCCCCAGGCGCAGCAGGTCGCGCAGGAGCTCGTACTCGCGGTGGGCCACGGACTCGCCGATCTCCTTGACCGCGATGACGCGCTCGGAGAGGTTGACGAAGCGCACGATGTGGCGGGACAGACCACGGGGCAGCGCGGCGAGGACCTCGGTGGGCCACTCCTCCAACGGCGTCTCCCAGGGGAGGTCGAGCAGCGCCGGATCAATGGTCGCCGCCGTGATCTTCATGGACTGGGACATGGGGTCATTCTTTCAGGCCAGAACCCAATTTGCTTTCCAAGACATGAGCCGCCGACCACACTTCTGACAGTGCCGGCCGCTGAACCTCCTCCGCCGGGCGCGTGGGCCACCGGCCCCCGCGGTGAGCGCGGCGACGGCGCCGCCCCCAAGGAAGGGGAACGGCGCCGTCGTGCTCAGCATCCTCAGGCGGGCAGGCGCTTGCCGGTGGAGGCGGAGAAGATGTGCTCCTGACCGGGGCGGATCCGCACGTAGACGGTCTCACCCGGCTCGGGGGCGGTACGCGGAGGCACGCGCACGATGATCTGGCTGGAGTCCTCACCGGAGCCGAGCTTGGCCTCGGACTCCTCGGCGCCGACGAGCTCACCGTAGATGTAGGCGTCGGAGCCCAGCTCCTCCACGAAGGACAGGCGCACCGGGATGGAGTGCTCGTCCTGGGCGGAGACGACGTCGAGCGACTCGGGGCGGAACCCGATGGTCACCTTGCCGCCGTCCTCGGGGGTGATGGCGTCCAGGGTCGCCTTGGACAGCTGGATCTTGGCGGCGCCGACGGTGGCGACGTCCCCCTTGACCGTGAACTGTCCCAGGTTCATAGCCGGCGAGCCGATGAAGCCGGCGACGAAATCGTTGGCGGGGTGGTCGTACATCTCGCGCGGGGTGCCGACCTGCTGGAGCACGCCGTCCTTGAGGACCGCGATGCGGTCACCCATGGTGAGAGCCTCGGTCTGGTCGTGGGTGACGTAGACCGTGGTGACACCCAGCGAGCGCTGGAGCGAGGCGATCTGGGTGCGGGTCTGCACACGGAGCTTGGCGTCCAGGTTGGACAGCGGCTCGTCCATGAGGAAAACCTTGGGCTTACGCACGATGGCGCGGCCCATGGCCACACGCTGACGCTGACCACCGGAGAGAGCCTTGGGCTTACGGTCCAGGTACTCGGTCAGACCGAGGATCTTGGCGGCCTCGCGCACGCGCTTGTCGATCTCGGCCTTGGGGGTGCCGGCGATCTTCAGGGCGAAACCCATGTTGTCGTGCACGGTCATGTGCGGGTAGAGCGCGTAGTTCTGGAAGACCATGGCGATGTCACGGTCCTTGGGCTGAACGTCGGTGACGTCGCGGTCACCGATGAGGATACGACCGGCGTTGACGTCCTCCAGGCCCGCAAGCATGCGCAGGGAGGTGGACTTACCGCAGCCGGAGGGGCCAACGAGTACGAGGAACTCGCCATCGGCGATCTCGAGGTTGAGAGCGTCAACGCTGGGGCGGTCATTGCCCGGGTAGATACGCGTGGCGTTCTCGAAAGTCACAGTTGCCATGAGTGGTGCTATCCCTTCACCGGCAGGTACGTGCCGGACGATCCGTCGTGAAAGGTGCCGATGCGTGTCCGCATTGACACGTGCCGCGATCAGCCGTTCGACCGCGGACGGGCTCATCTTGACACAGGTTTCCCGCTTTGACCAGAGATTCTCAGCAATCAGTCAGCCCGGCCCTCGATGGCGATGGCGGACGGTGGAGACCTCCCCATCCCCGCCGTCGGAATCCGCCCGACCCGATACCGGCAATCCGGCTCCACCACTGGCTTTACTCCCGCGACATGGCCCACAGTCGGGCGAAGAGCCCCACAGGTTCGGGGCGCCCACGAGCGAATCCGGGCCGGTACTGTGGGGGGCATGACGCAGAACTTCGACGCGCACCCGGGCGAGCCGGTCACCCTGAGCAAACTGCGCGCCGGCACCTCAGTGGGGGGATACCGGCTTCTGCGTCGCCTGGGCGCTGGCGGTATGGGCGTGGTGTGGGAGGCCACCGATGAGGGTGGGCGCCACGTGGCCATGAAGATCCTCCACCCGCAGATCGCCGCGGACCCCACGGCTCGGCGCCGCCTGGACCGGGAGGCCAGCGTTCTGGCCCGAGTGAGGGACACGCGCGTGGCGCGCATCCTGGACATCGAGACCGGGGACGGCTCCCAGGGCATCACCTTCGTCATCACCGAGCTCATCGAGGGCCCCACCCTGCAACACGAGGTGGAGCACGAGGGCGTCTACGACCTGACCACTGACGCCCGCGACCTGGCCGACCTGGCTCACGGACTGGTCGACTCACTGCGCGCGGTGCACGCCGCCGGCGTCATCCACCGCGACCTCAAGCCCTCCAATGTCATGCTCGGCGCGCAGGGGCCGGTTCTCATCGACTTCGGCATCGCCCAGGTGGCCGACGACGTCCGTCTCACGCAGACCGGCCAGGTCACGGGTACGCCGGGATTCATCCCTCCGGAGATGCTCGACGGCGGGGAGCCGAATGCCGACGTCGACTGGTACGCCTGCGCGGGCGTGCTTCTGTTCACCGTCACCGGGCTGGCGCCCTTCGGTTCGGGCGCCTGGCAGGTGGTCTTCCGGCGCGTCTACGCGGGTACCCCGGAGCTGGGGAACCTGGAGGAGGAGTGCCCGGCGTTGGCGCGGGCCTTCACGGCGGCGCTCGCCCCTGAGGCGGAGAACCGTCTGACCCCGGACGGCCTGCTGGAGGTGCTCGATGAGATCGCCGAGGGCGGGACCGGACAGGAGGCGGTCGACCGGCTCCTGGGACCCGAGGACGAGGAGCCGGAGTTCAGCGAGCTGGAGCGGAGCACCAGTACGTTCACCCCTGGTTACGGCTCGACCCCGGGGTCGCCTCGGGATGCGCGCAGCGCGACCTCGGCCTCCCCGGCCGCTTACGGCAGCCCCGTCTCCGCGCCCTCCGGCGCGGAGGGAGGGTACGGGTACTCGGCGCCGTCGGCCGCGTCCGGCGCTTCCACCCAGCCCCCACCGGCCATCCCACCTCGCCAGTGGTACCAGAACAGTTCGGCGATGCCCTCACGGGGGGCGCAGTCGATGCAGTACGGCGTGGGCGCTCCTGCGCCTGCGGCCGCCTCGGGGGCGTACCCGCGGCCGGCGCCGTCAGGGCAGGTGCCGATGTTCCCCTATTCGGGTCAGCATCCGACGGCGTATCAGCCCGGTTACTCCCAGGCCGTCGCCGGTCCGACAGCTGCGCCTTCGGTGGGAGCAATGGCGGGACCGATGGCAGCTGGCGCCCGGGGGGCGCAGATCAGCCGCGGCAACGCTCCCAGACGTCCCGGGGAGCTGCCCCAGTGGGCGCAGGAGCCGGTGCGTCACCCGATAGCGATGCTGGCCCTGTGGTTCATGCTGTCCGCGGCCGGGATCTTCAGACCGGTTTGGATGGCGATCATCGCGGCGATTCTGACGGTGGTGGCCGGGGCTGTGGGCCGGGCCCAGGACGCTCGCCGTTGGAACCGGCTTCAGAGGGGTGGCACCTCGCCGTCGGACGACTCCCGCATGTGGGCCATGACCCCGTGGTACCTGGTGCGTTCGGCGATCTCTGTTGGCTTCGCTTTTCTTCTGGCCTCGGGGACTGCGTTCCTCTTCCTCATGGCTATTTTCTCATCGGATCTGGGGCAGGAAAAATCCGAGACTTTTGGATCGATCCCGCTACCTGTTCGTTTCTACACCATCTTCCTCTTGGGGGTCGCCCTGGACCTCCTCATCCTGTGGCTAGCGCCATGGGGTGCGGCGACGCGACGCGGTGGCGCACATATCATCAATTCCGTCGCCCCCAGTGACAATGCCCGAAGAAACCTGGTCATGGCCATGTTGGGTATTGGGGCCGTGATATTGATTCTGTCCTTTGCTGGGCTGATGCCGATTCCGAGGATGAGCCCTTACGGGACCTGAGATGCCGCCTCGGCGGCGGGCGCCATGGTTGCCCGGCGACTTCCGCCTCCGGGGCCCGCGGTGCGCTGGGATCAGTACTGACTGGGCGCGGACCTGGTCAGTGGAAGAAGGGGAAGCCTCCGAAGCGGAGGGTTTTGCCGCGGTAGGCCCGGATCGCCTGGACAATGCACACCAGCACGTGGACCCCGACCATGACCAGCGCCATGATGATCGGGGTGCCCCACGGGATGAAAGGCAGCGATTCATAGAAATCGTCCGCGATGGTGAACACGGCGATCTGGATGACCACCAGTGCCAGCTCCACCAGCAGCAGCGTCAGTCCCCAGCTCGCCGCCAGGCGGCGATTCGTCCGGGCCGGTTCACGCAGGTCCTTCTTGTTCCACAGGCCGACCACCATCATCGCCACCATGGCGAGCAGCACATCGAGGATCGGCAGAGGCGCTAGCAGCCCGAACAGCCCCGCACACCAGGCCTCAGCACCCGACGGAGCAGGCGCATTCACAGGCACCGGATCCATCATCGGCGCAGGCACCATCCCGGGGGCCGGCGCACCCGGAGTCCCAGGCGCAGGGAAGGCACCGTAACCCGACACTGGGCCCGACACGGATCGTCTGGAGGGATCGACCTCGGGCGCCGACTCCTGCACCGTGTAGTAACCACCCGAGGACGCTACGGCCTCGGGCTCCCACATCTCGCTCACGCAACTCCCCGCTCACTCATCACCAGAGCGACCGACCCTACCGGAACTCGGCTCATCAGCACCGTTACCCTCAGTCAGCCAGTCACGCAACAATGCCTCGCACTTCGCGACGACAGGGTTTCCCCGATCTCTCTGAGTACTTGACGTCAACTCACTCTCCCGCACTCTTGCTGCGGCACGTCTTGATGCAGTCGCGCGCCCTTTGCTCCCGCCGCACCCCTCCGAGCCAGTTCTTCTGCCTTCAGACCCCGATCTTCATCCAGTCGGGGATCGCACCGGGGTCACGGGGGAAGACCTCCAGCTCCTTGGCGCAGTCCTCCGCCGTGTAGGGCGGGTCGAGGACCGGCTCGCGGTCGTAGTCGAAGTCGGAGATGAGCTTGTAGCCCTCGCTGCTCTTCATGGACAGGGCCGCCCACGTCCAGGTCCCGCCACGGGGGTGGGCCATGAGCGCCCGCAGGCGCACGGCCTCACGGACCAGCTCAACGGGCATCTCGTTCTCGGCCCACTGGGCGCGGCGCAGAATGCCACGGGGCCTGAGCACGCGACTCGTCACGGCGGCGCGCGTCCCCACCCCCTCGACTTCCACCACGACCTCCTGGGCACCCACGGACTGCATCCAGTTGCCCCAGTCGGTCGACATGTTCTGGAGCAGGACCATCTGCTCCTCCATCTGACCGCCCATAGGCCCATCCATCATGGTCACAATCCCCTCCACCCGGTCACTCTCGGACCGCTCGGTCTGATTCCCCCCGATTCTGCCCGACCCCGGCTACACGCGCCGGGACAACGACGACCGATGCGTCACAATCCGCCACCGGCAGACACCAGGCGTGGTTTCCTCCAGGATCCTCGGGCAGAATGTCGTCACGACAACCATCACTCGTTGACTATTCGTCTTCCTGGTCGTCCGCTCGTCACCGCACCACAAGGAGCACCGCGTGTCCAGTAACCAGCCCCGCCAGACCAAGGCCCAGCGCCGTGAGGCCGCACGCCTCAAGGCCAAGGAGCTGCGCGAGGCCTCAGCCCGCCGCGAGCGCCGCAACATGATCGCCCGCCGCAGCTTCATCGGGGTCGCGGGCCTGGGAGTGACCGGCGGACTCGGCTACCTCGTCTACCGCGGCATCGAGGCCAAGAACGGCACCAAGGACAACAAGTCGTCGTCGAAGTTCCCCGCACCGAGCGAGGGCCTGGCCACCGCGAAGGCGAACCAGAGTGGTATCCCCAAGCAGGTCCTCTCCGATGCCTCCTGGACCTACGGTGAGGGCCCCGCCCTCGACACCGTCGCCGCCTCGGCCCCCGTCCTGGACATCTACTTCGACTACTCCTGCTCTCACTGCGCCCAGTTCGAGGGCCTCCACACCCAGGAGATCAACCAGCTCCTGAGCGAGAAGAAGATCACCCTGGCCCTCCACCCCTGCAAGCTCCTCGAGCAGGAGTGGACCAGCGTCGTCATGAACGCGATGGGCGTGGTCCTCGATGAGGCCCCGGCCCAGTCCCTGAGCTTCCACAACGCCGCCTTCGAGATCCTCTCCCAGGCAATTCAGACCAAGAACCAGAGCAACATGACGGTGGAGGGCCTGGTGGCCGCCGCCACCAAGGTGAACGTCCCCAAGGAGGTCTCCGGCAAGTTCAAGGCGGCCGTCGACTCCGACAAGTACGGCAAGTGGGTCACGCTCGGCGACGAGGCCTTCAAGGCCCGGGAGCTGGAGGGCACCCCCACCGTCTTCTTCAAGGGCGAGAAGGTCGACCTGAACAAGCTTCAGACTCCGACCTCTCTGACCGAGCTCGTCGCCGCTGCCACCCCGACGGCGCAGCCCAGCCAGCAGGCCTCTCAGCAGCCCAGCCCGCAGCCGACTCAGCAGGGCTGACCGGGGCCCGTCGCGCCGGCCCGGGTGGCGACGGGCGCAGCACCGCCTCCCACGGTTTCCCGCCGTGGGGCGGTCTGTGACAGACTGTCCCACGCACCTGCGGCCGCCTGGCCGGCCGCGCGCCGCTTTAGCTCAGTTGGTAGAGCAGCTGTCTTGTAAACAGCAGGTCGTCGGTTCGAGTCCGACAAGCGGCTCCATTCATCGCCCGCAGCCGTCCGGGGCCCGGCCACTCCTGTCGCGGCCCCACCTCACGACACGGCCACGAGCGCACCACCGGGAGGGGACATGTCGGTGACCGCAGCACCAGCGGCGTCCTGCGCCCTCCACGACGCCGGCACCTGCCGCTCCTGCCCCCACCTGTCCCTGCCGATGCCCGACCAGCTGGCTGCCAAGCAGTCCCGCGTCGCCGCCCTCCTGGCCGAGCACGTCCCGGCCGAGCTGTGGCAGGCACCAGCGGCAAGCGCCCCCACCGGCTTCCGCAACAAGGCGAAGATGGCGGTGGCCGGGACCGCCGCCCACCCCACCCTGGGAATCCTCGACGGCGCCGGGTGCGGCGTCGACCTGCGCGCCTGCCCGCTGCACGTGCCCGCCATCGAGGCGGCCCTGCCAGTGCTGGCCGACCTCATCACCGAGCTGGGCCTTCGCCCCTACGACGTGCCCACGCGCCGCGGTGAGCTCAAGTACATCCTCGTGACCGCCTCGCCCGACGACGACCTCATGGTGCGCTTCGTCCTGCGCTCCCGCCGATACCAGGAGCGGCTGCGCGCCGCCGTAGCGGACCTGCGTCGGCGCCTGCCCCAACTGGCGGTGGCCGCCGTCAACATCCAGAGCGTCCACCAGGCCGTCATCGAGGGGCCCGAGGAGATCGTCCTGACCGAGGAGGACCGCCTCCTTATGCGCCTGGGCCTGCCGTCACCGGGGCTCGGCAGCCGGGCAGGCCGGCCCGCCGAGAGCGTCGAGCTGCCCCTCTACCTACCCACCCGTTCCTTCTTCCAGACCAACACGGCCGTGGCCGAGGCGCTCTACGCCACCGCCCGCGACTGGGCCGAGGAGGCCGAGCCGGCCCGGGTGTGGGACCTGTTCTGCGGCGTCGGCGGCTTCGCCCTGGCCCTGGCGGCGCCCAACCGCCGGGTGCTGGGGGTGGAGGTCTCGGCGTCGGCCATTGACGGGGCGCGCGCGGCGGCCGACCTCATGGGCCTGGACCCGGCCCTGGTGCGCTTCGAGGCCGGCGACGCCCGCATCCTGGACCCGGCCGCTGGGGAGCGCGCCGGCGGGGCGCAGCGCCCGGACCTGCTCGTGGTCAACCCGCCCCGGCGCGGGATCGGGGAGCAGCTGGCCGGCAGGATCGAGGCCTCCGGCGTGGAGCGGGTGCTCTACTCCTCCTGCAACCCGCGCACGCTGGCGGCGGACCTGGAGCACCTGCCCTCGATGCGGGTGGTGCGCTCGCGCCTGTTCGACATGTTCCCGCACACCGATCACGCCGAGGTGCTCGTGGAGCTGGTACGGGACTGAGCCCGCGCCTACTCGAGCTCGGCCAGGGCGGCGCGCACGTCGGCCAGGGCGCTGTTGATGGCCTCGGCCTCGAAGGGGACCTCGAGGTCGCGCAGGCGCACGGCCAGGTCGGCCAGGTCCCGGGCCTCGCCGAAGCCCTGTTCGGCCAGGGTGCGGGCGGCGGTCACGGAGTCGGCCTGCCCGGCACCGGCGGCCGCGGCCGCCTCGAGAACCTCCAGGATCGGGCCCTGGATGACGCCGAGGTCCTCGGCCACGACATCCAGCTCGCCGCCCACCAGCTCGCGGCGCGCGTCGAGCAGGCCGACGCGCTGGGTGAGGTTGTCGGCGCCGTCGCTCAGCGCCGAGCACAGCTCGGTGAGGCTGCCGACGGCGTCGTTGGCGTCAACCTCGTCCTGGCCCTGGAGGATCTGCAGGGCGAAGATCCCGGCGGCCAGGTTGTGCAGGCGGGCCAGGGCGATGCGGAAGCTCACCGAGTCCAGGTCGCCGCGCAGCGCCTCGATCTGGCTGCTCAGCGGGTGGAGCTGCTCGGAGCACTCCAGGACCAGGGCGTCGACCTGCTGGCAGCGCGCGGCGACGTCGTCGGCCTGCTCGCCGTGGCCCAGGACCTCGACGTCGGTGCCGACGGCGCGCATGGCCTCGCGCAGGGTGCCCAGGCGGGTCGAGAGGGCCTCGATCTCGCCGGCCCTCTCGCCCAGGAGGTCGGCGAGCCGCTGCCCCTCCTGGAGGATGCCGACCAGCCCGGCGGTCTCGGCCTCGATCCGGCCCATGGCCCCCAGGATGCGGGCCACGGGGCCCTCGCTCTGTGGGCTGTCGGGGATGCCGACGCCGTGGGCGAGCAGCTCACCGACCTCGGCGACCAGCACCCTGCGGGTGAAGTCGATGGCGTCGGCGTAGCCCAGGGCCTGCAGCTCGGCCTGGAGGGCGGCCTGCCCGGCGGCGGCCACCTCTCGGCGGGTGGAGCCGGCCGCGGCGGAGGCCTCCTCGACGTCGCGGACCCGGGCGTAGGCGGCCTCGATGTCGTCACGCAGGTCGGTGAGCATCGGCAGGGTGCGCACGGACAGGTAGCCGGAGCCGGAGGGCACGATGGTGGCGAAGACCCGGTAGTGGCCGTCGTCGGAGGAGCGGTTGGTGATGTAGGCGCTGGCGGCCCGGCCCTCCTCGATGGCGTCCCAGATGGAGCGGAACAGGCCGGCGGGCATGTCCGCGTGCCGCACCACGTTGTGGGCCCGCCCCACCAGGGCGCCGCGCGGGTAGCCGGACAAGCGCATGAAGGTGGAGTTGGCGCGGCGGATGCGCCCGTGGGAGTCCGTGGTGGAGAAGAAGAGCTCGTCGGCGGCGAAGACGTGCTCGACGTGAGCTGCGGACTCGACCATGAGTGACCTTCCTAGTGACCTTCCTGGGGCGGCGCAGGCGCGCGGCGTCGGAGCTGCGGGGCCTGCGGGGCGTTGTGGGACCTTGGTCGGAAGCCTACTCTTGAGCGGCCTTCGGGGCGGCTGATCCCGGCAGGAGGGCGCGTCACCGTGGTCACGGCGCGATGGGGCCGTTTTCTGCCGATCGAGTGGTCGCGGGCGCAAGCTGCTGCGGCCCACCCGCCACCGACCCGGGGATGATTCCCCATGGTGGGAGTTCACCAAGGCGCTGACAGGGCCGAGCGGGCTCCCTAACCTGACGCCATGACCCCGAGTGATCCCCTGATGAGCCTGTCCGCCTCCGACCACTGCGGCTTGGCCCGCCGTCAGGTGCTGGCACTGGGCGCCCTGGTTCCCGCAACAGTGGCGCTGCTGGGCGGCTGCTCCCTGGCCTCGGGCACGCAGCTGACCTCCAAGGTCACCCATGAGAAGGTCAGTCTCTCCGACGTCACCTCCCAGGTGACCAAGGCCGCCACCGCCTGCGACCAGCTCGGGAGCAAGCTGCTGACCCACTACCTCAAGGAGGACTCGGCCGCGACGGCGTTGGCCTCCCCTCTCAGTCTTGCCTTCGTCCTGGCGATCCTGGCCGACGGCGCCACTGACGCCTCGGCCCAGGGCTATGACGCGCTCCTGGGGCTCTCGGGTGAGGATCGTGACCGGGCCTGGTCGGCCATCCAGAACTCCCTGAACCGCTACGACAGTGACCTCAAGGGCTTCGACCCGGACAAGGCCCCCGATAAGCCTCTCGTTCACCTGGCCAATCACGTCCTCATCGCCGATGACAAGAAGTTCAAGGTCAAGCAGACCTACCTCGATGCGGTGCTGCGCTGGTTCTCCACTGAGATCGAGCAGGTCGGTGTGAGCTCCATGAAGGAGAACCTCGATGCCTGGGCCTCGCGCAACACGGCCGGCCTCATCCCGGAAAGCGGCATCGATGTCACCCAGGACACCCGCCTGGTGGTGCAGAACGCGCTGCTCTTCGCGGCCCAGTGGGAATCCCCCTTCGACGCCGGGAGCACCTCGCAGAGGAACTTCACGCTCGCCGGGGGCAAGACCGTCAAGGCCGACCTCATGCACGACACTCGCTCCATCCCCCACACCACTGGGAAGGGCTGGGCGGCAGTGCGCCTGGCCTACGCCGGCGGGCAGGACGGGAGGGACTCCGACCTTGCTCTCGACGTCGTCCTGCCCGACGCCGGAACCCTGCCGAGTACCATGGATGCCAGCACATGGGCGGAGGCATCCACGGCCCTGGACAAGGTGCGCCCCCGAGAGGTGGAGCTGGCCCTGCCCAAGCTGGACCTCACCTCCGAGCCCAAGGAGCTCCTCGACTTCCTCAAGGAGCAGGGGCTCAAGCCCGAGGGCCTGGACAAGATCGCGCCCGAGCTGGCACTGACCCAGGTGGTCCAGCAGATACGCCTCATCCTGGATGAGGAGGGCACCGTCGCAGCCGCTCTGAGCGAGGGCCAGGCAGCGGCGATGGCGGCGCCGGCGGAGCAGACCAAGCCAGTCGAGTTCACGGTGGACCACCCCTACGTACTGCGACTGCGGGACCTGACCAGCGGCACCGCTCTGCTCGAGGCCGCCATCATGGATCCCACCGTCAAGGAGATCAGCGGCTCGGCCTGACCGGGCCCGCTGGCGGCCGGCCGAGGCACCCTCGGACCGTGGCTCCGCAAACCAAGGTGGCCCGTCGGCCGAGGCTCCCCACGAGCCCAGGCTCCCCACCGAGGCATTCCACCAGCCGGGGCGCCTCATCGGCCGGTCGCTCCACCTCACCGGCCGCGGTTCCCCACCCCGTCGGCCGAGCCACCCCATGAGCCCAGGCTCCCCACAAGCCCGGGCATCCCACCTCACCGGCCGAGACTCTGTCCAGATTCTTCCGGTCGGTGGGGCATCTCGGCGCTCGGAGCGCTCCCAGGCGGTAGGCTCCAGGGCTGACAGGAAGCCGTCGCGGGACCAGCCCGTCTCGGCCCGCCGCCTCTTTTCAACCAGCAGGAGAACTCCTCATGACCGTTGAGCTCGTCACCACCTCCAGCCCGGAGATCGTCGAGGCCATGGAGCGCCTCATCCCGCAGCTCTCCCGCAGCGCCCCGGCGCTGACCGCCGAGCAGTGCGAGGCCCTCATCGCTCAGGAGGGGGTCTTCCTCTTCGTCTTCCGGCCTGAGGCCGAGGCCGGCCAGAGCGCACCGATCCTGGGCATGCTCACCCTGGCGACCTTCACGATCCCCACGGGCCTGCGCGCCTGGGTGGAGGACGTCGTCGTCGACGGTGAAGCCCGCGGTCAGGGCGCCGGGCAGGCCCTCGTGGAGGCCGCCGTCGAGCACGCCGGGAAGCTGGGCGCGCGCACCGTGGACCTCACCTCCCGCCCCACGCGCGAGGCCGCCAACCGCCTCTACCGCCGCGCCGGCTTCGAGCTGCGGGAGACCAACGTCTACCGCTACGCCCAGGCCTGAGAGGCACGCCCCACGGCCCCCTTCCCACCACCGCCACGATCACTTCGACAGAATCTTCAAAAACGACCCGGAGCCGCGTCTTTTTTGAAGTTTCTGTCGAAGTGTGTGGGCGCGCTGAGCCAGTCGGTGCTCAGCAGCCGGGCGAGAGGCGCCGACGGCACGCGGGCCGGCCTCCACGTGCCTTCAGGCCAGCAGGGCGTCGATGAAGGCGGCCACGCTCGGGGTGGTGCGCCCGCCGGCGGCCTCAACGACCTCGCCCGGGGCACCGGCCATCGCGCAGGGGACGTCGGCCTGCTCGAACATCGAGATGTCATTCCAGGAGTCGCCCACGGCGGCCACCTCACTGACCTCCATGCCCTGGTCGGCCAGCAGCTCGGCGAGCCGGCCCAGGCCCATCCCCTTGGACTCGCCTGCGGCCGTGACGTCCACGAAGCCGGTCGAGCGGGTGCAGCTGATGCCGTCCACCGTCTCCTCCAGGCCGCTGGCCAGCGCCGCGGCGGTCCGAACGTCGGGGATGTGCAGCGGCATGGAGGTCACTCCCAGGCCCGCAACCTGCGACAGGGGCGCCGCGGTGAAGCGGTCCGGGGGCGTGCGCTGGTCGGTGGACAGGCCGATCGGGTCGTCCAGCACGTAGTCGCGCTCAAGGGTTGAGGCGAACACGGAGACGGGGGCCTGGACGACGTCGCCGATCGCCTGCACGACCGCCCGCACCTGGGCAGCCTCAAGCCTCCGGGTGCGGTGGACCCGACCGGCGGCGTCGATGACGGTCGTGCCCGTGGCGCACACGGCGTAGTCGTAGTCCAGGCCGATGGACGTCGAGGCCCGGGCCACCTCGACGGCGTGCTGCACCAGCCGCACCGAGCGCCCCGTGGCCAGCACGAGGAGATTGCCGGCCGCCCGCCAGCGCACGAGAGCCTCGGCGTCGGCCTGCCTGACGGCGTGGTGGAAGACGAGGGTGCCGTCGAGATCCGTGGCGAGCAGACGCATGCCGGCGAGCATAGCCCGCGCCGCCCGCTCCCGCCGCGCGCCGCGACACCCCAGCCCACCGGCGCATCAACGCCGCAACGCCGCAACACTTCGACCGAATCTTCAAAAAAGACCCGGAGCCGCGTCGATTCTGAAGTTTCTGTCGAAGTGTGTGGGGACTAGAAAGCCGGTCGCCCCATGAGGGAGTCGATGAGGTCAGCGAGGCTGGAGACCGTGCCGTCGCACTGGGCCACCACCTCCGGCGGCGACCAAGGCAGGGCGTAGGAGTGGTCGGCAGCGGCGTGCATGGAGATGTCGTTCCAGGAGTCCCCGATGGACCAGGTCTCTACCGGCTCCGCCGTCCACGGACCGACGTCGAGCCCCGCCGAGCCGCCGGCCGTCGCCTCCCCGGCCATTCCCGTCCCGGACGCACCCTCTCCGGCAGCCCCAGCCGCCTCCCCGGCGGGCGGCTCGGCCAGGCTCGCCACCAACCGCCTGAGGCCCTCCCCCTTGGAGGCCGAGGCGGGCACGACGTCGATGAAGTCCTGGTTGCGGAAGCCCACCGCCTGCCCCTCCCAGCGCCGGTGCAGGTAGGTCTCGGTGCGTGCGGCCATCTCCGGGTCGGTGAAGCGCATCGGCACCCCGATGACCTCGCGCCCGTCCAGCTCGCGCCGGGTGGCCGGCCGGAACAGGGTCAGCAGCTCGGAGCCGGAGCCGATCGTGTCGTAGATGAGCAGGTCCTCGTCCAGTCCGGTGGTGAAGACGGTGACGCCCGGCGCCCCTTCGACGAAGTCGAGGATGTCCTCGACGACGCCGGCCGGCAGCGCCGTGGAGCACTGCACCCGGATGTCCTCGTCCACGATGGCGGCCCCCGTGTAGAGGATGGCGTTGTCGAACTCCAGGCCCATGGGCACCACGACGTGCTCCAGCGCCGAGACCGACCGGCCGGTGTTGATGACCAGGAGGTTGCCGGCCGCCCGCCACCGGGCCATGGCCTCGCGGTCACGCAGCGAGATCGTCCCGTTGAAGACGATGGTGCCGTCCAGGTCGGTGGAGATGAGCCTGCGTGGCATGGGAGTCCTTTCCGTTCCGGTCCTGCCGGTCTCCAGCCGCCTCAGAGCGGCCTGCGTGCGGCCCGCGAGCCGCCCAGGATCGCTAGGAGCCGTCAGCAGCCTTATTCTCCTCATTCTTCGCCGCAGCGTCAGCGGGCTCGTCAGACTCGTGACCCGTTCCCTCCCGGCGAGCCTTCTTCTCAGCCTTGCGGGCCTTCTTGGCCTGCTTCTTGTCCTCGCGCTCCACGCGCTCGTGGGCCCACTGGGCGTAGCCCTGCAGGAGGCTGCGCGAGTCGGGGGTGAGGATCTTGTTGTCCTCGAGCAGCCCCTCGGCGCGCAGGGTCATGAACCGCAGGTACTCGGGGTTGCGGGTGAGCCCCCACTGGCGCTTGGCCTCCTCCAGGTCGGAGACGTCGCGGCGCACCTGCCGCTCGATCATGGCGCGTCCGCCCATGAGGAAGATGGCCACGAGCAGGGCCAGGATCGAGCCGATGCCCCGGGTGAAGGGGTAGAGGACGCAGGCGATGACCATGAACCAGGTGACGTACCTGCCCATGGAGTGGGTGTAGCCGCGCCAGCGGCCGTCCTCCCCGGTGGCCCAGGCGCGCAGCTTGGCGCGCCCGTCGGGATCCCCGCCGTTGAACCAGTCGCGCACCCGGGCGCCCAGGGTCCGTGCGCCGTCGGTCCTGCTGTTCTCACTCATGCCGGTCGCCTTCCAGGATCGTGGTGATGAGCTCGGCCATGGAGCCCACGGTCGTCTCGCACGCTGCCGTCACCTCCGGAGGGGACCAGGGCAGGGCGACGGCGTGGTCGGCGACGGCGTGCATGTCCAGGTCGTTCCAGGAGTCGCCGATGGTCCAGACCTCGACATCCTGTCCTGCCAGGGGCCCGTCCAGGAGGGCGCGCAGGCCCGCGCCCTTGGTGGCGCCGGCGGGCACGAGGTCGAGGAACTCCTGGTTGCGGTGGCAGTCCAGGACGCCCTCCCAGCGCCCGGTGAGGTCGTGGTGAAGGCGCTCGCGCAGGGCGTCGTCGGTGACGCGCAGGGGCACGCCGATGAAGCGGTGGGCGTCCATCTCCTCCGGGCTCAGGTGCTCGAAGACCGCGAGGATGGAGGAGATCTCCTCGTTGTTGTCAGCCAAGATGTAGTCGGTCTCGATGGTGGTGGCGTAGGTGGTCACCCCCGGCAGGTCAACGGTGCGGGTCGCCACGTCGCGGGCGACGCCGTCGGGCAGGTAGCGGGCCGAGAGGACCTGGTAGCCACCGTCGATGAGGACCGCCCCGGTGAAGACGACGCCGTAGTCGAAGTCGACGCCCAGGGGCGCCAGGACGTCGCAGGTGGCGAAGGAGGACTTGCCGGTGTCCACGGCCAGGAGGTTGCCGGCGGCCCGCCAGCGGGCCATGGCCTCACGGTCGGCGGGTGAGACGGAGCGGTCGAAGACGATGGTGGCGTCCAGGTCGGTGACGAGGAGTCGGGTCACGCGGGTTCCTTGCTTGAGGGGGCGGAGGACGGGGACGACGTCGGAGCGGGGCGGGAGGAGGAGAGCCGGGAGGAGGCGTCGGACGGCCCCGGTGGAGCACTGATGGCGCGCCGGGAGAGCCGGCGCCGACCCCGCGCATTCTACCGAACACACGGAACGGGGAGGGGGCTGGAAGCAAGTCCTACGCCCCCTCCCCGCTCAGAGACGGGATGCGGATGCCGTCGTCAGACTCCCAGGAAGCCGGTCCAGCGCCCCAGGATGCCGAAGGCGAACATGCCCAGGATGATCCACAGGGCGTTGACCTTCTTATTGAGCAGCCACATGCACAGGAAGGTCAGGCCCAACGCCGCCAGGCCGGGCAGCAGCTGGTCGAGGATACTCTGGACGGTCGTCACCTTGACGATCTGGGTGTCGGGGTCGGCGACCTTGGAGACCACGGTCGGGAACTTGATGGTGGTCCACTTGGAGACCAGGGCGCCCATGACGAACAGACCCATGATGGCGGCCATCTGGGTGATCTTCTTGAGCTGCCCACCACCGACCTCGGTGACCATCTCGGTCCCGCGCTCGTAGCCGAACTTCAGGCCGTACCAGCGGGTGAGCACACGCAGAAGGTTGATGCCGACGAAGAACAGCAGCGGGCCCACGATCGAGCCGTTGAGGGCCAGGGAGGCGCCCAGCGCCGCCAGGACGGGGCGAGCGGTCCCCCAGAAGATGGGATCGCCGACGCCGGCCAGCGGCCCCATGAGGCCGACCTTGACCGAGGTGATGGTCTCCTCGGAGATCTCCTCGCCCTTTGCCTTCTGCTCCTCCATGGCGGCGGTGACGCCGAAGACGACCGAGGAGACCCAGGGGTGAGTGTTGTAGAACTCCAGGTGCCGCTTGAGAGCTGCGGCCTGGGCGCTCTTGTCGTCGCGGTAGAACTTCCGGATGGCGGGCATGAGCGTGTAGCAGAAGCCCATGGCCTGCATGCGCTCGAAGTTGAAGGAGCCGAGCAGGAAGGTGGAGCGCCAGTACATCCGGCGCAGGTCACGAGTGGTGAGCATCTTCTCCGCGGTGGCCGGAGCGGTTTCAGTAGTCATAACAGTCTTCCTTCTTCCAGCTCAGTCGAGCTCGTCGTCGAGGTCGTCATCCAGGTCGCTGCTGGAGCCGCCGCTGGCCGCAGGGGAGGCGGCGGCGGGCAGACGCACGGAGTCGTGGAACTCGGGGTTGAGCTGGACGTAGATGACGGCCAGGCAGGCCCCCAGAATGCCCAGCGCCACGAGGGTGGCGCCGTTGGGAGCGAGGTCGATGACCCACTTGTCGATGCCCTTGCTGTGGTCGCTGACCGAGGCCGAGCCGCCCACGGTGGTGGCGAAGGTGGCGAAGATGAAGCCCAGGAAGAAGAAGGGCATGAGCTTGCGCGCCTTCATCATGTTGATGACCATGGCGTAACCGACGACGACGATGAAGCCTCCGGCGATGCCCAGGCCCTCAGTGATGACCTTCGGAATGGCGTCGAGGGCGTGCTTGACCGTGTCACCCGAGGCCAGTGCGGCAACCACTGCGGTCGGGATGGCGACGCGCAGTCCCTGCAGGCCCAGGGCCGTGAAGTGCATGATGGCGATGCCCCGGTAGTTGGCCTGCTCGGCGAAGCGGTCGGCCTGGTGGGCGAAGAAGATGGCGATCGTTCGCACGAAGATCGTCAGGGCCTGGCCGGCGACGGCCAGCGGGACGGCCACACCGATGGCGGCCGCGATGGCGCTCTTGGTGGAGGAGGCGTCACCGACCGAGGCCACGGCGATGATGGTGGAGACGGTGGACGCCAGGGCGGAGTCGGGGGCCATGGCGGCGCCGACGTTCATCCAGCCCAGGGCGAGCAGCTCCAGGGAGCCACCGACCATGATGCCGACGGCGGGGTTGCCCAGGGCGATCCCGGTCAGGGTGCAGGCGACGAGCGGGCGGTGGAACTGCCGCTCGTCCAGGACGCTGGCCATACCCGCGACGAACGCCACGAGCGTGACCAGAATGATCTGGATCAGATTGATGTCATGCACGGTATGTCTCTCTCATGTGAGGGTTGACAGCACACTCCTGCTGAGCCCGCCACCGAAGGGTGACGGGATGGAGGTGTGCGAGGGAGGTGTGGGGACGAAGGCCGCGCCCTTAGAGCAGGCCCTTCTCCTTGAGGGCCGCCATGAGGTCGGAGCTCGCGGTGGAGGGCACCTGCTGGATGTACTGCTTGATGCCGCGCGAGTCGATCTCCTTGAAGGCCTCGACGTCGGCAGGGCTGGCGTAGACGGCCTGGGAGACCTGGCTGGTGCCCTGCTTGAAGGTCATGCCGCCGACGTTGACCTCCTTGGCCTCCACGCCCAGGTCGAGCAGGCGCACGATGTCGGCCGGGGTCTCGACGACGATGACGGCCTTGAGGGTCTCGTACTTGGGGTTCTTGTAGACGCGCGCGGCCTTCTCCACTCCCAGCACGTGGACCTTCACCTTGCCGCCGCCGGTCTGCAGCATGAGGGTCTTGCGCAGCTCGTCGTTGGCGGCGCCGTCGGAGACGGCGAGGATGGCCTCGGCGCCCAGGGATCCGGCCCAGTTGTTGGCGACCTGTCCGTGAACCAGGCGGGAATCAATACGCAGGAGCTTGACGTCCATCAGAGCTCGTCTCCTTCATCGTCGGAAGTGGTGGTGGGGGCAGGGGTGAAGACTTCGGAGAGGACCTTGACGCCGTCGACGGCGGAGGTGCGGGCGGCCTCCACAAGCTCGGCGAGACCGGCGCCGGTCAGACGTCGGGACAGGACCTCGATGACCATGGGCAGGTTGACGCCGGTGACGACGTCGGCATCGTCGCGCCCCGCCGCGAACCGGGCGGCGGCGTTATAGGGGCTGCCGCCGAAGAGGTCGACGAGGATGAGGTACTCCTGGCTGGAGGAGGCCTCGACCGCGGCGGCGTACTTCGCCAGCAGGTCATCGGGGCCCTCGGAGGGCTCGAAGGTGACGGCGACGACGTCGTCACTGGGACCGACGATCATCGCTGAGGAGGCGACAAGACCTTCAGCCAGGTGTCCGTGCGCGGCTACGACCAGGCAGACCATGGGCGGGGACCTTTCCCATCCGGGCTGCCGCCGAAGGTGTGTATGGCCTGGGCAACAGCAAGGTGTGTGACAGGGCGACGATAAAAAGGATCAGCGTGATCGCCACCACTCAGGAGCCCACCACTTTCACACAGAAGCGCACAAAACCAACGGAGATAACACGCGTTACCAACACATCGCCGGACGTTTCCGCAGGAAATAAGCGTTTTAATCTCATCATTCCCGAACACAAGACGCCTTGCGCGTCACATTGTGACTTACCTCACACTGTAGGACAATAGTCCCGGTTCTTCACGGGAGCCTCACACTCGGGGTACGTTGCGCTCGAGCTCGGCCAGCCAGGCGGTCGCGGCGGCGTCGGAGGGCATGCGCCAGTCGCCCCGGGGGGACAGCGAACCGCCGGCCACCACCTTGGGCCCGTTGGGCAGGGTGGAGCGCTTGAACTGGTTGGTGAAGAAGCGCCGGTGGAACAGCTCGAGCCAGCGCCGGATCTCGGGCAGGTCATAGGCCACCTTCTCCGAGGGCGGCAGACCCTCGGGCCAGTCCCCGCTCTGCGCGTCCACCCACGCCTTGTGCGCCAGGAAGGCGATGCGGCTGGGGCGCGAGCCGCGGCGCAGCACGTGCCACAGGGTGAAGTCCTGCAGGGCGTAGGGGCCGATCTTGGCCTGGGTGGACTGGATGGCGCCGCCGGCCTCGGCCGGCACCAGCTCGGGGCTGATCTCGGTGTCCAGGATGGACAGCAGCGTGCGGCCGACGGCGTCGTCAAACAGCTCTTCGGCCACCACCCAGCGGATGAGGTGCTGGATGAGGGTCTTGGGGATGCCGGCATTGACGCCGTAGTGGGCCATCTGGTCGCCCACCCCGAAGGTGCACCAGCCCAGGGCGAGCTCGGAGAGGTCCCCGGTGCCCAGGACGATGCCGCCGCGGTGGTTGGCGATGCGGAAGAGGAAGTCGGTGCGCAGGCCCGCCTGGACGTTCTCGAAGGTGACGTCGTAGAGGTCCCGCTCGCTCGCGCCCTCGGGCAGGGCCCCGGTGCGGGCGTACTCGCCGTAGGGGTGACCCATCTCGGTGAGCATCTGGGTGGCGGTGGCCCGGATGTCGAGCTCCTCGAAGGTGCAGCCCAGGCCGACGGCGAGGTCCTCGGCGTTGCGGCGCGTGCCGGCGCTCGTGGCGAAGCCGGGCATGGTGATGGCGTGGATGTCGGAGCGGGGCCGACCCAGGCGGTCCATGGCGCGGGCGGCCACGATGAGGGCGTGGGTGGAGTCCAGGCCACCGCTGACGCCGATGACGATCTTGGGGTTGCCGATGGCCCCCAGGCGCTGGACGAGGGCGGCCACCTGGATGTTGTAGGCCTCGTAGCAGTCCTGGGCGAGTCGGGCCGGGTCGTCGGGCACGAAGGGGAAGCGGTCCACGCGGCGGCGCAGGCCGATGTCCGTGCGCGGGGCGGCCAGGTCGGCGGCGCCGATCCGGATGCGCCGGAAGGCCGCCGGATCAGTGAAGGTGGTGGCCGCGGTCGGGGCGCCGGCGACCGGGGAGCTCAGGGTGCGGGCGTTGTCGGCGAAGGTCCCCTGGCGCAGGCGCTCGGCGCGCAGGCCCTCGATGTCGACGTCGACGACGGTGGCGCGCGGACCGTCGGGGAAGCGCTCGGTGGTGCCGAGCAGCTCGCCGTTCTCGTAGACGAGGGTCTGGCCGTCCCAGGCCAGGTCCGTGGAGGACTCGCCCTGCCCGGCGGCGGCGTAGACGTAGGCGGCCAGTCCCCGGGCCGAGGAGGAGCGGGCCAGCAGCTCACGGTCCTCGGCCCGCCCCACCGTGATGGGCGAGCCGGAGAGGTTGACCAGGACCGTCGCCCCGGCCAGCGCCGCCAGTGACGACGGCGGGACGGGCACCCACATGTCCTCGCAGACCTCGACGTGGAAGGTCAGGCCGGGGACGTCCTCGACCTCGAACAGGAGGTTCGCCCCGAAGGGGACCCGGGCGGCCGTTTCAGGACAACCAGAGCCGTCGGCACTCTCGGTCCTCTCAGCGCCGTCGGAACCGCCGTGCACGCCGGGCAGCTCGATGCTCTCCACCCCGGCGGGCAGGGCGTCGCCGGGGGCGAAGTGCCGCTTCTCGTAGAACTCCCGGTAGGTGGGGAGGTAGGACTTGGGGGCGACGCCGCGCACCCGCCCGCCCTGGATGACCAGGGCGCAGTTGTAGAGGCGGTCGCCCAGGCGCAGGGGCGCGCCGACGACGAGTGCGGGCAGGAGACCGGCGCTGGCGGCGCGCAGGGTCTCGATGGCGGCGAGCACGTCGGACAGCAGGACGTCGGACAGCAGGAGGTCGTCGATGGCGTAGCCGGTCAGGCACAGCTCGGGGAAGGCGGCCAGGCAGACGCCGTCCTCGGCCAGGGTGCGGGCCTGCTCGATGATGGCGGCGGCGTTGGCGGCCGGGTCGACGGGCACCACCGGCAGGGTGACGGCGGCGACGCGGGCGAAGCCCTGGTCGTAGGCGGAGAGGAACTCGATGTCAGTCGCTGGAGCAGTCACGGCGTCGGTTGCGGCGTCATTCACGGTGTCGGTCACGGCTCGATCCTCCCATCGACGGCGCCTTCCCGCGAAGCCGCCGCCCCCGTGTCACGGCCGGGAACCCTGCCTTCTCCGGGCTCCGGCCGATGGGCGCCGCCACGCACTGCGCCCACCACGTCACCCGTGGAACCGGGGGCGGCGAGGCGGGCGCAGCCCATCACTCACGCGTGGGCCCGAGGCGCCGCCTGGAACCGATGGCAGCAGGGACGGGCATGCGTCAGGAGAAAGCGAGTGATGGACAGACGGCAGGAGAGAAGCATTAAGGAGAGCGAAGAGACAGCCATCACCTTTCTTTCTACGAGGCCGAAGACGTCGACGTCCTCGGCCGATGTCGGTAGTCGTGAGTCTGGTACAGGTCGTGTTACCGCAGCGCTAAAGGTCTCCGGAGGACTGTCACGGCCCGGGCCAGTCGACTCGGACCCGCCCGGGCAGGCTGAGAACAGTCAGTACTGGGCGGGGGCGGGCTCGTCGAGCATGAGGCACCAGGCTCCGACGTAGACCAGGAACATGGGGCCGGGCAGGAAGCTGGCCAGGATCACCCCGACGCGCACCGCGGTCACGGGCATGTTCCAGGCCTCGGCCAGCCCCCCGCAGACACCACCGAGAATGCGGTGCTCGCGGGAACGGCGGGGCAGGGAGTCGCGGAAACGGAAGAACTCGCCGGTCCGACCGGAGGCGGAGCCCCCGCCCTCGGAGCGGGCGGACTGGCTGAACTGACCGGGGTACTGCTGCTGCGTCATGGCAACAGTCTGGACGATGAGGCCCGCCACCGACTATCGGGGAGCACCCTGAGAAGTCCCCGATGCTGATCGGGAATGACCCCGGGTGCTTGCCCGACGTCGAGGGGCCGCGTAACTTATTACCGGCGCTAACGCGCGTTATCGGATCGGCGTGGGAAACGGGGCGGCAGCCCCTGAGCACCGCCCCGACCCGCAACAGCGCCCGCCCTCGTTCACGCCGAGCCCGCTTCCCGGAGGACAGCACATGAGTCGGACCACCCGAGCACTCAGCGCCCTGACCGCCTTCTGCCTGCTGGCAGCCGCCTCTACGCTGACCTCCATGCCCGCAGCCGCCTCCGGCCAGGCCCGACCGGCCTCCGTCGCACCGAACGCACCAGCCGCACCGGCGCCGCCGAAGGCCGACCAGTCCGGCGAGCGGTGGCGCCCGCAGAGCCACTACACCCCCCAGAAGAACTGGATGAACGACCCCAACGGACTCGTCTACTACGACGGCGAGTACCACATGTTCTACCAGTACAACCCCGAGGGCTCGGACTGGGGCAACATGTCCTGGGGCCATGCCATCTCCAAGGACCTGGTCCACTGGCAGGAGCTGGGGGTGGCGATCCCGCACACCTCGCAGTACGGGGTGTTCTCCGGATCGGCGGTCATCGACACCAAGAACACCTCCGGCCTGGGCAGCCCGGACAACCCGGCCATGGTCGCGGTGTGGACGCGGGCCGACGTCGGCGGCAACCAGTCCCAGTCCCTGGCCTACTCCACGGACAAGGGCCGCACCTGGAACCTGTACAACAACGGGGACCCGGTCCTGGACATCGGCTCCAAGGAGTTCCGCGACCCGAAGGTCTTCTGGGACCAGACCTCCGGGCGCTGGACCATGGTGGTCTCCCACGCCACCGAGCACCGCGTCTCCTTCTACTCCTCCCCCGACCTCATCCACTGGACCGAGCAGTCCAGCTTCGGTGGGGAGGGCATCACCTCGGCCGTGTGGGAGTGCCCGGACTTCTTCCCACTGCCGGTCGACGGCAGCTCCAAGGAGGTCAAGTGGGTCCTGGTGGTCACGGTGGCCGACTCCGCCCAGTACTTCGTGGGCAGCTGGGACGGCACCACCTTCACCCCCGACGAGATCCCCCACTACACCGGTGAGGAGGGCACGACCCTGGCCGACTTCGAGAACGGCTACGCCGGTTGGAAGGCCGACGGCGCCGCCTTCGGCTCAGGCCCGGCCACCGGGGACCTGCCCGGCCACCAGGGCAAGGCCTACGTGGACTCCTTCGGCAGCAGCGACGCCGACACCGGCACGCTGACCTCGGATGAGTTCACGGTCTCCTCGTCCTACATCAACCTGCGCACCGCCGGCGGCAAGCACCCCTACAACCCGCAGGCCACCGGCGACAACGGCGGCGGCAGGCTCCTGGCCGGCTTCGACGGCTCCTGGGAGGGCTGGACCGTGGAGGGCAACGCCTTCGGGGCCACGCCACCTCAGGGCGCCACCCCCGGCCAGCAGCCGCTGGTCAACCACTCCAGCGCCGGGCTGCTCAACACCTATCTCGACGCCGCCACCGGGCAGGGCTCGGATGCCACTACCGGCACCGCGACCTCACCGACCTTCACCATCGACTCCCCCTACCTCAACCTCCTCATGGGCGGCGGCAACAACCCGCGCCCCGAGGGCGGCGCCGACGGGGGCTCCGGGGTGAGCGTCGTCGAGCTGGTCGTCGACGGCAAGGTGGTGCGCTCGGCCACCGGCCGCAACCTGGAGGAGCTCAACTGGCAGAGCTGGGACGTCAGCGATCTCAAGGGCAAGTCCGCCCAGATCG
This sequence comes from Actinomyces sp. HMT 175, assembly GCF_016694895.1. Lineage (NCBI taxonomy): Bacteria > Bacillati > Actinomycetota > Actinomycetes > Actinomycetales > Actinomycetaceae > Actinomyces > Actinomyces sp. HMT 175. Next base: position 2,788,540 of record NZ_CP068012.1, read on the forward strand.
TCGTCACTGACACGGCCACCGGCCCCTGGGGACACATCCTCCTGGACGAGGTGCGCGCCTCGGACAAGAAGGCCTCCCCCATCGCGGACAACACCTCGGTCAACCTCGTCGTGGACGGCAAGGTCGTCGCCTCCGCCACTGGCAACAACTCCGGGACCCTGGAGTGGACGAGCATGGACGTGACGGCCTACAAGGGCCGCAAGGCCCGGCTCGTCATCGAGGACCACAACGGCAACGCCGAGGACTGGGGCCACCTCATGGTCGACCAGATCCTCCAGTCGGACACGAAGGCCTTCTCCGGGGCCGACGTCGTCCCGCGCCTGGACTACGGCAAGGACTACTACGCGGCCATCACCTGGGACAACGTCCCCAACGGCAAGCGCTACCAGGTGGGCTGGATGAGCAACTGGGCCTACGTGCGCGACCTGCCCACCACCACCTGGCGCACCGCCATGTCCACGGTGCGCGAGATGGGACTGACCCGGGTGAACGGCAAGCTGCGCCTGACCGCTCAGCCCATCACCGCCCTGGAGTCCCTGCGCACCGGCCAGGAGCTCACCCGGAAGGACACCGACATCCCGGCGGGCGAGACCTCTCTGGGCAAGGCCGCTCAGGGCACCTCCCTGGACATCAGCGTGGACCTGAGCCCTGGCGCCTCCTCCTTCGCCGGTCTCAAGGTCCTCGATAACGGCGAGCAGTACACGCTCATCGGCTACGACTCCCAGGCCAAGCAGCTCGTCGTGGACCGCACCCACTCCGGGGTCACCGACTTCTCCCCGAAGTTCCCGGCCCGGTCCACCGCGCCGCTGTCACCGGACAGCAAGGGACAGGTCCACCTGCGCATCATTGTTGACGCCCACTCTGTGGAGGTCTTCGCGGCCGACGGCACTCCGGTCATCACCCAGACCGTCTACCCCGAACAGGACGCCACGGGGGTCTCGCTCTACGCCGAGGGCGGCACGGCGCATCTGGGTTCCCTGAGCCTGTGGCACCTGGGTTCCGTCCAGGACGCCGGCGCCCCGGCCGAGGGCCCCGACTCCCCCGGGGCCGGCAAGCCCGCCGTCCAGGAGCCGGCCCGCGGCCAGGCGAAGGCGGCTGCGGCGTCGGCGAGCCCCACCGCCGCTGCGGCCGGCAAGAGTGCCTCCGCCCGGTTCCCGCTGGCCCGCACCGGCACCTCCCTGACCCTGGGCGCCCTGGGGGCGGCCGCCGCCGCGACCGGCGCCTACACGCTGCGCCTGCGCCGTCGGCACTCCTGAGCAGCAGCGTCTCCCTCACGGCCGGGGACCTTCCCCTGCGACCGGGGACGTTCGACGCCGCCGGGGACCGGTATCCCGCCCCCGACGGCGCAGCATGTCCCCACCGGGAAGGTTCCGCACCCGTACGCGCACACTGTCCCCGGCCGCATAGACGGCACGATGCGCTGTCAGGCCGAGGAGCGACGGATGATCGTGCCCGGCAGGAGCGTCTCAGCGGGCACCTCCTCGCCTTCCATGAGGGCCAGCAGGTGGGAGACGGCCACCTGCCCCATCTCCTCGAAGGGCAGCGCGACCGTCGTCAGGGCCGGATGGACCTGGTCGGCGATGAGCTCCTGGTCGTCGATCCCGATGACGGCCACGTCCTCACGCACCCTCAGCCCCTGTTCACGGATCGCGGCATAGGCCCCCATCGCCATGCGGTCGTTGCCGCACACAAGCCCGGTCAGCCAGGGGTGATCCGTCAGGAGGCGGGAGGCGGCCGCGTAGCCGTCCCGGGTGGTGCCGTGGCCGACGGCCACGTGAACGGTGCTCCAGGGGATGCCGGCCTGCTCCAGGTAGCTCCGGTAGCCGACGCGCCGCCCCGGAGCGGCCTCACCGTCGTTGGGGTCGAGCTCGATGACGCCGATGTCGCGGTGATGGCCCTCCAAGAGCGCCTGCGCGGCCAGGCGCCCCATCTGCTCCTCGTCAGGGCGCACGCAGGGAAGGCCCGAGACCGGGTCGATGCAGTGGACCAGGACGGTGGGGATCTCGCGGGCCTGCGCCGGCATGCGAACCCGACAGTTCCAGCCGGTGGCGTAGATGATCCCCTCGACCCGGGACTTCAGCAGCGTCTCGAAGGCCTCGCCATCCACGGTGGCCTCCGTCGAGGTCGGCACGATGAACAGGGTGTAGCCGGCGGCCCGGACGCTGTCCTGGATCCCGCGGATCGTGGCGGCGGCAAAGGGACTGGTGACGATCTCGGAGACCAGGCCGATGAGGGAGGACCGGCGCGAAGCCAGGGCCCGTGCCCCGCCGTGCGGGCGGTAGCCGAGCTCGGCAGCCACCTGCTGGACGCGCTCGCGGGTCTGCGGTGGGATACGAGCCCCGTCGCGGTTGTTGAGCACGAAGGACACCGTGGTGCGCGAGACGCCGGCCGCCTTGGCCACGTCCGCCATCGTGGTCCTGTAGGTGTCGCCCACCCGCTCTCCTCCCGGCCCCTCCGACTGCGCCGCCACCTGCACACCCCGTTGGGTTCCGGCACGTGCACCACCTGGCGTCCTGACGGCAGTCTGCCAGGACGACGGCGCAGCGCATAACCCCGAGCGCCGGCAGGCGGGTCATGAGGCAGCGCGCCCAGCGCCTGTGCGCCGCACCACCCTCCGGCTAGGCTATTTCTCATGACGACCTCCCCCACTCCCAACTTCACGGTGCGCGCTGTCCTGTGGGACATGGACGGCACTCTCATGGACTCCCAGCCCTTCTGGGACGAGGCATTCATCCACCACTGCCAGGCCCTGGGCGGCGACCCGCGCCCAGAGCTCGTCGCCCAGATGACGGGGGCCTCGATCCGTCAGGCCCGCGAGCTCATTGCCGCCACCGGCGCCACCCGCTCCTGGGACGATCCGGCCACGCAGGAGGTCTTCGAGGCGATCGCGCACGACGTCGAGGCCTCCGTGAGCGCCGCCCCTCCCCTGCTGCCCGGGGCGCTGCGGATCACCTCGGCACTGTCGGAGGTGGGGCTGGCCCAGGGAATCGTGTCGGCCTCACCGCGCCGGATCGTCGAGAAAGTGGCCTCCGCGCTCGGCGACGTCTTCGCCGTCCTGGTCACCGGTGACGACGGCGTCGGGGCCAAGCCCGATCCGCTGCCCTACGCCACGGCGGTCGAGCGCCTCGACCTGCGCCCCCAGGACTGCGTCGTCGTCGAGGACTCCCCCACAGGGGCGGCCTCGGCCCGGGGCAACGGGATCCACGTCGTGCAGATCGGGGCCACGAAGCACTTCCCGGCCGACCCCGGCCTCGTCGTCGTCCCGGACCTGGCCTCGATCACCCCGCACCTGCTGCTGTGGGCGGACCGCTGAATCGGTCCGGAATCAGGCGGGCCACCCGCTCACGACCGGCGCCCGAGGACAGGACCGGCTCGGGAACACGAGGTTCCCGAGCCGGATGGGATGGATAGGGATTCTGATGAGGATTCGTGGAGGCGCCGAGCCCAGGGCGACGCGGCGCCTCTGACCGTCAGGCGGCCTTGGGGCGCTGAGGGGTCTCCGGGGTCTCCTGGACCTCCCACTGGCTGCGCAGGCAGTCGGCGTAGAGGCGGATCTCCGCCACCAGGTCGGTGGACAGGGACTCCGCGGCGGCCGTCCCGGGCGTCGTCGAGCACAGCCACTGCAGCTGGAGGCCATCAATGAGGGCGACCAGGCTGCGCGCCACGAGGCGCGAGGGCATCTTCGGGTCCACGAGCCCGGCGGTCTTGCCGGCCTCGAAGCTGGACTCGAAGCGCTCGACGGCGCTGTTGAGGTGGTTGGCCATCCACCGGTGCGCGGGGTGCTCGGCATCAAGGACCGAGACCGCCGTCGCGGTGTAGATCGCCGTGAGGTCCCGGTGGGCGACGTTGCGCTCGAGCAGCTCGATGTAGCGCTCCAGCAGGGCCCAGGGGTTGCCGTCCAGGTCGGAGGCACCCGCGACGTCGAGGGTGTCCAGGTTGCCGATGGTGTCGACGGGTGCCTCGGCGGCGTCTCCCTCGACGGCCGGGGACTCCACGAGAATGCTCAGGGCGTCCTCGCGGTCACGGCGCTCCAGCACCTTGCAGAAGAGCTCGTCCTTGGAGGAGAAGTGGTGCAGGAGTCCGGCCTTGGAAATGTCTGCCGCGTTGGCGATGTCGGCCAGGGAGGTGCCGGCATACCCGTGCTCTCCGAAGAGAACCACGGCTTCATTGAGGATGCGTGCTCGCTTGTCCTCGCTGCCCGCTCGGGGGCGCCCGGGTCCGCGCCGCCTAGCCGGGGCAGCTTGGGGCGAAGTCGGGGTACTGACAGTGTTCATGGCGGCATCATGGCACCTTCCAGTAAGGGAATTGCAAGGCAGAAAGGCCCTCATCGGAATAATCCGCTCAAGTGTGACCTCCGCGTGCCCTCCCCGTGACGTGAGTGACGACTTGGTCTCGGTTTTCACACAATTAACCGGCTCCTACCAGCACAGAGTTCCCCGACCGCGCGGTCTGTTGGGGCTGCTGGGATTGCTGGCCGCCACAACCTCCCGTCACCACCCAGGTTCTTTGGTGATTTCATCCAGGTTCGCGGTGCAGCACCCCGATGGTCACAGTTGCATAACACTTGCGAGATTCTTGTTTCCGGTTCAAATACATGCCGCGAACCTCTCTGTCGACAGACCACCAGCCCCACCAGGAGCCACCATGACGCATCGTCTATGCATGCACATGCACGCTCGGTGCATTACACTCACTCCATGACTGTTCTTGCCGGACTGCTCGACCAGCTCGATCTCGGCGAAGAGGAGCTCGCGGACGCGATGCGCGAGGCCACTGCCCGCACGTCGCAGGGCGGCGTCGGCCCGGTGTCCGCCGGCATGACCGACTTCCTGGCCCGAACCACCCCTCGCGGCCGCAGCAAGTCCACAGCCCGCACAGTGGAGCGCATCCTGTCCGATCGCACGTACGCCGAGCAGCTCACCACCCAGCATGAGGCCGTCCAGGCGGCCTGCACGCTGGCGCGCTCTCTGAGCACCCGCCAGGTCGCCACCCTGCTCGGCCGGACAACGACGACGATCACCCGTGCGGCCGGGCGCACTCTCTACGCCTACCGCGAGGGGCGGTCGCTGAGGTTCCCCACGTGGCAGTTCCATGAGGGCCGCCCGATCCCGGGCCTGGCAACGGTGGTGCCCGCCCTGCGCGAGGGACTGACGCCGGCCACCATCGAGGCGCGGATGACGACGTCGGACCCCGAGCTGCTTGACGGGGCGACACCCGCGCAGTGGCTGATCGCCGGCGGGGACCCGGCGGCGGTCGTCCAGCAGCTCTCGGATGCGGACTATCGGTGAGTCCCCGACCGAAGAATCCCCCACAGCCACCGTCGACGCTCGACACCCGCCCGGAGGACATCGTGACGGTGGAGCACGCCGAACTCTCCCGCGTCGCCTTCGCACACAGCCCTCACCCCCTGCCGTGGGGCGAGCTGCGGACCTGGGGGCCGCACCCGCGATGCCGCTGGGATCCGCACCCGCTGCCGACGGGGGAGCATCCGGAGCACGGGGTCCTGTACACCGCCGGCGACCTGCTCACGTGCGTCGCGGAGGTCTTCGCCGATACCCGCGTCATCGACACGCGCAGCGATATGCCTCTTCTGCAGGTCTGGGAGGCGACTCGTCCGCTGCGCCTGCTCGATCTCACCAGCACCTGGGCGCTGCGCAACGGAGCGTCGGTCAGCCTTGACAGCGCCCTGCGCTCGACGTGCCGGGCCTGGGCGCGAGCCATCCGGATTCAGCTGCCCGACATCGACGGTCTGCGCGCCCGCTCGACGATGACCGGGGGCGAGATGACAGTGCTGTTCTCCCCCGCGCGCGACAGCCTGCCGACCCTGCCCCGGGACACCGCCCCGCTGGCCGACGCCACGCTCTACGCCCTGCTGAAGACGCTCGCCCCCGACATCGGCTACGAGATCGTCTGAGCCTGCCCCGACACCGCATGTGACCTTGGGCGCGCAGGGGTGCCTCCCGGCGGGTTGGTCGGGCGCACGCCCCTACGATGGTCGTATGCGTCCCTCGACCCCGCAGCCGCCGCGGCGCCCCTCCCGCCCCGGCCGCGCCTCGTCGTCGGCATCTGGACGCCGTCGAACATCCGCCGGTCATCGACGCAGCCCTGAGGGCCGGCCCTCCCCGCAGCGCCCTTCGTCGGACGCACCCGATCCCGCCAGCCGGCGAGCCCTCACCATCACCCGCCGGGAGCGACGTCGGCGTCGCGCCCGCAACCGGCTCCTGTACGGCACGACCTTCGTTGTGGCACTGGTCCTGATCGTCATCGGACTACGGGTCTGGGGGCTCCGCCCCGGTTTCGCCCTGCCGCTGAGCTCCTCCGCACGCCAGTCCTCAACCCCGGCCAAGGCCACGGCCCAGCCCTCCGCCCGGGCGTCCGCCAGCCGCGCAGCCTCGCCGTCGGCCTCGGCCACCCCCTCCGCCTCATCGACGCCGTCGGCCTCGGCACTGCCGTCCCCGCAGCTGGACTCCGAGGGCTTCGCGCACTCCGGCGCCGTCGGCAACGGCAGCTGGACCATCGCGCCGGCCGTGCCCGTCTCCCGCCCCGCAGCCGCCACCGTCTACCGCTACGTGCTGCGAGTCGAGGGCGGCACACATGTCGACGCCGCAACGGCCGCCCCCATCGTGGAGCGCATCCTCAATGACGAGCGCGGCTGGCCCACCGCGCAGAACACCTCCTTCCAGCCGGTGGCCGACCCCGCGAGCGCAGACTTCACCTTCAACATCGCCACGCCGCCCAGCGCCGACGCCCTGTGCTCACCGCTGGACACCGGCGGCATGTGGAGCTGCCGCAACGGGGACAACGTGGTCATCAACTCCGACCGGTGGAACTGGGGCGCCGTCACCTACCCCGACGTCGACTCCTACCGCACCTATGTCACCAACCACGAGGTGGGTCACTTCCTCGGCCACGAGCACGAGTTCTGCGCCGGGGCCGGACTCAAGGCCCCGCTCATGGCTCAGCAGAGCCACGACCTGGCCGGCGGCTGCGTGTACAACGCCTGGCCCACCCAGGACAACCAGCCCGGCTGAGGCGCGCGACGCCGCCGGCAGCATGAGCCGGCAGCATGCGCTAGCAGCACGAAGGGGGCGGGCCCACCACTCAGGTGGGCCCGCCCCCTCAGCACTGGCCGGTTACTGGCCTGTCACTGGCCTGTCACAGCCTCTGCTCCAGGCGGTCGGCTCGGTCGGGTTCCGGGATCAGGCCGGTGACGCCGCCGAGGAGGCCGACGGCAGGTGCGCCTCGCCCTCGGCCCGCAGCGTGAGCCCCTCGGAGCCGTCAACCTTGTCGACGACGACCTTCTGTCCGTCGAGGACCTCCCCGGCCAGCAGCATGCGGGCCAGGCGGTCGCCGATCTCGCGCTGGACGAGGCGGCGCAGTGGCCGGGCCCCGTAGGCGGGGTCGTAGCCCTCGTCGGCCAGCCAGCTGCGGGCGGCGTCGGTGACCTCCAGGCTCAGGCGCCGGTCCGTCAGGCGCTGAGCGATGCGCGCCAGCTGGATCTCGACGATCTCACCCAGCTCCTCCTTGGAGAGGGCCTCGAAGATGATGATGTCGTCGAGGCGGTTGAGGAACTCCGGCTTGAAGGAGGCCTGGACCACGCTCATGACCCCGTTGCGCTTCTCCTCGGGGCTGGTGAGCGGGTCGGTGAGGAACTGGCTGCCCAGGTTCGAGGTGAGCACGAGGATGACGTTGCGGAAGTCGACCGTGCGCCCCTGGCCGTCGGTGAGGCGGCCGTCGTCGAGCACCTGCAGGAGGATGTCGAAGACCTCGGGGTGGGCCTTCTCGACCTCGTCGAGCAGGACCACGGAGTAGGGCCGACGCCGCACGGCCTCGGTGAGCTGGCCGCCCTCCTCGTAGCCGACGTACCCGGGAGGGGCGCCCACGAGGCGCGCCACGGAGTGCTTCTCGGAGTACTCGGACATGTCGATGCGCACGATGGCGCGCTCGTCGTCGAAGAGGAACTCGGCCAGGGCCTTGGCCAGCTCGGTCTTGCCCACGCCCGTGGGGCCCAGGAAGAGGAAGGAGCCGGTGGGGCGGTCGGGGTCGGAGATGCCGGCCCGCGAGCGGCGCACCGCGTCGGCCACGGCGGCCACGGCGGCCTTCTGCCCGATGAGGCGCTCACCGATGACGTCCTCCATGGTCAGGAGCTTCTCGGTCTCCCCCTGGAGGAGCTTGCCCACGGGGATGCCGGTCCAGGAGCCCACGACCTCGGCGATCTCGGGGGCGCCGACCTTCTCGGCGATCATGGGCTCGCCGGCGGTCTGCTCGGCGGCGTCGTCGGCGGCCTCGGCCTCGCGGATCTGGCGCTCCAGGGCGGGCATGTCGCCGTAGCGCAGGCGACCGGCCTCCTCGAAGTTGCCCTCGCGCTCGGCCAGGTCGGCGCGGGTCCGCATCTCGTCCAGGGCGGCGCGCAGCTCACCGACCTTGTTGTGGCCGGCCTTCTCGGCCTCCCAGCGGGCGTTGAGCGAGGCCAGCTCCTCGGAGGCGTCGGCCAGCTCGGCGCGCAGGCGCTCGAGGCGGTCGACGTCAGCCGGGTCAGCCTTGGAGACGTCCTCGATGGACTCATCCAGGTAGGCCTCCTCCATGCGCATGCGGTCCACGCGACGGCGCAGCTCGTCGATCTCGACGGGGCTGGAGTCGAGCTCCATGCGCAGCCGGGAGGCGGCCTCATCGACCAGGTCGATGGCCTTATCGGGCAGCTGGCGACCGGTGATGTAGCGGTCGGAGAGGGTCGCGGCCGCCACGAGGGCGCCGTCGGAGATGGTCACCTGATGGTGGGCCTCGTACTTGGGGGCAATGCCGCGCAGGATGGCCACAGTGTCCTCGACGCTGGGCTCACCGACGAAGACCTGCTGGAAGCGGCGCTCCAGGGCGGGGTCCTTCTCGATGTTCTCGCGGTACTCGTCCAGGGTGGTGGCGCCCACCATGCGCAGCTCGCCGCGGGCCAGCATGGGCTTGAGCATGTTGCCGGCGTCCATGGCGCCCTCGGAGCCGCCGCCGGCGCCGACGACGGTGTGCAGCTCATCGATGAAGGTGATGACCTCGCCGTCGGAGTCCTTGATCTCCTTGAGGACCGCCTTGAGGCGCTCCTCGAACTCACCGCGGTACTTGGCGCCGGCCACCATCCCGGACAGGTCCAGGGAGATGAGGCGCTTGCCGCGCAGGGACTCGGGGACGTCGCCGGCGACGATGCGCTGGGCCAGGCCCTCGACGACGGCGGTCTTGCCCACGCCGGGCTCACCGATGAGGACGGGGTTGTTCTTGGTGCGCCGGGACAGGACCTGCACGACGCGACGGATCTCGGCGTCGCGGCCGATGACCGGGTCGAGGCGGCCCTCCCGAGCGGCCTCGGTGAGGTCGGTGCCGTACTTCTCCAGGGTCTTGTAAGTGCCCTCGGGATTGGCGGAAGTGACGCGGGACGAGCCGCGGACCTGGGGCAGGGCCTCGATGAGGGCCTCCGGGGTGGCGCCGGCGTCGGCCAGGATGCGGGCCACGGTGGGGGCGGAGCCGGAGGCGTCACCCTTGGCCAGGCCGATGAGCAGGTGCTCGGTGGAGATGTACTCGTCAGACAGCTCCTTGGCGACCGTCGAGGCGGCCTCCAGGGCGGCCAGCAGGGAGCGCGAGGGCTGAGGCTGGGTCATGGAGGAGCCCGAGGAGGCGGGCAGCTGGGTGAGGATGCGGCGCGCGGAGGCGCCGACAGCCTGGCGGGCCGCCGCGTCGGGGCAGACCGCGGCCAGGAGTCCGGCGGCGACGCCGTCGGGCTGGGAGAGGAGCTCAACGAGCAGGTGCGCGGGCTCGATCTGGGGGTTGCCGGCCGCGGCGGCGGCCTGCATGGCCCCGGAGATCGCCTCCTGCGACTTGGTGGTGTAGTTGGTGTCCATGCGGATCTCCTTCAGAGGTAGTGACGTGTTGCGTCTTCTGGTCACCACAACCTTCGCAGAGTTGAGTCTATTCCACTCAACTTCTGAGACCGGCAGTGACGTGGGCAACTCCTTGGGGTGCTGCCGGAGACATTCCGCCGGTCATCGCGCCGACCTGCAACATGCCAACCAACCGCTTGAAACACCGTTGTTCCACGACGCCGCTATCGTCACATCACGACCCCGTCCTCACCCCGGAGACATCATGAGAACCACGCGCGCCACCCTGGCCCTGGCCACCATCCTCATTCTGGCGGGCTGCTCGCAGACCAGCCCCTCGTCGGCGGGCTCGGCCGCAGCGACAGCGACCGGATCGGGCCCCGCAGCCGCGGCGACGTCGTCGAGCGGGGGCGGCGCGAGCGCCTCCGGCAGCACGACCCCCTCCATCCCGGCGGGGCACCAGGCGGTCACCGCACCGACATCCGGCCTCACCTTCGCGATTCCCGAGGACTGGGAGGACCTCAATGCTCTTCCCGAGGCCCAAAAGGCGCTGCTCGCCCGGGCCCAGGGAGTGGATCCGTCCACCCTCACCCAGCGCCTGAGCAGCACCGACGCCTTCTACGGCCGGTTCTCGCAGAGCGGCGGCCTGTCCTTCAACAGCGTCGCGGTCGCCAAGGAGACCGAGACCTCCTCCACGCCCCCATCCCAGGCGAGCATGGACGAGATCATCACCCGACAGGGAGGCACGCCGACGGGCTACTCCACCAAGCCGTCCACCTACGGGCAGGCCGCCGTCGACACCTCCACCGCGCAGGTTCAGGGCACCCAGACGGCCGGCGCGGTGGTCGCCGTTCCGACGTCGTCGGGCACCTACGTGCGCATCGCCGTGACGGCCGGCAGCGCCGAGGAGGTCAACACCATCGTGTCCACCATCCTCACGACGGCCCACTAGCGGGCAGAGGCGACAGCGAGCCTGTCACGGCCCAGTGACCGCAAACCCTCCTTCAGTCCACGATGGGGAAGCATCCCCATCGTGCGTTCCCACCAGAACGTGATGCCCTAGGGATCACACTCGCACTCACACACTGGAGCATCATGAAACCCGTACGCACCGCTGCGACCCTGCTGGCCGGCCTCGCCCTGACAGCCGCCCCCGTTCTGACCGCCTGCTCTCAGAGCACTGAGGGCTCCGACTCCTCCGGCTCGGCCACCTCCGACAGCACGGCAGAATCGGACAAGGGCGACGACAAGGACAGTGACACCAAGGACAGCAAGAAGGACGCCGAGGCGGACAAGACCAACAAGGGCGACGACAAGGCCTCCGCCAGCGCCAGCGCCACGCAGAGCGACCTACCCAAGGCGACACCCGCGGGGTACCAGGAGGTCACCGCCCCCACCGTCAACCTCACCTTCGCGGTGCCCGAGGGCTGGCAGGCCACCCCCCTGGACGCTACATCCGACATCTACTACAAGGCCCCCGACGACGGCTTCACTCCTTACCTCGGCAACGCCAACGTCTCCAAGACCACCATTCCCGCCACCAAGCCCTTGACCGAGGCCGAGCTGAGCCCTGCCCTCACCTCGATCCCCGGAGCGACCTCGACCGGCTACTCCACCGAGCAGACCGCCAATGGCGAGGCGGCCGTGCTCAACTACACCGCGAACATCGGGGGCCAGACGATCAACGGCGCCCTCATCGCAACCCCCACCAAGGAGAAGGGGAAGTACGCCATCATCTCCGTCAACGCCGGTTCCAGCGGTCAGTCCATCGACGAGCTGAAGACAGCCATCCTCGAGACGATCCACTGAGCACCGCGCGCGCCACTCCGTCCGGGGACTTTCTCTTGCGGCCGGGGGCATTCGACGCCGTCGGGGACAGCAATCCCGTCCCCGCACGCGCAGCATGTCCCCGGCCGGAAGTTTCCGCACCCCGCCGCGCAGGCTGTCCCCGGCCAGAAGTTCCTGCACCCGGGCGCGCACCATGTCCCCAGCCGCGGGGGAGGACGTAGGCTCGACGTCGATGACCGCACCGCTCCGCCGCAGCCCTCGCCCCGACGGGCCCTCCACGCGCGTCGACGAGGCCACCGCAGCTGCCCGGCGCGACAAGCTCCTGGCCAAGGCGGCCACGCTGCCCGGCGCCTGGGCGGGGCACAAGCCCGAGTGGGACATCCCTGTCGCCTCCGTGGGCCCCCGCCTCTTCCTACTGCTCATCCCCCACACCGACGGCCGCCTCCTGGCCAACGTCAAGCTCGACCCCGAGGACGTCGTCGCCGTGCGGGCCACCTTCGAGTGGGTGGAGCCGGGCTTCCACCAGTCCAAGCGGCACTGGGTGAGCATCGACCTCACCAGCCCGGACTACCGCGCGGACGAGGCCACCGCCATGGTCGAGGACTCCTACCGGCTCGTCCTGTCCCTCCTGACCCGCCGCGTGCGCGAGGCCGTCCTGCTGGCCGACGCCGCAGGCTCCCCCGCCCGCCCCACCTGGCAGTGGTGAAGCCCGCCGCCGCTGACGCCCTGGCAGAATGGCCGGGGACATTGCGCGCGTAGGGGTGCGGATACTTCCCTACGGGGGCGTCCTGCGCGTTCGGTGACAGGATTCCGGTCGGTGGGGTCAGGTGGTGTTTGCACCGTTGATGATGTCGTTGAGTTTCTCAGTTGGGGTCTGTCCGTTCAAGACGATGCGGGGTCGGCGGTTGAGGCGGTCCTGGATGGCTTGGACCTGGGTGTCGGTGACGTCGGTGAAGCTGGTGCCTTTGGGGAGGTACTCGCGGATCAGGCGGTTGGTGTTCTCGTTGGTGGGGCGCTGCCAGGGGCTGTGGGGGTCGGCGAAGTAGACCGGGATGTCGGTGGCGGCGGTGAAGTCGGCGTGCCGGGCCATCTCGCTTCCCTGGTCCCAGGTGATCGAGGCCCTTACGGCTCGGGGCAGGTCAGCGACCATGGTCTGCAAGGCGGTGGTGACGGTCTGGGAGTCGTGGCCGGCGCCCAGGCGGTGTATGAGCACGAAGCGGCTGGTGCGCTCCACCAGGGTGATCAGGGCGCTGCGCCCGCCGGCGCCGATGACCAGGTCGCCCTCCCAGTGCCCTGGCACGGCCCGGTCGGCGGCCTGGGGCGGGCGCACACTGATCTGGGCTCCTTCGATCCAGGGACGGTTGGATCTGCGGGGCAGGCCGGCCAGTGGTGAGCGGGGCAGGCGCCGGGTGCGTCCTGAGCGCAGGGCCTTGTCCACCCGCAGCTGCTGGCGCAGGCTCCCGGCGCCCTGGACGTAGAGGGCCTGGTAGATCTGCTCATGGGATATGCGCATGGACTCATTGTCGGGGTGGGCCCAGCGCAGGCGCGCGCTGATCTGGCGGGGGCTGGCCCCGTCCTCGAGCAGGGCCACCACCTCGGCGCGCAGGACGGGATCGGCGTCGAGCCTCCTGGTCTTGGGGCGGGCCAGGCGCTCCTGGGCCGCAGCTGAGGCCCCTGGGGCCCGGTAGACCCCGTCAGGGCCGGTGTTGCGGGTGATCTCTCGTGAGACGGTCTGACGGCACCGCCCCAGAATGCGGGCGATGGCGGCGGCCGACTCCCCGCGGGCCCGGCCCTGAGCGATCAGGACCCGCTCGGCGTCGCTGACGCGCTGCCCGCGCCCGACCCGCCCGGCGCAGGCCGACGCCGACCAGCCCTCACGCCCCCGCCGCCCCGTTAAGCGTCCTGACGAGCGTCTTGATGCTGTTGCTGCGTCCTCCATGGCCTGATCGTGCCAGTACCGCCTGGCGGTGTCCCGAGTCACCCCGGCCTCGGCTCCCGCTCGGGTCAGGGACGCTCCGGCCAGGACGGCCTGAACGACCTTGGCGCGTCTGGCCTGGTCAGCCTCGAGCGTGCCGCCCTTGGGGCCGCGCACCAGCTCCACCCCCGCCGCCTGGCACCACCGGCTCACCGTCCCACGCCGGTACCCCAGAACCCGACCCACCGCCGAGGCCGACTCACCAGCCACCACCCGCGCCACCGCATCACGACGCACATCCTGACCAACCCCAGTACCAGACACAAAACACCCCTCCCACGAGTGGTGCATCCACCACCAGACCCCACCGTCCCCGACGGCGTCGAATGCCCCCGACTGGAAGGAAAAGTCCCCGGCCGCACCCCAGGGGCCGAACCGCCCTCAGATGACGCGGGTGCGCAAACCTGGCACTATTCAGCCGAGGCCGTCGTCATCCGACGTCTGGCCACCCGACGGAAGGAGACACAGATGGGACTTGATGACCTGGCGAAGAAGGCCGGTGACGCTCTCAGCTCCGACAAGGCCGAGGCGATCAGCGACAAGGCACTGGACGCCGCAGCCGGTGCTGCCAAGAAGGCGACCGGCGGCAAGTACGACGACAAGATCGACGCCGCCCGCGACGCCGTCGACGGCAAGCTCGGCACGGAGTGACCCGGCTGAGAGCCTGCCTACCCACAGGCACCGCGGTCTTCTGATCGCAGGAGTGAGGGCCCCGCACCGTTCAGTGCGGGGCCCTCACGCGTTCCCGGCCAGCTGGGCTCTCCCCATCTCTTTCAAGCACCGGCCGCCACAGTCCGGTGCCGCCACCACGGGGCCCAGCCGTCTCCCACCGGGACGTCTCATCGGCCTCCCCTCGGGCCGGCGGCGCTCGCCTATTGCGCGTTGAGCGCGGCAGTCGGAGGAGTGCGGGAGGCCCGAACGGCCGGGTACACGCCGGCCAGGGCGCCGATGGCGATGGTGACTCCCAGACCGCCGACGACGGCGATCACCGGCAGGCTGAAGGGCCAGCCGTTGGCGGCCGACATCCCGGCGGTCACCCCGATCCCGATGACGCACCCCAGGGCACCGCCCAGGGAGGCCAGCAGCAGCGCCTCGGTCATGAACTGCACGAGGATGTGTCCGCGCATCGCCCCCAGGGACCGCCTCAGTCCGATCTCCCGACGGCGCTCGAGCACCGAGATAATCATCGTGTTGGCCACCCCGATGCCGCCGACGAGCAGGGCGATCGAGCCCACGCCCAGCAGCAGACCGGTGAAGGCCTTGTCGGCCGCGTTCTTGGCCTCCAGCGCGTCCGAGGGGCGCGAGACCTTGACCTCATTGGGGGCCTGCGGCGAGATCGACGGCGCCAGCAGCTTGCGCACCGTGGGGACGGCGGCGTCCTGGCTGCGCGTGTAGACCGTCGTCGGCTTGGCATCGTGCCCCAGCAGGTCGCTGGCCACGCCCTGACCGATGAGGGCGGCATTGTTGAGCTCGGGGGCCAGCACCACCGGCTTGAGGATGCCGACCACGGTGAACCAGTTCCCGCCGATCCACACCTTGGTTCCCGGTGAGACGACGCCGAGGCGCTGGGCCGCCGTCTGGCCCAGGACCGTGGCCGGGTACTTGCTGGTGGCCTCGTTGAGCCAGGCGCCCTTGTCCACCTGTCCGGCCACGACGTCGAGCAGCGACTTGTCCGCGGCCAGGGTGGTGATGCCGCCGGAGGCGTTCTTGTCGATGAGCGGAGTGCGGTAGACCAGTGAGTTCTTGACCAGCCCGGTGCTCGAGGCGCTCTGGACGTTGTCGATGAGGCGGACCTTGCCGACGCTGTCCTGCGGCAGGGAGGAGGAGTTGCCGAACAGGTCCTGGCCGGCGGTGGCCGTCAGCAGGTTGGTCCCCAGGGAGTCGAGCTGGGCGGAGAGCTGGGCGCGGCTGGATGCCGAGATGCCCACCACCGAGATCATGGCGGCGATACCGATGGCGATCCCCAGTGCGGACAGGAAGGCGCGGGTGGGGCGGGCCTTGATGCCGGTGCCTCCCAGGCGCAGCACGTCGGCCAGACGCAGCCGCGAGCGCTGGATCCGCCGGGCCGGGGCGCGGCCGGCCCGCTCGGCCGCGGACCGGTCACGCCGGTGCGTAGACGTCGTCATGGACGATCTCCTTCAAGCTTGAGTCCCCCACGATGCGGCCGTCGCGGATGGCGATCTGCCTGGGGAGCTGGGCTGCCAGCTCGTTGTCGTGGGTGATGACGATGATCGTGGTGCCTTGGGCGTGGAGCTCGTGGAGGAGCTCCACGATCGAGGCCCCGGAGGTGGAGTCGAGGTTCCCGGTGGGCTCGTCGGCCAGCAGCAGCGGGGGCTCGCCGACGACGGCCCGGGCGATGGCCACCCGCTGGCGCTCGCCGCCGCTCATCTGGTGGGGGCGGTGGTCGAGCCGGTGGGCCAGGCCGACGCGCTCCAGGGCGGCCCGGGCGCGCCGGCGCCGCTCGGAGCGGGGGACCCCGCTGTAGAGCAGGCCGTCGGCGACGTTGTCCACCGCGTTGACGCCGTCTGCCAGGTGGAACTGCTGGAAGACGAAGCCGATGCGGCTGGCCCGCAGGGCCGAGAGCTTGGCGTCGGACAGGGAGCCGACGTCGACGCCGTCGATCTCGACGGTGCCGGAGCTGGGCCGGTCCAGGGTGCCGATGAGGTTGAGGAGCGTGGACTTGCCCGAGCCCGAGGGGCCGACGATGGCGACGAACTCGCCGTAGTCGATCTCCAGGCTCACGCCCGCGCAGGCGGCCACGGGCGGCTCCCCGTAGGTGCGCTTCACGTCGCGCAGGGACAGGATGCGACTCATGTCTGCGGCACCACCACTCGCTGTCCCTCGGAGATGTCCTGACCGGAGATCTCCACGCGCCCGCCGGCGAACAGCCCGATGGTGACCGGCACCTTGCGGGTGGTGCCACCGGCCTCGACGATCTCGACGCCGTACTGGTCGGCGCTCAGGGCCAGCAGGGCCCCGACCGGCACCGACAGGACGCCCGTGCGCTTCTCGCTGGGCAGGTCGACGGTGACGGAGACCTCCTGGAAGTTGGTGGTCGCCGAGGCGTCGGTGAGGGTGACGGTGATGGGGATGACCCGCTCCTTGGACTCACCCGAGCCGGAGCCGGCGCCGGACCCGGAGCCGGAGGACTTCTCGGTGGGGGTGCCCACGGAGGTGATCTTCCCGGCGGTCTTCTTGGCGTCGGGCAGCTTGATGGTCACGGCGGTGCCGGTAACGGCGAGCTTCTGGTCGGAGAGCTTGATGTTGGCGTCGACCACCTGGGTGGTGGAGGTGACGTCGAAGAGCTCGGTGTCGGCGGCAACGCGGTCCCCCACGCGGGCGGTGACCGTCCCCACGCGCAGGTCTCCGGGGGTGAAGACGATCCGTCCCAGTGGGAGGGTCCCGGTCCGGGGCAGGTCGAGGTCCTTCTGCCACTTCAGGATGGCGCTGGTGGTGGCCCAGCTGAAGTGGTCGTCGGGCTCGTAGTCGAAGTACCCCAGGTCCCGCAGGGCCGTCTCGAGCTGGCGGATGTCCTCGCCGTCCTCCATGCCGGCCTCGAAGCTGCGCCAGGCGGGCAGGTTGCCGCGCATGAGGTAGGCGGTCTCGTTGCCGGTTCGGTAGAGGACGTCGCCCTGGGTCAGGACGGCCCCGGAGGCCGGCACCTGGATGAGAACGCCCTCGAAGCCCGACTTGAACTTGCGCGAGTCGGAGTAGCGCAAGGTCCCGGACACCGAGGTCTGTCCCTGGAGGTCGCCCTTGGTGACGGTGTCGGTGGCGCCGCTGAAGGTCGACGTCGTCGGCTTGGCCTTGGCCGCGAAGGGGCCCGACCTGGAGGCGAAGGCGCCCGCACCAGCGCCCGCCGCCAGGATCGCAGCGGCCCCCATGGCCAGGAAGGCCCGGCGTCGGGTGCGGTGGGCCGTGCCCGGCTTGTCCGCGGTGCCGGTCGAGCCGTCGTCGGCCTGCGTGGAGGTGGTGGTCTGATCCATGTGTCTGCCTGTCTGAGTGTGTCTACGCGGCGGCCTGGCCGCGCGAGCCTGTGGTCTGGTGGCGCCTGCAAGGGCGCGGTGTCACTTGCTCCCGACCTGGGAGAAGCACTTGTTCATGACGTCCTGGGGGATGTCACCGTTGATCTGGATGCCCTTGCCGGCCTCGGGGTCGGGCACGTCGTAGCCCTCCTTGCGCAGGCACTCGGCGGCCTTGACCAGGTCCTGCTGCGTCTCGGGCTTGGCGAGGTCCTCGGTGCCGGGGGCGGGGCCGACGATCTGCTCGCACTCCTGGGCGGCCTTGGTGGCGGCCTCGTTGTCGGGGAACTGCACGTTGCCGTTGGCGTCGGGGTCGGAGACGTCGATGCCCTTGTCGCGCATGCACTTGGCCATCTTGAGCAGGTAGTCGTCTCCGCTGGTGGCGGAGGCGGAGGCGGCCGAGTCCGCCTTCGAGCCCTGGGAGCATCCGGTCATGAGGCCGACGGCGCACACGGCGCAGGTCAGCACTGTGGCGGCGCGGGTGAGGATCCGGGTGTTGAGGGGCTGCTTCATGGGAGAGGGTCCTTTCGGCTCACGTGGGTCGGGGCGCGGTGGCGTCCGTTCGTTCGGGGAACAGCCAACCGGGAGCGGTGTTGCCACGGGGTTCACAAATTCGCTTATGTTGTGGCAACACAGGGGCTGGTTCGCTGAGGGACCAGCCGAAAGAATCCACAGTGAAGGAGGCAGGGCGATGCGCGTGCTCGTCGTGGAGGATGAGGAGTACCTGGCTGAGGCCATCGCCACCGGGCTGCGGCGTGAGGCGATGGCCGTGGACGTCGTCGGCGACGGGGCCAGCGCCCTGGAGCAGGTGGCGGTCAACGACTACGACATCATCGTCCTGGACCGGGACCTGCCCGTGGTCCACGGCGACGAGGTCTGCCGGCGGGTGGTGCGCGACCACCCCAGCACGCGGGTCCTCATGCTCACTGCGTCTCGGACGCTGGACGCGCGCGTGGGCGGTTTCGAGCTGGGGGCGGACGACTACCTCACCAAGCCCTTCGAGTTCCCCGAGCTGGTGGCCCGGCTGCGGGCCCTGGGGCGACGCAGCCAGCCGGCGCGCACCCCGGTCCTCGAGGCCCACGGGGTGCGCCTGGATCCCTTCCGCCGGGAGGTCTACCGGGACGGGCACTTCATTCACCTCAGCCCCAAGGAGTTCGCGGTCCTTCAGGTCCTCATGGAGGCCGAGGGCGGGGTCCTCAGCGCCGAGACGCTTCTGGAGAAGGCCTGGGACGCCAATGCCGACCCCTTCACCAACTCCACGCGGGTGACAATCTCCCACCTGCGTCGCAAGCTCGGTGAGCCGCGGGTGATCCAGACGGTCCCCGGCGCGGGCTACAGGTTCAGCGCATGAGCGGGCAGGGGGCTGCGGGGACCCGGGCCGACGACGCGGCGCGGCCCGGCGCCGACAGTGGGCCCCACGGCGCCCGTGAGGCCCACGGCGCCCGGCCGGGCCGCACGGAGCACATGCGTCGCGCCCGGCACCTGAGTATCCGGGCCCGTCTGACCCTGACCTACGCCGGGATGGTGACGGCCGCCGGCGTGGTCCTCATCGCCCTGGTCTACTTCTACACGCGCTACGTCACGCTGAGCATCCAGATCGGCGACCCGGTCGGGGAGACCGCCGCCGTGCCGGTCTCGCAGGTCGGCGAGGCCGCCAAGGTGGACACAAACCTGTTCGATCTGCTCAGCAGCATCATGCGCTCGGCCGTCGGCGCGCTGGCACTGCTCGTGGTGCTCTCCGGGACCGTCGGATGGATCCTGGCGGGGCGGATGCTGCAGCCGCTGTCCTCGATGAATGCGGCCGCCAAGCGCGCCGCCTCGGGCGACCTCAGTCAGCGGCTGGACCTGTCCGGCCCGCGCGACGAGATCCACGACCTGGCGGACACCTTCGACAACATGCTGGCCTCCCTGGAGCGGTCCTTCTCCGTCCACCGCCGGTTCGCGGCCAACGCCTCCCACGAGCTGCGCACTCCCCTGGCCACCACGCAGACAATGATCGACGTCGCCCTGTCCGACCCGCAGGCCTCGGCCGAGGATCTGCGCCGGGTGCTGACCCGGGTCCTGGAGACCAACCGCGCCAACCGGGAGACGATCGACGCCCTGCTGGACCTGGCCGACGCCCAGTCCGGGAAACTGGCCCACGAGGACGTGGACATGGAGGCCACGGTCCGTGACGCCCTGGGCCTCATCACTCCGGAGGTCGCCGAGCACCACCTTCACGTCTCCACCCACCTGCTGCCCGCCCGGGTCCCCGGGGATCCGGTGCTGCTGCGTCAGAGCGTCTCCAACCTGCTGCGCAATGCGGCCCGCTACAACGTCGAGGGCGGCCGCATCACCGTGGGCATGGCGCGTCTGGACGACGGCGTGCGCCTGACGATCCGCAACGAGGGCCCCGTGGTGGCGGCCGAGAGCGTGGAGTCTCTGCGCGAGCCCTTCGTGCGCGGCGAGGGGCGGGGGCGGACCCGGGGCTCCGGGCACGGGCTGGGCCTGGCCATCGTGACGGCGGTGGCCACCGCGCACGGCGGCGAGCTGCGTCTGAGCGCCAACCCCGACGGCGGGCTGACGGCCGTCCTCGAGCTACCGGTGGGAGGGGTCGAGGACTACTCGGGCGCAGGCGGCTCCAACGACTGACGGTCGCCGGCCGCGAGGGCCGGCGACCGTCAGGGTCGAGCAGCTGGCTGCGGCGGAGACGGGACACCGTCGGGCAAGTGGCTAGTTCTTCTTGCCGGAGTTGATGACCAGCTCGATGAAGAGGCGGATGAGGCCGATCTGCGTCACGATCCAGGGGGCGTCGAAGAGCAGGCTCAGCAGGAACTTGCCGAAGTTGAAGCTCCGGCTCTGCGTCTCGATGTCGTAGTTACCAGCGATGTCACCGGCGTTGTAAGCCGAGTAGAGCCAGCTCGCGACCAGGGCGATGGCGGCGATGTAGAAGAACACCTTGCCGAACTTCTCGGCGAAGGGCTTGGCGGTGTCGAAGAGGTTGCCCATGAAGCTGTCCCCCGCCGGAGCCTGCGGGAAGGGCTGGCCGGGGGCGCCAGGCGCACCAGGAGCGGCAGGGGCACCGGGCGCGCCCTGGAACTGCTGCTGGGGCGGGTAGGGCTGCCCCGGGGCCGGAGCCGAGGGCGCCGAGGGCTGCTGCTGGTAGAAGGGCTGACCAGGGTTGGGGGGCTGAGTCATGAGGACTGTTCGCTTCCTTCAGAGTTGGGGACGCAGGCAGGCTACCGTGTCAACGATGCCCTGTGAAACGCTCAAGTGACCCCTCGCGTTCTGCGAGGCGACTCACAGTCCTCAGGACATGGTGCGATGACGCGCCCTGAAGGCTGTCATCAGGCCGTCCCACCATACAGAATCCCTGAAGGCCGTGGTGGGCAGGCACCCGCCGGCCCGCGGGGAAGCGCTCCCCATCGTCCTGGGCGCCTGCCTGTGCTCCGGGGTCTCAGCGCACCAGGTCGTAGGTGCTGGAGGTGCCCACCGGTGAGGCCGGGGTCGGAGGGGCAGGCAGCCGGCGTCGGCGCTCACTGCGGGCCACGGCGGTGCGCAGCAGGGTCTCGAAGGGGCCGGCGTGACCGCCGCGCTCCAGGGCTACGCACAGACCGACTGTCACCAGCCAGACCGCCAGCGCGATCCCGGCGGCCCGGGCCTCGCCCAGGTGGAGCTCGATCCCGGTCAGGGCGGGCAGGACCATGAAGATGGTGGCGAAGAGGAAGGTCTGGCTGAGGTAGGCCGTCATGGAGCGGCGCCCCACACTGGAGGCCAGCCGGCGCAGCCCCGTCAGCCGGCCATCCGGCCTCGGCCCGCCGGCGTACAGGGCCAACAGTGCCAACCAGCCGCAGGCCCCGGCCACGCCCGTGGCCGCGTGAAGGGGCATGGTCCAGGCGACCAGGGGGCCGCCCGCGGCCCACATGGCGAACCCGATGCCTCCCGCGGCACCGAGCCCCAGACCGCCCAGGCCGACGGCGACCAGGAGCCGGCGGTGGCGCTCGGGGTGGGTGATGAGGTCGGTGTCGGCCAGGCGGGCGCCGAGGAACATCGCCGGAACGATCATGGAGAAGAACAGTGCCGAGACCAGGCTTCCACCCCAGGCCAGGAGGCCGTGGGAGACGTAGGAGAGGACCGTTCCGGTCGATTCAGCGGATCCCTGGTGCACGGCCGTCGCGGAGGCGGCACCCTGGGAGGCCAGGAAGCTGCCGATGGCGAGGGTGGTGGCGGCGCCGGCAACAACGACGACGGCGCAGAAGGCCCCGGCCCGTTTCCAGTGCTTGCGGGTGATCCAGCCGGCGAAGATGACGGCGACCAGGCCGTAGGGGCCGATGATGTCACCGGAGAAGAGCACGGCGTGCACGGCCCCGAAGAGGATCATCCACAGGCCCCGACGCCGCACCAGGCGACGCGCATCGACGGTGGCCTGCTCACGGGCCCAGGCCGCCTCCTGTGACGTCGGCTCACGGCCGTCCTCCACGCCGGGCAGGGAGCTGAGGTAGGACGCGGCGCCGGAGGCGATGCGCCGGTTGACCATGGTGACCAGTCCGAAGCCGAAGAGCATCGCGAACAGCGGGTAGGCGCGCGAGTCGACCAGGAGGGAGCGCACCCACAGCCATGCCGTGTCGACCGCGTCAGACGGGGCGGAAGCGTGCGTCACATCGGTCCAGAAGGGGATGTTGGCCAGGGCGATGAGCAGGAGCATGAAGCCACGGGCCACATCCGGGGACGGATAGCGCACCCCCCGAGTGCCGTTGAATGACGTCGTAAGTTTCATGCCCTCCACGCTAGGGGGCGGCCACCAGCGCCACCTCCCCCTGCGGAGCCATCATGACGGGCTGATCCTCTCCTCCCCGGAGAGCGGACCGAGCCCTGGTCCTCCTCCCGGAGGACCAGGGCTCTTCCGTCTTGCGATGGCATCGGGCACCGCCCCGCTCTCAGGCTCCCGCGGTAACCGGGGCGCTCGTCGACCGACCGAGGAACTGGGCCGCGCGCTGGGCGGGGATCTGCTGGGGGAACGGGTTCGTGCGGCTGCGCTCGCTGCGAGCGACGGCGATGCGCAGGAGGGACTCAAAGGGACCGGGCATGCCGAGCCGCTCAAGCACCGCGCACAGGACCACGGTCGTCAGCCAGACCATCACCGCCACTGCGGCGGATGCCACCACTCCCAGCTCCAGGGGCCTCCCGGTCAGCCGCGGCGCGATGACGAAGATGCCGGCGAACATGACTGTCTGGGACAGGTAGGCAGTCATGGAGCGGCGCCCCACGTTGGACAGCAGCCACCTGAGGCCGGTCAGCCGGTTGTCCGACGTCGGCCCGCCGGCGTAGAGGGCCAGAACGGCGAGCCAGCCGCAGCCCCCGGCCAGGCCCAGGACCGCGATCAGGGCGGAGTCGGCCTCCCAGGACTGAGCGCTGGTGAGCGGGACCAGGAGCTCGTGAAGCGCGCCGAGTGCCCCCAGGGCCAGGCCGCCGATCCCGGCCACCGTCAGCAGACTGCGGTGGCGCTCGGGGTGGGAGATGAGGTCGGTGTCGGCCAGGCGGGCACCGAGGAAGGCGGCGGGAAGAATCATCGTGGTGAAGGCGGCTCCCAGAGCGGTGAAGAACCACTCATTCACGTTGGTCACGAACCAGGGCAGCGCTGACGCCACGGACTCGCCTGCTCCGGTGGGTGCCGCCGCCGGGGCAGCGGGCCCCGCCACACCGGCCGCCTCACCTCCGGGGCCCATGAGCATGGCCAGGACCACCGTCACGATCTGGAACAGAAGAATGAGGGCGCACACCGCCAGCTGGCGCTTGTGGTGCTTGTGAGCGAACCACCCGGCGAAGACGACGGCGACGATGCCGTAGGTGCCGATGATCTCCGAGGGGAAGAAGGCGCCGTGGATGAGCCCGAACAGGACCATCCACAGGCCGCGGCGCCGCACGAGGCGGCGGGCGTCGATGGCGGCCTGCTCCCGGGCCTGGTCGAGCTCAGCCGCCGACGGCGCCCGGAGCCCGCCGGTCAACTGCTGGCAGTAGGCGTCGATGCCCGATGCCATGCGCCGGTTGACCATGGTGGCCAGCCCGAAGCCGAAGAGCAGTGCGAACAGCGGGTAGGCGCGCTGGTCGATGAACAGGGCACGTATGAAGGCCCAGGTCCTGTCGGCGGTCGATGGCACACGGCCCTCGGGACCCGCCACCCAGAACCCCACATTGGCCAGGGCGATGAGCAGCAGCATGAAGCCGCGGGCGACGTCGGGGGCGGGGTAGCGCAGGCCGCGGGAACCAGTGAATGAGGTCGCGGAGGAAGTCGTCGTGTTCATGACTCGACCGTATGAAAACCAGTGGTTCCGCGGCGTCCGCCTTAAGCGCCGAGATCGTGTCCACCGAAAGGTGGAGCCTGCCGCCCGGCCATTCTTCCGGCGGACGGACCCGGGTCGGGCCGGCTCAGGGGGCGGGCTGCGGTCCCGGCTGCGGCGCAGGCGGCATGCCCGGTTGGTCCGGTGCCTCCGGCTGGACTCCCGGCTGAGCCACTGGCGGCATGCCCGGTTGCATCGGCACCGGCGCTCCCGGGTGGGTCCCCATCTGCATCATCGGCCACGGTCCCGCCTGCATCCCGGGCCAGACGGCGGGCGGGGGCGGCAGCGTCGGCCTCCTGCGCTCGCTGCGGGCGACGGCCGTGCGCAGCAGGGTCTCGAAGGGGCCGGCATGACCACCGCGCTCCAGGACGGCGCACAGGACCACGCTCGCCAGCCAGACACCCAGGGCGACGAGGGCGGCCGCGGCCTGCCCCATCCACAGGCGCCTGCCCGTCACCAGGAGTGGAACGACGCCGAAGATGATGCCGAACAGGATCGTCTGGCTCAGGTAGACGGTCATGGAACGGCGGCCGACGGCGGAAGCCAGCCGGCGCAGGCCAGTCAGCCGGCCATCCGGCCTGGGTCCACCGGCATACAGGGCCAGCAGCGCCAGCCAGCCGCAGGCGCCGGCCAGGCCGAAGAACTCCGTCATGGCGAAGTCCCACGGCCAGAGCTGCGCCGTCGTCGCGAGCGTCAGCGCGCCGTGGAACGCCGCGAGCGCCCCCAGCGCCAGACCGCCCAGGCCCACCGAGATCAGCCGGCGCCGGTGCCGCTCCGGATGGGTGAGGAGGTCGGTGTCGGCCAGGCGGGCACCGATCACCGCAGCCGGGACGATAAGGGCGATGAGCACCTGCACGACCAGCACCACGGCCCACTGCAGGGCATTGGTGACGACCCAGAGCAGCGCCACTGTCAGCGAGACCGACTGCTCCCCGGAGGCCGTCAGGGTGTCGCCGCCCGACAGGGTCCCTGAGGCCAGATACGTCACCAGGGCCAGCACGGAGATGATGCCCGCGATGAGGTAGAGCACCGAGTAGTTCTTGCGGGCCAGCAGGTTGGCCAGGAGGACGGCGACCAGCCCATAGGCGCCGATGATGTCACCGGGGAAGACGAGGCCGTGGACGAATCCGATCAGCAGCATCCACCAGCCGCGGCGTCGCACCAGGCGGTAGGCGTCAATGGTGGCCATCTCACGGGCCCAGGCCGCCTCGTGCGGCATCGGCTCGCGGCCCTCCGGCGCGCCGGGAAGGGAGGCGAGGTAGGTCTCGGTCCCGGAGGCGATGCGCCGGTTAATCATGGTCATGAGCCCGAAGCCGAAGAGCATCGCGAACAGCGGGTAGGCCCGGTGGTCCACCACCAGCGTGCGGACGAACATCCACCAGCCGTCAACGGAGGAGACCGGAGGCTCGGCCCCGTTCGGCATCTTGTTCCACGACGGAACATTGGCGACCGCGATGAGCAGGAGCATGAAGCCACGGGCCACGTCGGGGGCGGGGTATCGCACGCCCCGTGCACCGGTGAAGGAGGTCGTCATCCGCATGAGCGGAACCTTACGGGCGGTTGTCGACCGGCGGCATCCGCCCGGAGAATGAGGTGCGGGGGCCGGCCGCCTGTTCCGCCGCAGCGGCCCATGGGCTCAGTGCCGCATCAGTGCTGGCGTCTCAGTGTCTGCATCCAGGACGCGCCGGCGCTCATCATTGCCCGCCGGCGCTCGTCAGTCCCAGTCAGTGCCAATCCGTGTCGGTCAGTACCACCGACGCACGGGCACGAGCGCAGTGCTCGCGCCTCCCGCTGTACCGGCGGCGCGTGCGCGCCCCGCCTCGGGGTGGCGCGCGGCGGGCCCACGGCCCTGGCGCCCGGGGGCGACGACCTGAACTTCGCCGTCGGCCGCCGCCGCGAAGATCCGCTGGACGACGGCCTCGCGACTGCGCATGCGGGCGTTGTCAGCCTCCAGTTCCTCCACGCGGGCCTCCAGGGCAAGGATGCGGCGGATGCCCTCGAGGTTGATGCCCTCCTGGGACAGGGACTGGATGCGACGCAGGCGCTCGACGTCGCGGTGAGAGTAGCGCCGACCCCGCCCGCGGGTCCGAGCGGGGCTGACCAGCCCGAGCCGGTCGTACTGGCGCAGGGTCTGGGGGTGCATCCCGGCGAGCTCGGCCGCCACCGAGACCACGTAAACCGCGCGCTCGGCGGCGTCGTCGGCCAGGTGCCCCAGGCCCTGCCCGGCCCGGTGCCGACTCACTTCGCCGCCTCCTCCATGAGGGTGGCCCGCGGGTCGGTGTCGCCCATGGCCTCATCGAAGGCCTCGAGGGCCTCCTTAGCGGCCTTGGAGAGCTTCTTGGGCACGGCCACCTGGATGGTCACCAGCAGGTCGCCGGTCTTCTTCCGAGTGGTGGCGCCCTTGCCGCGCAGGCGCATGACGGTGCCCGAGGAGGTGCCGGGCTTGATCTTGATCTTGGAGGTGCCGCCGTCGAGCAGCGGGACCTCGACCGTGGCGCCCAGGGCGGCCTCGCGCAGCGTGACCGGCAGGTCCATGCGCAGGTTGGCGCCGTCGATCGGGTCGACCGAGTACACGGGGTGCTTCTTGATGCTGATGGTCACCACCATGTCGCCGTTCTCGCCGCCGTTCAGGCCGGCTCGGCCCTTGCCGCGCAGACGGATCTTCTGGCCGTCGCGCACACCGGCCGGGATGCGGACCTTCATGGTGCGCCCGTCCGCGGTGAGCTCCACGGTGGTGCCGGCGACGGCGTCGCGTAGGTCCAGCGTCGCCGAGGTCAGGACGTCGGAGCCCTTCTGCGGCTGGGGCTGGGAGCCGAAGCCTCCGAAGCCACCGAAGCCGAAGGGGCCGGAGCGGCCACCGGAGCGGGTGGGGCTGGGGGTGCCGCCGAACATGCGCAGCAGGTCGTCGAGGTCGGGCTCGCCGGCGCCGCCAGCGGTCTCGAAGCGGACGTTGCCGCCCTGGCCGCCGAACATGGAGGAGAAGATGTCCTCGAAGCCGGCGCCGCCGGCCCCTCCCGGGCCACCGGCCTGGAAGCGGGCGCCGCCTCCGGCCATCGAGCGGATCGCGTCGTACTGCTTGCGCTCGGCCTCATCGGACAGGACCGCGTAGGCCTCTCCGATCTCCTTGAACTTCTCGGCCGCTGCGGCGTCGTCGGGGTTGCGGTCGGGGTGGTACTTCTTTGCGAGTGTGCGATAGGCCTTCTTGATCGCGGCGGCGTCGGCGTCCTTACTCACGCCGAGGACCGCGTAGAAGTCCTTCGTCATCCAGTCCTGACTGGCCATGGTCGTCTCACCGCCTCCTTATCCGGGTGATCGTGGGTTTTCCTTACTGAAGCTGAAGATTGTGGGGGTGGACGACTCCGCGGCCCTGGGGCCTGGGGCGCCCTGGTGCACCTGCCGGCCCGACGGCGGACTCAGACCCGCCAGAGCTGCTGGCTCGGGTCCGCCGTCGGGCCGGGGTATGTGGTGCGGTGGGTATCAGGCCGGGTTGGCGACCTGGACGCGGGCGGCGCGCACGACGCGCTCACCCAGGCGGTATCCGGGCTGGAGGACCGCGGCGATGGTGGGCTCGGTGACCTCGCTGGACTCGGTGGCCATGAGGGCCTCGTGCAGCGTGGGGTCGAAGACCTCACCCACGGCGCCGAAGCGCTCCAGGGAGTACTTCTCGGCCAGGATCGACTCGAGCTTGCCGGCCGTGGTCTCGAAGGTGCCGGTCAGGTCGCCGTGCTGGCGGGCCAGCTCGATCTCGTCGAGGACCGGGATGAGGGCCTCGACGACGCCGGCGGCACCAGCGTCCCGGTGGGAGGCCGCGCCCTCACGGGAGCGGCGCACGAACCCCTGGTACTCCTGCTGGAGGTTGTAGAGGTCCGCCCGGGCCCGGGCCAGGTCGTCGGCCGCCTGAGCGGCCTGGGCCTGCGCCTGGGCCAGGGGGTCCTCCCCCGCCGCCTCATCGGAGGCGGCGTCGGCCTGGCCGGCCGCGCCCTCGGGCGAGCCCTGGGCGAGTCCTTCACGGACGTCGTCGGGCACCTCCTCGAAGGCCGACTCGACGGCCGCCTGGAGCTCGGGGTCGACGCCCTCGTTCTCGGGGGTGGGGCCGGCCGAGGTCACTTGGAGTCCTCGTCGTCGACGATCTCGGCGTCCACGATGTCCTCGTCGTCGGAGGACGTGGAGCCGGCCGAGGAGGCGGAGGCGTCACCCGCGGCCTGGGCGGCGGCGTCGGCCTGGTAGAGGGCCTCACCGACCTTCTGGGCCACCGAGTTCAGCTTCTCCTGAGCGGTCTTGACCGGCTCGATGTCGTCACCCTCGAGGGCCTTCTTGAGGTCGGCGACGGCCTCGGAGACCTCGGAGTGGACGTCCTCGGGCAGCTTGTCCTTGTTGTCCTTGAGGAGCTTCTCGATGGAGTAGGCCTGCTGCTCGGCGGAGTTGCGGGTCTCGGCGTCCTCGCGGCGCTTCTTGTCCTCCTCGGCGTGGGCCTCGGCCTCCTTGACCATGCGGTCGATGTCCTCCTTGGGCAGGGCGGAGCCGCCGGAGATGGTCATGGACTGCTCCTTGCCGGTGCCGCGGTCCTTGGCCGAGACGTGGACGATGCCGTTGGCGTCGATGTCGAAGGAGACCTCGATCTGGGGCACGCCGCGGGGGGCCGGGGCGATGCCGGTCAGCTCGAAGGTGCCCAGCGGCTTGTTGTCCCGGGCGAACTCGCGCTCGCCCTGGTAGACCTGGATGAGCACGGAGGGCTGGTTGTCCTCGGCGGTGGAGAAGACCTCGGAGCGCTTGGTCGGGATGGCCGTGTTGCGCTCGATGAGCTTGGTCATGACCCCGCCCTTGGTCTCGATGCCCAGGGACAGCGGCGTGACGTCGATGAGCAGGACGTCGCTGCGGTCGCCCTGGATGACGCCGGCCTGGAGGGCCGCGCCGACGGCGACGACCTCATCGGGGTTGACGCCCTTGTTGGGGTCCTTGCCGGTCAGCTCGCGCACCACGTCCGCGACGGCGGGCATGCGGGTGGAGCCGCCCACGAGGACCACGTGGTCGATGTCGGAGACCTTGACCCCGGCGTCCTTGATGACGTTGTGGAAGGGGATCTTGGTGCGCTCGAGCAGGTCCGCGGTCATCTCCTGGAAGTTGGAGCGGGTGAGCTTCTCATCGAGGTGGATGGGGCCGGACTCGCTCATGGAGAGGTACTGCAGGTTGATGTTCGTGGAGGTCGCCGAGGACAGCTCCTTCTTGGCCTGCTCGGCGGCGTCCTTGAGACGCTGCATGGCGATCTTGTCCTTGGACAGGTCCACGCCGTCCTTGCTCTTGACCTGCTTGACCAGCCAGTCGACGATGCGGGCATCCCAGTCGTCACCGCCCAGACGGTTGTCACCGTTGGTGGCGCGCACCTGGATGGTGGAGAAGCCGTCGTCGTCCTTGCCGACCTCGAGCAGGGAGACGTCGAAGGTACCGCCACCGAGGTCGAAGACGAGGATGAGCTCGTCCTCCTTGCCCTTGTCCAGGCCGTAGGCCAGGGCCGCGGCGGTGGGCTCGTTGACGATGCGGTCCACGGTCAGACCCGCGATGGTGCCGGCCTCCTTGGTGGCCTGGCGCTCGGCGTCGTTGAAGTAGGCCGGGACGGTGATGACCGCGTTGGTGACGGGCTCACCCAGGTAGGCCTCGGCGTCGGCCTTGAGCTTGGCCAGGATGCGGGCACTGATCTCCTGGGCGGTGTACTTCTTGTCGTCGATCTCCACGGACCAGTCAGTGCCCATGTGGCGCTTGACCGAGGAGATGGTGCGGTCCACGTTGGTGACCGCCTGACGCTTGGCGATCTCGCCGACGAGGATCTCGCCGGACTTGGAGAAGGCGACGACGGAGGGGGTGGTGCGACCGCCCTCGGCGTTCGGGATGATGGTGGGCTCGCCACCCTCGAGGACGGCGATAGCAGAGTTGGTGGTACCCAGGTCGATACCGACAGCGCGTGCCATGTGATGTGCTCCTTGTGGTTGCTGAGTTGTGATGTTCGAGGTGAGGGCCGGAGGTTCCGGCGCCTTCAGGTTGAGTCGTATGCACTCAGGATTGTGATTGAGTCAGGCTCTGTCAACTTGACTGCATACAACCTTGAGTCTGACTGGCTCAACCTTGTCAGGCCGCAGTCCATTCCCGAGGTCTATAGTGACCTGCGACACGGACTGCCGCCACGGACGCAGCGCGAGCCACTTGCCTCGCGAAGCGCCCTGGCTGCGACAGGTTGACGGACGGTTCCGGCCGCGTCAGGCGGGGCATCCCAGCCACATACGGGGACTGCGATGCGCGCCGAGGACTGCGCATTCCCACAGATGACTGAGGCCCCACCCGAGAGTTCTG
Source organism: Actinomyces sp. HMT 175 (assembly GCF_016694895.1). Lineage (NCBI taxonomy): Bacteria > Bacillati > Actinomycetota > Actinomycetes > Actinomycetales > Actinomycetaceae > Actinomyces > Actinomyces sp. HMT 175. Next base: position 2,818,844 of record NZ_CP068012.1, read on the forward strand.
TGGGAGAACGCAGTCCTCGGCGCGAAAGTACGTTCTCGATCAGCCCACCCAGCCCCACGCACCACCGACGTGTCACGATTGGCGACTTTTCAGAGCCCACCAGCCTCGCCCCGCCACACTCCCCCTCCCCGCAACCAGCCCTGACCAGCACAGACGCCCCCAAGTCACCTCTGCGAGGTTGCCGGTGGATGCCGTACCGGCCCCGGAAAAGTCGCCGATCGTGACACCAGCCCGCAGAAGCAACAGGCCTGCGCTGATGGGGAGGCATTCGCCAGCCCGGTAGCCTCACGGACATGAGTGCCCCGCTCGACGCCGATGTCGCCCAAGGCATCTGCGGTATCCGCACACCCACCGGGCAGTCAAACCTGCGACAACCACCAGCGTCACCCTGGGACCACACCCCTCGACCACACAGCGCGCCGCAAGTTACCTTGGATCTGTGGACGATCCGATCATTGCCAGATCGGTGCTGAAGCACGGCCTGAGCGAGGCCGACATCCTTCACGCCTATCACCACCCCATCCGAGCCTGGGATATGGGAGATGGTTTCACCATGCTCCTGGGAGCCAACCGGGCTGCCCTTGTTCTCGAGATTGGCTACATTCAAGGCATCACAGCAATCGTCGTCGTCCACGCCATGCGTGCCCGAGAGAAGTTTCTGAGGTGATGACGATGCCCCGTACTGTCGACGAGATCCTGGCGCATGCCGACGAGCTGGCTGCTCGCTTCGAAAACTACGACCCAATCGAGGCCGAAGAGGTCGACGTGGCCGCATTAGCGGCCTTGCGAGACGCAGTTGCTGAACAGGCCCAGGCCGAACGGCATGTCCTTGATGCCATCAGAGGCGCTCGGGACGCTGGGATGTCCTGGGCAGCCATCGGAAATATGGTCGGAACCTCCGGTGAAGCCGCCCGCCAGCGCTATCAGCCACTCGTGGCGTGAGGCAGATCAGGCCACATCGGAAGCGACAGCCCTGCACTGACGTCGCGGCATTCACCAGCCCGGTAGCCTCGCGAGTATGAGCGCTCCCCACCCGCAGGCAGGCCCGCCCGATCCCGAGGACGTCTTCGATCATCTGCGCCGCGAGGACGGCGAGCATGTGGGCTATATCGAGATGAGTGCGGACGGCCGGTTCATCCCGTATGACCGGCTGTGGGTCCGGCGCGGCGAGGCCATGGATCTCGACGAGGCCGAGGCGGTCCTAGACGCGATCGGCCTGCGGCTTCTGGCGGAGGACTGGCTCCTTGAGGAGGACAATCTGCAGACGGGCGAGGCGAGCTGGACCCGGGTCAGGATCCGCGAGATTCACCGGGACCGCGTCATCGTCGCCAGGGCGATGGAGGACCTCTCGGCCACCAACATCGCCAAGTCCGTGGACCTCATCGGCGCCATCGAACTGCCTCTTCCGACGACGCGGCTGCGCTCAGCCTCCTGCGCGCAGCCAGGACGGTGAGGAACGTGGCGGGGAAGACCCCCTCATGCGACGCCGGAACGCCTGACGCCAGGCCCCCGCTCAAGCCCCCTGCTCGGCCTCGGGGGCGACCATGACGTGGTCGCCGTCGGGCACGATCCGCACCCGCAGCCCGTAGACCTCGGCGAGGATGTCGGGCTGAAGCACCTCGGCGGGCGATCCCTCGGCGCGGATCGTCCCGCCGGCGAGGATGGCGAGGCGGTCGCAGAAGCGGGCCGCCAGGTTGAGGTCGTGCAGGGCGACGACGGCGAGGCGCCCGGTGTCCCGGTGGCAGATCCGGCGCACGTGGGAGAGGACCGAGACCTGGCGGCGCAGGTCGAGGGCGGAGGTGGGCTCGTCGAGCAGGATGAGGTCGGGCTCGCGCACGAGCGTCTGGGCCAGGGCGACGAGCTGGCGCTGCCCGCCGGAGAGCTGGCCCAGTGGGCGGTCGGCCAGCTCGGCCACCCCGAGCTCGTCCAGGGCGCTCCAGGCCAGGTCGATGTCGGCCCGGCTCGTGTGCCAGGTCATGCCGCGCCGCGAGGCGGTGAGCACCGACTCCAGGGCGGTCAGGGCGGCGTCGCCGGGCAGGCCCTGCGGCATGTAGCCGATCGTGCCGCGCAGGTCATGGCCCCGGCGCCCGGCGAAGGTTACCTCCCCCAGGTGGCGGCGCAGCTGGGCCACGCAGGTGACCAGGGTGGACTTGCCGGCGCCGTTGGGGCCGAGCAGCCCGACCGTCTGGCCGGTCTCCCAGGTGGCGTCGACGCCCTGGAGGACGGCCCGCCTGCCGTAGGAGAAGGTGAGGTCGTTCAGGATGAGGCTCATGAACCGCTCCTGACCGCCGAGCGCTGGCGTCCGAAGATGATGGTGAGGAACACCGGCACACCCACCAGGGCGGTCAGGATGCCGACGGGTACGGCGACACCCGGCACGATGAGCTGGCTGGCGGTGTGGGCCGCGGTCAGCAGGGTGGCGCCGCACAGGATGGAGGCGGGCACGAGGAAGCGCTGGTCCTCCCCCACCAGGCCGCGGGCCATGTGCGGACCCACGAGCCCCACGAATCCGATGATCCCGACGAAGGCCACCGACAGGGCCGCCAGCAACGAGACACCGACCAGGGTCCACGCCCGCAGGCGCGCCACGTTGATGCCCATGGCTGCGGCTCGCGCCTCCCCCAGGGTGATGGCGGTCAGCCGCCAGCCGTTGACCCAGAAGACGGGCGTGGCCACGAGCAGGGCCGCCGAGACGGTGGCCACGGCCGGCCAGGTGGCGCGCATGAGGGAGCCCATCGACCAGAAGACGATCTGCTGGAGGCTCTCGGTGGAGGCCCGGTACTGCACGAGCGCCAGGAGCGCCTGGCAGCTGAAGACCAGGGCGATGCCCAGCAGGATCGTCATCTCCTTGGTCACCGAGGGCAGCCTGGAGACCATCGCGATGGTGAGGGAGGCCGCCAGCCCCGCCGTCATCGCGACGATCGGCAGGGTGGCGCCGGTGGCCACAGGCAGCACGAGGCCCGTGACGATGGCCAGCGCCGCCCCCAGGGCCGAGGCCGCCGAGATCCCCAGGGTGAAGGGCTCGGCCAACGGGTTGTCGAGGATCGTCTGCATCTGGACGCCGGCCAGGGACAGTGCCCCACCGACCAGGACCGCGAGCAGCGCCGGCGGCAGGCGCAGGTTGATGACGATGTTGGCGACCCACGGGTCGTAGTCGGCGTCGAAGAGGGCTCCGAGCACCTGGGCCGGGCTGAACCCGAGGGGCCCCACCATGAGGGCCACGAGGAAGACGGCCAGGAGCAGGGTGGCCAGCCCCAGGAGCATCGCGACGCGCCGCGCAGTTCGACGGCGGTAGGAGGCGTAGGCCGACGCCGCCGTGTCCGTGGGCGCATCGGCCGGCCCGTCAGCCTTCGTCACCGACGCCGCACCGCCCGGTACCCGGCCGGTATCGGACTGGTGCGCTGCGACGTCGTCGGAAGGAGCCGTGACGTTGGGGTCCCCCATCAGATGGCGGCGAAGAAGACGCCCTCGGCCTTCCAGGGCATGTGCTGCTCGTGGAACTCCTTCCAGACCTTGGCGGGGTCGATGTCGGAGAAGGCCTCGGGGTTCTGCCACTTGGCGAAGGTGAGGTAGGCGATGAAGTTGTAGGGGGCGTCGTAGAACTGGTGGTAGATGCCGTAGACGTGCCGGTCGGTGAAAGCCTGGATCTGGTCGTAGCCGGGCTGGTTCTTCAGCTGCTCCAGGCTGGCCTTGGCGGAGGCCTCGTCGGCCTTGTAGCCGAGGTGGACGTAGCTGGTCTGGGCGGTGTCCTTGATCTTCTGCTGCTGCCACTCGCCGCCGGTGGCGATGATGTTCTTGGGGTTGGAGGCGATGACCTGCTCGGGGGTGAGTACGCCCTCCTCGCCGGACAGGAGGCTGTCGGCGATGTTGGTGCCGCCGGTGGCGGTGACGATCGCACCGAGGTTCGCGGTGGAGTAGGTGGAGCCGGGGTCGTTGACGCCCGGGCCGCGCCACAGGAAGGTGGTGGGCTTGGAGGACAGGGACTTCGCCTTCTCCACGATGGGGTCGACCTGCTTCTTGTAGAAGCTGACGAAGGTCTCGGTCTCCTTGCGCTTGTCGAAGACGGCGCCCATGAGGGTAACCGAGGGGACGGTGTTCTTCACCGGGTCGCGGCGGAAGTCGGTGACGACGTAGGTGATCTTCTGGCCGTCCAGCTTCTCGAGGTAGCCCTTCTCCTTGGCGGAGTTGTAGGCGTCCAGGGTCATGATGAAGACGTCGGGCTTGTGGCTCACCAGGGTCTCGATGGGCAGGCCGTCCTTGGCGATGTTGCCGATCTTCGGCAGGTCGGCGGCCTTGGGGGCCACGGAGAGGACCTTCTCGTAGAAGTCAGGGGCGGCCTTCTGGAGATCCTCACCCCAGGCGACCACCTTGTCGATGGGGTTGGTCTTGTTGAGGAAGGCCAGGGAGTAGACGTGGCGGGACTCGCTCAGGACGATCCTCTTGGGCTGGGCGCTGAAGGTGACCTTGCGGCCGACGATGTCAGTGACCTCGAAGCCGCCGCCGGAGGCGCCCGAGGAAGCGGCGGAGCTGGAGCCCTTTCCGGCGCGGGAGGCGACTCCGCAGCTGGCGAGAACGGCGGTGAGCGGGAGGGCCATGAGCAGGGTACGACGGCGCATAAGAGTCCTTCGGTGAGGCGAGGGCGAACACGAAGCACCTAGGACCTTAGGTCCACCTCAGTTAATTTGCCAAGGGACGTCATCTAATTTTAGTAAGGTCATACAAATCTTACGGGAGGTATGTAGAGGTTGACACAGGGGGCCGCTCGCGACGAGTCACTGCAGGCCGAGTGGGCTGGATGTGACTGCTGTGGTGGGGCCTGACGGCGTACTCAACGAGGGTCGGGGCCTACTGGAGGAGGGGCGGGGATACTCCACGGGGGTCGGGGGTTCGTGCAGTGCGCACAACCCTCGACCAGTACACCCCCACCCTCGTGCAGTAGCGGCCCAAGCAGAGGCTCAGGCTGGAAGCCGCATGCCAATCAGACCTCAGTGGGCCTCCGTCGGTCTCTCACTCGCTACGCCGCAGACTCGACGGCGCTCATGAGCTCGGCGGGGTCCGGTCGTCGCGGTCATCATCCTTGCCGCCGACGAATGGACGAATCAGCTGATACAGGAACAACGCCGCAACAGCAATGGCGATGACCATGGCCGAGGTGTCTCCCCGCCGGAAGGAGACGACGGCCACCATCACGTTGAGCACCACAACCACAATGCGAATAATGCGCAGAGTCCGTTCCGACAATACGACCGCCTCCTTTGTCGCAGATTCTCACGGTGGGCACCATCTACGGGCACCAGCTACCCGATCCCCTTTCACTGTATGCGCAGGCCAGGACCCTTGGAAGGATTTCAGGGACCATCTGCGCGCAGGACTCTCACCCTCCGGGAGTATTGACACCTGACGCGACGCCATTCTCCCCGTCGTTCCACCAGCCGCGGCTTCACAGGAGACCCACAAGGTCAACCTACGCCTGGCATACGCGGGGCCGACACGGTTGAGTCATGCACAGCTCCGACACCCTCAGCCCGACCGAGCCGCCCCAGTCCGGCCAGGACCACGACTCCGGCCAGCGCGACCGCTCCTCAACGTCCAGCAAGCACCCGCGCCGCCGCTTCCTCCTGGGCGGCGCCGCCGTCCTGGGTCTGGCCGCCACCGGCACCAGCGCCTGGGCGCTCAACCGCTTCGTCATCGAACACGTGGAGGTCAGCGACGTCACCGCGCTGGAGGCCAAGGCGCAGAAGGCGGCAGGCTCCTCGGCGACCCCGGCCACCAACGTGACGGTCGGCGACAGTTCCTACTCCTCATCGAATACGAGCATCGAGATTCAGCAGGTCTCCACCGGCTCGGGTAGCGACACCATCACCTACTACGTGGCCGACGTCAAGCTCACCAACGCCACCGACCTGCGCAGCGCCTTCGCCAACAACTCCTACGGCACCAACATCGTCGCCAAGCCCACCACGATGGCCTCTGAGCACGACGCCGTCCTGGCCATCAACGGCGACTATTACGGCTTCCGCAGCGACGGCATCCTCATCCGCAACGGCGTCATCTACCGCGACAGCGGCACGCGCGACGGCATGGCCTTCTACAGCGACGGGCGCGTGGAGGTCTATGACGAGACCACCACCAAGGCCCAGACGCTTCTGGACGCGGGCGTGTGGAACACGCTGTCCTTCGGGCCGGCGCTGGTCAACGATTCCAAGGTGCTCTCCGGTATCGACCAGGTCGAGGTGGACACCAACGTCGGCAACCACTCCATCCAGGGCAAGCAGCCGCGTACCGCCGTGGGGTGGGTGGAGACGAACCACCTCAAGCTCGTCGTCGTCGACGGCCGCAACGAGGGCTATTCGCGCGGCGTGACCATGACCGAGCTCGCCCAGATCATGGCCGACTTGGGGTGCGCCTGCGCCTACAACATCGACGGCGGCGGCTCGTCGGCCATGTACTTCAACGGCTCGATCATCAACCAGCCCTCCAACGGGGGCGAGCGCGACACCTCCGACATCCTCTACATCGCGAACGGAGCCTGAGATGAGCGGCACCGACACAGCCCTTCAGATCTCGCCGCGCGTCCTGCCGCGGGTCGTCGCCCCCACGAACCGGACCGCTGCCAATCGGACGGCGGCCAACCGGACCGCGGCCAACCGGACGGCGGCGCGGGCCGGGGGCAAGCGCCGTCCCCGGGCGGCGGTGGCGCTCGTGGTCCTCATCCCGGCCTATAAGCCCGATGAGCGTCTGGCAGTGCTCGTGGCCCGTCTGCGCGAGGCGCGCCGGGACTGCGCGGTGCTGGTCGTCGACGACGGCTCGGGGCCGCAGTACGCGCCCTTCTTCTCCGCCGCCCGCACTCGGGGCGCCGAGGTCGTCAGCTCCCCGGTCAACCAGGGCAAAGGCCAGGCGCTGCGCACGGGCCTGGCTCACGCGGCCGTCACCTGGCCCGATGCGGACGTGGTGTGCGCCGACGCCGACGGGCAGCACACGCCGTCGGACATTGAGGCCGTGGCCGCTCGGGTGCGGGAGACCGGGCACATGACCCTGGGGGTGCGGCGCTTCACCGGGCCGGTTCCGCTGCGCAGCCGGATCGGTAACGACGTGACTGCCCTGCTGTTCCGGGGCGCGACCGGCTGGAGGCTGGGCGACACCCAGACGGGTCTGCGCGGCTACCCCGCCGGGCAGCTGGCGTGGCTGCAGGAGGTTCCCGGGGACCGCTACGAGTACGAGCTCTCCGCGCTGCTGCGCGCTCACGAGCTGGGGATGGCGGTGGAGCAGGTGGAGATCGCCACGGTCTACGAGCCGGGCAACACCTCCTCCCACTTCCGGCCGGTGCAGGACTCGGCGCGGATCTATGCTCCGCTGCTGCGGTTCATAGGGGCGTCGCTGGCGAGCTTCGGGATCGACTGGCTGGGTGTCATGGTCATCTTCGCGATGACGGGCAGCCTGCTGGCGGCAGTCGTGGGGGCGCGGCTGGTGTCCGGGACGGCGAACTTCTTCATGAATCGCCGGGTCTTCCGGGCGCGGCGCGGGACCGTGGTGCGCACGGCGGTGCGGTACACGGTCCTGGCGGTGAGCCTGCTGGCGGCCAGCTACCTGATGCTCAAGGCGCTCACGGCGGTCGGGATTCCCCTGGGGATCGCCAAGGTTCTCGGCGACGGGGCCATCTACGTGGCCAGCTACGTGGCGCAGCGCCGGCTGGTGTTCAAGGAGCGGAGGTGAGGCGGGCCCGGGACGGTTGGGGCGGCCAGGGCTGTGCCGACCTCCGCGAGGTCGTACCGTAGGTCTCGAGGTCGTACCCTTACCCCTCGATCTCACGCCCTAAGGTACGACCTCGCGCCAGATCGTCCCGGTTGACCTCAACGGGGGCTGATGAGGCCGGCCTCGTAGGCGGCGATGACGAGCTGGGCGCGGTCGCGGGCGCCCAGTCGGGCCAGGAGCGCGGTGATGTGACTGCGGCAAGTGGCCCGGGTGATGCCGAGCTCGACCTCGATCTCACTGTTGGACAGGCCCCGGGCGATGAGCAGGAGAACCTCGCGCTGGCGGGGCGTGAGGGCCTCGACCTCACCGGTCCAGGTGCTACGGGAGGTGCCGGTCGACGTCGTGCGCGGCATGCGGGCCACGAGGCGGGCCAGCACCTGGGGGCTGAGCAGCGACTGCCCTTCGTGGACGGTGCGCACGGCGTCAACGAGGGACTGCGGGTCGGCGTCCTTGAGCAGGAAGCCGCAGGCGCCGGCGCGCAGGGCGCCCAGGACGTAGTCGTCGATCTCGAACATGGTGAGGATGAGGACGCGCGTGGCCGCGAGCGTCGGGTCGGCGCAGATCCTTCTGGTGGCCTCGATGCCGGTCAGGCCCGGCATCTGGATGTCCATGAGGACGACGTCGGGGCGCAGCTCAGCAGCCAGGGCAACTGCGCGGGCACCGTCCTCGGCCAGGCCGACGACGCTCATGCCGGGCTCGGACTCGAGCAGGGCGGCCAGGGTGGTGCGCAGGAGGGCCTGGTCCTCGGCGATGAGGATCCGGATGGGGGCGCCGGGAGACCCGCCGGTCTTGTCGGTCTTGTCGGTCGGCACACTGGTGGGATCCGTCATGGCTTGCCCCTGTCGCTCCTGGGATCGGTATCCGGTGACTCACTACCGGGTCTGCGTTCCGGGCCCGCACTGTCCCCGCAACCCCGGGTGCTGCCGGTGGCCCCGGCCGCGTCGTCGGTGGGAATGGGCAGGATGGACTCGACGGCGAAGCCGGGAGCGTCGGCGCGGGGGCCTGCAGTCAGGGTTCCACCGAGCGCGGTCAGGGTCTCGTGAAGTCCGCGCAGTCCTTGCCCGGCCCCAGGGTGGGGCTCCCATCCGGTTACGGGCCCGTCGTCGACAACGGCGATGCGCAGCCGTCCCAGCTCCCGGCGGAGGATCACGCGGGCGCGCGTGGGGCCGGCGTGGCGGGCGGTGTTGGCCAGCGCCTCGGCCACGACCCGGGTAGCGGCCTGCGCCGTCGAAGCCGGGAGACCATCGGTCATCGCCCAGGCTTGGGCAGCGCCCGCATCTGCGCCGATGTGCGGCGCATCGGCGTCGAGATCGACGGTGACACCGGTGCGGCGGGCCCTGCCGATCAGCTCCCGAAGGGCCTCGGCGAGACTGTTGACGGGGCCGGGGCCGGCTGCCGGCGCGTCTCCCGCCGGGACCGCCGCCAGCGCCCCGGGCGTCGGGGGCCTGTTTCCGTCGCGCAGGACGGAGAGCATGCGCCGCAACGCGTCGGTGGCCTCGCGGGAGGCGGTCTCGACGTCGTCGAGTGCGGTTCGCAACCCGTCGGGGGTGGTCTCGAGTCGCCGGGCCACGGCGCAGCGCACGGTGATGGCGCCGAGGTTGCCGGAGACGGCGTCGTGCAGCTCACGTGCGATGACGAGGCGGTCCTCGGCGACGGCGCGCGCGGCGGTCTCCTGGGTCAGGCGCCGCTCGTGGGCACGCCGGTCGCGCCGCCGCAGCCACAGGGAGGCGGCGACGAGCCCAGCCATGACGAGCAGCACCGTCATCTGGGCGCGCCGAGAAGGATCCGGGGAGTAGCCGACCAGGGTGCCCAGGCCAAGAACAATCACGGTCAGCCCGGTGATGGCGCGCCCGAGCGGCGAGTGGCGCGGTGGGACGTCTGGGGCTGGCACGCGGCCAGTCTAGGAAGGCGGCTCGGGCGCTTCATCGAACCGGGGTCTGACGGACCTGGGTCTGAGGTGGCGGGACCGCCTCGGCTGGGCGGCCGATGCGCGCTGCCGCTCGGCGCGCTGGAGTTGGCCCATGATCGCTATTGAGAACCTCGTCAAGCGGCACGGGGCGCGGGAGGTGCTTCACGGCGTGAGCCTGGAGGCGCGTCCGGGCCGCGTCACCGGATTCGTGGGGCCGAACGGTGCCGGTAAGTCCTCGACCCTGAGGTGTCTACTGGGTCTGGACCGGGTCGACGGTGGGCGGGCGCTCATCGGCGGTCGCCCCTACCGCGAGCTGCGTGAGCCGCTGCGCACGGTGGGGGCGGTGCTCGACGGCTCGGGCGCGCATCCCTCGCGCACGGCCCGTGGTCACCTGGGTTGGGTGGCCTCGGGTGCGGGAATCAGTCGGCGTCGGGTGGCTGAGGTGCTCGACGTCGTCGGGCTGAGTGAGGCGGCCGGGCGGCGGGTGCGCACCTTCTCCTTGGGAATGGGGCAGCGCCTGGGGCTGGCGACGGCGCTGCTGGGTGACCCGGAGGTGCTCATCCTCGACGAGCCGGTCAATGGCCTGGACCCGGAGGGGATCCGGTGGATCCGCAGGCTGCTTCGGCAGCGGGCCGACGCCGGGGGCACGGTCCTGCTGTCCAGTCATGTTCTGGCTGAGCTGGCTGAGGTGGCCGACGACGTTGTCGTCATCGCCGGCGGGCGGGTGCGGGCGGCCGGGACGCTGGAGGAGGTCGCGGCGGGTTACGCGAACCTGGAGGAGGCGTTCTTCTCACTGACTGCCCCGACCGGGGGCGAGGCCGGCAGCGGGGTCGGCGGTGGGGCCGGTCAGGCTGGCCGGACTGGACGGGCCGACCGGGAGGGCCGGGCGGGCCGGGCTGAGCGCGAGGACGGGGGCCGTTCATGAGTGCGGCGACGGCGCTGGTGCGCTCCCTCAAGGCGGAGGTGCGCAAGACGGTGGGTCTGCCGGGGGTCTGGCTGGGGGCTGCGTTGGCGATCGTCCTGCCGCTCCTGATCGAGTACTACACGGATCATGACCTGGCGGCGCGGCTGGCGGCCGGCGACCCGGATGCACCTGCGCGACTGGGCGACGTCGGCGTCATCGGGCTGTACGTGGGGACGACGGGGATCGTGGTGCTGGCGGTGAGTGTGGTGGTCAGCGAGTACGCGAGTGATCCGCGCACGAGCGGGGCCTCCAGCGCTCCGCGACAGGTGGCGACGACGATGCTGGTGCTGCCACGGCGCGGGGCGGCGGTGGCCGCGAAGCTGCTCGTGGTGCTGGGGGCTGCGACGGTGCTGCTGGCGACGGCGTGGGCGGGGACTTTCGCGCTGTGCCGGCACCTGCTGGAGGCGAACGTGCCCTTCGAGTCGGTGCCCTGGTGGATGCTGACGGGGATCCTGACGTGGTGGGTGTTCTCGGCGATGGCGTCGATGGCGCTGGCGATGGTGACGCGCAGCGCGCTGGTGTCGATGACGGTCCTCGTCGCGATGTCGACGATGCTCTCGCCGGGGGTGCTGCTCATCAAGTCCACCGATGCGGCCCGGTTCCTGCCGGACACGGCGGCGGTGCGGCTCATTGCGAACCCGACGACGCTCAACTACTACCGGCTTGTCGAGCTGCTGTCGATCCCGATGGCGGCCGCCGTCTGCGCGGCGTGGGCGGGCGGGTGCGCGGCGGTGTGCTGCTGGGTGTGGATGAGGCGGGACGCATGAGCGGGGCCGGTGCGGCCAGCAGGGTGAGGGCTACCGCTGGGGTGGCGACCGTCTGGGGGCGGGCGCTGCGCGCGGAGCTGGTGAAGGTGGTGACGCTGCCGGCGATGTGGTGGTCGGCGGCGGTGGCGGGCGGGGCTGCGGCCGCCACGATGATGTCGGTTCTGCGTGACGTGGTGGATGGGCGGGGCCTCGGTTTCGAGGAGGTCGCTCCGGTGTGGGCGCTGGCGGTGCAGATCGGCTTCGTGGCGGCCGGGGTGGCCGCGGCGGGTGCTGAGCACTCCACGGCGCAGGGCATGACGAGTCTGCTGGTGACGCCGGCACGGGGTCGGCTGGCGGTGGCGCGGCTCATGGTGCTGGCCGGTACGGGACTGGTGGCGGCGAGCGTCCTGGTCGGAGCGAGCCTGGCGGCGTGCCCGACGATATCGACGGCGGCGCTGTGGGCCGGCGGGAGGGCCGTGGTCTGGTTGACGGCGGTGCTGCTGCTGTCGGCTGGGCTCGGTGCGGCGCTGCGCAGCGTCATTGGTGCCTCGACGGCGGCTGTGGTGCTGGTGGTTCTGGCACCGCAGCTGGCCGTGTTCCTGGGCGACGCCACCCGCTGGATTCCGGGGCAGGCGGCCCAGATCTGGCTTGCGGCGGACGCATCGCGGGCGGACGTCACCTCTGCCGGACTCATCATCCTGGCCTGGACGACGGCCGCCCAGGCCGCCGGCATCGTCCGGCTGGTGCGGGCGGACGGATGAGTATCAGGACGCCACAGGTCGACCCAGCCACCGCCCATCAACGCCAGGGGTGGGAGCGGGTGAGGACCCTCCCACCCCTATCCCTTGCCGAGTAGACCCAGATCACTCAGCATCGTTCCAGCACGATATACTCTCGCAGAGACATTCTGCCATCGCAGGCAGACATCCCAATCTCTCACCTGCTCTTTTCATGAGGAACGCCACCATGGACCGGCAAATTTTTACTCCTTTGGAGGAGCGTGATGCGCACTTGGCCGCCATGCAGTGGTTCGAGGCAGAGCAGATGAGTGGCCACGAACTCTTCTCTCACAAAGAGTTAATGGACGGTTTCTCTTGGCATGGCCACCACTTCCGCCTCACTCATCAATCGCAGGGGATTTGGAAGCCACAAGAATTTGAGGCCGCCCTGACATTCAAGACAGCAGCCCCCGATCCCAGAAAAGAAGCACCGTACGCCGACCGGATTGACGACAGTGGGTTACTTCGCTACAAGTTCTCCGATACGAAGAAGTGGGCTAACGATGCGATGAAGGTAGCCGCCCAGCGGAACTATCCCCTCGCCTGGCTCGTGGGAGTGAAGCCGACCCCGTCAACGCTGTTCTATTACGCCCGGTTCCCCGCCTACATCGTCGACATCGACGAACGCAATGCAGAGTTCATCATCGCCATCGATGAGACGACACCAGCCACCTCATATCACAAGGATTCTGGCCAGATCGAGAAGAAGTACGTTTCCAGATGGACGAAGGAGCGAATCCACCAGCACGACTTCAGGGAGCACGTACTCAGTGCCTACCAGATCTCTTGCGCAGTCTGCGATCTTCCGCACGCGCAGCTCCTGGAAGCCTCGCACATCATCGCCGACTCCAGGGAAGCGGGAGTCCCTGAGGTCAGCAATGGTTTGGCCCTGTGCAGGCTCCACCACACCGCCTACGACCGTCACCTCCTCGGCATCGACGCCGACCGTCGTATCCACGTGGCGACACGAGCAAAACGCATCGAGACCGTCCATCTGCAAACTGGCTTACTGCCATTTGAAGGCCGCTCCCTGACGCACGTGCCTGCCGCCAAACAGATGCGCCCTGATGGCGACCGCCTTGCCGAACACTTCAAAGAGTTCCTCCAGACAGAGGAGCAGACAGTCGGGTAGGCCCCAAAGCTTCCAGCAAGCTACGTACCACTCCAGACAATGGGCTTTCACCACTCGAAGGAGCCCATCATGATCCACTCACGAGACATCACGACTGAAGCCGAGGCGGCGGTGCTTGAACACGCTGATCGCCTCGCCGCCATCATCGGCAAGCACTGGCACCCCACAGACGACACCGCTCAAGACGACGTCATGCTACTCGTCGCCGACCTCCTACGCGCGCACGCCGAGACAGGGATCGAGATGCAGACCTGGAGAGCGGCACTCGACGTTGTCTTGGATCATCTCGCCGCAGAGCCGGAAGGAACAGATCTGCTCCACCGCCTCGGCCGGCCGGTCTGGTTCACCGTCATCGGCACGACCAAGGACGGTCAGCGCGAGCCCGTCGCCGTCCTCCCGGGCCGGCGACGGCTGGAGGTAGCCATCGGTGCCTGGAGCACACAGGTTCAGGCACCCACCGCAGCAGACGCCGTCCGAGCAGCGTCACGTGCGGACCGGCCAGCCGCCTGAGGCGGCGTCGGTGAAATCCTGACCGTCGCGGGCACTGCTCCCTGCACGGCACGCGGGTTCAAGGGTTCCGCAAGTCTCCGCCCGCACATGGTCGACCTCCGCTCGCATTGCGGCACCCGAAGTCGCACGATGTGCGCAAACGTCACGCACCTTACGCATGGCCCACGGGCCACTCCCAACCGATGTGCGTCGTTCGCAACGCCAGGACGTTGCGAACGACGCACATGGAGCGGGTGAGACCCTCACGCCACCATCGCTCTCGATGGCGGTCATCAATGGGATACCTCTATTTGATCTCGCAGGCGATGCCGTCCCGGTCTCGATCCAGCTCCTCGCGGTATCCAGGATCGCCCCGATACAAGGGAGCTGCTCCCGCCTCCTTTGCCTTCTTGCAGTTGGGAAAGTACATGCTCTCCTGCCTCGGCTCCGGCACGGGCGCAGGAGCCGCCGCACCACCGCCGGCCTGAGTCTCCTCTTCTGGTGTCGACTCTGGCTCAGGCTCTTGCGTCGGCTCAGACTCCTGCATGAGAGGCTGCAACGGAGGCTGCGATGGCGGGGCCTGCGTCGTCGGAATCGGCGACGGCCTAGGCGTAGGACTCGGGGTCGGGGATGGGGTGGGACTGGGAGTAGGCGACGGAGAGGGAGTCGGAGTGGGTGACGGCGACGGCGAAGCAGTCACCGTCGGAGATGGTGCCGGTGTCGGTGAACCCGCATCATCAGCCACGGACGGAACCCCGCAGCCGGCGATTCCAACGCCAAGAACCAGGGCGAGGAGCACAGGAGCCGAGGTCCTCAGCAGCCCCCGCAGCCTCGACGTCGAGGAAGACACTGATGAAACAGACGAGCGGGAAAATATGGGAGAAATAGGGGACAAAGAGGGCGCGTTCACGAGAGCCTCGAGTCAGGAGAAGGGATGGTGGGCGGCTAGCCGATAGAATTGAAGCACTCCAGGGGTAGTAATAACTCACGCAGCCATAAAATGCAATCGGATTGATACACATATTTTTTACTGTTGCCGAGAATAGAAATCGAAGTGAGACCGCTTGACGATTGTCCCTTATTTTTACGATTAGTGCGCAGTCTTCCAACCCCACAACAGCCGGCCACACATGCGCTCGGGCAGCTCAGCGAGGCTTAGGAGTCAAACCGGAGTCTGACGAACCAGGGTCTGAGGGGCGCACCGAGGCTCAGCCGCCGGGGCGATGCCGCTCTCGGGCCGACCGCCGCACACTCCCGGCCATGAGCACCTCCCGCACGTCCCTGTCCCAGCAGACGCCGACCGCCTTCGGAGCACCGGATCCTGCGCCGTCGGACTCCGCTCCGAGTCCCGCTCCGGTCTCAACTCCGACCGCAAGCACCCGCCCCGACCGACTGAGCACCGTCGCGCTGGTCATTTTCACAAGCGTCTACGCCTTCTTCTTCCCTCTCCACCTCGGCCACTTTCTCATCTCCGAGGACGCCGGCCCCGCAACCGGCCTCGCGCTCTACATCGCTCTCTTCGCCGTCGGCTGCGTCGCCTTCCGCCACCCACTGGCCCTGGCCGCCCGTCAGGTAGCGGCCCGTAAGCGGCGGGCCGTCCTCACTCTCATCGTGGGCGGACTCGCCACCTTGGTGATCGAGCTCATCGGCGGCCTGGCCTCCTCGGCCCTGCTCAACCTCGCCGGCCTGTCCGGAGCAATCCTGCAGAATGACGCCAGCGTTGCCGAAGTCATTCAGATGTTCCCGCCGATCATCATCGTCGTCGTGCTCGGGATCGTGGGGCCGATTGTGGAGGAGATGTTCTTCCGCCAGTTCCTCATTGGGCTCATCGAGCGCTTCGCGCCGACCTGGGTGGCTGTTGTCGTCTCCAGCGTTCTTTTCGGTGCGCTGCACATGCACTCGTTCGCGCTCTCCGAGGTGCTGAGCGTCATCCCGCACGCCTTCTTCGGGCTCAGCTGCGGGCTGCTCTATGTCAAGACTGACCGCAACCTGCTCTACCCAGCGAGCATCCACTGCCTCAACAACCTCAGCGCCTTCCTGCCCCTCCTCCTGCACTGAAGCGACTCCCCGCCACCCCGCCCGGGCGTTGCGGAAACATAAGCGTTTGCGCCAACACCCTCGCAACATCGGCTCCGATTGGCTTGCCCTCGACAGCTTCACTGTTGACGGCGCTCGACGCGCCTCGTCAGCACGGGACACAAGGAGGAGATACAGACCACCACAATCAGGCCGAGCGCCAGGAGCGGCATTCTCATCCATAACTTCCTGCCTCATTCCCTACAGCGCTCGGCCCGGAGCCTCACCCTCCCATCGAGAAGAACGGCTACTTCTCGTGCAGCAAGACCGTGGCCCTCACAGCGCATACTCTCCGCCATCGCATGGATCGCCTGCGCGACGGAGACCCGCTGCGAGGCCGCACGTCAGGAGGGCGAGGCGAGCAAGGGCGGGGACAGCAAGACTGCCTTGTCGGGACAACATCCGCCCCGGGGGAGACGGCGCGTGCTTCAATCGGAGTATGGCAGTCGTCTCCCCCGTTCCGGTTCCGGGCCCCGTGCCCGACGAGTCCATCCTGACCGAGTCCGACGCTTCGCTGCTGTTCAGCGGGGCACGCACCGCCTACACCTTCACCGACGAGCCGGTGACCGACGCCCAGCTGCGGGCGATCCATGAGCTGGCCAAGTGGGCGCCGACGGCGGTCAACGCCCAGCCGCTACGGGTGGTAGCCGTCCGATCGGCGGCAGCCCGGGAACGCCTGCTGCCCTGTCTTCCTCGCGGTAATCGCGAGCAGGCCGCGGGGGCGCCTCTCACCCTCGTCTGCGCAGCCGACCGCTCCTTCGCCGGGTCCCTGCCACGGCTGCACCCGCGCGGCGAGCGCTACCAGCGGCTGCTGGAGGAGGGCGGGGCGGAGATGCGGGCGCGTTGGGCACGCGCCTCAGCGCTGATCCAGACGGCCTACGTCATTCAGGCGATTCGCGCCGTCGGGCTGGCAGCCGGCCCCATGAACGGAGACGACGCCGAGGCGTTGGCGACAGAGTTCTTCGCCGGTCAGGACGTGGAGGTGCTGCTGGTCATCAACGTCGGTCACCCAGGGCCAGACGCCTACCAGGAGCGCAACCCGCGCCTGCCCTTCGAGGAGGTCTATCGGGTGCTATGAGCCCAGCGGGTCGATCGCGCCCAGGCCTCGGGACCGGGCGGCGTCGGCCAGGCGGGCGTCATGAGTCAGAACCGTGACCGGGTGGCGAGGGTCGTCCAGCAGCGTCGCAGTCGCCAGGTGAATGGCATCGAGAGACTTCAGCTCACCAGTCAGGGCGCTGGCGCGCCGAGCTACCCCCTGGTGTAGTGGGCGACGTAGTCGATCTGAATGTCGGAGACGGCCGGAGTGAGCGGGCCGGGGACACCGCCGTCAACGGTCTCGTACCATTTGGCGTAGGCGTGGTTGGGATTCATCGCCCCACTCTGGACCCCGAGGAACATCTGCTTGCTGGAGATGTCCTCGCCGACGTCGTCCCGAGTGATCCGGCCCCACTCCTGGCCGTCGAAGGTGAAGGCGATGTACTCGTCCTCCACGATGACGCCATATGTGTGCCAACCACCCATGTCAGGGTTGTCGAGGCTCACTTGCTTCCGCATGTGCCCTTCCGGAGTGGCATCACCCCAGTGGTAGGTGCCCACCACCGGCGGACCATGGAAGCGCCCCTCGACGAAATCGATCTCCGGCGGCGCCTTCTGGTCCTCGGGCCACAGCAGGATCGCGTACCCGATGCCCTTTGCCCGGGGGAACTTGGCGCGCACCTCCCACCGGCCACGCGAAGCTGTGAAGACCTTGTTGGTCGAGGCACCACCGGCGCTCCACTGACCATCCTGGTACTGGGTGCGGATGATGAGCTCGCCGTTCTGAGTGAAGGAGTCCCTCCTCAACCTCATGCCCATGGCTCCCGGATCGGTGAGGGGGTTATCGCCGTATTGCTCCCAACCAGTCTCCTCGATGGAGGCGTCAAAGCCCTCAAAGAAGTCGACGTTCCAGCCGTCGATCTCGACCTCGGAGCGCCCCCGACCCGACCCCTCGGAGAGTTGCGAGGGCGGGGCGGTTGCGGCGTCGGACGGGGAGGCGGCGGTCTCGCTCGGCAAGGCGGAGGGCTCACCGGACGGGGCAGCAGTGGTCGTCTCCCCCATGCTCGACGACGGTGCCGCCGGCACGGAGGCATTACCGGCCGGCGGCACCGAGGCCGCCGCACTGGCCGGGCCGCCGGGGGATGCCTGCTCGGTGCCGACACTGGTCGACAGAGCAGCAGCCCCCGGGCCCGCACCCTGGGGCTGGACTGGGAAGCAAGCGGTGACCGTCGCCACGGCGAGACCCGCGGTCATGAGGAGCTGGGTTGCTCGTGCGGGTTTCACGGTCGTCTCCTTTGATGCGGGAACCCTTCCAGCAGATACGAGAAGCCTAACCAGTCGGTAGTTATCGGACAAGACACCCGCGCTTATGAGAGGTCAGCGTGGCGCCGCGGCCCCGCCCGCCGCTACGGCCGGACGATCGAACTGTCATCACTGACGTAGGCGACTGCAAGCCGATGCGTCCAGGCCATCTGGCCGACGATCTTGACGAGCGCGTTCGCATCCGACCAGCCGACACCGACGTAAATGAAGTCAGCGCCGATGGTGTAGTCGGCGACCGGCAGCCCTTCGGCCTCCCGCTCCTCGAGCTCCTCCTCGCTCAGCGCATCGGGGCCGTTGAACGGAGGGAAGACGCGTATGAGGTCTCGGTAGAAGGACCTGATCGCCGGGGTAGAGCCCTCGGTGGTGTAGTAGTCGCGCGGCTCCTCCCAACGGGAGATCTGTTCCCACCACTGCGGGAATTCCTCGTCTGAGACCGCCGCCGGCTCGAAGATCAGGATGTCGTAGCTCATGCCCCGAGGCTAGTAGCGCACCCACCGCCCGACCATGGACACCGCTCCCCACAGCGATCCCCGACGGCGGCCCACCGCCTCCGCTGGGAGATGGCGGGCCACCGTCGGGCACCGGGACGCAGTGCTCAGAGCACGTAGGGGTCGTTCATCGGGTCGGTCAGGGTGGTCGGGTCAGCCACGTTCGTGTCGCGGCCTGCCGGACCGAGGTTCGCGGCCGAGGCGGGGGCCGCGGGCGACGTCGGGACATCGAGCTCGGCGTTGGCGCGGTTGCGCGCGAGCCACAGCTCGTAGGAGTCGGCGGTAGCGCCGCTGAGGTCCACGCTGTCGATGTCGATGCCCAGAGCCTGGGCCACACCACGGCCGTAGTCGGGGTCCGCCTGGTAGCAGTTGAAGATGTGGCGGTGCTTGATCTGCAGGGTCGAGTCCCCCATGGCGCGGGCGGTGTTCTCGCACAGGACGAGCTGCTGCTCGGGCGTCATGGCGCACCAGAGCATCCCGGGCTGGGTGTAGTAGTTGTGGTCGTCCTCGCGGAAGTCGTACATGGCGACGTCGCCTCCGGCCTGGACGGGCTCGGAGAGCTCGCGCGAGTCCTGCCAGTTGCCGTAGGAGTTGGGCTCGTAGGCGTTCTGGGATCCGGCGTTGCCGTCCACCCGCATGGCGCCGTCGCGGTGGAAGCCGTGGGGGCAGGCGACGCCGCGCGGGGAGTTGACCGGAATCTGGTGGTGGTTGACACCGAGGCGGTAGCGCTGGGCGTCACCGTAGGAGAAGAGGCGGGCCTGGAGCATCCTGTCCGGCGAGTAGCCGATGCCGGGCACGATGTTCTGGGGCGTGAAGCCGGCCTGCTCGACGTCCTGGAAGTAGTTGTCGGGGTTCCTGTTGAGCTCGAGGACGCCAACCTCCTGGAAGGGGAAGTCCGCCTTGGGCCACATCTTCGTCAGGTCGAAGGGGTTGAAGTCGGTCAGGGCCTCGGCCTGTTCAACGGTCATGGTCTGGACGTACATGGTCCAGCGGGGGTACTGGCCCTTCTCGATGGACTCGTACAGATCGCGCTGGTTGGACTCGCGGTCCTCGGCGATGACGGCGGCGGCCTCCTGGTCCGTGAGGTTGGCGAGACCCTGCTGGGAACGGAAGTGGAACTTCACCCAGGTGCGCACGCCCTCGGCATTGATGAAGGAGTAGGCGTGCGAGGAGAAACCGTGCATGTAGCGGTAGGACAACGGGATGCCGCGGTCGGACATCGTGATGGTCACCTGGAGGAGCGACTCGGGCAGGCTGGTCCAGAAGTCCCAGTTGGTGTTGGGGCTGCGCAGGTTGGTGCGGGGGTCGCGCTTGACGGCGTGGTTGAGGTCGATGAACTTCTTGCCATCACGGAAGAAGAAGACGGGGGTGTTGTTGCCGACGACGTCCCAGTTTCCCTCGGAGGTGAAGAAACGCATGGCGAAGCCGCGGATGTCGCGCTCGGCGTCGGCGGCCCCGCGCTCGCCGGCGACGGTGGAGAAGCGCATGAAGAGCTCGCACTGGTTGCCCTCGGCGGAGAAGATCGCGGCGCGGGTGAGCTCGGGAATGGCGCGGGTGACGGTGAAGGTGCCCCAGGCTCCTGAGCCCTTGGCGTGCATGCGGCGCTCGGGGATGACCTCGCGGTTGAAGTGGGCGT
Source organism: Actinomyces sp. HMT 175 (assembly GCF_016694895.1). Lineage (NCBI taxonomy): Bacteria > Bacillati > Actinomycetota > Actinomycetes > Actinomycetales > Actinomycetaceae > Actinomyces > Actinomyces sp. HMT 175. The sequence goes on from NZ_CP068012.1 coordinate 2,839,173, forward strand.
GCTTCTCCAGCAGCCAGGCGTCCTGGAGGGCGACGGGGCCGCGGGGCCCGGCGGTCATGGAGTCCTGGTTGTTGTAGACGGGCGAGCCGTTGGCCATCGTCATGCGGCCCTGGCCGACGGCGTTGTTGCGGCTGGGCAGGTGCTCGCCAAGGCCGGCGCGGGACATGGGGCAGCCGGCGGGAGCACCGTCCTGAGGGGTCTCGGGCAGGTTGGTGTCGTTCATGAGTATCTCCTTGCTCGGCCAGCGGGCCGGGGTGTCGCGACGCGCGAGGTGCGCCTGAGCCGGTCAGGGCGCCGTGGGTACCGCTGACCGCTGTCAGCCGCGACGACGAGATGACCGCCTGTCAGCAACCATAGCCGAACAATAAGGAGATGTCTAAGTAGTTGCTCTACTGAATGGGATTGCTAATGTGTCGGTGGGTGTCGGACACCGTGCAAGCTCGCCGGCGGTCACCACCAGCGCATCGGCGGCTGACCAGCGGACACCGACCATGAACACCGCCCTCCACGGCAGCCTCTCTAAGCCGGGCGGTAGGTGAAGCGGTCCCAGCCCAGGGCCTCGATGCGCTCGGCCATGCGCTCGCACGCCCCGTCCCAGCCGGGCGCCACTACGTCGAACTCGCCGCTCGTCCCCTCGGAGCGGGCCTGCTGGAGGGCGTAGACCCGCGCCCCCGCCGCGTGCACCCGCCGAGCCACCTCCACGGCGTCGTCAGCCGTCACATCCCCGGGCACCACGGTGGTGCGCACCTCGAAATCGGGCCCGCCGCGGCCGGCCGCCTCGATGAGCACCTCCAGGCTCTCCCAGGCCCTCGCGGCCGCGTTCGCCCGGCCGACCACCTGCCCGTAGTGCTCGGGCAGAGCCTTGATGTCCAGCCCCACCCAGCTGACGAGCCCGGCCGCGATCATGTCGTGCAGCCGCCGCGGGTAGGGCCCGGCCGTGTGCAGTCCCACCTGGAAGCCCATGTCGATGACCTCGCGGGCGGCGTCGGCCAGGGCGTCCTGGCGCAGCGCCTCACCTCCGGTCAGCACGACGCCGTCGAGCAGTCCCCGCCGGCGGCGCAGCAGGGCGCGCACCTCCTCCCAGGCCACCTGGCCGGGCGTGCGGGTGGGGATGAGGTCCTGGTTGTGGCAGTAGAAGCAGTTCCAGGGGCAGCCCTGCAGGAAGACCGTCGCGGTCAGGTGGTCGGGCCAGTCGACCGTGCTCATGGGGACGAGCCCGGCGATCACCAGGTCGTCGGCGGGCCGGCGGTCGGAGTTCCCCCTCGCCGTCGGAACGGATGTGGAGGCATGCGAGCCTCTCGGCAGGGAGGTCACGACTGCTCCTCTCACGTCTTGTCGTCATAGCACCGGGACCGCTGGGCGCCGTCGCCGGATCATCCGACGGCACCCAGCGGTCCCGGCGGGTCCTCTCAGGCGCTGACCGCGCTCAGGCGCGAGACGGCCGGGCCGTGGCCGCCGGCGGCGACCTCGGTGAACATCTGCCGCTCGGCGTACTCGCCCTTCTTGCCGATGTTGAAGGAGCGCACCGGGCGGAAGTAGCCCATGACGCGGGTCCACACCTCGCACTCGACCGGCTCGGCCTCGGGGTGGAGCTCGGCGCACTTGTCGCAGGTGAGGTGCTCGCCCACGAGGTAGCCGTGGACGGGGCAGATGGAGAAGGTCGGCGTGATGGTGATGTAGGGCGTGCGGAAGGCGGTCAGGGAGCGGCGCACCAGCTCCTTGCAGGCGGCGGCCGAGGAGATCCGCTCGTTCATGTACAGGTGCAGGACAGTGCCGCCGGTGTACTTGGTCTGGAGCTCCTCCTGCATCTCCTGGGCCTCGAAGGGGTCGTCGGTGTAGCCCACGGGGATCTGGGAGGAGTTCGTGTAGTAGGGGTTGGACTCCATGCCGGCCTGGAGGATGCCAGGGTAGCGCTTGCGGTCCTCCTTGGCGAAGCGGTAGGTGGTGCCCTCGGCCGGGGTGGCCTCGAGGTTGTAGAGGTGGCCGGTGGCCTCCTGGAACTCGACCATCTTGTCGCGCACGTGGTCCAGGAGGCGCACGCACATGGCGTGGCCGCGCGGGTCAGTCAGGTCGTAGGCGTCGTGGGTGAAGTTGCGAACCATCTCATTCATGCCGTTGACGCCCAGGGTGGAGAAGTGGTTGTCCAGCGTGCCCAGGTAGCGCTTGGTGAAGGGGAACAGGCCGGCGTCGATGTGGTGCTGGATGACGGTGCGCTTGAGCTCCAGGGTGTCGCGGCCGATCTCGAGCAGCTCGTCCAACCGGGCGGTCAGGCCGGCCTCGTCGTCGGCGTAGAGGTGGCCGAGCCGGGCCATATTGATGGTGACGACACCGACCGAACCGGTCTGCTCAGCCGAGCCGAACAGGCCATTGCCGCGCTTGAGCAGCTCGCGCAGGTCGAGCTGGAGGCGGCAGCACATGGAGCGGATCATGCCGGGGTCGAGCTCGGAGTTGATGAAGTTCTGGAAGTAGGGCAGGCCGTACTTCGCGGTCATGGTGAACAGCAGCTCGGTGTTGGGGGCGTCCCAGTCGAAGTCGCGGGTGATGTTGTAGGTGGGGATGGGGAAGGTGAAGACCCGACCCTCGGCGTCGCCCTCGGTCATGACCTCCATGAAGGCACGATTGATGAGGTCCATCTCCGCCTGGAGGTCGCCGTAGGCGAAGTCGCAGACCTCGTCGCCGATGAGGGGGTGCTCGTCCGCGAGGTCCGCGGGGCAGGTCCAGTCGAAGGTGAGGTTGGTGAAAGGCGTCTGGGTGCCCCAGCGCGAGGGGACGTTGAGGTTGAAGATGAGCTCCTGCATGCACTGCTTGACCTGGGCGTAGGTCATGTCGTCCAGGCGGACGAAGGGCGCCATGTAGGTGTCGAAGGAGGAGAAGGCCTGGGCGCCGGCCCACTCGTTCTGCAGGGTCCCCAGGAAGTTGACGATCTGCCCGACGGCCGAGGAGAAGTGCTTGGCGGGGCCGGCGGCGATGGCGCCGGGGACGCCGTTGAAACCCTGCTGGAGAAGATCTTTGAGGGACCAGCCGGCGCAGTAGCCGGCGAACATGTCCAGGTCGTGGATGTGGAGGTCCGCGTTGCGGTGGGCCTGGCCGGCGGCGGCCGGGTAGACCTGGCTGAGCCAGTAGTTGGCGACGACCTTGCCGGAGGTGTTGAGCATCATCCCGCCCAGCGAGTAGCCCTGGTTGGCGTTGGCGTTGACGCGCCAGTCGGAGCGGTCCAGGTACTCGGTGATGGTGGCGATGGCGTCCACGGTAGGGCGCTCGCCGCGGGCGACCGCCGAGTCGGCCGAGCCGGGGGCCACGAGGCGCGGGTCGGTGGCGGGGATGGCGGCCGGCGGCTGCGCCGAGCCATCAGCTGCGGGGGCGGTGGAGGCAAGGTTCTTCTCGAGCACGGGTCTCTCCGATGGTCCTTCTCGTTCCTGTTCGCGGCCCTGCCGAGCATGGATGGGGCCGGTCCTTCCGGGTGCCGTCAGTGACTGAGCACTGCCTGTTGGGAGCCAACCGGTCGGCGGCACCGGTGCCGACCATACTCCCAAATCACACCGATGAGACACATCATCTTGTGTCTAAATTGTATCTCAACCACAACATCTTGCGATAGAGGTATGGACTTTCGTCCCGATAGGCGTCGCCTTCCCGCACGATCCTGCGGATGCCGTCGAAGCTGGAACGCGAGCCGGCAGGATCGCCTAGAGAGCACATGTGAGGTCCAGATCACTCCTGCTCGGCGTGTTGGGGCGAGGTCGGGAGCGCACCTCTCACTCCCGCGCGCGATCACTCTCCGCACGACCCATGTGCCCCGGCATCATTGCCGCCGACCTCCTGTCATCCCCGGCGAAGTGGCATCACCGGAACCGTGGAAGCCCTCTTGAGGGAGGTTCGTGTCCAAATCGGACACAAAGGACTCCAACCACTTTTCACCGAGCCACACGAACCGCGGAATCATGCGGTTTTGTCAGGCTCACTCAATGCTCGTTGCCGCCTTTGTATCCGATTTGGACACTTCCCACCTCTCCAAGGCCCTCAGCACGTCCGGAACGACCTGATGCGCGTAGACATCCTTCCTTGTGAAGCGCAGCGGCAGGAAGCCGCGGGCGACAAGCCGGCGGTCGCGCCAGCGGTCGAGGCCGAACTGGTACTCGTCGCAGTGGTAGGTGTAGCCGTCGAGCTCCACGACCACCCAGCCCTCGATCACCAAGTCCACCTCGCCGACTCCCTCGATCTCCACCCCGTCCTCGAAGCTCAGGCCGGCAGCCTCAAGGTCCATTCGCGCCAGCGTCTCCAACGGGGAACGGGCCCGGTCACTGGCGCGATCGAGTCGTGCGAGCGCCCGAGCCGAGCCGGGGCCGCGCAGCAGGTCCCGAATCTGCTCGGCAGTGACCCGCTCATCATGAAGTGCTGCGTCAAGAGCGATGAGTGGAGAGTCGTCCTGGACGTGGCAGCGCAGGAAACGAGCCAGCGCCTCAGGGAGCGGCTGAACCGGGTAAGAGGTTGGCGATATACGAGTCCGGTACCGGTCTGCATGGAGCACCTCCCGCCCGGCAGTCGAGAATCGCCTGCCGGGCGCAACGACAAGATGAACCTGCTCAGCCCCTTGGGCTACGGGCAGCCCGTAGTAGCGCATAGCGGCCTGGCAGGTGAGGAGCCCTCCGTGAATGCGCGCCAGCACAACGGCGCGCTCAGCACCCGGGATACCAACAACCCCATGCTCATAGGCAATGAGCTCACCGGTCCTCACCAGCGAGTCGATGTGACGGCGCTGGGTGCGAGTCGGCTCCAGGTCCCGCATGCGCACCGCTCCGTAGCAGCCACGAACAATGGCGAGCAGCTCAGCGTCCATGGTGTTCACGGGACTCATTGCCGCCCGGCTGCGGAGTGGGCGCAACCCGGCCGCCGACGCCCTGTGGACAACTGGCGCATCCGTCAGCCTGTGGCCTCCAGGACCCATCGAAGTGTCACCGATGTCCTGACACAGAACTGTCACCCATGTCCCGAGACACAACAACCAGAGACTTCACGCCCCAGTAGCCAAGGCATGGTGTCCAAATCGGACACAAAGGAACCCAACAACGTTTCACCCAGCGATACGAACCGCGGAATCATGCGGTTCTGTCAGACGCGCTCAGTACTCGTTGCCGCCTTTGTATCCGATTTGGACACTCCCCACCGCCCCAAGGCCCTCTGCACGCCCGGAACCACACGGGAGGCCGTTCGCCGGCATCACCGTTACCCGCGCTCACCCGGATCCGGACGGGACACCCCACCTCACCTCGCCACCCCGTCCTTCTCGTGGACCGTCACGGTGTTGTCGGGCTGGCCCGACATCGACCGACCAGGTGGCTGGATCGTGTGGACGATCATGCTCCGACAGCCTGGGTCCATGAGCACGGATACCTCTCCCTTCCATCGTTCCCGACCTCCGTCGCAGCAGGTCAGACCCACATTTCCCACCCGGTCGCGCAGCCTCCTGCCCCGCTGGGCCTGCGCGGTCCTGGCGGCCTGCCTGGCCCTGGCGGTCTTCGCCGTCGGGCCACACGCGCCGAAGGCCGACACCTCCTCCATCACGGGCGACAGGGACCTGGCCAAGCAGGTCATCAGCCTCCTGCCTGATGACTACCGGGCCCAGGGCATCCACGTCTCTGTCATCACCGCCGAGGGCGCCCGCCACGCCGGCATCGGCACCGCCGCCTCCGGCCAGCAGTACACGTCCACCACCCCCATGGAGATCGGCTCGATCACGAAGACATTCAGCGGCCAGCTCCTGGCCGACACCATTGCGCGCGGCGAGGTCAAGGCGAGCGACCCGCTGTCCACCCACCTGCCCGAGCTCGCCGGCACCCCAGCGGGCGAGGTCACCCTGGAGGAGGTCGCCTCGCACCGCTCCGGCATCCCGGGCGTCCCCTCTCACGACATGATCGGCTTCGTGCTGCGAGGCAACATCCTGGGTCTCAACCCCTTCACCGACAGCACCGACCAGCTCATCGAGAAGACCCGCACCACCACACTGGGCAAGCGCGGCGAATTCGCCTACTCCAACCTGGGCATCTCGCTGCTGGGCGAGGCCCTCAGGCGCGCCGCCGGGGCCGAGTCCTGGGAGTCCTACGTCTCGGAGCGGCTCTTCACGCCCCTGGGCATGGAGCACACGACCCTCACCGCCGGCCAGTCGGAGATTCCCGACGGCGCCATTCACGGAGTCCAGGCCAATGGACGCCGCGGCCAGTCGCTCAGCGGCCCGGGCTCCAACCCGGCCGGCGCCGGGGTGTGGAGCACCCCGGAGGACATGACCCGCTACGCCCAGGCTGTCCTGACCGACACCGTCCCCGGCGAGGCCGCTCCCCAGGAGGCTCGGTGGCCCGCGGAGGTCTTGGCCGGCTTCCAGCTGCCGGGTGAGAGGGTCGGTTACACCTGGTACACCGACGTCGTCGACGGACACACGATCATCGGCCACGGCGGCACCACGATGGAGTACATGACGCACCTGGCCATCGACAAGGAGTCGGGCAAGGCCGTCATGGTCTACACCGACCAGAACACGGACGGCACCGCCGCCGCGCTCGCCGCGACGCTCCTGACCGACGGGCAGAAGATCTCGACGGCGCGCCTACCGGTGCCGGCCGAGATGCTGCTCCAGGGCATCATCCTCGGCGTCTTCACCATCCTGACGCTGGTCATGGGCCTGTACACGGCCGCCCGCGCGGCGAGCGCGCCCAGCCGCATGGCGGTGGTCTGCCGCGTCTCCGCGCTCCTCACCTGCCTGGCGGCGGCCGCGGCCTCGGAGCCCTGGGCGCACGTGCCCACCTGGATTCTGGCGGCGGCGTCGCTGCCCGGCCTGTACGGCATCGTCCGGGGCATCACGCTGTGGCCGGACCTGCCCGCCCTGCCGCGTCGCCGGGCCTGGCTCGGCTGGACGCAGGTGGCGCTGACTGTCGCCTTCGTCGCCGTCTGCCTGGTCGTCGCCTGGCCCAAAGCCTGAACCGGCCACGCCTGGCGCCGCCTTCGCTCCCCACGCCGCATCCCGGGGCCCTGTCCTCACCACCAGCGAGCTGAAGGCGTGAAGGCGACGCTGCCCCTCCCCTCATTCACCACCGATTCACGTCCGGAAAGCTGACACCATGACTGATCGCCGTTTCTCCACGCCCGGTCTCGCCCGGCGCCTGCTGGCCCCGATCGCCGCCCTGCTGGGGCTGGTGGCGGGCCTGAGCGTCCTCATCCTGCCCTCCCCCGCACCGACCACCGCCGACCCGATCACGTTCTCCGCCGAGCGCGCCATGGCCGCCATCAACCGCCTCGCCGACGAGCCCCACAGTGTCCTGCGCCGCGAGGCGCACGACCGGGCACGCGACGACGTCATCGGCATGTTCTCCGATCTGGGCTACACCGCCGAGGTGCACTCCGACCCGATGTTCGATCTCAGCGACCCGGCGGACAAGAGGATCTTCGACGGCTTGTCCGCCGAGCAGCAGGCGGTGCTCAAGGACGCGCCGGCTGAGACGATCGTCGTCGACGTGCCGGGGAAGTCCGAGCACACCATGGCGCTTATGGCCCACTACGACTCGGCCACGGTCGAGGCGGACGAGAGCGGCCATCAGCACATCACCGACGGCACCTCTCTCGGGGCAGCCGACGATGGCTACGGCGTGGCCGCCATCGTCGAGACGCTTCGGGCCCTCAAGGCCGATGGGCGCCAGCCGGAGAACTCGCTGAAGATCGTCATCACCGACGGCGAGGAGGTCGGCCTCATCGGCGCCCGCAACGAGATGCGCCACCACCGCACCGACTACGAGAACGTCGACCTGGTCCTCAACCTCGAGGCGCGCGGCACGAGCGGCCCGGCACTCATGTTTGAGACCTCCTCGAACAACAGCGCCGTCGCCGGCTACTTCCTCAGCCACGTGAAGCAGCCCGTGGCCGGCTCACTCCTCCCCTCGCTGTACGCGCGCATGCCCAACACCACTGACATGGCGGCGTTCATCCCGGAGGGCTTCACGGTGCTCAACATCGCGGCGATTGGGGACGCCGAGCACTACCACCACCCCACCGACGCCCCACGCTACGTCGACCACTCGACCCTCCAGCACTACGGCGACCAGGTCCTGGACCTCGCGCGGGCCTGGGCCTTCGACGGGCAGGCCCCCACGCTCACGGCCGACGACGACCTCCACTTCTTCCAGCTGTGGCGGGGGCTGACGGTGCGCTACCCGGCCGCGGTCGGAACAGGGCTGGGCTGCCTGGCCGTCATCGCGGCGCTCGGCGCCGTCGCGGTACGGGCACGGTCGCTGCGCTGGAAGCGGGTCCTGGGGAGCGTCTGGGGTCTGACGTGGCGGGCCGCGTTCGCCTCTGCCGCCGCGGGGCTGGTGCAGCGCGGGGCCATGGCGATGAAGTGGGCGCCGGAGAGCGGACTCGGACCGAACCCTCTGCTGCCGTGGATGTTCGCCGGCGGGGCCCTCATCGGGGTTGGGCTCACGGCGCACTTCGTGGTGCGGCGCTGGAAGGAGGGGCTCGGGCAGGAGACCCTCGCCGCGGTGCTGCTCCTGCTGGCGGCCGCCTGCGTGCCACTCATGGTGCTGTTGCCCGGCGCTGCCTACGTCCTGGTCCTCCCCACGCTCGCCCTGGCGCTGACCGCGCTGGCGCCGAGGCGGGTGCGGCCGGTGGTCGGGGCCCTGGCGGCCTTCATCATCGTGGCGATCCTTGCCCCCGCGGTCCTGCTCATCCACGAGATGCTCAGCCTGAGCGCAGTGTGGGTGACCGTGTTCTTCGCGATCGTGCCGGTGGCGCCGCTGGCGCTTGTGCTCCTGCAGGCCGGTTCCCGGCGCACCCGGAGCACCATCGCGTGGACCAGCAGCAGTTCTGACGGCCTTCCCAACGGCGCTGCCACTGCAGGTCGGGCTGCCGCGACGGCGTAGGACAGCGCGCAGGAAGGAGTAGCTGCGAGCGCGGCCTCGGGGCCTCGGGACCACTCCTGGTGAGTGGCACCGAGGCCCCGGCCTGTTGAGCGGGGTGGATCAAGGTTCCGGCCGGGTGCGACGGAGCTGGTGCACGAGTCTCTTTTCGAGGTTTTCCACAGGGTGTCCTCGGGGTCTGGTTTGGGGGCGTTGGGGCAGGTAATGTCAATGCACCATCTGGACGGGCAGTGTCGCCCGGCCGGGCGGGATATGGAGTTGTTTCGGTGGCGAGGAGGCTTCCGTGATGAGTACGTCCCTACGATCCCCCGAGCCCACAGATACCCGGCGTCCTGCATCCGGCTCTGGCCGGGTCACCGTGTTGGATCGCCACCCTGCCGCGCACAGCCGCCGCAGGGGTGTGGCTGGGTTGGTGGCGGTGTGTGTGCTGGCGTTGGGGGTGGCGGCCTGCTCGGTGAAGGACGCCAAGGCAGAGGCAAGTGCGAGCGCCAGTGCCAGCGCGTCGGCGGCCATTGCCCGGGCGGAGAAGGGCATCGCTGACGCCAACGCCAGCGCGACCGCCTCGCGCGAAGCCGCCCTGACTCCTGAGCTGCGCGCCAAGCGCGATGCCGCCCTGGCCGAACCCGCACCGGCCAAGCCCCCACAGCTAAACGAGGAGAGCGCCGAGGGCGCAGCAGCCAGCGTCGGCTACTTCCTCAACCTCTACCGCTACGCCTACGTCACCGGCAACACCACCGAGCTAGCAAAGATGAGCGAAGACCAGTGCAAATTCTGTCGCTCAACAATCGACAACGCGACGACCCTCCACAACGCAGGAGGCTGGAACGATAAGTGGGAACAAGAGATTACGAACATCAGGTATTATGAGAAACTTGACGGATACGACTTCAATAGGGTTGAAGCTACCGTGAGCCGACAAACAATTACATCCCACCCGGGAGGTGGGGCGGCCACTGAGACCTCAAGTCCCACTGAAAATGAGATACTAGACTTTGCCGTACGCTACGTCGGTGGTCGTTGGATGATTGGCGGAGTAAGGGTTGAGCAAAAATGAGCAGCCACACCATTGCCTTAACTATCGCCTTAGCCTCCACATATCTGATAAGCAATGGACACAACTCCCTGACATTACCTTCCGAAACAAAAGGAAACTACAGCGTTGAGAGCCAGGACAACACCCAGACTTTCCGCGGAGAAAAGAGCGAGACCATCACCCAAGAAGGCCCATCGGATTCTGGTGAGCCTCCGTCTCAGGAGCATCCGTCTGTGAGGGCCTCGGATCCGTCGTTATGGGAGGAGCAGTCTCATCGGGAGTGCTCGCCTGAGAAGGACGCCTACGGGCTGGACAAGTACAGGTGCAACCTGGCCACCCTCAACCGCCCCGGCCAGCCCGACCAGCCCACCACCAGTGGTGGTGCTCGTGCGGTCACGATCACTACTCGCCAGGCCGCCACGCTGATCGCCTCGGGCTCGGGTATCACGCGTCAGCCCCCGGGTCCCAAGGTCATCATCTCCAAGGCCTTCATCGTCTACACCAACCCCGCCGTGCGCTACCAGACCACCACCATCCTGGGTACCTCCATCGAGGTGGAGTTCACCCCGGTGTCCTACACCTGGGGCTGGGGAGACGGCACCACCACAACCACCACCGACCCCGGAGCCCCCTACCCCCACCAGACCGTCACCCACCACTACCAGCACACCGCCACCGGAGTCACCACCACCCTGACCACGACCTGGACCACCCGGTTCCGCCCCGCCGGCGAGAGCCAGTGGCGGCCCATCGAGGGCACCATCACCACCACCGAGACCTCCACCCCCTACGACCTGGTCCGCGTCATCACCTACCTCACCGACGACGCCGAAGAAGCCCAAGGCCACTAACCCCCACCCCAGCACCCACGCCCACGCCCAGGCCACAGACCACCAGGCTCACTCCACGAACGGTGTCACAATCGGCGACTTTTAAGAACACACCCGGCCCGACAACCACCGCACCCTGGCACATATGCGCTGGTCAGAGCCCCACAGACCCAGGCGCGCCAGCCGACGGACACCCTAAAAGTCGCCAACCATGACACCACGACCCCACAACCCACCACCGAGGCCCCACGGACACCTCCATCCACCGGTGGTGCAGACTGTGCCCCATGGCAGACGGGACCGCACGCGACCTCACCGGGCTCCTGGAGTCCATCGGCGGGCGCGACGGCCGGCTCGTCCACCTCCAGCGCACCCCGGCCCGCCCCGGCCACCACACCGACTGGCCCGACTGGGCGGACCCCGACCTCGTGGCCGCCTACCGCCGCCTTGGCGTCGAGCGCCCCTGGACGCACCAGGTCGCCGCCGCGCACTCCGCCCACGCCGGCCGCCACACGGTCCTGGCGACCGGCACCGGCTCGGGAAAGTCCCTGGCGGCCTGGCTACCGGCGCTCTCCGACGTCCTGGCCGCCCAGTCCCCCGGCGCCGACTCACGCATCTCCGCCCACACCCGGCGCCCCACCACCCTGTACCTCTCCCCCACCAAGGCGCTCGCCGCCGACCAGGCCGCAGCCCTGGCCCGGCTCGTCGGCGAGCTCGAGGCCGTCCAGCGCGAGGCCGGCACTCTCACGGGCTCGCTGCGCACGGTGCGCGCCGGCACCTGCGACGGCGACACTCCCCTGCCCGAGCGAGACTGGGTGCGCGCCCACGCCGACGTCGTCCTGACCAACCCCGACTTCCTCCACTTCTCGCTGCTACCGGGCCACGAGCGCTGGACCCGTCTCCTGCGGGGCCTGCGCTACATCGTCATCGACGAGTGCCACGCCTACCGCGGGATCCTGGGGGCGCACGTCGCCCTCGTGCTGCGCCGTCTCCTGCGGCTCGTGGCGCGCCTGCGCCCGCGCGGCCCGCAGCCGGTGGTCCTGTGCGCCTCGGCGACGGCGGCCGAGCCGGCCCTCACCGCGGCCCGCCTCATCGGCGTCGAGCCCGACGACGTCGTGGCCGTCACCGACGACGCCGCACCCGCCGGGGAGCGCACCCTGGCCCTCTGGCAGCCGGCCCTGCGCGACCCCTGGGTGCTGCCGTCCCCCGGCGAGGGCGGTCCGGCGCCCTCGGGCTCCCCGAGCCCCGACGCGCCCCAGCCCACACACGCCACAGCCGACGACGACAGCCTCCCCGCCCCCAACGTCACGCCGTCCCCGCAGCACGTGTCGGGAACAGAGGCCCCGCCGAAGGCCGGCACCGACGCCATCGCCTCCGCCGCCCACCGCCGGCCTCCGGTCACGAGCGGCGCCACCCCACCCGGCAGCGCCGAGCCGGACTCGGGCGATCCCGGTGAGGATCCCTCGGCACGGCGCAGCGCCGTCGTCGAGGCCGCCGAGCTGCTCGTGGACCTGCTGAGCGTGGGTGCCCGGGCGCTGGTGTTCGTGCGCTCTCGTCGCTCGGCAGAGGTCGTGGCCGAGCGGGCCCGCCACACGCTGGGGCTCTCGCTGCCCGAGCTCGTCGGCACGGTGTCGGCCTACCGCGGCGGCTACCTGCCCGAGGAGCGCCGGGCCCTGGAGGCTGACCTGCGCTCGGGCCGGCTGCGCGCCCTGGCCACCACCAACGCCTTGGAGCTGGGCATCGACGTCACCGGGCTGGACGCGGTCCTCATCGCCGGATGGCCGGGCACGCGCGTCTCGCTGGGTCAGCAGGCGGGCCGGGCCGGACGCGCCGGTGGCCGCGGCCTCGCCGTCCTCATCGCCTCCGACAACCCGCTGGACGCCTACCTCGTGCACCATCCCGAGGCGGTCTTCGCCGCTCCCGAGGCCACGGTCTTCGACCCGGCCAACCCCTACGTGCTCGCGCCCCACCTGTGCGCCGCCGCTTCCGAGGCGCCCTTACGGGCCTCGGATCTGGCCCTGTTCGGCCTGCCCGACGATGCCCTGCTGCGCGAGCTGGAGGGCCGGGGCGCGCTGCGGCGTCGACCCACGGGCTGGTTCTGGAACGTCAACCTGCCCGGGCGACCCCAGGACCTGACCTCCCTGCGCGGCGACGGGCCGCCCGAGGTGCCGGTGGTGGAGGCCGACACGGGCGTCGTCATCGGCACGGTCGACGGCGCGGCCGCCGACTCCACCGTCCACGAGGGCGCGGTCTACGTCCACCAGGGGCGCGTCTACGTGGTCGAGGAGCTGGCCGACGACGTCGCCCTCGTGCGGCAGAAGGCGGCGGTCGGCTACCGCACGCGGGCCCGGTCGCGCTCGAGCGTGCGCATCATCGCCGAGCGCGAGCAGCAGGTCTGGGGCGAGCCGGGTCAGACAACGTCGGAGGACTGCCGTGAGCCGTCAGCGCGTGAGTCCGACGAGCCGGCCGGTCCCGGCGACGGTTCCAGCGGCAGTTCCGTCCCGACCGGCAGCGGGCGGGCCGGTTCATCCCCCGGTGACGCCCCCGAGCCCACGGGCGCAGCCGCCATCACCTGGTCCTTCGGCTCGGTGGAGGTCACCAGTCAGGTGACCGGCTACCAGCGGATGGCGCTGCCGGGCGGGGAGGTCGTCTCCCAGCACGCCCTGGAGATGGACGAGCATGTGCTGCCCACCGCCGCCGTGTGGTGGACGATCCCGCAGGAGGTCTGTGAGGCAGCGGGCCTGGAGCCCACCGACCTGCCCGGGGCCCTGCACGCGGCCGAGCATGCGAGCATCGGGATGCTGCCGCTGCTGGCCACCTGCGACCGCTGGGACATCGGCGGGCTGTCAACGGCGATGCACCCGCAGACGGCGGCGCCCACGGTCTTCGTCCACGATGGGCACGCCGGCGGGGCGGGCTTCGCCGAGCGCGGCTACCGGGCCGGGCGCGACTGGCTGGAGGCGACGCTGGCCGTCATCGAGGGCTGCGGCTGCGCGAGCGGCTGCCCCTCCTGCGTGCAGTCGCCCAAGTGCGGCAACAACAACGAGCCCCTGGACAAGGCCGGGGCCGCCGTCCTGCTGCGGCTCCTGATTGATGCGGCGCCCCAGAACCCCTCAACCACCGACCCCGCCCACCGAGACCTGTCCAGAACGGACGACTCGAACGCCCCCTCGACCCCAGTGACCAGAGGCAACTGAGCTCCGACCTGCTGCTTGGCGAGTCGCACCTCGCAGGAGCGGCGGCGAAGTCATCCGAGACGGTCAATCCAGCCGCCGGACCTGACGCGACGTGAGCCCGCCCCTACGCGGGCATGAACCAAAATTCATAAGACGCTCTCCCTCATATTCATGAGATGCTGGCCCTCACGCACCGTGAGGCTGATATGTTCCCGGCATGCTCCTTCGATTACTGCGCACGTATTTGCGCCCCTATACGGGGCTGCTGGTGTGCGTTCTGGTGCTTCAGTTCGCTGAGGTAATGGCCTCCCTGTACCTTCCCACCCTCAACGCCGACATCATCGACAAGGGTGTGGCCACCGGGGACTCCGGATATATCTGGCGGATGGGCGCGTTCATGCTGGGGGTCAGCCTGGCCCAGGGCGTGTGCACGGTGCTGGCGACCTACCTGGCGGCGCGCGCGGCGATGAGCATGGGCCGGGACCTGCGCGGCGAGGTCTTCGACCGGGTCAGCGGCTTCTCGGAGCGGGAGATCTCCGCCTTCGGGGCGGGTTCTCTCATCACCCGCAACACCAATGACGTCCAGCAGGTCCAGATGCTGGTGATGATGAGTGCCACGATGCTGGTGACGGCGCCGTTCATGGCGCTGGGCGGCATCTTCATGGCGGTCACGCGCGCCCCGGGCCTGTCGTGGCTGATCGGGGTGTCGGTGCCGATCCTGCTCGTGGCGGTGGGGCTCATCGTGAGCCGGATGCTGCCCCTGTTCCGCTCTTACCAGGACAAGCTCGACGCCATCAACCGGGTGATGCGTGAGCAGCTCACCGGCATCCGGGTCATCCGCGCCTTCGTGCGCGAGGAGGCCGAGACCGAGCGATTCGAGGGCGCCAACACCGATATCGCCCGGGTCGGCGAGCGCGTGGGGCAGCTCTTCGTCCTGCTGTTCCCGCTGGTGATGCTGGTGCTGGACGTGACGATCGTCGGCGTCATCTGGTTCGGCGGCCACCGGGTCGGCGACGGCGACGTGGAGGTCGGCACCCTCATCGCCTTCATGTCCTACCTCATGCAGATCCTCATGGGCATCGTCATGGCGAGCTTCATGACGATCATGATCCCGCGCGCCGCCGTGTGCGCCGAGCGCATCAGCGAGGTGCTGGCGACGCCGCCGACCATCACCTCCTCCCCCGACGCCGTCGACACCTTCCCGGCTCCCGGGACGGTTGAGATGCGGGACGTCACCTTCGTCTACCCCGACGCCGACGCCCGCGTCCTGGCGGAGGTGAGCTTCACGGTCCAGCCCGGGACGACGACGGCGATCGTCGGCTCGACGGCGTCGGGCAAGTCCACGGTGGTGCGGCTGCTGGCAAGGCTGCTGGAGGCCAGCAGCGGGCAGGTGCTCATCGGCGGCACCGACGTTCGTGAGGCCGACCCCGAGGCACTGTGGGCCCAGATGGGGCTCGTGCCCCAGCAGCCCTTCCTGTTCGCCGGGACCGTGGCCTCCAACCTGCGCCTGGGGCGCGAGGAGGCCACCGACGACGAGCTGTGGCAGGCCCTGGAAGTCGCCCAGGCCAAGGACTTCGTCTCCAAGATGGACGGGGGCCTGGAGGCGCCCATCGCCCAGGGCGGCACGAATGTCTCGGGTGGTCAGCGTCAGCGCCTGGCCATCGCCCGGGCCCTGGTGCGCCGACCCGACATCCTCATCTTCGACGACTCCTTCTCGGCCCTGGACGTGTCCACCGACGCGCGGCTGCGCGAGGCCATGGGGCCGGCGACGGCCGGCATCACGAAGGTGATCGTGGCCCAGCGCGTCTCCACGATCGTCGAGGCCGACCAGATCCTCGTCCTGGACGGCGGACACCTGGTGGGTAGCGGCACGCATACCGAGCTGCTGGCCACCTGCGCCGTCTACCGCGAGATCGTCACCTCCCAGCTCGGGGCGGAGGCCGCAGCATGAGCAGGAACGCGAGCAGCCACATGGGCAAGAAGGCCGGCAGGAACACCGGCGAGAACGCTGACAAGATCGCCGGCAAGAAGGCCGGGAGCGGTGCGCGTACCGCCGCGAGCGCCGTCGTCGCCCCCGATGAGCTCAGCGAGGAGGACCTCAAGCTGGCCGCTGAGGCGCAGGCCGCCTCGAGCGACTGGCACGACGGGCCGCCTCCGGGCAAGGCCGAGGCCTTCTGGCCCTCCTTCAAGCGGATGGTCGGGCTGCTGGGCGCCTACCGGGTCTCCCTGGTGGTCGTGACCCTGGCCGCCGTGGGCACGGTGGTGCTGGCGGTGGCGGCCCCCAAGGTGCTGGGTCAGGCCACCAACGTCATCTTCGAGGGCGTGGTCTCCACGATGCTGCCGGCCGGCACCACCAAGGCCCAGGCCATCGAGGCCCTGCGGGCACGGGGGATGGATGACTTCGCCACGATGCTCTCGGCGATGGACGTCGTCCCCGGCGCGGGCATCGACTACACCCGCCTGGGGCGGATCCTGATGGTGGTGCTGGGCCTGTACGTGGGTTCAAGCCTGCTCAACTGGCTTGAGGGCTGGCTCATCAACCGCATCACGATCAAGGCCCTCTACCGGCTACGCGCCCAGGTGGAGGACAAGGTCCACCGCCTGCCGCTGAGCTACTTCGACACCGTCCAGCGCGGCGAGCTGCTCAGCCGCCTGACCAACGACGTCGACAACGTCACCAACACCCTCCAGCAGTCCCTGTCCGGTGCCCTGACCGCGATCCTCACGGTGGTGGGCGTGCTGGGGATGATGTTCTCCATCTCCTGGAAGCTGGCACTGGTGGCACTCATCATGTTCCCGCTCATGGGCGTGGTCTTCGGGGTGATCGGGCCGCGCTCGCAGAAGGCCTTCACCCACCAGTGGGCCCGCACCGGCAAGATCAACACCCGGGTGGAGGAGTCCTTCTCCGGGCACGCCCTGGTGCAGGTCTACGGGCGTACGGCCTCGGTGCGCGAGGCCTTCGCCGCCGAGAACGAGGAGCTGTTCCGGGCCTCGCTGCGCGCCCAGTTCCTCTCCGGGATCATGATGCCGATCATGCTGGTCATCGGGAACATCAACTATGTGGCCATCGCGGTGGTCGGCGGCGCCATGGTCGCCTCCGGGTCGCTGCGCCTGGGCGATGTGCAGGCCTTCATCCAGTACTCCCAGCAGTTCTCCCAGCCCCTGGGCCAGCTCGGCGGCATGGCCACGGCCGTGCAGTCCGGGACCGCGAGCGCCGAGCGGATCTTCGAGCTGCTCGACGCCGAGGAGGAGCGCCCCGACGACGCCCCGGGGAGCGCTGGTGCCGCAGGTACTGCTGGCGCCGCGGGGGCTTCACCGAAGAGCCCGGCGGGCCCGGGTGTCATCGAGATGGAGCACGTGCGCTTCTCCTACAGCCCGGAGGTCGAGCTCATCCGGGATCTGTCGCTGCGGGTGGACCCCGGGCACACAGTCGCGATCGTGGGGCCCACGGGAGCGGGCAAGACCACCCTGGTCAACCTGCTCATGCGCTTCTACGAGCTCGACGGGGGACGCATCCTCATCGACGGGCGCGACATCGCCACCATGACGCGTCACGACGTGCGTCGCCGCACCGGCATGGTCCTGCAGGACCCGTGGCTGTTCGCGGGCACGATCCGCGAGAACATCCGCTACGGGCGGCCCGGGGCCAGTGATGAGGAGGTCGAGGCCGCCGCGAGGGCGTGCTTCGTCGACCACATCATCAAGGCCCTGCCGCAGGGCTACGACACGGTTCTGGAGGAGGACGCCGCCAACATCTCCGCCGGAGAGCGCCAGCTGCTCACAATCGCGCGGGCCTTCGTGGCCAACCCGGCCGTACTCATCCTCGATGAGGCCACCAGCAGCGTGGACACCCGCACCGAGCTGCTGGTCCAGCAGGCCATGAACGCGCTGCGCGAGGGCCGCACGAGCTTCATCATCGCTCACCGTCTGTCCACGATCCGTGACGCCGACACCATCCTGGTGATGGAGCACGGCGACATCGTCGAGCAGGGCAGCCACGATGAGCTCATCGCGGCCGGCGGCGCCTACGCGCGCCTCCACGCGGCCCAGTTCGCGGGCGGCGCCACCGTCGCCGTCGAGGACTGAGGGCCGGGCGCCTCGGCGCACCGTCTCAGCGACCAGGTTCGGTCCAGTTCACGGCGTGGGTGGGGCGTCGACGGGGCCGGCGCGGGCCTGGGCGGTGGCTTGGCGGGGTCGGCCGAGGATCGTCGTCGGGACGATGACGCTGACGGTGACGTCCTCACCGGCCACGGAGCAGGTGCTCACCGAGGCGCCATTGGCTGCAGCTACGCGCTGCGCCATGGCGCAGGGGTCGCCCGGGGCGATGACAGAGGACAGGACCGTGGCACCGGAGATGGCGGCGAGGTCGGCGGCGGCCCTGGCCCGGCCGGTGGCGCTCTGGGCCTGGATGAGGCCCGCGATGCCGACGGCCGCGGCCAGCAGCACGGCGATGACGCCGAGCGCGTAGACAGTCCCCGAGCCGCGCTCGTCACAACCGGGGCGGTTCATGGGCTGCTCGGTTCGGTGTAGGTGCAGGCGCGGGCCCGGGCCGTCAGGCCCAGGCCGCCCAGGGGACCGGGAACGGGTCGGGCTGCGGTGACGCAGGTGAGCTCGCCCTGCTCGACGCCGAGGCTCACCCCTCCTGCCACGCGCTGGGCGGCGCCGGCGTAGTCCTCCTGGCCGATGGCGGCCTGACGGGCGGCGGTGCGGGCGGCGTCGGCCACCCGCAGCTGAGTGACGCCAGCGCTGACCGCCGCCAGCACCATCAGCAGGACGAGGACGACGGCAGGCAGTGACAACGCCGTCTCAGCCGTCACCATCCCCTCCTCTCCTCCTCCGGTGCACCCGCCCTGGTCGCCGCCCCAGCGGCCTCGTCGGGGCCGGCGACCAGGTGAGGGATGCGGTTCCGCGCGGCTGGAGGGCCGGCGGGAAGCGGGACCCGGGCGGCGACGTCGGCCACCGCCGGGTACCCGGGCTACTCGGGGGCGAGCGCGCCCACCTGCTGCGATGACAGCGCACATCACACCGAGAGCGCCTGCTCGATGATGGACTGCAACGCCCCGCTCAGGCTGCCCGAGCGCATGAGCGCCAGCAGCAGGCCGGCGAAGGCCGCGGCCGCCAAGGTGCCGATGGCGTACTCGGCGGTGGCCATGCCCTCCTCCTTGCTCGTCAAGCGCCGCAGGAGCGCCGGCAGCGTTGAGGCGTCACTCGGGCGGGCCAGCATCACGCTGGTGCGCAGGGTACGCAAGGTGGTCCGGGTGGGTCTCCTCATGGTGGTTCTCCTCTGGTCGGTGGGGACCAGCGCACCGCCGCTCCCCAGCGGGCGCCGTGCCCGCCCCACCAGCATCGGGCCGCCCCGAGCCGCCGCGCTCAGGGGCTTGTCAGCCCTGTGGAGACCACCTGCAGTCCCGGCTCTGTGGCATCGGGGACCGCCTGAACCCTGGCCGATCGGCGTGGATGGGTCCGCTGCAGGCGCCCGTGAGGCGATGGCCGGATACCGCGAAGGACACCGGGGAGGAGGTGCAGACTGCCACCGGCCGCCACCACCGTCACTCCCGGCCGGGGACATTCCGCGCGTCCGGGTGCGTGTCGTTCCGGGCGGGGGCATTCGACGCCGTCGGGGACAGCAATCCCGTCCCCCAACGCGCGAGACGTCCCCGACCGGAAGAAAATGTCCCCGGCCACGCAGAAGGCCCCCGCCCGAGCACAACCGGATGGGGGCCGCAGCGCAGTTGCTTGGGCACGGCCGGCCCACGGCGGCGCCCGACGACGTCGAGCGCCTCAGCCCTCGATGAGCTCGCGGATCTCGGCGGCGGTCAGGGCCGCCGGGCTGAGTCCGCCCGAGCCCGCCGCAGCAGCCGCACCACCGGCGGCACCAGCACCCTCGCCGCCGGCCTCAGCCTCCCCGGCCCCCTCGACGACCCGGGCGAAGAGCTCGGCCTTCTTCTCCTTGAGGGCCATGACCTTCTCCTCGATGGTGTCGGCCGAGACGAGCCGGTAGACCATGACCGGCTTGTCCTGGCCGATCCGGTGGGTGCGGTCGACGGCCTGTTCCTCGGCCTGCGGGTTCCACCACGGGTCCAGCAGGAAGACGTAGTCGGCCTCGGTGAGCGTGAGCCCGAAGCCGCCGGCCTTGAGGGAGATGAGGAAGACGTCGGCCTCACCGGCCCGGAAGGCGTCGATGACCTTCTGCCGGTCGGGGGTGGAGCCGTCCATGTAGGCGGTTCGCACACCGGTGGCCTCCAGGTGCTCGCGCACGCCGGAGAGGTAGCGCGTGAACTGGGAGAAGACGAGGGCGCGGTGCCCCTCGGAGAGGATCGGCCCCAGGTGCTCGACCAGCACCTCGACCTTGGCCGACGGGCTCGGCCGCCGCCCCGGCCCCCTGCGGCCCGTTACGGGGGCACCGGCAGCCTTGCCCTTCACGGCTTTCGCGCCGCGGGCCGCCCTCCTGCCGGAACCGCCCGTCCCGCCGGCGGCCTCCCCGGCTTCCCCACCACCCGCGCTCGCGGCAGTCTCAGGCTCGGCCCCGTCCTCGCCGTCGACAAGCGCCGGGTCGAGCGCCATCTGCCGCAGGGTGGTCAGCGCCTTGAGCGCGATGAAGCGCGACTGGGCGGTGTCCTCCTCCAGCAACCCGAGGATCCGCTGCCGCTCGCGAGCCAGGCGCTGGTCGTAGGCCTTGCGGTGCTTGGCGCCGAGCTCGACGGACAGGACCTGCTCGGTCTTGGCGGGCAGGTCCGCGGCCACCTGCTCCTTGGTGCGCCGCAGCAGGAACGGCCGCATCCTGCGCCGCAGCCGCCCCAGCGCCTCGGCGTCCCCACGGTCGATCGGCTTGCGGTAAACCTGCCCGAAGCGCTCCGGGTCGGGCAGCAGCCCCGGCGCCGCGATGCTCATGAGCGCCCACAAGTCCATGAGCGAGTTCTCCAGCGGCGTGCCCGTGATCGCGATGGTCGACGGCGACCGCAGCCGCCGCACCGCCTTGTAGGTGGCCGAGGTGTGGTTCTTGACGAACTGGGCCTCGTCGCACACCACCCAGGCCCAGTCCTGGGCGATGAACTCCTCCTCGCACAGGCGCGCGATCGTGTAGGAGGTGACGACGACGTCGCAGCCCTCCACGATCTGCGCCAGAGTCTCCTCACGCTTGGCGGCGGTCCGCCTCACGGCCCGGACCCGCAGCCCCGGGCAGAAGCGCTCGGCCTGCTCCACCCAGGAGCCGACGACGGAGGTCGGCGCGATGACGAGCACCGGCCCGGTCCCCTCCGGCTCACCGGGGTCGCCGGAGCCGGTCGGCTCGCTCCCTTGGGTCTCCTCACGCTGTTCGATGAGTCGCTGGACTGCGGCGAGCACCTGGACGGTCTTGCCCAGTCCCATGTCGTCGGCGAGGATCCCGCCGAGGCCCGCCTGGCGCAGGAAGTCCAGCCACCGGTAACCCTCGAGCTGGTAGGGGCGCAACGTCGCCCGCATCCCCTCGGGCACGGGCGCCCCACCGGCCCCTTCGCCGGTCCTCCCACTGGTGCCGCCCGCGTCGTTGCCTTCGACGGACTGTCCACCGGAGGGCTCACCCGCGGCCTCGGCGGCGCGCGCCCGCTCCAGCAGTCGCCCGACCCGCTCCTTCCAGCGAGCCGTGGCCTGCTCGATGACTCCGAGTGACTCCAGGACCTCGTAGTAGCCGGCGTGCAGGGCACTGACCCGTAGCTCGCCCTGTGCCTGCGGGTCGGCCAGCTCGCGGCCCTCCTCCATGAGGCGGGCCAGGGCCTCGATCTCCGGGCGGTCGATGCTCACCCAGGTGCCCGACTCCAGGAGCACCTCAGGCTCCCCGCCGGCTACGGCCGCCATGAGCAGCGCCAGGGGGATCTCCTCCTGCCCCACGTGGACGCGCACGGACAGGGAGAACCAGTCGGGACGGTCCTCATCATCGCTCACGCTGGTGGTGATGACCGGGGCGGCGTCGGCCTCGCGGTAGTCGGGGACGTCGTCGTCGACCTCGATGTCGAAGGCCTCCAGCTCGCGCAGGACCGGCAGCGTCTCAGTCATGAAACGGGCCGTGTCCATGCCGCGCAGGTCCAGGGGCTGCCAGAGGGCCGGGTGCCGGCCGGCCAGGGGCAGCAGGTGGTTGAGGACCTCGCGGGCCAGGCGGGTCTCCCCGTCAATGTCCCGGCCGGCGGTCCTGTCCTCAACGCGGCCCTCGGCCGCCGCGGCCAGGTCGGGCAGGGCGTGACTGCTCCGGACCTCGCCGTCCTCCCCGACGTAACGGATGGACCACTCGGTGCTCAGGTGGTGCTCGGCGGTATCGACGTGGACCGCGAGCGCGGCGCGCAGCGTCGTGGGGCGGGGCATGCGGATGGAGGTGTCGGCGGACAGGACCGGCAGCGCCCGGGTGAGGGCCTCAAGGTGCTCAGTCTCGAAACGCTCGACGTCCCCGGCCGGGATGGTGATGGCCTCGCCGTCGCCCCGCAGCACCCGGGAGAGGGCCTCAGTGGGGCGCGGCTCGAGCGGCATGAGGAGCAGCTCGCGCCCGGGCATCCACGTGTAGAAGCCGTGAACCGGGTCCCCGATCGGCATGAGGGAGAAGCTCAGGCGCAGTCCAGGGACCTGGAGGCGGCGCAGCTCCTCGACGTCGTCGATCTCGAGGGCGGGGGTGATGGCGATGTCGCCGTCGCCCTCCCGGGTGAGGTGGATGCCGCCGCGCAGCCCGTCGGCGAGGTAGACGGGCATGCCGTGGCGCTGGGCCGTGGTGAGGGTCAGGCCGGCCGCCACCCCGCGGCGCAGCACATCCCAGACGTGGGCGGGCGCGGTCGTCAGGGAGAGGCGGTCGTCGGCGTAGTAGAAGCCGTAGCCGCCGGCCATGCCGGCCAGCTCGCGCAGGACGCCCATGACGGCGGGATCGACGTCGTCGTCCAGGCCCCCGGAGGAGATCTGGCTCCAGGCGGCGCCCTGCCGGTTCCAGCCACGTTTGCCCTCGATGAGCGGCAGCATGGACAGGCCGGCGGGGGTGCCCCACATGTTGCCGGGGTCGTCGATGATCTCCAGGGCCATCCGACGGCGCGGGGCTCGCTCCACCTGCAGCAGGTCGGCCAGCCGCCTCTCCCAGGGGGCGGGCCCGCCGGAGGGGGCGGCGACGTCGGGCTCGGCCTGCGCCAGGGCGCGCGCGGTGATGAGCAAGGCGGCCGTGTGCTTGCAGTCGCTGCCCACCGGGCACGAGCAGGTGCCGGCCCAGGATGCCGGGGCGCTGCGGGCGCCCTGCTTGCGGAAGACCATGGTCTGGTAGGTGTGCGCGCCCGAGCCCTTGGACTGGGCGCTGATGATGTCCCCGTCCCCGGCGACACTGATGCCCCGCACCCGCCCCTTGCGCGCATAGTCCAGGCCGCGCTCAAAGGCCCGGTGGCCGACCCGACTGATGATCTGGTCATCAGTGAGCTCCACCGGCCAGTCGTCATGCCGAATCGCGCGAGCCATGACCCCAGGTTAAACGCGGGGTACGACAGCTTCGGGCGCCGTCCGGCTACTGATCGCACGCTGGGCGCGAACGGCGTCGGTCTCGCACCCGGTCACGTGGGACCGGGTGAGGGATGGGGTGAGCGACCGGCCGTAGCCCGGTCGGACGGGCGGGTGGAGGCCTCCCCCGTGAGGAGGAGCCGGGTCGGTCCCGGATCTCGCACCCCGGGTGGATCACATTCCGATGACGGTGCGTTGTACTGGATTCATGAACGCGATGCTGACCTGTGAAGAACTGTTCCTGCTGCTGACCAAGGATTCAGGCAAGCCGGAGAGCCGCATGGCGCACTCGTCCTACGGGCTCACCGGGGCACTGCTCACCGACCTGCTGCTGGCCGGCCGCATCAGCCTGACCGAGGAGCGCAGCCCCCGCATCTATATCGTCAGCTCCGAGCCGACCGGGCACCCCGTCCTGGACCGGGCCCTGGAGATCCTGCCCGCCAAGGACGGCAAGCGATTCTCCTCCCTGGTGTCGTGGGGCAAGCTCAACCCCACCCGCCACATCGCCGAGTCCTTGGCGGCGGCCGGGGTGGTGCGCATCCACACCGGCGGGCTGTTCGGTTCGCTGAACCCCAGTTACCCCACGCTGGACCCCGTCCCCGAGCGGCAGCTGCGCGCCCGCATCGACGCCGCCCTGCGCGGGGTGCAGCCGCCGACCGCCTCCGACGTCGCCCTGCTATCGATCCTGCAGGCGCTCGGTGTCGCACCAACCGTCCTGCCGCAGCAGGAGACCGGTCTCAGCCGCGGCGAGCTCAAGCGCCGGATCAAGGAGCTCGCGGGGGAGAGCCCCGTGGGTCGTGCGGTGCAGCGGGCCGTGGAAGCCGTGACGATGGCCATCATCGCCGCAGGGAGCGTTGCGGCGGCCTCGTCGAGCTGATCGGGGTCGGCCCTCCGGGAACCACCGCCCCCACTCCGGCCCCGTCGGGGACATTCCGCGCAGCCGGGTGCGTGTCCTTCCGGGCGGGGACCTTCGACGCCGTCGGGGACCGAAATCCTGTCCCCGAACGCGCAAGACGTCCCCGGCTGGAGTGGAACGTCCCCAGCCGCGTGAGATGTCCCCGTCGGCGGGAGGACGGACACGACGACGGGCAGGAGGCTAGACGAGAGGCTGGGCGAGAGGGCTGGGACCGTCAGTGAAGGCTGGTGCCGGGGCCGTCACTGGGCCTGGGCAGGACCGCCACTAGGGCTGGGCCGGGGCCGTCACTCGCCGCGGGGCCGACGACGGCGGGCCGCCCGGGAGGTGCCGCCGCGCCTGCGCACGTGGTGCCAGCGCTCGCGCCACAGGGCGTGATCCTGCTCGATCTCGGCCAGGCGCGCGGCCAGGCGGTGCGACTCCTCCAGCGACAGCCCTCGGGCGTGCATCCCCAGCTCGGCCAGGCGCGCCATCGCCGGTGTCGCCTGCTCGCGCAGGTCGGGCAGGCCCACCAGGTCGGGCTGCGCCGGCCGCCTCACGCCTGTCGCCGGGGTGCGCTCCCCCGCCGGCAGCCTGATGCCACTGGGCGGCGACGCCGGTCGGCGCGGCTCCGAGACCTGCTCGCCGACCGGGGCCGTGGCCTCCTCGGGGGTGCGTCCATCGGGGGCGGCCGGCCCCTGGACCACGCGCATCACCTCGTTGGCCGGCACGTGGTCGCTCCGGTGGCCCAGCGCCAGCCCGGCGGCCGGCAGGACCAGCACCGATAGCACCCCGGCCAGCACGAGGGTGGAGGCGAAGGAGGTCGACATGGCCCCCGCACTGACCGCTACCTGGGTGACGGCCACAACGATGGGCAGGGCGGTCGTCGAGTAGACGGCGATCTGGAGGCTCTGGCGCATCGAGTAGATGCGCGTGCCGTCCCTGCGGCGCTCCGCCCGGGAGGCCAGCCACACCGGCACGCCCCGCACGAGCACCAGCAGCACGAAGAAGGCCAGGAGGTTGACCAGGTCCCCGGCGTCGAGCCCGGCCTCGATGCCCATGCCGGAGGTGACGAAGAAGATCGGGACGAAGAACCCGTAGGCCAGCCCGTCGAGCTTCTCCTCGAACTCGGCATCCCCCTCGGGCAGGGCGTGACGCAGGACGAAGCCTGCGGCGAAGGCCCCCAGGATGACGTCGAGGTCGAAGATGGCGGCGATGGCGCACAGCCCCACCAGGAGCAGGACGGTGGCGCGGATGGTGGTCTGCGCCGTCGTCGAGGCCCCCAGGTGGATGGCCTCGACCAGGCGGCGCCCCACGCGCTTGACGCGGCTGGTGAAGCGGACGATGAGCAGGGTGATGATGAGAAAGACGCCCAAGATCGCCATGCTCGCCCAGGTGGAGCGCGATCCCAGCAGCAGCGCCATGACGAGGATCGGCCCGACCTCACCGACGGCGCCGTGGTTGAGGATCGAGGCCCCCACCGCCGTGGGCAGCAGGCCGCGGTCGCGCAGGATCGGCAGGATCGTGCCGATGGCCGTGGAGGTCATGGCGGTGGCGATGGCGATGCCGTTGGCCGACGCCGCCCCTCCGGTCACCCCGATGACGCTGACCGCGCCGAAGGCCAGCCCCAGCGAGAGCAGCCAGGCGACGGCGGCGTGGCGCCCTCCCGCCCCGCGCAGCTCGTTGATGTCGATCTCGTAGCCGGCCATGAGGAAGAGGAAGGCGACGCCGAGCTCGCGCAGCAGCTCGATCGAGGAGTCATCGACGGCCAGCCCCAGGCCGTGGGGGCCGATGAGCATCCCGCCCAGGATGAGCAGGACGACCTCGGGCACGAGCCGCTTGGGGATGGTCCAGGAGATCAGCGGCGCCACGAAGGCCACCGCGACGATGAGCAGCAGGGAGGTGAAGACCTCGGCCATATCGTCTCCTTGTCTCCAGTCGGGTGCGGGGGTGCAGGGGATGGGGGATGTGCGGGGCGCAGGGCCGGGCCCGGCGCAGGTCCGCACGAGCCTGTGAGACTACCCCGACCTCGGCCGGCCGGGCCCGCCGTCAGAATCCACAACAGTTCAGCGGCTCATTGATGACGTGATGCACTGGTGCGATCATGATCGTATGAGGACGACACTTGAGATCGACGACCGGGTCCTGTCCCTGGCTCGTGAACGCGCTCATCGCGACGGAGTGTCACTCGGACGCGCCGTGTCCGATCTCGCGCTCCAGGGAATCTCCCACGGGAGCCGCACCAGCAGGCACGGGATCCCCTTATTCTTCCCGCCCGCAGGCCAGCAGGCTCATGTGGTGACGCCAGAGCTCATCGAGCAGTACCGAGATGACGACCACTGATCGCCTGCGACTGCTTGACGTCAATGTCCTCGTGGCGTTGTCACTGCCCAACCATGCGCACCATGAGGTGGTCAGCGCCTGGTTCGACGGTGTGGATCAGTGGGCGACCTGTTCCATCACCCAAGCCGCCTACCTGCGTATCCTCATGAATCCTCGAGTCACCGGATTCGAGATAGCGGCCGCTGATGTGCTCTCCGGACTCGGTGAGCTGACATCGCTTGACGATCACGTGTTCCTTGTCGACGACGCCCCTCCTGCTGAGCCGTCCATCAGCTTTTCGAGGCTGAAGGGCCCAAAACAGGTCACCGACCTGCACCTGGTGGACCTCGCGGCACGTCACAACGCTGTTCTCGCCACCATGGACGGACGCATGGCGCAGGCACTCATGTCTCAGGATCGACGACATATCGAGCTCATTCCCCTGTAGGCAGGACTCACTGCCCTCGGAGGAGAACCGGGCCCGCCATCGGGGCCACCGGGCGCACGGGCCGCCATCAGGCGTCACAATGGAAGCATGCTCATGCCGTACTCACCCTCCGCCGAACCACTCACGCGCCTGGCCGACGGGACGGTCAAGCAGATCAGCCCCTTCACCGGAACCGAGGTGTGGACCGTGCCGGGCCGCGCCAACCGCCCCATCTCGCACCCGGTGGCAGAGGTCCGCCCGCTGGAAGAGGCCGACCGCACCCACAGCTGCGCCTTCTGCTCAGCGCGCTACCTGGAGACGCCCCCGGAGAAGGCGCGCGTCGTGCGCGGAGCCGACGGCGGTTTCGAGCGCCTCGACGCCGTCGCCGCCTCCGCCCTGTTCGACACGGTGGCCGAGTTCCGGCGGGTGCCCAACCTCTTTGAGATCCTCTCCTTCGACTACTGGCACATCAACCACGGCTACGAGATCCCCGACGCCGCCCGCGAGCGCATGGAGGCCTACCTGGCTGACCCGGTCGGCATCGAGCACGTGGAGCGGGTGGCTCGCACCAAGCTGGCGGCCGCGGGCGCGGACCCGGCCTCCTGGGACTCGATGGACGAGCGGACCCGCCACACCTTCCTGGCGGCCTTCTTCGCCGGGGGCCATGACGTCATCATCGGCCGGCGCCATTTCACCGACGACGCTCACGACACCACGGGCTT
Source organism: Actinomyces sp. HMT 175 (assembly GCF_016694895.1). NCBI lineage: Bacteria > Bacillati > Actinomycetota > Actinomycetes > Actinomycetales > Actinomycetaceae > Actinomyces > Actinomyces sp. HMT 175. The sequence continues at coordinate 2,866,964 of NZ_CP068012.1, forward strand.
GGCCGGCTCGGGGACGCTGAGCGTGGCCGAGCACCGCGCCTACACGCGCCTGGCGATCCACGCGATGCACAGCCTGTACGAGGCCAACCGGTGGGTGCGTTACGTGGCCGTCTTCCAGAACTGGCTGCGGCCGGCCGGGGCGAGCTTCGACCACCTGCACAAGCAGCTGGTGGGCATCGACGAGCGCGGGGTCACCAGCCAGCTGGAGCTGCAGAAGGTGCGGGCCAACCCCAACCTGTACAACGAGATGGCGGTGGACTACGCCGCCTACCAGGGGCTGCTGGTGGCGAGCAACGAGCACGCGGTGGCCTTCGCCGGGTTCGGGCACCGCTACCCGACGCTGGAGGTGTACTCGACGTCGGCCATGCCCGAGCCGTGGCTCATGAGCCGCGAGGAGGTCGACGCCGTCTCCGACCTGGTTCACGCCCTGCACGCGGCCACGGGCGCGGACGTGCCCAGCAACGAGGAGTGGCATCACAAGCCGCTCGACGTGGACCAGCCCATGCCCTGGCACATCACGCTCAAGTGGCGGGTCTCCACCCTGGCGGGCTTCGAGGGCGGCACGAAGATCTACCTCAACACCATCGACCCGTGGACGCTGCGCGACCGTGTGGTGGCGCGACTGGAGGACCTGCGGGCCGACCGGCTCATCGCGCCGATGGCCGTGGGTGAGGAGTGCCCGACGACGCCCAACCGGCTCCTGTACAACCCGGTCCTCACCGCCCGGCCGTAGCAGTCGGCAGGCCCGGATCGACGTCGCCGGCCCAGCGCCGGCACGTCATCGGCCCGGCGCTGTCTTCAGCAGCCCAGGGCGCTGCGCTCCTCCGGCCCCACCCAGCCCGAGCGCCCACACCGTGCACGTCACTGACCTTGCACACCCTCCCGCCTGTACGTACATTGTCCGTACCACTAAGGAGGCCAAAGCATGCCGATCTCAACAGCCCGCAGAACCCAGAGAATCGATCTGCGCGCCACGCCGCGCCAGGAGACCCTGATTCAGCAAGCGGCCTCCCAGACGGACCGCTCCGTCAGCGAGTTCATCCTGTCCTCAGCAACGCTCGAAGCTGAACGCGTCCTTGCCGACCGCCGCTGGTTCTCCGTGACATCAGAGCAGTTCGATGCCATCGAGGCCGTACTGGACGCTCCGCTGGAGGAGACGTCCCGCTTCGCCCGCCTATGGAACCGCCCCTCCCCCTTCGGGACCCGCATCGACCTTGACGACGAATCGTGAGCACCGGAGCTCTCGAGTCCCCGCGGCGCCTCAGGCGCCAGGACGTTACGGCCGGTTTCCGCAGCGGGGCCACCGAGCTGGATGACTGGTTCCAGCGCTACGCATGGCAGAACCAGAAGGCCAACAACGCCGTCGTGTACATCACCGCCCAAGATGACGTCATTCTCGGATATTACGCCATCACGACGGCCACATACTCCCGCGACGATGCACCCCAGGGACTCAACCACCGCAGCCACCCTGAGGAGATCCCGTGCATCCTCCTGGCCCGGCTTGCGGTGGACGAGCGGGCTCAGGGGCGGGGCGTTGGTGCAGCACTGCTCAAGAACGCGATTGAGCGGTGCTACAGGCTCAGCCGAGAAGTGGGCGCCGCCGCCCTCATCGTGCACTGCCGAGACGAGCAGGCGCGCGCCTTCTACCTCGCCAACGGCGACTTTCTTCCCTCACCGGCCAACACCTTGCACCTGCTGCTGTCCATGAAGCAGTTGAGCCGGATGCTCGAGTCCTCCTGACCCGAACCGGCCGCGAGAGCCAAGCGCAGACCCGGACCGACGTCGGCGGCCCCGCGCCGGACCGGCGCTGTCTTCAGCAGCCCAGGGCGCTGCGCTCCTCCGGCCCCACCCAGCCCGAGCGGCCCTCCAGGGCGCGGAACCAGCGGGCCAGCGCCGGCCAGAAGGAGATCGACGGCGCCTCCCCGCCGGGGTAGTGCTGGCGCCCGCCGTACTCGTAGGACTGGACGGTGGTGAACAGGCGGATGTCGCTGCCGGTGGGTTTGTCGCCGCACAGGTACTGGCCGATGGCGACGACGGCGGACAGGGCCGGCCCGTCGAGCATCGTCAGGCCGTCCTCGCGGGAGGCCTCCATCCGCGTGGCCCGGGCCAGGAGAGTGTCGATGACGTCGAAGCCCACGAGGACGCCGTTGGCCGCCGCCGCGGCCTTCTCCGGGTCCTGGGAGTGGGTGGCCACCGCATGGCCGACGTTGATCTGCGAGCCGATCCACGCGTCCCAGGCGTCGGTGGAGTTGCGGCGGTTGAGCGGATAGAGGTCCGGGGCTCCCTCGCGGTGGAGGTCCCACCAGGCGGTGGACAGGTCGAAGAGCAGGTCGCCGGAGTCGTCGCTGACGACCTGGCCGGTGGTGGTGTCCACGAGGGCCGGGACGGTGGGGGGAGGCGTATAGCCGGGTGTCTTCTCGTAGACCTCGGCCAGGGAGCGGGCGCCGAGCGCCGGATCCACGCCGGGCTCGCCGTCGGGACCGGTCAGCTCCCAGTATCCGTCCGCACCCTTACCGTAGCTCCAGGACACGGGGATCGCCTCGGTCAGACCCAGCAGGCGCCGGGCGATGAGAACGCGGCGGCACCACGGGCAGGCCCCCGACGCCACGAGTCGGTAGCGCCCCGCCTCCACGGGAAGGTCGCCGCTGGGTGAGAATCGGCGTGAGACTGCGATGGCCAAGGGGTGCCTCCCGGAAGGGTCGTCGAGGGGTCGTGATGCCCAAGGCTAATCATTCCTCGCGCATCGGCCGCCATCACCCGATTCACACGGGGCGGAATCCTCCACTCCGCGCCCGCCGACGCCGGATAGTCCTCACTGACCGGGGGCAACGGCGGCAGAGCCCGCGCCACACGTCAGCGCAGCGTCTCCTCCACGGAGGCCACGAACTCCAGGGCGTCATGCCCGTCCCAGTGCGGCTCACCCAGCAGGTCGCGCACACGGGCGCAGGCGGCCAGGGCCTCGTCGCGCTCGCCACGCTCGGCGTGCAGGCGGGCCAGCATGCACAGGGCCCGCGAGGCCGAGTCGCGGTCCTCGGTGTCCATGTAGCCGTCGTAGGCGGACTCGCAGTGCTGGACGGCCTGCCAGTTCTGGCCGGTGCGCCACAGGATCCAGGCCATGTCGTCGTGCCAGTCGCCGATCTCCCAGGCCGAGGAGTAGCCCTCGGTGTCGGCCACGCCGGCGAAGGCCTGACGGGCCTCCTCCATGATCTGGCGGGCCTCGTCGAGCCTCCCCCGGGCCATAGGCAGGGTGAGGTCATCCACCAGCGCCCGCGCCGAGCGGCGCAGCGCCCGCCCCCGGTCCAGGCAGCCCTGGTCGGTGCGGGTGTCCTCCAGGTCGGCGGCCTGGCGGAACAGGCCGGCTGCGCCCACATTGTCCTTGAGGTTGGAGGCGGCCATCGCCGCGTGCGAGAGGTATTCCCCCGCCAGCGCCCGGCGCCCCTGCTCCTGCAGGATGCGGGCGGCGGCCAGCGAGTGCTCGGCGACGCTCTCCTCCTCACCCATGGCCATGCCGGTCTGGGCCAGGAGCCGGTGCAGGTACAGGGCGATGCTCTTGGCCCCGGTGCGCTGGGCCAGGGACAGCGCGGACTCCAGGACCTCGGCGCTCTCCAGGTAGCGCTCGGAGGCCTCCAGCGCCGAGCCCAGGGACAGCAGGGAGGCCACGGCGTAGAGGGTGATGCCGGCGGCCAGCATGATGTTGGCCTGCTCGCGGAACTGGGCGATGGCCTCGTCGAACTGGCCCACCTCCATCGAGGAGATGCCCAGCAGGCGCCGACCGCGGGCGGCCAGGACCGGGGAGACCTTCTCGTGGCGGCGCATGACCTCCTCGGCCAGCAGGCAGCCGTTGTAGACGTCGCCGCACTCGGCCAGGACCTCAGCGCGCGCCATGTCGAGGATGTCCTCCATCCGCTCGGCATGCCGGTCCTCGGGGACGGCCTCAGCGGCGCGGGCGACGACCTGAATCGCCCCGAGCGCCTCGTCCTTGGCATGCAGGTCGGTGAGGACCGAGGCCCCCACGAGCAGGGCGTCGGCGGCCAGAACGAGGGCATCGGTGCCCCCGGGGTCGAGCAGCTCGGTGGACACCAGGTCCTCGACCTGGGCCTCGATCTGCCCGATGAGGGAGGTGGCCCGCTGCAGGCGCTCATCGCGCACGGCGTCCTGGGATAGCTCGGCGATGGAGTCGGCGGTGATCTCGTTGTCGAGGTTGAGCAGGTCCACGTAGTAGGCGCCCAGCGGCCCGAAGGCCAGCTCGACGAGGGGGCGGATCCGCAGGCGCTCGGCGATGGCCTCATCCATCTCGGTGCGGCAGGTCATGGCGGCGGCCCGCAGCAGTCCCGTGTGGTACTCCAGTCCCGGGATCTCCTCGCCGCGCGGGGGCAGCAGGTCGCGCGTGGCCACCTGGTCGACGACGTACCAGTAGTCCATCGTCGAGGAGCCGATGGTGCGGCGGTGGTCGACGTAGCGACGCACCGCCTCCTCGCCGTTGCGCACCGGCCGGGGCCGCACGAGGTCCACCAGGGGGAAGGGCGCGTCGCCGCTCTGGTGGCTGGTGGCGGCGCGGGCTCGTCGGCCGGCCGCTTCCTGGCTCGACGACGTCGTGCGGGGCGCGTGCTCCTGAACCAGGCCGTTGTCGTCGGCCACGAGGCCCAGGAGGGAGGCGACGTCAGGTGCGGCGCCGTCCTCGTCCACGGTCAGGCTCGTCTGGGCCGCCTCGGGCAGCTCCTCGGAGGGCTCCAGGAGGTCGACCTCCACGCCCAGCCCGTGGACCGCGCCGGGGGCGGCGTCGAAGGCCGCCCGGGCCAGGGAGCGCTCCAGGTGGTCGGAGATGGTGGAGTTGCCGTTGCGCAAGTCGAACTGCTGGGCCAGGCGCCGGGCCCAGCCGGTCATCTCGGCGTAGACGCGCGAGATGGTGGTGGAGGCCTCCAGTCCCGGCAGCGGGTACCACAGGTCGGCGGCCGGGACCTCGACGCCGAGGGCCTCCTCGCCGCGGCCGGCCCGCTCGGCCTCGCGCAGCACCAGGCTCATGCCGCGCAGGGCCGACAGCAGCACGTAGGCGGACTCGGCCTGGGCCAGCCAGGACAGGTGGCGGCGCAGGAGCTCCAGGCCCCGGTCCACCCGCCCCACGAGGGCCAGGTACTCCAGGTGGTAGGCCAGGGAGATGAGGGCCTTGGGGTTGCGGCGGATCTCCCGGTAGGAGCGCAGGTGCGCCTCCCAGGCCGCCCGGGGCCGGCCGGAGGCCAGCAGGGGCAGCAGCACGAGGGACTGCGTGGTCTGGGGCTGCACGGAGCAGCTGACGGCGCCGGTCAGCACGGGCACGGCGGTGGCCACGGCCAGTTCCCAGGCCTCGGTGCGGTAGGCGAAGGCGACCTGACGCATGGGGTCACAGCCCTCGCAGTCGGCGTTCTCGTCGCGGTGGGTGGCCCGCCAGGCGGCCAGCTCCTCGGCGGCCTCCTCCTCGAGGCCCAGCAGGCCGGCGACAGAGGCGCGCTCACCGTGGACGACGTGCATGGAGGCGCCCCCGGAGCGGTAGAACTCCTCGAGGCTGGCCTCGAGCTGGCGCACCTTGTCCTTGGAGACCCTGGGGTTGGCGCCCGCCACGGCCACCGCCCACTTGAAGTGCCAGTGCAGGGTGCGCACCTGGGCGTCGTCGAAGGCCTCGGGGCGGCGCTGGTAGCGGCCGAGGTTCCACGAGAAGGGTGCCAGCGCCTTCCACGCCTCGTTGCCCTGCTGGTAGGCCTCGGTCAGGGCCAGCCGGGTGGCGATCCGCAGGTCCTCGTCGCCCAGTGCGTCCGCCCAGCTGACGGCCTCCGCGATGAGGGCCGAGGTCTGGGGGCCGTGGCCGAGGGCATCGGCGTAGGCCAGACGCTCGAGGATGTCTTCGCGTGTGGTCATGGAGTCTGTCCTTCCGGGCGGAGCCTGACGTTGCACCGTCATGAGGCGAAGGCTTCCACCGTGTGCTGCAAGAACGCACGGAATGCGCTCCGCCGACCCCAGGGATGCCGTGGGTGGAGCGTCATCCCGCACCGCTCACCGGTGAACGGCGGCATGGGCATCTCGTGCTCCTTTCGTCCAGAGGGCGGTTGTCCGACATCCAGTGTTACCGAACAGTTATAGAATCCGCTACTGCAACGGCCAGCGGCAACTCGGCCGCGGGGCATGTCGGAGGTGGGTACCCTCCGACCGCACCGGTCGACCCCAGGACCGCCCACTCCGACGCCGGCGCCCGTCACTCCAGTATTTCCAACGGATGCCACCGCACCGCGTCGGCGAGGCCGGCGAGCGCTAGGACACGAGCAGGGGCTTGGGGGTGTCGGTTGTCTCAGACCCGGTTCCGCCCTCAGCATCACCCGGGGCTGCGGGGCCCGGCCCGTCGACGACGGCGGCCATCTCCACCGTCGCATCGGCCATGCCGGCAGCTGTGTCGGCAGCCATGCCGGCAGCCGCGCCTTGCGTCGCCACCGCAGGAGCCTGCTGGCTCACCTGCGTGGGCCCTCCTCCCGCGACCTCAGCAGTGCCGACGGTCTCTGCGGCCCGGGCGGGCCGGGGCGCCTCGGGCAGGGCGATCACGGTCGCCCCGCCGTCCTCTCCCTCAGTGTCGATCTCACCGACGGTATCAGGCCCGCTCTCGACCCGGGGCGCGCCCTCAGCCTCCGGCCCGACGTCGGGCCAGCTGTCGGCAGCGGCGTCCTGGGCGGCCAGAAGGTCGAGGACCTCGCGCAGGGCCTGATCGACGCCGTCGAGGGTGAAGTCCAGGGTGCCGGCCAGCTGGGCGTCGTCGAGCCCGGCCCCGATGTTGGTGAGGACCTCGGCGCACAGGCTCAGGCCGGCGTCGTCGACCTCGGTGTAGAAGGCGGGGATGAGCCGGCCGCTGGAGACCTCCTGGGCCACGGCGCGCACCCGGGAGAGCTCCGCGGAGCCCGGCCGGGTGGCGGCGAGCCGGTGGTGGGCGCGCACGGCGAGGATCCGCCGGTCGACCACCATGAGCACGTAGTCGAATCCGGCCACCGAGAAGTGCACCACACCCTCGGACAGGTCGAGGTCGTAGCGGTGGCCGCGCTCGGCCATCCAGGCGGCGAGCCGCCTGAGGGTCACGGTCGGGGTCACCGACCTCTCCGGCTGATTCCACCAGGCCATCAGTCCTCCTCCCAGGTAACGAGCTCGGGGAAGCGCTCCTCCACCGTGGAGAAGAAGGCGCGGGTCATGCCCAGGCCCATGTCCATGAAGGCGTCGAGCTGGGCCTGGCTCATGCCCGCGCCAACATAGGCCACCATCTGAGTGCTCAGCAGGAGGTGGCCGGGGTCGTGGGCGGGGGTGACGGCCAGGTCCGGGCCGTAGGTGGAGCGGTGCTGGGCATCGATGAAGGCGCGCATCTCGTCGAGGCGCTCGGCCGCCGGGCGCCCGCGCCACATGCCGGCCACGACGAGGGCGTCCTCCTCGTCATGCAGGTAGACGCCGATGTCGCAGCCCGGGAAGCCCATGAAGACGGCGCCGTCCTCCTCGGGGCCGGCGGTGATGTCGTGCTGGGACAGCCAGGTCTCGACCCGGTCCAGGGTCAGAGCCGGTTGGGCGCTCATGGGATCTCTCGCCTCCTACCCGGTGCGGGACATGATGCGGATTCGGTGCGGATGGCGCCGCTTGGGGGTGCGGCGCGCAGCTGATGAGCCGGCTCGGGGCCGGTTCAGGCGCAGGGCGGGCCGTCAGAACTCGATGTCGGAGGCGATGTCCGCGACCGTGTCGACCTGGCCGGCGCCGGCCTGTGTGCTGCGCACGCTACCCGCTGAAGCCCCCCGGCCCCTAGTCGAGCGCGGGGCACCGACGGCGTCGGGGCGGTTCCCGGTAGCCGGGCCCGCTGCGCCCGCCGGTCCGGCGGGGCCCCGGGAGGCGGCAGGGGCGCCGGGACCCTCCGGGAGTCGTGCCAGCGCCTGGTCCAGGGAGCGGCCCAGGACGCCGGAGGCCGACTCGGCCAGGGTCAGGCAGCGTGAGTCCATCTGCTCGGAGGCCTTGTATCCGCGGCGGCCGGCGGCCGGGCTGCGTCGCCCTTGGCCTGCGCGCGCGATGGGCTCGGTGCGCCCGGTGCGGGAGCGCTGAGCAGCACCCGAGGAGGCGGCCCCCGCTCTCCCGTCCGCCTTGGCACCGGATGACCGGGAGAAGGAGGCGCTGTCTTGGGACTTCTTGCGGAAGCCGACCATGGTGGTCCTTTCGGGAACGGTTCCGAGCGGCGTCGGGCCGCCCGGGGGACGAAGAGCTGACAGGCCGACGGGACGACGAAGGAGTCGCGCGATGCGCCGTCGGGCTCGAGCCGTCTGCGCGCCGCCTGTGTGCCAGGCCGGGCGGACGGCGGGTGGGAACGCTAGCGGGGCACCTCGCAGGAGAGCTGGTCGGCGGCATGGGCCTGCTGGCTCCACAGCTCCTCGGTGAAGGTGTTGTCCAGGATGGAGCGGGCCAGCGGGTCGTCGGGGCGCATGATGTCGCGCACCGTCTGCAGGATGAGCTCGCGGCGGTCCTCAAGGCCCTCCTGGCCCAGGATCTGGGCCGAGCGGCCCAGGCCGCCCATGAAGTTGACGTACTCCATGGCGTGGTACTGGGGGGAGACCTCGTCGGGGCGCAGCTGGTGGGTGCGGGTCTCCAGCGCCTTGCGCACGTCGCGGCGCAGGGCCTCCTGGCCGCCCTGGGAGCGCACGTAGAAGGGCAGCAGCCGGTTCATCATGAGGTGGTGGGCGATGGCGTAGTCGACGTAGTAGAAGAAGGCCAGGCCCACCCCCTCCTCGGCGGCCTGCTCCGACTCGGACTTCTGCCACTCGGCGTAGCAGGTGGTCTTGGCGACCTCCTTGGCCCAGGTGGGCGCGGCCGCCATGGCCTCGGTGGGCTGGAAGGCCACGCGCGACTTGCAGCGCGGGCAGGTGATGAACACCGGCATGTGGTAGAGCTCGGGCAGCGGCACCGGGTCGCCGCACTTGTCGCAGGTGAAGGAGAACTGGGCCTGGCGCCAGTCGGTCATGGCGCGGTTCCACTCCTCGCGGGCCTGCTCGGCGCGGCCGGGGGCGAAGACCTCCTCGATGATGTTGCGAAGGCGCACCTCGAAGCTGCCCACGAGGTTGGCCGCGTCCTGGAGGCGGGCGGAGAGCTGACGGTCCTCGTCAATGGACAGGTCGGCGTCGATGTCCAGGAAGGGGGCGAAGTGCTTGGCGAAGACCCGCTGGGCCTTGGTGTGCAGGAACATGATCTGGGCCTCGACCTCCGAGCGGAAGGCTGAGACGGAGGCCGGGTCGGTGATCTGCATCTCCATCGCGGTGCGGGCCGAGCTGACGCCGAACTCCCGGGCGCGAGCCTCCAACCGGTCCAGGTAGGTGCTCAGGCGCTGAGTGAGTGCCTGAAGCCGCCGGTAGTAGCGGACGTAGGCGGACATGTCAGGCTCCTTGCGGTGGAGGATCGGGATTATCACTGAGGAAGGCGCCGATTGCCGAGGAGGGAGACACGCGACCCCGGGGCCGGCGACAACGCCGACGCACGAGCCCAGCGCAGAGGCGCCCACGGCTGCCAGCACTGTGGATGCTACTCAACTGGAGACTTCAACTGCGACCTGTTCGTGATCTTTTGGCATCGCCAGGCTCGACATCCGGGCAGGACTCCCCCTTGCCATTCCTCCGACGCTATGGCTTCTCGCCCGCCCACAACGGCGGCGCCACACGGGAGAAAAGTCCTGGTGGAGGCCGTCCCGGGGCGAGCCGGGAAACGCTAGCAAGTGACAAGGATCACGGCGTCACTGCGGGCGCAATCCGCCCTGCTGGGACGCGCAGCGAGACCTTTCCGTGATCGGCAGGTGGCCCAACGGCCTTTAACCGCGCGGTCGTAGGGTAGGTCGCGAGATCGTGCCCTTAACCCTCGACCTCGAGGCATAAGGCACGACCGCGATGACGGGTCCGGCGGCGGCGCACCGGTGTTTTACAGCCGGGCGGTGCGGGCGGGGTCGAGGTACAGGGTGACGCGCGTCCCGGGAGCGTGGGGGCGCCGGGTCAGGGCGGTAGCACGGGCAGCACGGACCGGCTCACGATCCGCCGCCGCATCAGCCTCGACGCCGGACGGCTCAGCCGGCCCGGCCGGTCCCGCCGACCCGTCCGGCCCTGCCAGGGCGGTGAGCCTCTCGGGGTCGAGCTCGACCTCGGCCTCCCACTGGCCACGACGCAGCCGCGAGGCCAGCACGGTGGCCGGCAGCGTCCCCGGTGTCCCCGGTGTCGCCGGTATCTCCGTCTGCGCAGGCCCGTCCGGCTCCCCTGGCTTCCCCGCCGCGGCCTCCACTACGCGCAGCGCGCCGGGGGCGAGGGCGAGGTCGCCGACAACGTCGAAGCCCAGGAACCGCGCCACCTTGCGGCTGGCAGGGTCGGCCCACAGGCGCTGGGGCGTGTCCAGGCGCAGGAGGCGGCCGGCCTCCATAACGCCGACCCGGTCGGCCACGGTCATGGCCTCGTCCTGGTCGTGGGTGACGTAGAGCGCCGTCGTGCCGCCCCGACGCAGGATGGTGCGCACATCAGTGGCCAGCTGCTCGCGCAGGGCCCGGTCCAGGGCAGACAGGGGCTCGTCGAGCAGCAGCAACCTCGGCGCCGGGGCGAGCGCCCGGGCCAGGGCCACCCGCTGGGCCTGCCCGCCGGACAGGGTCGTCACACGCCGCCGCTCGAATCCGGGCAGACCGACGAGCTCAAGCATCTCGCGCACCCGCTCACCCCGCTGGGCGCGCGGCAGGCCGGTGAGCCCGTAGGCGATATTGCTGCCGACGTCGCGGTGCTCGAAGAGCTGGCCGTCCTGGAACATGAGGCCGAAGCCGCGCTTGTGGACGGGCACGCGCACCATGCTCCGCCCGTCCCAGGCGACCTCGCCGGCGGCCACGTCCTCAAGGCCGGCCACCGCGCGCAGCAGGGAGGACTTGCCCGAGCCCGAGGCCCCCAGGAGGGCGACGACCTCCCCGGCGGCCACCTCCAGGTCGACGCCGTCGACGGCGCACAGGTCCCCGTAGGTCACGGCGAGCCCGCGCACGGACAGACCCGCAGAAGCACTGGTGTCACTGGCAGTCGGGCTCATGGCCGCTCGCCTCCATCCGTCCTGGGCCCGCGCGACCGGGCCGTCTCGTTGTTTCCGCCCGTCGTGCCCGCCGCATGCCGGCCGGCGTCCACGGAGGTTGCGCGCTGCGGGGCGGATCGATGCGCCGACGCCCCACCCGGCCTCGACGTCGCGCCCGCGCTCCCGCCCCGCCCGGGACCGAGCCGGGTCTGGAGCCACTCACAGCCGAGCATGACGGCGGCGCTGCCCACCGCCAGGACGACACCCCCGGCCAGCGCCATCCCCTGGTTCTGCGAGCCGGGGCTGCCGATGAGCCGGTAGACGACCACCGGCAGGGTCGGCTCCTGGGGGCGGGCCAGGAACGACGTCGCCCCGAACTCCCCCAGCGACGTCGCCAGGGCGAAGCCGGCCGCCAGCCCGCCGGCGCGCAGCAGCTGGGGACCATCCACGGTCGCCAGCACCCGGCCGGGCCCGGCCCCCAGGGCGGCGGCCGCCTCGCGCTGACGCGGGTCGATGGCACGCAGTGCCGGCAGCAGGGTGCGCACCACGAGCGGCACGGCCACGACGGCCTGCGCCAGCGGGAGGATCCACCAGGAGCGGGTCAGGGCCAGCGGCGGGCGCGCCAGGGTGATGAGGAAGCCGAAACCGACCGTCACGGCGGAGACGCCCAGCGGCAGCATGAAGGCGGCGTCGAGCCCGGTGATGACCCGGGTCAGCGCCCGGCTACGCGGGCGGCGCGAGACCACCAGGCACACCGCCACCCCCAGGCTCAGGGCGATGGCCGCAGCCGCCACGGCCACGGCCACCGAGTTGGCGGCCGCCTCCCACACGGTCACGAGCAGGGCGCTGCGCCCGCCGGTCGAGCCCAGGTCGGTGTAGTTCGCCAGGGTCCAGGCGCCGTCGCGCTGCAGGGAGCGCGCCACCAGCACCGCCATCGGCGCCACCAGCAGCCCCCCGACCGTGGCCGCGGTGACCGCGAGCGCGGGGGTGTCGGCGGCCCGCAGCCGTGGAGCAGGTACCTCGGTGCGCAGGCGCAGGCGCGTCTGGGTGGCGGCGCGCGCCCGCTCGGCCACCCACAGGGCCAGGGCGATGACGCCGAGCTGGACGACCGACAGGACGGCGGCGCCCCGCAGGTCGAGGTACTGGGTGGTCAGCCGGTAGATCTCGGTCTCGATGGTGCCGATCCCCACCCCGCCGAGCACGAGCACCACCCCGTAGGCGGTGGCGCAGAACAGGAAGGTCAGGGAGGCGGCCGAGGCGATGGCGGGGGCCAGCGCGGGCAGGGTGACGGTGGCGAAGGCCCGCATCGGCGAGGCCCCCAGCGCCCGGGCGGCCTCCACGGCGCGCGGGTCGAGCCGCGACCACATGGTGCCCACGGTGCGCACCACGAGCCCGTAGTTGAAGAAGGCCAGCGCGGCCACGACCGCGGTCAGCGTCCCGTCCAGGTTCAGGGCCTCCAGGGGCCCTCCGCGGGTGACCAGGGCGTGGAAGGCGACGCCGACGACGACGCTGGGCAGCACGAAGGGCACGGTCACCACCCCGCGCAGCAGGTCGCGGCCGGGGAAGGCGCGCCGGTAGAGGACGAGGGCACCGGGGATGCCGAGGGCCACGCACACGGCGGTGCCGAGTACCGCCTGGGTGAGGGTCTGCGTGAGGATCCGCCAGGTGCGCTCGCGGGCCAGGACCTCGCCGAAGCCGCTCAGGTCCAGGGCGCCGTCGGGGGCGAGGCCACGGCCCATGAGCGTGGCCACGGGCCAGGCGAAGAAGACCGCCAGGAAGGCCAGCGGGCCGACGACGGCCAGGGTCCAGCCGGCCCGCTCGCCCCAACCGGGCCGGGGGCCGCCGGCGCGCCGGGCAGCCGCGTCACCCCCGGCCGGTCGGACTGCCTGCCCCGACGTCAGCCTCACCCCCGGCGCCGCTGTCACCGGGGAGGCTCCGGCGGCGGGCCGGACCGGACCGCCTCCCGAGACCTCTGCTGAGCCCTGCACCCCGGCCACCGCCCGAGCCCGGCGGGGCGTCCCGGCGGGCTCAGCGTTCCGGGAGGCTCCGGCGTCGGCTCGCGCGGCGTCGGCTCCTGGGGTCTTCTCGCCCGGCGCCATCACTTGCCGACGGCCTCGGTCCAGGTGTTCAGCCACTCCTCGCGGTGGGTGGTGATCTCCTTGGGGTCGACCTTCACCGGCGACTTCGACAGCTGGCCGAACTTGGTGAGGGCCTCGGGCAGGGCGGCGTCGGGCAGGACCGGGTACATGTACATCTGGCCGGGGATGTCCTCCTGGACGGCCTTGGAGAGCATCCACGTCACGAAGGCCTTGCCGCCCTCGGGGTTGGCGGCGCCCTTGAGGACTCCGGCGTACTCGATCTGGCGGAAGGCGGTGTCCAGCAGGGCGGAGGTGGTACTGGAGCTCTTGTCCTTGGAGACCGTGAAGGAGGGCGAGGAGGCGTAGGACACGACGATGGGGTAGGTGCCCTTGCCGCTGCCGGAGAAGTCGGTCTCGTAGGCGGCGCTCCAGTCCTCGGCGATCCGGGCGCCGTTGGCCATGAGCTGCTTCCAGTAGCCGGCGAAGGAGCCGGCGCCGAAGTGGCCGATGGTGGCCAGCAGCCAGGCCATGCCGGGCGAGGAGTTCGTGGGGTTGATGGCCACGAGCAGGCCCTTGTACTCGGGCTTGGTGAGGTCCTCGAAGGTGGCGGGGGGCGTCAGGCCCTTGCCGGTGAAGTAGCCGGTGTCGATGTTGAGGCAGACGTCGCCGACGTCGATGGGCGCCAGGGCCGGGGTGTCGGCGACGACGTAGCTCTCGGCGCCCTTGGGGAGGGTGACGGTGGCGGAGGTGTCGATGACGCCCTGGTCGAGGGCGCGGGTGGCGTAGGTGTTGTCGATGCCGAAGACGGCGTCGCCCAGGGGGGCGTCCTTGGTCAGGACGAGCTTGTTGACCAGGGCACCGGCGTCCCCGGAGGTGGCGATCTTGAGGGTGTAGCCGGTCTCGGAGGTGAAGGCCTTCTGGAGGTTCTCCGAGACGTGGAAGGAGTCGTGGGTGACGACGGTGACGGTCTTGGAGTCGCCCTGGGAGCCGGCCTTCTTGCTCTTTCCGCAGGCGGCCAGGCTCAGGCCGACGGCGCCGGCGGCGGTTCCGGCGAGCAGGGCGCGGCGGCTGAGGGCCGGGCGGGGCCGGCCGGGGCGGTGGGTGGACTGGATGCTCATGTGTGCCTCCTGGATGGTTCTCCGGAGGGCCCGGCGACCATCTGCGGCGCGCCGGGGAGATGGTCTCGACTTCCTTCGCCGGTACTAACCGGAGCAGGTTCGAGGGTCTGCGGGCTTCCGCACTCTCAGCGCCGTCGGCGGCGGCCCGTTGGCCAGTGGCAGCCGGGCCGACGACGGGGCGCTCCCCTGTCGTTGCAGGTCAACTGTAGTTCGAGGGCGTCCGTTGACACCAACTCCATCCGGCCCGCGCGGCACACCCGAGCTCTGCCGCGGCCCCCGCGCGTTCGCCTTCCCGCGCCATCGCCTTTCCGCGTGATCGTAGGGTAATCCTCACGGTCGTACCTTTAACCCTCGACAGCGCGACCTACGGTACGACCGCGCGGGTCCGACGGCCGGTACCCGGCCGGTCCGACCACCTCCCCCCAGGGAGGAGTCGGGGCGCACGCCGTCGTCCGTAGGGTGGAGGGCCGGCTCCCACGAATCGTCCCAACGACGCTCACACCCACCGGCAGCCGCCTCCTAACCTGCTCATATGAGCGCGAGGCGGCACCAGCTGGCCCCGGTTCTATGATGAGCGCCGCCCCATCAGCACCCACCGTCCCGTGCCATGCCGGGAAGGCCCCGCCTTCCCCGCACCCAGGACAAACCCACCCCCTGCACCACGAGAGGAAGCCGCCCCATGAGCACCCCCTGGTTCCTCCCCGCTCCGCTGGTCGACGTCGCCGCCCTGGCGCTGTGGTGGGGGCTCCTCAGGCTCTCGCGGCGCCGCGACAACCGCCGGCTTCGCAACGGACTCCTGTTCCTGCTCCTGGTCGGCGCTACGGTGAGAGCACTGCTCCACCTGGCCTCCCTCATCCCCGTCCTCACGATCCCGGTGGGTCTGGGCAGTGTCGCCTTCTTCCTGCTCATCGCCCTCATGCCGTTCCTGCTCATGTTCAACGGCGTCGTCCTCATCCGCCGCGAGGGCCGGCGCCTGAGCAACCTGCTGTGCCTGGCGGCCGGCCTGGGACTCATCGCCACGCCGATGGCCGCGGTCGCCCTCGTGGCCACCGCCAACCCCTGGGCCCTGCTGGTTGCCGCGCTCATGTTCTGCGCCTGCGCCTACCTGGGCGTCTTCCTTCTCATCTTCTTGGGCCAGACGGCGGTGCAGCGGATCTGGGGCGGGCGCCGGGCCATGCCGCACCCCGACGTCGTCGTGGTCCATGGCGCCGGGCTCATCAACGGGAAGGTCGGCCCGCTGCTGGGCTCGCGGATCGCCGGAGGCATCGAGGCCTGGCGCGATGAGGAGGCCCTGCGCCCCGGGGTGCCGCTGCTGGTCATGAGCGGCGGACAGGGCGCCGACGAGCCGGTCAGCGAGGCGCGCGCCATGGCCGACTACGCGATCGCCCGCGGCGTCCCGCCTGAGCTGATCCTCCTGGAGGACCGCTCGACGACGACCCGCACGAACATCTCCTACACGCGCGACCTGCTGGCCGAGCGCGGCATCGTCGACCCGCAGGTGCTGCTGGTGACGAGCTCCTTCCACGCGGTGCGCACCGCGATCCTGGCCTCCGACATGGGGGTGCCGTGGGCGGTGGAGCCGGCGCGCACGGCCTGGTTCTACATTGTCAACGCCTGGCTGCGTGAGTACGTCGCCGTGCTGACCTACCGGCGCCGCCCCGCCCTGGCCTGCGCTGGTATCGCCGGGGTCTTCGCCGTGCTGTACGCGCTGCTGGTCCTCGGCGCGCAGACGGGGCATATCGGCTGAGGGAGGCAGCCTTTCCCGCCCAAGAATTTCAGAACGGTTGTTCTTGACTGCCCATTCCAGAACGTCTATTCTGGATTCATGGGACGACGACGTACCTTCATCGAGAGTGAGGCCATCGGCTCCGCCACGGCGGTCTTCGCCGAGCGCGGTTTCGCGGGAGCCTCTGTGGACGATCTGGTTCGGGCCACCGGCGTCAATCGCGCCAGCCTCTACGGGGTCTTCGGCTCCAAGGACGGGCTCTTCCAGCGCTGCCTCACCGAGGCGCTGGCCGCTCTGAGCACTGCAGCCACCCCCGACGATTCCACCGACGCCGCAGGGGCGGGACGCGAGGGGCTCGACCTGATCCTCGTGGCACTCATGGAGATCGCCCCCGGGGACCCGGCCGTGCGCGAGCCCCTCGAGGTCGCCTTGAACCGGGCGGGCATCACCGCCGAGGCGCTGGGCCGACGTCTGCTGGAGCGGGCCGGCATTACGACGTCGAGCTCGGCCGCGTCAGCCCCGACGGCATCGGCCTCACCGCCGACATAGCCCACCCCGCCCCCACCTGCCAGACCACCAGCTCACTTCCACCCAACCGACCTGCCCATGAGAGGAGCAGACATCATGAGTCGCAACACCGTCACCATCACCGACACCACCTTGAGCGTTGAGCCGCACGGGCTGGACAAGATGTGGTCCTACACCTCCCGGCTGGAGATCCCGCTCGCGCACGTACGCGGCGCCACGCATGACCCCGGCCTGCGCCACGAGCCCAAGGGCTGGCGCGGGCCCGGCCTGCAGGCCGGCAGCAAGCTCTCCGGGACCTTCCACGCCGAGGGCACCGCGCAGTTCTGGAACATCTCCGGTTACGAGAACACCCTGGTCGTCACCCTGGAGGACGAGCGTTTCACGCACCTCTACCTCACGGTCGACGACCCCGCAGGCTTGGCCGCACAGATCAACGCCGCCATCCGCCCAGCCCAGGCGTGAGCCCAGGCCTGAGCCGCTGCCGCATCCAGGCAGGGGCTCGGCAACACACACCACGACACCCATCACTCTCCCGCGCGTTCGTGGAGCAGGGCGCTGCTCCAAGCCCTGACCCCCGAACGCGCGGCGCACGGTACGAACGCCCGGGCCCGGCGGTTGGCGCCACGCGGGCGGGCACTGACTGCGCCGTCAGATCAGGAGGTGCCACGCACTCCGACACGCTCACACACGAAGGGGTAGGCCACCTCCAGCCGAGTGACTCAACCAGATTGCTTCAGCCCCACCTTCTTTGAGGACCTCCAGGTTCGCCAGCAGGCGACTCCGACCAGCAGAACCAGCGGCCCGATGACGCCCGCCGCTGAGCCGGCGTTCGTCCACACCGCTATCAAGGGCAGCGGCACGAGGAGAAGCGCGGCACCGACAGCCGCAGCGAAGGACTTTGAGTGAAGCGCCAGCAACGCGCAGGCAATGACAGCAGCGGAGGCCAGTGACAACACTCTTCCCGAACCCGACCAGTTAACGGCAACAAAGAGCACTGCGAAAACAATGACGATGACATACGTCAGCAGGGCACTCACACCACTGTTCTCTCGCAGCATTCATGCACCCCCATCAAGCAAGCGCAGCGCCTACTCTTCAGCAGGCGAGTCCACCAACCGGAGCCCCCTGGACATCCTGGCCATTCAAGGAGGATCAGGAAATTTCCAACACCTCACAAAGGAAGGTAACAGGGCAAACTGACGAGTACAAGGCACCTGCCACTCAGTTTTCTGGGAACCACTTAGGCTCCCCCTGAAACGTCTTAACAATCCAATGCATTGATGCCATCTGCCCTGCTCGTTCAAGCGCCTAGCGCCACGAGAATCCCTCCCACCCGGGCCCGGCGGTTGGCGCCACGCGGGCCCGGACTGGCTGCGGCGTCGGCCCGGGTACGGCATGATCGGGACAGAACGGGCCGACACCATCGGTCCGCCGCCAGCACGCAGGCACCCACGACACCGCCCGGCCCGGGCGCAAGGAGGACTCATGAGCGCACAGGACCCCGCCGAGATCGACCAGACCACCGACTTCATGTGGAAGGCGACCGCGGCCGTGGCCACGCTGGCCTCCGGGTTCGTGGCTGAGAAGGTCGTCGCGCTCGGCTGGCGAGCCATCTCCGGCAAGCCCGCCCCGCGCGAGGAGGACCAGCTCCTCAACTACAAGCTGGCTGAAATCGTCACCTTCGCCATCATCTCCGGGGCCACCGTCACCCTGGTGCGTGAGCTCGGGCTGCGCCAGGCCGCCAAGTGGTACAGCGCCCGCCGCCCCGACTCCCCCTACGCGATGCGCGCCATCAGCGCCTGAGGACTCCGTGCCGGCCCCATCGCGGGGCCGGCACTTTTTGGTGGCTACGTGTCACGATTGGCGACTTTTCCCGCCGGCACACCGTTCGCAAAGACCCTCCGCACACTCGGCACCACGGCGTCTGCGCAGGTCAGAGCCAGTCTCCGAGGATCCGGCTTAGCTCGCGGCCGCCGGCCGCGCCCCGAAAAGTCGCCAATCGTGACACTTTTCCTCTACCGCGCCTCACCTGCCTCTTCCAGCTCCCCGCAGACCCACGGGTAGGCTGACGGGAAGCGCCAACGGTGTGCCGCGCAGGCGACCCTCCGGGGCGCCACCGGCCACCTCCCAGCGCTTCCGCCTTTGCCTTCGGAGACCTGAGGAAACCCGCCCCGATGAGTGCCGTGCAGATCGCCTGTGTCGTCATCGTCGTCATCGCCACGACGATCGGTATCGCAGTTTTCGCACGCGCCTGTTGCACTATTGGCGCCCGCATGGCCGTGGGCCGCGCGACCGCACCGGAGCGCCTGCGCCCGGTCGGCCGGCGCCTGGCGCTCACGCTGGGGGCGCTCGTGGGCCACACCGCCTTCAAGGGCCGTCCCTTCATCAAGGCCGCCCACTGGCTGGTCATGGTCTCCTTCCCCCTGCTGTTCCTCACGCTCGTGGCCGGCTACGGGCAGGTGCTGGGCGGTCCCGACTTCGCGCTGCCGCTCATCGGCCACGCCGCCTGGTGGGCCTGGATCGTCGAGATCATCGCCTGGCTGTCCACCTTCGGGATCGTGGGGCTGACCATCCTGCGCTGGCGCCTGACCCGGGCCGGCCGGGCCGCCCCGCCCTACGCCCCGGACTCCGACGGCGGTAAGCGCCCGCGCACCTCCCGCTTCGCCGGCTCGACGTCGGCCCAGGCGAAGTTCGTCGAGGCCACCATCATCGGCGTGGTCGCCTGCGTGCTGGCGCTGCGGATGCTGGAGCACGCCCACCTGGCCGCTTCCCCCGACCCGGCGCAGCGGGCCCTGGCCTCCTGGACACATTTCCCCCTGACGGCATGGACCGGCCCGCTGCTCGCCCCCGCGAGCGCCGGCGCCCTGGCCAACGCGATCCTCGTCGTCGCCACCATCAAGGTGGTGCTGTCGATGACCTGGTTCGTCGTCGTGGGCCTGCAGCCCTCGATGGGCGTGGCCTGGCACCGGTTCCTGGCGATCCTCAACGTCTACGCGCGCCGCGAGGTGGACGGCTCCAAGGCGCTGGGCCCGCTCCAGCCGCTCATGGTCGGCGACGAGCCCCTGACTGAGGCCACCATGGACACGCTGGAGGAGGCCATGGAGGCCGCCGACTCCGGCGAGGGCCCCGAGGTGCGCCTGGGCGTGGGCCGCATCGAGGACTTCACCTGGAAGGGCCTGCTGGACTTCTCCACCTGCACCGAGTGCGGCCGCTGCCAGGACCTGTGCCCGGCGTGGAACACCGGCAAGCCCCTGTCCCCCAAGCTGTTCGTCATGGCGCTGCGCGATCACCACGCGGCGGCCGCCCCCTACCTGCGGGCCGCGAGCGCCCTGGGGGTCGAGCCCGACGACGTCACCGAGGAGATGGTGGCCTCCCGCCCCACCTCCGGCGGGCTGGTCGGCAAGGCGCTGGGCATGCATGACGGGCTGGCGCGCGAGACGAACCTGGGCCTGGAGCCGGGCACCGCACACACCGGCGACGTGCTCGGCGCACTGCTGGCGGCCAAGGCGGCCCCCACCGAGACGGGTGTGGCCACGCGGCCGGCGCCCCTGGCCGGGGAGGTCATCCCCGCCGACGTCCTGTGGGCCTGCACCACCTGCGGGGCCTGCGTGGACCAGTGCCCGGTGGACATCGAGCACGTCGACCACGTCGTCGATGTGCGCCGCCAGCAGGTGCTCATGGAGTCGGCCTTCCCCAAGGAGCTCGGCGGCATGTTCCGCAAGATGGAGTCCAAGGGGAACCCGTGGGGGCTGCCGGCACGCAAGCGCATGGACTGGGCCAAGAACCTGGACTTCGAGGTGCCGGTCATCGGCGACGACGTCGAGAGCGCCGCGGACGTCGACTACCTGTTCTGGGTGGGTTGCGCGGGCGCCTATGAGGACCGGGCCAAGAAGACGACGCGGGCGGTGGCCGAGCTGCTGCACACCGCGGGGGTGAGCTTCGCGGTGCTGGGCGACGCCGAGACCTGCACCGGCGACCCGGCCCGGCGCGCCGGCAACGAGATCCTCTACCAGATGCTCGCCGCGCAGAACGTGGAGACCCTGGGTGAGGTCGGGGCGCAGAGGATCGTGGTGACCTGCGCGCACTGCTTCAACACGATCTCGCGGGAGTACCCGCAGATCGGGGGCCGCTACGAGGTCGTCCACTACACCCAGCTGCTCAACCGGCTCGTGCGCGAGGGCCGGCTGCGTCCGGCGCCGCCGCAGGCCGCGGGTGGTTCGACGGCGCCCGATACCTCATCTGCCTCCGTCCCCCCATCGGCCTCCGCCGCCCCGGCCACGCCGGCACCCGCCACCGGGCAGGACGGGGGCTCACCGACCGGGGACACCCCGACGCCGAGCTCCGAGGCCGCCGAGCCGCAGGCCGAGGCCCCAGCGGTACCGTCGGGCGGGGAGACCGCCAGCAAGGCAACGGGCGAGCCGGTCATCCCGACGGTCACCTACCACGACGCCTGCTACCTGGGCCGCCACAACCAGGTCTACTCCCCGCCGCGCGAGCTGCTGGAGGCAACCGGCGCGACCACGGTGGAGATGCCGCGCAGCCGCGAGCGGGGATTCTGCTGCGGCGGCGGCGGGGCGCGCGCCTTCATGGAGGAGACCATCGGGACGCGCATCGCCGTCGAGCGCTCGCGCGAGGCCATCGGCACCGGCGCGCAGGTCATCGCCACGGCCTGCCCCTTCTGCACCACGATGCTCTCCGACGGCGTCGCCTCCGAGGGCGCCGACGTGCGGGTCACGGACGTGGCCACCCTCATGCTGGAGGCCGTGCGCCGCGGCGGGGAGTAGGCGGACGTCGGCCTCACCCCGTCAGCTCAGCTGGGGGCATTCCCCTCCCACTGGGGACATCACACGCGGTGGGGGGACATTCCCCTCCGGCCGGGGACATCTTGCGCGTGCGGGGACAGGATTCCGGTCGGTGGGGTCAGGTGGTGTTTGCACCGTTGATGATGTCGTTGAGTTTCTCAGTTGGGGTCTGTCCGTTCAAGACGATGCGGGGTCGGCGGTTGAGGCGGTCCTGGATGGCTTGGACCTGGGTGTCGGTGACGTCGGTGAAGCTGGTGCCTTTGGGGAGGTACTCGCGGATCAGGCGGTTGGTGTTCTCGTTGGTGGGGCGCTGCCAGGGGCTGTGGGGGTCGGCGAAGTAGACCGGGATGTCGGTGGCGGCGGTGAAGTCGGCGTGCCGGGCCATCTCGCTTCCCTGGTCCCAGGTGATCGAGGCCCTTACGGCTCGGGGCAGGTCAGCGACCATGGTCTGCAAGGCGGTGGTGACGGTCTGGGAGTCGTGGCCGGCGCCCAGGCGGTGTATGAGCACGAAGCGGCTGGTGCGCTCCACCAGGGTGATCAGGGCGCTGCGCCCGCCGGCGCCGATGACCAGGTCGCCCTCCCAGTGCCCTGGCACGGCCCGGTCGGCGGCCTGGGGCGGGCGCACACTGATCTGGGCTCCTTCGATCCAGGGACGCCTTGATCTGCGGGGCAGGCCGGCCAGTGGTGAGCGGGGCAGGCGCCGGGTGCGTCCTGAGCGCAGGGCCTTGTCCACCCGCAGCTGCTGGCGCAGGCTCCCGGCGCCCTGGACGTAGAGGGCCTGGTAGATCTGCTCATGGGATATGCGCATGGACTCATTGTCGGGGTGGGCCCAGCGCAGGCGCGCGCTGATCTGGCGGGGGCTGGCCCCGTCCTCGAGCAGGGCCACCACCTCGGCGCGCAGGACGGGATCGGCGTCGAGCCTCCTGGTCTTGGGGCGGGCCAGGCGCTCCTGGGCCGCAGCTGAGGCCCCTGGGGCCCGGTAGACCCCGTCAGGGCCGGTGTTGCGGGTGATCTCTCGTGAGACGGTCTGACGGCACCGCCCCAGAATGCGGGCGATGGCGGCGGCCGACTCCCCGCGGGCCCGGCCCTGAGCGATCAGGACCCGCTCGGCGTCGCTGACGCGCTGCCCGCGCCCGACCCGCCCGGCGCAGGCCGACGCCGACCAGCCCTCACGCCCCCGCCGCCCCGTTAAGCGTCCTGACGAGCGTCTTGATGCTGTTGCTGCGTCCTCCATAGCCTGATCGTGCCAGTACCGCCTGGCGGTGTCCCGAGTCACCCCGGCCTCGGCTCCCGCCCGGGTCAGGGACGCTCCGGCCAGGACGGCCTGAACGACCTTGGCGCGTCTGGCCTGGTCAGCCTCGAGCGTGCCACCCTTGGGGCCGCGCACCAGCTCCACCCCCGCCGCCTGGCACCACCGGCTCACCGTCCCACGCCGGTACCCCAGAACCCGACCCACCGCCGAGGCCGACTCACCAGCCACCACCCGCGCCACCGCATCACGACGCACATCCTGACCAACCCCAGTACCAGACACAAAACACCCCTCCCACGAGTGGTGCATCCACCACCAGACCCCACCGTCCCCAAACGCGCGAACCGCACCCGACCGCAGAGAAATGTCACCGGCCGCGCGAAACGGCCCCGCACGCGTCGAATGCCCCGGGCCGGGGCAGTACGTACACGATGACGGAACGCCGGAGAGCTACACACCGCCCGCCGGGCAGGACAATTCCCACCATCGGGCTGACATGGCCCCTCCACCCGGGGGAGACTACGAGGTGCGCGGTCCCACTGCCGACCCCCGCACACGGGGCCGCCCGCGACACGACCGGCAGGACCGGCGGCGTCCCACCACGGCGCCTCCACTCGGGAGGACACACCCCATGACCTTCACCTACACGCTCACCTGCACACTCGACACCACCACGGCCCTCCCACCCGTGGCCGGCAGTGAGGAGCAGCGCGCCTACTGGGTCACCCCCACCATCCTGGCGTGGCCGCTGTCGCTGCTGCCCCGGGGGATGGACCGCGAGGTTGTCGTCACCGACGCCGGCGACCCCCTCCCCGGCTCCGGCCTCGCCCTGCGTCTCATCACGGCGCCCGACGGCGGCACCGCAGCCATCCACGGCCGGATCCTGGGCGCGGACGGCATGCCCGCCCCGACGGTCACGCCGCTGCGCATCGTCGGGAACCTTCCCGACGAGGTCCTCGCCGCACACCCCCACCTGGAGGGCTACATCGCCCTGAGTGCGACCGACGCCGCCGGCACCCCCCTGCTCGACGACGCTGCCGTCGCCTCCGCCCTGACCGGCCAGGTCGCCATCGCCCAGTACGTCGGGCTCCCGGACCCCACCGAGGACGCCGACGTCAGTGGCGCCCGCCTCGACGCCTTCACCGGGGTGCAGACCGCCATCCTCCTGGACCACCTCTATGCCGAGGCCGCCACCCGCGCCGAGCTGGGCGTCACCTTCTCCGGCGGCCTACCCTCCTTCGCCCTGTGGGCACCCACCGCACAGGCCGTCACCCTCCTGACCTGGGAGACCGGCGACCCGCTGGGCTCGGTGCCGGAGGTCCCCGGCCCGCCGCGACGCACCCCGGCGGTGCGCGCCGGCGACGGCCGCTGGGTCGTCGCCAACCGCCCCGATTCCCCGGCCGACGCCGCCTCGAGCGCCCCCGCTGCCCCCATCAGTGCCGGCTGCCAGTACCTGTGGGAAGTGCGGGTCTACGTACCCAGCACTCGACGCGTGGAGACCAACGTCGTCACCGACCCCTACTCGACGGCGCTGACAACGGACTCGACCCGCTCGGTCGCCGTCGACCTGGCCGACCCGCGCCTGGCCCCCGAGCAGTGGGCCACTACCCGGGCGCCGGCGGTCCGCAACGACTCGGCCCGCAGCATCTACGAGCTCCACCTGCGGGACTTCTCCGCCGCCGACGGCACCGTCCCGCCCGAGCTGCGCGGCACCTACCGGGCCTTCACGGTGGTGGGCTCAGCGGGCGTGCGCCACCTGGCCGAGCTGGCCCGGGCCGGCATGAACACGATCCACCTGCTGCCCACCTTCGACATCGCCACCATCCCTGAGCACCGCGGCTCCCAGCGCCACCCCGACATCCCCGACGGCGCGCACCCGGCCTCGGCCGACCAGCAGGCGGCCATCGCGGAGGTGGCCGACCACGACGCCTACAACTGGGGCTACGACCCGCTCCACTGGGGCACCCCCGAGGGCTCCTACGCGACCGAGGGCCACCAGGATGGCGGGGCGCGCGTCGTCGAGTTCCGCGAGATGGTGGGGGCCCTGCACGACCTGGGCCTCCAGGTGGTCCTGGACCAGGTCTACAACCACACGGCCGCCTGCGGGCAGGACCCGCGCAGCGTCCTGGACCGGGTGGTGCCGGGCTACTACCACCGTCTCGACGCCGTCGGGCAGGTGACGAGCTCGACCTGCTGCGCCAACACGGCCACGGAGAACGCCCTGTGCGCGCGCCTCATGGTCGACTCGGTGGTGCGCTGGGCGCGCTGGTACCGGGTCGACGGCTTCCGCTTCGACCTCATGGGCCACCACCCGCGAGCCGTCATGGAGCAGGTGCGGGCGGCCCTGGACGAGCTGACGCTGGAGGCCGACGGCGTCGACGGCCGCTCCATCTACCTGTACGGGGAGGGCTGGAACTTCGGGGAGGTCGCAGGCAACGCCCTGTTCGTGCAGGCCACCCAGGGTCAGCTCGACGGCACCGGGATCGGTGCCTTCAACGACCGTCTGCGTGACGCCGTCCATGGCGGGGGCGCCTTCGACTCCGACCACCGCGTCTTCCAGGGCTTCGGCACCGGCCTGCTCACGCAGCCCAGCGGCCTGGACCATCGAGGCTGGCACGAGCAGTCGGCGGACCTGGCCCACCGCACCGACCTGGTGCGCCTAGGTCTGGCGGGCAACCTCAAGGACTACGTCATGACGATCTCGGACGGGTCGGTGCGCCGTGGCATCGACCTCATCCACAACGGGGCGCCGGCGGCCTTCGCCTCCCACCCCCAGGAGAACGTCAACTACGTCGACGCCCACGACAACGAGACGCTCTACGACCTGCTGGCCTACAAGCTGCCCCAGGGCATGCCGGTGGCCGAGCGGGTGCGCATGAACACGGTGTGCCTGGCCACGGTGGCGCTGGCGCAGTCGCCGGCCTTCTGGAGCGCAGGCACTGAGCTGCTGCGCAGCAAGTCGCTGGACCGGGACTCCTACAACTCGGGGGACTGGTTCAACACCATCGACTTCACGGGGCAGTCCAACGGTTTCGGGCGGGGTCTGCCGCCGGCCAGCCGCAACGAGGGCTCCTGGGCGATCCAGGGGCCGCTGCTGCAGGACGACTGGCTGCGGCCCTCGCCCGAGGAGATCGCGGCGGCCCGCTCCCAGGCCCTGGATCTGCTGCGGCTGCGCGCCTCGACGCCGCTGTTCAGCCTGGGCTCGGCCCGCCTCATCCAGGACAAGCTGAGCTTCCCGGGGGCGGGCTTCGGGGCGCCGGCGGGAGTGATCGTCATGCTCATCGACGACACCCGGGGCGGGAGCGACGTGGACCCCGAGCTCGACGCCGTCCTGGTGGTCTTCAACGCCTCGGGGCAGACGCTCACTCAGTCGCTGCCCGAGCTGGCGGGCCGGGACTTCCGCCTCTGCCCCATCCAGTCCGAGGGGGCCGATGAGGTGGTGCGTCGCACCGGCTTCGACCGCGCCAGCGGGACGATCTCCGTGCCGGCGCGCACCGTGGCCGTCCTGGTACAGCCCCAGAGCCGCTGAGGCGGCGCGCTCGTTCCCGGGCGGCGAGGGCGCGGACGCGGATCGGTGGGCCACCTCGCAGGTGCGATGTGGCCCACCGGCGGTTCATCCGAGCGATCCGGATGGAGCGTGCGTATCACTTCCAGCGCATGAGTCGGGTGGCGGTCAGGAAGAGGGCCAGTCCAGCAGCGGCGGTGATCCCGCAGCCGATCAGCGCGTCCTTCATCTCGGCCACCCCGGTGAGTGACCAGCGCAGGGAGTCGAGCAGATAGGTCAGCGGAAGGAAGTCCGAGAGCGTCTGCACCCAGTTCGGCAGGACCTCCACCGGCATCATCGCACCGGAGGCGAAGCCCATGGGCACAACCACCATCGTGACGACGAGGGACACGGCGGAGACGGTTGGCACCGCCAGCCCCACGAGCACGCCCAGGGAGTAGAAGAAGAGCGTCCCCAGGAACACCGGCACGACTGACAGCGCCGCCCAGGTGGACAGGTTGACACCCACCGCGGGGATGAGCCCGACGCCGACGACGAGGACGGCCTGGATGAGCGCGGTGACAATGGCGACGGTCAGGGCTGATCCGAGGATCGAGCCGACACTCATCGGAGCACTGCGCAGGACGCGCATGACGCCCTTCTCGCGCCACTCGGCGATGTTCATGGCACCGGCGAACATACCCACGAAGGCAATACCGAAGCCCATGACATTGGGGCCAATGGTGTCGATGAGGGTGTGTCCGTTCATTCCAGGCAGGTCTCCCATGCCGATACCGAGAGCCAGGAGCAGCACCGGCGGGAAGACGAACGAGAAGAACAGGGTCACGGGGTCACGCATGCAGGTGCGTGCCAGTGAGGCGGTCAGTGTCTTGTAGGCGATCATGATGCGTACTCCTTTCCAGTCAGCTCAATGAACGCATCCTCCAGCGTCGGGCCATGCACCTGCGCTCCCCCGACCGGCACACCCGCCGCGTTGAAGGCCGCAAACGCCTCACCCACGTCACTCACATGGGCCGTGAGGCCATCGGCCCCCAGCTCAGCACTGGTAACCGGACCCAGTCCCCGGACCACGTCCAGGAAGCCACCGGCACTGGGCAGCAGCACCGATGCACCACCGCCGGTACCCGCCACCAGCGACGACGGCGACCCCGTGGCCACGACTCGACCCCCATCGAGAACGCTGACCACGTCACATAGGCGCTCAGCCTCCTCCAGGTAGTGAGTCGTGTAGACCACCGTCGTTCCCTCTTCACGTACCGATCCCAGCAGCCCCACGAGGTCGTGGCGCGCCGTGGCGTCCAGAGCCGCCGTCGGCTCATCCAGGAACAGCACCTCCGGGCGATGCACCATCGCTGAGGCCACCGCCAGCTTCTGGCGCTCCCCACCCGAGAGCTTCTCCACACGCGACTTGAGCACGTGCCCCAGTCCCATGAGCTCGACCAGCTGCTCGGCGCGGGCGGCTGAGGCTCCGAAGATCGAGGCCACCGTCGACAGGTGCTCCCACACGGTGGCCCGTGTGAAGAACGCCGTGGCCTGCGGCTGAATCCCGACCCGCGCCAGGAGATGCGGGTCCCTGGGCAGCGGTGCCTGCCCCAGCAGCTGCACGCTGCCGGCCTCGCACCGACGAACCCCCTGAACAATCTCCACCAGGGTGGTCTTACCGGCACCGTTAGGGCCGATCACGCCGTGGAACGAACCCCGCTCCACAACAAGATCCACTCCCCTGAGTACCTCACGCCCCCCATACGACTGACGCACACCACGGACGATCACCGGTGCTGCGGCAACCTCCGAGGCGGTCTTGGAGACACCGACGGGAGCAGTGTTCGCCCTGCGGTGGGTTGAGGCCCGGGGCGGACTCTCCGGGGAGTCCACCGACCGAGAGGGGGCCGGACTTGGATGATCGAGGACAATAGTCATGCTTGTCTCTCCTCTACTCGGCGACGGCGGTGCGCCGTCGATCTGTGTGATGACATCAGAGTCCCGCATCGACAAGCCCTATGGATTCCTGCTTTCCGTCCCAGGCCGTTCCTCCTTTAGAAGGAGCCGAGCTGAAGTCGGCCACTCGTATCGCCAACCTGAGCCCGAAATACGTGTTAAATGCTCTGTGTAGGCCCCTTCATTGGGAGGACTGAACTGATGCCTGTGCACACTGACGGCACCGGGGGATCACTGGTGCCGTATCTGTCGTCGCCCACGCTGAGCCACGCCTACACCCGCCTGCGGGCGGCTTGGAGCGCCAACTGGGGGTTGTACACCCTGACGA
The DNA here is from genome assembly GCF_016694895.1 of Actinomyces sp. HMT 175. Lineage (NCBI taxonomy): Bacteria > Bacillati > Actinomycetota > Actinomycetes > Actinomycetales > Actinomycetaceae > Actinomyces > Actinomyces sp. HMT 175. The sequence goes on from NZ_CP068012.1 coordinate 2,895,291, forward strand.
CGATCAATGTCGCCCTCTCGATCCTCGACGCGCGCCTGTCCGGCTTACACACCAACCAGTTCCTGGGTTTCCTCGCCTCGGCTGCATTGCTGCTGGTACCCCGCTTCCCGTGGACGGCCGTCACGGTCATCGTCCCGAGCGAGGCGTACAACATCTTGACCTCTCAGCTCACCGGCGCCACGGTGGCCACCTGGTTCGCAATCGGCCACCTCATGTACCGACGCCTCTACCTTCAGCTCTTCCTCGCCCTGCTCACCCTCGTCTGCACGAACCTGGTCGCCTGGCTCATGGGTCAGGAGGTAGGGCCGCACCTGCAACAGCTCACCATCTTCACGACCGTCTGCTTCGGGATAGTTGTTGTGCTGCGCCGGACAGACACGAGCCTGGCCAAGGCCGAGGCCACCCGCATCGAGGCCCTCCACAACCAACGAGCCCTCATCGCACGCGAGCTCCACGACACCCTCGCCCGCGCCAACACCCACATCGTCCTACTCGCCCAGAACGCCCGCAACAACCCCCACGACCACCACCAGACCACCACCGCCCTGGACGACATCATCACCACCGGACGACAATCCGTCACCGACCTACGCACCATGCTCCGCCTCCTACGACAGGACACCAACACCCCACTGGACCCCACCCCCACCGCCAACCTGCACACCGCCCTGACCCAGACCCAGCACGACCTGACCACCGCCGGACTACACACCACCATCACCCACGAAGGAGACCTCACCACCCTGTCCCCCACCCTGACCACCACCCTGACTCACATCCTCCACGAGTCCACCGCCAACATGATCAAGCACGCCGCCCCCGACGCCCAGTGCACCATCCAGCTCGACATCACCGACACCCACGCCGAGCTCCTCGTCATCAACCCCCTGGCCAACCACCACCACGACCAACAGCTCTCCTCCGGACTGGGCCTCCTCGGCATCCAAGAACGCAGCCGAGCCCTAGGAGGCACCACCACCATCACCCCCACCGCCCACCAATGGATCCTCCACACCACCCTCCCCCTCACACCCAAGGACACCCCGTGACGCAGCAGAACCCAGCCGGAACGATCCGAGTCATCGTCGTCGATGACGACGCCATCGTGCGTGAGACGCTGTCCTCGATCCTCGACTCGGAACCGGACATCGACGTCATCGCCACCGCGGACAACGGCGCCGAGGCAGTCGCCCTCGTCCACGAACGCACCGTCGACGTCGCACTGATGGACATCCAGATGCCCGTGCTCGATGGCGTGGAGGCCACTTCCCGGATTCGGAAGACCAGCGAGAGGACCCGCGTCCTCCTGCTCACCACCTTTGACGAGGACACCTTCCTCGATGGCGGGATTGCCGCCGGGGCCTCCGGTTTTCTGCTCAAGACGACGCACTCGTCGGAGATCGCGGGAGTGATCCGCACCATCCACGCCGGCGGCAAGGTTCTCTCACCCGGTCCGACGAAGCGGGTCCTGGAGCGATACATCCACGGCCAGATCCCCAACGTCGGCACGATCGCTGACCTGGACCTGTCCGGCCGCGAGCAGCAGGTGCTTCACCTCCTGTGCCAGGCCCACACGAACCATCAGATCGCGCGCGAGATGAACGTCGCTGAGACCACCGTGAAAACCTACGTCTCCTCCATCATGCGGAAAATGGACGTGCGCAGCAGGCTCGAGATCGTCGTCGAGGCGCACAAGCGGGGTATCAGCGGTTAATGCCCGCGATCGGCCTCATCTCAACGACCGCCTTGCCTCCAACACAGGGAGGAGGCGGCGCAGTGCGGCCTCAATCATGACCTGTCCTGTCGATGAGGCGGGACGATCTCGGTGCCGGCGCGCACCGTGGCCGTCCTGGTGCAGCCCCAGAGCCGCTGAGGCGGCGCGCGAGTTCCCGGACGGCTCCTCGATGAGGAAAACTGTCACGTTTGGCGACTTTTCCCCGGCCTTAGGTACCCCGCGGCAACCAGCAAACCGTCCTGACCTGGGCATACGCTCACAAGCCGCGGAGGAGCGAGGAGCAGATCGGCTCTAAAAGTCGCCCGCAGTGACACGAAGCGGCCCCGGACGGCTGATTCACAGGGCATGCGCGGGTTCAGTCCCCGCCTAAGACGTCGGCGGGGTCGATGACGCCGCCGCGCAGGGCCAGCAGCACCAGCTGAACCCGATCTCGGCAGCCGGTCTTGGACAGCAGGTGGCTCACGTGGGTCTTGACCGAGGGCATGGACAGCCACTTCCGGTCGCAGATCTGCTGGTTGCTCAGGCCCAGGGCGATGAGCGCCAGGATTTCGCGCTCGCGCTGGGTCAGGCCCGCGATCTGCTGGGAGGCCTCGGCGGCCCGGAGTGCCTCGACTGAGTCCTGGGAGGCGTGGCGCCCGGCCCCCTCCCTGGCCCGTACACCACTGACGTGGCCGGTGCGCGCGGCGGTGAGCAGCCGGCGTGTGGGCCCCGGGGAGATGACGGAGCTGCCGTCGTGGACGGTACGGATCGCGGCGGCGAGCTCCTGGGGTGGGGTGCTTGTGAGCAGGAGGCCGGAGGCACCGGCCTCGATGGCGTCCATGACGGGGGCGTCGGTGTCGGAGGCGGTCAGGATGACGACTCTGCCGGTCGCGCCGCGGGCCATGAGCTCGCGGGTGGTGGCCGGGCCGCTCAGGCCCGGCATCTGCACGTCGAGGAGGAGGACATCGGCCGGGTCGGCGGCGTTGCGCGCGAGCGCTTCCTTGCCGTCGGCGGCCCGCCAGATGATCTCCAGGTCCGGCTGCGCCCCCAGCAGCGTGGCCAGGCCCATGATGTGCAGTGGCTCGTCGTCAGCCAGACCCAGGCGGATCACAGGCGCCTCCCCTTCTTGACGGCAACTCACCGGAAGTATCCGCCCTTCCGGTTCGGCCGGTGCGGTTTTGTCCTGATGAAGTGCCGACGACGCCCTGCGAGGTTCGCCATATCAGAGTGATTGGCCCTCACTCAGGGGACGTGGGGAGCTCCGCCCTCACCCGCCATCCACCCTCGGGGGTGGGCCCGGCGGTGAAGGAGCCGCCGAGGTCGGCGACCCGGTCGCGCATGCCGATGATGCCGAAGCCGCGGTGCTTCAGACTCGCGGATGGGCGCACCACGGGGCGGGACACCGTGGCCGACTCGTGCGGTGGCCCCGCAGGGGCCGCATCCGCCTGTTCCCCTGCGCCCGCGAGACACGAACGGTCGTCGTTCCTCGACGCAGGGACCGCGTCTCCCGTTGGCGCCCCCGGGGCCGGGGCGTTCTTGACGACGAGGGCGACGCGGCCCATCTCGGTGCGCAGCGAGACGGTCGTGGCCGCTCCGGGGGCGTGTCGCACGACGTTGGTCAGCGACTCCTGGGCCACCCGGTGGAGGACGTGCTCCGCTGCCGGCGGAATCTGGCCGATCGGTTCGGTCTCCAGGGTGACGGGCAGTCCCGCCCGCTGCGCCTGGCGCAGCGGCTCGCGCAGGAGCTCCACGTGCTGGCCCGACGTCGCCTCTCCGGTTCCGGCACCGTCCTCGGCTCCGGCGTCAACAGTGCCGGCAGCCCCGCCGCCGGTACCACCGGTGGGACGGCCGGCAGCAGCGGGACCGCCCACACCGGCAGCACCGGCAACAGAGTCCCTACCAGCAGCGGAGCCGGAACCGGGCGCGGCGGCCGCATCGACATCGGCAGCACCGGCGTCGAAGCGCAGCATGTCGACCAGGGCGTGCACCTCGTCCACGGAGCGGCGGGAGGTCTCCCCGATGACGGCCAGGGCCTCGTCGGCGGCGGCCGGGTCAGTGACCAGGATGGCGCGGGCGCCCTCGGCCTGCATGGCGATGACGGTGAGACTGTGGCCCAGCAGGTCATGGACGTCGCGGGCGATGCGCTGCTGGGTCTCGATGACCGCGAGGCGCCGCTCGGTGGCCTGCTGCGCCTCAAGCACCGTGGCCCGCTCGAAGGCCTGGTTGTAGCGGTCGCGGCTGCGGCGCCGTGCGGCGCCGACGAATGCGGCCACCGCCACCACCAGCCAGGCATTGGTGAGGAGAATCAGCCGTCCGGCACCGGCATGAACCTGGTCACCGATGAGGCCGTGCGCCCGCGTCGTCGCCACAGCCGCCCCCACCAGCTCGAGGACGAGCCCCACCCACCGCCACGGCGCCTCCAGACGGGACTGGGTCGTCTCCACCGCGATGAGCCCAGTGAGGATGAAGAAGATGGAGAACTCCGTGAACAGCACCAGATGGGCGGTCAAGCAGACGCCAGCCACCAGGACGAAGAGCAGCGGGGAGTGGCGCCTCACCACCATGGCCAGGGCGCAGACTCCCAGCAGGAGGAGGTAGAGCGCCGGCGCTGCCCCCCCCCTGAGTGATCCCGGACTCCACCTCCGGCCGACCGATGAGGGACAGGAAGAAAAAGGCGAGGGCAATGACGACGTCGGGCACCGTCGTCCACGGACCCGACCGCGGCTCGCGCCAGGCGGCCGGGATCGGGCCCGCCGGCAGCACGCGCCCGGCCGACGTCGGCGCTATCGCCACCGTTCCCGCCTGCTCAGCCTCGCCGCCTCGCCGTTTTGTCATGCCTGAACCGTACCGTCGCGGCCGCGCGTCCCAGAGGCCGCGGCTGGGATTTCATACCCGGGTATGAGCCGGGCCTGCGGGCCCGCTCCGGAAGCAGACCACGGGCTGATGATCGCCCGGCTCGGCGCAAGCAGGCTTGATCCCATGACGACTTCACACCGCTTTCCACCGGCTCCATCGACACCTCTCCAGGCGCCGTCGCCGACCGGCATACCGGCGCCGCCGGCCGGCCCTCAGCCCCAGGCCGCTCCCGCTCAGCCGGCTCACCCGCCTCAGGCCGTCCAGCAGCCCTTCCCTCGGCTGAGCCTCGACGACGCACCGCCCCCCAACCGTCTTCCCACCGGCGCTGTGCCCGGCGTCGTCTCCCCAGCGTCAGCGCCCGCCCTGGCGGCTCCCCTCCCGCAGGTCGGCACAGCGCTCGCCGGAGCCGTCGACAACGCCGTCGTCCTGACTCACGACCTCACCAAGTCCTTCGGCAAGCGCACCGTCGTCGAGGGGCTGAACCTCGTGGTGCCGCGCGGGGCCGTCTACGGATTCCTCGGACCCAACGGCTCGGGCAAGTCGACCACTATGAAGATGCTGCTGGGGCTCCTGGCTCCCACCCGCGGGCAGATCAGCAAGCTCGGGCGGCCCTTCACCCCGGGCACGCGCGGACAGATCATGTCGCGCACCGGCTCCATGATCGAGAACCCGCCCGGCTACGGCCATCTCACGGAGGCCGAGAACATGCGGATCGCGGCGAAGATGCAGGGCCTGAGCGACCAGCAGGTCAGCCGCGCACTGGCACTGGTGCGCCTGACCGAGCACAAGGACCGCCTGGTGCGCACCTACTCCATGGGCATGAAGCAGCGCCTCGGGATCGCCCTGGCGCTGGCCCGCGAACCCGAGCTGCTCATCCTCGACGAGCCCACCAACGGCCTGGACCCGGCCGGCATCGAGGAGGTGCGCCGCCTGCTGATTGAGCTCGCCGGCGAGGGCATCACCGTCATGGTCTCCAGCCACCTGCTCGACGAGATCGACCGCATGGCCTCCACACTCGGCATCCTGTCGGGCGGCCGCCTCGTCTTCCAGGGCACGCACTCCGAGCTCATGGAACACTCGGTGCCGGACATCCTCATCGTCACCCCGACACCGCAGGCCGTCCTGGACCCGCAGATCCTGGCCGGGCTCGTGCCGGCGCAGACTCCCGGCCAGGCGGTGTCGACGACGGCCGGAGCGCCCGGAGCGGTCGGTGGCGCTGCCAGCGTCCCTATCGCCGGCCCGGTGCTCACGGCACAGGGTGTGCGCATCCCTGGGATGTCGAAGAAAGCGGTCGCCGAGCTCATCGGCCGACTGGCCGCCGCCGGAGTCGAGCTGCACGAGGTGCGCCGCGAGGCCCAGAGCCTCGAGGACGTCTTCATGGACCTCACCGGCCGGGGAGGTGTGCTGTGATGACCGGCGTCGCGCTCTCGTCAGTACCCGCCCCCTCCCAGTCCCCCACCGCGGCCGAGACCGCCGGCTCGGCGAGACCTGCTCCGTCGGCGCGCGGCTCCCACAGCACCCGGACGTCTGCGGCGCCCGGTTTCCTCACGTCGGTGGGCGTCGAGATCCTCAAGATGCGCCGCCTGCGGGTGCTGCTGGTGACCGCGCTGCTCGTCATCGCCTCGGTGGCGCTGAGCAGCATCAACCTGTTCAGCCAGTCGACGATCAACTCCTTCGACGACCCGGCCGCCAAGCCGTGGGCGGCCCTCCTGCTGGCCATGGCCCTGTTCAACGCCCTGACACAGCCGGTCTTCGTGGCAGTCCTCGCCAGCCGGCAGACCGACATCGAGCACAGCGGGGCCGGGTGGAACCTTGCGGCGACGTCGGGCCTGACGCCCGGTGCCCTGTGCCGAGTCAAGCTCGCCGCGCTGACGCTCCTCATCGTTCCCGCGGCCGTCGTTCAGAGTGCCGCCCTCATCTTCGTGGCGCGGACGGTGGGACTCTCCCTCCCGCTCGACGTTGGTCCCTGGGTCAACTACACGCTTCTGCTCGCCGTGGTCAACACGACGATGTGCGCCTATCACCTGTGGCTCGCGGCCACGGTGGAGAACCAGCTGGTCGTCATGAGCGCGGGGCTTCTGGGAGGCTTCGTCGGGGTCTACATGATGCTCGCCCCACCAGCGCTGGCGCGCCTGCTGCCCTGGGGCTAATACGCCGTCATCACACCCGCCAAGGTCTCCATGGTGGACCGCCACGGCGTCCACGAGTACGTCCAGGTCACCATGGGCTGGATCGCGGGCTTTCTCGTCCTGACCGCTGCCGTCCTCACTGTCGCAACCCGCCGGTTCGACCGGATCGAGAGGTGATGCCCGTGAGCACTCCCGTCAACGCTTCCGCCATGCCCCATGGTGCCGACTTCGCCCAGCCCGCCCCCTGAGTTACACAGGTTGGGGTGGTTTGTGTTTCAGAGTGGGGTTTTTCGTTGGGATTCTGGGGGTGGGGTGGTCGTTTCGGGGCACTAAGGTGTCACGAGTCAGGTAAGAAGCCCCTGGCCTACGCCGTCCCACAGGGCATCCTCAGCAAGACCCTGGCCCTGGGATCGTCGGCCATGTCGACGGCAGGAAAGCTGGACGCAGCGAGCATGCTTCCTCTCCTGGCCGCCGTCGCAGGCGTGGGCGCCGCCCTGTGGAGCCTACTGGCCCTCGTCGCCCGCTGAACCGGCGGCGCGCTTCAAGTGGTCGTGTTACGAAAATTTATAGGGTTCGGGCACACCCCGGGGCCAGGGGGTCGGTAAGCCCACCACAATGCGCACGATCCTGGGCCTGGACAAGCCCACCGGTGGCAAGGTCACCGTCAACGGACACCCTACCGGGAGCTGTCGCCCCCCAGTCCGAGAAACACCACGCACCCCAATTAAAACACCGAAAAAGCGCAACGCCAAATTACCCACATTCACGAACCGCTAGCTCTCGAATCGAATTCGCGAGCTACATTATATCCGACATGAAAACTAATTGCCGACGCAAACCCTATTTTCCGCGCACAGGCGTCTGCTATAAGCCCAAATGTCGACATATGTGCGACACTTTTCCATCCCCCAACCGAAAAATGAATAACACCAAACAACACAGAGTCCAATAAGTGCACAGACTTCTGTGAAGCACCCTTATTCAGCCGCCAGATGATCTCTTCCGAGATGGCAGTAGGCAGAAGCCAACGATCAAACGAACGTGCAGAATAATGCGGGAGTCTCCTCGAAATAACGACAACGCTGGCAGTATGGTATACGAAGCCCACACACAGTCCTCCAACCACCTCAACAACCAACGACTTAGAAACCCCCCATCGCATACCCACACGTCCGTGAACCCTAGAGAGCGCAACTGCACCCAAAGTCACCGTCGGAATATCATAATAACACGCACGATTGCTGACAGCCATTTTCCGCATAACTAAGGGAACAAGAAAGGATGAGGAAACATGGGCTATACGCATAACTCGCATTAATGAACCACGCAGCGGAAAGCGAGAGGCCACTATCCCTAAACTACGCACTGCTCCCCCTTTTTACAGCATCGCATTTATTACTCTAAACTACATGAATCTCGAATACCCAGACCCCATAGGATTCTTCCACTCCCGATTGGCGGTCATCGCTAATACGAACTCCGTCGTCGAACAAGCGGCGGAGCGACACTTTGCAATCCCGCCTGCATTCAGTAAACCTTCTCGCTAACTCCTCTACCTCAGCCCACCCCAGAGACGCGTCTACCTGGTCTTCAACATAAGACTCCAGGGAGTATTGGGGAATATCGTTAAGCTGCGAATCATTCAGCATGTCGATAATCAGCAACTCCCCCCCGGCCTTCGTCGCCTCAAGAAGATTTCTACAAGCTCTTTCAGGCTCATTTAATAATCCGAGAACCAGACTACAGACAACGAAGTCGTATGCGCCTGTATAACCGGCAAATGATTCGCCAATATCACCTAGATAAAAAACCGCATCCGGCAGCGCTTTTCTAACTTTACGGATAACATCTGCATCTATGTCCAATCCACTATACAAATAGTTTGTGCCTTCCAACAAGCGCCCTAAAGACGCCAACTGGCAACCGGCGTCCAGGAGGCTTAGGCTTCGCTCATCCGAATTTAATTTCAACCTTTTCTGCACATAATGCGCATACCGTAGGGACGTGAAGTAGTCGTACTGTAAAACAGCATCTAACTCACAACCCTCTTCATGACCCATCACGTAACCATTCTGCGCCATCATGTTATCCCGCGAGCCTACCGGCGTTTTGCCAAACGAACAGTGAACAACATCGTTATTCCAAAGCAAAGCAGCCAGAATGCGGCCGAAACTATTGTCCACACCTGAAGATCCTCGCCAGCACCCAGCTCAATAACAATATCCCTGGAAGCGCGAGAAGGAAGATAACGACTAATGGCATTAAGGGAATCAGGCATGTACCTGGGATCGACCAACATTCCCCCACCAAAAGCGAGAACCAGGAACAGCAGCTGAGCAACCGTGATTACGGTCTTCACACTAAATATCTGCCCCAACGAAGCACCAAAAAGGCTCCAGGTAATCATAGTAACCGCAAGGCCTAGAAAACCAGCAAAAAGACTCGCAGTCAATGAGGCTGCGGTGAAGAACAGCGCCATGATCCAAAGAAAAACCAGCCCCACAATGGTAACAGAAATGGCTCCCACTGCTATAGCGATAAACCGTGGAGCAATTCCTACGGGCAGGGTGCGAAGATAAACTCCAAAACCACTTTCTCGATCCTGAGCAACCGAAGCAGAGTATCCAAACAGGCAGGTCGAAAAGCCCAGCATGCTCGTCAGCTGTAGTACCGCTTCCGTGGACGCAACTTCAGAATTGACAACATCGCGGTTAGGTAAGACGAAGAAGACAAAACACACCGTCGGAATAATTATGTTTCCTATCAAAGCGGCAGGATCTCGAAAGGTATCAATCAGCACTAGTCGCAGATGTGCGATCAGTACCTTTAACTGAGAAGCAGAGCGGTCAGGTACTCGTTCAGTTTCCATGCGAACTCTCCAACTTCTCCAGAAAGACGTCCTCTAGACTCCATCCACGCACCCTCAAATCCGTAAACTGCAAACTTGATTGCACCAGACGTTTTATAAACCTGTCAGAATCCGCCGTTCTAACAGTATAAATACCGTTAGCTGAGCTTATATCCGTCGTTGCTCCTGCCAGGTTCGAAATTTCTACTGTCGATGCTGAAGAAACGAAAGTAACCGTTGCACTCTTCTGCATTGCCAGAAAATCTTCGGCAGGACGGTCCTCGATCAGAGCGCCGCCGTCGAGTAGTAAAATTCGACTACTTAGGTATTCGATCTCGTCTAGATAATGAGACGTAATCACCACAGTCACGCCTTCTCCCGCCGCTGCCTGGATCTGGTTCCACATAGTCCGTCGAGCTTCCGGATCCAGCCCTGTCGTCGGTTCATCTAGAATAGCGAGCAGGGGATTGCCAACAAAAGCCAATCCGACAGCGATTCTGCGTTTTTGGCCACCTGAGAGATGCTTAATCTTCTTATGACTAAACTCCTCTAAGTTCCAAGTTCGGAACACCTCACGAAACCTATCCACGTTGACGGAACCGTCTGCAGAATCCTCATTCATATAATGGGCGGAAACAAACTCAGCTATCTCATTGCCGGTAAGATTACCTGGCAGAGAAACCTCCTGAGGAACAACCCCGAGATGTTGTCGAACTCGCGGTTGCTGGGGGTCTCCACCCAAAACTCGGACGGTGCCTGCAGTAGGCTTGCTTAAGCCTGACAACATCGACACTAGAGTAGACTTACCTGCGCCATTGCGTCCCAGAACCCCTACAATACTGCCGGAATTCACGTCAAAACTGACGTCGGAAACTGCCGAAAAGTCTCGAAAACATTTGGAAACGCCTCGAACTGATAGGACAACAGACCCAGAACTCAACATTACCTACAAAGTCCCTTCCATCGGATCATCCGACAGCCAGCGCGTAAAGCAAAGCTGTATCGACGCCGTTGAGCGTCGGAATCAATTCGTTGAGCTCACAATCAACGAACCCGCCTAAAGCGCGTGCAGGTAGGTCATAGGCGGACGCCAACAACAATAAATTTTGTGCCAGGTGACCGGACTCCATAAGGCAAAAACGCATCCCACGGTGACCGTACTTGAATCTCGAGCGCCAAAATGAAGCAGCCAAGAAAAAGATTACGGCACTTTCAGCGCTGCCGGTCGCATTAAAAAAGGAATCTGCCACTGCTTCGTCGATACTCCCGGCTACTAGAACAACTCTATCCTCTTGCGGGAGATAATAATATACTCCTTCCTCAACCCCGCTAACATTTCGGACATACACAAAGAGGTCGAGTGGATGTAGCGCTCCTGCTGAAGGTACGGTACGCAAGTGACTTTGCTGTCCAGCGACGTCTGTCATACCTGCACCGTAACGAAGAAGCCCGCTCAACTCACTTTCCGTCATCGTTCCAGTAAAAATGTCAGCTGAGCGCCGCCCGAGTAACGCTGACTCTAGCGATGAAGCTGGGCATCTTGGGCTCCCCAGGTCTATTCGAGCAAGATTATCGAAACTCTTGGCTCCACGTGAGGAAATTACCCTCAACTCGGGCGAGCTCTGCAACGCTTGAACTCCAGGACAGTCCCAGCCCATTGATTCATTATAGATCTTAGAAGCCTCAAACCAGACCTCAGAACAATCCTGTGAACTCGGAACATCCGCTCCGTAAACGATCGTTGTTAAGTTCGCTCCATGAATAGTCGATCCGTCCATATCGGACAACCTCTCTCTTGGGCTTAAGGAAATGGATGTGGGACGAGATTAAGGTCGTCGAAACCTCGGCTGTTCTGGTTTCCCCATGGCAGTGGGCCATAAAACGAAGGATTCCCAAGAAAGCGACCTAAGTACGTCGCATCAAGTTGCGCAAGTTGTGGTGAAACCACCTTCATAACCACGACCCCCTCTTCCTTGACGTCGGGCGAAGTAACGTCTACCGCAAACAGTTCGATGTTTCGGGAACACGCAACCTTCAGCAGCGAATCTAGCGTCTCCGCAGGAGTAAGTTTCGGTTTGAAGTCGAAGTTCGTAGGGCAGGTTTCAAACCGATCAGCCTCTGTCAAGAAATGGATCGCTTCCCAGAGTTGTTCGGAGTCAGGTCCTGCAAACAGTCGAACGTGGTCATCAAAACTATTAATGTTGGAAGCCCAGTTTCCATCAAATCTGAGAGTGTTACCCGAACGCTGCTCGGCTTTAATCCAAACTCTAGTTTGAAAGGCTTCTACGATTGCCTTACGGCAAGCAGTAGCGATGGATGCAGCCGACGCTGCGCCAAACGCAATTGGTGCCGACTCCGTTTTCGTATTAAGGACCACTGCCAGAACCGTAGGGACGCCGACAAGTTCCGACAGAGCAAACAGTCTGACATCTAACCCTGTTGGCTTCACATGTTGTTGCCAGAACTGAGTGCCGCCTAGCAGCCTGTCTCCATCGACTCTTGGCGGAGTCAAACTTGCATGCCAAGTCAACACGAAAGCGTGGCGCTCAAAGGCCTCAAATATTGCCGAGACTAAAGCCTCAGTTTCCGTCAGACCACAAGCAAGACCATTGCTTGTGGAATAGCCGACTGTTGCATTTCGTCGGGGCAATGGACTTAAATAAACAAGATCTGCAGGAACAGCGACCTGAGATCCAGTAGCAAGATTTCGACCTTTAGCCCACGACATTTGCAATCCGGGAGTAATGGGAACAAAAGGAAACTGATCCTCTATGTACTGTCTCGGATGAAACAGGTTCCAATCATACCGAAAGGCATCGTCGTTTAGGTCGGATGCATAATCGCCGACAATTAGATTGTCGGGGACATATGCCGCAGAGTAACGTTCAATTGTTTCTCCTATTGCGGCAACTCTTGCCTCGATATAACTCAGGGCTCCGCCGCCATTCAAACTGTTGACCGGCGCACCTACTAAATCAGTCCCTTCACAAGCACGTGCGCCTACCGCATAGCCGGGAATGTCATCAGTCTCATGCAGCTGATTATAAATTGAATTAACAATTCCGGTTAACGGTGAAACGAAACGACTGTAGACGGTATCGGCGACCTTTAGAGAGGTCCAGCCCCTGCGCGTGTCAGCCATGATGCCATACCTGAGGGTAGCCGGTAGATCTCGATTTTCCGCACACTTCGCATCTTGGCAAACGTAGTATGTGGTGTGTTTCAAAGACAATTCCGTTCCTCGAGGATTCCACCACTCTATAACTCCCTGGTCGTGACGACGCGGAATACTTTCCGAGGACAATGTACTCTGCGACCATATCGGTAACGAAAGCTGCGATCACCTGATCGACACTAGGACGTTGCGCACGCGTTTGATAATGCGGAGATGCTACCTTGATTCCGTCCACGCTTCCGGGGCGTACAGCGTATGGCACATCTACTAAATTAGCGCGACGACGAGTGGTCCAACAATTCAAGCACGCACTTTTGCCTGGAACGACCCATGGACCCACAACCGCCCTGGAGCCATCGAATCCACCAAGAAACAGTGTTCTTCCGGGAAGAAGACTATTGGTTATGGCTTCATTGTGTTCGAGTGCTTTCTTCGAGAATAGGTCTCGATATGCGGCGATCACAATGTTTTCGGCGTCATTTTCGCTGTTGGTATCTGTGGCTTGAGTTAACGACTCATCTGCTGATACTTTCAGGTTTTTAACTTCGATGCCAACATTTTTTAAATCTTCAGATATTCTTGTTAAAAGATGGTCTGAGTCTCCTGTCAGAAATACGTTTGTACTCAGCAACCTCATCGTTGCTTCACTTTCACTCACTTGATAGTTGCTGCGCGCGCACATCTCGTGAACTAAAGGTGCGACAGAATCATGCCGTCCGAGTTCCCGGATAGCAGACACTTCAATTAGTTTAGCCAGAATGAATTTTATCTCCTCCGGCAAACTTGTCATATCCGAAACTGAAAATTCCGAACTTTCAAACCACCCAAATTCCCGCATCTGTGATAGAGCCGTTGCGTCACTCGGTTCCGTTAGTACTGTAACAGAGTCGCCCTTGCGTATTCTCAACTGGTGCGTTTCGGATTCGAGCACTAGCAGTGGATTCCAATGGTATTTCTTGATTTCTTTCTTCACGTTCACCCCTCCGTTGAATTTTTATCCGATTCCCGCCTACCGGAAAACTTAATAACGGCATACACGAGCAAACTCACGGTCAAACCAATAGCGCCCACGAATATGCTTTTCGCAAGGTTTGGATTGATGAGATAGTACCCCAGCGCGCCTAGGAAAGCACAGGATACTCCGGTTATCATCCCTTGCATGTTGCTGGAGTTCATTACTTTTCCTTTCGCGAACTTATGGTGCCCACATAGTATTGATAATAAGGAAGTTGGTCTGCGATCTGCGAGTCGCGTTCATCCATTTTTCGACGTCGATATGAGTCCGCAAGAATGTCCGGAGGAAGATGGTGATAGGCGTAACGTATGGCTGAATCTCCTTCTATGCGACGCAGGACTTGTTCCACAGTTGCAGTAACGGTATGACCGATTCGAATTACCTCGCCAGTGTCGTAGAGATTTTCGTCGGCAATTCTAAGAGCGATATCTGTTGCGGAACACCACGGCATGGCAGCTTCTGGATAACTTCCGAATATTTTTCTCTGCGAGGCGACATACGGCCCCAATTCTTCCATGACCGCCGGTGCGAGAATAGTGACAACTTCTAAACCATTATTCTCAAACTCTCTTCGGGCCACTTTTTCAAGTTCGGAGTAGTATCGAACTAAGCTGTTCTTGCTGTTCGCAGCACTTTCGACTGAAAGAAGAATCGCCTTTAATGCAGCCGAATTTCGAAGCGCGTTTTTCGGGAGCTCAATCGCTTCCTCGCGATTCAGACCAATCAAATCGATTACGATCGCAGACAAATTAGGTAATGTCGCTGCCAAGACCTTGCCTAGTAACGACCGCTTTCCGTAGTACTTAATTGCCATGGGGAACTACTCACCGAGAAATCGAGGTCTCGGCAGAATCGAAGGCGTCGTATCTGTTGAGAGAAACGAATGGGTGTTTTTCTCGAAACTAGCCTCGACTCTGCCGAGATCGTCATCATCAGCTCCAGCAGGCGACGCAGCAGGTGCTCGACGAAGAACTACAACGTGCAGCTGTAGGCTCGAAGAACTTCTCAACCTCGCCGTAGGTTACGATACTGAACCCCTGTGGGGCCTTGGTCTCGGTCATGCGATTCTCCCGTCTTGTTAACTTGAGCGGTCAATGACATCGCGGACACGTGGATGTGCCCTGCGACAGATATATTACAGATCACTAGATTAATAGTCAAACCTCCAGGAAAATCGGCGCATTGATAATCAATCGTTCGATAGGATGTTACAAGGATTCTACATAGGATGCTCGCCCCTGACTGAGAACTGCCCTTGAAGTTATTTGACCAAGGCGGGCATGCGCAGCAGACCTCTGGGGCGGATCGGGACTGTCGTCACAACGGGCACGCTAGAGCGTTTTACGTGGAGGTGCTGACGTAGAGCGGAAGGGTGGATCATTGGACCAGATCGAGCGGTTACGGATTGATTTCTATTCAAGCCGTCTGGTACTGCGGTAGATTGGTGAAAGTTATCATTGGTTTTGCTATATCGAGGCCTGGCGGCAGGACACCACGGACCCGTATCTCTATACAAGGTCAGGGCCGCTTCACGGGGCTGTAGCGGTGCAGATCCCATCCGACTCCGGCTGTGTGCGCCGGGTTCTGGAGTACCTGGGCTCACCCCATGACTACAATCATCATCGCCCCCACACCGCCTGCCACAACCGGCCTCCCGCCACCCGCATCCCATCACACGTCGCCAGCGTCAATGACCTCACACACCTAGCCCAGGACGTCGGCGGGGTCGACGACGCCGCCGCGCAGGGCCAGCAGCACGAGCTGGATCCGGTCGCGGCAGCCAGTTGTCGACAGCAGGTGGCTCACGTGGGTCTTGACCGTGGGCATGGACAGCCACTCCCGGTCGCAGATCTCCTGGTTGGTGAGCCCCAGGGCGATGAGCGCCAGGATCTCGCGCTCGCGCTGGGTGAGGGCTGCGACCTGCTGGGAGGCCTCGGCGGCCCGGAGTGCCTCGACTGAGTCCTGGGAGGCGTGGCGCCCGGCCCCCTCCCTGGCCCGTACACCACTGACGTGGCCGGTGCGCGCGGCGGTGAGCAGCCGACGTGTGGGCCCCGGGGAGATGACGGAGCTGCCGTCGTGGACGGCACGGATCGCGGCGGCGAGCTCCTGGGGTGGGGTGCTTGTGAGCAGGAGGCCGGAGGCACCGGCCTCGATGGCGTCCATGACGGGGGCGTCGGTGTCGGAGGCGGTCAGGATGACGACTCTGCCGGTCGCGCCGCGGGCCATGAGCTCGCGGGTGGTGGCCGGGCCGCTCAGGCCCGGCATCTGCACGTCGAGGAGGAGGACATCGGCCGGGTCGGCGGCGTTGCGCGTGAGCGCTTCCTTGCCGTCGGCGGCCCGCCAGATGATCTCCAGGTCCGGCTGCGCCCCCAGCAGCGTGGCCAGGCCCATGATGTGCAGTGGCTCGTCGTCAGCCAGACCCAGGCGGATCACAGGCGCCTCCCCTTCTTGACGGCAACTCACCGGAAGTATCCGCCCTTCCGGTTCGGCCGGTGCGGTTTTGTCCTGATGAAGTGCCGACGACGCCCTGCGAGGTTCGCCATATCAGAGTGATTGGCTCTCACTGTGAGCAGGCGGGGAGCCTTGCCGCCACCCACCATCCCGGCGGAGCCGGCCGATCCGACCGACCCCGCCGGCGCCCGGCCCTCACGCGCCCTTGGCGAAGTGGTTGAGCAAGGAGTCGATATCCTGCTGGATGCGGCCCCAGCGCACGACATGGGCGCCGGTGTCCTCGTAGCGCTCGTAGCCGATGCCGGCGCCGTCGAGCGCCTTCTCGAAGTTCTGCTGGCTGGGCAGCACGATGCTCTCGTAGCGATCACTGTCGGTGCCGCAGACGAGGAAGACGCGCTTGCCGCGGTAGCTCTCCACGTGCTCGACCGGATTGTCCGCGCTCACCCGCGCCTGGTCCCACGGGATCCCATAGATGGTGCCGCCCTTGAGGTCGGTGGCGCTGGCGGTGAAGTTCGCCCAGTGGACCACCGCCCCGTCCTGGATGCGCAGATCGGCCGGCCCCGAGTGGCTGGAGACCGACGCGAAGAGCTCGGGGTACTTCGCGGCGTACTTCAGGGCTCCGAAGCCGCCCATCGAGAAGCCGGAGATCGCGCGACGGGAGGCCTGCCCGGTGGTGGCGAAGGTGGCATCGACCCAAGGGAGGAGCTCCTTGATGTGGAAGGTCTCCCAGTTGCGCGGCCCCACGTTGGAGGACTCGGGGTCGCAGTACCAGCCGGCCGCCCCGCCGTCGGGCATGACGACGATGAGGTCGCGCCCCGCGGTGTGGTTGCGGATGTCGTACTTCGTGTCGAAGGTCGAGTAGTTCTCGCCGCCGCCGTGCAGCAGGAAGAGCACCGGGTAGCGGCGCGAGGTGTCGTAGCCGTCGGGCAGCAGCACGTTGACGCGTGGCAGCCAGCCGATCGAGGACGTGGCCAGCTTGTAGTACTGCATGCGGCCGTGGTCCTCGTGCTCGGCCACGGTGAGGGCAGCCTGGGCCGGGGCCGCTCCGGCGACGACGGCGCCGCCCCCGATGACGGAGGCGGCGGCGAGACCACCCACCCCCTTGAGCAGGGTCCGGCGGCTGAGCCGGTGGGCGCAGGCACGGTTGGGCTGAAGGTGGGATGGCGAGTCAGCGGGCGGGGTCTGTGCACTGAAAGGCATGGCGTGTCCTTGGTGAGTCGACGATGACGGCAGTGGCGGGGCGGACCTGCCGCCCCGGGGACCGGCCGGCTGACGGGCACCGGCCGACCCTTGCGACAAGGCCTCACGGCGGCGCCTCCATCGGCATCCACCTATGAGACTTGCTTCACACCATACGCTAACTGTACTGATCGGGAGGGTTGGTTGAGGGGGTGTGATCTGAGTCTTTGAGGTGAGGAGAGCGCCTTGGGCTGGTTGAGTGGAGGTGTTGCAGTTCCCCATCAGCCAGACACGAAAGGTGCTCTCCTCATGTCCCACGCTAACGCAGCCCTGACCCCGCGTGCTCGTTTGAGGGTCGCCCGTCTGGTGGTTGAGGAGGGCTGGCCCGTCAGCGAGGTTGCTGCCCGGTTCCAGTGCTCATGGCCCACCGTCAAGCGCTGGGCCGACAGGTACAGGGCCGGCCAGCCCATGACCGACCGCTCCAGCCGCCCACGCTCGTGCCCTCACCGCACACCCAAGGCAGTGGTCAAACGGATCGTCTCGCTGCGCATGCGCCTGCGTGAGGGCCCCGTCCAGCTCGCTGCCCGCACCGGGGTCGCAGCCTCGACCGTCCACCGCATCCTGCGAGCCGCCCACCTCAACCGCCTGTCGTACACCGACCGGGCCACCGGTCAGGTCGTGCGCCGCTACGAGCACCCCTACCCCGGATCTCTTGTCCACGTCGACGTCAAGAAGATCGGCAACATCCCCGACGGTGGTGGATGGCGCTACGTCGGTGCGCGCCAGGGCGCGCGCAACCGCGCCTCCACCCCCGGCAAGGCCCGTAGCCAGGCCAGCCGCAGACCGGTGATGGGCTACGCCTGCGTGCACTCGGTGATTGATGACTACTCCCGCGTGGTCTACAGCGAGATCCACGACGATGAGAAGGCCGATACCGCCGTCGGAGTGCTCCAGCGCGCGGTGTCATGGTTCAGCGCCCGAGGAGTCAAGGTGGAGCGAGTCCTGTCCGACAACGGTTCTGCCTACCGTTCCCAGGCCTGGCAAGCCGCCTGTCAGCAGCTGGGCATCAAGGCCAAGCACACCCGCCCCTACCGCCCCCAGACCAACGGCAAGATCGAGCGCTTCCACCGCACCCTGGCCGACGGCTGGGCCTACGCCCGCCACTACACCTCCGAGACCCAACGCCGCCAGGCCCTACCCGCATGGCTGCACCTCTACAATCACCACCGACCCCACACCGCCACCCAAGGCCACCCACCCATCACCCGCCTAACCAACCTCCCCGATCAGTACAGCTAACCGCTCGGTTAATACCACCCCTTGTCGCGTCCAGCCCGGAGGAGCTCAGGCGTCGAGCAGGGCACGTAGGTTGCGCACGTACCGGTCGAAGGCCACCCGCCCCTCGGGGGTCAGCGCCAGGTACGTGGCAGGACTGCGCCCGGCGTAGGTCTTGTTCTGCTGCACGTATCCCGCCCCCTCCAGCTTGGACAGATGGGTGGACAGGTTGCCCGCCGTCATGTCCAGCAGCTCGCGCAACCGCGGGAAGTGCAGCTCGTCGCCAACGGGCACGGCGGCCAAGGTCGCCATGATCCGCAGGCGGGCCTGGGCGTGAATGACGGGGTCGATGTCGACGGCGGAGGCCGTCGCGACAGCCGGAGCTTCAGCACCGCCCGGCTCCGCCGACTCCCCCGCCCTGCCGGCATCCTCCGGTTCCCCAGGCCGCTGAGCCCGCGCTTCTCCGGTCATGTCACGCACCTCGCTTCGGTCCCACGACAGCAGCGACGACGGCGGCCATCAACATGCCGCCCCCACCGGCCACCGACATGATCCACCAGGCCCAGGGCATCCCGACAATCGTGACCACGAGGGTCACCAGGAGGATCCATCCGCCCAGGACGCCCATGACCGCCTCATTCCACAGTGCGGCACTCATGAGGAAGATGACGCCGACGACGAGGCAGGGCACGGCGTTGGACACCACGCTCATCACCTCATTGGCCTCACTTGTGTTGAGGGTGCCCAGGAAGGCGTTGACCCGGCTGAGGATAATGGCCCCCAGCGGCATCCCGAGACTCCAGGCGAGACCGTAGTAGGTGCCCTCGCGACTGCTCCGACCGCGGATGCCGCGCGTCTTGGGGACGATGTAGGCGAAGGTGAACAGCAGGGCCGCCGCGAGGCAGCCGCAGAAGAACAGGTACGGCGCCGTCGGCAGGCTGTAGTCCGCCTCGCGGTAGAGGGCCAGGGCGGCGTAGCCGACCAGCCAGGCCAGCCCCCAGGCGGTCAGGAGTGGGGTCGCCTTGATCTCGTGCCGCTTGAGAAAGGCGCTCCGCTGGGCCTCGACGACGGCGAGCGCCTCATCGGGCCCCACCGGAACCTTCGGGTGCTCAGTGACAGCACTCATGGTGAACCTCCTCGTCAACAGTGGTTTGCGTTTCAAACCAGCTCCAGGATAGCGCCCCTTAGTTTGTGTTGCAAACTACTTTGAACAAGCCAACGCCGCCGCGCGGCTCCTTCCGGCGTAGGAGGGTCCACCCAGGCTCTCCCCCTAGAATCGGCGTCATGACAGATGCGGCACCAGGGTCGCCCCCGCCCGCAGGCGACCTCGACCACGCCTCGACGCTCACCTCGCCTCCTGGCGAGTCCCCCACCGCCGTCGACCAGCAGGCATCTGCGGCCGCCGTCCCGTCGGCCACCTCCGCGCCCTCCGCGGAATCGACCTCCACCTCTCCGGTCGGCATCCCGGTCATCGGGGTCGCCCCCATGGCCGAGCCCACCCCGGCCTCCGGCCCTGCCGCCCCCCGCTCGACGACACTCCTGGTGGACACCACCGCGCACCGCCTGCGCCGCACGGAGGACCTGCTCGACCTGACCCTGACGCTCCTGGGCATCTTCGCCGTCCTCGTCCTGGCGATCTACGCCCACGAGACCACCACCGGCGTCACCCAGGACGTCCAGAACGCCCTGGCGGTGGTCCTGCGCCGCATCCTCGTCTTCCCCCTGCAGACCATTGAGGGCCTGGCTACCTTCATCGTGCCGCTGGCCGTTCTGCTGGACCGGGTGCTGCGCCGCTCCTGGCGGTCCTTGGGCCAGGCCGTCCTGTCGGGGATCGCCAGCTACTCGGTCGCCATCGCCGCGATGACCGGCCTCGTGGCCTGGGGCCCCACCGCCCTGGTCATGGGGCTGACGGTCACCGCCTCGGGCACCGCCCAGCTGGGCATCTCCACGGTCTTCGCCTCCATGGCCGGCCTGCTCACAGCCGCCGGCGACCGCAACAGCTCCACCGTGATGCGCTCGGGCTGGGCGGCCCTGTGGGTGGTCCTGGGCATGGCGGTCCTGCGCGGCGCCCTGACCCTGCCGGGCGCGGTGCTCTCCCTGCTGCTGGGCCGCACCGTCGGCCTGCTGGTGCGTTACGTCTTCGGGGTCGAGGACCGCCGCGCCCACGGGGTCACGCTCGTGCGCGCCCTGCGCCGGGCCGGGATCGACGCCGTGCGCGTGGTCCGCATGGACCGTGCCCCCGAGGCGCGCGCCTGGGTCGTCACCACCGACGCCCCCCTGGGCTACACCGAGCAGGTGCGTGAGCAGGTTCGTGAGCAGGTGAGCGAGAACCCGCTGGCCCCGGCCCCGCAGGAGCCGGCGGGCCTCGAGCCCACCACCGACGACGCCTCCGCCCCCACCGACGCGCAGGTCACCGACGCCCCCACCGGCTCATCGAGCGGCGAGACCGCCTCCCCCCTCGACTCGACGCCATTGGACACGGCCGGGACCGGGGGCCCCGGGGCGCCGGCGGGCGCGAACACGATCAGGCCGGCCACCGACGTCGACCTGGCCGCCGTCCTGGCCGAGGCCTCCAGCGAGGCCCTGTCCCAGGAGCGGGCCTCGGTCCACCGCATGTACGCCGTGTGGGACTCGGCCGGTGAGCGCCACAACGTCACCCTCCTCGACGCCGACCGGCAGGTGGCCGGATTCCTCTCCAACATCTGGGACCAGATCCGCGTTCGGGGCCTGTCCCCCACCCGCGACCTGTCCCTGCGCCCGGCCGCCGAGCACGCCGCCCTCATGACGATGGAGGCCCGCCGCGCCCGCGTGCGCACCCCCGGCCTGCTGGGGATGGCCGAGGCCGCCGAGTCCGTGCTGCTGGTGACCGACCACGTCGTGGGCGCCCGGTCCATCAGCGACCTGGGGGCCGAGGTGGACGACGACGTCCTGGACCAGCTGTGGAGCCAGCTCCAGCGCGCTCACGCCGCGGGGCTGGCGCACGGCAGCATCGACGCCTCGAGCGTCGTCGTCGATGAGTCCGGGCGGCTGTGGCTCCTGGACTGGGCCTCGGGCGAGACGATCTCCACCGAGCTCTCCCGCCGCGTGGACCTGGCTCAGGCCCTGGCGCTGACGGCGCTGGCGGTCGGTGCCCAGCGGGCCATCGACGCCGCCTCCCGCTCACTGACCACCGCGCAGCTGGCCTCGATCGCCCCCATGCTCCAGCGGGTGGTGCTGCCGCGTCAGACCCGCGAGGTCATGGGGCGGGGCGGAGCGAGCCGGCAGGTCCTCCAGGATCTGCGCGACGCCCTCGTGGCGCTGACCCCCACGGCCGACGCCGAGCCGGCCCGCCTCAACCGCTTCTCCACGCGCACCGTCCTCATGGCCGTGGTGGCCCTGGTGGCGGTGTGGACACTGTTGGCCCAGTTGGACTTCCAGCAGGTCTCCACCGCCGTCTCGCAGGCCAACATCTGGTGGATGCTGGCGGCCCTGTTCTTCTCGGTGGCGACCTACGTGGGCGCGGGGCTCACGCTGGTGGCCTTCAGCCCCGAGCGGCTCTCCCTGTGGCGCTCCACCGAGGTGCACCTGGCCAGCGCCGTCGTCTCACTCGTGGCCCCGGCCGGTGTGGGCGGGGCGGCCATCAACCTGCGCTTCCTCAACCGCAAGGGGGTGCCCACCGCGGTCGGCGTGGCCACGGTGGCCCTGGTCCAGGTGGTCCAGTTCGTCGTCACCGTGGTGCTGCTCGTGGTGCTGGCGGCCATGACAGGCCAGTCGACCGGACTGACCCTGCCGTCCGGCTGGGTGCTGGTCGCCGCGGGCGCCGTCGTCGTGGTGGCGGCGGTGGTCCTGACCATCCCCAAGGCGCGCACCTGGGCCTGGGCCAAGATCGAGCCCACCTACCGCCAGGTGTGGCCGCGGCTCGTGTGGGTCATGTCCAACCCGATGCGCCTGGTGCTGGGGGTCGGCGGCGCGCTCATGCTGACCCTGTCCTACATCCTGTCCTTCAGTGCGAGCCTGTGGGCCTTCGGCTACACGGTGCCCTTCGCGGTCCTGGCCATCACCTACCTGGCCTCCAACACGGTGGGCTCGATCGTGCCCTCCCCCGGCGGTATCGGGCCGGTCGAGCTCGCCCTGACCGCCGGGCTCGTCGCCGCCGGCGTCCCCTACGGGGTGGCGCTGTCCACGGCGATCGTCTACCGCCTGGTGACCTTCTGGATCCCGATCCCGGTGGGCTGGCTCAGCCTCCAGCGCCTTCAGAAGGTCGGGGATCTCTAAACCCACCTCCGAGCTCCTCACCCCCGCCCCGCCCGCGTCTCTTCACGTCTGAGACACGGGCGGGGCGGGTCTTCGCGTCGAGGTCCCGACGGCGAGCCGGGGCCGGATGGCCGTCCGGCCAGCGGCTGCAGCAGCGTCAGTCGGCCCAGAGAGCCGGACGAGCGTGTCAGCAGGACGACTGAGACGGCGGCCCCACGCCACCCCATCCCGCACCGCCTCCCCCAACCAGCCGTCAGATATCAGCCGACCGACCCGACCGTTTCACCGATTTGGGACGCCGCGAACAGGAGTTTCATTTCAGTCATCCGATCCGGAGGCACACCGAGCCTCACATGACATCCAAGAGGACGGACAACCACAACCCGGGGAACTCACCCCCGCCACACCGAAAGGAACACCATGGCCAAGAACATCAAGAAGAACACCGAGCTCGACGCCGAGGAGCTGGAGTCGATGGACGCCCCCGGTTGGGACGACGTCGCCATCGCCTCGATCTCCTTCGCCGGCGGTGTCAGCGTCGCCGTCGCCCTGACCTGAGACGCCTGAGGTCGGCATGGTGGGGGCGCCCCGGGCGGGTTCCCAGTGCGGCGCCCCCACCATGCAGTCTCATCACCACACACCACCGTTCAGAACGCCGAGAAAGGAGGCACCCCGTGAATCTTGGAGAAATCGCACTGACCGAGCATGAGGGCGACTCCGCCTTCTCCCCGACAACCGTTCCGGCCTCACCGTTCCGCATCTGGGACGGCACCACCCCGGAGGGCTGGGAGGTCACGGAGAACGATCAGTGGAAGTTCTACTTCCCCACGGACGCCGAGCTTCCCGACGAGGGATGGAAGATCCACATCTCGACGGTTCTGGATGAGGCCGATCACGCGCTCGACATCGTCTCTGAGATATGCCGGCAGAACTCCATAGGATTCAAGTTCACACCGACACGCGAGATGCTGGCCTTCAAGCTCTCGAAGAACGTCTCCCGCTCAGCGGCCGGCAAGTTCTGCTGCCTCTACCCCCGCGATGAGGAGGAATGCGGGAGGATCGTCAACATTCTGCTCCACGCGCTTCGCCACATGCACGGACCGGATATTCTCACCGACCTCAGGTGCGGGGACGCCCCGGTCTTCGTCAGGTGGGGCGCTTTCACCCCCATGTACTGCACCGACGCCGACGGCATTCGCCGTCTGGCCATTCACGGTCCCGACGGCGAGCTCATCGCAGACACGCGGCGTCCCGGCCTCCACATCCCGGACTGGGTGACGTGGCCGGCATGGACCGGGCCCGGTCGGCACCGCCGCGCCAACCGCTCATCACACCTGCCATGCACGCTGACGCACGCCCTCGCCCATCACGCGGGCGGAGGAGTCTATGCCGGACAGATGCATTCCACGGGTGCCACCGTCCTGGTCAAGGAGGGACGTCCCCACGCCGGGATCGACCGGCTCCACCATGATGCCGTGTGGAGGATCCGGCACGAGGCCGAGATCCTGCGCAGGCTGCAGGGACGCGCATCCGTCCCCGCCTTCCTCGAGCAGGTCGACGGCACCAGCCACGCCTATCTCATTCGCGAGATGATCGACGGCGTCACGCTGATGCGTGAACGCAACCGACGCCTGCGCGAGCAGTCGACCCCCGCCTATGAGGAGTGGGCACGCACCACTCTCGAGACGATCCGCCGGGAGCTCGAGGCGGTGCACGACTGCGGCGTCGTACTCAACGACGTCCACGAGAACAACATTCTTCTTGCTGACGACCGCATCATCTTCTTCGACCTGGAAGCCGCCTCATGCGCGGACTCCGATGATGAGCTGGCGATGGCGGCCATTGACTACACGCCGCCGCCCAACATCCGCGGAACGACGGTCGACTGGTACTCCTTCGACATTATGACCCTGTCGATGTTCGTGCGTTCCAAGCGGGGAATCCGGCTCGGCCCGGCACGTATTCGGGCCCTGGCCCACCAGGCACGGCGCCGTCATCCATCCTGCGCAGACCTCATCGAGGCGGCGGCCGGGCGCCTGCTGGCCCTCACGCCCGTGCCACCCGACGCCCCCGGGGTGACCGGCCGCAGCACTGTCGAACCGACCCTGGACGCCATCATCGCCGCCCTCGACACGCACCAGGAGCGGCCACACCCGTCCCCCGCACCGGTCGGGACGACCTCCGCCACCGAGACCTTCTCCGGCGACGTCGGCCCGGCTCCCGCCTTCGACGCCTGCCTGCGCACCCTGGCCACCGTGTTCAGCCGGCTCGGCCTGAGCCCCTCTCACCCCGACGACACCCTGAGCCACAGTCCCGGGCTGATGACCGGCACAGCGGGAACGGGAGCCATCGCCTGCCTGCTGGCCCACACCGGAGACCTGCCCCGCCACGAAGCGGAGGCCATCATCCAGGAGGCGGCCAGGCGTCTGGACCGCCCTGAGCCACCGGCCCGACCGGGCATGTGGGAGGGAGCCACCGGACAGGCCGTGTTCTGGCTGCTGGCGGACCTTCTGTCCTTCATCCCCGGGTCACGGCACCGGGCCCGCTCGCTCCTGATCCAGGACGCGGCGCAGCTGGCCACGCTCGTCCCACCGCATGCCGGCGGGCTCGACGGCCGACTCGGCTGGCTCGCCGTCGTCGCCGCACTCGAAGGGCTCACCGAGCTCACCGTGCCCACCGACCTGAAGGAGTCCATGCGTCCCGCCCCCTCGGCGAGCACCGCCGGGTCGAGTGTGCGCAACGGCGCCATCGGCAGCCTGCTGGCCCTCAGCGTCCTGCGCCTGGCCGGCTCCCCGCTGCCCGACGTCGAGCAGGTGGCCCTGGAGTGCCTGGCCGATGACCTGGTCATCTGCACGCCGAGCACCATCGGCGTCGTCGACGATCCGGGCCTGTCCCTCAAGGGGGACTCGGCCGACGGCGTCACAGGCGCCCTCGCGGCTCTCCACCTCCTGCGGACCGCCTTGTCCTTAACGACCTCTTTCCCCAACCCGACCACATCCGTGGTCACCCGTCACTGAAAGGAACCCCATCATGCGTCTTGCTCTCACCGTCGTCGGAGTCGTCGCCGGCATCATCATCGCCGCCATCGCACTCATCCAGCTGAGCGGATCGCTTCAGATCGCGCTGACAGGGCTCGGTGGAGGCCTGAGCATCGGCTCCATCTGGACCTTCGTTCGAGGAAACAAGCAGATCACCAGCCGATGAAGTGCCCAGCCGTCTTCCTCACTGGTACCGACACAGCCGGGATCTCACTGTATGGACGTGAGATCCGGGCTGTGCCCGTTCAGGTGGAGAGCCGTCGCCTGGAGGACAGGGTTCTCACCCTCTCCGGAAAGGTCGTTGTCCGCGTCGACGCCCTGTCATGCAACTACCGCGACCGCTCACTCATCCTGCAGGGGACCGATCCTCAGGCGGTTCACCGCGGTCCCGCGAACGAGCCCTCCCTGACCGCCTTCGGCTCCGAGTTCTGCGGCACCGTCCTGGCCGCCTCACCAGACTGCCGCGTCACTCCGGGACAGCGGGTGATGGCCTGCTCGGCCTACCCCGAGGCCGCCGAAGGAGCCGCACCCGGCGTCGTCACCAACACGGCGTCCCGGGGCGTTCTGCTCGTCCACGAGTCCCAGCTCGTTGCCGTGCCCTCGTGGATGACGACGCCGCAGGCCGCTGCCTTCGGCCTGTGCCACCAGACCGCCGCCGCGATGATCCGCAGGTCGGGAGTCGGGCCGCAGTCCCGGGTCCTGGTCACCGCCGCCACCAGCTCGACGTCGATGGCCGTGCGCCACCAGCTCCAGGCGATCGGCGCCTCGTGCTGGGTGGTGTCATCGAAGCCGGATACTCCCCTTCTCCCCAACGAGCGCAGGCATCCCGGTCTCGAGGATCCCGCGGCGACCGAGATCCGGGTCAGTCACGTCATCGATCCCTTCTGCGACCTCAACCTCGCCGGGGCCGTCGCCTCCCTGGAGATGGCCGGCACCTACATCACCTGCGGGATGCTGCACCAGCACCCACTCATGGACGGGGTCGGATCGTGCGGATCACCGGGGGAGCTCATCGCCAGGATCATCACGGCGAACCTCACCCTCATGGGTAACTGCCTGGGTACCCGAGAGGACCTGCTTCACGCCCTCGAGCTGGCCCGGACCGGATCGATCCCGCTGGATCCCAGCGCCATCCACCCCCGGGACGACATCGACGACTTCCTGCTGGAGGCCTTCGGTTCCCGCGAGCGCTCGGGAAAGGTCGTCCTGTCCCTGAGCCCCTCGACGACGGTGTAGGCCCCCTGCCGTCAGTCCCTCCCATGACCCACTGCTCAGTCAATCGGACTAGCCCATCGGATGAGCCCCAAGCGCCCGACCAGGCGATCCGGAAACAGTGATTTTCCGGTGGAGTAGTGACATCACATCGAATGCCTCCCCGGCACCTCACTACGTAAGGAGACCCCCATGGACAAACCCATGAACCTCGATACCGAGATCACTGAGTTCGAGTCACTCGATGCACCTGACTGGAAGGACTCCGCAGCCGCTCTCGGTGTCCTGTTCGGACTCGGCGCCCTCATCGCGCTCATCTGACCCACCGCGACCCCCTCGGCCCCACGCGACCCGAGCGGCCCGGAGCAGCTCAGTCGCCGTAAGGAGAACACACCATGAACCTGAAGCCACTCCTAGAGATCAGCCATCTCACCAAGCGCTACCGGTCCACCACTGCGGTGGACAACGTCACCTTCAGCATTGAGCCCGGACAGTCTCTTGGGCTCCTCGGCCCCAACGGCGCCGGCAAGACCACGACGCTGCGAGCCGTCCACGGCCTTCTTCGCCCCACGTCGGGCAGCGTCTCCGTGTTCGGCCACGCGCCCCTGGCCATTCCCGATGCGGCCCACCACATCGGCTTCGCATTCGACAACACCGGGCTGCCCACCAGCCACACGGTCCACAACCACCTCGTCAACCACCGGCTCGCGGCCGGCCTGTCACGCGACGAGATGGACAGCATCGTCGACGAGTTCGATCTCGATCCTCTGATGCGTCGCCGGATCAAGGACCTGTCCACGGGCGAGCGCAAGCGGGTCAACCTGGCCACCGCCATGGCGGGGCGGCCGCAGCTCCTCGTTCTGGACGAGCCGACCAACGGTCTGGACATCGAGGGCGCCCACTGGCTGCGCCGCGTGCTCCAGCAGCACATCGACTCCGGCGGCGCCCTGCTCATCTCGAGCCACATTCTCGCCGAGGTCGAGCGCATGGTCGACAGCATCGTCGTCATCAAGCGCCGCTGCCTCTTCAACGGCTCCCTCGACGAGCTGCGCCACCACGGTGGCCCCACGCTCGAGGACGCCTACCTCAACCTTGTCTCTTCCACCACCTCCAGGAGCCGTGCAGCATGACCACCAACGTCCTTTCCTCCGCGCAGACCATCACCTCCGGTCGGGCCCTGGCCACGCCGGCCCCCAGCCCCAGCGGCTTGTCCGTGTTCCGCTCCTTGTGGGCTCTGACCCGCCGAGGGCTCACCGAGGCCTCCCTGAAGTGGTTCCTCGTGATCGGGATCGCTCTGAGCAGCTTCGCCACGATCTTCGACGCCAGCAAGTTCCTCAGCGAGATCGACCTGTCCAACCAGGCCGCCGTCGACTCCGTGGCCCTGCGACTCATTCGCATCGGCTTCTCCGTTCTGCTGGTGTCCACCCTGTGGGGAGCCACCCAGGTGACGACCGAGTTCCGCGACGCCACTGTGGCGGCCCGAGTCACCCAGCACCGCGGCGTCGGCAGGCTCGTTGCCGGCCACGCCCTGGCCTCCTTGCCGGCCGGCCTGCTCTTCGGCCTCATCGGCGCCCTGAGCTCCACCATTCCCACCTTCGTGATCTTCCACCAGCGTGACCTGAGCATCACGATGAACGAGGATCTCGTCAGCACCGTCGTCGGCATCATCGCCGTCAGCGCCCTGGCCGCCCCGTGGGGGACCTGCTTCGGCTGGCTGCTGCGCCGCACGCTGCCGGTCATCCTCCTCCTGGTCGCCTGGACCACCTACATCGAGCCGGCCATCGTGCGCGCCCTGCCCAACGACCTGGGCCAGTACCTGCCCGGCGGCCTCCAGCTCACGCTCATCAAGGACGCCACGGCCGTCGGCGACATGTCGGCTCCGCTGGCCGCGGGACTCCTCGTGGCCTGGACGGTCGGTCTGTCCATCATCGCCACCGCAGTGACGAAGATGGGTGATCTACGTGCCTGAGCAGGATGTGCTCTCTCGCCCCCGAGGAGCTCTCCGGCTGCACCGAGACGTCGCCGTCGTCCGCCCTCAGGCCGGAGACGGGTGGGCGGTTCGCACCCCAGACAACAAGCTCCTCGGAGTCGGCGAACAGCTCGGCGAGCTGCTGGTGACCCTCAAGACCAAGGGGCCACTGACCAAGACGGATCTTCTGGAGCAGATGCCACCGCAGTGGCAGCCCTCCGATGTCGATCACGCTCTCGACGCCGTCAGCAAGTACGGCCTGGTCGTGGCCGATTACGAGATGGACTCCACGGAGCAGAAGCCGCTGTGGAGCGTCGACAACGACGGAC
This sequence comes from Actinomyces sp. HMT 175, assembly GCF_016694895.1. Taxonomy (NCBI): domain Bacteria; kingdom Bacillati; phylum Actinomycetota; class Actinomycetes; order Actinomycetales; family Actinomycetaceae; genus Actinomyces; species Actinomyces sp. HMT 175. The sequence continues at coordinate 2,924,714 of NZ_CP068012.1, forward strand.
CGCTCATCCTCAAGCTCTGCTTCAACCGCCCTGAGGCCTTCTTCATCAAGGCGGCCCCGGTCGTGAAGGCGTTGAGGAAGACCTTCCTGCGCTGGGTCCCGCTGGTCATCGCGATCCTGGGGATCCCCGCGCTGCTCTCCCTCGCCGGGAACCCGAACAGCACCTTGTTCCAGCCGCTGACGCTGGGCACCTACGGCGCTCTGCTGCTGGCCCTCACCCTGACAACCGCCATTCATGAGCTTGCTCATGGACTGACCCTCACCGCCTGCGGCGGCATGCCTCACCGCATGGGGATCATGCTGTTCTACTTCTCCCCGGCGGCCTTCTGCGACGTCACCGAGGCGTGGTTGCTTCCCCGTAAGGACAGGGTTGCGGTCGCCTTCGCCGGCATCGTCATCCAGACGAGCATCGGAGCCATCGCCCTGATCGCGAACCTCCTGCTGGGTGGGGAGCACGCCTTCCTCACCTGGTACGGGGCCAGCACCTACCTCGTGGCGCTCAGCAACCTCATTCCGTTCCTCCGTCTGGACGGCTACGTGGCCCTGGTCGGGTTCACCAACCAGTCCGGTCTCAGGCAGCGCTCCATCCAGGCGCTGCGCAATCGGGTCGCCGGCATCCCGGAGCCGCACGAGCCCCTGTGGGTCGCGCTGTTCGGGGTGGGTTGCCTGGTCACGCCCCTGGTCATCGTCTGGACGGCCGTCACGGCGATCGCGCCGAACCTGCTTCGCGGTGGCGCCGGAGGCCGAATCATGCTGAGCATGCTCATCGGGTTCTGCCTCATGAACGCCCTGGTCAAGATGATCCACGGGCTGCGCGGCTTGAAGCGCACCCAGCAGATCCGACTGTTCGTGACCGGCTTCTCCGCAGCCGTTCTGGTCCTGCTCACCCCGATCGGCACCACCACCTCCCTGGGGTTCCAGGCCACCGGTAGCCACCGCGCGGTCGCTCTGACTGGGGACGCCGCGGGCTCGGCCCCGGTGACGACCGGAACGAAGGTCTCCTTCCACCGCTCAGGGCTCCTGACGGGCCCCGCCCTCGGGCAGGGGACCGTCGTCGCCACCGAGAACTGCACGGTCCCGCTCCGGGCCGTCTCGCCCCTGCTCTCCGACGCACAGATGCCGCCCGGGACCTGCCTGGTCGTCGAGTCGGACGTGGAGCTCACCCCGGGGACGACCGGCAGGATCACCTCTCAGAAGGTGTACCAGCCGCTCGCACGCGTCATCCGCCACCAGCTCGGTCCAGTGCTTCCCGGAGGAAGCCTGTACTCCGACGACGAGGAGGACTGATGACCCCCAAGCGCGCCTCTCAGGCGATGGCCGATCTTCGGCGTTACCTGGTCGGCGCCCGAGGTGATCGGGCCGCCGTCTGGCTCGACGACGGCGCCCGCTACACCCCCTCCGAGCTGCCGCCGTCGGCACTGGTCATCACCCCGCAGCCCATCTCCGCACCCGCCGCCGGCCACGAGATCGTCGTCCGGGAAGGAGACCTCGCCCGGGACTGCGAGCTGCTGGTCATCGACGGAGCCATGGAGATCGCAGTCATGGACTACTCCCTGGCCGCGTTCCTCCCCGTGGCCGGCCCGACCCTCATCCGTCTGGCCACCCGGGAGGAGTGGGAGCTCTTCCTTCAGGACGCCGACGCAGCCATCACCACCGGATGCGTCCCGGCTCAGCTCATCCACCCGATGACGGTCCTGGAGGATGCCGACGCGCTGAGGACCGGCACCGTGCCGCAGACCCGCCTGACGGTGTCCTCCACCGGGGTGCACCACCACTTCCCCGGCACCGACCGCAGCCCGGCGCAGCGGGACCGGGGCGACCGCGCCTGGCTGCCCCGCTACCTCACCATCATCAACGCACTCACCACACTGCACACCCTGCAGGAGGAGCCGGTCGAGATCTCCGGCCTGGGCATGCGCCTGTCGGAGACGAGCCCGCAGACCCCGGTCGAACCGGCTGACGCACCCATCATCGTGCGCTCCCGCGCGGGAATCCGCTGCCTGATCCCCGGCAACGGCCGAATGCTGTCCGTATCGACCACCCTGGCCACGATCCTGGAGACGCTCATGACCCTTCCTAACGACACCGACCTCGCCCACGTCCTCGATCTTCCGCCATCGACCATCTACCACGCCGTCGCCTCCCTGTCCGAGGCCGGCCTCATCAGCCCACGGGAGGTGGTCTGCAGTGCGTAGCCCGGTTCTCTCCCCCCTGTACAGCGGCCTGGGGGCTCAGCGCTATCACGCCTTGTCCGCCCACGACGACACCGAGATCGCACTGATCCTGGAGACGCTGGAGAACCATCTGAGCCCGGATCTGGCGGATCTGCGCATCCTCGAGCTCGCCTGCGGCTCGGGTCGGGTCACGCTGCCGATGGCGGAGGCCGGCTACCGGATCCTGGCCACCGATCTGAGCCCCGACATGCTTGAGGTCCTGCGCTCCCGTATCTCCGAGCAGGACTCGGTCGCCGATGCTCCCGGAGACCTGGCCGCACGCATCGAGGTGCAGGAGGCGGACATGAGCTCCTTCTCCTTCACAGAGCGCTTCAAGGCCGTCTGCCTGCCCACGGCCTCCATCACTCAGCTCGACGCCGAGCAGCGGCTCGGGGCCCTCGAGTGCTCCGCGCGCAGCCTCGCCCCCGGCGGACTGCTCATCGTCTCCACGGACGACATCGCCGCGGAGCACACGACGACGATCGAGATCCAGCCCGGCATCTCCCTGACTGAGGAGCTCGATCAGGCCCGCGGCCGCCGTCGCAGCATCCTCAGATGGGGCGAGGAGTGCTACGTCTCCGAGCTCCACCTGGTCCCCTCGTCCTGGATCAGTGAGGCCTGCACCCAGCTCGGGCTGACGATCGTGGAGCGCCACTCCACTCCCGACCAGGCCATGCCGGACCACTCCGGGGTGCTTCTGGTCGCCCGCAAACCCTAGTCGACTACACCACGAGGCCTTCCTTCCATGTCTGTCACCACCGAGTTCTTCACTCCTCCGAGCACCTTCTCCTCCTCACCCCAGCCCACCCGGGCCCACGGGACGGCGATCACCTACGCCGACGGCAGCCAGTGCCTCGACGGGATCTCCGGATTATGGAACGTTCCATTGGGGTACGGGCACCGAGGCGTGGCCGACGCGGTTCACGCCGCTCTCCTGGAGGCCTCCTACTTCACTCACTTCCGCGGTTCCCACACCTGGGCCGAACGCACCGGGCACCGCCTGCTCGCCGCAGCGGGGGCCGATCACTATCGTCGAGTCGTCCATGCGACGTCGGGATCGGCCGCACTGGACAGCGTCATCAAGATGGTCCGTCAGTACCAGGTCGTCTGCGGCGAGCCGAGTCGCACGATCATCGTCTCCCTCAAGGGCTCCTACCACGGAACGACTCTGGGGGCCATGTCTCTGACCGGAGAGAACCTGGGGCAGAGGATCTACGGGGTCGATGGCCGTTCCGTGCGGCATATCGACCATCGCCGCCCCCAGGACCTCGCCCGTCTGCTGGAGCGAGAGGGGGACCGCGTCGCCGCTGTCGTCCTTGAACCGGTACAGGGCTCGGGCACTCACGTCGTGGGCTCCGAGTTCCTCTCCACGGTCCTGGAAGGTCGCCGCCGGCACGGCTATCTCCTGGTGGCCGACGAGGTCGCCACCGGATTCGGCCGCACAGGACCGATGTTCGCCAGCGAGACCTGGGCGGAGAGCCCCGACATCCTCGTCACCTCCAAGGGACTGACCAACGGCACCCAGGCCGCCTCCGCGATCCTTCTGGCAACGCGGGTGACCGAGGCGCTGGACTCGGCGGACTCCCCGTTCATGCACGGTGAGACGCAGGCGGGCAGCCCGGCGTCCTGCGCCGCCATCCTGGCCACCCTTGAGGCCTTTGAGAACGAGGACGTCCTGTCCCGTGGACGCGCCGTCGCCCGGCAGCTCGATGAGCGTCTTGACGCCCTGGCCGAGCGGATCCCCGGATCCAGCACCACGGGGCTGGGCTGCTTCCGCTCGGTTCAGCTTCCCGATGCCGACGGCCAGACCATCACCCGCATCATCGATCGGTGCCGCCGCAACGGCGCCATTGTTCAGCCTGGCCCGAGCAGCTTCCAGCTGGTGCCCGCCCTCGTCTACGATGCGCGCGACCTGGACCGTCTCATGGACCGGGTCCAGGACGCCGTCTCATCGGTCCTCGCGGGTCGGGGAACGGTCGCCGCATGAAGACATCGTCCCTGCTGCTGCCAACCGGACCCGAGCTCGGCACCGGTTCCTGGTCGCGCACGCTGTCCCCGCGCACTGAGCTGGCGATCATCGACGCAGCGGTGGTGGACCATGCTCTTCCCGGGCTGCCCTCCCGTCTTCCGGTCATCCCGGTCGACGGCGCCACCGGGCTCGGAGGAGTCAGGGAGGTCGCGCAGGCCATCGAGCGGACCGATCCGCGTGAGGTGATCGCGATCGGCGGCGGCGCCACCATGGATCTGGCCAAGCTCGCCGCCCTCACGGCGGAACGTCCGGCGCTGGTCGACCACCTGGAGCAGGCCGCCGACCGGTGCGGGCTCATTCCGCTGGCCGGGATCGGCCGACGGCGCCGCCTCACCCTGGTCCCGACCACGCTGGGCACCGGCTCGGAGTCGAGCAGCGGGGCCTGCTTCGATCATCGGCTCGTCGGGTTCGACGGGGAACGGGCCCGCAGCCTGGTCGTCGGGGCGGCGCTCGAGGCCGATCGCGCATGGCTCGACCCCGACCTCCTGACCACGCTGCCTCTGCCCCTGGCCAGGGAGGGCGCCCTGGAGGCACTCAGCCGTGCGCTGGTGAGCACCGTGTGCACCCCCTCGAGCCTCGCCGCCTCGGAGTGGGAGGCCCGCATGCTCGTCTCCCGGCTTCGAGAGGGGCTCGATGCTCTCACCGACGGCGCGGACCCCGACCTGCTCCACCGCATCGCCTTCGCCTCGACCATGACGCACCGGGGGCTGAGTCTCAAGGGCCGGGGCAGTGCCCCCTCACCCGTATGGTTCATCGCCACCGAGCTGTCCATGGTCGCAGGAGTGCGCAAGAACGAGGCTCTCAGCGCCCTCATGGGGCCCTGGGCCCACCTCGTGCTGAACGGCCGCCGCGAATGGGGGAGGTCGGAGGTGCTGGCCGAGCTGTGGCCGCTCGGCTCCGCAGAGCCCACCGAGGTCGTCAGCCGGTGGGGCCTGCCGACCTCGATTCCGCTGCCCGGCGGAGGCACGCAGCGAGTCATCCGTCGGATCGAACGCCGCTGGGGCGGGCGACTGCCCATGATGCGGCGTTTCACCACCAGCCAGCTCGAGACCCTGCTCGGGCTCTGCACCTCCGAGGGCTCCTGTGCCTGACATCCGTTGCGTCCTGGAGCCGGGCTCAGGAATCGTCCGCACCCTTCATGTCACGCCCCCGCGAGCCGGGAGGCGTCTGCTGTGGTCCGTTGGAGCACTCCTCACCGGTGACGACCAGGAGGAGGGGCCCTTCACCATGCACGCCGTCGGTGCCTGCGGGCAGCGCCGCGACGAGACTCTGCTGCGGGCTGCGGGCGAGGTCGTGGAGCGCTGGGCGGTCGCGGCCCAGGACCGTCTCGGCCCGCCACCGCTCTTCCCTGATGCGGGACCCTCCGGAGCCGCGGCCGGACCGAGCGTCGAGTTCTGCCGCACCCGCGGTCTGCGGGAGCTGATCGAGCGCGATGCAGCGATGCGCGGCTGGTACCTGTGCCGGGGAGTACGGCGCCTTCCCCTCGCCCAGGCCCGATCAGCACTGGGCCCGCTGCAATCGGTGATCGCACCGCTGTGTGACCGGGGAGCCGAGCTCGTGACGCTGGAGATGCCGTCGCGCTGCCGGGAGCTGAGCGTCATCATGTGCGCGATCATCGAGCCTTCCGAGCAGATCGTCGCCTGCGGCTTGGGGTGCGACTCAGCCCTGGACGGGGCGATCGCCACAGCCGCACGGGAGGCATGTCAGATCGTGGACCTTTTCACGATCATGCGAGAAGCCCTTGGTCGTCCCGACCGGCCCGAGCACCTGCGCAGCGACACGGACCGCGCGACCTGGTGGGGAGCCCCGGGAAACGTCACCGCCTTTCGGGCCTGGCTGACAAAGATCAGTACAGCAGATCAGGTTGTGACCGTTCCAATAACGAATTGCGCGGAGACGAATTGCGCGGAGATGGAGTGGGAGAGCCTCGTGGAGTCAACCCGCTTCACCGACCTGACACCGACACTCCCCCAGCGGATCCGCCAGGGCGGCTGGCATGCCGGGCGTGCGGAGAACCCAGCGCTCACACCCCTGGTGACGGATGAGAGCGCACTGGGGCAGGAGCTCGTGACACCTGACACTCACCCCATCCCTCACCCCATTCTTTGAGGTTTCCGCCACCTTGATTTCTTCGTTACCTCCACCAACAATAAATATGTGCTCCGAGGGAATAAGACTGATAGGAACATCAGACAAACGCGGCTTTCATGGCCGTCCTCGGAGGCCTGGCAGTACGCATCAGCCAAGCCCTGGCTGTACGTCGCGGTAGCGGCGGTCTTCGGGACGGCGAACCTCATCCTCATGCTGACTCTGCGGGGCTCGGTCGTTCCGGAGCGGATCGTCTTCCTGGTGCTGGCGCTCCTGACAACGATGGTGACGCCCCTGCGCCCCCGCCTCGGATCGATCGGCTACCTCATCGTGTGGATAGCACTCGCCTTCGCCCCTGTCGCTGAGACCGGGGACCTGGCCATCACCAACGCCGTCTCCGCCTTCCTCATGGGCCGCTTTCTCCCCCTGAGGCTCGCTGCCTCCCTCGCCCTCACCCCACCCGTCATCGTGCTGCTAGCCACCGGGGACGGCGCGTACTTCGCTTCCATGCTGTTTGACCTCGTTATTGCACTTCCAGCAGGACTCCTGGTCCGCGTCACCGTGAACTCCTGGCGCAGCGAGATCTCCGCGGTGTCCGGGCAGCTGGAGGCCATCCGCAACGAGGTGGCCCGGGAGATGCACGATCTCGTCGCCTACTCCATGTCCCAGACGGCCCTACGGGCCAAGCTGGCCGCCAGCAAGGAGCTCTCCCCCGACCGTGCTCGCGAGGAGTTCGCCGCCATCGAGGCCACCGCCGCTGACGCGCTCCACGAGCTCCGCCTCATTCTGCGCGCCCTGCGCCGCAACGACAGCGACGACGACAGCGCCGAGGGCGGACTGGGCACGGTGACCACGGATCTGGAGGGCGCCGTGCGGGCCATCGTCGACGACCTCTCCGCCTCCGGGTTCTCCGTCACCTTCCAGTGCACCGCCACGGCGCCCTGCAGCCGTCTCCAGGCCACCACCCTGTCCCGGGTCTGCCGTGAGATGGGGGCCAACGTCCTGCGCCATGGCGACCCGCGCCGCCCGGTGACCGCCTCCCTCATCCAGAGCGAGAGCAAGGTGCACCTGGTGATGACCAACGGGGTTTCCACGACCCACGACCTGCCCTCATCCGGCGCCGGAATCCTCGGCATGCGCGAACGCGTCACCGCTATCGGAGGCACTCTGGAGACCATGGAGGAGAATATGACCTGGATGGTCTCCGCCACCGTGCCCTCCGCGCCAACCACGAGCCCCGCCCCCTTGGAGGAACTGCCATGATCCGCATCGGTATCGCCGACGACGACCCCTTGGTACGCCGCACCCTGGCCCGGCTGCTCTCCACCGAGGAGGGCATCTCCGTGGCCTGGACGGCTCAGGACGGCCAGGAGGCCCTGGACCTGATCCACTCCACCGAGACGGAGCCGGTCCAGGCCGTCCTCCTCGACGTCCAGATGCCCCGGCTCGACGGCCTCACCCTGGCAAAGACCCTCCATGAGGAGAACCCCGAGCTGGCCATCATCATCCTGAGCACGCTCATCGCCGACTCGATCTCGAACGAGGCCTTCGCCGCCGGTGTCCGCGGCTTCGTGGCCAAGGAGGACGACGTCGACGCCCTGGCCGGCGCCATCAAGCAGGCGGTGGCGGGCAACATCGTCCTCACCCCTAAGTCCTCGGCAGTGCTCAGCGAGCGCCTTCAACCCACCTCGCCCGGCTCCGGGAGCACCACCCCGCCCTCCTTCAGCAGAAAAGAGGCCTCCCCCCTCCCCTTCGGCGTCACCCTGTCCGCCCGCGAGCTGGAGGTCCTGGCACTCATCAGCGAGGCCCTGACCAACAAGCAGATCGCCAACCGGCTGAACCTGAGCGAGGCCACCATCAAGTCGCACGTGTCCGCCATCATCGCCAAGCTCGGCGTCCCGGACCGGGTCGGAGCCGCCGTCTTCGCCATGCAGCACGGCCTGGTCAGCTGAGCGCCGCATCAGACCCCGACGAACCGGTGAGGCCGAGCATCCCCTCAGCCCTCCTCGAGACGAGGTCTCCACCCATCGACTGAGTCGAGGAGCCGATGAATCCCCCACTGGAGCAGGCGAGGCTAGAGCCATCATCAACCACTGCTTCCGAAAGGCCCCTCGTCTTGTTCACCTTCTCCTTCGCCTCCTTCGCCGCACTGCTTCCCTTCAAGATTGGGGGCGAGAAGAAACCCTACTGGTCTTAAAGACCTAGCGGCGGCCCTGACCCCAACGCGGGTGAGGGCCGCCCTCGCCGTCCCCCTCCTTCGGCCCACTGACCCGATCGGAGGATCCCCTCGCGATACGCATGCCGATGAAATAAGGGAAAGAGCCCCAGGCATTCGACCCGCACGAGCACCCCGGCAGCACCGCGACACCCCCAGGAGGTGACCGATGACCGACTCCCCCACCCCCTCCACGCCTCAACCGCTCCTGAGCGCCTCCTCATACTGCGCACTGATCGCCGCCGACACGGCTGAGGCGGCAACCCTCCGCCGGCTCATCGCCGACTCCCAGGGCACGACCCTCGCCATCGACACCTCCCCTCAGGACGCCGTCGAGCTGCGCACGGACCCCGCCTCCCCGCAGGCGCCCGCGGAGCAGGTCGCCCCCATCGAGACGGCGAGCCGCGACTGGCTACTCAGGACAGACGACTCCTCCCACGGCCTCGCAGACGGCGTCACCAGCATTCTGCTGCCGGCCGGCACGATCACCGAGCCGACGGACAAGGAGCGTGAACAGCTCATCGAGCAGGCAGCCGACCTCCTTCCCCCCGATGGTCAGCTGATCGTCTCCGCCCAGCACGTCGTCGGCAACGGATTACTGTCGGAGACCTGGCGGCTTCCCGACGGCTGCCTCATCACGGAGAACGCCGACCCGGCATCCGGACTGCGGACCGTCACCATGCGGCAGGCCGGGCACTGGTCCACCCTCACCCTTCACCTCGTGACTCCCGCCTGGCTCGCCGAGGCCATCAAACGTCACAGCATGCGCTTGACCTTTCAGTACTCCGAGCCGCACCCCATTCTCACCCGGCACCGGATAGTCATCGTCCGCTCCGTGAAAACCGCCTGACACACCCTCTCACCGGCATAGGCTTGCTCCCGCACGCATTCATCCGCAGTCAAGCGCTCGATTCTCAATCATTTCACACAACCGACAGACTCACCGGAGGCAGCATGCTCAACCACACCCCCTCTTCCCCCACCCCCCGGACAGCGCTGCATGAAACAGCCCGGGCCAGTCGGAGGCGTCGTCGCGGCCTCATCCGGCTGAGCACCCTGGCCTCTGTCGCAGCCCTGGCCTGGACCATCGGCGGCGGCTCACCCGCCCACTCCGCCCCCCAGGGGAACACCTACGTGGCCCTGGGCGACTCCTACGCCTCCGGAGTCGGGGCACCGCCCTACGCCAGTGGCACGGATGTCCAAGGCGGTAACGGGTGCAAACGGGCCGCGGGTGCCTACGCCCACCAAGTGGCCAGCCAGACCGGCAAGACACTCGACTTCGGCGCCTGCTCAGGAGCCCGGATCCCCGACTTCTACAACCCCAGGACCTCCTGGAACGAGCCCGCCCAGCTCAACCACCTGAACTCCTCCACGAGCCTGGTCACCTTCTCCATCGGTGGCAACGACGCCGGCTTCTCCACGATCCTCACCAAGTGCATCACCGCCGCCCCCTTCACCACCTGCTCCGGCAACAAGGAGGTCTCCGAGCAGGTTGACGGCGCCATCAGCGCCCTGGCCGGCAAGACCACGCGCGCAGGCATCACCAGCTATGACACGCTCGTGGCCGACATCGCCTCCCGCGCCCCGGGCGCCACCGTCGTCGCCGTCGGCTACCCGCGCATGTTCACCCCGCAGGGAGCCGGCCAGATCCTCCCAGTACCGGGGCGCTGCGAAGGCGTCACCAAGGTGGATCAGCGCTGGATCAACGCCAAGACCAACGAGATCAACGCCGCCGCCAAGGCCGCGGCCCAGCGCCACGGCTACCGGTTCGCCGACCCCTCCGGCTCCTTCGCCGGACACGAGCTGTGCGGCAAGCAGTCGTCCTGGTTCGACGGCCTCATCAACGACGGACGCTTCCACCCCAACGCCGCCGGCCACAAAGCCATCGCCGGCTCCATCATGGGCGTCCTGAAGGAGCAGCCGGCCGCCGCGCAGGAGCTGCCCGCCGCCGCGCAGGCGCAGGTGGACAACACGCGCCCCGCCGGTTCCTTCACCCTTGCCCGCGACGGCGACCAACTGGCCCTGGACGCCTCGGCCTCCACCGACTCCGACGGCACGATCGTGAACATCGACTGGTACATCCAGCGCGCTGACGGCTCCGAGGAGATCCTCACCGGGGCCCAGGCCACCGCCACCGTGCCCGCCGATGAGCAAGTCTCCGTCACCGCCGTCATCACTGACAACCAGGGCAAGGAGGACTTCACCACCCAGATCGCCCCCGCCGCCTGAGCCGCCGCGCGTTCCTCCCAGCAGGTCGCCCCTGCGCAGCCCCGGTCGTCGAACGCACACCCTCAGTGACGTCAGCGGGCGGGCCGAGTGCACCTCGGCCCGCCCGCTGACTCGTTGGCGACGCGCCTACTCGTTGCCGTGGCAGGTCAGGCCCTTCTTGGGCATGGTGCCGGAGATCAGGTAGGCGTCGACGGCGTCGTTGACGCAGGAGGCGTCGCCGCCGTAGGCGGTGTGCCCATTGCCCTCCCAGGTCAGCAGCTGGCCGGAGTCGAGCTGCTCGGCCAGGGACTTCGACCAGGCGTACGGGGTGGCCGGGTCCCCGGTGGTTCCCACCACGAGGATCGGCGCCGCCCCGCGGGCGTGGATCTGCGTGGGCTTGCGGGTCCCGTTGTGCCCCCACACGCTGCACACCAGGTCCATGCCGACCGCGGTGTTCCCGAAGATCGGGGCCTCGCGCTGGGCCTGCTCGTACTGCGCGGCCCAGGTCGTCTTGTCGCCCTCCACCGGGTAGTCCAGGCAGGTGACGGCCTGGAAGGCTCCGCCGCCGTCATCCTTCGAGGAGGTGTCCTGCTCCTCGGAGGCCACGAAGGCCGAGCCGTCGCGGTGGTTGATGGCCTGGTCAAGGGCTTTGTTCAAGGGCTCCCAGTTCTGCTCGGTGGTGTAGAGGTACTCGCTCAGGGCGGTGACGATGTCCGCGCCGGTCACGGTGCGGTTCGGGTCACCGGTCGCCAGGGGCGTGCTGTTGGCGGAGGTGATGAGGTCACGGATCTGCTGGACTCCGGCGTCGGTGCCCCCGCTCAGCGGGCAGCCGGTGGAGTTCTGGCAGTAGTCCACGTAGGTGCGCAGCGCCTGCTCGAAGCCCTTGGCCTGCCCCAGTCCCTGCTCGGCGAGGGACAGGGAGGGGTCGATGGCGCCGTCGAGCACCATGCGGCCCGTGTTGCCGGGGAAGGTCTCGGCGTAGACGGAGGCGAGGTAGGTGCCGTAGGAGAAGCCCAGGTAGTTCAGCTTCTCCTGGCCGGCCAGCGCCCGCAGGATGTCGAGGTCCCGGGCTGCGGAGACGGTGTCGACGTGGTCGAGCAGGGCGGCGGGCTCGGTGTTGGCGGCGCACTGCTCGGTCAGCTCCTGGAAGGACTGCCGGGTCGACTCCGCCCACTCCTCGTAGGACTCACCGCCCGAGGCGGTCCCGGCGGAGGCCCCAGTGGAGGGCTCAGTACCTGCCGACGGCGTGCCCGAGGCCGACGGCGAGGCCGTGGCCCCAGCCGAGGCGGAGGGCTCAGCGGTGCCGGAGGATGAGTCGTCGTCGCTGGAGCAGGTGATGGCCGTGGAGGAGCCGACCCCACGCGGGTCGAAGCCGATGATGTCGTAGGCCTCGAGCAGATCGGGACTGAAGGCGTTGCTCGCCCGCTCGGCGAAGGAGACCCCGGAGTCGCCGGGACCACCGGGGTTGATGAACAGGGCGCCCTGGGCGTGGCCACCGGTGGCGGCGCGCTTCTTCACGGCGATCGAGATGGTCTCGCCCTTGGGGTTGGCGTAGTCCAGGGGGACGGTGATGACGGCGCAGCTGAAGGTGGCCGTGTCGGTCTCCTCCTCGGAGGAGCCGGCCGTCCCGGTCGCGCCGTCGGCGCTCGGGGTGGCGGTGGCCTGCGCCGAGGCCTTGGCGGCCGTCGTGGAGGCACTCGCCTGGGCGGTCTTCTCGGAGGCCTTCTCCACGCCGTCGGTGGCGGCGCAGGGGTACCAGTTGACGGCCTGGCGGTAGAAGGACTCCAGGCCGGAGGGAATCGGGCCCGGGACGGTGGCCGAGCCGCCCGCTGCGGCGGACAGTCCCGCCCCGCAGGCGCTCAGGCATCCGCCGACGAGGACCGCCAGGGCACTGATGCCCGTGCGACGACGGCGCGGTGCGCCGCCTGTCATCGAGGACTGCGCGGACGTCTGCGCCGCGCTGGCGCGCCCTGAATCGACCGGACGCCGCCTTAGTGTTCTTGTCATGCGCGGCATTTTACGAAGGCCACCTGTGTCCCCCATATGCCCGGCGTGTTCGTAGGGTAAGTCACGCGGCCGTACCCTGAACCCTCTGTGTTGTCTCATGACTTCTGAGAGTTTCGGATGTCATGACATCTCAAGACACCGGTGGGGTGCGTCTGCCAGATGGGAGAGAGATGGGAGAGCTGCTGTTTCGGTCTGTCGGAGGGGCTGTCCCGGTCTCTGTGGTGGTTGCCGTCGTCTGGATGCAGTGCACGAGGGTGGGGTGCTACTGGAGGAGGGTGGGGGGCACTTTGGGTAGGTGGGGCCTTCGTGCAGTATGCACAACCCTTGGCCAGTAGATCCCGACCCTCGTGGAGCAGGCTTACTCAACGAGGCGCCGGCGTCGAGTCATAGCCTTCAGGTCCCTGCGCAGGCGGTGGTCAGGGGACGGTGGGGCGGATCTGTGACGGAGGCGCCGGGCCGTGCCGTACGAACCACGGGCTCTCGCTCCTGCGCGGCCCGGTGTCCACAGTGCTGACATTGACGAGCCTGGCGTTGAAGCGCCCAGCGGGGATCGTTGGAATCCTGCGGTTCTTCTTCGGTGTGCGGTGCCAGTGCGCCTGTGATGTCAGCACCATGGACACCCACGCCCCATCATGCCTCGCCCCTCAGCCACCCTCGCCTCCTGGACCACCGGCCCGCCCCGGGTTCCTGCCCGAGCGAGTGTCTCAGAAGTCATGACACTCACATGTCTCAGAAGTGAGGAGACAGCACAGCACCCTGAACCCTCGATCTCGCGACATGACCCACGGCCGCGCGGGAGCACGATCACGAGACGAACAGGTGTGAGACCTCGCTCTTTGCGCGCCGTCCGGGGACGGTCAGGGCCAGGTGGATCGCGACGGCGAGCATCACCGCGGCCCCCACCCCCAGGCTGACGCCGAGCCCCGCATCCGTGGCGGAGCGGACCAGCGGTTCCAGGTGGGAGCGCATGTCAGCCGTCATGGCGGTGGGCCATCCGTCCAGGGCCCGCAGCCCCTTGCCGGAGGCCACCAGGGAGATGAGACGCTCCCGATCCGCAGTCCGCCCCAGGACACCGATCTGCGGGGCCATCGTCATCACGCTCCGGATGACGCGCTCATAGCTCACACCCATGACCGCGACCCCCATGACGATGCCGAGCTGCCGAGCGGAGGCGGAGAACCCTGAGGTCATCCCGGCGGTGTCCTCATCGGCCGAGGAGATCGCCAGCTGGTTGACGATCGTCCCGGTGGCCCCGGTGGCGGCCCCCGCCAGGACGAGCCCGGGAATGAGGACCAGCCAGGTACTCGATCCGCGCAGGAGCATGAGCAGGCAGGAGCCGAGGACGCCGCCCAGCACGATTCCCAGCAAGCTCGCCCTGGCTCCGTGGCGTCTGACCGCTCCCCCGCAGGTGGCGGCCACGATGAGGGCGGAGGCGCTGAAGGGCAGGAAGCACAGTCCGGTCTGGGCGGGAGTGAGCCGGTAGATGTTCTGCGCGTACAGGGACAGGAAGGCCATTGGCCCGATGAGGGCCGCCTGGATGATGAAGCCGACCAGGACGCTGCCGGCATAGGTGGGTTCGGTGAGGATCGAGACGTCGACCATGGGGCTGGCCGATCGTCTCTCGACGAGGCAGAACGCGGCGAGCAGCACCGCCGAGCCGGCCAGCAGGGAGACGATCACGGGCGAGGCCCATCCCCACGTGTTGCCCTGGAGGAGCGCCAGTGTGAGCGCCCCCGTCATGGCGACGCACAGCACCGTGCCCGGCCAGTCGACCTTCCTGGATGCCGCCTTGCCCGCAGCGCCGCCCCGGTCCGCGCCGACCTCGGGAACCCAGCGCGATCCGAGCCAGACCGCCAGGCCCACCGGGACGTTGACCCAGAAGATCGAGCGCCAGCCCGCCATCAGCACGAGCCCTCCGCCAAGGAGCGGTCCCAGGGCGATCGCCGCACCGGAGACCGCGCCGTAGACACCGATCGCGCGCGCCCGGGCGGGGCCCGCCTGGTAGCGGTCCGAGATCATGGGGACGCCGACGCCCAGGAAGATCGCGCCACCGACCCCCTGAATGAAGCGGCTCCAGTCCAGGACACCGACCGACGGCGCCAGCGCGCAGACCAGGGAGCCGGCCGTGAACAGGACAACGCCCCAGCGGAAGAGGCGCAGCCGCCCCACCGACCCGCTCAGCGTCGCCGCCGACATGAGGAGTGTCCCCAGCGGCAGGGTGTAGGCGTTGACGACCCACTGGAGCTCGCTCAGCGACGCCCCCAGTGCGGCCCCCATGTCAGGCAGCGCGACGGAGACGACCGTGACGTCCAGGACGTTCATGAAGCTGGCGGTGCAGATCAGCAGCAAGACGAGTGTCTGCCTCACATGGCGCACCTTTCGCGAGGGTTCTCGGGTGGCGGCACGCGCCCCCAGACCTAAACGACCGCCACACAGATTAACACCGGGGCGACCACCTGTGCGCAGCGCTCACCCGGCTGCACGACCGCGCGGTCGTAGGGTAGGTCGCGCGGTCGCACCCCTTACCCCTCGATCCCGAGGCATAAGGCACGACCGCGCGAAGGCAGGCACCCTGCCCGCCGCAGCGAGCCTCAGGCCCCGACGGCGCGCAGGTGCCCCAGCACCTCGGCGTGGGCGGTCGGGGTGCCCACGAGGAGCGAGCCGGCGCGGCGCACGTCGAAGGGCGCCCCGTCCATCCGGGTCAGGACCGCGCCGGTCTCGGTGCACAGCAGCGCACCGGCCGCGACGTCCCAGGGCTGGAGCCGCGGCTGGGCATAGACAACCGCGCCGCCCGCGGCCACCTCCGCCATCTCCAGGGCAGCCGCCCCGTAGCAGCGCATGCCGCGCGAGGCCTCGATGGCCTGGCCGATGCCCGCATCCTGCGTGAGCTGGTAGTGGGCGATGAGCATGCCCTCACTCAAGGGCAGGTCCTCCAGCCGCTCCAGGGCCCGCGGCGCCGCGTCGTCGGTGCCCGCCGACCCCGCCAGAAGCGGCTGCACCCATGCGCCCCGCCCGCGGATGGCCGTGTAGAGCCGGCCCGCCACGGGGTCGGCGAGGACGGCGAGCGTGGGCACGCCGTCGTCGACCAGGGCCAGGGAGATGGCCCAGTCGCGGTGGGTGGCCACGTAGTTGAGGGTCCCGTCGATGGGGTCGAGCACCCAGGCCCGCCCGCGGTAGGTCTCGAAGTCCTCGACACGGTGCGCCTCCTCACCGTGGATGGGGACGCCCGTGGCCTCCAGGTGGCCGGCGATGCGCTCCTCGACGCCGCGATCGACCTGGGTGACCAGGTCGTTGCGGTGGGCCTTGGCCTCGATGCGCAGCTCCTCACCCGGGTCCAGGGCGAAGGCGGCCGCCTGGCGGACCGCGGCCACCCCGCGGGCGAGCAGCTCCTCCAGGCAGGCCGACGACGTCGGCCCGTCCGACGGCTCCGGTGTCACTGACCCACCACCGGCACTCACGACTGGAGCTCCTGCTGCCTGGCGAGCCGGCTGCTGTGGACGAGCCAGGCCACGCCCAGCACCACCAGCCACAGGGGCGAGGCGAAGACCGCGATGCGAGTGTCGTGGGCCTGAGTGAGGGTCCAGATGACGAAGGCGAAGAAGGCCAGGCACAGCCAGGCCGCCCCACGCTCACCGGGCAGGCGGAAGGTGCTGGCGCGGTGAAGCTCGGGCCGCAGGGTGAGGAACCGCAGGTAGCTCACGACAATGACACACCACACGAGGATGAACAGGACGCTGGCCACCGTGGTCACTGTTGTGAAGGCCGCGATGATGGACTTGGAGGTGTAGAGCAGCGGGATCGAGGTGAGCAGGCTGGCGCAGGTGACGGCCAGGGACACTCCCGGCACCGAACGGGCCGTCAGCTTGCGGAAGACGTGGGGGGCGTTGTCCGCCCAGGACAGGCCGAAGAGCATCCGGGAGGTGGAGTAGACCCCGGAGTTGGCCGACGACGCCGCGGCCGTGAGCACCACGAAGTTGACGACGCTGGCGGCCACGCCGAGCCCCGCCAGGGCGAACATGGCCACGAAGGGGCTTGCCTCGGGGTTGATCTCCTGCCACGGGGTGACGGCCATGATGGCCGCGAGCGCCCCCAGGTAGAACAGGACGATGCGCACCGGGATGGCGTTGATGGCCCGGGGCAGGGTGACCTCCGGGTCCTTGGCCTCGGCGGCCGCGGTCCCCACGAGCTCGGTGCCCACGAAGGCGAAGATGGCGATCTGGAAGGCCCCGAAGAACCCGCTCGCACCGTTGGGGAAGAATCCGCCGCTCCAGATGTTGGAGAACTGGGCGTGGGCGCCGTTGGGCGCCGTGAACCCGCGCAGCACCATGAGGACACCGACGACGACGAGCGCCATGATGGCCACGATCTTGATGATGGAGAACCAGAACTCGATCTCCCCGAAGGCCTTGACGGTGGCGAGGTTGAGGCTGAACAGCAGGATCACGGTCACCACTGGCGTGATCCACAGAGGCAGGTGCGGCCACCAGAACCTCACGTAGCCGGTAATGACGATGACCTCGGCCACGGCCGTCACCAGCCAGCACACGTAGTAGGTCCAGCCCACGAAGAAGCCCGCCCACGGGCCGATGAGGTCGTGGGCGACGTCGGCGAAGGACTTGTAGGACAGGTTGGACAGCAGCACCTCGCCCAGGGCCCGCATGACCAGGAAGAGGATGGCGCCGATGATCGCGTAGACGAGGAACACACCGGGGCCGGCCAGGGAGATCGTCTTCCCCGACCCCATGAACAGCCCGGTTCCGATGGCCCCGCCGATGGCGATGAGCTGGACGTGGCGGTTGGTGAGGTGGCGCTGGAGCTGGGGCTCGGCGTCGTGGTCCACCATCTGGTCGAGGTCAGGCCGCTGAGGCGGCGAGGACTCGGCCGCCGAGGTGGAATCGGCGGGCGGCGGCGTGAGGGGCATCTCGTCTCCTGATCGTGGGTGACACCACGAGCCTAGCGCTACCAGGTTCATCCCCGATTCACACGGGTAGGCTCGGCGCCGTGAACCTCAAGGAGCAGATCCGCCACTCGATTCCGGCTGCGATCGTCGTCGTCATCGGCGCCTGGGTGATGATCTACTACTCGATCGTCCAGTGGGAGACGATGAAGCCGGTGCCCAGCTGGGACCTGGCGATCTTCTCCGAGCTGGCTAAGGCCTACGCCCACTTCCAGACCCCGATCGTGCCGGTCAAGGGTGACGGATACAACCTCCTGGGTGACCACTTCCACCCGATCCTCATTCTGCTGGGGCCGATCTGGAGGCTCTTCCCCACGCCCCTGAGCCTGCTCATCACTCAGGACCTGCTGCTGGCGTTCTCGGCCTGGCCGCTGACCCGCCTGGCCAGCCGCCTGACGAATCAGTGGGTGGCCGGTGGGCTGGGGCTCGTCTACGTCCTGTCGTGGGGGATGCAGGGGGCCGTGGCAGCACAGTTCCATGAGATCGCCTTCGCGATGCCGCTGCTGGCCTACGCCTCGGTGGCCTTCGTGGAGCGGCGCTGGGGGGCGGTGACGGCCTGGTCGGTGCCCCTGGTCCTGGTCAAGGAGGACATGGGGCTGACGGTGCTCATGATCGGAGTGGCCGTCATTCTCACCTCAGCGGTCCCAGCCTGGTATCGCACGTGCACGGTCATCCGGCCCGGTGGCCGCGGGGCCGACGGCCTCGATGCCGCTGGGGATGCTGCTGGGAACGCCGCTGGAAGCGCTCCCCAGGACGACGCCGCCCGCAACCGGCGTCGGGGGCTGCGCCTGGGCGTGGGCATGATCGTCGGCGGGATCGCGGCCTTCCTCTTCGCGATCCAGGTGTTCCTGCCGGCCTTCAACATCAACGGGGTGTGGGACTACGGCCTGAGCTCACAGGACCAGCCCACCTCACCCGACGCCCTGACCCAGAAGGCCACGGTGGTCGTCATGCTGATCCTCACCAGCGGAATCGTCGGGGTCACCTCGCCGTGGCTGCTCGTGGTGCTGCCGACGCTGGCGTGGCGGTTCCTGGGGTCGGTGGAGTTCTACTGGGTGTGGGACAACTGGCACTACAACGCCACCCTCATGCCCATCGCGCTGGGGGCGCTGCTCGACGTCGTCGCCCGGCGCCGGGCGCACGGCTCCTACGTGGCCGACCACCCCGTCAGGCAGGTGGGGGTCGATGGCCGAGCGGTCATGGGGCGCTCCGCCCAGGCCGCCCTGGCTGCCGGGGAGGCAGGGGAGGCAGGCACCGCCGGCGAGTCCGACGTCGACGGCCCGCGCCGGCGCCCAACCGCCTTCCCCACCTGGCTCACGGTGCCGATGCGGCACCGCTTCGTGGTGGCCACGAGCATCCTCACCGCGGTGGCCACCGGGGTGCTGACCGCCCCCTACCTCCCACTGTGGCAGGCCACCAACAAGAACTTCGACCCGCTCGCCGCCGAGGCCAAGCAGAGCGACGAGGCGAAGAGAACCGAGACGCATCGGGTGGCCGTCGCCCACGAGGTCATCGCCACGATCCCCGAGGGGGCCACGGTGGTCACCGACCTGTCGCTGCTGGCCTACCTGGTGCCCCGGGCCGAGGTCTCCTGGGCGGGCACGAGCGGCCCCGACAAGGAGTACATCGTCATGACCCCGACCAGCGCCAACCAGTGGGGCAGTAGTGATGCCGCCGCCTGGGGCAAGAAGCACTCCAAGCAGGGGGCCACCTACACCCTCATCTACAACAAGGACAACTACCAGATCGCCAAGCGCAATGGCTGAGGCCGACCCCGGCGCCGGCGCCGGAACCCGCGGCGCCTCCGAGACCGGGGGCGATTCCGCGCCGGGGACTGAGCCGGCCCCGACCATGGCTGCGTCCCCCTCGGCAGCAGGCTCCCCGCCGGCAGCCGGGCGGGCCTCATCCGTGGCTGCGTCCCTCGCCCCGTCCAAGGCCACCTCCCCCTCAGCAGCCGGCTCCCCATCGGCAGCCGGGCGAACCCCGTCCGTGACCACCTCTCTCGCCCCGTCCAAGGCCACCTCCCCCTCAGCAGCCGGCTCCCCATCGGCAGCCGGGCGAACCCCGTCCGTGGCCGCCTCCCTGGCCCTGGTCGCCGCGGGCGGATGCGCGGGTACGCTGGTGCGCGCGGCCCTGGAGCGGGCCTGGCCCGCCTCCCCCGGGCACCTGCCGGTCACGACCCTGGCCCTCAACGTCGTCGGGGCCCTCGCCCTGGGGCTGCTGCTCGGGGCGCTCGGCGAAGGCCGCCCGCGCCTGCGACTGGCCCTGGGCACAGGGGTGCTGGGCGGGCTGACGACGCACTCGACCTTCATCCTGGAGAGCCACCAGCTCCTGACCTCCGGTGGGGACGGCGGCCGCCCGGTCCTCGGCGCCGCCTACCTGGTGGGGTCGATGGTGGCCGGGCTGGTGGCGGCCGGGCTCGGGCTGTGGCTGGCCGGCCGTCTGCGCCGCCCGGGTCGCACGGGTCGCACGGGTCGCACGGGTCGCACGGGCAGTGTGGGCCGAGCAGGCCGAGTGGACCGAGCGGGCAGCGGCCGCCTCCCGGAGGCGTCATGAGCGGGGCCGCCGCCGGGCTGGGAACCTGGCTCACCGACTGGCTCCCCCTGGCGATGGCCGGCGGGGTAGGGGCGGCCTGCCGCTGGGGCGTGGACACCTCCGTCAGCCGCCTCAGCAGCCGAGCCGCCCGGGAGGCCGCGGCGGGAGGCCGGCAGCGGCGTCGTTCCGGGCTGCGGGCGCCCTGGATGTCGCGGATGCTGCGAATGCCGTGGGGCACGGTCGTCGTCAACGTGACCGCCTGCCTCCTCATGGGCCTGCTCGTGGGCCGGGCGGCAGACCCGCCGCACTCCGGAACCTGGGCCGCCACCGCACTGACCGTCGTGGGGACCGGCTTCCTGGGCGGGTACTCGACCTTCTCCACGGCCTGCGTCGAGGGAGCGCGCCTGCTGCTGGCCGGGCGGTGGGGGCCAGCCCTGGCGCACGCGACCCTCATGACGGCGGCGACGCTGGGCGCCGTCGGACTCGGGCTGGCTGCCGGCGCAGCCCTGCGTTAGAGCGCCGCCCGGCCGGGACCCCGCCTCACTTCGACAAAAACTTCACAAACGACGCGGCTCCGGGTCGAATATGAAGATTCGGTCGAAGTGTGTGGGTCGGGGATGGGCGACGGCGCCTCCAGGGCCGATGAATTTCGGTGACCTTCGTGAGCGTGCCGTAAGCGGCTCGTGAGCGCCCCGTGAGGTTGGCGGGTCTGCCGAGATCGGCCTGAGACGGCTGTGACGAACTGTGCTCTCATCAGCCATATCAGGCGTATTGCGGGGCCTGTCTCCTCTGACAGACTCGCTGCCATGAGTGTTCAGCCGCCTTCTTCGACGCCGACGCGGACGCAGTCGAAGACCAACCGCGCCACGGTCATCACCCTCGTGGTCATCGCCGTCATCCTGGCCGTCCTCGCCGCAGTGCTGCTGCAGAACGTCGCCTCCCGCCGCCATCAAGCCGCCGCCGCCAGCCAGGCACCCGCCTCCTCCTCCGATTCGGCCGCCGCGGTCCCCGAGCCCGTACCGGCCCCGCCGGTCGCCGACCAGCAGACCCTGGAGCTCATCCACTCCGAGATCCACCGGGACCCGGCCGACGGCCAGGCCAAGGGCAAGGTCGACGCGCCGGTCGTCATGGTCATCTACTCCGACTTCGCCTGCCCCTTCTGCACCCAGTTCGCCCAAAATGTCGAGCCCGAGCTGAACAAGCTGGTGGAGGAGGGCACACTGCGCATCGAGTGGCGCGACCTGGCCCAGATCAGCGAGACCTCACCCCTGGCCGCCCAGGCCGGGCGGGCCGCCGCCAAGCAGGGAAAGTTCTGGGAGTTCCACGACGCCGTCTACGCCGCCGCCGACCCCAAGGGCCACCCGGCCTACACCGAGGACTCCCTGGTCGACTTCGCCAAGAAGGCCGGGGTGGCGGACCTGTCGAAGTTCCGCGCCGACATGACTGCCGCCGAGACCGTCAAGGCCGTCTCCGAGTCCACCCAGCACGTCCACTCCATCGGCATTCAGGGAACCCCGTTCATGATCGTGGGCGAGACCTACATCAACGGGTACAAGGACGCCGACTACATGACGGCCGTCGTCAAGAGCCAGGCCGCCAAGGCCAAGGAGGCCAAGGGGGCTCAGGGCGCTACCGGGTCCGCGAGCACGACGAGCCCTGCGGCACCGGCGTCGGCGCACTGACCGCCGCGCAGCGGAACGCCGACGGCGCCCCTCGGCGCCCGCCGCCCACCCACCCCGGAGCCTCTCCCCCGACTCGCCCCCTGGGCGGGCCGGGGGACGCTATTCTTCCATCACTTATCCCATTGATCGTCTGACGAGCAACGACGCAACCAGCGACGTCAGCAACGGTCGTTTCACCAAGGAGCGCGAGCATGGCACTGAGCATCGGAGTGGATGTCGGCGGAACGAAGATCGCGGCCGGCGTCGTCGACGACGAGGGGAAGGTTCTTCAGACGATTCGGCGCGACTCCCCCGCCGCCGACCGCCAGGCGATCATTGACACGATCACGACGGTAGTGCGCCGGCTGCGGGAGGACTTCCCCGACGTAGCCACCGTGGGCATCGGGGCGGCGGGCTTCGTGTCCTCCGACCGCAACACGATGGCGCACGGCACCAACCTGGACTGGACCGGGATGCGGATCGGCGACGTCGTCTCCGAGGGCGTGGGCCTGCCCGTCGTCGTCGAGAACGACGCCAATGCCTTCGGGTGGGCCGAGGCCCGCTTCGGGGCGGCCCGCGGCAAGCGCAACGCCCTCATCGTGGCCATCGGCACCGGCGTGGGCGGGGCCATCATCGTCGACGGGCACCTCCTGCGCGGGGCGGCCGGATTCGGTGGGGAGATCGGGCACCTCAACGTCGTTCCCGGCGGACGCCCCTGCGGGTGCGGCCTGCGCGGGTGCCTGGAGCGCTACAGCGCCGGCACGGCCCTGGGCGTCAACGCCTGGGAGCTGGCGCAGTTCCGCCCCGGCTATGCGGCCCGCATCATCGAGCTCTCCGGCGGCGACCCGGAGCACATCTCCGGCAAGGCCGTCACCGCCGCCGCCCGCGAGGGGGACCCCGCCGCCCTGGAGTGCTACGAGCAGCTCACCCACTGGCTGGGGGTGGGGCTGGCCGATATGTGCGCGCTGCTGGACCCCGAGGTCATCGTCATCGCCGGCGGCCTGGCCGAGGCCGGCGACATCCTGCTCGCCCCCACACGCAAGGCCTTCGCCGAGAACCTCACGGCCGGCACCCACCGCCCCGCCATCCCGGTGGTCCTGGCCGAGGGCGGCCAGGAGGCCGGGCTCGTCGGCGCCGCGGACCTGGCCCGCCAGCCCTGAGGGCCGCGGGGAGCAGGTCGCGGAGCCGTCCGGGAAGCCGGCCGACCGCGCCGAGGCCTGAGCCCGAGGGCTCCGGCACACACCGGCCGGGCCGGAGGCCACGTCGTCGAGAACGTACTTTCTGCACGAGGACTGCGTTCTCCTCCAGATGACTGGGAGCGGACCTCAGTGATCTGGAGGAGAAGTACGTTCTCGGGGCGAAACGCAGTCGCCGATTCCCTGGGGGATGCGCCAGGCTCGCCCTGCGGCCAGCAGTGCGCCGAAGCGGGGGCCTGAGCTCAGTCCTTGGTGGCCCGGCTCGAGTCCGCGGGCGCGGAGACCTCGACGTCGTCGCCGTCCCCACCGCCGCTGGCACGCGTGGCCGACCTACCGGCCTTCTCACGCTCCTTGATGACCTCAGCACGCTTCTCGACGACGGCCCGGCCGTAGTCGGGATCGGCCTCGCCGACGCCGTCGCCGTCGAGGTCGAGCTGGTCGAGTACGCCCTGGTCGAGCTCATCGGGGTCGCGCACGGGCGAGTCGCCGGCGGACAGGAAGATCCCCACCCAGCGCGAGCGCGGGTCGGAGTCGATGAGGAGGGCCTTGACGAACAGGGTCAGCGGCACCGCCAGGATCGTCCCCAACGCACCGGTGACGGTAGACCAGAACAGCAGGCACAGGAAGGTCGTCGTCGTGTTGAGCCCCACCGCGTCCCCAGTGAACTTGGGCTGGATGAGGGACTGGATGACGAAGTTGGCCGCCGTGTAGGACAGCACCACCCACAGCGCCGTCCAGGGGCCGGAGTCCACCAGCCCCAGGATCGCCGGCGGCACCACGCCCAGGACGAAGCCGATATTCGGGATGTAGTTGGTGATGAAGGAGACCACGCCCCAGGTGATGGCCATCGGCACGTTCAGGTACCACAGGGTGACCGCGTTGATGACGGCCACGATGAGACCGAAGACCGTCGAGACCATCCAGTAGGAGCGCACCGCCTCACAGAAGGACACCAGGGCGGAGGCCATGCCCGGCTTGAGGACGCCCAGGGCCGCAGTGCGGATCTCGATCTTGGCGGTGTCGAACATGAGGAAGACGACCACCATCGACATGACGCCCATCATCGCGCTGGCCGAGGTCAGCTGCCCCAGGACCGACTGAGCCACCATGACGAGCTGGGAGGTGTCCAGGACGTTGGTGACCTGCTTGAGCACCGCGGACTGGTCGACCCCCATGCCGTTGAGCTGGGTCTCGACCTGCTTCCAGATCGCCTGGAACTTGGGGGCGTACTGCGGCAGGGTGTCGACGAGCTGGGCGACGGCGACGGCCAGGGCCGCGAACAGCAGGATGACGAAGGTGAAGATGAGCGCGATCGCCGCCGTCGCCGCGACCACGCGCGGCACCCGGTGGCGCGTCATCCAGGACACCAGCGGCCGGACCGTCACCACGAGGGTGAGGGCGAAGAAGGCCGGGGCGAAGAGGTCCTGGATGAGGTAGAGCCCCACCGCGCCAATGGTCAGTGCCGCCAGGAGATAGGCGATGGTCTCCCCCTGCGTGCGTTCCCCGGGGAGGGGAACGGCGGCCTTCCGAGCTTTTTCCGACACAGCTGCCATGGGCGCATCCTCCCACGGACGGGCGGCGCACTGCGCCCCGACGGGCCTGTGCGCGCCGTGGGAGCTCTCCCCTTTTTCCGCGGTCTCGGTGGTGGCGCGGCGACGGTGCTCCGGCGGCAGTCCGGTTGCAGTCCGGTTGCAGTCCGGTTGCAGTCCGGCGGCCGGGTGGCACTTCAGCCGCCTGCTCCCCCGTCTCAGTCCACCGGCAGGACCTCGGCCAGCCAGGTGTCGACGGCGCGGTAGAAGGCCTGCGGGTCGCTGCGACGCACCTGGTGGTCGGCCCCGGGCACGAGGACCGGGGTGATGCGGGGGTTGCGGGCGGCGGCGGCCAGGCCCTCACTGCCCACGCGGGCGCTGCCGGGCCGGTCGCCGGTGAGCAGCAGGGCGGGGACCTCGAGGGCGGCCATGGCCTCGTCCCAGGGGACCTCGGGGGCGACGACGCCGGACAACAGCAGGCCCGGGTCGGTGCGCTGGGAGGCCCATACACCCGGGAGGGCCTCGGCGTCGGGCATGGTCTCCAGGGCGCGGCCGACGGCGGCCGGCAGGTCGGCGACCTCGGTGGCGCGGGCCCGCTCCCGGGCGGCGCCGCGGGCCAGGAGCTCGCGCGGGCTGCGGGTGCCGAAGCGGGCCGGGTCCTCCAGGACGACGCCGCAGAGCAGGTCGGGGCGGCGGACGGCGGCCACCATGGCGGTGGCCGCACCCATCGAGTGACCGATGACGACCGGGGCGGGCGGCGTCGGCAGGCCCAGGGCGGCCCGGCCTCGCGAGGCGGCCTCCAACTCCTCCAGGACGGCGATGAGGTCCTCCACAAGGACCTCCCCGGCCCGCTCGAGCTCGGCCGACTCCCACCGCGGGGACAGGCCGTGCCCGCGGGCGTCGGCCGCTACGACCCGGTAGCCGCGGCCCACCCAGTGGTCGATGGCCTCGGCCAGGGAGACCGCGGAGCCGGTGATGCCGTGGAGTAGGACCAGGGTGGGGGCGTCGTCGGGCCCCGTGACGATGCGCGCCAGTGAAGTCATGGCCCCATCCTGCCTCGTGACCGCCCCGTAGGCTGAGCCCATGAGCGAGACGAGCCAGCAGAGCACGCCGAGGATGAACGTCGAGTCCTTCAACCTGGACCACACCAAGGTGGCCGCGCCCTACGTGCGCGTGGCCGACCGCAAGGAGCTGCCCGGCGGGGACGTGCTCGTCAAGTACGACGTGCGCTTCTGCCAGCCCAACCGCGCGCACCTGGAGATGGAGGCCGTGCACTCCATCGAGCACCTGAGCGCCGAGCTCATGCGCAACCACACCGACCGGCTCATCGACTTCTCCCCCATGGGCTGCCAGACCGGCTTCTACGCCCTCATGCTGGGGGTGGAGACCGAGGAGTTCCTGCCACTGCTGGAGGCGACCTTCCGCGACATCCTCACTGCTCAGGCGGTGCCGGCGGCCAACGAGGTCCAGTGCGGCTGGGGGGCGAACCACTCGCTGGCCGCCGCCCAGGAGGCGGTGCGCGACTTCCTCGCCGCCCGCGAGGAGTGGACGCAGGTCATGGCCTGACGCAGCCGCGCGACCCTGTCCCGCCCGGCCGGGGACACTCCCTCCCAGCCGGGGACAACCTGCGCGCCCGGGGACACTCCCTCCCAGCCGGGGACAACCTGCGCGTGCGGGGACACTCCCTCCCAGCCGGGGACAACCTGCGCGTGCGGGGACAGGATTCCGGTCCCCGACGGCGTCGAACGCCCCCGGCTGGAACGAGACGCACCCGGCCGCGCGGAATGTCCCCGCCGGCGAGACGCGGAGCCGAGGAAACCCGGCTTTGAGGAGAGGACAGTCCTCACAGTCTGGCAACACCGGGCCTGGCACAGTCATGGGGCGAGACAGCGCGCCGTCGCCGGGCTCCGACGTCGGGCCCGGTCCAGCACCGGCACCAACCGCATCCTGAATCGCACTCAGCCCGCCCCCGCCCACCCTGTGCCCGCGCTGCGAGGCACCGAGACGAAGAGAACCTAACGCACGTGGAGAGCATCGAGACCGTCACCATCACCAACCCCGCCAACCCCATCCTCATCTGGTGGGTCATCGCTCAGCCGCTGCTGCTCCTGCTGTCCTTCCTTGTGGGGCGGCTGACGCGGTTCCTGCTGCGCGGGCGAGTCTCCGTGTCGGGTGCGGCGGCCACGCTCATCGCGCTTGTCGGCCTGTGGCTGGGGCTGCTGCTGGCGGGGTGGATCTTCGACGAGGGCGACCTGTTCTCGTTCAAGATGCTGGCGACCTCCTGCGGCGTGGCGGTCGTGGTGCTGGTGGCAACCTCCGCGGTGCTGGCGCGCGTCCAGCACCATCCCACGCTGCTGCCGATCGCGGAGGTCGCCCAGATGGGCGAGTCCGACCGCCTGGAGTTCAAGTCCTCGGCGCGCTGGAACCTGCGCACGGACAAGCGCGATGAGGCCATGGAGGAGATCGTGGCCAAGACGGTGGCGGCCTTCATGAACTCCGCGGGCGGCACGCTCCTGCTCGGCGTCGATGACGGCGGCAACCTCATCGGGCTCGGCCCCGACTACACGACCCTCAAGCAGCCCGACGCCGACCGTTTCGAGCTGTGGCTGCGCGGCATGTGGCGCACACGCATGGGCACGAACGCGGCGGCGCTGCCGCAGGTGGACTTCGCGCCCACCCCGGACGGGACCGCGGAGGTGTGCCGGGTGACGGCACCCCCATCCCCGCTGCCGGTCTACCTCAAGCCGGCCAAAGGGCACGACGGAGCGGCGCTGTGGGTGCGGGTCGGCAACTCGACGCGGCGCCTGGAGGTGGACGACGCGGTCGACTACGTCATGCTGCGCTGGCCGCGGATCAACCACGTGGCCTGGCCGATCCGGCTGGCGAACTTCCTGCTGCGCCGCGACCAGTCGCGCCGGGCACTGCCCATCAACCCGGCAGCGGCCGTCACCGCCGCCACGGGCTCCCGAGACGACGAGGGCGCGGGTCAGTAGGGCGTCACAGACCATGGGGCGCCGGAACACAGCGGGGCCCGGGGCCTGAGGACCAGCGAAGGGGCGCGGCAAGGCAAGGCCCGGCAGCGATCCACCTGCCCCGCCCTCGCCAGACCCCGCGAGCGCGGGCTCAGGACACGACAGCGGCCTGCCTGTCCTCGGCGTCCGCGGCGCCCTCAGCATCCTCGGCCTCATCGCCCGAGCTGTCCGTCACCGGTCGGGCGGACTCGCCTGCGGCAGCCTCCTCCTGCTCCAGTGCCTGCTCCAAGCCCTCCCCCTCGACGTCGACGACGGGGAGCAGCCGGTCCAGCCATGCCGGCAGCCACCAGGCCTTCTCTCCCAGCGCCGCCATGAGCGCAGGGATGAGGGTCATGCGCACGAGGAAGGCGTCGGCGGCGATCCCGACGGTCAGGCCAAGGGCGATGGGCTTGACGTACACGTTGTCGGTGTGGACGAAGGCCATGAAGACGCCGATCATGATGACGGCCGCCGCGACCACGACCTTCGCGCTGCCCAGGAATCCGGTCTCGACCGCCGCCACGGCCACCTCACGGCGAGCCTCAAGCGTCACATCAGTCGCGTCGCCGCGCCGTCGGCTCCACTCCTCGCGCATGCGTGAGACGAGGAAGACCTGGTAGTCCATGGCCAGCCCGAACAGGACTCCCATGACGATGACCGGCAGGAAGGAGATGACGGCGCCGACCTTGGAGACGGCCAGGAGGTCGGCAGCCCAGCCCCAGCCGAAGACGGCTCCCACGGCGCCCATGCCCGCGCCCAGAGACAGCAGGTACCCGAGGGTCGCGGTCACGGGAACGGCGATGGAGCGGAAGACCACCATGAGGAGGATGAGCGAGAGGCCCACCACCACGATGCCGAAGGGGATGAGGGCGGCGTTGAGCTCCTCGGCGACATCGATCGCAACGGCGGTCTGACCGGTGACCATGACGTTAGTAAGCCCGTAGCGGCTCTCATAGTCGCCGGCGTGGGAGCGGATGTTGCGCACGAGCTCCATCGTGGAGGGGTCGGCCTGCGACTTCTCGGGGCGGAGCTGGACGAAGGCGAGGGTCCCGTCCTCGTTGGGAGTGGCCAGGGAGACTCCCTCGACGCCGTCGAGCTGGGAGAGGTCACGGGCCAGACCCTGGACCGCGGCGACCGAACCGGAGGGCTGAGAGATGTCAGCGATCACGACGATCGGGGAGTTGTAGCCCTCTCCGTAGGCCGCGGCAACGGCGTCGTAGGTCTCGCGCTGCTGCGATCCCTTCTCGGCGAAGCCGTTGTCGGTCAGGGCGAGGCGCAGGCCGCTGACGGGGACGGCGCACAGTCCCAGAAGGACGACGACGGCGCCGATGGTCACCCACGGGCGGCGGGTCACCGTGCGCACCCAGCGGGAGGCCGGCCTCCGGTCCGCGTCCGCACCGGCGTCGGCGGCCCTACGACGCCGCGGGAGCAGGCGCTGACCGAGGAGGCCGATGAGAGCGGGAACGACCGTCAGGGCCACGAGCACGGCCACCGCCACGACAGCCGCCGAGGCCAGTCCCATCGTGGTCAGGAACCTGATGCCGGCCACGCTCAAACCGCACAGGGCCACGATGACCGTGGTGCCGGCGAAGACGACGGCCCCTCCGGAGGTGGCGGTGGCCCGCCCAGCGGCCTCGGCCGGATCGACGCCGTCGGCGAGGTACTCGCGCGCCCGCGAGACGATGAATAGGGCGTAGTCGATGCCGACCGCCAGTCCGATCATGACGGCCAGGACCGGGGTGGTGGAGTTGATGTCGGTGAAGCTTGCTGTCGCGAGGATGCCGAGCATGCCGACGCCCACGCCGACGGCGGCGGCGATGAGCGGGGTACCCGCGGCCACGAGGGAGCCGAAGGTGATGAGCAGGACGATCGCGGCGATGGCGACGCCGACAAGCTCAACGGCAGAGATGCCGATCCCCACCTCCTGGTCGATGTTGCCGCTGCGCTGGACTGTCAGGGACGGGTCCATGGCCTCGGCGCGCTCGGCGAGGGTGTCGAGGTCCTGGGCGACGGTCTTGGCCTTCGGTGTGGTTCCGGTGGTGATGGAGCCGACCGAGGCGTCCGTCTGCACCTGGACGAGTACGTGGGTGCCGTCCGCGGAGACGGATGACGCAACGCCGGTGGTCTTGTCACCGAAGGGCGGGGAAACCGTGGCAACGCCGTCGATCTGCGATGCCCGAAGAGCAAAGGCGTTGACCGCCGGGGCGTGGTTCTCGATGCGGCCGTTGGAGCTGGTGATGAGGACCTGCTCGCTGGTGCCCGCCGCCTGGGGAAGCCGATCGGTGAGGACCTCCAGGCCGCGCATCGACTCAGTGCCGGAAATGGTGAAGGTGTCGTCGAGCTGGATGCCGGTGGTGGCGACGACGCCGCCGAGGGCAGCGATGAGCAGCGCCCAGGCCGCGAGGACCCGGGTGGCGTGACGAGCGCACCATCGCCCCAGGGATAAGAGGAAGGTGGACATGACGGACCTTTCAGAAGGTACGGAGGTGATCGAATTCGATACGCAAACGTACTGGATACATTCATGTATTGAAACCCAGGACGTTGTGACTCCTCGCACCCCTATGGCGCCGGTAAGGTGGGCGGTCTCATGACACCGAGCACCGACCCGCCCGCCGCCGAGCGCACGCTGCGCAAGCGGGAGAACACCCGCGCCCGCCTCATCGAGGCGGCTGCGGACATCGTCGCCTCCAAGGGCATCGCCAGCACTCGCATTGACGACGTCGTCAAGAAAGCCGGCTTCACCCGGGGCGCCTTCTACTCCAACTACTCCTCGCTCCAGGACATCCTGACCGAGGCCATCGTCACGCGCTCCAACACCTTGCTGTCACGGGTCACGCAGGCCATCGACTCCTTCGAGGGCACCCCCACGATGGACTCGCTCGTGGAGCTGCTCGAGGCCATCCGCCCCGAGGCCCGCACCATCTACCTGCTGACCACCGAGTACTCCCTCTTCCAGCTGCGCAACCCCGACAGCCCGACGATCCCCGGAACGGCGCGCGCCGACTTCACCGCCAGACTGTCCGGAACGGTCGAGAAGGTTCTCGCCCGCATGGGGCGCCGCCCCACCGTCCCCACAGCGAGCCTGGCCGACCTCGTCAGCCTGCTCTTCATGGACTCGATCACTGAGAACACGGACTGCGACAGGCTGCGAGACCTCATCGAGGCGATCATTATCGGGCTGAGCACGCCGACGCAGGTCGGCGACGCCTGACGTCGCTCCACACCAGAGCTTGCCTCCTGGCGAAGCGAGGATTCCACCCCGACAGAAGGCCACCGCCCCACCGACCCCCACTGCACGCTCTCTACAGCGCCTCGACAGAGTTGCCGTGCGGCGAATCTGTCCAGATGGGACGACTTTGAATCACGGCACCCGCACCGCGGTCTACAAAAGCCCAGGTCATCGCCCTGTTACTTCCTGATAGTGGCTGCGATCGGCCGTCAAAGCCGTCCCCTCTGGACAAAACGGACACACCTCAGTCCACAACCCCCCCACTCCAGCAAGGCGCGTTTTGATGATGTTTGACATCATTTACGTATGGATAAGTCATCCAGGGTCGAGGGACTGCTAGCGCGTCTCGCCGCTTACCAGGGAGCAGCGCGCCTGAGCACGCTGTGCAGCACGCGGACCGAGCGTCGTCTGGTTGCCCAAGCCGCCGCCGACGGGCTCGTCACTCTTCACCCGAACCACGTGGCCGCGCTGAAGGGCGCCGACCCTCGTTTCATCCTCTGCCGACGCATCAGGGGTGTCATCACCTGTGCCCACGCGATGCGGCACTACGGCCTACCGCTGCAATCAGCGCCCACAACGTTGCATATCGCCATCCCCTGCAACCAGGGTCACATACCGGACGCAATCGGACGCGTCGTCACCCATCGGTTGAGTGGACTCATTCTGCCCGCCGCAGATGCGGCACCGGTGGCACCCGTGGAGCCGGCACTCATCTGTTACCTGCGTTGTGCGGATGAGCTTGATGCACTCATCGCGCTCGATGCGGCCCTTCGACTTGGTCTGACGACCCGTTCTCAGCTTGAGAGCCTCCTACGGGGTCCGCGAAACCACCGCTCCCGCACGCTTGTGTCGCGGTCGCTCCCCGATGCCCGCTCTCTTCTGGAGACGATCGCTCGTTACGAGCTGGAAGAGGCGGGATACCGGCCGGCGACGGCAGTGTTCGTCCCGGGCGTTGGAGAGGTGGATCTGGTGCTGACAGCTCATCCACACGACCTCATCCCCGGTCTCACGCCCGACACCAAGGCGCTTCGAGCAGACAGTCACCCAGCACTTCTCATCGAGACGGACGGCTACGCCTTTCACTCCTCCCATCTCGACTGGGAGCACGACCACCTGCGCGACCAGGCCGCACTCACCGCGAGTCACGTTCCAGTGCGTCTGACTAGCCGACAGGTCCTCCAGCACAGCACGGTCGAAATTGTCGCCCCCATCGCCATGCGCATGGGGATCACCCCGATCATCCCGCTCCAGGCAGGGTGATGGCACTCTTACC
Organism: Actinomyces sp. HMT 175; assembly: GCF_016694895.1. Taxonomy (NCBI): domain Bacteria; kingdom Bacillati; phylum Actinomycetota; class Actinomycetes; order Actinomycetales; family Actinomycetaceae; genus Actinomyces; species Actinomyces sp. HMT 175. The sequence continues at coordinate 2,956,867 of NZ_CP068012.1, forward strand.
TCATAGGTTCCGAGTGCGACGGGCACGGCAGACGAACCGGAGGGAACCGTCACCTGGATCGTTGGCGGGCGCATCCCGCCGCATCTGCCCCGCCCAGGAACCAGACGCCCCAGCTCTTGACCCGCGGACGTATGACGGCAGCATGTCTTCAGAGCAACGACACCGGCAGAGTCACCATGCAGCGATTCTGTCCATCTGGGACGACTTTGAATCACGGCAACCGCACCGCGGTCTACAAAAGCCCAGGTCATCGCCCTGTTACTTCCTGATAGTGGCTGCGATCGGCCGTCAAAGCCGTCCCCTCTGGACACTTTCAGGGCTCGGCCGCCCCTGTAGGCTCGGCGCGTGAGTCGCACCAGTGCCGCACCCGTCATCGTCTCCTGCGCCATGGCCGAGGAGGCCCAGCCCTTCCTGGACACCCTGCCCGAGCGCGCGGCTGCCCAGGCGCCGACCCTGCCGGGGCCCGCACGCGCCTGGTCCCTCCAGCTTCCCGACGGCGAGCGCGAGCTCATCCTCGTGCGCAGCGGCATTGGGCTCGTGGCGGCCGCGAGCGCACTGGCAACGGTCCTGGCTCAGGTCCGCCCCAGCGCCGTCGTCTCGGCGGGAACCACCGGCGGGCTCGGCCGCCAGGTCGAGGTCGGCGACGTGTGCGCCTCGGCGACCCTGGCCTACACCGACGCCGACGCCACCGCCTTCGGCTACGCCCGCGGCCAGACCCCGGGCCAGCCGGAGACCTTCGCCGGGGATGCGGCCCTGCTGGAGCGCCTGGAGCAGGTGGGCCAGGAGGCCCTGCGCGGTGCCACGGCGTCGTCGGGCTCGGCGCGACTGCGCGTCGGTCAGATGCTGGCCGGCAACTCCTTCGTGACGGCCGCGAACGTGGCCGACACCCGTGAGGTCTTCCCCGCGGCATTGAGCACGGACATGGAGTCGACGGCGCTGGCGCAGGTGGCAGCGGGCGCCGGCGTCCCCTTCGTCTCGGTGCGCGGCGTGTCCGACCTGTGCGGCCCCGAGGCGGGCCAGGACTTCCACATCGCCGTCGAGGAGGCCGCCGCCCGCAGCGCCGCCGTCGTCCTGGCCCTGCTCAGCTGAGTCGCTAACGCCGCCCGTGCCTCCCTCCCCACCCACACTTCGACAGAATCTTCAGAATCGACCCGGAGCCGCGTCGTTGATGAAGTTTTGGTCGATTTGCCGGGCGTCCTCCGCATCGGCTGGTTGTTGGCTAGGCTCGGCGTATGACTGCTGCACTGGGACGCCTGGTCGTGGAGGGGTTCAGGTCGATTCGGCGCCTCGAGCTGGACCTGACCACCGACGTCACCGTGCTCATCGGCGCCAACGGCTCCGGCAAGTCGAACCTGGTGAGCGCCCTGGAGCTGGTCTCGCGGATCTGGGACGACTCCTTCCAGGAGTACCTGCGCAGACGCGGCGGGGTCAGCAACCTCTTCTTCGAGGGTGACGAGGGCACCTCGGAGCAGATCTCCGTCGAGATGTGCTCGGAGTTCAACGACGAGGACCAGCGCAACGGCTACCGGGCCATCCTTCGCTCCAACGACTGGGACGACTCCGACTCGGCTGAGCTTCACGAGTCGCTGCTGTTCCAGGTCGGGCGCGACCGGGAGCGGCCCTTCACCGAGGACCTCGGATTCGGCTCACGCAGCCGCGTCCCTCGAATCGCGCAGTCCACGCAGAGCATGAGGCTCCACAACTTCGCGACCTACGTTCGCCCGATCCTCGAAGGCTGCCGCGTCTTCCACTTCGACGACGTCTCCGAGAACGCTCCGGTCAAGAGCAGGTCAACGGTCGGCGACGACGTCTACCTGCGCTCGGACGCGGAGAACATCGCCGCCTACCTCTTCAAGGTGCGCCACAGTCACCCCGAGCACTATCAGCGCATCGTCTCAGCGGTCCGCCACGTCACGCCATTCTTCGACGACTTCGTGCTCGTCCCCGACCCCTCAGAGCGGATTCGACTGCGCTGGAAGCAACGCGGGCTGGACCGCACCTTCCTGGCTCATGAGGCCAGCGACGGCACCCTGCGGTTCATCTGCCTGGCCACGCTGCTGCTGGGGCCGGACCTGCCGGCCACCGTGGTGCTGGACGAGCCCGAGCTGGGGCTCCACCCGGCCGCGATCGGGCTGCTCGCGGAGATGACGCATATCGCGGGCAGGAACGGGCACAAGGTCATCCTGGCCACCCAGTCGGTGCCGCTGCTGTCCCACTTCGCCCTGGAGGAGGTCGTGGTTCTGGAGCGGGTCGACGGCGCCACCCAGGCCACTCGTCCGGACCGCGAGGCCCTGGAGGGATTCTTGGAGGACTACTCCACCGGCTCGCTGTGGGAGATGAATCTTCTGGGCGGGCGCCCGGCACATGAGGGACGGGCCTGATGAGGCAGGTCGTCATCCTCGTGGAGGGGCAGACCGAGGAGACTCTGGTCAACGAGGTTCTGGGACCTGCGGCCTCGATGCGCGGAACCTATGTCACGCCGGTCGTCGTCACGACCTCGGCGACTCCCACCGGCGCCCACCACGGCGGCGGCCACTGGAAGCACTACCACGCCCAGCTCCAGGCTCTTCTCAAGGCGTCTCACTGGGAGCGGGTGGGGCTCCTCCTCGACTACTACCAGTACCCCAAGGGCGCACCTGGGCGAGAGGTGGCGACTCCTTCCGGGAGTCTCGACAGCGCCGGCCGGCAGTCGGCGCTCATGGCTGCTCTACGCGCCGAGTACCCGGATCCGCGTTTCCGTCCGCTCGTCGTCCTCCATGAGATCGAGGCCCTCGTCCTGGCGGCGATCGACGCCGGGCGGGGGGACGGACTGCTCCTCCGGCAGGGACTCGCTGAGCTGCGGCAGGCCATCACCCGGGCCGGCGGCCCCGAGCGGGTCAACGACGGCCCCAGCACCGCCCCGTCCAAGCGCCTGGAGGCGGCCGACCCCGGCTACATGAAGACCGTCACCGGCCCTCTACTCGTCAGCGAGGCCGGGCTCCCCGCGGTCCTGGAGCGCTGCCCCACCTTCACGGCCTGGTGGGAGGACCTCCTGGCCTGAGCGGCCACACCATCCCCACGGCCGTCGTCGCCCGGCGCCTCACCGACTTTTTCTTCACAGATCGACCGTTTCTTCAGAATCGACCCGGAGCCGCGTCGTTTATGAAGTTTTGGTCGATTTGCCGGGCCCGCTCAGTCAGCCTCGCGCAGGCGGGCCTCGACGCGCTCGACCTTCGCTGCCATCTGGCCGGTCCAGCCGGGGCGGATGTCGGCCTTGAGGACGAGCGCCACGCGCGGGCTCACCTCGGCGACCGCCTCGCAGGCCCGCTTGACCACGTCCATGCACTCATCCCACTCGCCCTCGACCGTGGTGAACATCGACGTCGTCTCATAAGGCAGGCCGGAGTCGCGCACCACGCGCACAGCCCGGGCCACCGCCTCGGAGACAGAGCCGTCAGGGGCGTCAGTGGTGGTCGGGGACACGGAGAAGGCGACAAGCATGCAGCCAGGCTATCCCCGCGCCGCCGCCCGGGGCCGCCCTCAACGTGGGGCTGACCCGTGAGGAGATCGTCGAGGCGATCCTGCACGCCTCGGTCTACGCCGGTTTCCCGCGGGCGCTCAACGCCACTTTCGTGGCCCGCGAGGTCTTCGCCGGGCGCGACGCGACCGACTGATCGTCCGCATCGGCCCGTATCGCACGACCTCAGCAGGTCGCCAAAGAGGCGTGCGTGTCCACATCGGAGACAAAGGCGGGCTCCACGTGCACACCGCCGTGAATGAACCGCATGATTCCGCGGTTCTATTGACGGCCTCATCGGGCCGCAGGCTTCTTTGTCACCGATGTGGACACCAAGGCTGACTCGGACCGGCTCCGACCACCCAAGAAGCGCTCCTTCGTACACCGTCGCCCGGATCCGGCGGCCCAGGAGGCACTCCCCCGCCCACCACCGTCAGGATCCGCACCTACAGCGCCACGAGGACCTGAACCATGACGATCTTGACGACGATGGCCAGGGCGAACAGGGTCGCGTACCCGGCCTCGATGCGCTCGTCATCGCGTTTGGACAGGGCGAAGGCGAGGATCGCGGGCTGCCCGACGAGCCCGGCCAGGCCACCGGAGGCGCGCTGCGCGGACACCCCGGCCCACCGCGCCCCGGCCAGCAGGACGATCGCATTGACCACCACAATGAGCGCGGCGAGCACCCCCACCTTGAGTCCCGTCATCGAGAAGGCCGAGGCCGCGAAGTCCGGCCCCGAGGCCAGCCCGATCGCGGCCAGGAAGAACAGCAGCCCCAGCTGGCGGATGGTGGAGTTGGCGGCGTGCGGCAGCCCCCACACGAAGGGCCCGGTGCGCCCCACCCACCCCAGGACCATGCCGACGACGAGCGGCCCGGCCGCCACCCCGAGCCGCAGCGTGATGCCACCGGGCAGCGGGATCGCCACCAGCCCCAGGAGCACCCCGAGCGCCATGCCGGCCCCGACGGAGAAGGCGTCGATCTGGGCGATGGAGCGCTCGGAGTCGCCGAACCAGTCGGCGGCCTTCTCCAGCTCGTCGCTGGGGACGACCGCCAGCACCCGGTCGCCGAGCTCCAGGACGAGGTCCTCGCGGGCCAGCAGGTCCAGGTCGCCGCGCTTGACGCGGGTGATGACGCCCTGGAAGCGCCCGGGCATGTCTACCTCGGCGATCGTGCGCCCGGCCACCCGTGTCGAGGAGACGGTCAGGCGCCGGAAGTCGACGGCGGTGCGGTCCTTGGCCAGGCAGTTGTGGAGCCCGGTGCCCAGGTCGTGCATGGCGGACTCGACGGCGGCCGGCGCCCCGACGATGACGACCTTGTCCCCGGGCAACAGCTCCTCACCGGGGGCCACGACCCGGGTCTCGCCGTCGCGCTCCAGGTAGGAGATGCGGATGCGGCCCTCCTTGAAGGCCTTCATCTCGCCCAGGGCCACCCGCTGCAGGAGGTAGACGCTGGTGGCGGTGATGCCGTCGGCGCTGGCGGGCCGCGGGTCGCGCCGCCCGGGCCAGGTGCGCCCCACGACCCCGGCCACGATGAGGATGGCGACGGCGACGCCCACGGGGTAGGCCAGGGCGTAGCCGACGGCGGGCTCCTGGGTGCCGGCCGCCTCGATGGCGGCGTCGAGCACCGGTGAGGTCAGGGCCCCCGCGTAGGCGCCGGAGTCCATGGCGGGGCTCACCCCGGTCAGGTGGGAGTAGAGGCCGCCCGCCACGCCGGCGATCACGAGCGCGACGACGCACAGGGCCATGAGCGGCAGCTGCCTGCGCAGGTCGCGGAAGAAGGTGTTGCCGGCAGCCAGGCCCACCGTGTAGCAGAACAGGGCCAGGCCGAGGCTTCGCAGCAGGGTGAGGTCGGCGCCGAGCCGGGGGTCGAGGGCGCCCACCGCGAGGCCCACGAAGAGCGCCCCGGCGGCGCCGAAGCGGATCGGCCCCAGCGGGATCTGCCCGACGGCGGTCCCCAGGCCGATGACGAGGAAGACGGTGAGGATCGGCGCCTGCGCGAGGACGTCGAGAACGGGATGGAGCACGGACACGACGCCAGGGTAGTCGCAGGCCCCGGGCACCCCGAACCCCGCGCACCGGTCCCGACCCGGGCCCGCCGGCGTCATGCGCGACGCCGCACAGCAGCCACCGGAAGCATTATTCAATAGGTGGGATAAATGGTGCTGATATCGGAGCAGAAAGACGAACGCCCCGCCGCTGGTCTCACGATTGCTTCCTTTCCGCCACCAGGAGGAATACCCTGGGAGAGTCACCGCAGACGATGACGTCACACCTTTTCTCGACGACGAGAACGGAATCCCGATGCCCCAGAAAGAAGCCTCTCTGCCGACCTACTCACCGGAGGAGGAGAAGCGGATCATCCGCAACGCCGACGGCGTCCCCGTCGGCATACGTCCTGACAATCGATGGACACCCGTACGGATCGCCACATGGGTGGCCATCACTGCCCTGGGCGTCCTGGGGTGGTGGATGCTGGCGGTCGTGCGCGGCGAGCACGTCAACACCATCTGGTTCGTGGTCACCGCCGTGTGCACCTACGCGATCGGGTACCGCTTCTACGCCCTCTACATCCAGCGGCGCATCATGCGCCCCGACGACACCAACGCCACCCCGGCCGAGCGCATCAACAACGGGCGCGATTTCGACCCCACCCACCGCGTCGTCCTCTACGGCCACCACTTCGCGGCCATCGCCGGCGCCGGCCCGCTGGTCGGCCCGGTCCTGGCCGCCCAGATGGGCTACCTGCCCGGCACCCTGTGGATCATCATCGGCGTGCTCGTGGCCGGCGCCGTCCAGGACATGCTCGTCCTGTTCTTCTCCATGCGCCGCGGCGGCCGCTCCCTGGGCCAGATGGCCACTGACGAGATCGGCCGGATCGGCGGCATCGTGGCGACCATCGTCGTCTTCGTCATGCTCATGATCGTCCTGGCGGTCCTGGCCATGGTCTGCGTCAACGCCCTGGCCGCCTCCCCCTGGGGAGTCTTCTCGGTGGGTATGACCATCCCGATCGCCATCGGGATGGGCCTGTGGCTGCGCTTCGTCCAGCCCGGCAAGATCACCCAGGTCTCCTTCGTCGGCTTCGGCCTGCTCATCGCCGTCATCATCGGCGGGCGCTGGGTGGCCGAGTCACCCCTGGGCCACTACCTGCACCTGTCCCCCAAGACCCTGGTGTGGGCCATGATTGTCTACGGCTTCCTGGCCGCGGTCCTGCCGGTGTGGGTCCTGCTCACCCCGCGTGACTACCTGTCGACCTTCATGAAGGTCGGCACGATCACGATCCTGGCCCTGGGCATCATCATCGTGCGCCCCCTGGTGGAGATGTCCGCCGTCACCGAGTTCGCCTTCAACACCGCGGGCCCGGTCTTCGCCGGCACCCTCTTCCCCTTCCTGTTCATCACCATCGCCTGCGGTGCCCTGTCCGGCATGCACGCCATGGTCTCCTCGGGCACCAGCCCCAAGATGGTGGAGAAGGAGACTCAGGTCCGCATGATCGGCTACGGCGGCATGCTCATGGAGTCCTTCGTGGCGATCATGGCGCTGGCCGCCGCGGTCTCGCTGAGCCCGGGCATCTACTTCTCCATGAACACCTCGACGGCGACCATGAATAAGCTCGCCGGCCCCGAGACGGTGGCCGCCGCCCCCTGCAAGACCACCGACGACCCCGAGCACCACTGCGAGAAGCTCGCCGAGGTCGCCGTCGGCAACCTCGGCGTCACCGATGCCCAGGGCCGCAAGCCCACCCCCGAGTGGGACTCCTGGGACGACAACGGCAACCCCAAGACCTACACGGGTGCCGAGGCCCTGGAGCGCCTGGCCAGCGACGTCGGCGAGCCCAACGTCGTCTCGCGCACCGGCGGCGCCCCCACCCTGTCGGTGGGCATCGCCCACATCCTCCACCAGATCGGCGGAGGCCGGGCCATGATGGGCTTCTGGTACCACTTCGCCATCATGTTCGAGGCCCTGTTCATCCTCTCGGCCGTCGACGCCGTCACCCGCGTGGCCCGCTTCCAGCTCTCCGACGCGCTGGGCAACGCCTTCCCCAAGTTCAAGGACCCGTCCTGGCACGTGGGCGCCTGGGGGACCACGGCGGTCGTCGTCGCCTCCTGGGGGGCACTGCTCCTCATGGGTGTCACCGACCCGCGCGGCGGCATCCAGACGCTCTACCCGCTGTTCGGTATCGCCAACCAGCTCATCGCGGCCGTGGCGCTCCTGGTGGTCACCGTCATGGTGGTGCGCAAGGGCTACACGAAGTGGGTGTGGATCCCCGCGATCCCGCTGGTCTTCGACACGGCCGTCACCTTCACGGCCTCGTGGCAGAAGATCTTCTCCAGCGACCCGCTCGTGGGCTACTTCCAGCAGCATCAGGAGGCCGTGGCCAAGCTGGGCACACTCACCGACCCGGCCAAGATCGAGGAGACCCGGGCGATCGTGCGCAACACGATGATTCAGGGGACGCTGTCGATCATCTTCCTGGTCATGGTGGCCTTCGTCATGGTCTGCGCCCTCATCCGCATCGTCCAGACGCTCCGCAACCGGGACACGACGACGTCGGAGGACCCGTACCAGGAGTCCAACTTCTACGCGCCCGAGACGATGATCGCCTCCTCGCTCATGAAGAAGGTCTCCCGGGAGTACGAGCAGGTGGGCGACCCGGCCCTCATCCCGCACAAGGCCCACGCGGAGAAGTCATGACACCTTCTCCTTCGACGCCGCAGCCGGCGGATCGGGCAAGCGCCCGACATCGGGTCCGCCAGGTCCTGACCCGGGCCCGCACCCTGTGGCGGGACATGACCGGGGAGTCCGCCTATGACCGCTACCTGGAGCGCTACGCCCGCGAGCACGCGCAGTGCCCCCACGGACACGGGGGCGCCCACAGTTCTGAGCACGGCTCCGGGCACGGCCCCATGAGTGAGCGCGAGTTCTGGCGCGCCCGGGCCAAGCAGGCCGAGACGGAGATCAACGCCAGCTGCTGCTGAGCCGGGGCCGCTCCCGCACTCCGATGTGCTCTGATCGTTACCGCCCGCCTTCCGGGGTTCCCGGAGGGCGGGCGGTAGCGTCGTGAGCGTGCCCGCCCAGCAGCCCGCGCCCGACGCACTGACGTCCGCCGAGTCCCCTGACACCTCCTGGGGGACATCACCGGCGTCGGCCGCTTCGCCGTCGGCCGGCCGCGCCACGGACCTCCAGCCCTCCAAGACTCATCCCCCGGGCCGGGCCTCCTACGAGCGGATCGCCCGCGTCGCGGCGGTCATCCTCCTGGCCATCGTCTGCGTGGCGGTGGTGTGGCCCTCCGGGCGCGAGGTCGCCGAGCTCAAGGACACCATGGGACCGGGCTTCCTCAGCTCCGAGGGCAAGGACATCGTCCTCAACCTGGTGATGCTGGCGCCGGCCACCTTCTGCGCGGTCGTAGGCTGGCGGGACATCCCCTGGTGGATGTGGGCGCTGGTCGGCTGCGTGGTCGGGCTGAGCGCCGAGGTGCTCCAGAGCCTCCTGCCGATGCTGGAACGGCGCCCCTCGCTGGCCAATGTCGGTCAGAACGCCGTCGGCGCCTGGATCGGGGCCCTGGCCGCCTGGTACCTCCTGCGCCGCCTGCACGCGCGGCAGTAGAACCCACCCCCGTGCAGTAGGCCGACCCGCGGCCCGGTGTCCACCAGGCTGACATTGGCGGCCCCGCCGTCGAAGCGTCCAGAGGGAATCCGTGGAATTCCGGGGTTTCTCTGCTCCGTGCGGCACCGGCACAAGGCCAATGTCAGCTCTGTGGACACTGACGCCCCGTCGGACCTCTTCCATCGGGCCACCCGCCGCCTTCTGAGCAACCGGCACGCCCGCCCGGCGCAAAGCGACAAGAGAACGGGATGGCGAAAGGCCCGGACCATGTGGCCCGGGCCTTTCCGTTCTGTGCGCGGGGGGGGACTCGAACCCCCATGATCGTAAGATCACACGGACCTGAACCGTGCGCGTCTACCAATTCCGCCACTCGCGCGAGAAGCGAGCATGAGACTAGCCTGCCATCGCCGCCCGCGTCCAATCCTCACCGCCATATCCGGCCGTGAGACCGCTCACGACACAATTACCTCACACAGAGGGGGCCGTCTTCCCTGCGATGGCTTCGCTACCGTTACGATGGGAACGGTATCGGCCTGCACGCAGGTCCGTGCAGGCCCATAGCGAGGCGGGACAGTCCCGTCTCCCGGCTCCATCCCGGGGGCCGCCACACCATATTTGGGGGAGGTACTGTCCATGGGATTCCTGGACAAGTTCGAGAAGGGCGTCGAGAACGTCACGAACCGCGCCATGTCCCGTTTCTCGGACGACATCGAGCCCATCGAGATCGCCTCGAAGCTCCGCGAGACCATGGACAAGCGCGCCGCGTCCTTCGCCCGCGACCGCTCCGTGGTTCCCAACATCTTCCGCATCCACCTCACCCCGCCGAGTATTGAGCGCATCACCGCCTGGGGCCAGGACGAGATGGTGCGTCAGATGGAGGAGGTCGCCACCTCGCACGCCGCGGACCAGGGCTACTCCTTCGTCGGCCCGGTGGAGGTCTCCTTCCTCGTCAACAACAACCCCAACGCCCCGGCCATCGAGATCGAGTCCTCCACGCGACGCGGCGCCGCCGCCCCGGCCGCCTCCGCCACCGCCACCCCGGCGCACCCGATCGTCGACATCAACGGCCAGCGCTACCTGCTCACCGGACCGGTCACCGTCATCGGCCGCGGCTCGGAGGCGGACATCATCGTCGACGACTCCGGCGTCTCCCGCCGTCACCTGGAGATCCGCCTGACGCACGGCAACGCCATCGCCAGCGACCTGGGCTCCACCAACGGCACCTTCGTCGAGGGCCAGCGGGTCGACGCCGTCACGCTCGTGGACGGCAACACCCTCACCATCGGCCGCACCCAGATCCTGTTCTGGGATGGCACCCAGAACAGCGGAGTCAACGGTTGAGCGCACTCGCCTTCACGATCCTGCGGCTGGGCTATCTGGTCCTGCTCTGGTTCTTCCTGTACCTCATCGTGCGCGTCATGCGCCGCGATATGGCCGACTCCCCCGTCGCCGGCCCGTCACGTCGACGCTCCGCGGGCGGCTCCGAGCAGCCCTCGGGCCCACCCCCCAGGGGCCGACGCCGCAGCGCCACCCGCCTGGTCATCACCGAGGGCCCCCTGGCCGGCTCGACCGTGCCCCTGAGCCCCTCGTCGATCATCATCGGCCGCTCACCCTCCTGCACCCTGGTCCTCGATGACTCCTACGCCTCATCGCGCCACGCCCGCGTCTTCCCCAAGGACGGCGCCTGGTGGCTGGAGGACCTGGGATCCACCAACGGAACCATGATGGACGGCCGCCCCGTGCACGGCGCCGTGGAGCTCCCCATGAACATTCCTGTCCGAATCGGCCAAACGACGCTGGAGCTGCGCTCATGACCATCTCCCTGCGCTTCGCCGCACGCTCCGACGTCGGCCTGGTCCGCCAGTCCAACCAGGACTCGGGCTACGCCGGCCCCCACCTGTGCCTTCTGTGCGACGGGATGGGCGGACCTGCGGGCGGAGACATCGCCTCGGCGGTCGCCGTCGAGCACCTCATGCCCCTGGACGCCGACTCCCACCAGGCCGGTGAGCTGTTGGGCCTCATGCGCGACGCCGTCCAGGCCGCCCACACCGAGCTCGTCACCCTGTCCTCGCAGGACCCCGACCTCGCCGGCCTGGGCACCACCTGCATCGGCGTCATGCGCAGCGGCAACAAGCTCGCCATGGTCCACGTGGGCGACTCGCGCGCCTACATGCTGCGCGACGGCACCCTCACCCAGGTCACCACCGACCACACCTTCGTGGAGTACCTCGTGGAGACCGGGCGCCTGACCCGGGACCAGGCCCGCCAGCACCCCCAGCGCTCAGTCCTCCTGCGCGTCCTGGGGGACACCGAGGGCGAGGTCCAGCTCGACGAGTCGATCCGCGAGGCCGTTCCCGGCGACCGCTGGCTGCTGTGCTCCGACGGCCTGAGCGGCCCGGTGACCGCCGAGACCATCGGTGAGGTCCTGGCCGGCGTCGCCGACCCCGGTCAGGCCGCCGACCAGCTCATCGACCTGGCCCTGCGCGCTGGCGGACCGGACAACGTCACCGCCGTCGTCTTCGACGTCGTCAAGGACGACCCTGAGCCCCAGACCGTCCCACAGGTGGTGGGCAGTGCCGCCACCGAGCGCCTGGCCCAGGAGCGCGCCGCCGCAGCCCACCGTGCCGGTGAGGAGCAGGCCGAGGCCAAGGACACCGAGGCCGCCAGCCCCGCCGCCAAGGCCGCAGCCCTCATGGCCACCCTGGAGGACAAGCCCGAGGCCGCCTCCGCCAAGGAGTCCTCCGAGGTCGACGAGGCCATCGCCGCCGAGGCCGCCACCCAGGAGAAGGCCCGACGCCGCCACCGCCGTCGGGTCCTCGTGGGCAGCCTCGTCCTGCTGGCCACGCTCGTCGGCGCCAGCGCCCTGTTCTACCGCTGGACCCAGACCCGCTACTACGTCTCCACCTACAAGGGCGAGGTCGCCATCTACCAGGGGATCCCCCAGTCCGTCGGCCCGCTCAAGCTGAGCCACTCGGTCAAGACCTACGCGGACCTGCCCGTGGAGTCCCTCGATCACAACATCCGCGAGCGCCTGGAGGCCACCGTCACCCAGTCGTCAATGAGCGCTGCGGAGACCTACGTGGACAAGACGGTCCGCTCCTACCGCAAGCAGGCCCCCGCCCCGCAGGGCACCGCGAGCCCCACGGCCAAGCCCTCCTCCTCGTCCTCCTCCACCCCGTCGCCGGCCTCCGCCGCACCGACCCAGCCCGCCAAGCCCGGGCAGGAGGGGTGAGATGACTGCTGCTCCCGGTCCCCTGGGCGCCCCCGCGGGCGTCGCGACCATCCAGCCCGCCGGCGTCGCTCGATACTCGGGACGCTGGGCGGAGGCGGCGCTGCTCGGCGTCGCCCTGGTCCTGGGGCTGGGCGGCTTCGTGCTCACCGCTCTCAACCGCACGGGTTCCTCCCCGGCGCAGACCGTGGGCGTGGCGATCGCCTTCCTCGTCCTGACCGTCCTCATGCACCTGTGCGTGCGCTACGCCGCCCCGTGGGCCGATCCGGTGCTCCTGCCGACGGCGGTAGCGCTCAACGGGATCGGCCTGGCCATGATCCGGCGCTTGGATCTGGCCTATGAGGTCAACGAGCAGTGGCAGTTCTATGTGGGCTCCAAGCAGCTGGTCTGGACGCTGCTGGGCGTCATCCTCTTCGCCGTCACGCTCCTCCTGCTGCGCGACTACCGGCGCCTGCGGCGCTGGGACCGGTGGGCCATGTGGTCCGGCCTGGTCTTCCTCGTCCTTCCCTTCATCCCGGGGATCGGCCAGAGCATCAACGGCGCCCGCATCTGGATCCGGATCGGCCCGATGAGCTTCCAGCCGGCCGAGCTGTCCAAGGTGCTGCTGGCGGTCTTCTTCGCCTCCTACCTCGTGGCCAACCGGGACAACCTGGCCCTGGCGGGCCGCAAGGTCCTGTGGATGAGCCTGCCGCGCGCCCGGCACCTGGGCCCCCTGTTCATCGTGTGGGGCGTGAGCATCGGCGTCCTGGTCCTCCAGAAGGACCTGGGTTCCTCGGTGCTGCTGTTCGGCCTGTTCGTCGTCGTCCTGTACGTGGCCACTGACCGGCCCTCCTGGCTGCTCATCGGTGCCGCCCTGTTCCTCCCGGCGGCCTGGTTCGCGGCCACGCACCTCAACCACGTCCAGCAGCGCATCAACGGCTGGCTCCACGCCACCGACAATGCCGTGTACAACGCCGCGGGCGGCTCCTGGCAGCTGCTGACGGGCATGTTCGGGATGTCCACCGGCGGGCTCATGGGCGCCGGCTGGGGCAAGGGCTCACCGACCCTGGTCACCTTCGCCAACTCCGACTTCATCTTCGCCTCACTGGGTGAGGAGCTGGGGCTGACCGGCACGCTCGTCCTCCTCATGCTCTACCTCGTCCTCATCCAGCGGGGACTGCGCACCGCCGTACTGCTGCGCGACGGCTTCGGCAAGCTCCTGGCCGTGGGCCTGTCCTTCGCCATCGCCCTGCAGATCTTCGTGGTCATCGGCGGTGTCACCCGGCTCATCCCGCTGACGGGGCTGACCCTGCCCTTCCTGGCCTATGGCGGCTCCTCACTCATCGCCAACTGGATCATTCTGGCTCTCCTGCTGCGCCTGTCCGACGCCGCCCGGCGGCCAGCCACCCACGCACCGCGGATCATCGACACCGCCGAGCTGCCGCTGTCCCTGCGCCGTCGGGTCCAGGACGCCGGGGCCGAGGAGTCGATGGCCCAGGCCGCCGACGACGCACCGGCTGGAGGCGCACCGGCTGACGCCGGGGGCTACGCCTCCCCGTCGGCCGCACCCGGCTTCGGCAGCCTGGAGGATGACGCCCGGCCCGCCGTCGCCGTCAGTCCGGAGGCGCCGCCTCCGCCGCACACCGCACCGAACGGGGAGACCCTGCGCTCATCGCGGGCCCCGGGCTTCACTGAGGACACTGACAGGAGGCAGCTGCCATGAACCGACAGATCCGTCAGGTCGCCTTCCTGGTGCTGGTCATGTTCGCCACGCTGGCCCTGTCCGTCACCAGCGTCCAGGGACTGGCCCGCCCCTCCGTGTGGGAGTCGTGGTCGGCCAACGGGGCCCTCAACTCCGACCCGCGCAACCGCCGTACCGTCAGCCGCAACTTCGACACCGAGCGGGGCCCGATCCTCCTGGCCGGCGGCACCACGATCGCCAGCACCCAGAAGTCCGACAACGGCCAGGGCTCTGAGGACTATCAGCGCGTCTACGCCAACGGGCCGCTCTACGCCCCGGTGACCGGGTACTTCTCTCCCGCCTTCGCCTCCATGACCGGCATGGAGAAGGAGGGCAACTCCGTGCTCAACGGGGACGACCCCTCCCTGTTCTCCTCCCGGATCAAGACCCTCATCACCGGTGACTCCCAGCGGGGCGGGGCCGTGGAGCTGACCATCAAGCCCGAGATCCAGCAGGCCGCCTACGACGCCCTGGCCGGGCGCGAGGGCGCCGTCGTCGCCCTGGACCCCAAGACCGGGGCCATCCTGGCGCTGGTCTCCACCCCCTCCTACGACCCCTCGGCCTTCGCGACCCGCAACGGGAACGCCGCCAATGAGGCCAATGCGACCCTCAGCCAGGACTCCTCCCGTCCTCTGGACAACCGGGCCATCGCCGGCAACCGCTACCCGCCGGGTTCGACCTTCAAGATCCTCACCACGGCGGCGGCGCTGCGCACCGGCAAGATCAAGACCGACCAGGAGGTCGACGCCCCCGACACCATCACCCTGCCGGGCACCAGCCACTCCCTGGAGAACTACGGAGGGGAGTCCTGCGGCGGCGGTCGGACCACCTTCTCCCACGCCTTCGCCGAGTCCTGCAACACTCCCTTCGCGCAACTGGCCATCAACGTCGGCGAGGAGGAGCTCTCCAAGGAGGCGAAGAACTGGGGCTTCGACTCCGACCTGTCCATCCCGTTGAAGGTCACGCCGTCGACCTACCCGCACAACGACTCCCAGGCGCAGACCGCGATGGCCGGCATCGGTCAGGCCTCGGTGCAGGCGACCCCGCTCATGATGGCGATGGTGGCCGCCACCGTAGCCAACAAGGGTGAGCAGATGACCCCCTACCTGGTCTCGCGCATCCTGGACCCCGACCTCAACGAGGTCAGCTCCACCTCCACGAAGGTGGCCCGCACCCCGATCGACTCGGCCACCGCCTCCTCCCTGTCCTCCCTCATGCAGACCGCCGTTGCCGAGGGCACGGGCACCAGCGCCCAGGTCAGCGGGGTCCAGGTGGCCGGCAAGACCGGTACCGCCGAGACCGGCACGGACAGCGGCCCCACCACCTGGTTCGTGGGCTTCGCCGGCACCGACATCGACAAGCCTGAGATCGCCCTGGCCGTCGTGCTCGACGGCAATGCGGAGACCGAGGACGGCGCCACCGGCGGCAAGATCGCCGGCCCCGTCGCCGCCCAGGTCATCGATGCGGCGGTGAACCAGTGAAACCTGTTGCCGGGCTCCAGCTCCAGGGCCGCTACGAGCTGGTCGAGCAGATCGCTCTGGGCGGCATGGGCCAGGTGTGGCGCGCCACCGACCTGCGCTCGGGCCGGGCCGTGGCCGCCAAGATCCTGCGCCCCGAGCTGACCGGTGACGAGATCTTCCTGTCCCGCCTGCGTGCGGAGGCCAAGAACTCCAAGGGGCTGCGCCACCCGAACCTCGCCGTCGTCCTGGACTCCGGGGAGAAGGACGGGACCGGCTGGCTCATCATGGAGCTCGTCCAGGGGCGCGCCCTGTCCGACATCATCGCCGAGAAGGGGACCCTGTCACCCGCGGAGATCCTGCCGGTCCTGGCGCAGGTGGCCCGCGCCCTCCAGGTCGTCCACGACTCCGGCGTCGTCCACCGGGACGTCAAGCCCTCCAACATCCTCATCAACCGCGAGGGCCTGGCCAAGCTCACCGACTTCGGCATCTCCACCGGCATCAACCAGCGCCCGCTGACGGCCTCCGGCATGGTGATGGGCACCGCCCAGTATCTCGCCCCCGAGCAGGCCATGGGGAACATGGCCACCCCGGCCGGCGACCTCTACGGACTGGGCATCATCGCCTACGAGGCCCTGGTGGGGCGGCGCCCCTTCAGCGGAGCCACCCAGGTCGATATCGCCTTCGCGCACGTCAACGAGGAGGTGCCCGCCCTCCCCGACGCCGTCCCGCCCCAGGTCCAGGCCATCATCCTCAAGCTGCTCGCCAAGAAGCCCTCCGACCGGCCGCACTCCGCCCGCGAGGTGGCCCGTGCCCTGGACCGGGCGGTGGTGAACCTGCCCACGGACGCGTGGGATCCCCGTGAGGCGCTCAGCTGGGAGTCCACTGGCCGCCGCGGCCCGCAGACCCGCGAGCTGCCCCGGCCCGCCGCCGTACGTCCCGGCCGTCACGCGGCCGAGGAGCCGACGCCGTCGCGCACCGCCCGGCACGCCTCGGGACGCTCCTTCCTCGGCCTCAACCTGCTGACGCTCAGGGCCCTCATCCCGGCGCTCTCGCTCATCACCCTGCACAGCACAGGTACGCTTGCCCATGCGCATCAGGTCGTGCCAGCCTTGATGCTGAGCATCCCTGTCAAGGAGGTACTGTGACCAGTCAGTTCCCCCAGGTCCTCGCGGGCCGTTACGAGATCCGCGACCTCATCGGACGTGGTGGTATGGCAGAGGTGCACCTCGGCTACGACACTCGCCTGTCGCGAGTCGTAGCCATCAAGTTGCTGCGTTCGGACATCGCCGGCGACCCCACCTTCCAGGCCCGCTTCCGCCGGGAGGCCCAGTCCGCGGCGGCCCTCAACCACCCCGCCGTCGTCGCCGTCTACGACTCCGGTGAGGAGGAGCTCCTCCAGCCGGGCGGCGCCAGCCGCACCGTCCCCTACATCGTCATGGAGTACATCGAGGGGCACACGGTGCGTGAGCTCCTCAGCGAGGGCGAGGCCGTCCCGATCGCGGAGGCCGCGGAGATCGTCTCCGGGGTCCTGGACGCCCTGGAGTACTCCCACCGGGTCGGGATCGTCCACCGCGACATCAAGCCCGGAAACATCATGCTGACCTCCACCGGCGCCGTGAAGGTCATGGACTTCGGCATCGCGCGGGCCATTGAGGACTCCGCCTCCACGGTCACCCAGACCCACACGGTGGTAGGCACCGCCCAGTACCTCTCCCCGGAGCAGGCCCGCGGCGAGTCCGTGGACGCCCGCTCGGACCTGTACTCCACCGGGTGTCTCCTTTACGAGCTGCTCACCGGCCAGCCGCCCTTCCAGGGCGACTCCGCCGTGGCCATCGCCTACCAGCACGTGCGGGAGATTCCCAAGCGCCCCTCCTCGCTGGCGGCCGATGTGCCCGAGTCCCTGGACCGGGTGATCCTCAAGTCCCTGGCCAAGAGCCGCGAGGACCGCTACCAGGACGCCGCCCACATGCGCGCCGACCTGCAGGCGGCCGCGCGGGGCATGTCCGTGGCCGCGCCGGCCGCCGACTCCTGGTCCCCAGCCACCTCAGTCATGGCCTCACCGGCCGCCGAACCGGTTCAGCCCACCTCTTCCTTCGCCCAGGTGCCCTCCGGGGCCTCTCCGATGCAGGCGGCCAAGGAGGCCGAAGAACCCGAGGAGAAGCCCAAGAGCCACGCCTGGGTCTGGATCCTCATGTTCCTGCTGTTCATGACCCTAGCCGTCGTCGCCGGGCTGTGGGCCGCCGGGGGCTTCGACAACCAGCCCACCCCGACGCCGAGTCCGACCATCAGCAAGGTGGAGGTCCCCGACACCTCCGGTCAGGACGAGGAATCGGCCAAGAAGACCATTGAGGACGCCGGCCTGAAGTTCGCCAAGGACGAGGTCGCCAACGAGGAGGTCGGTGCGGGACTGGCCGTCTCCTCCGACCCGGGCAAGGGCACGAAGGTCGAGCCGGGCTCCACCGTCACCGTGCACTTCTCCACCGGATCGGCGATGGTCAAGGTTCCCGACCTGTCCGGCAAGACCCAGGAGGACGCCCGCAAGGCCCTCAAGGAGGCCGGGCTCGAGGGCGGAAACACCTCCCAGGAGGACTCCGCCACGGTCGCCAAGGACCGGGTCATCTACACCAACCCGCAGGCGGGGAACTCCGTTGCGCGCGGCACCACGGTGGACCTGGTGCTCTCCACCGGGAACACCTCCGTCCCCGACGTCTCGGGCCAGGACGAGGCCACGGCGAAGAAGTCCATCGAGGACGCCGGCCTGCAGTTCAAGAGGGGTGACGACGTGGCCTCTGCTGAGGTCGAGCGCGGCAAGGCCGTCTCCTCCAACCCGGCCGCGGGCACCAGCGTCTCCGCGGGAGACACGATCACCGTGAGCTTCTCCAGCGGCGCGGCCACACAGGCGCCGACCAGTCCAGTGACGATTCCCAAGAACCTCAACGGGAAGACTGTCGAGGACGCGACTGCTGATTTGAAGAAGCTCGGACTCAACGTCACCGTGGACTACAAGTCCTCTGACAAGGTGGACGCCAATAAGGTCATCGGCACGAGCCCGAAGGCCGGAGACCAAGTGCCCGCCGGTTCGACCGTTAACCTCACGGTCTCCTCCGGTAAAGACAGTGACAACAACAATAACAACAACAACCAGCAGCAGCCAGGTAACCCCAATCCCGGCGACGGCAACGGCGGCTGAGCACCTGATGGTCCATGGCGCCGCGCGAGCGGTGTCCCCTTCGCTCAGGTGACTGGTGCTCCAGGCCTTCCTGGCCTGGGACACCAGTCACGTCCTTTCGATGGGGCCGTGTTGTGACGATCACCGTCAGCCCCGGAGGTGCAACTAGTCCTGCGCGTCGGGATGCACCCGCTGTCGTCATGTCACTCCTTGCGTGGGAGTAACCGACCCCGGGGGTCCGTCACTGACACGCCCCCGCCACCGAAGGGGACATTCCACGCGGCCGGGTGCGTGTCGTCCCGGGCGGGGGCGTTCGACGCCGTCGGGGACAGCAATCCCGTCCCCGCACGCGCAGGACGTCCCCAGCCACGGCGCCTGAGTGCGGGGTGTTCATGCCCCGTCCCAAGACACCGGTGCGTCGGGCGGGCTTCGATTGCCGCTACTCGCCTCCCCCGGCAGGGGGTGACCCGGCTGCTCGCAGTCACTCGGATGGCACCTGTCATCTACTGCACGAGGGTCGGGTGCCACTGGAGGAGGGTCGGGGATACTCCAGGTAGGTGGGGCCTTCGTGCAGTACGCACAACCCCCGACCAGTAGATCCCCGCCCTCGTGCAGTAGACCGCGCCGGAGACGGCCCAGGCCGGAACCGGCCGTCGAAACCGCAACCGCCGGACCCCACACAGACACTAGAAGGGACCAGGCAGGGAAGGCGCGGCCGGCCCCGAGCTGAGAACCCCAGATTCGCCGCCACGACCCGGCGGAGTGGATCAGGCCTGCGGCCCTGGGTGCCCGAGTCCGGCGGGTTCTCGCCACCGGCCGCTCACCGGTCGGCGTGGCTCACCCCTATCCCAGCAGCCCAGCGCGTTCGGCGAGGACCGCCAGGTGCACCCGGTTACGGGCACCGACCCGCTCCTGCGCACTGCGCAGGTGGGCCTTGACGGTTGAGACCGAGATATACAGCCGGTTCGCGATCTCCTCAGTGGTCAGTCCCTCGGCGGCCGCCGCGATGACCTCGAGCTCGCGCCGGCTGAGCCCCGCCGCCGCCTGCTGAGCCTGGGCCACGGCGTGCTGACGCTCCTGCGAGCGAAGGTCATAGGCCGCCGCCGTCGGTGCCGTCGGCTGGGAACGCACGTATCGCAGCAGCTCGGCAAGCGCCCCCGGCGAGAGCACTGACTCGCCCGCCATGACCCGACGCAGCCCGGCATGGAGCTCCTCGGAGGCGGAGTACTTGAGCAGGTACCCCACAGCACCGGCCTCAATGACGCGCACGACGGCGTCGTCGACGTCCCAGGTGGTCAGCGCCACGACGTGGGGGTGGCGCGGTGCGGCACAGATCTGACGGGTGGCCTCGATCCCGTCCATGACGGGCATGCCCAGGTCCATGAGCACGATATCGGCCTCGATACGGCCCACCACGTCGATCGCCTCACGGCCGTCACCGGCCTCGGCGACGACGACGTAGTCCTGGCTCGGCCGCAGGAGCGGCTTGATGGCGGCGCGGGTCAGTGGGTCGTCGTCGACGAGGATGACCCGCACCGGGCGGGCCGGTGCGGGGGACGCGAACCGGGAGGCCGAGGAGGCGGAGGAGGCGGAGGGATCGGGCACGGAGCCCAGCCTAGGTGCGTGCGCCGACACAATCACCATCCCAACGGCCCAGGCCCCGGATGGTGCAGCCCCGTGAACTGCGCGCCGACTGGTGTCTCCGATCTCGGGCTGTGCAGATACTGGTTGGCGGCCGCTCACCGACCGGTACGGGGCGACTCCGCCGAGCGCCAGGGCAGGTGCGCGCTCACGACGAACCTGCCCTGACCGTCGGGGCCGGCATGGAACGTACCGCCACAGATCGCCGCCCGCTGGGCCATGCCGCGCAGGCCCGAGCCGCCCTGGAGGTCACCGACGACGACTCCGGGTCCTGACGCCGCGCCTCGGTCAGTACCCGAGGTCTGAGGCGCCTCACTGGCCTCTGCCGTGTGAGCCTCCGGCTCGGTCCGAGAGATCCGGTTGGAGCAGGTGATGTCGATACCGGTGTCCGGACCGCCCTCGACGCGCAGCTGCACACTCGTACCGGGCGAGTGCTTGCGGGCGTTGGTCAGGGACTCCTGGACGATCCGGTAGACGGCTCGCGAAAGCACCTCATCGGCCTGCGCAGCGCGGTCGAGGTAGATCGAGGAACTCAGCGGCTGACGGGCGGCAAGGACCCCGTCCACCACCTCTCTGAGGTCCTCCAGGCGCGGGGCGGGCTCGACCGCCCCCACCGGCTCGCGCAGCACGGCGAGCAGGGAACGCAGGTCCCGCATGGCGCCCTGGGCCTCCTGTCGCACGCGCTGGGCGGCGGCCCGCGGATCGTCCTCACCGACGGCGCCGGCTGAGTCCGGGGCCTGCGAGCCCTCCGGGGCATTCGAGCTCTCCGACGTCTCCAGGACGCCCTGCTCCAGGGCGGCGGCGTGGAGGGCGAGCAGCGACAGGCGGTGGCCGAGTCCGTCATGCACCTCGCGAGCCACCCGCTCACGCTCAGCCTGCAGGCTGACGGTGTCCGCCAACCGGGTGGAGGTCCGGGTCTGCTCCTGGGCGGCGCGCTCGGCCCGCGCTGATGCGTCGGCCGCCTCCTGGGCGCGATGTCGGGCCTTCTTCTCCCCGTCACGCGCGCGCAGCCACAGCCCGACGCCGACCGGCAGGGACATGGCCACCACCGCGAGGAACAGCACCTGCATCACCGACACGTGGGTCACGGCGCCAGGATCGGGCGAGGCATTGACGATGGCGCCGATCATCGAGTTCCCGGTGGAGCCCTGGCTCGCATCCCGGAAGAGCGACACCAGGGTGCCGGTAGCGAGCAGCGCGCCCGTGGCCCAGGGCAAGGGGTCGCGCAGGGACCGGGCCCGGCGGACTACTGTGGTGAAGGCGATGAGTCCCACCGTGGTGTCCAGGTAGACCGCGATACCCGCGAGCGCCGAGGCGACCGTGATGGGCATCGGCCAGCGCCGGCGCAGGAAGACCGTCACGAGGAGCGCCAGCCCCACCACAAACCCTGTGACATCAAGAACTGGGTTGCTTATCTTGAGAGCCTGCTCATGACCGAAGTGGTACCCCAGTGCACACATGGAGGCGAGCAGGCACAGGGCGAAGAGGCTCAGGGATCGCAGGATTGCGAGGACAGTCCCGAGAGTGCGACGTTGTGACGGGGACAGGGACTGCGTGAACGACGGAGCCGGTCTTACAGGCGCGTACGGCACAGGGGTGGAGGGAACCGCAGTCATCGGGGGGCGGAGGCGCGGGTCCGACGCCGCAGGAGTGCCGGGAGCAGCGGAAGGAGCGGGGTATGAGGGATGCGGGGAGAGTCCCGCGTACCCCTGGTACCCCGGATATCCCGGATGGGAGGGGTAGGGGTAGGCCGGTGGGATCGGCGGGTATGGCAGGGCCCGCGCCCCGAAGGCGGGCGCAGTGGGCTCAGTCCGACCACCCCCAGGGCTACCGCTCCAGCCCGACACGGGTGGGGTGCCGGGTCCAGGAGTGGGCGGGTAGGTGGGGACTGACATGTGCTCACTGTAGAACCGGGCACTGACACGCATGATCGCCCGATAGGACACGATTCGGGCGCTACGGCGAGGGAGGCATCGTCCTTTTGGACAGTCGCGATGAGTGCCCTTTAGGACGGCCGCCTCGGACTCATCGGTCGATGTGCGCGCCGCACGGCCGGGGCCATCGTTGTTCCCGTCAGCTGATCCCGTCAGCTCCGGTGACGACACACCGTGATGGGCACTGCCGCATCCCGCTCAGTGCCTCACCTCCCGCATCTCGAAGGACCCATCATGACCAGCCCCGTCAACCCAGTCCCTTCCTCACCCGCCGGTGTCCCCTCCGGTGTCCCCGCCGTGGGCTTCCCCGCCCCGGCCGCAGGCATGGGCTTCCCCGCCCCCGAGCCGAAGCGCTCCTGGTTCGCCCGGCACAAGATCCTCACCGGTATCGGCGCCTTCGTCGCCGTCGGCATGATCGCCTCCGCACTCAACGGCGGTGGGGGCTCGGGGAACTCGAGCACTACCGCCGCCACCCTGCCGTCCATCCAGTCGATGGCCAGCGCACCCGCTCAAGCAACCGCCGGCCAGGACTCCGCAGCCGCCCCCAGCCCCCGGCAGCAGGAACCGGCAAAGGATGCCGAGAAGTCGGACTCCGCACTGAGCTTCCCCGGGAAGCAGAGCGACGACGTCGTCGGAAACGCCGGTGACACGATTGACGACGGCGGCATCAAGGTGAGCGCCACACCGGTGGCCGCGGGTGACGCCACCCTGGGTCCCACCGCCTGTTCGACCATCACGATCACCAACGGCTCCAAGAACACCCTGGACGTCAATGCCTTCGACTTCACGTTGCAGAACCCGGCCGGGGCGATCAGCAACAGCGGCTTCCTGGGGTCGAGCAACCACCTGTCCTCATCCACGCTCATCGCGGGCGGCTCGGTCAGCGGCGATGTCTGCTTCGATGCCGACGTGTCGGCCGGAGGGCAGTACGTGCTCCTTTACAAGCCCACACTCTCGCTGTTCGGGCACCGCCGGGCCTGGATCAACAACCTCTGACATCCCACGGGGTCCGCAGGTGCATCTGGCACGTGCGGACCCCACCGGCCGGGGACATTCCACGCGGCCGGGTGCGTGTCCTTCCCGCCAGGGGCATTCGACGCCGTCGGGGACAGCAATCCCGTCCCCGCACGCGTCACCTGTCCCCGGCCGCACAGAAATGTCCCCGGCCGCAGTACGGAAAAGAGTCGACACACATTCTGTTGACACTTATGGTGGTGAACTGTCATCGGATTAACCGGGGGTGTCAGAAATGGTTCATGCAGCCGCCACTGCCTCATGGCCGCGCGTGACCTGGGAGACCTTGCCCTGGCGCCCCCGGGACGGTGCTGCCCTCAGCGCTCGGCAACGCTCTCGTCTGCCACGCTCCTACGACTCGGCCGTCGTACCGAACATCGCCGACGCCGCGGTCGAGCTCCCCACCGAGGTCATGGCACGTGAAGCGGCTGCGGTGTCCGCCATCACGCGCTTCGATACGACGGCGGCCTGCGCCCTGCTTCCCTTCACACCCCTACTTCTGCGCAGTGAGTCGAGCGCGTCCTCGCGCATTGAGCACCTGACGTCGTCGGCACGCCGCATCGTGGAGGAGGAGACCTTCGGCAGCGACCGCAGCAGCGGAAACGCCGCCCTCATCGTGGCCAACACCCGAGCGATGGAGACGGCCACCGCAGCACCCTGGCCCCTGGGCCTCAGCTCCCTGCTGTCCATGCATCAGGCCCTGCTGGGGGACTCCGCCCCGACCATCGCAGGCCGTCTCCGGCAAGAACCGGTATGGATCGGTGGCTCGGACCTGTCCCCGGCAGGCGCCATGTTCGTCCCTCCTCACCATGAACGAGTCCCGAGCGCACTGGAGGATCTGCTCTCCTTCTTGCGGCGCTCAGACCTGCCGCCCTTGACCAAGGCGGCGCTGGCGCACGCCCAGCTGGAGACGATCCATCCTTTCGCAGATGGCAACGGCCGCACCGGGCGGGCGCTGATTCACGTCATCCTGTCGGGGGAAGGACTGTCCCTCAACGCGCCGCTGCCGCTGTCGGCGATCCTCCTGACCAATGTGGGGACCTACTTCCGAGCCCTGGACAAGTACCGAGCAGGGGCGCCGCTAGCAATGGTCGAGCTGTTCATTGATGCGGCGCAGCGCGCCGCGGAGCTCGGGGCCTGGGCGGGCCGGGAGCTCGACGACGTGCACAGGCAGATGCAAGCTCGTGTGTCCTCCCGTGCTGGGACCCCCGACCGTGACCTCGTACGTCATCTGGTCTCCCAGCCGGTGACGGATGTTCGCGGGGCGGCCGCCGCGGCGGGAGTGTCGGAGCAGGCGGCGCGGCGCGCGCTGGAGCGTCTGGAGACCGCAGGCATCCTTCGGGGCTACCAGGTCTCCCGGGGCCGCCGAGCCTGGAGGGCTCAGGACGTCCTGGACCTCATGGATGATGTGGCCGAGGGACTCGGGCGCCGGCAGGCTCCCGCGGACGTCTGACGGACGTCGTCACGGCGGGGACATTCCACGCAGCCGGGTGCGTGTCCTTCCGGCCGGGGGCGTTCGACGCCGTCGGGGACAGCAATCCCGTCCCCGCACGCGCGAGAGGTCCCCGGCCGAAAGAGAATGTCCCCGCACGCGCGAGACGTCCCCGGCCGCGCGGGCCCCCGGCTTAGATGCAGCGCGCCGACAGCACGCCGTCGATCGCGCGCAGCTCCTCAAGAACCTTGGGCTCGATCTCGCCCTCGACGTCGACCAGCGTCACCGCCAGCTCGCCGCGTGACTTGTTGAGCAGGTTGGCGATGTTCTGCCCGTGCTGGGCCACGATCGTGGAGACCTGGCCGACCATGTTGGGCACGTTGCGGTTGACGATGACGAGCCGGTGCGTGCCCTCCTGACGCGCCATGACGGCCTCGGGGAAGTTCACCGAGTTGTGGACCTGCCCGTCCTCGAGGAAGCCGCGCAGGGAATCGGCGGCCATGATGGCGCAGTTGCGCTCGGCCTCCTTGGTGGAGGCGCCCAGGTGCGGCAGGGAGATGCACTTGGGGTGCTTGTGGACCTGCGTGGAGGGGAAGTCGCACACGTAGCCGCGCAGCGTGCCCTCGTCCAGGGCGGCCACGACGGCGTCGGTGTCAACGATCTCGGCGCGCGCGAAGTTGAGCAGCACCGCGGTCTCCTTCATGAGGGCCAGGCGCTGGGTGCTCACCAGTCCGCGGGTGGCGGGGATGAGGGGCACGTGAACGGTGAGGATGTCGGCGCGGCGGAAGACCTCCTCCATGGAGTCGGCCCGCTCGACCTCGGCGCTCAGGTGCCAGGCGTGCTCCACGGAGATTCCCGGGTCGAAGCCGACGACATTGAGCCCCAGCCCCAGGGCGGCGTTGGCCACCTGCACGCCGATGGCCCCCAGGCCGATGACGCCGAGCGTGCGGCCGGGCAGCTCGAATCCGACGAACTGCTTCTTGCCGGCCTCGACGGCCTTGGCGATCTCGGCGTCGTCACCCTCGAGGGTGTGCGCGAAGCGGGCCGCCGGGATGAGGTTGCGCGAGGCGATGAACAGGCCCGCCAGGACCAGCTCCTTGACGGCGTTGGCGTTGGCGCCAGGGGTGTTGAACACGGGCACACCGCGCTCGGTGAGCGCCTCGACCGGGATGTTGTTCGTGCCGGCACCGGCCCGGGCCACGGCCAGGACCGACTCCTCGATGGGGGTGTCGTGGAGCTTGGCCGAGCGCACCAGGAGGGCATCGGGCTCCTCCACGGAGCCGCCGACCTCGTAGAGCTCGTCGGGCAGGCGGGACAGGCCGGCTCCGGAGATGGCGTTGAGGGTGCGGATACGGAACTTGTGGTCAACGCTGCTGGTGGTCACGGAAGTACTTTCTGCAGAGCGGTCCGGGTGGGGAAGGTTGTGACGGGCGACTGGGCGCGCGGGCGGGTGATCGGGCCCGCAGGCCAGGCGAGACGGCCAGGACGGCGGGCGCTCAGGCCCGGGCGGCGAAGTCGGTCATGTAGTCGATGAGGGCGCGAACGCCCTCGATCGGCATGGCGTTGTAGATGGAGGCGCGCATGCCGCCCACGGAGCGGTGCCCCTTGAGGTTGGTGAGCCCGGCGGCCTCGGCGCCGGCCAGGAAGTCGGCGTCGCGGGCGGGGTCGGCCAGGGTGAAGGGCACGTTCATCCAGGACCGCGAGCGCTCCTGAACGGGGTTGGCGTAGAAGTCGGAGGAGTCGATGTAGCCGTAGAGGAGCTCGGCCTTGGCGCGGTTGCGCTCGGCCATCGCCTCCAGGCCGCCGCCGTCCTCGATCCAGTGGCCGATGAGCCCCAGCAGGTAGATGGCGAAGGTGGGGGGCGTGTTGAGCATGGAGTCGGCGTCGGCCATCTTCTGGTAGTCCAGGACGGTGGGGGTCACCGGGCGGGCCCGCCCCAGCAGGTCCTCGCGCACGATGACGACGGCCAGGCCCGAGGGCCCCATGTTCTTCTGAGCCCCGGCGTAGATGAGGCCGTAGCGGGAGACGTCGATGGGCCGCGAAAGGATCGTGGAGGAGAAGTCGGCCACCAGCGGGACCTCGCCGGCCTCGGGCACGTAGTCGAACTCGACGCCGCCGATGGTCTCGTTAGGCGTGTAGTGCAGGTAGCGGGCGGCCTCGGGCACCGTGAAGGAGCCGGGCTCGGGGGTGGTCGTGTAGGAGGAGGCAGCCTCATCGGCGGGCACGACGACGTCGAGCTCATAGGCGCCGGCCTGCTTGATGGCCTTGGCTGACCACTGGCCGGTGTTGAGGTAGGCGACCGTGTCGCCGGGGGCGGTCAGGTTGAGGGGGATGCCGGCGAACTGGGCGCTGGCCCCGCCCTGGAGGAAGAGCACGCGGTAGTTGTCGGGGACGGACAGGAGGCGGCGCAGGGTGGCCTCGGCGTCGGCCGCGCAGGCCACGAAGTCCGCTCCGCGGTGGGAGACCTCCAGGACGGACATTCCCGATCCGCCCCAGCTGGTGAGCTCGGAGGCGGCCTGCTCGAGGACGGGTAGGGGGAGCTGGGCGGGACCGGCGGAGAAATTGAAAACGCGCACGGAGTCATCATGGCCGCTTATGCGCGCGGCGGCAATGTCGTCCCGCATGGCGTCGCCCGCCGACGTCGGACCGCTGCCGGAACGCTGCCGGAATGCGGCCAGAACGCGGCACAACACGAAATTCTCATGTCCTCCAAAAGCACGGGTGGCACAGGCCCTTCACCCCGTCAACCGAGCACGTTGTCAGCGATAGCACAGGTGGACCGCTCAACTGGCCGGTAGGGTTTACCCACGCCCAAGTCCCTACCTGACAAGTTTTTATGATCGCTTCACAGCACGACGAGACCACTTCTGCAGCAGCTTCCGGCTCCACGTCGGCGGCCGCGCAGCAATCGCACGGCCCAGGTTCCGATCGCACGCCCTCCCTGGGACACCAGGTGCTCGACCGGCTCCGCAGGGGGCGCAAGCCGCGCTTGGGCGCCATCCTCATGGCGCTCGTCGCCGTGGTGTCCCTGGCCACCGGGTTCCGGGCCTGCAACTGCAACCGGGCCTGGATCGAGGTCTCCGCGGCGGCCACACCGGAGGCTAACCCGCTCAAGGGGATGATGCCCTTCGCGCCGGCGGACGCCTCCCACTCGCCGGCGCTGCAGGAGAACGCCCCGCCCCACACGATGGAGTGGCTGACGCTGCCGGTCAGTGACGTCGTCGCCGGGCCCGGCTCGTACTCGTGGGACAGGCTCGATGCGCACCTCAATGCCATCGCCTCGCGCGGGCACCAGGCGGTGCTGCGCTTCTACGTCGACTACCCCGGGCGCCCCAGCGGCATCCCGGCCTACCTGCTGAGTTCCCACGCGGTGCCGACCCACGACTACACGTTCCACGGCAACGCGCCGGGCCAGTCGCTGGCGCCGGACTACAACGACCCCGAGATGATGTCGATGCTCACCGGCTTCATCTCGGCCCTGGGCCAGCAGTACGACGGCGACCCGCGCCTGGCCTTCATCACCCACGGCCTGGTGGGCTTCTGGGGCGAGGGGCACACCTACCCGATGAACGGCAAGGTCTCCGGCGAGAACCCCTCCGGCGAGAACTGGATGCCGTCGGCGGCGAACCAGAACACCCTCGTTGACACCTGGGGCAGCGCCTTCCAGGTGACGCCGACGCTGGCGCGCTACCCGTCCGCGGAGACGGTCAAGCACGGGGTCGGCTACCACGACGACTCCTTCGGCTACGCGACGATGGACACCGCCGACTGGCACTTCCTGCCGAAGCTGAAGGAGGCCAGGGCGGACCAGGCCTGGCAGCAGCACCCCATCGGCGGCGAGGTCTACCCGGGCATCCAGGAGTGCTCCGTGCGCAACCCGGGCAGCTGCATGGCCTCGGGCTCCAACGGAGGAACGGTGGACATCAACGCCTCCATCAAGGCCACGCACGCGAGCTGGCTGGTGGACAACTGGGCCTTCACCACGACCCTCAACGGCTCCGAGCGCGAGCGGACCGTGCAGGCCTCCGCCGAGACCGGCTACGACCTGGCGGTGGCGCGCTGGCGGATGCGCAACGGCAAGGTCGAGGTGCAGATCGCCAACAACGGGGTGGCGCCCTTCTACTACAACTGGAACGTGGAGGCGGTGGCCATCAACACCTCCAACGGCATGGAGGTCGGGCGCACCACGCTCAGCGGCGACCTGCGCAAGGTCGCGGTCGGCAAGTCCCAGACCTTCTCCGGGCAGCTCCCGGCGGACCCGGCCGGACAGAACACGATCCTGGTGCGCGTGGTCAACCCGCTGGACTCGGGCCAGCCGCTGCGCTTCTCCAGCGCCGGCCAGGACCAGACGCTTCCCGGCTACCTCACCCTGGGCCGCACCCCCACCAAGTAGGCGGGGCCCGACGGCGGAGTCCCGGCGGGCGCCCGGCCCCCACCCGGGGCCGGGGGATCGAGGACCTGGCAGCGGGGATCGCAGGGCGGGTCGGAGCCTTCGAGGTCACGGCCGGCTGAGGGGCCGGTCGCTGACAGCGGCCTGGCGGGGCGTCAGTGTCCACGACGCTGACATTAACGCCGCACCGACGTCGCGAGCCGAGATGGAGCCTTGGAATTCCAACGATTCCTGCTGGGCGCCTCGACGGCGGGACCGCTAATGTCAGCACCGTGGACACTGAGCTGCCGACGGGCTCGACTCCGCGAGGTCTTGCGTGGTCTCAGTGGTGGGACCGGGTGCCCTCACCTCAGGTCCTGCCCATGACAGCGTCAGCCGCATGACCTGTCTAGACCCCCGCATACGCGGGGCTGACAGGGCGAGCACGAGCTCGGCCGCCGTCGTGGACCCTCTACCCCCGCGTGCGCGGGGCTGATACCATGTTGAGCGTTGCCTGGAGCTCATCAGCCCCTCTACCCCCGCATACGCGGGGCTGACTCCGAGGAGTCCGGCCCACCCTCGATGTCGATGCCTCTACCCCCGCATGCGCGGGGCTGACACATCCTTAGCGCCGTTGGTGCGCCCGGTGGCGCCTCTACCCCCGCATGCGCGGGGCTGACACGCCGTTGCGCTGAACCTTCTCGGCGACATCACCTCTACCCCCGCATGCGCGGGGCTGACCGTAACGGGCGAAGGTCGCGGCCAACAGGATCGCCTCTACCCCCGCATGCGCGGGGCTGACCGGCGCCGCCACTCCTCCTCCGACTCAAGACCCCCTCTACCCCCGCATGCGCGGGGCTGACGCGTTCAGCGCCTCCGACCTGATCGGGCGGACGCCTCCACCCCCGCGTGCGCGGGGCTGACCAGGTGAAAGATGATGTTGTTGAGCACCACCGACCCTCTACCCCCGCATGCGCGGGGCTGACACATTGACCATGATGTGGATGTGGTCGCCGCCGCCTCTACCCCCGCATGCGCGGGGCTGACCGCCGCAGATCCGGAGCAGTTCGTCAAGACCGCGCCTCTACCCCCGCATGCGCGGGGCTGACGCAGTGTCCTCAGGCGTCAGCGGCGTCATCTCCCCTCTACCCCCGCATGCGCGGGGCTGACACTTGCTGACCTGCGGTATTAGTCGGTTCGGGGTCGCCGTGGGTTCACTGTCAAGGTGGTGGCCCCCAGGGGAACCATGAGGGCGCCGTCAAAGACCACCGGCCCGGGCACCTCCGCGTCGAAGGCGACCGAAACGTGCCAGCGCCCGTTATCCTCCTGCCCATCGACACCTCCGTCGCTTCGTGAGTCGGAGTGACGCTCAGCCCCAACAAGTCTGCAGCCGAGCCCCGAGGCGCATTCCTCCAACAAGGACACAATGCGTTCAGGCTCTTCCGCCGTCGGCACAACAGTGGTCCACCGTAACGAAGGAGCCGTAGCGGCCCGCAGAACTCGAGGCAGGGAAGCCAATGTCCTGGTCTCGGCGAGTCTGGCCTCCACCACCCCCGTTCTCACCGCAAGTCCCACGGAGGCAAGCCGAGAACCCCCGGCCACGAGCACCCCCCGCAGGACGGGCAGGTGACGGCGACCCAACCCACCGATGAGTGGCAGCATCCAGCCCGCCTCCCCAAGGGAGTCTCGCAGCTGCTCCGTGACGAGAGCAGCGTCAGCGGCATGCACCAGAACTGCACCTTGTCGCCCACTGTGGGGCATTCGGTAGAGCGAGCACGTGCGTAGCAGCTCCCGAGTATCAGGCGCAGCCCCGTCACCCGACCTCCTACCCACGAGCCGATAAGGATAGGTGGGTCGCACGCTCATATACGGATGCGTCCCCGTCACGGTGCTGCGGCGCCGCTCCTCCTCTCGGGCGTCCAAAGCAGCCAGAAGTTCTTCTGTTCCCACCCGGAGTTGAATCCAGCCCGTCGGGTCCGGTTCCCAACAGGAATGGCCAGGTGGCACCTCGACAGCACCGTCGACGACGTCGAGCAGCACAGGTGAGGTCGGACGCCCGAGGTACCCTACGGATCGCGCCACCTTCTGCAGAACGCCCAGATCGACCGGACCATCGGCGGCGAAGGTCCAACGCACGATGTCGCTCGGGCCGGTAGCGACCATCATGCCGCACTCGGGATCCTTCGCCTGCTTCTCCAGGAGGCGGTCGTTTCGGTCGACAATCCCGGTCGGAGAACCGTTTTTGTCCATCTTCAGCTCATTGTTGACAGGGACCCACCGCCGGTAGCCGATCTGACGCTCACCGGCCGGAGGGGCGGTGATCCGTGGAGAAGGACATCGAAAGAGAGCCTCAACCTCGGAAACGCCTTCTCCGAGGCCATGGGCGGCAGACAGCATCGCGGCCAGTACCCGCGCTGGAGCCGGCGGCCATTCAGCGCGCCCCTCTCCGTCGTGCGCGTTGAACTCTCCGAGGGGGAACGAGGCCGTGATGGTCAGATCACTCATCGCTGCGTCCGTCGGTCTTGCGCCCGTCGACGTCCAGGATGATCTTTCCCAGCGGGGAGTCGTGGGTGATCGTGACAACGGTGGCGCCGTTCCAACCGATCTCCTGGCCCAGGTCACGTACGAGGTCCACCAGCTCGTCGACCTCCGGCAGTGCGAGGGGTTCGGAGGGCGCTCCATGCCTCTCGACCTTGACCTCGAGGCCCGGTTCACACAGACGCAGCTCCGCCCCTGCGCGCAGGTCCAGCCGTTCCTGTAGCAGTCGGTACAGCAGCAGGGTAAGGCTGACCACCAGGGCTCGCGCAGGCTCCGGGCGAGAGAAGGCGAATGTCCTCAACCCCGCGAGGGAGAAGAAAGCCTTCCCCTTGATGAATTTGTAAGTGAGGTCAGAAGGAGCCTTAGTTACCTTGGTGGGAGGCATCGACCCCAGCCCTAAGTTGGACAACTCCACCCCCTGAATCTTCACTTCTTTAGCAACTCCCGCAAAAAGCGAATCCGTCTTCCCGGCCATACGGAGGCGCTCAGACACTCCGGTCGCGATAATCTCCGATGTGAACAGTCTCGCGGAACGCGACTCCGCAGGATTCATGACGTAGTAACCAAGATATTTGTCTCGCGTCGCATTCAGCTCACGAGCGTTCTTACCCCCCTCTTTGTTGCCTCCCTGATTGGCTTTGTCTGCAGCCTTCTGGGAGCGCTTCGTCTGCGAGTGCCACCATCCGAAGGGGATCGCTGTGGGGAATCCAGTGAGCAGGGCATCCGGCTGGGAGCGGGTGGCATTCTGAATTCCCTCGAAATCGACCCCCTTGGCGGTGAGCTCGTCTCGTATGAGCCTCCAGGTGGCGTCGGCCTGCCGGTGGGAGAGCTCCGCTGAGGTGGTCAGCACCTCCCCTTCCTCATCGACGAGGACCACCAGGGGAAACCCCAGCACCTCGGCAAGAGTGCTGGGTCCTCCTCTGAAGCGACTAGCGAGAAGCACCTCGCACCGCGAGGCCTGAGACCCCCACGTATCAATCGTGGCCGCCTTCCCATCGTCGACAGTTTCAAAGAAGCCGACAACCTTGCCGTCCTGACGGATCGTGCCCGCCGGAGGTGTCACGGTCATTCCCGACAATGAGTCGTATTTGCTGGTCACGCTGATTCCAGCCACCGCACCCTCCTCCATGAGGGCACCGATGGTGGAGCGAAATTCTTGAGCCGTCATCATCGTTCAATCTCCTCATCTGCATATCTATTGTCATGCTGGCCGAATACAGTTCTCATTCACGTCGTCATAGCACCAGGGGCATTCCGTAGCCGTAGGCCTTTCCCCTCCCGATGCCCTGGTGGTAGGCGGATGCGCCAACCTCACTGATACTGCTCACAGTGCCGGTGAGGTCCCGGAGCGTGAAGGAGCGTCCACCTCGTCGGCCCACGAACCACCTCGGCGTGACCGTCAGCTCACTGAGCCCCACACCATGGCGCTCCAGCAAATCGGTGGCCCAACCGTGAGCTTCTTCATCGAGGACGGCGCGAACGCGGTTCTTTCCCGATTCATCGGCATGACGTTTCTCAGCCACCACTCGAACAGTGAAGCGCTGACCAACAGCAAACCCTGACGGCGCCTCAATGGCCTGTGTTCCGGGCAGATCGAGATCGGCCCGGAATCTGATGACCAGGGAGCCCTTCTGCCCGCCGTACTCGGTTGGTAGGGCCAGGCGGTAGAGGACACCGAGGTCTGCGCGAATCGACCGCGAAGCACCTCTGAGATCGGGCAAGTACGACATGGCGAGACGATGGACTGCATCCGGTGTTCCCAGGTCCGGTAGCGCCTGTGCCAGCGGAAGGACTGCGATGCGATCAGGCATGGGTTGTTGTCACCTCTTCCTCTCTCATGCCCCGGGGCGAGCGGGCGCGAACGATCTCACACTGGATGCGGTGTTGGTGCCGCGAATGAGGGATGTCCACCGGCGCCACGGCAGTTCGGGCGGTGGGGACTCGTGCAGATCGATGATTGCCTCCATCGTGAGGGGAACCGGATGCAGCACCCAGGAGAGGGCCTTGACCGGACCTTCTCGCGTCATCTCGCGCTGCCGCGGCTGGAGGAGCAAGTGCCCGCAGAAAGCCAGGAGATCCACGAGCGGGTACACATCGCACTCCTCCGATCCACTGGTAATACGTGGAGTCACCTGACTGGCGGAGAAGCGCAGCCCCGGCTTGGCCCGAGCAACGGCAAGGTCGCCGTGCACCAGTCGGTCAAGGTGTGCCGCCCCCGCAGCGACGACATCGTCGGCAGTGGCCCGTAACGCACCCATGAGCCCCCAGGTGTCCTGCACCGACTTGACGGTATGGCTCTTGCCGCTGAACAGGGTCAACGTGGAACGCCAAACTTTGAGGTCCTGCGTTTTCCTGATCTCCCCACCCTGGACCGAC
Source organism: Actinomyces sp. HMT 175 (assembly GCF_016694895.1). Lineage (NCBI taxonomy): Bacteria > Bacillati > Actinomycetota > Actinomycetes > Actinomycetales > Actinomycetaceae > Actinomyces > Actinomyces sp. HMT 175. Next base: position 2,990,849 of record NZ_CP068012.1, read on the forward strand.
GTCACCGACGCATCGAAGACGGCTACCGGTCCGGATGCGCTGAGGTCGCTCGTCTTGTCAGCGGCCTGCCAGCCGGCATGTGACAGGACGTTGACCGCGGATCGCCTGGGCGTCGTCGTGGTGATGCCGCGCAATCCACCCTCCCCGAGGCCCCAGGTTCGCTCCACCAGGCCACGAGCGGCCACATTCACCAGCTCGTCCGTATCCCCGCCATAGCCGACGACGGGGACGCCTTCCCCGTCAAAGCGGAGCGTCGCCTCCGGTAGCAGCGACACCAGTCCCCAGGTCGCCAGGACATAGGCTGCACGATTTCCCGGCAGCGCAGTCAGGCGGTACTCGGCAGGCTCATCAGGGCATGGCGCACTACTCATGGTTCTGCTCCAGTTCTTGCGAGACGTCCCAGTCAGCCAGGCGAAGGATCGTCTCAACCAGCGCCAGGGTGTAGGGGCCGTAGCGATCATTGAGACGGTGGAAACGGCTTATGGCCTCCGCCCAGGAGAGGGCATTCGGGTCCTGATGCCGTGGAGCTGGTCCGTGCTCGGGCAAGCACACCGGTCCTGGACCTCGGAAGCGTCCGTGGTGGCTGAGAACCAGATGCATCACCAGGTCAGGATCGTGCGCCGTCTGCTCACCTTTTTCCAGCTGCTCCTTGAGGAGATCCGCTGAGAACGCTTCATGCCTCCAGCCGGAGGGCACACCGGCCATGCGCATGGAGCGGTTCCAGTACCTGCGAGGGAGCCGAGACTTGCTCAGCGGCCTTCGACGCTTCCGCTGCCCCGGATCCTCCAGGACGAGAAAGCCGCTCTCATCCACGGCAGCCCCGAGGGCGGCCTGCATCCTGGGATCGTCCTTGCCATCGTCATGGTGACACCCGGCCGTGACGAGGTCCTCCACCAGGTTCTCGGGCAGGCCGATGGCTCGGGCCCACTGTCCTGCACGCTCACCCACCCGGTCTCCGTGGCCGCACAGGGTGCGCTCGTCGGCGTCATCCTCGGTGCTCGCGGGACGTTCGGTGGTGGTCTCCACAAGCCGCAGGCGGAGCCACGGGTGACCACTGTCGGCGCCAAGGACGTCGTCGACGATCTGCCAACCCGGTGGCACTGCGAGCAGGGCCGTCTCTTCCAGGAGATCGGCGTACGGGTCGTCAGTTCGTAGGTCACCCCCGGACAGGTCCGTGAGGATGACCGCCTCCCTCCGGATCATTCCCCGGTCCGTCCCCGTCGCGAGGGACACCAGCTCCTTGGACACCTCCTCAGCCGTGGCGCCGGGCATGACGTGCTGCCCGGAGTAGTCACGGCCGGCGTTCTCCAGTCCATAGGGGTTGCTGCCGTCACTCGGCGCCAAGACGAGGATCTGACCGGGAACCAGATCGGGAAGAGAGTCCCCGGCCTCAAGGACGCGCGGCTCCTGCGACGTCGGATCGATGATGACGAGGGGCTGCGTTTTCACCGCCAGTTTCGCTACCTCCTGAGCATCGTTCAGCGGGATGCTCCAGGCCTCGGCTCGAAGATCGGGCCGCCAACGAGTCAGGTCCTCCTGGAGGGCCTCGGGACTGACCCCGGCAAGGTCTCCCACGCTCTTGCGGAAGACGATGAATGTGTCCGGCCGCGGATCGGCCAGCGGCCGGATCCACGGGTGAACCGGGGCGTCGTTGCGGGACCCCAGAGTGCGCAGATAGGCGGCGAAGACATTCGGAGGGATGACGACCGGAACCTGAGTCGCGTTCACCAGATCCTCCCGCCCATCAGCGTCATCGAGCCGCTTCACCACCTCACCGAGAGTGGTGGCTCCGTCAATCAGCTCGACGACGGCGTCTGCGGCTCCACCGTGGATCGGGTCCTGACTCGTGGTGGAGTGAACGATGGTCACGCTGCCGTCGGAGCGGGCGCCAACCCGGTTGACCCGTCCCAGGCGCTGCACCAGGGAGCCGGCCTGGCAGCTCTCCGTCAGGAGGTGGGTGAAGTCGAGGTCGGCACCAACCTCCAGAGTCGATGTGGCCACCACGACGGTGGCCTGCGCGTCCTGACGGCCCTCGGCCCCCGTCCGATAAGGGGAGAGTCCCTCCACGACGTGCTCGCCACGGCGAGCAGGCATCCCACCGACCATGACATCCACGTGAGGAGCCTGCTCCTTCAGCTTTCGGGCCTCCTTCTTCAACCCGGCCACGACCGTCTTGACGGTGTCCAGAGTGTTGCAGAAGACGACCAGCGACTCTCCCCGGCTCAGCTCCTTCGCGCGGCTACATGCCTGCTCCGTGAGAGCAGCTACGGCCTTGCCTTCCACGCAGTGAACGTCCACCGGAACACCGTCACGATGCGCCCACCGCGCAGCCAACTGCGGGTCCAGGCGGCACTCCTCCTCCCAGTCCAGACTGAGACCGGGCGTCGGTTCCCGGTCGGCCCCCCGGTGAAGGGCGGGAAGCGTCATGGGTGTCGCCGTCATCGGCATGACCTGCAGGCCCGGGATGCTGCCACCACAACGATCCTCGAGCCTGCTCTCCTCGCTGCGGAGCACGAACAAGGTGGTCAGGGCCTGCTCGGAGAGGTGTGCCTCGTCGAGGACCCAGAACGCATCCATCCCCGTCAGCGCCGCATCGATGCTGCGGCGGTAGGGCGAGAGCTGGTAGCCGCGGAACAGCAGACGGGACACGGTCATGTCGAGTGTTCCCACGATGATGGCCGGCCGGGAGGGGTAGCGCGTGTGCTCCGTGAGGTCCCGATCAGCATCAGCGAGTCCGCCGCGCAGGCGACGCACCTCGAGCACCTCCGCCTCAGCGGGGATCGCGAAAGCCGAGCGCAGCACCTCGGCCACGCGTCTCACCGTCGACCGGTCACCTGCACCTTCTGCGAGCGCCTTCCTGATCCTTTGCGCCGCCTCGAAGGAGTCATCGACGACGGCACGCCGGTCGACAACGAGATGCAGTCTCAGGGGGACCACCCGTCTCCGACGACGTCGGCTTACCTGCTCGGCGTCCTGTGCCAGCGCGTACAGCCATCCGATGAGGACCGCGAGGGTCTTGCCCATCCCGGTCGGGACGCTGAGGTGGGACGGCGGCTCTCCCTGGGCGAGTCGTTCGGCCAGGCGCACCTGGTAGTCCCTGGGCTCATGCCCAGTGATCTCGCGGAAGAGGTCTGTGAAGTCGAGGCCGCTCACATCAACACTCCTGAGAACTTGGTATCACCATAGATAAGTTCAACCCCCAGTCCCCTGGGGCTGCACCGCCAGCACTTCCATGCGGACCATTGATAATCCGCCACCTCCACCAGCTGTGGAGCCGATGCGTCCCTTGAGAGGCACGGCGATGATGAGACTCATCTTACACTCGGTGAGTCCCCCTGTCACTGCCCGTTGCCGTACCAGAGCTCCAGAGGGGCACAGCGGTCACCACAACACTTGACCAAACCGATCATTAACTCTTGACCAAATAGTCGATGAAGGCACGACCAATCTGATCGTCACCCAGCGCTCCCAGACCCCAGAGTTATCCACAGACCCACTCTTTTGGCTGTACGGCAGCACAAAGTGGCCCTTACGATCAGTTCATGACCACCTACCAGCCGCGTCTCATGGACCAGCGCCTCGAGGAGCTGCTGCGGTCGGTCCCGGCGGTCAGCGTCGAGGGAGCCCGCGCCGTCGGGAAGACCCGCACCGCCAGGGCCCACGGCACTACCTTCATTGCCGTTGACGATCCCGATGAGCGCGCCCAGCTCGCCGCCATCGGATCGCGCTTCACCACTCTTCCCAGTCCTCTCGTCATCGACGAGTGGCAACGCATGCCCGAGCTGTGGGACCGGGTACGTCGCGCCGTCGACGACGATCCCTCTCCCGGCCGTTTTCTGCTCACCGGATCCTCCACACCGTCCCAGGCCCCCACCCACACCGGCGCAGGACGGATCATCACTCTGAGGATGCGTCCCTTCAGCCTGGCCGAGCGCGCGATCGAGACCCCAACGGTCTCGGTGGGGCGCCTGTTAGGCAGTGGTCTCGCCACTCAGGATCTCTCCGCCCTGACCCCGATCGAGGGGTACACGAGTGTCACGATCGACCAGTACGTCGATGAAATCTGCCGCTCGGGTTTCCCCGCCATCAGGGAGCAGCCACCTTTGGGGCGCAAGGCCCAGCTGGACGGATACATCGAACAAACGCTTCGACATGATCTACCGGAAGCGACGGGCGGCAGGCGACGTTCACGATCCGTCAGGGAGTGGCTGACGGCCTACGCCAGCGCAGTGGCCACAACGGCGAGCTTCAGCTCCATCGCCGAACTGGCGACCAGGCCCCTGAGCACCGATATGGGCTTGGCGACGGCGCGCTCCTACCGAGACCACCTCAGCGGGATGTGGCTACTGGACCCGGTTCCGGGCTGGAGCCCCAGCGAGAACGAGTTCTCCCGCAACAACCTGACCGACAAGCACCAGCTGTGCGACCCGGCCCTGGCCGCTCGCCTTCTCGGATACGGTCCCTCCGAGGTGCTCGGGGTCGGCCACCCGATCCTCACCAGCCCTCGGGGCACCCCGCGCCGCCCCCGAGTACTCGGCTCACTATTCGAGTCCCTGGTGATTCAAAGTCTTCAGGTCTACGCAGAGGTCCTCAGCGCCCGGGTCTTCCACCTGCGCACCAAAGGCGGGCTCCAGGAGATCGACATCATCCTCGAAGGAGCCGACCGTCGAGTTGTCGCCTTCGAGATCAAGGCAAGGGCCACCCCCAAGCCGGAGGACACCAAGCACCTGCGCTGGCTGCGCAAGAAAATCGGGCCAAGGCTCGCGGACGCAGTCCTGGTGACCACCGGCCGTCTGGCCTACCGGGACGAGGACGGGATCGCCGTCGTGCCCGCCGCCCTGCTGGGACCGTAGGACCTCAGCCGACTCCCGGCCCCGACGTCGTCCCAGCCCCGCCTCACAGGGGGTAGGCCGACGGCGTCCCCTCGATGGCCTCGGTGAGGTCGATCTCGCGCTCGCCCAGGCTGAAGCGGTAGCGGCCCAGGATCTCCAGGGGCTCGTCCTCGGCGGCCAGGAAAGTGCGCACGGCCTCCTTCTCCTCCTCGTCGAGCCAGGTCATCTGGTCCGACAGGCACCGGTAGCGGCTGGCCTCGGCCACGTCGCGCAGCCACTGCATCTGGGTGTCGTCCAGGAGGTTGCGGCGGTGACGGAAGAAGACGACGTCGGGATCGACCCCGATGACCCGCCCCAGCCAGAGCCGGTTGATGCCGGCGTGCAGGGCGTTATAGGCCTTGGCATCGGATAGGTCGTCGGAGGCGTAGTTCTCCCACATGGGGGCCACGTCCGGCCCCACCCGCACCGCGTCGAGCAGCCCGATGGAGGGCATGATGAGCGCCCCGGAGCCCAGGAGGAAGGTCTCCTCCCCGGCCGTGTCGCGCACGAGCCGCAGCCCGGTGCGGTAGGCCTCCTCCCGGTCGATCTGGCGGTGCCGGTAGCCGGGGATGGCGGCGGCATTGATGAAGTCGAGCTTGAGGTAGCTGAAGCCCCACCGGTGGACGATCTTGGCGATGAGCTTGCGCACGTAGGTCTGGGCGGTGGGGTGGGTCGTGTCCAGCGCGTAGTAGTCGCCGCCCCAGTTGGAGCCGGCCACGGCCAGTCCGCCGTCGGCGTTGTGGACGAACATCTCCGGGTAGTCGCGCACGGCCCGCGAGCCGGGCAGGGCGATGAAGGGCGCCACCCAGAGGCCCGGCTGCATGCCGGCCTCCCGGATCCGGGTCGCGGCGGCCTCCATGCCGTCGCCGAAGCTCTCGCCGGCCTCCCAGTCGCCGACCGCAACCTCCCAGCCGTCGTCGATCTGAAGCGTCTTGAAGCCCAGCTCGGCGACCTGCGGGATCTCGCGCTCGAGGGCCTCCTGCGAGATGCCCTCGTAGTAGGAGTACCAGGAGCACCACACGCTCTGCGGCTCGATCGCCCGGCCACCCAGGCTCTCGCCGAGCTCGCGGGCGTAGCGGGCCATGACGGCGGTGGCCGGGCCGGGCAGGATCACCCAGCGCGCCGGGTCGCCGGACTCGGTGAAGGCCTCCAGGACCGCGGTGTCGGCGCGCAGCCGCGGCGTGCGCCCGTCCAGGCAGCCCACGAGCAGTGCCCCGGCGGAGTCCTCCAGGACCGCCATCCAGGCCGAGTGGTGGCGGGCCGGGTCGTCCCAGGGGGCGTCGTCGGCGGTCCGACGGCGCTGCTCGTCGGCGATGCGCATGGGCGCCTCGCTCAGGCGGCGCCAGCCCGACGGCGACCAGGAGTTCTGGCCGGTGCGGTAGAACTCGCCGTCGCGCATGTCGTGCAGGAGAGTCAGGTGGGATGCCTCGACATAGACCGCGCCGGTGGCGCCACCGGCCCCGTGCTGGGTGGTCACCGTGCCGTCGCAGGCCAGGGCGATGCTGCGCCCGGTCAGGGTGATGTGGTGAATCATGCGCTCTCCTCGGCTCCGGCCTGTCCTGCCCGCGGCTCGGGTCCCCCACGAGGCACCGGCACCGCCCGGCTCGCACTGTACGTGCTACCGACCGTACAGACCGACATTTTCTTCAAAGATGACGCGGAGCCGCGTCGTTGATGAGATTTCCGTCGATCAGTGAGAATTGTGCTGCCCACGGTGGAAGTAGTCCGCCAGCTCCGCGTCGAGCTCGGGCACGTCGAAGGGCACGGAGCCCGAGCGCAGGGACCGAGTGGCCAGCACCCCCGCTGCGACGGCGTCGCGCGCACTGACCGGGGAGACCTCGGTGGCCCCGCCGTCGCGCACGAAGCGCAGGAACTCGTCGATGGCGAGCTGGTCGGCGCTGTCGTGCCCGGTGCCCTCCTCGGCGATGACGTACTCCTGGGTGGCGCGCTCGGCGTAGTGCTCGGTGCGCTCGGTCCACACCTTGACGACGTCGCCGGCCCCGTCACCGAGGTTCTCGGCCCGGCCGCGGGTGCCAATGACCGTGTAGCTGCGCCAGTAGTCGGGGGTGAAGTGGCACTGCTGGTAGGAGGTCATGACCCCGTTGCGCATGGTCATCATGAGCATGGAGTGGTCCTCGACGTCGATGACGGGGTTGAGCCCGTCCACCTCGTCGGCGGGCCAGTGCTCGAGGCTGAACCAGTCCTGCATGACGGTGCCGGCGCTCGTCCCCGCCGGGCGCCGCTCGGCCTCCCCGTAGACCATGAGTCCGCCCATGCCGACGACGCGGGCGGGCGCGGAGTGAGCCAGCCAGCTCATGACGTCGATATCGTGGGCGGCCTTCTGCAGCAGCAGGCCGGTGACGTGGCGGCGCTCGGCGTGCCAGTCGCGGAAGTAGTAGTCGCCGCCGTTGCCCACGAAGTGGCGGCACCAGATGGCCTTGACCTCGCCGATCCGCCCGGAGTCGATGATCGACTTCAGCAGCCGCACCACCTCCATGTGGCGCATGTTGTGGCCCACGTAGAGGCGGGTGCCGGTGCGCCGGGCGGTCTCCAAGATGCGGTCGGCGGCCTCGATGGTGATGGCCAGGGGCTTCTCCAGGTAGACCGGGACGCCGGCCTCGAGGAAGAAGCAGGCCAGCTCCTCGTGCGTGTCGTCGGGGGTGGTCAGGACGACGGCGTCGATCCCGTGCCCCAGCAGGTCGCGGTGGTCGGCCACGACCGCCACGCCCTCGGGCAGGAGCCGCCGGGCGCGCTCGACGGCGTCGGGGGCGGTGTCGGCCGCGACCACGAGCCGGGCCGACACCGGCGAGGAGTCCGCGAGCGCGGCCAGGTAGCAGCGGGCCCCGATGCCGACGACACCGACCCGCAGCTCCCTTGAGGCTTCAAGCACTCTGTCTCCCTCAGCTCTTCTGGCGGGCCGCCCACCAGGAGCGCAGTGCCTGGCGGGCCAGGTCCTCGCCGATGGGCCCCTTCTCCATGCGCAGGTCCATGAGGAAGCGGTAGGCCTCGCCGACGACCGGCCCGGGGGCCACGCCGAGCTCGGCCATGATCTGGCCGCCGTCGAGGTCGGGGCGGATGGCGGCCAGCTCCTCGGCGGCGCGCAGGGCCTCGATGCGCTCCTCGAGGTCGTCGTAGGCGCGGTCCAGCATGGCGGCCTTGCGGCGGTTGCGGGTGGTGACGTCGGCCCGGGTGAGCCGGTGGAGGCGCTCCAGCAGGGGACCGGCGTCGGTGGCGTAACGGCGCACGGCCGAGTCCGACCAGGCGGCGTCGACGTAGCCGTGGAAGCGCAGGTGGAGCTCGACCAGCCGGGAGACGTCCTTGATGGTCTGCTTGTCGAAGCGCAGGGCCCGCAGCCGCTTGGCCGTCATCCGGGCGCCGACGTGGTCGTGGCCGTGGAAGGTGACGGTGCCGTCGGGCAGGAAGCGGCGGGTGGCGGGCTTGCCGATGTCGTGGAGGATGGCGGCCAGGCGCAGCACCAGGTCGGGGCCGGGGACGGGCCCGTCGGGCCCGGTCTCCAGGTCGATGGCCTGGTCCAGGACGGTCAGGGTGTGCTCGTAGACGTCCTTGTGGCGCTTGTGCTCGTCGACGGTCTCGCGCAGGGCGCTCAGCTCGGGCAGGACGACATCGGCCACGCCGGTGTGGACCATCAGCTCCAGTCCACGCCGGGGCCAGGGGCTGATGAGCAGGCGCTCGAGCTCGGCGCGCACGCGCTCGGCGGAGACGATCTCCAGGCGGGGGGCCATCTCCTCCATGGCGGTCATGACGTCCATCTCGACGTCGAAGCCGAGCTGGGCGGCGAAGCGGGCGGCCCGCATGATGCGCAGGGGGTCGTCGTCGAAGGACTGCTCGGCGCTGACGGGGGTGCGCAGGACGCCGGCGCTCAGGTCGGCCAGGCCTCCGCAGGGGTCGACGAGCTCGAGGTCGGGCAGGCGCAGCGCCATGGCGTTGACGGTGAAGTCGCGGCGGGTGAGGTCCCCGGTGAGGGTGTCGCCATAGGTCACCTGGGGCTTGCGCGAGCCGACCTCGTAGGCCTCGGTGCGGTAGGTGGTGACCTCCACGATAGTGGAGCCCTTGCGCGCGCCAATAGTGCCGAAGGCCCGGCCCACGTCCCAGGTGGTCTCGCCCCAGGCGGCCAGGATCTTCTCGGTCTGCTCGGGGCGGGCCGAGGTAGTCAGGTCCAGGTCGTGGGGGGCGACGCCGAGGAAGGCGTCCCGCACCGGCCCGCCGACCAGGGCGATCTCGTGCCCGGCGCGCACGAAGGCGTGGCCCAGGGCCGCCAGGGCGGGGGGCAGGCCCTCGAGCGCCTGACGGGCCTTGGGCGTCAGGCCGCGGTTCTCGGCGGCTTCCGGGGAGTCGGCGGGGTCAGCGGGAGCGGGGTGCGCAGTCATCGGCCCAAGCCTGCCATGAACCCTCACCGGTGCGCCGTCGTCCTCGGCCTCCGCCGCCCTGTGGTGAGGACCATCCCGCACCCCGGCCACGGCCGCCACCGACCGCCGTCGCCCCCTCACGTCCGTCCGCGGATGGCGCAGTTGTGTGCGACGACGTACTCGGCCAGCGGCGCCCGGCGGCCCGGACGCCCTAGAGTGTCCCCATGCCCTCTCCACGCACTCGCACGCCCCGCGCCGGAAACCCGGCACACCGGGCGAGTGCACGCGCCCTGCCCATCGTCAACGAGACCAGTGCCGGCGGCCTGGTCGTCGACGTCCAGAACGGGCAGGCCTTCACCGCGGTCATCGCCCGGCGCAACCGGGGAGGGCGCCTGGAGTGGTGCCTGCCCAAGGGGCACCTGGAGGGCGCCGAGACCCCCGAGCAGGCCGCGGTCCGCGAGATCATGGAGGAGACCGGGATCACCGGTCGGGTTCTTCGCCACCTGGCGACCATCGACTACTGGTTCGCCGGCCACGAGCACCGCGTCCACAAGGTGGTGCACCACTTCCTGCTGGAGGCGGTCAGCGGCACGCTGACCACGGAGAACGACCCGGACCATGAGGCCGAGGACGTGGAGTGGGTCGCCCTCGACGACGTCTCCCATCGCCTGGCCTACCCCAACGAGCGCCGTATCGTGGCCGCGGCCTGGGACATCCTGGTGGGGGATGGATGACGGGCACCGCCGCCTCTGTGTACGCGAAGGTGGTCACCACGCTGGGCTCCCGGCTGCGGAGCAGGGCGATGGTGACCATTGCCGCCCTACTGGGGGTGGCCGGCCTGGTGCTGTGGCCGGTGGCCGCCCTGCCCGTGGCCGAGGCGGACCAGGGCTCCGGCACACTCCCGCTCGCGCAGTCCGCCGGGCTCTCCGCTGAGATTGCCCCGGCCGCCCCGGCAGCTTTGGCGAAGCCGTCCGCGACGTCGGCCTCGACGACGGCCGCCCCATCCGCCCCGGCGGAGAAGGACAAGACCACCAACCAGGTGACCGTGAGCATCGACGCCATGGCCCCCGAGGTGCTCCACAGCGACCAGGACCTCAACCTGACCGGCACCATCACCAACGGAACCGCTCAGACCATCACCGGGGCGGACCTGGTGACGCGGGTGCAGCGATCCACGGAGGCCACGAGTCGGGGCCTGAGCAAGTGGCTGACCGGGACCGACGAGTCGGGACTGTCCGATCCCTTCACGGTCCCACTGGGTCACGACCTCCAGCCGGGGGGCGTCTCCCAGTTCTCCATCACCATTCCCGCCGACGAGCTGCCGCTGGACAGCACTGACCAGTGGGGGCCGCGCGGCGTCTCCGTCGCCCTGGCGACCCAGGACGTCTCCCTGGCCCAGGACCGCAGCATCCTCGTGTGGGACAGCGGCACCTCCGTCGCGCCGGTGCGCATGACCGTCTTCCTGCCGGTGACCGCCTCCGCTCAGGAGATGGCGGTGCTGTCCGCCCCGCATACCCAGGAGCGCACGGAGGCCCTCAGTCGCATCCACAACCGGGTCCTGGGCCTGGTGAGCATGGCCGGCGACGGCGTCGTGGTCGCCGTCGACCCGGCACTGATCGAGGCCCTCGGTGTCACCACGGCCAGCCTCGAGCAGGCCGCCCGCAACAGCAGCTCCCAGCCCTCCACGCCGGACGCCTCCCCTCAGGCGCCCCAGAGCGCCGACTCCTCCGCGTCGTCGGCCCCGACCGCGCCGTCGACGCCGGCCCCCTCGGCGAGCGCCGCCCCGTCCCCGCAGGCGGGGGGCACCGCAACGTCGCCGTCGGACAAGAAGACGTCTCAAGTCTCCAACGAGGTCATCCAGCTCTCCGCGGCTCTCGCGCGGGCCATCCACACCGACAGCCTCGTGGCTCTGCCGTGGGGCGACTCCGACACCGCGGCCCTGGCGCACCTGCAGCAGACGAGCCTCATCGAGACCGCCGCACGGCGCACCCAGGAGTCGGCCATCGTCAAGGTGGGGGCCCCGACATCGGTGTCCTGGTTGGCCTCCAGCGTTGCGGACGCCACCACGGTCAATGCGCTGGCGCAGCCGGATTCGACCATCATCGCCTCACCGGAGTCCTTGCCTCCGCCCGACGATCTCACCTACACCCCCTCCGGTCTGGGCGCCTCCGGGGACCACGCGATCCTGATCCCGGAGCAGTCCCTGTCGGGGGCGCTCACCGGTGAGGACGCCAAACCCACTGCCTCCGATCAGGGCACCCCGACCACCCAGAGCGCCCAGGCCACCGCGCTCGACACCCGCCAGCTGCTGCGCAGCGACAGTGCCATCCTGGCCCGCCAGGCCCCGGCACTGGAGCGGGACATCGTCGTGGCGATGCCCCGCAGGGCCGCCTCCGCCGTGCAGTCATCGGTCGTGCGCGAGCGGGTGGCCGCCCTGCGCTCAGTCCCCTGGACCCAGTCCCAGTCTCTGTCCGCCCTCCAGGAGCGCGCCCAACAGGAGGTCTCGGCTGTGGCTGAGGGCACCTCTCGGATCGATCGCTCCGAGACGCCGGACACGGTGATCGACACCAACGAGCTGTCCGCCGACACCCTCGCCGCCGCCGGCCGTACCTCCGCGACCCTGCAGTCGATCTCCTCAGTGCTTTCCGAACCGGCCGCCCTCCTGGGCGACTACACCAGCCTGGAGACGGTGGTCTCCTCAGCGTCCTGGCGCTCGGACCCCAAGACCCGCAGCGCCCAGATCCCCTATGCCGAGGCGGCCGGCGTCGGCGTCACCTCCTCGCTGGCCGCGGTGCCGTCGTCGACCATCAACGTCATCAGCTCCGAGGCCCAGCTGCCGGTGCGCATCACCTCCTCCCTGAACCAGGACGTGACGGTTCAGGTCTACCTGGTCTCGAACAACAAGCGACTCCAGGTCCCGCGCACCACCACCGTGCGGGTCCCGGCCCACCAACAGGCCAAGGTCACGGTGCCGATCCAGGCCGTCGGCTCCGGCGACGTCGCCCTGACGGTGCAGGTGCTCGCCGCCGACGGCACCACTGTGGGCACCCCCACCACCGTCAACATGCGCGTACGCGCCGACTGGGAGGGACGCGGCACCGGAGTCATCGTCGGGGTCCTGGTCGCCATCGTGGTGACCGGTACGGTGAGGACAGTACGACGGGGCCGCCGCACCGCAGTGGCCCCGGCTGCACAGGAGACGGCATGAGCATCATCAAGCGTGTACGGATCGGGCGATCCTCCTCCCAGGGGCGCAGCCAGGCCTCCCTGGCGCGCTCCTCGGCCATCATGGCCTCGGGGACCCTGGTCTCCCGCATTCTGGGCATGGTGCGCAACGCCCTGATCGTCATGGCGCTGGGCGCCACCGGGTCGGGGGCCGCCGACGCCTTCAACACGGCCAACAACCTGCCCACCTACCTGTACAACATGATGATCGGCGGGATCCTCAACGCGATCCTGGTGCCGCAGATCGTTCAGGCGCTACGACGGCGCAACGGCGAGGAGGTCGTCAACCGCCTCCTGACCGCCGCGGCCACGCTCATGCTGGTGGTCACCTGCATCGCGACCGCTGCCGCGCCCCTCATCTTCACCCTCAACGCCAACTCCTTGGCCCAGGGGCAGTGGCGAGCGCTGTCCTTCGCCTTCGCGTTCTGGTTCATGCCGCAGGTCTTCTTCTACGGCCTGTATGCCCTGTGGGGGCAGGTGCTCAACGCCCGCTCGAGCTTCGGGCCCTACATGTGGTCGCCGGTGCTCAACAACATCATCTCGATCGCCTCGATCCTGTTCTACCTCCATATCTACGGCCGCTACACCGCTGGTGAAGGCGCAGAGATCTGGGGCTGGGGCCGGATCACCCTCATCGGGGCGACGACGACCCTGGGCATCGCGGTCCAGGCGCTGATCCTCTACATCCCCCTGGTGCGCTCCGGGTTCCGGCCGCGCATCATCTTCGGGGTGCGGGGCCTGGGGCTGGGCAAGACCGTCAAGGTGGCCCTGTGGGCCCTGGCCGGGGTGGGCGTGGCCAGTCTGAGCAACTGGATCACCTCCAACCTGGGCTCCTACGCGGTCACGGCCTCCGAGCAGCCCGAGTACGCGAACGTCATCGTGCCCTCCACGACCATGTGGCTCAACGCCTACCTGGTGTACATGCTGCCCCAGTCCCTCGTGGTCACCTCCATCATCACGGCCCTGTTCACCCGGATGAGTGAGAAGGCCGCAGCCGGGGACGCGGCCGGCGTGCGCGAGGACCTCTCCCTGGGACTGCGCTCGGCGGGCGTCTTCACGGTGCTGGCCACCGCGGGCATCTGCGTCCTGGCCGTCCCGGCCCTGCAGCTCTTCACCCCCTCGATCTCCCTGCCCGAGGCCCAGGCCAGCGCCCCCATGCTCATCGCTCTGGCACTGGGCATCGTCCCGCAGGGGATCTGGTTCGGGACCCAGCGGGTGATGCTGGCCTACTCCGATACCAAGCGGCTGCTGCTGGCCGACGTCGTCGTCGGCGTCATCCCCGTGATCCTGTGCGTCCTGGCCTACTTCGTCGCCCCGGCCAACCACTGGATGACCTGGGCGGGCGCGGCCAACACGATCAGCCAGATCGGGGGCTGCGTGGTCGTCATCCCCATGATGCGCTCCCACCTGCCCAGCCTCGACGGCCGCAAGATCGTCACCACCCACCTGCGTCTCATCATGGCGGTGGCGCCCGCGGTCGTCGTCGGGATCCTGCTCAACACGATGCTCGGTGACATCGACGCCGACTCCTCCCTGGCCAACATGACCGCGGCCCTCGGACACATCGCCGTGGTCGCCACCGTCATGTCACTCATCTACCTGCTGATGGGGCGCATTGTCCGGATCGAGGAGATCACGGTCGCCTTCCGGCCCTTCTCGCGGATCCTGTCCACGCTCGGTCGGCGTCTGCCCGGCGCCCCCGGGCGAGCGGTCCTGGCGGCGGCGGCCTGGTTGTCGCCGGCGCAGCCGCAGACCCAGATGACCGCTCAGATGGCGGCCGTCCAGACGCCTGCGCCCCCGCCGCCACCGGCTCAGGCGACCTCAGGCCCCTCCGGTCTTTCAACGGGGACGACGGCGCATGGTGCTGTTGGCTACACCTCCGGGGGTGCTCAAGCGATTCCGCCCGCACCACCGCCACCGGCTCAGGCCCAGACCCGCTCCTGGGGACAGCCGGGTCAAATGGGGTCCCAGCCCGCGGCCGGCCACCCCTCGCAGGCCGCGGCGGGCCACCCTCACCACGGGCAGCCCGTCCAGCGTCTCGCACCGCCACCACCGGCACCCTCGCAGGCTGCGGCCGCACCGCCGCCCCCGAGCGCCGATGCCGCAGCCGGCTCCTCCCACCACTGGCCCACCCCGGGGCACGTCCCAGCCGACGCACCCGGGAGTATCCCGCCGTCGCTGCCAGCCAGCATTCCCCCGTCGCGGGGGGCCACAGGGCGCTCCGCCGCCCACCCGTCACACAGCTCTGCCCACACCGGCCACATCACCCCGGTCTGGAGCCCGCGGACAGTTACGATGGGGTCGACTGGTTCAGATGGACAACCATCTCAAGGAAGGAGACGCATGTCGGAGGCGACGCCGATCGGCAGTGGTCGCTACGGGCTCCTGGGAACGCTGTCCACCACCCTGCCGCGCATTGTCAGGCACCGTGGCGTCGACACGATCCTGGATCGAGACGTCACGATCCTGGTTCTCACCGACGCGACGCTTCATCGTGACAACGTCCTGGAGTCGGCCAGCAGGGCAGTCCTGGTCGAGGACCAGCGTCTCCAGCAGGTCTATGACGTCGAGCGCGCCGAACCCTCCGTCATCGTCACCGAGCCGCTGACCGGAAGGACCTTCTCCTCCTTGGTCTCCCGGGGCATGCCCCCGGCGCAGGCGCGCGCCATCATCGGTGAGACCGCGCAGGCGCTGGACGCCGGTGCTCGCCGGGGACTGCACCACCTCAACCTGTCGCCGGAGTCCATCCGCGTTCTTCCCGACGGTACGGTGAAGGTCAGTGGCCTGGGCATTGAGGCCGCCGCCCTCGATCTGGAGAGCCGGGTCGCCGGCCATGACCCGTCGGCCGCGGACCGTGCCGACGCCCGCTCCCTAGTGGAGATCCTGTACTACGGCCTGACCGGCCGGTGGCCGGGCAAGCGGCCGGGTATTCCCTCCGCACCTCGACTGGGCGGTGTCCCGGTCAAGCCCTCCACGCTCGTGCCGGGAATCGACCCGGTCCTGGACGAGCTGTGCGAACGCACCTGGAGCAGCCAGCCCCCCATCTCCGCCGCTGAGGTGGCGCGCTCACTGGGCACCTGGGACCAGGTGGCCGGCTACCACGAGTCCGGGCCGGCGCAGCGCCCCTCGTCCCAGCACCCCTCGCCGAGCGGCGGCGCCACTGGTGGCAATGGTGGCGCTGCGGGTGCCTCGGCCGCCGTCAGTGCCGCGGGAGCCGGTGTCGCCAACGCGGCGCGCGGAGTCCTGGACCGGCTGCGGCGCAGCGGTGCGGGCAAGAGCACCACGGTCAGCGCACCGTCGGGGCAGACGGCACCCGCACCGGTTCAGCCGGAACCAGCACCGTCCGTCGTGCCCACCGCCTCCAACGCACCTGCCGAGCAGACCTCCGTCATCGAGACGGCCTCGGCTGCCGCAGCACCGGCCCCGCAGGCCCCTGGTCCGCAGCTGCCGGAGTCAGCGGCTGCGCAGGACCAGTCCGCCGACGACGTCTACGTCCAGGTCACCGGGCCGACGAACCCGATCCCAAACGTCCTGTCGACCGCCTCCGAGACCGTTCCCGGGCCGGCGCCGGTCCCGGCCGAGCCCTTCACCGGCAGCTTCCCGGCCTTCGATGACGACGAGGACGAGGAGGTCGACCCCGAGGCCGCTCGCCGCGAGCAGCGCACGACCAGCTCGGTCCTGGTCACCTTCTTCCTCATGGTCATCGTCTTGCTCGTGGTGGCCAGCTACATCGTGTACCAGACGATCGGCATCCCCTTCGCGGACAAGGACCGCGCGGCCGCTGACACCGTCCCCTCGGCCAGTGCCCAGGAGAACGGCGGCGGCGGACAGCAGCCCGCGCCCCAGCCGGCTGAGGCCAAGCCCGAGATCGCCGGTGTCAACGTGGTCAACAACCTGAGCACGCAACAGGCCAACAACCAGCAGTACCTGGCTGACGGGGACACGAGCCACGCCTGGTTCTCCCACAACAGCAGCAGTCAAGAGCTGCTCCAGCCGATCGACATCGAGATCAAGCTCAAGAGCCGCGCCAAGGTCTCTGAGATCGACTTGCAGGGAACCAACGAGGGCGGACATCTTGAGATCCGCGCCACGGACCTCAGCAACGCAGGCGGCGGTACGGTCCTCGCCGAGGGCGCCTTCACCTCGGGAAGCACCACCCTCAAGGTCGACAACCCCCAGGAGGTCGACACCATCGTCATCAGGGTGACCCAGCTGCCCAAGAACAGTGATCCGACCGAGTTCCCCTACAAGGCAACAGTGACTGAGGTCACAATCAAATAGGACCTTCCCTGGGAACAGGCCGTACTGGTAACCAGTTACCTCAGGTAGCCGCGCACTGCGGCCCCCTATCCGCTCGTCAGGAGAGTCATGATTCACGACGTCGTCATCGTCGGCTCCGGTCCCGCCGGCTACACAGCTGCCATCTACGCGGCCCGCGCCCAGCTCAATCCGGTCATCCTGGCCGGTTCGGTGACTGCCGGCGGTGCCCTGATGAACACCACCGAGGTGGAGAACTACCCCGGCTTCGTCACGGGCATCATGGGCCCTGAGCTCATGACCCAGATGCAGGAGCAGGCCGAGCGTTTCGGTGCCGACATCCGCTACGAGGACGTCACCGCCCTCGAGCTGGAGGGCGACGTCAAGCGCATCACCACCTCTGACGGCGTCTACGAGGCCCGCACCGTCATCATCTCCACCGGCTCGGAGTACCGGCACCTGGGCATCGACGGAGAGGAGCGCCTCTCCGGCCACGGCGTGTCCTACTGCGCCACCTGCGACGGGTTCTTCTTCAAGGACCAGGACATCGTCGTCGTCGGTGGTGGGGACTCGGCCATGGAGGAGGCCACCTTCCTGACCCGCTTCGCCCGCTCCGTGACGGTGGTCCACCGCCGCGACGAGCTGCGCGCCTCGGCCGTCATGGCCAAGCGCGCCCAGGAGGACCCGAAGATCTCCTTCGCCTGGAACTCGCGAGTCGTCGAGCTCGACGGTGAGGACTCGCTGACCGGCGTCACCCTGGAGGACACCGTCACCGGGGACCGCCGCCGGCTCGAGGCCACGGGTCTGTTCGTCGCCATCGGACAGGTGCCGCGCAGCGAGCTCGTCGCCGACGTCCTCGAGCTCGACGAGGCCGGCTACATCAAGGTCGAAGCGCCTTCTCAGCGCACCCGCATCCCCGGGGTCTTCGCCTGCGGTGACGTCGCCGACCCCACCTACCAGCAGGCGATCACGGCGGCCGGGTCCGGCTGCCGAGCGGCCCTGGACGCCGAGCACTATCTGACCACTCTGCAGGCCTGAGGGCCGGCTGCCTCCACTCAGCACAGGGCGGAGTCGGCACCGCCGACGTCGCATCGCCGGTCCCGTCCATCCTGACTCACCCACCCACAACGTTCGAGGAGAACAATCATGTCCGAGGCTCTCGCCGTCACCGACGCCACCTTCGAGGAGGAGGTCCTCAAGTCCGAGGTGCCCGTCGTCATCGACTTCTGGGCCCAGTGGTGCGGCCCCTGCCGCCAGATGGCGCCGATCGTGGACGAGGTCGCCGCTGACTTCGGTGACAAGGTCAAGTTCGTCAAGGTCGACGTGGACGCCAACCCGGCCACGGCCCGCTCCTACGGCGTGCGTTCCATCCCGACCTTCGCGGTGGTGCGCGACGGCGAGGTCTTCCACCAGTTCGCCGGCTCGCGCCCCAAGGCCTCCTTCAAGGCCGAGGTGGAGAAGGTCCTGGCCTGAGCCCGGGCCCTCCGCCCTGTCTTCTGACTCTCACGCATCGGCCCCGCCGTGCTGCCCCCTTGCGGGCGTCTCGGCGGGGCCGATGTCCTGTCCCGACGGTTGTCTGATGTCTGGTTCCGTCGTCGGGCGGGCCGTCACCTCAGCGAGGCCGTATCTGACACAGCATCTGACACCGCACCTGTCACCCGCCGTCACGGCCCCGTAGAATCGCACCGGATTCGCACGCGGCACCAGGTCATGCGACACGGCAAGAAGGCGGCACATGCAGCACACCCAGTACATCTCCACCCGTGGCCAGATGGCGGCAGCGGGGTTCACGGACGTTCTTGTGGCGGGCCTGGCGCCCGACGGTGGCCTGGCGGTTCCCAGCCAACTGCCAGCCCTGGGCCCCGAGCAGATCGAGGCCTGGAGGCCCTTGGGCTACGCCGACCTGGCCACGGAAGTCATCGGCCTGTTCGCCACCGACATTCCCCGGGAGGACCTGGCCGAGCTGACCCAGGCCGCCTATGGCCCGCAGCGGTTCCCACAGCCGGTCGTCCCTGTCACCTGGCTTGACGACGTCGCCGACGGCCTGACCCTCGTGGGCCTGTCCGAGGGACCGACAATGGCCTTCAAGGACCTGGCCATGCAGTTCCTCGGGCAGGCGATTCCCTATGTGCTGGCGAAGCACGGACAGGTGCTCAACATTCTGGGCGCCACCTCCGGCGACACCGGTTCGGCGGCCGAGCACGCCTTCAGGGGGCAGGAGGGCGTCAGCGTCTTCATGCTCTCGCCGGCCGGGCGTATGAGTCCGGTGCAGCGCGCCCAGATGTACACCCTCCAGGACGCCAACATCCACAACATCGCGGTGCGCGGTGTCTTCGACGACTGCCAGGCGCTGGTCAAGGCGCTGAGCAACGACGCGGAGTTCAAGGCCGCTCATCACCTGGGCGCCGTCAACTCCATCAACATCGGCCGGATCGCCGCGCAAGCTGTCTACTACGTGTGGTCCTGGCTGCGGGTCACCGACGCGGTGGAGGAGGGGCGCCGCGCTGGTTACCGCATCGATGTCTGCGTGCCCTCGGGCAACTTCGGCAATATCTACGCCGGCTTCCTGGCCCGGTCCATGGGAGTGCCGATCCGGCGCCTCATTCTGGCCACCAATGAGAACAACGTACTCGAGGAGTTCTTCACCACCGGCATCTACCGACCCCGTTCCGCGGAGGACACCCTGGCCACCTCCAGCCCCTCCATGGACATCTCCAAGGCCTCCAACCTGGAGCGCTTCGTCTGGACGCTGCTGGGCCCCGAGGTCTTCGTGCAGCGCTGGGCCGAGCTGGAGGCCACCGGCACGCTCGACCTGCGCGATCAGCTCCCGCGCCTGCGCGAGGAGTTCGGCTTCGTCGCCGGCACGTCCACGCACGCCGACCGGCTGGAGGCCATCCGCAGCGTCAAGGAGCGCTCCGGCCGGCTCATCGACCCGCACACCGCCGACGGCGTGACGGTCGCTCTGCGCGTCATGGAGCCCGGTTTCCCCACACTCGTCATGGAGACCGCCAAGGCCGCGAAGTTCCCGCAGACGGTGGCCGAGGCGCTCGGGAGCGAGCCGGAGACCCCCGACGTCGTCGCTGATCTGCTTGCCCGGCCCCAGAAGGTCGAGACGATCGACAACGAGGAGGCTCCTCTGCGCGCCCTCATCGAGGAGCGGGCCCTGACCCGCTGACCGAGGTCGGCCCGTAGGGCTACTGACACCTCACCGCGCCGCGCATCGCACCTACGATGCGCGGCGCGTCCTTGTCCGGCGCACGCGCCGTCCCAGCGATGAGGTGAGGAGCGTGTTTCACGTGAAACACCGCGGAATACTCCTGCCCCCGCCGACTGCTGAACACGGCTGGGTCCGTGGCAGACTTAGGGCCACGGACGCATCAGTGGCGACCAAGGAAGGACCGCAGGTGAGTGAGAGCAGTAACCAGGTAAAGGGCAACCGACTCGACCCGTGGCTGGACAGCTATGCGGCACGAGCCCACGGACTGCGTGCCTCGGAGACGCGGTCCCTGTTCGCCGTCGCCTCCCGACCCGAGGTCGTCTCCCTGGCCGGCGGCATGCCCAACCTCAAGGACCTCCCGCTGGAGCGTCTGGCCGAGGCCACTGCACGGATGATCCGCAAGGACGGCGGCCGGGCGCTGCAGTACGGGAACGGGCAGGGACTGCCGCGGCTGCGAGAGCAGATCACCGAGGTCATGGCCCTGGAGGGGATCAGGGCCGATCCCGAGGACGTCATCGTCACCACCGGCTCTCAGCAGGCCGTCGACATCATCACCGAGCTCTTCGTCGACCCCGGCGACGTCGTGCTGACCGAGGCGCCCACCTACGTCGGCTCACTGTCGATCTTCGCGACCTACCAGGCCGATGTGCAGCAGGTGCCCATTGATGCCGGGGGCGTCGTCCCGGAGGCGCTGGAGGAGACGATCGTCCGCCTCGAACGCGAAGGACGCCGTATCAAGTTCTTCTACTGCCTCCCCAACTTCCATAACCCCGCCGGAGTGACCCTCGCCGAGGAGCGCCGTGGACAGGTCGTTGAGATCTGCCGACGCCACCACATCCTCATCGTGGAGGACAATCCCTACGGTCTTCTGGGCTTCGAGGGGCAGACCTACACCGCGCTCAAGACCCTCGCGCCCGACGACGTCGTCTACCTGGGTTCCTTCTCCAAGATCTTCGCCCCGGGTTACCGCGTGGGCTGGGCGGTGGCCCCGCCGGCCGTGCGGGAGAAGATGAAGCTGGCCTCCGAGGCGGCGATCCTGTGCCCGTCGTCAGTGGGTCAGTTCTCGATCTCCATGTACCTGGAGCAGTTCGACTGGAAGCAGCAGATTGTGGACTTCCGGGCCATGTACCAGGAGCGGCGCGACGCCATGGTCTCGGCGCTGGAGGAGTTCCTGCCCATGTGCCACTGGAACGTGCCCGACGGCGGCTTCTACGTGTGGGTACGGCTTCCCGAGGGACTCGACGCCAAGGACATGCTGCCGCGCGCGGTCACGAGCCTGGTCGCCTACGTCTCCGGGACGGCCTTCTACGCCGGCGGCAGGGCAGGGCAGGACCACCTGCGACTGTCCTTCTGCTACCCCGAGCCCACCGAGATCCGTGAAGGGGTGCGCCGGCTCTCCGGCGTCGTGACCCGCGATCTCGAGCTGCTGAACCTGTTCGGGCCCACCCACAGTCCCCATCCGTCCGAGGGCGTCCACGCGCCCGCACCCGACCAGATCTGAGGTTGACGATGAACCAGTCTCCACTCCGTATCGCTGTCCTCGCCGGCGGATTGAGCCATGAGCGCGACATCTCCTTGCGCTCGGGGCATCGCGTCGCCCAGGTACTCAAGCACCTCGGGCACACCGTCCTCGTCTTGGACATCGACGCACGCACCATTGGATCGCTCAAGACCTTCGGGCCCGACGTCGTGTGGCCCTTGGTTCACGGTGGCCCCGGGGAGGACGGGGGGCTTCAGAACATCCTCATCTCCCTGGGACTGCCGTATGTCGGCACGCACTCCGACGGCTGCCAGCGGGCCTCCTTCAAACCGACCGCCAAGGCGAGTGTTCGCACCGGAGGAGTGATTACTCCTGATTCATTGACGCTTCCACAGTCCTATTTCAGTCAACTGGGGGCCCAGGAGGTTCTCACCGTCGTGGCGGGTCATCTGGGCCTGCCAGTGGTGGTGAAGCCGCATCAGGGAGGCTCCGGCCTTGGTGTCTCCTACGCATCGACGGCGGACGAACTGCGATCCGCGATGGTGGCGTGCTTCGCCTACGACGAGCGCGCCCTCATCGAGCGCTACGTCGGCGGGACGGAGCTGGCGGTCTCCGTCGTCGACACAGGAGAGGGGCCACGCGCACTTCCCCCTGTTGAGGTCGTCACCGACGGACAGTATGACTTCGATGCACGGTACAACCCGGGCCGTTCGGAGTACTTTGTGCCGGCTCGGCTGGATGAGGCGGTCATCGAGAAGGTGAAAACGACGGCTATCACGGTTCACACCACTCTCGGGCTGGGCAATCTCTCGCGCACCGACCTCATTCTCGATGACGAGGGGACTCCGTGGTTCATCGACGTCAACGTCATTCCGGGAATGACGGAGACCTCCCTGCTGCCCATTGCCGCAAAGGCCGAGGGCTCCTTGGACGACCTGTATGACGCGTTGGTGAGGAACCCACTGGTTCATCCGTAACGCCGGCTCTGTTTCACGTGAAACGGTGGCTCCACTCCTCTTGAGTGGAGCCACCGCTGTTTTCATGTGACGTTCCACAGGGCGGCAAGCGGATATCGATCAGTGCATTCTTCTCAACGACACTCCATCACGAGTAACCGGAGGGCCTGCGGTTTCACGTGAAACCGGATGCGGTGCGCGTGTGTCATCGCCCTGGTGACACACGTCTGTCGCGCGCTCATCGAGGCACGCTGCTCTCGGAACGGGGCAGGGGCTGGCGTTGCTCGGACCGGCCTCAATGTCCCGTCAGAACGATCAGTGCTGGCATCGTGACGGGAGAACAGAGCATCGACACATTCGGAACCCTCAGTGTTTCACGTGAAACCTGCTTGTGAGTTGCCCGCTTCCCATACCGATGGAGGGGTTCTACGGTTCCTTCGTTCGGGGAGCGACGTAGTTTGAGCGCATGGCACTGCGGCGCCCGTTCATCCGCTTCGCGTGCAACGCACGGCAAACAATGCTGCCCGGCGCGTCATAGGTATGGACGTCATTGCCCATACCCAAGCGCTAGTCGATCGGGAGATGGAGCATGCACGCTCAACACAGCGCATTCATGTTTCACGTGAAACCAGACATCGACGGTGCCACTGACCAATTCAGCAAGTCTCAGCTACGTCCGCTGACACACGCCCTTCTCCCATTCACTATCTCATCGTGTGCCGTTGAGAGACCGTGTGGCGCGTCAGAAGCGCGGTAGCGCATCCGGTCTACCCAGCGCTGCGATGAGGCGGGCCGCACGGCTGCTACGAGGAGACGCGGGAGAGAGCACGTCAGACGAGCAGGGCACGAATCGGCTCTCATCGTCAGCATGGGGCAATGCCACCAGCGAGGTCGACGCAGAGCCACGTAGGACTCGCACTGGCGCCCGCGACCGAGTACCGATACTGCGTCCATTTGTTTCACGTGAAACCTGCTGTTGACTGCGGCCTTATTCGATTCCTGCGCAGACGGGCGTGGGCCTTATGACGAGAAGGAGGCCCGGTTCCAGATACAGCCCGGCTCAGCCTGACACCCAACGGTTCCCATAAGGGACAGCCATCCCCGGGGTAGGGGTACTCCAAGCCAGCAAGCGGCGTCCCCATAGATCGGTTTCGGATGGAACACGCTCATGTATGACAGCCCCGGCTCCATCCCCTGGAGCTAGCCACCGTACCGCGTGGCGCGTTACTGGTGGCCGATGACGACCGCCGTTCTCTGCCCCTCCTGCCCTGATAGTGGGTGGCCGAACCAGCGAGGATTCCCTGCCGGGTAGGTGGGGAGGGGTGTCGAAGGCCCCAGAGGTTCCTGTCTCTGCCAATGAAGCCTGACGAACGAGCTCAACACCGATGGCCTCCGGTATCTGGAGCGTCCACTCCGCCTCTCCCACACATCGGGTCGATGGGCAGGCCCGCGACACCCTTCATGCCCTCTCATCGATCAGCACGTATTCCAGACTGCCGTTCTGAAACGGAGCGCTCCGCGTACCCTGTTGATCTCGCGGTTTCACGTGAAACATGCTCCGCATTGCGTTGGTATAGCGTCAGCACAGTCAGGACTCCGCTGTATCGTCTCCTCCGTCATCCTCATGCGCCGATGCGGAGGCAGATGCATTCACAATCCAAGTGAACGAGTCGAGTAGTCTGCTGCACGGCTCCGTGCCCAACACTGACTATCGGCACATGCGATCAGGAGCATGACCGACTTCTGTTCTTCGCATCGGAACGTGCGCGGGACCTTCGCGTCGTACTCATCGCACGGGGACGAGCGGTACCTCCCCCGGGGGAGGCCTGAGCATCCCGTTCCCGCACACCAGGATAAACCCTACGAACATTGACGCGACACCGCTGGCCCAATCGGAACGAGAGCGCTCTTCAGCGACTTACGGCGGTTTCACGTGAAACCGGCTCACAGCCCCAGGAAGTGCACACCATGCCTACCCCTTCGGTGCGGCGGTACACGTCGTGACGCTCGGATTCGCTGTGCTTCCCCAATACACGGCACTCGATCAGCACCTGCCAAAGCAGCCGTATCTTCCACACTCTTCCATCTCAGCACAAAGCCTTCCATCCCATCGGACGCGACGTACTCGACGGCCGACCTCCAGTATCCACATAGCAGCGGCGTCCGGCTCGTCCTCACGTGCTACAGCACATGACGGGTCTCCCTCCAGGAACGAGAGTCCATCAGTCATCAACGCCATCCGGCAACTTGACGTCACGGACTCAGTCCTCAGTTCCGTCTGCAGACTCTTATGGAACACTCCCGGCGGAGGCTTCGCCATTGGTTTCACGTGAAACCAGCCTCAGTCCCCGAGAAACGGCTGCCATGCCGCCCACGCCAGTCAGGCAGCGCACGTTGTCACGATCAGATTTGCCGTGCTTCTCTAACAGACGGCACCCGATCTGTCCCGCCCAAAGCAGATGTATCTGCCACGTTCATCCGCGGCAGCAGTAGGTCGCATCCCGTCGGGCACGACATATTCAACGGGAGACCGCTACCGGGCACTGGGAGGCGGCATCACGTTGCTCCTCACGTGCTACGGCATGCGCCCTACCTGCCTCCGGGAAGGGAGAGGGCATCACGTCTCATCAGCAGCTTGAGATCACACCTTGTACGATCGGTGACGTCTGCAGAGTCTCACGGAGCATTGCCGTCGGACGCTTCGCCATTGGTTTCACGTGAAACTGACTCACAAACACGGCGCGGGCGTCATGGCAGCGCCGACGTCATTCCACGGTCCGCTCTCCCAGGATAGGTAAGCACGGTGCTCCTCTTCGCGGTGTCTGCCACGCAGATGACGCCTGTGAGTAGCCAGGAACCTCACTCATGCCTCAGCACTGCGCCACGATGCAGAACTCCGCCCTTGACGCCGCGCTTGGTGCGCCAACAGATGCGCTACAGAGGACGTGAGCAACACGAGGAATCCTCACTGTTGGAATGCGAACCGATGCCTCGCCCGGGGAAGGGGCTGAGACGGCATCACCGACCACTCATCTGCTACATGCGCACGCACCACGTCGACTAGAAACCTCGACGAAAGCCATCCCCGATCGACCCTCTTCTGGTTTCACGTGAAACCAGCGATCACGAGTATTCGGTATGAGTTCCCCTGTGTGCATTCCTCCGCTGTTCGTGGCCGACACACTAAGGTCAGCATGGCCCCGCGGTCGTGAGTCCCACCGGGAAGCGGCATTCTCCGGCCACCGATCTACCTGGCCACGACGAAACACTGATACCCCGCAGAGCGCTACCCCCTACCCCACGAGGAGGGGAAGGGCTCGCCTTGTGGTTTCACGTGAAACCACAAGGATCCCCAGTCTCACCGCTACCGTCGGGACCGAAGTGCCTGAGCAATCGACGACGCATAGACCCATGACGACGAGCTCAGCATTTCAGGACCCACCGCCCCCGTTCTTGAGGAGCTGACGCGGCGAACATTGACCGTTTCTCTGTATCCATGCGAGCGACCACGTCAGTTTCGAGCGGCCCTAGCAACGACTCTGAAAAGGGCATACGCGTACAGCCTCATCAAGCGTCATCGCCCATACAACGCCGCACGGGAGGCGTCCGGACTCCGCGCTCCTTGCCATACGCACTCCTCTATCGCCGCCTGAGAACCACATCGACTAGTACCGCTACGCCTCGATACGGTCACGCACACAGTTTCGGTAGCGATGCAACCGCCACTTCCCGTGTTTCACGTGAAACCTTGGGAGTACCAGGACCTGTCTATATCTGATCTCCTCACGTCCAAGACTCTGCTCGAGTAGGAGCGTGGGGTGGTGTTCATCGTCTCGGGGATGAGCAAGCAAAGGCATCTGAGGACGCAGCAGCGTTCATGGATCTCACATCGGTAGCGCTTCCACGCCGCGAACCCGAAGCGACCGGTGGTTTCACGTGAAACCGAGGTCGTATTCCAGCGACGCTCCCTTCTCACTTTGCCCACGGAACCATGATGGTCAACGCTGCGGGCACTAAGCCGCGAGCTTGATCGACCCCGCGGGGTCATGGTGGCCTGGCCCGGCGTTCTCAGCTGGGGGTCGACCGCACCTTCCCCTACTTGCCCCCAGACTTCAGCACAGAGGCGCGAGGCGGACGGTAGAGGCCGGTTCCGACCCCCTCCCCAGGTCGACCCACTCTGCGAGTAGCGAGAGGCATTGGTCAGGCCTCGTGCGTACTTCACGATGGTTCCAGGCAACGCCCCAACCAGCGGCTCGGTTGTCACGACACCCAGCATTCTGGCGCGTCATACATCCGCAACCATTCCGCCTCAACTCATCAAGCGTTCGCCGGTGTCCACGTACCTCAGCAATGACCGACAAGTCGGTATTCACATGTTTCACGTGAAACCTGGGCTGACACAATCAGCGTTCGATACCGTGAGTGACACCCTGAGTTCACCCCGAACCATTGGATCACCGGTGAGCGCCACCGTGTTTCACGTGAAACACGACTGTCGACCCATCCACAAGCCCCCATCAATGGCTATTCAGTAAAGACGACGGTGGGGCCGAGACACTGAGTGTCTCGGCCCCACCACGCTCAAAGGATCAGAGCAGGCTATTCCTCGTCAAGAGACGTTCCCGGCGCCAGCGCGTCGACCAGGCGAGCGAGGTCCTCATCGCCCGCAAACTCAATGGTGATGCGCCCCTTCTTCGCTCCACGTGTCACCTTCACACGAGTGTCGAAGGCATCGGACAGCCGGGTTGAAAGCGCCGGGAGAGGAGTGCTCCGAGCACGCAAGACCCTCGGCTGGTCCGATCCCGGCTCAGGCTCCTCATGCAGCGCAACCAGCTCCTCCGTGGCACGCACCGACAGCCCCTCCGCCACCACGCGCTGAGCAAGTCGCTCCATCTCCGCCGCATTGGGAAGACCCAGAAGCGCACGAGCGTGTCCTGCAGAAATGACATTCGCAGCAAGCCTGCGCTGCACCAGCGGCGGCAGCTTCATGAGGCGCAAGGTGTTGGAGATCTGGGACCGAGACCGGGCAATCCGCTCGGAAAGCTCCGCATGAGTGCACTGGAAGTCCTCCAGCAGCTGCTGGTAGGCCGCAGCCTCCTCCAGAGGATTGAGCTGAACACGGTGCAAGTTCTCCAGCAACGCGTCACGCAGCAGATCGACGTCGTCCGTATCCCGAACGACCGCCGGAATCGTCTCCAGCCCGGCTTCCTTGGAAGCGCGAAGACGCCGCTCACCCATAATGAGCTCGTACCGAAGCTCCTCTCCCGGAGCAGTCGGCACCTGACGCACCACAATCGGCTGCAGCAGACCCACTTCTGCAATCGAGGCTGCCAGTTCCGAGATGTCCTCTTCATCGAAAACCTGACGGGGTTGACGAGGGTTCGGGTGGATCAGCTCCACCGGAATCTCAGCGAAGCGGGCACCCGGAACGGGAACAAGCTCATCGGCGCCTGTATCCGCCGTCTCCTCCTCGGCATCGGTCGCGTCGGACGGCTCAGTTCCAGCGTCAGATGAGACCGCCGCCAGGTCCTCCTCGGTCCTCTCCTTCTCGGCATCGGAGTTCCCGTGATCGGCAGCCTCAAGCTGCTCCTCCTCCGTTTCACGTGAAACCTCAGGGACCACGGGCGTAGATTCCGGTTGAGGAACCGACGTCGAAGCGCTCTCCTCCTGGACGTCTTCAACCGTCGAGGCCTCATGCGAAGGCTCCTCCACCACAGCGGGGACTGCCTTCGTTGCCTTCTTGGTTACTCGCTTCGGCGCGGCCGATGCACTCCGCTTCGCTGAGCCGGCGGATGACGACTTCTTCGCAGTCTTCTTCTCCGTCACCTCCGCATCAGTCGTCGAATCCGGCGTGGTTTCACGTGAAACCGGCTTCTTCTGCTTGTTCTGAGCACCGGTCTTGGATGCGGTCGTGGATCGAGTCGAGCGACTCTTGGATCCACGCTTCCGCTGAGACGGAGCCAGGAGAGTAGCGGCCAGATCGCGAGTACTGCGCGCCTCGGCGGCCGGCTCAGGCTCCGGAGCGTCATGCGTGGCCTGGGAAGCCGCATCCTCATCACGCGACTCGTCCTTCCGGGAGTCGGGGAAGAACACATCGGAAGGACGAGACGCAGCAGGTACCTTCTCCTTCTGCGCCTCGGGAATCAGCGCCTGCAGACCTCGTCCCAGTCCGCGCCGTTTCTGAGCCATCAGGCTTCCTCGCCTTCAATTCGGGGAGCGCCCCGCAGAGCGACCTCACGAGCCATTTTCTTGTACGCAATTGCGCCGGTGGACCGGGGATCCCAGAACACCACAGGAGCACCGAAGGAGGGGGCCTCGGCAACACGGATGGAACGCGGCACCTTGGTGTCCAGCGTCGCATCAGGGAAATAGGAACGAACTTCGGACTCCACCTCACGGGCCAGGGTGGTGCGTCCGTCAAACATGGTGAGCACGATCATGGAGACTCCCAGTCCCGGATTGTGAATACGCGCGATCCTGTCAATGGAGCGCGTCAACAGGGCGAGGCCTTCAAGAGCGTAGTACTCGGCCTGCATCGGAATAAGCACCTCGTCAGCAGCGACGAAGGCGTTGATCGTCATAATGCCGAGGCTCGGCGGGCAGTCGATGATGACGTAGTCGAGGGGCTCCAGACCATCCGTTTCACGTGAAACCAGGTAGTCCACCAGCGCACGCCGCAGTCGTGACTCACGCTCAGCAGTGGAGATGAGCTCTATCTCAACCGCAGCCACGTCAATAGTCGCAGGCACACACCACAGGGACTCGCAGAATCGCGTCTTGGCGACGACATCCTTGATCGGCATAGCGTCAACGAGGACGTCGTAGATGGAGGCGCTGTCCTCATCATGCTCCACCCCCAGTGCAGTGGAGGCATTACCTTGAGAGTCGGCATCGATGAGCAGAACGTGCAGCCCACCTTCAGCTAAAGCCGCCGCAAGATTCACCGCGGTCGACGTCTTTCCAACGCCGCCTTTCTGATTGGCGACTGCGATGACACGAGTCCGCTCGGGATGTGGGAACTCTCCACCCGCTACCTCGTCTAACGCGAGGTGCTCGGCCTGGAGCTGATCGAAGATAGACGATCCGGACAAACCTGCTTCTCCTCGGACGGCGACCCAACAGCCCGAGCCAGTCGGGCAGTTACGAGTCTACGCGAGCAGGTCGATCCTTACGCGTTACACCGAACGCGCGCCGTATCTCAACGGCTCTTCGGGCGGCGAATCTCAACCACCGCCGTCGTTTCGTCGCCAGCGGTGACAACCTCATGAACGACAGCGACTGATAACTTAGCCTTCTTAATAACATACTTGGCGTCGTCGACCTCATCCTGCGCCCGCATCCCCTTGAGGGCGAGCAGGGCACCCCCCGGTCGGAGCAAGGGTGCCGTCAGCCGCACGAGTTTGGACAGGTTCGCCACTGCGCGAGCCGTCACCACGTCGTAGCGGTCCTTGACCTCCTCGGCCCGGGCCCGCCGGATGCTCACATTGTCCAGGTCCAGCTCTTCGACGACGTCGGAGAGCCACTGGGTGCGCCGCTCCATCGTCTCAATGAGCGTGACGTCGAGGTCGGGGCGCAGCAGCGCGACGACGATGCCGGGGAAGCCGGCCCCGGATCCCACGTCGGCCACGCTTCCCCGGGCCGGCAGGAAGGGGACCACGGCCGCCGAGTTGACGATGTGCCGGGTCCACAGGCGGGGAAGCTCGCGCGGCCCCACGAGACCGCGCAGCTCACCCTCCTCAGCGAGCATCTGCGCGAAGTGCTCCGCCGCGGAGAAGGAGACCCCGAAGATCTCCCGCATCTCCGCCGTCGGCTCCTCCACCTGGGCCCGCTGCTCCTCACTCATGCTCAGGACTGCTCCGAAGCGGAGTCGTCAGCCGCGTCCTCGGCGTCGTCGTCCACGCCCTCCTCATCGGCGGGCAGGACCACGACGTAGCGGTGCGGCTCGGCACCCTCGGACTCGGAGACCAGTCCGGCGGCAGCGACGACGTCGTGGCACACCTTGCGCTCGAAGGGGTTCATCGGCTCGAGGCTGACGGCCTCTCCCGAGGTGAGGACCTTGGTGACCGCCTCCTGGGCGACCTTGGTCAGCTCGGTACGTCGATCGGCGCGGTAGCCGTTGATGTCGAGC
Source organism: Actinomyces sp. HMT 175 (assembly GCF_016694895.1). NCBI lineage: Bacteria > Bacillati > Actinomycetota > Actinomycetes > Actinomycetales > Actinomycetaceae > Actinomyces > Actinomyces sp. HMT 175. The sequence continues at coordinate 3,021,350 of NZ_CP068012.1, forward strand.
ATGAGCCGGGAGCGGTTGCCGGTACGCGCCTGCACCGCGAGGCGGGTCAGCTCCTGAACGGCCTCGAGAACCTCCCCGTCGCGTCCAACGAGGTCGGCGAGCTCGCGCTCGTCACCCTCCTCGGAGGCGACCACGGCAATCGAGGCGCGCCCGTGATCGATGTCGATGTCGATGTCACCGCCGAGGTCGGCGATGTCGAGAAGCTCCTCGAGGTAGTCGGCACCGATCTCGCCCTCCTCCTCGAGGCGCGAGACGGTGTTGCTCACGGGGCTGCTCACGGCCTCATCCGCCGCCTGGTGGGAGGAGTCGTTACTGTGCTGCTCACTCATCATGTCATCCGTATCTGTGCTGGGAACCGGGTTGTCTGGCCGCTGAACACGTCTCAGCGGTTGCGCTTCTTCTTGGCCTGGGCCTTGCGTCGGGCCGCCGCCTCGCGCCGCTGACGGGCACGGCGCTCATAACGACGTCGAGCGATCTCCTCATCGCTGAGGCCACCACTCTTGGACGAGGTCGAGTCCTTGTCCTCATCAGCGTTCTCGAGCTGCTCGACATCGGAGTCGTCGGCGAAGGCCTCACTGCGGGACTCGCCCTGACCGCCGGACTTCTTCTGCCGGTTCTTGCGCACCGGCTGCACCCGCTGACCTCCGGTGCGTCCCTCGGCCTCGGCCTTGGCGATCGCCTCGGCTCGCTCCTCCTCCTCCAGGGAGGGCAGTCCCTTGCGGGCCCGCTTGGCGTTGATGCGGGCGCGGTACTTCTTCTCGGCCTCGCTGCCGGGGGCGGGCATGTTGCGGATGGTGAAGAACTGCTGACCCATGGTCCACAGGTTGGAGACCACCCAGTAGACGAGCACACCGATCTGGAAGTTGACGCCGGAGACGGCGAAGATCACCGGCATCACATACAGCATCATCCGCTGGGAACGGATCATGGGGTTGTCGGAGTTGAGGGAGTCCGTCGACATGTTCTTCATCGACAGCTGCGCCATGGTGTACCACTGCGTCACCGACATGATGACGATCATGGCGACCGTGACGATCTTGACCTGCGTGTCGGAGCTGCCCAGGAAGGAGGAGGACAGGCTGGCACCGAAGACGCTGGAGGCCTGGACCTGCTCGGCCAGCTGCTGCGTGAGCGGACCGATCGAGGGGCGGCCGTACTTGCCGGTAGCAACGGCACCCAGGGAGGCCAGCACCCGGAACAGGGCGAAGAAGATGGGCATCTGCACCAGGATCGGCAGGCAGGAGGCCATGGGGTTGGTCCCGTGCTTGCGATAGAGCGCCATCATCTCTTCGTTCATGCGCTGGCGCGACTCGGGATCCTTCTTGCCCTTGTACTTGGCCTGAAGGGCCTGCATCTCGGGCTGGAGGAGCTGCATCCCGCGGGAGGCTCGGATCTGCTTGACGAACAGCGGCATGATGAGCAGCCGCACCACGATCGTCAGACCGATGATGGACAGCACCCAGGCAACACCCGGTCCGTCGGGGAAGCCGATGAGGACCAGGGCCTTGTGGATCGTGACCATGACCCAGGCCACGGCCACCTTGAGCGGCCACAGCAACGTGTCCATCCGTACTCCTTGTATGAGGGTTCTCGTGCGAGAGGTATCAGTGTGGGCTCAGGGCTTGAGCCGGCGTCGTGACCGCCGGTTCAGCGGCTTCGGTCAGGGGTCCTCGACCGTGAACCTCGGAACGTCACGGGGATGGTGATATCGCCACTGCCCCTTGTCCGGAACATGGTCGACTCCACCGCGGGTCAACGGGTTGCATCGCAGCAGACGCCACAGGGCCAGCAGCAGGCCCTTGATCGGACCATGCACCTTGAGCGCCGTGACGGCGTAGGCCGAGCACGTGGGATAGTAGCGACAGGAGGCCGGCAGGGCGGGCGAGATGAAGCGCTGGTAGAAACGCACCGGAGCCACGAGGACTCGCGTCAGCCATCCGCTCATCGCTACGCCCGCAACCGGCCGGCTCACCGCCGGTGCCCTTCAGCTTGACGCTCCCGGCACCGGCTCAGAAGCCGATCCAGGTCACGTCCCAGGGTGCTGCTGTCGGCGCCGTCGGCACCCGCCAGTCCGCGCACGACGACGCGAGTTCCCGGTTCCAGGGAACCGACCCGCTGCGCCATAAGGGCTCTGACCCGGCGCTTGACGCGGTTGCGGCGAGTGGCCAGCGGGACCTGCTTCTTGGGCACGACGACGCCGACGAGAGCCGGGGAGTTATCCCCTCTCCCGCCGGCGTGGTAGTGCACGACCAGCCTGCGGTTCCCGCAGCGCGTACCCCGACGAATCGCGGTAGTGAAGTCCTCACCCCGCGCTAATCGGTGCGCCGCGCCGAGCACCTCAGGCGGCGAGGCGAACGCGGCCCTTGCGGCGCCGCGAAGCGAGGACGGCGCGGCCTGCGCGGGTGGACATGCGCTTACGGAAGCCGTGCACCTTGGCACGACGACGGTTGTTCGGCTGGTAGGTCCGCTTGCTCACGGGCTTAACTCCTGCTTGAGGTGATCGGAACAGTGCATCGCGAGGTTCGCGGCACTGTCGCTCGTGCGGCTGCCCCATGGATCGGGACCTGACTCCGCACGAACGTCTGCAACAGCCTACGTTTGGCCCTCTTGCCGGTCAAACGAATGTGGCCGACTGTGACCACTGTGACCGGTGGCGTCATCCACATCCTCTCCACACTCCGTCCACAAGCGGGGTCGTCCGTGTCCACGGCTGTGGGAAGGACTCCGTCCACACCCTTGCGGATATGTGGATAACTCCTGGACCCGCTCACACCTCCTCAAAAGCCCCGTCAATGACGACACATGTGTCATTCCGCGGGCTCGCAGCAGATCATCCGGGCCATCGATACCTACTGTTTT